>CAWIGW010000001.1:0-793164 GCA_963835865.1 uncultured Solirubrobacteraceae bacterium
ATCACGAATGTGAACACGCCAGCGGAACCGGGCGAGATCAAGGGCTAATTGTTAGCTGGAGGTGAGTCCTGGTGTTGTGGTGCGCGGGGCCGGTCGGTTTGGTCCCGCGCACTGCGCTCTAGGAAAATAGTCCTCAGGAGAGAAAGGATCGTGATGGGTAGGGCCGACGGGGACCGTTTAGGGAATGCCAGCCGGGTTGGCTTCGCGGGCCGCTGGGCTCGTGTTTGGCCGGTCGTGGTGGTGTGGCTCGTCGGTTGCTGCTTGTTGGTGCCGGCCTTGGCGTCTGGGGCTGTTGGGCGTTCGTTTTTGTCGGCTGTCTCGGGGGCTGGTGGTGAAGCGTTGGGCGAACCGGCGGCGGTCACGGTTGATCGGTCCTCTGGTGATGTGTTCGTTGGGGATGCGTTGACGGGATATGTGGACGTGTTCGATGCGTCCGGCAAATACGTGACCCGGTTCGGGGAAGGGGAACTCTCGCCGGTAGGCGTCGCGGTTGATGAAGCGGCGGCGCTGGTGTTCGTCGCTGAGTCCTACGAAGATGGGCTGCGGGTGTTCAAGGCGAACGGCGCCGGGGAATACGAACAGGTCGGGGAATGGGCCGGGGCGGCGCTGCCGGGCAAAGGTTTTGGGGAAGTGACGGGGCTCGCGGTCGACAATTCGAAAAGCGCGTCCGCGGGGGACGTCTACGTGGTCGATAGCGAAGACCCTCAACTGTCTGAGGGCGTGGTCGACGTGTTCAAGCCGAAGGGCGCTGGTCCGGAAGAAGGCGCCGAAGGCACGTTGGTGCGGGTGCTCTCGAAGGGGAAGATGGAAGAACCGAACGGGGTCGCGATCGACCCGAGCTCGGGGAAGGTGTTCGTTGCGGACAGCTTGAAGGGCGCGGTGTTCAAGTACTCGCCGGCGGGGGTGCTGGAAGGCAAGCTGACCGGGAAAGGCCCGGAAGGCACGTTCGCCGGACCTGAAGAAGAAGAAGGCAACGTCACAGCCGTGGCGGTCGACCCGACGAGCGGGGATCTGCTGGTCGCCGAGGCCGAACGCCAGGTCATCTCTGAGCTGAACCCGGCCGGGGAATGGGTCGGCCAGATCACCTCAGACCCGCAGGTCCAGTTCGACGAACCAAGGGGCGTCGCGGTCTCGGGCACCGGGAACGCTTATGCCGCCGACGGTCTACTCGGGAAGGTCGACATCTTCGGCCCGGGTGTAGCTGTCCCAGACGTGGCGACCGGGAAAGCTACGAAACTGGCCAGGACGACCGCGGTGCTGCCAGGGACACTCAACGGCGAGAGCAAACCGGGCCACTACTTCTTCGAATACGGGACCACCAAGGCGCTCGGCTCGAGCACCCCTCTGACCCCGTTCGCTGGCGGCGAAGAAAAGCCGTCGGTCACCGCGAGCGAACTGCGCGCCGGTACCAGTTACTACTACCGGCTGGCCGCCGAAAACGAAAACGGCACCAGCTACGGCGCCACCAAAGAATTCCAGACCCCGACCGCTGTCGAAGGGCTCTCCACCGGCACGGTCAGCGACCTGCAGCCCACGAGCGTGATGTTGAACGGGACGCTGTCGCCGAACGGCGTCGACGCCCATTACCTCTTCCAGTGGGGCAGAACCACCAGCTACGGCAACGAAACCCTTACCGAAGACTCCGGCACCGGCACGAGCCCAATGGCGGCAAAAGCCGACCTGACCGGCCTGACAGCCAACACGGTCTATCACTACCGGCTGGTCGCGACCAACAGCTTCGGCATCACCGAAGGCACCGACCAATCGTTCACGACCTCGGGGCCACCGCGGATCACGAGCAAGCCGACGACCGGGATCGGCCACGAAACCGGCGCGCTGAACGCTGAAGTCAACCCGGACGAGCTCGAAACGCGCTACCACATCGAATACGGCGAAACCGAAAGCTACGGCACCGAAACGCCTGTGGGTGGTGCTTCGCTCGGGAACGGCGGCAAACCGGTCCCCGTCACCGCCGCCCTCACCAGCCTGAAGCTCGGCGTGACCTACCACTACCGGATCATCGCCACCAACAGCGCCGGCGAGACGACCAGCCCCGACCAAACCTTTACCACCATCCCGCCCGCGCTGACGACCAGCTACGCCAGCGACGTCACCCCGACGACCGCGACGCTCGGCGCCGCAATCAATCCGCTCGGGCACGACACCACCTACTACTTCCAATACGGCACCGCCACCTGCTCCACCAGCCCCGCCAGCTGCACCGATAACCCTGCCGCCCCAGGCGAAGACATCGGCTCCGGCGAAACTCTGGCCACCAAGACGCTCAACCTGACCGAACTCGCTCCCGACACCACCTACCACTACCGCATCATCGCGATCAACAGCCTCGGCACCGCAGAAGGCATCGAACACTCGATCACCACCCCCAAGCCCGTCCAGCCCGTCGCGCTTCCCGACAACCGCGCGTGGGAGCTCGTCACCCCACCCGACAAGGAAGGCGCCCCAGTCGAAGCGCTCACCCGCGAAGGCGGAATCATCCGCGCCTCCGAAGACGGCAACAAGCTCACATACGTCGTCGACGGCGCATTGGGAGGAAACGTCCAAGGCAACCGCTCACCGGAAATGCAACAGGTCATCGCAACTCGCGGCCCCGCCAGCTGGAGCAGCCAGGACATCGCGACCCCGAGCAGCAAGGCCAAGGGGATAACAGCCGGCCAAGCCCCTGAGTACCAGTACTTCACCCCCGAGCTGTCGGTGGCACTCGATGAACCGGCGGGAGGCGAACCGGATCCGCCGCTTGCGCCCGGCGTGACGCAAGCGACTCCGTATGTGCGCGACAACACGACCGGGGTATTCACGCCGCTGCTCACAGAAGCGAACACCGCTCCCGCAACCTCGTTTGGTGGTCGCATCCAGTTCGTCTCCGCTTCGCCGGACCTGAGACATATCGTGTTGAAATCGGGTGTCGCGCTCGCCGGGCCGGGGTCCTACCCGGGGCTCTACGAGTGGAACGAAGGCAATTTGGCCTTCGTCAGTGCACTCCCCGAAGGTGCTCCTGCGCACGAACCGGAACTCGGGTTCCAGGGACGGGTCGTCACGGACGCGATCTCGAGTGACGGCAGCCGCGTCGTGTGGACAAATCGTGAAGACCTGAGTACGCGGGGTGGGCACCTCTACCTGCGCGACACGACAAACGGTAAGACGCTCCAGCTCGACGCGGCACAAGGCGTCGCCGAACCCAGCAAAGGCTCGGCACTGTTCCAGGGGGCCGATCCCGAAGACTCGCGCGTCTTCTTCACCGACCGGCAAAAACTCACGCCCGACTCGACGGCCGAACCCGGGCAAGGAGCCGGCAAGCCCGACCTGTACGAGTGCGAAGTCCTCGAAACGCAAACCGGACTAGCTTGCCATCTCAAGGACCTGACAGTTGATGCTGTCGAAGGGGAACATGCCGCCTTGCAGGGCACGGTCCTCGGAGTCGACGCGTCCGGGTCGACTCTCGCTGTAGTCGCGCACGGGATCCTGACACGCGACCCGAGCGGGTCAGGGAGCGGGCCGGTCGCGGGCCAAGACAATCTCTACGAGCTAAGCCAAGAAGGCAGCGATTGGCGGACGACGTTTATCGCCACGCTGTCCGCCGGCGACAGTCCTGAGTGGGAAGGCAACAGTCTCGGCGACCCGGCCTTTGTGACTGCACGGCTCTCGCCGAACGGGCGCTACCTGGCCTTCATGAGCGAAGCGAGCCTAACCGGCTATGACAACGTCGACATGAACCCGGCGGCCAAAGGCGCCCGCGACGAGGAGGTCTACCTGTACGACGCCGGCTCGGCGAGCCTCACGTGTGTGTCGTGCAACCCGACAGGCTCACGCCCTGCCGGAGTGTTCGACCAAAACGAATCCGGCGAAGGGCTCGGACTGCTCATCGACAGACGAAGAGTGTGGGCTGAACCCGGCCGGGAACACTGGCTCGGAGGCAACATCCCCGGCTGGACGGCGCAGTCGCTGACTAGCGCGCTGTTCCAATCGCGCTACCTCAATGACGAAGGCCGGCTGTTCTTCAACAGCCCGGACGAACTCGTCCCCGACGCTAAGAACCACAAAGCCAATGTCTACGAGTACGAGCCATCCGGCATCGGAGAATGCACGAGCGCGTCCGGCGGCTGCGTGGCGCTGCTGTCCTCGGGCACCTCCGACCGCGAATCGGCATTCGTAGAAGCGACTCCCTCAGGAGACGACGTCTTCTTCGTGACGGAGGCAAACCTGCTTCCCCAAGACACCGACACCGCATTCGACATGTATGACGCACGCTCTTGCGCCCCGGCGTCACCCTGCCAGACGGCGCCCGCGCCGCCTCCCGGCGGCTGTGACGAAACCCAAAGCTGCCGTCCAGCGCTTCCTCCCCTCGCGCCTGAAAGCGCCGCCGGTGGCAGCGAGACCTTCGTCGGCGCCGGCAATCCGTCCGTCCCAGTGCCACAGCTTGGTGTCAAGAGCGAAACGGCGAGTAAGCTTGCGACCGCCAAGCCCCTCACGAAGGCGATGCGGCTGAAACTAGCCCTCGCGACGTGCCGGAAACGCTACAAACACTCCGGCAAGAAGCGCATCGGCTGCGAACGAACCGCGCGCAAACGTTACGGCCCGCCAGCCAAGCGCTCCAAGACGAGCTCGCGGGGCCCAGGGGCCACCACCGACGCAGCACGACGCCGGCGTGCCGAGGGGAGGAAACCGTGACCTCCCACACGCCGGTCGCGAAAGTCTCGCGCGCGATGATTCCGAACGTACGCACGGCCTTAGCCACTGTGCTGGCGCTAGCTGTCGCAGTTGCCGGGCTAGCCGCGGTCCGAAGCACAGCCGCCTACGCGGAGGCGCCGTGGTGGCGGCTCAGCTCAGAAACGAGCCCCACGAACCTTCCCCCAGGCGGCGAAGGCACGCTAGTTGTCCACGCCAGCAATCTCGGCGATACCGCGATCAACGGAAGCAGTTCACCGGTAGTCGCGAGCGTCGCGCTTCCGGCGGGCGAGACAGTGACCTCCATCGCTGGTTTCGCAAAGGCACAGGCTCCCGCGAGCTGCTCGCTCACCAGTATGCAGTGCGCGTTCACGGGGACCGTAAACCCCTATGAACCGTTCACCATCACGGTGAAGGTGAGACCCGAACAGCCGAGCGGCACCACGCTGACCGACTACGGTACGGCCACCGTCTCGGGCGGTGGCGGTGGCAGTACGTCTGCGTCAGTGGCAATACCGCTCGGCGAAACCGCGCCCCAGTTCGGCCTCGAGCGCTTCGAAGTGCAGCCGTTCGACGCGGACGGCTCACCGGCGATGAAGGCCGGCGCTCACCCGTTCGGCCTCACGACAACGCTCGCCTTCAACCAAACTGCCGAACCTCGGCAACCGATCCACCTGCCGAAGGATCTCCATTTTCATCTGCCGGCCGGGATCGTCGGCAATACGAGCGCGGCCTCTCAGTGTACGATGGCCAACTTCTTCGCCATCGTCAAGGAAGCCGACCTCTGCCAGCCGGGATCCGCGATCGGTGTCGCGACGGCCACCGCAGATGAACCCTTGTACGCGAAAGTGTTCACGGTCACCGTGCCGGTGTTCAACCTCGTCCCTGCCCAAGGGGAGCCGGCCCGGTTCGGGTTCGAGGTCGGCGGCAAAGTCCCGATCGTGCTTGACACGTCGGTTCGTACTGGTCGCGATTATGGGGTGGACGTGACGGTCAAGAACGCGACCGAGACGGCGGGGCTCTTGTTCAGCCAGGTGACGATCTGGGGCGTGCCGGGCGACCCGCGGCATAACAACGCAAGAGGCTGGGAATGCGTGTCAGGCGGGTTCTTCCACGTTCAAGTCGGGAAGACGTGTCCTGAATCGAATCAGGGTCTGCAGGAACAGCCGTTCTTGAGGCTGCCGTCCTCGTGCGCTGCTGATCCGGCCGCGGAACCGGTGGCGTTCGGGTTGGACGCGGATTCCTGGGCGGAACCCGGCCTGTTCGCGGACACGTCCTATGACTGGCGAAGCGACAGTGGCGAACCGCTCGGCTTCACGGGCTGTGATCAGTTGCCGTTTTCGCCGTCGGTTGACGTGGTGCCCGAAGAACACGTTGCCTCGACTCCGAGCGGGCTGAGCGTGGATGTGCACGTGCCGCAGCAGACGACGTTGGAAGCCGGTGGCTTGGCGGAGGCGGATCTGCGCGATACGACGATCACGTTGCCGGCGGGCCTAGAGCTCTCACCGTCGGCCGCCAACGGCCTGGTGGGTTGTAGCGAGGCGCAAGCCGGGTTTGAAGGCTTCGATTCCTCGTCGCGGATGCAGCTGTTCAGTGCCGCGGAAGCGGAATGTCCGGATGCCGCGAAGCTCGCGACCGTGCACGTCAGGACGCCGTTGCTACCGAACGAACTGGAAGGCGCGTTGTACTTGGCTGATCCGGCGCCGAACGGGGAACCGGGCCAGAACCCGTTCAACAGCCTGGTAGCGGTGTATCTCGTCGCGAAGGATCCCGTGTCGGGGGTGCTGGTCAAGCTTGCCGGCGAAGGCGTCCTGAACGAACACACGCTGCGAGTGGCGACGACGTTCCGGGATGCGCCGCAGGTGCCGTTCGAAGATCTGAAAGTCGATCTGTTCGGTGGCCCTGGGGCGTCGGTGTCGACGCCCGCGAGGTGCGGTGCCTATCAGGCGGATGGGGAATTCGCGCCGTGGTCGGGGGCCGGCCCGGTCTCGGTCCAGAGCCCGGCGGAAGACTTCGGAGTCACCGAAGGAATCGGCGGCTCTGCGTGTCCGGCTGGCGCGTTGGCGTTCGCGCCCGCGTTCCGCGCGTTCAGCACGTCCCAGCAGGCGGGCGCCTTCACGGGGTTCCATCTGGAACTGGCGCATCGGGATGGGGATCAGGCGCTGTCGGGGCTCTCGATGCACTTGCCTGCCGGGGTGGCGGCGATGCTCTCGAGCGTTGAACTGTGCTCGGGCGCGCAGGCTGCCGCGGATGCGTGCCCGGCGGGAAGCGAAGTCGGGAAGGCGACGGCGATCGCCGGGCTCGGCTCTGACCCGGTCGTGCAGGAAGGCGGCCGTGTGTTCATCACCGGTCCGTACGGTGGGGCGCCGTTCGGGTTGGAGATCGTGACGCCGGCGAAGGCGGGCCCGTTCGATCTCGGGTTCGTGACGGTCCGGAGCAAGCTGTTCATCGACCCCCACGATGCGTCGGTCACGATCGTCTCCGACCCGTTGCCGACGCAGATCCGCGGGATCCCGCTCCAGCTCAAACGGGTCCTGGTCGACGTCGACCGGCCCGGCTTCCAGTTCAACGGCACCAGCTGCGACCCCTCCGTGATCACCGGCACGATCTCAGGCGATGAAGGCGCGGCGGTCCCGGTCTCTGACCGCTACCAGGTCGGCGGCTGCGAAAGCCTCCCGTTCGCGCCGAAGCTGACCGCGTCGGTGACCGGGAAAGGCAGCCGCGTCGACGGCGCGACCTTCACGGTCAAGCTCGAATCCGCCGGGCTCGGGCAGGCCAACATCCACAAGGTTCTGCTGCAGCTGCCCAAGGTGCTCCCCTCGCGGCTGGAAACGTTGAAAAAAGCGTGTCTGGCAGCGACGTTCGAAGCCAACCCCGCCTCCTGCGGTCCCGAATCGGTGATCGGGACCGCGACGATCCACACCCCGGTGCTGAAGAACCCGCTGTCCGGCCCGGCCTACCTTGTCTCGCACGGGAACGCCGCGTTCCCCGACGTCGAGTTCGTGCTCCAGGGCGAAGGGATCGTGCTCGTCGTCGATGGGCAGACAGACATCAAAGGCGGGGTCACCTACAGCAAGTTCGAAACCGCACCCGACGCCCCGTTCACCACGTTCGAAACGGTGCTCCCATCCGGGCCGAAATCGGTACTGGCCGTCTACAACGCCGCGAACACCGAAGAACCCTACAGCGTCTGCGGTACCCAGCTGGCGATGCCGACCACGATCATCAGCCAGGCCAACCAGGTGATCGAAACCGAAACAGCCGTCACGACCACCGGCTGCTCCGGCGTCCAGCACAACAAAACCACCAAGCTCTCCCTGCACCAGCGCTATGTCAAAGCCCTCCACGGCTGCCGCACCCGCTACAAGCACAGCAACAACAAGCGCGCCAGCTGCGAACGCAAAGCCCACACCACCTATACGGCAAAAGCTCTCGCTGCCTGCCGTCACAGCCACAAGAGTAAGCATGCCCGCAAAGGCTGCGAAGACAGCGCACGGCGCGCCTACGCTCTGCGTCGCTCGTGATGGCGCCCCGACGCTTTCATCGAGTCGCCGGCAGGCGCGCCGCGTCTCGCGTTTTTCGACCCGCGCATCTCACGAGCGTGCTCGCGCTCGCCGGCGTCCTCGCGACGCTGCCCGGCTGCGGCAGCTCCAGCTCGCCGAAGACGAACGGCATCCCAGAAAGGACGGCTACCGAAGCTTTTCAAGCCGCCAAGCAGGCGGCAGCCACCGCGAGCTCCGTGGCGATCCACGGCACAAGCCAAGCGGGGGGCGGCAGACTCCGCCTCGATCTGCAGCTGAACCGACGGGCCGGCAAGGGCAAGATCAGGCTCCTCGGAACCGAATTCGAAGTGATCCGAGTTGGGCAGGCCCTCTACGTCAATGGGCCGCGGTCCCTATACGCGCAACTCGGGATCAAGAAGCAGATCCCGAACGGCGGGTGGGTCAAGCTCCCCGCCCAAAACAGCCTGGCCGCTCTCATCAGTCTCCCCGGCGAGACCACACGCATCATCTCCGCCAGCGCCGTCACGAAGGGCACCACCACGACCGTCGAAGGGCAGCCGGCGCTCGAACTGAAGACCGAAGGAAAGCTCTACAAGGGCCGTCTCTATATCAAAACGACCGGGCAGCCCTACCCCATCAAGCTTGAAAAGCAGGGACGCGAAACAGCGGAGATCACTTTCACCGGCTGGGATGAGCCCGTGAGCATCACCGTACCGACGCACGCCACGTCAGCAGCCGGCTAGCGCTCGTGGCCGCCGGGCGTACCTTTCTGACCGTCGCTTCAGCACTGCTCGTCGCCGCCGGAAGCGCGGGCTGCGGAAGAACCTTGACAATCTCCCGCACGGGGGTTACTGCGCACGTTTCGCCCCAGCTTGCGGCCGCTGCCGCGACGCCGGCGACCCAAAGACCGCTGCGCGCGTCCCAGCTCAACCGGTCGGCGGGCCGCGCACCAGCCAAGCGCGCAGCGCCGGATCGTGGCGCAAAGCGGCGCGGAGCCGATTTGACGCCACCGCGGGGCCCGTCCTCGCCCCCGTCGTCGGCGAGCCGCGATTCCCGCACGCGAATCGGGCGAACGCGTTTGCGCGGAGGCGGTGCGATTTCGGTGGTCTTGGCGGCCTGCTCGCGTGGGCCTTCGCGGCGGCAGTCGCCGCAGCAGGCACAACGGCGCGCCGCTCAATGCCGGAAACTGTTGTCGCCTTCACCCAGCCGCTAAGCCGGACCTCCCGCGGAATACCTCTAGTCTCGACGAGCGCGTTTGATGCGACTGTCTCGAGCGGCGATCGGCGTCCGGATGCTCATCAGGTCGGACGCGTTTATCAGAAGGCGCCGCGCCCGCGACGGCAACAGCGTTTGCCGTCGCGCGACCGGTTTGTTGCCGCTCAGAGTGTTACGGCGAGAGTGGTGGTCCCGGGCCGACGTTGCCGCGGCTACGCTCGCGGCTGGCGGCCCCGTCTCTTAAGGTGCTCAGCATCTCGCAGCCGTTCTGCAAGGCCCGTTGCTCTACGACGGTCGACGTTCCTCGGGCGCGATCGCGTCCGGGCGTCGATACGGAGCGGCGGAACTCCTCGGCTACGGGGCGCGCGAACCTCTCGCTTACGAATTCGACAGCGGCGCGTCGCCAGCTGTCGAATTCGTGGCGCCAGACGTCTAGAGCCTTGGCGGTCTCGGTAGCGAGCAAGGACGCTGCGGTCTCGATTATCTGATCGAGTGTCGTGTTCGCGGGGGTCCCGGGATGGACAGGTTCAGCGCGGTGTGCTGATTGCCCACTCGGCAGGCCATCGCTCGGCGGTGGACTCCCAGGCGGCCTCAACGGGTCGGGCACGGCGCACTCACTGACACGACGACGGTTACCGGCGTAGCCGTGTCTCCGCCTTCGGCGAACATGGATTCTGGCTTGGCGCGAAACTCGCCGTGGGGGGGTGTTGCGGGACGCGCCCGCAATACACCGTTTCGTGTCCTCGCTTGATCGCGGAGCCGAGCGTCGACGGAGCCGCCTCTGTCGAGGGCTGACGGCCGATGGCTCGCGCTCGCAACGGGTCCGTCAGGATCATCACGCTATTTGGCGCGGCTCGCCGAGCTCCGAGTCCACGCGCGGCAGCCGACGGTTACGGGTCGCGGGCTGGCGGTAGGCACGCTGGGTGCTGTATAGGGCGTTGATCAGCTCCGTCCCGTTGCGCAGACCGGCCCGGGCGGAACGGATCCGCTCTGCGAGTCCGTGTTGTTTCTCACCGGTGCCCGTTGCGAACACGAACTCGGTGACGACCTCGCGGTCAAACCACACGTCGAGAATCCGGGCCGTTTGCTGCCCCCACGCTTCGACGCTCTCGAGCCATCCGGGGGCCGCCCGGACGTCGCGTAGGCCGTCAGCGCCTTCGCGGAGTTCGGTGGCGCGATCGCCCTGCTGCGAAAGGAGCGTCGACAGCTCACCGGTGGGGTCGACGACAATCCCGTGTCGCTCGCCCGGGGCTGGGCGCCCAGAAGGGCGTCGGCCGCTGGTCGCCCTCATCCCGTGGGCCCTGGAGCTTTCGACGATCGGAAGCTTGACTTACCGCGGACATCTAGTTTCAATTGACACCCCTTTCCACCACCGCGCGCCGCGCCTGCGGCGCTTTTCGGAGCCTTTGAAATAATACCGTTACCGTTCAGTCGCGTCACGCCACCGTCGTGCGCGGCCGGGGCCCTCTCC
Source organism: uncultured Solirubrobacteraceae bacterium (assembly GCA_963835865.1). Classification (GTDB taxonomy): domain Bacteria; phylum Actinomycetota; class Thermoleophilia; order Solirubrobacterales; family Solirubrobacteraceae; genus Palsa-744. The sequence continues at coordinate 10,876 of CAWIGW010000001.1, forward strand.
CAGCTGCGCCTCGGTGGGCTGGGCCGAGATGGCCGACTTGAGGGCACCCGAGGGGCGCGCCCAGTTAACGCCGGGAGTGCATCGCCGTCGCTTGCTGTCGATCGGATGCGCTTGACCGGCCGTGCCGGCCTTCACCGCAACTCAGTGGACGCGGCCGAGGAGTTGGCGAGCGATGATCACAAGCGAGATCTGCCGGGTGCCGTCGAAGATGTCGAGAACCTTCGGGTCGCAGGCCGACGTCTCGAGCAGGCAGCTCTCCGAATAACGGCGGCGCCGCACAGCTCGACGCACGCGAACGCATTCTCCACGCAGGCGCGTCCCGCCTGGCCCTAGCCACCGAGGCGCGCAAGGAGCGTTGGGCTCGGCGGCGTCGGCGAGGCAGGCTGTCGGGAAAGTGAGATCCCGCGCGGCAGCGTCGTCGGCGTCGAGCTCGATCGGCTTCGCGGCCGCCTCAGGGGGGCGGCGGGGGGCGCGGGGTGATCGGGTTGGATCCCGGCGGCGGCGAGCAGCAGCGAATTCTCCTCGAGGCACAGCTCGCGCCTCCGGCGGCGACGAGCAGTGCCGAGGCGACCTGAGAAAGGTACGCGTGGCGGCCACGAGCGCTAGCTGTAGTTCCTAGCCGGCTGCGGAGGTGATGTTCGTGGGCGCAGCGATGCTCACGGGTTGATCCCAGTCGGTGAATGTGATCTGGGCTGTTTCGCGTCCCTGCTTTTCGAGCTTGATCGGGTACGGCTGTCCCGTTGTTTTGATGTAAAGGCGGCCCTTGTAGAGCTTGCCTTCCGTTTTCAGTTCGAGCGCAGGTTGCCCATCGACCGTCTTCGTAGCGCCCGTCGTGACGGTGCCGCTGGTGGAGACGATGCGGGCCGTCTCGCCGGCGAGGTCGGTGAGGGCGGCGAGGCTGTTCTGGGCGGGCAGCTTCACCCACGCGTCGTTTGGGATCTGCTTGGTTACCCGGAGTTGCTCGTATAGGGAAGCTGAGCCTTTGAGGTAGAGGGCCTGTCCGACGCGGATGAGTTTGAAGTCGGTTCCGAGGAACGTAACTTTGCCCTTGCCGCCCTGCCTCGTGAGCTGAAGGTCGAGGCTGAGTCTGCCGCCACCTGTCTGGCGGCTGGTCGCGCGGATCGTGACGGAGCTCGCGCCCTCGGCCGCTTTCTTGGTGGCTTCGACGGCTTCGGTGGGCGTGGCCTCTCGTATGTTGTTCGTGTTTGAGGAGTTGGAGCTGCCGCAGCCGGAAAGCGACGCCAGGACGCCTGTGAGCGCAAGCACGCTCGCGAGATGCCCGGAGCGAGAATGGCGAGATGCGCCCCGTCCGCGGGGCGTGCGGTGTAGCAGTCGGCGGGTCATCACGCGCGGCGCAGGGCGTAGGTGCGGCGGGCGGTGGTTTCGCAGCCTTTGCGGGCGTGCTTGCTCTTGTGCTGGCAGGCTGCTAGCGCTTTGGCGGTGTAGGCGGCGTGCGTCTTGTGTTCGCAGCCAGCGCGCTTGCTCTTGTTGTGCTTGTAGTGGGTGCGGCACGCGTGGAGGGCTTTGGTGTATCGCTGGTGTAGGGAGAGCTTGGTGGTTTTGTTGTTCTTGACCCCGTTGCAGCCGGTGGTGGTGACGGGTGTTTCGGTTTCGATCGACCTTGTTGGCTTGGCTGATGATCGTGGTCGGCATAGTCAGCTGGGTACCGCAGACGCTGTAGGGTTCTTCGGTGTTCGCGGCGTTGTAGACGGCCAGCACCGATTTCGGCCCGGCATGGGAGCGCCGTTTCGAAGGTGGTGAACGGGGCGTCCGGGGCGGTTTCGAACTTGCTGTAGGTGATCCCATTTTTGATGTCCGTCTGTCCGTCGACGACCAGGACGATCCCTTCGCCTTGGAGCACGAACTCGACGTCCGGGAACGCCGCGTTGCCGTGCGAGACGAGGTAGGCCGGTCCTGCTAGGGGGCTTTTCAAGACGGGGGTGTGGATCGTGGCGGTCCCGATCACAGATTCCGGGCTGCAGGTCGCGGGATTGGTTTCGAATGTTGCGGCGAGGCAGGCTTTCTTGAGGGTTTCGAGCCTCGAAGGGAGCGTCTTGGGGAGCTGTAGCAGCACCTTGTGGATGTTGGCCTGCCCGAGCCCTGCCGATTCGAGCTTGACCGTGAAAGCGGTCCCGTCGACCCGGCTGCCTTTCCCGGTCACCGAAGCAGTCAGCTTCGGCGCGAACGGCAGGCTTTCGCAGCCGCCGACCTGGTAGCGGTCGGAGACCGGGACTGCGGCGCCTTCATCACCGGCGATCGTGCCGGTGATCGCCGAGGGGTCGCAGTTGGTGCCGTTGAACTGGAAGTTCGGCCGGTCGACGTCGACGAGGACTCGTTTGAGCTGCAGCGGGATCCCCCGGATCTGCGTCGGCAAGCGGGTCGGAGACGATCGTCACCGACGCGTCGTGCGGGTCGATGAACAGCCTCGAGCGGACCGTCACGAACCCGAGATCGAACGGGCCCGCCTTCGCCGGCGTCACGATCTCAACCCGAACGGCGCGCCCCCGTACGGACCCGTGATGAACACACGCCCGCCTTCCTGGACGATCGGTTCCGAACCGAGCCCCGCAATCGCGGTCGCTTTGCCTACTTCGCTCCCCGCCGGGCACGCGTCGGCCTGCGCCTGCGCCTCAGTGCACAGCTGCACCGAGCTCAGCATCGCCGCGACCCCCGCCGGCAGATGCATCCGTCAGCCCCGCCAGCGCCTGGTCGCCGTCTTGGTGCGTCAGTTCGAGGTGGAAACCGGTGAACGCACCGGCCTGCGTGTTCGTGCTGAACGCCTGGAACCCCGGCGAGAAACCCAACGCCCCGGACGCGCACGCTGAACCACCGATACCTTCAGTCACTCCGAAGTCTTGGGCTGGGCTCTGCACCGACACCGGCTCGGTCCCCGACCACGGCGTGAATTCCCCATCTGCCTGGTAGGCACCGCACTTCGCCGGAGTCGACAGCGACGCCCGCGGACCACCGAACAGATCCACTTTCAGGTCTTCGAACGGCACCTGAGGCGCGTCCCGGAACGTCGTCGCCACCCGCAGCGTATGTTCGTCCAGGACACCTTCCCCGGCGAGCTTCACCAGCACACCCGAGACCGGATCCTTCGCCACCAAGTACACAGCGACGAGCGAGTTGAACGGGTTCTGCCCAGCTTCCCCGTTCGGCGCCGGATCCGCCAGATACAACGAGCCTTCAGTTCGTTCGGCAACAACGGCGTCTTGACGTGCACCGTCCCAAGCTTCGCCGCATCCGGGCATTCCGCTTCGCCCGGGCTGAACTGCTGCATCCGCGACGCCGCGTCGAACCCTTCGAAACCGACCTGCGCCTCCGAACACCCCACCAGCCCATTCGCAGCCGAAGGCGAAAGCTCCACACCCGCCGGCAACGTTACCGTCGTATCACGAATGTCCGCCGTCGCCAGCCCTTCCGGTTCGAGCAGACCGCTCTGAGGAACATGCACATCAATCGACATCCCTGAGGGCGTCGATGCCGTGTCCTCTTCCGGTCGCATCTCCACGCTAGGCGCGAACGGGGCCTTGGAGCAGTTCGTGAATCCGAGCTGGCGCCCCCGCTTCGCTCACCCATTCGTATCGTCCGTTGACGAAGCTGTCAGGTTCCGCCCAGGAATCCGCTTCGAGCGAGGAGACAACGGGTTCCACCGAAGGACTTGCGGCACACGATGTCGGCAACGTCAAGAACGGTGTCGGCTCCAGCCCGCCCACGGGCGGACACGGCTTGCCCACTTGGTTGTGGAACGCTCCGCCAGCGACACATTCCCATCCTCTCGCGTTGTCGTGCCGTGGGTCCCCCGGCACACCCCACAATGTGACATGGCTCGAGAGCAAGCCGGCAGTCTGCGTTGCATCCACGACGGTCGCGTCAACGCCGTAATCCCGCCCCGAACGGACCGCGGTATCAATCACGATCGGCACCTTGCCGAGCACCTCGAAGCCGAGCCGGGCCGGCTCCCCATGCGCGGGCACGAGACTAAAGACGGGCACCGTCTTCGTGAAGACGTGCGTCAAGATCGGTTCGTTTGCGGTCACCGTGGCGACCCCCACGACCGTGCTCGGAGCACACAGGTTGGTTTCGAGCACCAACGCGAAGAAGTCGGCCATCGAGCACTCGCTGACAGCCGTTGGATTGCCGATTAGGCCAGGTGGCAGGTGGAACTGTAGATCCTTCGGCAGCGCGATCGGCTGCCGGCCGTTCTGGTTGAGGGCCAAGGTGGTAGTCAGCTCGAATGGGTGCGACCCCGCCTGCGTGGCAGGGGCTCCGTTCTCCATGAACGGCTGTAGGGCGTAAGCAGCCGAGCCAAAGGCCGCCTGGGAACTAGCTATCGTCACGGGTAGGGTTGCCGAGGCGGGTGTAGTGCCGAGCCCTTCGGCGGTCGCGCGCGCGTACACTGTCGCGGGGCTACCGAGGGTGGGGTCGGCGGCCACCTTGACCGAGACGCTTATCTGTTCGTACGGATAGAGAGTCCCGTTGAACGAGCAGCTCAAAGTTGGAAGCGCGCAGCTCACGTGGCCGTTTGTCTCTCCGATGCCCGCAATAGAGGTCGGGGTGGAGACCGGTGGGAAGTGTCGTGTCTATCACCGCCGCGGTGTCTGGTAGCGTCTACCGGCGTGTCGCCAAGATTGGTGGCCTGTACGACGACTCGTGCCTTCGCCGCCCGGCGGCAGATTCGTTGGTGCGACTTCAGAGGTGATGTGCCACCAGGCCGACGCTGCCCGCGCGGGTGCGGCGCCAATGCTCGAGAGACTCATCAATGCGAGGACCGTGAACATCAGCCTCGTTCTACGTGCGAGCTTGCTTTGAAGGGGTGCTCCCGCGCCTCATCGTGCGTTGCTCCGTTGCGATGACGTACGGCGCGCCAGGTACTTGGAGCGCGTTGCTTTCTTGCTGCGCCGGGTTCCCGTAGCGCTTGCGCGCGTGGGTTTCACAGATGATGCGTTTCTTCTTCGATCGCTTATACCGGCGTCGACAATGCTTTGATGGCACGCGGAGAGCTTCTGTGCGCGGGTCAGGCGGCTTCGCGTGTCGGACGACTTTGACGCCCTTCACCTGGACCTGTGGTTTGCCAGTCGGCGCGGGCGGTGGGTTACCGGCTCCAGAGAACGTCGCGCTCCCCGCCGTCCCACCGGCGGGTTCACTCGCCGGCGCGGCCGGCCGGCAGGTCTGCACTTCCGAGCAGCCGCGCGCCGGCGGCGCGGGAACGGTCTGACACGGCGAGGCGCTCGAGCAGGCTCGCGCGTCGTAGATGTCGAACGCGGTGTCCGTGTCCTGGGGAAGCAGGCTTGACTCGGTGACGAAGAACACGTCGCTGCCCGTTGGCGTGGCTTCGAGAAACGCCGATTCGTGTTCGGAGGTCCCGGAGGAGAGCAGACGCGATACAACCGCCGGAAGGGCTTTCGCAACTGCCCACCCCGGAGGGCTCGTACTCGAAGACGTTCATCTTCCCGTTGCCGGCGGCCGGCACGAGATGATCGGGACTGTTGAAGTACAGCCTGCCCTGATCGGACAGGTAGCGAGACTGGTACAAGGCGCCCACGACGCTCTGGGCGGTCCAGCCAGGGATGTTCCCACCGAGCCAGCGGCTATGCCCGGGTTCTACCCAGATTTCACGCCTGTCTGCGAGTAGCCCGAGGCCTTCCCCCGATTCGACACGGTCGAGCACCCCAGAGGGCCGGGCACCTGTCGGATTGCACGATACACATCTGAAGGCTTGCGGTCGCGTCGTCGTACAGATAGACCTCCTCGTCGCGCGCGCCCTTGGCTTCCGGGCTGGCGTCAACGTTGTCATAGCCCGTCAGGCTGGCGGCGCTCATGAACGCGAGGTATCGCCCGCTCGGCGACACCCGAGCCGTGAGAAAGGCTGGATTCGCGAGCCTGTCTCCTTCCCACTCTGGGCTGTCTTCGCTTGAGAGGGTCGCGATAAACGCCGCGTGCCATTGTGATCCGTCGAAGTGCAGCTGATACAGGTTGTTCTGGTCAGCGACTGCGGCTTCGCCAGCGGCGTTCTGGTTGTCTGCGATCACACCTTGGGCGACGAGATAGACGGTGGCGCCGTCGTCGCTGGTCCCAAACATCAGCCCCTGAACTGATGCATGTTCGCCTTCGTTGCGAGCAACCGTGAGATCACGCAATTCGCAGGTGAGCTTGCCGGCCGTTTCTACGATCTCGCATTCGTACAAATCCGGCCTTCCGGCTCCTTGTCCGGGTTCGGCCGTCGAATCCGGGGTGAGACGCTGCCTGTCGATGAAGAGCACTCGCGAGCCATCGCTCGTCGCAGCCTGGAATAGCGCCGAACCTTTGCTTGGTTCAGTGACGCCCTTCGCCGCGTCGAGCTGCAGAGTTTCGCCTGTCGCCGTGTCGCGCATGTAGAGGTGCCCCCCGCGTGTTCCGAGGTCTTCTTTGCGAGTCCAGACGACCCGGTCACCGTTGTCTGAGATCGCGTGCGTGAGGATGCGGCTCTGCAACCCTAGTTCGGCGCCGGTGGCCGGCGTGCCAGCTGGGAGGATGCTGACCAGGCTCAGCGTCCCAGCTTTCCACTCATACAGCCCGGAGGCTGTGCCGGGCCCTCCGAGCGGGACCGAGGAGCTCATGACTATGGCGCTGAGGCTCGGTGTCGCGCTGAGGAAGTGAACTTGGCCGCCGAACATCGTTTCGGCTGCTGTGTTCTTTTCGGTGACGAGCGGCAGGTAGCTCCCGTTGGTGTTGTCGCGCAGGTACGGTGTACCTTGGCTGACTCCGGGCGCTAGGGGTGGTTCTGCGCCAGGCCCGAGCTCGGCTGGTTCGACGAGTGCGGTCGTGAGGTCTGGTGTGAAGTACTGGTACTCCGGGGCCGAACCCACAGTTACGCCCTTTGCTCTGGTCGATGGCGTCGCGATGTCTTGGCTTGTCCAGCTGGCTGGGCCTCGTGCGGCGAGGACCTGCTGCCATTCAGGGGTGCGGTTGCCTTGGACGTTTTCCCCAAGTGCACCGTCGACGACGTAGGTGAGCTTGTTGCCGTCTTCGGAGGTGCGGATGATCCCTCCTTCGCGGGTGAGCGCTTCGACGGGGGCGCCGCCCTTGTCGGGTGGGGTGACCATCTCCCAGGCGCGGTTGTCGGGCAGCGTCGTGGGCTGGACGGGCCTTGGGGTCGTAAGCGTGTGTTCGCTGCTGGTAGCGTCGCCGAGGCTGTTGGTGGCGATGACGCGGTAGTAGTACGTGGTATCGGGGGTGAGGCCGGCGGGGGCTAGGTTCGCGCCGACCGGTTCTTCGCCTGCGCCGATGTCCTTGCCGGGCGGGGTGGGCGTGGAGGTGCAGGCTTCGGGGTGGGGGGCGCAGGGGGTGGCGCCGTATTGGAAGTAGTAGGTGGTGTCGTGCCCAAGCGGGTTGATGGTCGCGCCGAGGGTCGCGGTGGTGGGGGTGACTTCGGTCGCGTAGACGGTGATGAGCGCAGGCGGGATGGTGGACAACGTCTGGTCTGGTCCGACGGTGGTCCCGGCGCTGTTTGTGGCCGTGAGCCGGTAGTGGTAGGTGACTCCAAGCTTCAGCCCGGTTAGTGCGGCGGTCACGGGGACGGGTTTCCCCCCAGCGCCGAGCGAGGCGCCGCCCGCGGGGGTTTCGGTGCCGTAGCTTGCTGTTTCGCCGTATTCGAAGTGGTAGGTGGTGGTGAGCTCATCGGCGTTGACTTCGGCGTTCAGGGTGGCTGTTTCGTGGCCGATCCCTGTCGCGGGCTTGCTCGTGATGCGCGGCGGCCCGGAGGTCTGGAACTCCTGATCGGCCCCGTTAGTCGTGCCGAAGCTGTTGCTTGCGACCAGCCGGTAGTGGTAGATCGTGTTCGCCGTCAGCTCGGCCAGTTCAGCTCTTGCGGGGACCGGAGTGCTGCCGGAGCCGGCGTCTTCGCCAGGGGGCACTGGGGTTTCGTTGCCGTAGCTGGTCGTCTTGCCCCACTGGAAGTAGTAGTGGGCGTCAACGCCGTTGGGCGAGAGCGTCCCGTTCAGCGTCGCGCCGTCGGGCTGCAGCGCGCTCACGCTGCCGGTGGCGAGGCCTTCGACCGCGGTCGGCGTCTGGAGTTCGCGCGTCGTGCCGTAGTTAGTGCCGTTTACGTTTTCGGCAGCCAGTCGGTAGTAATAGGTGGTCCCGGCGTGCAGTTCGCTCGCTGACGCAGCGACCTTTTCTTCACCGGGGCCGAACGCCGCAGGCGCGGTGCTTGAGCCAAGCGCCTTCGTTGTCCCGTATTCGAAGAGGTAATGGCCGGGCTTGCCGTCCCCGTTCACCGTCCCTGCCAGCGCCGCGGTCGTCCGCGCCAGTTTCGTGGCTTTCCCTGTGCTCACATCCGGCAGTGCGACACCTGGCCCGAACACGTCAACCCTGGCTAGCGCGGGATCTCCCACGTAGACGTTTCCGGCGCTCGTGAGCGCGAGCCCCGCCGGTTCGACCAGGGGCGCGGTCGGGGTGCTCGTGATCCAGCCGACCCATTCCCCCGCGGGGTTGAACTCGCTGACCACGCCACGTTCGCTCTCGGCGACGAGCAGATCCCCAGTCGTTGGATCGACCGCCACCGCTGCGACGTTGCCTTCTTCTTCTTCCTTTGCCTGAGAAAGACCCTAGCGGCGAGGTCGACCCGCTTAGTTTGCCTTCGGATGCTCCCGCCGCTGAGAACTCGTAGACGAAACCCTTCACGCTGTCCGCGACGAACACCTTCCCAGAGCTAGCGTCAACCGCGGCCCCGTTTGGTTCTTCCATGTTGCCCTTCGAGAGCACCCGCGCCAGGCTGCCTTCGGCGCCTTCTTCGGGCCCTGCGGGCTTTGGCTTGAACACATCAACCACGCCCACACCCAGCTGAGGGTCTTCACCATCCACCACATACACGTCCCCGGCCGACTGGCTTTTCGAACTGTCCACTGCGACACCCGTCACTTCACCAAAGCCGCCGCCTGGAAGCGTGGAGCCGTCCCATTCTCCGATCTGCCGGTACCCGCCCGACCCGTCCGGCGCGAAGACAAGCAACGCGCCCTCGAACGTATCGGCGACGTACACCAGGCCCGACGTTTCCTCCACAGCGATTCCTGCGGCGAGCAGGGAGCCACTCCCGATTTGCGTAACAAGGCTTCCCGACGAGTCATAGACGTCCACCACCCCGGCTCCCAGATCGCCGACGAACGTACGCCCGGAAGCTCGATCGACCGACGTCGCCGTCGGTTCGACGAGCGAAGAGCCCGATCCCGCGGCCAGACTCGACACGAACGGATGACCTGTCGCCGCGAGCGCCGAGATTGGGAGCACCATGACGCAGGCCAGTACTGGCAGGGTGGCCGCCAGCATCGGGCAGAGGCCCACCCGGCGCTGACGCCAAGATGTGCGTGTGCCTCGTCTCCGTGGTCCTCTCATCAGTGCGTCGTCGGCCTTTCTCCACTTGCCCTAGGACTTGATGTGCTGGGGGCCGCCGTCGCAGCGGCCCCCACACATCGCAGTGGACTAGATCAAACCCAACCAACTAGCCTTTGATCTCGCCCGCTTCGGTCGGGGTGTTGACGTTGGTGATTTCCTCACTTGCCGGATCCCAGAACGTCGTCCCACCTTCACTGTTGATGAGGTAGTTTTCCAACAGCTCGATGTGCTTGCCTTCGAAGTGACTAGGAATGTTTTCGTTGGTTTCTTCGTTGACCGTGTACACCTGTTCAAATGAGGTGCTCATCTGATTGACCGGTGTGATCGGTGAAATGATGCCGTCATACCCGCCGTGGTTTTCGGGGGCGTAGAACGCGCCTTCCTTCTTGTTGCCGACCCCGACAGCCGTGGTCAGAATTCCGCCGCATTCAAATTTGGCGAAGAGTCCATGCTTCGTGACGGGTTCGAGGAGCACCCCGACCGTTTTTTCTGATTTGTTGAGGTAGCCAAGCGCGCCCTTGAGGGGTTCGACTTTGACTTCGCCTTCTTTCGCGCCTTCGCTGTGGCAGGGAATGGCGCCAAAGGCCGCGCAGCCTGTGAAGATCACATGCACATTCACAACTGAGCTCTTACCCGACTGTTCACCGGAATTGCTCTCTGCTGTGCAGAGGACTCGGATCGGGCTACCTTCTGTTTCGGGTTCGGTTTCCGGGTTTTCAGCGCATGCTTTGTGCGATACCCGTTCGTGGGTAGCTTCCTGTGATTCCTTGTTGATGCAGCTCTGCGCGAGGGTCCTCAGGACGCCGCCGGATCCCACGTTGTGGCCGGTGAAGGCGACGTTGGGAAGGGACGCGCCCTTCTTCCATTCGAAGGAGCCGCCTTTGGTCTTTTCGGTGCAGTTGCCGTCTTTGTATTTTCCGCCGGCCTGCGCGACACACTTGCCCCATTCGGGCAGCGCGGACGCGCTCGATGCCGTAAAGGCGGCGATGGCGAGCACGGCCGCCACGCACAGCCCGATCATCCTCAGATGTCTCACATGTTCATCGCTCGGGGCGGTTTGCCCGACGTTTCTGGGCCAGGCGCGCGTTGCGCGCCACGAATTGCGCCAGTCCGGCGTTTGGGAGCGCCGTTGGGCGCCAGAGGAGCGCCGAGGTATCGGGTCCTGGAGATCACTGAGGGGCGTGCTGCGGTGAGGGGCCCGATCGCTGGGATGTCAAGGCGCCGTCGGTCGGACACCATGTCGGTGCGAGAGCGCGAGACTGGGAGCGAGCGGGCACGGGTAGCGGCGCAGACGTGACCGAGGCGGGCCCGACACGGTGTCGGCGAGAGAAACGGCGTGGTATGGTGACGCCGCAGCTTGAGGAGGCTGGAGGGGGTTGGAAATGCTGTACGCGAGCGATGCGGGGATCGCCGGGTGAGGCGTCTTTCCGCTGAAGGGGTCTAGGGGAGTGGCGGCTGGGATACGCCAGCGCCACGGCCGCAGGTGTCGCGGTGGGCGATGCGAATGCTCCTGGGAGGCGTTCGTCTACTCGCGCCTGGATGGCAAGAAGATCCGCAGGACGTTCCGCACCAAGGCCGCTGCCCGCGCCTGGAGGGCCGACACCGTCGTCGCCGTGAGGAAGATGCTCATCCGAGCCCCGACCACGATCACCGTCGGGCAGGCGGGTCAGGATTGGCTGCGGGGTGCCGAGGACGGACTGGTCAGAACCCGCTCGGGGGATCGCTACAAGCCGGCGACACTTCGCGCCTATGAGGCGGCGCTGCGCCTGCGGGTGAACCCGGTGCTCGGGTCCAAGCGCCTCTCGGAGGTGAGCCGCAACGACATCCAGGACCTGGTGGATGCGCTTGTCGCCGAGGGGCAGGAGCCGGCAACGGTCGTCGTCACGATCTCTGCCGTGAGGGTGATCTACAAGCGTGCACTGGCTCGGGCGGAGGTCGCCGTGAACCCCGTCACCGGAGCGCAGCTGCCGGCTGTCAGGGGCGGGCGCGACCGAATAGCCACCCCTGAGGAATGCTCGCGGCTGCTGATGGCTCTCCCCATGCGCGACCGCGGGCTTTGGGCCACAGCTATGTACGGGGGGCTGCGTCGGGGGGAGCTGATGGCCCTGCGAATCGAGGACATCGACCTGGAGCGCGAGGTCATCAACGTCTCGCGCGGTTGGGATGTGCTGGCCGGTGAGATCACGACCAAGTCGGGCCGCACCCGTGTTGTCCCCATATCTGCGGCCGTTCGCGCCCACCTCGAGCGGCATCTGGCCCAGCTCTCCTGGACCGAGGGTCTCGCATTCGGCATCCGCCCCTGGCGGCCGTTCAACAGCACACCCCTGTTTAAGCGCGCTGAACGATCGTGGAATGCCGCTGGGCTCCGTCGGATAACCCTCCACGAGTGCCGCCACACCTTCGCCTCGCTGATGATCGCCGCCGGCGTCAACGCGAAGGCCCTCTCGACATACATGGGCCACGCGAACATCTCGATCACGATGGATCGCTACGGGCATCTGATGCCCGGCAACGAGCGGGAGGCGGCCGGCATGCTCGACTCCTACCTGCTCCGGGGTGCGCCAGTCTCGCGCCAGAACGGTCACAGAACCGTCGGCGGGCCCCCGGCGAATGGGCCTCGAAGCCCCGAGGAGGCCCTGGCCCGTCTGCTCGCCTCCCGCCGGCGGGCGCTCGGCCTGACCCAGCAGCAGCTGGCTGCCCGCGCTGAGACGAGCCCCTCGCTGATCTCCCGGATCGAGAGCGGCCGGGAGGTGCCCTCGGTGCGGACGCTGGAGCGACTGGCCCGCGGCCTTGAGACAAGCCTGGTGGTCAGCCTGGAGGGGGCCGACCACGCCAACGGCGCCACTCCCCTGGGAGATGCCTAGTCGAGCTTCCCCTCGACGGCTTGCCTGAGGCCATCCGGGGGCTGCTCGGCGAGATGAGCCTCCAGCTTGCGGACCACCGGGCTTGCTGCCAGCAGCGAGAGGACCCGGCCCGGGTCGAACTCGGTCTGGAAGTTCGCCTGCGTGCGCCCTCCGCCGAGGTCCTCAAATGTCCACGTTGCGGTCAGGTCCCTCAAATCGCCTGACACCCGTTCCATGCGCAGGGCGCGCTGACCGTCGTAGGACAGGCGCAGATCGACGGCCACCTGGGTGACGATCGCGTCGATGCTCGTCTTGACCAGCGAGGTGCGTCCCTCGTCGTCGCGCTCCAGGATCATCGTCGCCATAACCGCCCGGTGCCATTCCGGCGTGCGCAGCGTGTCGCAGACGAGCTCAAAGCACGCCGCGATCGGCGCCGCAATCTCCGCCGAGGAGGCCCCGCCGAAGCGGCTCAACGCAGTATCTCCGGAGTGCTCATGAATCAGAACGGTATCCAACGGGTAGGACCCGAATTCGCGCCGACTACTGCCGAGCATTCGAGTTCTGTACGATCATGTGATGCGTAGAGTGCTCGCGGGCCTGCTCGGGGTCGTCATGGCCGCAATGGCCGCCGGATCAGGGACAGCCTTCGCCGTGCCCACGGTGACGATCAAGGCGAAGATCGTGCCGATCCCGGGCTTTCGTGGAACGGGGAACAAATTGGGTGCCGGAGCGGCGGTGGAAAGCAACGTCACGATCTCGGGCACCGAATACGGTGGCTTTCCGCCGCCGGTGATCGGCGTCAACGTCTTTCTGCCGAAGGGCACGGTCCTGCATCCGTCGGGGTTCCCGACGTGCCCCGTCTCGGTGCTCGAACCGACCGGCATCGGCCCGAAAGGCTGCCCGAAGGGGTCGCGCGCCGGACCCGTTGGCAGGGTCAAGGGCGAGGTCGCCTTTGGTGCGAAAATCGTGCCCGAGGAAGGCACGATCGAATCGTTCTACGCGCCCGGTGGTGGCCTTGAGTTCTTCACCTTCGGTCACGAACCGGCGATCATCGAAGTCCTCTCGACCGCCCACTTCGTCAGCGCGTCAGGCAAATACAGCCATGAGCTGATCGCCGAGGTGCCGCTGGTCGAAACGGTCCCCGGAGCGCAGGATGCCTCGGTGACCTGGATCTCCGTCAAGGTCGGCTCGGCGATCAGGAAGCATGGCAAGACGATCTACTACGGAAGGGTCCCCAAGAGATGTCCCAGGGGCGGCTTCCCGGGGAAGGCCGAAATCATGTTCGCGGGCCTGGGTGGCCTCGAACCGGTGACTGTCACGAAGAACCTCAGGGTGCCTTGCCCGCCGAGATAGGCGAGTTGCCGGGCTCGTCCGGCAACTCAGGGCCGAGGACAACTGTGTCGTTGGTGCTGACGGACGCTCAGGTGGGCCGGGTGGTGACGCAGGCCGGAGGGCGGGACGCGGCGATGACGGCGGGCATCGCGGCATCGGGCGGCAGGGCCGCGGATCTGCTCGCCCTGGGGGCAAGGAGCCATTCGCTTTCGCTGCTGAGGGCGGTGCTGCTGTTGCGCGCACTGCCGCCCGATGGCGCGACCATGGAACTGGCGGAGCTTGCGTCGCAGATCGACTCGCCGAGGAGCACGGCACACCGCTACCTGAAGACCTGGACGGCGTTGGGGCTGGTCGAACAGGACCCGGCGACCCGCAGATATGGGCGGGTCGCGCGAGACGTAGTCGCGTGAAGTTGCAAAGAGGACCGCTCTGCCCCGCCCGTGCAAGGCGCCCGATCCGTACGCCGACCTGGACGATCGAACGACTCAGAGCACGCGAAATGCGACGGTCGCGCTCCTGCCGAGCATCCCGCCCGCGCGGGGGGTGAGCTGCAGCCGGTAGCGGCCCGGCTTCAGGGCATGACCGGCGATCCTCCCGGTGAAGTTGATCCTGTTGGCACCCACGCGATCGGTGTGGGTGAAGGTTCCGCGCGTTACATAGCGCGTGCAGCGCTTGACGCGTCCCTTGTGATGAGCGGGCCGCTTGGCGGTACAACGCTTGCCGCTGCGGAACCCGGCGAGGGATTGCTGCACCTTCAGGGTCGTCGCGGCCGCCATGCTGTCCTTGTAGGTGATCGTGGCGCCCCGGTGATGGCGCAACTTCGCTCTCGTTGTCGGCCCGCGGCCGCCTTCGGGCCTGATGCGCGAGGGATGGATGCGGAGCGCGCTCAGCGCCGGGAGATTCGAGCTCGTCCTGAAGGTGAGATCGGCACCGAACGCCTTTCCGATGCTGTTGAGCACGACCGCTCGGAAGTGGTAGGTCCTGTTCGGTTTCAGACCGGAGAGGGCCATGTTGAAGGCGCCGCCGGCGCTCCTCGCCGCGACGGCCAGGGTCTTTGTCTGCGCCCCGTAGGCAGTCGTCGGGCCGTATTCGAACAGGGCCGTCGCACCCGCCAGGTCGGGGTTGCGCGCCGAGCCGTGCAGCGTCGCCGAGGTTGTGAGCGTCCCGCTCGCCGGAGCGGTTGTCGCAGTTGCAGTGGCTAGCTCGAATGCGCCGATGTCGCATGCCGCGCCGGCGGGGCGCAGAACACCACGCTGGTCGCTCGCGGGACAACCCGCGCCGGTCGCGGGCACGGCGTCCAGGGCCGGGCTCCCGGCTCCGATCGCCTCGGTGGCGGTAGGCCCACCGTTGTCCTTCAGCGGACCGAGCTGGGGGTCGACGTTCGCACCGGGGCAGGTCGCGTCGCCGAATGAGATGTCGTGGCCGCCGTCATCGACGTGTCCGGTCGTGCCGGTCGAGCAGTTGCCCCCTGAGTTCGACGCCACGATGCTGTCGGCCAGTGTCGCGTCTCCGTAGGCGAAGACCCCGCCCCCGAGCGCGTTCTTCCCTGCAACGCCCGGCGTTGCTGAACCGCCGGGGTTGCCCCCTTCGCCGGCTGGTCCCGCCGCGCCGCCGGTGCCGCTCTCGTTACCGCTGATCGTGTCCTGCACGAGCTCGGGGCCGCTTTCCGATTCGGTCATGAGGCCGCCGCCGTCGCCCCCTGCGCCGCCCGGTCCTCCTCGGGAATTTCCGCCTTTGCCCTGGCTGCCTCCCCCGACGGCACCGCCGCCGTTTCCGCCGAGGGCGGATTCGCCGGCGCCGCCCATACCACTGCGATTCCCGACCACCGTCGTGTTCTCGACGAGGGCCGGCCTGCCCGGCAGCTGCTCGACGAACATGCCCCCGACGAACCCGCCGCGGCCGCCTTCCCCGCCCTGCGCTTCGCCGCCCTTGCCGCCGTTGCCCCCTCCGCTGCCGCCGCCCCCGCCGGCGCCGAATCCCCGGGCGCCGGGCGCGCCGTTGCCCGCCGCGTTGTCGGCGATCGTGCTTCCGGTCATTTCCACTCCGTCGAGTGCCTCGACTGCGGTGGTGCCGCCCCCGTCTCCGCCGTCCCCGCCGCGGCCCGGCCCTCCGTTGCCGCCGGTACCGCCGGGGGCGCCATCGCCGCCGACGCCGTCTCCGGCAGGCCCGCCGTTGCCGCCGGTGCCGTGGGAGATCGTGCTGTCGCGGATCGTCAGGGGCCCTTCGGCATAGACCCCCGCGGCATCCCCGCCGCGGCCGCCGTCGCCGCCATCCGCTTCGCCGCCCATGGCGCCTTCGGTTGTGGAGGCGCCGCCGTCCCCGCTGCTTCCGCTGCCGCCGAACCCCGTGGAGTTGGCGGTGATCGTGCTGTTGAGGATCGTCAACGGCCCTGTGGCCGCGATGGCGCCGCCATCGCCGCCGTGGCCGCCGCCGCCGCCGAACGCCCGGCCGCCCAGTTCACCGACGGCCAGGCCGCCATGTCCGCCGGCCCCCGTCGTGTTCGCACTGATGACGCTTTCGGCCACCGTGAGCGTGCCGAGGTCAAAGATGCCACCGCCGCCTTCGGCGGAACCTCCTGCTTCGCCGATCGCGGTTTCGGTGCTTTTCACGACTTTGCTCGCGTTGGCGCCGTCGGGGGTTCGCCCGCCGGTGATCGTGACGCCCGCGATCGTGGCCGTCACGCCTTTGAGGACCTGGATCACACGGTCGATCTGGTTGGCGTCGATGGTCGTGGCGGCGGCGCCTGCCCCCTGGATCCTGAGGTCGCTACGAATGTCCAGATCGCCGGAGGCGTTCGCGTCCTCACCGGCCCCCGCCAGCGAGAGGATGTAATGCCCCGCTTGCAGCTGGATGATGTCGTTGCCGGAGCCGGCCGCACACTCGCCCAGTTTGGCGCCGGAGGGCAGGTGGGTGAAGGCTGCTGTGATCGCCTCTCTGAGGGAGCACGCGCCGTCGTTGCCAACCACGTCGGTGGTTGTGTTCGGCGCGATCGTCGCCGCCGACGCTCCCGTCGTGCCGAGTGCGATCACGGTTAGGACCGGCGCCACGAACAGCGGTATCCGGCCGCGCCGGGCTCCACTCATCGCAGCACCCTAACGCCCGCTCGGTGGGGTGTAAAGGCGCGCGGACGGGTGGGCGAGACCGGCACTGCGAGTTGCCGGGGTTTAGACTCGAGTGCACCATGAGCACACCCGAGAAGCCCACCCTCTACGTCTGCCACGGCGACGAAGGCGGTCCGAAGTTTCATCCATGCCGCCGCGTGCAGGGAGCTCTCCAGAAGGCAGGGATTCCGTACGAGAAGGTCATCGCCGCCCATGGCAATCCGATCCCCTTCCTGCGCAAAGACGCGCGTGAGGAGCTGCGCGCGGCCACCGGGGGGGAAAAAGTTCCCGCCCTGAAGCTCGCCGATGGCACCGTCATCACTCCGTCCAAGGCGATCCTCGCCTGGATCACCCAGCAGGCCTGACGCTCAGAACAGCCCGACGGTCCGCCCCTCGGCGTCGATGTCGACGCTGAGCGCAGCGGGGCTCGCCCCCAGGCCCGGCATCTGCTGAATGTCGCCGCAGAGCGGGACCAGCCAGCCGGCACCCGTGTAGGCACGGATGTCGCGGATCCGGAGGGTGAATCCCTCGGGCGCGCCCAGGAGCGCAGGATCTCCCGACAGCGAGAGGGGGGTCTTGGCCATGCAGATCGGCAGCTCGCCCAGCCCGGCTGCTTCGAACTCGTTGATCCGCTGCAGGGCCGCGGGCGCGAGATCGATGTCCCTGGCTCCGTAGACGCGGGTTGCAACCGCTCGGATCTTCGTCTCGATCGAGTCCTCGCTCTCGTAGATGTAGCCGAACGCGCTGGGCTGCTCGCAGGCCGCCACGACCGCCTCGGCGAGCGCCGTCGCGCCGGCTCCGCCGCGTTCGAAGCCCTCGTTGACCTCGGCCGCAAACGCGCCCAGCTCGAGCGCCCTGCGGCGGACCAGCTCGAGCTCGCCGTCGCTGTCGCCCGGCCGGCGGTTGACCGCCACGACACACGGCAGGCCGAACTCGCGGACGATCCCCAGATGCCGGCCCAGGTTGGCCAGGCCGGCCTCGATTGCTGCGGCATCCTCGCCGGGCTCGCTGTTCGGGTCGTACTCGAGCCCCCCGTGATGCTTGAGCGCCCGCACCGTCACGACCAGCACGACCGCGCTCGGGCGCAGCCCGCCGACGCGGCAGACGATGTCGAACAGCTTCTCCATTCCCATGTCCGATCCGAAGCCCGACTCGGTGACGACGTAGTCGCCCAGCTTGAGGCCGATCAGGTCGGCGAGGAGCGAGGAGTTGCCGTGGGCGATGTTGGCGAAGGGACCCGCATGGATCAGGCAGGGCTGACCCTCGAGCGTCTGGATCAGATTGGGCTTCAGGGCCTGCTTGAGCAGGACCGTCATCGGGCCCGCCGCGCCCAGGTCCCCGGCGGTCACGGCTCTGCCGTCGTAGGAGTGCGCGGCGGTGATCGCGCCGAGCCGGCGGCGCAGGTCGGGAAGGTCGCGGGCGACCGCCAGGATCGCCATCACCTCGGAGGCCGCCGTGATGTCGAAGCCGCTCTCCCGGGGGTAGCCGTTCGCCCTCCCGCCGAGGCCGATCGCGATCTGGCGCAGGGCGCGGTCGTTCATGTCAAGCGCCCTCCGCCAGCCGATCCGCAGCGGGTCGATGTTGTGAGGGTTGCCATGCAGGATCGAGGCGTCCAGCATCGCCGCCAGCAGGTTGTTGGCCGAGCCGACGGCGTGGATGTCGCCCGTGAAGTGGAGGTTCAGGTCCTCCATCGGCACGACCTGGGTCAGGCCCCCGCCCGCGCCGCCGCCCTTGATCCCGAAGACGGGCCCCAGCGAGGGCTCGCGCAGGCAGAGCACCGGGGAGCGCCCGATCGCCCCGAGGCCCTGGGTGAGGCCGATGGCGGTTGTCGTCTTGCCCTCGCCGCCCTTCGTCGGGGTCATCCCGGCGACGCACACGAGCTTTCCGTCGGCGACGTCCGCCAGCCGCTCGATCGCCGACAGGGAGATCTTCGCCTTGTGGCGCCCGTAGGGTTCGAAGTCCTCCTCCTCGAGACCGCAGCGCTCGGCTACGGTCTCGATCGGTAGCGGCTCCGCCTCCTGGGCGATCTCCAGGCTGCTCTTCATCTCACCCCTTCTCCTCTCGGCTTGTCCCCTTTGCGCGTGGAGCCTAGTGCAGCGGCCTCACCACTCCACGACCGGCCGGACTTCGATCGAGCCGCCCAGCCGCGCGGCGGGGATCTTCGCGGCCAGCTCGACGGCGGCCTCGAGGCTGTCCCCGTCGAAGATCAGGTAGCCGGCGATCGTCTCCTTCGTCTCGGCGAACGGTCCGTCCGTTCTCAGCACCTCTCCCGCCGAGACCCGTACAGTCGTCCCGGCGCTCGGCTCGTCCAGGGCAAGGCCCGGCGTGACACCCGGGGTTTCGTTGACGGCGCGGTACTCGGTGTAGATCGCCTGCTGCTCCTCGGCGGAGAGCTTCTCCCAGTCCTCCGGTGTGCGGGGGGTCGGCGCGGTGCCCTGGTGGATCAACAGCATGTACTTCATCGTGCCTCCTTTTCGGTGTTGTCCCCCAGGGGACGAACGGGCCACCGGCAAATCGACAGCTGTACCGAAATCGCCCGCGGCTCAGGCCGTTCGCCCGGGGGCCGGAGCGCCGGTATGCGTAACCTAGTCGGATAACCGCGACGGCCATGCGGGCCCGCGAGACCGACTGGAGGACCAGATGGCAGCCGAGGCAACCGTGCAGCTCAACCGTGACCGTGTGCGCAGCCTGATCGAGCGCGAAGCCGCGAGGCTCGACGAGCGCACGCAGGGAAGCGCCGCGATGTACCGGCGCGCCCGCAAGTCCCTCAGCGGTGGCGTCGCCTCCAGCTATCAGGGGCGCGACCCCTGGCCGATCTACCTGACCACCGGCGAGGGTCCCGTCGTGCACGACGTCGACGGCAACCGCATGTGGGACTTCCACAACGGCTTCGGCTCGATGGTCCAGGGTCACGCCCACCCGGCGATCGTCAAGGCCGTCAGCGACCGGGTCGCCGAGGGAACGCACTTCGCGGCGACGACCGAGGACGGGATCCTCGTCGCCGAGGAGCTGAGCCGGCGCTGGGGCCTGGAGCAGTGGCGGTTCTTGAACTCCGGCTCGGAGGCCACGATGGACGCGATCCGGATCGCCCGCGGCTACACGGGCCGCGAGCCGATCGTCAAGATCTTCGGCTCCTACCACGGCCACCACGACGGCGTGATGGTCTCGATCGGCGTCGAATACGACCGGATCGGCGACCGCGAGAACTACGCCTCGCTGCCCTACGGCGCCGGCATCCCCGGGGCCGTCGCAGAGCTGACGGTGCCGGTGCCCTTCAACGACGCCCCGGCGATGGAGCGGCGCATCGAAAAGATGGAGGCCGAAGACCGCAAGCCGGCCTGCGTGATCATGGAGGCGGCCATGATGAACCTCGGCGTGGTGCTGCCCGAGGACGGCTACCTGCAGGAAGTTCGCGACATCACCAGCCGCCACGGGATCGTGCTGATCTTCGACGAGGTCAAGACGGGACTCGCCGTCGCCGCCGGTGGGGCGACGGAGCGCTTCGGTGTCAAGCCCGACATGGTGACGCTGGCGAAGACCCTCGGCGGCGGGCTTCCCTCGGCCGCGGTCGGAGGGACCGAGGAGGTCATGCGGGTCGTCGAAGACGGGACCGTCTACCAGGTCGGCACCTACAACGGCAATCCGCTCTGCATGGCCGCCGCGCGGGCAAGCCTCGAGCAGATCCTCACCCCCGACGCCTACGTGCACATGGACCATCTCAACGACCGGATCGTCGCTGGCTGCGAAGCGGTCATCGAGCGCTACGGACTGCCCGGTTACACCGTCGGGATCGGCGCGAAGGGCTGCGTCACGTTCTCCCCCGCGAAGGTCGTCGACTATGAAACCTTCAAGGCGAACCAGGACGTCGACGTCACCGAACTGGCCTGGCTGTTCAACATGAACCGGGGCATCTTCATGACGCCGGGGCGCGAGGAGGAGTGGACCCTCTCGGTGACCCACACCGACGAGGCGGTCGACGCCTATATCGCCGTCTTCGATGAGATGGCGGCCGAGCTGACCGCCTGAGGCGGAGCTCAGGGCCGGGCGCGGAGCGCGGCGGCCACGGCGGCCGCGCTGGGTGCCAGCTCGCCGTCGAGACGCTCGAGCAGCGTCAGCCAGCTTCCCTTGACGCCGGCCGCCCGACGGACCAGGGCGGCGCCGCGGTCGAGGTCCTCTTCGGCGAGCCCCAGCCCGGCCCAGAATGCGAGCTCGTCGGCCTCGGGAGCCAGCTCGGCCGAGCGGAGGTAGAGCTCTGTCGCAGCCGCATGATCGCCCTCTGCGGCGAGCTCGTCGGCACGGCCGGCCATCTCGTAGGCGCGGGCGAAGCGGGCCAGGCGGCGCAGCTCGCCGAGCGGATCGGCATGGTCCTCGACCCGGATGTCAAAGCGCGTCCTCCAGGGCTCGCCCTCGGCGGGCACCACCAGCAGCGCAGCGGACTGCTGGCCGCGGAGGTCTCCGCCGGCCGCCTGCGCCGCGTCCAGGGCCGCCAGCAGACGATCGGCCAGGTCTCCCTCGTGGCTGCGGTAGGCGTCCGCCATCGCTGCCGGGACGGTCTCGTTGGCCATCATGTTCGCCTGGCAGGCGAAGGACTCGCCGCCGGCGTCCCCCGCGCAGGGAATGCAGCTCGCGCCCGTGTGGCTGGCGGCCAGTCCCTGTGCGTCGACGGCCCCGAGCTGGCGGTATCGGGCCTGCTCGTCGGTGGCCAGGACCGCGTCGATGGCCGCCTGCGCGTCGAGGCCCTCCTGCATCCGCTCCAGGGCGTTTGGCCCATGTGCGACCTCGGCAACCGACTGCGTCGCGACGGCACCCACGCCGGGGCGCGCCCATGCCACCACCGAGCCGACCGAGAACCAGTGCGACTGGACGGCCACACCCAGCTCGCCCGTCTCGGGGTCGCGGGCGACGATCGAGTACGTGCCGCGTCGCATTCCGACATTCCAGCGCATCTCGGCGGCTAGTGTGCCGGTGATGCAAGGCGACTCGGAGCCCGATCACAGCCCCGCACCCCCCAGCGTGGGCGATGAGCTCGAGGGCTGGCTCGACGGGGACGGCGAGAAGACGCTGGGCAGCCTGATCGAGCTGTTCGAGGAGAAGAGCTTCGCGCTGCCCTTCGTCCTGCTGCTGGGAGTGCCCGCCCTGCCGCTGCCGACCGGCGGTGCCACGCACGTCTTCGAGATCATCGCCGCCCTTTTGGCTCTGCAGCTGATCGTGGGGCGAAAGACCGTCTGGCTGCCGGAGCGCTGGCGGCGACTGGAGCTCGCGGGCGATCGCCAGCAGCGTTTCCTCGCGGGCCTGATGAGGATGATCAGGCGCCTGGAACGGTTCTCCCGCCCGCGTCTGAGATTCGTCTTCAACCTCCCCCTCGCGAACACGGTCTTCGGCCTGCTGGTTCTCGGTGGAACCGTGGGCGCCTTCTTCGCACCGCCCTTCACCGGCCTCGACACCCTCCCGTCGCTGGGCGTGGTGCTGCTCTCACTGGGCGTCCTGCTCGAGGACATGCTGCTGGTCCTCATCGCCCTGGCCGTCGGAGTTGCCGGCGTGACGCTCGAGATCGTCCTCGGCAAAGCGGCCGTCTCGGGGATCGAAGGCCTGCTCTGAGGCGCAGCTCCGGACCGCGCCCGATTGAGCGATCATGAGGGGATGAGCGAAGCGGGCGGTTCAGGGGCGCTGAGCCTGAGGGCGGCTACCGCAGCGGACCTTCCCGGGATCACCCGGATTCACAACGAGGTCGTCGCGTCATCCAACGCGATCTTCAGCGAGACACCCGAGACGCCCCGGGCGCGGGCGGCCTGGTACGAGCAGCGGACGGCCGCCGGGATGCCGGTGATCGTCGCCTTGGCCGCCGGGGAGATCCTGGGGTTCGCCTCCTACGGTCCCTTTCGATCCTGGGCCGGTTACGCCGAGACGGTCGAGCTGACGGTCCATGTCCGTGGCGACAGCCGCCGGATGGGGATCGGGCGAGCACTGCTTGGAGCCCTCGTCGAGCACGCCCGCGGAGCCGGGATGCACGCGGTTGTGGCCGGGATCGACGGCGGCAACGAGCCGTCGATCGCCCTGCACCGGGCCTTCGGCTTCGTGGAGGTCGGCCTGCTGCCGGAGGTGGGCATCAAGCACGGACGCCGCCTCGACCTGCTGCTGATGCAGCTGCTGCTGGTCCAGAGGGCACGTTGACATCCTGAATACGCCTGCGGCCCCGGTGTTCGCTATTAGTAGGAACTACCCGCTGCGAGAAGGAGGCCGGAATGCAAGCGCTGACCCGCTGGGTGCTGGCACACAAGCGCCTCGTGACGATCTTCTGGGTGGTCCTGACGCTCGTCGGAATGGCCTCCGCCGGATCGGCCACGAAAGCCCTCAAACAGAAATTCTCCGTTCCCGGAAAGGAAGGCTGGGTCACCAACCAGGAGATCGCCCGCCAGTTCCACGGAACCGGCGGCAACACCTCGCCGCTGCTGCCCGTGGTGACGCTGCCGGCCGGCAAGACGGTCCACTCGCCCGGGGTGCCCGGCGAACTGGCGGCGCTCGAAGCCAAGGTCGAGAAGATCCTTCCCGGCGGGCGCGTCGCGGGCTATGCCGCCACCCACAACGCCGCCTTCGTCTCCAAGGACGGCCGCACGACGTTCATCGTCGCCTACCCGAGGCCCGATCTCACGCAGTCCTTCGGCAACAACCCCGAAGCCGCCAAACGGGCGACGGCGGCCTTCGACGGGGTGACGATCGCCGGCGCACCGGTCCATGTCACCGGATACGACGCCCTCTCGGTGCAGAGCGGCGGCGGCACCGGGCCGGGTGTGCTCGTCGAGGCTCTCCTGGGAGGGGTCGGCGCGCTGCTGGTGCTTGCCTTCGTCTTCGGCTCGTTCCTGGCCGTCGTCCCGTTGATGATGGCGGTCGTGTCGATCCTGACGACCTTCCTGGTCGTGTGGGGACTGACCACCGTGACGGAAGTCTCGCCGATCGTCCAGTTCCTGGTGGCGCTGATCGGGCTGGGGGTCTCGATCGACTACTCGCTGCTCGTCGTGGTCCGCTGGCGCGAGGAGCTGGCCCACGGCCTGAGCGGCGACGCCGCCGTCGAGCGTGCGATGGAGACAGCGGGCAGGGCCGTCGTGTTCAGCGGCACGACGGTCGCCATCGGCCTGCTCGCGCTGGTGGCGCTGCCGCTGCCGTTCCTGCGCTCCGTCGGCTACGGCGGTCTGCTGATCCCCCTGATCAGCGTGGTCGTCGCGCTGACGCTGCTCCCCGTCGTGCTCTCGAAGTTCGGCACCCGCCTCGACTGGCCCCATATTCGTGACGACGACAGGGCGAGCGAGTCCTGGACGAAATGGGCAGAGACGATCGTCCAGCATCGCTGGATCGCCGCACTCGGGGCGGCGCTCATCCTGGCGGCGCTGGTGCTGGCTGCGACCGGCCTGCAGCTGGGTCTCTCGAACCTCAACACGCTGGCCAAGGAGGGGGACGCCAAGCAGGGCCTGCTGGCGATCGAGAGGTCCGGCATCGGCCCCGGCGCGCTGGTGCCGCACGAGGCCCTGGTCGAAGGCGCGACGAAGCCCGAAGACGTCGCCACCGCACTCTCGGGCGTGCGGGGTGTCCACGGGGCCGTCGCCCCCTCGGGGGCGCAGTGGCGGACGCCCACGGCGGCGGTCGTCGATGCCTTCGGGAGCGACGACGGGTCCTCCTCCGCGGGTAGGGCGACCCTCGATCGTGTTCGCGGCGCAGCCCTGTCCAGCGGCCCCGACGTCCACCTGGGCGGCCTGCCGGCCCAGAACCAGGACTTCATCGAAGCGGTCTACGGGAACTTCCCGCTGATGATCGCGCTGATCGGCGTGGTGACATTCGTGCTCCTGGCCCGGGCCTTCCGCTCGCTGTTGCTGCCGCTCAAGGCGGTGATCCTCAACGTGATCAGCGTCGGCGCCGCCTGGGGGGTGATGAGCATCGTCTGGCAGCACGGGCACGGTTCCGATTTCATCTGGGGCATCTCCGCGACCGGGTCGATCACGGCCTGGATCCCCCTGATGGTGTTCGCGTTCCTGTTCGGTCTGTCGATGGACTACGAGGTCTTCATCCTCGCCCGGATGCGCGAGGAGTACGACGCCACGGGCTCGACCGACCTGGCCGTGATTCGCGGTATCGGGCGGACCGGCCGGCTCGTCACCAGCGCGGCCCTGATCCTGTTCCTGGCGTTCGTCTCGCTGGCCTCCGGGCCGGAAACGGAAATCAAAGTCCTGGCAACTGGTCTGGCCGCGGGGATCCTGCTCGACGCGACGCTCATCCGGGCGCTGCTCGTGCCGGCCGTCGTCTCGCTCTTCGGCCGTTGGAACTGGTGGCTGCCACAGCTCCCGGCGCGCATCCTGCGGGTCGAGCCGTCGCTGCCGCCGCGTCCCGCCGCCGAGAGCGGTTAGATCAACTCGGCGTCCGTCATGACCTCGACGAGCGCCGGACCGGGATGTTCGATCGCCCGGGCCAGCGCCGAGTCGAGGCCGCCGGGGTCGGTAACCCGGATCCCCAGGGCGCCGCAGATCTCGCCGTAGCGGGAGAAGTCGGGATTGTGCAGCCTCGTCTGCCAGACATCCCAATCTCCGGCGAGCTGCTCCTTGGAGATCTTTCCGAGCTGCCCGTTGTTGAGCAGGACATGGGTGATGTTCATGTTGTGCTTCACCGCCGTGAGCAGCTCGGCCATGTACTGCGCGAAGCCTCCGTCGCCGGTCACGGCGAAGATCGGGCGCCCGGGTGCGGCGGCCCACGCCCCCATCGCCGCGGGGTAGCCGAAGCCGATCGACCCCAGATAGCCGGACATCAGGACGCTCTGGCCGGCCTTGCACTCGAAGTAGCGCCCGAAGGAGTAGGCGTGATTGCCGACATCGACGGCGATCACCGCCTGCTCCGGAACGGCCCGGTTGAGGGCCGCGAAGACGGCGGCCGAGCTGACGCCGGATCCACGGTCGTCGAGCTCGCGGCTGGCCTTCTCGGTGCGCCAGATCCGCCAGCGCTCGGCCAGCTCGCCACGCTGGTCAACCCGCCCGGGGAGGTCCTTCTTTAGACGCTCGCGCAGCAGTCCGACGGTGACCCCGATCTCGCCCCAGACCGGGACGGCGACCGGGTGAAACTTGCCCAGCGCCAGCGGGTCGAAGTCGACCTGGGCGATCGGCTTGCCGGGATAGATCCCCGTGTGGTTCGAGAAGGAGGCGCCCAGCACGAGCAGCGCATCGCTCTCGTTCATGAACCAGCTCGCCACCGGCGTACCGCTGCGACCCAGCACGCCACATGCCAGCGGATGGCTGTCGGGGAGCTGGCCCTTGGCCTTGAACGTCGTGATCACGGGAGCGTTCATCGACTCCGCAAGCGCGGTTATCTCCTCCATGTCGAAGCGTGCGCCATGGCCCACGATGATCACGGGCCGCCGCGCGCCGTCGAGCAGCTCGACGGCCCGCGACAGAGATTCGGCGGGAGGCGTTATCTCGAGCGGAGTCAGGCGGCCCTCCGGCGCCGAGGGCGCCTCGTCCGTCGCGGGCAGCGTCTGGACCTCGTCGGGGAAGATCAGATGAGCCACATCGCGGCGCAGGATCGCGTTCTTGCAGGCCAGCGCCATCAGCTCGGAATGATGGCTCGTCTCCAGAACCGTCTGGCTCCATGCGGCCACCGAGCCGAAGGCGCCGGCGAGGTCGACCTCCTGGAAGGCGCCGGGCCCGAGCACCTGCGTGTCGACCTGGCCCGTCAGTGCGATCACGGGGGAGCGATCGACCTTCGCGTCCCACAGTCCCGTCAGCAGATTTGTGGCCCCGGGCCCCGCGATCGTCAAACACGCCGCGGGGCGCCCTGTGAGCTTCCCGTAGGCCGAGGCGGCGAAGGCCGCCGCACCCTCGTGACGGATACCGATGTAGGACAGGGCCCCCGCCGCTTCCTGGCGCCGGAGGGCGTCGGCAAGGCCCAGGTTGGAGTGCCCGACCATCCCGAAGACGTGGGTGATGCCCCAGTTGACGAGCGTCTGGGCCATCACGTCGCTGACAGTGCTCACATGGGGAACGTCGGCCTCGACGCCGACATAGACACCGTCGCGGCGGGTCTCCACCGGGAACGTCGCCACCGAGTCGCCGAAGGGCGACTCGCCCGTCAGCGGGCAGTAGTCATATCCGTGCCAGGGGCAGCGGAGCATGCCCTTCTCGATCGAGCCCTCGCCGAGCGGGCCGCCCTGGTGCGGGCAGCGGTTGGCGAGGGCCGCGAACTGCCCTTCGAAGTGCGTCATGGCAAAGCTGTGGCGCCCCACCGAGACCGTCTTGACCCGGCCCTCGGGCAGCTCCTCGGGGTCCAGGACGCGGTGCCAGGAAAGCTTTGGCGAGCTTGATTGCGACATGTCTCCTCCACCTATCGTCGGTTCTCGCGCAAGAGCGTTACAGACGGCGCGAGCGGGTGTCCGCGCGCACCGGCCCGCTCCCATGAGAGGCGCTAGTCTGCGGGCATGTCCTCGCAGTGGCCGCAGTTGCCCTTCGCGCAATGGCAGGAGACATGCGACACGCTGCACGCCCACACGCAGCTGCTGGGGAAGTTCGCGGTCGCGCTGGCGCCCGGGGAGCCCCAGCTGCAGCACGCCGCCCTCCGGCTCAGCGCCCGCGGTTGGGAGACGCTCGCGATGCCGGCCCCCGACGGCTCCGGCTCGCTGGTGGCGGCGTTGGACCTGCGCCACCACGAGGCGGTCCTCGAGCACAGCGACGGCCGCGGCGCTCGCGTCCCGCTGACGCCGCACCGCTCGGTCGGCGAGGTCTCCCGGGACATGATCGCGGCAGCCCACGCGCTGGTGGGCGAGTTCTCGATCGACCTGCGCCCGCAGGAGGTGGCCTGGACGGTCGCGCTGAACGAGGACGAGCAGCATGCCCGCTATGAGATCGAGGACGTCGCCCGGTACTTCGCGGCGGCCACCCGGGCGGCGCTCGTGCTGGGCGCCTTCCGCGCACCCTTCAGGGGCCGCTCGACGCCCGTCAACGCCTGGTGGGGATCGTTCGACCTGGCCGTCAGCCTGTTCTCCGGAGAGCCGGCCGAGCCGCCGTCGGAGGATTTCATCATGCGCAACGCGATGGACGCGCAGGAGGTCGCCGTCGGCTGGTGGCCGGGAGACCCCCGCTATGAGAAGGCCGCCTTCTACGCCTACGCCCACCCCGCACCCGACTCGTTCGCAGCCGCCACCCTGTCGCCCGCCGAGGCTCGCTGGGAGGACGGGCTGGGGGAGTACGTGCTCGACTGGGAGGACGTCTGCGCAGCCGAGGACCCGCACGCGATGGCCCTCGACTTCGCCCGGTCGGCCTTCCGTCACGCCTGTGCGGTGTGTGACTGGGACTCCACGCTGGCGGGGAGCGCGCAGGGCACCCCGCCGCCCGTCGTGTAACGGTCCAGGGCGCCCGCTGGACCTAGCTAGATGACCCTGCTGTCTCACATCCCGGTGCCCTCGATGCACCTGAACGCGATCGCCACGCTGGCAGCCGTCACCTGGCAGCTCGCGCGCAACCGCGCCGAGGACGAGGACGCGGCGCTGGTGAAGCGCCTGCGCGACGGCGACGAGGAGGCCTTCCTCGCGCTGGTGGGCCGCTACCAGGCGAGCATGCTGCGCCTGGCCCGCTCGTTCGTTCCCAGCGCCGCGGTCGCGGAGGAGGTGGTCCAGGACACCTGGATCGGTGTGCTGCGCGGGATCGACGGCTTCGCGGGGCGCTCCTCCTTCAAGACCTGGCTGCTGCGGATCCTCGTCAACCGGGCGAAGACCACCGGGGTCCGCGAGGACCGCAGTATCGCGATCGGTGACGCCGGCCCCGCCGTGGACAGCGCCCGCTTCGATGCCACCGGTGCCTGGATGGCGCCGCCCCAGCACTGGATCGAGGACAGCCACGATCGCCTCCTCGCCGAGTCGATGGCCGATGAGATCAGAAGTGCTCTGGAGGACCTTCCGGGCCGCCAGCGAGAGGTCGTCATGCTCCGCGACGTGGACGGCCTGAGCAGCGAGGAGGTCTGCGACGTCCTCGACATCAGCGAGGGCAATCAGCGTGTTCTGTTGCACCGCGGACGCAGCCGCCTGCGCCAGGTGCTCGAATCGGAGCTGGGGGGAGCATGATCCTCCGCCGCCGCCAGGACCTGGTCTGCCAGCAGATCGTGGAGCTCATCACCGACTATCTGGAGGGTGCCCTCCCGGCCCGTGAGCGCCGTGGCTTCGAGGCGCACATCGCCGGCTGCGAGCACTGCACCGAGTATCTCGAGCAGATGCGCATGACGATCCTGCTCAGCGGCCGTCTGCGGACGAGCGATCTGACACCCGCGATGCGCCGGGAGTTCTCCGCTCTCTATGAGAGCTGGCGCACGGAGGCGAGCTAGTCCCCGACGAGGACGGGCGTCCGTTCGGGTATTGCCGCCAGCAGCGCCGTCCCGACCGCCGCGGCAGCCGAGAGGTAGAAGGCGGCCGGGTAGCCGAACAGCGATGCGGTCAGGCCCGCGATCGGCCCGCCCAGCCCGACACCGATGTCGAAGAAGGCCGTGAAGGCGCCGAGCGCCGAACCCCGGCGGTCCTCGCCGACCTCGCCGACGACCATCAGAGCCAACGAGGGGAAGAGCATCGAGAAGCCGATCCCCACGACCAGCGCGCCGATCAGGGCGAGCTCGAGCGTTTGGGCCGAGGCGATGATCGTCAGGCCGGCCGCCTCGAGCAGCCCGGCCGCCGTGGCCGTCCGTCGCGCGCCGGCCTTGTCGGGTACGCGGCTGAGCACCAGACGGCTGGCGAAGACGGCGATCGCGAAGGCCGTGAAGACCGTCGCCCCGCCGCCGATCCCACGGGCGCTCAGGGCGAGCACCACGAAGCCCGCCAGGGCCGCGTAGCCGACGTTCGCCAGCGCCAGGGCGAGCCCCGGGCGGTGGGCCGCCTTGGGGAACAGGGCCAGCGGTCCCGGCGGAGCGCCGGAGACGAGCTTCGCCGGCTCGGGCAGCCGCAGGGCGATCAGGGCACCCATCGCGGGCAGCGCCGCCGTGAGGATCCAGACCGCGCTGTAACCGACGTTCGAGCGCAGCAGCTCGCCCACGACCGGGCCGATCGAGAGGCCGCCCCAGACGGCCAGCCCGAACAGCCCCAGGGCGAAGCCGCGCTGATCCTCGGGGGCCAAATCGACCGCCCAGGTGGCGCCGGCCGTGTAGAGCGACCCCTCGCCCACACCCACCACCAGGCGTGCCAGCACGAGCGTCTCGACGCTGTCGGAGACGAGATAGAGCAGACCGCCGAGGGTCATCGCCAGGGCGCCGCCGATCAGCACGACCTTGCGCCCGCGCTGATCTGCCTGTCGTCCGGCCAGCGGTCGGCAGATCACCGAGGTGATCGCGAACGCGCCGACGACGATCCCCACCGAGACGTCGCCCGAGTGCAGCGGCCCGCGCACGTATGTCGGCAGCACGGGCAGGGCGGCGCCGATGGCGATGAACGCCAGCAGCGAGGCGAAGAAGACGCCCAGCGACGCCATGATCCCCGGGTGTCGGGCGGCTAGCGTCCTCACGGGTTGGGCAGTCTATGCCCGCGCGAGCCTCAGTCGGACAGCTGGGCCATCCGGATCTCCAGGAGCTTCTTCACCAGCGGCTCGGGCAGCGGGCGGTCGACGGGGAAGTGCAGTGAGCTCTTCGTCTGGGTGTATCCCTCGGTCTCCGCCGCGAGCCGGGCGAGCACCGAGCCGCTGTGGGGGAGGTAGCTCAGGTGGTTCTTGAAGGCCGCGAAGCCGGCGATCACCTTGCCGCGGATCTTGAACGCGGGCATCCCGTAGGAGATGCACTGCTCCGCTTCGGGGAGGAGGGCCAGGATCGTCTCCCTCAGCTTGCCGAGCGTTGCTCGCTTCGGTTCCTCCAGCGCGGCCAGATAGTCGTCGATCGCCTGCTCGGACATGGATGGATTGTCGAGCCGGACGCGAGAAAGGTCAAGCTCCCGGGGGCCTGTGGCGCGCAGGGAGGCTGCGCATGAGGTCGAGGATGCCTTCAGAGGGAGAGGGCCGCGGGCGTGTTCGCCGTCGCGACGTGCGCGAACGTGTTGAGCTTCAGCCAGCCGGGGAGAGCGCGGCGCAACTCGCTCTGGCCCGCCAGCCTGAGGGTTCCCGCTCGCAATGCCGAGGCCCAGGTGACGTTGCCCATCCAGACATTCGTGAGCGTGCGCACATCGGTGGTCAGGTGCAGGTCGACGTCGCCGCCGGGATGCCTGAGACAGACGTCGGCGTCCTCCGGGGTGAGGACCAGCCAGTAGGCACGGCGATCGTCCGGGGCGTCGGGGAAGCGCAACTCGATCACCGTGCGCCGGGTGATCTGCTCGAGCCGGACGTTGCGGTGGATGTCCCAGACGAGCAGACGCGGGTCGAGGTCCTGGTCGCGGTATTCGGTGGGAAGCCAGCGCCGGCCCCAGAGCCCCAGCTGCTCGACCGCGGGGCGCAGCTCCTCGCCCGCTGCGGTGAGCAGGTAATGCATCTCGCCCTCGTTCTCGGCCCGCTCGACGATCCCGGCGATCACCAGCTCATCAAGGCGCCGCGAGAGGACGCTCGCCGAGATGTTCGGGATGCCCCGGCGCAGGTCGTTGAAGCGCGTGCTGCCGCTGAGCAGCTCGCGGATGATCAGCGGCGTCCAGCGCCGCGCAAAGATCTCGGCCGCGAGCGAAACCGGACAGAACTGCCCATACCCGTCCATCGGGGGGATTTTACCGACGGTCGTGCGTCGCGAGGTCACATTTTGCTACTTGAGCGCGACGCCGAGGGAGGGGAGCATCCACCCCATGGCACTTCACACGAGCAGGAGGACCGAGCCGATGAATCCGAACAAAGCGCTCTGGGAGAAGGGCGACTTCACGCGACTTGCCCAGACCATGCGAGAGAGTGGCGAGGCCCTGGTCGCGCGGCTGGGGATCACCAGCGGCATGAGGGTCCTCGACGTGGGGTGTGGCGACGGGACGACGGCGGTGCCTGCGGCAAAGATGGGCGCGGAGGTTCTGGGTGTCGACATCGCCGGCAACCTCGTCGCCGCGGGCAACGCCCGGGCGCAGAGCATGGGCCTGGCCAACTGCACCTTCCAGGAGGGCGACGCGTCGAATCTCCACGCGCTCGAGGACGACGGTTTCGATCTCAGCCTGAGCATCTTCGGGGCCATGTTCGCCCCCGAACCCGCTGCTGTGGCCAGGGAGCTGGTCCGGGTGACGCGGCCCGGCGGACGCATCGTGATGGGCAACTGGATTCCCAACGATCCGACGCTGGTGGCGCAGGTCCTGAAGATCAGCTCCGCCTACTCGCCGCCACCGCCGCAGGGGTTCGTCAGCCCGATGACCTGGGGGGTCGAGGAGCACGTGATCGACAGGTTCGCCGGCGCGGGGGTGGACAAGCAGCGGATCTCCCTCGAGAGGGACACCTACACCTTCAACTTCCCAGGTCCTCCCTCGGGGTTTCTCGCCCTGTTCAGGACCTACTACGGGCCGACCATGAACGCCTTCGAGGCGGCGGCCGCCAGCGGCCGGGAGGCCGACCTGCAGGCCGAGCTCGAGGCGCTCTTCAACGAACAGAACAAAAGCCCCCTGGACGAAGACACTGCGATTGAGGCGAGCTTCCTGCGTGTCAGCGTCGCCCCCTGAGGGGGCCGGGCCGGCTGTCCCCGGCCGCTATTTCCGCCTGGAGGGGCTCGGCTTGGAGCGCGAGGAGGGCGCAGCCTTCCCCGCCGTGGAGCCCATGGCGCTCCACTCCTTCTTGTGCTCTCGCTTCGCCGCCTGGTAGTCGAGCAGTGCCTGCGGCGAGTCGACGTCGCCCAGCGTCGGATGGGGTGGAACGAGGCTCTTGGCCTTCGCCAGTTTGTAGCGCTTGGCGAGCACGGACCCGAGCGCATTGACCTTCATCTCGCCGAAGCCCGGGAGCCCCTCGATGTTGGCCCGCAGCTGCTCGCCGTTCCTGGCGTCCTTCCAGACCCGCCCCGCGTCGCCGCCGTACTCGGCGCTGATGTGGACGGAGAGGTCGTGGACCCGTTCGGCCATTTTTCCCGGGAAGCGGTGGATCGCCGGTTTCTCGCGGAAGACCGGGTCGAGGTCGGTGGCGGCCAGCTTCGCCGCGTCGAGCGTACCGACGCGCTCGCGGATCGCCAGCGGGCCGCTGAAGGCCTTGGGCACCGAGACCTGCTGGTCCAGGGCGAACCCGATCAGCAGCGCCATCGGGTCCTTTGCGATCAGCTCGTTGGCCTCGTCGGAGTTGGTGAAGTACAGGCGGTCGGGCATATCAGCGATCGTATCGCCGGGTCGTTACAGCTAGCGCTCGGCCGCCGCCAGGTAGAGCAGCGCCAGGGTCCTCGCGACCGCTCCGACGGCCGCATCGGGCGGCAGCAGCTCGGGGTGATGGAGGGGCCTCGAGCGGAACCCGGGGGCGCCGTCCAGCCCGACGAAGGCCATCGCGATCGGCGCCAGCCCGCCGAAGAAGGAGAAGTCGTCCGAGCCGCAGGAGCGCCACTCCGGCGCCGCCGTCAGGCCGGCGTCGGAGAGCATCGGCCGCGCGGCCGCGACGATCCGTGCGTCGTTCTCGAGCGCCGGCTCACCGGCGCTCAGGCGCACCCTTCCCTCGCAGCCGTGCGCCGCGGCGACGCCCGCGACGACCCGCTCGGTCATCGCGCGCATCGTCAGGCGGTCCTGCTCGCGGTGGGCCCGCAGGGCCCCCAGCGCACGAGCTTCGGCGGGGATCACGTTGTCGGCGCTGCCGCCCTCGAGGACCCCGATCGTCAGCGTCGAGGGGTGGGTCGGGTCGACGCTTCGCCCCAGCTGCGCGTGCAGCGCCACGACGACGGCCGACAGCGCCAGGATCGGATCGCTGCCGAGGTGGGGGTAGGCGCCATGTGAGGGTTCGCCGCTGATCTCGATCTCGATCCCGTCGAACGAGGCGTTGACGGCCCCCGCGTCGAGTCCGACGCTCCCCCACGGGAGCTCAGGGTGGATGTGGGCCGAGACGATCGCCCTGGGGGCCGGGTCTCCCAGCCCCTCGGCGGCCAGCATCTGGGCACCCGAGGGGGCCGTCTCCTCACTGGGCTGGAAGATCGCCAGCAGCGGCGCGGGGAGCCGCTCGGCCATGCCGTGGGCGGCATGGCACAGTGCGCTGAGGGCGGCCATGTGGACGTCATGGCCACAGGCGTGCATCGTCTCGCCCCTCGCGGTGAAGTCCGCCCCGGTGCGCTCGACCATCGGAAGCCCGTCCAGCTCGGCACGGACGGCGACGGGCGGGCGCGCCTCCTCCGCGTCACCGATCAGCGCGAGGCGCCCCGTCCCGGCGAACGCCCGCGCCTCGACCGGCAGCTCAGCCGAGATCGTCTCGGCCGTGCGCAGCTCGGCGTGGGCCAGCTCGGGATCGGCATGCAGACGCCGGCGCAGCCCGACCGCCCGGGGAAGCTCCTGCTCGAGCGCCCCGAGGAGCTCCCCCTCGAGCTCAGTAGATCGAGGCATAGCGGGCGCAGGCCTCCTCGAGGCTCAGATCGGCGGTCTCGGACAGCTCGGCCCGCTTGAGGCTCAGGTAGGCCTCGCCCAGCAGGCCTCCCAGCCAGCCGCGAGCCGTGCCGTCCTGTTCGAGCGCCGTGAGCGCCTCCCGGGGCGATGACGGGAGGGCGCCGACCCCGAAGCGCTCCGCCTCCGCCCCCGCGAGGGTTGCCGGATCGACCTCGAGGATCGGCGGGCAGGGGAGCCCCTCGCGGATCCCCTCGAGCCCCGCTCGGATGATCGCTCCGAGCGCCAGGTAGGGGTTGGCGGCGGCGTCCGCACCGCGGTACTCCAGGCGCATCTGCCCTGCCGGGTCCTCGCCCGCGAGCGAGACGATCGGCGGGATCCGCAGCAGCGCTTCGCGGTTGCGCACCGCCAGGCAGACGGCGCCGGCGCTCCAGTGGTGGGGACGCAGGCGCTCGGCCGAGACGGGGCTCGGCGCGCAGAGCGCCATCAGGGCCGGGGCGTGTGCGAGCACCCCCGCGGCGAAGCTGCCGCCGAGCTCGCTGAGCTCCGCCGGGCCGGCGGGGTCGTGCAGGAGCGCTGCTCCCGCCTCGTCGCGGAGGCTCATGTGAATGTGCAGCCCGTTGCCCGCCGCGGCGGGGTCGAGCAGCGGAGAGAAGCTCACGCGCAGGCCCTGCCGGCGGGCGACCTCGCGGACGACCTCGCGCATGAGGACCGCCCGGTCCGCACCGGCGATGCCGGCGGCGGGCGCGACGGGGACCTCGAACTGGTGCGGAGCGAACTCTGCGAAGAAGCGCTCCGGTTCGACCCCGGCCTCGAGCAGCGCGCCCATCAGCAGGCCGGCGAAGGGCTCGGCCCGGCGCTGGGCCTCCAGCGAGAAGGGCAGTGCCGCCGGGTCGTCGCTGATGAGCTGGAACTCCTGCTCGAAGCTCGTCGTCAGCTCGGCCCCCGTCTCGGCTTCGAGCGCCGCGAGCGCGCCGGCGAGGAAGCTCCGCGGGCAGCACTCCCAGGGCGAGCCGTCCGTCTCGACGATGTCGCACAGAAGCAGCTCCAGCGGAGTCTCGCCGGGGCCGGCCCCGATCGTCGCATGGGTTCGCTGGTCCGGCATCAGGCGCAGATCGCCCGTCGAGCCGAACGGGTTCGGTTCGGCAAGTCCCCCCAGCGGCGTCAGGGCATGGTTCGCCGGGACCCAGCCGACGCCCCGCGCCAGGTGCTCGGAGAGCTCGGAGGTGAAGACGGATCGCCCTCGGACGATCGCTCCCAGGTCACAGGTGAGCAGGGCTGTGAGCTCTGCCTGGCTCATCTGCCGAGCGTCCCGTTGTCCCAGATCTCCTCGCGCAGCCGGAGGGCCCGGGCGCCGTCGCGCAGACGCCCGGCCTCACGCGCGGAGACGACCGCGATGATCCCCCCGGCCGGCTTGTCGCGCCGGTCGATCGCTGCCGCCAGGCGCCCCGTGGGCTGAAGGTGGATCCCCCGGTTGCCGAGCGCCGGGTAGGTGTCGGCGACGATGTAGAGGCTGCCCCCCGGTCCGTCGATTCGACCGGGCAGACAGGTGAAGTGCCCCACCTCCCAGTCGGCCGGCGGACCCTCCTCACGGCCCTCACAGAGCTGATCGATCAGTTGCACGGCGCTCGGCTGCCCGCCCCAGAGATGATGGGTGGCCAGGTTGGCGATCAGCGTCACGGGATCCTCGAAGGAGGACGCCAGATCGAACATCCCCGTCAGCCCTTCCGCCGTCCAGGGCCCGCCGAGGGGGATCGGGACGATCTCGCCGCCGCCCAGCCGGGCGATCGCCTCGACGACACCGCCGGCGTCGTGCCGGAGATCTCCGGGTCGTCGATCTCCGGTATCTCGAGACGGTAGTCCCTGCGGCCCGTCTCGCCCTCGGGCAGGGTGTGCGGGTCGCGCGAGCCCGCGACGATGCTCCCGGCGGCCACCGCGACGGTGTCCTGGTCGAGCGGCTCGCCGCCGGCGCGCTCGATGCCGGCGGCCCGCAACGCAAGCGCCCCGCAGAACGCGCCGCAGAGATCATCGCGCTGGGGGATTTCCTCGGCGTGGGCGGCCAGCAGGGCGCGGGCGCCCGGAAGCAGCGTCGCCCCGAACGCGCCGCCCTGCGCCATCTCAGGCCTCTGCGGTCCGCGGGGCGTAGCGGTGATGGAGCATCAGCGCGTTGCCGTCGGGGTCCGCGAAGAAGGCCATGTGGCAGACGCCCGTGTCGAACGTGTCCCCCTGGAAGGCCACACCCTTCGCCTCGAGCGCCGCTCGTACCTCGGCGACATCGTCCACATGGAGGGCGATGGCATTCTGGTTGACGTGGTGTCCGATGCCCATCTTCTCGCCGTCGATCAGGCTCAGCGTCAGGTTGCCCGTCTCGAACTCGGCGTAGTTGCGCTCCGGCAGGTAGACCGACTGGGGAAGGCCCAGTGTCTCGCGATAGAAGGTGGCCGCCGTCGCGAGGTCATGTGTGCCGAGGCCGACGAAGTCGACGCCGCCGACAATCTGTCCTGTGGTGCTCACCGCTCCTCCTTTTGCTGGTTTCCGGGCGCCACTGGTTGATAGCACGTAGGCTCTGTTCGACTTCACCGGGGTGCCCGACCGAAAGGACGCAGCAGATGAGCTGGGATTTCTCAACCGAGCCCGACTTCCAGGAGCAGCTCGACTGGATGCGCGAGTTGGTTCGCCGCGAGATCTGGCCGCTGGAGACGATCTGGCCGGAGCTCGGCCTCGATGGCCTGATGCGCGCGATGGCACCCCTGCAGGAGCAGGTCAAGGAGCGGGGACTGTGGGCCGCCCACCTGCCCGAGGAGCTCGGCGGACAGGGCATGGGGCAGGTTCGTCTCGGGCTGATGCACGAGATCCTGGGCACCTCGCCGATCGCCCCGCTCGCCTTCGGCAACGCCGCCCCGGACTCCGGCAACTCCGAGATCCTGGCGATGAACGGCACCGATGAGCAGAAGGACCGCTGGCTTCACCCGCTGCTGGCCGGCGACCTGCACAGCGCCTTCAGCATGACCGAGCCGCACACCCCCGGATCGGACCCGACGCAGCTCGCCACGCGGGCCGTCCGCGACGGTGACGAGTGGGTCATCACGGGCCGCAAGTGGTTCTCCTCCAACGCCTCGATCGCCGACTTCCTGATCGTCATGGCCGTGACCAACCCGGACGCGAGGCCTTCGCAGCGCGCCTCGATGTTCATCGTCCCGACCGACACCCCCGGCGTGGACATCCTGCGGGACGTCCCCACGATGGAGCACCCCTCGGCCGAGTTCGGCAACTACGGCGGCCACGCCGAAATCCTCTACGACGGCGCCCGCCTTGGAGCGGAGGCCCTGCTGGGCAAGGAGGGGGAGGGCTTCATCATGGCCCAGCACCGTCTCGTCCCGGGACGGATCCACCACTGCATGCGCTGGCTGGGAGTGGCACGGCGAGCCTTCGACATGATGTGCGAGCGGGCCACCTACCGCCAGGCCCATGGCTCTCTGCTCTCCGAAAAGCAGACCGTCCAGAACTGGATCGCCGACAGCGCAGCAGAGATGCAGGCCGCCCGCCTGATGACGCTCCACGCCGCCTGGACGATGGACACCCAGGGCGCCAGCGCCGCCCGCGACGAGGTTGCCCTGATCAAGTTCTACGGCGCCAAGGTCCTCCACGACGTCGTCGACCGTGCCTTGCAGCTGCATGGCTCCCTGGGCTACTCGACGGACCTGCCGCTCGAGCAGATGTACCGCTTCGCCCGGGCCGCCCGTATCTATGACGGCCCCGACGAGGTCCACCGCCAGTCCGTCGCCCGTCACATCCTGGCCGGCTACCAGCCGCCCGAGGAAGGCGTTCCCAGCGAACACCTGCCCACCCGCCGGGACGAGGCGAGGCAGCGCTTCGGCGCGCTGCTCGAGGCCGTCACGGCGAACGACTAGGAAGGTCCCCGGACCCGCTGGCTCTACGCTTGGGCCATGGCAGTGGACGCTGAGCAGCCCGCGGTCTCCTTCGACCGCAGGGCCTACGAGAGCTTCCGCTTTCTCGGCCGCGAGCTGGAGGCGGACGGGCGGGTGAGGCTGGACTACGCCCTGGACGAGGGGCTCCATTTCAGCGAGCGGATCGAGCTGCCCCTCGCCGGGGCGCTCTCGAGCGCCGGGCGCAATCGCGTGGAGGGCCTGCTGGCGCTGCTGCACTGGGTGGCGGGGATCAGCTACTTCAAGACCGCTCTTCCGCCGCGGATCAGCTGCGAGTCGGGGGAGCCCGGACCGGCCGCCGCGGCGCTGCTCGAGGCGCTCTACTCGGAGGGGCTGGGCGAGCTCGCCTACACCAACCGGCTGGCGGCCCTGCCCCGGCCGCGCTTCCCCCGCTCGGACGCCGCTGCGGCGGGGGACCCGCCGCCGGATCGCCTGGAGCGCCTGCTCGTTCCCGTGGGGGGCGGCAAGGACTCGGCCGTGGCGATCGAGATCGCCAGGCGTTCCGGCGCCGAGGTCTCGCTCTTCTCGATCGGCAGCGCGCCGCCGATCACCCGCACCGCCGCGGCAGCCGGGCTGCCCCATCTGATCGCCCGGCGGAGGATCGACCCGCTGCTGTTCGAGCTGAATGCCGCGGGTGCCGTCAACGGCCACATCCCGATCACGGCGATCGTCACCTGCGTGGCGCTCCTGACGGCTGCCCTGAACGGCTTCGAGGCGGTCATCATGGCCAACGAGCGCTCCGCCTCGGCGCCCAACCTGCAGTGGGACGGGGTGGACGTCAACCACCAGTTCAGCAAGGGGCTCAGGGCCGAGCGCCTGCTCAGCGCCGCCGTCGCGGAGACGGGTCTGCCGCTACGCCAGTTCTCGATCCTCCGAGGAGCCTCCGAGCTGGCCATCGCACGAGCCTTCGCCGGCATGGAGCGCTACCACGGCGCCTTCACCAGCTGCAACGCGATCTTCCGGATCGACCCGACGCTGAGAGCCGCCTCCTGGTGCTGCGACTGCCCCAAGTGCCGGTTCGTCTTCCTGGCCCTGGCTCCCTTCAGCTCGCCCGAGCACCTGCGTGAGGTCTTCGGCGCCGACCTGCTCGACGACGAGTCGCAGTTCGAGGGCTTCGCCCTGCTCGCCGCGAGCGGCGGGCACAAGCCCTTCGAGTGCGTCGGCGAGGAGCAGGAGAGCCTCGCCGCCATGCGGCTGCTGGCCTCGGACGAGCGCTGGCGCGAGCACGCCGTCGTCAGGCGGCTGGCCGCCGAGGTCCTTCCCGGGCGCGCGGACTCCTTCGGCCTGCCCGAGGACGTCCTCGCGCTGGGCGAGGATCACGACGTGCCCGCGCAGCTGCTCGAGGACGTCCGTGCGATTCTCAGACCTTGACGGGGCCCGCATCGGCGTCTGGGGCGCAGGCCGCGAGATAACGTCCCTCGCACGCCGGCTGAGGCTGCTGGGCGGCGGCGCCCGGATCGCGGTTGCCGCCTTCGACGCGCCGCCCGCCGGGGATGTCGCCGAGCAGCTCCTGAGCCCCGGGGTGCAGCTCGTCACAGGCCCCGAGGTGCTCGATGCGCTGTCGCGCTGCGAGGTGGTCGTGCGCTCCCCCGGCGTCTCGATCCATCGCCCCGAGATGGAGGCCCTGCGCGAGCTGGGGATCCCCGTCACGACGGCAACCTCGCTGTGGCTTGCGGAGCACGGTCCGCAGCGCGTCATCGCCGTCACCGGCACCAAGGGCAAGTCCACCACGGCTGCGCTGACCCACCACCTGGCGCTCGCCGCAGGCGAGCGGGCCATGCTCGCCGGGAACATCGGCGTGCCGGCTCTCGACCTGCTCGACGCCGACCCCGGCGCCCTGATCGTGCTCGAGCTCTCGAGCTATCAGATCTCCGACCTCCTCCTCGCCCCGGAGGTCGTCGTCTTCACGAACCTCTACAACGAGCATGCCGACTGGCACGGCAGCCACGAG
This sequence comes from uncultured Solirubrobacteraceae bacterium, assembly GCA_963835865.1. Taxonomy (GTDB): domain Bacteria; phylum Actinomycetota; class Thermoleophilia; order Solirubrobacterales; family Solirubrobacteraceae; genus Palsa-744. Next base: position 50,862 of record CAWIGW010000001.1, read on the forward strand.
GCCTACCGATCGGACAAGCTCCGGATCCTCACGCTCGACGGGCTGGGCGCCGCGGTCCTGCCTGCCCGCCGGCCCGAGCTTGCCGGGGCGCCCACCGTCGCCCGCCGGGTCCTCTACGGCTCGCCTGAGGGCTGGGACGTCTCCGCGGGGGGTATCTCCCTGCGCGGGGAGCTGCGCGTCGCGGCCGAGGATCTCCCCCTGCCCGGGGAGCACAACGCCCTGAACCTGTGTGCGGCACTCACCGGTCTGGAAGCAGCCGGAGTGAGGCTGCCCGGCCTGCCCGGCGCGCTCGAGGGTTTCCGGGGCCTTGAGCATCGCCTGCAGACCGTCGCCGAGGAACGGGGGCTGACCTGGGTGGACGACAGCATCTCGACGACCCCCGAGTCGACGCTGGCGGCGCTGGAGAGCTTCCCGGGGCGCCCCGTCGTGCTGCTCGCCGGGGGCCAGGATCGCGGCCAGGACTACGGCGAGCTGGGACGCAGGCTGGCCGGGCTCGGAGCGACGGTCATCGGCCTGCCCAGCACCGGCCCGCGTCTGCTCGAGTGCGTCCGTGCCGGAGGAGCCCCGCCCGCGAGCGTCCTCGATGCGGCGGACCTGGCCGAGGCCGTCGCGCTGGCCCGCGCTGTCGCGGGAGAGGGGGCTGTCGTGCTGCTCTCCCCGGCGGCGCCGAGCTATGACAACTACAGAGACTTCACCGAGCGCGGCCTGCGTTTTCGCGAGCTCGTAGCGGCGCCCTAGAACGGGAGCGGCGCCGCCGCCCGCGAGGGGCGACGGCGCCGTGCACCGTTTGCTTCAGCTCAGTCCTCTAGGGGCATTCCGGGTTCGCCGGAACTCCTTCGCAGGGTTCGGGCATCGTCGGCTGCGGGCCCGGAGCGGGCTGCACCATCGGTTTGCGTTTCGCACTCGCGCCTTCTGAGAGTTCCACGATGTAACCGATCGCACCCGGGCCGTTGTTCGGCGGCGGGGTCGTCGCGTGACTGCAGTTGAACGTGGTTTCCAGATCGGCCGGGTGAAGCGCGGCAGTGGTCGTGTTGCCACTGACGCAGTTGTTGTCGGATGTGTACTTGTCGTGCCTGCCGTACGGGTAGGCGCCGCCCTGCAGGGTGATGTCACCCGCCAGGTAGGCACCGCTGGTCCCGTTTTCTTCGAACGTGTTGTCCGCGACCTTGTTCGCAGTGAGCTGGAAGAAGATCGTGTTCAGTTCAGGCGGGAACGGGTTGGGGTACTCGAAACCGAGCACACCGTTGTTGACGTTCTTGGTGATCGTGTTGTTTTCGATCAGGTCGGCCATGTCGCCGGGAAGCTCGACGCCGACGCCCCAGGGCGCCTTGTCGGTCGATCCGTTGGCCGGGACTTCCAGGTTGTTGTTTTCAGTGATCAGGTTTTCCTTGAAGATCGTGCACCGTTCGATGTTCGTCGTGGTGAACACTTTGTAGGGCTTGCCCCGTTTTTTGGCGTTGCATTCGCCGTTCTGCGGCGGAGGTCCGTCTCCCGGGTTTTCGCCGTTGGGGACGATTCCCGCCGAGTTGTTCCTGAAGATCGATTTTTCGATCACCAGGCGGCCGCCGGAGTTGGAGCCCGAGTAGCCGACCGCGTTCGCTTCGATCGTGGCGTCGGTTACGCGTGCTTTGCATTCCCAGCAGGCACCGATGTAGATGCCCGAGTCGTTGTAGCCCGAGGCGTAGATGTGTTCCCAGAACCCGTCCTTCTCGTTCTGGGTGAAGATCCCGTAACCGCCGTTGAGGTCGGTCTGATAGGCCGTCAGGTACTTGCCGAACCAGCCGTGGACCTTCTGCTTTTCCGAGTTCTCGCCGCCGGCCCACCAGATCGCGTTGCCGTCGTAATCGTGCGCAGTCAGGTTTTCAACCCAGACTTCGTTGGTGCCGTCGATGAAGATCCCGTCACCTTTTTTGTGCTGGCCGTCGAGGATCACGCTGTTGCGGTCCAGTCCGCGGATGTGGATCCCGTGGTGGGCGCTCGTGACCAGGACCTGTTCGGTGTAGGTGCCCGGCGTGATCAGGACCCAGTCGGTCTTGTACGAGGCGTCGACCGCGGCCTGAATCGTTTTGAAGTAGTGCGTATTGGGTGTCACCGTTTCGGGCGGTTCGCCCTGGGTGACGATGTTGACCTGGGGCGCTTTTCTCGCGAGCGCCGTGCCCGTCATGGCGCCAAGGGCGGCCATGGCCAGCATTGCGAGCAGCGCGATACGTGTACCCCTCGGCGCGCGTCTGCGGCCGGATGAGAACCACCTTTGTGACATTGCTTCATCCCTCCTCCATCGATGGACCGCGGTAGGCGATCCAGGGGAGAGGACCGGGCTGATCGAGTGCATTTCCATGCACAAGCCCGCTCCGCCTCGCCGACGAGGCGCACTGCCGCAGGCGCCGGCTATAAGACCCGGCGCAGGGCAAGTCTATAGGGCCAAAGGTCCAGAACGCAAGCTACAAGCGGAGGCTCAGGAGCCCGCCGGCGGCTCGCCCGCGGGCGGTGGCGGAGGGCTCGTCGGCAGCGACTCCGGGTCGGCGGCCGCGGCCGCGCGGTTCTCCTCCTTGACTGCAAGCCAGATCTCCTCACGGTAGATCGAGATGCCCTCGGGCGCCTCGATGCCGAGGCGGACCGTGTGCCCGCTGACCCCCATCACCGTGATCAGGATGTTGTCGCCGATCACGACGCGTTCTCCGGGGCGTCGCGTCAGGATCAGCATCGCAGCCGATTATGAAGCAATCGCCGGGGGCAACGGTGGACGTTGTCCCGCGGAGCGCCGTGCGGATCGCCGCGGGAGCGTTCTAGGCGGCGTCGGCCGAGGTCGTCTGCTCGCTGTCCGCCTGCTCGGCGAGCACGAACAGAGGCGCCTGCAGCGGCGCGCCCTCGACCGTGTTTATGACCTGGAATCCACGTCCTTCGTGGACCACCAGCGGGGCCCGCAGGTTGGCCGTGATGTCCAGCGGGTTGGGCGTGGCGCGGACGGTGACAAGTACTCGCGCCGCGGCCAGATCCCGCAGGCCGATTCGCTCGTGATCAGCGTCGGCGACCGTCAGGCTGAAGTCCGCGAAGAACTGCTGCGGGGCGATCACCGGCAGCGCGAGTGCCGCGTCATCGACGCAGTGGAGCCAGAGGAAGCCCGTGCCGGGATTGCGGTCGAGCAGGGTGTAGCGCAGCCCACCCAGTCCGATCAGGCCGTCGGGGAACTCGATCACGTCCTCCGCGGACACCTCGACGGTGCCGAAGCGGATGCTCTCAAAGGCAATGGACATGTCGGGTTCTCCTTGCATGGCTAGTGGAGGAAGTTGAGCAGTGATTCCTGGACGATCGTCGCGGAGGCGCGCAGAGCGGACTGGTAGGCGGCCTGCTGCGTGGAATAGGCGATCGTCGCCTGTGCGACGTCGGTGTTGAGGGTGTCCGACAGAGCGCCCGTGATCGTGATCTGCAGCGATTCGATCCGCGATGCGGCCGCCTGGAGCTGATTGGTCGCACTGCCGTTGTTTGACTGCAGCTGGAGGAGGCCTTCGATGTTCGTGGTGAGGGCTTTGAGGTCGGTCGTGGTCAGCGCCGCCCGGCCTTCTGCGGTCCCTTCGGTCAGGTGCCCGACGATCGTTCGCAGGACATCCAGCGTCTTTCCGTCGGCCGCCGCCGTCCCGTTGCCGAGGATCGAAGAGAGGTCGGAGTTGACCTGCAGCGTCGCCCCCGCGCCGATCGAGCGTGAGACGGTGCCGGTGTTGCCCTGGTATTCGTCGTTTTCCCCGTGTTCGTAGGGAGGCGTCGAGGTGAGCGTGCCGGCAAAGACGTACTGGCCGGCGTACTGGGTGTTGGCCGCCTGCTTGATCGCTTCGGTGAGCTGGGTCACTTCGGTCGCGATGTTGCTGAGGTCCGCCTGGCTGGTCGTGCCGTTGCCGGCGGAGATCAGGAGCTGGCGGACACGCTGGAGGGCCTGGCCCATACCCGACAGGGCGCCTTCGGCGGTCTGTGTCCAGGAGATGCCGTCGTTGACGCTCGAGGTGTAGGAGCTGAGGCCGTCCAGCTGGCTCTGCAGGTCGATCGAGTGGCTGGCCCCGTAGGGGTTGTCGGACGGCTCGAGGATCTTGCGTCCCGAGGAGAGTTCGTTCGAGCTGCGCTGAAGCTTGGCCAGCGCAGAGTTGATGTCGTTCAGGGTCGAGCCCGTGAGCATCGTCCCGGTGATCCGGTTGTACATGCCTACAGCCCCGCCCGTCCGGTGTGCTCGATCAGCTGTTCGAGCATCTCGTCCATCGCCGTGAGTGTCCGCGCCGAGGCCTGATATCCACGCTGGAAGCTGATCAGGTTCGTCATTTCTTCATCGAGCGAGACGCCCGAGACGCTCTGGCGCTGATTCCCGATCGCCGTCAGCGTGGCCTGCATGTTCGCCTGTTCGCTCTGGATCGACCTGACCTTGTTGCCGATCGTCCCGACGAGCGAGGAATAGCCCTGGTCGGCGGCGCCGCCCCGCAGCCCCGCGATCGCCAGCGCGATGTCGTTGCCCCCGGGCGCTTCGGTCGATGAGCTCTGGACTTCCGAGGCTTTCACGGCGACGGCGATCGTCGCCGCGGTGTTGCCGCTGAAGAACGGCGTTGCCGTGTGCAGGCCGTTGACGCTCGAGGCGATCGTCGCCGCTACCGCGTCGAGTTCGGCGCGGAAGCCGGTCAGCGAGCCGCCCGCACCGGTCAGCGCCAGCAGCCCTCCCAGCTCGCCGCCCGCTGCCGCGGTGAGCGTCTGGGGCCAGTTGACGGTCGAGCCTTCCACAAGTGGTTTGGCGGCGTCGCCGAAGGCGATCGTGTCGGTCCCGTTGGCGTTGGCGGTGACCGTCACCTGCGCCAGCGCGGAGAGCTTGTCGATCAGCAGGTCGCGGCGGTCCAGCATGTCGTTGGGCGGCTGGTTGGCCTGTTCGGCGAGCTTGATCTGTTCGTTGAGCTGGGCGATCTGCTTGGCGATTTCTGCGACTTCGCCGCCCGGCGCGGTGCGGCCGGCGTACTGCCCTTCGGCCTGGGCCGAGATCGCCGAGAGCTGGGTCGAGAGTGCGTTGAGCGCCCCTGCGAGCCGCTGGCCTGCGGCCACGACGCTCTGCTTGACGGCTTCGCTGTTGGGGTTGTCGGCGAGGTTGTTCCAGGAGCTCCAGAATTCCGAGAGCTGGCTCGCGATACCGGTGCTCGACGGCTCGTTGAGGGTGCTCTGGGCCTGTTCGAGCTCTTCGGCCTGCGCCGAGGCTCCGCTCAGTCCGCTGCTCTGGCTGCGGTACTGCGCGTCCAGGTAGCTGTTGCGAATGCGCGTGTAGGTCTCGACCGTCACGCCCGTCCCGAGCTGCGCGCCCTGCCCGGTGATCGCCGAGAGCGCCGGGATCTGTATCTCCTGGTTGGTCTCGAGGACCGCCCGCTGGCGCGAATAGCCTTCCGTGTTGGCGTTGGCGATGTTGTGGCCCGTGACGTCCAGGGCCTGCTGCTCGGCGAGCAGGCCACTGAGGGCGGTCTGCAGTCCTTGAAGGGTTGGAATCGACATCGTCAGGCCCGCAGATCGAGGACGTGGAGGCCGCCGTTGGGGCGGTCCTTGGTGATCGCTGTCGAGCTGCCGCGGGTGTCGTAGCCGTTGACCCCGTCAAGTGCCAGCAGCCCCATCAGGTGATCAAGGAAGCCCAGCTCGACCTGCATCAGCGCACGGTTCGAGCGGTGCTCGTTCTGGAGCTCGTGGAGCAGGCCCTTGAGCTCGGCGCTGCGGGTGAGCGCCTGTGCGGCCTCGGGCGTGCTCATCAGGCTTGTCAGTTCGTCGAGGGTGACCGTCTCGGGGTTGACCCCCAGGCGCTCCCCGCAGATGCCCAGCAGCCGCGTGCGCTCCTCCTCGAGCAGCTGGCGGTGGCCCATTTCCCCGCGCAGGATTCCCGCCTGGCGCACCACCGCCTGGACGTCTCGCTCGCGTATCGCAGAGCCCTGCTCGAGGACGACCGCCAGCAGGCTCCGGGCCGAGGCGATCTGCGAATCGAGGTGGCGCAGGAGCAGACCCGTGAGCTGCTCGTCGCGGGCGCTCGGGACGAGCATGGCGGAGGCGCTCATGCTGCGCTCGTTCCGCCGCCGGCCGCCTGCTGGCGGTCCGCCGGAGGGGTGGGGGCGACGCTTCCGGCGAGCTGGCGCGTGAGCTGCTCCGCCAGGCCGAGCCCTCCGCCGCTGACCACGCCGCTGGCGAGCGCCTGGTTGAGCATCGAGGAGTAGATGCCTGCTCCCGGCTCGGCTTCGGAGCCGCCTTCGCCACCGGGGGCCGCGCCGCCGAGTTCGCCGGCCTGGGTGAGCGAGCCGGCGAGCTGGGTGAGAAGCATCTGTTCGAACTCGAGCGCGACGGCGTACTGCTTCTGCACGGCCGCCGATCCCTGTCGCACCCAGGCGGGCTCGAGCGCGGGGGTCCGCACGGGAAGGCCTGCGCTCTCGGCTCGCAGCGGCAGGGTCATGCGCGGAGCTGGTTCGCGATCTGCATCATCTGGCTCTCGGTCTGGATCGCCGTGCTCGCCATCTGGTAGTTGCGCTGGGTGCTCATCATCGTGGCCATGTCGCGGCCGACATCGACGTTGGAGTCCTCGAGCGCACCCTGATGGATCTTCCCGCCGCGGAGCGCCTTCGGTTCGCCGCTTTCCTTGGTGGCTGTGAGCAGGCTGTCGCCTTCGCCCCGCAGGTGGTCGGGGGCGGGCACCGTCACGAGTTTGATCTGGCCGATCTTCTTGCCCTGTGCGGTGACGGTGCCGTCCGAGGTGATCCGGACGTGTTCGCCGGAGACGCCCTTGGGCACCTTGATCGGCGGGAACAGGCGGTTGCCGGCCGCGTCGGAGATCGAGCCGTCCGCGTCGACCTGGAAGGCCCCGTTGCGTGTCAGCGCCCGCTGGCCGTTGGAGCGCGTCACCTGGAAATAGCCGGGCCCTTCTATGGCCAGGTCGAAGGGGTTGCCCGTTTCCTTGAGGGCGCCCTGGGCCTGCGACCTGCCGAGGATCTGGGCTTTCGCCCCCGCGCCGGCGGTCGTTTCCGTGCCGGCGATTTCGACCCGGTTGTAGAGCAGGTCGCTGAAGGCGACGCGCTCGGACTTGTAGCCGTTGGTGGAAAGGTTGGCGAGGTCGTTGCTGATCGCGTCCAGCTGGGTCTGCTGGGCTGACATGCCTGCCGCTGCGGAGTAGAGACCTTCGAGCATCAGCTCGTTCCGTCCGATCGTGTCGAGGAGCACTTCGAGGCCGAGCTGGATCGCGCCCGGCGATCCGTGCCTTGCATCCAGGTGATCGGCATCCGCCGGGGGGACTTGAGCGCCGGGACGAGCCGGGCGCGAGATTGCGGGCGCCCCCGCCGGGGCTAGGCCCCGCCGTTCATCGAGCCGACCTGGGTCGAGGCGGCCTGAAGGGTCTGGCCGATCGCCTGGATCGCCTGCTGGCCCGACTGGAAGCTGCGCAGGGAGGTGATCATCTCGATCATCACCTTTGCCGCGTCGATCCCCGAGCCCTCGAGCGCGCCCTGGCGCACATCACCGGCCGCTTTCCCCGCGGCGGTGCCCGTGAACAGGTTTTCGCCCTGCTTTTCGGCGCCTGTCAGTTCAAACGCGCCGACCGCCCGCGAGGAGAGCGTGCCGCTCGCGGGGACTTTGACCTGGGCGCCCGACTGGCTCAGCACGGGGTTTCCGTTGAGGTCGGTCAGGATCCCGCCGGCCGATGCGGTGAACTGCCCGTCACGTGTGTAGCGGATGCCCTGGGCCGTCCTGACGGCGAAGTAGCCGGCGCCCTCGACCGCGAAGTCCAGTGGTTCGCCGGTTTCCTGGATCGAGGTCGGTGAAAGGTCGGTGTAGGTCTTGCCCAGCTTCACGCCCTCGTTGACCGAGCCGATCGCCGGGCCGCCGTGGGTGTTCGCGAGCAGGACTTCGCCGAAGTTGTGCTGAGGGGACTCGTCCGGCTTGTAGCCCGGTGTCGAGGCGTTCGCCAGGTCGTTGGAGAGCTGGTCCTGGCGGGTCTGCTCGGCGACCATGCCCGATGCGGATATGAAGAGGCCGAGGTCCATCGTCAGGGTCTTCGGCCGCGGCGGCCGTTTCTTTAGCCGCGCCGCGCGGGCGTCAGCCGACCGCGGTGAACAGCGGCAGCTCCTTGGAGAGCTGCTCGTAGAGGCGGCGGCGCAGCTGGGTGTGGATCTGCGAGACGCGGCTCTCCGAGACACCGAGGCGGACGCCGATGTCGCGCAGGGTCCATTCCTCGACGTACAGCAGCACCGCGACCTCGCGCTCCTGCCGGGAGAGGCGGGCGAAGGCCTTGCGGAAGCGTTCCTTGGCTTCGCGCCGCTCGGCGCTGAGAATCGGGTCCGACTCGGTGTCGGCGCTCTCGATCGTGTCGATGCGCTCGATTGTGGCGCTCTCGTCCGAGCGGACGACCCGGTTGAGCGAGCCCACCTCGGCGAGGGCGACCTGATCGAGGCGGTTCGTCAGCTCGGCGGGGCTCATGCCGACGCGCTCGGCAAGCTCATCACGCTCGGGCGGCCGTTCATTGGCGGCCATGAAGGTCTCCCGGGCGCTGTTGATGACCCGCTCGTCGCGGCGCAGCGAACGGGGCGCCCAGTCGTGTCGCCGCAGCTCATCCAGGACGGCACCGTGGATCCGCGTCCAGGCGTACTGCTCGAGCGTCGCGCCCTTGTCGGGGTCGTAGCGGTCGATCGATTGGATCAGGGCCTCCAGGCCGCATGAGAGGAAATCCTCCACGTCGCACTGGGCCGGCACCTCGCGAACCTTGCGGTAGACGATGTAGCGGACCATCGGCATGAACATGAAGATCAGCCGGTCGCGCAGCTTGCGGTCCCCGCTGCGCTGGTACTCCTGCCATAGAGCCAGGACCTGCGGAGCAGGGGTCCTCGCTACTCGACTGCCGGTGATTTCCATACTCCTGCCTGTTATCGAGGGAACACACAGATCTCGGTTCAGTCGCTCCGAACCACGCTCGCGGCCGAGCGTTGCGAATGAACCGGCAGTTATTTCGCCCCCGGGCGGACATCCCCTGCCTGGGCGGGAGGCGAAACCTCCATCCCCGCGCGCGAGACCCTTCCGCGAGGCGCAAGGCAGCCACCAGGAGAGCCCCGGCTTAAAGTTTTCGCGGCGGACGTCGATCACACAACTAGGACAAGAAGCGCGAGGCGGCCCATGGACCGGACCGCGTAAACCGTTTTCAGGGAGAAAACGCCAAGTGAGCTCGCCGACCCCCCCGTACACAGACCCCGCACGCCCGGCGCCCCCGCCGGCCGGCTCCGCGATCGATCGCCTCGCCGCCGAGCTGTCACGCAGCGAAGGCACCCGGGCGATCGACATCACCCGCTCGAGTCCCCCCGAGGAGGTGCTGGAGCAGATGGCTCACGCGGATGCGATCAGCCGGCGCCTCTGCGAGGAGGGCTACCGCATCAGCTTCGCGCTGAGCGCCGACTCCAGCTCACTGCAGATCGCACTGCGCGACGCGACCGGAGCATTCCTCCGGATGCTCTCGGCCGCGGAGGCCGTCGAGCTCGCCGCCGGCCGGCCGCTGGAATAGGTCCCGCATGTCAACGGGTTCCCTCAGCTCCACCAGCGGCTCCCCGATCTCGGTCACGGGACTGGCCTCCGGACTCGACACCAAGGCGATCGTCAGCGCCCTGCTCGAAGCCGAACGGATCCCGATCACCCGGCTGACCAATCGCCAGGAAAAAATCAGCGATCAGGTGACCGTGATGCAGAGCATCAAATCGAACCTGCTCCAGCTGACCTACGCGGCCTCGGAATTCAAACTCCCCTCGCTCTTCGAAGGCACACAGGCCGTCACCTCCAGCGAACCGGGGCGCGTGGCGGCCACGATCACCTCGGGCGCCGGCGTCGGAGGGTATGAGGTCGAAGTCACCCAGCTGGCGAACTCCGCCCAGCGCACCTTCACCTTCGCCGGCCCCGAAGCCGAAGACACGATCACAGTCGGAGGGCGGGAATACGCGCTGAAGGCCGGCGGGACCGCCAAGGAACTGGCGAGCAAACTCAACGCGGACGGCAAAGGCAGCGTCTATGCCGCCGTCGTGAACGGCGAAACGATCGTCCTGTCCAGCCGCACGACGGGCGCGGGCGGCCTCGAAGCGATCACCGTGACCGACACCGAAGGAGCCCTGACCGAACAGGAAGGCACCGCCAAGGAAGGCAGGAACGCCGAATACACGGTCGACGGCGTGGCGGGCACATCGACGACAAATGTGCTGACCGCGGCCATCCCGGGAGTTTCGCTGACGCTCGCCTCGCTGACCAGCGCCGGGCCCGTGACGATCGCCGTACAGGCGCCTGCGACGAACCCCAAACCGATCGAAGTGCAGTTGGCCGCCTTCGTGAAGCTCTACAACGCGACCGTTGAAGAAATCCAGAAAGAGCTGACGACCAAGCCGCCGAAGAATCCGACCAGCGCCGAAGAACTGGCGACGGGGACGCTCTTCGGGGACCGTGACCTGCTGAATCTGCTCAACCAGATGCGCCAGACGATGTACGAACCGATCGCCGGGCTGGCGAGCGAAATGGCGAGCCCGACAGATGTCGGTGTCAGCACCGGCGCGGCCGGAAGTGGAGGAGCCGGCGCGATCTCCGGTCTCCTGGTGCTGAACCCGGAAAAGCTCGCAGCCGGCGTGCAGGCCAACCCCGAAGCGGCAAAGCTGATGCTTCGCCAGTGGTCGACGAACATCAACAAAGTGATCAACTCGCTCGCCGAACCGGGCGCGATCCTTGAAAGCCGGATCAAGGGAGACAACACGCAGGTCCGTGAAATGAGAGCGCGGATCACGACGATGAACGAAATGCTCGCGCTGCACCAGAAAGCGCTCGAACAGACCTACGCACGACTCGAAGGCGTCATTTCGCGGAACACCGCCACGGGCGCCTGGCTGACCGAACAGTCCAACAGGCTGGCCGCCAACAGCAAAGGTTAGTTTCACCCCTCAACCTTTTCGGCCGCGAGCCGATCTAAGGGGCAGGCGATGACAGGCGCGGCCGCATCACAGCAGGCATACCGCCAGGGGGCGGTGCTCTCGGCAACCCGCGAGGAGCTCGTCGTGATGCTCTACGACGGAGCCCGGCGCTTCCTGCGCCAGGCCGCCGTGGCGATGCGCAACGGAGAAGTGGAGCGGGGTCACAACACGCTGCGCCGCGCGGAGCTGATCATCGGCCACCTCGATGCGACCCTCGACTTCGACCAGGGCCTCGTCGCCGAGCGCCTGCACGCGATCTACATGTTCTGCCTCGAGCAGCTCTCGAGGTCGCGCTTCACCCAGGACGCGGACATGCTCGACGACGTCAGTGAGCTGCTCGGCGATCTGCGCGATGCCTGGGGCCGGATCGCCCAGGAGGCGGGCGCGTGACGAGCCTGCCCTCCGGCACCTCCGAGCTCGCCGGCTACGAGGCGATCCTCGCCCACGCCGAGCTCGAACTCGAGCTCGCCGGCCGCGGCGAGCTCGATGGCCTCGAGGCGCTCGGCGAAAGCTGGGAGCAGCTCGTCGCCGATCTCCCGCCGAGCCCTCCTCCTGCTGCCCGGACGCTGCTCGAGCGCGCGCGGCTGATCAGCGAGCGCGCCCGGATCGAGCTGATCCGTGTTCGCGAGGCCGTTCTGCTCGACAGCGCGGCATCGGTGCACGCGAAACGCGCCGCGGAGGGTTACGGCCGCGAGACGCGCCCGTCACCGCTGCTCAGCCGCAACGCCTAGCCCTCCTCGACGCAGCAACGGCGACGAGGCTAAAGGTCCAGCCCCTCCTGCCGATCACGGGGACGGCCGGTTCACGGCCGAGATGCGAGCGACCCTCAGGGAGAGCGTCGGTTTTTCAGCCCAGGGAGGGCGGAAAGGCATCAGCTTCACGATGGCACTCGTAGATTCCACCCAGCAGCTGCTCGAGGCTGCCATGCGCGGCTCGTGGCAGCGCCAGACCGCGCTGACCAACAACGTGGCCAACGCCGACACGCCCGGCTACACACGCCAGGAAGTCAACTTCGAGGCGACCCTTCAGAACGCCGTCAGCGAAGGGCGGTCTCCCGCCGAACTCGAATTCGAGACCGAACAGCTGCCTGAACAGGCCGGGCCCAACGGCACCTCGGTGAGCATCGACGAGGAATCCGCCAGGCTCGCCGAAAACGGCCTCGACTATCAGGCCCTGACCGATGTCGCCGGCACCCGCAACAGCATCATCCGCTCCGCGATCGGGATCCTCTGATGGGTCTCTTCGACGCGATCGGCATCGCCGGCACGGGCCTCACGGCAAACCGCATCCGGATGGATGTGACGGCCGAGAACCTCGCCAACGCCAACACGACCAAAGGCGCCAACGGCCAGCCCTACCAGCGTCAGGAGGTCGTCCTCGCCCAGTCCGGATCCGGCAACTTCGGCAGCGCCCTCACCGGGGCCCTCCAGGTTCCGGGGGGCGTTGAATCGGACGGTTTGAGCGGGGTGAAGGTTGCGGGGATCGTCAGTGACTCGACTCCCGACCAGCTCGTCTATGACCCGTCCAACCCCGAAGCCAACGCGCAGGGCTACGTGCGGATGCCGAACGTCAGCACGGTCACTGAAATGACCGACCTGATCTCCGAGCAGCAGTCCTACCAGTCCGACGTCACGGCGATGCAGACCGCGAAGTCGATGTTCACCGCGACACTCGGGTTGCTCAAATGATCATTCCACCGATTGGCGGACTGGGCGGACAGCTCGGCGGTGGCGCAGCGGGTGCCGCCGCCGAAGGGCTGCTCGGCGGCTCATCGGCCGCCGGCGGCGCCACACAGGGCACGGGCCTCGCCGGCAGCGAAGGGGGGAGCGGCGGGACGCCCAGCTTCGGCGGGGCGCTGACCCAGGCGATCTCCTCGCTCGAGGGCAGCCAGCGCAGCGCCGACGCGGCCTCTCAGGCTCTCGCGACCGGCAACGTGAAGGACCCCGAGGCGGCGATTGCGACCGTCGAGGACGCTGCCCTCACGATGCAGCTGGCGGCCCAGATCAGGACGAAGGCCGTCGAAGCCACACAGACGATCTTCCAGACACAGGTCTGATCCATGCCGTCCGTCGCACAGCTCGCGTCGAGGCTCACACCGCGTGCATGGCTGATCGTGGGCGGTGGCGCGGCCGCGGCGGTCGTCTTCATCTACCTCTTCCTGCACATGGTCTCGGCGCCCGGCTATTCGACGCTCGTCAGCGGGCTTGACCCCTCCCAGACGGGCAAGATGACGAGTGCGCTCAGCGCCAAGGGCGTCTCCTACCAACTGCAGAACAACGGCACGGCGCTGGCCGTCCAGTCCAACCAGACCGCTGAAGCGCGCGTGGCCCTGGCGGGAGCGGGTCTCCTGGGCAACAGCCAGCCCGGCTTCCAGCTGTTCGACAAACAGAAACTGGGCGAAAGCAATTTCCAGCAGCAGGTCACATACCAGCGTGCCCTGCAGGGCCAGCTCGACGAAACGATCAACAGCATCCAGGGGGTCTCCGGAGCGCAGGTCGAGTTGGTGCTGCCCAGCTCGACGAGCCAGGTCTTCGGTGAAGGTCAGGGTGCCTCGGCGGCGGTCCTGCTGGCCGGCAGCAGCGCCGTCGACCCGGGATCGGTGAAGGGCATCGCACAGCTCGTGGCCTCGAGCGTTCCGGGCCTCTCATTGAGCAAGGTCACGGTCACCGACGGCAGCGGCCAGCTGCTCTGGCCGCAGTCCTCGAGCAGCGGTGGCGGCGGCGGGACCAGCGTCCAGGACGCCGAGCAGCGCTACAACCAGGCGACGGCGGCCAGCCTCGACGCGATGCTCGCCCAGACGCTCGGCGTGGGCAAGGCGCAGGTGCTCGTCTACGCCAATATGAACGTCGACCAGACGACGAAGGAATCGCTCGAATACGGCAAGACCGGGACGCCCCTGGAGCAGAGCAAATCGCTCGAGACGCTCGCCGGCAACGGCGCGTCCGGGGGCACGACAGGCACCGCCAACGTACCCGCCGCCGCGGCCGGGGGGAAGTCGAACTACAAGAAGGAAACGACCACCTCCTCGCTGGGCGTCGATAAAACGGTGACCCATTCGACGATCGCGCCCGGAACCGTCGAAAGCCAGCATGTCTCGGTTCTGCTCGATCACTCGGTCCCGGCCTCGGCGGTTCCCGCGATCAAGGAAGCGGTCACCAACGCAGCCGGGATCCAGACCAAGCGCGGTGACACCATCTCGATCGGCCAGATCGCGTTCGCCAAGACGACGGCGAGCACCCCGGCCGCCGCAAGCCCGCTGGGCTATGCGAAGTATGCGGTGCTCGGTATCGCGGCGGTCATCTTCCTCTTCCTGACGACCCGCTCGCTGCGCAGGCGCGAGCGTGAGCCGATCGAGGAGCCCGTCTGGCTCCGCGAGCTCGATGCGCCGATGCGACTGGCCGAGCTCGAACGTGAAGCATCGACGCGTCCGATCGAGGTCAGCGCGGGCAACGGTCAGCCGGTGTCCGTCGGGCAGGGGATGAACGGCGCCGGCGGAGGGGACGAGATCCGCCGGCAGGTCGAACAGCTGGCCGACAACGATCCCGACCGGGTTGCGGCACAGCTGCGCACCTGGATGCAGGAGGACTAGCCGGCGATGGCCTCGCAGTTGCCGCGGGGGTCCGCGCCGGCGCTGGCAGCCGGCGCAGAGCCCGGGGAGGCCGAAGAGCCCGTCCACGGGACGCGCAAGGCGGCCGTCCTGATGGCGGCGCTCGGTTCTGAGAGAGCCGCAAAAGTGATCGGGCGGATGCGCGAGGACGAGATCGAGAGCCTCTCCACGGAGATGGCGCGCCTCGGCGGCGTGGGCGTCGAGACGACCGACTCCGTCTTCCACGAGATGGCCGCCGCCGGCCTCGCCGGCAGCTCGGCCAGCGGCGGGATCGACTTCGCCCGGGATGTCATCGAGAAGGCGCTCGGACCCGAGCGGGCCGTCGAGTTGCTCGGGCGTATCGCGGGCCCATCCGAGTCGCGTCCGTTCGAGTTTCTGCGCAGGGTGGCACCGGAGCGGATCGCCTCGCTCCTGCGGGGGGAGTCCCATCAGACGACCGCCCTGGTCCTCGCCAACCTCCCATCGACGCTTGCGGCCGGCGTCCTGGCGAAGCTCGGCGAGTCCGAACAGCCCGATATTGCGCTGCGTATCGCCCGCATGGGCGAGACATCGGCGGCCGTTATCGAAAAGCTCGAGCAGGCCATCCGGCTGAAACTCGGCTCGAGCACCGAGCGCGAGTTCGCCGTCGCGGGCGGCACGAAGGCGCTGGCAGGGATCCTCAATCACGCCGACCGCTCGCTCGAGCGCAACGTGCTCGACAACCTGGCCAGCTCCGACAAGGACCTCGCCGAGGAGGTCAGAGGGATGCTGTTCGTCTTCGAGGATCTGGTCAAGCTCGAAGAGCGGGCCGTCCAGCAGGTCCTCCGCGAGGTCGACCAGAAGGATCTCGTCCTGGCGCTCCGGGGAGCCCCGGAGGACGTCACGGATCTGGTGCTCTCGAACATGTCCGAGCGCGGCGCGGCGATGCTCAAGGAGGAGATGGAGATTCAGCCGCCGCAGCGCAAAAAGGATGTCGACGACGCCCAATCGCGTGTCGTGGCGGTCGTGCGCCGCCTCGAGGAAGCCGGGACGATCGTGATCGCCGGCGGCGAGGGCGAGGAGGGCGAGCCCGTTGTCTGAGGCCGTCGTCAGCTACGACTTCGAGCAACTCGAGCCGTCCGAGCCGCCTCCCCGGGATGCCGCTGCCCGCGAGCTGGCGGCCGCGCGCGTGGAGGCCGAAAGGATCCGTGCCGAGGCGCACGCCGAGGGCTTTGCGGCCGGCCGAGCCGAGGGGCTCGAGCAGGGGCGAGCGGAGGCGGAGCGCGCCGGTTGCGCGTTGCAGGAGGCCATCCTCGGGGTCGGTGAGGTTCGCGACCAGACGGCAGAGGCCGTGGAGCGGGATGCCATCGAGCTCGCTCTCAGCCTCGCCGGCAAGGTGATCCTCGCCACGCTCCAGGTCCGTCCGGAGCTGGTGGTCGAAGTCGTCCAGGGCGCACTGCGCCGTGTCGCGGGGCAGCGCCGGATCGCGATCGTCGTCAATCCCGCCGACCTCGAGACCGTCCGCGGCGCGCTGGGCGAGGTGCAGTCACAGAGCGCCGCCGTGGAGCAGTGGGACCTTCAGCCGGACGCCCGCGTCCCCGTGGGCGGGGCAGTCGTTCGCACCGCCGACGGGGAGGTCGACGCCGGCGTGCAGACCCAGCTCGAGCGAGCCGGCGAGGTGGTCCTCTCAGAGCTCGGCGCGCGGCGCGAGCAGGGCCAGTGAGCGAGCCCGGCGTCCTGCTGCAACGCGCAGCCGAGGCGATACGCGAGGCCGATCTGGCCCGGCGCCACGGTTTCGTCAGCAACCTGATCGGGCTGATCATCGAGGCGACCGGCCTGAGCGCCGAGGTCGGCGAGGTCTGCCTCGTGGGAACGGACCGCAACCGTGAGCCCGTCGCGGCCGAGGTCGTCGGCTTTCGCGAGGGACGAACGCTTCTGATGCCGCTGGGGGAGCTGCACGGCATCGGCCCGGGCACGCGGGTGCTGGCGACGGGAGCGCCCTTCAGGGTCTCCGTCGGAGGTGGCCTGCTGGGCAGGATCGTCGACGGTCTCGGTCAGCCCAACGACGATCTGCCGCCTCCGCAGGGTGTGGCCCGCTCGACGATCGCGGCGCCCCCCGGTGCGCTGTCGCGGCCAAGGATCACGGCCCGTGTCGGCCTGGGCGTCCGCGCGCTCGACACGCTTGTGCCCTGCGGGCTGGGGCAGCGGCTGGGCATCTTCGCGGGCTCCGGCGTCGGGAAGTCCTCGCTGCTCGGGATGGTCGCCCGTTCCACGACGGCCTCGATCAACGTGATCGCTCTCGTCGGTGAGCGTGGCCGCGAGGTGCGCGAGTTCATCGAGCGAGATCTCGGCGACGCGCTGGAGCGCTCGGTCGTCGTGGTCGCCACATCCGATCAGCCCGCACTGGTCCGGATCAAGGCCGCCTTCACGGCAACGACGATCGCCGAGCACTTCCGCGACCAGGGTCACGACGTGATGCTGATGATGGACTCCGTCACGCGCTTCGCGATGGCCCAGCGCGAGGTCGGCCTGGCGATCGGCGAGCCGCCCGCGACACGCGGCTACACGCCCAGCGTCTTCGCGATGCTGCCGCGGCTGCTCGAGCGCGCGGGGACGAGCACCACGGGGTCGATCACCGGCCTGTACACGGTCCTCGTCGACGGCGACGACATGAACGAGCCGATCGCCGACGCTGCGCGGTCGATCCTCGACGGCCACATCGTTCTGTCGCGCTCGCTCGCACACGCCGGGCACTACCCGGCGATCGACATGCTGCAGAGCGTCTCGCGGCTGATCGGCGAGATCGTCTCCCCGGAGGTCGCCGAGGCGGGGCAGAGCCTGCGTTCGGCGCTGGCGGTCCTGCGCGAGAAGGAGGACCTCGTCGCGATCGGCGCCTACCAGCCGGGCACCGACGCCGTGCTCGACGCGGCGCTCGCGCACGGGGCGCGATCGAGGGGTTCCTGCGCCAGCCCGTCAAGGAACACAGCGACCCGCGGTCGACGCGGACGGACGCCTGCTCGCGCTCGCCGGTTCCCTGCTCGGCATCACTGCAGGCCCGGGCGGAGGAGATCGCGGATGCCGAGGAGGTGCCCGACCCGATCGGCTCGCGCAGCCGGCGCCGGCGTCGGCGGCGGCCCCGCGATCCCGGCGCTCGGGCTGAACATCTGAGCTCGGCGTGAGGACTCTCCTGGGAGATCGCGCCCAGCGGTCCTTCACCGCTAAAGAACCTGCGCCCGGCGCCGATAAACAGGCCGTGACCGGTCCCTCGTTTCGCTTTCGCCTTGAGCGCGTGCGTGCTGTGCGCGAGCGCAAGGAGAAGCTCGCCAAGCAGGAGCTGGCGCGCTCGATCTCGCGCCTGTGCAGTTCGCAGGCCGAGCTCGCAGAGCGCCGAGGCCGAGCTCCAGCGCGCCCAGGACGAACAGCGCTCGGCGCCCCGGCAACGTCCTTGGCGCCGTCGAGCTGCAGCGCCGCCAGGCCTTCCTCGAGCGCGTCGAGGCGCGCCGCTCGCAGCGGGCGCTGCGAGACGCGACGCGGCGAGGCCGAGGTCGCGGCCCGCAACGCGGAGCTGCTCCGGGCCGCGGGCGAGCACGAGATGCTCAAGCGCCTGCGCGAGCGCCGCAAGGCGAGCACGAGCGCGACGCGGCCCTGCGCGAAGGCAAGATCCTCGACGAGATGGCCTCCAGCCGCACGCAAAGGAGCACCGCATGAGCACCCAGGCGATCGGCGGCGCGGCGCAGACCGGCACCCCGGCGGGCGAGCTGGCGGCCGCGGCGCGCGTCCGTGAACTGCAGCAGATGATCGAAAGGACCCGCGGGGTGTCCGACCGACACGCGTCGCCCGCGACGCGGCGCCGGAGCGGCGAGCAGCACAGGCCGGCGACGGCCTTCGCCGCCGCGCTGCAGGCCGCCGGCGCACCGACCGCCGGCGCTGCCTCACCGCTCTCGTCCGCTCGAGCCCCTACGACGCGCTGATCGAACAGGCCGCGCAGCGCAACGGCCTCGACCCGGCGATCCTGCACGGCCTGATCCAGCAGGAGTCGGGCTTCGACCCGAACTCCCAGAGCAGCGCGGGCGCATCCGGGCTGACGCAGCTGATGCCCGGCACCGCCTCCTCGCTGGGCGTCGCCAACCCACTCAACCCGGCCGAATCGATCGAAGGCGGCGCGCGCTACCTCAGCCAGATGATGGCCCAGTTCGGCGGCAACACGAGCGAGGCGCTGGCCGCCTACAACGCCGGGCCCGGAGCCGTCAGCCAGTACGGCGGAGTGCCTCCCTACGCCGAAACCCAGAGCTACGTCACGAAAGTCCTGGGCTACGCCGAAGGCTACCGTCGCGAACACCCTGCGGCGCCTGCGGGGGCGTCGCATGACCGCCTCCCCGATGGTCGAGGCGCAGCCCCTGACCGCGCCTCCACCGTGAGCGGCGCCCCACCGGGGGCGCCACCACCAGCGCATCCATTCAAGGATGCGCTCGCCGAAGAATGGGCCCGGACCGCAACTGCGGAAGGCCAGAACAGGGGAAGCCGGCAGGCGATCCCGAACGGCGGACAGCCGGACACCAGCGCCCACGGCGCCGGCGCCGGGGACGAAGCGCCGCCCCTGACCGCGGCGGCTGCGCCCGTCCCGCGCGAGGCTCCCCGGCCTGACCCGAGCACCCGCCTCCAGCCACCCGCGAGCCGGGCGGGCACGGCAAGCGACGCGCGCCGCGCGCTGAAGCGGCGCCCGCGAGCACCGCGATCCAGGGCGACGGGCGCCGCTCCCAGCCGGCGCCGGCGCGCCCCGGTGGAGGCGAGCGCCGCCGCGGGCGCCTCGGCGCCGGGCGACCCCTCGATCCTACGCCCGCCGCCGGGACTCGCCTCGCCACCCGCGGCGCCGGGCGCGCCGACCGATGGCAGGACGCTCCGAGCGGCGCGAAGGCGCTCCGGCGCCCGCCGCGGCGCGACGCGAGGACGGGCCCCGGCGGGCCTGCCGCAGGAGCGCCGGCGCGCAGCGGACGGCCCGCGGCAGCCGTCAGCCCCGGCGCCGGCGCCGGGACCGCACCGCGAGCCCGCCGCCGCCGGCAGCGCGGCGAAGGCCGAACCCGCTCGCGAGCTCGACCGCGCGGCGCCGCAGCCCGGCGCCGCGCCCGCGGACGTCGGGAGGCGCCAGGCGGGTCGCGCCGCTCAGGCGTGCCGGCGACGTCCGCCCGCGGCCACCGCCGGGAGGGCTCGAGCTCCCGAGCCGCCACGCGCGAGCACGCGCCGGCCGGCGCCCCGACCGCCCGCGCGCCGTCGCCGCGCGCCGCACCGGCGAGCCGCAGGCCGCCCAGCCGGGCTCCTCCGGGCGCCGCGCCGCCGTCGTCCCCGGCCAGGCTGCCGCGGCCGCCGCCGGCGGCGCCGCTGCCGCCGGCGGCGTCCAGATGCAGGACATGATCGACGCGATCCGCGCGACGATCGAGCTGGCCGTCCGCCAGGGCATCAGCCAGGCGCGGATCGCGCTGGAGCCGGCGGAGCTGGGGGAGATCCGGATCCACCTGAGCCAGACCGGCGACGGGCTGATGGCGCGCGTCACGGCCGGCACGGCGGCGGCCGCCCAGGCGCTGGCGGCCGGGCGCGCCGAGCTGCACCAGTCGCTCAGCTCGCTCGGGACCTCGCTGCTGCGCCTGGACATCGGCTCGTTCGGCTCACTCGGAGGGGCGCGAAGAACGCCACGCCGGCGGATCGCCGCGGGCGCCTCGCGAGCGGCCGGTACGACCGAGGCGAGGAGAGCATCGACGCGGTGGACGAGGCGGGCGAATCGCGCGCGGCCGGCCCCGCGCAGGGCGAGCTCGTCGACGTGCTCGCCTGAACGACAAGAAAGGACACCAGCCATGACAACACCAACAGCACAGGCCCGCCGCCGCAGCCACGCCGCGCGCCGGCACGCGGCACGCGACGAACCCGCGCGGCGTGCTCGGCCAGAACGACTTCCTGAAACTGATGATCGCCCAGCTGCAGGCCCAGGACCCGCTCCCGCCGGCGCAACACGAACGAATACCTGACGCGAGCTCGCGCAGTTCACCCAGGTCGAGCAGACGACCAACCTCGCCAACGCGAGCGAGCTCTCCGGCGGCGGTGCAGCTGATCGGCCGCACCGTCAACTATGCGGCCGCCGGCGGCGCGGGCACCGGCAAGGTCGAGAGCGTGCAGTCCACCGCCGCAGGGACCACGGTGACGGTCGAAGGCGTCACCGGCATCACGCTGGCGAGCATCACGGAAGTGCAATGACCGAGATCACGAACCCCGCCCTGATCCCCCCGGCGCCGTCGGCGCCCCGGCCGCGCCCGCCGGGCGCCCGCGCCCGGCGCGCGCGCAGAAGCCGGCGGCCCGTCGTTCGCCGACGAGCTCGCCAAGGCCGGCGGCGCGCAGCCGCTGCAGTTCTCCAAGCACGCGCTCGACGCGCGTCCAGCGGCGCGGGATCGAGCTCGACGGCGCGACCCTGCAAAGACTCCACGAGGGCGTGGGCCGCGCCGCGAGCAAGGGCTCGCGCGACTCCCTCGTACTTGTCGACGGCACCGCCTTCGTGGTGTCCGTCAGCAACCACACCGTGATCACGGCTGTGGGATCCGAACACATGAAGGACAACGTGTTCACGAACATCGACAGCGCCGTGATCGCATGACGCGCACGGCGCCAAACAACCGCGGCTGGACCTCATCGAGGAAGCCGCGAAAGGAAGGGCGATCACGATGATGGAGGGAATGTATGCCGCGATCAGCGGCCTCGATGCGAACCAGGCGATGCTCAACGACACCGCCGGAAACCTCGCGAACGTGAACACGGTGGGCTACAAGGCCTCGAGCATCACGTTCGCGGACTCGCTCACGCAGGTGATTCGCGGCGCCTCGGGGCCGACCAGCAGCAACGGTGGCTCGAACCCCGTGCAGATCGGTCTCGGCGTGCAGGTCGACGCGACCCGCAACGAAATGACCGAGGGCGCCTTCCAGACGACCGGCAACCCGCTCGACGTCGCGATCGAGGGCAGCGGCTTCCTGCGCGTCGGGCCGGGCGAACCGCCGGCGAAAGAACCGTACACGAGCGGGCTGCCGGCGAGCATCAGGTACACCCGCGCGGGCGACCTGTCGACGAACGCGCACGGGTTCCTGACGACCCAGTCCGGTGAATACGTGATCGGGCGCAACGCGGTGCCGAAAGAAGGCGAAACCGAAACGACCTACTCGCCGGGCAAAGAAGACACCTACATCAGGATCCCGCCGGGCTCGACGAACGTCTCGATCGGCCTGGACGGCTCGGTCGCCTACACCGACAACAACCCCGAAAACAAAACGTACCAGCAGCGCGTCATCGCGGGCTACCTCTCGCTGGCGACGTTCGCCAACGAATCGGGCCTCGAACGGTCCGGCGGCTCGCTGTGGAGGCCACGGCGAACTCCGGGACGCCCGTCATCGGCACGCCCTCGACGCCCGGGCTTCGGCGCCACGGTCGGCGGCGAGCTCGAGATGTCGAACGTCGACCTCGCCAGCGAGATGACGAAGATGATCACCGCCGAGCGCGGCTACCAGGCCAACTCGCGGGTGATCACGACCGCCGACACGATGCTCGAAACGCTCATCTCGATGCACTAGCCGAGAGGCTGGACTGAAGGGCTCGATGGCCCGGAAGGGGGTACGCACCAGACGCGACTCCGAGGAGCCTGAAGTCGGGACGGTGGCGACGGTCGCCGTCCCGGCCCTGGCTAGACTGCAACAAAGGGGAGTGAGAGGATGATCACGCTGAGCCGGCTCGGTCACAGCGACGAGCCCTTCCAATTGAATCCGGACATGATCGTGACGATCGAATCGACGCCGGACACGGTCATCACGCTCGCGACGGGCGCCAAGGTCGTCGTGGCCGAGACCCCGCAGGAGGTCACCGCCGCCGTCCACGCCTACCGGGCCGATGTGCTCAGCGAGGCGTTCCGCAGGCGCCGCCCCGAGCGTCAGCCGGGCCCGGCCCCGAGCCGCGACGTGCCGCGCCTGACGGCCGTCGAGGATCAGCCGAGCTAGAGCCCCGGCGGGCGTCCCACGGCCTGAAGTCGACGTCGTCGCGAGGTTCGTGCAGGCAAACTCGCCAAGATTGAAGGATTCGCCGCGGCCCGCCGATGGGGGTTGCAAATGAAGGCTGCAACGGCCATTGGGATAGGCGTGGCCTTCGGGTCCCTGCTTCTCAGCTCAATGATGGATGGAACGAGTCCTGCCTCGTTCATCAACATCCCTGCCCTGATCATCATCATGGGCGGCACCGGCGGGGTGACGCTCGCGAGCGTCGGCATGACCTCGATGAAGAAGGTTCCGAGCCTCTACAAGCTCGTGATCTCGGCCGAACCGCCCGATCTGCGCGGCCAGCTCGACCAGCTCGTGACGCTCGCCGACAAGGCCCGCCGCGAGGGCCTGCTGGCGCTCGACGCCCAGCTCGGCGAGATCGAGGACACCTTCACCCGCAACGCCCTGCAGCTGGTCGTCGACGGGACCGACCCGGAGATGGTCCACGCGATCCTCGAGGCGGAGGTCGACGGCATGGCCGCCCGCCACGAGTCCGGCCGGGGGCCGTTCGAGAAGGCCGGCGGCTTCGCGCCGACGATGGGCATCATCGGCACCGTCCTCGGCCTCGTCCACGTGCTCGAGAACCTCGCCGCGCCCTCGACGCTCGGCCCCTCCATCTCGGCCGCCTTCATCGCCACCCTGATGGGCGTCGGCGCGGCCAACGTGGTCTTCCTGCCGATCGCCAACCGCCTCAAGGCGATCTCCGGCGAAGAGGTCGAGCTGCGCATGATGACGGTCGAGGGGATCCTCTCGATCCAGGCCGGCGACAACCCCCGGCTGGTCTCCGAAAAGCTGATGTCCTACGTGCCGCCGGCCGAGCGCGAGACCGATGACGGCTCCGGCGCTGGCGAGCGTCGCCGACTCCAAGGCAGCCTGAGGATGGCCCGCTCGCACGGCGGCCGTCGCCGCGGCGGAGGCCACCAGGAGGAGGAGAGCGCCGAGCGCTGGCTGCTGACCTACGCCGACATGATCACGCTGCTGATGGCGCTCTTCATGGTGCTCTTCTCGATCTCCTCGGTCAACATCTCCAAGGTCCAGGTGCTGCAGAAGTCCCTGCGGGCGGCCTTCTCGGGCGACATCCTCCCGGGCGGCAAAGGGATCGCCAAACCGGGCGCGAGCGCCAACACGAGCCACTTCCCGAGCGCCATCGACCTGCAGGCGATCGTCCCCGTGACGGCCTCGACGGCACAGCACCTTCCAGAGCAGCGCCACGCACGGCTCGATCGAGCTCGGCCGCGGCGCCCTCGGTCGCGGCGGCAGCCAGCGCCGGCGCCGCCGAACGCCAGGCGCAGCTGTTCGCCCAGATCAAGCACGAGCTCGACGCCTACGCCCGAGCCACGGCTTCGCTCGAAAGTCCAGACCTCGATCGAAGCCCGCGGCCTGGTCATCAGGGTGCTGACCGACGATCTGCTGTTCGCCTCCGGTGAGGCCGGCGCTGAGCCCCCGCTCGGACGCGCTGCTGGAAAAGATCGCCCAGCTGCTGCAGCTCGCCGGCGGGCACCCGATCGACGTCGAGGGAAACACCGACAACGTGCCGATCCACGGGCAGTACCCGAGCAACTGGGAGCTCTCCACGGCGCGGGCGAGCACGGTCGTGCGGTTCCTCGTCGAAAAGGGCCTGGCGCCGTCGCGGCTCGTTGCCGTGGGCTACGCCGACCAGCACCCGATTGCAAGCGAGGCGACCGCCGCAGGACGCGCCCTCAACCGCAGGGTCGAGATTGTGGTCAAACGCGTCGATACAGGCGAAAGCGAACCCTGAGCGAAAGACGACCGGTCCATCCACCATGCTGAAGAACAAGAAGATCCTTGCCGTAATCCCGATATTGCTCCTCGTCGGATACACGATGACCAAGCCCAAGCCAAAGTTGCCCAAGACCAAGATCCAGGGCACGATCTATGTGATGCCGAAGGAATTCCTTCTGAACCTGAAGGACGGCCGCTACGCCAAGGTCGCCGTGGCACTCGACCTCGCGCCTGGCCAGAGCGACGGCGCCACGGCGGGCTCGGGTGGGTCGGGTAACGGCGAAACGGCAGCCGGGACCCTGCCGGAGGAACCGATCGTGCGGGAAATCATCACGAACACCATCACCAACCAGAGCGGTGAAGCGCTGGTCAGCGACTCGGGTCGCAAGGCCATCGAGAAGAAGATCGCCGAGGCCATCAAGCAGCAGACCGACGTGAAAATCGAATCAGTGCTGTTCCCGGACCTGACCGTCCAATAGGAGATCCTGTGACCGAGGCGATCGAGTACGAGCAGTTCGAGGGAGCGCCGGCCAACGGCGGGGCATCCAACGGGGCGGGCGACCTGAGCCGCCTGAGTGAGATCCCGATGGAGTTGAGCGTCGAGATCGGCCGCACCCGCATGACCGTCGGCGAGACACTCGAGCTGCGCGTCGGCTCGGTCGTCGAGCTCGAGCGCCAGTCGGGCGACCCGGTCGACCTGCTCGTCAACGGCTCGCCCATCGCCCGCGGCGAGGTGGTCGTCACCGACGAGCAGTACGGTCTTCGCATCACCGAGATCCTCGACGGGGCGTCCCAGGACGCGCCCGAGACGCAGGCCGAAGGCGAGTCGCCCCCGGCCGCGGACGGGGATGGCGGCGCAACCGACGCGGGAGACTGACACGGGATGGCGGTGAGCGGCGAGGCGGGCACCGAGGCGGGCATGCCGAGCGCCGAGCAGGCGAATGTCCGCCGGCTCGACTTCTCCCAGCCGACGAAGTTCACGACGGACATCCGCAGGCACCTGAGCGCTTCGCTGGCCACGTTCGCCGAGGCGCTCTCCCAGGAGCTCTCCAACCAGCTCAAGGCGGAGGTCGAGGTCTCGATCGGCGAGGTCCAGCAGGACATGTGGGCCGCGGCGCGGGTCCGCCTCGCCACCGATGCGCTGGCCGTGGCGGTGCAGGAGGGAAGCCCGGAGCGGGCCCTGCTGTTGAGCGTCGAGCTGCCCTTCCTCCTGCAGGCGCTCGAATGCCTGCTGGGGGGGAAGGCCGCCCAGGCTCCGGCGGAGCGCCATCTGACGGACATCGACTGGTCGCTCGCCAAGGGGCTGCTCGACACTGTCGTGGGAGGTCTCTCCAGGGCATGGGTGGAGCTCGACGGGCCCGAGCTGACGCGCGGCGAGCTGGACCTCGAAGGCGACGCGGGCGTCACCGCGCCGGCGACCGAACCGACGCTCGCCGTGGTGCTCCAGAGCACGATCGACGGGATCGCATCGTCGATGACCCTGCTGATGCCCTGGACGGCCGTCGAGCCGATCGCCGAGAGCGCGCGGGGGAACGGCCATCACCACCCGCCGCCGCCGGAGGCCGGCTCCAGCGACGGATTGCGCAGCGGTCTCGCGGTCGCCAAGGTCCTGCTGCGGGCCGAGGTCGGCACCGTCCAGATGCCGATCGAGCGGATGTTGAAGATCGTCCCGGGCGGGCTCGTCGAGCTCGAGGAGGCCGCCTCGGAGGGAGTCGTCGTCTACGCCGAGGAGGTCTCCGTCGGCCGTGGCAGGCCCGGTCGCAGCGGGACTCGCAAGGCGATCAAGCTCGAGGTATCCGACGAGCCGCCGAAGCGAGCCGACACCTATGCGAAGCTCGGCCGGGCCGAGCTCGAACGGGCGCGGGCTCACGCCGAGACGAGCCCCGGGGAGGACGCACAGGGCATTCTGCGCAACATCTTCGTCCGTGTCTGGGCCGAGCTCGGGCGGACCCACATGTCACTGGGTGGGGCCCTCGAGCTGGCCCCCGGGTCGGTCGTCGAGCTCGACCAGGGGGCCGATGAGCCGGTGGAGCTCTTCGCGAACGGGGTCTGCTTCGCCAGCGGCTCGCTCGTCGTGACCGGCGAGGGCTCCTGGGCCGTCAAGGTCGACAGACTCCTCTAGCCCTGCCGCTCGGGCCCAGGGCCCTGCGATTCGCCTCAAGAACCGGGCCTGAGGGCCGATAACCCGGGCGACTCTTCCTCGGAGTCGACCCTCGATGACGAAGCTGAACCCGCTTTTCCGTGCGGTCGCGACGGCGTCCGCGATCCCTGGCGCCTGCCTGCTCGCGCTGATGAGTCCTGACGCCGTGATGGCGGCCGGGACGGGCACGACGACCAGCACGACAACAAGCAGCGCCGCAACGACGGGGGCGGGCGAAGACACGGCCCTCAACCTGACTCCAGTCTCGGGCGGCGCGCACACGAGCGGCTCCGGGGGAAGCATCGTGCGCACGATCGTCGGCCTGGCGATCGTGATCGCCGTCATCTGGGGCCTCTCGTGGATCCTCAAGCAGGTCAAGAGCGGGCGCACCCCCCAGCTCGAGGGAGTGGGGCTGACGAGCCTCGGAGCCCTCACGCTGAGCAGCGGCCGCTCGGTGCACCTGGTCAAGGCCGGAAGCGACTACATCCTGCTCGGCTCCGCCGAGCAGGGCGTGATCCCGATTCACCGCTACACCGAGGAAGAGGCGCGCGAGGCCGGCCTGATCGACGTGGTCGAGTCGGGGCAGCGTCCAAGGCGCCAGCTGCTGAGGGCGCCCCTCCCGCCGGGCTCCGAGGAACACGACCCGATGAAGATGCCCACGCCCGGCCCGGGGGCGACCGTCATCGACCGGCTCCGTGAACTGACGGTGCGCCGTTGAACCTCAACTCGAGCAACGCCGTCCAGATCCTGCTGCTGATCGGGGGGCTGACGCTCGTCCCCGCCGTGCTCTTCACGGTCACGGGCTTCAGCCGGATCCTGATCGTCCTGGGCTTCATCAGAACGGCCATCGGCACGACCAACGCCCCGCCCAACCAGGTGCTGGTGGGGATCGCCCTGTTCCTGACGATCTTCGTCATGTCGCCGACGATCAGCGCGATAAAGACGACTGCCGTCCAGCCGCTGGAGGCCCATCGGATCAGCACCACGCAGGCGCTGAAACGGGCGGAGATACCGATGCGCCAGTTCATGTTCCGTCAGACCCGTGCGCAGGACATCGCGCTGTTCATCAACCTCGCCCACGACCCGACGCCCAAGAAGCGCTCGGAAGTGCCCACCGAGGTCCTGATCCCGGCCTTCATCGTCTCCGAGCTGAAGACGGCCTTCCAGATCGGCTTCTTGATCTTCCTGCCGTTCCTGATCATCGACCTGATCGTCTCCTCGACGCTGATGAGCATGGGGATGATCATGCTCCCGCCGACGTTCATCTCGCTGCCGTTCAAGGTGCTGCTGTTCATCCTTGTCGACGGCTGGGATCTCGTAATCCGATCGCTCGTCCTGAGCTTCCACTGAGCAGGAGCGCCAGATGAATCAGGACACGGTCGTCAACCTCGCCTCCCAGGCCATGAGCGTCTCGCTCAAGGTCGCCGGTCCCCTGCTCCTGACGGCGCTCGTAGTCGGCCTGGTCGTGAGCATCTTCCAGGCGGTCACCCAGATCCAGGAGCAGTCCCTCAGCCTGATCCCGAAGATCATCGCGGTTGCCGGCGTGATGATCGTCCTCGGCCCGTGGATGCTGGGACAGCTGGTCTCCTACACGGCCGCGCTGTTCGTCTCGATCCCCTCGATGGTCGGCACATGAACGCGGTTCTCCAAGAACTCGCCGGCAACCAGCTGGCCGGTTTCATCCTGGTGCTGGCACGGGTGACGCCGCTGTTCTTCATCGCGCCGCTGTTCTCCTCCGCGATGATCCCGCCACGGGTCAAGGGCATGATCGCCGTCGGCATCTCGATCGGGCTGACCCCGATCGCGATGCAGGGGCAGCATGTCCCCAGCGACACGCTCGCCGTCGCCGGTCTGGTGATCGAGGGGATGCTCGTGGGGCTCTCCTTCGCGTTCGCCCTGGCGGTCCTGCTCGCCGCCGTCGAATCGGCCGGCTCGCTGATCGATGTCATCTCGGGCTTCTCCTACGGCAGCCTGATCAACCCCATGAACGGTGAGACGAGCGCCGTCATCGCACGCTTCTACTCCCTCTTCGGCACGATGGTCTTCCTCGTGATCGGCGGCGATGCCTGGACGATCCGTGGCCTCGGGCGCACGTTCGAACTGGTGCCGCTCACCGACTCACCGCGTCTGGGGTCGCTCGTCGCGGGGGCGGAGCAGACCTTCTCGACGATCTTCACCTCAGCCGTCGAGATCGCGGCGCCCGTCCTGGCGGCGCTGCTGATCACCGATGTCGCATTCGGCGTTGTCTCCCGCGTCGTCCCGCAGCTCAACATCTTCGCGGTCGGCTTCCCGACGAAGGTGATCGTCGCGCTGTTCGTCGTCGCGGCATCGCTGCCGTTCGTCGCAAACTGGATCGACGGGCAGCTGACGGTGAGCGTCAGTGCCGCGCTCGGCGCGCTGAAGGTGAGCTGAGCCATGGCAACCCAGGACAAGACAGAGAAGGCAACCCCCAAACACCGCAAGCGCGCCCGCGACAAGGGCGAGGTCGCGCGTTCAGGCGACCTGAGCGGCTCGCTGGTCGTCGTCGCCGGACTGGCCGTGATCAGCATCACCGGTCCGGCGATCGCCGAAGCGGCGGCGGCGAGTCTCCGCGGGATGCTCGGGGAGATCGCCCATCCGAGCCAGGCCCTGACCACGGGCGGACTCAGCGAACTGATGCACTCGGCGACGAACACGATGCTCGTCACGGTCGGCCCGATCGCCGCCGTCTGCTTGGGGGCGGCGCTGCTCGGCGGAGCGGCTCAGGTCGGCGGGCGACCGCGCCTGCAGACGCTCAAACCGGACTTTCGGCGGATCAATCCGGTTAGCGGGACGAAGAACCTGCTCGGCCCCAATCTGCCCTTCGAAGCCATCAAGGCGGTCGTGAAGGTATCGGTCGTGGGTGCCGTCGCGGCGCTGGCGCTGCTGCCGGGGATGACGGGTCTCGCGGCGATCGTGGGGATTCCGCCGGCCGCCCTGGCCGGGCTGGCCGGGCATCAGGCTCTCGCCGTCGCGCAGCGCGCCGCGATCGCCTACGTGATCATCGGGCTCGTCGACTACGGCTGGAAGCGCTGGCGGCACGAGAAACAGCTGAAGATGACCAAGCAGGAGGTACGCGACGAAGCCAAGCAGTACGGCGTCTCATCCGAGGTCAAAATGGCCCTCCGGCGGCGCCAGATGCAGCTCGCGCGGGCCCGGATGATGGCCGCCATCCCGGAAGCCGACGTTGTCGTCACGAACCCCACCCACTACGCGGTGGCGCTCCGCTACGACGGCAGGAAGACCGCTCCCGAGGTCGTCGCCAAGGGGCAGGACCTGATCGCGGCGCAGATCCGGCGGATCGCGCAGGAAAACGATGTCCCCCTCGTCGCCGACCCGCCACTGGCACGGGCCCTGCACAGCTCCACCGAGATCGGCCAGGTCATCCCCGAGGAGCTCTACGCGGCGGTCGCGAAGGTGCTGGCCTTCGTCTACCGGACGGCCGGGCGTAGGAGGCTCGCCTCATGAGCGGCAACGGGGTGCGCAGGATCCTGCGCCACAGCGACCTGCTCGCGGCCGTCGGGGTGGTGATGGTCGTCACGATGCTCGTGGTGCCGCTGCCGGCGCCGCTGCTCGACCTGCTGATCACCGTGAACATCTCGGCGGCCCTGACGATCGTCGCGACGACGATGTACCTGAGCAAGGCGCTGGACTTCGCCTCCTTCCCGAGCCTTCTGCTGCTGAGCACGATGTTCCGCCTGGCGATCAACGTCTCGGTGACCCGGCTGATCCTGACCACCGGCGACGCGGGGAGCGTCGTGAAGTCCTTCGGCGAATTCGTCGTGGGCGGCAATTTCGTCGTCGGGTTCGTGATCTTCATTATCTTGATCATGATTCAGTTCGTCGTCATCACGAACGGCGCCGGGCGCGTGGCGGAGGTGGGCGCGCGGTTCACTTTCGACGCGATGCCCGGCAAGCAGATGGCGATCGACGCAGACCTGAATTCGGGCCTCATAACCGACGATCAGGCGCGCTACAGCCGCAGGTGAGATCGCCCGCGAGGCTGACTTCTACGGGGCCATGGACGGTGCCTCTAAGTTCGTCAAAGGGGACGCTATTGCGGCCATCGTCATCGTCATCATCAATCTCATCGGCGGGTTCGTCGTGGGCATGTTCCAGCATGGCCTGGGCTTCGAAGAAGCGATTCAGCACTACTCGCTGTTGACCGTCGGTGACGGTCTGGCCACGCAGATCCCGGCGCTGCTGATCTCCGTCGCAACGGGTATCATCGTCACCCGGGCCGCGTCCGATCGCGACCTCGGCTCCGATATCGCCGGGCAGATCCTCAACCAGCGCAAGGCGCCGCTCGTCGCGGCCGCCGCGATCGGCGGATTCGCTCTGATCCCGGGACTGCCGAAGCTCCCGTTCCTGATCATCGCCGCGATCTTCGCCGCGATCGGGTGGGGTGTCCGCGACGGCCTCCCGGGCGCGACGGGCGCCTCCGAGGAGGCCGCAGACGGGTCGCCGGCGCTGCCCCCGCCCGGCGGCGACCGCGTGCCCGAGGTGGGCGTCGACGCGCTCGAGCTGGCGATCGGCTTCGGGCTCGTCCCGCTCGTCGAAGGCGGCACGGGGAGCTCGCTGCTGCGCCGGGTCAGCCTGGTCCGCCAGCAGATCGCCACCGAGCTGGGCGTGGTCATCCCACCGGTCAGGATCCACGACGACCTGGGCATGGAATCGCATGAGTACGTGATCAAGATCCGCGGCTCGGAGGTGACGCGCGGGCGGATCATGCCGGGGCACCTGCTGGCGATGGACCCGGGTGACGCGGCCGGAAAGCTCAACGGAATCCCGACGCGCGAGCCGGCCTTTGGCCTCGAGGCGGTCTGGGTCCACGACTCGGCCCGCTCGGAAGCCGAATCGCTCGGCTACACGGTCGTCGAGCCCGAGTCCGTGATCGTCACGCACCTGACCGAGACGATCCGCTCGCATGCGGCCGAACTGCTCAGCCGCCAGGATGTGCGGACGCTGCTCGACCGGCTCAAGGAGACCAATGCCGCCGTCGTCGAGGAGGTCGTGCCGGAGACGCTCTCGGTCGGCGAGATCCAGAGGGTGCTCCAGTCGCTGCTCGGCGAGGGGGTCGCGATCCGTGACCTCGGCACGATCGTGGAGGCGATCGGGGACAAGGCTCGAACAACACGTGACACTAGCCTTCTATCGGAGTACGCTCGCCAGGCGCTGGGCCGGGCGATCACGGCTCCCCACCTGGATGAGCAGTTGCGCCTGCAAGCCATAACCCTGGATCCGGCGATCGAGCAGGAGGTCTCGACGTCGATCACCCAGACAACGGACGGCGAGTACCTCGCGATGGAGCCACCGCGGGCTCAGGCGATCGTCGGCGCGCTGCGCGCCCAGGTCGATCACGCCAGCGCCACCGGCGCCCGCCCGGTGCTGCTCTGCTCGGCCCGGATCAGGCGCCACCTGCGGCGCCTGATCGCCCAGGCCCAACCCCACCTGGCGGTCTGCTCCTACAACGAGATCTCTCCCGGTGTGAACGTTGAAACGATCGGTGTGATCCACGCATGAGCACCCCGGGAGAGATGCTCGAAGCGATCAGCCGTCGCCTGGGCAACGGAAAATCGGCCGGTGAGGCGCGGGTCTTCCGCGGACGATCCGTCGACGAGCTGATCCCGCGCATCCAGCGCGAGCTGGGGTCCGACGCGATCATCCTGCGACGGCGCGAGGGCCTGACGGGTGGGGTGCTGGGCTTCTTCCAGCATCAGTGGGTCGAGATCGAGGCGATCGCAGGTACACCGAGCGTCGACGTGTACGACGAGCATGAGGACGCCACGCCGCCGATCCCGCCGCCCCTCGAGCAGCCCGTGCCGGCCGCGCCCGTGTCTGCGCCGCCGGCGCTTCCCCCTGCGGCGCCCGCGCCGGCAAGCGCCTACGCGGCCCCCGCGCCGCCCGCACCGCCCGCGCCCTTCGAGCAGCTTGCACCCCCCGCGCCCTTCGAGCAGCTCGCACCCCCGTCCCCGGCGCCGCCGGCAGACCCGACTCGTCTCTTCGCCCGTGAAGGCTCGGTCGGCCAGGGAGGCGGAAGCGCCTATGTGACGGCTCACCTGGCATCGCTGGCCCGCGAAAACCGGGCGCGCCTGCACGAGCGCCCGCTGGTCGGGGAAGCCCACCGCGAACCACCTCTGCCGCCGCCGCCCGCCCCGGCGCGTCGACTTCCACCAGCTGATGCCCGAGCCTCCACGCCGGATGCAACCGCCGCCGGAACCGGAGCCGCAACGGCTGGAGGAGTGGCGTGTGCCTCGCACCGGCGCCGAGCGGCGGACGGTCGGGCCGGGCTCGCAGGGCCGTGCCCGTGCGGGCGTCGAGAAGGGCCTGCGTCGCTACGGCGTCAGCGAGCCGATGATCGCCGAGCTGATCGACGCCGCTCACGCGCATGTCCTGCCCTTCGCCCCGCGCTCGGGCCTCGCTGCCGCGGTCCGCAGCGCGCTTGCCCAGCGGATTCCCGTCGCTCCGGTGCTTCCCCTGGATGGAGCCTCGATCGTGATCGTCGGCGCCGGTGGGGCCGGCAAGACAACATGTTGTGCGGCTCTGCTTGGCGCCTACCGCCAGAGCAGCACCCTGGCGGCGGCCTTCGCGACGGTCACGGAGGAGCCGACCCACGGCGAGCTGCGGCTGCTCCTCTCCCCACAACTCGTCAAACCCACGCCGGTCGAGAACATCCGCGCCCAGCGGGCTCTGCGGCGGGCACGCTCGGTCGGCCTGGTCGTTCTCGACACGCCGCGGGTCTCGCCGGCCGACCGCACCGGGATTCGCCGTCTGGGACGGCTGCTTGCCGATCTGGAGCCCGAGCGGGTGATCGTGGCGCTGCCGGCGACGCTCGGCGGCGCCGCGGCGGCCCAGCTGCTCGAGGCACTGGCCCCGCTGAAGCCGAACGCGCTGATCGTGACCCACGCCGAGGAGACCGATCAGATCGGCGTTGCCGTGGAGGCAGCCTGCCGCTTCGGGCTGGCCCCCGAGTACCTGCTCGACCGCGCAAGGCCCCAGGGCTGGCGCCTAACCCGCGCTCGAGCCGGCCGAGCTCGCGCGGATGGTGCTGCCGTGAAGCTGGGACGCTCCAAGAACCAGGCTCAGCAATCGGTCGTGCTGCCCGGCGTCCACGACGTTGTCTCGCTCAACCTCGGCGGTGGCGGGCGGGTTCCCGCACGTGTGCTCGAGCGCGGAGAGGACACGATGCTGCTGGCCATCACCGTCCCGACGAAGCCGCTGACGCCCGCGCAGATGGCCGAGATGATCATCGAATACACGGGCGACAGGGGACGCGTCCGGCTGCGGGGAACCTGCGTCATCGAGGACCCCAACGACACCGATCTCCTTCGGATCAACTCAGCCCGCTCGGTCGAGGTTCTGCAGGAGCGCGAGTACGTGCGGATCCGCTCCGCCCGTCCCGTCCTCGTCTACTCAGCCCGCGAGCAGCAGCAGATGCAGAGCTACACCGTCGATGTCAGCGGCGGCGGCCTGCTGATCGCGGGTCCCGAGACGCTGCAGGTCGGCGAGGAGGTCAAGTTCCGCCTGACGCTGACTCCGGGCGTGCTGCCGGTGAGCGGCACGGGGCATGTCGTGCGCACCGACGGACAGGGCAGGCTGGGTGTCGTCTTCGACGAGATCTCCGACCTCGACCGCCGCCGGCTGGTGCGTTTCATCTTCGAGTGCCAGCGCGCCGAACGGCGCCGCGGGCTGGACAAGGGGACGGACGGTGCCTGACGCCGATACCGCAGTGGCCGAGCCCGTAGCCGCCGACCCGGGCGGAGGCCTGGATCTCGACGTGGCCGCGGATGCACCCGTCGCCGATCCGGCCCCCAAGGGCAAGAGCAAGCCCAAAAAAGACAAGGACAAGAAGGGCAAGGACAAGAAGGGCAAGGACAAGAAGGGCAAGGACAGGGCGCCCGCGGAGTTGGGGGACGGCCCGACCATCGCCGGGCACCCGCGTGCCACCCGCTCGGTGGAACGGACCAAGGCCTGGGGCGCTCTGGTCGGGTTCGTTCTCGGTGGCTACCTTTCCCTGCCGACGCACACCCTCGCGGACGCTGGATTGCGGGCGCTGGCTGCCGGCGCGATCCTCTACGTCGCCGCATGGGCCGGGGCGGTCTTCGTCTGGCGCCGCCTGGTGATCGTCGAGATCAAGGCGCGCGAGGCTTCACTGCTCGCCGCGGCGCAGGCGTCGGTTGCCCGCCGGGCGGGTTCCGCGCAGCCCGCCGGAGCCCCCGAAGAGACCGCGGGTCGATGAGCTAGCCCGCCATGGACCCACTGCACCCGATTACTCCCGGCCCGCCGGCCGTTCCAACCCGCCGGGTGCCCCCGGTCGATCGGCTGGTGAAGATCAACCGTGAGGGCGACCGGCCCCCGCGCGACGCCGAGGAGGAGCGCCGCCGCCGGGCGCGCGAATCGCACCCGCCTGATGACGGCGAGGGGTCCGGTGCAGGCCACATCGACGTGAGGGTCTGAGCCGAGCAGACCGTTGCAGGAATGCGCCCCCTTGAAGGAGGCACGGGCGAAAGAGAGAACAAGGCCAGCAGAGAGGGTTCACCCTCAAGTTTCCCCTCGCGCTGTCGATAAGACCAGCGTGGGTCGACATGGAGTCGATCCGGGACCAATCCACCCCGTCATCAAGGAGATGAACGAATGGGCCTTACCGTGAACACGAACCTCAACGCGATGAACGCGGCGAGGAACCTCAACAACACCGAGAGCATGCTGGCAAGTTCGATGCAGCGTCTGTCCTCGGGTCTGCGCATCAACTCGTCCTCGGACGACGTCGCCGGCTACGCGATCAGTGAACGCATGCAGGGCCAGGTCAACGGCCTGAACCAGGCGACGCAGAACATCGCCGACGCGGTCTCCCTCGCACAGACGGGCCAGGGTGCCCTCAACGACATCGTGGGGATGCTTCAGCGCATCCGCTCGCTGGCCGTCGAGTACGCCAACGGCACGACCTCCGAAGAAGACAAAGAAGCGATCGAAACCGAGGCTGAACAGCTGACGCAGGAGATCGAACGAGTCACCGAAACCACGACGTTCAACGGCGTGGAACTCCTCAACGGCGGCGAAGCTTTCGTCTTCCAGGTCGGCGCCAACGAAGAAGAAACGGTCGAAATCGAAACGATCGAAATCGGCGGTGCTGCAGAAGCCAGCGTTACCGAAATCAAATCGGTCGACGAAGCGATCAACGAAGTGACAAAGGCTGCCGGTCAGTTCGGTGCAGCTCAGAACCGCATCCAGTACACCGAGTCCAACCTGGAAGTCTACTCCCAGAACCTGTCCTCGGCCGTCAGCGGTCTGAAGGACGTCAACATGGCTACGGAGATGACCAACTTCACCAAGGAGCAGGTCCTGCAGCAGGCTGGCGTGGCGATTCTCGCCCAGGCCAACCACCTTCCGGAAGCCGTTCTGAAGCTCCTCCAGTAGTAACAAACTTCCTCAGCGGTGGCGCCCACAGCGCCACCGCTGCAGCGAAGCCTGTCCGGGATTGACCGGTCTTCGGACCGGACGCCTTGCCGGGCGGGTCATACAACGCTTCACTCGGCCCCAACGGGGCCGGCGGAAGCCACATACCGCCGCTTCATCGAGGGAACGGTGGTTTTGGATGGGCGGCGACGGCCGCCCATCCGCCTTTAAAGCGCCCGCACCTCCCGTCCGGGCGCGCCCGCGGCTCAACTCCCGGCCCGTGCTGCCGATTACCCGGGCGATGACCATCGAAACGACGCTCGCCAGGGTCGAATCGATCAGACAGGCGATCGCCGATCCGTCGCAGCTGATCGGATCCGACACCGGTGCGACGGGAGGAACACAGGCACCGGCCGCTGCCGCCTCGGGCTCACCCTTCGCGACCGCTCTCGCTCAGGCCAGCACGGCAAGCGGGATCGCCTACCCGACGTCGGGCGTGGCGGGGTCCCAGGGTCTCTCCTACGGCTCCTACGGCGCCACCCCCGGGTCGCGGATCGTCGCGGCCGCGGAAACGCAGATCGGCCAGAGCGAGCAGCCACCGGGGTCCAATGAATCCCCGGCGATCGCCGAATATCGCAACGCCACGGCCGGCGCGGTCCCGGGTGCGCCCTGGTGCGCCTACTTCACCTCCTGGGCCGCGCGGCAGGCCGGAGATCCGATCGGCCCGGGCGGTGCCGGGCTCGGATCGGTCTCTGAGATCTGGTCATGGGCGCAGAGCAGCGGAAGGGCCATTCCAAACGGGCCGGGGGTCGTTCCGCAGCCCGGTGACCTGATCGTCTTCGGCGGGGAGCACGTCGGCATCGTCCGCGGCGTGCTGGCGAATGGGCAGATCTCGACGATCGAGGGCAACTACGAAAACAAGGTCACGGCAAACGTCCGCAGCGCCGGGGAAGCGACGGGCTACGTGAACATGGGCTGAGGCGTCCTCAGCGCTCGCCCATGCCCCTGTTGAACAGGACGACGTACCAGATGACGACGGCGATCAGGACGCCCAGCGGCAGGACGAGCGTGAGGACCTCACTGGTCTGGGAACTGGTTGCGAGAACGACGGCGGGGCTTGGCATTTGACCTCCTAGTGCCCGCTTGCGAGGCTCGGCGTCCGGGGAGACCCGGGCGCCGGCGGCGCGAGCCAGCGGTGGACGTACACAAAGATGATGATGATGAAGGTGATCGATCCCGGCACCCACATTATGCCCGCCGCGAGCTGCTGATCGGCGATCGCCGAGAGGCCCCCCGGCCGGCTCGAGAGCTGCGTGTAGTGGGGGTAGAGCGAGTTGGGGGCGAGCGCCAGGACGACCGCAAGAACCCAGCTGACGGTCATTGCCGCGATCACGTAGATAACCCTCTGGGCGTCGCCGAGCCGGGCCCGCAGAGGGGGTGACGGGATCACCTGCTTGAACATCAGTACGGCAACGGCGAAGAAGAGGGTGTGCTCGAGCGCATGCAGCGCTTCCGAGTTGAGCGTCGCATCGAACAGCGCCGGCACGTGCCACCCGAGCAGCACGATCGAGAACAGCACGAATGCGGCCACGGGGGTGCCGATCAGCCTGGTGACAGCCCGTAGGGGAGCCGTCCGCCGGCCCTCGGCGAGTCCGTGGGCGAGCCAGCGCCGCCAGGACAGCGGCAGTGCCCTCCATAGCCTGATCCAGGGGCGTGAGTACACCAGCAGGGGAGCCGCCACCAGCATCAGCAGGACGTGCTGGGTCATGTGCACCCAGAAGAGCTGGGCGCTGATGCTCTCGATCGGCGAGTCCAGGGCGATCACCAGCACGAGGACGGCGGTGTAGAAGGCGGCGCTGCGCAGGCGCTGCGTTCGCGCCAGTCGCGCCGGGGTCACGGTCCGCCGGCCGCCGACCCGGTAGAGGATCATCAACCCGATCAGCAGGGCAAACGCAGGGTCAAAGGTCCAGCTCCAGAACCCCACCTGTGCTGGGGCGGAGGCGATCACTACAGCAGGTAGAGCACCACGTAGGTGATCACGCCGATCCCCGCGAGGTATGACCAGTAGAAGACGGCTGCGTCGAGAGCCGGCGCGATCTGCCGGTCGGGGTCCTTGATGTCGCCGGTGCCGGTCGCGGGTTCGCGACGGGCGCGCAGCTCGGTTGCAACCTGGGTCTCGAGCCAGTACATCGTCCCGAGCACGGCCATCAGATAGAAGGCCGTCCAGATGCAGAAGACGCTGGCGAATGCTCCATTGGTCGGGCCGAAGTTCTGCGTCGTGTACTCGATGCACTGCAGGACGACGGCGATCAGGCCAAGCGCGACGCTCGCCGCCGCCGGCCCGACCCACCCGCTCGAGCCGGATTTCATACCGCGTCCAGCGGCGATCGCCGCTCCGGCACTCAGGACGATGCACACGATGAACGCGACCCCGAGGGCCTGGTCGGGTTTCACATGGTCGGCGTTCCACAGGTGCTGGACGTTCAGCGAGCGCAGGTAGAAGTAGGCGAAGACGAAGGACATGAAGAAGAACGTCGTGGCGCCGGCAAGCAGACGCGAGGCGACCGACAGCGCGCGCGCCCCGACGTCCGGTGGCTCCGGCGGAATGTCCGCGCCGGATGGAACCGGGGGGATCTGCAGGCCGAGTGGCTTTTCTTCGTGGGGGAGTGCCATGGCTCTAGCTCGCCCCCGCCGTCTGGGGGCCGCCCACCGCTCCGGCGCTCGGCAGCGGCGTGCCGTAGTCGTAGGGGTCGGAGTCGAAGACGGGGATCTGCTCGAAGTTGTTGACGGGCACCGGGGTCGGCACCTGCCACTCGAGTGACTTCGAGTGCCACGGGTTGGACTCTGCCTTTTCGCGTACGAAGATCAGCGAGTAGACCACGTTGAACAGGAAGATCAGCATCGAGAAGCCGAGCACGAAGGCCGAGACCGAGACCCACACGTTGAGCGTGTGGAACTTCGGTTCGTAGAAGCTGACGCGCCGGGGCATGCCCTCGAAGCCGAGCACGAACAGCGGCAGGAAGGTCGAGTTGAACGCGAGGAACATCAGCCAGAAGTGGAGCTTGGCGAGTTTCTCGTTGAAGTTCATCCCGAGCATCTTCGGTACCCAGTAGTAGATCGCGGCGAAGAAGGTGAAGATCAGGCCGCCCATGATCGTGTAGTGGAAGTGGGCCATCACGAAGAAGCTGCCGTGGGTCGTCGTGTCACTGGGCGTGTCCGAGAGGAAGACGCCCGAAAGGCCTCCGATCAGGAAGTTGAAGACCCAGGCCAGGCAGAACAGCATCGGCACCGTGAATGAGATCCGCGATCTCCAGATCGTTCCCATGGCGCAGAGGAAGATGAAGCCGGTCGGCAGCGAGATGATCTCCGTCGAGAGCATGTAGAAGGGCCGCAGGTCGGCGTTGATCCCGCTGACAAAGAGGTGGTGCTGCCAGACGAAGAAGCTCATCAGGCCGACGCCGAGCATCCCCGAGACCGCGAGACGGTATCCCCACAGCGGCTTGCGTGTGAAGACCGGCAGGAGCTCGAGCACGATCCCGAAGCCGGGCAACGCGAGGATGTAGACCTCAGGGTGCCCGAAGAACCAGAACAGGTTCTGGTAGAGGTAGGAGCTGCCGCCGCCGCCCGGTGTGAAGAAGGAGGTGTTGATCGTCCGGTCCGTCGCCGACATCGCCAACGTGGCCACCAGCACCGGCGCCGCAAGGACCATCAGCGGGGCGGTCGCGAAGACCCCCCAGACGAAGATCGGCAGGCGCGACCAGGTGAGTCCCGGTGCGCGCATCGTGATGATCGTGACCATCATGTTCAGTCCCAGCAGGCACATCGAGATCCCGACCAGGGCGAAGAACACGATGTAGGAGTCCATTCCCATCACGGCCTGGTTGTTGAGCGGCTCGTATCCGGTCCAGCCGGTGGGGAAGCCGCCGAAGAAGATCGTCGAGCAGAGGATGAAGCCGGCCGCGATCAGCAGCCAGAAGGTCAGCGCCTCGATTCGCGGGAAGGCCATCCTCCGCGCGCCGATCATGATCGGCACGAAGTAGTTGGCGAACGGCCCGAGGGCCGCCGAGGTGAAGATCCCCATCATCATCGTGCCGTGCATCCCCACCAGGGAGAGGTACTGGCCCGGTCCGACGAAGGTCGGCGTCGAGTGCAGCAGCTCCGTGCGGATCAGCATCGCGTTGAGGCCGCCGACGAAGAAGAACAGGCCAATGCCGCACAGGTACTGGATGCCCACGACCTTGTGGTCGGTGCACAGACCGAAGTAGCGTCCGATCCCCTCTTCCTCCTTCTCGCGCAGAGAAGCGGGTCGGCCGAGCAGCCGCGAAACCGGATAGTTGGCGAATCCGAGCCCGATCAAGAAGCCGATCACTCCGAAGACGTAGGCGAGCAGCAGCGCCACGTCGTTCTCGTCGGTGGCCGATTGGTATTCGAAGCTTTTGCCGCCGTTGACCTGGTGGCCGATGAACCAGCCGAGGTAATAGCCGCCGACGCCCAGCACAACGGCCGTCAGGAGGTTGAAGCCGATCAGCCGCCGCCACATGGGGCGTACGGGCCGGACTCGGGTGTCGACTGTTGTCGTGCTCATTCGCCGCGCCTCGTCGGTTCGGGGAGGTAGGTGGTGGAGTACTTCGGCAGCACTCTCGTGGTCGGTGCGAAGGTCAGTCGCTCCTGGGTGATCCATCTCTGGAATGCCGCCTGGGTGACCACGTGGCCGTGGTCGAACATGCCGCCGTGCCACAAGCCGCAGAGCTCGGCGCAGTGGACTTCGAAGGTCTGAATCTTGGTCGGCTTGGCGAACGCGATGTTGTCGACGCTCGGGTTGGCGTCGGCCTTGACGCCGAGCTGGTAGGCCCAGAACGAGTGGATCACGTCAAGCGATGTGACGTGGAATTCGATCACGGTGTTGACCGGGAGCTCGAGGTGAGTCGTCTCGACACCGCCGTAGGTCGGGAAGCGGTAGGTGAAGGCCCACTGCTGCGCGATCACCTGCACGGGCAGTCGTTTGCCGGATGGCACCGTCAGCGGTTTGGGCCCGCTGCCCGAGCCCGCGCCGTAGCCTTCCTCGAGCCTGAACGTGCCGTAGACGGCCAGGCTCAGGACGAGCACCCCGGTGATGATGATCCAGGAGGTCTGGAGGCGTGCGTGCCCGCGCAGTGCGGGGCCTTCGAGCACGCCGCCCTTGGGCTGACGGAAGCTGATGATCGCGTAGATCAGGTAGATCACGACCATCAGCAGGACCGGCGTCGCCATCGCCAACAGGACCGTGTTGTCGGTGACCTGCCCCGATGCCACGTCGCTGCCGTGGCCGGGAGGCAGTTCCGGGCCGAGCACGAAGATCACCAGCGGCAGCGCGATCAGCGTCGCGATCAGCCAGATTGCCCCGTAGCGGCGAGCGTGATTCGGCTCTCCGCCCGAGGCGGGTGTGCCGCCGGCCGGCGGTGCGTTAGACGACATTGATGAACCCGTCCATGTAGCCGAGGGTCTGCATCGGGCCGCCGAAGCCGAAGTACGTTCCGGCCGCGCACGGCACGAAGCACTGCCAGCGGAAGCGGCCCTTCCTACCTGTCCGGAACGTGAATTCGATTGTGCGGTGCGCCATCGTGGCGGGGTCGCAGGGGCCGTATTCGCACTGGTTCTTGGCTTCGTCTTCGACGCCCGGGAGGGGCACGAAGACGCCGAGCTGAGGCACGACGAAGGTGTGCGAGGCTTCTTCGGGGTCGATGTGGGTGAGCCGCTTGCCGTCGACCATCATCGACGCCCCGACGGTGCCCTGGACCTGCGAGAGGAACGCGTTGCGAAGGCCCGAGTCACCGTCGAACTGGTAGACGGTCACGTGGACCAGCGAGTAGGCCGGCACCGTGTAGATCGTGCTCCTGATCCACTTGCCGTTCTGCTTGACGAGGTAGGAGACCCAGTCGGGGTGCTGCGGACTCTCCTGGGGCCCGACTGCGGCGTCGGTCTGCAGAGTCAGATCGGTGGTCTTCACCACCGTGCCCGCGACCTGCGTCGGGGTGATCGTCGCCGGGGCACTGGTCGCCCAGTTGTTGATGTAGAGGCCGATCAGGACCACGAGCAGAACAACGGCGGCGATGACTCCCGTCAGCTTTCGCGCCATCACGCTCATGACATCCATCCCCGGTGCGTCAACGTCGCCTCCCTTGGTTCACCCCGTGCAAAGCGGACCCTATACCCACGGCCCGGCGAAATTCAACCTTGCCCGAAAGATTTCCTGCGAATTGGAGTCTGGCCTTACTCGCTTGTCGCATTTCTGACTCGCAGGGGCGGGCCCCGAACCAGGCGGCGGCGGGTACGATCGTCGCTTGTTCCCCGTTCAGCCCGCACAGAGCGCCAGCGTGCCCGATCGCCCGACGCTCGAGGGCCTCGAGGAGAAGTGGAGCGCCGTCTGGGAGCGCGACGGGACCTACGCTTTCGATCGCGCCGCGCCGCGTGAGCAGGTCTTCTCGATCGACACCCCGCCGCCGACGGTAAGCGGGTCGCTGCACGTCGGGCACGTCTTCTCCTACACCCACACCGATGCTGTGGCGCGCTACCGGCGGATGCGTGGCAGGGAGGTCTTCTACCCGATGGGGTGGGACGACAACGGCCTCCCGACCGAGCGCCGCGTGCAGAACCACTTCGGCGTCCGTTGCGACCCCTCGGTCCCCTACGACCCCGACTTCATCCCTCCGGCCGAGCCCTCCGAGAGGGAGCCCGTCTCGGTCTCCCGGCCCAACTTCGTCGAGCTCTGCCTGCAGCTGACGGTGAGCGACGAGCAGGCCTTCGAAGACCTCTGGCGGGGGCTGGGGCTGTCGGTCGACTGGGCGATGACCTACACGACCATCGGCCCGCTCGCGCAGAGGATCTCCCAGCGATCCTTCCTCGGCCTGCTCGAGCGCGACATCGCATACCAGCTGGAGGCACCGACCCTGTGGGACGTCGATTTTCAGACGGCCGTGGCGCAGGCGGAGCTCGAGGACCGCGAGCGCCCCGGGGCGATGCACAAGGTGCGCTTCGCGACGGTCGCAGGCGACGGGGAGGCCGTGATCGAGACGACCCGCCCCGAGCTGATCGCGGCCTGCGTCGCGCTGCTGGCCCACCCCGACGACGAGCGCCATCGCGACCTTGTCGGCGGAGAGGCGCTGACGCCGCTGTTCGGAACGCGCGTGCCGGTCCTCACCCATCCCCTGGTGGAGCGCGACAAGGGAACGGGCCTCGTGATGGTCTGCACCTTCGGCGATGTCACGGACGTCACCTGGTGGCGCGAGCTGAGCCTCCCGGTCCGCTCGGTGCTCGCGCCGGACGGGCGCCTGGCCGAGGTCCCCTGGGGCAGCGAGGGGTGGGAGTCGGAGGACCTGCAGGCCGCCCGCTCGGCCTACGGCGAGCTGGTGGGGCGCACGATCAACCAGGCACGGCGCCGGATCGTCGAGCTGCTGGGCGAGGCCGGCGATCTGATCGGCGAGCCGGTCCCCGTGACCCGGGCCGTCAAGTTCTACGAGAAGGGCGACCGCCCCGTGGAGATCGTGACGAGCCGCCAGTGGTTCATCCGCACGATCGCCCAGCAGGAGCGGCTGCTTGCTCGCGGCCGCGAGCTCGCCTGGCACCCGCCCTACATGAGGGCTCGCTTCGAGGACTGGGTGAACGGCCTCAACGGAGACTGGTGCATCAGCCGCCAGCGCTTCTTCGGCGTGCCGTTCCCGGTCTGGTATCCGATCGACAGGGAGGGCAATGTCCTCTACTCCCAGCCGATCCCGGCCGCCGGGGAGCAGCTTCCCGTCGATCCCTCCACCGACGTGCCGGCGGGCTATCGGCCGGACCAGCGGGGTCAACCGGGCGGCTTTGCCGGCGACCCGGACGTGATGGACACCTGGGCGACCTCATCGCTGACACCTCAGATCGCGGGGCAGGCCGGGGAGGACGCCGAGCTCTTCGAGAAGGTGTTCCCCATGGACCTGCGCCCGCAGGCCCACGACATCATCCGCACCTGGTTGTTCTCGACGGTCCTTCGCTCGGAGCTCGACGAGGACCAGCTTCCCTGGAAGAACGCCGCGATCTCCGGCTGGGTCCTGGATCCCGACCGCAAGAAGATGTCCAAGTCCAAGGGCAACGTAGTGACCCCGATCCACCTGCTCGAGGAGCACGGAGCCGACGCCGTCCGCTACTGGGCCGCCAGCGGTCGCCCCGGCACCGACACGGCCTTCGATCCCCAGCAGATGAAGGTCGGGCGACGCCTGGCGGTGAAGATCCTCAACGCCTCGAAGTTCGCGCTCAGCGACCTGCCCGAAGCCGGCGACGCGCTGACTCACCCGCTCGACCGTGCCCTGATGGCACGCCTCTCAAGCGTCGTTGCCGACGCCGGGCAGAGCTTCGAGGACTACGACTATGCCCGCGCGCTGCAGCGGACCGAGGAGTTCTTCTGGTGGTACTGCGACTTCTACCTCGAGCTCGTCAAGGGCCGGCGCTACGACGCCGACCCGGCCGTCAGCGCGTCGGTCAGCCGCGCCCTCAACCTCTCGATGTCGGTCTTTCAGCGCCTCTTCGCGCCGTTCCTCCCATTCGTCTGCGAGGAGGTCTGGTCGTGGTGGCAGCCGGGATCGGTGCACCGCGCAGCGTGGCCGCTGGCGCCAGAGCTCGCCGCCGAGGCGGCGGGCGGCGACCCGCGGCGCGAACTTGACGCGCTCGAGGTGACGGCGGACGTCCTGCGCGAGGTTCGCAAGGCCAAGTCCCAGGCCAAGCGCCCCATGCGTGCCCCCGTCGCGCGGGTGATCGTGCGCGACACGCCGGAGCGCCTCGCGGCGCTGGAGCTCGGCGCCGAGGACCTGCGCCAGGCCGGATCGGTCGCGCTGCTCGAGAGCGCCGAGGGCGAGGAGC
The DNA here is from genome assembly GCA_963835865.1 of uncultured Solirubrobacteraceae bacterium. GTDB lineage: Bacteria > Actinomycetota > Thermoleophilia > Solirubrobacterales > Solirubrobacteraceae > Palsa-744. Next base: position 95,613 of record CAWIGW010000001.1, read on the forward strand.
TCTCCGTCGAGGTCGAGCTCGCACAGGAGTCGACGGAGGCGGGTTGAGACGGCCGAGCCAGCTGGCCCATGATTGAGCCGAACGCCGGCGAGGGCCGAGCCGTCCTGATCCTGGGGGAGCCGGGAGGGCTCGCGGCGGCGCTTGCGCGTCAGCTGGGGCGGACGGGCGTCGAGGCGCGGATTGCCAGCGCGAGGAGCGACAGCGAGCTCGCCGATGCTCTCGCGCAGCAGGGCCTGACGGCCGTTGCCGTGGTCACGCGCGACGACGTGCTGGCGCTTCGGCTGACGCTGCTGAGCGCCCACCTGCGGCCCGACCTCCCGCTGTGGGTGACGATGTTCGACCGGACGATCACCCGCGAGCTTGCCCACGTCGCGCCTTCGGTGCACGTGATCTCCCCCCCGAGATCGTCGCCGCGGACCTCGCCGAGCACTGTGTCGCTTCGATGGGCGAGCGGGTGGGTCACGGCGGTATCCGACTCGTCGACGACGCGTTGCGGCTGCTGGTGCGCGCCGGGTGCGGCCTGCTGCTGGCACTCGTGATCGAGGCTGTGATCGCGATGATCGCCCTGCATGAGAACGTGAGCGACGCGCTCTATTTCAGCACCAGGTCGGTTGCCACGGTCGCGAGCGCCCCCGGCGCCGCCGCCGCGCCCACCTGGTTCAAGGTGGTCTCGGCGTTTGACACGTTGGCCGCTCTGCTGCTGGTGGCGGTCTTCACGGCGGCGCTCGTACGCCGTCTGAGCGCCCCTCGGCTCACCGCGATCTTCGGTCCTCGCGCAGCACCGGCTCGAGGCCACATCCTGCTGGTCGGCTTCGGCCAGGTGGGGTTCCGTCTCGCGCAGGAGCTGCGACGCCGCCATGTGGCCGTGATCGGGGTCGAGCGCGATCCCGACGCTCCCTGCGTCCGACTGGCCCGTGCCGCCGGGATACCGGTCGTGATCGGGCGCGGCGATGATCGAGCCGTCCTCGAACGAGTCGGGATCGGCCGGTGTGCGGCCGTCGCGGCGGTGACCTCGACGGATCTCGTAAACGTCGCCGTGGGGCTGGCAGCCAGCGATCTCGCGCCCCAGGCGGGACTCGTCCTGCGCCTCGGCGACGGCGAGGTCGCCGCGGAGACCGACTCGCTGTTGCACCTCGGGCGGATCTGCGACGCGCACAAGATCGCGGCCGAAACCCTCGCACGCGGGCTTGTCGGAGGTGGCGCGGGCCCCGCGTTCGAGGACTAGCCGAACCAGGACCCTTGGCCCGTGCCGCGTCTCGATAGGGTCCAGCCGATGGAGCGCACGCTGATCGCCGAACTGCCGCAGAAGATCGACCAGGTCGTGACCGTCCGCGGCTGGGTCAACGCGCTGCGCGACCAGAAGAAGGTTCAGTTCGTGATCCTGCGCGACGAAAGCGGGATGGCTCAGGCGGTCCTTTCCAAGGGCGAGGAGCCGTCGGAGCTCAACGAGGCGGTCTCGGCCCTGACGCCCGAGTCGGCCGTGACGGTCACCGGCACGGTTGCCGCAGACGATCGGGTGAAACTGGGCGGCCTCGAGCTGAAGCTCGAGTCGCTGAGCGTCGACTCGGCGGCTGAACCGGAGCTGCCGATCGCCCCGGACTCGGCGCTGGACAAGCGGATCGACTGGCGCTACCTGGATCTCCGACGGCCCGACCGGCGCCTGATCTTCGAAGTGCAGACGGCCGTCGAGCGGGCGATGCGCGAGTTCTGGCGTGAGGAGGGCTTCATCGAGCTGCACTCCCCGAAGCTGATGGGCTCGGCCAGCGAGTCGGGCGCCGAGCTGTTCCACGTGGACTACTTCGAGCGGGACGCCTACCTCGCTCAATCGCCGCAGTTCTACAAGCAGATGGCGATGGCCGCCGGCTTCGGGAAGGTCTTCGAGATCGGACCCGTCTTCCGGGCCAATCCCTCCTTCACCTCTCGCCACGACACCGAGTTCACGAGTGTGGACATGGAGTTCTCCTGGATCGAGTCGCACGAGGACGTGATGGCTGTCGAGGAGCGCTGGCTTGCCCACGTGCTCGGATCGGTCAAGGCGAGCCACGGCGAGCAGATCAGCGAGACGTTTCACACCGAGGTGATCGTGCCGACGCTGCCGTTCCCCAGGGTCACCCTCGAGCAGGCCAAGGAGATGGTCCGCGCGGAGGGACACGAGGTGCCGGGGGCGGGGCATGACCTCGACCCGCCGACGGAGCGGGCGCTGTCGGCCCTGATCAAGGAGCGCCACGGGCACGAGTTCGTATTCGTCACGGACTACCCGGCGGCGGTGCGCGCCTTCTACCACATGCGCCACGAGGCCGACCCGACTCTGACCAAGAGCTTCGACCTGCTCTGGCGCGGCATCGAGGTGACCACGGGGGCCCAGCGCGAGCACCGACGCGACCGGCTGCTGCTGCAGGCGCAGGACCGTGGCATCGACGTCGAGCCGATCCAGTACTACCTCGACTTCTTCCGTTATGGCTGCCCGCCTCACGGCGGCTTCGGCTTCGGGCTGACGCGCCTGCTGATGCAAATGCTGGGGCAGGAGAGCGTGCGCGAGGTCACCTTCCTCTACCGCGGCCCGCACCGGCTGACGCCCTAGGCGCGACCGCCCGGCACACCCGCGCCGCTCCACTCGATGGCTCGGATCCTGATCTCCACGCCGCTGCTCGAGGGCTGCCTGGACGCGCTGGAGGGGTACGAGCTCCGGGCCGGGGAGCCGGGCTCGGACGCGCGGGCCGAGGGGCTGCTCTGCTCGCCGACGATGCCCGTCGACCGGGACGCCCTGGGGCGGATGCCGATGCTGCGAGCGATATCCGTCGCCGGCGCCGGTTCCGATGCGATCGACCACGAGGCGGCCGGCGCTCGCGGGATCGCCGTCCTGACCGCCGGAGAGGCTCTCGTGGAGACGACTGCCGATGCCGCCTTCGGCCTGATCATCTGGGCGTCGAGGCTGATGAGCGACACCGAGCGGACGCTGCGCGAGGGACGCTGGGAGGGCTGGGCCTTCGATCAGACCTGGGGCCGGGACGTGCACGGGGCGAGGCTGGGGCTGATCGGCTTCGGTGCGATCGGCCGCGCCGTGGGCAGGCGTGCCGCCGGCTTCAGGATGGACGTGATCCATCACACCCGCCACCCCACCGGTGAGCCCGGCTGGACCTCGGACCTCGATGAGCTGCTCGGCGTGAGCGACATCGTCAGCGTCCATGTCCCGCTGACCGCTGCCACGAGGGGGCTGATCGACCGGCGGCGGCTGGGGTTGCTGGGCGAGGGGGCCGTCCTCGTCAACACCGCCAGGGGCGCCGTCGTCGAGGAAGACGCGCTCGCTGAAGCACTCGAGTCGGGCCGCCTCGGCGGTGCCGGCCTCGACGTCTATGCCCACGAGCCCGCGGTATCGCCGCGTCTGCTGGCGGCGCCCCGGACCGTCCTCCTGCCCCACGTGGGGAGTGCCACGATGCCCACCCGACGCGCGATGCTGCGGCTTGCGGCGGAGCGGCTCGCCGAGGCTCTCGGCTGAACGGCGCTCGGGCGGGAGTCCTCAGGGGCAGGGTTCGAAGCGCCTGCCGTTGAGTGCCTTGTTGAACCGGGCCCCGACGAGCCCGGCCGCCGTATCGGCCGCGCAGAAACGGCTCGTCTTGAGTTTGTACTCGGCGTTGATGACGGGCTTGCCGGCCTTCAGATAGGGCTCGAAGTCACCGCATTCGTGGTACTGGTTGCACTGCTCGGTGAGGACGCCGTCGAAGTAGGGCTCGAGCTGGGCGGCCTGTTCTCCGTCGTTCTTCTGCAGGATCGCCATCCCCAGCGAGTGGGCATCTTCGGCCACCCAGTCGTTGAAGGTCAGCTGCTGGGCCGCGGTGATCGGGAAGCCGCTCCGGTTCGAGGCGGCTTCGATGTTGTCCGGCTCGATCGCATCGAAACCCTTCGCGCGGCACATCTGAAACCTCGCCGCCATGATCGGCTCGATCACCGAGAGCTGGCGGATGTCGATCCATTTCTCGCCGGGCCAGCCGTTTGACCGGCCCAGGACGGAACGTGGGAAGGCGCTGTAGTCGGGCCTGAAGTTCTCGGCGGTGCCGACGTCGATGTAACAGACGACGTGCTTCCCCTCGGCCTGCAGGGCGGCAACTTCCAAGGCGCTCGTCTCGAACCCGTCGACGTCATAGACGCCCGCCCCGAGGGTCGTCTTCAACGCGCCCTGGAGCTGCCAGTAGAACGTGGGTTTCCCCGGCGGCTGCCACCAGGCGTCCGCGAGAGACGATGCCGAGGACGGTATGAGGAGTGCCAATACGGCGAACAGGCAAGTCCTGAGGACGATCCGCCGAGCTCCCATGGAGCAGATGTTAGGCGCTTGCGAGCGTCGCCCCGGCCGTGCCGTCCGCGAGCGCCTCTACCTTCAAATTGTGCTCCTCAACGAGCTGACAGACGGCATCGAGATCGACCAGGTCCTGCTGGTCCGCGAGGCGGACCGCCGCCAGCGGCGCGACGGCGGCGACTACATGCGCCTGCTGCTCGGTGACCGCACGGGCGCCGTCCCGTGCATGGTCTGGGAGGAGCTTTCTGAGATCGAGGAGCTCGTCCGTCCCGGCACGCCCGTGACGGTTCGCGGGCGCTACACGGTCCACCCTCGCTTCGGCCCCCAGATCAACCTGCGAGGCCTCGCGGAGGCTGTCCCGGGCTCCTACTGCGCAGAGGACCTGCATGACGGTCCGGTGCGCGACGCGGCACTGATGGAAGCGGAGATCGCCCAGTTGATCGCGACGATCCAGGACCCCCACCTGAGGCTGCTGCTGGACCGTGTCTTCGGCGAGGAGTCAGAGGTGTGGGCCCGCTACAGGGTGGCGCCGGCGGCGAAGTACTACCACCAGGCCTATGCGCACGGCCTGCTGGAGCACTGCCTCGGCGTCGCGCAGGCCGTCAGCGCGATCAGCGCGACCTTCCCGGGCATCGACCGGGACATCGCCGTCAGCGGGGCCCTGCTGCATGACATCGGCAAGCTCGAGGCCTATACGGAGGACCCTCAGAACATCGATCTGACGGACGCCGGGCGCCTGCACGGCGAGATCGCTCTCGGCTACTACCTGATTCGCCGCATGATCGAGGACATCGAAGGGTTCCCGGCCGAGCTGGCCCAGTCGCTGGGACACATCATCCTCTCCCACCACGGCAGCCTCGAACACGGCAGCCCGGTCGTCCCGTGCACGCGCGAGGCGACGCTGGTGCACATGATCGACAACCTGGGCGGGCGTCTGGGCAGCTTCGACCGGCTCGAGAAGGAGCTCGCGCCGGGGCGCCGCTGGTCGCAGTTCGACCGCGCCATCGGCTCAGGAGCCTTCTTCCTCGAGCGGGGCGGGGAGCCCTCCGAGACGGCCCGGCCGGCCCAGCCGGAGCGCAAGGCAGCTTGAAAAGCCGCAAATAGCGGAGCGGTCCGCTCGCGGCGCTGCGCTCGTCTCTCCCCCGGCTTCTATCTTTGGGAGCCGATGGCAAAGGACACCGAGAAGCTGATCCGCCAGCTCTCGCTGATCTCCTACCTGATGGCCGAGCGCCGGCCCGTCACGGCACTGGAGATCCGGCGTGATGTGGAGGGCTACAGCGGCATGAACGAGGATGCCTTCGCACGCCGGTTCTATGCCGACCGCTCCGAGCTCGAGTCGCTGCGGATCCAGCTCACCGTGGAGCGGCCCGCCGACGGAGCCGCCGAGCAGGAGAACTATTCGCTTCGCCCGGAGAACTTCCATCTCCCGGCGATCGCCTTCACCGACAAGGAGCTCGCGGCTCTGCAGACGGCTCTGAGCCTGCTGGACGGGGAATTCGCCTACGCCGAGCCACTGCGCCTGGCGCTTCAGCAGATCACCTGGGGCCGGCCCAGCCCCCTCAGGGCACCGGAGCAGCGCTCGGTGGCCCTGGGCATCACGGCGTCGGCCGGGGGGCACGAGCTCTCAGCCCGTCTCGCCAAGGTCGAGACCGCCATCTTCAGGAACAAGACGATCGTCTTCGAGTACTACACGATGGGCCGGGACGAGGTCTCCTCACGCAAGGTCGACCCGTACCACCTGTTGTTCCAGGGCGGGCAGTTCTATCTGCTCGGCTACTCCCACGAGCGCAAGGCGGTCCGCGTCTTCCGGCTGTCGAGGATCCGGGGCAAGGTCTCCTACGCCACGAAGGCCGAGCATGACTTCCACCGTCCCGAGGATTTCGACCCCCGCTCCTACGCGAACCGGGCCGACTGGCAGCTCGGCGAGGAGGAGCACCTCGCCCGGATCCTCATCTCCGAGCGGATCGCCTGGCAGATCGAACGGCACTTCGGCCGCTACGGCGAGATCCGCGATCCCGCCGAGATCGAGCTGGAGGATGACGAGACGGTCGATGTTGCCGCGCTCGCCGAAGACGGCGACCGCGTCTTTGAGACCGGCTACTCGAACCCCCGGAGCCTCGTCTCCTGGGTCCTGGGCCTGGGCGCCAACGCACGTCTCGTGGGGCCTCCCGACCTGGCCGCGGAGCTCTGCCGGCGCCTCGAGCTGCTGCGCGAGCGCCACGAGGAGGAGCCGCCTGCGTCGCGGCGCAAGCGTGGCAGCAAGCCCGTCGAGGCGGGAGGCGCTCGTCGCATCACGCGCAAGGGGGTCGGTGAGGCCGACGGCGAGTCGGGGCGCCCCGACACGGCGATCCGCCCGGAGCGCTTCGCGCGCCTCGTGACGCTGGCGAGCATCCTGATCGCGGCGGGGCGTCGCGAAGAGCGCGTCGTGATGGCCGAGATCTGCGAGCGCCTGCAGATCTCCGACGAGGAGCTGCGCGAGGACCTCAACGTCCTCAACGTCGTCAACTTCGGCGGCGGCTCCTACGTCCTGTACGCCGAGATCAAGGAGGAGGAGGGGGAGATCGAGATCGACCCCGAGCCCTACAGCGACAACTTCGACCGGCCGGCCCGCCTGCTGCCCGTGGAGGCAAAGGCGCTGATCGCGGCGATCGACCTGATCGGCGAGCACATCCCTGAGGGCTCACTCGCCTCGGCGCGCGAGAAGATCGTCGCGGCCCTCGGTGAGGACCCGATGGAGCAGGGTCTGCAGGTCGCCCCGCCCGCCAGCGACGACTCGGACGTGGCCCGGCTGATCTCCAGGGCGATCACCGGCCGGCGGCTGATCGAGATCGAGTACTACAAGGAGAACGAGGACGAGATCTCCCAGCGCAAGGTCGAGCCCTACGCCCTGACCAACGGTCGCGAGGGGTGGTACGTCGCCTCCTATGACCCCGAGCGCGAGGGTGTCCGCCACTTCCGCCTCGACCGGATCAAGCGGGCCGTCGTCAGCGAGGAGAAGTTCCAGCCCCGCCCCGAGGTCGACCCCGCCGCGGAGGTCGACGGCTGGCTTCGCACGGGCGAGGTCGAGGCGTCACGAACGGCCCGCGTCTGGGTCGCTCCGGAGCGGGCCCGGTGGGCCCGCGAGGCACGCAGGGTGGTCGAGGAACGGGCCGACGGCTCGGTGATCGTCGAGTTGAGCTTCGCCGGGGTGGACTGGCTGGTCCGTGAGATCCTCCGCGAAGCCGGAGATGCGGCCGTGCTCGAGCCCGAGGATGCACGCGAGGAGGTCGTTCAGGCGGTGCAGCGGCTGCGCCAGGCGCTCGCGTCGCCGGCCGGCGTCTGACCAGGCGAGGCAGCATGAGCCGCCGCGATCAGATCAAGATGTCCGACGACGAGGTGAGCGCCTTTCTCGCCGAGGAGCGGACCGTCACCTGCGCCACCCAGGGGCCGCGCGGCTGGCCTCATCTGATGCCTCTCTGGTACGTCCTTCGCGATCCGCCCGTCGACGAGCGGGGACCACGCCTGTGGTCATGGACCTACGCCGTCTCACAGAAGGTCAAGAACCTCGGACGAGACGCCCGAGCGACGCTGCAGATCGAGACGGGGGAGCTCTACCAGGAGCTTCGCGGGGTGATGCTCGAGTGCGAGGTCCGGGTGCACCACGAGCTCGAGACCGTCGCGCCCCTGGGACAGGAGATCTTCCGCCGCTATGCGGCCCCGCGCGGCGCCGAGGGGGTGATCGAGCTTCCCGCCGAGGTGGGGCAGATGGTCGAGAAGCAGGCCGTCAAGCGTGTGGCGCTCGAGTTCGTCGAGCTGCGCCGGGCCAGCTGGGACCACCGCAAGCTCGCCGGGGTTTACTAACCCAGCGGCTTGACCGCCGAGATCTTCCACTTCCCGCCTTCTTCGACGAGGGTGACTTCGCTGACCTGCTTCTTGCCCGAGTAGGTGCTCCGGACCTTCGCCGTCGCTGTCTTCCCGTTGACCTGGACGGATTCGACGTCGGCTTCGGTCCCGTCGATCTCGGCCACCTGTTCTTTGATCGCCGCTTCGCAGCCCTTCGTCCCGCCGAGGCTCCCGACGACCGAGGCGGACAGGTCTTCCGCGCAGATCTTCTTCTGTTCCCCCGCGGTCGCCGCCGACTGAAGGTTCGCGACGGTCTGGGCTACCGACTTCTCGGCCCCGCTGAAGTTGCTCGTCGAGGTCTTCGTCGCGCAGGCCGAGATGGCGAGGGCGCAGAGGGGCAGACAGCTCAGGGCTAGCGCGCGACGCATCGCACGCAAGGCTATTTGCTAGGCGCGCTCGTCGTCGCGCCGGTAGCCCAGGCGGGCCGAGATCCGGTCGGCCGTCGAGAGCAGATGGGGGCTCAGCGCATCAACGAGCTCCTCGAGCGAGATCATCGAGCGGCGGGCGGCGATGTTGACGCCCGCAACCACCTCACGGCTGGCATTGCGGACGGGCGCGGCGATGCAGAGCAATTCGGACTCCAGCTCTTCGTCGTTGACGGCGAAGCCCGCCTCCCGGACCTGGTCGAGCTCGTCCCGGAGGGTGCGCTTGGCGGTGATCGTGTTGGGCCCGACCTTCGAGGTCTTCAACGACGCCAGCACGTCGCGCTGCTCGTTCTGCGGCAGGAATGCCATCAGCAGCTTGCCGATCGAGGTCGCGTGAGCCGGCAGGCGCGAGCCGGGCTCGAGCTGGCGCTCGGCCTCGGTCAGGCCGCGGCGGAAGCTGCGAGCGCGGTCGACGCAGAGGATCTCCGTCCCGTCGAGGACCGAGAGGCAGGTCGTGTAGGAGGTCCGCTGGCGCAGCTCCTCGAGATAGGGCCGAGCGTGCTCGCGAAGGCCCGTCGAGTTGATCGCCGACATGCCCAGGTCCGTCACCCGCAGTCCGAGGCGGTACTTGCGCGAGGCGCCCTGCTCGAGGTAGCCCAGCGCCACCAGTGTGATCACGTAGCGGTGGGTGGTGGAGCGGCTCATCCCCAGCTCATCTGCGATATCCGCGATGCCCAGAACAGGGCGGGCGGGGGTGAAGCAGCCAAGGATCGCCAGGCCCCGCTCAAGCGATTGCGAGTAGCGCGGTTCGCGCAGACTGGGGATCGACCAGGCGGGATCGCTGTCCACTTCGGCGTGATTGGGCGCTGTGGCTTTGGTCCTTGGCATTTGGGGGGTTCTGCTTCCTGGTCGGCTTTGGGCGGCTTGACAACTGAGGACACCTATGACTGCCAGAGCAGGTGTTGGAACCTGATCATAGATCGAAATATCGGCTGATCGGGTTAAGCGCTACACGAGAGCTGCGTCGGGATTTACAGCACCCGGAAACTCGCCTGCTTCGCGCACCCCGATCGTCGGTAGGGTTCTCCGAACGTGGAGCCACTGAAGGGTCTCATTCTCTCGGGCGGCAAGGGCACCCGCCTGCGCCCGATCACGCACACGAGCGCCAAGCAGCTCGTGCCCGTCGCCAACAAGCCGGTCCTCTTCTACGGCATCGAGGCGATGGCGGAGGCCGGGATCGAGGAGGTCGGGATCATCATCGCTCCGGAGACCGGCCAGGAGATCGAAGCGGCCGCCGGCGACGGTTCCCGCTTCGGTCTGGCCATCACCTACATCCTCCAGGACGAGCCGCTGGGCCTGGCGCACGCCGTCCTGACCGCAGAGCCGTTTCTCGGCGGGAACCCCTTCGTCATGTATCTGGGGGACAACCTCCTGCAGGGCGGCATCACCGAGCTGGTGGACGCATTCCGGGCCAACGAGCCCGACGCGCTGATCCTCCTGACCCCCGTTCCGGACCCTGAGAACTACGGTGTCGCTGAGCTCGCCGCGGCCCCCGACGGCGAGATCGGACCGGTTCAACGCCTCGTCGAGAAGCCCGCTGAGCCGGCGACGGACCTCGCACTGGTGGGCGTCTACATGTTCACGGCGGGCATCCACGACGCGGCGCGCGCGATCGAGCCCTCGCCTCGCGGTGAGCTCGAGATCACCGACGCGATCCAGCACCTGGTCGACTCCGGCCGGCGCGTGGAGCCCCACATCGTCAGGGGCTGGTGGAAGGACACGGGGCGTCTCGAGGACATGCTCGAGGCCAACCGCCTGATCCTCGACAACCTCACCGACCTCGTCGAGGGAGAGCTCGTCGACTCCCAGCTCGACGGGCGCGTCGTCATCGCGCCGGGGGCCGTCCTGGAACGGACCAACGTCCGCGGCCCCGCGGTGATCGGGGCCGGTGCGGTGCTTCGCGATTGCTACATCGGGCCCTACACCTCGATCGGCGAGGACTGCCGGATCATCGGCTCGGAGGTGGAGCACTCGATCCTGCTCGCCGGCTGCACCGTCGCCGAACTCGACGGCAGGATGGAGTCCTCGCTGCTGGGACGCAACGTGACCATCCGCCGCGGCGATCGTCAGCCGAGGGCCTACCGCTTCATGGTCGGGGACAACTCCGACATCTCGATCCTTTGAGGCTGCTCGTCACGGGATCGAACGGGATGCTCGGTCTCGAGGCCATGCGCGCGGGCGAGCGGGCGGGACACGAGATGATCGGCCTCTCGCACTCCGAGCTCGACATCTGCGACGAGCGGGGCACCAGGGAGCTGCTGGGACGCCTTGAACCCGATGGCGTCCTCAACTGCGCAGCCTGGACCGACGTGGACGGGGCCGAGAGCGACCCCGAGGGCGCTCGGAAGGTCAATCGCGACGGCGCCGGGAACATCGCCTCCTGTGCGGCAGCCGTCGGCTCACGGATGGTTCATGTCTCGACCGACTACGTGTTCGACGGGCTCGCGCCGCGGCGTCCCGACGGCGCGCCCCGGGCATACCTGGAGAGCGACCCGACCGGCCCGGCAACGGTCTACGGCCTGTCGAAGCTGGAGGGCGAGCAGCTCGTCATGGGCGCCTCGCCGCGTCATGCGGTGGCGCGGACGGCATGGCTCTTCGGCCTCGGAGGACGCAACTTCGCCGAGACGATGCTGACGCTTGCCGCCGATCGTGACGCGGTCCGCGTCGTAGCCGACCAGACCGGCTGCCCCACCTGGACGGGGCACCTCGCTCCGGCGCTCCTGGGCCTGCTCGAGCGCGAGGTTGGCGGCGTCGTCCACCTGGCGGGCACGGGGGCGGTCTCCTGGCACGGCTTCGCAACCGAGATCTTCCGGCAGGCCGAGCTCGCCTGCGAGGTGCAGGAGGCGAGCAGTGCCGAGATGGCTCGCCCGGCCCCCCGGCCGGCGTGGTCGGCCCTGGAGTCCGAGCGTCAGGATCTGCTTCCCCTGCCGCCCTGGCAGGATGGGCTTGCGGGCTATCTTGCTGCCCGCGCTGGGATGATGCGCGCATGAAACTACTCGTATGCGGCGGGGCCGGTTTCATCGGCTCGACCTTCGCCCGCCAGCGCCTGCGTGAGCAGGGCGACCATGTGACGGTCCTCGACAAGCTGACCTACGCGGGGCGTGAGGAGAATCTCGCCGACCTCGCGGGCGACCCCGCCTTCAGCTTCATCCGCGGCGCGATCGAGGATCCGGAGGCCGTGGCGGGCGCGATCGCCTCCTCCGCGCCCGACGCGATCGTCAACTTCGCGGCCGAGACGCACGTGGACCGCTCGATCGCCGAGCCGGACGCGTTCGTGAAGACGCATGCCCTCGGCACCTATGTCCTACTCGAGGCGGCACGCAAGCGTGAGCTGACCTACCTGCAGGTCTCCACCGACGAGGTCTACGGCTCGATCGAGGAGGGGACCTTCACCGAGGAGAGCCCCCTGCGCCCGTCCTCGCCCTACTCCGCCACAAAGACGGGCGCAGACCTGCTCGTGCTGAGTTACTTCCACACCTACGGGATGCCCGTGCGGATCTGCCGCGGCTCGAACAACTACGGCCCCTACCAATACCCGGAGAAGCTGATCCCGCTGATGGTCCTGAACGCCCTGCTCGGAGACCGGCTGCCCGTCTACGGCGACGGCAAGCAGGTCCGCAACTGGATCCATGCCACCGACTTCGCCCGCGCGATCGGCCACGTCCTCGAGCACGGCAGTCCCGGCGAGGTCTACAACGCCGGAGGCCCCGATGAGGAGGCCAACATCACGGTCGTCAAGCGGATCATCCAGCTGACGGGGGCTTCCGAGTCCCAGATCGAGCACGTCACCGACCGTCCCGGCCATGACCGGCGGTACTCCCTCTCATCGGAGAAGGTGCGCGCCCTGGGGTGGGCGCCGCGGGTGCAATTCGAGGAGGGGCTCGCCGATACCGTCGCCTGGTACCGCAACAACACCAAGTGGTGGGAGCCGATCCGCTCCGGCGAGTACCGCGAGTACTACGCCCGCCAGTACGGGCGCGCGCTCGGAGGCTGAGATCGCCTCGGGCCTTTGACGCTAGGCTCGAAGGATGTCCGCGAAGGTCTTCACCAAGCCGGTCCAGGCCTGGATCGAGTCGGCCTTCGAGCATCCCACGCCGGCTCAGAGCGAGGCCTGGCCCGCCATCGCACGGGGAGAGCATGTGCTGCTCTCCGCACCGACCGGTTCGGGCAAGACACTGGCCGCGTTCCTCTGGGCACTGGACCGCCTCGGAGCCGGCGCGCCGGCCGACGGGGAGAGACCCTCGACAGGTACACGCGTCCTGTACGTGAGTCCCCTGAAGGCTCTGGCGTATGACATCGAGCGCAACCTGCGCGCTCCCATCCGTGGCATCGGTGCCGAGCACATCACGGTCGCCATCCGCACCGGTGACACCCCCCAGCGCGAGCGTGCCGCGATGGTCCGCAACCCGCCCGACATCCTCGTCACGACACCCGAGTCCCTCTATCTGATCCTCACCTCGCAGGCCCGCTCGATGCTGAGGAGCGTGGACACCGTGATCGTCGATGAGATCCACGCCGTGGCGCACTCAAAGCGGGGCTCCCACCTCGCGCTGACGCTCGAGCGCCTCGAGTCGCTGGTGCGCAGCTCGAACCCCGCCATCGGGCCGCAGGAGGCAGCCTTCCAGCGGATCGGACTGAGCGCGACGCAGAACCCGCTGGAGGAGATCGGGCGGTTCCTCGTCGGGCCGCGGCGCGAGGTGACGATCGTCGACGCGGGGGCGCGAAAGCCCCTGGATCTCCGGATCGAGGTGCCGGTCGAGTCGATGACCGAGCCGGGCGGGCCCGTGGACCCCTCGGCCGACCCGCTCGACCCCGTGCAGGGGGGAGAGGCAACGCGCTCCTCGATCTGGCCCGCGATCTATCCGGAGATTCTGCGCCTGGTCCGCGAACACACCTCGACGATCGTCTTCGTCAACAACCGCCGCTCCGCCGAGCGGGTCGCCCTGCGCCTGAACGAGCTCGCGGCGAAGGAGCTTCAGGAGACGGAGGAGGAGCCGCCCGGGACGGCCCCACCCGTCGAAATCGCCAGAGCCCACCACGGCTCGCTGGCCCGGGAGGAGCGGACCAAGGTGGAGGAGCTGCTGAAGGGCGGCGGCCTGCCCTGTCTGGTGGCGACGTCCTCACTGGAGCTGGGGATCGACATGGGCGCCGTGGACCTGGTGCTGCAGATCGAGTCGCCCAAGTCGGTCGCCCGAGGGCTGCAGCGGATCGGCCGGGCCGGGCACGGCGTCGGCGAGGTCAGCCGCGGGAGGATCTTCCCCAAGTTCCGGGGCGACCTGCTCGAGTGCGCGGTCGTCGCCCGCCGCATGCACGAGGGGCAGATCGAGCCGACCGTGGTGCCGAGGAACGCACTCGACGTCCTCGCTCAGCAGGTCGTCGCGATCGCCGTCTCGAACGAACCGGACGGCGTCTCCGTCGCCGAGCTCCACGAGCTCGTGACGGGGACCCACTCCTACAGCGAGCTCTCGATGGAGCTGCTCGAGAACGTCCTGGACATGCTCGACGGGCGCTACCCGTCGAAAGAGTTCGGCGAGCTGCGGGCCAGGGTCGTCTGGGATCGCGTGGCCGGCGTCGTCCGGGCCCGCAAGGGCTCGCGCCAGCTTGCGATCGTCAACGCCGGGACGATCCCCGACCGCGGTCTCTACGCCGTCACGCTGCCCGACGGGCGCCGCGTCGGCGAGCTCGACGAGGAGATGGTCTACGAGGCCCGCGCCGGCCAGGCCTTCCTGTTGGGTGCCTCGACCTGGCGGATCGAGGAGATCACGCGCGACCGGGTCATCGTCACACCCGCCCCGGGCGCCCCGGGGGCGGTTCCCTTCTGGAAGGGCGACTCGGTCGGGCGCCCCAAGGAGCTGGGCGAGGCGATCGGAGCCTTCTCGCGATGGGCGGTCGAGCAGGACGCCGAGACGCTCGAGCGCGACTATGACCTCGACCGCCGCGCCGCCCAGAACCTGCTCGCCTACCTGACCGAGCAGCTCCAGGCCACCCGCGTCCTGCCCAGCGAGCGGACGATCGTGCTGGAGCGGTTCCGCGACGAGATCGGCGACTGGCGGCTCTGTGTCCTCTCGCCCTACGGCGGCCGTGTCCATGCAGCCTGGGGACTTGCCCTGTCGGCCAGGATGCACGAGCGGTTCGGCCTGGACTCCGACCCGATCTGGACGGACGACGGGATCATCATGCACCTGCCCGATCTCGACGCGGAGGAGGCCGAGGCGTTGCCCTCGGCGGCGGATCTGCTGCTGCTCGACCCGGATGAGGTGGAGCAGGCAATCGTCTCCGAGCTCGGCGGATCGGCGCTGTTCGGGGCGCGCTTCCGCGAGAACGCGTCCCGGGCGCTGCTGATCCCACGCGCCTATCCCGGTCGGCGCACGCCGCTGTGGCAGCAGCGTCTGAAGGCCCAGAACCTGCTCGAGGTAGCCCGTCGCTATGAGGATTTCCCGATCATCCTGGAGACCTACCGCGAGTGCCTGAAGGACGTCCTGGACCTGCCGGGACTGCAGTCGCTGCTGCGCGGGCTGCACACCCGTGAGATAGCCCTCGTGGAGGTGGAGACGCCGCATGCCTCGCCGTTCGCCTCCTCGCTGCTGTTCGACTACGTCGCCACCTACATGTACGAGGGGGATACGCCCACCGCAGAGCGCCGCGCCGCGGCGCTCTCGCTGGACCGCGACCTGCTGCGCGAGCTGCTCGGGCAGGAGGAGCTGCGCGAGCTGATCGACCCGCAGGCGCTCGAACGGGTCGAGGAGGACCTGCAGTGCCGCTCGGAGATGACCCGGGCGACCGGCCGGGACGGCCTGCACGACGTGCTTCGCAGGGTCGGGGACCTGAGCCGCTCCGAGCTGTGCGATCGCGTGTTCGCCGGGATCGACGCCGAGGCGATGCTGGCCGAGCTGCGGCGCGAACGACGCGCCGTCGAGCTGCGGATCGCAGGCGAGCCGCGATGGATCGCCGCGGACGAGGCCGGCCTCTACCGGGACGCGCTCGGAGCATCCCCCCCGGGAGGCCTGCCGGAGGCGTTCATAGCGCCCGTCCCCGATGCCCTCCGCGAGCTCGTCGCCCGTTACGCCAGGACCCACGGCCCATTCTCCGGCGAGGACCTCCACGCCCGTTACAAGCTCGATGCGGGCGCTGTCCTGCGTGAGCTGGAGCGCGATGGCGCGATCGTGCGCGGCGAGCTGCGCCCGGGAGGCAGCGGTCGCGACTGGTGCGACGTCGATGTCCTGCGACGGCTGCGCCGCGCCTCCCTGGCGGCTCTGCGCAAGGAGATCGAGCCCGCCGAGGAGAGTCGCCTGGCCGCCTTCCTGCCCTCCTGGCAGGGGGTCGATCGCCACACCTCGGCCGGCGCCGGGATCGACCGGCTGCGCGAGGTCCTCGTGCCGCTCCAGGGCCTTGCGCTGCCCGTGGAGAGCTGGGAGCGGGACATCCTCCCGCGGCGCACGGGCGCCTACTCCCAGACCTGGCTCGACCATCTCTGTGCCAGCGGCGAGGTCGTATGGGTCGGCGCCGGCCCGCTGGGAAGATCGGGCCGGGTTGCGCTCTACTTCCGCGACGACGCCCCCGCTATCGGCCCGCCTCCCGGCGGCCCGGCAGGACGCTCCGCGGCGGCACCGCCGGAGGAGCCCGAGCACCTGCTGCTGCGTGAGCGCCTGGCTCGGGGCCCCTGCTTCTTCACCGACCTGCTGGCTGAGATCGACGCGCCTCCCGAGGCGCTGCGCGAGGCCCTCTGGGACCTCGTCTGGGCGGGCGAGGCGACGAACGATGCCTGGGCTCCGCTGCGCGCCCCTCGTCTGTCCCTGGCGCGCTCGGGTGGAATCCGCCGCCTCGCCCGGCGCAGGCCGGCGAAGCGCACGTCATCCGGCCCGCTCCCGTTTCGCCTCGCGTCGCAGCACCGGCGCGCAGTCCCAGGTCCAGGGTCGCTGGTCGCTCAGCGCAGGCGTCTTCGGCGGCGAGGTCGATGCCGCCGGTGCCGTCGAGCGCCGAAGGGTCCTGGCGGAGCTGCTGCTCGAGCGCTACGGCATAGTCACCCGCGAGCAGGTACTCGCCGAGGGGATCAGGGGAGGGTTCTCGATCCTCTATGACACCTTCTCCCAGCTCGAGACACTGGGCATCTGCCGGCGGGGATATTTCATCGAGGGGATGGGGGGCGCGCAGTTCGCGCTTCCCGGTGCGGTCGAGCGCCTGCGCTCTGCGCCTCGCCGGACGGGCGAGGGGCCCCGCACGATGGTTCTCGCCGCGGCCGACCCCGCCCAGCCCTACGGCGGAGCGCTGCCGTGGCCCAAACGGGAGGCCCAGGACCGCCGTCCCGCGCGGGTCGCCGGTGCCTATGTGGTCCTCGTCGAGGATCGCCCGGTTCTCTATGTCGAGCGCGGTGGGAGAGGTCTCACGACGCTGCTCGCCTGTGCCCGCCAGGGTGAGGCTCCGGCGGGGGAGCCCGCCGGAGCCCCCGCGGGCCAGGAGGACCCGATTCGCCTTGCCCTGTCCGCGCTGGCGGACGCCGTTCGCGGCGGAAGGGTCGGCAAGCTGGCGCTCGAGCGCATCGACGGCCGGCCCGCGATCTCATCCCCCTTCGCCGCATCGCTGATCGAGCTCGGCTTCCACTCGGGCCCCAGGCGCCTGACGCTCAGCGCCTGAGCTGTGGGAGGGGCCGGGCGCCCGGTCGCTCTGCGAAGGTTGGGAGCGATGGCCGACCCCCCTGCTCAGAGCCCGGACGCCGCCCAGGCGCCCCGCCGCCCCCGCCGGGTCGGTCACAAGGGAGCCGCCCACATCGAGCACGGCAACACCCTGGCCAGCTTCGATGCGGCACTCCGCCACGACGTGGACATGATCGAGCTGGATGTCCTGCCGGAGCGCCGCGACGGGACGGGACGGCTCCTGGTGGCGCATGACTACGAGGATGCCGCCTCTCGGGTTCCGCCGACGTTCGAGGAGGCGCTGGAGCACCTCTGCAGGCCGCAGTTCGCCGCGATCGAGCTCGATGTGGACATCAAGCTGCCGGGGTATGAGCTGCGCGTCCTCTCCGCGCTGCGCGAGCGCCACCTCGTCGAGCGGACCCTGATCAGCGGCATGTTCCCCTCAGGGCTGGCTCTGATCCGCGAGGCGGAGCCGGCGTTGAGGCTCGGCTGGTCGGTCCCTCGGGTGCGACGCGACTACACGACGGACATGCTCACCGCGATCCCCGCGCTGGCGATCCTGACGGGCTACCGGGCGATGCTCCCCCGGCGCGCCCGGACGGCCCTCCAAGAAGGGCGGTTCGACGCGATCATGGCTCACTGGCGGGTGGTCACGAAGGGGCTGGTGAAGGCGGTCCGCGAAGGCGGCGGGCAGATCTATGTGTGGACCGTCGACGACGCCCGGATGATCCAGAAGCTGACGGAGATGGGAGTCGACGGGATCATCACCAACGACCCCCGTCTGTTCAGCCAATGAGACAGCTGGCGCTCGAGAAGCCGGCCGGGTCGGCGCCCGTCACGCTCCTGTGCCCCGCGGTCGTCGCCCGGGTCGCCGTCTGAAGCACACGGCCGCCGCGGCGCCACTGGAACTCCACGACGCCGCGCAGGCTGAAGGCCGGCTTGCCCGCCTGCGGTTCGAGCTGGAAGCTCCCGCCGCCCTGCCGCACAGATGCCCCGGCGCCGACGTGTAGGAACTTTGGCGCCCGTTTGTCCTTGGCCGGGAGGTCGAACCACTTCTTGCTCTTCGCGTCCTGGTACTGCAGGTGGAAGCGCATGTACATCTGGTCGTGGGCGCGCCTGTCGCCGGGCATTGACCCGCGGATGCCGAGCGTCCGGGGCTGATCCGCCGGGGTGCAGATGTTGATCGTCGCCCACAGGTTCCGGGAGCGGAGAAGCGCCTTGAGCAGGGCGCTTTCGGTGCTCGGGCGGGTCGTCGCCGGCGCGGCGATCGCAGCGGAGCAGAGCAGCAGCGAAACGGCCGCAAGGGAGGCGATCAGCCGGCGGATTGCCATGCCCGGGACGATAGCGCCGGGACCCGTTCGGCCACCCCGGTTGTGGTATCTCCTAGCGATGAGCGCGCGCTCGGACGACGTCGTGGAACTGCTGGGGCGGGTGCCCGTCTTCTCGACCCTGGAGCGCGCCGACCTCGAGCGGATCGCCGAGGTCGCCGTTCCCAGAACGTTCAACCCCGGCCAGGCGGTCTTCCGCGAGGGGGACTCCAGCGACACCTGTTACGTCGTCTCCGAGGGCCATGCCCGCGCGATTCGCAGCCACCCTGACGGGCGCACGATCACGCTTGCCGGCTTCGGCCCGGGCGACATCTTCGGCGAGCTGGCCATGTTCGAGGACGAGCGGCGCTCGGCGACGGTCGAGGCGATCGACACGACCAGTGTGATCGGAGTCCTCGGCCCCGACATGCGCCGGCTGATGATCGAGCACCCCGAAATCTCCACTCGCCTGGTGATCGCCCTGGGCAGGCGCCTGCGGGAGAGCAACGAGCGGCTCTCGCGCCAGTCGTTCCAGACCGTGCAGAGCCGCGTCGCGGTGGTGCTCGGCAACCTCGTCTCCGAGCAGATCGCATCCGGCGCTCAGCCCTCGGACGTGCTCGTGACCGCCACCCAGGCGGACCTGGCCCAGCTGGCCGGCTCCTCGCGCGAGTCGGCGAGCCGCTTCCTTGCCGTGCTCGAGCGGGCCGGAGTCATCTCCCAGGGAAGGGGGCGTCTGGTGGTGCACAACCCCCAGGCGCTGAGCCAGTATGTCTTCTGAGGGCAGGCGCCCGCGGCGCCGGGGTAAGAAGGCGCCGCCCGCCACCAATGCGCCTGGGCGGCCGAAGAAGGGGCAGGCTCGCGAGTTCTCAGCGGGCGGGGTCGTCGTCCGCGGTGAGGAGGTCGTCGTGATCGTGCCCACCCGGCGGGCCGCCGACGGCTCGAAGGTCCTGGCTCTGCCCAAGGGGCACGTGGATCCAGGCGAGACACCGATCGAGGCTGCCGAGCGGGAGGTGCGCGAGGAGACGGGAATCCTCGCCGAGGCCGTCAGCGAGCTGGGCGAGACGCGCTACTGGTATCGCCGCGATGGACGGACGATCGGGAAGTCCGTCTCCTTCTTCCTCTTCACTCACCTGGGAGGGGACACCGCCGACCACGACGACGAGGTCGAGGAGGTCCGCTGGATCGGTCTGCAACAGGCCGCCCGGGAGCTGAGCCACGATGCCGAGCGCGAAATGGTCGACCTGGCGATCGCCTACCTGGAGAAAGAGCGGTAGCCTGCCCCGCATGCAGGTTCTGAATTTCTACTCGACGATCTTCGCCGACGAGCTCAAGCGGGGGCGGAAGACCGCAACGATCCGTCTCGGTGACAAGTCGGGCAAGTACCGCAAGAACCAGGCTGTCCTGGTCACGATCGGCTTCCAGTACTCGCCCAGGGAACGGATCTTCGAAGCCGTGATCGACCAGGTCGAGGTGATGAAGCTGGCAGATCTCTCGCCCCGGGACATCAAGCACGACAACCCCGAGTTCCGCCGCCATGAGGAGCTGATCAAGTTCCTCGAGCAGATCTACGGCCGTTCCGTCTCGCCGGAGGACATTGTCACGGTCGTCCGGTTCTCGCAGATCCTCGAGACGCCGACCGGGATGACAGAGGCCATGAAGGGCTTCGGCGGCGCCCAGAACTAGCTGTTTGGCCCTCCGGGCCCGCGTCACGAGGTCGCACCCGGGGAGTTGGCAATCTCGCATCGAGAGTGCCAGCAGTTGGCGCCCGGGCGCAGATCTTCTATATATTGAGGTGCAAGTTGGCACTCTCCCCCCGAGAGTGCCAAGTGGGCGGTCCTGTCACGGAACACAGTGGCCCTGGACCGGCAGTCGCATTCTCTAGATGGAGGTTTTTCGAATATGAAGCTCAAGCCCCTGGGCGATCGTCTGATCGTGCGGGCGATCGAGGAGGAGCAGACCACCGCTAGTGGCCTGGTGCTCCCCGACACTGCCAAGGAGAAGCCGCAGAAGGGCAAGGTTCTCGCCGCCGGCGACGGCCGGCTCGACGAGGACGGCAAGCGCATCCCGATGGATGTCAAGGAGGGCGACGAGGTCCTCTACAGCAAGTACGGCGGGACCGAGATCAAGGACCCGGACACCGGTGAGGATCTGCTCGTGCTTCGCGAGTCGGACGTCCTCGCCAAGCTCGCCTAAGGCATAAGGAGAACTGAGAAGAACATGGCTCACAAGGAACTGAAGTACGGCTCAGAGGCGCGTGCAGCGCTTGAGGCCGGCGTCGACGCGGTCGCGAATGCGGTCAAGGTCACACTCGGCCCCAAGGGCCGCTACGTCGTCCTCGATAAGAAGTTCGGCGCACCCACCATCACCAACGACGGCGTCACCATCGCTCGCGAGATCGAGGTCGAGGACGTCTTTGAGAACCAGGGTGCACAGCTCGTCCGCGAGGTCGCCACGGCGACCAACGACGTGGCCGGCGACGGCACCACGACGGCCACCGTTCTCGCCCAGGCGATCGTTCGCCAGGGTCTGAAGAACGTTGCCGCCGGCGCCAACCCGCTGGCTCTCAAGCGCGGCATCGAGAAAGCGGTCGACGAGGTGGTCAAGAACATCGCCTCGCAGTCCAAGGAGGTCTCCGGCAAGGACCAGATCGCCCGCGTGGCGACGATCTCCGCCGGCGACGAAGAGATCGGCGACGTCATCGCCGACGCGATCGAGAAGGTCGGCAAGGACGGCGTCGTCAACGTCGAGGAGGGCCAGACGTTCGGCATGGACCTCGAGTTCACCGAGGGCATGCAGTTCGACAAGGGCTACATCTCGCCCTACATGGTCACCGACCAGGACCGCATGGAGGCGACCCTGGAGGACCCCTACATCCTGATCGCCAATCAGAAGATCGGTTCCGTCAGGGACGTCCTTCCGGTGCTCGAGGCAGTGATCCAGAGCGGCAAGCCGATTCTGATCATCGCCGAGGATGTCGAGGGCGAGTCGCTCGCGACGCTGGTCGTCAACAAGCTCCGTGGCACCTTCACCGGTGTGGCCGTCAAGGCCCCCGGCTTCGGTGACCGCCGCAAGCGGATGCTCGAGGACATCGCGATCCTGACCAACGGTGAGGTGATCACCGAGGAGATGGGTCTGAAGCTGGAGAACACAGAGATCTCCCAGCTCGGTCGCGCTCGCCGCGTCGTGGTGGCCAAGGACAACACGACGATCGTCGACGGCGCGGGTGACCCCGCCGCGATCAAGGGCCGAATCGCACAGATCAAAGCCGAGATCGACAACACCGACTCGGACTTCGACCGCGAGAAGCTCCAGGAGCGCCTGGCCAAGCTCTCCGGCGGTGTCGCCGTGGTGAAGGTCGGCGCGGCCACCGAGACGGAGATGAAGGAGAAGAAGCACCGTGTCGAGGACGCCCTCCAGGC
Source organism: uncultured Solirubrobacteraceae bacterium (assembly GCA_963835865.1). Classification (GTDB taxonomy): domain Bacteria; phylum Actinomycetota; class Thermoleophilia; order Solirubrobacterales; family Solirubrobacteraceae; genus Palsa-744. The sequence goes on from CAWIGW010000001.1 coordinate 117,567, forward strand.
GACCCGTGCGGCGCTCGAGGAGGGGATCGTCCCCGGTGGTGGCGTTGCGCTGCTGCAGGCCTCCTCGTCCGTCACGATCGGTGAGAACGGCGCTTCGGCGGACGGTTCAGATGACGAGCGCACCGGCGCCCGCATCGTGCTCCGCGCGCTGGAGGAGCCGCTGCGTCAGCTGGCCGAGAACGCGGGCCTTGAGGGCTCCGTCGTGGTCAACGACGTGCGCAAGGCCAAGAAAGGCAACGGCCTCAACGCCGGCACCAACGAGATCGTCGATCTCGTTGCCGCAGGCATCATCGACCCCGCCATGGTGACGCGCTCCGCTCTGCAGAACGCGGCATCGATCGCCAAGAACATCCTCACGACCGAGGCGATCGTCGCCGAGGTCCCCGAGAAGGAAGGCGCCGGCGCTGGTGGCGGCGGCATGCCCGACATGAGCGGGATGATGTAGCCGACAGCTCACGCTGCATATCGAGCGGGCCGAGAAGGCTGCCGATATTGAGCACGAGGGCCCGGCAGGATGCCGGGCCCTCTGCCGTTAAGCAGCGGACGCCGCCGCACGCCGAGTCCCGCGCCTCCTCAGACGGCCCCGCGCAGGCACCGACGGGGACGGCTGCTCCCGCGGCGCGCTAGATTCCGAGCCTCAGGGGAGCTAGCGAAGGAGAGGACGATGGCAAGCGCCAGCAGGTCCCGCGCCGGGGTCACCCACGAGGTGCTCAACCAGCCGCCCCCGCTTCAGGGACACAATGCCTTCGACGCCGATCCGGCTCTGCGCGAGGCGCTCGTCCGCGAAGGTGGAGAGTGGGGGGTGGACAGGGTCCGGGACTTCGGCGCGGTCGTCGTCTCCGAGGAGGCCCTCGAGCACGCCAGGCGCGCGCAGCGCAACATCCCCGTTCTGCGGACCCATGACCGCTTCGGCAACCGGGTCGACGAGATCGACTACGACCCCTCGATGCACTGGATGCTCCGGCTGGGGGTCGAGCGAGAGGTCAACTCGCTGCCCTGGCGCGAGCCGCGTCCCGGCGCCCATGTCGTGCGAGCCGGCATGTTCCACCTCTTCAACCAGCTCGACACGGGTCCCTGCTGCCCCATGTCGATCAACTATGCGGCGGTCCCCACCATGCGCCAGGACCCCGCCCTGGCGGCCGCCTGGGAGGAGCGACTGACGCTCCCCGACTACGAGAACTTCGCGCAGGCGGGGATGGTCATGACCGAGAAGCAGGGCGGCTCGGACCTGCGTGCCAACTCGACCGTCGCCGAACCGACCGGCGACGGCACCTACGAGCTGACCGGCCACAAGTGGTTCTGCACCCATCCCGTCTTCGAGGTCTTCTTCACCCTTGCCCAGACCGAGGCGGGGATCACCTGCTTCGTGGCCGAGCGCCCCCACCCGGGCTTCAGGATCCAGCGCCTGAAGGACAAGCTCGGCGGTCGCTGCCTGGCCTCCTCGGAGGTCGAGTACGACCACCTGCCCGCCCGGATACTGGGCGAGGAGGGGCGCGGAACGGCCTTCATGATCGAGCAGCTCGTCTGGACCCGGATGGACACCATGACGGCCGTCACCGGGATGATGCGCCGCGTCCTCGCCGAGGCCGTCTGGCATGCCCGCCACCGCAACGCCTTCGGTGCACCCCTGGCGGAGCAGCCCGCCATGGTCAACGTGCTGGCCGACCTCGCCCTGGAGTCCGAAGCGGCGACCATCTCGACGCTCAGGATCGCGGCGGCCTTCGATTCCGGATCCCCGCTGACGCCGCCTTCCGTCGCCTGGGGCTGGCCGTCATGAAGTACTGGATCTGCAAGCGCGGCGCCCCCGTGGCGGCCGAGGCGCTCGAGTGCCTGGGTGGCAACGGCTACGTGGAGGAGGCGCCGATGGCCCAGTTCTACCGCGACATCCAGCTCGGAACCGTCTGGGAGGGCTCCGGCAACGTGATCGCCCTGGATGTCCTGCGGGCCCTCGGCCGGGACCCGGAGGCCGCCCCCGCCTTCCTGGCCGAGTGCGAGCTCGCCAAGGGCGCCAACGGCCTGCTCGATGAGCATCTCGCTCACACCCGCCGCAGGCTCCAGGCCCTCGCGGGCGATCCCGGCTCTGCACAGTGGTCAGCCCGCCGGATGACCGAGGACCTGGCCCTGGCGCTGCAGGGGAGCCTGATGGTCCGTCACGCACCGCCGGGCTCCGCCGAGGCCTTCTGCGCGGCCCGGCTCGGCGACAGGGGCCTGGCCTTCGGCGACCTGCCGCGAGACACCGACGGAGCGGCGATCATCGAGCGGGCCCTGGCCCTCTGAGGGCCCGCTCTCACAGCGGCCTATTCGACGGCCGAGACCTCCCGCGGCCCCTCGCCGACGTACTTCGCGGTCGGGCGGATCAGCTTGGCCTCGCGCTTCTGCTCCATGATGTGAGCCGACCAGCCGGCGACCCGGGCGCAGGTGAACATCGGCGTGAACAGATCCGCCGGCACTTCGGCGAGGTCCAGGATGACGGCCGACCAGAACTCCACGTTGGTGGCCAGGACGCGGTCGGGACGCCGGGCCTGAAGCTCCGCCAGGGCGGCTTTCTCGAGCGCCTCGGCGACCTGGAACCGGGGTGAGCCAAGCTCGGAGGCGGTCCTCCTGAGGACCCTGGCGCGGGGGTCTTCGGCCCTGTAGATGCGGTGCCCGAAGCCCATCAGCCGGTCACCCCGGTCGAGTGCTTCGGAGACCCATCGCTCGGCATCACCGGTCTCTTCGACTTCCTCGAGCATCTTCAGGACGCGCGAGGGGGCCCCGCCGTGCAGCGGGCCGGAGAGCGCGCCCACCGCGGCCGAGAGCGCCGCGGCCACGTCGGCGCCGGTCGAGGCGACGACCCGGGCGGTGAAGGTCGAGGCATTCATGCCGTGCTCGGCCGCCGAGACCCAGTAGGCGTCGATCGCCTTGACGTGGTCCGGGTTGGCCTCGCCGCGCCAGCGGATCAGGAATCGCTCGGGGATCGTCCTGCCCTGATCGATCTCCGTCTGCGGTACCGGGGGCTGACCGGCTTCGCGGGCCGACTGGGCGACGAAGGAGAGCGCCATCACGGAGGCTCTGGCGAGGTTGTCCCGCGCCTCCTCGTCGGTGATGTCGATCAGCTGGCCGAAGCCCCACTCCGGTGCCAGCATCGCCAGGGCCGACTGCACGTCGACGCGGTGATCGCCCGAGCGAACCGTCAGGGCGTGCGGTTCGGCCGGCGGCAGCCCGGGTTTGAAGCGGCCGTCGACGAGCAGGCCCCATACCTGCTCGTAGGGGACGGCGCCGACCAGGTTCTCGATGTCGACGCCGCGATAGCGAAGCGCGCCGCCCTCTTTGTCGGGCTCCGCGATCTCGGTCGCGAAGGCAACGACTCCTTCCAGGCCCGACTGGACCTCCGGTGCTGACTGAACCGCGCTCATGGCACTCGCTTTCTGAGCTTGATGCTTGACGGGGGGAGCTGCCTTGTGGGCAGATGCACATCGTCGCAGGAATGAGCGCAGGAGTAGGCTGAAGCCGGGCCGCCGCGCAGGTACCCGTGCGGCCCGGCAACCGCAAGCGGCGAGGAGAGTCGATGTCCGACAGCGATCTGATGTTCCGTTCTGCCGGCGATCTCGCCGCGATGGTCCGCTCGGGTGAGGTGTCCGCGCGTGAGCTGGTCCAGATATCCCTCGATCGGATCGAGCAGCTCAACCCCGAGCTCAACGCCTTCGTGGAGATCGACGGGGAGCGGGCTCTGGCGACGGCGGACGGGATCGGCTCCGGCGATCAGCGGCCCTTCGCCGGTGTCCCCGTGGCGATCAAGAACAACCGGCCCGTCGCCGGACTGCGCCTGACCTACGGCTGTGCGCTGATGCAGTCGTTCCGCTGCGACTACGACCACAACGTCACCCGCCGCCTGCGTGGGGCGGGCTTCGTGATCGTCGGCACTACGACGCTTCCCGAGTACGGGATCCTGCCCGTCAGCGAGGCTCGGATCTTCGGCCCCACGCGCAACCCCTGGGACCTCGAGCGGACGCCCGGGGGCTCATCCGGTGGGGCGGCCGCCGCGGTGGCCAGCGGCATGGTCCCCCTGGCCCACGGCAACGACGGCGGCGGCTCCGTCCGCATCCCGGCGGCCTGCTGCGGGCTCGTCGGCCTGAAGCCCGCACGCGGGCGGATCTCGGTGGCCCCCGAACTGGGGGACTCCTCGCTCGGCATCGACGGCATGCTCACGAGGACGGTGGGAGACACGGCCGCCCTGTTGGACGTGCTGGCCGGCTACGAGCCGGGTGACGCGACCTGGGCGCCGCCGCCGGGTGAGCCGTTTGCGATGAGCGCCGCGGGCGACCCGGGCCGCATGCGGATCGCGATGAGCAAGCTCCCGCCGGTGCCCGCGGCGACGGTCGACCCCGTTTGCGCGGGGGCCGCCGACAGCGCCGCCGAGCTGCTGCGCTCGCTGGGGCACGATGTCGTCGAGGTGGATCCCCCCTGGCAGGAGCCCGGCCTCTCCGAGCTGTTCGGAGCCGTCTTCTCCAGTCAGATCGCGCTCTCGATCGCCTACTCCGGCCATGTGGCGGGCCGCGTCCCGAGCGCCGAGGACATGGAGCCGATGAGCTGGGCGATCTTCTCGATGATCTCCAAACTGGGCACCATCGAGGCCCAGTCGGCCGTCGTGCGACTGCAGGCCTATGCCCGGCGCCTGGTCTCCTGGCTGGCGGACTACGACGCCCTCCTGACCCCCGCGCTCGCCGAGCGCCCGCTGCCGCTGGGCACGCTGGACACGGCCGCCGAGGATCCGATGGCGACCTTCACCCGCTCGGGGCTCTTCACCCCCTTCACGCCCGTCTTCAACGCAACCGGGCAGCCGGGGATCTCGCTGCCGCTCTATGAGGGCGGGGACGGGCTGCCGCTGGCCGTGCAGATCATCGGAGCGCCCGCTGGCGAGGGCCGGCTGCTGGCGCTCGCGAGCCAGCTGGAAGGCGCTCTGCCCTGGGCCGGGCGAAGGGCGCCGGTCGGGCAGGCCGTCTCGGGTTAGGGGTGCCCCGGCTCCAGGGTGCCTCAGACGGTCTCGAGCACGTCGGCCATCGGGTGCGGCACGACTCCCAGCGCCACCGCGTCGGCGGTGCCGCGGCTGGAAAGCATCGAAACCTCCATCAGCTCGGCCTCGTCCCAGGTGGCGGGCGCCCGGGTTCCCATCCCGCGCTCGATCAACCTCAGCGAACGCGAGACGATCGGCGTCGGGATGTTGAGGAGCGGCCGGCTCCGCCCGCAGGCCCGCAGAACCGTGCGGACCATCTCCTGATGGCTGAGCGTCTCCGGCCCGGCCAGCTCATAGCGCCGGTGGAGCTCGCCGTTGGACGAGCGCAGCGAAGCGGCGACACAGTCCGCCACATCCTCCGCCCAGATCGGCTGGAAGCGGGCCCGGCCGCTGCCCGATACCGGCATCAGGGGTGCCCAGGCCATCCGCTCCAACAGGCTCAGCCACGGGTCCCCCGGGGCGTAGACGATCGACGGCGCAAAGACGATCGTATGCAGGTCGGACTCCCGGACCGCCTGCTCGGCCAGGGCCTTGGCCCGCAGGCAGCGGGTCCGGTGGTGGGTCGAGGCGCCCAGAGCCGAGAAGAAGACAAATCGCTCGACGCCCCGGCGTTCTGCCGCCTCGACCATCCTCCAGGTCGCGATCCCGTTGAGCTCCTCGATCGATCCTTGGGGCTGGTCGCGGATCGAGGCGGCCAGGTGGATGACCGTGTCGACCCCCCGCAGGGCGTTGCGAAACGAGGGTGGGTCGGTCAGGTCGCCGAGGGCGATCTGGACGCGCACGCGCTGGCTGTGAAGCCTGCGGGGGTCACGCACCAGGCACCTGACCTCGGTACCTTCGGCCAGCAGTCTGCTCAGCAGCGTGGACCCCACCAGGCCGGTCGCACCGGTAAGCAGGAGCATGATTCGTACAATATGCCCCTCTCGCTGAGAAGTTCTCGCAAACCGACCCAAGAAAGAAGCGGATGGCCTACGTAATCGCCGAGCCTTGCATTGGCACCAAGGACAACTCGTGTGTCGAGGTGTGCCCTGTGGACTGCATCCACCCAACGCCAGATGAGCCCGGATACGACGCGGCCGAAATGCTCTACATCGACCCGGAGGAGTGCATCGACTGCGACGCCTGCGTCGAGGCCTGCCCGGTGGACGCCTGCTTCGCCGAGGATCAGCTTCCGGACGAGTTCCAGAAGTACGCGCAGATCAACGCCGAGTACTTCGCCAGCGGCGGCGGTGCCGCTGCGGCGGGCTAGCGCCCGCCGTCAGGCGGGCGCCGCCCCGGCAGCGACGGTCGGGCTCGTCCCGTCCGTCGCGGGGTCGGCTCCGGCGGCGGCCAGCAGGTCGTCGCCCTCGCATGAGCGCATGTAGAGCACCGAGCGGGCCACCCGGCGACCGCAGACGAGCCCGGCATCGCGCAGGACCGCGAGGTGCTGGGAGATGCCGCCGGGCGTGACCCCGAGCGCGCCGGCCAGCTCGGTCGTCGAGCGGGGCGAGTCCAGCGAGACCAGCAGCGTTGCCCGGGTGCGGCCGAGCAGCCGCTCGAGGGCGTCCGGCGGAGCCGTCTGCTCAGGGCTCCAGAGCATCCCGATGCCCCGTGCCGGATAGGCCAGGGACGGCTGCCAGGGCTCGGCGTTGACGATCGTCACCCTGGGCCAGACGAACACGCTCGGCACCAGCAGCAGCCCCCGCTCATCCAGGTTCAGGTCGGAGTCGCACTCGCCGCACTCGATCCTCAGGACGCCGTTCCTCCAGCCGACGGCCGGGTCGAGGTCGCAGAACAGCCGCGCCGTGCCGCCGTCGGCGATCTGCCGGGCTCGATAGAGGACGTCCTGCTCCAGCAGCGAGCGGATCCGCGGCCAGTCATCGGCCAGGCATCGCTCCCAGTAGATGCGCATCAGCTCGGCCAGCCCCTCGATGGCCCGTCGGGGCGTCCTGACGAAGGGCTCGAGCACCCCCGGCAGCGGGAACCCCTCGTAGGCGCCCAGGACCTCGGCCCTGATCTGCGCGGCCGGCGTGGCGAGCATCACCGCCAGCTCCTCCTCGAAGGCGACCAGCGGGTTGTTGGGCGGCGGATTGACGAAGTCGGGGTTGTAGATCTCCGAGCTCTGCAGCGCGACGAGACTCGAGAGGTCGAGCTCGGCGCTGAGCAGCCGCGCCCGTTCGGTCCAGGGCAGATGGATCGCTGCACCGGCCGGATCGTGCAGCGCGCGGACGCTGCGAATCATCTCGAACATCGGCGAGATCGCGAAGCGGACCCTGGTCAGGGCCTCGGTGTGGAATCGGGCGAGGATCATTCGGCGCTCATCCAGATCATCGGAGCTGGGGTCCTGCGACCCCAACCATTTAGGTGAGTCTAAATGTGTTAGCACCTCGAGCGGGATGCTCGACAGTGGGCTCATGAACACAAATCACCACATAGCGATGCAGATCGCCGCTGAGCGCCGGCGCGAGATGCACGCGGCGAGCGGTCGCTGGCGCCTGGCTGAGCTGGTGGGCCCTCGCGCCGGCAAGCCGGCTGCGCAGGGCGCGACCGGGGGCGGCGTCGTGGCCGGACCTCCGGAGGTCGCTCCCCGACCTCCCGAGCCGCGCATCCGCAGGGTCTCCCCCTCGAAGGGTGCGAGGCGCGCCGCTGCGCCGGTTCAGCACCGTGACGCCCGCGAGCCCGAGCGAGTCTGCTCCTAGCCGAGCCGTTGGGGCGCGGGGGCGCTCGCGGCGTAGGAGGGGTGCATGACGTCGATGATCTCGAGATCCTCGATCGCAGCGGCGAGCAGCGAGCGCAGCCGCGAAGAGTCGAAGCTGTGGGACTGCGGTGCGACGGGGTTGACCGTGAGGGCGCGCAAATCGATCTGCCTGAGCGTCTGAAGGGAGATGCCCGCACGCGCGTAGAAATCGGCGCCACGCTGTGAGAGGAAGATCCGCGTGGGGTCGGAGACGATCACCGTCAAAGGTGCGCGGCGGCGTCTCACAAACGGGATCAGGCCGTTGAGGAAGGCCTCGGGCAACGCCCCCTTCACGAGCAGCCAGCGAGGCGGGAGTCCGCTGCGCAGGAAGTCCTCGATCACAGCCGGCTCGGGGTTCAGGACGAAGCGTGCGGGCAGCGGGGTGTGCTCATCCGGATTCTCGGCGATCAGCAGCCCGGAACCCGGATCGCTCCGTTGCGCCAGTTCGCGAATCTTCATCTCGGCGGGTGAATCGGCCGAAAGGGCGGGCAGGCGGACCAGTTCGACCGCCTCGGCGGTCCGCTGGACGACCTCGGCGATGTCCTCACTGAGGATCGCCCCCGTTGACATCAGCAGCGCGTCGGCGACGTCCGGCGATGAGGCCGCCCGGCGATCGATTGCGCCGTCGATCAGAACCTGCTCGGCGCCGAAGGAGAGCATGGCGTCGCTCACCTGCCGCACCTCGGCCGCGCCGCTGGGCCCCGCGACCTCGATCGCCCCGGCGCCCTTCAGGCGGGCGATCAGGACCTCGCCCAGAGGTGTCCGGACGCCCGTCTCGGCGAGCAGCTCGCTGGGGATCCCACTGCCACGCAGCAGGCCGTCGGTCGTGGCCACGAGGCTCCCCCTGGCGAGTTCGACACGCGGCTTGGAGATGCGGAAGTCGATCACGTCGTGCTCCTCGCCGTCGCGCCCGACCGAGGTCACGCCGACCGTCCGCCCCGCGCCCTGAAGCTCTCGCAGCAGCGACGCGAGGGCAACCGTCTTGCCGGTGTTCTTGGCGAGGCCCACCAGCGCCAGACGGCTGGCCGAGGCGGTCAGTTCACTGAGCAGCAAGGGCCCTCAGCCGGCCGCGGGAACGCGATCGCCGGACTGCTGGCGCGCAGCGAGCTCGCGGACCACGAACGTCGCGAGGTGATGCGGTTCGGTGCCTTTGGAGAAGCCCGCGTCATACCCAAGCTCCTTGGCCAGCTCGTTGGACACGCGAGGGCCACCGCAGGCCAGGATCATCCGTCCCCGCATGCCCTCGGCCTCGACCATCTCGACCAGCTCGGTCAGGTTGTGGACGTGGAGGTTCTGCTGGGTCACCGTCTGGGAGACGAGCAGGACGTCCGCCTCGACCTCGATCGCACGGGAGAGCAGGACGCTGTTGGGAACCTGGCTGCCGAGGTTGTGCGTCTCGAATGCCCGGTATCCCTCGAGACCGTGATGCCCGTGATAGCCCTTCAGGTTGAGCATCGCGTCGATCCCGACACTGTGGGTGTCCGAGCCCGTGCTCGCTCCGACGACGACGATGCGGCGGCCGATGTGGGTCGCGGCGAAGTGCTCGATCTCGTCCTCGCTCATGTATTCGATGTCGAAGCCCTCGCCCTGCAGCGCCGCGAAGTCGACCGTCTCAGGGCAGCGGCCGTACATGACGAAGTAGGTGTAGCCCTCGGTCAGCTGCTCGTAGTGGATCACCTCGGGCTCCTGGAAACCCATCGCCGCCGCCATCTCGAGCGCTGCCCTGCGGGCGGCCAGGGAGTAGGGGACGGGCAGCGTGAAGCTCATCTGGACGAGCCCGTCATCGAGGTGGTCGGCATATGGGCGAACCGCCGTGAGATCTATCTCCCTAGGCATAGCTCGCCTGTCCCATCAGCTCGGTGACGGGGTTCAGATAGCCCTCGTCGGTCTCAACGATGCCCTCGAGCCCCCGGCCCTCATCGATCTTGCGGCTGACGTCGCCGAAGCTCGCCCCGTCGATCGCCGCGAACAGCCCCGTCTCGGCGATCTTCTCGAGCAGCTCGCGGGCCCCGGAGAGGACCTGCTGGGCGCGCGTCTGGATGATGCCCCCGGGCTTGAACTCGATCTCCTCGCCCAGGTCGCGGGCGCTGTTGAAGACGTAGTCCACGTTCTGCAGGCCCAGGACACGGTCGTGGATGTGGGGCGTGAAGATCCCCTCGGTCGGCACGCCGATCGTCTGGATGCCCTGCCCCGTGGCGATCGTGACCAGGTTGAAGAGGGTGTCGGCGGCGTGGGTGCGGAACAGATTCCCGTCCATGTGCCTCGTCGGAGGCATGTACTTGACGGGGCAGTCCGGGAACAGCTCCCTGGTCAGCTGCGCCTGGGCCCACTCGAGGAGCAGCCCGTTCGTCACGGGCACGTCGATCTCAAAGGCGTCTCCAAGACCGATCTGCGCGTCGGGGACGCCAACGTCGCGGGCCAGCTGGTGGTTTATGAACTGTGAGGCTGTCACCGATGGAGCGGCCTCGATCGCGTCGGCCGTACGCAGGTAGTTGTCCTCGCCGGTGTTGATGGTCACCCCGAAGTGGCCGTTGATCATGCGCGAGACCCGCTGGTCGATCAGCCCGCGGACGATGTTGATGTCCCGGTAGAGGATCCCGTAGAGCGCATCGTTGACCATGTTGTCGAAGCCCTCCCATGCGCCCATGGCGGCGATCTCCGACATGCACAGTCCCGAGCAGAAGCTGGACAGCCGCACGTAGCGGCCGTGCTGCTCGGACCACTCGTCCATCGCCTGTCGCATGATCCGGAAGTTGGCCTGGGTGGCGAACGTGCCGCCGTATCCCTCGGTGGTGGGACCGTAGGGGACATAGTCGAGCAGGCTCTGGGCGGTCGAGCGGATCACCGCGATGATGTCGCCTCCGGCTTCGGCGACGGCCTTGGCGTGAACGACGTCCTCGTAGACGTCGCCCGTGGCAGTCAGGACGTAGCGCAGCGTCCCGTCGCGGTCGCCCAGCCGTTCACGCATGGCGGCCCGCTCATCGAAGCGCCCGGCGATCTCGGCGAGTCGTGCCCGGCACTCGTCGATCACCCGTGCATGGATCGCCGCGTCGTCCGCCGGGTCGAGCTCGAGCAGGTCGAGCTCCCCGGCGCTGACGGCCTCGGCGATCTGTTGCGGGGTCCGCTCGGTATGGAGCATCGCGTTGCCCAGCCAGTAGGCGATCCCCCGCCCCAGCCGGCCGCGGTCGTGGACGTGGTCGACCAGCACGTTGGGCAGCGGCGCCTCGAGCTCGTCCGCTCCGTCGACGCCGAGCAGCCGCGTGACGCTCCGCTCGACCGACACGGTCGTGCGCCCGGCTATCTGCTCGGAGACATGCTCGGAGATCTTCGCGGCCGCCTGACGGCAGGCGGCGATCACGCCCGGGTCGAGGTTCAGCTTGCTCTGCTGCGAGCTCATCGCAGGTCCTTCACGATCGGAAACGGAATCACCTCGCGCAGGGTGTCACGTTCGGTGAGGATCATCACCAGGCGGTCCACGCCCATCCCGCCGCCGGCGGTGGGGGAGTAGCCGTACTCGATCGCCCGTGCATATTCCTCGTCGTTCGGGTGCGGCACGTCCGCATCGTCGATCAGGCGGCGCTTGCGCTGATCGACGAAGCGCTGCCACTGGTCGACGGGGTCGTTGAGCTCGGTGTCGCCGCTGACCAGCTCGATGCCGCCGATCACCGCGTCGAAGTGCTCGCCCAGCTCGGGGTGCACCGCGTGGCGCTTGGTGATCGGGAACGGCTCGAGCGGGAAGTCGAAGACGTGCGTCGGCTGGTTGATCGTCGACTCGATTTTCTCCGAGTAGATGTCCGCGACGACCTCGGCCCAGGTGGCCGCCGGGTCCATCGGCTCGTCCAGCACCTCGGCCAGCTGCTCGCGTGTCGACTCCATGAAGTCAAGGCCGAAGCGCTCGGAGATCAGCTCGCGCATCGTCACCCGCCGCCACGGCTTGGCGAGGTCGATCTCCTCGCCGTTGCGTTTGATCGTCGTGCGCCCCAGGGCCTTCTGCGCGACGTCCCGGAACATTTCTTCGGTCACCGTGGCGACGTCGTTGTAGTCCGAGTAGGCGCACATGAACTCGATGATCGTGAACTCGGGGCTGTGCTTGTGGGAGATCCCCTCGTTGCGGAAGACCTTGCCCATGTCATAGACGTTCTCCATGCCGCCGACGATGCAGCGGTTGAGGAACAGCTCGACCGAGATACGCAGGTAGAGATCGCGGTCGAGTGCGTTGTGGTGGGTCGTGAAGGGCCGTGATCCCGCACCGCCGGCGAGCGACTGCAGAGCGGGGGTTTCGATCTCGATGAAGTTTCGCTCGGCGAGCCATTCGCGGATCGACAGGATGATCTTGTTGCGCGTGATGAACAGCTCGCGGGTGCGCTCGTTGGCCATCAGGTCGAGCTCGCGGTAGCGGTAGCGGGTTCCCGTGTCGCCGAGGCCGTGGTGCTTGTCCGGCGGCGGGCGCAGAGCCTTCGTCAGCAGCGTGCACTCGATTGCCCCGAGCGCCAGCTGGCCACGCTGTGTCACATATACGCAGCCGTCCACGCTGAGGATGTCCCCGATGTCGAGGTTGATGATCCGGTCATAGGCCTCCTGTCCGATCGAGTCGACGCGCAGGACGACCTGGATCGAGCCGGACAGGTCACGGACGTCGAGGAAGGCCGTCTTGCCGTGCCCGCGCCGCGAGATCAGCCGACCCGCGATCAGGTAGCGCATGTCGGGATGCTCGCCGTGCTCGAGGCTCCCCGGGTCGTGGGCCGCGAGGACGTCGGCGATCCGGGTGCGCCTGCCCCAGAGGCTGACGGCGGGGTAGGGCTCTGTCCCCTCGGCCCGCATCCGTTCCATCTTGGCCCTGCGTTCGTCGAATTCGACGATCCCGTCGCCGGTCTCTGCGACTGTCTCCTCGGCCTGGTTCTCGGGCTCGGTTTCCTGCTGCTCGGGTGCGGACATTGTGAAGACGATCCTCCAGTTGGCGGGTGCTTGTCAAGCGTCCCGGAGCGCTGTTGGAGCGCGCCGAGGCGCGTACCGCGAGTGCCTGGACCCGCGGCGGAGAGAGGGCATGTCGCCTGCGGCGCGGGCCTTCGCTCAGGCCATCGGCAGCGACATGCCCACGGGTTTCCTGCTCTCCTCCGGCGCGGCGGCGACCGCGACCTCGACGAGTGGCAGGGTGGGAAGCGCTGGGGGAGCGATCGCCAGCAGACCGCGAGCGGTCTGGCGGATCGCCTGGGCGGCAGGATCGTCAGGGTTCTCGGCGACGAGCGGCGAGCCGGCGTCGGCCTGCTCGCGCAACGGCATCGTCAGCGGCACCTTGCCGAGCAGCGGCACATCGAGCTCGTCCGCGAGTTCCTGCCCGCCGCCCTCGCCGAAGATCGTGAAGCGCTCACCCGACGGAGTCGTGAAGGCGGACATGTTCTCGACGACACCCGCGATCTCGAGGTCGACCTTCTCGGCCATCTGAGCCGAGCGGCGGGCGACTTTCTGCGCCGTCTGCTGGGGAGTCGTGACGATCAGGAACTTGGCCTGCGGCAGCAGCTGGGCCAGCGTCATCGAGACGTCACCCGTGCCCGGGGGCAGGTCGACCAGCAGGTAGTCCAGAGCGCCCCATTCGACGTCCTGGAGGAACTGGGTCAGCGCCTTGTGGAGCATCGGCCCGCGCCACACGACGGCCGCGTCCTCCTCGACGAAGAAGCCGATCGACATCACCTTCACGCCGTGGGCCTCGAGCGGGATGATCTTCCGCTGGGCCGAGACGTCCGGCCGGGTCGAGCCCAGACCGAACATGCGCGGGATCGAGTAGCCCCACACGTCGGCGTCGAGCACCCCGACGCGCTTGCCCTCCGCGCTGAGCGCCGCGGCCAGGTTCGCCGTCAGCGTGGACTTGCCGACACCGCCCTTGCCCGAGCCGATGCAGATCACGTTGCCGACCTGCGCCAGAGCGCCGGCGGGAAGGCTCCCGCGGCCGAGCTTCTGCTGCAGGGCCTGCTTCTGGGTGTCGGTGAGGACGTCGAAGAAGACGTTGACGTGGGTCACGCCCTCGATCGCCTCGACGGCCGTCACGACAGAGGTCTGGAAGTGGCCCTTGATCGGGCAGCCGGGGGTCGTCAGGGAGACGGTCACGTCGACGACCCCGTTGGGGCTCGTCTCGATCGAGCGGACCATGTCCAGCTCGACGATCGAGCGGTGAAGCTCGGGGTCGATGACGACCTCGAGCGCCCGGCGGATCTCGTCCTTGTCGATCACAGTGCCCATTGTGGCAAACCGCGGGCAGCGGACCCGCCGCCGAGCCGTGAAGAGGGCAAAAAAAGACCCGCGGGCAGTGGGGGCCGCCCGCGGGTCGAGGGAGGAGAGGGTGCTACTACTGCCGACGGGATATGAGGTCGGCAGACTTTCCCGGGTCCGGCCCTCTCCAGGCCGGGCGGGGTAAGGGGGTGTCTCTAGACCAGGTTGAGGATCCGCTCCTGCACCTGGGTCGCCAGCTCGGGAACGCGTGTGGCGATCTCGCTGCTGTTCTTCACGATTTTCTCGCGGCGGCCGTCGATCTCGCTGACCGTGTCGTTGAGCGTGGTCTCGATGTTCTTGCGCCGCTGGCGCAGTTCGCGCTCGACGCGGACGCGGGCTTTGCGAACCTCGCGCTCGAGCCTTTTGCGGGCCGTCAGGCCGCGACGCTCGAAGCGACGCAGCTGGGCCTGGGCCTTGGTGCTCGTCGAGTAGGTCGAGACGGTGTCCGTGACGGTCGAGACGACTTTTTCACGGGCGATCAGCGCGGCGCCGACCGGGATCAGCACGGCGCGCTCGGCGTAGTCACCGAAGACGTCGGCCGTGTCGCGAGCGGCGTTTTCTGCCTGACGGGCGGTCGATTCGGCCTGGTGGACCGTGCGGGTCCGGGACGCTTTGGCTTTGGTCGCCGCTCTGGCTTTGCCGGGGCTGCGACGGGCAGCGGCCGCTTTGGCCGGTTTACGCGCAGCTTTGGCGCGGGGTTTTGAAGTGGTGGTGGCGGTAGGCATCTTGGGGGCGATCTCCTATGTCGATCCTCGCCGGGTGCGAGGGCTGTCTTGGGTTCTGTTCGTATACCCGCCTCGGGCTTCAAGAGGCGAACACCTGTTTGTAACCCGCTCGGGGAAGATCGTTACAGGCGGATCCTACCACTATGTGAAGGGCCAGTAACCACGGGGGCTTGACTCGCGGGAGCTTGTGACAGGTGGAACGTGCGTTCGGTCAGCAAATACGGGCGTTCAGGCCGCAATGAGGCTGACTCGCTCGATCCACTCCGCCGGCTGTTCGAGCTCGGACATCCTCGGGAGGGACTCCGGGCCCCGCCAGGCGAGGGCCAGCGTCTCGGCTCCGCCGGCGTCCACGACGGCGTCGCAGAAGCGGCGTCCCACCTCGTATTGGCGCATCTTCAGCTCCAGGCCGAGCAGCCGCTCGAGGACCCTCCAGGGGAGTCCTTTGTTCGTCCGCCGGCGGTTCATGGCCGCTCGAAGTCGCGGCAGCGAGGGCAGCACCTCGGCGCCGACGGCGTCCATCGTGTGCTCGGCGTGGCCCTCGATCAGGGACATCGCCGCCTGCATCTGCTCGACCAGCTGCCAGCGGTCCTCGCCCAGCGTGAGACGCAGGAGCTCGCCGCTTCGAGCCCGGTCGATCATGGCGCGCAGCTCACCCGTGTCGGGCAGCTTCGGAAAACGGCTTCCCGAGCCGGCCTCCTTCGTGTCGCCCGCACCGGGAATGACCGACATCTGCAGGCCGTCGATCAGCTCGCGCAGCATTCCCCCGATGTGCCCCCGCAGCCACGGGGCGCCGGAGAACTGGACGGCGTGGGTGATCTCGTGGATCGTGACCCAGAGGACGAGCTCGTCGCGGTCGAGGGAGAGGCTGCGGGCCGCCTGGGCCAGGTTGGGAGCGAGCAGCAGCAGCCGGGGAGTGACGGTCGCGTCGAGCAGGGCAAGGTCGTACTGGCCGAGCACCCGCTGGGAGAGCATCCCGGTCAGGGCTCCGACCTGTGCGCCGAGCATCAGACCGGAGGCCGAGCGCATCGGTCCCGCAAACATCCCGCCCTGCTCGCCCAGCCTGTCCGTCAGCGGAGACAGCAGCGGCTTCATCGTCTGCAGGTTCGCGGCGATCCATGCCGGCCGGTCGACGAACTCGAGCGGTGGCAGCTCGCCGTTGGTCTGGAGCCGGCTGTAGGCGCTCACGCGGGAGGCGAAGTCGCGCGCCAGCGGCTCGACCGTCTCCGTTCGCATGCCCGAATACCGGGTGTCCGTCCCGCCTACACCGGCGATCAGCTCTCCGATCCGCTGGGCGGCGCCCCAATCGATGACGTCCACATGGAGAGCCTAGCCGTGCGCCGGCACCGTCCCCGCGTATCCTTGGATCGTGCCAATCTCGAGGATCGCCACAGCGTCACCGGCGGTCCGGCCGGGGGAGGAGCCCCCCGTCGTCCATGAAGCTCAGGCGGGCCGCTTCCTCAAGCGCGCCGAGGTCCGGGATGTCCTCGCCTGGATGCGCCTGCTCGTTGATCCGCAGGACGCCGCCGCGGTCGTCCGGGCTCTGACCCGTCCCCCGATCGGTCTGCGCCAGGTGGATCTCGCCCGCGTCATCCAGGTGGCCCGCAGGCGCAAACTTGACCTGGTGGTCGGCCTTGCCGCGGCGACGGAGTCACCGCAGGTGCCTCCCGAGGCGCGGGAACGGATCGGCAGGTTCCTCGAGCTGCATCGCGGCGCCTCGGCGGACCTGGACGCCTATGCCCCCGACGCGTTCCTCGCCCGGCTGATCGAGCGCCTCGACGTACCGGGGCGCTCGATGCTCCACCCTGAGCAGGCGCAGGAGCGCCGGCAGAGCCTCGACCGCCTGGTCGAGGTAGGCCGGGATCTCCTCGCGCGTGATCCGGCTGCCGGCACCCGCGAGCTGGCCCGCCATCTTGCGGCCGTCCTGCCGGAGCCTGGCGAGAAGCCAGTCCCGCCGCCCGCGGCGGAGCGACTCGAGGCGATGCTGGGGCAGCTGCGAGAGGAGCTGCTCGGGGGCGTGGCCCGGATCGGCGGGCGCCTCGGCGAGCTGCGCCTGGACACCGACCTGGACATCTCCCATGGCGTCGTCCGCTACCTCGAGCTCGTCAAGGTGGCGGCGTTGATGCAGCGTCCCGAGGGCCAGGGGATCGAGGAGGCGCTGGCCGACGTCAACGTGCGCCTGCTTGCGGCCGCGACGCCGATGCAGCGCGAGATCCTCCAGACCTCGACGCTCGACGAGGCGTTGCTCGCCGTCGAGGACGAGGATGCGCCGGCGGCGCCGGTCGGCTTCCGCGAGGAGCACTCTCTCGGTCCGTTCCTACCGCGGCGTGGAGGGGGGCTGGCGCTGTCGGCCTCGGACATCCAGACGTATCGAAGCTGTCCCCTGCGATACAAGTTCGCCCGGGTTTTGCGGATCCCGACCGAGCAGACGATCCACCAGCGCTTCGGGATCGCCGTTCACCAGGTGCTTGAGCGCTACCACTCAGACGGCGGGACGACTCTCGATCGGATGCTCGAGCTGCTCGACACGGGCTGGCGTCGCGGGGGCTTCTCGTTCGAGGGCAGCGACGGTGAGCTGCTGGAGAAGGCGCGCGTCGCCCTGACCCGCTATCACGCCCGGCTCCACGGTCAGGACTCCGAGCCCGTCTGGTTCGAGAAGAGCTTCTCCTTCACGCTTGGGCCGCACCACCTTCGGGGCAGGGTGGACCGCGTCGACCGGCTCGGCGCCGGCGCCGAGGCCCGCTATGAGCTGATCGACTACAAGACCTCTCGTCCAAAGACCGCCGAGCAGCTCGAGGACGACATCCAGCTCTCCCTCTACGCACTGGCGGCCAAGGAGGATTGGAAACTCGAGTCCTCCCGCCAGGCTTACTACTACGTGCTCGACGATGTCCGCGTTCCGGTTCCTCGCAGCGAGCGCGACGCGGACGCCGTCAAGGAGCTGGTGCTGACGGTCGGCGAGGGGATCCTGGCCCAGGACTTCGAGCCGACCCCGTCGCCCGGCGCCTGCGCGATCTGCGACTACCGGATCGTCTGTCCGGCGGCCGAGGGCTGACCCTGCAGCTAGCGGCCCTCGGGTCCCCGCTGGCGCAGGAACCGCTGGAATTCCCGGGCGATCGCGTCACCCGACGGGACATTCGCGGCCGTGCTGTCCTCATCCGCTGCGGTCTGCTCCAGACGCTCCACAAAGGCCTGGATGTCGGGGTCGCTCTGGACGGCCAGGCCGACCTGGCGTTCATAGTCCGCCGCGGCCGACTCGAGTTCGGAGACGTCGATCGAGACGCCGATCAGGACTTCCACGCGGCGCAGCAGCGCCAGCGCGGCCTTCGGGTTGGTGGCCGCTGCCACGTAGTGGGGGACGGCGGCCCAGAGGCTGGCCGACGGCAGGCCCGCATCCGCGCAGGCCGCATGCAGCACGCCGACGATTCCCGTCGGGCCCTCATAGGAGATCGGCTCGATGCTCAAGCGCTCGAGCATCGAGGCGTCCGAGGCGTGGCCGGACATCGGCACCGGGCGGGTGTGCGGGACGTCGCCCAGCAGTGCGCCCAGGGTGACGACGACCTGGACCCCCAGGGCCTCGGCCAGGTCGACGAGGTGCCCACTGAATGACCGCCAGCGCATCGACGGCTCGGTGCCCTGAACGAGGACGATGTCACGAGGTGCCCGTGGGGCGCTCGCCTCGAAGATCTCGACGGTGGGCCAGACGATCTCGCGCTTGTGGTGCTCGCCCAGCGAGATCGAGGGGCGATTGGACTGGAAGTCGTAGTACTCCTCCGAGTCCAGGCGGGCGAAGCGCTTCGCGTCGAGCGAGCTCCCGAGGAAGGCGACCGCACTCGACGCCGCATCGCCGGCGTCGTTCCAGCCCTGGAAGGCGCAGACCATCGCGGGGGCCCTGAGGCCATTCGGGCGCCGGTCCCAGATCAGCGGTTGCATCCGAATCACCGTACATCATGGGCTGATGGCCCTCGCCACCTCCACGACGAGCGAAGATCAGCAGACGGTCGCCGGCCTCCGCGCCGGAGGTGAGGTCGACGGGGTCTTCGCCTGCACCCGCAAGGAGCGTCAGATCACCAGGTCCGGCGCTCCGTTCCTGACAGTCGAGCTGCGCGACAGCACCGGCTCGATCGTGGGACGGGCATTCCGCGACGCGGACCTCCTCGCCGGGCGCTTCGAGCGCGGAGAGCTGGTCCGGGTCGCCGGTCGCGTCGAGCGCTTTCGCGAGCAGCTGCAGATCGACGTCCGTGAGATCGGGCGTGCCGAGGGCGCGGATCCGCGCAGCTTCCTGCCGAGTGCATACCGCGACCTCGACGAGCTGGAGGGCTTCCTCGAACATCTCGTCCGCGAGGTCTACGACCCCGGGTTGCGAGGCCTGCTCGACGCGATGCTCGGCGACCGGGCGCTGCGCGAGCAGATCAAGCTTGCGCCCTGCACGGCGCCCGGCGCGGCGGGTACGGCGACCCGTGCGACCCCTGGAGGGCACCACGCCTATCTCGGGGGCCTGCTCGAGCACACGGTCGCCGTCGCGGGGATGGCATTGGAGCTGTGCACCGTCCACCCGCGGCTGGATCGCGATCTGCTGTTGACCGCCGCGATCGTCCACGACCTCGGCAAGACCCGGGAGTTCACCTACGGGGCGGACATCGGGCGAACCTCGGAGGGAGCCATGCTGGGCCATGTGGAGCTCGGGCTGCGCCTGATCGCCGAGTATCTGCCCGCCTCCCTGCCCCCGGAGCGCCGCTTGGCGCTCGAGCACTGCGTGATCTGCCATCACGGCGCCGAATCTGGCTCCGGACAGCGCTTCGCCTCGCCTGAGGCGATCGCGCTTCACCGCATAAACGCGCTGGACGCACAGGTAAAGGGCGCGATCGAGCACGGGCTCGGCCGGCCGCAGCGCTGACGTTCCTTCCTAAACCCGCTCATTCCTTCAAGACGGGCGCCTCCCGTGCCGATAGGGACCGTGATGGGTGATACCGCCATGCCAAGCATCGCCGGCCAGGCGAAAGCCGTGACGGACCCGAGGGACGAGTCCCTCGAGACGGTGGAGGACGGCTCGCAGCAGGCTCCGCCCGAGCAGAAGGCGCCTCACGGACGCTCACTGAAAATGCCGAGGCTGGGAGGAAGAGGCGAGGAGGAGGAGGAGGCCGAGCCTGCCGATCGCCGCCAGAACCCGAGGGAGAAGAGCCGCGGTGGCGAGGCGGGTCTGTACCCGCCGACGAGCACCGGGCGCTCCACGCGCATGATCGGCGAGGTGGCGGTTGATCTCGGCTTCGCCGACCTGAAGACCGTCGAGGAGGCCGTTGCGGCCGCCCGCGCGCAGGGCCGTCCGACGGGCCTTGTCCTCGTCGAGCGGGGCGTTCTCCGTCACGACCAGCTCGCCCGTGTCGTCGCCGAGCGCTTCGGGCTCGATTTCGTCGACCTGTCGGTCTACGACCTGGACATGGGCGCCGTCAACCTCGTGAATATCGAGACCGCCAAGCGCTACCAGGCGGTTCCCGTCGGATACTCCGACGACGGCGCCCTGGTGCTGGCGATGGCGAACCCCACGAACGTCCTGACGATTGACGACGTCGGCATGATGACCGGCCGACGGATCCGTCCGGCCGCCGCCTCGGTCGAGGACCTCAACCTGCTGCTGGCCCGCCTGACCCGGATGGACGACTCGATCGAAGACCTGGTCGAAGAGGAGGAGACCGACGACCCCAGCCTGCTCGTCGACGAGGCCGACAACGACGCGCCGATCATCAAGCTGGTCCATTCAATCGTCGCCCAGGCGATCCAGCAGGGCGCCTCGGATATTCATGTGAACCCCGAGGAGGGCGACACCCACGTCCTGTTCCGCGTTGACGGCGTGCTCGCACCGGCCGCGACGATCAAGAAGCGGATGGCCGCCGGGGTCGTCTCGCGGATCAAGATCCTCGCCGACCTCGACATCTCCGAGCGCCGTGTGCCCCAGGACGGCCGCTTCGCGCTGACCGTGGAAGGCCGGCGTGTCGACATCCGCGTCGTGACACTTCCGCTGGTCTACGGAGAGGGCGCCGTCCTGCGTGTGCTCGACAAGTCCGTCGTCGTCGACGGCCTGGAGTCGCTGGGCATGCAGCCGAAGGAGCTCGAGCGTTTCAGCGAGGCGATCAAACGCCCCAACGGTGCCGTGCTCGTCACGGGGCCGACGGGCTCAGGCAAGTCGACAACCCTCTATGCGGCACTCCACGTCGTCAACGATGGTGAGCGCAGCATCCTGACGATCGAGGACCCGGTCGAGCAGCGGATCCCGGGCATCAAGCAGATGCAGATCGCGACCAAGGCAGGTGTGACCTTCGACGTCGGCCTGCGCTCGATGCTGCGGGCCGATCCCGACGTGATCATGGTCGGCGAGATCCGCGACCGCGAGACGGCGCATATCGCCGTCGAGGCGGCGCTGACCGGTCACCTCGTTCTCTCGACACTGCACACGCGGGACGCGCCGAGCGCCCTGGGCCGGCTGATCGACATGGGCATCGAGCCGTTCCTCGTCTCCTCGGCGGTCGACTGCATCGTGGCCCAGCGTCTGGTCCGGGCCCTCTGTCAGCACTGCAAGCGCCACCAGAAGATCTCCGAGACGGTCCTCGCCGAGCACGACCTTGCCGGCGCCGAACCCTACGAGGCGGTCGGCTGCTCGCGCTGTTCGGGGTCCGGCTATCGCGGCCGGGTCGGAATCTACGAGGTGATGACCGTCAGCGAGAAGATCCGCTCGATGATCCTCGAGCACGCCTCGGTGGATGACATGGTGGTCGTCGCCCTCGACGAAGGAATGGTCCGACTGCGCGATGACGGCCTGCAGAAGGTCCGCGAAGGTTTGACCTCGATCGCCGAGGTCGAACGAATGACCACCAGCCTCCTGTAGATCCGCGGCTGTCGCGACGCGCCCGGGATGTTGAACAGCGTGAGAGGAGGCGGGAGCTCAGCGGGATGGCGGTCTGGGTCGGGCTTGGCCCTGCTTTTGGCCTGCGCCGGCCTGCTCGCGATCTCCGCGACGCCGGCCGGAGCGCGCAGGCATCACCACCGGGCGAACCGCCTCATCATCCCCGGCGTGAGCGAGTACGGCTGCCCGATCCTGCCGGGCGACAACGCCCTGAACCAGGAAGTGGCGGGGCTACCCGAGAGCCCGAATTCGCAGAGCTACATCGAAAGCATCGGGCTCACTGCTCATCTTCACCCGGACTTCGGGAACAACCCGAGCTACGGGATCCCCTTCGTCGTGGTTCCCCCGGAACAGCAGAAGGTGCCGATCAGGTTCACCGCCTACAGGTCCGAATCGGACCCCGGGCCCTACCCCGTCCCGGGCCATGCTCCGATCGAGGGCGGCGGCACGCGTGGGCGGGGGGACAAGCACGTCCTCATCGTGCAGGAAGGGAGCTGCATGCTCTATGAGCTCTACAAAGCTGCTCACACGAAGAAGGGCTGGAAGGCGCTCTCGGGCGCGGCCTTCGATCTGCGCAGCGACGCGCTGCGCCCTGAGGGGTGGACCTCCGCCGATGCCGCGGGGCTGCCCATCTTCCCGCTGCTCGCGCGCTACCCGGAGGTTGCCGCCGGGGCAATCGACCATGCGCTGCGTGTGACCGTGCCCCACTCCCAGCGCGGCTACATACATCCCGCCACCCACTTCGCGTCGTCGAGCTCGGACCCGAGGCTGCCGCCGATGGGTCTCCGTCTGCGTCTCAGGGCCGCCTACCCGCTGGCGGGCTTCACCGGCCAGGCGCTGATCATCATGGAGGCGCTCAAGCGCTACGGACTGATCGTGGCGGACAACGGCTCGCCCTGGTACATCACCGGTGCGCCCGCAACGGGCTGGAACGAAGCGAGCCTGCAGGAGCTCAAGCAGGTTCCCGGGTCCGCCTTCGAAGCCGTCGACAGCGGGACGATCGTCCACTAGCGCGGCCGGGCGCCCGGCGAAGCGCCGGGGCGTCGCTGCGAGGCGGTCGCTCTCTAGGCCTGGTGGGTGGGGGTGGGCTCGGCCGGCGCCTGCGCCGGAGGAGCCGGCTGCTGCGGCTGGGGCTGAGCCTGCGACGTCTGCGTCAGCGCGGGCTGCTTCGACTCCCCGCTGACGGAGTCCTTGAACTCCCGCATCCCCGAGCCGAGCGAACGGCCAATCTCGGGAAGGCGCTTGGCGCCGAAGACCAGCAACAGGATCACAACCAGGAAGGCGATGTGCAGAGGATTGTCAAGTCCCATACGAGCAGTCTAGGTCATTTTCACGGCGGCGGACGATCATCCGCTGGATCCGTCCCGGGCTGCCGTGTCCGTTGGACGAGCTGAAAGGCGACAAGGAGCATCAGGGCCGCGAAGGCGTCGCGCAGCACCCGGCCGCTGAGAGCGTTGGCCAGCGCGACTCCGGCCGCCGCACCGGCGACGGAGAGAAGCCCAAGCAGCAGAGCATCGTCGCGCCTGACGTTGCCGTATTTGTTCTGGCGGATCGTCCCCACGATCGCGACCGGCACGATCGCCAGTAGCGAGGTCGCCTCCGCGTGATGCTGGTCCAGGCCAAGGAAGAGCACCAGCCCGGGTACGAACAGAACACCCCCTCCGACGCCCAGGAGGCCGGCGACGATCCCGCCTGCCAGCCCGACGGCGATCGCCCCGATCATCTCAGCACCAGCTCGGCGGCCGAGGCCACCAGCAACGCCGCGAACGTCAGCGCGATCACGCCGGCCTGCAGGCGCTGTTGCAGCCACGTCCCGATCAGCACGCCGAGGACGGCGGGGAGCCCGATCTCGAGCGCGTCCGTCACGTTGACGTTGCCGTAGAGCCCCTGTGCCCCGGCGGCGAAGGCGGCGATGAAGATGATGGCCGCGAGCGATGTGGCCGTCGCCTGGCGCTCTTCGTAGCCCAGCCAGAGAATTGCCAGGGGCACGATGACCGTCCCCCCGCCGACTCCGAAGAGCCCGCTGAAAACCCCCGCCATCGTGCCGATTGCGGCGAGCTTCAGGGTGCGGTTGGGCGAGCCCTCAGCGACCACGGGCGTCAGCGGGCGGGCTGGCTGCCATGCGCGCCATACTAGAGCGGTGTCGCCTTCCGCAACGCTCGTGGAGGCGCTCGGCCCGATCCGCTCCGAGCCCGCCAACTCCGCCGTCCTGCTCGATATCGACGGAACCCTGGCGCCCATCGTCCGCCACGCGGACGATGCTCACGTGCCCGAGGCCACCCGGGCGGTCCTGATCGAGGTCTCGCGCCGCTACCGCGTCGTGGGTTGCGTGAGCGGGCGGCGTGCCGCCACGGCCCGCTCGATCGTCGCGATCGGGACGATCGCCTATCTGGGCAATCACGGCGGCGAGCTGCTGCGGCCCGGATCGACGCGGGCCGAGATCGACCCCGAACTCGCTGCCTGGACGACCAGGGTGAGGAACTTCGCCGACGGCGCGCTGACACCGGAGCATCATCGGATCCGGGTGCGGGCCGAGGACAAGGAGGCGATCGCCGCGTTCCACTGGCGGGGTGCTCCCGACGAGGACGTCGCCGAGGCCGCCGTACGCGAGATCGCAAGGCGTGCCCAGGACGAGGGCTTCGCCGTTCACTGGGGGCGCAAGGTGCTCGAGGTCCGCCCACCGGTGGAGTTCGACAAGGGGCTCGGCATCAAGGGGCTGCTTCGCTCCGAGAACGTCGCGGCCGCGATCTACGTGGGCGACGACACGACAGACCTCGACGCCTTCCGTGCCCTGCACGCACTGCAGGGCGCAGGTGATCTGAGGTCTGCGCTCTGTGTCGCCGTGAACTCGGACGAGACGCCGCCCGAGCTCGCCGCCGAAGCCGATCTCTCGGTGGACGGCCCTGCGGGCGTTCGGGGATTGCTGGAGGCGCTGCTCTAGCGCCGTGCGTTTCGTCGACTTCCTCAGAACGACGGTCCTGCTGAGTGCCGGGGCTGCCACGGCGCTTGGCGCCATCTGCGTCCTGGCCGGCGCCGCCGACTCCAACCGCCTGGTGGTGATCGTGGCCGTCGGATGGTGGCTCGTGGCGACGCTCATCGGGCTGCGGCTCGGCCGGCGCGGCGAAGCGAGCCCCCCGATCGCCCGCCTGCTCGCGGGGGCACAGTCGAGCTCAACGCTTCCCGAGCACCGGCCCAGCGCGATCATCGTCAACCGCCTCTGGCCGCTGGTCGTGTTCACAATTCTCTCGGGCGGACTGGCCTTTCTCGCGCCTCAGATCCCGGGGATCGCGGCCGGCTTCGCGATCATCTGGGCGCTTGCCTGGCGCCGCCAGGATGCCGCCGTCGCGGCGATCGAGGAGCGCGACGGGGCCAGCTTCTACGTCCGGCGCACCTCGCCGCTGAAGCCGATGGCACTGCTGCGGACACCCGGCTTCAAATCGAGCCGCGCCGAGCAGATGAACGGGGCCGTCACCTGAGATGGGCGCCGTGGGCGCCCTCGATGTGCTGATCGTCTCGCTGGGCTCGACCACGGGGCTGCGCAGCGCCGACGAATCGCTGGCCGCCTCGATCGAGCGGGCCGGTGCGACCGTTGAGATCGCGCCGGCCAGGGAGCCTCGAGCGGTTCGCACAATGGTGGCGACGGATCTCCTCTGGGCGCGCGCGGCGCGGGCCGCCGCCGAGCAGCGCCTGAACGGCCCGCCGGGCACCCGGCCGAGGGCGGTCATCTACTCGAGCACGACCGCCGCCCTGCTCTGGCCGCGACCCGGCGCGATCCGCTTCGACGCGCCCGCCGCGGCGAACCGGCCAGGCAGGCACGGCCTCTGGCAGCGGCCGCTCGAGCGCCGCCGGCTCGGCCAGGCGACGCTGCTGCTCCCCATGAGCGAGGGTGGGCTGGCCGAGGTCCCGCCCGCCGCACGGGCCGGTGATCGGGCGCTGGTCATCGGCCTCGCGGTCGAGCCGTCGGGTCCCGTGGAGCTCGAGCGCGACATCGCGGCGATCACCTACGCGGCCAACCCTGTGAAGAAGGGACTCGGCCGTGTTCTGGCCGCCTGGCGTGCGCTTCGCCGCAACCAGGGCCCGTCCCGGCGGGGCGAGCTGGTGGTGGCCGGGGCGGACGGGGAGGAGCTGAGAGCCGCCGGATTCGATCTCGCCGCGGAGGAGGGGGTGCGCTGCGTGGGGCGCCTCGGCTCGGCGGAGTACCGGGCTCTGCTGCGCCGCTCGCGGGTGTTCGTATGCGCGCCGAGGCGCGAGGACTACGGTGCGGCACAGCTGGAGGCTCTGGCCGATGGCTGCATGCTCGTCACAACTCTCGCGCCGGGGCCCTACGCCGCGCTTCCGATCGCCCGGGAGCTGGACGATCGCCTGCTCGGCGAGGACCTGGCGGGGGCCCTGCGGAGCGCCCTTGACGATCCGGCCGAGGGCTATGCCGCGCGCGCCGCGAGGGCGCTGGCGCCATTCAGCCGGGCCGCGATCGACCAGCGGGTCGAGCGGGAGCTCCTGCCCCGCCTGCTCGGCTCTCCGGGGAACCTCCACTAGCGGCGGAGATCGTTCCAGGGGCGGGTGTTGGCCACCTGCTCGCGGGTAAGCCAGGCACGGCGGGCCGTCGCGATGCCCCAGCGCATGTTCTGAAGTGTCCGGGTGCGGTGCGCGTCGGAGTTGATCAGGATCGAGACCCCCGCCCGGGCCGCCGCCCGGGCATTGACATCGGAGAGGTCGCGGCGGTCGGGGTTCGCGTTGATCTCGAGCATCGTCCCCGTCTTCGCCGCCGCTGCGAAGATCGCCTGGAGATCGACCGCGTAGGGCTCCCGCCGCTCGATCAGGCGCCCCGTGGGGTGAGCGATGGCGCGCACAGATGGATGTTCGATCGCCGCGACCATGCGCTCCGTCATCGCCTGTTCGCTCATCCCGAAGGAGGTGTGGACGCTGGCGATAACCCAGTCCAGTGCCCCGAGCAGCTCGTCCTCATAGTCGAGCGTTCCGTCCGGCAGGATGTTCACCTCGCTGCCGGCAAGCAGCTCGATGCCCTCGAGGCGGTCATTGGCCTCGTGAACCAGCTCGATCTGGCGCAGCAGCTGCTCGGGGGAGACATCGTCACCGAAGCCGTGGCTCGCCGAATGGTCGGTGATCGCCAGGTACTCGTAGCCGCGGTCGCGTGCCGCGCTCCCCATCTCCTCGATCGTGTTGTGCCCGTCCGAGGCGATCGTGTGGCTGTGCAGGTCACCGCGGATGTCGCTCAGCTCGATCAGCTCGGGGAGCCCGCCGGGCCTTGCGGCCGCCTCGAGCTCGCCCCTGTTCTCGCGAAGCTCCGGCTCGATGTAGGCAAGGCCGAGCCGCTCATAGACCTCGCGCTCCTCCGCACAGGTGAGCGTCCGGCCCGTCGCGTCATCGAGGATCCCGTACTCGGAGACATGCAGGCCGCGCCTGACGGCCGCCTCGCGCAGGGCGGCATTGTGCTCGCCCGAACCGGTGAAATGCTGAAGCAGGTTGCCGAGCTGGCTCGGTTTTCCAATCCGCAGGTCGACACCTATGCCGGCGTGGGTCCGAGCCCTCGCACCGGTCTTCCCGGCGGAGGTGACGGTCTCGATCTGCTCGAGCTTGGCCAGGCTCTTCGCGAGCGCCGTGGGACGGGATGTAGTCGCGATGATGTCGAGATCCTTGACGCTGTCGGCACGCCGCCGGGCCGACCCTGCCAGCTCGACGTGGGTGTCCGGGCCGCCCAGTCGCCGCAGGCCGGCGACGAGCTCTTCGCCCAGCTCGAGAGCGCGCGCCAGGAGGATTCGGCCGGACTGCCCCTCGGGGCGTTCGCGGCGCTCCTGCAGCGCAGCCAGCATGCTCGCCTCGAACTTCGCCCCGAGCCCCTTGACCGACCTGAGCTGCTGGGCGCGGGCCGCCTCCTCGAGAGCCTGGGGCGAGTCGATCCCCAGCTCGGAGAACATCAGGCGCGCCCGCTTGGGACCCAGCCCGGGCAGGCGCGTCAGTTCGATCAGCCCCGCCGGGAACTTGGCCCGGAGCTTCACGGCCGCGGGGATCTCGCCCGTCTGCGTGAGGGCCAGGATCTTTTCCTGGAGCGTCTTCCCGATGCCGGGAAGCTCGGTCGCACGCCCCTCTTTGGCCATCGCGGCGACCGAGACAGACGCCTCGCGGACGGCCTTGGCGGCGGTCCGATAGGCGACCACCCGATGGACGATCGCCCCATCGAGCTCGTACAGGTCGCCGAGCTCCTCGAGGGCGTCGGCGATCGTGCCGTTGGAGGGAGGGGTGCCGGCCACGCCACCAGCCTAGGGCCCGGGGTCGCCCGGCGCCCGACGACCGGACCGCTGATCCCCGCCACGCTCTAGGGTACGCGAGCCATGCGTGGCGAGCCCTGGCTGATACTGCCCACATACAACGAGGCGGCCAACGTCGAGGCGATCCTCACGGCCGCGGGAAGCGTGCTGGGCGCGGCGGCCCCCGAGGGCTTCCGGATACTCATTGTCGACGACGGCTCGCCCGACGGGACGGGCAGGCTTGCCGACGCGATGGCCGAGCAGCACGAGTGGGTCAAGGTCCTGCACCGCACCGAGAAGGGCGGCATCGGGCCCGCCTATCTGGCGGGCTTCGCCCATGCCCTCGAGCATGGAGCCGGATACGTCTTGGAGATGGACTCGGACTTCTCCCATGACCCCGCCGACCTCGCCCGGCTGCTGGCGGCGGCCCGGGGCGAGGCCGACCTTGCGCTGGGCTCGCGCTACGTCCCCGGGGGGGAAGTCAAGGACTGGGGCCTGCTGCGAAAGGTCATCAGCGAGGGGGGTTCGACCTACGCCCGCCTGGTCCTCGGCCTGAAGGTGCACGACCTGACGGGCGGCTTCAAGTGCTTTCGCCGGGAGGTCCTTGAATCGATCCGCTTCGACGAGGTTCGCTCGCGCGGCTATGCCTTCCAGGTCGAGCTCACCTACCGGGCCGTCCAGGCGGGCTTTCGCGTCGCCGAGGTCCCGATCGTCTTCCGCGATCGCGAGCATGGCCAGAGCAAGATGTCCTGGCGGATCGCGGCGGAGGCCATGTGGCTCGTGCCGTTGTTGCGCTTCAGCTGAAGCCCTCGGCGGCCGATGGATGGGTGATGGACGCTTCGGCCTACGCGTTCGCCCATGGCGTGCGGCATACACGCGCGACCCTGAAGGCTTGGCAGAGGACACCCGGCAAGGTCGTCGGAGCGTGGGTCGCCGGTTCGGCGATTGCCGCCGCCGGCCTGCTGCTGGCCGTCTGGGTGATCGCGACCCTCGACCCGGGCTATACGCAGATCCTTCAACTGCAACCTCCCTTCGCCGTGGGTGACGGCGCCGATGTCCTCCACGTCCTGCGCGCGAACATGCTCGTCCTGGCCCTGCACGCGATGGCCTGCGTCGCGGGCTTCATCGCGGGCAGCTCGCTGCCGCTGCAGGCCGAACACCACAGCGGCGCCTCGCGCTGGGTCCACGAACACGGCGGGCGTCTGGCGATCGCCTTCGTCGTGGGCGCGACCACCTTCTCGCTCAGCGCCCAGGCCTACCTGATCGGTCACGCCCTCGCGGGCGTGTCGAACTTCCTGCACGTCTCCCCGGGGCTGCTGCTGCTCGGCGTACTGCCCCACGCGATCCCGGAGCTGATCGCCCTGTTCCTGCCGCTTGCGGCCTGGATCATCGCCAGCCGCCGCGGCAAGTGGGATCAGCTGCTGGCGGCCACGCTGGTCACCGTTGCCATCGCCATTCCGGTCCTCCTCGTGGCGGCGCTGATCGAGGTCTATGTCTCGCCGCATCTGTTCACCACCCTGACCGGCATCCACCCCCCAATCGTGCGCTCCGCCGACGGCTGGGTGGTCACGATCGGCAAGTAGCAGCGGCCGGTCGGCTCGATCCACGCCATGCCGGGGAGCGGCTCGGCGCGGCCCCCGAGCGCCCCCCGGGGGACCCCTCCTTCATTTTGTATAGTGAGGGGTACATCGACTAAGGAGACACCATGGCAGGCACCCTCGCCCAAGTCACAGACACCAACTTCACTGCCGAGGTCCTCGAGGCGGACGGTCCCGTTCTCGTCGACTTCTGGGCACCCTGGTGCGGTCCCTGCCGTGTCGTCGCCCCGGTCCTCGAGGAGATCGCCTCCGAGCGTCAGGATCTGAAGATCGTCAAGCTCAACACCGACGAGAACCCGCAGACCTCCGCTCAGTACCAGGTCCTCTCGATCCCCACGATGATCCTCTTCAAGGGCGGGCAGCCCGTGAAGACCGTCATCGGCGCCTACCCCAAGAAGAAGCTCGAGCAGGAGCTTGAGCCCGCCCTGTCAGTGGGCTAGGGGAGCGGGGTCGGCCTTTGACAGGCTGATCTTCAACTCGAGGCCGTCAACGGTCTCGATCTCGCTGTAAGCCATCTCGGCGACGGCGGCCTCGGCGGCCTCGTCGAGATAGAGCTGCTCGGCGAGGGTCTCGGTGGTGAGGTGCTCGGCGTAGCGCTCGGCCGCTGCGATCAGGGCGCGGTCCCCTGTCAGGGCCAGCTCGATCCGGTCCTCCACCTGAAGGCCGGCGCTCTTGCGGGCGTTCTGGACAGCATGAACGATCTCGCGCCCCCGGCCCTCCTCGAGCAGGTCCTCGTCGATCCCCAGCTCCAGGGCGACGGCATGCGCCCCCTCGCGCTCGACGCTGTAGCCCTCGGGCGGGCGCATCGTGAGCAGCAGGTCGTCCGTTGAGAGCGTGTGCTCCCGGCCGCCCGCCGAGATGCCGATGATCCCGCCGTCGCGCAGAGACTCGGCGACATGTGCCGGATCGAGGGCGGCGATCGCCTCTGCAACAAGGGGCATCTCCTTGCCGAAGAGCGGTCCCAGCGTCCGGTAGTTGGCCTTGACCTCGTAGCTGCCCAGCTCGTCGGCCGCCGCCACGAACCGGACGGCCCGCACGTTGAGCTCCTCGCGGACCACGTCGACCAGGCGCTCGATCGCCTGGCGCTCCCGCTCGTCGGCGACGACCACGGCCTCGGCAAGCGGCTGGCGGACCTTGATCTTGGCCTTGCCGCGAGCTCCCAGACCGAGGCGGACGGTCTCGCGGGCCAGCGCCATCGCCGCTTCAAGGCTCTCGTCCCGCGGCCCGATCGACTCGGGCAAGGGGAAGTCGCAGAGATGAACGCTCGCAAGCTCGCCGTCGAGGTTGTCGTAGATCTCATCTGCGATGAAGGGGCAGAAGGGGGCCAGCAGCTTGGCCACCGCCAGGAGGCAGGTCCGGAGGGTCCTGAAGGCCGCGGCCTCACCGTCCCAGAAGCGCCTGCGCGAGCGCCGGACATACCAGTTGGAGAGCTCGTCGAGCAGTTCGGCGATCGCCCGTCCGGCCGAGGTCGCGTCATATGCATCGAGGCGCTCGGTCACGAACTCGGTGGTGGCTGCCGTGCGGGACAGCGCCCAGCGATCCAGGTCGCTGAGCTCGCTCCCCTGCGGCGGGTCGGCCGGCGCGCCGGACAGCTCCGATGATGCGGCCTGGGCGTAGAGGACGTAGAAGTAGTAGGTGGACCACAGCTGCTTGAGGAACAGCCGGACGCCCTCGCCGATCGTCTCGACCGAGAAACGGTAGCCGTCCCAGGGCTGCTTGGAGGTGAAGAAGTACCAGCGGAAGGCGTCCGCGCCGAACGTGTCCAGGACCTCCCAGGGCTCGACCGTGTTGCCCTTGGACTTGGACATCTTCTGCCCCTCCTCATCGAGGATCAGTCCCAGGCATACGACGTTGCGGTAGGGGGACGGGCGGTCCAGCAGCGTCGAGACGGCCAGCAGCGAATAGAACCAGCCACGCGTCTGATCCTGCGCCTCGCAGATGAAGTCGGCCGGGAAGGCTCCCTCGAGGACCTCCTCGCCGGCAAAGGGGAAGTGATGCTGGGCGAAGGGCATGGCGCCCGAGTCGAACCAGACGTCGATCACCTCGGGGACGCGTTGCATCCGCTCGCCGCAGGGAGTCCCGGACTCCGTGCCGTGGGTGCAGGGGAAGCCGATGTCGTCGACATAGGGGCGGTGGTGGTCGGAGAGCTCCTCCCCGGAGCGCTCGGCCAGCTCGGTGAAGGAGCCGACGACGTGAAGATGGCCGGCGCGACACCGCCAGACGGGCAGCGGGGTGCCCCAGTAGCGCTCGCGCGAAAGGGCCCAGTCGACGTTGTTCTTGAGCCAGTCTCCGAAGCGGCCGTGCTTGACATGGGGCGGGTGCCAGGCGACCGTCTCGTTCGACTCGATCAGCCGGTCGCGAAGTTTGGCCGTCGCGATGTACCAGGACGGTTTGGCGTAGTAGATCAGCGGGTTGCCCGATCGCCAGCAGTGGGGATAGGAGTGCTCATATTGCTGCACCCTGAGCAGCAGGCCACGCTCGCGGAGGTCCTCGATCAGCTCGCTCGTCAGCGCCTCATCCTTGACCTCCCGCCCCTCATAGCCGGCGCCGTTGCGGTCGAGGACCCGACCGTCGTAGGTGCCGTCGGGCAGGACGGGGTTGTAGAGCGTGGCGGCATCGGTCGGATCGAAGGGAACCTGGGGTGAGGCGCCCGCGACGCGGTAGTCGTCCTCGCCGAAGGCGGGCGCAAGATGGACGATCCCGGTCCCGTCCTGGGTCGTCACGAAGTCGTCCAGCAGGATCGGCAGGGGCCCCGGCTCCCGGTCGGTGGCGGCGAAGATCGGTCCGCTGTAGGAGCCAAAGCGCTCCACGAGCTCGGGGCCCGAGAGCCGCTCCAGGATCTCGGCGTCCTCTCCGAGCACCGCCTCGACCCTCGCCTCCGCCAGCAGGAAGAGCTCGCCCCCAGAGCGCACACGGGCGTAGGTGGCCGAAGGCGAGATCGCCAGGGCGACGTTGCCCGGCAGTGTCCAGGGGGTCGTCGTCCAGACGAGCAGCTGCTCCTCGCCGTCGGAGACGGGCAGCTTGAGGAAGACGCTCGGGTCGACGACGTCGCGGTAGCCGAGGGCGACCTCGTGCGAGGAGAGGGTGGTCTCGCAGCGGGGGCAATAGGGGACCACCTTGTTGCCCTCGTAGAGCAGGCCGCGCCGGTCGATCTCCGAGAGGGCCCACCAGACCGACTCGATGTAGGACTCGTCCAGGGTCCGGTAGGCATGCTCGAGATCCAGCCAGAAGCCGATCCGCTCGGTCAGACGGTCCCACTCCTCCAGGAAGGTGAAGACCGACTCGCGGCACTTGGCGTTGAAGGCGGCGATCCCGTACTCCTCGATCTCCGCCTTGTGCTGGATGCCCAGCTCCTTTTCGACGGCGATCTCGACGGGCAGTCCGTGGCAGTCCCAGCCGCCCTTGCGCTCGACCCTGAACCCCCGCATCGTCTGGAAGCGGGGGTAGATGTCCTTGAAGACGCGGGACAGGACATGGTGGGAGCCCGGGGGCCCGTTGGCCGTCGGGGGGCCCTCGTAGAACACCCAGGAGGGGGCTCCCTCGCGTGCACGCAGAGACGCCCCGAACACGTCCCGCTCGCGCCAGCGGCCGAGGATCTCCTGCTCGAGGTCGGGCAACTCGCGCCGCGGGTCGACGTCGTGGCTCGGAAGCAGTGGGTCGGTGGAAGCGCTCACGGGGAGGGCCATTCTAGGCGCAGCTGCAGAACCCGCTCAGCGCAGGCGCGGCGTCCTGGCAAGGAGCCCCTTCAGGCTGCCGGCGCTCGCCGAGGAGGCACCGCCGAGCCGGGGGAGCCCCAGCGCGTCCTCAACGGTCCCGAGAACGCCGTAGTGGTCGAGCGGCTGAGCCTCCCTGGACCCGGCTCGAACATCCGGGCCGGCGAGGATCGTCGCGATGTGCCCGCCGTGGGCCACGCCGCAGCAGCCGCTGTTGGTCGTGCCCTCGTCCCAGGTCAGGATCAACAGGCCGTGTGGTCCCAGCTCGCGCAGCAGCGAGGGTACGGTCGCCGCCAGGAACCTGTCGGCCGTGCCCAGGGCGCAGTCGTGCCCGTCGTCGCAGAGGTTGGGGCTGATCCAGGAATAGGCCGGCAGGCGCCCCGCTCTCAGGTCGGCGGCCAGGGCGGCGAAGCCCGCCAGGTGCGAGCAGCGCGAGCGCGAGGAGGTGAAGTCCCTGTAGTAGGCGAACGGGTTGTGCTTCTTGGCGTACCCTCCCGCAGCCGCTCCCGTGAAACAGGGTCTTGGCAGGCCCTCGAGGTATGCCTTCCAGGAGATCCGGGCGCCTTCGAGCTGGTCGATCAGGTTGGGTGCATCGACGCTGCATGACGTGCAATCCGATTCGATTCCGCCCGTCGTCCCCGAGGTCAGGGCGATGTAGTTCGGCAGCGATGGGTGGGTGATCGCATGGCTCGCCGTCGCCAGGCCGTAACGGTGGGCCAGACGGTTGACGTAGGGCGCCGACGGGCTGGCGATGACCTCGCCGTACTCGCGGTTCTCCATCACGATCTCCACCAGGTGCGAGCTCCTCGCGGCGGGCAGCTTCGCGGGCGGGGGAACGGCGAGGGGTCTGCCGGCGCTGGCGGCGCCGCACCCGAGGAGGAGCCCGCAGGCGAGGAGGAGCCCGCAGACCGCGATGCGAGGCGGCAGCGAGACGTGACGGCCAGGGGGGATCATCACCTCCATACTCGCGCAAGCGGCCGTGGGCGCCCGAGCCTGGTCGCGGGCATCCGCCTTCATACGATGGGGCGATGAGACTGCGCCTCTATCACCATGCGGATGGGGCGCGTGTCGCATACAGGGAGCTCGGCGCCGGCCCGCCCCTGGCCCTGCTGCACTCGGGGCTGCTCTCTCACATGGAGTGGGAACCGGCCGTCCAGCAGTTGGCCGAGCGCTTCCGGGTGGTCATTCCCGATCTGCCCCTGCACGGCGACTCCGAGCAGCGGCCCCGCCATCCCTACACGCTGGACTGGTTCTCAGAGGTGATGAGCTCCTTTGCCGCCGAGGTTCTCGGTCCGCGGCCGCTCGTCGGGGGCCATGACGCCGGGGCGGAGATCCTGCTCCATGCGATCGAACGCCGTCGCCTGCGCCCGTCGCGTCTCGTCCTGATGCCCAACCGTCTTCATGCGGCGCCGACGGGGAAGCTCCGCGGCGCGTTGCAGAGAGCGGCCGGGGCGGGCGCCGTTCCCGGCCTTGACGTCCTGCTCTCCTACGCTGCCGCGGCGGCCTTCCGGCCGGCTCGTGGAATCGAGTTGAGCGCCCGGGGGAACCCCGCGGCGGCGGACCTCCTGCGCCATGCCTTCGCGGACGTCGCGGGCAACTCCAGCCTGGCGCGGTCCTGGTCGAAGTGCGCCCGGTCATGGCCGCGGGGCCCCCAGCGGAGGCTGCTGGATCTCTACCCCCGCCTGGACATGCCCGTGCTGCTGCTGTGGGCCGACCAGGACCGCCTGAACCCCCTGGCCCCGGCCGAAGAGGCGCTCGCGCTGCTCCCCCATGGGCAGCTTCGGGTGCTTCAGAGCACGGGCTTCCTGATGGCCTACGACGACCCCGTCGGTCTGGCCAGAGAGCTGACGGCCTTCTGCGGGTAGGGTTGAGCCCTGTGCCCCGGCGGTCCGGCGCCTCAGCGCTCCGCCCGATGGGCCTTCCGCAGCAGACTTCCCCCGATCAGGAGACCAGATGCCAACCGATAAACAGTTGTGGGGCGGGGAGACCGCCAAGGCCGTCGAGAACTTTCCGATCTCCGGCGAGACCGTCCCCGTCGAGGTCGTCCGCTGGCTGGCGCGAATCAAGGGCACCGCGGCCTCGGTGAACGGCGAACTGGGGCTGCTCTCAAAAAGGAGCGCCACGCGCATCGAGCGGGCCGCCAGGGAGATCGCGGGCGGCGCGCACGACGGACAGTTCCCGATCGACGTCTTCCAGACCGGCTCGGGGACCTCGACGAACATGAACGCCAACGAGGTGATCGCGAACCTGGCGGGTGACGGAATCCACCCGAACGACCACGTGAACATGGGTCAGTCCTCCAACGACGTCTTCCCGTCGGCCGTTCACCTGGCGGCGTTGGACGTGGCTCAGAACGAGCTGCTCCCCGCGCTCAAACTTCTCGAGCGCTCGTTCGCGCGCAAGGCGAGGAGCTTCCAGAACGTCGTCAAGTCCGGCCGCACCCACCTGATGGACGCGGTCCCGGTGACCCTCGGGCAGGAGTTCGGCGGCTACAGCGCCCAGATCGCCCTGGGTGTCGAGCGGATCTCCTCGGCCCTCGTCCACGTCGGGCAGATCCCGCTCGGGGGCACCGCAACGGGAACGGGTCTGAACACGCACCCCCGTTTCGCGGAGAAGGTCAGGGCACGGATCAGGAAGGAGTCCGGCCTCAAACAGATCGCCGGGCCGCTCGACCCGTTCGAGGCTCAGGCCAACCGCGATGCGCTGGTCGAGCTCTCGGGCGCGCTCAAGGTGGTGGCGGTCTCGCTGACGAAGATCGCGGGGGACCTCGCCCTGATGGGCTCCGGGCCGCGGGCCGGCATCGGCGAGCTGTTCCTGCCGGAGCTGCAGAAGGGCTCCTCGATCATGCCCGGCAAGGTCAATCCCGTCATCCCCGAGGTCGTCCTGCAGGTCTCCGCGCAGGTGATCGGCAACGACACGGCCATCACCGTCGGCGGGCTTCAGGGCCAGTTCGAGCTCAACGTCCGCATCCCGCTGATCGCCCGCAACCTGCTTCAGTCGCTGCGGCTGCTGAGCTCGACCGCGACGGTCTTCGCCGAGAAGTGCGTCGACGGCATCCAGGTCAACAGGGCCGGTACCCGGGCCTCCGCCGGTGCGACGCTGGCGGTCGCGACCGCCCTGAATGGGGCGATCGGCTACGACAAGGCGACCCAGATCGTCAAAAAGGCGACCGCATCAGGACGCCCGCTTCGCGAGATCGCGCTCGAGGAGGGGGTCGACGCGAAGCTCTACGACCAGACGATCGACCTGCGCAAGATCGCCCGCGGCAACGCCTAGGGCGGCGCCCGTCAGCCTTCTCCCAGCGCTCTGAACAGCCCGCCGACCACCCCGGCGGCGGGCTTGGGCCTGCCCGAATAGGTGAAGAGGCCCTTCTGATTTATCCCTTCGATCAGCTTCAGGTGGTGCAGCACATGGCTGATCGAGCCGCCGCTGAAGGTGGGGGTCAGGGGATAGTCGCGAAGCACCCAGACCATCATCGCCGTCAGGCGCGGGTCAGCCGCGTAGACCTTGATATGAGCCTTGAGCAGGCGTGACTGGAAGGCGTAGCTCCCGGGGCTCCCGGGCCGGTTGAGCGTGTTCGATTCGGCACCGAACTCGCTGATCACGAGGACCTTGCCGGCGAAGGTTCGCTCCATCGCGGCGAGGCGGGCACGCATGCGGGCGATCAGTTGCCGTTCGGTGTCCCTCGGCGATTCGTACCACCCTGAGTAGTCCGTCTCGGCGACCGCGTCGACATCCGCGTAGAGCGAGCCGGCCCGTTTCGGTGGATGGCGGCCCCAGACGTCGACCGCCACCATTCGGGCCGGGTCGGTTCTGTGCAGCCATCCGGCCATGTCCCGGACGTAGCTGACCTCGGCCGCGTTCCGGCCGTTGCCGGCGACCTCGTTGACGAGGTTCCAGGCGAAGATCGAGGGGTGGCTCATCGCGGCGGTCGCCGCGACGCGCGCCTGCTGCTCGGCGGAGGCGAGCAGGGAGGGCGTCGAGGAGTACCAGTTTCCCGCCCCTTCGACGGGCCCGAGCCCCTGCCAGACGAGCAGGCCGGCCGCGTCGAAGCGTTCGAGCAGGGCCGGGTCCAGGGGATGCTGCGAGCGGACCACGTTGGCACCGATCGCCTTGAGCTCGGCGACCATTGCGTCCTGGTCGCCGGGGGTCAGCGCGTCGCCGTGCCCCGGGACATCCTCCTGGACGCTCGCCCCATGGAGGTGCAGACGCTTGCCGTTGAGTTCGAGCTCCCCGCCCTTCCAGGTGAGCTGGCGCAGACCGACCCGCGCGGCGTAGCTGCTCTCGCCTGCAACGGACAGTTCGAGCTGGTAGAGGTTCGGGCTCGCCGGTGACCAGAGCGCGGGTTCGGCGACCGTCACGGTGCTCATCGCGATGGCGCTCTGGCCTTTGGACAGGGTCATCGCGGGGAAGCTCACCGCGATCGACTGCCCGGCCCGGGTCAGCGTGCCCGCCGGTGTCAGCGTCCGCCGAGGGCCGTTGTTCCGCAGCAGGACGTTCACCCGGACGCTCGCCTGCGGTGTGCCCCCCGGGCCCGGCACAAGCGTCGTGGAGAGGGTCGGCTGCTCCAGCTCGCTCGGCCCGACCGGGCGAAGCGTGACCTCGCCGTCCAGCCCGCCCCAGTTGAACCAGGTCCGGTGGAAGCCTTCGGTGGACTGTTTGCCCGGGTAGCGCCAGTCGACCCGCACGACGACAGAGTGGCTACCGGCGCTCAGCATCCTGCGCGCTTGAAAGGGGAGGAACGAGCCCCTGTGCGACGCCACGGGCCTGCCGTCGAGGAAGACCGTGGCACGGAAGTTGGCCGACTCGAAGTCCAGCGCGTAGACGCCGGTGGTGGGGGCCTGGATCGTCGTGCGGTACCAGGCGACGGAGCCCTGGTAGTTGCGCCCTCCCGCGTGGCCGCTGTAGGGGGCGGGGCTGACGACGTTGGGAACTCGCACACGGGTCCCGGCGAACCTGCCACGGGCCCATCCCAGCCGGACGCCCGCGTTGGAGGGGTCCTTGCGGAGGATCCATTCGGTCAGCGGCACCCGTTCGCCGGCACCTTCGAAGACGAGCAGCTGGCTCGGCGGGGCGAGCGCGGCTGCGGCGGTGCCGCCCAGGGCGGCGCAGGCGAGAGCCATCGCGAGGATCGTCCTGGAGAACATGGCGGGCATGGCGGGGTGCGGGATCCTCACGGGGCTCTCATCTTCCCCGCTGGGGGGGTCTGCATGCGTCAACAGCTCGGCGGACCCGTCAGAGCTGCGCCGCGAGGGCGGACTCGCCGGCACCCTCGAGCAGGTGCTCGAGCAGCCGCAGCGCCCCGGCCTTGGAGAGCGGCTCGTTGAGGTTGCCGCACTTGGGCGACTGCACGCAGGAGGGACAGCCTTGCGAGCAGCCGCAGCCCTCGATCAGACGCCGGGCGTCATTACAGAGCTCCTCGAAGCGCATGAAGGCCGTCCGCGCGATGCCGATGCCACCGGGGTGCCCGTCGTAGAGGAAGATCGTCGGGGCGCCGGTCTGAGGGTGGAAGTTCGTGGACAGGCCGCCGATGTCCCAGCGGTCGCACATGGCGATCAGCGGCAGGACCGCGATCTGGGCGTGCTCGGTGGCGTGCAGCGACCCCAGCAGGACGTCCATCGGCAGAACGTCATCGAGGTCGGAGGGGACGCCGTTCCCGATCGCCAGCTCGAACCAGAGCGCCTGGGTGGAGAAGCTGACAGGCGGGAGGTCCAGGGCGAACATGTCCACCTGCGCATGGTCGGCGAGCCTGCGCCGCTGGTAGGCCAGGACCGTGTCGGTGACGCTGACCTCGCCGAAGGAGAGCCTCACGCCGAGCGTCTCGCGACGGTCGAGCAGCCTGACGATCTCCGTGTCGGTGGTGCTCTTGGGCTGGGTGTACCAGTCGCCCGAGAAGGGCGCCACGAGCGCGCGGCGGCGCTCCAGGTCGAGCTCGGAGACCTCGTAGGAACGGCCCAGGTGGATGTAGATGGCGCCCTCGTGGACGGTGGAGTGCGCCCGCGCCGCCTCGGTCGTGCCGAGCAGCTCCCCGGATGAGACATCGACGATCGCAAAGCTCTCGTTCGAGGCCGAGCGCAGTGAGACCTCGGCCGCCGGGTAGGCACCCGGCTCGCGCGCGACGTAGCTGGCAGGCCTGTCCCGGCGACGCAGTTCTCCGGCGCTCTCGAGCTGTTCCGCCGTGGCCTCCCAGCGCGGTCCCAGGAACTCGCCGTCGCCGTGCGAGAGAGGCCCCTCGTGGGCCGCGCAGAGCAGGTGACGGCTGTAGATCTCCGGGCTCTCGTGGTCGAGTATGGCCGCCTCGACGGGACGGCCGAGGAACTCGTCGGGGTGGCGGCAGAAGAACTGGTCAAGGGCGTCCTCTCCGGCCACATAGACCGCCAGTCCCCTGCCTCTGCGCCCGGCCCGGCCCCACATCTGGCGCAGCGAGGCGATCGTTCCCGGAAATGTCACGACGACGGCCGCGTCGAGCTCGCCGATATCGATCCCGAGCTCGAGCGCGTCGGTCGTGATTATCGAACGGAGCTCACCGGCCATCAGGCGCTGCTCGAGCTCGCGCCGTTGCTGGGCTGTGTATCCGGCCCTGTATGGCGCGACACGTTCGGCCAGGGCGGGGTCGGTCTTCTCGACCTCCTCGCGGACCAGGCGGCTGAGGACCTCGACTCCCTTGCGGGACTTCATGAAGCAGATCGAGGAAGCGCCCTCGCGAACCAGCTCGGAGAGCAGCTGGGCCGCCTCGCCGAGGGCTGAGCGCCGCGCCCCGCTTGCCTCGTCCGTGAGCGGGGGGTTCCAGATCGCGATCTTGCGCTCGGGGGTCGGCGAGCCGTCCTGCGCGATGAGCGCGACGCCCTCGAGGCCCGTCAGGCGCTCGGCCAGCTCGACGGGGTTGGCGATCGTCGCGGAGGCCAGCATCACCCGCGGCTCGGTCCCGTAGGCGGCAGCGATCCGCCTCAGCCGGCGCAGCACGTTGGCGACGTGCGAGCCGAACACGCCGCGGTAGACATGGGCCTCGTCGATGACGATCACGGCAAGGTTCGCGAACAGGTCGGCCCAGGCGGCGTGGTTGGGCAGGATGCCGACGTGGAGCATGTCGGGGTTCGTCAGCACCACGTTGGCGCTGCGGCGGATCTCCGCCCGGGCCTCGCGGGGCGTATCCCCGTCGTAGATGGCGGGCCTGACGAGCTTCCCCAGCCCCAGCGCCGTGAGAGCCCGGGCCTGGTCCTGGGCCAGGGCCTTGGTGGGGTAGAGGTAGAGCGCCCGGGCACGGCGATCGCGGCAGAGCACGTCCAGGGTCGGCAGGTTGAAGCAGAGGGACTTGCCGGAGGCCGTCCCCGTCGTGACGATCGTGGGCCCCTCCCAGGCCGCCTCGAGCGCCTCGGCCTGGTGGGAGTAGAGCCGCTCGATGCCCGTGCGCTCGAGCGCCTCGAGGAGGCCGGGGTGGAGCTCGCGAGGGATCGGCGCGAGCTTCGGGCGGCCGGGCCCCTCGCGCGCCTCGCGCACCAGGCGGCCGTCCTCGCGCCCGCCGTCCAGCAGGTTGCTCCAGGGCTCTGTTCGCCGGTCGAGGGCCAAGGACTTGAGATAGTAGAGCCGATGTCAGCCGCCGCTTCGGGGGCCTGGGCGAAAGCCCGCTCCTTCCATCATTCCCTCTATCCGGCCGAGCGGATCGCGGCCGAGCGCCGCCAGAGCATCTCCGTCTGCCTGCCCGCCCGCGAGTGCGCGGGGACGGTCGCCCCGATCGTCGGTGAGCTCCTGGCGCTGCGTGACGCCGGTGCCCTGGACGAGGTCCTGGTGATCGATGCGGGCTCCAGCGACGGGACCGCCGAGATCGCCGAGGCGGCCGGGGCGCGCGTCCTGCAGGAGGCCGAGCTGTTGCCGGAGTTCGGGCCTGTCCTCGGCAAGGGCGACGCCATGTGGCGGGCCCTCGGCCGGGTGCAGGGCGAGCTTGTCTGCTTCCTGGACGCGGACACCGAGGACTTCGCTGCGCACTTCGCCACGGGCCTGCTCGGGCCGCTGGTCTGCGAGCCGCAGGTCAGCTTCGTCAAGGCCTTCTACCGCCGTCCGATGGAGGGCGCTGCGGACCCTCCCGGTGAGGGTGGCGGGCGCGTCAACCACCTGACGGCCCGGCCCGCCCTGGCGCTCTTCTACCCCGAGCTCGAGGGTGTCCGCCAGCCGCTTGCCGGCGAGGTGGCGGCCCGCCGTGAGGTGCTCGAGCAGGTTCCCTTCGTGACCGGCTACGGGGTCGAGATCGCAATGCTGATCGACGTCTGGCGGACCGTCGGGCTGGAGGGCATGGCACAGGTCGACCTGGACGAGCACCGGAACCCCCATCAGCCCCTCTCGGCCCTGACGGGGATGGCCCGGACCGTCCTTGCCACGGTGGCCAGGCGGCTCGAACAGGATGGACGGATGGAGCCGCATCCGGACGGCGCCGACGGGCCGGCCCCGCTGGAACGGCCCCCACTGGCCTCGCTGAGGGTCTCGTGAGCGCTGCGAGCCCGGCGCGCTGCCTCTACCTGGACCTCGACGGGACGCTCCTCGGCCGGGGCGCCTCGCTGCTGCA
This sequence comes from uncultured Solirubrobacteraceae bacterium, assembly GCA_963835865.1. Lineage (GTDB taxonomy): Bacteria > Actinomycetota > Thermoleophilia > Solirubrobacterales > Solirubrobacteraceae > Palsa-744. The sequence continues at coordinate 159,294 of CAWIGW010000001.1, forward strand.
CGACGGCGAGGGAGCCGTCTCCCTCGACGGCATCCGTGCGATCCAGGCCTGCCTGCGGGCCGAGGTCGAGGTCGTCCTGATGTCCGGCCGGCGCAGGGCGCAGGTCGAGGAGGACGCGCGGCTGCTCGGACAGTCCACCTTCATCTATGAGGCCGGGGCCTGCCTGGTGCTCGAGGGGGAGGAGCACTGGCTGACCGGCGAGATGCTCCCGGGCGAGCTCACGATCTCCGAGCAGATCGAAGCCTCCGGGGCGCCGTCCATGTTGCTCGAGCGGTACGCGGGCCGCCTGGAGTACCACGAGCCCTGGCATCGCGGACGAGAGGTGTCGCATCTCTTCCGGGGTCTGGTGGATGCCGCAGAGGTGGACGCGCTGCTCGCCGGGCAGGGCCTCGATTCTCTGCGCCTCGTCGACAACGGCGTGGTCAACCGCCGCTCGCCGGCGCTCGCCGAACTGCCTCAGGTGCGCTGCTACCACCTCGTTCCGGTCGGGGCCTCGAAGGCCGGGGCGGTCGCCCTCCACCGCCGGATCCGCGGCTACCTCCCCGAGGAGACCTTCGCCGTCGGCGACTCGCGGGAGGACCTCGCCTGCGCACCGCAGGTGGGGAGCCTCTGGCTGGTTGGCAACGCGGTCGAGCGAGACCCGTCGATCCGCCGCGAGACGGGCGCCTTCCAGAATGTCCGGGTGGCCGAGGCCGGGCACGGCTCGGGCGTCTACGAGGCCGTCATCAGCACGCTGATGGGTGCCCCGGGCGCCGGCTGAGAAGGCCGGCTGTCAGCCGCCTGCGCCCGAGAGCCGCCGCCAGAAGCTCCGCCAGAAGCCCGGTTTGGGCGCCGGCGCCAGAGCGCCGGAGGCGGGACGGTCGCCCTCACGAGGGCGACCCATTCCTGCAGGGGGAGCTCACCCGAGATCAGCCGCCCCAGCGCCCCGGTCACCGGCGCGGCCACGCCGGCGTCCTCGAGGGCTCGCGCGAGCAGCGGCACCGACTCCAGCGCCTCGACGGCCTGTCCGACCTGGGCGGGGATCTCGGCGGCGGGAACGCCTGCGGCGAGCAGCTCACCGGCCCGGCGGTTGCGGCTCTGCGGAGCGAGGGCGGTCGCCACAAGGTCCCCCGCGCCGGCCAGTCCGATCATCGACTCGGGCCGGGCGCCCAGGCCCTCGGCGTAGCGCCAGACCTCCGCGAAGATATGCCCGGCAGCCGCACCGGCCGCGTTCAGTCCCTGCGCCTCGGTTGCGCCCGCTGCGAGTGCGGCGGCGTTCTTGGCGGCGCCCGCCAGCTCCACGCCGATCGGGTCGTTGGACTGCTCGCAGACGACGCCCGCGCGGATGAACAGCTGAGCGACGCTGCGGGCGAGATCCTCCTCCGAGGAGGCCGCCACCAGGGCGGCGCCGGAATGGACCATCTCCTGCGCGTGGGCCGGACCGCCCAGGCAGGCGACCCGCTCGGCGCCGAAGCGCTCGCCGAGGACGACCGTCGGGGGGACCCCGTTCGGGGGAACCAGCCCCTTGGCGACGGAGACGATCGCCGCCCTGCGCCCCAGGCCCGCCGCGACGAGGGCGTCGATCGCGGTCCCGAGCGTGCGCGAGGGAACGGCCAGGAAGACGAAGTCGGCGCGCGCCACACCCGCGGATGCCGGCTCGACACGGAGGCCGCCTCCCAGCTCGACACCCGGGAGGTAGAGACGATTCTCGCGTTGCTCGTCGATCACCGCCGCCTGCTCGGCGGTCCGGGTCTGGAGCGTCGTGCGCACCCCGGCCCGGGTCAGCAGGACGGCCAGCGCCGTGCCGAACGAGCCGGCGCCGATCACCGTGGCGCGTCTGATCCCCGGGGTCGGCAGAGACCGGGGACGTGGGGCGCGAACGGCCGGGCTCGGCGTTGGCTCGGGCTCGTCCATCAGGCCCCGAGCCTAACGATCCGCGGCGCTGGCCGGGGGGGCGCCCCGATGGGCCCAAAGCGCGACAATGACCCGGTGAGCTCGCTGAGCCAGTTCTCAGGGGAGAGGGTCGAGGCGGTCCTGCGCGAGGTCGTCGAGACGCTCGCGCCGATCGACAGGACGCCCTGCTCGCCGGGCGAGCGCGAGGCCGCCGAGTGGCTCGCAGCCCGCCTCGAAGCCGTGGAGGGGGTGCGCGTCGCAATGGAGGAGGAGCACTCCTGGGGGACCTTCCCGCCGACGGCCACCGGGCTCGGCCTGCTCGGCGTCGGGGGCGCCCTCCTGGTCCTGCGGCGCCGTCCGCTGGCGGGGGTCGTGGCGGTGGTGCTGGGGGTCGCGGGGATCCTCGACGAGGCTCAGAACGGACCCCGTCTCTACCGGCGTGCGCTTCGCCGCCGGCGCAGGACGGTCAACGTGGTCGGGAATGCGGGCGATCAGGGTGCCGAGCGAACCCTGGTGGTGCTGGCCCATCACGACGCTCCCCAGACGGGGGTGCTGTTCGACCAGAGCCTGCAGAAACGTCTCTACGAGCTCGCCCCCGAGCGCGTCGAAAGAGCGAAGAAACCCCTCCCGCAGTGGTGGATCGGCCTGGCCGGGCCGGCCTTCACGCTGGCGGCGGCGGCATCGCGGCGGCGCCGTCTCGCGCTGGGTGGCGTCGCACTGGGCACGATCGGCGCCGCGCTCGTGGCCGACGTCTGGCGCAGCCCGACCGTGGAGGGAGCCAATGACAACCTCTCGGGCGTCGCCGCGCTCGTGGGGCTGGCCGAGATGCTGCAGGAGGAGCCCGTGCCGGGGCTGAGGGTGCTGCTGGTCTCCTGCGGCGCGGAGGAGACCCTGCAGGACGGCATCAGGGCTTTCGTGGCGCGCCACCGCTCAGAGCTCGACCCGCAGCAGACGATCTTCGTGAACCTGGACACGGTCGGCTCGCCCCACCTGGTGATGCTCGAGTCCGAGGGGCCGATCTGGATGGAGGAGTACGAGGGGCCCTGGCTGCGCGAGCTCCTGGCCGAAAGCGCCGCCTACCTGGAGATCCCGCTGGAGCGAGGCTTCCGGGCGCGGGCCTCGACGGACAGCATCATCCCCAGCCGGGCCGGATACCCGACGGCGACGCTGCTGTCGATCACCGACTGGCGCAGCCCGGCGAACTACCACCTGCCCAGCGACGTGCCCGCGAACCTCGATTACAGGACGGTCCTCGAGGCGACCCGGCTGGTCCACGAGGTGATCGGCCGCCTCGCCGCGGGGCATCCCTCCGCATAGCGGGCGGCGGACTGCTTTCGTAGGGCCCGATGCCCGAGGGGGACACGATCCACTACGCCGCCAACCGGATCCGCCCGGTCCTCGAGGGGCGCGTTCCGCAGGAGATCCTCACCCCGCAGGCCCGCCACCGATCCGAACGCTGGCCCGGGCGGCTCGCGGGCAGGACGGTCGAGTCGGTGCAGGCACATGGCAAGCACCTGCTGCTGCGCTTCGCCGGAGGGCTGACGATCCATTCGCATCTGCGCATGAGCGGTTCGTGGGGCGTCTACCCCGGAGGCGCCCGCTGGCGCCGTGCGCCCCGCCGGGCCTGGCTGATCATCCGCTCGGGAGGTTGGGAGGTCGTCGAGTTCGACGGTCCCGTCCTCGAATTGCTGAGCGAGGCGCGGGTGCGCGTCGATCCCCGGTTGACCCGACTGGGCCAAGATGTGATCGGGGAGTCCTTCGACGAGCTGCTGTTTCTGCGGCGGCTGCGCGAAGACGATCCGACGCGGCCCATCGGGGATGCCCTGCTCGAGCAGCGGACCATCGCCGGCATCGGCAACCTGTGGAAGGCCGAGAGCTGTTTCGCGGCAGGGCTGGATCCATGGCGTGCGACGGGGGAGGTTCACGACGAGCAGGCGCTTGCCGCCGTCGCCTTTGCCCGCGAGCACATGGCCCGCGCCGCGGTCGAGGGTTTCAAGGCCCGGCCGCATGCCGTCTATCGCCGTGCCGGGATGCCCTGCCCGCGTTGCGGCGAGGGCATCCGCCGGCGGGGGCAGGGGGACAACAATCGCCTTACCTTCTGGTGCCCGGGCTGTCAGCGGTGAGGCTCAGATGATCGCGGCGAGCCGGCGCCCGGCGGCCGTGAGCCTGCGGGGGCTGTCGGCCTCGATCACCGCCTGCAGGTCGAGGATCCGCAGCTCGAACGTGTTCAGGGCGTTGACGGCCGTCACCGCATAGGCGGGAACTCCGCCCTGCCGGGCCCGCGTCGCCGCCTCGAAGGCCAGGCTGCCGGCGAGCATTCCGGCCTCCAGCGAGGCGACCGCCAGGACGAGTGCCCGGGCGGCCTGCAGCCGGCGATCGAAGGACGCCTCGTCGAGCAGCTCAGGCACCTCCTTCCCCGCCAGGGGGACTCCGTCGAAGGCGCAGATGTCGGGCGGCGGGGCCCCCTGCTGGAGAAGCCCTGCGGCGAGCGTCTCGCCGACCCGCCGGGCGGCGAGACGCTCGCCGAAGTCCTCGCAGAGGATCAGGGCGCGGGTGGGTATCGCTGTGGCCGGTGGCACGATCGGGCATCCTTCCAGCAATGGCTCCCAAGAAGGGCGAACACGAGATGGTCGAGGTCTGCGGGCAGGAGGTCCGGGTCTCCAACCCGGGCAAGGTCTACTTCCCCGCCGTCGGGCTGACCAAGATGGACCTTGTCCAGTACTACCTCGCCTGTGAGGAGGAGGTCGTCCGGGGCCTGCGTGAGCGCCCGACGGTCATGAAGCGCTGGGTCGACGGCGTCGAGGGCAAGCCCTTCTTCCAGAAGCGGGTGCCCGACAGCGCCCCCGAGTGGCTGCAGACCGCCACGGTCACCTTCCCCAGCGGCCGCCACGCCCGCGAGCTGGTCCCGAACGATGCGGCTCACCTCGTCTGGGGCGTCAACCTCGGAGTGATCGACTGGAACCCCTGGCCCGTCCGCCGCTCCGACCTGGATCATCCCGATGAGCTTCGCGTCGATCTGGATCCCGGCCCGGAGGTGCCCTTCGACGAGGTACGCCAGGTCGCGCTGGGCGTCCGGGAGGTGCTCGCGGCGCATGAGTTGCGGGGCTTTCCCAAGACATCCGGATCGAGGGGGATCCACATCTACGTGCGCCTGCATCCCGAGCAGAGCTTCGAAGAAGTCCGCCGGGCGGCCCTGGCCCTGGCCCGCGAGGTCGAGCGCCGGATGCCCGGCCGGGCCACGAGCCGCTGGTGGAAGGAGGAACGGGAGGGCGTCTTCATCGACTACAACCAGAACGCCCGTGACCGCACCGTGGCCTCCGCCTACTCGGTCCGGGCGGTCCCCGACGCACGCGTATCGTGCGGCCTCGAGTGGGATGAGGTCGCAGATGTCGAGCCGGCTGAGCTGACGCTGAGAACGGTCCCCGTCAGGCTCCGCGAGCGGGGCGACCCGTCGGCCGCGATCGACGATCATCCGGGCAGCCTGGATGGCCTGCTCGAGCTGGCGGCGCGCGATGAGCGCGACGGCCTCGGCGATGCCCCCTGGCCTCCCCACTTCCGCAAGCAGAAGGGTGAGCCGCCCCGTGTGCAGCCGAGCCGGGCCCGCTCGGAGGGAAAGCGGCAGACGAGCTGATGACGCTTCCGATCGAGCCCCCCGTCAAGCCCCAGCTGGCGCTGTCGCGCAAGGAGCTGCCCGAGGGCGAGGAGTATCGCTACGAGATCAAGCTGGACGGCTTTCGCTGCCTGGCATTCGTCGATGGTCAGGAGATCTACCTGCAGTCGCGAAACGGCAAGCCGCTGGGCCGCTATTTCCCCGAGCTGACACTGCCGGCCGGGAGCTATGTGCTGGACGGCGAGATCGTCCTCCGTGGCGAGGACGGCCACGAGGACTTCGATGCCCTTGGGCAACGGATCCACCCGGCGGTCTCACGGATCGAGCGGCTCTCGCTCGAGACGCCGGCGGTCTACGTCGCCTTCGACCTGCTGGCCAATGGGGGGGAGGCGCTGCTGGAGCTCTCCTGCGACGAGCGCCGCGCGGCCCTCGAGGGGCTGCTGGGATCGGCCCTGTTCAAGGGCGCTCCCGTTGAGCTGATGCCGACCGTCTCGACGGTCGAGGAGGCCTCCGTCTGGCTGGAGGGGGCCGAGGGGGCGATAGCCAAGAACCGAACGGCCCCCTACCTGCCGGGCGAGCGCAAGGGAATGGTGAAGGTCAAGCGTGTGAGGACTATCGACGCGGTCGTTGTCGGCTGGCGGCCGGGCAAGGAGGAGGGCACCGTCGGGGCGCTGATCCTGGGCCTCTACGACGGAGGCGAGCTGCGGGTGGTCGGGCACTGCTCCGGCCTCAGCGCAGCCGAGAAGAAGCGGCTTGTGGGCTTCCTTGCGCCCTACGAGTCGGGCGAGCGCGGCTCGGCCGACCCCAGCCGTTGGAGCGCCGGCAAGGACCTCGAGTGGATCGGCCTGCGACCGGAGCTCGTCGTCGAGATCGACTTCGATCACGTCTCCGCCGGGCGTATCCGTCACGGCGCCAAGCTCCGCCGCTGGCGGGATGACCGCACCGGGAAGGAATGCCTGTACGAGCAGCTGCAGTACTGAGCGGTCCTCTAGCATCAAGCCGGTGAGCTCTGACACGGCCACCGTCGCGGAGGAGGAGTACCTCCAGAGCCTCTTCTGGCTGCAGGAGGCCCGGCTGCCGATGACCGGCGCCAACGTCGCCCGGGCGATGCAGCTCTCGGCGCCGACGGTGCACGAGATGATCGGCCGCCTCGAACGGGACGGCTACATCACCCGCGGCTCCGATCGCGCGATCGCCTTCACCGATACGGGAGCCGAGCATGCCGAGGGCATAGTTCGCCGCCACCGCCTGATCGAGCGGTTCCTCACCGACGTCCTGGGAGTTCCCTGGGATGAGGTCCACGAGGAGGCCGAGCGTCTGGAGCACGCCATGTCGCCGGTCCTGGAGGAGCGGATGCTGGCCGCCATCGGCGATGCCAAGACGTGCCCACACGGCCACCCCATCGTCGCCGGCGCGAGGCTCGCAGGGGTGCCGCTGGCCGACGTCGAGGTGGGCGCCTCGGTGAAGGTCCTGCGCTTCGAGAACGAGGCCGAGGACCTCCTGCACTATCTGAAGGCGTCGGGCATCGAGCCCGGCCTCGAGGGGACCCTCGACGCGACAGACGAGGCCAAGGTCGTCATCAGGACTCCCGCCGGCGCCCTCTGTGCCCTCACCCGGAGTGTCGCCGAGACGGTCTCGGTGATCGCCGATCCCTCGCCACCGCCCCGCACGGCCCTGCCCGAGCAGCTCGTGCTGGGGCAGCGCTACGGTCGCTGACGCCCGCCGCCGCGCCGCGCTCGCGTCGAGCGGGCCATGCCGGTCGGGCGCGAAGATCCCTAGAGCGAGCGGTAGGCCTCGGCGAGACGGGAGATCCCCGTCTCGATTTCCGCCGGCGTGACTCCCGAGTAGGCGAGGCGGAGCGTGTTCTCGCCGCCCTCGAGCAGGAAGTCGGTGCCCTTGACGAAGGCCACCCCTCGGTCTGCCGCCGCCTTGAAGAGGGCGTCGACGTCCGTTCCCTCGGGCAGCGTCACCCACATGAAATAACCGCCCTGGGGCTCGACGAACTCAGCCTCGGCCAGTTCGCTGCGCAGGGCGTTGGCCAGCGTCCGCGCGCGCTCGGCGAGCGCCGTCTTGACCGTCTCGATCGAGCGCTCGATGGCACCGGAGGCACAGAACTCGTAGACCAGCGACTGGGACACCATGTTCGGGGAGATGTAGGTGTTCGTGGCCTGCTTGGCCAGCGCCGCAATCATCTCGACAGGGCCCACCAGGTAGCCCACGCGGACACCCGGGCAGACCGTCTTGGTGAAGGAGGAGGCATAGACGACCCGCTGCCCGTCCAGCGAGAGCATCGTGGGCACCGGCTCGCCGCTGAAGCGGAGCTCCACGTAGGGGTCGTCCTCGAGGATCACGAAGTCGTGCGCCTCGGCCAGGGCCAGCAGCGCCTGGCGGCGCTGCAGCGAGAGGGTGTAGCCCGCGGGGTTCTGGAAGTTGGGGATCACATGGGCCAGCTTGGGCTTCGCCCCCTCGGAGAGCAGGTGACCCAGCGCGTCCGTGTCGATCCCGTCATGCTGGAGCTCGATCGCGTGCAGCTGGGCGCCGCGGTGGCGCAGGCCCAGAAGGGTCCTGTCGTAGGTTGGGCTCTCGACGATCACCTCATCCCCCGCCTGGACGAGGTGGTCGAACAGGAACGCGTCGGCCTGCAGCGAGCCGTTGGTGACCAGGACCCGCTCCGGCTCGACGCCGTGCTTGCCGGCGATCCAACTGCGAAGTCGGGGGTAGCCGACGGCTGTGCCGTAGGCCGTGGTGCCCTCGGGGTCGCTCTCGAAGGCGCGAACGGCGGCGTCGCGGAGTCCATCGACGTCGATGATGTCGAGCGAGGGGACGCCCCGGGCGAACGAGATTGTGGGACCTGCAGGGCTGGTTGGCATAGCCGGGTAGCTTAGGCGCCCCAGCAACTCGTCGTAGTCATCCGTCAGCTCCCGGGCTGCCCGCTCGAGGCGCTCGCGGAACCGCAGCAGTTCCGCAGGGCCCGGTGGGCGTCCCGCCGGAGGCGGGGGCTGGGGCGGTGGTGGAGGCCGCCGGGCGGGGGGCGCAAACGGCTCGGGTGCAGCGATCGGAGGCGGCGCCTGGACCGCCGGCTCAGGGGCGGACGGGGGTTGCGGTGCGGGCTTCGGCGGGACCTCGATCGTCTCGTCGATGATCCTCCCGAAGGCCGACGGTGGTTGAACCGCCGGAGGGCTCGCAGCGCCACGCTCGGGCGTGCCGGCGTCGGCGATCGAGCGCAGAGTCTCTTCGAGCTCGTGCAGCTTTCGCTCGAGGTCCTGCAGGGTCTGTGCGACGGCCTGCTCGTCCATGGGCGTCTAGCCTATCCGGAGCAGACGCGACGGAACGGCTGAGTTCAGGAAGCGGCGACCGAGGCGCCGCCGAGCACCTCGACGGCGATCTGGGCAGCTTCTGTCGGTGTCCGCCCGACACGGACACCCTTCGCTTCGAGTGCTTCGGCCTTTGCCGCCGCCGTTCCGGCCGAACCGGAGACGATCGCGCCGGCGTGGCCCATCTGCTTGCCGGCCGGGGCGGTGAAGCCCGCGATGTAGGCGACGACGGGCTTTGTCATGTGCTCGGCGATGTAATCCGCGGCCTCCTCCTCGGCCGAGCCGCCGATCTCGCCCGAGAGCACAACCAGCTCGGTCTCCTCGTCGGCCTCGAAGAGCTCCAGGATGTCGACGAAGGAGGAGCCGGGGACCGGGTCGCCGCCGATGCCGACGATCGAGCTGCAGCCGAACCCGGCCTGGGCGATCTCGTTGCCGATCTGGTAGGTCAGGGTGCCCGATCTCGAGACCACCCCGACGTTGCCAGCCTTGAAGAACGAGGCCGGGATGATCCCCACGTTGGCCCTGCCCGGCGAGAGGATCCCGGGGCAGTTGGGGCCGACCAGGCGGGTCCCCGGATGGTCGCGCTTGAGCGTGTTGTAGACCCGGAGCTCGTCGTGAGCGGGAATTCCCTCGGTGATCGTGATCACGAGCTCGACGCCCGCCTCGGCCGCCTCGAGGATCGCGTCGGCGGCGAAGCGAGGCGGGACGAAGATCATGGCGGTGTTCGGCTGGACCGCCTCGACAGCCTCCTGCCAGCTGTCGAAGACGGGGATCCCGTCGACGTCCTGCCCGCCCTTGCCCGGTGTCACGCCGCCCACGACGTTGGTTCCGTAGGCGCGGTTGTTGAGCGTGTGGAAGGTTCCCTCGCGGCCGGTGATGCCGGCCACGCAGAGTCTCGTGTTCTCATCGATCAGGACGGACATCAGGCGCTCACTCCCAGGCCCTCACCGGCGGCAAGGGCGACGACCTTCTCGGCGGCCTCGTTCATCGTCTTGGCGGGGTGGACGTTGGGCAGGTCGGCCTCGGCAAGCAGGCGGCGGCCCTCCTCGTCGTTGGTGCCGTCGAGACGCACGACGAAGGGCACGGTCGGTTTGATCTCGCCAAAGGCCGCGATCAGCCCTTCTGCGACTTCATCGCAGCGTGTGATTCCACCGAAGATGTTGAACAGGACCGCCGTGACGGCCGTGTTGGCGAGGATCAGGTCGACGGCCTGCTTGATCGTCTCGGCGTTGGACCCGCCGCCGGCATCGAGGAAGTTGGCCGGCGAGCCGCCGGCCTGGGCGACGACGTCGAGCGTTGACATGACCAGCCCGGCGCCGTTGCCGAGGATGCCGATGTCGCCGTCGAGCTTGACGTACTGGACACCCTCCTCCTTGGCCCTGCGCTCGAGGGGATCTTCGTTCTCGCTGTCGGAGAGCGACTGGTTCTCGGGGTGGCGGTACAGCGCGTTGCCGTCCAGGGAGACCTTGGAGTCGAGCGCCTTGACCTCGCGGCCACCGGTTCCGTCGGCGGTGCCCGGCGTCACGATCAGCGGGTTGATCTCGGCCAGGGTCGCATCCTCCTGCAGCCAGACCTCATAGAGCGCCACGAGTGCGTCGGCGACCCCCTCGAGGACGTCCTCGTCGGCCTTGCCTTCGCGGGCCACCAGGAGGGCCTCTCCGCGGCTCAGGCCGAGGAGCGGGTCGATGTGATGGCGGATCAGCTTCTCGGGGGTCTTCTCGGCGACCTCTTCGATGTCCACGCCACCCTCGACGCTGAACATCAGCAGCGGCTTCTTGGCCGAGCGGTCGAGCAGGATCGAGGCGTAGTACTCCGAGGCGATGTCCGAGGCGTGCTCGATCCAGACCGTCCGGACCGTGTGGCCCTTGATGTCCATCCCGAGGATGTTGCGGGCGTGCTCGCGGACCTCGCCCTCGTCGGCGGCCAGCTTTACGCCGCCGGCCTTGCCTCGTCCGCCGATCAGCACCTGCGCCTTGACGACGACCGGATAGCCGATCTCGGCCGCGGCGGCGACGGCATCCTCGACGGAATCAACCGCCTTCCCCGAGGAGACCCTCAAACCGTGTCGGGCGAACAGCTGCTTGCCTTGGTACTCCAACAGGTCCATTTGCGGCGCGGGACTCTAACGCAAGATGAAGGATCGCGTGCACCCGGCCGGCTCCGGAGGCCTCGAAACGCGGACGAGGCACCGGGCGCGGCATAATGCCCCCGCGATGCCGATCCCCAAGAACGTCACCTTCGTCACATTTGATGTCTACGGAACCCTGATCGATTGGGAGACGGGGATCTACGACGCCTTCGCCAAGGAGGCCGCCCGCGACGGCGTCGAGATCGATCGCTCCGTTCTGATCCCCATGTTTCACGAGATCGAGCGGGAAATCGAGGGAGGCTCCTACGAGCTCTACGCAGAGGTCCTGCGCCGGACGGCGATCGAGATCGCCAAACGTCTGGAGTGGGCTCTCGAGCCGTCACGCTCTGGCTTCCTGCCGGACTCGGTGCAGCGCTGGATGCCCTTCAAGGAAACAGCGGCCCAGCTGCAGAAGCTCGGCAAGAAATACAAACTGGGTCTGCTCTCGAACATCGACGACAAGCTCCTGGGACAGACCCGGCGCCACATCGGCATCGACTTCGACCTCGTCGTGACAGCCCAGCAGGTCCGCTCCTACAAGCCCGAACCGCCGCATTTCACGGAGTGCGCCCGGCGGATGGGCGGCAAGCGCGGCTGGGTCCACGTGGCGGCCAGCCACTACCACGACGTGGCGCCGTGCGTGAAACAGCGGGTCCCCGTCATCTGGGTGAACCGCAACAAGGAGACGCTGGACTCCTCGCAGAAGAAGCCGACGGCCGAGGTCCCCAACCTCAAAGAGGCCGCCAAGCTGCTCGGAATCACCTGAGCCGGTGCGGGCTCGCGCCCTGCACCCCGACGCGCTGCTGATGACGAGCGCGCTCCTTCATCTCAACTGTGTCCTGCTGCGCGGGACGGTCGACGGCGAGGTCCCCGCGCGTGAGGGTCCGCTGGGTCTGATCGAGGTCCCCGCCGGGGGCGGCGGCGCCACCGGGGAGAGCTTCCTGATCGATTCGCCCGTCCTGCCGGGAGAGCTGGAGATGCTTCCGTCGGTCCTCGAGCAGGCACGCTTCCCGCCGTTGAGCGGGCTCCTCGCGACGCACGCGGACTGGGATCACCTGCTCGGAGCGCTCGCCTTCCCCGGGGCCGTCCTGGGCTGTGCGGAGAGCAGCGCCCGCCGTCTGGCGGCTGAGCCCGGTGCCGCCCAGCGTGAGCTGCGCGCCTTCGATGAAGAGCTCTACCTGGAGCGTTCGCGCCCGCTGGGCCTCGGTGCTCCACAGGCGCTGCCCGTCCCCGGGCACCTGGAGATCGGGGACCGCGAGCTCGAGCTGCACCCGACCGATGGTCACACCGCCGACGGGATGGCCATCTGGGCCCCCTGGACGGGCGTCCTGGTCGTCGGGGATTACCTGTCCTCGATCGAGATCCCGATGCTCAGCCCCGGCGGGGGCCGCGCCCCCTACCTGGCCACACTCGCGGGCCTGCGCCCGCTCGTCGAGCAGGCCGAGCACGTCGTCCCGGGACACGGACCGGTCCTCGACTCCGCATCGGCCATCGAGATCCTCGAGCAGGATGTGGCCTATCTCGAGGCACTCGGCGAGCTGGGTGCCGGGGCGCAGCTCCCCCCTCGGCGGCGTACCCCCGAGCAGCGCCGGCTGCACGAGCGCAACGTCGCGGCGATCGCCGCCTGAGGCCTACTCGGCGCTCTTGATCGTCGCGATCGGGGCGCCCGCCTGAATCGGGGCGCCCTCCTCGATCGGCAGCTCGACGATCGTTCCCGCCTTGTGGGCGGTGATCTCGTTCTCCATCTTCATCGCCTCGATGATGCAGAGGAGCTGGCCCTCCTTGACCTCATCGCCCTGCTTGACGAGCACCTTCCACATGTTCCCCTGCAGCGGGGCTGCGAGCGTGTCGGGACCGCCGGCGCTGGTCGCCTTGCGGTCGCTCCGTTTGGGCGACTTGCCCGCGGCGGGGGCAGCACCGTTCACGGCACCACCGCCGGCAAACGGCGGGCCGACGACACGGACGTCAAAACGCTTGCCTGAGACCTCGACTGCGTAGCTCTGCTCGACCGTCTCGGGCTGCGCGTCGTCGCCCGAGGGCGGGGCCGGGGCCGGGAAGGCCAGCGTCTTCAGCCACTTCTTGTCCTCGAGGAGCTCCTTGCAGGTGTCTCCCCGCGCCCACTCATCGGTGGCCAGGAGCGCCCGGTGGAACGGGATCAGCGTCTTCAGGCCCTCGATCTCGTATTCCTCGAGCGCCCGCAGCATCCGTCTGGTGGCCTGCTCGCGGTCGGCGTCCCAGACGATCAGCTTGGCCACCATGGGGTCGTACATCGGTGAGACTTCACCGTTTTCGCGGACGCCCGAGTCGACCCTGATGCCGGGGCCCGAGGGCTCGCGGTAACGGCCGATCTTGCCGGGTGCCGGCGCGAAGTTCTTGGAGGCGTCCTCGGCGTTGATCCGGCACTCGATCGCGTGTCCCCGGAGCTCGATGTCCGACTGGGCGTAGGAGAGCTCCTCCCCGGCGGCCGCTTTGATGCCCTCCTTGACGATGTCGATTCCGGTCGTCATCTCGGTCACGCAGTGCTCGACCTGGACCCGGGTGTTCATCTCGAGGAAGAAGTATTCGGGCTCGCCGTCCCGGGTGCCCGCGAACAGTCCCTCGATCGTCCCTGCACCGACGTAGTCGACCGCCTTGGCGGCGTTCACCCCGATCTGCCCGATCCGCTCGCGGATCTCGGGGTTGACCACCCATTCGGGCGCAGGGGACTCCTCGATCACCTTCTGGTGGCGGCGCTGGATCGAGCAGTCGCGCTCCCCCAGGTGGATCACGTTGCCGTGACGGTCGGCGAGAACCTGGACCTCGACGTGGCGGGGGTCGTGCAGGTAGCGCTCCAGATAGACGGTCCCGTCGGAGAAGAACTTCTCGCCTTCCCGGCTGGAGCCCTCGAAGGCGCCCTCGAGCTCATCCTCGGTGAGAGCAACCCGGAAGCCCTTGCCGCCGCCGCCGCCGGCGGCCTTGACCGCGACCGGGAAGCCGATCTCGTCCTTGGCGATCCGCATCGCGTCGGGCACCGTCTCGACGGGCTGGGTGGTCCCGGGGACGATCGGGACACCCGCGGCCTGCATCAGCTCGCGAGCCCTGGTCTTTGATCCCATCGCCTCGATCGCCGAGGCCGGTGGGCCGATGAAGACGATCCCCGCGTCCTCACAGGCCTGCGCGAAGGGAGCGTTCTCGGCCAGGAAGCCGTAGCCCGGGTGGATCGCCTCGGCGCCGGAGCGACGGGCCGCGTCGAGGATCTTCTCGACGTTGAGGTAGTTGTCGGCCGCCGGGCCCTCGCCCAGGTTGTAGGCCTCGCCGGCCCGTCCCACATGGGGGGCTTCGCGGTCGAGCTCGGAGTAGACGGCCACGCTTCCGACCCCCAGCTCATCCAGGGCGCGAATTATGCGGACGGCGATCTCGCCGCGGTTGGCGATCAGTACCTTGCTGAACATCGGCCGCGGAAGCTTAGCGAGAGCGGGACGCGCGCCCGTCGCTCACTCGATCGTGAAGGCCCTCACGGCCGCCTCGCTCAGGCGGATGCCGGCTGGGCGATCATGCCCGCGCCGACGGTCGCGTTCGTGGACTCGTCGATCAGGATGAAGCTGCCCGTCCGGCGGTTGCTCGAATAGGGGTCGAAGACCAACGGGGCCGAGGTCCGCAGGCGCACCCGGCCGATGTCGTTGAGCTGCATCCCGGCCCCCGGCTCGCCGCGCACCAGCGTGTGCGTGTCGACCAGGTCCTCGATGCCGTCGATCACCGCGGTGATCGTCCTTGAGGTGTGCTTGAGCAGGTAGCGCGAACCGGGCTTCAGGGTGTCCTGGGCCATCCAGCAGATGTCGGCCCGCAGCTCCCTGGCCACGGAGGGCAGCTCGTCGGGATGGCAGATCAGCTCACCGCGCGAGATGTCCAGCTCGTCCTCCAGGCGCAGCGTGAAGGACATCGGTGCCTGCGCCTCCTCGATCTCTCCCTCGAAGGTGTCGATCGCCGCGATCCGCGTCCGTCCGCCTCCCGGCAGGACGGCGATCTCGTCGCCCCTCTTGAGCAGGCCGCTGGCGAGCTGTCCGGAGTAGCCGCGGTAGTCCGAGCCGTCCCCCCCTGGGGGCGGATGACCCATTGGACGGGGAAGCGGGCCGGTCGCTCTCCCGGATGGTCATAGGCGACATCGACCTGCTCGAGGTGTTCGAGCAGGACGGGCCCCTCGTACCACGCCATCGCCTCCGAGCGGGAGACGACGTTGTCGCCGTTGAGCGCGGAGATCGGGATGTAGGTGATCTCCCTGACACCCTCGAGCAGCTCGCCGTATCCGCTGAACTCGGCCACGAGCTCCTCGTAGCGCTCGCGGGAATGGTCGACCAGGTCCATCTTGTTGACCGCCACGACCATGTGCGGGATCCCCAGCAGGGCGCTGATGAAGGCGTGGCGCTTGGACTGCTCGAGGACCCCCTTGCGGGCGTCCAGCAGGACGACCGACACGTCAGCCGTCGAGGCACCGGTGACCATGTTGCGCGTGTACTGCTGATGGCCGGGGCAGTCGGCGATGATGAAGCGGCGCTTGGCGGTCGCGAAGTAGCGGTAGGCCACGTCGATCGTGATCCCCTGCTCGCGCTCGGCGCGCAGGCCGTCCGTCAGCAGCGCCAGGTCGAGCGTGCCCTCCCCACCACGACGGGCGCTGGCCTGAGCGACCTGTGCCAGCTGGTCCTCGAAGACCTGCTTGCTGTCGAACAGAAGGCGCCCGATCAGGGTGCTCTTGCCGTCATCGACCGATCCGGCGGTCGTGAAGCGCAGCAGATCGAGGGTCATCGCTCACCGCATGAAACCGAGCGCACACATCCCGGCGCGCGGAGCGCGCCTCTCGGGAGGGACTCTGAGGCCACTAGAAGTACCCGGCCTTCTTGCGGTCCTCCATGGCTGCCTCTGAGACGCGATCGTCCGCGCGCGTCTCGCCACGCTCGGTGATCGTGGTCGCGGCGATCTCGAGGACGACCTCCTCGAGGGTTGCCGCCTGTGAGACGACGCCCCCGGTGCAGCTCATGTCGCCGACCGTCCGGTAGCGGACGGTGTCGGTGAAGATCTCCTCGCCCTCGATCAGCTCCGTTCCCTCGCGCCAGGCATAGAGCATCCCGTCGCGGCGGAAGACCTCGCGCTGATGGGCGAAGTAGATCGAGGGGACCTCGAGCTGCTCGGAGTCGATGTACTCCCAGACGTCCAGCTCGGTCCAGTTCGACAGCGGGAAGACGCGGACGTGCTCGCCCTTGCGGATCCGCCCGTTGTAGAGGTTCCACAGCTCGGGGCGCTGCTCCTTGGGGTCCCACTGGCCGAAGTCGTCCCGGAAGGACATGATCCGCTCCTTCGCCCGGGCCCGCTCCTCGTCGCGGCGGGCCCCGCCGAAGGCCGCGTCGAAGCCGTGCTCGGCGATCGCGTCGAGCAGCGTCACCGTCTGCAGCTTGTTACGGGAGGCCCGGGGGCCCGTCTCCTCGATGACACGGCCGCTGTCGATCGACTCCTGGACGCTCGCCACGATCAGCCTCTCGCCCAGTTCACGCACCCGGCGGTCGCGGTACTCGATCACCTCGGGGAAGTTGTGGGCAGTGTCCACGTGCATCAGGGGAAACGGAAAGGGAGCCGGCCGGAAGGCCTTCTCGGCCAGGCGCAGCAGGACGATCGAGTCCTTCCCGCCGCTGAACAGGAGCACCGGCCGCTCGAATTCGGCCGCCACCTCGCGCATCACATGAATCGCCTCGGACTCGAGCGCCCGCAGGTGACTCAGCTGAGGTCGGGTGGCGATGCTCATCTTCAGGGATCGACGATCTCGACGTGGATCCCGCACTCCGTCTTGTCCGTTCCGGCCCAGCGGCCCTCGCGGCCACTGCCCGGCTGGGTGCAGGGGGCGCAGCCGATCGACTCGTAGCCCTGGTCGTGCAGCGGGTTGTAGGGCAGGTCGCGCTCGTGGATCCTCCGCCAGAGGTCCTTGTCCGTCCAGTGGGCCAGCGGGTTGTACTTCCACAGGCCGCGCTTCTCGTCGCGCTCGATCAGCTCGGTCGCCGCCCTGGTCGGGCCCTGCTCGCGGCGGATCCCCGTGATCCAGCCCTCGGCCCCCTCAAGGGCTCGTTCGAGCGCGTCGACCTTGGCGAGAGAGCAGCAGTGCTCCGGTCCGGTCCAGGGCGCCCCGGTGCTGCTCGCATCGAACACCTCGATCTGCACGCCGTAGCGCTCCTCGAACTCGCGCCAGGTCTGCAGCGTCTCCTCGAACAGGACCCCCGTGTCGATCGTGGCGATCTTCACGGTTCGCCCCGTTCCCTGGTCGAGCCTCAGGAGCTCGTCCAGCAGCACCGACTCCTCCTTCTGGAAGGAGCAGAGCAGGACTGCGGCGGCGCCGTGCCTGGCCGCCTCGCGCAGTGTGTGCGTCAGGCTCAGGGCCGGGTCGATGTGGGTCGCCGTCTCGGCTGTGTGGCTGTCAAGTGGTTGCATTTCGTCTCTCCCGGCCCCCTCGTCTTGGCCTCGGTCGCTCATCTCGGCTCAGCTATACCGCGCACTCGCCCTCACCGCGAATCACTTCGAACGGCACATCCCGATTCCAGTCGATGAACTCATTCATCGTCTCCAGTCCAAAGTCGACCGGCATCGAGAGGTCCTTTACGAGTGCCTCCAGCTCACCGGTCCCGGCCCGCTCGACGAAGGCGTTCCACTCCTCCCCCTCCTGGCGGGTCGACTCATAGTGGCCGATCCAGCGCTCGATTGCGTCAGGTATCCGCTTTGAGGGCAGACGCAGCTTCAGCCTCGTCCCGAATTTGACCTGGCCGCCTTCGAAGACGCCGCCGACATGGGGGATGTAGGCGGGGATCGTGTGATCGCCGACTTTGATCGAGGCACCCGTGAAGCCGATGCTGGCGACATGGTGCTGGCCGCAGCCGTTTGGGCAGCCGCTGATCTTGATGTTCAGGCCGCGGGTCAGCTCGTCCGTGATCGCGAGTGATTCGATCCGCTCCTGGACGGCCGCGTTGAGGCCCATCGAGCTGGTGATCCCGAGCTTGCAGGAGTCCGTCCCGGGGCACGAGACGACGTCGCTGATCTCACGCGAGCCCGGCTCGCCGAGGCCCAGCTCACAGAGCGCCCGCCACAGGTCATAGACGGCCTCTTGGCGTACCCACCGCAGCACGAGGTTCTGCTGCACCGTCGTCCTTGCGTAGCCACCGGAGTAGTCGCGCATCACGGCGGCCAGCCCGCGGAACTGCTCCGGGGTCAGGTCTCCGCGGGTGATTTTGACCTCGACGGTCACGAAACCCTCCTGCTTCTGCTCGGCCACGTTGCTGGAACGGAAGCGCTCGAACTCCGAGGCCTCGCCGTTGGGCGAGCCGAAGCTCTCCGGCGGGGCCGGGGCGGACTCGCGCTCGTCGTCCAGGAACAGGCGGCCGGCAACCGAGAAGTCGCGTTCGGCGACCCAGTCGCCCTTCAGCTCCTCCTCGACCTGGTTGCGCAGCTCGTCGATCCCGTACTTGTCCACGAACACCTTGATGCGTGCGCGGGCCCGGTTGACGCGGAGCCATTCCTGGCGGTCGAAGATCCGGAAGACCGCCTCGGAGATCTTCAGATAGTCGCCGTTGTCCAGCTCGACGAAATCGTAGAGCGCCGGTGCCACCCGTGGCATGATCGAGGTGCCTCCGCCGACGAGCATCTCCACGCCCCTGACCTCGCCGCGGCCCTCGATCTGACGGGTGCGGGCGCGGAAGGCGATGTCGTGGATGCCGCTGATCGCGCGGTCCACGGGACCGCCATCGAAGGCCGTCTTGATCTTGCGGGGCATCGCCTGCGTCGTGGGGTGGCGAACGAAGTAGCGGACATAGGCGCCCGCGTAGGGGGTCAGGTCGAAGAGCTCGTCCTTGGCCACACCGGCCCACGGGTCGCCCGTGACGTTGCGAACCGTGTTGCCGCAGCCCTCCCGGCTGGAGAGTCCTGATTCGCCGAGCTCGCGGATCGCCTTCTCGATGTCCGGCAGCGGGATGTGGTGCATCTGGATGTTCTGGCGCGTCGTCACGTGGCCCTTCCTGAGAGGGACGTACTTTTCGACCACGTCGGCGAAGGACTCCATCTGCGACGGGGTGATGCCGCCGAAGGGGAGCTTGACCCGGATCATCTGGACGTCGGGCTGGCGCTGCCCGTAGACGCCCTGCTTCAGGCGGAACTTGATGAACTCGTCTTCCGCGGTGTCCCCGGCGAGGAATTTCGTGGCCTCGGTCTCGAAGTCGTCGTACTCCCGCTGAAGGATCGGGATCACGTGTCCCGGGACGTTCTGGAGCACCTCGGGATCCGAGAGCGTTCCACGTGCGGCGGGGACAGACACTGGCTCCATCAAAAAACCTCCAGAAGGGCAACGAAACCGCCATGCAGCTCCTTGCGCAGGCGGCTGAGGCGGTATTGAGGCTAAAGCCTAGCGCCTTTTAGGTATTTATCCAGGGGTCCGGCATATCGGCCGGATGCTCCATGGCGACCCCTTCCAGCAGAGACGCGCGGCGCCAGGGGTCGATCGCCTCTTCGGTGGCCGTCGGAACGGGTGCGGTGGCCCTCATGAACTGCTCGAGGGCGGCCACCACGGCCGCCGCCTCCTCGGGGGATGCGGAGGGGGCGATCAGCTTCAGCTCCGGGCGGCGGTTGGGCATCCGTTCATTCTGACGCACCGTTCGAGCGCGGGCTCCTTCGTGCCGGCCGCGCGCCTACGGGACCGCCGCTCAGGAGCCGGTCATCTGCCATGCCCAGGCTACGGTTTCGCCCGGGGTCGGTTCTTCACTGGCAGACTCGATGAAGGTATGGCCGTCCGCGGAGATCTTGGTGTTTTCCGTGAACGAGATTTTCGGGATCCCCAACAACCCCGATTCGACGGTCACATGGCCGCTCTGCAGCGCCGCGGGCAGGAGCGAGACTTCGCGTGGCCCGCCTTCCCCTTCGTTTTTGCAGGCCACGTAGTCGACGTCCATTGTCGCCGGCTGTTCGAACTCGGCGACGAAGCGATACTCGAAATTTTCCCCTTTCGGGACGATCCCCCATACCCCGAAATGCGACAGCGGGAGCGTCTGTGTACCCGTCTGGGTGCATTGGAACCCCAAGGGCGTCCCCGATGCCGTCACGGTCGCTTCGCCGGCGGCCAGCAGGAAGGTTTCGGGCCCTTCCGGTTCGCCCGGGAGCGCCAGCCGCTTGAACGTCGCCGTTCCCGACCATTCGAACGTTTCGCCGTGGTTGTGGATAAATCCCGTGAATGAGCCGGAGATGGTTTCGAGGCCTTCAGTCGGCTGCTCCCAGACGGCTTCAGCGACCCCCGCCTTTGAGGTTCCCTTCACGGTCACTTCCACGTACACCCCGCCGGCCTTCGTGACCGTATAGCTGCTTGACAGTGGGTTGGGTTCGCCGCCCGCGGGCGTGAAGGTGGCGTTCTGCTGCTTGGAGATCACCCAGCTGGCAGCGGCCGGCGAGCCGCCGGGCTTGGCGTCCAGACGGGTCTGGAAGCTCCCGGCCTGGCCCTTCTTCAGCCTGATCGAGCGTGCGGGCGGTTCGAAATGCAGCGACGCGCAGTTGTTCGGCGTGCGCCAGTTCGTTTCGGCGGCCCGCAGTCGCTTCGTCGTCTTGGTGACCTCGGCGCTGAACTCCTGGTCGGCCGTCTGCTGCGATTCCTTGGCGAGTTTGATCTCGCTCGCGATCACTGCGGCTGGGTCCGTGCCGGCGGCGACGGCGCGGACGTCGACGATCGCCGGCGGTGGCTTGGCACCGGGCGAGCGCATGTCGATGCGCGCTTCGCCGATGTAGCTGATCGCGATCGAGACCGGTCCGAAGGGTTCTTTGGTTCCACCTCCGAAGTTCGCATCGAGTTCGTAGATGTGCTTGATGTCGTAGTGGTCGAGCTTTCCGTCGTCGCCGGTCTGCGCTTCGATGGTCGTTCGGCCGGTGAACTTGAAGGTGCGGGAAAACACCAGCTTCGGGCCTTCGCGAACCTTGGCGCCGAGTTCGAACTCGACGTGATCTTCGCCTTTGACCTTGCCTTCGGCGGTCGGACAGGCGTCGAGTTGCAGGCCGTCTTCGCCGCAGCTGCGGATCGTGAGTTCCACCGTGGTGCCCTTCGTCTTGTCGTCGAGCCCCAATTTGATGGCCCCGCTGCCGATGTCGAGGCTCGCGCTCAGGTCCCCGCTCTTGAAGGTCGAGCCTTTGACGGCTTTGTCGTATTCCTCCTGGAAGCTCTGTTTCGCATCCGGTGGTGCTTTGTCGAACTCGTCCTTGACGCGGGCGGGGTCGAGGCCGACACAGTTCCGGGCCGCGAACGCGATTGGTGAGCCCGCAGGCGAGTCGGGTGCGGGTAGGCCGTGCCTGAGCAGGACTTCGCCCCGGGCGAGTCCTCGGGCGATCGCCGTCTTGAGTCGGGGCGCCGCGTGAGGCCCGATCCGTCGCAGCAGCCGCGCGAAAGAGGGCGCGCGACGCCCGTGGCGGTCGCGTGTGTCACCGAGTGAGAGACCCAGCGCCGTGCTCACGAGCACGGCCTGCGGGGGGGCGAGCACCGCGGGCAGGCGGTTGGGCACGCACATGGCACGCCTGCCCGCGTGCAGGCGTGCCTGCCCTCGCCTGCAGCGGACCGCCCCGTGCTTCTTCGCCTTCGCCGCGCCCCACGCGGCGGGGGCCCCCGGCTGGGAGGCGGCGGCCTGCCCGCAGGCGCAGAGAACCGCCAGCACGATCGCGGAAACTCCCAACCTGCGCAGCCTCATCGGCGCCCCCCGGCACTCGCCATCAGCGGTCAAGCCATTGTGCCCAATCGCGCGCTCGTTTGCACGCCCGTCCTCTTCCGAGGACCCCTACAGCGGGATGTTGCCGTGCTTGCGCTTTGGTCCCGGTTCGCGCTTGGTCTGCAGGGTGTGAAGCGCCCGGATGAGCTTGGGGCGGGTCTCGTGGGGGATGATGACGTCGTCGATGTATCCCCGCTCGGCCGCCGTGTAGGGGTTGGCGAAGCGGGCCTTGTAGTCGGCCATCAGCTTCTGGCGGCGCTCGTCGGGAGTGGGGCTGCCGGCGAGGTCGCGCCGGTAGATGATGTTGACGGCGCCCTCGGGGCCCATCACGGCCACCTCGGAGGTCGGCCAGGCGAAGTTGAAGTCGGCCAGCATGTGCTTGGAGGCCATGACGTCATAGGCGCCGCCGTAGGCCTTGCGGGTGATGACGGTGATCTTCGGCACGGTGGCCTCGGTGAAGGCGTAGAGCAGCTTGGCGCCGTGGCGGATGATCCCGCCCCACTCCTGGCTCGTGCCGGGAAGGAAGCCGGGGACGTCCACGAACGTCAGGATCGGGATGTTGAAGGCGTCGCAGGTCCGCACGAAGCGCGCCGCCTTGGCGGAGGCGTCGATGTCCAGCACCCCCGCGAGCTGGGCCGGCTGGTTGCCGACGACGCCGACGGCGAGCCCGTCCAGGCGCGAGAAGCCGCAGATGATGTTCTTGGCGTGGTGCTCATGGACCTCGAAGAACTCGCCGTCGTCGACGATGTGGCGGACGACGTTGCGCATGTCATAGGGCTTGTTCGGGTTGTCCGGGACGACCTCGTCGAGCTCCGGGTCCATCCGCTCGGGGTCGTCCGTGGGAGCCACGCGCGGCGCCGTCTGGAGGTTGTTCTGGGGCAGGAAGCTGATCAGGTAGCGGCAGTCCTCAAGGCAGGCGTCCTCGTCCTCGGAGGCGAAGTGGGCGACCCCCGACTTGGTGTTGTGCGACATCGCCCCGCCGAGCTCCTCGAAGCCGACCTCCTCGCCGGTGACCGTCTTGATCACGTCGGGCCCCGTGATGAACATGTGGGAGGTCTCCTTGACCATGAAGATGAAGTCCGTTATCGCCGGCGAGTAGACCGCCCCGCCGGCGCAGGGACCCATGATCAGGCTGATCTGGGGGATCACCCCGGAGCAGCGTACGTTGCGCACGAAGACGTCCCCGTAGGCGCCCAGAGAGACGACGCCCTCCTGGATCCGGGCGCCGCCGGAGTCGTTGATGCCGATCACCGGGCAGCCGATCTTGGCCGCCAGATCCATGATCTTGACCATCTTTTCGCCCATCACCTCGCCCAGCGAGCCCCCGAACACCGTGAAGTCCTGGCTGAAGACGCAGACCGTCCGGCCGTCGATCGTCCCGTGGCCCGTCACGACCGCGTCACCCCAGGGACGGTTCTTCTGCATGTCGAAGTCCGACGTCCGGTGGCGGACGAACGTGTCCAGCTCCTGGAAGGAGCCCGGGTCGAGCAGCTTCTCGATCCGCTCGCGGGCCGTGTACTTTCCGCGTGCGTGCTGCTTCTCCTCGGCCTCGGGGGAGGAGTGCTGGGCGGCTTCGCGGAGCTCCTCCAGCTGCTCCAGCTTTTCCTCGTAGCTCTCCGGCGCCTTCTGGCGCGGCTCCTTGCGCCCTCCGCGGGACGCCGCGAGGACGGCAGCCTCGGAGGTTCGGTCGTGGGCCTTGGACATCGGGCCGAGATCTTATCCGTGGGGCGTCCTCCGGGCTGCCGGGCCGGGCAGCTTCAGCCCCTCTCGCGAGCTCAGGAGCGGGAGAACGGCCGGTGATGCGCTGCGCCGAGGCGATCCAGGACGCCCGTCAGGATCGTCCTGACCTCCTCCTCGGCAACCTTCAGCTCGGCGCCCGGATCGACGCGGGGCTCCGCCTCGCCCGGGGAGGCATCCTCGTCCTCCGTCGGCGGCTCGAGGATCCCCTCGGGCCCGGAGATCTCCTCGGCAGGCGCAACCGGCTCCGGCTCCGGCGGCGGCCCCGCATCGCTCTCCGGCTGCACCTTCTCGGCGGCGGCCTGCATCTCCGAGGGGGCCTCATCGATCGCCGCGGGCAGATCGGGCGCGGCGGGAGCCTCGACGGCGGTGGGAGCTGGATCCGGTGCAGGATCGCGATCCGGTCCGGCCACGGGCGTTGCGAGGATCTCCGCGTTCGGGGCGGGGAGGCGGCCCCGCTCCTGGCCCCGCTCCTGCGCCCGCGACCGAACAGCCGAGCGAAGAATCCTGGGCGCGGCGCGGGGGCCTCGGCCTCGACGGGGGGTGCCGGCGCCTCGAGTTCGCTGTCGGCTGCGAGCTGGAGGTCGCTGACCAGGAGGGTCGTCGAGTGCTCGTGGTCGAAGCGCTCCGCTGCGGTGATGGTCAGCTCGGCCTCCTGGTGACTCCATGCATCGAGTCCCGAGGCCGGCGTCGGCGCTGCCTCGGTTGGGTCCTCGAGGAGTTCGGCGGCAGGCTCGGGCATGTCCTCCTGCGGCCGGGGCTCCTCGGGCTCAGCCTGCGAGGCGCTCTCAGTTACGGGCGGCGCCGTCTCGGCCGGGTCGGGATGAGGGGCCTCGGGCTCGGCTGGGGTGTACTCGCGGCTTGCCCGGAGGGTCACCTTTGTGCCCCAGCCGGAGGCCTTGATTGCGACGCTGCCGCGCGCCTCCCCGGCCTCCCACTCGACCAGCTTTTCGGGTTCGGCCCTCGTGATCCGGATCTCGCCGAGCTCACCCAGGTGGCGTGCCAGCGATTGAGGATCGCTCAGCTCAGCCCACAGCTCGGGCGGCGACTTCACAAGCGTCCGCTGAACCTCCGAGGAGATCATCTTGGGACGTGTTCGCGCCCCGGCGGGCTACTCCTTCAAGTCACTGGCCGCTGAGCGCACCTGCAGCCGCCTTGACGAGATCGCGTTGGTCCAGCAGCTCGGCGATCTGGACGGCGTTGGTCGCCGCTCCCTTGCGAAGGTTGTCGGCCACGATCCAGAGGTCCAGGGCGAGATCGTTGCCGGGATCGCGTCGCAGGCGCCCCACGAAGACCTCGTCGTGTCCCGTCGCCTGGATGGCCATCGGATAGACGCCGGCTCCCGGGTCGTCCAGCACGCTCACCCCCGGTGCCGTGGAGAGGATCTCCCGGGCTCGCTCAGGGCTCAGCGGCTCTCTCGTCTCGACGTTGACCGCAAGCGAATGCCCGTTGACGACGGGGACCCGGACGCATGTCGCACTCACCCTGATCGTCGCGTCGCCGAGGATCTTGCGGGTCTCGTTGATCAGCTTGCGCTCCTCGTCGGTGTGGTCATCGCCGGCGGCAAAGCTTCCCGCCTGGGGCAGGGCATTGAAGGCAATCTGGTGGGCGTACTGGCTGGGCGCCTCGATCTGGCGTTCATGCAAGACGGCATGGGACTGGTCGAGAAGCTCCTCGACAGCCCGCTTCCCTGTTCCCGAGACGGCCTGATAGGTGCTCACCACGAGACGCTCGATACCGGCCTCCTGCTGGATCGCCCTGAGCGGGACGACCATCTGCATCGTCGAGCAGTTCGGGTTGGCGATGATCCCGCGGTGCGACTCGAGCGCCTCCGGATTGACCTCGCTGACAACCAGAGGCACGTCGTCCTGCATGCGCCAGCGCGATGAGTTGTCGATCACGGTCGCGCCCGCGGCCGCGAAGCGCGGCGCCCACTCGCCCGAGGTGGAGCCGCCGGCGGAGAAGAGCGCGATGTCGAAGCCCTGGATCGTCTCGTCCTCGAGCGGCTGGACGACCGAGCCGTCCTCGAGGCTCTTCCCGCTGATCGCGCGGAGGCGAACGGGACGATCTCGCGGGCGGGGAAGCCCCGTTCGCGCAGCAGTTGCAGCATCAGCGTCCCGACCTGGCCGGTGGCGCCGACCACGGCCACCCGATAACCCTCGCTCATGAGCGGCAAGGGTATCGCGGCCCGTCTAGGGCTTCACGGCCATGAACAGGATCGTCACGAGCACGAGCACGCTCAGCAACGAGCCGAAGGTGGTCAGACGCTTGACGGCCGCGCGGTACTCGGCGCTCATTTCGCCGCTCCCGTCTCCGGCGAGGTCACGTTCGGCGAGCTGCTCGGCCTTCTTCGCGGTGGGGATCATCACGGACCCGACGACCGCGCCGATGACGACGGCCGCGCCGAGACCCCATTGGACGAAGAACTCGCTCCAGTGGTGGCCCTTGCCGGCGAGGTAGGCGCCGGCCGCGAATACGACGAGCAGGCCCGGATTGACCAGCAGGCGCTCGATCGTGTACTCGATCCGGTGCAGGACGGGCAGGCTCCTCGGGTCCCGCTTGGAGCCGACCGCGAAGATGATCGGATATGCGAACGTGACGCCGAAGCCGACGACCACGGCCATGATGTGAAGGGCGAGGATGTAGTCGTACAGGGCGGCGGCGAGGGTTGGTTGGCTCATGGGCCAACCATATTGACTCGGGCCGCTGTGCAGGCTGCGCCGCTCAGAGCCTGGCGTGGTAGGCGCCGAAGACATCTCCCATCGCGCCGCAGGTCTCGCCGAGCGTGCAGCGGTCCTTGAGCGCCTGACGGATGGGGTGCAGCAGATTCTCGGTTCCGCGGGCGGCCGTGCGCAGCTCCTCGAGGCGCCGCTGCACCAGCTCCTGGTCGCGATCGGCCTTGAAGGACGCCAGGCGGCCGAGCTGTTCGCGCTCGGACTCCGGGTCCACGCGCAGGAGGTCCGGCACCTCGATGCCCTCTTCCTCGTACTTGTTGACGCCCACGACGATGTCCTGTCCCAGGCGGTAGCGCTCCTGGTATCCCCACGCCGACTCGTCGATCTCGGCGGTGATGAAGTCGATCGCGTTCACCGAGCCGCCCAGCGAGTCGACCTTCTCGATCAATTCGCGGGCCCTCGATTCGATCTCGTCGGTGAGCGACTCGACCAGATAGGAGCCCGCGAACGGGTCCACCGTGTCCGTCGCGCCGGACTCGTGGGCGAGGATCTGCTGGGTGCGCAGAGCGATTTTGGCGGCCCGCTCCGTCGGCAGCGCCAGGGCCTCGTCGAAGCCGTTGGTGTGCAGCGACTGGGTTCCGCCGCATACGGCGGCGAAGCCCTGGAGTGCGACCCTGACGATGTTGTTCTCGGGCTGCTGGGCCGTCAGCGTCACGCCCCCCGTCTGCGTGTGGAAGCGGAGCATCATCGACTTCTCGGACTTGGCGGCGAATCGCTCCCGCATGATGTGGGCCCACATGCGGCGGGCCGCGCGGAACTTGGCGACCTCCTGGAAGACGTTGTTGTGGCCGTTGAAGAAGAAGGCCAGACGGGGCGCGAAATCATCGACATCCAGGCCCTTGTCGATCGCCGCCTGGACGTAGGCGATCCCCGAGGACAGCGTGAAGGCGACCTCCTGTACCGCCGAGCATCCCTTCTCGCGGAAGTGGTAGCCCGAGATCGAGATGGTGTTCCAGCGCGGCACATGCTCCTGGCAGTACTGGAAGAGGTCGGTCGTCAGGCGCATCGTCGGCTCGGGCGGGTAGATGTAGTTGCCTCGAGCGATGTACTCCTTCAGGACATCGTTCTGGGTCGTCCCGCGCAGCTTCTCGGAGGGGACGCCCTGCTCCTCGCCGACGAGCTCGTAGAGCAGCAGCAGGCAGGCCGCCGGGGCGTTGATCGTCATCGAGGTCGAGACCGCATCGAGGGGAATCCCGTCGAAGGCGGTCCGCATGTCGTCGATCGTGTCGATTGCGACCCCTGTGCGGCCGACCTCGCCGAGGCAGCGGGGGTTGTCGGAGTCCAGCCCCAGCTGGGTGGGCAGGTCAAAGGCCATCGAGAGGCCCGTGGAGCCCTTCGAGAGCAGGTAGCGGTAGCGCTCGTTGGACTCCTTGGCCGAGGCATAGCCGGCGTACTGGCGCATTGTCCAGGTCTGCTTGCGGTACATCTCGCGGTGCACGCCGCGCGTGTAGGGGAACTCGCCAGGCTGCCCCAGGTCGGGCTGCGCGGGGAGGTCCGACTCGTCGTAGAGCTCGTCGATCTCGATTCCCGAGTCGGTGAAGCGGCGTGGGTCCTCGGGCCCGACGACCGGTGCAACGGTCAGGCGCTCGAGATCCTCATCCGGCAAGCCCGTGGTGGCCATGACACGGATGATATGGACCCGGGGACCGTCGCTGCAGGATGCATGGATGCTCGCGGCGCGGTTCCGGCGCCCGTGACACGGGTATCCTCCATCCGATGTCGACCTGTCTGGTCACCGGGGGCGCGGGTTTCCTCGGCTCCCATCTCACAGACGAGCTGATCTCGCGTGGGAACCGGGTGATCTGCGTCGACAACTTCGAGACGGGCTCGCTGGCCAACATCGAGCACATCCGCGATCCCGACCGCTTCCGCTACCTCCAGGCGGACATCATCGAGCCCTACTTCGTCGACGAGCCGGTCGACTTCGTCTACCACCTCGCCTCGCCGGCCTCGCCGATCGACTATCTGCGCCTGCCGCTGCACACGCTCAAGGTCGGCTCCTACGGGACACATCACACGCTCGGTCTCGCCAAGGCGAAGCGCGCCCGTTTCCTGACAGCCTCGACCAGCGAGGTCTACGGCGACCCGCTGGAGCACCCGCAGTCGGAGAGCTACTGGGGTCACGTCAACCCGATCGGCCCGCGTGGCGTCTACGACGAGGCGAAGCGCTACGCCGAGGCCCTGACGATGGCCTACCACCGCCAGCAGGGCGTCGACACGGCGATCGTCAGGATCTTCAACACCTACGGCCCCCGGATGCGCCCGCATGACGGCCGGGCGATCCCGACATTCCTCCGCCAGGCCCTGGGCAACCGCCCGCTGACGGTCTTCGGCGATGGCAGCCAGACCCGCTCGTTCTGTTACGTCAGCGACCTGATCCGCGGGATCATCGCGCTCGCCGAGTCCGGCCATCACGATCCCGTCAACATCGGCAACCCGGACGAGTTCACGCTGCTCGAGCTGGCCGAGGCCGTCCGCGAGTTGACCGGCTCGACATCTGAGATCGTCTACGAGGCGCTGCCCGTCGATGACCCCAAGCAGCGCCGGCCCGACATCTCACTGGCCCAGGACCTCTGGGCTGGTCGCCCGCGGTGTCCCTGCGCGAAGGGCTGCAGCGGACGCTCGATGGCTCCTCCATCGAGCTGCTGACCGGGGGTGGCTCTCGCTGAAGCGGGGTGGTGGAACCGAGACGACTCCGCCGGAGCTTGCCGCGGACCGCTCCGTCTGGGACTTGGAGGTGTTTTGAGCAGCGAGATGGGACCACGTCTGTCGGGAACGTCGACCCCGCCCGCGCCGCGCCTGCGAAAGCCGGCCGGAGCACCGGGTAGCACGCGCGTGCCCCGGGTCATCGAGACGCCGGCGGAGCCCGGTGAGCTTCCAGTCGCCGAGCGAGCCGGCCGCGACATTCGCTCGCGACGTCCCACCGGTGCTGGCATTCCTGCTGCGTCTCTCGACCGCCCGGCGGGTCGGGCGGGTCGTCGTCGCTGCGTGGCCCTCGATTTCGCCGCCATCGCCCTGGCGATCTTCACCGCACTGGTGCTCAAGGAAACGGTCCACGGCGGGGTCGACGCGACTCGCGCGCATCGACGGCACGAAGCAGTTCGTCCCGTTCGCATTCCTGCTGACGGCTCTGCTGTTCGCAAATTCCGGCCTCTACGCCGAGCGCGCCCAGCGGCCGGGCCTGACCCGGATCGTCGGATCGCTGTTCGAGGTGGCTGTCGTCGCGCTGATCTTCGCCGTCGTAAACGGAGAACACTTCTCCAGCTACTACCTGTTCTATGGCTCCCTCGTCTTCGCGATCTTCTACGTCGGGGCGCTCCGCGGCATCTATGACAGCGTCACCGCGATGCTGCTCCGCGCCGCCGGCTATCAGCGCAGGGCGCTCCTCGTAGGCAGGGGCAAGCAGATCGCCGACGTGGCCCACGCGCTGGCCGACGGGCCCCATTCGGTGATCGAGGTCGTCGGGTTCGTCTCGCCAACGCCGCTGCCCGCGAACGGGCTGCGTTCTCTCGGCTCGCTCGAGGATCTCGACGCGGTCTTCGCCTCGGCCCGTGTCGACGAGGTGATCATCGCCGACGCCGACTTCCCGCAGGACGCCGCGGTGGAGCTCGTCGACCAATGCCATCGGCGCGGGATCCGGGTCCGCCTCGCTCCCTCGACGATGGAGATCCTGATCCAGCGGGCGGAGTTCATCCCCGGCCAGTCCGTCCCGCTCTTCGAGCTCGGGCCGCCGGCCTTCGAGGGGATCGACTTCGCGCTCAAGCGGACCTTCGACGTGGTCGGCGCGACAATTCTGCTGATCCTTCTGAGCCCGCTGCTGCTGGCCCTGACCTTCGCCGTACTGGTCTCCTCGCGCGGCCCGGTCCTCTTCCGGTCGGTGCGCAGGGGATCGGCCAGCGGCCCTTCCCGTGTTTGAAGTTCCGCACGATGCACACCGACGCCGAGGAGCAGCAGGCGGACCTGGAAGAGTTCAACGAGGCCACGGGGGCTCTGTTCAAGATCAAGGATGACCCACGGCTGACGCCCGTGGGGCGCTTCCTCCGGCGGTTCTCTCTGGATGAGCTGCCCCAGCTGATCAACGTCCTGCGCGGCGAGATGTCGCTCGTCGGTCCGCGTCCGCTGCCCGAGCGCGACTACGCGATGCTCGAGGATTGGCACCGCAAGCGCTACCTGGTGCTCCCCGGCATCACGGGGCTGTGGCAGGTGTCGGGACGCTCGGAGCTCGACTTCGACGACCTCGTCCACCTCGACTTCCTCTACCTCGAGCGCTGGTCGCTCGCGCTCGATCTGACGATCCTGCTGAAGACGATCCCCGCCGTCATATCGCGGCGCGGGCGCCTACTGAGCGCGAAGCGTCCGGCGAGACATCGCCGAGGGCGCCAGGCGGGGCTGGTCAAGCCTGGCGAGTGCCTGCGCGTAGACCTTCCAGGTCGCGCGTGCGGCGTCCTCCCATGTCCAGGGCAGGGGCGACGGCGCCGGGCGCCGGACCTGTTCGGCCGTCTCGATCAGCGCGGTCATGTCGCCCGGCTGCGACAAACGTCGCCCGGCGGCCCAGCGCCTCGCGCAGGGCCGGGCTTTCGCAGGCGACGACGGGTGTCCCGCAGGCGAGCGCCTCGACTCCCGCGAGCCCGAAGCCCTCCCGTGGGATGAGATGACCAGTGCCTGGGCGCCGCTGTAGAGGGCGGCCAGCTGCTCGTCGGGAAGCTCCCCCGTGAAGATCACGTTTCCCAGCTCGCGCGCCCAGGGCCGCGTCGGCCCCGCCATCACGAGCGGCAGCCCGCGGGGTGTCGAGGCGAGGCGGGCGATGTGGGTGCCCGGTGACGGGTGCTCGAGCCCGCCGACGGACAGGAGATAGCGCTCCGGCAGCCCGAGCGCGAGCGCGCAGCGGCGCGATCTCCGCCGCCGGGCGCGGGTACATGGAGCTGTCCGCCGCCTCGGCGATCACGGCGATCCGGCCCGGATCGAGGCGCAGGTGCCTGACGGCATCCTCGGCGACGGTCTGCGTCGGCACGATCACCCCGGCGGCGCGCTGGACGGCCAATGGGCGCAACCGCAGCCGCAGGCTGGGGCTCAGGTGCTCGCTGCGGCGCTTCAGCTCGGCGACGTCGTGAACCGTCACGACCATGGGGCAGGGGCTGTGGAGCATCGCGCCGTCCATCCAGGGGGAGTGGAAGACGTCGGTTCCCTGTGTCCTGACGGTGGCTGAGGGCCGTTTCGTCTCCAGGACCTCGTCCGCCGCCGCGGCGGTTCGGCGGAGTGCCGCGAGCAGGCACCGTGAATAGCGTCCGACGCCTCCCGAATCCGCCGCGGGACGGCTGTCGAGAGCGACTCTCAAGGTCGGCTCACGGTCTCCAGGCCCTCCAAGGCGTGCATCGCGCCAACATATTGGCTGTGCACAGGGTTGAGAAGGGATGACAGCTTCTCTGCACGCTCGTAGCGGGGTCCGCGGCCGTCACAGCGCTACGCGGGCATCCGTCCGCCTCTAGCCTTGCCGCGATGACGCCGAGCGACTACCACGAAGCTCTCTGGCGGGAGCTCCCGGAGGGCCTGCCTCCGGAGGCATTCGAGTCGCGGCTCAGGTTCCTGATGGAGTCCGCCCGTCCCGGCCGGCGCGTCCTCGACATCGGCTGCGGCGAAGCTGCCTTCACCGCCGAGCTGCGCGATGCAGGTTCGGAGGTGGTCGGGATGGACGTCGCCGAGGAGCCCATACGACGGGCGCTGATCCGCCATCCCGGCCTCGATCTGCGCCTGCTCGAGAGCGAATCGTCCTGGGGCCTTGAGGACTCGTCGTTCGACCTTGTCTGGGCCGGTGAGGTGCTCGAGCACGTCGCCGACACGGTTGGCTGGCTCTCCGAGCTGCGCCGCGTCCTTCGCTCCGGTGGTGTTCTCGTCCTCAGCACGCCCGAGCTGGGCCGTTGGGCGCTGCTCCGCGCCGCGCTCTCACGGCGCGTCTTCGCCGAGCGGTTCGACCCTCGGACGGATCATCTCCGTTTCTACGCCGCCGCCACGCTCCGCGCCCTGCTCGAGGACTTCGGGTTCGAGCAGGTTGAGATCAAACCCTCCGGCCCGCTCTCCGGACCCCGGATCCTGCTCTGCAGGGCGGTCCGCTCGCGCTACTGAGAGCCGGCGGTGGACCTCAGGGCCTGGACGTATTCGTTGTAGATGGCGATCGCTTCGGGCCGCCCGTTGGCCAGCGATTCGGCGGCGATGGAGCCCGGGTCGAGATAGATGGCGGCGCGGAACTCGTTGAGCGCCGCGTGAGGGTTCGAGGCGAGGTCGTAGCGGCCGAGTTCGAGCCAGGTCTTCGGGTTCGACGGCTGCAGGCGCACAGCGCGGGCCAGGGTCTGGCGAGACGCCCCATGTTCCCCGGATGCCTCCTGGATGTGGGAGAGGGCAAACAGCACTTCCACCGAGAGGGGGTCGGCTGACACCGCCGCGTCCACCGTCGAGTGTGCGCCCTTCGGGTCCGTGGCCAGCATCGCCAGGGCCGATTCGCTTTTCTGTTCGGCACGCAGCGGTTGCCACTGCGTGTAGGCGACCAGCAGGGCTGCAATCAGGACCGCCGCGGCGATCGCCAGGCGCAGGGAGCCGGGCCCGCCCTCGGGCAGCAGCCGTTCGAGCGCCGACCGGCCCGGTGGAGGAGCCGCTCGCGCGGGTGCCAGCGGCCCGC
The DNA here is from genome assembly GCA_963835865.1 of uncultured Solirubrobacteraceae bacterium. Classification (GTDB taxonomy): domain Bacteria; phylum Actinomycetota; class Thermoleophilia; order Solirubrobacterales; family Solirubrobacteraceae; genus Palsa-744. Next base: position 192,096 of record CAWIGW010000001.1, read on the forward strand.
GGCCTGCGAGCCAGCCTGCGCAGATCAGCGCCGGGATCGCATTGCCGGGGACGTACCAGGTCCAGTCGATCAGCGAGTGGGCGGCGAAGACGACGACGAGGCAGAGCATGGTGAGCATCCCGATCCGCTCCGGCGTGTAGCGCGTCAGCGCACGGTCCTGCAGCGGGCGCCATGCGGGGTAATTGCCCGCCCGCAGCTCCCTCCAGCTTCTCCACCGCCGGTTGAAGGGGTGCGTCGCCCGCCCGGCCGCGGCCATCCAGGTTCCCAGCAGGGCGAGGACCAGCCCCAGGCCCACCAGCCCCAGGTCGGCGAGGGTCTGCACGAGGAAGCCGTGGGCGTGTTTGGCGGGCAGGGGCCCGGTCAGGTAGCGGAGCCTCGCGACGTCATAGCCGTCGGCCCCCGCTCCGAGCGCCGGGTGGGCTTTGAAGACCTTCAGGGCCTCGTCCCAGTACTGGGCGCGGACGCTTGCGATCGCCGTCAGGCGGCCGGGGGTGTTGGGCACCTTCGCGTGCGTGTCGGTGAGCCTGTTGACGGCGTGCGAGATCGTGCCCGTGAACCCGCGCCGGCTGTGGGCCAGCGCCGCCCCGGCCACCAGGATCAGGACGCCGAGCAGACAGAGCAGGACGGTCCCGGCGCGACGGCGGCTCGCGGGCGTGGGTGCCCTGCGGCCGGTCGCGAAGGATACGCCCACGCCCAGCATCGTCAGCAGGAGGACCATCGCGATCGTCAGGGCACCGAGCTCATGGCCGGCGCCGGTGGCTTCCGCGATTGGGACCTTTTCGGAACTGAGAGCGCTCGTCTTGAAATCCCAGGCCGCGACCGCACCCGCCGCTACTGCGCCCGAGATCAGCACCGCCGCACCGCGAAGGCGCAGCGGGACGATAAAGAACCACACCGCCACGCCCAGCACGAGCGCCGCGAGGGCGCCGCGCGAGTAGGCAAGGAGCAGCGTCAGCAGCAGAACTCCCATTGCCGGGTAGGCGAGGGCGCTGAGCAGGCCGTAACCGGAGCGTCTGGCGCCGAGCCACATGCAGGCGACGGCGCCCATCGCCGCCGTCAATCCCAGCGCATTCCAGTACCCGTAGGGTTCATAGAGCCGCGCATAGCCGTTCGCGCCCGGGAAATGACCGGGGAGGCTCTTCGTCATCAGCACGTAGCTGCAGATGACGACGGAGCTGAGGACGATCCCGCCCAGGATCGCCGGCCACCGCTCGGGCACGAGGCGAACGACCACGACGGTTGCCGCGAAGATGGCGGCGTAGGCGAGCAGCCGTCCCGCGTCGCGCCAGCTTTCATCCGGCTGGACCGACCAGACGATCGAGATCGCACTGAGCGCGGCGAAGGCAGCCAGCAGCACCGCCGGCCACAGTCCGTACGCGGGAGAGCCGCCCCGCAGCGCGATCGCACCGAGGGCCAGGACCAGCCCCGCGACGATCGTCAAGGCGATCTCGGTCGCCGTCATCGATTCAAGGTTCAGCCCACCCTTGGCGTAGAACGTGATCGCGCAGAGAGCCGCCGCGAAGAGAACCGTCCAGAGCCACAGTCCGCCCCTGTGCGCGCCGGCCGCGCCGGCGGGCATCCGGTGGCGGTGGGCCGGCCGGGTGGGGGTCAGCGGGGGAGCCACCCCCAGCGCGGGCCCTGGGCTCTCAGTCGGAGCGGCCGTCACGTGCCCGTCTTCGCAGGGCGGCGCCGCCGAAGCCCAGCAGGGAGGCGAGCATGATCGCGAGGACCGCCAGCAACGGTCCTGGCAGGGTGGCGAATGCCGAGGCGACATCCGCGTGCACGACGCCCGGATGCACCACCTGGCCGTTGCCGAGGCTGACGGGCGCCGAGCCGGATTGAGCGGCGTGGGCGATCGCCTGCTGCTCGGAGGGCGTCGCTGCGATCACCCCGGTCGGCGAAGCTGAGCCGCCGCCCGCCTGTGCGCCATTGGCGCCCTGTTGGCCGGACGCCGCGGCTCTCTGTGCCTGTCGAATCAGGGATGCGCAGTCGCTGTACTCTTCCGTCGTCGCACTGAGCTCTTTCAGGGCTTTCCCGTATGCGGCCTGCGAGAAACCGCCAAGCGACTGGTTCTGAAGGCAGCGGGTGATGATCTGCTGGCCGACGTCGCCGAGCGCGCTCGGCGAGGCCGACAGCGCGAGTATCGCCGCCAGCCCCCCCACCAGGGCTGATCGTCTGAAGAGGCGCGGGACTCTCATAGGCCGATCGCTCAACGCTACCAATGCGCGCGGGAGAGTCCGACGGTTCGGAGGGCGCTCGAGAAGCCCTCGGCCCATGCCTCGTGGCTGTAGGCACGAACGGTCGTTGAGCCCGCCTCCCCCAGACGGGCCCTCAGCTCCGGATCCCCTGCCAGCCGGCGGATCGCCGCCGCCAACGCGATGCTGTCGCCGGCGGGCACGATCAGGCCGTTCTCCTCGTCGCGCACCATGCCACCGGCGGCAGCCCCGACGGCATCGCTGGCGATGACCGCGAGAGAGCGGTTCATCGCCTCGTTGACGACGAGTCCCCAGGGCTCCCGGAACGTCGCCGTGCGGATCGACGGCACGACCAGCACATCGCAGGCGCCGTAGACGTCGCGCAGGCGCTCCGGAGAAAGTGGCCCGAGCCGGTGGATCCCCCCGTCCATCGATCCGGCCGGGCCCGGACCGGCGAGCAGCAGGGCAGCGTCCTCGTCCGCCAGCCCTGCTCGCCACCACGCCTCGCGCAGCACCGAGAGGCCCTTCTCTCCCACGTCCCGCCCGACGAACAGGAATCGCATCCTTGCCTTGGCGGCTGCGCCCTCGAGCGCCGGCTGTCCCCCGACCGGCGCGCGCCAGAAGTCGTTGTCGACAGACTGCGGGGCCACCTGTACGTTCCGCGCGCCGCGGGCGCTGACGTAGTCGCTGACGTGCGGTCCGTATGTGACGACGGCGTCGGCCGAGCGATAGAGCCGCAGCAGCGCCGGGTAGCTGAGCGCATGGGCCAGGCTCCGAGGGTGTGCCCACAGCGAGGCCCAGAGGATCAGCGGCAGGTCGGCTCGGCGGGCGCCGGCCCACCCTCCGAGCAGAGCCAGGCGTCCACCCGTTGAGCAGATCACGCCGCGGTGGGCACCGCTCGTTGCGAGCCCCCAAACGCCGGCGGGATCCACCCGGCGATGGGGGAAGGGCAGCTCCTCCACCTGAGCCGGGCCTCCGTGCGCCGCGCTGCCGCCGAACATGGCGAGATCGATGCCCTCCAGCTCGTGCAGGCGGGCCAGGGCGCCCGCACGGTAGGCAGGCACGTTGCCCGTGAGGAACAGGACCGGCTTCACCGCGCGAGCCGGCGGTAGGCCGCGACGGTCTGCTCGCCGCAGCGATCCCAGGTGAAGTTCTCGGCAACGGTCGCCCGCGCGCGCTGGGCGGCCTCCCGCAGACGCTGGGGGTCGGACAGCAGCTCGTCGATCCGCTGGGTGAGGCGCTCGATGTCTCCAGGCGGCACCAGCAGGAAGCCGTCCCCCGCGGCGGCGATCTCCTCGGGGCCCGGCTCGCCCCGGCAGCCGATCGCAGGGATCCCCGCGGCCATCGCCTCGATGTAGGCGACGCCGAAGGCCTCCTCCGTCGAGGGCATCACGAAGACCGTTGCCAGGCGGGCTGCGGCGAGCGCATCCTTGGGTGGGAGCTGGCCCAGGAACTCGACGCGATCGGACACCTCCAGGCGCGCCGCGAGCGCTTCCAGTGCAGCACGCTCGGGACCGTCGCCGATGATCGTGTACCGCAGCCGCGGGTGTCGCCGGCCGAGCACGGCGAGTGCCCGCAGAACGTCCGCGTGACGCTTGCGGGCAACGAGATGGCCGACGGTCACGAGACTTGCGGAGCTCTCTCCGGCGCGGGCACGACGGATCGCCGGCAGGTCCGTGCCGAGATGGACCACGGTGGTCTGACGTGCGCCGCTGGCTCTGGAGAGCTCGGCGATTCCCTCGCTGTTCGCCAGCACCAGCTGGGCCGCCTCCAGGCCGCGCCTGACAGCTGCGGCTCCAGCCGGGCCCCTGAGTGCAGTGTGAAGGACATCACCGCCGTGCACCGAGACGACCAGGGGAACTCCGGCCGCGGCAATCCGGGCCGCGTCAGCCGCAGGGACGGCGTTGTGAGCGTGAACGACCTCAAAGGGGAAGGACCGGCGCAGAGCCCGCAACGCCAGCCCCAGCGGTCCCGCTGCCCACCGGCCCCACGCCGGGTAGAAGCGCTCGCGGGGCGGAGACGCGTAGGGGACGTACCTGACGTCGAGCCCGTCGACGGTCTGGACCAGCGGTTCCGAGGCGCGCGCGGCGAACTCCCGCGCGGCGCTCGCGGGACCACGGGCCGAGGCGGCTCGTGACGGCACCAGGCGGTTCAGGACGAGGACCCGGACGTCGGCACCCGCGTCACGCGCCGCGAGTGCCTGGCGATGCGCCCAGACGCCAAGGACGGGATCCCGTCGCGACGGGTAGAACTCGGCGAGGACGACCACGCGCGGCCCTGCGGGCTCGGTGCTCACCAGCGACCGTGGACGGTCAGGGTCCGTTCAGCTTCCCGGGCCTTCAGGTAGGGCCTGGCGCCGAGGAAGCTCCGCGCCTCCTCGATGGCCTCCTCGCGCGGATAGCCGGCTCCGGCCGGCGCGACGCGGTGCCCGATGGCAACGGCGTCGACGACACCGCAGCGCCAGCCCAGCTCGCGGGCCACGGCCGCCCAGTGAAGGTCCAGGCCCCAGCCCATGCGCAGGTCCGGGAAGGGCAGCAGCACGTCGAATGCGCGGCTTGAGAAGGCCGTCACCGGACCGATCTCGACGAAGGCCGTCTCACGCACCACGCTCCATGGTCTGCGCCGCGTCACCTCCCAGGCACCGTGGGAGTCGAGCCGGTGCGCCGGCTGGGCGAGCGTCAGGGAGAAGCGCTCGCTGAGGAACAGCAGCCGGTCGAGGAACCCGCCGGGGAGCTCGACGTCGTCATCGATCACCAGCAGCCAGTCGTGGCCGGCCGCCGGATATTCGCCCAGCAGCCCGTTGAGGTTCTCGAACTTGCCTGCGACACCGGGAGCGGCCGTGTGCAGCTCGACCTCGTGGCGCGAGCTCTCGAGCTCGGCCCGGATCGCCGCGCTCCGGGCCCGGTTCTCCGGCCGATCAACGCCGAGGACGAGGACCTTCCTCCGCGGCGGCTCGCCGGCGGCGGCCCGCGCGAGACGCCGGCGGCGGCCGGAGAGGACCTCGGTCCCATCCACCAGCGTGTCGGTGACGCGACGCCTGACCGCGTCAAGACCGCCGACCGTTCCGCTGGCGCCGGAGAGGAAGTCCTCCGCCGGCACCGCGGCGCCGGCGGGCCGCCCTCGCGAGCGTCTCCTCGCGGCCTCCCGCACCCGCCCGGCGCTGTGGGCGGCCATCGTCAGTCCCGCCGGGCAACGGCGGAGCACAACGTGGGCCAGGCAGCCCGCCAGCACCTTCAGCTCCCCGGCGATCGATGCCGCCTCGCCGCGGCGTGAATCGAATCTCCTCGCAGCCCTCCCACGCCGGTAGGCGGCGGCGCAGAGCGCCCGCAGGCGGGCATCCCGGGGGGTTCGGCGGTGCTCGACGCAGGCTTCCGCGACGTAGAGGGCCTCGCCCCGGCGGCGTTCCTGCCACTCCTGCTCATCCCCGCCGTCCTCGAGCGCGGGGTCGAAAGGACCGACCCGCCGGAGCGCGTCTCGCCGGATCGCCATGTTCGAGCCCCAGGCGAAGCGGGTCCTGCGATTCCTCAGGCCGAGATCAAGGGTGGTGATCGGTGGGTTCTCCCGGCCGCAGGAGTGGGGCGGCTCACCTTCCAGCCGTGCGAGGATCCGCCCTGCGAAGACCTCCTCCGCAGGGTGGGAGCGGGCCGCCTCGAGGAGCGCGTCGAGCCACCCGTCGGCTGCTCGGATGTCGTCGTCGAGGAACACGACGAGGGCCCCCTCCGACCGGCTGACGCCGGTGTTGCGGGCGACGTTCAGCCCCATCGGGCGCTCGTGTGGCTCATAGCGCGCGCCGGATGCCTCGACGAGGGCACGGGCGCCATCGGAGGGCCCGGCATCGTCTACTACCAGGACCTCGGCACCCGCGCGGGAGGCCTGCTCGGCGACGGAGGCCAGCGCCACCCTGAGATAGGGCAGGCGATCGCGAGTCGGGATGACGATGGAGGCGGGGGGTCCCATGACTGCCAGAGAGTCTAGGTTTGAACCCGGGATGGTCCTCTTCCTGCACAACCGCTATCGGACGACGGGCGGCGAGGAGCGGGTTGTCGAGGACCTCCTGCGGCTCGTGCGCGAGCGTCTGAAGGAGCCAGCCGAGCTCCTCGGCAGAGACTCGGGTGAGCTCCGGCCGGCGACCGCCGCGCTGGGCCTGCTTCGAGGTGGACTGGGCCCAGGCGAGGTGGCAGATGCCGTCCGCCGCGACGGTGCGCGGGTCGTCCATGCGCACAATCTTCACCCGGCGCTCGGCTGGCGGGCCCTGGCCGCGGCGCGGCGGGCCGGAGCCAGGGTCGTCCTGCACCTGCACCAGTACCGCCTCGTCTGCGCCGTGGGGGTCTGTTTCACCAATGGAGAGGAGTGCACCCGCTGCCATGGGCGAAACACGCTCCCCGGCGTGCGCCGGAACTGCCGCGCCAGCCGCTCCGAGGCGCTCGTCTACGGCGCTGCGCTGGCGCTCTGGCAACGCCGTCTCCTGGACCAGGTGGATGCGGTGATCGTGCCCAGCCGCTTCGCCTGGGAGCGTCTGAGCGAGCTTGGGGCGCCGCTGCCCGCCGCGCGCGTCCATGTCCTGGCGCCTCCCATTCCGATCCAGAACCCGCCCGCCCGGGCACCGCACCAGGGCGGATACGCCTTGCTGGTCTCGCGTCTGGCGCCGGAGAAGGGGGCAGACGTCGCGATCGACGCCTGCCGGATCGCGGGGATCCCTCTTGTGATCGCCGGCGAGGGCCCCGAGCGCGCGGCCCTCGAGGCGCGGGCGGCAGGGCTCGATGTGCGCTTCGCGGGGCGGCTCGCGGAGGGCGAGCTGGCGGGACTGCGGGCCGGGGCGGCGATCGCCCTCGCCCCGTCACGCTCGGCCGAGACATTCGGGGTGGCCGCCGCCGAGGCGATGGCGGCCGGCCTCCCGGTCGCGGGGAGCCGGATCGGCGCTCTGACCGAGCTACTCGAACCGTCGGCTCTGGCCCGGCCCGGCGACGCTCAGGAGCTCGCCGGCGCCATCGCCCGCGTCGCCGGCGACCGGGAGGCGGGCGAGCGCTCGCGGCGGCGCGTCTCGGAGCTGTGTTCACCGGATCTGCTCGCGAGCCGCCTGTCGGCGATCTATGACGGGCGCGATCCCGCATAAGCTGGCTCGATGACGGACCGCCGCAGGGCATTGATCACAGGCATCACGGGGCAGGACGGCTCATTCCTGGCCGAGTTGCTGCTCCAGGAGGGCTACGCGGTCACGGGGGTCGCGCGACTGGATGCGCAGGCGCCGCTCGGCTCGGCCGAGCATCTTCGCGGGGCCGTCTCGATCGTCACCGCCGACGTCGCCGACCGCGAGGCGATGGCGGGCGTGATCTCCTCGGTGCGCCCTTCCGAGCTCTACCATCTGGCCGCTCCCTCATTCGTCCCGCGCTCCTGGGAGGCGCCCGGTGAGACGGTCGCCGCGATCGCCGCCGGGGGCGCCGAGGTGATCAGCGCCGTCCGCGAGACGGACCCCTCGATACGTCTCTTCGTGGCCTCCTCCGGGGCGATCTTCGGCGATGCCCTGGAAAGCCCCCAGAACGAGGAGACCACCTGCCGTCCGAGCAACCCGTACGCGATCGCCAAGCTTGCGCTGCACCAGCTCGTCGGCGCGATCCGTGAGCACGAGGGGCTCCATGTCAGCTCTGGGATCTTCTTCAACCACGAGTCCGAGCGGCGTCCCGAGGCTTTCGTCACCCGCCGCATCAGCCGTGCGGTGGCATCGATCGCCCTGGGGCGCCAATCGGAGCTCACCCTGGGCTCGCTCGACGCGGTCCGGGACTGGTCCTTTGCCGGGGATGTGGTCCAGGGGGCCTGGCTGATGCTCCAGCAGGACGAGCCGGGCGACTACGTGCTCGCCAGCGGCGTTCCGCATACGGTGGCCGAACTGGCAGAGACGGCCTTCGCCTGTCTCGATCTGGACCCCGAGTCATATATCCGGGTGGACGACTCGCTGCTGCGCCCCGCCGAGCCCGTGCCCAGCGTCGGTGACCCTTCGAAGGCACGCCGGCGCCTGGGTTGGCAGCCGACGCTCACCTTCGAGCAGCTCGTCGAGCGGATGGTGAGGGCCGATCTTCGCGCGCTGGAGTCGGCCGGGCCCGTCCAAGCCAGCCCCTAGACTGGCCCGCAGGTGCGCACGATCGGCGTCATCGGCTTGGGTTACGTCGGCTTGCCGCTGGCGGTCGCGTTCGCCCGTGAGGGATGCATCGTGATCGGCGTGGATACCGACTCGCGCAAGATCGAGGCGATCGAGGCGGGCGAACCCTACGTGGAGGACGTCTCCGCTGCCGACCTCGCCGAGGTCCGGGACAACCTGCTGGTGGGGACGCGTTACGAGCGTCTGCGCGAAGCGGAGGCTGTCCTGATCTGTGTCCCGACCCCCCTCAGCCGCAATCGCGAGCCCGATCTGGGCCCGCTGGTCGAGGCGGGCCGGGCCCTCGCGGGGGTGCTGGAGCCCGAACAGCTGGTGGTGCTCGAGTCGACGACCTACCCCGGCACCACCCGCGAACGCCTCCTGCCGCTGCTGGAGGAGTCGGGGCTGGCGGCGGGGAGGGACTTCCAGCTGGCCTTCTCACCCGAGCGGGTGGACCCGGGCCGCACGGACTACACCTTCCGCACGACGCCAAAGGTGATCGGCGGGCTGACGGAGGCCTGTGCCGAGCGGGCCGGGGCCCTCTATGGGCTGGTCTGCGACGAGATCGTCAGGGTGTCGAGCCCCGAGGCCGCCGAGCTGACGAAGCTGCTGGAGAACGTCTTCCGCTCCGTCAACATCGCGCTGGTCAACGAGCTGGCCATGTTGACCGACCGAATGGACATAGACATCTGGGAGGTGGTCGACGCAGCCGCCACCAAGCCGTACGGCTTCATGCGGTTCGAGCCGGGGCCCGGCATGGGCGGTCACTGCATGCCGGTTGATCCCTTCTATCTGAGCTGGAGGGCGCGGGAGTTCGACATGGTTACCGAGTTCATCGAGCTGGCCGGCAAGGTCAACCAGCAAATGCCCTACCACTGTGTGGCCAAGGCGCAGCGCGTCCTGAACGACACCGGCCTGCCCGTCAAAGGCGCCCGGGTCCTGGTGGTCGGCGTCAGCTACAAGCCGGGGGTGGGCGACATCCGGGAGTCCCCGGCGCTGAAGATCATCTCGTTGCTGCGGGATCTGGGTGCCCAGGTCGAATACCACGACCCCCACGTCGCCGAGCTGGCGGAGTTCGGCCTGCGCAGCGTCCCGCTGCAGGACGCGATCGCGGACGCCGACCTGGCGCTGATCGTCACCGCGCACCCCGGTGTCGACCATGATCTGATCGCCCGGCGTGCGCGGCTGGTGGTCGATCTGCGCGGGGTCACACGCTCGAGCGACTCCGCAAAGAAGGTCGTCCGCCTGTGAGCCCGGCAGCCGGATCCGAGCCGCTGCTGGGGAGCAGGGTGAGACTCGGGGAGGGTGTCCGGTTCGGCGCCTATGTGGTCGTCCACGACGGGACGGTGATCGGCGACGGCTGCACGATCGAAGATCACGCGGTTCTCGGCAAGCGTCCGCGGCTGGCGCCCCACTCCGAAGCCGCCGGTGCGATTGAAGGACTCGAGCTCGGCGCGGGGGCCTCCGTCGGCGTGGGAGCGGTGGTCTTCGCCGGCGCCCGGATCGGCGCGGGGGCGATCATCGGCGATCAGACTTTCGTCCGGGAGCGGTCCGTGATCGGCGAGGGCAGCGTCATCGGCCGTGGCAGCGTCGTCGACAACGACGTCACCGTGGGGACGCGGGTGCGGGTGCAGACGAACGTCTACCTGACGGCCTTCAGCGTTGTCGAGGACGACGTCTTCATCGGCCCCTGCGCGATGACCACGAACGACGACACGATGGCCCGCCATGGGCCGGAGACGCCGATGCGTGGGGCCGCCCTGAGACGCGCCTGCCGCGTCGGAGGAGGCGTTGTGCTCACCCCCGGAGTCGAGGTGGGCGAGGAGGCCTTCATCGCCGCGGGAGCCGTGGTGACGCGCGATGTCCCGGCCAGGGCCGTCGCGATGGGGGTTCCGGCGAAGGTGGTGCGGGAGGTCCCTGACGAGGACCTGCTCGAGCGCTGGCGCTAGGAGGCGAGCCCTCAGGAGCCCGCGAGCGCCTCGCGCACAGCGGTTGTGACCCTCTCGGCCTGCTCGGCCGAGAGGACCGGGCTCATGGGGATCGCGAGGTGGTTGCGGGCGGCCTCTTCGGTCGCGGGCAGCTGGGCTCCCTCGCCCCAGCCCCGCATCGGTGCCTGACGGTGGATGGGGACCCGGTAGTAGGGCTGGCAGGCGACCTCCGCGGCTGTCAGGGCCGATCGGATGCGGTCGATCTCGGGATGGGCGATGGCATAGACATGCCAGGCGGGAGAGGCTCCACTCACCGCCTTGGGCAGCTTCACCAGCGAGCCAAGACCGGCATCCTGATAGTGCTGCCCGCCGGCCCGCCTGCCGTCGGCCCAGCCATCGAGATGGGGCAGCTGGACCCGCAGGATCGCGGCCTGGATCTCGTCGAGCCGGGAGTTGTAGCCCAGCTCCTCGTAGGTGACCTTGTCGCGCGAGCCGTGGAAGGCGAAGATGCGGGCCCGTTCGGCGATCTCCGGGTCGTTGCTCGTGACCATTCCGCCGTCGCCGAAGCAGCCCAGGTTCTTGGACGGGTAGAACGAGAACGTCGCCGCGGCACCCAGCGATCCGGGGCGGCCCAGCGTGCTCTTGGAGCCGGCGGCCTGCGCGGCGTCCTCGAGCACCGGAACCCCGAGTGCTTCGATCTCGGCGACCTCTGCGACGTTGCCGAACAGGTGCACCACGATGACGGCCTTGGTACGCGGCGTCATCACCTCCCGCACCGTCTCGGCTGTGGCGCAGTAGGTGTCCGGGTCGATGTCGCAGAAGACCGGGACGGCGCCGGTCGGCGGGATCGCCTCGGCCGAGGCGTAGAAGGTGAAGGAGGGGACGATCACCTCATCGCCGGGTCCGACGTCCATGGCACGCAGGGCGATGGTGATCGCGTCAGTCCCGTTGGCGACGCCGACCGCGTGCTTCGCGCCGCAGAAGCCCGCGAACTCCTCCTCGAACGCCGCGACCTGGGGCCCGAGGATGTAACGCCCGGACTCGAGCACGCCCTCGACGGCCGCATGGATCTCCTCACGCAGGGGCGCCAGGGCGCTCGAGGTGTCGAACAGGGGGATGGGCACGCCGGGGGAAGGTTAGGGAGCGGGGCGGTCGCTCGTGCGCCCCCGAGTCCTCGGGAGGCGCGTCAGGGGGACGCGAGAAGGTCGATGTCGGAGCGGGTCATCAGGGAGATGAGCTCGTGGAAGCTGGTCCTGGGCTTCCAGCCGAGATCGTGCTCCGCCTTGGTGGGATCGCCGATCAGGTGATCGACCTCGGCAGGGCGGACGAAGGCGGGATCGATCGTCACGTACTGCTCGAAGTCGCCCAGTCCGGCCACCTCGAAGGCGACCTCACAGCATTCGCGGACCGAGTGGGCCTTGCCCGTGGCGATGACGTAATCCTGTGGGTCGTCGCGTTGGAGCATCAGCCACATCGCCTCGACGTAGTCCTTGGCGTAACCCCAGTCCCGTTCGGCGTCCAGGTTCCCGAGGCGGAGCTCCTTGGCCAGGCCGTGCTTGATCGCAGCGGCATGCCAGGTGATCTTGCGGGTCACGAACTCGAGGCCGCGCCGGGGGCTCTCGTGGTTGAAGAGGATCCCGGAGGTGGCGTGAAGGTCGTATGACTCGCGGTAATTGACCGTGATGAAGTGTCCGTAGGCCTTGGCCACCCCGTAGGGCGAACGGGGGTAGAAGGGGGTCGTCTCCGTCTGCGGCACCTCGAGGACCTTGCCGAACATCTCGCTCGAGGAGGCCTGGTAGAAGCGGGCTCCGGGGCAGGTTTCGCGCATCGCCTCGAGCATCCGCGTCACACCGACGCCCGTGAACTCGGCCGTCAGGGTCGGCTGCACCCAGGAGACCGCGACGAAGGACATTGCGGCCAGGTTGTAGATCTCATCCGGCTCGGAGGCGCGCATCGTGTCGACCAGCGAGCGCTGGTCGAGGAGGTCGCCCTGATGCAGGGTGATCCGGTCGCGCAGGTGCTCGATGCGCTCGGATTTCTCAGTCGAGGCCCGCCGGACCATGGCGTGGACCTCGTAGCCCTTCTCCAGCAGCAGCTCCGCCAGGTAGGAGCCGTCCTGGCCGGTCACGCCGGTTATCAGAGCTTTGCGGGCGGGCACCGGCGCGAAGCTTAGACGGCCCGGCCGGCGGGGCGCCGCCTGCGTTTCCGGGCAGCCTGCCCGGCCTTCTCGGCACCGGCGCGCGATCGCAGCCAGGCGACCGTCGAGGCGACACCGTCCTCCACGCTGATGCGTGACTCCCAGCCGAGCATCTCGCGGGCCTTCTCGACGGAGGGCCAGCGCCGCTGGACATCGACGGCGAATGTCGGGAGATGCTCGAGCTCGAAATCGTCCGGGTCCTCCCCGCAGGCATCCCAGATGATCTCGGCGATCTCGGCGACCGTCAGCTCGCGCGAGGCCGAGATGTTGAAGTCCTCGTTCAGGCCCGCCGGGGCGCTCATCGCCGTGACGATCCCGTCGGCGATGTCATCGACATGGGTCAGGGTCCGCGTCTGCTCGCCGGAGCCGAATATCTGCAGCGGCCTCTGACCCGCCAGGACCTTGCTGATGAGGTCCGGCACAGCGTGGGCGATGCCCGGTTCGGCGTCGGGTACCTCGCCGGGACCATAGGCGTTGAAGGGCCGGCAGATCGTGAAGGGCAGTCCGTGCTCCTCGTGGGCCGCCCTGACGTAGACCTCACCGGTCAGCTTCGAGAACCCGTAGGCGGAGACCGGGACGGGGCACCTCGGGAGGTAGTCCTCGGGGGTGGGGAACAGCTCTGCCTGCTCGAAGACCATCGAGGAGGAGACGTAGACAAAGCGCTCGACCCCGGCGTCGATGGCGGCGTGGACGACCCCGTTGTAGAGGGCGTTGTTGACCTCCGTCAGCGTGTAGGGGAGTTTATGGAAGTTGGCTATCCCGCCGACGATCGCGGCGAGGTGGATGACCTTGTCACATCCCTTCGTGGCGGCCGTCGCCTGCTCGAGGAGGCGCAGGTCTCCCGTATGGACCTCGCAGCCCTCGCGCATCCATACGGGTGCCTCGCGCTGGTCGGAGACGCGCACCTCATGGTCGGGGTCGGAGAGCAGCCGGCGCACGACCGCAGCACCGATCGTCCCGGCACCGCCGGTGACGAGGACGCGGCTCATCCCAGCGCTCCGAGTGTGCTCAGCTCCGAGGCGTAGGCGAACACCTGGGCGGCTCCCCAGCAGTTCCACGGATCCACGACCAGGCAGTCGGCGGCGGCGTGCTGCGCGATCGCCGCAAGCGTGCCCGGCTCGCGGAACTCGCTGTGGTTGGCGGCGACGATGACCACCTCGGCACCCTCCAGCGCCTCCTCGAGAGTGGCCGTCGGCGTCGCGACGTGGGGATCGTGGACGACCACATCCGCCAGCTCCCGCTCGAGCAGCCTGATCAGCTTGTGCGCCAGCGAGTCCCGCTCGTCGTCGGTGTCGGCCTTGAAGGCCAGGCCGAGCACGGCGACTCGGCGATTGGCGAGGGAGCCCAGCCTCCGCTTGGCTCCCTCGAGCAGGAACAGCGGCACGGACTCGTTGACCCGGGAGACGGCCAGCAGCATCCCCGGGGCGGCCGAGCGCTCCTCGGAGAAGGTGAAGTCCTTGCGCAGGCAGGTGCCGGCCGTGAAGCCCGGCTGTGCGATCCCCCCGCGGGGATAGTCGCGGTTGATCAGGTCGATGACCTCGAAGACGTTCGCGCCGTAGCGCTCGCAATCCATCATCAGGAGATTGGGGAGCGCGAAGTGCGTGTAGCGGATGATGTTCGCCCAGATCTTCGCCAGCTCTGCCTGGACCGGCGAGCTCTGCACGATCGGCGCATCGAACACGCCGAAGAGCTCGGCTGCGACCTCGCCTGAGCGCTCACCGACGCCGCCGATGATGCAGGGCAGAGTGTCGATCTCCGCCAGGAATCGCCCAGCGGCGATCCGCTCGGGAGCGTGTGAGACGAATACCTCCTCGCCGATCTCGAAGCCGCGGTGCTTGTGTAGATAGCCGGCGACGAATTCCGTTGTCCCGGGGGCGATCGTCGAGCGCAGGATCAGGGAGTGTCCCGGGGTCAGGACGCCGAGCAGGTCATCGAGGGCCGCCCGGATGTCCCGCATATCGATCTCGATATGCGAGAACGACGGCGTCCCCAGCGTGATGACGATCTGACGGGCCTCGGCGGCGTCGGCGACGCGGTCGCTCAGCTGCAGGTTGCCTGCGGCATGGACCCGGTCGAGGAGCTCCTGCGCGCCCGTCTCCTCGAAGGGCATCCGCCCCTCGCCGACGGCGCCCAGACGCGCGGGGTCGTTGTCGATCCCGATCACCCGAAGGCCCCGTCCGGCGAAGGAGAGTGCCAGGGGCAGCCCGACGCGGCCGAGGCCGACGACGGCGACGTCGGCATTGCTCTGCGGAGCGCTCATCCAGCCAAGAGGTTAGCGGTGGGGGCGCCGCTTCAGCGCGGCTGGGACTGCTCGGGGCGACGCATGCGGTGGGCGGCATACTGGCGCCCAAAGGCGATCAGGAAGCGCGGGTTGTAGCGGGCGTAGCGACGCCACAGCCGACGCGGCTCGCGGGCGAGGCGGTAGCTCCACTCCAGGCCGTTGCGCTGCATCCAGGGCGGAGCCTGCGGGATGAGCCCCGCATGGAAGTCGAAGGCGGCGCCGACGCCGACGAGCACGGGGGCCGCCAGGCGAGAGCGCATCGCCGCCATCCATAGCTCCTGCTTGGGCTGCCCCGTTCCCACCCAGACCACGGCCGCGCCGGACGAGTCGATTGCTGAGATCACCTGAGCCTCCTCGCCGGCGTCGAGCGGGCGGAAGGGGGGCGAATAGCCGCCTGCGATGGGCAGCCCGGGAAACCGTTCGAGCAGGCGCTCTTCGAGCAGCGCGAGCGCCTGTGGCGTTCGCCCGCCGTAGAGGTAGATGGGGATCCCCTCACTTGCCGCGCGAGCGCAGAAGCCCGCCATCAGGTCGGGGCCGTAGATGCGCGTGGCCGTCCGATGGCCCAGTGCCCGCAGGGCCCAGACAAGCGGTTGCCCGTCGGGCACGGCCAGCGTCGTGGCGCGGACCGCCTCCATCGTGGCCGGTTCCTCCCGTGCACTCATCACGAGGTTGACGGCGGCGGCGGTGAGGCTCGCCCGCGCCCCCGCTGCGATCACGGCCGTCATCCAATCGATGACCTGCTCGTAGTCGCTGACCGCCAGGGGGATGCCAAGGATCTCGCCACGCTCGGGCAGCGGCGGCATCGGGTGGCCAGGGGGTGTGGAGGCGGCCGGTGGTGCGATTGCGTGAAGATACCCGCCCCCGTGGCGATCGACCTCGACTTCTGGCGCGACAGGCGCGTCCTCGTGACGGGGCACACCGGCTTCAAGGGTGCATGGCTCTCGCTCTGGCTCCAGTCACTCCGGGCTCACGTGATCGGCCTCGCGCCGGGGCCGCCGACAAGCCCGTCGCTCTATGAGCTCGCCGGAGTCGGCGCGGGGATGAGCGAGAGGGCCGTCGACGTGCGGGACCGCCGGGGGCTCCGCGATGCCCTTCGCGAGGCTCGCCCGGAGGTCGTGGTGCACCTCGCCGCGCAGCCGATGGTCCGGCGCTCGCTGCTCGATCCGGCGTCCACCTACGAGATCAACCTGATGGGCACCGTGAACCTGCTGGAGGCCGTCAGGGTGGCCGGGGAGGGGGTTCGCGCCGTCGTCGTTGTGACCTCCGACAAGTGCTACGAGAACCCCGGGAAGGGACCCCACCGCTTCACCGAGGACGAGCCGCTGGGGGGTGCCGACCCATACTCGAGCTCGAAGGCCTGCGCCGAGCTGGTGGCGTCCGCCTACCGAAGGTCGTTCGGCTCCGTCGAAGGTCTTGCGAGGCTCGGCAGCGCCCGTGCGGGAAACGTGATCGGAGGAGGCGACTGGGGCGAGGACCGGCTCCTGCCCGACGCTGTGCGGGCAGTCCGCGACGGTACCCCGCTGCTGGTCCGCAATCCTGGCGCGGTACGTCCCTGGCAGCACGTCCTCAATCCGCTCGCCGGTTACCTGGCGCTTGCCAAGGCGTTGTGCGAGGAGGACGGGATGGCGCGCCCGTGGAACTTCGGGCCGCCCGCCGAGGCGGCCCGGCCGGTCCAGTGGATCGTCGAGCGGCTGGCGGAGCTCTGGGGCGGACGCCTGCAATGGGAGACCGACGAGGGTGAGAACCCGCCCGAGGCACAGCGTCTCGAACTGGACTCCTCGGCAGCAGAAGCAGGGCTGGACTGGCACCCGGGCGTCGGTCTGGCTGAGGCCCTGGCGATGCTCGTGAGCTGGCATGAGGCCCACGCCGGCGGGTCGGACATGAGAGCCTTCAGCCTCGGTCAGATCGAGCAGTTTTCGTCCTGATTCGGGGTCCCGGACGCCGTCCGACATCTCTCGCACGGAAAAATCACGTAAGAGGTGCAAACTTTTCTGCGGTAAATGCGGATTTGTGAGAGACTCCACGGATTCCAAGCGTCCGAAGTGAGCCGCCCTGGGCGGGTGGACGTATGGATGGAATCTGGTTCTAGGACGGAACCAGATGAGACAGGAGGTCGACGTTGGGTACCAGATGCCCCGCGTCGACGGGGGCCCGACCGATAGCGAGATCAAGGAATGAGCACCGCGCAAGACAGGAGTCTGCCTCTGGCGGCGTCGAAGGACGCCCTCGGGGTCAGTCTGGACGCTCTGCTGGGCGTTCCCTCCGAGTCTCCTCCACGCAGGCGCGAGCGGCGCCGGATCGGGCTGCACAGCATCGGCCGTCGGGCAATCG
Organism: uncultured Solirubrobacteraceae bacterium; assembly: GCA_963835865.1. Classification (GTDB taxonomy): domain Bacteria; phylum Actinomycetota; class Thermoleophilia; order Solirubrobacterales; family Solirubrobacteraceae; genus Palsa-744. Next base: position 209,158 of record CAWIGW010000001.1, read on the forward strand.
ACCGCCAGCTCGCCAGCGAGGCGCGCCTGGCGCAGGAACGCCAGCGCGTCGCCGCCGAGCTCCACGACCTCGTCATGCAGGACATCTCCTTCGCCCTTGCCCGCGCCAGGACGATAGCCGCCGACCCCAAGCTCGCCCCGCGGCATGCCGAGGAGGCCGTCGCCGCCGGCGAAAGGGCGCTGGCCGGAGCCCGGTCGATCGTGGAGAGCCTCGCGGGGCGCAAGCGGACTCCGGTGCTCGAGCTCTTCGAGACGAGCGTGCGAGCCGCCGCACGGGACATTCCGCTGTCGCTTCAGCTTCCCGGCCAGGCGGGCTCCGAGCCCGACCAGCAGACCACGGACGCTCTGCTGCACATCGGCCGCGAGGCTGTGACGAACGCCGTCAAGCACGCGGCCCCGACGCGGGTGCAGGTCGTGCTCGCTCGAGAGGATGAGTGGCGCCTGAGCGTGATCGACGACGGCTCCGGCTTTGAGCAGAGGGACGTCTCGGCGGGGTTCGGCCTGGACAGCCTGCGCCGCAGCGCCGAGTCGCTGGGGGGTTCCTTCTCGATCTCAGCGCCCCCCGGCGGAGGAACCAGGATCGAGGTCTCGCTGCCATGAGTGGCCCCGCACCCACGGTGGTGATCGCCGACGATCACCAGATAACCCGGCTTGGGGTGCGGATGGCACTGTTGGGAGACGGGTTCGACGTGGTCGGCGAAGCCGAGGACCGCGCGGGCGCTGTCAGCACCGTGCTGGCCAAGGAGCCCGATGTCTGTCTGCTGGACATCTACATGCCCGGCGGCGGTCTGGAGGCCGCCCTGGCGATCTCCGAACAGGCGCCCGCGACCGCGATCGTGATGCTGACGGTCTCCGATTCGACCGAGGACATCCTCGCGGCACTCCGCGCCGGGGCCGTCGGCTACCTCCCGAAGGACACGCGCCCTGATCGCCTGGCGGCCGCGCTCTGCGGAGTCCTGAAGGGCGAGGCGGCCCTTCCGCGGACACTCGTCGGACGGGTATTGAGCGAGTTTCGCGGACTGAGCACGCCGACGGCTGACCCTGTCCGGGTCGGCGGTGTCGAGTTGACGCCGCGTGAGTCTGAGATCCTCCGGCTGCTGCGGGCGGGCAAGACGACGGTCGAGATCGGCGAGATGCTTTCGCTGTCGCCGATCACCGTGCGCCGTCACATCTCCTCCGGCGTCGCGAAGCTCGGTGTTGCCGACCGTGACGCCGCGCTGCGCGCGATCGAGCCGCTCTCGGCTGCCTAGACGAGTCCTTCGCGGACCGCCTGGACAGCCGCCTGGACCCTGGTGGTGACGGCGAGCTTGCCGAAGATGTTCGTGACGTGCTGCTTGACGGTGTGCCGGCTGATCGAGAGCTCGTGGCCGATCTCGGCGTTTCCCGCGCCGGCGACGATCAACTTCAGCACCTCTCGCTCACGCTCGCTGAGTGAGGAGAGCGAGCCGTTTCCGGAAGCGGCCGCGTCACGGGCGGCGAGCAGCCCTGCCACCAGCGTGTCGCTGGCCTGCTCGGAGAGCACGGCGCTACCGGCCGCCGTCAGGCGGATGCCGCCGACGAGCTGCTCCGCGGGGGTGTCCTTCAGCAGGTAGCTGTCGGCCCCGCCGGCCAGCGCCTCGATCACGTCCGCTTGGGCGGCCGAGACGGTCAGGACGGCAACCCGTGTCGCGTGCCCCGTCGCGGCAATGCCTGCGATCGTCTCACCGACCGTGCCCCCCGGCATGCGCAGATCGAGCACCACGAGGTCCGGTGCGAGCTCGGCCGTGAGGCGGACCGCCTCGGCGCCATCGGCGGCCTCGCCGACAACGACGATCCCCTCCGACTCGAGCATGCCGCGTAGCCCCTCCCTGGAGAAGTGATGGTCGTCCGCGAGGACGACACGCAGCGCTTCACGGGCTTTCATCTACTCGAACTTAGTCGAATCCAGATGCGCACGGCGTCCGCCGTCGTCCGAATGGAACGACAGGGTGCCGCACCTTTGGTGGCACGAGCAAGATGTCTACGGACCGGGGATTACCTCCCCGATCCACTCGCGATCGCCGACGTCCCCGACATAAGCCAAAGCCTGTCGGGAGGCCCTCGATGCGTCCGCGTCTCATGCGCAGCGTCAACATCGCCGTCGCAGTCCTATCTCTGTTCGTCGCTTCATCGGCCCTTGCCGCGGGACACTTGCACGGTGGGAGATCTGTTGCAAAGCACGCCCGGCAGCACGCCCGCCAGCACGCCCGCCAGCAGGCCCGCCAGCGCGCCCGGCAGCGCGCCCGGCAGCGCGCTCGGCAGAACGCCCGGCGGCGCGCCCGTCGCCAGCACCGCGCGAAGGGTGGTGTAGGCAACCTGAAGGTCGAAAGGCAGGCCGCCTCCCGCCGCCAGGACTATCTGCTCCTCGGCGAAGAACAGCTCAAGACCGGCTCGGCTTCGCTCGGCTCCGGTGAAGCGGAAGCCTTCCAGTTCCGCGCCCGCAACTCGGGCGCCACCTCCGTGGTGCATGTGTACGTCGCCACCCGCAGCCGCGCCACGACACTCGTGGCCGGCGTCTACTCGAGCGTCGGCCCCTCGCCCGGAGCGCTCCTCGCGGTCGGCACGCTCAACACCGTCCGCGGTGGCGGCTGGAACAACGTCTCGGTTTCCTCCGCCGAACTCCTCGCCGGCAGCGACTACTGGCTCGCCGTCCTGGGCTCGGGCGGCTCGCTACGCATCCGCGTGCGCGAAAGGGGCAGCTGTTCCGCCGCGTCGAGCTCACTGCACTCCAGCTCACTTGCCTCCACCTGGCAAACCGCCTCGTACGGGCGCAGCTGCCCCGTCTCGGCGTATGTGACCGGCTCGCCAACGCTCCAGCTCGAAGAACCGATCGCCGAAGTGCCCCCCGTCGAAATACTGCCGCAGGAAGTTCCGCCGCCCGAAGAACCGGCTCCCACGCCGGCTCCCGCCAACACCTTCCTGCCGAGCGTCACCTCCGCACACGTCGAGGGCGAGACGGTGGAAGGGACCCAGGGCTCCTGGACCGGGAGCCCGACGTCGGTCTCATATCAATGGCGTGACTGCGACGCAGCCGGCTCTGCCTGCCAGGCGATTCCCGCAGCCACCGCCAGCTCCCACACGCTCGCTGCAGCGGATGTCGGACACACCCTTCGACTTGTCGTCACGGCGTCGAATGCAGGGGGCTCCGCTTCAGCGTCCTCCGCAGAGACGCCGCTCGTCGAAGCGCCGCCTCCCCCGCCGCCCGTCAACGTGACTCCTCCGGCCGTCGAAGGCCTGTCCGTCGAGGGCCAGACGCTCACCGCCTCGACCGGCACCTGGACTGCAAGCCCCGACTCCTTCTCCTACCAGTGGCGGCTCTGTGACGCCCTCGGTCTCTCCTGCGAATCGATCGGCGGGGCCACCTCCTCGACTCTGGGATTGAGCGCCGCGGATGTGGGCCATACGCTCCAGGTCCTCGTGACCGCCGAAAACGCCGGTGGCGTGTCAGCCGCCGCTTCGGGGCCCAGCCCGGTCGTGCTCGGTCTTCCTCCGCTCGCCCCTGTCAACACCGTCGCGCCGACGATCACAGGCACTACGGTCGAAGGTGAAACGGTCGAAGCATCGTCGGGGACCTGGACCGGCTCGCCGACTTCCTTCGCCTATGAATGGCAGGACTGCAACAGCGCGGGAGCATCCTGTGTGCCGATCGCCGCTGCCGGCGGCCCGAGCTACAAGCTCACCTCCTCGGACGTCGGAGCGACGCTCAGGGTTAAGGTCACGGCTACAAACGCGGGCGGATCGGCCTCCGCCACCTCGGCCCACACGGGGCTCGTCGAAGTTCCCCCGTTGCCGCTTCCCATCAACCTGGCTCTGCCCGCCATCGAAGGCTCGCCAGTCGAAGGTCAGACGCTGGAAGCCTCGACAGGTACCTGGACTGAAAGCCCGACCTCCTATGCCTACCAGTGGCAGGACTGCAACTCCTCAGGAGTCTCATGCGCCTTCATCGCGGGCGCCACGGCCGCCAACTACACACTCACCAAAGCGGATGCGGGGCACACGATCAGGGTTCGCGTGAAAGCGGCCAACAGCGGCGGTTCGAACTCGGCTACCTCGGCTCAGACGGGTGTCGTGCAGGTTCTGGCGCCGGTGAATACGTGGCTTCCCTCGATCAGCGGTTCGGCGGTTGAAGGTCAGGCGCTGAAAGCGTCCAACGGGACCTGGTCGGGTAGCCCGACCTCCTATGCCTACCAGTGGCAGGACTGCAATTCCTCGGGTTCCTCCTGCGCTTCGATCTCGGGCGCGACTGGTTCGAGCTACACGCTGGTGGGCTCCGACGCCGGTCATACGGTCAGGGTGCAGGTGACGGCTACGAACAGCGGCGGTTCGAACTCGGCGACTTCGGCTCAGACGGGTGTCGTCGAAGTTCCCCGTCGCCGCTTCCCGTCAATGTGACTCTGCCCGCCATCGAAGGCTCGCCAGTCGAAGGTCAGACGCTGGAAGCCTCCACAGGCACCTGGACTGAAAGCCCGACCTCCTACGCCTACCAGTGGCAGGACTGCAATTCCTCGGGCTCTTCGTGCTCGGCTATCTCGGGCGCGACGGGTTCGGGCTACACGCTGGTGGGCTCTGACGCTGGTCATACGGTCAGGGTGCAGGTGACGGCTACGAACAGCGGCGGTTCGAACTCGGCGACTTCGGCTCAGACGGGTGTCGTGCAGGTTCTGGCGCCGGTGAATACGGGGCTTCCCTCGATCAGCGGTTCGGCGGTTGAAGGTCAGGCGCTGAAAGCGTCCAACGGGACCTGGTCGGGTAGCCCGACCTCCTATGCCTACCAGTGGCAGGACTGCAATTCCTCGGGTTCCTCCTGCGCTTCGATCTCGGGCGCGACTGGTTCGAGCTACACGCTGGTGGGCTCCGACGCTGGTCATACGGTCAGGGTGCAGGTGACGGCTACGAACAGCGGCGGTTCGAACTCGGCGACTTCGGCTCAGACGGGTGTCGTGCAGGTTCTGGCGCCGGTGAACAGCGTGTTGCCGGCGGTCAGCGGTTCGGCGGTTGAAGGTCAGGCGCTGAAAGCGTCCAACGGGACCTGGTCGGGTAGCCCGACCTCCTATGCCTACCAGTGGCAGGACTGCAATTCCTCGGGCTCTTCGTGCTCGGCTATCTCGGGCGCGACCGGTTCGAGCTACACGCTGGTCAGCTCGGATGTCGGCCACACGATCCGCCTGCAGGTCACCGCCACGAACAGCGGCGGGTCTAGCGCAGCCGGTTCCGCTCAGACCGCGGTCGTCGCCGCGAAACCGAGCGCGCCGGCAAACACGGGACTTCCTGCCGTGTCGGGAGTCGCAATCGAAGGCGAAACACTCAAAACCACAACGGGCACTTGGACGGGCAGCCCGACCTCCTACGCCTACCAGTGGCAGGACTGCAACGCTTCCGGTGCCTCGTGTGCCGCGATCTCTGGCGCGAGCGCTTCGAGCTACACCCTCGTCGGCGCTGACGTGTCGCACACCCTACGGGTCGTGGTGACGGCGACCAACGAAGCCGGATCGACCACGGCAACCTCCGCCCAGACCGGTGTGGTGGCTCCCGTCGAACAGAGCGGCGCCGAATTGTTTGTGTCGCCGTCGGGTAAAGATTCGGCTGTTTGTTCGGAAGCGGCGCCTTGTTTGTCGATGGGGCATGCGTTTGAAAAGGCGTCGGCGGGTCAGACGGTGCGGATGTTGTCGGGTTCCTATCCGGCGCAGACGATTCAGGGCCCTGAAAAAGGTGCGGCGCATGTGGTGTTCGCGCCGGCGTCGGGTGCGAGCGTGAAAGTGACGGGCAAAATCCTGGTTGTTGCCTCTCATGTGACGCTCAAAGGCGTGGCCGTGCAGGATGTGACGGTCGGTAACTACGACCAGACGCCGGGCCGGCCGAACCCGTCTGATGTGTCGTTGTTGAATCTGACGGGCCGTAACTTCGAGATCGACTCGGCTAAGAACGTGACGGTTGAAGGTGGTTCGTGGGGTCCTGCGTCTGCTTGTGGCGGGCCGGTGGGGGGGAACAACAACAGCATCCGTGAGCCGATTCCGGGTGTCGCACCGGAAAACATCGTGATCAACAACACGGTGATCCATGATGTCCAGTCCTACAACCTGATCGAATGCCACATCGAGGGTTTGGCGATCTTCGCGGGGAACCATGTGACGGTCAGCAACTCCCGGTTCTACGGCAACTCGATCTATGACGTGTTCATCCAGGCCAACAGCGGCGGCTCGCCGAACAACGTGACGCTCCGCGGGAACTGGATGGCTGATGCGGTCGACAACTCCGGCGCGAACGGGCATCCGGCGGGCTACAGCAACGGGATCGTCTTCGGGAGCGAGATCGCGGCGAACCTGAACGTGATCGCGAACCACTTCAACGGGGTCGTGAACATCAACGACGACGGCAGCATCTCCAACTACACGGGCACGAGCATGCAATACAACTTCGGCTCGATGGCCTACGGCGGCTACCCCTGCGGGACCGTCCTGAAAGGCGTCACCTGGACGAGCAACGTGTGGAGCAACGACAAATGCGGCTCCAGCGACGTGAACGTCGCGGGCGCCCTGCCCTACACCAACCACAACAACGACAGCACCCTCAACTACACCCTCACCGGCACCTACACAAACTGGCCCACCGAAGGGGGCGCGGAAGTTGCGCCGGTCAACACCTCGCTGCCGACCGTCTCGGGGACCACCACCGAAGGGCAGGTCCTATCTTCCTCGACTGGCACGTGGTCGGGGAATCCGACGTCGTTTTCCTATCAGTGGCAGGACTGCAACGTGTCGGGTAGTTCGTGCGTGGGGATTTCGGGGGCGACTGCCTCGAAATATACGCTCGCAGCTGGAGATGTCGGGCACACGCTACGCACGGTCGTGACCGCAATCAACGCTGTGGGTACTGCCCCCGCGACCACTGCCGCCACGGCGACCGTTGCGGCAGCATCCGGTTCCGGGTCTGGTGTGTTGTTTGTGTCGTCTGGTGGTTCTGATGCTGGTGTGTGTTTGCAGGTTGCGCCGTGTAAATCGTTGGCGCGGGCTTATGCGGTTGCGAAGTCTGGTGAAACGGTGCAGGTTGCGGAAGGGTCTTATGGGGATGTGGGGTTGCCGTTGACGTCTGGGAAATCGGCGGGGACGCCGGTGGTGTTCGAACCGTCGCCGGGGGCTTTGGTGCGGTTCTCGAAACTTTTCAATGTCGAGGCGCGTGGTGTCGAACTGAAGGACTTCAAGTTTGAACGGGAACTGTATTTTGGCGAAACGGCGGAAAGTGATGTCGCGCGGGATAACGCGTTGCACAATTTCGAGATCATCGCGAATGGGACGAAGGCGCCGTCGAACATTTCGATCATCGGCGGGACGGCCGGGCCGGTCGCGGATTCGAGCGATAACGAAAACAACCTGATCGCGACGAATGGGCCGGAAACGACGGCGGTGCCGACGAAAATCACGATCGAAGGTGTGCTGATCCACGAATACACGAAAGTGGGTTCGGCGCATGTCGATTGTCTGCAGATCTGGGCGGGCAACGAACTGTTGATCGCGGGGAACACCTTCAAGCGGTGCGCGGTGTTCGACATCTTCTTGCAGTCGTTGCCGAACGGGAACGCGGGAACCCCGCGGAACGTGACGATCCAGAACAACTTCATGGAAAAAACGATCGAAGGGTTCTATTCGATCTTCCTGCCGCGGCACAACGAAGGCAACCAGGAGCATTTCGAAAACGTTGATATCCGAAACAACTCTGTGACGCAGGGGATCTCGGCCGACCCGCGGGCGAAATACACGAACGTGAAGTTCGATGGGAACATCGCTCCGTCGGTGGTGTTCTGGAACGAAGCCACTGAAGTCAACGAGGCTCAACCGTCGGGCGTTGAATCGGACTACAACCTGTTCTATGGGGCGGGCGCGAAAAAGATCGGTACGCACGACCAGTTGACGGCGGCGGGGTTCGTCAGCGAAAGCACGATGAACCTGAATCTCGCCGCGGGGTCCGCTGCGATCAAACACGGAAACCCCGGGGACTTCCCCGCGACCGACATCAACGGCAACGCCCGGCCCAACCCGCCAGACGCCGGCGCCGCCCAATACACCGGCTAAACAACAGGCCCAAAACGGGGATCCGAGCTGTGTAAGTCCGCAAATTGCGGAGGTTCTTGGTGCGGCACGGCGAAGTAACCGGGGATTGCAATCCCCTCGAGTGGGTATGGTGGACACCAGGTGTCTATAGAAGACTCGCAGCGGAGCGGATCTCCGGTGCGTTGGCCGCCACGTCGAGTTCTGATGGTGCTGGGCATGATGCTCACGCTACTCGCGCCGGCGGCTGCGCTCGGTGCAGGTGGAAAGTCGTCGTCGATGGCTAGCTTCCGCATGCCCTCGCCTGGTGCGGCGGCGAGGGTGGTGGTCTTCCTCCGGTCCAGCCATGCACGCTCGCTTTCAGCGGCGATCCGTCGCAGCAGTCATGGCCGACCCGGAGCGCGGCTTGCGAGCGGCGTGCTCACGGCTCCCCTGGGTCATTCATGGAACAGCGTCAAGCTCGAGAACACGGCGCTCGGCGCCGGCCGATACTGGCTCTCGATCACAGCTCGGCACGGCAAGGTGAGCTGGCCCGTCACCCGCCGGGGACGTTGCCCCGGGAGGGCCCTGGTGTTGGTGCGTGCCAGCGAGCCCTCGAGGACCGCTCTGGCTCGCGCACACGCATCGCCCTGTGGAGCGATCGCGTACGTCGTTCTTGAGACTCCACAGGCCGCGCCTCTCGCGATCGGCTTCCCCGCGGCCCCGACCACAGCGGTGGCGACTCTGGCGTCGACACCGGAAGACCCCCACGTGGAATTGCCGCCGGAGACCGCGCCCGTGAACACGGCGCCGCCCAAGATCACGGGGACGACCGTCGAAGGTCACACTCTGGAAGTCTCAAACGGCAGCTGGAGCGAGCAGCCGACCTCCTTCGCCTACCGGTGGCGTCGATGCGACGCCTCAGGAGCGAGCTGCTCGTCGATTTCGGGTGCCACCGGCTCGGGTTACGCGCTGAAGAAAGCGGATGTCGGCCACACGCTGCGGGTCGAGGTCACGGCGGCCAACAGCTTGGGCGAAACCCTGGTCACCTCAGCCCAGACCGCTGTCATCCAGGTTGCGCCCCCTGGCGTCCCCGTCAATACCGGAGCGCCCGTCATCTCGGGAACGGCCGTCGAAGGCAGCATCCTGAAATCGACCAACGGGTCGTGGTCGAACAGCCCGACCTCCTACGCCTACCAGTGGCAGGACTGCAACTCGGCGGGAGCGGCCTGCGCCACGATCACCGGCGCGACCGCCTCGACCTACACGCTGAAGGCGGGCGATGTGGGGCACCGCGTGCGAAGCCTCGTAACTGCAGCCAACGTCACCGGATCATCTGCGCCCGCCGCGTCCGTGGCGAGCTCCCAGGTCGGCGAACCGCCGCCCGAAGAAGAACAGAAAGGCGGCGCCGAATTGTTTGTGTCGCCGTCGGGTAAAGATTCGGCTGTTTGTTCGGAAGCGGCGCCTTGTTTGTCGATGGGGCATGCGTTTGAAAAGGCGTCGGCGGGTCAGACGGTGCGGATGTTGTCGGGTTCCTATCCGGCGCAGACGATTCAGGGCCCTGAAAAAGGTGCGGCGCATGTGGTGTTCGCGCCGGCGTCGGGTGCGAGCGTGAAAGTGACGGGCAAAATCCTGGTTGTTGCCTCTCATGTGACGCTCAAAGGCGTGGCCGTGCAGGATGTGACGGTCGGTAACTACGACCAGACGCCGGGCCGGCCGAACCCGTCTGATGTGTCGTTGTTGAATCTGACGGGCCGTAACTTCGAGATCGACTCGGCTAAGAACGTGACGGTTGAAGGTGGTTCGTGGGGTCCTGCGTCTGCTTGTGGCGGGCCGGTGGGGGGAACAACAACAGCATCCGTGAGCCGATTCCGGGTGTCGCACCGGAAAACATCGTGATCAACAACACGGTGATCCATGATGTCCAGTCCTACAACCTGATCGAATGCCACATCGAGGGTTTGGCGATCTTCGCGGGGAACCATGTGACGGTCAGCAACTCCCGGTTCTACGGCAACTCGATCTATGACGTGTTCATGCAGGCCAACAGCGGCGGCTCGCCGACCAACGTCTCGCTGATTGGCAACTGGTTCGCCGCGGCAGTCGACAACTCGGGCGCCAACGGTCACCCGGTCGGCTCCGGAAACGGCGTTGCCGTCGGCGACGGCGGCATCGATGAAAACGTGACGCTGGAAGGCAACCGCTTCAACGACCCGCTGCAAATGGACGACGAAGGCGCTCACCCGACGTTCAAGAACGTCAAAGTGCTGAACAACGTCGGGCTGATGCCCTTCAGCGGATACGCGTGCGGATCCCTGGCGGGGATCGAATGGACCAAGAACCTCTGGCAGAACGACAAATGCTCCGCCAGCGATGTGAACCTCAACGGCGCCGCGATGCCCTACGCCCACGCCACCAATGACAGCACGCTCGACTACACGCTGACGGGCGCCTACGCCAACTGGCCCGAAGAAGCCACTGGGCCTTCTGGTGTGTTGTTTGTGTCGTCTGGTGGTTCTGATGCTGGTGTGTGTTTGCAGGTTGCGCCGTGTAAATCGTTGGCGCGGGCTTATGCGGTTGCGAAGTCTGGTGAAACGGTGCAGGTTGCGGAAGGGTCTTATGGGGATGTGGGGTTGCCGTTGACGTCTGGGAAATCGGCGGGGACGCCGGTGGTGTTCGAACCGTCGCCGGGGGCTTTGGTGCGGTTCTCGAAACTTTTCAATGTCGAGGCGCGTGGTGTCGAACTGAAGGACTTCAAGTTTGAACGGGAACTGTATTTTGGCGAAACGGCGGAAAGTGATGTCGCGCGGGATAACGCGTTGCACAATTTCGAGATCATCGCGAATGGGACGAAGGCGCCGTCGAACATTTCGATCATCGGCGGGACGGCCGGGCCGGTCGCGGATTCGAGCGATAACGAAAACAACCTGATCGCGACGAATGGGCCGGAAACGACGGCGGTGCCGACGAAAATCACGATCGAAGGTGTGCTGATCCACGAATACACGAAAGTGGGTTCGGCGCATGTCGATTGTCTGCAGATCTGGGCGGGCAACGAACTGTTGATCGCGGGGAACACCTTCAAGCGGTGCGCGGTGTTCGACATCTTCTTGCAGTCGTTGCCGAACGGGAACGCGGGAACCCCGCGGAACGTGACGATCCAGAACAACTTCATGGAAAAAACGATCGAAGGGTTCTATTCGATCTTCCTGCCGCGGCACAACGAAGGCAACCAGGAGCATTTCGAAAACGTTGATATCCGAAACAACTCTGTGACGCAGGGGATCTCGGCCGACCCGCGGGCGAAATACACGAACGTGAAGTTCGATGGGAACATCGCTCCGTCGGTGGTGTTCTGGAACGAAGCCACTGAAGTCAACGAGGCTCAACCGTCGGGCGTTGAATCGGACTACAACCTGTTCTATGGGGCGGGCGCGAAAAAGATCGGTACGCACGACCAGTTGACGGCGGCGGGGTTCGTCAGCGAAAGCACGATGAACCTGAATCTCGCCGCGGGGTCCGCTGCGATCAAACACGGAAACCCCGGGGACTTCCCCGCGACCGACATCAACGGCAACGCCCGGCCCAACCCGCCAGACGCCGGCGCCGCCCAATACACCGGCTAAACAACAGGCCCAAAACGGGCTTGAGTGCCTCTTATTTGCGCGCCGGCGCGAATGCATGAGCCCGTTCATTTGGTGACACGAGCGAGCAACAGCGACTTGTCACCGGCAACCGAAACTCTGACTAGCGCGTCGTGTCACGGGTAAGTGACAGAGAGAGACGGAATAAACAGCTAGTCAACAACCGCGGTGCCGGCCGGAGTTGATCGCCGACCGCGGGGACGGGATGTGTCATGCAGAGGAGAACATTCAGCGCAGCTGGTGCTGCGCTGCTGATATTTGTCTTCGCCGTTGGTGCGACCGACGCGGCGACGCAGCCGGCGGCGCCGGCCAATTTGGCCCTCACGCCGAGCGCCGAAACCCTGACGGCGAGCTGGGGCGTAACGAGCAGAGAAGAACTGGCGGGATTCCGCGTTCGCTGGCGGGCTGTGAAGTCCGGTGCGCAGTTGGGCCCCTGGAGCGCGCCCGTAGAACTGCGGAGGGGTGCCCGCCGGCTTGCGATCCATGGCCTGGGCCAACAGGTCTATGAAGTAACGGTGCGTGCAATGCTCGCCACCGGGGCCGGCGCGACCGTCAGGGCCAGCGGGACGCCACTGCCGCCAGAAGCGCCCGGGGAAGAAGTCCCCGTCGAAGAATCGGAACCGCCGAATGAAGAAGTCCGAAACCCCAAAGGTGAATTGTTTGTGTCGCCGTCGGGTAAAGATTCGGCTGTTTGTTCGGAAGCGGCGCCTTGTTTGTCGATGGGGCATGCGTTTGAAAAGGCGTCGGCGGGTCAGACGGTGCGGATGTTGTCGGGTTCCTATCCGGCGCAGACGATTCAGGGCCCTGAAAAAGGTGCGGCGCATGTGGTGTTCGCGCCGGCGTCGGGTGCGAGCGTGAAAGTGACGGGGACGATCCTGGTGATCGGCTCGCACGTCACGGTGAGCGGGATCGCGGTGCAGGATGTGACGGTCGGTAACTACGACCAGACGCCGGGCCGGCCGAACCCGTCTGATGTGTCGTTGTTGAATCTGACGGGCCGTAACTTCCAGATCGACTCGGCTAAGAACGTGACGGTTGAAGGTGGTTCGTGGGGTCCTGCGTCTGCTTGTGGCGGGCCGGTGGGGGGGAACAACAACAGCATCCGTGAGCCGATTCCGGGTGTCGCACCGGAAAACATCGTGATCAACAACACGGTGATCCATGATGTCCAGTCCTACAACCTGATCGAATGCCACATCGAGGGTTTGGCGATCTTCGCGGGGAACCATGTGACGGTCAGCAACTCCCGGTTCTACGGCAACTCGATCTATGACGTGTTCATCCAGGCCAACAGCGGCGGCTCGCCGAACAACGTGACGCTCCGCGGGAACTGGATGGCTGATGCGGTCGACAACTCCGGCGCGAACGGGCATCCGGCGGGCTACAGCAACGGGATCGTCTTCGGGAGCGAGATCGCGGCGAACCTGAATGTGATCGCGAACCACTTCAACGGGGTCGTGAACATCAACGACGACGGCAGCATCTCCAACTACACGGGCACGAGCATGCAATACAACTTCGGCTCGATGGCCTACGGCGGCTACCCCTGCGGGACCGTCCTGAAAGGCGTCACCTGGACGAGCAACGTGTGGAGCAACGACAAATGCGGCTCCAGCGACGTGAACGTCGCGGGCGCCCTGCCCTACACCAACCACAACAACGACAGCACCCTCAACTACACCCTCACCGGCACCTACACAAACTGGCCCACCGGCTGAACGGAGGCCCTGCGGCCCGCCCGGCGACCGTTATCCGGGCAGGCGCAGGATGGTGAAGCCCTGCGACGGGTTGGTCCCGCCGACCGGCGAGCTCAGCGAGCCGACGATGATCGGCGGCAGGGAGGAACTGCGCAGATAGGCGCCCAGCCGGGCGTCGTAGTTCACGCCGAAGGTGGGTGTTCCCCAGTCCGAGAAGTCACGAGCGCCGATCACAGCGAGCCTCACATGCTCGCTTCGCAGTCGCGCCAGGGCTCGTCGTTCTTCGCTCGGCGACTGGATCAGGGCCGGAAGTACCGACAGCTCGCGCAGGGCCGGCCGGCGAGCGGACATGAAGTAGAGGCCGCCATCCAACGGTGCCGCGAGAATCCGTTCGCCGGGGCTCGTGAGTTCATCGATCCGGTTGATGGCGCCCTGCAGAGCCGGCGCGCTTGCGGCGGTGGTCAGGAAGGTGCCCCGAGGAGTGTGAACAGCTGTGTTGTCGTGGCGGTACAGGCCCCCGATCGCGTAGGTGGCCATCCCGAGCGCGATCAGGCCGAGTATCGCGACGACGGGGGTCGCGGCCCGCGGGCGGCGTTCTGCCAGCCTGACGTGCAGGATCCCCAGGAGGAGGACCAGCGGGGCCGCGTAGTAGACGGCGTAGGAGCCATAGGTCGTGAAAGCGTTATAGGCCCGCAGGCCCAGTCCCGCTGCCGCGACGATCAGAGCCAGGTCAGCGGGCCAGGATCGACCGAGCGGTGAGCTTCCACGGCGCAGCAGGCGTAGCGCGGCGTAGGCCACCGTCGCCAGACCGAGCGCGGGGAGCCAGCTCATCCCGAGCATCAGGTGGCGCCCCTCCTGCTCGATCGCCTGGCGTTGGTCGGCGAGTATCCCCGCCGCCCTGAGCGCTCCGTCGAGGAACCCGATCCCAAGCAGCGCCAGAGCGAGCGGCCACAGGCCGATCAGCCGAGAGATCCCGCGGCGATCGCGCCAGCGCTCGACGCTCGACACGAGCGCGGCAAGCAGAGCGATGTAGATGCCGGCTCGGGCCAGTAGGCCGACCGCACTGGAGGCGGTGAAGGGCATCCAGCTGCTCTCGGTTTTCGCGCCGACCTTGATGAACTTGACAGGCCAGAGGTTTTCGGCGATCAGGACGTGGGTGCCCACCCGTGCGGCGAACAGTCCCAGCACCAGTGCCGGGATCGCGATACCCGGCAGCGCCAGGCGCCAGGCGGCCGACAGTGCCTGGGAGCGCCCTTCGATTCGCCAGCGCGCGATCACGAAGGCTGCCATGGCGCCGATCGCCACTGCCAGGAACTCCGGCCGGGTCAGGGCGATCAGGCCCCCCGCCACACCAGCCAGCGCGATCCGCTCGCGCGTCATAGCCAGCAGCATCAGCAATAGCAGCAGGACGCCGAAGGTCGCCGAGTTGGTGTGAGGCAGGACGAAGTTGAAGGCCGTTCCGGAGAACCCGATCGCGAGCAGGATCGCCGTCGAAAGGCCCGCGGCGACCGTTGAAACCCACTGCCGGGAGAGTGCATAGAACACGCCGAGGATCGCCGCCGCCTGCAGTAGGCCAAAGGCGTAGACCGTTGCAAAGCTGGTTCCGGCCACCTTGAAGGCCAGCGCCAGCGAATACAGGCCGAGGGGACCGTAGTAATAGCGGACGTCCTGATAGACGACGGCGCCGTGCTTGACGAGGTCGGCCGTCGTCAACTCGGCGCCGGCATCGAGCTCGGGCACTCCCCATCGTCGCCAGCTCAGGCCGGCCATCGCCGCGAACAGGACACCGAGGATCGCGATCACGGTCCGGTCGCGGGGCATCGCGCGGCCAGCATGCATGAGCGACGGGGGTTTCTCCGCGGTGGCTGGATCCGACCGCGGCGGCGATTGGAGTATCGCGCTCACGCTGTGGCGGGTCGCACGACGACGGACCTCAGCAGCATCTCCAGCTGAGGCCGGGCGACGAGGCGCAGCCCGCCCACGTAGAGCAGGGTCCCGAGTGCGCCCGCCACTACTGATTGTCCGAGTCCGGCGGGGATGGCCGTTCCCGCTGCCCATCCGATTCCGAAGGAGACCGCCGCAAGCCCGAGGAATCGGCTCGCGTCGCCGGCCAGCTCAAGGGCGAGCTGCGCGGCGTAGGAGCGCCCTGCGGCGGCCACGACCAGTACCGCGGCCAGCGCCGTCGGGGCTACAAAGAAGGCCCCGACCGCTCCATCGACGCCCCAGATTGCCGTTGCGAGGGCCGTGACAGCGAGGTGGAGAAGGATCACCGGAAGGGCCAGTGCGCCGAGCAGGCGCGTCCTGCCGAGCGCAAGCATGACGGGCAGAAGGAAATTGACGAGCAGCGCGGCAACGGTCCACGGTACGAGCAGGACGGTGAAGGTCCGCAGCGTCCCGACCTGGGCCGAGGAGAGGCTTTTCGGGAGCACGTCGTGGATCATCGGCGCGCCGCAGACGATCAGCGCGGCGAGCGCCGGTGCGACGATCAGCATCGCGTAGCGGAACCCGCGGGGAACCGTCGCCGCCACGACCTCCCGTCCCTGCGAACGCGCGTCGCGGGTCAGGTCGGGGATGCTTGACATGCCCAGTGCCATTCCCGTGCCGGCCACGAGATAGCTGGCGAAGAGGTAGGCATATGAGAGGACCGTCGTCCCGCCGGCCGTCGATCGGCTGGCGAAGGCCAGGGTGATCACGAACAGGACGTTGAAGGCGAGGTAGATCGCCGTTCGCCCGAGGACGATCCCGCAGTCGCGCAACAGCCCCGTGGTCGCCGAGCGGCCCGCCGTGGTGGCCGCCTCGAGCGCGGTTCCGAGGCCGCCTGAGCCGCGGATCCCCACCATCATCCAGGCGCTGGTCACGATCGACATGGACAGCATCGACCAGCCGAGGGTCTCGACTCCGGCCGTACCCATCAACGCCAGGAAGGCGATCAGTCCGGCCATCGCGCCCGAAATGTAGGCGCCGGCGATGGTGGTGAACCGATCGCGGATCGCGAGCACCGTCGCCCCGCCGGAGGCCACGAGCTGGAGCGCCATCGCACAGCCGAGAATCGGCAGCGCCGAGGCCGTCACCGAACGCCCCGCATCGCTGAGGCCTGGGGCAAGGAGATGTGAGAGCGGCCCCGCGAGCGGACCCGTCAGCAGCACCACGACCCCGGCGACCAGCCCGAGGACGGTGGCGAAGCGACGGATGCTCAACCGGGCTCCCGGTTCGACGAGCAGCGGCACCGAGGTGACGCGGAGGCTCTGGCTGAAGACGCCGAAGGTCGAGTAGAGGGCGAAGGCGACGAAGAACCCATCGGTCCGGGCGTTGGTCCCGAAGCGGCCCAGGTAGAGAACCGCCTGGATCCCCGACGCCGCCGCCATCGCGAATGTCGCCAGTGACATCGCCATCCCGGCGCGGGCCTTCCGTGTGTGTTCGGGAGCCGCGCTGATTGAGGGCCCGGCCGTGTCGGGGGCCGCCGGAAGCGTCTGGGTGCTCATACCCCAAGAACGGCCGGGCCGGCGCGTTTCTCGCGTTGCCCGCTAGAAGAGGCGGATGCTCGCGCTTGTGAACGTTTCGCTACTGGCCGGATGCCCAGCCGTATCTTTGATCGTCGAGGCGAGGACCCCGCTGATTGCCCCGGGCCCGGCCGTGTTCAAGTGGCTGCTCGGGTCGTTGACTTTGGTGACTGTGAGCTTGACGGTGCTGCCGCTGACGGTGGTCGTCGCGTTCAGCGTCGGTGATGTGCCGGTGTCGGTGTAGGGCGTGCGGAAGCTGTCGCCGGTCGCCCAGGTGCCCGAGCTGATCCCCGTGATGGTGATCGTCGAGGACGAAAACGTGTTGGCGCGCGCATAGGTGATCGTCACGCTCGACGGGATGCTGCTCGCGGCGATCGGGGCGCTGAACGTGAGCGTCAGCGCGTCGTTGACCTGTGGCCGGCCTGCGATGCTGCCGGGGGTCGTGTCGGCGATCGCGGTCAGCGTCGGGTCGGGCGAGATCACCCTGACGGTGGCCGGCGCCGACGTCGTCGAGTTGCCGGCCCGGTCGGCGACGGTGTACTCGTACTCGTAGCATTTCCCGCTCGACACGGTCGTGTCGGAGTAAGGCGACGCCTGGCCCGCCGAGCCGAGGTTGGCAAAGCCCGAGAAGCCGCCGCACGAGTTGTTCGAAGCGTTGTACGTCGCCGAGGCACGCCGCAGCTGGCCCGTGGCGGCGTTGACGCCCGCACCCGTATCGGTGGCGCTGAAGGTCACAGCCACCGGCGCGGCGGTCGCCGTCGCAGGCACGCTGACGGTCGCCGACGGCGCGGTCCGGTCGACCTCGACGATCGTCGTGAGGACGGAGGTGTTGCCGACCCGGTCGGTGCCCGTCAGCGAGTAGCGGTAGCAGCCGGCCGCCTGATTGGTCTGCGTCGGGTTGCCCGTGATCGTGCTCGGCGTCCCGAACGTCCCACAGACGCCGTTGGACAGCGTCGCCGTCGCCTTCGTCAGCGCTGAGCTGACAAGGCCCGACCCGGCGTCGGTGTTGAAGTCGGTGCGCGAGCCGATCGTGACGGTGCCCGAGTTGTTGTAGCTCGTCGCCCCCGCGGCGGTCCCCGGCGTGCCGTTGACCGTCAGGGCGCCTCCGGTCGGGCCGGTCGCGTCGGCGATCAGGCTGTATGTCGCACTGGCAGATACGCCGCCGGCATTGTTGGTGATCGAGATCGTCGGGGCGCTTGCAGGTTGCGTCGCCGAGGCGCCGAAGGTGTAGACATTCTGCCCGCTGGTCTGGGTTTCGGTGAAGCCGTTAGCCGCGAGCGGGCTGAAGTTGAAGGTCTTGATGCCACTGTCCGGGTCTGTCGAGGAGGCCGTCACCGTGAAGGCGCCGCCGCTCGACGGACTGAAGTAGAGGGCATTGCTGGCGGATTTGTAGAAGACGTTGCCCGACAGGCCGCTGAAGGTGAGCCCCGGCGTCGTGGGCGCCGTCTTGTCGACCATCACGGTCGTCGAGATGCTCGCCTGGTTGCCGACGTTGTCTGTGCCTGTCAGCGTGTACAGGTAGCACCCGGTCGCCTGGCTCTGGGCGGGGGCGCCTGTGATCGTCGCCGGCGTCCCGAAGGCACCGCAGACGTTCCCCGCGAGGGTCGCGGAGGCAACCGTCAGCGTGCTCGAGCGCAGACCGGATTGCGCGGCCGTCTGAGGCTCGGAGTAGTCGGTCCGCAGGGCAATTGCGAAGGTGCCCGTGGTGTTGTAGCTCGAGGAGCCGCCGGCGCCGGCCACCGTGTTGTTGACGGTCAGGTTTCCGCCGGCGGGTGCGGAGGTGTCGGGGACGACGGTGAAGTTTGAGCTTGCGGTGATGTTCGCATTGTTTGTTGCGGTGACGCTTTGGGGCCCGGAGGCGGTCGCGCCCGCACCCGACCAGGTGTAGGTGGTCTGGTAGGGGCTCGCCGTGTCCGTCCCGCCGCCGCTTGTGAAGCCGGTCAGCGCTGGGAATGCCACGTTGTTGATCCCCGAGATCGGGTCGGCGGTGCTCGCGTTAACGGTGAAGCCACCCGAGCGCCCGGTCTGCGGGCTGGTGTAGACGGTCGTGCCCGAGATCGCTGTGCTGCCTGTCGGCGCCGAGAGCGTGAGGACCGGCGTGCTGGGCGGCGCGACGGTCACTGTGAGGGTCTGCGTCGTCCGGGCTTTGACACCCAGGCTGTCGGTGGTCTGCAGGCCCACCGTGTACGTACCGGCGGCATTGAACGCATGCGTCAGGGTCGGCACCGAGCCGGTGTCCGTCGCATAGTTGCCGCTGCCGTCGAGGTCCCAGCGGTAGTCGGTGATCGTGCCCTGAGTGTCGGTCGAGCCCGAGGCGTCGAAGGTCACGTTCTGCCCGGTGACGGCTTCTCCCGGAGCGGCCGTAAACGCCGGGATGAGTGACAGGTTGACGTCGTTGGAGTGGAAGTGGGAGAAGATCGTCGACGCGCTCAGGGGCGTGTTGTAGATCGCCAGTTCGTCGAGCGCGCCGTTGCCGAACAGGGCGCTTCCGGCGCGTGACATCAGGTAGAGCGTGGAGTTGGCAAAGGCTCCCTGGCCGCTGCCCGTGCTCTCCTGCTGGGTGGCCGCGGGCTGACCGTCGACGTAGGGGGTGATCTCGTTGGGCGAGGCGGCGGTCGTGTCGATCACGAGCGCGTAGTGGTGCCAGACGCCGGCGCTCGGGCGGGCGAAGAAGACGCTGTTGCGGTCTTCGCTGGTGCCGATTGCGACGCCGAATGTCCCGCCGAACTCACCGGCGTTCGGGTCGACCAGGATGCCGCCTTCGTTGGAGTTGAAGTTCGGGGTGAACTCCATCGCCAGGGCGTCGTTGTTCGCGTATTGGTTCCATTTCAACCAGAACTCGATCGTGACCTTGCTGGTCCCCGAGAGGTCGAGCGGGATCGCTCCCGAGTCGCTTGTGCCGTTGAAGCGGACGCCGGTGCCGTCCTGGATCGGGCCGGGCACACCGAAGGATCCTCCCGTGAGTGTCCCTGGGGAGATGCCCTTGCTGTCGAACAGCGTCGGGCCTTTCGGCTCGCCCATCTTGTAATAGTCGATCAGTCCCGGCGTGCCGGCGACGGCTTCGCCATAGTTCAGCGGCTGGCTTTCGAGCACGTTGATCGTGATCGTCGATCGGGAGCTGACGCCGTGGTCATCGGTCGCTTCGATGCCGACCACATGCGCACCGGGGGTAAGGAAGCTGGTCGTGACTTTGGGCGTGGCCCCTGTATCGGTCGCGAAGCTGCCGCTGTTGTCGAGGTCCCACTTGTAGTCGGTGATAGCGCCCTGGTCGGTGGAGGCGCTGGCATCGATCGTGATCGTCTGGCCGGAGTTGGCCGGATTCGGGCTTGCCGTCGCTTTGATGACGGGCGGGAAGTTGCCGACGGTCAGCGACTGTGTGGCTCCGCCGGTGGCTCCGACTTTGTCGGTCACCCGAAGGCCCACTTCATAGGTGCCCGCGTTGGCGATACTGGTCGTGAGGACGGGGTTTGAGCCCGTGTCGGTCTCATAGATGCCGTCACCGTTGACATCCCAGCGGTAGTCGACGATGCCGCCGTTGGGATCGGTCGAACCAGATGCGTTGAATGTCACCGACTGGCCGGGTCGTGCCGGGTTGGGTGTTGTCGTGAAGGCGGCGTGAGGCGCTTTTGCGAGGCCTTGCGAGAAGTAGTGCTGGAACACCGTGTTGGCGGCGAGGGCCTGGTTGTAGATCGCCAGCTGGTCCAGTGAGCCGTTGCCGAACAGGGCGCTTCCGGCGCGGGACATCAGGTAGAGCGTCGAGTTGGCAAAGGCGCCCTGTCCTGTGCCTGAGCCGTCCTGCTGGAAGGGCACAGCCTGACCGTCGACATAGGGGGTGATCTCATTGGCGCCGGTGGCGGTTGCGTCGAGCACCAGCGCGTAGTGGTGCCAGACCCCGGCGCTCGGGCGGGGGAAGAAGATGCTGTTGCGGTCTTCTCCCGTACCGATCGCGACACCGAAGGTGCCCCCGAACTGACCGGCGTTGGGGTCGACCAGGAAGCCGCCCGCGTTGGAGTTGAAGTTCGGGGTGAACTCCATCGCCAGCGCGTCGTTGTTGGCGTATTGGTTCCATTTGAGCCAGAACTCGACGGTCAGCTTGCTCGTGCTCGAGAGGTTCAGCGGGACCGAGCCGTAGTCGCCGGTGCCGTTGAAGCCGATCGATGTCGTCGGGTCTTCGGCCACCGCGCCCGGCAGGCCGAACGTGCCGCCTGCGATCGTGCCGTTGCTCGTGCCCTTGCTGTCCGCGATCGTGGGACCACTCGGCTCGCCGAGCTTGTAGTAGTGCGTGAGGCCGGGCGTGCCCAGGACGGCGTCCTCATAATCGCTGACACCCTGTTCGAGGACCGTGATGTCGACGGTCGTCGTCGTGGACAGCCCCTGGCTGTCCGTCAGTCGCACGCCGACCGTGTGGACACCCGCGGTCTGGAAGGTGGTCGTGACTTTGGGCGTAGAGCCCGTGTCGGTCGCGAAGTTGCCGCTGTTGTCGAGGTCCCACTTGAAGTCGGTGATCGTCCCCTGGTCCGTGGAGGCGCTGGCGTCGATCGCGACGGGCTGTCCGCTAAGTGCAGGGGTCGGCGAGACCGTCACTTTGGCGACCGGCGGGAACGAGCCGACCACGACCTGCTTGGTCGTCGTGCCCGTTGCGCCGTCACTGTCGGTGACCCGCAGCCCGACCGTGTAGGTGCCGGGAGTGGCGAACGAGGTTGTCGTTTTGGGCGTCGTCCCCGTGTTGGTCTCGTAGGTTCCATCACCGTTGAGGTCCCATTCGTACTTGGTGATCGTGCCGTTTGCATAGTGCGAGGCCGATCCGTCGAGTGTGACCGTGTCGCCGGCATGCGGCTGGGCGGGGGACGCCGCGATCGATGCGACGGGGCGCTGCTCGGGCCCGTTGGAGTTGAACTGTTCGGTGATCGTGGACGGGCTGAGGGCGCCGCTGTAGATCGCGAGCTCATCCAGAGAGCCCGCACCGAACAGGGATGTCCCGCCGCGGGAGAAGAGGAACAGTTTCGAGTTCGCGAACGAGCCGGCACCGGTGAGGCTGCTCTCCTTCTGGTAGCTGACGGCCTGGCCGTCGACATACGGAGTGACCTCGGTCGCCGCCGGCGCACCGGGGTTCAGGATAAGCGTGTAGTGGTGCCAGACGCCGGCGCTCGGGCGGGCGAAGAAGACGCTGTTGCGGGAGCTGCCGTCGCCGATGCCGACGCCGAAGGTACCGCCAAACTCGGGGGCGTTGGGGTCGACGATGAAGCCGCCGCCGTTTTCGTTGTAGTTCGAGGTGAACTCCATCGCCAGGGCGTCGTTGTTGCCGTAGCCGTTCCACTTGAGCCAGAACTGAACGGTGATCGCGCTCTGACCCGAGAGGTTCATCGGGATTTCGCCGTAGGAGCCCGTCTCGCCCTCGAGCGGGTTGCCGCTGCCCGTGAAGGACACCGACGTGTCGCTGTCGCCGTTGACCGCGCCCGGTTCGCCGAGAAGCGGTTCGAACAGCGTGCCCGGCGCGTTGCCGGTCGTGTCGGCGATCGTCGTGCCCGTCAGCTCGTCGAGTCTGTAGTAGTGCAGCAGGGAGGACTGTGCGGTGATCGAGTCGGCATAGCTGCTGACCGGCGTCGCGATGGTCCTCACGGGGACGGTCGCAGTCGCCGTCGAACCGAAGCTGTCCGTGACCTGGACGGCGACGTTCTTGGTTCCGACAGCCGCGAATGTGTCGCTGACGATCGGGTTGGTGCCCGTATCGGTCTCGAATGTCCCGTTCCCGTCGAGGTCCCACTTATAGTCGGTGATGGTGCCGCCGACGCTGGCCGAGCCTGCCGCGCTGAGCGTGTCTTTCTGTCCCACGCCGACCGGGTTCATCGAGGCGGCGATCTTCGCCGTCGCGGTGTTCGCCACGTTGACCGTGCGGGCCGTTGTTTCCTGCTTGCCTTTGCTGTCGGTGACCTTGAGAATCACCTTGTAGGTGCCAGGTTTGGAGAACGTACGCGTCAGCGTCGGCGTTGAGCCGGTGTCGGTCGCGAAGTTGCCGCTGTTGTCGAGGTCCCACTTGTAGTCGGTGATCGAGCCATTCGGCGATTTCGAGGCTGATCCGTTGAATGTCACGGACTGTCCCACGGTGATCGTCGTCGGCGAGGCCGTGAACGAGGGCCACGGCGGCTGGAGTTCGCCGGGCGTGTCGAGCGTGATTTCTTCCTCGGGTGTGACGGGTGCGACACCCATTTCGGAGAGCACGTTGTAGGTGGCCTGGTCAATCGCCTGATCCCTGCCGAAGCCGAAGGACCACTCCATCGAGCCGGTCGAGAAGACGAGCGCGCCGCTCGGCGCCCGGTACTCGACCGAGCTGACATTGCTGGGCTGTCCGGGGGGTGAGGTGTTCGAGCGGGCCCGTCCGGCGTCCTGCAGCCAGGAGTCGCCTTCGTTCGTCACATCGGTCAGGGTCAGTTGCTTGACGCCCGCAGGCTGCTGGGCCAGGTAGCCGGGTTGGGTGGGGATCTGGTCCCACTCCCAGCCGACGGTGAGTTCGGACAGGGTGGTCGCCTGGGTTGTCGAGACGCCTGCGTGGCGCCAGACGCGGCTTGCGCCGAATTCGCCGTTGGGGTTTCCGGCCGGAACGGTCGGCTGGAATGAGTGGGCGTCGTTGTCGCCGACATACAGCTCTCCCCAGAGCGAGTTCTCAGGTTCGTTCGGTCCGATCCGCCCACCCGGGGGCGCGTTCGGGTCGCCGGCCGGCGCGCCGGGGTCGCGGCGGGTGGTCGTCGCGAACTGCGGCAGCGCTTCGCCTTTTGGCCCGATCGAAGCTGGGTCGTTTGGTGTGCCGCCGGGATTCCCGCTGGAGGTGCCCTGGATCGTCTTGTAACAGATCAGGGTCCGATGGTTGTTTTCGTAGCGCGTCTGCCAGTAGGCGGTATTGGCGCTCAGCGAGACGATGTTCACGCCCGCGTCGCGGGCTTTCTTGAAGTTGTTGAAGGAGTTGTAGGACCAGTACTCGCTGTGGCCGGAGACCAGGTCCACCTTGTGGTTCAGGAGCGAGGACAGGTTCGAGTCGGTCTGGATGTCATCCGTGTAGGTGACGTCGTAGCCCTGCTGCTCGAGCCAGGTGACGGTGTTGTAGTCCGGGCCGAAGAAGCGGTTCAGTTCGCCGTCGCCTTCCGACTGCGGGCGGTCGAAGGAGACCGCCACGGCGCGCGGGTCGCCGGAGATCGTGTTGGCGCCGCCGCAGGCGTCGAAGTAGAGCGACTTGCAGCCCCAGAGGTTGTATGCCTCGTAGTCGGCGGTCGGCAGCACGTAGAGAATCTGGGACGCGCGCGAGTCGTTGCGAATCGTGAAGATCACCATGTTCTGGATCGTCGGGTCCGCGACGTCGGTCATGACGGCCTCGTAGATGCCCGAGATCGGGAGGGCTTTGCCCGGCACCGTGTAGGTCACGTTCCAGTTCGAGCAGCTCAGTTCGCCCGTCGTGGTGTTCGGGGCATTGCAATCGAACGTGTTGTTGACTTTGACGTTCGTGGCGCCGGCGGCCGCGATCAGCCGGGCGCCGTCGCCGCCGTAGTAGCCGATCCGGTAGACGCTGATGTTGACGCTCGTACTCGGGAAGCTGCCGAGGTCGGTCCCGAGCTTCAGCGGGACGCTTTCGCCGAGGTTGAAAGTCGTCTGGGTCGCAAAGCCACCGAGGTCTTCGCTGTAGTTTTCTAGCGCGCTGCGGTTCGCGGTTGTTCCTTCGCCCATGCAGTTGTTCTCGTTAACGACCGGGTTGGCATTGGGGCACGTGACCGCGGCCCCGGCGGAACTCGGGTTGCCGGCGAGCAGCAGCACCAGAGCGGCCATCAGCATTGCGAGCAGGCCGCCGAGGGCCCGCTCCTTCCTTTTATTGGGCAGAGCGCAGGTTGTCAGCATCTGGGGAGTAAACGGGCCGACTCGGCAATCGCTTTTGCACGGATCCACTTCTTTTTCAATTTGCCGTCGATCAGCTGCTCGCCCGGGCGCAAGCCAGAGACCCCCGGTGTCGTTAGATCAGCTGAGGTCGATCGCGCGGGATCGCAGGTCTCGCCGGTCGGCGAAGAGGGTCCACAGAGGCTGTCAGGTGAATATGTCTAACGCTAAAGTCGAACCTGAGTGTGTCGCGGTGTGCTCGTGAGAGGCTCGCGGGCGAGCCTGCTCGCGACCCTCCTTGTCGTCTGCCTCGTCCTGGTGGGCCTGTTCGTCCTCGGCACCCGTGGCAGTTCGGGAGCCGGAACCCGCCACGGGGGCTCGCCCACCAAGATCTTCGTCGCCCTGCAGGGACATGACGGGGGATCCTGTGGTGCGGCGAGCAGACCCTGCGCGTCGCTTGGCGGGGCCTACCGCGCGGCGGCCCCCGGAGACGTGGTCGAGATCCGCAGCGGCGTCTACCCCGAGCAGCAGACGATCGAAGGCGCCAAGAGCTCCGCGCGCCGGATCACCTTCCGCCCGGCGTCCGGCGCCCACGTCCGGTTCGCGGGGACGATCTTCGTGTTCGCGTCGCATCTCACTCTCGAGCACCTGTCGGTTCAGGACGTCACGATCGGCAACTACGACCAGACCGAAGGACGCCCGGATCCGACCGGCGTCGGGCTGCTCGCGCTGACCGGGCGCAACTTTCAGATCGACTCAGCCACAGACGTGACGGTCAAAGGCGGGAGCTGGGGCCCCGCAAGCGCCTGCGGCGGCCCCTACGGCGGCACGAACAACAGCATCCGCGACATCACGGGGGTCGTTCCGGCAAGGATTCTGATCGACTCGGTAAAGATCCGGGACATCCAGTCCTACGACCTGGCCCGGTGTCACATCGAGGGCCTGGCGATCTTTGCCGGGCGGGACATCGTGGTGAGCCGCTCGCGCTTCTACGGCAACTCCGTCTACGACGTCTTTGTGCAGGCCAACAGCGGCCCGGTCTCCGGTCTGACCTTCCGCGAGAACTGGATGGCGATGCCCGTGGGAACGGACGGGTCCGAGAACGGGACCGTGATCGGCTTCTCCGGGATCACCTCCAACGTATCGGTCGTCGACAACCGCTTGAACTACATAATCTCGCTGGACGATGACGGGCTGAACCCCGTCTTCCGGGACTTCACGGTTCGTGGAAATGTGGGCATCCTCCCCTACGCCGGATGTTCGCTGCGAGGGATCAACTGGGTGGCGAACCTGTGGCGCAACGGGGCCTGTTCGAGGACCGATGTCAGCCTCCGCGGCAGGCCGTTGCCCTACCGCGATCGCTCCAACGGTGCGGCGCTCGACTACCGGCTGACCGCGGCGACACCTGCCCGCTGGCGGCGCCTGAGCGCCCGTCGCTAGGCGAGGGCCAGGTCCAGGAGCTGCTCGATCCTTCGGCTCCAGGAGTTCAATTCGATGAATGACTCCCGTTGCTGCTCGCTTGAGCGCCCGCTCCGCAGCGCCACGCGCACGGCCGCTGCGTAGTCACCGCCGGGGTGCACCAGCTGTACGTCCGCCGCCACACCGTGCATCGGCGGCAGGTCGGCCGCCACCACCGGCAGGCCGCCGGCAAGGTACTCGTAGAGCTTCAAGGGACTCATCGCCCGCGTCAGCGGCGAGCTGACATGGGGAACCAGCCCGACATCAGCCGAGCGGATCAGGGCGGCGACGGCGCCCCGTCCGAGCGACCCCCGGATCTCGACGTTCTCGATGCCCCGCAGCGGCTCGAGATGATCGGCGTCGAGCAGCGGTCCGACCAGCAGCAGCGTCGCCTCCGGCATGTCGCGAGCGAGGGAGCTCAGAGCGGGCACGTCGATCCGCTCGTCGAGTGAGCCGACGTAGACGAGCAGCGGCCTCCTCAGATCGTCGGCCCAGCTCGGGGCGTGGCCGGACGGAGCGATCCACTCATGCGGGTCGATCCCGTTGGGAATCACGATCGCCGGCCCGGAGGGGTTGATCCGCTCCATCGCCGCGCTCGACACGGCGCAGACTCGACGCCCGGCGCCACGGACGCGAGCAAAGCTCTCCTCGTAGGCGGGCCACCAGCGGCGATGCAGGGGATAGGCGAGCCAGTCGTCGTGGGCGTAGAAGGTCACCGAGCCGGCCCACTTCAGCGCGGCGAACCCCGCCATCAACGGGTTCCCCGTGATCACCGCCGGTTCTCGCATGCCCATTTCGCGGGCAGCCCGCTCGAGCCGACGGTCGTATACCGCACAGGCGCTTTCCACGCCCTCGATCGAGGTCGGGTAGTCACGTCTCAGGCGCACAGGCCGGAGCAGCCGCCGCGACGGGCCGGATGGGAACGGCGCCGTCACGCCGCGAACCCTCGCCACGACATCACGGGCCAGCTTCGCGGGCATGCTGCGCATCAGGTCGGAGATCAGGAGGCGGTCGATCCGAGGCTCCGTGACGAGCGCCCTCGCGAGCCGGTCCTCCGGCATGAACCAGCCGCGTTCGGAGGCAGCCTGCCAGGAGACGTATGAGAACGTGAAGACAAGGTCGGTCATACGCCCGGTGAACGGTGCCCGCCACATCGAACTTCCGCCCTCCTCGGGGTTGCAAGCCGGGTGGGGGCCCAGGCGTTGGTTGACAGAAGCTTCATGTCTCGGAACTCCTTCAAAGAGGCCACGATCACCGGCGTCCGCTGGGTCATGCTCACGCGCGCAGTGAGCGAGGTGCTGGCGCTCGCCTGCATTATCCTGCTGGCCCGCCATATCTCCCCGGCCGACTTCGGTCGCGCGGCGGTGGCCGTGATATTCGTCCCCCTGGCGGGGATCCTCACATTCGAGGGATTTGCCTCGGCCCTCGTCCAGCGCGAAACGATTGACGAGCACCATCGCCGAGTGGCAGTTCTGATGAGCATCGTCGGCGGGACGATCCTCTCTCTCCTGGTGCTGGGGCTCGTTCCGATTCTCTGGACGCCGGCTTTCGGCGCCGAGACGGCGGACCTGATCGCGCTTGTCTCCCCCGTCTTCCTGCTCGCCTCGCTGGGGGCGGTCTCGCGTGCGGCGCTGTGGCGGAATCTCGACTTCAGGCGCATGAGTCTGATCGATATGACGGCAACCGTCGTCGGGAATGTCGTCCCGGTGACGCTGGCTCTGCTGGCGGGGATGGGTGCCACGGCGATCGTGATCGGCGCCCTCGCGCAGGTCGCGATGACCTCGCTGCTGCTTGTTGTGGCGGCCCCGCCGCCGATGCCGCGCTGGCACGGGCGCGCGCAGCGTGAAGTCGGCGGCTTTGGTCTGGCGGCAGCGCTCGCGGGCTTGGTCGATGTCATGTTCCGAAACGTCGACTACGCGATCCTGGCTGTCCAGCTGCCGGCCGCTCAGGTGGGGATCTACTGGCGGGCATTCAATCTGGGCGTCGTCTACCAGGACAAGCTGAGCAGCGTGATGATGCAGCTCGCCTTTCCCGTCTACTCACGCACCGAGAGCCGGGTCGAGCTGCGCGCCCTGCACGAGCGGGCGGCCCGGGTGCACGCCGCCGTGATCTTCCCGCTGCTCGCTTCGCTGATCGTGTTGGGGCCCGTGCTGATCCCCTTCGTCCTCGGGGGCGAGTGGATTCCGGCGGTCCGCCCGGCGCAGATCCTCGCCGTGGCGGGGATGGTTGCCGCCGTCCTGACCGGCTACCCCCAGGTCATGCTGGCCGTGGGGCAGCCAAAAAAACTCCTCAACTTCAATGTGGCGATGCTGGTCGGCTACGCAGCGATAATCGCGCTGGTCGCGCAGCAGGGGCTCATCACGATCGCCATCGCCGTCGTCGTCGGCTACATGCTGATCCTGCTGGGTGTCTACCGGTTCCTCTTGCAGCGTGCGGTGGGGATCTCGGTTGGTCGACTGGTTCCCGAGATAGGTCCCGCCATCGCCGGCTGCATGGCCCTCGCCGCCGTCGGCGAACCCTCGAGGCGTCTGCTCTATCCCGTCGTTGGCGCCGCGCCAACGATCGCGATAGCGGGCACCGTCGGACTGGTGGCCTACGGGCTGACGCTCCGACTTGTCTCGCGATCTGCCTGGGAGGACCTCTGCGGGCTCGCCGCGAGAGTGCTGCCCCTTCCCGCGGTACTCCGCCGGCGTGTCGCAGAGGTCGCGGTGCTCAGTCCTCTGCCAGACGGCGAACCACTCGGCCCGGCGCCCCAACAACCACTGACCGCGGCGGCACATCCTCCCCTATGACCGAGTTGGCGCCGACGACGGCGCCCCTGCCCACCGTCACGCCGGGCAGCAGGACGACGTTCTGACCGAGCCAGGCGCCGTCCTCGACGACGACGGGCCTGATGTCATCGAGTGGCTGGTCGAGAATCGCCTTGTCCGGATCGTCGAACCCGTGGCGATGGTCGGCGATGTATACGTTGCGAGCAAACAGAACGCGACAGCCGATGCGAACGCTGGCGGCCGCGGAGAGGACGCAGTAACCGGCGATGGATGTCCCGTCGCCGATTTCGAGCTCGCCGGTTGGGCCATGGGTCAACAGCCAGCATCCCGGCCCCAGATAGACTCGGCTGCCGATTGTGATCCGCTCCTCGCCGACGAGCTGGATCGGCAGGGACAGGCGGCTGCGGCTCCCGAGACCCGCCAGTGAGGATCGCACCGCGAGCGAGAACGCCCGATCGCGATTCTCGCGCAGCATCCGGTGCAAGCGGGCCACCCTCATGCTCTGCCTCCCCGCCGGCTCACCGGAAGGGCGGCGGCGCCATGCCCGCCACCACGGCCAACGCGTGGCGCTCGGCGGCCAGGCGCTCCCGTGCGTGCGAGCGGGTGGCGAAGGCCATCATGCGCAGCAGGTGGCGCGTGGCCAGGGCTGCGCGGATCGCACCCGAGGCCCCTCGACGGTAGTGCTTTCGAGCGAACAGAAGCTTGGCCCAGCTCAGCTGGGCGACCAGATCCGGCCGCGTCGACGGGGTCGTGTGATGGGTCACGGTCATCTGGGGGAGGTGGCGGATCTCCCAACCCGCGGTGCGTGCCCGGTAGCACCAATCAGTCTCCTCGGAATAGAGGAAGAAACGCTCGTCCAACCCGCCCACGTCAAGCACCGTCTGCGCCCGTGCGATCAGGAACGCCCCGCAAAGCCAGTCCGCCGAGCCCTCGAGGTTGTACCGCGATCTTGTTCGCTCTTCCTCGCGCCATCCCTGCCAGGGCAGTGCCAGCGCCTCACCAAATGCCGAGCGGGCCGACGGGTAGCGGCGGATCGAGTATTGAAGCTCGGCGTCCGTGCCCTGCTGGATCACGCTGGCAATCCCCACCTCCGGGCGTTCGTCGAGCATCGCGAGGAGCTCCGCAAACGTGCCGTCGGCGATCTCGACGTCGGGGTTCAGCAGCAGCACATATCTTCCCCGGGCGAGCTCCAGGCCCCGGTTGTTGGCGCCCGCAAACCCGATGTTCTCGCAGCGGACGAGCTCGATGTCGGCGTGCTCGCGTTCGATCGCCTCCGGCGTCCCGTCGCCGGAGCCGCTGTCGATCACGAGCCACTGCACATCGAGCCCGGCTGCAGCCCGGCGGGCGCTGCGCAGCGTCCGGAGCGCCAGTTCGGTGCGCCCATGGGTCACCACGAGCACCGTCAGATCGGGGCCGCCTTCGTTCACCGTGCACGCCCCAGCGCCGCTGGCCTGACCGCGCGCCGCACTCTTCCCCGCAGCTCGCCGCGCACGAAACGGCGCAGCTCGGGGTCTTCGACGGCCGTTGTGGAACCGAGGGCCGCACGCATATAGCCGTAGAGGAACGCCGCGCCGCCGAGGCCGACCGGTCGCGCTCGCCCCACCTTGAACGCTCGGGCGCCAACCCACCCGAGGCCCTGGTGGGTGATGTAGGCGCAGGCACCGTGACGCGCCCGGCCCCGCAGAACACCGTCCCGGCTGGCCAGCGGCCGGTGATGGATGGCGCTCAGGTCATCGAATGAGCAGGTGCTCCAGCCATGCATGCGGGCGTACGCTTCGTCGATCGAGTCCCATCCAAGGCGCGACTGCAGGCCGCCGATCTCGAGCAGGCACTCGAGGGCATATGTCTTCAGGGCTCCATGGACGTGATGGCCCGGGATCGGGATCCTCCGCTCGAGCCCGTCCACCGTCTCCGACAGCTGGCCGCCGGCGATGCCCAGTCGCGGATCGGTGGCGAAGCGCGCCAGCAGCGTCCCGTACCACTCGGGCGGCAGCTCGATGTCCCCGTCGAGCTTGGCGATGTGGCTGAACGAACGCCACTCAACGCTGTCCAGGCCGTGTGTGAAGGCGTGGACCTCCGCGGCGAACAGCAGCCTGTCACCGCCCGGCTCATCTGGGAGCGGTGGCGCCTCGAGGATTGTGATGAAGTCAAGGCCGGCCGTTGCCGAACGCAACCGTGCCAGGGTGTCGTCGGTCGATGCATCGTCGACGATCACCCATCTGTCGGGGCGGCGGCTCTGAGCCGCTACGCCGTGGACCACGCGCTCGATGTGCGCGGCCTCGTTGTGGACCGGGGATACGACCAGAAGGCGCTGCGACATCTCAACATGAGAACGATTCCGCCCCCTCCCAACTTCCGCGCGCGCGGAGGTGGCGCACGGCTCGCAGCCTGCAAGCTGGAGGGTCGTCCTGCCGTTGCTTCATTAGATGTGCGGCATATGTGGCATCGCCGGGACGACGCACGCGGAGCGTGGGCTTGACGAGTCGCGCCTGCGCACGATGACGGATGCAATCGTCCACCGGGGCCCGGACGAGCGGGGAACGCACATCGAGCCCGGCGTGGCTCTCGGCATGCGGCGGCTGAGCATCATCGACGTGGGCGGCAGTCACCAACCGATCAGCAATGAGGACGGCAGCGTCCTGGCGGTCTTCAACGGCGAGATCTACAACTACCGCGAGCTGCGCGCCGGCCTGCGCAGCGAGGCCACCGCCTGGCGACCGAGGGCGACAGTGAGACGATCGTGCACCTCTACGAGGAGCACGGTGTGGACTTCGCCCGCCACCTCGAGGGGATGTTCGCGATTGCGTCTGTGGGACGGCCCGCGCGGCGGCTGGTGCTTGTCCGCGACCAGCTCGGGGTCAAGCCGCTGTACTTCGCGCTGGGAGCTGAGGGCCTCGCGTTCGCCTCGGAGGTCAAGTCGCTGATCGCCGGCGATCTGCTGACCCCGGCGCTCGATCCGGTCGCTGCCGAGCTGTTCCTCGCGTTCGGCTACGTGCCCGGCCCACGGTCGCTGTTCGAGGGCGTGAGAAGCTGATGCCCGCCTCGCTGCTCGTCTGGGAGGGTGAAGGACGCCCGGGCGAGCGCCCCTACTGGTCGGCCGCGCGCGGGTCCGGCGCCGCGTCGCCGGCGGCGCAGCTGGGCGGAGGACCAGGACCGACTGCTCGAACTGCTGCGCCGGTCGACGCGCGGCGCAGATGGTCAGCGACGTGCCGCTCGGCTCGATGCTGAGCGGCGGTCTGGACTCCTCGCTGATCACGGCGCTGATGAGCCGAGGCGAGCTCGCAGCCGGTCAAGACCTTCTCGATCGGCTTCGTCGAGGACGCGACGACGCCAACGAGCTCGGCGACGCGCGCCGCGTCGCCGAGCGCGCTCGGGCACCGAGCATCACGAACTCCTGACCAGCGCCCGATCACCCCGAGCTGCTCGACGAAGCGCTCTGGCACCTGGAGGAACCGATCGCCGATCTCTCCTTCCTCGGCATTCATGCTGCTCAGCCGCCTGGCCCGCGAGTCGGTCACGGTCGCGCTCTCGGGCCAGGGGGCCGACGAGCTCCTGGGTGGCTACCGCAAGCATCAGATGGCCGCTCTGGCCGGAGCGGCTGCAGCGCGTGCCCGGGCGGCCCTGCGCGCGCTGATCGGCGCGGCCGGGCGGCGGGCATCGCGGCCGGCTCGACAGCTCGCGCGGGGGCTCTGCGGCGCTCGCCACGGACGATCCTGCCGAGCGGCTGCTCGCGATGAGCCGCGTCGTCCAGCCCGGCGGACCGCGACGCGCTGCTCGAGCCCGGCTTCCTGCGTCCGGGCGCCGAGCGGGAGCTGTCAGCGGGGCGATCGGCGCCAGCACGCCGACCGGACCGGCCGGCGGTCTCGTCGCAGACGCTGTACCTGGACACCCGGCTGGCGCTGGTCGACAACATGTTCCTCTACTTCGACAAGATGTCGATGGCGACCTCGCTGGAGGTGCGCGTCCCCTTCCTGGACACGGAGCTGGTGTCGTTCTGTGTCGCGCTGCCGGACGACCGCCAGGTCTGGCTGGGCCGTCGCAAGGAGATGCTGCGCCGTGCCAGCCGCGGACTGGTCGACCCGGAGATCATCAACAAGCGCAAGCGCGGCTTCTTCCACTCGGCGCTGGGCGCCTGGCTGCGGGTCCACCGCGACACGCTTCTCTCCGAGACACTGCTGGACGAGCGCGCGCTGGCCCGCGGCCAGTACATCCGCCGCCGTCAGGACGCTGCTCGCTGCCGCCGGAGCCGACGGCAAGAAGAGCGATCAGCGACTGTTCTGCCTGATGCTGCTCGAGCGCTGGCAGCAGCTGTTCGTGGACGGTGACGGGCCAGCGTCGCGGCAGGACGCCCCGACGCTTGCGGCTGCATAGGACCTCCGTAGGGCTACGGACCCGAGCGCTAGACAGCGCCGGCTCGCGCGAGCCGACGTGCGGCAGCTCTGGCTCGGGCGTTGCGTCGGGGTCCGGGCCTTGGAGGCCTGCCTGCGGGTCGACGACGACAGGATCGGCAGTCCGCAGGCGGGCCGGCTCGGGAGCGGGGGAGGACTCGCGCAGGACCAGGATCATTGCGGCGATGAAGAACAGCAGGTAGGGCACGTGGGGGAACGAGAGAACGTCGAAAAGCGCGCTGCTCACTGCGACGGCGACCACGGTTGCGAAAGCGGCCAGGGCCAGTGAGGCAGCGGCGGCGGTCGCGACGGCCCGGGCCCCGGATCAGGGGACGGGCGGCGCTGAGCATCGTCGCGAAGATCGCGAGGTAGAGCAGCGTGCCGATCGCCCCGACGGTGATCATCAGGTCGAGGTACTGGTTGTCCAGGATCCGGTACTTGTGAGGGTCGTAGCTCTCATATCCGCGGCCGAGCAGCGGATGGCTCAGGAGGTCCGGCGTCACCGCGTCATAGCGGGCCGTGCGGTCCGTTGTGGTCAGGGCACTGTTGAGATGGCCGGGTTCCAACTCGCTGATCGACCGATCCGAGCGCCCCGGGGGAAGCCACGTGGACAATCACGAACAGCACCACGCACAGCTTCGCCATCGTGCGGAGCACTTCGCGCGGGCGGTAGGCGGCGAGCACCAGGATGACGATCCCCGGCACCACGAGACTCGTCTTGCGCGCGGTCGCCACGCCGCCGGCGAGCAGGATCCCGACCGCGATCGTGTACATCCACCTGCGCCGCTTCGTGGGTGCGTCGATCGAGCCGAGGATCGCGAACGGCAACACCATTGACAACATCGCGGCAAGCTCGAGTGGCTGAAGGGTCGGCCCGTAGACCGTCAGGCGCCCGATCGAGTCGATCGTGTCGAGCTCCTCGGCACCGTCACCGGCAGCACCTTGCCCCAGAGCGCGTAGAACACGTTGTACTGGAAGCGGTACTCGATGATCGTGCCGATCGCGACCACGACGCCCAGGACGACCATCAGCGCGGCGAAGCGTGGCACCTCGCGCGGGCGCAGCACCGAGGCCACGACGAAGAAGAAGACGATGTAAGAGATCAGAAGGGCGAGCTTCTTGACGGTCAGAGAGACCTCGCCCATGTCGGCCAGAGCATGCCCGTCGAGGGCCACGCTCAGCAGGCATGCCGCCAGGAATGCAAGCGCCGCGAAATGGATCGGGCCGACCTTCACCCGCGGCCGGGCCGCCCCGCTCACAACGGCCATGCTGGCCAGCCACAGCAGCACGATCGCGATCAGCACGGGCCGGTCGAGAGTGCCGTTTACGGGCAGGTGCAGGGGCAGGTCGATCGAGTCGAATGGGACCAGGAAGAGCATCGCCATGAAGCCCGCCATCGCCCACGGCAGCGCACGACGGGTATGGGGCCAGTCGTCGCCGCCGGCGGACTCGTCATCGAGGCGGTCGAGTTGCGCGATGCTCTCCGAGCGCTCGTGATCACGAGCGAGGCGCCGTCGCCGCGCCCACATCAGGCTCGCACCCGCCAGCAGGACCCCGAGGAAGGCCAGTCCCATCAGCTGCCAGCGCGCCTGGGGCGCCACGAGCCCAGCTCGTCGTCGGGCCCAGCGAGCGCAGGACGACGGCGGAGTTGCTGGGCAGCGGGTGGGCCGCCTTCGCTTCGGCAAGATGGCGCTGGAGGAGTTGCTGGGCTGCTTCGATGATCGCCACCGCAGCGTGAACTGTCGGGGCCTGCGCGTACAGCGACAGGATCGGGTGCACGCCATCGACGTCCGTCAGCAGCCGGTATGAGTGATTCACCTGATGGGGTTCGGGGAGCGCCGGCGCTTTGGGGCCGTAGTTGGTCCGATCGAGGAGCAGCGTGAACGGGCCCGAGTCCGAGATGCTCTTCGTGCCCAGCCCGATCTGCGCGCCGATTGCCGCCGTAGGGCCATCGCCCCGCAGGAAGAGGGCGTAGTTGAGCGCCAGCTGGGCGCCCAGTTCCGTCTGATACTGGGTGGACGGGTTTATGTCGGCGATTGCCGAATCGGCGTTGTCAACGAGCAGCTGCGCCCGAGCCGCACCGAGCTGGACGCCACGAGGATGCACCCCGAGGGGTGAGAGGGAGACGCTGAAGGCGACGAGGCGGGCCGCCAGTGCGGCCGCCGCGACGAGCGCCGCCACCGGCCCCAGCCGCCGCCACCGGGAGTCCCGGGGCGGCGCCGCCCGTCTCATCGCCGGCGCTCTCCGGCCGACGCCAGTGGCAGACGTGGTTCGGGCTTGTGGGAGACCGACTCGAACTCGGCCGTCAGCTCTTCCTCGATCGACTCCAGCTCGTCATCACGTTTGCGAATCGCCTCGAGGCCGAGGATCCCCAGCAGGCCGGCAAGCATCACGCCGAGGAAGGCGGCGATCGTAAGAGTTCCCCTCGAGCCGCCATTCACCGTCGCGGTCTGAGCGGAGCCGAGCTGGCGCAGTGTCACGCGGTCAGCCTCCGGTGTGTGGCCACTCCGCTGGATCTCGGTCACGTAGTTCTGGACCCCGGCATAGACGGCATTCGCGACCCTGGCTGCCGCCGCAGGCGTCGGTGCCTGGACGGTCGTGGTGATGACCGGCTCGTTCTGCTGCGCCTGGAGGGTTATGCGGTAGATCGCCTTTTCGGCCACCAGCTGACTGCTGCGTGCCTCGGACGGGGTGATGACGTTGAGGTTTTCGGCCGCTCCCGTGTAGGGGCCCTGGGCGGTGATCTGGCCGACGGGGACGTTTGCGGCGGAGGCGATTTCCTGGATCACGGCCTGGCTGCTCATCACCTGTGCGAAGACCGCGGCCCGGGAGATCAGCGGCGTCGGGTTCTGAGTGAGGTTCGCGAGCTCGGAGCTCGGGGAGTCGACGAGGATCTGGACCGTCGCCGCCCCGGTGGGCACGTTGTGGGAGCTCACCCGCACGACTATCGCGGCGCCGATCGCGATCACGACCGTGAGCGCGCTGGCCACCCAGTAGCGTCGCAATGTCCGGAGGATTTCAGCGAATTCCAAGTCGATCAAGCCTTTCAACAGAGCAACGGAGCCCTCCGCGTAGAACTTTCGCGTCGTTCTCGAAGTCTTCGTGCGAGGACTGACTATCCCCGTGCGTTAAGAGGGGACATGACTTTGAGAGGCGTGATCATGCCGACGTCCAGCGTCGGCACAGGGGGGGACGGCGGCGCCACCGCGCCGCTTCAGCGTGTCGCAAACCGGCCGATCGTCTGCCACGTACTCGACGAACTGCTGCGCGCCGGCGTCAAGCAGGTCACCGTGGTGACTCCCGGCTGGTGCCGGGCCGAGCTGCAGGAGAGCATCACCGCCGAGGGGCCGGCGGAGATCGATGTTGCCTACGCCCTCCACGGTGCCGATGGCAGCCCCGAGCCGGCGCTCGAGTCCGTGGTGGCGCTCGTGGGGGAGTCCCCCTGCATCGTCCATGCCGCGGAGGGACTACTGACTCAGCCACTCACCGAGCTCCTCGACACCGCTGCCGATGCGCCAAGTGCCGACCTGCTCGCCTTTGTGCATCCCTCCCCGGAGGGATCGACGGCGCTCTCGACCCGGCGTCTCCTGCGCATGGTCGATCAGCTGCCGCAGGACGGGCAGGCGGAGCGGGCGGCCGACGAGGGCTCGGTGCAGCTCGCGGGCGTATGCGTCTTCGGCCCGGGCGCACTACGCTCCGTCGCCGCCAATCGCTGGTGGCACGGCGGGGGCGTCGACCTTGCGACTCTCTGCGAGCGGTTCCTCGAGGCGGGATCCAGCCTCTCTCTCAATGCGACAAGCGGCTGGCTGCAATACAGGGGCTCCACGAACGAGCTTCTGGCCCTCAATCGATTCTTGCTGGACTCGCTCACGGGTGAGGCTCCGACGACGTCGATCCGCGCTTCCAACCGCATCGAGGGCCCCGTCCTCGTTCACCCCACGGCGGTGGTCCAGTCCAGCACGATCGTGGGTCCCGCTCTGATCGGGCCGCACGCGGTGGTGCTGGAGTCCTACATCGGCCCCTACACCTCGATCGGATCCACCGCACACATCGAGGGCGCCGAGGTCGAGCGCTCGATCATCCTTTCGGGCGCCAGGATCACGCATATCGGCGGGCGCCTGGTCGGTAGCGTCGTAGGTCGCGACGCTCATATCTTCAGGGACTTCTCCCTGCCTCGGGCAATGCGCCTGAACGTCGGCGACGGCGGCGAAGTGGCGCTGTGCTGAGGGGCGGGCGGATGGCCGGCGACGAACAGCGGCATGGCCTGCGGATCGCCATGATCCACCTCTCCGACTTCGCGCTCGACTCACGGATCCAGCGCCAGGCGCGCGCCCTGGCCGAGCGCGGCGACGAGGTCCACCTGATCTGCATCGGTGAGCCCCAGCGGTTGAACGTGGGCACCGGCTCGATCGAGGTCCACTCCGTCGGAGCCGAGAAGGCCGGCGGAGGCCCGCTCTCCTACGTGCGCGGGTATGGGGGATTCATGGCCAGGGCCGCCTGGCGATTGAGCCGCCTCGATGCCCGGCTGCGCTTCGATCTGATCGAGGCCCACAACATGCCGGACCTGCTGACCGCTTCGGCGCTCGTGCCGAAGCTGCGGGGCGTGCCGCTGATCCTGAACGTCCACGACACCTTCCCCGAGCTGTTCGCCACAAAGTACGGGAGGCCGCCCGGAGACATTCTCGAACGGGTTCTCGAAGGCGAGGAGCGCCTCAGTGCGATGCTCGCCTCGCGGGTGATCACCGTGACCGACCAGGCGCGGATACGTCTTGAAGGCCGCGGCGTCGGGGTCGGGCGGACGACCGTCGTGATGAACTCGCCCGACGAGCGGGTCTTCGGGCCGGCTCGCCCGCCCAAGCCCCTGCCCCGGGAGGGTGCTGTCAGGGTCATC
Organism: uncultured Solirubrobacteraceae bacterium; assembly: GCA_963835865.1. GTDB lineage: Bacteria > Actinomycetota > Thermoleophilia > Solirubrobacterales > Solirubrobacteraceae > Palsa-744. The sequence goes on from CAWIGW010000001.1 coordinate 247,402, forward strand.
TACCACGGCGGCCTCGCCCCCCGGTTCGGCGTCCAGACCCTGATCGAGGCGATCCGGACACTGCGCGTCACGGTGCCCCGGATCGAGCTGCGCGTCTGCGGATCAGGCGAAGATCGCGACCGGCTGGCGGCCCTCGCCGCGGAGATCGATCCGGAGCGGATCGATGTGGCGGCCGAGCCCGTTCCCTTCGCCCTCATCCCGCAAGAGCTCGAGGCGGCCCACATCGGTGTCGTTCCCACACTCGAGGATCGCTTCACCGAGCTGCTCCTGCCGGTCAAGCTGCTCGAGTACGTCCACATGGGGCTCCCCGTCGTCGCCTCACGTCTTCCGGGCATCTCCGATCGCTTCTCGGAGGAGGACCTGCTGGCGTTCACGCCGGGTGACCCTCTGGATCTGTCACGGGCGCTCGAGGCTGTCTTCGCGGACCCGGGGGCGGCCGCCCGGCGCGCGGCAGCTGCGACGGGCCGCCTGGCCGACATCACCTGGGAGCGTCAGCGTGAGCGCTATCTCGCCCTTGTTGACGAGCTGGTCCGTCGTGATCGGTCCGGCGAGGTGCTGCGCCCGGCTCAGGCAGCCGCTGCCTGAGCCACCGCCACCTCAGGCGGCCGCGGCCTGCACGGCCGACTCGGGAGGCGCATCTGATGCGTGCGCTCGCGCCAGGGCCTCGTGAGCCACCTGCTCGGCCATCCCGAGGACCGACTCGCCGTTGAGCAACCGCGGGTAGATCTGGCTCGCCGACGCGAGGCCCAGACCCCGAACACCAGGCCAGACGGGAGCTACGCGCGGTTCCTGGCCGAGCGCGTGGACAGGCTCCACCAGGGGCGCCCGCTGAACGGTCCAGTCCACCACGTCCTCGTGGCTGAAGTCGGGCACCAGGCGCGACAGCATCTCTGTAAAGCGGCGGTAGATCGACTCGTCGTCCTCCGTGAACTCGGGTGCATCGGCGCCGCAGTACTTCGGCAGGTACGCCAGGCGCAGCCCGTCCGTGTGCTCGGTGCCGACGACGTGAGAGGTCTCGACGACGGTCGTGATCGGAGTCGGATCGCAGATGTTGACGGAGTAGTAGGGCAGCAGCGAGCGGCGGAGCTTCAGGATCAGGCAGACGACGCCCAGGTAGCGCTCGGGGTAGGCGGACATGAGCGGCGTCAGCGACTCCGGAAGCAGGCGGCGAAGCGCGGGCGGCTGGAGTGTCACGATCGTCTGGTCGAAGTTCATCGGCTGGCCGTCGACCTTGACGCCCGTCACCGCGCCCGACTCGTCCTGGAGCAGGCCTTCGACGCCCGCCCCGAGGCGGATGTCGGCGCCGAGCTCTCGGGCGCGGTCCGCGGCGGCGAGGACAAGCGTTTCGTGCCCGCCCTTCAGCGAGCCCATCGTCTCGCCGGCGCTCTTCGAGTCGCGGGCCGAGCGCATCCGGTTGGTCCGCGCCCAGAGGTAGGTCGCGGGGAGTTCGTCGTGGCGGCTGTCGAAGCGCGAGTTGAGCAGCGGCACCCAGATCCGCTCGAGCACCTCGCGGCCGCAATGGCGGCGAAGCCAGCTCTTGAGCTCAACGCTCTCCAGGCCCTTGTAGTCGCGGCGCAGCTGGCACTGCAGGACGAACCAGGCCAGCCGGGCACGGGCGACCGGCGAGAGGGGCGGAAAGCGCAGGAAGTCGCCGATGCCATTGAAGGGGTGCATCTCCCCATCGATGAAGAAGCCCACGCCGACCGGGTTGAAGCTCAGCTGGCCGGTCAGCCCCAGCTCGTCGACGAGCCCCAGCATCCGCTCGTCGGAGGGGACGATCACGTGGTAGAAGCGGTCGACCCGGTGGCCCGAGAAGTCCATCGCCCCGGCCAGGCCGCCTGGGCTCGGGGCCCGCTCGAGCAGTGTCACACGCGCGCCCGCCTGTGAGAGGCGAAGCGTCAGGGCCGTGCCAAGGATGCCGGCGCCGACGACTCCGATGTGCGGTCCTTGCGGGGTCGCCATCAGCCGTCCGACACGGCACGCAACCGGCTCGCACCGGAGTCGCCGGACGACTCGCTGGCCGAGGGTGTCTCGCTGCCCAGCGGCGAGATCGGCGGCGGCTGGATACGCCCGACGAGGTGGGCGGCCATCAGCCGTCCGTAGGCCAGCACGGTCGGGCGCAGGCTCATCTTCGAGGCGCCCAGACGCCGTGACCAGTCGTTCACCGTGGGGACCTCGGACACCGTCGCGCCGGCGTTGTAGAGCTTCAGCAGAAGCTCGACGTTGGCAGCGAAGCCCGGCTCGCGCACGAGCAGGTAGCCGTAGGTCTCGACGGCACGCCGCAGGGTCCCGGCACGGTAGACGCGGTAGAGCGAGGAGAGCGTGTGGATCTCGCGGAGGCCGCCGGCGTAGCGGAACACATTGGAGACGCCCTTCGAGGCGGCAAGCCGCCAGGGGGCGACGCCCAGGATCCGTCCCCCGGGCGCGTAGACGGAGGCCAGCACGATGTCGTCGCCCGCGTGGAAGCGCTCGAGCATCGCCGGCAGGTCACTCAGGTCGGAGGTGTTGTCGGCCTCGAGCGTGACGATCGCATCGTCATCGAGTGACTCGCCCAGCGCCGCACGCAGCCCCGAGTTGATCGCCGTGCCGAGGCCGCGGTTGACGGCGTGGCGCACGATCGCGACGGGCAGGCCGTCGGAGTGGGCTTCGATTGCCTCGGCGGTCCCGTCGGTGGAGCCGTCGTCGACGAAGATCACCCGCGCCCCGAGTTCGCGCGCCACGGGGGCGAGCTCGGCCAGCAGGCGCGGGATGTTCTCGTGCTCGTTGTAGGCGGGGATGACGAAGCGGATCATCTGTCTCCTCCTAGGCTACGGCCTGAAGCGGGCGGCTTCCGGCGGTGTCGAGCAATCTCACGGTTCGTTCGTTGGCCGCCGAGTCGCGGACCGCCAGGGCGGCGGCCAGAGCGCGACAGCCTTCTTCGGCGTTCACCGGCTCCGGCGTGTCCTCGAGCACGCACGAGGTGAATGCCTGGAGCTCTGCCTGCAGCGGTTCGATCCTGGGGAGCGCGAAACGCAGCGAGGCGCCCTCGGCGTCGCCCCGGACCCGGGCGAGGTCGCCCCATTCGGTCGGTGCTCCGGTGGACTCGGTGAACCACACGTCCTGGGTCAGGTAGGAGGCGCTGAGCATCCCCGACTCGCCGATGACGGTCATCTCCCGCTTCTTCTCGGGCGTCAGCCAGTTGACGTCCAGCAGACCCATCGGGCCGCCGTCGCCGAAGCGCAGCAGGCAGGAGATCAGGTCCTCCTGGCTGGGGTGAACGAAACGGCTCCCCTCGGCGAAGATGCTCGTGATGTTGCGTCCCAGGACGAACTGCATCAGGTCGAGATCGTGGGTCGCCAGGTCGACGGCGACCCCCGTGTCCATGATCCGGGTCGGCAGCGGCCCGACGCGCGTCGAGTGTGCGCGGAAGACCCGGCCGATGCGCCCTTCGGCGACCAGTTCGGCGAGCTTGCCGACGGCCGGGTTGAAGCGCTCGATGTGCCCCACCATCAGCTTGACCTGCGCGACGCGTGCGGCGGCGGCCATGCGCAGCCCGTCCTCGAGCGCGGTGGCGATGGGCTTCTCGACGAACACGTGCTTCCCCGCCGCGATCGCGTCGAGGGCGACGCGGGCGTGGTGCTCCGACGGGACGCAGACACAGACGGCGTCGACGTCCTCGCGCTCGAGCAGCCAGCGGTAGTCGGCGACCCAGTCGATCGGGCGGCGCCCGATGCGCTGGCGTGCCGTGTCCTCGTCCGGGTCGGCGATCGCGACGAGCTGGGCGTCGGCCAGGCGCTCCCAGGTCTCGACGTGGTAGGAGCCCATCCGTCCGACCCCGATCAATGCGACGTTGAGCTGCTTCATCGTGCCACCACCTCGGGGTCGGTTGTCAGGGACAGCTGGTCAGGGGAGACGGCCGGAACCGCCCCCACGAGCTCCGCGACGATCCGGGCGATTCGCCGTGCCGCGTTGCCATCGCCGAAGATCTGTGGGCGATCCTGGGGCAGCGGGGTCGCCAGGGCCGCCTCGAAGGCGTCCGGATCGACGCCGACGAGCGTGTTCCACCCGGTCGCGACCGTGTCGGTCCACTCGGTCTCCTCGCGCAGGGTCAGGCAGCGGACCCCCCACAGGTAGGCCTCGCGTTGTACCCCGCCCGAGTCTGTCGCGATCGCTCCGGCGCCGCGCTCGAGCTCGAGCATGCGGGTGTAGGGGACGGGCGCGATCAGCTCGATCGCGTCGGGAACCTCGAGGTTCCAGGCGTCGATTCGAGCTTGCGTACGGGGGTGAAGGGGCATGATCACCGGCAGGTTCGAGCGGCCGAGGCACTCGAGCACCAGAGCCAGCCGGTCGGGGTCGTCGGTGTTGTAGTTGCGGTGCACGGTCGCCAGCACGTAGTCGCCGTCGCCGGCGGGCTGGACCTGCGAGCGCCAGCTCTCGAGCGTGTCGCAGAGCGGGTCCCCCGTCACATGGATCTCGCCGCTGACTCCCTCGGCGAGGAGGTTCTCGCGTGCGCCGGGTCCCGGCGCACAGAGGACCTGGGAGAGGCGGTCCGTCTCGATCCGGTTGCCCTCCTCGGGCATGTCCATGCGGCGTGAGCGCAGGCCCGCCTCGATGTGGACGAGCGGCACGCCCATCGCTGCGGCTGCCCTGGCTCCCGAGAGGGTCGCGTTGGTGTCGCCGCGGACGATCACGGCAGATGGGCGCTCGCGTTCGATCAGGCCTTCCAGGCGCGACTGGCCCAGGGCCAGCTGCTCCTCGCGCGAGCGCGAGCCGATGCCCAGGTTGTGGTCGGGGCGAGGCAGGCGGGTGGCCAGGATCTGGCTCTCGGACATCGCGTCGTCGTAGTGCTGGCCGGTGTGGACGAGGACCTCCTCGACGACGCCCGACAGGGCCTCGCAGACCGGGGCCGCCTGGATGATCTCCGGGCGCGCGCCGATCACCGAGAGCACACGGTGCCTCACCGTCACTGCGGTGTCTGTCGCTCGGCCGTCCATCTGCATTCCTAGGCGGCGGCCCGGTTGGCCAGGGTGGGGATCGCGAGCGGCATGCCGGCGCCGCGCATCGAGGCCTGTACGGACTGCACGGCCGCGACGATCTCGATTCCCAGAGCGAGGTTCGAACGCGGTTCCTCGCCCGTCCGGATCGAGTGGGCGAAGTCTTCGAGCTCCAGGCGCAGCGGCTCCTGCGGCTCGACGCGCGGGATGATCACGTCGCCGGTGCGGTAGATCAGCTGGTGCTCGCCGAAGTTCGCCGGCGTCGGGGGCAGGATGTCCATGCCGCGGTCATAGATGCGGACCGGTTCATCCGAGGCCGTGTCGTCGTACTGGACCATCCGCTGGCTGCCGACGACGATCATCTGGCGGACCTTGCGCGGCGCGAGCCAGGAGATCTGCACGTTGGCGGTCTGCCCGCTGGCAAAGGTCAGCGTCATGAAGGCCGTCTCCGAGACGCCCTGCTTGAGGATGCTGGAGCCCGATGCCGCGACTTCCACGATCGGCTGCTCGAGCCAGTAGAGGAGGATCGAGAGGTCATGCGGGGCGAGGTCGCAGACGACGCCGCCGTCGTTGTACTTGCCGAGGTTCATGCGCGAGGACGTCACGAAGTGGACGTCCCCCACCACGCCCTCGCGGATCAGGTCACGGATCGTGTTCACGGCGGGGCTGTAGATGAAGGTGTGGCCGGGCATCAGCACCCGGCCGACCGTCTCGGAGATCTCAGCCAGCTCGTGGGCGTCGTCGAGCGTCGTCGCCAGCGGCTTCTCGACGAGGACGTGCTTGCCGGCTTCCAGCGCCCGCTTGGCGAGAGCGTGATGCGTGTGGGGCGGCGTGGCGATGACCACGGCCTCGACCGAAGGGTCCGCGAGGACGGCGTCCAGCGTGTTGACCGTCCGGGCCCCCGGGTGGCGTCCGCGGAACGTCGCCGCCTGTTTGCGGTCGAGCTCGACCAGCGCCTCCAGGCGCAGGCCGTCGCACTCGGCGATGTTGCGGGCCAGGTTGGGGCCCCAGTAGCCATAGCCGACGAGGGCGGTGCCGATCCGCGGCTGGCGGTGCAGGATCGAGTGGTTCGCGAGCGTCTCGTCGCGGGGGGCTTCGATGGTGGTCCTGGTGGATCCGCTTGGCATGATCAGGCAGCTCCCTGCCGGCGCAGAACCACCGGCATCGTCTTGGCGAGGATCCGCAGGTCGAGCATCAGCGATGCCGACTCGGCGTACTCGATGTCGAAACGGACCATCTCGTCATATGTCCGCTCGTTGCGCCCGCTGACCTGCCAGAGGCCTGTCAGGCCGGGCTTCACCTTGAACCGGCGCAGATAGGCGTCCGGATACATCTCGACCTCGTAGGGAATGACCGGCCGCGGCCCGACGAGGGCCATCTGGCCGAACAGGACGTTGATCAGCTGGGGGAGCTCGTCGAGGCTCCACCGGCGCAGGACGCCCCCGACGCGAGTGATCCGGCTATCGACCGAGAGCTTGTAGAGCTCGCCGCCGTGCCGGTTGTCTTCGCCGTCGATCAGCGCACGCACGTACTCGCGGTGGGGCGTCACGTCGGCGTCGCGGTACATCGTGCGGAACTTGAACATGGTGAAGGCCCGCCGGTCGCGCCCCACCCGCTGCTGTCGGAACAGCGCCGGGCCTCCCGAGTCGATCCTGATCGCGATCGCGATCAGGATCAGAGGCACCGACAGGACGAGCAGAACGGCGCCCGCGACGAGCAGATCGAGCGTCCTGCGAGCGGCCGCGATCAGGGTGACCCGGAGGGGGGAGGAGGCGGGGAGAGGGGGGCTCTGCTCCACCACGGCCAGATGTCCTCGCTTGCGTGGTTGTGGCGGGGCAACGCTCATATGTCCGAATCAACGCGGCGAGTGGGTCTGGTCTTGTGCGGGCTCCGCAGAAGCTGCGGAGCCTCCGTCCCAAGCGGCAACCGAGTCGAGGATGTGGCCCAGTTCTCCCGAGTTCATTCCGGGGAAGATCGGCAGCGAGCAGATCTCGCCGGCCAGCCGCTCGCTCACCGGGAGGCTGCCCGCGCCGAGGCCGAGGGCCTCGTAGGCGCCGGTACGGTGGATCGGCACGGGGTAGTGGATGGCGCTCGCTACCCCCCGCTCGGCGAGGTGCTCGCGCAGGCCGTCCCGGTCGGCGCAGCGAACGACGAACAGGTGGTAGACGTGATCGGCCTCGGCAAACGGCAGGCGGACCGGATCCGCCACCGCGTCCAGACCGTGTCGCAGCGCCTCGCCGATCCGCCGGCGATCTGCGTTCCAGCCCTCAAGCCGCGTGAGCTTGCGACGCAGAATGGCGGCCTGGAGCGCATCGAGCCGACCCGTCACACCCACCAGCTGGTGGTGATAGCGGGGTCCCTCGCCATGGGCGCGCAGGAGCCGGACCCGCGCCGCGAGCTCCGGCGTGCCCGTCACGACGGCGCCGCCGTCACCCCAGGCGCCGAGGTTCTTGGCGGGGTAGAAGCTGAAGCAGCCCGCGTCGCCCAGCGTTCCGACGCGGCGGCCCTTGTAACGCGCCCCGTGCGCCTGGCAGGCGTCCTCGAGCACGCTGATCCGGGCTTCGGAGGCGAGCGTCAGGATGGGGTCCATGTCAACCGTCGCCCCGTAGAGGTGGACCGGGATGATGCAGCGGACGTTCGGCCCGATCGCGGCCTGGATCGCCTCCGCCGTGATCAGGTGTGAATCCTCGTCGACGTCCACCAGCCTTGGCGTGGCCCCCACGGCGCTGACCGCCTCAGCCGTCGCGATGAACGAGTTCGCGGGCAGAATGACCTCGTCGCCCGCCCCGATTCCCAGCGCCCTGAGCGCCAGCGTCAGCGCCTCGGTGCCCGACGACACGCCGATCGCGAAGTCGCTCTCGGAGTACTCGGCGAACTCCAGCTCGAAGGCCTCGACGTGGTGGCCCAGCGTGAACGCTCCCTGCTCCGCCACTTCGCGCACCACACCCAGCAGCTCCTCGAGCAGCGCGGGGTCGTGGCGGTCGAGCTGGGTGAAGGCGACCTCGCGGACGGAGTCGCCCGCAACGGTCGCGTCGCTCCTCGGGGCTACCGCGGACATTGCAGCCTCACCCGATCGCCTCGGTCGTGGCCGGGCCGGCCTGCATGCGCAGGAGCTCCTGCTGCAGGGCGCGGCGACCGCGGTGGTGGAGTCCGTGGATCGAGCTCTCCGAGCGTCCCAGCCGCTCGGCGATCTCCGGCGGGGTGAGGCCGATCACATGGCGCATGAAGACAACATTGCGCTGCTCCTCCGGAAGCGAATCGAGCGCGCTCTTCAGATTCCGGGCCCGGTCGAAGTCGCCGTCGTCGACGTGCCCGTCGACGCCGATCGGCTCCTCGGTGAGGATCGCCCTGTGGCGACGGAGGTGGTCAAGCGAGGCGTTGCGAGCGACCCGCAGCAGCCAGCCCGAGAAGGGCACGCCGCAGTCCTGGTAGCGCGTGATCACGGTCATCAACTTCATGAAGACGTGCTGGGTAATGTCTTCGGCGTCCTTTTCGTCACGCACGATGCTGCGCACGTAGCCGTAGACGTTGTCCGAATAACGCACGTAGAGGAAGCGCACCGCATCGCGGTCGCCCTCCTTTGCGCGGGCTATCGCGAGGCGAACTTCACGCGAGACGGCGGGTGACTCCTCAAGCGTGCTGTTGCCTCGGAAGCACGCCTGTCCATCCCTGGAATTGAGGCGAAGCACCGAGTTCTCCATGTCCGTGGCTAGAAAAACCCCATCCCGAAAAACCCCCCGGGATAAGTGAAATCTCATGATCCGGAAGGTCCGCCCTCGCCACAATCGCCCGACGGTCCCCAAACTGCGTTCAGTGAGTGAACGGAAAAGAAGTTCGCGGTGGGATCCCCTCCGTTCAGTTGCGAACCCGTCCGGGTGAGAGACGACTTGCCCCTGAGAAGCCTCTGAACAAGCCATTTTTGGCTCTCAAGCCTCGCGGCGCCCGCGGTTGGCGGGCCCGGCGGCGAGGGCCGGCGCCGGCTTGGGTGCCGACTCGCATTGAACGCTCAGATAGCGCCACGGTGGGGGAGTCACATCAATTCGCCCCGCGTCGATTGTCAGTGACAGGAAATATCTCGCGAGTTCCGAAAAACGAAACCGCAAAAAGACTTCACACTTGTAGTCTCCCCGGCCGTGAGCCCTGTATTCCTTCGTCGCTACAGGGCCGAGAGATTGCTGCGACGGGAGTTTGAGGGGATGCGTGCGCGTGTGAGCGCGGCGGTCGGTGCCCGGCTTCGAGCGAGCGGCATCGAACTCGACGGCGGCGATCTCGACGCTGCATACGCGCTGGCATGGCAGGGGCTCTACGCGGCGCTCCTCGAGGAGGAGCCGATCGAGAGCCCCGTCGCCTGGCTGACCCTCGTCGCCTATCGCAGAGCGGTCGAGGAGCACCGGTCGCGGTCTCGGCTGCGCGGTGCGGGTGAGGTGGACGGGGTCGCAGATGCCGAGGCGGACATCTGCGAGGAGGTCGATCTGGCGGGCGAGCTGGACGGCCGCATTCGGCTCGGGAATCTGCTCGAGGGCCTGTCCGGCCGGCTCGATGATCGCGAGCGCCAGGCCGCGACGCTCTGTTACCTGCAGGGGCTCTCCCGTGCCGAGGCGGCTGTGCAGATGGGAATCAGCGAGGGTCGGATGCGCAAGCTGATGGAGGGCCGCGGCGCAGGCGATCCGGGAGTCGCGGGCAAGGTGGGGGAGCTCGCTCGGGTGATCGACGAAGGGAAATGGTGCGACAGCCAGGGCTCGCTCATGCGGGCACTGGCCTATGGGATTCTCGACCGCGACGGCGAGCGCTACCGCGTGGCCCTGAGCCATCACCGGCGCTGCCCCTCCTGCCGGGCCTATGTGGTCTCGCTGCGAGGCATCGCGGTAGCGCTGCCCCCGGCGCTGCTCCCGGGCGCGCGCCTGGCGCTCGCGGCGATCGCCGGCGGCGGCTCGGGTGCCTCCGGTGCCGCTGCCCTGTCAGGTGCCGGAGGAGGGGGTCTGGCGTTCCTTGGCGGTCCCCTCGGCGCGAAGCTCGCAATCGGCTGCCTGGTGGCTGTGGGGGTTGGCGCGGGTTGCGTCGGGCTCGAGGTGACCCATCCCCTGGCCCGGGCGCCGTCGCACCCGCGCACGGCCCGGGCGCTGCGGGCCGGCACCGCTGGACCGCCGGCCCCGCGGACTGGCGCGACCGTATTCAGAGGTCATCCGGCAGTGGGCCCGCGGGGTCAAGGCCCGTCGGTCGGCCGGCCGGTGGCGGCGCTCCGCGAGTTCGGGCTCGAGCCGCCCCGTTCCCCGAGGACCTCCGGCGAATCGTCCCCGGGTGTTGCGTCGAAGCCCCGTCGTGGCGCGTTCGGCGTTCAGCGATCCGTCCCCACCGCCACGGCCGCCGCGGTCCCGGTCTCGGCGGCCGCGCACGCCGCGGCGCGCGAGTTCGGGCCGGGATAGCCGTCAGGAGCGGGGGAAGATCTTCCCGATCCGCGCGAGCGCGAGCGGATTGCCTCGCGGTCGCAGGCGCCCCGTGGCAATCGCGCGAAGCGGGTCGATACGTTCGCCCACGATGTCGACCCAATCCTGCCATGAGAGCCGCAGCCGCACGTCGGCTTCCGGGGACGCGCCCTGCTCCACCGTGCTCGACCCGTTGTTCACGCGCAGGTGCCAGGCGGGGATGTCGGGGTCGGTGAACTCCCACTGGAGCGTCATGGGGCTCCTCAGGCCGTGATCGGGGTTGACCTGCCGGCGGATCGTGTCGAACAACAGGGCGACAGTCTCGGGGTCGCGCCCGGCGGGGCCTTCCTTCACGCCGATGATCCCGGCCTTGGCGAGCGCCCGCCCGCGCTGCGAGGTCTCCAGCGGGGTCAGCCCCGGCGGGATCAGGGCCGGCCCCGGTAGCGTCTCGAGCGCAAGGCCCGCCGAGCGGAGCTTGGTGCTCATCGAGGTGAGGCCTTCCACGCCGACCTCGTCGAGGGTCGCGCCGAAGGTCGTCACGTAGCGCTCGTCCCAGCCGGGAGGCATCAGTACCTGGGAGGTGTAGCGGGTCACCTCGCGCAGCAGCTTGGCGACGGCCTTCGGGACGCCGACCGGGTCTTCGCGGTTCAGGTCGGAGAGCAGCTTGACGCCGAAGCCGATGTGGCGCTGCTCGTCCGCGGCGATGTTCTCCATCCCCTCACGGAACGCCGGCAGCTGGTCGCGGCGCTCCAGGTAGCCGCAGATGAAGTGCTGACCCGGCTGTGCCAGGGCCGCCTCGATGACCACGTGGTAGAGGGTCACGGCGGCCGCCAGCTTTGCGGGCGAGCGGTCCGCGCGCAGCTCGTCGGCCATCGTGTCCAGGCGATCAAAGATCTTGCGGAAGCCGGATGTCAGCTGCGGCTTGATCGCTTGCAGGCCGCCGGCGGCGGAGCCATCGCCCACGCCGCAGACCTCCTGCATAAAGCGCCGGAAGAAGATCGCATGGCGGGCCTCGTCGACCTGCTGGGTCGTCAGGAAGTATTTCTGCTCCTCCCGGGGGGCCGCGTCGATGTAGGGCGAGAGGTTGTCCGCGACGGCATCCTCGCCCCAGAAGAAGAGACCGTAGTTCCACAGCGCGGCCTGGCGCTCGAACTCGGTGAAGTCCTCACGCCACTGACGGGCGTCCTCGGTGAAGTCCAGCTCCATGGCGGACCAGTTCCCCCGCTCCCAGCGCGCGTACAGATCCTCGTAGGAGATCGCGTCCGCCGGAAGGCTCGCGACATTGTTCTCGCCGGTCTGAGTGGAGCTGGTTGCGCCCGCCATCGAATCGCCTCCGTCTCGGGGTGGATAATGAACGTTATCGGAATAGCGCTTGCTCCGGCAAGTAGGATGTGGCGATGAGCAGAGCGTCCACCGCGGGCGACGCCTGGAGCCCGGCGCGGGCCCCCGCCGCGTCACGCATGACACGCGGGCAGAGCAGGGCGAACACCAGGGAGCGGCTGCTGGCGGCAGCCCGCAGCGTCTTCGCCCGCAGCGGCTTCCACGGCGCCTCGGTCGAGGAGATCGCGTCCGAGGCCGGATTTTCGACGGGGGCCCTGTACTCGAACTTCGAGGGCAAGGAGGACCTCTTCCTGGTGCTGATGGAGCTCGAGATAACAGAGCACGCCCGCGAGGTGAGCGAGGCGGTTCGCGCACGCGCCTCGGTCGCGGAGCGCGCTGCCGGTGGCGCGCGGCAGTGGATGACGACGATCGAGCGGGAGCCCGAGCTGCTGCTCCTGTTCATGGAGTTCTGGGCCTATGGGGTGCGCGATCCGCAGGTCCGGCCGAAGGTCGCCGAGCGCTTCGCCCAGGTCCGCAGGACGCTGACCGGGCTGATCGTCGACGGGGTCAGGGACTTCGACCTCGAACTGACCGTTCCCGCGGAGCAGCTGGCGATCGCGATCGATGCGTTGGCCGACGGCATCGCCAGGCAGAAGCTGGCCGACCCGGAGGCGGTCCCGGATGAGTTGATGGGAAAGATCCTGGGGCTGCTGCTGGCCGGTGCTACCCGTCCTCAGGGAGGCACAGACACGCGTAGTGCACCGTGAACAGGCGCTCGGCAAGGCCGGGCGCTGCCCGGTGAGCGCCGCTGCGCACGGCCCACTTGACGGTCGCCTTCGCCCGCTGCAGGGGCGTGTCGGCAAAGAACCGCTGCACATCGAGACCGAGCGGATCGGCCAGCTCCCCCGCCGCGCGCAGGCCGGCGTCCACGGCAATACGGCGAGCCGCTGAACGATCGAGCCGGTGCAGATGCCCGATCTCCTCGGCGTGGGCGCGCTTCGCGGGCCTGAGCGCAGAGCGATTCGCCTCGAGCGGGACCTCGAAGACGACGGCTCTGCAGACACGAGCCACCTCCGCCAGCAGCGCCGGCGGATCGGGGGTGTGCTCGAGAACATGCGAGAGGACCCCGAGATCGAACGAGTCATCGGCCAGCGGCAACGCGGCGCCGTCGAACGTTCCCACCTCGTCGACGGCGGCCCGGGCTGCAGCGATCTTCGCGGCGGTGGGGCTGATCTCCATCCCGACGAGGCGCCCGCCGAAGCCGCGCCTGCGCAGCTGCTCCATCAGTGCGCCGTCCCCGCAGCCCACGTCGAGCGTGCTCCTGACCTCGAGGCCGGCCTTCCGGCAGAGCTCGATCACGTGCTCGGCCTTGCCGACGGCGCTCAGCGTCCGCCAGTCCGCGTAGACGGTCCAGTCGGAGCCGCCGCCCGAGTAGGCGTCCTCGTAGAAGTCGATCAGGCGCTGGGAGTCCTCCACCGCGAGGATTATTGTGGGCGCGATGACGGCCAAGCTGACGGCGTCGCTTCGCAGCGCGCCGGCGACGGTGCCGGCGTTCGTCGCGCTCGCCCTGTTCTTCCTCTGGGCAACCGACCAATCCGGGTACCCCGTGACGCACTGGGCGCCCGGTGGCCTGATGATGCTCGGACTGCTCGCGATCACCGCTTTCCTGCTCCGCGAGCAGCTTGCCGAGATGCCACCGGGCGTTCGCCTTGCCCTCGGCTGCCTGGCGGCCTTCACGGCCCTGAGCTACCTCTCGATCCTCTGGGCGGCGGTCCCCGGGGACGCCTGGGAAGGCGCCAACCGGACGCTTCTCTACCTGCTTGTCTTCGCCCTGTTCGCCGGCTGGCGCCAGCAGCCCGTCACCGCCGCGATCCTGCTCGTCGCCTGGACGCTGGCGTTGAGCTGCCTGGCCCTGTTCACGCTCCTGCACGTCGATGCGGCCGACGCGGCAAGGCTGGACGCGATGCTGCCCGGTGGCCGGCTGGTCTATCCCAGCGGCTACGCCAATGCCAACGCCGCCCAGTGGCTGATGGCCTTCTGGCCGGCCGTCCTGATGGCGCGCAGCCCGCGTCTTCCCTGGGCACTCCGAGGCCTCCTCGCCGGTTCGGCGGTCCTGCTCGCCGAGGTCGCCCTGCTGAGCCAGAGCCGCGGCTCGCTCTACGCGACGCCCGTGATGCTGGTCGCTGTCTTCCTGGCGATCCCCGAACGGACGAGGACCTTCGCAATGCTCCTGCCGGTGGGCGCCGGGATCGCCGCTGCCGCGCCGGCGGTGCTCCACGTCGGCGATCGCCTGCGCGGCGAACAGGTCGTTGCCGGAACGGTGCATCACGCAGTCCTCGTGACGCTCGTCTGCGCCGCGGCGGTCGCTGTCGTCGTCTCGGTGGCTGCGGCGATCGAGACGCGCCGAGCGCTCCCCGAGGCTTCGGCCCGGCGCCTGCACCGGGCTACGGGAGTCCTCGCACTCGCGGTGCTCGTGGTGGTGATCGCAGGCGGGCTGGTGGCAGCCGGGAACCCCCTGGCGCGGGTCGAACACGGCTGGAACACCTTCAAGGGCGGCTATGGGGCCAACAGCAACACCGGGAGCCGGCTCGTCAGCGGGCTGGGCAGCAACCGGTATGACTTCTTCAGGGTCGCCCTGAACGAATTCGCCGCCCACCCGCTCGCGGGGATCGGTGCGGACAACTTCCAGCAGCAGTACCTGGTGCATGGGCGCAGCACCGAGACGCCTCGCTACCCGCACAGCATCGAGCTGAGGACGATGAGCCAGACGGGCCTCGTGGGAAGCCTGCTGGCCCTCGTCGGGCTCCTGGCGGCGCTCGCCGTCGCGGCCCGCGCCCTACGCGGTGCAGACGCCCTTGGCCGAGCCGTGTCGGCCGGTGCGCTGGCCGCCTTCGCCTATTGGGTAATTCACGGCTCCTTCGACTGGTTCTGGGAGTTCGCCGGTCTCGGCGCCCCCGCCTTCGCACTGCTCGGCCTGGCCTGCTCGCTGGCGCCGGGGCGCGCGGGCGCGGATGCCGCGGGGCCCGGCTCGCCTTCCGCCGAGGCGCCGCCCGCCCCCGAAGGTGCGGGCGCCCGCCCCCTCCGGCCCCTCGCGCTCGGGTTGGCGCTCCTCGTTTGCCTGATCGTCGCGCTGTCCTTCGCGGGGCCCTGGCTCAGCCAGCTGGAGGTTCAGCGCGCCGCCAAGAGCTGGACGAGCTCGCCCTCGGCGGCGTACTCGCAGCTGAGGACCGCCTCCGAGCTGAACCCCCTCAGCGACCAGGCGCACCTGGTTGCGGGCAGCATTGCGCTACGCCTGGGTCAGCTGGGACGGGCCCGTGATGAGTTCACCAAAGCGCTCTCGCGGACGCCGAACGGTGCCTATGCGACGCTCGAGCTGGGCGTGATCGCCTCCTACAGAGGGGAACGGGCCAAGGCCATCGCCCGTCTTGAACGGGCGGTCGCACTCAATCCGCGGGACCCGCTCACGGTCGAAGCGCTTGAACTGGCTCGGCAGGGGAGGAGGCTCAGCGTCCAGGGTCTGAACCGAGCAATCCTGCTCAAGGGTCAGAGATTCTGACAATAGTGCCGATAAGTTCAATGAAACCGGCTCTGCGCGGCCGCTTCGTGCGCTACGTTGAGGATGCCTGCGGCTGATCCCCTGACACGCCCACGGGGGTGGTGTTGAAGGCGTGGAAACGGGCAATAGTCGGACAACGGACAGCGAATCCCGGGCGCGCCCTCGCGCCACGGACAAGGCAGGGATGCATGAGCGTCAGACATAGGACCTCTATAGGCAGGACCCTCGCTCTCGTCGCGCTGCCAGCGCTCGCGGCGCTGTTCCCCGTGGCCGCCTCTGCCAACCCGCTGCTCAGCGGTTATGGCGGCCCGGGTCAGGGAAGCCAGACGATCATCGGCAGTTCGCTGGTCAATCCCCCCGGCGGCGGTGGCTCCTCGGGCGCATCCGGCAGTGGCTCGGGAAGCGAACTCACCGTTTCGACGGCGCCGCAGTCCAAATCGAAGGTGGCCCCCAACGGCGCCGCCAAACATTCTCGCAAAGCCAAGGAAAGCGGCGGTGGCGGAGCGGCGAACAGCGCTCCCGTGCCATCCACCGGCGTCGTTGCGGCAAGCGGACTGGCGCCGGTCTCCTCGAGCTCCTCGGGCGGCACTCTGGGACTCTCCGGCGCAGACCTGCTTCTCATAGTCTTTGGGCTGACGGCGCTGGCGCTGACGGGTGTCTTGACCCGCCGGCTGACGCGTAGAACGCCCCAGTAGGGCAAAGGGCTAAAGGGATGTCGGTCAGGACCCGAGAAACCCCATAAGAGCAGGGCATCCACACTTCTTCATGGACCAACCGAGGATCACCAGACAGACATCCACCACGCTCCCCCTCCGGGCGGAGCTGACTCACGACGCACCCTGGCCCCGGGCGGCGGCCGACGCCGTCTTCCGCGGCCCCCTGCAATGGGCGCTGGAGGGCTACGGCTGGGGTGTCGTTCGCCGGACCGTCGACTTCGCGATGCTCTGCCTGGCGGTAGTCATCGCGCTGGGGGGATTCGGGAACGTCTTCGAAGTGACCTCCGAACAGGCCCCTCTGCTCGCGATGCCGTTCGTCGTGACGGCCCTGTTCCAGCTGCGCGGGATCTACCGGACACGGCTGCGGGCGCTGGTGCTGGACGGCATCGTCCCCGTCATCAGCGGCGTCTCCGTCGGAGCGATGGCCGTCGCGGTGCTCGGCATGTTCGCGAACGGACAGGTTCCGAGCCAGAGCGACTGGCTGCGCGCCTGGCTGTTCTCGCTGATCGCCGTCAGCCTGGGCCGGGGCGCCCTGTCCTATCTGCAGCGCTGGGCGCGGGCGAATCGGCTGGTGGGCAAGCCCGTTCTGATCATGGGCGCCGGGATGGTCGGCGCCCAGGTCGCCCGCCGGCTCGAGAACCACCCCGAGTACGGCCTCACGCCGATCGGCTTCCTCGATGAGGACCCCCGTTCGGTTGCCGAGGTTGGGGGCCGCGATGTGCCGATCCTGGGTACCGTCGAGGATCTCGAAGCCACCGTCGAACGGACCGCCGTCAAGCACCTGATCGTCGCCTTCTCGTCAGTCGCGGATGCCCGTGTCAGCCGGCTGATCCAGCACTGCCATGAGCTCGGCGTGGAGGTCTCGGTGGTCCCGCGGATGTTCGACACGATCAACGACCGCGTCGGCTACGACACCGTCGGCGGCCTGCCCCTGCTGTCATTCAAGGGGGTAGACCCCAAGGGTGTCCAGTTCGCCCTCAAGCACGGGCTGGACAGGGGTCTCTCGCTGGTCCTGCTGGTCCTGCTGGCTCCGCTGATCGCGATCATCGCGCTGGCCGTGCGGCTCAGCTCCCCCGGGCCGATCATGTTCACCCAGCGGCGCGTCGGGCGCGACGGCAGGATCTTCGACTTCTACAAGTTCCGCTCGATGCGCGCCGCCCCGGGCGACGGCCAGGAGAGCCGCGAGGAGAACAGCGCGCTCGACTTCCTGCTGGCCGGCGACATCGCCCCCGGCGGCGTCGAGGGCGCGGACCGCCGCACCGGGGTCGGCCGGGTACTGCGCCGGGCTTCGCTGGACGAGCTGCCCCAGCTCCTGAACGTCCTGCGGGGTGACATGAGCCTGGTCGGTCCCCGCCCGGAGCGGCCCGAGTTCGTCGAGCTCTTCAGGCAGGACATCGTCCGCTACGGCGATCGCCACCGCGTCAAGTCGGGCATCACCGGCTGGGCTCAGGTCCACGGCCTGCGTGGGCAGACCTCCCTGGCCGAGCGGGTCGAGTGGGACAACTACTACATCGCCAACTGGTCGCTGGGCCTCGACCTGAAGATCCTCGCCCTGACCGTCCTGGCCCTGTTCCGCCACGCCGAGTAGCGGCTCCTCAGATTCTGCGCTGGGCGGCCCGGCCGGGGCCCATCCAGTACTGGAAGACCCGCACCCTCAGCCCGCTCGTCCCGAGAACCGAGGGGAGAGCGACCCTGAAGCGGTTGAAACGGTTCAGCGTGAAGAGCGCCCGGAAGCGGAGCGTCGAGCCCTGGAAGACTTCGAGCTGCATGAAGTCGCCGACCGGGCCCGAGCCGCTCGCCACGACGTGCGAGCCGCTGCGGCGAAGCTTGAGGCTGACCCCGCTGATGCCGCCGAAGGGCGAGACCAGGGCGCGTGAGAGCCCGGCGAAAGCCGGCTTGCGCAGCCCGCGCTGGGACAGGAGCCCGAAGTCTTCGCTGTGCGAGTCCTCGAGCTTGTAGACGACGGCGGCCGCCACGTAGGGAACACGCGCCAGCGAACGGAAGGCGTTCGTCAGGTTGAGCGCCTGGGTCGCCTGCGTGACGCAGCCCTGTTGTTGCTGGGAATGATGGCGCGGCCAGCAGCTCGTCCAGCCGAACTCGTCAAGCCAGAGCGGCTTGCCGTCCCCGTTGGCGAGCTGAACCTGGTGGATCGAGCGGACCGAGGCCAGTGTCAGGTTGTAGTAGTGGACGGAGAGCCCGTCGTAGAAGCCCTTGATCCCAGCCGCATACAGGGCCTTCAGAAACAGGCCGTTGGAGCCCGTCAGCGACCCGCCCAGGACCGTCACGGAGGGGTCGGCCTGCTTGATCGCGGGGTATGCGGCGCGGAGCAGGGCGGCGTAGCGGGAGACCTTGTCGGGGCCCGCAAAATAGGCTTCGTTGACCTGGTCGGGCTCGCTCCAGACCTCCAGCGCAGCCAGGCCGCTGCCGTACCGGCGGGCGAGGAATGAGACGATCGCCGCGTACGCGGCGGTGTCTCGAGGCGGATATGCGTTGGCCTTGCTGAACGCATCGGGACGGCATCTGCGGAGCAGCTTCGCCGGCGCCGAGGACGCCCAGCAGGGCGTCCGTTCGACGGTCATGATCACCCTGATGCCGGCCCCGCCTGCATCGGCCATCAGGCGGTCCGTGAAGGCAAGCGCCCGGGCGTCGATGCCGCGGCCTTCGCGCGGTTCGAGGGTCGCCCAGGGGATCACGACACGGACCACCCGGGCATGGACGCCCTTGGCGACGGCGATCGAGTGGTCCGCTTCAGAGGGTGTCGAGTTGTAGCCCAGGCCGATCACGTTCAGCCCGCCAAGGGGCGCGTTCGAGCTGGTGCGGGCTCCCCGGCGCGAAGCGGCGCCTGCGCCCGCGGCGAGGCAGACCGCCAGCGCTAGCGCCAGGGCCACCATCAGCGCGGTCCTGTGCTGGCGGATGGGCATCTTCATACGTATCGGACAACGATAGAGGGGACTCAAGCGATCCTCGCCGGTTGCCCCCAAGTGTCCAGCTAGGCTGTCGGGCGATGTCTCCGACCTGGATCTGGACTCAAGCTGCGATCGTCCTCTTCGTCGTGATCGGGATGATCATCGCGATCACGAAGCTCGTCTAGCCCGCGCGCCTCTGCCAGAACCGCCTCCTGTGTCGCGCCCGCAGCGCGCCGCGGGGAGCCGGAGGGATCGGCTGATCGGCCAGCACCGCCGCCGGAACGAGCGACGTCAGCCACTCGGTCAGAGCTCCCAGACCGGCCTGCTCGAGCTCCGCGGCGAGGCCGGGCGCTCGGCGGACGTCGTCGTGGGCATCCGAGGTGACGTTGTGGATCAGCCCCTCCCGGGCCATCGCCAGGGCATGGCGGCGCACCTCGCCGCCGAAGCGCCCCACGAGCGAGCCGGCGGTGATCGACATCAGCACGCCCGCGCCGGCCAGCGATCGCAGCACGTCGTGGTCACGCTGCAGTGCCGCGGACCGCTCCGGGTGCGCCAGCACCAGACGGTGGCCCTGGCGGCGCAGGTCGAGCAGCGCCGCCTCGAGGCCCGGTGCGACGGGGCTGAAGGGCGGCTCGACAAGCAGCCACGGCCCCCCGCCGAGGCCGAGCTCCGAGAGCTGAGCCGGATCGAGCTCGGGGATGTGGGTGATGGCGATCTCGGCTCCGGGCAGGACCTTCACCGGGATGCGCTCCTGCGTCAGGCGCTCGCCCAGTTCGGCGACCAGGGGCGCGATCGTCCGCGCGTCGTTGTCGTAGGAGGCCCCCACGTGGGGGGTGGCGACCAGCGTGTCGATCCCCGCCGCCGCCGCCGCGCGCGCGATCGCAAGCGACCCCTCGATCGTCTTGGGGCCGTCGTCGATCCCCGGCAGGACGTGGCAGTGGAGGTCGATCACCGAGCCAGAACCATAGGCGAGGCGCCCGGTGCCGCCGTCGGCGGGCTGTTCAGCTGCGGCTCAGCCGCGAAAGGCAGGGCTGACGACTTCCAGTTTGTCCCATGGAATCGAATCCAACGTGTCGAAGGGAGCGGGCAGGAGGCTCTTGTAGGGGTTCGCCCTGCCTTCGCTCGTCAACGGCGTCGGGTCCTGCGCGGAGAGGGCGACAGCCCCGGCGGTGTCCCCGACGATCATCCCGTAACGCTGGATCGCCGTGGCGATCGTCAGTGCGGGGGCGCTCAGATGCAGGGTGCCCAGGTCGAGGCTCGGGCTGAGGCGCAGGCGGGTCCCCTCGGGGATCGCGTCAGAGGCTTTCGATGTGCCGTCGGTCCGGTCGGCCGGCCAGACGAACTCGCCCGCCTTGGTGTGCGGCAACAGGACTTCGAGGGCGTGATTGACGGCGCCGTGTTCGAGGTCTTCGATATGGATCTGCCCACCGAGCAGCGAGAGGCCCGAGGCACCGGCTCCGAACGGTGCTGGGAACACCCCGTCGCTTGTCGTGGCGTTGTCGATCCTGCCGCCCCAGCATGCGGTCCAGCGGCCCGCTTCCTGGACAACCCGCCAGAGCTCCCACAGATGGCCTGTCGACGGCTGCCACACGACGACCTCTTTGTCCGTTCCGGCCGCCGGCAGCACCGAGGGGGGAAGCGGGACCGCTTCTATCTGGGCCTGGAAGCCGGCGAAGACGCCTCCCGGACGCGGGCACACGGCGCTCTGACCGATCAGGGCGATCGTCGGGGTGTCCGCGGCGACCGTATAGACGGGGGTGCTCCATTCGGTCGTGTTGATGACCATGTGGCCCTGGTGCGTTGCGATCTGGTGCTGGAAGGCGGCGACGATCGCCGATGAGCCGCCGGCCAGGGGCGGGGCGGCCCCAAGCAGCTCGTTGAAGACGCTCGAGGTCGAGAACAGGCGCAGTGGTTCCGCCGGCCCGCCCGGGCCGGGGAGACCTTCCCCGCCGCCTTCGCCGCCGGGCGGTGCGGGGGGGACCGGCCCGCCGGTGATCGGTCCTCCGCCGGCTTCGGGGCCGGTGCCGCCGCCTGCCAGGGGGGGTTTGGCTCTGCGGCAGTGGCGTTTGTGCCGGCAGGCCCGCTTGGTGGAGTGGCGGGTCGTCGACCGCTTCCTGGTGCGATGGCTTGGGCGATGAGATCGCTTGCGGGCGTGATGGCGCGCGGCGATCACGCCGGCGCCGCTGCCGACACCGTAGGCGCCGGTCGCGGCGCTGACGTTCTCCGCAGGCAGCTGAGCACCGTGAACCGCAGAAATGCGTACTGTGCAAAGGATCAGGCAGCACGCTGCCAGGAGCCCAATCACGCCGGCCCCACGTGCCAGGGGCCCGTGTCTGCGGCTGGATGGCCCGGCCGGAGGGCCGAGCTGAACGTCGCGAGGACCCATCGGGTTTAAGGATCGGCTTCGGTAGCTCATTGGTAAAGGCAGGTACCCGGCTGTGGACTCATCGACTTGAACGTCGGACTCGCGCGAAAAACCCCTCTCTGGGACCGTTGACCCTAATGCAGCCCGTGATAGCTCTTGTGAACTTTTTTCAAACCGGCTCCGCGGTCTCCGGCGCGCGGGCGCGGCTCGCCCTGGCGGGCGTCCTCGTCCTGGGGCTGTTGACGTCCCTGGCCGCACCGCTCTCCTCGGAGGCCAGGAACACGGCCTGTTACGCGAACATCTCGCTCGGAGCCCATTCGGTTCGCTTCTCCCACCGGCCCGCCGTCGCTGTGGCCCTCGCGGCCGGCCGTCACAGGCATCCGGTGAGCGTCGCTCAGACACCCGCCTGCTCCACCGCCGTCACGGCGGGGCGAACCTATCGCGCCTCGCTGCGCTATCGGAGCTCGACCGGCTCGCTGAAGCTCACGCTCCTGATCCATTCCAACAGGGGTTGGCGGCTGTGGTACACGGCCGGGAGGCTGCCCCGGACCCTCAAAGCGAAGCGCTACTCGAGTGTCCTGCGCCCGATCCCGTCGGGTGTCGACCGCGTCTCGCTTGCCCTGACGCTGATCGGGAGGGGAACGGTCAAGGCGTCAGGCCTGACGTTGAGGGCTCTGCCGCTGAGGCTCCCCGCACAGAGCACCCCGAGCATTCCGGGCGCCCCGAGCACTCCTGCCGCGACACCGCCGGCGCAGGGGGCAGGCGAAACGCCCGGTCCGGGGAGCTGGGAAGTCCTCGAAACGCCCGTCAAAGCGAGATCGGTCCACGCGATCCTGCTGCAGAACGGCAAGGTTCTCGTGATGGCCGGCTCGGGTAACAGCAGACAGGCCTTCGAAAACGGCGAATTCAAGTCCTACCTCTACGACCCCCTCACGAACGAATGGAAATCGCTCGTCACCCCCAAGGACGTGTTCTGCTCGGGGCACGTCCAACTTGCCAACGGCAACGTGCTGATCATCGGTGGCACCAGCGGCTACCCGCCGCCGACCGAACCCGGCCACCCGCCCAGCACCGAATACAAAGGCGAGAACGCGAGCTGGATCTTCAACATCGAAAAGGACGAATACGAATCGGTCAAATCGACTGTCGAAAAAGAACAGGCGAAAACGAAGCTCGAAGAGGGTGAACCCGGGCCGCTGCTCGCCGGCACCTGGTACCCCAGCGCCACCATCCTCGGCAACGGCGACGTGATCTCGTTCGGCGGCCTCAACGAACATGGCGTAGGCACGACCAAGACGAACTACTACACCGGTCCGGGAAACCTGGGCACCGACGGCGACGAAAGCGAAGAATGGGTCGGCTTCGGCAGCACCAAGGTGCAACAGACCTACCCCTGGTTCTGGGGTCTGTACCCGACCATGATCCTGACCGCCGACGGCCGGCTCTTCTACGACGGCGGCCATGTGTTCGGCAAAGGGCTCGAGGGAAGCGAACAGGCTCCAAGCGGCTCCTCGCTCTACGACTTCTACTGCTCGCCCGGCGAAAACTCGCTCAAACCGAACCCGGACGCCGTGTTGAAACTTCAAGACGGGCAGTCCGTGACGCGCGTCACGGACACGCCCGGCCTCCGCTTCCCCGACCAGCGCGACCAATCCGCCTCGCTGCTGCTACCGCCGGCGCAGGAACAGAAGGTGATGATCATGGGCGGGGGCGAAACCTACTCGCCGGCTCAGCAGGCGACCAACAGCACCGACGAGATCAAACTCGACGAAGCAAGTCCGCACTGGGTTCCGGGGCCCGACCTTCCGCGCGGGACGATGGAAGAAGGCGGCGCGATGGAGCCGATGGGTGCCGGCAAGATGTACGTATCGGCCGTCGCCCTGCCGAACGGGATGGTTCTCGAGACGGGCGGCTCGCTGATCCCCCGCACCGAGAACGTCCTCGAGGCCTCGATCTTCAACCCCAGGACGAACGCCTTCACCCCGGTCGCTCATGACCCGGTTGGGCGCGACTACCACTCCGAGGCCCTGCTGCTTCCGGACGGCCGGGTCATGACGCTGGGCTCCAACCCGGCGAACGCTAACGGCGAAGAAAGCTTCGAGACCCGCATCTCGATCTACACCCCCTCCTACCTGACCCACGGCGCGAGGCCGGCACTGAACCTCGTCGACGGGCAGGCGAACCAGCTCGAAGGGTCGGTCAACCACACGACCCAGTGGGAATACGAAACCGAACATGTGCTCAGCTACAGCTCGACGTCGAAGATCACCTCCGCCGTGCTCGTCCGTCCCGCCGCGGTGACTCATTCGTCCGACCCGAATCAGCGTGAGGTCGAACTGCCGATCGTCGGTGGAACGGGTGCGGCTGGCGAAGGACGCGAACTCAAAGTTGGCCTCCCGTCCAATCCGAACCTGGCGCCACCGGGGTATTACATGGTCTTCCTCGTTGACTCCCAGGGCGTCCCCTCGCTCGCCAAATGGGTTCACGTCGGGGCACAGGGAAAGCCGGGGTTCTGATCACGGATGAGCGAAGTCGATCGCACACACCAGCCTGAAGGCCGCGAGCCGGCGTGAGCGTCGCCGTCGGAGCCCCTCCGCGCCGGCTCACCCGCGAGCGCAGGGCCGTCACGCGAGAGCAGCCGCAGGCCATCTCGCGGGCCGTCGTCCTGGCGCCCTGGGTGCTGCTGGGGGCCTTCTTGCTCGCGGAGCTGCTGATCAGCTCTCTGGAGCTCGGTGGCCCCTTCATGGACGAGGGGATATACGTCACGGCCGGCCTGCGGACATTGCAGGGTCACGGCGTCAGCGACAACTACATGTCCTGGTTCTCGGGCTCGCTGATGTGGCCCGTGATCGCCGGGCTTGGCTGGAAGGCCTTCGGCCTGGCGGGGGCGCGGGCGGCGGCGGCGTTGTGCGTGACGATCGGGTTGTTCGGGACCGTCAAGGCTGCCGGCAACCTGTTCGGAGCGCAGGTCAGAGCCGCGACGGCCCTCGCGGCGGTCACGAGCGGGCCGGTGATCGCCCTCGCGCATCTCGCCGTCTACGACACGCTTGCCGTTGCCGCCGCCGGCTGCTCCTTCTGGGCGCTCACCGAGTTCATCCGCCGAGACGACCGCGCCTGGCTGTGCGCCTCGGCGATCCTCTTCGCCCTCGCCGTGCTGGCGAAGTACCCGGTTCTGATGTTCGTCGGGCCGCCCTTGGCGTTCCTGACGATCGCAACGCGCGGCCCACGGGCTCGCATGGACCTCGGCGTCTTTGCCTTCATCTCCGGTGCGCTGCTGCTGATCTATTTCCTCGCCGACCGTGGTCAGCTGACGGCCTTCGAGTCGTTCCGTGTTCACAACAACCCCAGCTTCAGCGTCTCACGCAACCAGATCGCCTACTCCCAGGTCTACCTGACTGCGGTGCCGCTGATCCTCGCCGTTGCCGGTGCGATGGTGATCAGGCGCCGCGGCATCGCGCTGGCGCTGCTCAGCGGCGTGATCGGGGCGCCGATCTACCACATGGTCACGGGCAACCCCTCGGGCGATCAGAAGCACATCGTCCTCGGCCTGCTTTTCATGCTGCCGCTGATCGGGGTGACGATCTGCCTGGCCATGCAACGGTGGCGCGCCCTGTTCGCGGTCCCGGCCCTGTTGGGGCTGATGGCATTCGGCCTGATCCAGGTCGTTCGGATCGATGAGGGCTGGCCCGACCTCCGCGCCTCCGCTGCGGTGCTCCTGCGCGACGTGCATCCCGGCGAAAGGCTGCTGGCCAACTCCTCGTGGGTCGACGCGGCTTATCTCTATGACCGCGGGCGGATCAGCTCTCCCTACGACATCTACGATGCCTCCCGCGTCGAACAGCTTCATGAGCACGTGGACGTCTGCAGCTTCCAGTGGTTCATCGAAGTCCCCGGCGGGCAGCCGTGGCCGCTGTCGATCCGCCGGGCGATGGCGAGATGCGGAACCTTCCGCCGGGTCTACTCGTCCAGCGAGACCGTCACGGGGCTTGGCTCGAGCCTTCGGTTCGTCACCTATCGCGCCCCGGTGGAGATCTGGCGCAACGAGCCGGTTTCGCCTGCCGCGACGGGGGTGAGAAGATGAGCCGGAAGATCATCGACGCCGATTGGCGGGCGCGCCTGGCGGCGATCGCTCTCCTCCTCGGGATGCTCTGGTTCCTGCCGTGGCTGGTGGCACACCTGGACCTGTCGAGGCCCTGGATCAGCCTGCCGTTCCTGCTGGCCACGGTGGTCGTATGCGCAGCGTCGCTTGTGTCGGTGATCAACCGCTGGGAGCGGGCGACACCTGAGCGAGCCCTCGTCGCAGAGGGCCGGGAGCCCGCGGTGGCGGTGATCATCCCGACGCTCGGCGAGCCGCTGGAGCTCCTCGAGCGGACGGTTCGTTCGGTCATCGAGCAGGACTGGCCGAGCAAGCAGCTCTGGATCCTCGTCAGTGACGATGGCCACGACGCACGCGTCCGTGAGCTGGTGCAGATGCTCGCACTCGCCTACCCGGCGGCAAGCCTGCGCTATCACCGCCCACCACGGGTGGGTGACAAGCGCAGGCGCGGCGACGCGAAGGCGGGCAACCTCAACTCGGCACTGACGAGGCTGCCAAAGCGCATCGCATACGTTGAGACCCGTGACGCCGACGACCTCGTCGGCGATCGCGGGTTCCTGCGCGAGACGGTTGGACAGCTCCAGGCGCACGAGCGGCTCGCCTTCGTTCAGACGGCCAAGGCGGGGGCCGTCTCGCAGCACGATCCCTTCGACAATCAGCAACCCCACTTCTTTCAGTGCGCTCTGCCGTCCCGCTACGCCGCCAACGCCGTGTTCCCATGCGGATCCGGCGTCGTCTGGCGCCGCCGGGCGCTGACCGAGATCGGGGACTTCCCGACCTGGAACCTCGTCGAGGACCTCCAGTCCGGCCTCGAGGCGCTGCGCATCGGCTGGGAGGGCTGCTATCTGCCGATACTCGGTGCCTTTGCACAGCACTCGCCCGAGGATCTCCCCAACTTCATCAAGCAGCGCGGGACGTGGGCGCTCGACACCGTTCGCCTGACGCTCTGGGCGGACAAGCGCGGCCTGCGGCTGCGCCAGCGACTGCAGTTCTACGAGCTCGGGCTGTTCTACATGCAGGGCCCGGCGACCCTCGTCTTCCTGCTCGCGCCGGTTTTGGGGTTCCTCTTCCACGTCTATCCCGTGGTGACGACGACGAGCTCCTTCATCGCCCACTTCTGGCCTTTCGCCGCGTCGCTGGAGCTGTATCTGGCGCTCGTTCACCGGCCGATGTCGCTCGAGCAGCTCTGGCGGGCCCGGCTCGTCTGGGCCGGCCTCTGCTTCGTCTACGCGCGGGCCTGCCTGCTCGCCGTGACCGGTGGGCGCGACGGGAAGCCGCGCTACCGCGTCACGCGCAAGGAGAACACATACGCCTGGTATTGGCAGCAGATCGTCCCCCACGTGGTCCTGCTGGCCCTCCTGATCGGCTCGATGGCCTACTCGCTGGGCACCCGTGGCCTGCTGAGCAGTTTCGACGTCGGCTCGGCCTACTGGGCTGTCCTCTACGGGCTGCTGCTGCTCGGCTTCATACGGCTCAGCTGGCACGGCCTGGATCTGAGGGCCAACAGCAGCGCGAACACCGAGCGGGGCCGGGCCCGTGGCACGCAGAACCTCGACTGGGCACATGCTCGCCGCATACGCCCGGCCGCCGGGCGTGTGACCCCTTCACACCTCGCCGCCAGGACGCTCGATCGCCAGATCGTTCAATGGAACGGCGCGGCGAACGCGCCCGCCGGGAGCGCTGGAGCCGGTGCTCAGGAGGCCGCGACGATCGTCAGCGTCGGCGCCGAGAGCTAGGCCGGGCGCTCGCGGGAGGTGAGCGCGAGCACCGCCAGCAGCGCGGCCAGGCAGACCGCGATCGCGAGGATCGGAACGTCGCCTCCCAGGATCCCTTCGACGGCATCGTGCGGCTGCGAGGCGTGGGTGACGCTGGATGGGGAGGCCCCCCGGAGCGAGGCCGCGACGGTCCGCATCAGCAGCAGGGTGCGCGCGTCGGGAAGGCCGGTCACCGCCAGCCCGTACTTTCGCTGGAAGTAACGAAGGGCGCCCTTCGTTCGCGGCCCGAAGCCTCCCAGCGGCCTAGATCCGAGCGGGTAGCCGAGCTGGCCGAACAGGCGCTGCGCTTCGACGACGGTTGCACGTGAAGGTGTGGCGGCGGCGGTGGCCGCGGGAGTCCTCGCGAATGCCGCCGGGACGGTGCCGGCGGCGGCGAGGGACAAGGCCAGAGCGATCACCGCGAGGCCCACCCTCAGCCTCGGCCAACGCCGCGACGGCTCCGCGCGAGCGCCCGATTCACCGCTGCAGCGAGCTGTGGGCATCCCCAGATCGTAGGGACGATGGGCTTCCTTGGAAAGGGCCGCGGATCGATTTGCGCCCGTATATGATCGGTTGCCGGGCGCAGGAACGGCGCGCCACCCCGGCAGGCGGCCGGCAACCGGCAAGAGGAGAGCGAATGTTCAAGTCCATTCTGGTTGGAACCGACGGCTCCGAGACGGCCACCGAGGCCGTCCGCCAGGCGGCCTCGCTGGCCAAGAGCGTCGGCGCGAAGCTGCAGATCGTAAGTGCCTATGAGCCCGTGTCCTCACAGCGCCTGGCCGAGGAACGCCGGCAGGCGCCCGAGGACCTGCAGTGGACGATCAATCCCCGTGAGGACATCGACGCGACGCTTGCCGCGGCGGCCGAGATCGCAAGTGCCGAGGGAGTTCCCGTGGACGTCTATGCGCGCCAGGGCGACCCGGCCGATGCGATCCTCGACGTCGCCGAGGAGCAGGGTGCCGATCTGGTGATCGTCGGCAACAAGGGCATGACCGGGGCCAAGCGCTTCCTGCTGGGATCGGTTCCCAACAAGGTCTCCCATCACGCCCCCTGCTCCGTCCTGATCATCCGTACGACCTGACTTCGCGGGCTCCCGCGGGGAGCCCGCTCTAAGGTGTCCCCGATGCCGCCACAGACGCCCGTGACGCTGCAGATCAACGTCGCGCCGACCGACCTGCCGCATGCGCTGCACACGCTGCCTCACCAGCTGCGCTGCTTCTCAGGGCAGGTGCAGGAGATCCTCTTCACCTACGACCTGCACAGAACAGAGCGGGGCGGGCGCTTCGGTGAGGGCTGGGAGGAACGCAGGGGCCCGATGGGCGAACTGCTCCAGCGACTCTGCGCCGAGCACCCCTCGGCACGGGTCGCCGAGGTCGACTACGACCCGGCCCGCATGCGCGAAATGGCGGCCGAGCTGTTCGGCCCCGGATCGGAGATGCCCGTCAAGGACACCAAGGGCGCGCCCGTCTACCCCTACTTTCACGGCCTCATCGAGGCTCGCCACGATCACGTCCTGCATCTGGACTCGGACATGATGTTCGGCGGCGGAAGCCAGAGCTGGGTGGCTGAGGCGACAGAGCTGCTCGGCGGCAACGATCAGGTCCTCGCCTGCAATCCCCTTGCCGGGCCGCCGCTTGCCGAGGGCTCAGCCCCGGCCACCGGCCGGCGCTCCTTCCCGGGAGTGCCGGCGGCGGTCCGGGTCGAGTCGATGAACACGCGCATCTACCTGATCGACCGGGCTCGGATGCGCCGGCGGATGCTGCCGATGGAGCTGCTGCCCCCGATCAGGCTCGTCAGCCGCCTGAAGGCGAAGCTGCACGGGAACCCTCCCTACGGCGCCGCCGAGCTGGTGATGGGGGAGGCGATGCGCCGCGCCGGGCTCTGCCGCGTTGACTTCCCCGGTCGCCCACCGGGTATGTGGTCGTTGCATCCCCCCTTCCGCTCGCCGGAGTTCTACAGCGAGCTTCCCAGCCTCATCGAGCAGGTCGAGACGGGCCGGATCCCCGATGCCCAGCGTGGGGACTACGAACTCGGTGACTCGATGCTCGACTGGTCCCGCGCCCGTCGCAGGGCCAGGATCCGGCGAATCTGGGCCTGAGCTCAGGCCTCGGGTCCCGGGCCGTCCCCGGCCAGATCCAGGCCCGGGGGCTCGGCTCCGGGCGCGAGCCCCTCGATCTCGGGCCTGAGGCTCGCGGGGAGCAGGCGCAGGACGCGCCCGGCGCGGGCGCCCACGGCTACCACCGCGTCGATCGGGCGCACGTGCAACTCGTTCTCGATCGCACGAATCGTCGCGAGCGGTCGCAGCCGTCTGATCGTCTGATGGGGGATCGTCGGGTCCTCCGGCGGGCGCTCGGCGATCAGCGCGACGTCGGCGCCACGGGCATGCAGGCTCACGAGCCAGGCTGCGGCCTCCCGGGTCGCGCCCTCGCCGGAGGCAACGGCGACGATCTTCAGCGGCCCCACCCGGCGCCTGCCGAAGTGCTCGACTCCACCATCGGGCGTCTCCGAGCCGGGTGAGCGCCCGGCGCCGAACAGGACCCTGACCCAGACGAGCGCGTCGGAGCTGACGTCAAGTGAGATCTTCGCGAGGCCTCTCCAGCCGTCCCGCCAGCCTCCGTCGATGAGTGTCCGGTAGGCGAACTTGGCCGCAGGGCGCACGAAAATGCCCTTCACGTAGGCGCCCGGGGAGGATGGGCGCACGACGTGCGCGCTCTCCAGGCGGGCGTAGCGCCACAGGTCGGCGAGGGCCTCCCCCGCAGTGGCGGCCAGTTCATGTTCGAGGTCCCCCTCGAGGATCACGGGCCGCTCACGCAGCTCGATCCCCTCATGGACGGCCCGCCGCTCGTCGTGGCGGTAGGCGCTGCGCCTGAACAGGCGCGAACGGTAGGAGGGATACTTCGCCGAGGGGCCAAGCGGGCCGCCGAGGAAGCGGTTGCGCAGCGCAAAGACCGCCATCGCGGCGCCGGGGGGCGGCTCGCGCAGCAGCGCGAGGATGCTCTCGCGAAGCCGACCGGAGATCCGCTCGTCGGCGTCCACCTCGAGGATCCAGTCCGTTGAAGCCGCGTCGATCCCGATGTTGCGCTGGGCGGCGAAGCCCGGCCATGGGCTATCGATCACCCGCGCCCCGGCCTCCCTCGCAATTCGGACGTGTCGAATCGGTCGAGCCACCGTCGATGACGATTATCTCGTCGCAGAAGGCGACACTGGCGAGCGCCGCGGGCAGGCGCTCCTGCTCGTTCTGCACGATCAGGCACGCCGTAATCGGCTCGCGGGGCTCCGGGCTGTCGTCCGTCAAGGGCCCGAGGAAGCCTAGCCCGTGGTGTCGGCGGCACCTTTCGGGCGCACCGAGGCCGCCGCTAAGGTCGCTGGCGCAATGCGCCGACAGGAATCCAGATGAAGATCATCAGCGTGATGACGACCGACTCCAGCGGCGGCGCGGAGTTCGCTGCGCTCGAGATGCTCGAGGCACTCCGTGAGCGGGGCCACGAGACCATCATGCTCAGCGATATGGAGGGCATCGGACGGGACACCGGTGTGACGGTCCTGCCCATATCGCTCGGTCCGAAGCTCTCAACCGGGAGCTGGATCGGCCTGGCAGCCCGGTGGCCGCTCCTGCTGGGGAGGCTGCGAAGCGCCCTGCGCGCCCAGGCGCCATACGACGTCCTGATGGTCCACTACAAGAAGGAGCAGCTGCTCGTCCCGCTGCTGCCCCGCTCGGTGCGCCGCACGGTCGTCTGGGCGGAGTGGGGCCCCGTCCCGTTCCCCCTGCGCAAGGGCCTGCCGCGGCGCGCCTACCTGGCCGCCGGACGCCGCGCCCCGCTGGTGATGGCCGTCTCGGAGGGCACCCGGCGCTCGGTGACGGACGTGGGCATACCGGCCGCGAAGGTAGTGGTCGTGCCCAACGTCCTTCGAACCGAGGAGATCCGCTTCACCGAAACCGGCCGCGCCCGGGTGCGCAGCGAACTGGGTATCCCCGCCGATGCGTTCGTGGTCGGCTGCATCTCGCGCTTCCATCCAAAGAAGCGGAACGACGTCGTCGTCCAGGCCGTCCGCGCGCTGGAGAACCCAGGTGTTCATCTGATCATGGCGGGCAGCGGCGAGACCGAGGACGCCCTGCGTCAGCTGGCGGCTCCGCTCGGCGAGCGAGCCCACTTCATCCCGACGCCCGGCTCGGAGGTTCCGGACGTCCTTTCGGCCTTCGACGTCTCGGTCTTCTGTCCCAGCCCCACCGAGGGGGCGCCCCGCGCGGTGATCCTGGGGATGCTCGCCTCGCGTCCCTGCCTGTCGACCGGCGCCGAGGGCGTTGCGGACATGATCACAACCGAGTTCGGCGGGATCGCATCCCCCGAGAACGACCCGGCCTCCCTGCGCCCGCTCCTGGAGCGCTTCCTCGCAGATCCCGACGAGGGCCGGCGGGCCGGCGCGGCGGCGAGGGCTCACGCCGAGGCGACCTATGCCGCTCCGGTTGTGGCCCAGCGGATCGAGGAGCTCTTCTCCGCGGCGATCGCCGCTTCGTAAAGGTCTATGGCCGTCCCCCTGAGCCCCTATTCTCCCCGCCCGATGGCCAATCGCCGCGCACAACGGTCCACCGTCTCATGAAGCGGGCGGTGATTCTCGCCGGGGGCGAAGGGACCCGGCTGCGGCCCTACACGACGGTCCTTCCCAAGCCGCTGATGCCGATCGGCGACCGTCCGGTTCTCGACATCGTCATCCGCCAGCTCAAGCGCCACGGCTTCGAGCGGATCACGATCGCCACGGGCTATCTCGCCGAGCTGATCGAGGCGTTCTTCCGCGACGGCGAGGCCTACGGGATCCCGATCGACTATTTCCGTGAGCGTGAGCCGCTGGGCACCGTCGGCGCGCTTGCGCTGATCGAGGATCTGGCCGGCGAGGATGTTCTCGTGATGAACGGCGATGTGCTGACCGACATCGACTACGGCGCTCTGCTGGAGCGCCACCGCTCCAGTGACGCGGCCGCGACGATCGCCACCAAGCAGCGCGAGATCCAGGTCTCGCTCGGCGTCCTGCGCTTCGGCAACGAGCAGGACCCCACCCGCCTGACGGGCTACGACGAGAAGCCGACGATCGACTACATCGCCAGCATGGGCGTCTACTGCTTCAGCCCGCGTGCGATCGCCAGGATCGAGCCGGGCGAGCGCCTGGATTT
Source organism: uncultured Solirubrobacteraceae bacterium (assembly GCA_963835865.1). Lineage (GTDB taxonomy): Bacteria > Actinomycetota > Thermoleophilia > Solirubrobacterales > Solirubrobacteraceae > Palsa-744. The sequence goes on from CAWIGW010000001.1 coordinate 279,678, forward strand.
CCCCGATCTGGTCCTGCGGCTGATCGGCGAGGGCGAGGTGGTCCGCTCCTGGGAGAGCGATGACTACTGGCTGGACATCGGGCGCCACGACGACTACGAGCAGGCCCAGGAAGAGTTCGAGTCGGTCCGCGAGCGCCTGCTTCCCGGCCTGTAGAGCTCTCGGTGACCAGGCGGTCGGGCGCAGGTCGGCGCGGCCTCGCGGGGAGCTACAGCGCGACGCTGACGGCGGCCTTGGCGGCCTCGACGACCAACTCGACTTCCTCGATGTTCATCGTCGAGCTCAGCGGAAGGGCACAATGGCGGTCGCCCGTCTCCGCGGCGTTCGCCAGCCCGCTGTCCGGCGCGAAGCGGCTGTACTCGGTGAAGGTGTGCAGAGCCGGATACCAGGTTGTCTGGATGCCTGCCGCTTTCAGGTCGTCGCGGAAGCTGTCCCGGCTGTAGCGGTCGGGCAGCAGGATCGGGAAGGCGAAGTGCGAGGCCCGCTCGACGGCCGGTTGATCGAAGCAGAGCTCTATGCCGGGAATATCGGCGAGGCGCTCCCGGTAGGCGCCGACCGTCGCGCGGCGGGCGTCCAGGGACTCCTTCAGGCGGCCCAGACGGCTCAGCCCGAGGGCGGCACGGGGCTCGTCGAGGCGGAAGTTGAAGCCGATGTCGACGATGTCATAGGCCGGGTCATGGCCCCGATGACGGTCCCAGGTGGTGCTCGTCATGGCATGCGAGCGCAGCAGCCTAACCCGCGCGTCGAGGTCATCGTCGGCGGTCGTGACCATGCCGCCCTCGCCGACGCAGAGCTGCTTCTTGGAGAAGAAGCTGAAGGCCCCCAGCTCGCCCACCGTGCCGACCTGGCGCCCCGTGTCGTCGATCTGGGCACCGATCGCCTGCGCGCAGTCCTCTATCAGCGTCAGGTTGTGCTCGTCGCAGAGCGCCCGCAGCTCCTGGATCCGCGCCGGATAGCCGCAGAAGTGAACCGCGATCACAGCTCGCGTCTTCGGCGTGATGCGCCGGGCCACGTCCTCCGGGTCGAGGTTGAACTCCTGCGGGCTGACGATGTCGCAGAGCACCGGCTCGGCGCCGGCGTAGCGGGGCGCTGCGGCGCTGGCGACGAACGTGAAGGCCGGCACGATGACCTCATCGCCAGGGCCGATCCCGGCCGCCAGGCAGGCCAGATGAAGTGCCGCGGTGCCGCTGCACACGGCCGCGGCGTGCGGCGTGCCGACGAACTCGGCCAGGCGCTTCTCAAAGGCGGCGGTCCGCGGGCCCATTGTCAGCCAGCCGGATTCCAAGCACTCCATGACGGCCTGGATGTCGGGCTCGGAAACCTCGACGGTCGTCAGCGGGACCTCCCATTCAGCGTCGTTCATGCGCCTATCGCCTCCGTGAGTGATGCCACGACCCGGTCCTGGTCCTCGTCGCTCATGCCGGGGTAGAAGGGGAGTGTCAGCTCCGTCCGCGAGGCGAGCTCGGTGATGGGCAGCGAAACGCCGGGGAACCGCTCGCGGTAGGCCGTGAAGCGGTGGATCGACGGGTAGAAGATGCTGGTCTGGATTCCCTGCTCGCGCATCCGCAGGCTGATCTCGGCCTGGCGGCCGTCGGCCTGGAGCATGATCGGCATCACATAGCAGGAGGACCCGGCGACGTCCGCGTCCTCGAAGGGCACGATCACGCCCTCGACCTCCGCCAGCAGGCCGCGATAGCGAAGCGTCAGCTCCCGGCGGCGCTCGATTTCGCTCTCGAGCCGGTCCAGGCGCGAGAGCAGGAGAGCCGAGCGGGGCTCGTCGAGGCGATAATTGAAGCCCAGGCCGGTGACGTCATATGTGTCCGTCTTGCCGCTGTGACGCTCCCAGGTGCCGCTGGTCATCGTGTGCGATCGATGCGCTCGAACGGTGGCGGCGACCTCGTCGGAGTCCGTGCAGAGCAGCCCGCCCTCACCGACGGAGAAGACCTTGTTGGAGAAGAAGCTGAACGCGCCGGCCATACCGAAGGTGCCAAGTTTGCGCCCGCCCAGGGTCGCGCTCGGTGCGTGCGCGACGTCCTCTATCAGGGCGATACCGTGCTCGTCGCAGATCTGCTTCAGGCGGTCCGCCGCAGCCGCGTAGCCTGCGAAGTGGACGACGCAGACCGCCTTCGTGCGTGATGTGATCCGCTGCAGGACGTCGTCGGGGTCGAGCATCGGGCGCTCGCGCGAGATGATCTCGCCGAAGACGGGGGTGGCGCCGCAGTAGATCACCGCGGCCGCCGTGGCGGCAAAGGTGTAGGAGGGCACGATCACCTCGTCGCCCGGGCCCACTCCGGCGGCGAGATAGGCGAGGTGAAGCGCAGCCGTGCAGCTCGAGACGGCGATCGCGTGCTTCGCCCCCAGATGGGCGGCGAAGGCCTCCTCGAAGGCCGCCGTCTTCGGTCCGAGCGTCAACCAGCCCGAGCGGAGGGTCTCCGCAACCGCTTCCAGATCCTGCGGCTGGAGCTGCAGGTCGAAGAGCGGCAGCTCGGGAAAGGTCTCGGTCGTCTTCATCGCCGGCCCTGCGCTCAGGGGATGTTCTTGTAGCGGCTGTCGAAGGGGTCGCCGAAGGCTTCGATGTCGAGCGCCGCGATGATCTCACCGATCCCGTCGGGCACCGTCATCAGGGTCTCGAAGCCGAGCTCGGCGCGAATCTTGTCGAAGCTGACCTTGTAGTCGCGCGGGTCCTCGTCGCGGCGGACGTATGAGACCCTGCCGCGGTCGATCTGCTTGCCGATCTCCTCGACGAGGTCGAGCTTGCGGTAGTTCTCCCCCGAGCGCCCCGCATTGAAGACCTCCCCGCCAACCTGCTCGGTCGGCGCCTCGAGGACCGTCCGCACAGCCCGCCCCGCGTCCCGCACATGGATGTAGGGACGCCAGAACTGCTCGCCGAAGACTTCCAGGTCGCGGTCCGCCCACAGTTCGCGGGTGAACTCGTTGACCGTCAGGTCGAAGCGCATGCGGCGCCCGACGCCGTAGACGGTCGCGAATCGCAGGCAGGTCGGCTTCAGGCCGTTCTCGACCGCTCCGCCCAGGATCAGCTTCTCCATGCCGACCTTCTGTTCGGCGTAGAGCGAGACGGGGCGCAGCTCTCCGTCCTCGGTGATCGGCATGGTCGGGTCGGCCATGCGCCCGTAGTTCGAGCAGGTCGAGGCGAAGACCAGTCGCTCGACTCCCAGTTTGGAGGCGTCGGCCACGAGACCCTCGGTGGCGGCGACGTTGACCTCGTGCGAGAGAGCGGGGTCGATCGCGCAGGCGGGGTCGCCGACGATCGCGGCGAGATGCACCACACCGTCGGCACCCGTGAGCGCCCGTGCCCTGGCGTCGGCGTCGCGGATGTCTCCGCGGACCACCGTCACGCCGGCCGCCTCCTGCTCGGCCGCGATGTCCTCCTGGCCGTGGAGCAGCGAGTCGAGCACCCGCACGTCGTGTCCCGCCTCGAGCAGCTCACCTACGAGCAGTGCTCCGATGTAACCGCTGCCGCCCGTCACCAAGGTCGTTCTCGCCACGTGGTTCTCCTGTCCTGAATATCGGCCTGAGGTTGCTCCATGCCCGGGTCCGGGCATCTCCGGGAACCTGGAGACCCGCTGCGCGGCACAGCATCTCAATCGTAGTAGCGCTATCGGCAGGCGCCCAGGCGCCCTTGAGGTTGAGTGGTGAGCCCGCCGATGTAATGGTGCGGGCCCCGTCCGGGGCCGCACCCAGCAGGGATACAGTGCCCTGGACCCGAACGGATCTACGCGTCATGCCGAGCACAGCAAGCACCGCAACCAGGCAGCGCGCCGCACGGGACATCCTCGTGCAGATCGTCGCGCGGGTCTTCAACCTGGCCCTCGGAGTGATCGTCACGGGGCTCGTCGCGCGCACCCTGGGAACGACCCTCTATGGAGAATGGTCGACGATCTTCGTGATCCTCGGCCTGGTCGGCTACTTCGCGAGCTTCGGGATGGAAAAAGTCGTCATTCGCGAAGTCGCGGCCAACCCGGAGCTGGAGCACGAGTGGTTCGGCGCGATGATGTGGGTGCGCTTCACCCTGCTCCTCCCGGTGATCATCGCATCGGTTCTGGCGATTCTCCTGTTGCAGCGCAGTCATGAGATGCTCGTCGCGGGGTTGATCCTGACGGCGACGATGCCCTTCGACGGTGTCGGCGTGCTGCAGCTCGTCTTCCAGCTCCGGGTCGACAACCGCGTCCCGATGCTCGTCCTGACGCTGCGCAGCGTCCTCTGGGCGGCGGCCGTCGCCCTCATCTACTGGGGAGGCGGGGGCATGGTGGAGCTGGCCATCGCGATGGCCGCGACGAACGCCCTGGCCTCGATCGTGCAGACCGTCGCGGCGACCCGTGCGATGGATCGCTGGCCCCGCCCGTCGCGTAAGCAGCTGCGGGGGCTCGTGTCGGCGGGGGTCCCCCTGGGCGTGGCGGGCGTGCTGATCATGGCCTACGCCCGCATCGACCAGCTGATCGTCTTCCAGTCGGCCGGCAGCCACGCCGCCGGACTGTACGGCGCCGTCTACGGGATCCTCGACCAGGCCCATTTCGTGCCGATCTCGATCCTCACGACGCTGACCCCGATCATCGCCGCCTCCTGGCCGCTGGACCCGGGGCGAATGTTCACGACGGTGAGGCTGGCCGCCGAGATGATGGCGGTCGGCTCGCTCGGTGCCCTGGCCTTCGCCATCGCGGCGGCCGAACCTGTGGTCCGGCTGATCTTCGGTGCTGAATTCGCGGAAGCGGCGCCGGCTCTCCCGATCCTCGGCGGCGCATTCGTCTTCATCTGCTTCGGGTATCTGAACGGGAGTCTGCTGACGGTCCTCGGTCTTCAGGGCAGACTCCTCAGGATCAGCATCGCCGCGCTGGTCGTGAACCTGGCGGGGAACCTGATCCTGGTGCCGACGTACGGCTTCCTGGCGGCCGCCTGGATGACCCTGGCGACGGAGCTGCTCGTCTTCGCGCTCAGTCTGGCGGTGATCCTCCGCAACCTGAAACCCAAACACCTCGAAGTGGGCAAGGGACTGCGCACCCTTCTCGCGGCCGGCCTGCTGTGCGGCGCCCTGACGGGAATGCAGACAGCGGGCGCCGGCCTCGCGCTGCTCGCCCCCGCCGCCTGCATCATCTACCCGGCCCTGCTGGTCGGGCTGCGGGCGGTCGACCCGCGTGAGCTCTCGGTGGTGCTTCGCCGGCGCGTCTCGGGCTGATCGGCCAGAACGCCCTCGAGCAGAGCCGTCATCCTGGTGAACTGCCGGCGCGCGTCGTAATCCCGCTCGACGCGGGCGCGGGCGGCACCCGCCGTCGCATCCCGCCGGGCGGGGTCGTCGAGCAGGCTGAACAGCGCCTGGGAAAGAGCTCCGGGCCGGCCGGGGGGGACGAGCACGCCCGCCTCGCCCTCTCCGAGCAGATCGGGAATCCCCCCGACGGTGCTTGCGACGACGGCGGTTCCACAGGCCATCGCCTCCAACACCGCCCACGGTGCTGCATCACCGTGGCTCGGCAGGCAGAACACGTCCGCCTGTTGGTGAAGGCGCAGCAGACGCTCGTCGGAGGGCTCGAGGCGGTGGACGCGCAGCCCCGGCCGCTCAGGCACCTCCGCCGGGCTCACGATGTCCAGCTCGACCGTGTCGCCCAGCCGGCCGGCCAACGCCTCGAGCAGATCCAGACCGCCCTTCTCGGGGAATCGACCACCCACGAAGAGGACTCTCGATCGTGCCCGCGGATCGCGGGGAGCGGGCCGGTAGCGCTCGATGTCGATTCCTGGATGGTGCGCCACAACCCGTGCCCGCGGGGCCTCGGCTGCAGCGGCCCGCTGCGCCCACGGGGTCCACGCGAGGACGATCGCGGCACGCTCCAGCGAGCGGCGCTCCAGCGCCCGGCTGGGCCGGATCAGCGTGGAGGCCAGACCGTGGGTTTCCCTCCAAGCGGGCATTTCCGCCCAGTCGGCGATCGTGGTGTCCATCGAAAGGACGACCGGGTGCTCGGCCATGAGGCGGCCCATCGCCAGCGACACCGCGGGCGTGTGAACGAGCACGATGTCGGCCGATGTCGAGCCGAGTGCCTCCTCCAGGGCCGACCGTGCCCGCAGCGACTGAACAAGGTGCCACCGCAGCTGGGTGAGGTCGAGCCGGCGGTGGCGCAAGAGCGGCACCTGCCAGTTCGCGGCAGCGCTCGCCTGGCGTCCCATCGGCGCCAGGGTGACGAAGCCCATCTCCACCTCGGCCCCGCTGCCGGCCCGCCCGGCGCGCAGCGCCTGCTCCAGCTGGCCCTGGCCCATGATGTGGCTGCCGAGGTTCCCCTCGTTGAAGGCGAGGATCTTCACGCGGTCCCGGGTGGAGCATCGTCCTGAGGCCTCAGCCAGCCCGAGGCCAGCGCGCGGTGCTCCCAGCCGCCAGGGCGGTTGGGGTCCTCCAGGGCGGAGGGGTCTTCGAGAATCGCCGTCTGATGGATCGAGGCAAGCTCCCCGTGGAGCGACTCGTGGCTCTCGTGGTCCTTCGCGTCCAGCGGCGCAGAGAAGCGCAGAACCGCGCCATGGCCACTGCGGCGGACATGCATCGGCACGACGAGCGAGCCGGTCATCCAGGCCAGGCGGGCGCTGCCCCCGGCGAGCATCACAGGCTTGCCGAGGAAGTCCGTCCGGGTTCCGCCGGGCATGTCGAAGAACAGCTTCACCAAGCTCCCCTCCTCGAGCAGCGTCCTGATCACGTCGAACGCCCCGGTGGTACAGATCAGATGCTCGCCCCGGGCGGCGATCTCGCGGATCCACCGGTCGATCCGCCGACCCCAATATCCCGCGGTGGGAGGCTCGAGCAGCCACGGGCCGGTCGTCGAGTAGAGCTCGACACCCAGCGAGCAGATCCCCGTGGCGCCGAGGAAGAACGGGCCGAGATGACAGCAGCTGATCATCACCCCGCGGCCCGTGGCGATCGAGCCGAGAAGGTTCTCGCGCGACTGCACGTCGATCGCGGGGGGAGTCCAAGGGCGCCAGAAGAGCGCCTCGCATATCTCGCTCTCGATCAGGCGGCGACGGGTCAGCTCGTCCACCTCACCGGCGCGCCCGGTCCCGGACACGATCGCCTCGGTGGCCGCCAGCGCCGCCCGGTAGGGCTCCGCGCGCGCCCGCCAGTTGGCTGTTGCTCGGCGCGTCGCGAGCGCAAGCGTGAGGGCCGGCGGGATCAGCCGGTAGGTCTCCCGGCTGGTGCGCAGCCGGGTGACCGGGTCGGCTCCGGGGCGCGGATGGACCCGGACGGGAGCTCGCGCCCGCGCCAGAGCTGCTTTCAGATCGTTGTCCTGGTTGGCTGCTTCGGTCTGCATCTCGGCTCCGATTGCCCCATTGTCCGGCTCTTCCTTCGGATGCGCAGTGACCTGCACGGTCTCATCGGATGAAACGGGCCGGAGGTTCAATGGCTCCTCCCACCGGGCTAAGCTCCTGCCTCCTTGCGCATCCTGATCGTTTCGAACCTCTTCCCGCCGGTCGTCCGGGGCGGCTTCGAGGTCGAGTGCTCGGGGGTCGTGGAGCGGCTCTCCCGCCACCACGACGTGCTGGTTCTGACGAGCGACCTCGAACTGGCCGCCTCGGGACCCGCCGTAAGAACGGTACGGCGCGAGCTGCCCTTCCTGGCGGGCGATTGGAAGGGCGCTCTGCGGGCGCCGCGGGCAGCGCTCGCGGGCGTCGCGGGCGCTCGCCGCGCCATCGGATGGGCTCCTGAGCTCGCCTACTGCTGGAACCCGTCCAACGTCCCCCAGGCGGCGATTCGCGTCCTGGCCGACGCGGGCATCCCGATCGCCTTCCGGGTCTGCGACCACTCCCTCAACGACCTGTTCATCGAGGACCAGTTCATGCGCGAGCTGCTGCCCCGCCGACGGAGCCCTGCCCGTGCCGCCTGGAGCCTCGCCTGCAGGAGCGTCAATGCGCTGCCGGCGTTGCGGCTCGATCCCGTCTCGTCGATGCGAGCTGCGATCTGCTGGAACTCCGAGTTCATCCGCTCGAGTGTCCACCCGCCTGCATTGCTCGAACCTGTACTCGAGCGGGTCGTTCATTCGGTTCCCCGCCATGCAGCCGCCTATGAGGCGGTCCGCCGCGAACCGGCCGGGGAGCCCGAGATCGTCTTCCTCGGCCGGGTCACGCCATACAAGGGGCTCGAGGTGGCGATCAGGGCGCTGGCCCTGCTCGCCGGCGACCACGGGATCGCGGCGACGCTTGTGGTGATCGGACCCGAGGACCCGGGCCACGGGGCGGAGATGAGGGCGCTGTCCGCAGAGCTCGGAGTGGGCGGGTCGGTGCGCTGGCTGGGGCAGCGGACCCTGAGCAGGCCGCCGCGGAGCTGGCCCGAGCTCACGCCCTGATCGTCCCCTCGCTCTGGGAAGAGCCGTTCCCGCTGGTGACGATCGAGGGTGCCCTCGCCGGGGTCCCCCTGGTCGCAGCCGATGTCGGCGGCATCGGTGAGGGGATGCACGACGGCGAGCACGCCCTGCTCTATCCGGCACCCGACGCTGCCGCCGCGGCGGCAGCTCTGGCCCGCACGTTCACCGAGCCCGGGGAGACGGCGGCCCGCGTCGAGCGGGCTCGCATCCGCGCCGGTCAGTTCACACTCGGTGCCTACCTCGATCAGCAGGAGCGCTTCGTCGCGGACGCGGCGGCGGCACTCGCAGAGCCACCGGCATGAGTCTGCAGGACCGGTCGCAGCGGCCCCCGGACCCTCGGGTAGGACTAGGATCGGTCGATTGAGAGCCGGGTTGCTGTCGCCGTGCGATGTGCGACCCTCAAGCCGAGGACGATCGCGGACGATGCTGCAAGCGCGTGGAGACTGATGAATTCACACCCGTACGCACAGGCGCGCGCATGAGCCTGCGCCCGCGAAGGCCGAGCTGGGGCCGATGAGCGCCGGCGAACAGCTCGAACGCGCACGCGACGGCGAGGTCCAGGCGAACCTGATCAATATCCTGCGCCGGCGCTGGGTGGTGATGGTGGCCGTGGTTCTCGCCTGCGTGGCCGTCGGAGTGGTGCACCAGCGCAAAGCGCCCAAGTCCTACGCCTCGACGGCCAGCGTGGCGTTCCAGAGCGGCACTCCAGCCGATGCCGCACTGTCGATCCAGACCGGTGGCAGCGAACCGCAGCGCGAAGCCAACACGGAAGTTCTGCTCGCCCACTCCCGGGCCGTCGCTGAAGGAGTCCGTACGCAGCTGCACCTGAGTGCCGACGCGACAGAACTGCTGAGCGAAGTCGAAGTGGAAGCGGCCGCCAACGCGGATGTCCTCAACATCACGGCGACGACCGGCGATCCGCAGTATTCGGCGCGCCTGGCGAACGCCTTCGCGGGGCAGTACATCGCCTTCCGGGTCAAATCCCAGCTGTCCGGGATCGAACTGGCACAGACCAGGCTCCAGCAGCAGATCGCCTCGCTGCCGGCCGGTTCGTCGCAGAAGGCCCCACTTGAAGAAAACGTCCAGAAACTGAACGCGCTGCGGGCCGTGGCCGGAGGCGGCGCGAACGTGATCAGCCTCGCCGGACCGGGCAAGCTCGTCGGCAAGAGCCTCGCGACGACCTTCATCCTCAGCCTGGTGATCGGCCTCGCGCTGGCCTTTACGGTCGTCTTCCTGCTCGAGTCCCTGGACCGTCGCATCAAGAGCCTCGAGGAATTCGAACGCCAGTACAGGCTTCCTGTCCTCAGCGCCATCCCGCAATCGGGGTTCCGCTCACGTCGCGCAGCCGACAGGACAGAGCTGCTCGAGCCCTACCGCATCCTGCGCAGCGCCCTTGATTTCGCGGCCGTGACGCGGAACATCGACTCACTGATGCTGACCAGCGCCGTGGCCGGGGAGGGCAAGACGACCGTCGCGGTCGACCTCTCGCACACGATTGCGCTGGCGGGACGCCCCGTGGTGCTGATCGAGCTCGACCTGAGGCGCCCGACCTTCACCGATCACTTCGGCCTCGACGGGCTGGACGGGTTGACCACGGCCCTGACGAGCGACCGGCCCGCATCCGAGCTGCTCGTGCAGCCGCTCGACGGCGTTCGGAACCTTTCGGTCCTGCCCGCGGGCAGGATCCCCTTCAACCCCTCAGAGCTGCTCGGCTCACCGGCGATCGCCGAGATCATCTCCTCGCTGGGGCAGGACGGGACGATGGTGGTCGTCGACGCCCCGCCCCTGAATCCCGTCGCGGACGCCCACGTGCTCCTCAACAACCCTGCGATTCACGCGGCGATACTGATCGCCCGCCTGGGTCACACGACCCGCGACGACGTGACCCGCGCGCGGCGGGTCCTGGACCACCACATCGTTGAGCCCTTGGGGATCGTTGTCACCGGCATTCGCGAGGCCGGGGAGTACGGCTACGAGTCCTACAGAGGCGAGCAGCCGACGCTCGACGCCGACCTCCCCTCGGTGAGCGGCGCCTCGTCCCGCGCATCCTCACGCGCGGGAGAGCGGGAACAGGCCCGCGGTGCCTCCCGCGAGCGGCAGCACCACTAGGAGTTCGGCGATGGTCGCTCGGCGGCTGCGCAACCGCGAGGTCCTGATTGCCGGTGTGCTCGCCGCGTTGACGGCCCTGATCGCCTTCGTCGGGGTGCGCAAGCTCGGTCTGGCGGGCCTTCTCGCCCCGCTCGGCCTGGCGGTCCTGGTCGTGATGCTGCGACGGCCGATCGTCATGCTCAGCTTCGTCGTCGGCCTGACGATCCTCGCCGAGGGGTCCGATTTCGGGCTCTTCCACTTCACGGCACAGCTCTACGCCCACGCGACGGTGATGAACGTCCTGGTCGCGCTGGTGGTCCTCTCGGTCGGGCTGGACATGCTCCGTTACAAACGGCCGTTGCGGCTTCCCCGCGTGCTGATTCTCCCGCAGATCCTGTTGGCCCTGGCAATGATCTCAGGGATCGTGACCGCGCGAACCGGCGGGGTGGGGGTCACGGGCGCCCTGCACGACGAGAACCTCCTCGACTACCTGCTGTTCCTGCCCCTGGCCGTCGCGAACATGGATCTCGAGGTGCCCCAGGTGGTCTCGCTGCTGCGTCTGGCCTTCGGGCTGGCGATCCTCAAGGCCGTGCTGGGGCTCGCCGAGATCGCCGCGGGGTATGGCGCGCCGATCGAGGGGACGGGGGCACTGACCTACTACGAACCGACGGCCAACTGGCTGATCATGATCGCCATCCTGGGGATCTTCACCGCCGTAATCGCCCGCCTGCGCCCCCCGCTGTGGGCCCTCGTGGGAAGCCCGGTGCTGTTCGCCTCCCTGCTCCTCTCCTACCGGCGCTCGTTCTGGATCGCCGCGGTCCTCGGTCTCGCGCTCGTCGTCATGCTGGCGCTGCGTCCCGCCGGTCGGCGGATGTTGATCCCGATCGGCCTGTCTCTGCTGGCGGCAGTCTGGCTGCTCAGCTCGGTCCACCTGGACAACCAGTCCCCGATCGTCGCTCGGGCCGTGTCGCTGTCGCCGACGAAGATCTCCAACAACATCGAAGACCGCTATCGCCTCGACGAGCGTGCCAACGTGCTGGCGGAGATCTCGAAACACCCCATCAGCGGCCTGGGTGTGGGGATCGAATGGCAGGCCACCCACCGGACCTTGCCGGTCGACCATGAAGGCGGGCGGCTCTATGTCCACTTCGCCGCACTGTGGTTCTGGCTCAAGCTGGGGATCCTCGGGCTGTTCGCCTACATCGGCATGATCCTCGCCGCCGGCGTCTTGGCTTGGCGGGTCTGGCGCTATGCCCGCGAGGGAATCATCCGTGCCTTCGGGCTGGCCTCGCTCTGCGGCTTTGCGGGCCTCGCGGCGCTCGAGACGACGGCGAGCTTCACCGCCGTCGACACCCGCTTCACCGTTCTGATCGCCACCCAGATCGGTCTGCTGGCGCTGCTTTCGCAGACCGCCGTCCAGCCGGCCGCCGTCGAGCCGGCCGCTGACTAGGCGCGGACCCGGCGGTGACCCCGCCGCCCGAGACGGGCGAGAAGCGCGCGATGGCGCGAGGCGCGGCGGGCCGCCCTGGCGAGGCGCGCGTGATGGCGCGAGGCGCGGCGGGCCGCCCTGGCGAGAGTTGCGCGATCGCGCGAGGTGCGGCGGGCTGCCCTGGCGAGAGCCGCGGGATGGGTGGACGGCGTGGCGCTCTGTCCTCCCGATGCCAGAACCGACTCGACCTCGGCGGTGTAGACACCCTTCGACGCGCCGTTGGACTGCAGGAGCCCGAAGTAGCTCTCACGGTTGTTGGAGGCGCCTTCAGCCTGCTGGTCCTGGGCCTGGTAGAGGTAGAGGGCCTTCAGCCTGCTCCCGTAGTGGGAACGCATTCCTCCGAAGACACCCGCCAGCGTCGCCGCGGCTTCGGAGTTCGTCATGCACGCGTTCCAGCCGTAGTTTTCGTAGACGCAGCGACCGTTGTCGACGGAGATCCCCAGCTCCGTGACATAGATCGGGATCGAGCTGGGCGCGCCCTTGGCCGCCGTGAAGTTGACGAGGTTGTCCATCTTCCTCTGCCAGGTCGGACCGTAGGGGTGGACCGTCCAGCCGGCGACGCGTGAGGCGAGGTCGGGGACGGCGGCGAACATGTTGTTGACCCAGGCCGGTGAGCCGGTACCGCCGTCGTCGGCCTGAGCGAGCAGGCCAACAGCCGGTGCAAGTGCCTTGACCGCGATCTCGGCTTCCCTGAAGCGAAGGGCGTATGCCTGAGCCCGGGCTGCGTAACCGCCGCTGGAGTTGTCGGCGTACTGGTAGACGTAGCTGGTCTCGTTGCCGAACTCGATGTCCGTCACCGCGACGGAGGCGGGGAAGGACTTTCCGGCCCAGAACGTTCCACCCGGTCCGTAGGCGGCGGCCCAGGTTGCCAGGTTGCGTGCTTCGGAGTTGCTGGGGATGCTGCCATAGAAGCCCGCCATCGGCAGGACCCGCAGTCCCACCCGCGCGTAGGCTTCGATGGCCGAGGCGAGCTGTGAGGCGGGGGCTCCGATCGGGAACTCCATGCGGACGCTTTCGGCGCCCAGCGACCGGACCGTGGCCGGCTCGCTGCCCGCGAGCGTCGTCGGGACGACGCCTGTTTCGAAGTCGCTCGACGGGGATTCTGAACCGGAGAGCGAGCCTGGTTCCGACACCGGCGCGGAGCCGGCGCCAGACCCGGATCCCGACCCGGACCCCGAGCCGCCCCCGGAGCCCGAGCCGGACCCGGCGCCCGAGCCGGTTTCACCGGACGGGGGCGTGGTGGCTTGGTAGGTGATCATCACCGGCGCAGACCATTCGCTGTTGCGAGCGGCTGTCCGGACTGTGTATTCGATCGTCCCGCCGGGGACGGCCGGCGGCGTGATGGAGGTCCCGTAGACGATCCAGTGACCCGCGTGCAGGCCGGGCGCCCGGCGCTTGACGACGTAGGAGCCGGCGCCTGTCACGGCAGCCCAGCTGATCGTTTCGCCGGAGAGCCTCACGAGGGGTGCGGCGCGCATGTCGGCGAGACGGGTTCCGGCGGCGTTGAGGCGCCGTTCGGCGCGCCTGACGGCGGAGCGCCATGTCGCGCAGCTGTTGGGGTGGCGCCGTAGGCAGCGTGCCAGATGACGGCGGCGGCCTCCGAGCCGGAGGCTGGCGGAGCGTGCGAACCGCGAGTGCGCGATTGGTCGCCGCTGCGCTCCGCGCCGCGATCGAGGCGGTGCTCGCCCGATACGTCGCGGCGGGTGCTGCGGGGGTGCTGATCGCGGTGGCTCCAAGCGCCGAAACAGCAGCGATCAGCGCAAGTCGTGTCCAACCCGGGCGGGAGCTGGTCATGAAATTCTCCTTCGGTGGCCGGGCTGTCTCGGAGAGACCCCTGGCTTTGCGAGCCCGCCTCGCGGCAGGTGTGCCTTTTCGGGATGGCGCTGCGGCTACTCTGCCGGCGCCTTCTTTAGGTCTGCAAGAGAAGTTTCGGGTCTCGGCCCGTCACCCCTGAGTGGCTAGGGATGCGGTGGACGCATGTCCAGTGGCGCTCCGTCGGCGAGGATTGCCGAAAGCGCCTCTATCGAGTAGCGCTCAAGGGCCAGCCGGCGCCCGCGCAGGCCCAGGTCGCCGGGTCCGTCTCGCAGCACGGCTACCAGGGCGGCGGCGAAGGCATCGGCGTCGCGTCCGATCAGACAGTCCACGCCGTCGGTGACCTCCAGGCCTTTCACGGCCAGGGGTGTCGCCACGACGGGCAGGCCGTGAGCGAGCGCCTCAACGAGCTTCAGCGGCGTCCCGCCGCCCTGCAGGAGCGGCACCACCGCGCAGCGGGCGCCGGCGTAGTGCGGACGCAGGTCCTCGACGAAGCCGAGCGCCCTGACCCGCGGGTCCTCGATGGGCTGATCGTCCAGACCACGCCCGATCAGCGTCAGCCGGGCATCGGGGAGATCGGCCCAGACCTTCGGGAAGACCTCATCCAGCAGCCACCGCAGCCCGGCGCGGTTGGGCTCATAGGTGAAGGTGGCCACGAACAGGGCCACCCGCTCGGGGGAGAGCTCCGCGACGGGCTCGATCGCGGCAGCGTCGACGACGTTCGGTACGTAGCGCAGCTTAGCCCCGGGGCACAGCTCGCGGGCGCCGGCCATGTCGGCCTCGCTGCACATCCACGACTCGGCCGAGCGCCGCAGCAGCTCGCGCTCGAAACGCCGCAGGCGCTCGGCTTCGCGTGCGTCGGCGTCGGCTATCTCGTGGCGGAAGGCCGACTCCAGGTTGTGGGCGTTGTAGATGACGGGACGCCTCCCGGCCAGCCGGGCCAGGGTGGCGGCGGCCTCCGGACCGTCCGCGATGACCCGTCCCCTGCCGGGATGCCGCGGCCAGGCGCGCCGCGGCGGAGGCCAGCTCGGGCGAGATCCCGCGGGCGACCCAGCCGGGGACGCCCGATCCGCGTGCGGCGAGGTAGCGGCCCAGTCTCCTCGCGCCCCGGGACGCAACGGACTCGAACAGCTCGACGCCCTCGATGGCCCGGTAGGCCGCGTCCGGCTCGGGCGCATCGAAGCGGGTGTAGAGCAGGTCCACGCCACGCTGCCCGGCGAGGGCACGGACGATCCCGTAGGTCCGCATCGAGTGCCCGGAGCCCACGGCGGGCGTATGGGTCGTGACGAAGAGGTCTCTCACAGCGCCTCGATCGCCGCCGATATCTCAGCGATCCGCGCATCCCAGGAATGGCTCTTGGCTGCCTCGGAGCGGGCGGACCGCAGGGCCTGGCTGTCGCCCGCCAGTGCTTCGTCGAGCAGCCGCGCGATTCCCTGTGCGTCGGGGGCGAGACGCACTCCCTCGAGCCCCTCCAGGGCAGGCAGCGGGGTCGCCACAACGGGCAGTCCGGCAGCCAGGTACTCGTAGACCTTCATCGGGAAGATGCTGTTCGTGAGCTCGTTCCGGGCGTAGGGGATCAGGCCGGCGTCGGCCCCCTTCAGGACAGCCGGCAGCTGCCCATATTCGCGCATCCCCAGGAGGTGGACGTTCGGCTCGCGGGCGAGCGCCGAGATGTCCGTGTGCGGGTCCCCCGCGCCGACCGGCCCGACCAGCGCAAAGGACCAGCCGGGCCGCAGCCGCACCAGCTCGGTGAGCAGGCCAAGGTCGAGCTTTACCTCAGAGATCGCGCCGGTGAAGACGATCAGCGGCCGCGGCAGGGCGGCGATGGCCGGATCGGGCTCGATGTCTTCCAGCGCCTGGGCGAACAGCGCCGTGTCGGCGACGTTGGGCGCCTCGAGGACGTTCTGCGACAGGGAGCGCATTCGCCGGACGAGCTCGGGCGCGCTGGCCAGGACCAGGTCGGCTCTGGCGGCGAAGCGCTCCTCCGCCGCCCTGAAGCTGGCCGTGTCGATCAGGGCGTGCGCCGAGATGTCATCGACGCAGTGGTAGACGATAAGCGAGGGGTCGAGCCGCTCGATCAGGGCCTCGGCCTGCGGCACATAGGCCCAGAGGATCGGGCGGCGCATCCCCAGCCGGCTCGGCGGCGCGACCGACGAGGGCCGGCAGCAGGCGGCGGTTGATCGCCCTGACGAACGGGTTGGAGTGCAGTGGGAGGACCAGCGGCGAGAGGACGTCGAGCCCGTCTGACCCGCCGCGGCGGCGCGATCCCCCGGCGCAGGCGGCGGGCGATCCGCCGCAGGTCACGGCCGGCGAACTGGGGCCTGCGCAGGCCCAGGGACTCGACGAACAGCACCCGGTTCTCCACTGCCAACCTCGACATCAGGTGATGCTGGTTGGTCCAAAGCTCGCTGTCCCAATCGGCGAAGCCGACACAGACGATGTCGCGTCCCGTCAGGGTTGGATGAGGGGCTCACGGGCGCCATGATCACAGTCGCCGGGGCGTGTACCCTCGGGGCGGTGGAGCCAGCGCGCCAAACGGCCGGGGCGGAATCTGCTCGAGTCGCTGCGCGAGCGCTTCCCGCGAGTCGCCGTCGTACACGATTGGCTGACCATCCCCGGCGGCTCCGAGCAGGTGGTTCTCGAGTTGCTCGAGATGTTTCCTTCCGCCGAGCTGTTCACCTCGGTCTACGACCCCGCCCCGTGGCCGTCGCGGATCAAAGACCGGCCCGTCCACGCATCGGCGCTCAACCGGATCCCCGGCGCAAGGAAGCACTACCCGAAGCTCCTACCGTTGATGAACGCGGCATTCAGGCGGTTCGACCTGTCCGGCTTCGACCTGATTCTCTCGAGCAGCCATGCCTGCGCGAAGAACGTCCGCACGCCGCCCGGAAGGCTCCACGTCTGTTATTGCCACACGCCGATGCGCTATGCCTGGGAGGAGGGATTCCTCGACGGCGAGGAAGTCGGGCGCCTGACGCGGCTGGCATTGCCGCCGCTGCTCTCCCGTCTGCGCCGCCAGGACCTCGCGGGAGCCTCGGGTCCCGATGTGTTCGTCGCCAACTCCCGTCACGTCGCCGATCGCATCGAGCGCTTCTACGGCCGACCGGCGGAGGTCGTCCACCCGCCGGTCGATGTCGAGCACTACCTCGCCGTGGAGCGCCGGCCCGAGGACTACTACCTGGCCTTCGGCCGCGTGGTTCCCTATAAGCGCGTCGATATCGCGGTCGGCGCCTGCACGCGGCTTCCCCGCCGCCTGAAGGTGGCAGGCGACGGACGTGCGATGGATGCGGTCTCCGCGGGCGCCGGGCGCGGGGGTCGAGTTCCTCGGCAAGGTCTCCGAGGCAGACCGCGATCGACTGCTGGGCGGCGCCCGGGCACTGCTGTTCCCCGGCGAGGAGGACTTCGGCATCGTTCCCGTCGAGGCGCAGGCGGCGGGGCTGCCCGTGATCGCCTACGGCGTCGGGGGTGCGCGCGAGACGGTTCTGGACGGTCGCACAGGGGTCCTCTTCGAGCAGCAGGACGCAGCCTCGCTGGCCGACGCGATCGAGCGCTTCGAGGGGCTCGAGCTCGATCCCGAGGCGATCCGCGAGAACGCCCGCGGCTTCGGGCGCGAGCGCTTTCGCCGGGAGATGGCGGCAGTGATTGAGCGCGCCGCCGGCGGGTAGTCTGTTGGCATGCAGGAGGTGCTTCCAGGGGTCTGGCACTGGACGGCCCGCCATCCCAACATCCACGTGCTCGTCTCCTCCTACTGGCTCGATGACGCGGGCGTCCTGATCGATCCGCTAGTGCCCGAGCAGGAGGGCCTGGATTGGTTTGCCTCGCGTCCCGTGGCGCCCGTCGCGATCGTCCTCTCCAACCGCCATCACCTGCGCGAGTCGACACGGTTCACCGAGCGCTTCGGCTGTTCGGTGCACTGCAACAGTGCCGGCCTGCACGAGTTCTCCGGTGGGCCCGCGGTCGAGGGCTTCGAGCCGGGGGAGCGGCTCCCGGCGGCCTGATCGCACAGGAGGTGGGGGCGATCTGCCCCGATGAGACGGCGCTGCTGCTGCCCGACAGCGCGCCCTGTCGATCGCCGACGGCATCGTGCGCGGTGGGCCGGCCGGCGAATACGGCCCGCTGGGGTTCGTCCCCGACTCGCTGATGGACGACCCGCCCGCCACCAAGCAGGGTCTGCTGAGCGCCTACGGGCGACTGCTGGCGGAGCTCGAGTTCGACCATCTGCTGCTGGCCCACGGAGGGCCGGTGATCGGCGATGGCCGGGCGCTGCTTCAGGATCTGATCGACTGCGGGGGCAGGACAGCCTTCGAGATGTAGGCTCGGGGACGTGCGCGTCCTCGTCACCGGTGCCAGCGGCTTCATCGGCGGTGTCCTCTGCCGCGCGCTGATCGATCGTGGCGATGAGGTCGCCGCGCTCGTCCGACGGCCCGGATCGGCACCACAGGGGACGACTCCGGTCACCGGCGATCTCGGTTCGCAGGCGGGGCTGAGGCGCGCGCTGGGCGAGGCGAGGCCGGACTGCGTCGTGCATCTGGCCGCCGAGATCGCCTCGCAGCGCAGTGCCGAGAAGGTCTACGAGGTCAACGTTCGTGGCACCGAGCGCCTCATCAAGGCCTGCCGCGAGTTCGCGGCAGGGGAGCCCGGGGTCGGGTCCCGAGGGTCGTCTTCTCCTCGACGGTCGTGACGGGGGACGCGCACGGCGAACTGCTGGCCGAGAGCCGGCCGCTTCCCGTCGAGACGCCCTACGGACGGGCAAAGCAGGAGGGCGAGCAGATCGTCCTCGGCTCCGGTCTGCCGGCGGTCGTGATCCGCCCTCTCACGTCTACGGTCCGGGCGGCTGGTACGCCGAGGAGCTGGTGGCTCGCCTGAAGCAGCCGGGCCGGTTCGCTGTCATCGGCAGCGGAGCCAACCTGTGGGACGTGGTGCACGTCGATGACGTGGTCGCCGCCCTGCTGCTCGCGGTCGATGCCGACGCTGCGCCGGGCGAGACCTTCCATGTGGCCGACGATCAGCCGATCTCCTTCTATGACTTCATGAATCTCACGGCCGACGCGCTCGGGGTCGGCCCGCCCCGGCGGATACCGGCGGGCCTCGTCCGGCTGCTCGCCGGAGGCAATGCGGTCGATGCGCTCGTCCGCTCGGCTCGCTCGAGCAACGAGAAGATCAAGCGAGAGCTGGGCTGGAAGCCCCGCTTCCCGACTGCCCGCGAGGGTGTTCCCGACGCGATCGCGCGTCTGGGTCTCGCCCGGCTCCTGAGCCTAGGCGGTCCCGATGACCCGCTCTGCCTCATCGGCGATGTGACGGCCGATCGCCAGCGAGGAAGTCGCGGCGGGGGAGGGGGCGTTGCGCACGTGGAGGGCACGGTCGGTGTGCGAGAAGACGAAATCGTCCACCAGCTTGCCGTCGCGCCCGAGCGCCTGGGCTCGGACGCCGGCGAATGCCCCGAGGACATCGCTGCTCTGGAGCTCGGGGACATAGCGGGCGGCCGCGTGGACGAATGCCGAGCGCAGCGCCGCATGGCGCAGCTCCGTTACCCCGGTGCTCCACCACTTCGCGAGCATCCGCCAGGTGCCGGGCCAGCGCAGTGTCTCGATCAGATCGCGCCTGCGGATCGTCCTCAGGCGGTAGGCGTCCCGTGCTCCGGCCATCAGCGCTGTCGGGCCGATCAGGACCTCGCCGTCGATGTGCTTGGTGAGGTGCACGCCGAGGAACGGCAGGGCTGGATCGGGGACGGGATAGATCAGTGAGCGGACCAGGTGGCGGCGCTCGGGCAGCAGGCGCAGGTAGGCGCCCCTGAAGGGCACGATCCGTGGATCGGGGTCGGCTCCCGCCGCCACGGCGAGCCGGTCGGCCCAGGCCCCCGCGCAGAAGATCGCATGGGATGCCTCCGTCGTGCCGTGGGAGTGGGTGAGGCGAATGTGCCTCGGGGCAAGGGAGACACCCTCTACCTCGCAGCCCGTCGCGATCGTCCCGTCGGCGTCTGCGATGTCCTCGGCGTAGGCGCGGGCGACGCCGGGGAAATCGGCGATTCCGGTCCCCGGAGAGTGGAGCCCCGCGATCCCCGCAGCGTGGGGCTCGAGCTCGCGGATCTCGTCGGCGTCGATCCGCCGCAGCCCCGGCACGCCGTTGGCCAGCCCGCGGCGCTCGAGCTCGGCCAGGCGGGCGAGCTCCGAGCTGTCC
Source organism: uncultured Solirubrobacteraceae bacterium (assembly GCA_963835865.1). Classification (GTDB taxonomy): domain Bacteria; phylum Actinomycetota; class Thermoleophilia; order Solirubrobacterales; family Solirubrobacteraceae; genus Palsa-744. Next base: position 299,590 of record CAWIGW010000001.1, read on the forward strand.
GTTGCCACGATCAGCTTCCCGCAGCGCTCGTGGGCGACCCCCCGCCGTTCGCAGTACTCATACATCTCCCTGGCGCCTTCCACGCAGAGGCGTGCCTTCAGTGAGCCGGGAACGTAGTAGACGCCCGCGTGGATGACGCCCGAGTTGTGCCCGGTCTGGTGGGTGGCGATCTCGGACTCTCGCTCGAGCACACAGACACTTGATTGGGGCCGGCGGGCAATCAGCTCGCGTGCGACGGCGAGTCCCACGATGCCGCCCCCGACGACAGCGATGTCGGCGCTCTGCGGCGCACCTGTCTGCATCCGGGGTGATTCGGGAACCGTAGGGCTACCCCTTTACCGATCCCGGTCCACCCGCTGCGGTCGCGGCTGCCGCGTCGATCAGGCCCGCGCCGTAGAGGGCTTCGTCGCCACCACCGCCGAGCTTTCTGGCCGTCGCCCGCAGGCGGGCGGTCAGCTGCGCCGGCGAGGGATGTCGGCCGATGACCCCGCTGGCGATAACGAGGGCGGCGGTGGCGCTGACATGGGGAGTTGCCATCGAGGTACCTTCATAGCCGGTCGGGATGCCGAAGCGCCTCGGCGAGTTGCCCGTGAAGGTGACCTGGAAGATGTCTCGGCCCGACTGTTCGGGCATGCAGTTCGGGTCGCCCGGGAGATCCGCGTCGGGACCACCTCCCGGTGCGACCATCGTCATGCCCGCTCCGTCGTTGGAGTAGGCGGCCAGGCAGCCGTGTTCGGTCGTGGCACCAACCGAGATCACATCGGGTGCGCGGGCGGGATAGGCGACGGCCGTGTGGCCCTCGTTACCTGCCGCGGCGACCACCAGCACGCGGTGGCGGTGCGCGTAGCGCAGCGCTTCGAGCAGCTCGGGGATGTCGGTTGCCGTGACGCCCGGAGAGAACTCGAGGCTGAGGTTGATCACCTGGGCGTGGTGGTTGACGGCGAAACGGACCCCTTCGGCGATCGTCGAGGCTTCGCCTTCGCCCTGGGTGTCGAGGACCCGGACGGGCATGATCCGGGCTCCGAAGGCAAGGCCCGTGAGCCCGACCTTGTTGTTGGTCTGCTCGGCGATCGTCGCCGCGACGAACGTCCCGTGGCCGTTGCGGTCGTTGGGGTGCGCATTGTGCGCGACGAAGTCATAGCCCCTCACGAACTGAAAGCGCCCGAAGTCCGGCGAGCGCCGGAAGGGCCCACGGTTGGCATAGGCCACGCCCGTGTCCAGGACGGCCACCGTCACGCCGCTCCCTCCGGGCCTGCCGTCGGCGGCCACGTTCGCCCAGGCCTGCGGTGCATTCACGCTGAAGTCCCCGAAGAAGTTCCATTGCAGCTGCTGCCAGCCGCCGGCGAGGTGTGTCAGCCCCTCGTCGTTGGGGATCACGGTGCCGGAGGCGTGCGCAACATAGTCGGGCACCGCCCACCGGACGCCCCGAGCGCCCCGCAACCTGCTCAGCGCGCCGGCGAGACTTTCCCCGGGAGCGGGCGAGGTGACGACCGTTCGAGTGCCTCGTTCGGAGCTCGAGGTGGACCCGGCACGCGACTCCCGCGCCCGCGGGGTCGCCCCCGTGGCGTAGCCGACGACGATGCGAGCGGGGCTGCTCGTCGCCTCGGCGGCGGCACCCGCCGGCATGGCGAGTCCCAACAGGACCAGTGATATCGCGAGCGTCGCACGTGGCTGCCTGCGAGAGGCTGGTTGGGAAGGAAGCGAGCGAGGCATGCTTGTAATGATGAAGCGCGGGCGGCGGCGCGGAGGCACTGTTGCAGACAGCCCGGGTGATTTCGATGAGCGAACGCTTCTTTCCACGCGATGATCTCTTTATGCGGCTCGCTCTGCGAGAGGCCGAGCGTGCGTTGGAACACGCCGACGTCCCGATCGGCGCGGTCGTGGTACGTGACGAAGAGGTCATCGGTTCTGCGCACAACGAGCGTGAGCTCCGCCAGGATCCGACGGCCCATGCTGAGATCCTCGCCCTGCGTGAGGCCTCGAGGGCGCTTGGCTCGTGGCGGCTGACCGAGACCGTCCTCTATGTGACGCTGGAGCCCTGCGCCATGTGCGCCGGCGCGATCGTCCTGGCACGGCTCCCCCGGGTCGTCTACGGCGCAACCGATCCCAAGGCAGGGGCCTGCGGCAGCGTCTTGGACGTCGTCGGGGAGAGCCGCTTGAATCACCGTCCCGAGGTCTCGGGCGGCCTCCTGGCGCCCGATTGTGGAGAACTGCTGACCTCGTTCTTCGCGTCCCGGCGCGGCCCCCGCTGAGAGCCGGGTGGCTCCCTTCGCCCGCCAGGTGCGTTAGGCTGGCGGCGCCCAATCACTGGCTGTGCCAGTGAGCGGGGGAACCAAGTTGTTGGGGCGAGTTCCGCGGTAATCCACGGAAGGCGCAGGTCGCTAGCCCGTCAGCTAACCCCGTAGGCCAACGGACAAGAGGCGAATGCAACGGCGAAGGCGCCTGCTGGCGCGTACAGTCCTGTTCCTGCTGATCCCGCTCACGGCCCTGCTACTGGGGTCTCAGACGGCCTCGGCCGCATCGATGGGAGGCACGGCGGCACCGGGTAGTGGCTCAACCACCTCGCCGGCCCCCGCCCCGAGCGAAACTCCGGGGACCTCCGGCACGGGCGGCGCCTCGCCCACGGCCCCGGCGATAGCCCCGGTGTTCGCGGGCAGCCCCTATCCGATGAGCAGCGTCGGCTGGGTCTTTCCGCTCTATCCGCTGTCGCATGTCGCCCCGAGGACCTGGTGGTCGCAGGACCAGGGCGTCGACATCGGCGGGACGGCCAACCAGTGCGGGCGCCATCTCGTCCTGCTCGCGGTGGCCTCCGGAACGATCGTCAAGGAGGGTCTCGACGGCTTCGGCCGCTGGGCCCCCGTACTGCGTGTCGAAAGCGGGCCCTATGAAAAACGCCTGATCTACTACGGGCACGCAGGACCCGATCTGGTGCCCGTTGGCACCAAGGTCAGCGCCGGGCAGCCGATCGCCGATGTCGGCTGCGGCCATGTCGGGATCTCATCGGCGCCGCACCTCGAGCTGGGTCTCGAGCGGGCGGGTGTGACGAACCCCGTCTACATGCCCTCGGGCGGCGAAACCTCACACGAGGTGCTCGCCAACCTGGTCATCTCCCAGCGCGCGGCGATCGCAGCCGTCCGGGCCCGCCGGGCGGCAGCGAAGAAAGCCGCCGCCCACGCGGGCATCGCCCACCGCGGCCACTGACGGCCTGGCCGGCCTCACGCCGATAATCTAGCCTTCCGACGTACCCCAGGAGGGGTGGCAGAGCGGTTGAATGCGGCGGTCTCGAAAACCGTTGTGCGTCTTATTGGCGTACCGGGAGTTCGAATCTCCCCCCTCCGCTGTAGAGCCGAATCCCCCGCGTTCGCGGGGGATTCGCTCGTTTTGAGACGGTCGGGTGGGAGGCGACGGCCCATCGTAAACGGCCGATTCGCGCCAGTCGCCGCCGAGTGTCCCCTCGGGCGCCGCGGACGGCCCGTCGGTAAGGAGCTCGGGCCCAGCCCCGCCGGTCGTTGCCGTCGTCTGCACCCAGAGCCGCAGCTTCATACGGCCGCTCAGCTCGGTGTGCCGCGTGAAGATGCGGTCCTCGGCCGGCTCGCCGTCGACGGCTGCCACGGCGGCCTCCCCTTCGACCCCCACGCCGGCCGGCCCGACGTCTACCTCCTCACCGCCGACATCGACGCGACGCTCCCGCGAGTGCCGCCCATCGCTGCTCCTACCCGCAAAGCCTCACTTCTTCATCGTTGTGTGAGGGGTGGTCGGGGGTTCTTCTTGTCCTCTCCAGCCGGCGGATGGCTTGAACGGACGGGTCCCGCAGCGGAAGAAGAAAGGGAGTTGCTTTACGGATGCCATAACGGACGCGTTGATGGGACCGTTCTCGGTCTGTCCGGTCGCGGGGTCATGCCAGCATCCTTCGGGGAAGTAGACGCTACGGCCTTCCTGTGACTCTTGGACGACCGGGGCGACAAGAACATCGGGCCCGAGCATCCACTCCTGCGTCTGGATGGCCGCCTGTGGGTCGTCGGGGTATTCGAGGTAGAGCGGCCGGGTGATCGGCAGGCCGGTTTCGTCGGCTTCCTTCCAGAGTTGCTCGATCAGTCCCTCGGCGCTCCTGTGGAGTCGCTGGATTGACTTGTAGATCGCGTTGGTCCGCTGGAAGCTCCAGGGGGTGTGCTCGACGAAGACGGCTCCGTGCAGTCGGAAGACCGGCGTCAGCGCCGCCCACTCGGCCCAGCGCAACAGCAGTTCTCGTGTGGTGGGTTCGATTTTGATGACTTCTTTGCCATTGATGGTTCGCTCATAGAAGTCCATGTAGCCGCCGATGTCGGTGCCGAAGCCGAATGCTCCGGTCAGGCCCCGATTGAGCATGTCGGGAGTCTGCGAGGGTAGTCCCGACGCGGCGTTCCAGTTCGTCGCCTCGTCCCCGGGGAAGTTGAAGTTGGCGTAGGAGTTGCTGCCGGGGTCGCCGCTGTAGCCGGCGCGGGTGTAGAAAATGATCTGCCGCCCCGGGTGTGCGGCTTCGTACTGCTGCACGATTTCCCGGGTGACCCGGGCGACAAGGACGGGGTAGGCGTTGTGCATCTGTGTCCCGTCCATCCCGTTTGCGAAGTGCATGTCGGGGAGGACTTGCTCGCCGAAGTCGAGCATGAAGCCTTCGGCTCCCGAGGTCGAGAGCGGTGTCGATTCGTTCGCGCCACCAGGCAACGGCCGTGGGCTTGGTGAGGTCAATCACCGCGGCTTTGACACCGAAGTTGTCGGTGAACAGGTAGGGCCGGCCCTGCCCGTCTGTGGCGGCGTAGCCGCCGTTGGACCGCGGTTTCGTATTCGCCTGGCTTTTCGGTACCGATCTGCTCCTGCCCTACGAAGGGGCGGAAGTAGAGCAACGGCTTGATGTTCAAGGCACGCAACCGTTGGATGGTCTGGCTGAGGAATTCAGAGGGCAGAAACCCCCATCCCTCCAGGCGGTAGGCGGAGATCGGGAAGCGGTGCGATTCAAAGCGCGCCAGGTCGGCTTCGACGGAGGCCTGGTATCGCGCGGAGGTCTCGGCGGGTTCTTCGACCTCGCGGTCGATCATCGGCCCGAGCGCCCAGGTCGGCGGGACGGGCTGCCGGCCGGTTTGGGCACTGACCTTGGCGGCGGCCTGCTTGATGTCCCCGGGTGCGAACAGGTATTCGAGCTGCGGCGCTGCGGCCTGGACCTGCCAGCTTTCGAGATGCTCGGCGTCGAGGCTCCAACGCGACAGCGCGGTGGTTTCAAGGTCGAAGCCGTAGCCCCGGTTCGAGACGAACGAGGACTGCACGTAGTAGGCGGCCTGCGGACCATTCGGGTACAGGTTGGTATCCGATGGGTCTTCGGGTTCGAACTGCTCGTTCTCCTGGTCGACCCAGTTGAAGAATTCCTGGCCGTGCTGGTCGAGCGCGTTGTGGCGTCCGCCGAACCCGTGGAAGGCCTCGCCCGGGGTGGAGGAGAACGAGTCCGACATCGCCGCCACTTGCGCCGGGTCGCTCGGGGAGGCAGACAAGCGGATCGTCGGTCCCGCCGCAGTCTGCCCAGGGGTGAGGGTGACCTCGAGCGTGCGGCCGCTCGGATCGTTCGTTGAAACCGTCATCCGCACTCCTTCACCCAGCGTTTCGGCGGCGATCACTTCGCGGGCCGAGTATTCGGTACCGGATTCTTCAACGGATTTCAGGTCGCCGCTGTACTCGCCCGTTTCATGTCCGTTGAAGGTGCCGGTCGTGTACGCCTGAGGCTGATCGCTACCCACGAGGAACGCGAGCGGCGCATAGAGCGTCGAGCCGTCCGGGTTCGGGCGCCGGGTCGATAACCGAACGGGGTAGCGGCAGTGAGCCGGCGTTTGGCACCTCGCTGAGCACGGGTTCGCCGCCGGCCCCGGTGAAAGTGATCTTCAGCGGTGCACGTTCGACTGTGGCGCCTGCCCCGGGGATCTTCAGGGAGATGATCTGCGCGCCGATCGTAACTTCCGCGCCAGCCGGGATCAGCGGTAAATCCCGCCGCGCAAACGCAGCACACGCGACAGCGGCAGACCGCTGCTACAACGCGAACAAGCCAAGTCGGTCTTGGTGCATCCCCAACTCCTGCCCTGCACAGACAACTGACAACAACGCGTGTCATATTAGATAGGCATGGCAGCCGGATGTCAAGATCGTTCGGTGGCAGCGGAGCGCACCTACGCGGGAAGGACGCTGGGCGAGCGCCGCGCAGAGCGCCGCGAGCGCCTGGTCGCCGCGGGGCTGCAGGAGATCGGGACGGCGGGCTATGCCGCAACGAGCGTAAAGGACGTCTGCACGCGGGCCGGCCTGACCGAGCGCTACTTCTACGAGCAGTTCGCCGACCGCGAAGCCCTGCTGGCCGCTGTCTTCGACCACGTCGTCGAGATCGTCGCCAGCGCGGCGTTCACGGCTGCCATGGCCGCGCCGCCGACCGAGAGCGCCCGTGTGCGCGCAGGCATCCAAGGGTTCCTGACCGCGCTGAGCGAGGACCCGCGCCGCGCTCGAGTGCAGCTGATCGAGGTGGTTGGGCGCAGCCCCGAACTCGAGCACAGACGCTTCGAGGCGATGCATACCTTCGCCGCATTCATCGAGACCGCATCCTTGGAGCTGAATCCAGCCCGTACCTACTCGCCCGGATCACGAAACCGCGCGATCGTGTTGGCGCTCGTCGGGGGGACCAATCATCTCGCCATCGAGTGGACGCTGGGCGAGCTCGAGATGACGCTCGATGATCTCGTCGATGCGCTCGTAGCGCTCTTCGACGCAGTTGCGGCTCTACCGGATCAATAGCGACGAACGGCCGGGTTGAGCGGCCAAACCTTCTCGGCGCTCTCATCCCTCACTGGCTCAGAGTTCCCGGTCCGCAAGCCATCGCAGCCTCGCGACTGAACGGCGGTCCGAGGGAGGCTGCATCCGGGCCTGATTCGCGCTACGGTGCTCAGCGGAGGGCATTACTGCGGTCGGTCCTGGCGAGGACGGGCATCACGACCTGACTTCCGGCTCTTGCTCATGCAAGCCGCTAGGAGTCCGCATGTCCCAAACTTCCGTCCTCCGCAGGCCAGCAGGAGTAGGCCACGCCGCCTCGACGCTCCTCTGCGGCTCGAGGACAGGCGCTTTCGGCGTGGCCTGGGACCACGTTGCCGGCGAGCTTGACCCGGCGAGCCCACCAAAGCTCGAGGAGGCCTCGGCAGAAGCCCAGCCGGCCGCCAGTGTCGTCGTGCTGGACCTAACGGACACGGTGGCTGGGGCGGTTGCCGTGCAACCGGATGAGATGAAGCGATGTCGCACGAAAGGATAAATCATGAGTAGAGGTATCAATCGACGTATCGCGACCGGGTTCGTTCGCGCGTCAGACCTCGCAGTAGGTGAGCTCGACGCGGCCGAGCGTGATCACGTCGCCATCGTTCAGCTCGGCGTGCCTGATCTCCCTGCCGTTGACGTAGGTGCCGTTCAGGCTGCGATCGTCCAGGATCCGATGGCCCTCGTCGGTGCGGAGGATGATCGCGTGGCGCCGAGAGACAGAGACGTCATCCAGATGCAGGTCGACGTTGAGCCCGCGACCGACGTGCGCCATGGCCTCGCCAAGCGGGATCAGCAGGGCCCGGTTGCTGCCCGTCACGCGCAGGTAGCTCCCGTGCGGGATGGGCTCGCCTGAAAGGGCGGCCTTGTGCACCTCACGGCTGCTGAGACACCGGAGGGCATCGAAGTGCTGCGTGGGGGCCTCCCTCGGAGGGGCCGTGCTGGGAAAGGGCGGGGGGGCAATCGCGGTGCTCATGGGACCTCCTCAGCTGAACCTCAAGTTGACGGGGGTGTCACCTAACGGTCTACTCCGGCCGCGGCCCCGCCGCATCAGTAGTTGAGAGCAGGTCTCCTCGATCGGAGCGCGGGTCCAAAGCCCAGAGCGCGACGAAGGCTGCCCAGCCTCCTCCCAGGAGGAGCCCCGCGACCACGTCGCCGGGGTAGTGGACGCCGAGGTAGACGCGCGACAGGGCGACGGCCGCCGTGATGGCCAGCGCCGGCGCCGCGAGCAGCGCGACAAGCTTCCTCGAGGCACCCGCGGCGCTCGCGGCGAGCACCAGTGACAGCCAGAAGGCGCTTGCCTGGGTTGCGTGGCCCGACGGGAAGCTGAAGCTGCTCACGGCCTGAAGATGCTCGACGGGGGGCCTCGGGCGGGCGACGAGCGCCTTCACGGTGCTCGAGATCACGATCGCGCCGACCATCGTGAGGGCGATCGCCAGAGCCTGCACGCGCAGGCCTGCCCGTGCCAACAGCGCACAGGAGATGAGCGCCAGCGGCACGAGCACGAAGTCGCTTCCGGCCCATGTCACGATCCGCGCGAGGTCGCCCAGCGTCCTCGTCCGCCGCGCGGCGACTTCTCGCATCAGCTCGATCTCGCTGGAGCCGATCGCGCTCGTCCACAACTCGCCGGCCAACCAGCCGATGAGGATGAAGACGCTCAGTCCGGCGATCAGCCGAGTGGCGGTTCGCCTCACGGCGCGGGAGTCACAACGTCCGCGGCGCTGTCAGGGATTCGGGAGACGACGGCCAGGATGCGGCGGCGCCTCATGGCATCCTCCTTGGGTGATCGATGACGAAATCGACCCCCGGCCGCCCCTCGTTGCCAGTGCGCTGGGCTGGCTGAAGGACGCCGAGCACATAGACTCGGCCCTCTACACGGCCATCGCCACCACGCCGACGCCCACCCTCGACAGGGCGATGCGCGGGATCTCCCGCGCCGCCGACCACTCCAAGCTCTCGCTCGCCGCCGCGGCGATCCTCGCGATCCCCGGAGGGCAGCCCGGCCGGAGGGCCGGCGCATACGGGCTGATCTCCGTTGGCCTCACATCGGCCTTCGTCAACCTGGCGGTCAAGCCGCTCAGCCGCCGCCGGCGCCCCGACAGGGCCGCCGAGCGGGTGGCGCTCGGACGTCACGTGCGGATGCCGATCTCGACCTCGTTCCCATCGGGGCATTCGGCGGCCGCCTTCGCGTTCGCGACGGGGGTCGGGCACGTCATGCCCCGGGCCGCGATTCCTCTGCGCGCGCTGGCGGGTGTCGTTGCCTACTCTCGCGTGCATACAGGTGTCCATTATCCCGGTGACACGGTGGTCGGGTCTCTGATCGGGACGACGATCGCGCAGATCGCCGCGCACGAGCTTGACCAGCGACGGGATCACCGCTAGAGCGGTTCAGGGCCGCATGGGGTTGCCCGTCTGGCTCTGACCGCGGTCCCGTCGCGCCCGTAGCCCTGACCGCCCTCAGGCGGAGCTTGCCGCGCGCCTGGCGGCCGCGAATCCCACCATCCGCCCGCTGTCCTCGTCCCACAGCTTCAGCCGGGTGCTCCGGATTCCGTCGCGGAGCGTCAGGATCGGGACGTTGTGGAAGACATCGTTCTCGTTGTGAGCGCGCTGGAGGTTGTAGTTGGGGATCCGCGCGTTGAGGTGGTGGACGTGATGGAGGCCGATGTTCCCCGAGAAGAACTGCAGGACGGGGGGAAGTTTGAGGTAGGAGCTGCCGCGCAGGGCAGCGTCCGCGTAGGTCCACTCCTCGCTGCTCTCCCAGTAGGCCTCCTCGAACTGATGCTGCACGTAGAACAGCCAGATCCCCGCCGACCCCGCCAACATCACGGTGGGCGCCTGGATCAGGAAGAAGTCGAGTGGCCCAATCAACCAGCAGAGGGCGGCGACGAGAAGGGCCAGCGCGACGTTTGTGCCGATCACGCTGCGCCTCATCCGCGGCCGGGCGTCGCGCGAGACGATCCGCGGTCCGATCAGCAGCGCCACGATCGGGCCCACCCCGAACATGATCGCCGGGTGGCGGAAGAGCCTGTAGGCGAGCTGCGAGCGCGGAGCCAGGGCGTTGTACTCGGTGACCGTCAGCGTTCGAACGTCGCCGCCGCCGCGGCGCTCGAGGTCTCCCGACGTCGCATGGTGGACCGCGTGGTCATGGCGCCAGCGGACGAAGGGTGAGTAGACGAACAGCCCCAGGACGGTTCCCATCCAGGCGTTGGCCCGCTTGGAGCCGAACATCGAGCCGTGCGAGCAGTCGTGGAACAGGATGAAGGTCCTGACGAGGAAACCCGACGCCGGGATCGAGATAGCCAGGACGAGCAGGTAGGAGATGTCCAGGGCCAGGTACATGGCGTAGGACAGCACGAGGTAGGGGAGGACCGAGGTGGCCAGCTCCAGCAGGCTCCTTGCGAACCTGGGCCGCGCATAGGGGGCCAGATCCTCACGCCGGAACGGCGGTTTACGACCAGCTTGCTCGCGTGCCTCCAGGGCAGCGGCAGGTGAGACCACTCCTTGATGCTCGCAGAAACGCTCCCGCTGCGGGCCACGCCTGCCGGTGCCGTCCCGCCTCAACGGGAATTGGCCACCCGATAGGTCAGATGGGTGACACCGGGCGCCTCGACGACACCCACGCACTCGAGCTCCGGGTCGGTCCCGTCGAGGCCCCCGAGAAGGCGCGCCCCGCCGTGGAGCAGAGTGGGAACGAGATGGATCTGCAGCTCATCCAACAATCCCGCCCTGAGGTACTGCCTCGCGACATCGGCTCCTCCCGCCAGTGCGACATCCTGTCCGGCGGCGGCCGCCCGAGCCTGCTCGAGGGCAGACTCGATCCCGTCGGTCACGAACGTGAAGGTCGTCCCGCCCTCCATCGCCAATGGCTCGCGGGGGTGGTGCGTCAGGACGAAGACCGGCATGTGAAACGGGGGATCGGAACCCCACCATCCGTCCCAGGGCCGCTCCGACCAGGAGCCGCTGCCGCCGAACATGTTTCGTCCCATGATCGTCGCACCGACGTTCTCGAGCGTCCGTTCGACAACCGGCGTGGAGGCGTTGACCTCGCCGCCCTCCCGGCCATGGCTGCCGCGCCAGGCGGCCAGCGCGAAGGCCCACTCATGGAGGCGCATACCTCCCTCCCCCAGCGGGTTGGCCTCGCTCTGATTCGGTCCGGCCACGAAGCCGTCCAGCGACATCGAGATTTGGAGGCGGAGCAGGCTCATCGAGGCTGGATCCTATGCCCGTCGAGGGACCCGGGCGGTGTTCCTCCCGGCGCAACGAAAAGCCCACGAAACGCGGCGAGTCATGCATATGATCATCCTTCGCGAACGGCGTCGCGAGCGACCCGGGCATCACTGGAGGGCGCTGCTGCATAACGGATGACCCCTCGGACCACTTCTGGAGCATGCCTGGATGACGGCTGCAATCGACGCTTCGCGGGCACTGGGCGCCCTCCTGCTCATGTCCCTCCTGACGGCTCTCGGCGCGGCTCCCGCCCTGGCCGACACGCCCCAGCCTGTGATCACCCAGCCGATCGCGGGCTCCTGGACGAAGCTGCAGACGCTCACCTTCAGCGGAACCTCGAACGACGAGCTCGATCCGCTGACGCTCAGGATCTATGCGGGCCCGGCAGCCGAAGGCGCGGCGGTTCAAGTGCTCCAGACGCCGTTGCCCCCGATCGGGGAAAGCTGGATCCTGGAAGCCGAAACAGCCCTCGGACCGGGCGTTTACACAGCGGTCGCCGAACAGGTGAGTGCGGAATCCGAACCGGGCCTGAGCGCGCCGGTCACGTTCACCGTCGATACCGTTGCGCCCGAGCCCTCGCTCGTCTCACCCGGGGGGCTGACAAGCGATTCGACGCCGACGTTGCACGGCTCCGCGGGGACGGTCTCGGGTGACCTCCCGGCGATCTCCCTGCTGGTGCACGAAGGTCCCACGACGGCCGGTTCGATCGTCGCCGAAGCAGGCCCCGAAGCTCACAGCGGCGCCTGGTCACAGACGCTCGCCGCGCTTGCCGACGGGACCTACACGGTCCAGGCCTTCCAGTCCGACCAGGCGGGAAATGTCGGCAGCAGCGAACCGGTGACGTTCACGATCGACGCAACACCCCCCCTCCCGGGTCTCTCACTGCCCTCCTATGGGTCGGTCCTGACCGTTTCCCGGCCGGGATTCTCGGGAGTCGCCGCCACCGCGCCGGGCGATGAGCCCTCCGTGGCGCTCGACATCTACGCCGTCGGCCCGGGACGCTCTGAAACGCTGGTCGAGTCGCTCGGTCCGCTCGTTGTCACCGCAGGCGCATGGAGCACCCCCGGGGCGGGCAACGCGCTCCCCGACGGGATCTACACGGCTGTGGTCCGCCAGAGCGACGAAGCGGGGAACACCGGCCTCAGCGAACCGCTGCTGTTCGTAATCGAAGCGCGGACGCCCACGGAACCCCAAACCACTGTGCCGCCGGCTGAACCGGCCCCCTCGCCGCCGGCGCGGGCGGCGTGGCGTCTGCGGCGCCGCCCGCCGCCCAATGGCTCCAACCCTTCCCCGTGGTGCGGATCGCCGGCTCTGAGACCAGAGCCGGCGCGAGGCTCTCGCTCCTCAGGGTGGCTGCGCCCGTGGGGGCACGGGTCACGGTGACCTGTCGCGGGAAGGGCTGTCCGATCCGCTCGGAGGGGGTCCTCGCCGGTGGGGGCCGCGTCAACGCCTCCGGCATTCAGGTGATCGCCTTCCGCCGTTTTCAGCGCTCATTGCGTGCCGGCGTTACGCTCGAGATCCGTGTCAGCCGCGCCGGTGAGATCGGCAAGTTCGTGCGGTTCGTGATCAGGCACGGCAGGCTGCCCACGCGCAGGGACGGTTGCCTCGATCCCAACACGGCCACCCCGATCGCCTGTCCGCACTCATGAACAGCCGGCTGCCCTCCCGCCGAGGCTCCTCCGGCGGACAGGCGGATGTCGCGACGATCATCATCCTGGCGTCTCTCTGCGTGGCGGTCTTCGCCTGCTTCTTCCTGCTGGGCCGGGCCTCCAGTCCCCACTCGCGGGCGCCCGCAGCTCCGCCGCCGACGGTGGCCGTCGTCGCGGCGGGGGTCCCTGTCCGGATGAGCACCGTCCCGGCCATCGCCCCGGCGATCCCTTCGCCGCGCAGCCGGCATCAGTCGCGGAGCGCGGCGAGGACACCTCCTGCAGTCGCAGCAGCGCTCCCGGTCGTTACCGCGGCCGAACCGGTGATTCCCGAACCGGGCCGGGGGACATCCGTCAGGACGAACACACCCGGCGCCGCCCCCAACGGCGGCAGACCTAGGAAGCCGGCCTCCTCGGGCGGGCCCGGCACATCCTTCGACACCTCCGGTTGACCGTGTACGCCCCGACGTATCGCCTGCCGACGTTCGCCGTGCCGCTGTTGCTGGCGGTCGCGGTGCTGGGCTACCTGACGGGCGTCCGACATGTCGCCGGCACAGGGGGATTCTCGCCGGCTCCGGCCGAGCTCCGGGTAGCGTCGGGGTCGGACGTCGTGCTCGAATACCCGGTCGGCTGGCTTCGGTCGCCCAAGGCCCGGGAGGTACCGGGACTGGCGCTGAGGCACCCGTTGCTGCTGGCCTCCAGCGCGCCTGGAGCGAGCGCGGGCCTGGAGGCGGGTTCGCTCACGGGCACGTCTGCGAGTCCGCTTCCGTCGGGTCTCCTGGCACGGCTTCATCGGCTTCCAAGAGTGGAAGTCGTCAGCCTTGCCGCCCTGCAGGCGCTCCGTTACCCCGACGTGCACCTGTCAGGCTACGGCCAGCGGCTCGAGATCTACGCAGTGCCCAGTCCCGCCAGCGGAGAGGCGCTGATCGCCTGCCACGCCCCCGCGTCGGCCCTGACGCTTCTGGAGGAGTGCGAGCAGATCGTTTCGAGCCTCTCGCTCGCCGGACAGTCCACCTCGGATGTGACACCGGACCCCGTCTACGCGCATCGCCTGGCGCTGCTTGTCGCCGGCATCGATGGAGCCCGCCGGGTGTCGCGGGCGCGGATGCGCAGCGCCTCTGAACCGGGGGTGCTTGCGAAGTACTCGGTCTCCCTGTCAACCCGCTTCCTGCACGGCGCGGGAAGGCTTGCGCGCCTGGAAGCGCCGCCCGTGGCGGGGGCTGCGCAGGTCGTTCTCGCACGCGCAATGATCGCCGCCGGAGGAGCCTACGGCGCGCTCGCGCAGGCGGCGCGGTCGCAGAATCCGGCGAGATTCCATGACGCGCGCCTGCGCGTCGGGGCAGCCGAGGATGCCGTCGACGCCGCGCTTGAGAACTTCGCCCTGCTCGGCTACTCCGGCCGCGCGTAGGCGTTTCTGGACGTCAGGGCTTCCCGCTCGGCGCGGTGGGTGGGACAGAATGCGCCCCGGACCTCGCCGCCGGCCAGCCCGAAGGCCAGCCATGCCTCACCGTGCCAGGTGAAGTTGAAGAAGCCGTCGCGGGAGCCCTCGCCGAGCGCCTGTGTCCGGGCCCAGGCGGCCTCGGCAACGGCGGCGGGGACGACGGCCTCGCATGAGTGTCCGTCCGAGAGGCGCCGCGAGGCCACGCACTTCAGCGGCCTGTCCTCGCCGCATTCGCGGGCCCTGGCGAGGCTGTTCATCTCGGTCACCAGGCCGGGACGGTCCAGGGTCGCGGTCCGGTGAGATCTGGCGTTGTGTGTGTGGGTTTGGTGCATTGGCTTTCCTGTCGCTCAAGACGGGCAGAGAAGCTGCCCTCTTCGGGCAGTTCATGTCGTCCTTTTGGAACGACACGGCTCAATTGGGCCACTGCTGAAGTTCCCCGGACCGATCTGGACGCTCATTTGAGGCTCTGGTGACAGAATCAGGCGATGGCCGTCCGGGGTGGGGTTGCGGTGCAGGAGCGTTACGACGCGGTGGTCGTCGGTGCCCGCCTGGCGGGCTGCGCGTTCGCCGCTCCGCTGGTCCGGGCGGGACGGCGGGTGCTCCTGCTCGACCGCATGGGCTTCCCCTCCGACCAGCTTTCGACACACGTCCTGCTGCCGGCCGGGACGAGCGAGCTCGCCCGGATGGGGGCGCTGGGAGGGATCCTCGAGCTCAACCCCAGCCGCGTCCGGTGGGTCGAGGTGGAAGCTGAAGGAAGCGTCTGCCGCGAGCGGGTGCGGGCAGCTCCGAACGGAATCGACTTCGGCGTCTGTGTTCCGCGAGACCTTCAGGACGTGAAGCTCGTGGAGGCGGTCCGCAGCCAGGGAGCCGAGGTGCGCGAGCGCTGCACCGTGACCTCGGTCATCTGGCGCGCGGGACGCGTCGCGGGCGTTCGCTACACCGACGCGCAGGGGAGCGAGCATGAGGTGGGCTGCGGTCTGCTCGTCGGGGCGGACGGCAGACGCTCGACCGTCGCTGCGCTGGTCGGCTCTTGGCGGCCCTACCGCCTGTCCCGCAACGGCCGGGGCTTGGTTTTTCGTTACCTCGAGGACCCGCTGGCGGGGACCGTCGAGGCCGAGACCTACCGGCAGTGGCGTGAGGGTGATTCCTTCGCCTTCGCCTTCCCCACGACCCCGGCGGGGCGTCTGCTGATCCTGTTGATGGGTCATCGAGACGAGGTGGGCCAGGCACGCCGCGAACCCGACGCCTACTGGGAGCGAAAGCTGGCCGAGCATCCCGGTCTCGCTCGACGAGTCGACGGTGCCCCACCGGGATCGAAGCTTCGCTCGACGGCGGAGACGCCGGCATTCTTCCGCAGCTCCTCCGGCCCGGGCTGGGCGCTGGCGGGAGATGCGGGGCACTTCAAGGATCCCGTCACGGGCCAGGGGATGCGCGACGCGATGTTCGCCGGCAGGACCCTGGGCGAGGAGGTCCTGCCCGTGCTGGAGGATCCCGCCCGTCTGGATCGGGCCACGCGCCGCTGGGAGGCGGCACGCGACCGGGAGTGCCTTCCCGCCTACCACTTCGCGAACGCCGACACTCGGGTGGAGCGCCCCTCGCCGGTCATCTGCGAGCTGGTCCGCGACGCCGGGCGAACGAACGCTGCCGACCTGAGCGACCTGTTCGGCCGCGCCAGGACGCCCGCGGAGATCGCCCATCCCGCACGGCTCGCCCGTCTGCTGGCCGCGGCCCTGCTGCGCGGCGAGCGGCCCCGCCCGGAAACGCTTTCGCGGGCGGCCGCCGATCTGAGGACGGGGCTTCAGGAGCGCCGCGAGCAGAGCGCCGGACGGTTTCGCAGCACCCGCAGGATCGCCGGGTCCGAGCATCCGGGGGCGAGTTGGCCCGCGCCGCCTTCGCCCGTTTCGGCGCAGCCATCCGATTCCCGCCAAGTGGCGGTCGGCGCATGATCCGGATCGCCGTCGTCCAGCCCGCCCTTGCCCTGGGGGCCGTGGAGGCGAATCTGGCCAGGATCGAGGATCTCGCCCGTGACGCGCACCGCGAGCATTCCCCTGCGGCGATCGTCCTCCCTGAGGGGATCAGCTCGCCGAACGTCTACGACCCCGTGATCCGCGCGGTTCCACGACCGGTCGACGGACAGCCCTTCCAGCTGTTGACCCGCCTCGCCCGTGAGCTCGGCTGCGTGATCGCCGGTGGCTTCCTCGCCCAGCGCGGCGGGGACGCCTATGGCACCTACGTCCTGGCTGAGCCCGATGGCTCGGCACACCTGCACGACAAGGACATCCCGACCGCCTGGGAGCAGCACTTCTACCGCGGCGGAGACGACTCCGGAGTGACCCGCTGCGGGATGCTGGACGCGACGGTCGGGCTGATGTCCGGCTGGGAGTGGGCGCGCAACCGCACCTCAGGACGCGTCAGGGCGGGCGGGGCCGAGCTGGTTCTTGGCGGCATGTGCTGGCCGTCGATGCCGCTGAACTGGAGCGTGCCGCCGTTCGGCGCGTGGGTGCGGCGCGAACATGCGATCTGGCGCCGTCAGGCGCGTGAGCTGCCTGGACAGGTGGCGCGGATCGTGGGGGCGCCCGTCGCCCATGCATCGCACGTCGGGCCGGTCACCGGCCGCACGCCGCTCGGAGGAGGCCTTCCATGGCGGACCGAGATGCTGGGCGAGTCCCAGATCTGCGACCGCGAGGGGACGATCCTGGCAAGGCTGACGCTCGAGGACGGGGAGGGCCACACCTCGGCGGAGGTCGAGCTCGGTCCGCCGCGGCCCCTCGATCCCGTCGGCGAGCGCTACTGGATCCCCGACATGACGCTGAGCACGCACCTCGCCTGGCACTCGATGAACGCCCACGGCGCCCTCAGCTACCGCTTCAACCATGCCCGCCACAGGTTCCCCTGGCAGGAGGTTCCGGCCGGCGACCTGCCCGATGAGATCGGCCCCTCGGACATCGCCGAGGCTCCTTCGGCGACCTCTTAGGCCCTGGCGTCGCCGCGTGCGCCGGCGCGCCGCGTGCTGCAGTCGGCGAGGCGCCTGAGCAGCTCAAGCTCGCGTTCGGCGCCTTCCCGTGTCATCGCGCCGGCCAGCTCGATCCGGCCACGCTGCACGGTCCACCAGCCCGTGGCCGTCTGTTTGATTGCGAGCTGCTCGGTCTTCATTTGTGGATACCTTGGGCGTTTCGGAGGTCAGGGTGATTGGCTTTGCATGCACTTCGGCAGCGGTGCCCGCCTCCTGTAGCCCGACGGGCGGTCATTCGGCGTCTTGGCGATGCGGGGACGGCCGGGCGCTCAGGCCAGACCCAGCTGGCCGAGGATGCTGAGCTGATCGAAATAGACACGCTCGCAGACGATGCGATCACCCTCGAAGATGAAGAACGCAACGACGCGGGCGCGGAACTCGCGCCCCGTCGGCTGAATTTCGCGTAGCGGGCCACTGTGCGTGCCGAGCAGGTCGAACTCGACGATCACGGCGTCGTCGGCGTGGCGGAGCGAGATCAGCTCGTTGCGCTGGTCGGGGAAGGCCGTGCGGCTCTCGGCGAAGTAGCCTCGGACCTCCTCCTCGCCGTCGTAGATGTCGCCCGTCGGGATGATCTCGTAGCGGGGGTGGGAGAAGGTGCCGATGGTCGTGTCGAAGTCGTGGTGATTCTCGGACTCCATATGCTCGATGACAACCGCCTCGCGCCGTGCGCGCAGGTCGGTGTCCGGGGAGGCTGCGGACATGACCCGACTTCTACCAGTTGGCGGCCCTGGGCGCTCAGCGGGACAGGCCGAGGCCCCACTGCGCGACGTGTGCGGCCCCCGGCTCCAGGCGCACTACCGACTCGCCGCTCTGGAAGGCGTTTGGCGGGCAGCTCATCGGCTCGAGAGCCAGGCCGTGGCGCCGGCGGGCGGGGGCGAGCGTGTCGCCGGTGAACGCCTCGAGGTAGGGATAGGACTCGTCGACCCACAGCTCCACCGTGGCGCCGTCGGGCGCACTCAACCGCGCTCGGGCCCTGCCGCCGGCGTCCCGGCGCAGATCGGTGAAGGGGCTGTCGATCACCGTTGAGCCGAGCCGTCGAGCCACGAGGAAGTCCAACGGGCCACCCGCGACCGGCCGGCGCCCGTTCGGCAGCTGGCGCTCGGAGTCGGTCGTGATCAGCGTCGCAGCGGGAAGCTCGAGCTCGCAATCGTCGATCTTCGCGCTGCCCGGAGAGAGGTAGGGATGCTGCCCTGTGCCGTAGGGGCAGGGCCCCTCGCCCAGGTTCCGGGCGGTCGTCGTCACCGTCAGTCCCTCCGCAGCGAGGACGTATTCGATGCTGACCTGCAGGTCGAAGGGGTATCCCGGCTGCGGATGAATACGGGCCGCGAGGAGCACGCGCTCCGGTTCGGACTCCAGGGCCAGCCAGGGGCGCCAGCGCAGCAGCCCGTGGATCGCGTTGCCCCTGGCCGGCTCGGTCAGGGGCAACCGGCGCTCCTCGCCGTCGAACTCGTAGCGCCCGTCGGCGAGGCGGTTGGGCCAGGGCGCGAGGACTGCGCCGTGGGCGCCGTCGCAGACCTCGCCGACGCCGTAGGGCTCGAGGACGGGGCGCTCGCCGTCGAAGTACTCCCTGATCCCGCCGCCGACCTCGACGATCGTCGCCCGCTGGCGCCCGGAGGTCAGCTCGAACTGCGTTCCTGATGGAGGCTGGGCCATCGGCGGCAGGCTAGTGCACGGCGAGCTGTTTGCCGGCCTGCTCCAGGGCCTGCGGCGAGCCGGCGATCCGTACCGAGGCGAGCTCCTCCCAGTCGGCGGCGCTCGAGCCGTCGCCCAGGCCGCCGACGACGGCGTGGACCGGGACCCCGGCCTTCGCGGCCCGGTCGAGGATGGCGCCGGTGATCTTCCCGTGGCGAGATTGGCCGTCCAGGCGGCCCTCGCCGATCACGACCGCCTCGGCCGCCTTCAGACGGCTGTCGAAGGCGACGGCTCGCAGGACAAACTCCGCGCCGCCCCGCAGGCGGGCACCGTAGAGCGACCAGATGGCGCCCGCCAGGCCACCGCCGGCGCCTGACATGGGCATGCCGCGGGGGTCATGGGGGAGGTCTCGGGCGATCTCCTCGAGCCGGGCCGTCAAACGGGTCACCTGCTCGGGCGAGGCGCCCTTCTGTGGGCCGAACACGACGGCCGCCTCCTCGAACGGGATCAGGACGTCGCAGGCCAGTTCGAGATCCATCTCTCCGATCCCGCCGCCCCGCTCGATCGCGTGGACGGCGCCCTCTCCGCCGTCGCTTGTGGCCGTTCCTCCGATCGCCAGGATCACGCGGGTCGCTCCGGCGTCCCGGGCGGCGATGATCAGCTCCCCTGTTCCGGCGCTCGAGGCCCGCTCGGCGTCGCGCTCCTCGTCGGCGATCAGAGCCAGGCCGGATGCCTGGGCCATCTCGAGGATCGCCGTCCCGCTGTCGGGAAACCAGAGCCAGGGCGCCTCGACGGGGCGGTCCAGCGGATCGTTCACGGCAGCGCTCCGCAACTCGCCGCCGAGGGCGGCGGCGAGGATCTCGATGGTGCCTTCGCCGCCGTCGGCGACGGGACACTCCTCCGCCTCGGCACCGCCACGGCGCACCCCGGCGGCGATTGCCCCGGCGACCTCGGCGGCCGACATGGTGCCCTTGAATGCGTCCGGCGCGACCAGGATCCGCCGCGGGCTGCTCACGTTCTCATCTGGCCGGACGACGCTCGCGCATCGGCGCAGCCTAGACCCTCCCCGCGGCGAGGAGCCGCGAGCCGCTCAGCTACGGCGGCCGCCCGTTCCGCGGCGCATCCGGTTGACCCTGCGCATCTCCTCGACGGCGTCGTCATAGCCGCCCAGAGGGTCCGTGGCGCGGCTCCCCAGGAGGTCGGGCTTAAGGCGCCGCCGCAGCAGCTCCCCGGCGATCGCGTCCACCCGCTGCGCCTCGGCTCCGGTACGGGAGCTGACGACCCGCTCGAGCATCCGACCGCGGAACAGCAGTCCCACCCCGTCGTCGAGGGCCCAGCCGCCCGGGAGCGTCCCGTCGCGCAGATGAGCCAGCCAGACGGGCAGGCGCTCCGGCTCGCCATCGGCGTGAACCGTCAGCGACCCCTCGAGCAGGCCCAGGCCCGCGATCGGCTCGGGCGGTCCGCTCGAGCGCGTCAGGCCCCACTCGAACCAGCACATCGCGCCGGCGCTCAGACCTGCCAGGACGGTGCCCCGTTCCCATGCTTCGATGAGCATTCCGTCGAGTTTGTGGGCCCGCCAGATCGCGAGCAGATTTCGCATCGAGCCGCCGCCGACGTAGAGGATGTCCTGTTCGGCGACCAGCTCGGCCAGCGGCCGCTTGGTCTCGCGCAGCCTGAACAGCGAGAGGTGCTCGGCGACGCAGGTGCGTCCTGTGAAGCGGGCCTTGAAGGCGTTGATCTGAGGCGTTGTGTCGCCCGATGCCGTTCCCAGGAACAGGATCCTCGGTTCTCTGGTGCGGGCCAGGGAGAGGACGTAATCGTCCAGCAGGGGGTTCGCCGGCTCCATCGTGAAGCCACCGCCGCCCATCGTGAAGATCGTCCGCTCCTCCAGCGGGACGGGACCGGCCCTGCTCATGCAGCCACCGGGGCGCGGGACAGCTCGGAGGCGGCGGTTGTCCGCGGCGGACCCGCCGTGCCGCCGAGGTACTCGGCAGCGAGGCGGGCCTCACTCACACGGCCCGCCTTCTGCTGGACCATGAAGGCCCGGCCGCCGGGGCGCGAGCTGACGACCCGCTCGAGTGTCGTGCCGCGGAAATGCAGGCCGACTCCGTCCTCGACGGCGAAGCCGGCCGTCATCCCGTCGGCGACGGCACGGTGGTACTCCTCACGACGGGCCGGCTCGGCGTCATAGTGGACGCAGTTCGAGTAGGGCAGCAGAGCGAGCCCGCGGACCGGGCGGGGGGCGCCGTGAAAGGCGCTGAGAGCCTGGGCGAACCAGCACAGCGAACCGGCCGAGGGCCCGCACATGACGATCCCCCGCCGCCAGGCACGGCGCAGGATCGAATCCAGGCCATGGGCGCGCCAGGCACCCAGCATGCTGACCATGTTCCCGCCGCCGACGTAGATCAGGTCCTGTGACAGGAGGTGTGCGGCCAGGTCGTCCTCGACCCCGCCGGTCCCCTGGTCTCGCCGGAAGAGCGATACGTGACTCGCTTCGCAGCCGGGGGAGAAGCGGCGGTAGAAGCGGACGACGTAATGGTCCGCGTCACCGGAGGCCGTCGGCAGGAAACAGACCCTCGGGCGCGGCCGGTCGACGAGCGAGAGGATGTAGTCGTCAAGCAGGGAGCCATCCTTCTCCATCGAGAAGCCTCCGCCTCCTAGTGCCACGATCTGAGGAGCTCTGGCCGGCATGAGTCTGCTTTCTGGCGGGGTGAGCGACGGTCACAGGTTGCCCGAGCGGGTGCCTTTCACCTATGGACCCACGTCCGAGATCACCGCAGGGGCAATAGACATCCGCACATATGGGCCAAGACCGGTCAGGACGGCCGTGCTCCTAGAGTGTCGGGCGTGAGGGAGCCGACGAACAGTGCAGGAGGGAGCGCGAGCGGCGCGGCGATCCTGCTCGAGGGGGTCGTCAAGCGCTTCGGCCGGATCACCGCGGTCGACGGCCTGGACCTCGAGGTCAAACCGGGCGTCTGCTTTGGGCTGCTTGGCCCAAACGGGGCGGGCAAGTCGACGACCATGCGGATGCTGACGGCCCAGACCCTGGCTGACGAGGGCTCGATCTCGGTGCTGGGCTACGAGCTGCCGCGCGAGTCCAAGCAGTCGCGCCTGGAGATGGGCGTCGTCCCCCAGCTGGACAACCTCGACCAGGAGTTGACCTGCCGGCAGATCCTGACCGTGTTCGCGCGGCTCTACCGTGTGCCGCGGGCCGACCGGGAGAGCGCGGTGGAGCGGGCGCTGCGGATCGCCAACCTCCTCCCCCGGGCGGACACGATCGTCAAGGAGCTCTCCGGCGGGATGCGCCGCCGGCTGCTGGTCGGGCGGGGGCTCATCCATCGGCCGCGCCTGGTCCTGCTCGACGAGCCTACGGTGGGCCTCGACCCGCAGATCCGCCAGGAGCTCTGGACCTTGATCGACGGGCTGCGAGCGGAGGGTGTGACGGTCCTGATGAGCACCCACTACATCGAGGAGGCCGAGCGCCTGGCGGACACCGTTGCCGTCATGTCGGCGGGACGGATCATTGCCCAGGGCACTCCGGCGGAGCTCGTGGGAGACCATGCGGGCGACGAGGTCCTCGAGGTCTACGGGCCGCCGGAACGCCTCAGCGAGGTCTCTGAGCTGGCGGCGAGCAACGGCTGGGTCAGCCGCCGCAGCGGCCCGGCCGTGGCGATCCTCCGCGCCGAGACGCTGGACGGCCTGGCGCCCGAGGGCATCCGCCGCCCCGCCAACCTGGAGGACGCATTCGTGGCACTGACAGGGGAAGAGATCGAGTGAGCACCGAGTCCTCCGCACAGCCCCTGGAGCAGACGCCACGCCGGGTGGGGCGTCTGGAACCGGCCGCCCTGGCCGGTGTGATGAGCCGCGACATCGCCATCTTCGGGCGCTACTGGCGGGCGACGACGTTCTCATCGATCGTTCAGCCGACGATCTATCTGCTGGCCTTCGGGCTCGGACTCGGCGCGGCGCTCCACCCACCGGGGACGCTCACCTACCAGCAGTACGTCGCGACCGGCGTCGTGGCCACGGCGGTGCTCTTCTCCTCCGCCTTCCCGGGGATGTTCAACACGTTCATCCGGTGGCAGTTCCAGCGAACCTACGACGCGATCCTGGCGGCGCCGGTCGATGTCGAGGAGCTGATCACGGCCGAGGTCCTCTGGATCTCGGTGCGGGCGGGCGTCTATGGGATGGCGCCCCTGCTGGTCGGCTTCGCGTTTGGACTCGAACCGGTCTGGGGGATGCTGCTCGTGCCGTTGATCGGCTTTGTGACCGGTTTCGGCTTCGCCTGCTTCGGGGTGACGATCGCGGCGGTGGCCAAGACGATCGACAACTTCAACTACGTGACCAGCGCGGTGCTGACGCCGATGTTCCTGTTCGCGGGAACCTTCTTCCCGGTCTCCAACCTGCCTCCCGTCATGCGCGCGATCGCCGAGATCAACCCGCTCTACCACTGCGTCCAGCTCGTCCGTGACGCGTGCCTGGGGGGCCTGCATCCCGGGGACCTGGTTCACGCGGCGGTGCTGATCGCCTTCGCGCTGATCATGTGGCGCGTGGCGATCGCACAGCTCGGCCGCCGGCTGATCGACTGATCGTTCTTACAAACCTCTGACGTTCCCCACATGTTCGTCCTACGGCCCCGGGCCATGCTCTCCGGGTGAGCTGCTCGTTTCAGACAGGTTCGCCCGCCGCCGCAACGGCGCCCGTGGCGCCCCTCAACACGCCACGCTCGGGCACAGCCGAGGGCGTCCGTGGGCGCCTCGCGACGATGCGCCGCTCGCGTCCGGAGCTCCTGGGCCTGCTCGCGCTGACGGGCGTCCTGAACCTCTGGGCTCTGAGCCGCAACGGATGGGCGAACGACTACTACAGCGGGGCTGTCCGCTCGATGAGCACGAGCTGGCACGACTTTCTGTTCGCCTCGCTCGATCACAGCGGCGTGATGACCGTCGACAAGCCGCCGCTGGCGCTGTGGGTGCAGGCGCTCTCTGTCCGTGTCTTCGGCTACCACCCGCTGGCGATCCTGATCCCGGAGGCGCTGATGGGGATGGCGAGCGTGGCGCTGCTCTACGACCTCGTTGCGCGCCGCTTCGGGCGCGTCGGCGGGGCCATCGCCGGGCTGGGCCTGGCGGTGACGCCGATCACCGTCGCGATCTCGCGCCACAACAATCCGGACGCGCTGCTGGTCCTCTGCTCCGTCGCTGCCGTCTGGTGTGCCGTGCGGGCCCTCGAATCCGCGCGCTCGGGCCGTGGCACACGCTGGCTCGTCGCAGCGGGGGTCTGCGTCGGCCTGGGATTCGAGACGAAGATGCTCGTCGCCCTGGTGGTCGTCCCCGGGATCGTGATGGCCTGGCTCTTCCTCGCCCCCGCAGCGAGGGGCCGGCTCCATGCTCTGGGCCAACTGCTGGCCGGGGGCCTGGCGATGGGGATCGTCGGCGGCGCCTGGCCGGCGCTCGTCGAACTGACACCGGCCGCGCAGCGCCCATGGATCTCGGGGACGAGCGACAACCGTGTCTGGTCGCTGATCTTCGAATACAACGGGATCGGCAGGGTGGACGGACAGAAAGGCGGTCCGGGCGCCCTCGGGGGGACGATGTTCGGCGGCTCGGCCGGCCCGCTGAGGCTGCTCAACTCGTCCCTCGGTGGGCAGGGCGGATGGCTGTTGGGCTTCGCCCTCCTCAGCGGACTGGGCATCCTCTTCGCGAGCCGTCTGCGGCGCCGCGACGAGCGGACGGGCTGGCTGATGGTGATCGGCGGCGCCTTCCTGACGACCGCCGTCCTGTTCAGCTTCGCCGGCGGGATCTTCCATCCCTACTACGTGTCGCTGCTGGCGCCCTTCACGGCGGCTCTCCTGGGCGCCGGCGCCGCGCAGCTGATCGCAGGCGAGGTCAACCTCCGCATCTTCGGGCCGCTGTCGATCGCGGCGGGCGTCGTGTGCGAGGTGATCGTCCTCGGTGACTACCCGGGACAGCTCGAGGTGGCTCGTTCCGCTCCTGATCATCGTCGGGGCCCTCGCCTCCCTGACCCTCCTCCTTCGGGCCGACAGGAGGGCTCGCGCCGCCGCGCTGGGCACGGTCCTGGCGGTCCTGCTCGTCGGGCCGACGGTCTGGGCCTTCGACACGCTGGGGCACCCCGCGAGCAGCACCTTCCCCGAAGGCGGCCCCGCGTCGCTGCAGTCGGGCCCGGGAGCTTTCGGGGCGCGCCCCGGCGCCGGCAGGGGCCGCTTCTCACTGCTCCTCGGTGCGGGGGGCCCCGTCCCCGGAGCGCCGCCTCGGGGTGTACCCGGCGCCGCAGGGGGATTCCCCCGCGCCGGCGGTGAAGGCACCACCGGCGCGGGCCCGGGCGGAGGTGGCTTCCCGGGCTTTGGCGGGGTGCCGCGTGGCGGCGGCACACGAGGCGGCTTCCCGCGCCCCGGTGGGGCGGGCGGCTTCGGCGGGAATGAACTGAGCAGCGAGCTGCTCGCCTACGTCAAGGCGCATGGAGGCGGCACGATCGCCGTCTCGAGCCAGTCCGGAGCGGCCTCGGCGATCATCAAGAGCGACGCCGACGTTGCGGGGATCGGCGGCTTCTCAGGCCGCGAGAGCAGCGTCAGCGTCTCCTGGCTCGCCCAGGAGATCCGGACTCGCAAGATCCGCTGGGTCGTGGGCGGAGCATCGAGTGGCCTGATCCCCGCCGACGGCAGGGCAGGCTCGACGGCCGCCATGGCGGCCGTCGCGAAGGCCTGCCGGAAGGTGACACTCGAGTCGACCGCGAGCACGGAGGCTTCCCTCGGCACGAGCGCTGCCTCCACGACGCTCTATGACTGTCAGGGCCGGGCGGCGGAGTTGCAACAGGCCGGCAGGTAAGAATCAGACCGTGCGGATCCTGATCGTCGACGATGACCGGGCTGTCCGGGAAGCCCTGCGACGGGCGCTGACGCTTGGCGACTACGAGGTCGAGACGGCCGCGGACGGCGAGGAGGCTCTCGAGCGGATCGCCGGCTCGCCGCCCGATGCGGTCGTCCTGGACATCGGCCTGCCGGGAATGGACGGCCTCGAGGTCTGCCGCCGCGTGAGACTGCTGGGCAACAGGGTGCCGATCCTGATGCTGACGGCGCGCGATGCCGTCACCGATCGAATCGACGGGCTCGACGTGGGGGCCGACGACTACATGGTCAAGCCGTTCGACGTGGGCGAGCTGAAGGCCCGGCTGAGGGCGCTCATGCGGCGTGCGAAACCCGAGCAGGGCGCCGGGGATCTCACCTTTGCCGAGCTGCGGCTCGATCCCGAGCGCCATGGCGCCGAGGTGGGCGAGAGCTTCGTCGAGCTGACCCGGACCGAGTATCAGCTGCTGGAGCTGCTGCTGCTCAACCCCCGTCAGGTGCTCTCTCACAGCCTGATCTACGACCGGGTCTGGGGATATGACTTCGGACCGACCTCCAACGCGCTGCGCGTCTACATCGGCTACCTGCGCCGCAAGCTCGAGGATGCCGGTGCTCGGAACCTGATCCATACGGTGCGGGGCGTGGGCTACGCGCTGCGCGAGCCATGAGCCGATGACGCTGCGGGCACGGATCGCCGCGGTCGCGAGCCTCTCGGTGGCGCTTGCGGTGCTGGCCGCGGCGATCGGCCTTTACGTGGCGGTCCGCTCCGACCTGCGGGGAGAAGTCGACCGTCAGCTGCAGTCTCGCGCCCGCGTCTTCGCGGGCCAGGCGGGGCCCGGTGCCCGGCCCCGCCAACCCGTATGAGGGCGACCGCGCGGGCGGCCCGCCCCCGGGGTTCGCGGGCGGGCAGTTCCCGGGTGCGGTCAAACCGGCACCGTTCGGCGCCGCCAGCGGGTATGTCCAGTTCATCTCCTCCTCGGGACAGGTCTATGTTCCCGGTGGCCAGGCCTCGACACCGCGGATCGCCGTAACCGCGGGTGACCGGGCGATCGCAGCCGCCGGCAGCGGGTCGAGCCTCTCAGACCGCTCCGTCAACGGGACCAGGCTCCGGGTGCTGGCCGTTGCGAGCAGCCCGGGCAACGCTGTGCTGATCGCCCGTCCGCTGACCGAGGTGGAACACGAGTTGAGCAATCTGCTGCTGATCCTCCTGCTGATCGGTGCAGGGGGGATCGTCCTGGCGGCGATCCTCGGGACGCTTGTCGCGCGGACGGCCCTGGCGCCGATCGGGCGCTTCACCGAGCAGACCGAGACGCTCTCCGGAAGCCTCGACCTGTCCCGGCGGCTGGATGTCACCGGGCGAGACGAGCTGGGGCGCCTGGCCGAGAGCTTCAACGGAACACTGGATGCGCTGGAGCACTCCGTCGCCGCGCAACGTCACCTGGTCGCCGACGCAAGCCACGAGCTGCGCACCCCGATCACCTCGCTGCGGGCCAACATCCAGACGCTGGGTGAGGCCGACCGTCTGCCGCCGGAGGAGCAGGCGAGCCTCAGAGCCGACATCGTCGCGGAGCTCGACGACCTGACGGCACTCGTGGCGGACGTCGTCGAGCTGGCCCGCGGTGCTGATCCGGCCGACTCGCTGGACGAGGTAAGGCTGGACGAGGTCGTCGAATCCGCGGTCCAGAGCGCGCGCCGCCGCGGCGAGCTGCGTTATGAGCTCGACCTCGAGCCGACCTTGGCCGTCGGTCCCGGCGACCGCATCGGGCGGGCCGTCTCCAACCTGATCGACAACGCGCGAAGGTGGAGCCCGGAGGGCGGCGAGGTCGAGGTGAAACTCAAGCGGGGGGTGCTCACCGTCCGAGACCACGGGCCGGGCTTCTCGAGCAGGATCTGCCCTTCGTCTTCGATCGCTTCTACCGGGCAGAGCAGGCGCGGGGAATGCCCGGCTCGGGGCTCGGGCTGGCGATCGTCCGCCAGGCGACGGAGTCCTGCGGAGGGTTCGCCGAAGCCAGAACGCCGAGGGCGGTGGTGCGCTGCTGCGGGTCGGGTTCGGTGCCGCTCCCGCCCTCCCGGGGAAAGCAGGCACGCACACGTCCGCCGATCGGCGTAACGTCTGAAAGCTGCTCGGACGCACGGGGATCGAACACCGGGCCACGGAAGGACAAACCACGGGTTCGTCTAATACGACCGTTGAATCGCCCGCAACTTTGCGGGTGTTTCGGAGTCCTTAGGGGTATAGGTAGTGAGGGAGTGGGAGTTTCGGTTTCTATGAGGAGGTTGGCATGAGGGTGCACGCTCGGGTTTGGGTTCTGTCTTTGATCTGTGGCGTGCTGCTCGGCGGCGGCGCTTCCGGCAGGGGCCGGCGCGCAGGTGATCGGGATCGGAAAGTTCGTCGCGACCAACTGCAACGAACGTCCGAAGAATGCGGCGAGGAAGAAGTCGCGCACGAATCCGGACCGTTGAAATTCAACTTCTTCGAGCCGAAGCCTGAAATCACCGTTGAAGAAGCCGAAGAAGAAGGCTTCACGCAGGCCGGCGGCCGGGTGCCCTACGGCGTGACCGACTTTGTTCTTGCCAGCGTCGGCGAATACCCGGAAAAGATCCCGACGGCCGCCACGACGCACATCCGCACCGATGTCGCACCGGGGCTTGCGACCAACCCCTTTGCGGTCGAAACCTGCTCGCTGGCGGAATTCGGTGGTGGGCCGCTGGCATCCGTCGGGCTCTTCGAAGCGCCCGGCGAAGAATGCGAAGAAAGCGAAATCGGAACACAGGAAGCGACGATCTTCACGGGCAAATTCGAAGAAGGCGGCGCCGGCGACGTGCCGGTAGCGGTCCCGTCTACGACCTCGTGCCGGCCGCCAGCGAACATATGGCCAACGGGTCGGGCCTCGCGGCGCTCTACGGGGTAGCCGTCAAACTCCCCAAATTCCTCACCGAAGGCGAGCTCACGAAAGCCTTCTAAGCCGAAGAAAGGCCGACCCGCTTCGGCGAACCGACCGAAAAAGTTCTGATCGAAAAACAGTGGTACTCGCACTCGCTGATCAAAGGCAGCGTCGAATGGGGCACGGAAGCACGCGGGACAAATAAGGGCGACTTCCACGACTACTTCGAAATCGAAGCGGCCGCCTCGCCGCCGCTGCTGCGCTCGCGTCTCGTCTTTGAAGGCACCAGCGGCGACGGAGCGTTCATCACGAACGCAACGAGCTGCCCGGGCAACCTGACGACGTCGCTGACGCTCGAAGGAGCCGCGCTGCCAGGATTCCCCGAAGAAGGGAAATTCGGGTCGACGAGGTCGAGCTTCACCACGCCGATCGGCCTCGAAGGCTGCAACGGGCTCGTCTTTGAACCGAAATTCACGTTGACGCCGGGCTCCACGCTGAGCGACTCGCCGGACGAGTTCTCGACCGAAGCGGTCGAGGAACACGACCCGACGGCAACCGATGTCTCCCAGGTGAAGTCCGCGTCGTTCACGCTGCCTGAAGGCATGACGCTCAACTCGGCCGCGGCCGCGGGCCTCGAAGCCTGCACGACCGACCAGGCCCACCAGGTCTCAGGCGGCGTGTTCGGTGAACCGTTCGGCGTCGACTGCCCCGTCGGGTCGAAAATCGGGACGGTCAGCCTGAACGTGCCGACGCTGCCCGACGGCTCCCTGACAGGTAGCGTCTACCTCGCGTCCGGCTCGAAATCCGGCACGATCACCGACCCGCCGTATGACATCTATGTCGTGGCCAACAGTGATAAGTACGGCATCTCGGTGCGGCTGTTCGGGGAAACCGTCCCGAACCCGACGACCGGGCAGCTGACGACGTACTTCAACTCTCCGCCGGAACAGCCGTTCACGAACCTGAAGCTGAACTTCGAACGCGGCGTGCTCGCTCCGATCGCCAACCCGCTGCTCTGCGGCGAATCGCCGGGTTCGGCAAACTTCACGCCGACCTCCGGCGAGGCCGTCAAAACGCTGGCCTTCGGTGTGAACATCACCGGCTGCGCCTCCTCGCCGCCGCCGTTCGCGCTGACCCAGGCGACGGACAACGAAGTCGAAACGGGCGGTTCGCACACGTCCTTCACGTTCAGTCTCGCCCGTGCCGACGGCAACGGCTACCTGAAGACGATCAAGACCAGCCTGCCGCTGGGTCTGGTCGGCGCGATCCCGGACGTGACCCTCTGTGAAGAGGCACAGGCCAACGCCGGCACATGCGGCGCCGCCAGCAGGATCGGGACGGTCCGTGTCCTCGCCGGCGCGGGCTCCTCGCCCTACGCGTTCAGGGGGACGGCCTACCTGACCGGCGCCTACAACGGTGCGCCCTACGGCATGTCGATCGTCGTGCCGGCGAATGCCGGTCCGTTCGAACTCGGCAATGTTGTGACCCGGGCGACGCTCAACATCGACAAGACGACGGCCCAGGTGACGGCCGAAAGCGTCCTGCCGACGATCGTCAAGGGCGTGCCGCTGCGCCTGCGCTCGATCACCCTGACGATCAACCGTCAGGGCTTCCTGTACAACCCGACCAACTGCACGACGCAGGCGACGCTCAGCACCCTGACCTCGACGGAAGGGGCGACCCAGACCGGGCTGTCCTCGCCGTTCACCCTGTCGGGCTGCGAAAAGCTCCCGCTCGCGCCGAAGTTCGCCGCCACGACGTCCTCGAAGGTCTCGAGGTCGAACGGCACGAGCCTCGTCACGACGCTGACCGCGTTCCCGGGAGAATCGAACATCAAGTCCGTCAAGGTTCAGCTGCCCAAGCAGCTGCCATCGCGTAACTCGACGCTCAAGCAGGCATGTCTCGCTGCAACGTTCGAAGCCAACCCGGACAGCTGCCCCAAGGGCGCGAAGGTCGGGACGGCGGAAGCCGTCACGCCGACACTGCCCGGGACGATGAAGGGCAACGCATACTTCGTCTCCCACGGCGGCGCGGCGTTCCCGGACCTCGACCTGGTGCTCAAGGATCAGGGCGTCGAAATCGTCCTGGTCGGGAACACCGACATCACGAACGGGATCACGACGACGACGTTCGCCTCGACGCCGGATGTTCCGGTGTCCAGCGTGAAGGTCAACCTGCCGGCCCAATCGAACTCGGCGGTGAGCGGCTATGGCGACCTCTGCCACAAGCCCCTCAAGATGCCGACGACGATCACGGGCCAGAACGGCAAGGTGACCAAACTCGACACGGTCATCAACGTGACGAACTGCGGCGTGAAAATCGTCGGCAAGAAGGTGCGTGGCAACACCGCCTACCTGACGATCCAGACGTTCGCGGCGGGTCGCATCAGCGGCAGCAACAAGGGTGGCCTGGTCAAGCAGGTGGCACGTCACCTGAACCAGGCCTACAAAACCGTCTCGCTGAAGGTGCCGCTGTCGAACAAGGGCCGCGGCAAGCACAAACCGCTGAAGGTCAAGATCCGCGTCGGGTTCCTGCCCAAGAAGAAGGGCCCGCACTCGCACGCGTTCACGACCGTTCACTTCCACTAGAGGCTTCACGGCAAGGCCTGCGGGCGGGGCGCCTCGAGCGCCCCGCCCGCAGTGCCAGGCCGCCGGCCGGAGCATTCCGTTCCTCAGAAAGACGTGACTGCGGCCGTCCGATGCCCTAGATTGCAGTGATGGATGTCGTTTCAGGTACGGATACCTCTGCGTCGTCGTCTGGAGGGGTTCAACAACTGCTCGGGGGGATACGCCGGCTGACCGCGATGGCGGATGGAGCCGTAGATCCGGATTCGATCTTTCGAGCCCTGGCACGCGAGCTGCTGGCGTCGCCCGGTGCCGAGGAGGTTCATGTCCACCATCTGGCCCCCGGAGGCGACGGCGAGGACCTCGTCGAGGTCTTCCTGTTCGCCGCAGAGGGGCGTCTCAGCTATCTCTCGCCCCGCGCGGATCGCCCTCCGGGTGTCGGCTGGGTCGCTCGCACCAGGCGGAGCTTTCTGGCGGCCGACCCCGAGGAGTTCGCCGTCAGCGTTCCCCGGCTGACAGCCACGGGCCATGTGAGCTGCGCTCTGCTGCTTCCCGTCGTGGAGCGCTCGGAGGTCGACGCTGTGGTGATCCTGGTCCGCCGCACAGCGGGCATCTACGAGCCGCCGTCGGTCGAGCTGGCGAGCGCCCTCGTCGAGCAGGGCGCCACGGCCCTGGCCCTGGTGCGGGCACGCTCGGAGGCCGGCACGGACGCGGTCACCGGCTGCATGAACCACAGGGCGATGCGCAGGCGTCTGGACGAGGAGATCGGGCGGGCGATGCGCACGGGCGGCCCGCTGTCCTGCCTGCTGCTCGACCTGGACGACTTCAAGCTGGTCAACGACCGTCACGGGCACCCCGCCGGGGACGCCATGCTGCGCGAGGTCGTCCAGGCCCTCGTCGGCGAGTTCCGGGCCTTCGATCGCGTCGCCCGCTATGGCGGAGACGAGTTCGTCGTGATCCTCCCCAACGCCGGCCTGGACAGCGCCGCCGCCGCGGCGGGACGGGCGCTGGAGCGTCTGCGGGGGATGCCCGCCTACGCGGGTGGCCATGGTGTCTCGGCGTCGATCGGCGTCGCGCAGTGGCAGCCCTCGATGAGTACAGACGACCTCCTGGGCGCCTGCGATTCGGCGCTGCTGCGCTCCAAGCGCCAGGGCAAGGGGCGCGTCAGCCGCGCCTCGGAGATACCCGGCTGAGGGGCCCTTCCCGGCGGGCTCTGACCCGGCTCCGGGCAGCGACTCTGCGAGACTGCGCATCGTCCACGTAGAGCCTCGATTGCCGGGAGAAACAGATGTCGGAGAACAGTTTTGGCGCCAGGGCAACGCTCGTCAGCTCCGAGCGCGAATATGAGATCTTCCGCCTGGACGCACTTCAGCAGCGCTTCGACGTCGCCAGGCTCCCCTTCTCCCTGAAGGTCCTGCTCGAGAACCTCCTACGCACCGAGGGAAACGGCTCCGTCACGGCCATCGACATCGAGGCGCTGGCCGGCTGGGACGCCAAGGCCAAGCCGAGCAAGGAGATCGCATTCAGTCCCGCCCGCGTCCTGATGCAGGACTTCACCGGGGTTCCCGCGGTGGTGGATCTCGCCGCGATGCGCGACGCGATGGCGGAGATGGGAGGGGATCCGAAGCTGATCAACCCGCTCGCCCCGGCCGAGCTGGTGATCGACCACTCGGTCCAGGTCGACGCCTTCGGCACGAGGGCCGCCTTCGCCTTCAACGCCGAGCGTGAGTTCGAGCGCAACCAGGAGCGATACGCCTTCCTTCGCTGGGGCCAGGGTGCCTTCCGGGACTTCGCGGTCGTACCGCCCGACACGGGGATCGTTCACCAGGTCAACCTCGAGTACCTGGCCAGGGTCGTCTTCCCGCGCGAGGCCGGCGGTTCGGGGCTGCCCCAGGCCTACCCCGACACGCTGGTGGGCACCGACTCACACACGACGATGGTCAACGGCCTCGGCGTGCTCGGCTGGGGTGTGGGCGGCATCGAGGCCGAGGCAGCCATGCTGGGCCAGCCGATGTCCATGCTGATCCCGCAGGTCCTCGGCTTCAGGCTCCATGGGCGCCTTCCCGAGGGCACCACGGCGACAGACCTCGTCCTGACGGTCACCGAGATCCTGCGCCGGCGCGGGGTCGTGGGGATGTTCGTCGAGTTCTTCGGGGCCGGTGTGGGGGCGCTCCCGATCGCCGACCGGGCGACGATCGGCAACATGTCACCGGAGTTCGGCTCGACCTGCGCGATCTTCCCGATCGACGCGGAGACGCTCCGCTACCTCGAGCTGTCCGGACGCGACCCAGAGCAGATCGCCCTCGTCGAGGCCTACGCCCGCGAGCAGGGCATGTGGCACGACGAGAACTCCGAAGAACCCACCTTCACCGACACGATCGAGCTCGATCTGAGCTCCGTCGAGCCGAGCCTCGCGGGACCCAAGCGCCCGCAGGACCGGGTCTCCCTGAGTGGCGCCCGGGAGGCCTTCAAAGAGGCGTTGCGTGACTACGTGCCGTCGGCGGGCGAGCAGAGGGACGCCCAGGACGAGGCGGTCGCGGAGAGCTACCCCGCCTCGGACCCCCCGGCCAACGGCTCGCCGGGGCACGATGCTCCTCCCGCCGCGGCGCCCGCTCCCGCTCCGGCCGGGACGCTCGTCCGCAACGGCACGGCCAGGGCGGTCAGCATGAACGGCGAGCGCTTCGAGGTCGATCACGGCCATGTCGTGATCGCTGCGATCACCAGCTGCACCAACACCTCCAACCCGTCCGTGATGATCGGCGCGGGGATCCTCGCCCGCAACGCCGTCGCGAAGGGCCTGCGCTCCAAGCCCTGGGTCAAGACCTCGCTGGCTCCCGGCTCGAAGGTCGTCACCGAGTATCTCGACCGGGCCGGGCTGACCGCGCCGCTCGAGGCACTGGGCTTCAACCTCGTCGGGTACGGCTGCACAACCTGCATCGGCAACTCCGGGCCGCTGCCCGATGAGGTCTCCGAGGCCGTCAACGAGGGCGAGCTGGCCGTTGTCTCGGTGCTGTCGGGCAACCGCAACTTCGAGGGCCGGATCAACCCGGACGTGAAGATGAACTACCTCGCCTCGCCGCCCCTCTGTGTCGCCTACGCGCTGGCGGGGACGATGGACGTCGACATCGTCGCCGACCCGCTCGGCGAGGACGAGAGCGGCCGACCCGTCTACCTGAGGGATATCTGGCCCTCCGAGCGGGAGGTCGCCGACACGATCGGCGAGGCGGTCAGGGCCGAGATGTTCCGTCGAAGCTACGGCGAGGTGTTCGCCGGAGACGCGCGCTGGCAGGGCCTGGAGACCCCCGAGGGGGAGCGCTTCGCCTGGGCCGAGGACTCCACCTATGTGCGCCTTCCGCCCTACTTCCAGGGGATGCCCGCCGAGCCCGCGGCGGTCACCGAGATCGAGGGGGCACGCGT
Source organism: uncultured Solirubrobacteraceae bacterium (assembly GCA_963835865.1). Lineage (GTDB taxonomy): Bacteria > Actinomycetota > Thermoleophilia > Solirubrobacterales > Solirubrobacteraceae > Palsa-744. Next base: position 334,078 of record CAWIGW010000001.1, read on the forward strand.
GCTGGCACTGCTGGGAGACAGCGTCACGACCGACCACATCTCTCCGGCCGGTTCGATCAAGCGCGACGGCCCCGCGGGGCTCTACCTGCAGGAGCAGGGCGTCGAGCCGCGGGACTTCAACTCCTACGGCTCGCGACGCGGCAACCACGAGGTCATGATGCGCGGGACGTTCGCCAACATCCGCCTGCGCAACCTGATCGGCGGCGGCGGGCCGCTGCCCGAAGGGGGCTTCACCCGCTTCCTGGGCGATGACGGCCCGGCCGAGCAGATGGCGATCTACGATGCCGCCATGCGCTACATCGAGCAGGGCACCGACCTGGTCATCCTGGCCGGCAGAGAGTACGGCTCGGGATCCTCGCGCGACTGGGCCGCGAAGGGGACCAGGCTGCTGGGCGTCCGCGCCGTCATCGCCGAGAGCTTCGAGCGGATCCACCGCTCCAACCTGGTCGGCATGGGTGTCCTGCCGCTGCAGTTCGCCGATGGGCAGAGCGCCGCCGCACTCGGCCTGACGGGCGAGGAGGTCTTCTCGATCTCAGGCCTTGCCGAGCCGATCAACGGCGGCGGGGAGATTCCGCAGGAGGTCGCCGTGAGCGCCGGCCCGCGGGACGGGGGAGACGGTCCGAGTTCAACGCCCGGGTCCGGATCGACACGCCCCGCGAGGCCGACTATTTCCGCCATGGAGGCATCCTGCAGTACGTCCTGAGGGGGTTGCTGGCCCGATGAGTCCTGCCGCGCGCAAACCAAGCCGCAAGAAGCCCGCCCCGGCGCCGGAGGTCCTGCTGGACCTGCTCACGGCACGCGGCCCGTCCGGCTACGAGACGGAGCCCGCGGCAGTCTGGCGCGCCGCGGCCGCGGAGTTCGCCGAGGTCAGCACCGACCTCGTCGGCACGCCCCTGGCGCTGGTGGCACCGAAGAAGAGCGTCAAAGGCAAGCCCAGACGGCTGCTGGTGATGGGCCACATCGACGAGATCGGCCTGATCGTCACCCACATCGACGACAGCGGCTTTCTGTACTTCGGCGAAGTCGGCGGCTGGGACCCGCAGGTCCTCGTCGGCCAGCGCGTCGTGATCGATACCCGCGGCGGTCCCGTCAGGGGCCTCGTGGGGCGCAAGCCGATCCATCTGCTGCGTGCCGAGGAGCGCAAAAAGGTCGCCGAGATCCGCGACATGCACATCGACATCGGTGCCCGCGACGGGGACGATGCGAAAGCGATGGTGCGGATCGGCGACGTGGCGGTGATCGACGCCGACCCGGTCGAGCTGCCCAACGGCAGGCTCGCCTCGCGGGCACTGGACAACCGTCTCGGCTCCTTCATCGCGCTCGAGGCGGCGCGGCTCGTGGCCGCGGCAGGCGGCAGCGCATGGGAGCTGGCCGCCGTGGCGGCGGCGCAGGAGGAGACGACGTTCGGCGGCTCGCGCACGAGCGCCTTCTCGCTCGAGCCGGACGCGGCGATCGTCGTCGACGTAACCCATGCGACGGATGCCCCGGGGATCGAGGTCAAGGAGTCCGGCAAGCACGAGTTCGGCTCAGGGGCCGTCATCGCCCGCGGCTCGATCCTGAACCCTGGCGTCTTCGAGCTGCTCCATGAGTCGGCCGAGGTCAAGAAGATCCCCTTCACGGTCCAGGCCGACGGACGCTCGACGGGTACCGATGCCGACGCCGTCCACCTGAGCCGCGGCGGCGTACCGACGGGTCTCATCTCGATCCCTCTGCGCTACATGCACTCGCCCGTCGAGCTGGTCGAGCTGGCCGACGTGAGGGCCTGCGCCGAGCTGATCGCGGCGTTCGCCATGCGCCTCGGCGCGAAGACGAGCTTCGCCCGCTGAGCCGGCCCTGACCGGGCCGGGGCATCAGGATGGCGAGCTGGCGCGACTGTGCCAGCACCGTCCCGTCTGCCGCCCAGATGACACTGTCCTCCTCAAAGAACCCTTCGTGGATCAGGCCCGCCCTGACGCGTGCGAAGCAGAGCTCCTGGGGGTCCGGATCGACCGATCCGCGGGAGGGCGACCCGGAAATGGATCGTCAGGTCGATCGTCGGTGCCGCCGTTGGCGTCTCGATCCCCATGAAGGGCGCCGGGATCAGGGCGTCGGAGTAGAAGGCCAGCGCCGGGGCGTCGAGCGGACGCGCCTCGGCCAGGCCGATCCAGGCGCCGAACTCCATCGCCTGTCCCGTCCCGGAGAACGGTGGGACCTCGACCCGGGGCTGCATGATCATGTGGCGCGTGAAGTCGGGGGCGCCGAAGGCCAGCGCGGAGCCCGCCTCGCGCGCGTCGCTCCGGGCCGGCGACGTCAGGCAGCGGAAGTTCTGAGATCTCGGGCCCGCTCCAGGGGACCGAGAAGGCAGCCAGGGCAAGCGCCACGAGGTGCCCCTCCTGCTCGATTCGTGCCGAGAGCGTGCTCAGCGAGCGGCCCTCGCGCTCGAGCACCGTGCGAATCCGGACGGGGCCCGCCACGGGGGCCCGGGCGTAGTGGATCGTCAGCGAGCGGGGCGCCCGCCGGGGCTCGGCGACGGCCTCCATGAGCGCCCGCAGGAGCATCGCCGCCATGTAGCCGCCGTGTGGGCCGCGACCGGCCTTCCAGCCGTCTGCGACAGCCGCGTCGAAGATCGTCTCCCTGCCGCGCGTCGCCATTCATCGTGACGGCCGTGTCGCGCTCGAATGGGCCCATCGTCTCCTCCGCGGGGCCGGCCTCCAGGCCGGCTTCAGCCACGAACCAGCCGCTTGTAGGTGATGCGGTGGGGCCGGTCCGCGGCGGCGCCGAGCACCGCATGGCGATGCTCCTCATACGCCTCGAAGTTGCCCTCGAACCAGGTGACCTGCGAGTCGCCCTCGAAGGCCATCACGTGCGTCGCCACGCGGTCCAGGAACCAGCGGTCGTGGGAGATCACGATCGCGCAACCGGGGAAGGCCAGCAGGGCGTTCTCCAGCGCCCGCAGGGTGTCCACGTCGAGATCGTTGGTGGGCTCGTCCAGCAGCAGCAGGTTGCCGCCGCTGCGCAGCAGCTTGGCCAGGTGCACCCTGTTGCGCTCTCCGCCGGAGAGCTTGCCGATGCGCGCCTGCTGCGAGGAGCCCTTGAAGTTGAAGCCGGCCGTGTACTGGCGCGAGTTGACCTCGCGGTCGCCGACCTTGATGTGCTCGTAGCCTTCGGAGATCTCCTCCCAGACCGTCTTCTCAGGGTTCAGGGAGTCGCGTGACTGATCGACGTAGGCCAGCTGGACCGTGTCGCCCAGCTCGAGCCTGCCGCTGTCCGGCTGCTCCTGGCCGGTGATCATCCGGAACAGGGTGGTCTTGCCGGCGCCGTTGGCGCCGATCACGCCGACGATCCCGGCGCGGGGAAGGTCGAATGTGAGGTCCTCGATCAGAAGCCGCTCGCCGAAGCCCTTCGAGAGGTTGGTGGCGGTCAGGACCTTGGTCCCCAGGCGGGGGCCCGGAGGAATGTGGATCTGGACCTCGTCGAGCTTGATGTTGCGGTCCTCGGCGATCAGCTCCTCGTAGCGGGCAAGGCGGGCCTTGGACTTGGTCCGTTTGCCCTTGGGGTTCGTCCGGACCCATTCGAGCTCGGCGGCGATCGTTCGCTCGCGGCCCTTTTCGGAGCGCTCTTCCTGGGCCAGGCGGACCTGCTTCTGCTCGAGCCAGCTGGAGTAGTTCCCCTCGTAGGGGATCCCCTTGCCGCGGTCGAGCTCGAGGATCCAGCCGGCCACGTTGTCGAGGAAGTAGCGGTCGTGGGTGACGGCCACGATGGCGCCCTTGTACTCGCTGAGGTGCTGCTCCAGCCAGGCCACCGACTCGGCATCGAGGTGGTTCGTGGGCTCGTCGAGCAGCAGCAGGTCGGGGGCCCGCAGCAGCAGGCGGCAGAGGGCCACACGGCGGCGCTCGCCGCCGGAGAGCTTGGAGACGTCGGCATCCGGCGGAGGCAGGCGCAGGGCGTCCATCGCATACTCCAGCTGGGTGTCCAGGTTCCAGGCGTCGGCCGCTTCGATCTGGGCCTGGATGCGGCCGAACTCCTCGGCGGTCTCATCGGAGTAGTTGGCGGCCAGCTCGTTGAAGCGGTCCAGCAGGGCCTTCGTCTCGGCGACCCCCTCCTCGACGTTTCCGCGCACGTCCTTGCTCTCGTCCAGATGAGGCTCCTGCTCGAGCATCCCGACGGTCGCCCCGGGAGCCAGGGCGGCCTCGCCGCGGTAGTCCTGATCCACCCCGGCCATGATCCGCAGCAGCGTCGACTTGCCGGCGCCGTTGTAGCCGAGAACGCCGATCTTGGCGCCCGGATAGAAGGCCAGCGTGACGTTGTCCAGCACCGTTTTGTCCGGCGGGTGGACCTTCGAGAGGCGATGCATCGTGAAGACGTACTGAGAGGACATCCCCGCGCAGGATAGAGACAAAGGATTCCGGCCCGCCCTCGCTAACGTTGTCGGGTCATGCCCACCACCGTCCTGGATGTCGAGCAGCACCTCCTTCTCCTGGAGCTGGAGGCCCCGTTCAACAAGCGCGACGTCCAGCTCGCCCGGCGCAGGATGGCCAAGCGCTGGCACCCGGACGTCGCTCCCGCGGGCAGGCAGTTCGAGCACGAGCGCCACCTCAAGGCGATCAACGAGGCGGCCGACCAGCTTGAGCGCCTGGCCGAGGGCTCGCGGGGCGGCTCCGTCTCGCAGAACGCCGTCAAAGTAAGCGCCCAGGCGGCTCGTCGCGAGCGCGAAGAGGCCGGCCGGCGGGCCTACGAAGCCGAGGAGCGCGCCCGGGCCCACGCCAAGGACAAGGCGGCCAACGACCCCTTCGGCAGCCGCGTCCCGGACCACTCGGTCGTCCACCGCTACGCCCGCTGCGTCTCCTACCCGGAGTGGGGGGTCGGGACGGTCACGGGCATCTACTTCTCAGCTGAGGATCCCGGGGCGGCCGAGGTACAGCAGTGGGCACGTGTCAAATTCAGCCACGGGATCAGGACGATTCCGGCCGGAAGCCTCCAGTTCGTCGATTTCTCCAAGCCCGACCCGGGCTCCGAGCGCGTCGAACGGTTCCTGATCGCCGCCCAGCGGGCTATGGCCGAAGGCGAGTATGAGCTGGCCGCTCAACGCCTGATCTACGCCCGGGACGCCGAGCCGCGCAACGTGGCGGTCCTTCGCCTGATGACCCTGGCCTTCTGGAATGCGGGCAAGCTCGACGAGGCGGGCCGTGCGGTCCGCGACTGGGCCCGTGTCGATGGCCGCCGCCCGGCGGCGCACCGCTTCGCGGCGAGGATCTATGAAGACATGGGCGCCGTCGACCTTGCCGAGGAGGCCGCCGCCCGAGCCGCTCAGCGGGGACCCAAGGACGCCGGTGCCTGGGAGCGCCTGGGTCGCCTGCGGCTCAGGCTGCTGGACCGTGAGGGTGCTTTGAGCGCCTTCCGCAGGGCAATCTCGCTCGGCGCCGGCGACGAAGTCGCGGACCTTGTCTCCCAGGCACTGGCGCTGGAGCCCGAGCCCGCCGCCTAGGAGCCGCGGCTAGAGGATGTTCACGGCCCGCGAGACGATCAGGCCGATCGTGACGAGCGAGACGAGCGACTGGATCCCCATGATCGACTTTGCCATCGGCGTCAACGGCATCGTGTCCGTGGGCGAGAAGGCCGTCGCATTGGTCAGCGAGACGTAGAGGTAGTCGATGAATTTCGGGCGCCAGTTCTCCGGCTCGATGCGATCGTCGGACATCTGGGGGAACAGCAGGTCGGGCGCCTGGTCGTTGCCGAGCGCCCTTTTCCCGGGCCCGCCGCGGTCGAGCTCCCAGTACCAGAGGGCGAAGATCAGGAAGTTGGTCAACCAGATCACGACGCCCGCGACGATCAGTTCGTCTCCGTTGCGGATTCTCGTGGTGTGGTGCAGCAGCTGTTTGCTCACCGAGCTCAGCGAGAAGATGTTCGCGGCGCTGACGAAGGCGATCATCGCGAGCGCCACGATCCGGCGCCGGGGATGCTCGATTTCCTCCTTCTTGGGGGTCAGGAAGACCAGGCCGAACAGAAGCAGCGCCTCCAGTGAGGGCACCAGCCAGGGCGGCCCGACCGTCACGCGCGCGGGAAGCGTGAATTGAAGGACGATCGCGGCGAGAACCGTCGCCTGGGCGGGCCAGAACAGTTCGCCCCTGGCGGGAGGGGGGTAGCGGCGCGGCCGCGATGACGTCATGCCCTGGCTCTCGGCGCTCACCCGGCAGAGCGTAGGGGTGAGGTCGGAGGGCTCTGCAGGCGTGGCGCCCCCAGCATGGGTCCACGACGGGGTCGCCCGGAGGCCGGGGACGCTAGCCTGATTGGCGATGGGAATCGAGAATCCGGTCCACCTGCTCTTCATCGCCGTCGTCGCGCTGGTGGTGCTCGGTCCCAAGCGCCTCCCGGATCTCGCCAAAGCGCTCGGTCACGGGATCAGGGAGTTCCGCGAGGCGGTCAGCACGGGAGCTACCGAGGAGCCGCCCTCGCCGCCCGTGGCGGCAGCCGCGCCCGCTCCTCCTCCGCCGGAGGCGACCGTCGTTGAGCATCCCGGGGCCGAGGACATCCCCGGCGAAGCCTGAGGGTTCAGCGGGGGCTGCGGCTGCGCCGCTGTGATGCGGCGGAGTTGTTTTCGCTTCCCCTCACAAGCTGAAGCGCTCGCCGGGTGCGGGCCGGCACACGGGAGTCGAGGCCGTGAAGATCCATCGCGACGGGATCCTGGCGGTCGCCCGGCACGCTTGAGAAGGGCGCGGGCCGGGCGATGTGGAAGCCCTGAGCGAAGTCCACTCCTAGGCCGCTCAGGAGCGCCAGCGTCTCGGCATCCTCGACACCCTCGGCAATCGTCCGCAGGCCGAAGTTGCGTGCCAGCGTGAGGATCGCGTGGACGACGTGGCGGCTGGCCGAGTTGCTCGCCAGGTCGCGGACGAACTCGATGTCCAGCTTGAGGTAGTCGACGGGGATCTGCTTGAGGTAGGTCAGCGTCCCATAGCCCGTCCCGAAGTCGTCCAGGGCGATCTCGCAGCCCAGCGCATGGAGGCCCTCGGCGAACGCCCTGGCGGCCACCTGATCCTCCACGATGGCCGTCTCGGTTATCTCCACCACGATTTTCCCGGGCGGGACCTTCCACTGCTCGATGCAGCGTTCGATGTGCTCCAGGACGTCGGGGTCGCCGACGGAGCGAGCCGACAGGTTCAGCTGCACCGGGCAGCCCGCGCCCGCGAGCTCGGTCGCCTGCTTGATCACCCACCAGTCGATCTCGCCCATCAGTGCGTAGCGCTCGAGGACGGGGAGGAACTCGCCCGGCGGCGCCACCCGGCCATCGGGTTCGCACATGCGGATCAGAAGCTCGTGCTGGACGACCTCGCCGCTGCGCAGGTCGATGATCGGCTGGGCGTGCAGAACGAAGCGCTCCTCGAGCATGGCGCGCTCGACGCGGTCGATGATCGCCAGGGTCTCGGCATCGCGGCGGTGTTCCTCTTCGCGGCGCCTGCGCGCGGTGATGTCCTGGAAGATGACGATGCAGCCCTGCAGGCCGTCGTCGGTGTTGAACGGCGTCGCGGTGTAGGCGACCGGCAGGCCCCGTCCGCCCCCGGTGGCAAAGATGTCGTCGTCGACGCGGACCGTGGTGTCCGTTCGGAGCGCCTCGGCGATCGGTGTCCCGGTGAAGGGGCGGAGTGGGCCGTCGCCGTCCTGCGAGCCGAGGAGCTCTCCGATCTGCCTCCCGCGCAGCTCGCCGGAGGTCCAGCCGATCAGGGCCTCTGCGGCCCTGTTGACATAGGTGATGCGGCCCTCGAGGTCGAGCGTCACGAGACCCTCGCCCATGAACTCGGTGACGGCCTGGGCGTAGTTGCGCGATTGCAGCAGCTCCGTTTCTGCGGACACGCGGGCCGAGATGTCAACGGCCACGCCGACGATTGCCGTGGGGTTGCCCTCGGCGTCGCGGGCGAGGCGGTTGCGGACATAGACGGTGAACAGGGAGCCGTCCTTTCGCCGCACCAGCAGCTCGCCGTCCCAGCGGCCGTCGCGCTGCACCTCCTTGGCCAGCCGTTCGACGGCTTCCGCGTTCTCGGGGACCATCAGGTCGCGGGAGCTGCGGCCCAGCGCCTCCTCCTCCGTCCAGCCGTAGAGGGCTTCGGCGCCCGTGTTCCAGCTGATCACGTTGCCCTTCAGGTCCGTGGCGATCACCGAGGCGTCGATCTGCTCGAGCAGGCTCTCCTGCAGGTCTGGCTCCTCGATCGGCTGAGCATCACGCGGGTTGCGTGCGGGCATCGCCTCGAGGGCCGCCCGCCAGAGGTCCGCCGGAGCAAAACGGTGCGCATGCTCGGTGACTCCGTCGACCGGCAGGGCGGGCGGCAGCGGCTCGCGCGCCGCAGGCTGCGCCACGCTGCCCGCGCGGCCCCTGCGCGAGGCGTAGAGGCGGGCGTCGGCGCAGCGCGAGAGCGCTTCGAGATCGACCCCGTCGTCGGGGAAGACCGCGACGCCCAGCGATGCCGGTGCCCGGCTTCCCAAGGCGGCTTCCAGCCTGGCCGTGCTCGCGCTCACGTCACTCGGCTCGACCTGGCCCAGCAACACAGCGAACTCGTCGCCGCCCATGCGTCCGACGGCATCTCCCTGCCGGACGTTGGCTTCGAGGGTCCGGGCGAACCAGCACAAGAGCTCATCGCCGGCGGCGTGGCCGAAGGTGTCGTTGACCGGCTTGAAGTGGTCGATGTCCAATGCGACCACCGCTCCTCGGCGGCCCTCGCGGGTGAGCTCGGCGATCTCGGCGACGGCACGCTCTTCGAAGCCGCGGCGGTTCAGGCATCCCGTCAGGGGATCGGTCCGCGAGGCCTGCGCCAGGGCTCGGTGCTGGCGATTGTGGTTCTGGGCCTGCCAGGCGCTCATCGCGGCGGTACACAGCAGGGCGAAGGCGAAGCTCAACTGGAAGGCCACGCTCGAGCCCCCGGCGATCAGCGCCACGACCAGGTAGCTCCAGACGGAGGCGAGACCCACCACCGCGACGGATCCCAGCGGGTAGGACATCGAGGAGAAGACGACAGGAAGGAAGAAGACCAGGATCAGCGGGCTGGATGTCCCACCGTCGGCCAGCGTCGCGACGACGAGCATGGCGAAGTCCGTCAGCGTCCAGAGCAGGAAGAAGGGCTCCCTGATCCGGCTGCGAACGATCTTCTCGCGTGGCACGAAGTAGACGACGACCGCCGTGAGGAGAGCCAGGATGAAGAGGATCAGCAGCTCGCTGCGGTTCGGTCGTGCCCAGGTGAAGGCGACGTAGATGCCACCCAGAAGCCCCACGCCGAGGCTCATCCAGAGCGCGGCAGCGATTGTCGCTTCGCGCATGCGCAGCGCGGAGACATCCATCACATCTGCCTCTTGGACGCGCCTCACACGTAGTTATCGGCGCAAAACGCGATCGTCTGAGCGCTTTCTTCCCACCCATAGACGCCACCGGTCCGCTCCGAGCGCTAGGTTCGCCCGATGCGCCTGCTCGTCGCCCGCTGTGAGGTGTCCTACGTCGGACGCCTCGCCACGACCCTTCCGGAGGCGGTGCGGCTGCTGATGTTCAAGCCGGACGGCACGTTCATGGTCTGGGCCGACGGGGGAGGTGCCGTCAAGCCGCTCAACTGGATGACACCCCCGACGGTCATCGAGGAGGAGTTCGGCGAGGACGGGGAGCTCTGCCGGCTGGCGGTTCGACGCCGGCGCCAGGAGGACTGTCTCGAGATCAGGATCACCGAGGTCCTCTCCGACGTCGAGCACGAGCTCGACACCGAGTCGGGACTGGAGAAGGAGGGGGTCGAGCGCGAACTTCAGGAGCTGTTGGCGGCTTCGCCGCAGTGGTGTGGCGAAGGGCTTCGCCTCGTGCGGCGCGAGTGGCCGACGGACATCGGGCCGGTCGATCTGATGTGCCGGGACGGCGAGGACGAGTGGATCGCCGTCGAGATCAAGCGAATCGGCACGATCGATGCGGTCGAGCAGCTCAGCCGCTATCTGGAGCGGATCCGGCTGGACCCGGCGATGGGCTCCTGCCGGGGGATCCTGGCGGCTCAGACGATCAAGCCTCAGGCCGTCGTCCTGGCCGGGGCTCGAGGGATCGACTGCGTCGAGGTTGACGCGGAGGTGCTTCGCGGTGAACGCGAGCCCGAGCTGAAGCTCTTCGCCGCCTGAGCCGGGCCCTCGGGGTAGGCTGCGGTCCTTCCACGATCAAGGAGCCCAGATGAGCGCAGTTCCCGATACCGCAGAGCAGCCCGTCCTGACCGAGCGCCGGGACAACGTCCTGCTGATCACCCTGAATCGCCCGGCGGTGCGCAACGCCGTCAATGCGGCCCTCGCCGAGGGCGTCGCCGGGGCCCTGGACGAGCTGGATGGCGAGGATGGGCTCTCCGTCGGGATCCTCACGGGAGCCGGTGGCTTCTTCTGCGCCGGGATGGACCTGGGCGCCTTCGTCAAGGGCGAGAGCCCCTGGTTTGGCGACCGCGGCTTCGCGGGCATCGCGCAGCGCTCGTCCGACAAGCCGCTGATCGCCGCGATCGAGGGCTTCGCCGTCGCCGGCGGCATGGAGGTCGCCCTCGCGTGCGACCTGATAGTCGCGGCCAAGGGCGCCAGGATGGGCATCCCCGAGGCCAAGCGCTCCCTGATCGCGGCCGGTGGCGCGCTGCTGCGCCTGCCCCGCCGGATCCCCTACCACGTGGTCATGGAGCTGGCACTGACCGGCGACCCCATGCCGGCTGAGCGCTTTCACGAACTGGGGCTCGTCAACCGGCTCGCCGAGCCGGGCGCCGCCGTCGATGTGGCCCTCGAGCTGGCGGCCCGCCTGGCGGCGAACGGCCCCCTGGCGCTCCTCGCCTCGAAGCGGATCCTGCAGGAGCAGTACGACTGGTCGCTCACCGAGATGTGGACGAAGCAGGCCGAGATCGCCGGTCCGGTGATGGCATCCGAGGACGCCAAGGAGGGCGCCAGCGCCTTCAAGGAGAAGCGCGACCCGGTCTGGAAAGGACGCTAGGGCGCCCGGCGAGCAACTTCAGGGAGGCTAGCGCCGCGAGGCGCGCTTGCGCTTGCGCTGCGCCATGATCAGCCGCCAGCGGCGCCAGAGGGCGCCCATCAGCGCTCACCCGGCGTCTTGCGGGGGTACTGGGAGATCGGCTGGCGCAGATCGATGGCGGTCATCACGATCCGGCTCTGTTCGGAGGCGTGGGCCGCGGGGTAGCCCTCGCCCGGGCTGGCACGCTCGGGCCGGCCGATGTATCCGAAATGCATCTCGTGGGGCATGATCTGCATCAGGCGGGGGAACATGTGGGCGCGGGCGCCCATGTTGCGCGGCTCCTCCTGAACCCAGAGCACCTCGCGGAGGTTGGGGTAGCGGCCCATCAGCTCGAGCAGCTGGCCTTCGGGGAACGGGTAGAGGAGCTCCACGCGGGCGACGGCGAGGCCCGTGTGGGACGGGCGCTCGGGGTGTCCGACGAGGTCGTAGTAGATCTTGCCCGTGCACAGGACGAGACGTGTCACCACATCGTCCTGGACGCCCGGCTCGGCGAGCACCGGCTGGAATCTGGTCCCCTCGGCCATGTCTGCGATCGAGCTGGCGGCCTGGGGCAGGCGCAGCAGCGACTTGGGCGTCATGACAGCCAGAGGCCGCTGCTTGGCGATCCTCGCCTGGCGGCGCAGGAGGTGGAAGTACTGAGCCGGGGTCGTCGGGCTGGCGACGCGGATGTTGCCCTCGGCGGCGGCCCGCAGGAAACGCTCGAGGCGCGCCGAGGAGTGCTCGGGACCCGAGCCCTCGTAGCCATGGGGGAGCAGCAGCGTCAACCGTGAGGTCTGCCCCCACTTGGCCAGCCCGGAGGTGATGAACTGGTCGATGATCACCTGGGCCGAGTTGACGAAATCGCCGAACTGGGCCTCCCACAGGACGAGCGTCTCGGGCGCCTCCTGGCTGTATCCGTACTCGAAGCCCATGCAGGCGAGCTCCGACAGCGGGCTGTTGTGGAGCTCCAGCGGGGAGAGGGCGTCCGGCAGGTTCTGAATCGGGCAGACGGTCTGGCCGGTCTTGGCGTCGTGGAGAACCATGTGGCGCTGGCTGAAGGTGCCGCGCTCCACGTCCTGGCCGGTCAGGCGCAGAGGCGTCCCCTCGGTCAGCAGGCTCGCGAAGGCGAGCGCCTCGGCGTGGGCCCAGTCCACCGTCCGGCCGGTCTCGTCCGAGAGCGCTTCCCGGCGGCGGTCGAGTTGTTTGACGAGCTTGGGGTGGACGGTGAAGCCGTCCGGCACCTTGAGCAGCTGCTCGCCCAGCTCTCGCAGGCGGTTGGTCGGCACCGCCGTCTCGACATCGGGGCTGGGAGTCCGGTCCAGCTGGTACTCGCCGGTCGTGTGTTCGCCACCGTGCTCGGCGACTTCTGCGATCTTCGTCTTCAGCCTCTGGTGCAGGAGGGTCATGTTGTCCCACACCTCCTGGCCCTGGCGGTCGACCTCCTCCTGCGAGACGGCGCCCTCGGCGACCAGCCGGTCGGCCCACAGCTCGGAGACCCGCTTCTTGGCCTTGATCTTGGCGTACATCTCGGGCTGGGTGTAGGCGGGCTCGTCAGACTCGTTGTGCCCGAAGCGGCGGTAGCCGATCAGGTCGATCAGGACGTCGTGGCCGAACTCCTGGCGGAAGGCGAATGCCAGCCGGACTGCGCTTACGCAGGCGGGCACATCGTCAGCGTTGACGTGGATGATCGGCACATCGAAGCCCTTGGCCAGATCCGATGCCCAGCGCGTCGAGCGGGCGTCGTCCGGATCGGTCGTGAAGCCGATCTGGTTGTTCATGATCAGGTGGACCGTGCCGCCGACCTTGTAGCCGTCCAGGGCCTGGAGGTTGAAGGTCTCGGCGACGACGCCCTGGCCGGGGAAGGAGGCGTCGCCGTGGATCACGATCGGGACGGCCGCGTTCGTGTCCTGGTGGGCATGGGGGCCTTTGCGCGCAGTCTGAGCGGCGCGGGTGGCGCCCTCGACGACGGGCGAGACGTACTCGAGGTGGCTGGGGTTCGACTCCAGGTTGACCCGGATCGTGTCGCCGTCGGGGAGCGCGTAGGTGCCCTGCGCGCCGTGGTGGTACTTGACGTCGCCCGTCCCGCCCTGGGGGATCGTCGTCACGACCTCGAGTGTCGCGGCCCCCTCGAACTCGGCGAAGATCGTGTCGTAGGCCCGGCCGAGGTTGTGTGCCAGCACGTTCAGCCTGCCGCGGTGGGCCATCCCGACTACGACCTCCTGTCCGCCGTGGGCGGCGGACAGCTGGATCAGTTCATCGAGCATCGGCACGGTCATGTCCAGGCCCTCGATCGAGAACTGATGCTGACCCAGGTAGGCCTTGTGCATGAAGCGCTCGAGCGCATCCACCTTCACGAGCCGGCGCAGCAGCCGGCGGCGCTCATCGTTGGTCAGCTCGTGGCGGAAGGTGCCCGACTCGATCCGCTCGCGCAGCCAGACGCGCTGGCGGTGGGATGCGATGTGCTCGATCTCGTAGGCGATCGTGCCGCAGTAGGTCTCGCGCAGGTGGGGGATCGCGTCGGCGAGCGTCGCTCCGGGCACATAGACCTGGAAGATCTTCGCCGGGATCCTGGCCTGCAGCTCCGGCGTCAGGCCCAGCGCCTCGGGGTCGAGGCCCGGGTCGCCCTCGGGCTCGGAGCCGAGCGGGTCGAGGCGGGCCGCGAGGTGGCCGTGGCTGCGGACGCGCCCGACGAACATGCTGGCCGTCTGCACCGCCTGGAGCATCTCCTCGCCGGCCGGCACGCCGGCAGCCGCCGGGGCTTGCGCTGCGAGCGGGGCGGGCAGCGGCGCGGCGGGGGTGGGGCCCAGCTCGACGCCGAGCGCGGCGAAGACGTCCTCATAGAAGGAGTGCCCGCCCTGCAGGAACTCCTCGATCAGGGCAAGGAAGCGGCCCGACTCGGCCCCCTGGATGATCCGGTGGTCGTAGGTCGAGGTCATCGTCATGACCTTCTCCGCGCCGATCTGCGAGCCGACGGTCCCGAGGCCGACCGGGTAGGCGATCGAGCCGGTCGCGATGATCGTTCCCTGGCCGGTCATCAGCCGCGGGACCGACGCGATCGTTCCAATCCCGCCAGGGTTCGTGAGGGTGATGTTCGCCCCCACGAGGTCGTCGGCCGTGAGGGTGTTGGTCCGTGCCTTGTCGACGAGTCCGTCATAGGCGTCCAGGAATGCGTCGAAGGCGAGCGTCCCGGCGCCCGGGATCACCGGCACCATCAGCGTCCTGGTCCCGTCCTTCTTCTCGACGTCCACCGCCAGGCCGAGGTTGACCTGTCCGTCGATCACGCGATGGGGCTTGCCGTCGACCTCCGCGAAGTGGTGACCCATGACGTCCATCTGCTGCGCCGAGCGGGCGATGGCATAGGCGATCAGATGGGTGAAGGAGACCTTCCGGGGTCCGGCCTTGAGCTGCTGGCGACGGCCGTCAAGGACGGTGACGGTCAGGGTGCGGAAGCTGGTCGCCGTCGGGATCGAGCGGGACTCGTCCATGTAGCGCGCGAGCGCCGCGGCGCTGCCTCGCAGGGGCTTGGAACCGGCCTCGGCGGCGCCGGTGCTCGCACCGTTGGCCGAGCCGGCCGCTGCCGAGAGGACATCGGACTTCGTGATCCGGCCCGCGGGCCCGCTTCCCTGGAGCGTGCCGAGATCGACGCCCTCGGCCGCCGCGGCCCGGGCGGCAACCGGCGAGACGCGGGTACCGGCAGGCACCTCCGACGGCGCGGGGGCCGACGGGGCGGCCTGCGGCGGCGGGGCGCCGTCCCCCGACGTGGGTACGGGGGCCGGGGCTCCGGCGCCCATTGCGATCCGCGCGATGACCTGCCCGACGGTGACGGTGTCCCCCTCGGCGACCAGCAGCTCGGTGACCGTCCCGGTGGCGGGGGAGGGAAGCTCGATGTCGACCTTGTCGGTCGAGATCTCGACGATCGTCGCGTCGAGCTTGATCGGATCGCCGACCTTGACATGCCATTCGAGGACCGTTCCCTCGCTGACCGACTCGCCCGCTGCGGGCGTGACCACATCGACGATCCCGCCGGCCGGCGGCGCGGGCTCCCCTGGCGGCGCGGCAGCGCTGCCGTTGCCCTCCGTGGGTGTGCCCGGTGGAGCTTCGGACGCGGCTGCCGGGGCACCGTTGGGGGCGCCGTTGCCACTGGGCGCGGCGGGTGCGTCGGGCTCTACCGGGGCAGCCCCGCCGACAGCGATGCGCGCGATCACCTGACCGACCGTGACGGTGTCCCCCTCGGCTACGAGGATCTCGGAAATCGTGCCCGTCGCGGGCGCCGGGAGCTCGACATCGACCTTGTCCGTGGAGATCTCGACGATCGTCTCGTCGAGCTTGATCTCGTCACCGACCTGGGCATGCCATTCGAGGATCGTTCCCTCGGTGACAGACTCTCCCGCGGAGGGGGTCACGACGTCCACGATCTGCTGGGTCGTCGTGTCGGTGGCCATGGACTTACAACTCTAGCGCCCTGTGGCGTGCTCGCGCAGACGTTCCTCGCGGACGAACTGGTAGCTGCCGAAGAACGGTCCGATCCCACCCAGGACGGCGACCGCGACGGCGAGCTTCAGCGAGACGATCCGCAATCGCGCCGCGGCAATGCAGGCAAGGGACATGAGGATCCACAGCACTCCGTGGGTCAGGCCCAGGGTGAAGGTCAGAGGCTCCGGCTTGCCCGCCGCGAAGGCACAGATGAGAAGTCCCACATAGACGCAGGAATGCGCGAAAGAGGTCCACTTCAGACGCGTGAAGCTCAGCGGCCCGGCAGAGCCCCGGGGCTCGCTCACATCGATAGCCAACGCGCCATCCGCGGGAGCGCCTCGCCCGCCTCGGCCGGCCAGTCGTCGATCTCGCTGGGCCACCAGGCGTACTCGTCGTGCTCGTCATCGGGACGGACCAGCGCATCGTCACCCTCCGCCAGCCAGGCCTGTCCGACGAACATGACCATCCTCTGGGGCAGTCGCAGGAGCGCCTCGCCACGGACCTTGGCGGGTGCCACATCCCACTCCTCCTTGAGCTCGCGGACGAGCGTGTTGGCCGGGCTCTCGCCGAGGTCGACGGCGCCTCCCGCCCCCAGCGCCCAGCGCCCGGCCCATGACGAAACCCAGGCTGCACGCCGGCCGGCCAGCCAGCGGCCGTCCGCGGACCGGGTGATGCAGAGAGCCGCCATCGACTGGGAGGCATCCCCCTCGACCAGGCGCAGGGCCCATCGCAGGGGCTGCAGCTCGATCGAGATCCCCCTCTCGTCCATGCTGTAGTCGACGAGCCTCGCGGCGAGGCCGTCGTGGCTCGGGGAACCCCGGTCGCGCAGGCCCCGGATCGCCGCGTCCGCCGCATCGGTCTGTTCGGGCGAGGCCTCGAAGTGGTCGCGGCGCCAGCTGACGCTGACCGCGTCGAGCTCCCACGGCCCGCGGGCGAGGAGCTCGGGTACGGGGTTGGACGGCTCTGACACGTACAGAAAGGCTATTGAATGCCGGGGGTGCCCGCCTGCGGTGCCGGGCGTCGGCCCGGCGCATAGACTCGCCCGGTGAGCACTCGCAGGCGCAAGCATTGGGGCTGGGGGCACGAGGATCAGCAGCCGACCCTCGAGCAGGCCCGGGCAGCTGCACCGACGCTCTCCGAGCGCCTGGGGATCGAGCTCGGTGAGCCAGAGCAGCCGGTGGCGATGGAGCAGGTCGAGCTTCGCGCACCCCGCATCGAGGTCCCGGTCCATCTGCGAGACATCTGCTCGCAGGACACCCACGCCAGGGCCGTGCACGCGCTGGGCAAGTCCTACCTGGACATCGTCCGCGGCTTTCGGGGGCAGTTCGAGCATGCCCCCGACGTCGTTGCCCGGCCGCGCGGCGAGCAGGATCTCGAGCGGCTGCTCGAGTGGTGCTCAGCGGGCGCCATCGCCGCGATCCCCTTCGGTGGCGGGACCTCGGTCGTCGGCGGCGTCACCCCCGACGTCGGAGCGGGATACAACGGCGCAGTCTCGATCGACATGGGCGCCCTCGACAGGCTGATCGAGCTGGACGAGGTCTCGCTCTCGGCCTGCATCGAGGCCGGTGCGACGGGCCCCCGGCTCGAGGCCCAGCTGGCCGAGCACGAGCTGACCCTGCGCCACTTTCCCCAGTCCTTCGAGTACTCGACCCTGGGCGGCTGGATCGCAACGCGAGCCGCAGGGCACTTCGCGAGCATCTGGACCCATATCGAGGACTTCCTCGAGTCCGCCCGCGCGATCACTCCCGCGGGGGAGTGGGAGTCCCGGCGACTGCCGGGATCCGGTGCCGGCCCCAGCCCCGACCGGATGCTCGTCGGCTCCGAGGGCTCCCTCGGCGTGATCACGCGCGCCTGGGTCCGGGTGCAGCGCCGGCCCTCACATCGTGCTTCCGCGGGCGTCCGGTTCCCGCGCTTCCTCGACGGCGCCGAATGCGTCCGCGAGATCTCCCAGGCCGGGCTCTACCCCGCCAACTGCCGTCTGCTCGACCCGGGGGAGGCCGCTCTGACGATGGCCGGGGACGGTACCCACGCGCTGCTGGTGCTCGGGTTCGAGTCGACCGATCACCCCGTCCAGGAGGCGATGGACCGCGCTCTCGAGATCTGCGCCGCCCACGGAGGCACCGTCGCTCCGCGCCGCGAGGGCCCCGGCGGCGACGCGGTCGGCTCCTGGCGCGGGGCGTTCGTCGGCGCGCCCTATGTGCGGGATCTGCTGGTCTCGATGGGCGTCCTCTCCGAGACGTTCGAGACGGCCATCACATGGGAGCGCTTCGCCGGCTTCCACGAACGCGTCAGCGCCGTCGCCAACGAGGCCGTCGCGAGCGTCTGCGGCTCGGGCCGCGTCTACTGCCGGTTCACCCATATCTATCCCGATGGCCCCGCCCCCTATTTCACGGTTCTCGCGCCCGCCCGCAGAGGCTCGGAGGTCGAGCAGTGGTCGGAGATCAAGCAGGCCGTCTCCGAGGCATTGATCGCCGAGGGCGCCACGATCACCCACCATCACGCGGTCGGCCGGGATCACCGGCCCTTCTATGAACGCCAGCGCCCCGAGCTGTTCGCCGCGGCCCTTCAGGGGGCCAAGGCCGCGGTTGATCCGGCCGGCGTGATGAACCCGGGCGTCCTGATGAAGGCGCCCCGATGAGAATCGCCGTCCTCGGGCCGGGTGGCGTTGGCGGTCTTCTGGCGGGACTGCTCGAACGATCCGGTAACGACGTCACGGTTGTCGCGACCGAGCCAACGGCCGCGCTGATCGCCCGGCAGGGCATCCGGATCTCGAGTGTCACCTTCGGCGACTTCGTCAGCCGGCCGAGGGCCGCCGCGCGCCTGGAGGACCCGGTTGACGCCCTGATCGTCGCCACCAAGTGGTCGGGGCTGGCTCCCGCCCTTGAGCGGATCGCGACGGAGCCGCCGCTCGTTCTGCCTCAGCTCAACGGCCTCGATCACATCCCCGTCCTGCGCGAGCGATTCGCGCCCGCGAACGTCCTGGCCGGCTCGATCAGGGTCGAGGCGGATCGTCCGGAGCCGGGGGTCGTGGTGCACACCAGCCCCTTTCTGCTCGTCTCGATGGCGAGCTGCGACGCCGAGATGGGGCCTCCCATGGAGCACCTCGCCGAGGTTCTCAGCGACGCCGGAATCACCACCAGGGTGTCCGGCTCGGAGGCTCAGGTGATGTGGTCCAAGCTCGTCCGCCTCAACGCGCTCGCCTGCACGACCAGCGCCTACGACAAGCTGCTCGGCGAGATCCGCGACACCCCCGAGCTGCGGGCCGACCTGGTCGGGGCGATGGAGGAGGCAAGCGCCGTCGCTCGGGCCGAGGGGGCACAGGACGTGGATGCGAGGCAGGCGATCAAGGAGCTCGATGCTGCCCACCGGACGCTGGGCAGCTCGATGCAGCGCGACATCGCAGCCGGTCGCGTCCCGGAGCTGGACGCCATCCCCGGCTCGGTCCTGCGCGCGGCCGCACGCCACGGGATCCCCTGTCCGACGATCCGGCGCCTGGTCGGTCTGATCGCCCTGCGGGCGGGCATCGATCCGCCCGCCGCCGGCGCCTGAGCGGCTCTGGCCTCAGCCCTCGAAGGGGTGCGTCCCGCCGGCCGGTGAGATCATCGGCAGCGACTGTGTCGCGATCGCCTCGACCGCCTGCTCCTCGGCCTCGGTGAGCTCCTCGTCATGCTCGCCGTCGCATAGAACGCGGAAGTTGCCCGTGACGCCACTGTCCGACTGGATCGTGATCCCGGGGAGGATCTCCTCACCCTCGTCAAAGCCCAGCCGCTCCATGTCGAAGTGGGCCAGGCCGATCCCGTGAGCCGTATGGGTCGGGTTCTCGCGGTCGTGCGAGGCCACGGCCTGCGCGAAGCGCTCCAGGTTCTTGGCGATCTTGCTCGTCTCGCTCATCGCTCCACCGGGGAGCTTAGCGCCTGCCGAGCTCCCGATTCGGGCTCGCAGCGGGGTTCCCCACAGCCGGCTTGGCGAGGAGCGTCCAGGACGACGAAGCTCCCGCCCGGCGTGGCGCCGGACGGGAGCTCGTTGACTGCTGTGGTGCTGTGGGAGCTAGTGAGTCGTGACCCTCATCAGCGGCTGGTCGCCTTCCCAATAGGCGTTGCATTCACTCGGCACGAATTCCGTCAGGGCCGCCGAGTTCCCACATGCCTCGCCGAGGTTGCCGGCGTTCTGCACGTGGACGTAGGGTTCGGTCGGGTTCATACCGACGGTGAGGAGGTTTTCCGCCGGTTCGGCCAGGCCGACGTTCAACGAGTCGTAGTAGCAGCCGGCCGATTTGAGGGAGCATTCCGCTTTGCCGATCGGTGACGGACCGTAGTTGCTGGTGTTGTACGAGATGCCGAAGATCACCCGTTTCGGCAGGCGCAGCACCTTCAGCGCCGGGAACTTCACCGTGAAGGCCTTCCCGTGGAAGCATTCTTTGGTGCTTGGCTGATACCAACGGCCTCCGCCGCAGTGTTCGACGTCGTCGCTCGGCCGGTAGGGCATCGCGAAGGTCTTGGTGACCGACGCGAGTTTTTCACCGACTGCGTTTTGTTCACCGACTTCATAGACCGACAGCGTCAGCGGCCACTTGAACTTCTTGTTTTCCTTCGGCGTTTCGCAGGTCGCGGCGTTCCATGTCCCGAACTGGCAGGCCCAGGCGGACATCACGACTTCGACCTTCGGCTTGTTGCGCGCCGTGCCGGCCAGTTCCATCTGCGTGCCGAATTCGGCGTATGAGTACGCCTCGGCACCAACAGAGGCATAGTTCCCGGCCAACGTGTTCGGAACGTTGCTGTAAACGACTTCGCTGGCCGACGCGGATGCGGCGCTCCCGGCGAAGGCAGTGATTGCGGCGACGGCTGTTGCGAGTAGCAACAGTGCCCTCCGAGGAATCCTTCCGGACATATTCGTCTCCATCTCCTGTAATCGTCTGGTGAGGGACTCCCTGATCACGCCGCTCGCAACCGCACACCACCAGTCACGTTCACCCCTCCGGGAGTGCACGGCACCACATCGCAGTGGAGTCCCCACTCGCTTGGCCAGGCCAAACTAAGGTTCCCCCGGGCGCCTGTCAAGCTATTCGAATAGGTGCCATAAGCGACACGTATGGCCGGTGCCACTCTGTCAATGGCGGGCAGCCGGCGCTAGACCCGGGTATTGAGCCCGAAGAGGCGTCCCAGGCCCGCGAGGGCCCGGATCGGGATCCTCTCACGGCGCCGGCCGGGCGCCAGGGTCTCCGGGTACTCGAGCATCAGCATCGCCAGGTAGACCGGGATGCGGGGATCCTTGGCACCCTTGATCCCCCTTGCATGGGTGAGGGTGAAGATGTGTTCGATGTAGTCCTCGAAGCGCGCCGCCGGCCGATGGTGGTTGCGGACGAGCACATCCGCGCCCGAGCGGTTGCGAAACGTATGGACGACACCGGGGGGGACCGATGCGGAGTCGCTCGGCGCGAGCGTCCTCCAGCTTCCCGCGACCATCAGTTCGAGGCTCCCCTCGAGGACCTCGTAGTCCTCGGATAGGCCCGCGTGGACGTGGGGCGGCGGTGCCACCGAGCCCGGCGGAAGCGTCAGCTCCATCTCGACAAAGCTCCCGCCGGTGTCCGCCGATGCCGAGGTGACCGCATAGGTGCTCCCGTCGGGCATCGCGAATCTGTCTCCGGTCTTCGCCATCGGTGCGGCTCCATTCCACAGGGAAGGGCGATCCTAGTCGCCTCTCGGAGGGCGAGCCTCGAGACACCGCGCCTGTGCCTCACGGTAGGCCGTTTCGTAGGTGTCCATGTCCATCGTCCCGGCCCTGGCGAGCAGCTGCTTGCACTCGCGCAGCGCGACGGCCGAGAAGCCGCAGACCCGTTCCGCCAGCGCCCTCGCCTCGTTCTCGAGCTGCGCGGCCGGGACGAGCCTGTCAACCAGCCCGATCCTCAGTGCCTCCTCGGCGTCGACGTACTCACCGAACAGGCAGAGCCGCCGGGCGCTGGCCGCGCCGACGATGCCCGGCAGCAGCTCGGGCGCCGAGCCGGGGAGGATGCCGTGGCGAAGCGCCCCCAGGCCGATTGTCAGGTCCTCGGCGGCGAGTCGGTAGTCGGCACCCAGCGTCAGCATCGTCCCGCCTCCCAGGCAGTGGCCGTGCAGGGCGACGATCAGAGGGATCTCCAGTTCGCCGAGCGTCCGGGCGGAGCGGTGCCAGTCGGTGAAGCGCTCCGCGTCCACGACCCGCAGCGAGAGCTCCTTCACGTCGACGCCCGTCGAGAAGGAGGGGCCGTTCCCGCAGAGGATCACCGCTCGAAGGCTCTGATCGGACGCGAGCTCGCTCACGCGGGCGGCCATCTCCGCCGTCATCTCCCCGTCGAAGGCGTTGTGGGCCTCCGGCCGGTTCAGGCGGAGCCATCCGATCTCGCCCTCCCTTTCGAGCAGCACCCGCGGCACAGGCGAAGCGTACCTGCCGGCGTCCAGCTGCCGTGGCCGCCGGGTTGGAGTCGGTTCAGCTGTGGGTCTGCTCGCGGGCCGGCTGCTCGATGAGCTCGATTCGATACCCGTCAGGGTCTTTGACGAAGCACAGTCGCGAGCCGCCCTCGCGGACCGAGTAGGGGGGCTTCTCGGGCTGGATGCCCTGCTCTGCGAGCTTCGCGAGCGTGTCGTCCAGGTCACCCGCCGTGATCGCGATGTGACCGTAGGCGGTGCCCAGCTCGTAGGAGTCGACGCCGAAATTGTAGGTCAGCTCCAGACGGGGCATGTCGCCGTCGCCGGGCTGGTTCATGAAGACGTTGACGGCCTCGTCTTTGATCGGCAGCCGTCCGACCTCCTGGAACCCGAGAGCCTCGTAGAAGGCGACGGACCGGTCGATGTCGGTGATTCGGTAGCAGGTGTGGATCAGTGCCATCGCGCCAGTCTACGCGGCGGCCTTTCCCGGTGGCTATTCGTACTGGAATGCCACGGCGGGGTTCTTCTTGCTTTTGCCCTTTTCGTTGCTGTGGATCGTCACTTTGACGTAGGATTTCGCGGCCTTCGCCGCCGCCGGCGTGAGCGCCGTGCAGGTAGTGGTCGAGGTGCATTCGACCGACGTGGCAACGCCTTTGCCGATCAGGATTTCGGTTCCCGTCGCCCCGACCTGGAACCCGGTCCCCGTGACGGTGATCGGGGTGCCGCCGCCCGTTGGCCCGGATTCGGGTGTCAGCCCCGTGACCGTTGGTTCCTTGAATTTGTAGTACCCCGCGGGAGTGCACTTGGTCCGTCTGCCCTTGTTCTTGCGGCAGTATTCGGGGGCGCTCGGCCCGAAGTTCGTGAGCACCGTGATTTTGATCTTTTCGACCGCGTGCGGGGGAGCGAGGGCTGTGATCGAGGTCGGCGAGTCGACGATGAAGCTGGGCGCTTCGACGGTGCCGAAATCAACGCCCGTCACGCCGTAGAATTCTTCACCGGTGATCGTCACGGTGTTGCCGCCGGCGGCCCGACCGAGCTTGGGCGAGACGTCTGAGACTTCCGGTGTGTTGACCGTGTAGTGGTACTCGTCTCCCGGCCAGATCGGGCTGAGTCCTTCCATGGTCGTGACACGCACGTCGAGGGTTGGCGCTTCGCCCTGCGGGACCGTCACGTCGATCTGTTCCGGCGAGAGCACTTCGTAGCTCGCGACCGCTGCGCCGAAGCTGACCCCCAGGACGGCTTCGAAATGCGCCCCGAAGATCGTCGCCGCCCCGCCGCCGGCGGCCTTGCCTTCGTCGGGTCGCACTTCCACCACGGCGGGACCCGGCGGGACATAGGAGTAGTGGTCTCCCCGCCTGATTTCGCTGGTCCCTTCGGGTGTGGTCACCGTCACGTCGACCGTGCCTTCTTCCCCGGGCGGTGCGATCGCGTCGATTCGGACTGCCGATTTGACGTCGAAGGTGGCCGGGGTCGAACCGAAGCGGACTTCGGTGGCGCCGCTGAAGCCGGTTCCCCCGATATGCAGTTCGGTGCCGCCCGAGACCGGGCCGGTCGCCGGTGCCACGTTGCTCACGGTCGGGGCGGACGCCGAGGCGCTCGCCGAGTCGAGGACCATGCCCGACATCACCGCCGCGGCGATGACCGCGGCCAGCGCCCAGCGGGGCGCGACCAGGCCGATCGACATGCGAGATCCCATTTCGCTGCCCCCCTTGAACTCGACGGCGACGTCACTCTAATCCGGCTGCGCCGGGCGCGCAACCCCTCCGCGGGCCGTGCGGGTCACGCCGTCCCGTCGCTGTCGCCCATCCGTTCGCGCATCGCGGCCCGCCTGACCCGCCAGATGTGTTCCATCGGCCAGCGCCGGGCCCATTCGCGATCGGCCTCGCTGCGATAGCTGCTGACCGCGTCGGGGGCCGGGCGCAGCTCGGTCAGTCCTTCGATCTCGAAGCCCGACTCGCGGAACAGGGCGATCCATTCGCCATAGGTCAGCTGGAAGCCGATCGGCTCGCCCGGCGGCTCGATCCGCTGGATCTCCTCCCAGTAGTTGAGAACCAGCTTCTCGCCGGGATGCTCGAGCTCGCCCGGCCAGGCCATGTCGATCACGGGCGTATTCGCCGAGAAGGCGAACAAACCGCCCGGGCGCAGGAGGCGAGCCGCCTCGGGAACCGTCAGCCGGGGGTCCGCGAAGGTCATCGCGCCGTAATCACAGAAGACGATGTCAAAACTCTCCTGCGGTAGGCCCGTCGCCTCGGCGCTCCCATGCACGAGGGGGAAATCGACTCCGGCGGCCGCCATCAGCTCCCGCGCGTGCTCGAGCTGCCGGGCCGAATTGTCGAGGCCCGTCATGCGCGCTCCCCGGCCCGCGAGGGCGATCGCCCACTGAGCCGCCCCGCAGCCGAACTCGAGGACGTCAAGCCCATCCACATCCCCCAGGATCTCCAGCTCGGACTCCGGGATCTGCCAGACGCCCCAGGCCGTCCCGCCGGACTTCTCGAGCTGGGGTGCATGGCGCTCCTGGTAGTTGTCGGAGAGCTCGTCCCACAGTCGGCGGTTGACCTCGGCGTGCGGGGTCAGGCGCTCGTCGGCAGACATCCGCGGCAGTCTAGACTGGCCGCGTGCGGAC
This sequence comes from uncultured Solirubrobacteraceae bacterium, assembly GCA_963835865.1. Classification (GTDB taxonomy): domain Bacteria; phylum Actinomycetota; class Thermoleophilia; order Solirubrobacterales; family Solirubrobacteraceae; genus Palsa-744. The sequence goes on from CAWIGW010000001.1 coordinate 358,535, forward strand.
GCTGATAGTGGGCCATGGGGGGCGCGAGAGCGCGCTTGCGACGCGGATGTCCGAGCACAGCCGGCTGCACGCGATCGTCGGGCACGAGAACCCCACGATCCTCGAGGCGGCCGCCCGCTCGGGCGGCTCCCATGCGGTCGGCGACGTCTGCGACCCCGCCCTCGTGGCGGCCTACGCACGAGCCAACGAGATCGACCTCGCCATGGTCAGCGCCGATGAACCCCTCGCCGCGGGGGTCGTCGACGCGCTGCTCGCCCAGGGCACCCGGACGGTAGGCCCGACCAGTGCCGGCGCCGAGATCGAGTGGAACAAGGCCTTCGCTCGGGCACTGCTGGCCGAGCTGGCCCCCGAGGCCTGCCCGATGCTGCGCGTCGTCAACGACGCCGCCGAGCTGGAGGCTGCGATGGCGGACTTCGGGGAGCGCCCCGTCGCGGTGAAGCCCTCGGGTTTGACCGGCGGCAAGGGGGTCAAGGTGATGGGCCCCCACCTCGCGGATCACTCGGCCGCCCGCGAGTACGCCCTCGAGCTGCTCGAGCGCCGCGCCCAGGGCGAGTGCGTCCTCGTGGAGGAGAAGATCGAGGGCGCCGAGTTCACGATCCAGGCGATCAGCGACGGGCGAACAGTCGTCTTCCCCAACGCGACCTACGACTATCCCTACCGCTTCGACGGCGACCAGGGCCCCGGGACCGGCGGGATGGGCTCGCTCTCCCTCGCCGAGCCCACTCTGCCGTTCATGACCCGGGCCCACTACGAGCAGGCCTGCTCGATCATCCAGCGTGTGATCGAGCGCCTCGGAGAGCTTGGCCGGCATTTCACGGGAGTCATGAACTCGGGCTTCTTCGCGACCTCCGAGGGTGTCAGCGTGATCGAGTTCAACGCGCGCTTCGGCGACCCCGAGTGCATGAACATCATGAGTCTCTTCGATGGCAACTGGACGGAGACGATGGCCGGGATCTGCGACCGGAAGCTGACCCCCGCCGAGGTGCCGCTGCGCCCGGAGGCCTCGCTCGTCCTGTACCTCGTCTCGCCCGACTACGCCCTGCGCAAGGGGCCCGCCTATGAGTTCGAGCTCGACGCAAACGCGATCGAAGCGAGCGGCTGCAAAGTCTTCTTCTCCTCGGCCGTCGGCCTTGGCGAGGGGCGCTATCGAACGGTCGGCACCTCCCGGGCCGTCGCCTTGACAGCCACCGCTCCGACGCTCGAGGAGGCTCGTCGGCTGATCGTCGCCTCGGCTGAGCGCATCCCCGTCCTCGAGTGGCGCCGAGAGGTCGGCGACGGCGGCTACCTCGAGAGCCTCCGCAACCTCGTCGAGGCGGCGCCCGGGGCAAGGGCAGGCGCGCCATGAGGCCACGTGCAAGGATGGCCTCATGATCGTCGAGCGCTCGCTTCACCCCCAGTTCGTGTCCAACACCTTTCTGATCGCCGACGGCCGCGGCGGGCCGGGGGTATTCATCGACGCCGGGGGTCCCGTCGCGCCCCTGATCGAGGCCGCCGATCGCCGCGGGCTGACTCCGAGCCACGTCCTCTTGACGCACCATCACTGGGACCATGTCTGCGAGCTCCCCCTGCTGCGCGAGCGCTGGCCGGAGCTGAAGGTCCTGATCAGCTCACGCGAGCGCGACCTGCTGGCCGCCGCGGGCACTCCCGAGGGCGACGTCGAGGGTATGGAGACCGTCGAGGCGGGGCAGAGGCTCGAGTTCGGCGACCTGCGCGTGCGGGCGCTTCACACGCCGGGGCACACCGCCGGGATGCTCTCCTTCCTGGTTCACGACGGCGAGTCGCCCCTCGGTGCCGTCTTCACGGGGGACACCCTCTTCAAGAACTCGGTCGGAGGCGTCAAAGCGCCCGGGCACAGCACCTACGCGGACCTGCGCGACTCGATCATGGGCACATTGATGGAACTGCCCAAGGAGACGGTCATCCATCCCGGTCACACCGATGACACGACCGTCGGGCGTGAGTGGGAGGAGAACGCGTTTATCCGGGTCTGGCGCGGGCTCGACCCCGAGGGAGCCGAGCCCTGCACGGCGCTCGGCGAGCCGGCGACCCTGATCCTGCTCGGCGCTGATTACGACGGTGGCACCAAGGCCTGGGTCCGCTGGCCGGACGGAGCGGACGACATCGTCCCCGGCTCAAAAGTCGAGCGGACCGGCTGAGCGGAGCTGTCCGCCCCGGGGACCCGGGGCCCCTAGCATGGGGTTGATGGCGCGCGAGAACGAGAAGATCCCCACATCGCGCGTACGGCGTACCGCGACCGTCGCGACGCTCGCCGCCAGCGAGGCCGTGAAGCAGTTCGGTACCCGCGCCGCCAATGTGACCCGCGGCGATGAGGCCTCCGAGGACGCCATGGCCCGTCGCCAGCTCGAGACCGCGAAGCAGATCGTCGCGGTGCTCGGGACGATGAAGGGCGCGGCCATGAAGCTCGGCCAGGTGATGTCCTTCCTCGATGTGGGCCTCGTCCCCGAGGAGCACCGCGAGGAGTTCCAGCTGGAGTTGGCGAAGCTCCGCGACGCCGCGCCGACGGTCTCCTTCAAACAGATGCGCAAGGTCGTCGAAGACGACCTCGAAGAGCCCATCTCGGAGATCTTCTCGGAATTCGACGAAGAGCCCATCGCGGCCGCATCGATCGGGCAGGTCTACCGCGCACGCCTCGCCGATGACGGCCGCGAGGTGGCCGTCAAGGTCCAGTACCCGGGCGTGGCGGGGGCCGTCAGAGCCGACATGCAGAACCTCGGGATGATCATGAGTCTCCTCAAGCGGATGACGCCGGGGATGAACGTGAAGGCGGTCACGGCCGAGATCCGCGAGCGGATCGAGGAGGAGCTCGACTACGAGCTCGAGGCCCAGAACCAGCGCTCCCTGTCACGGATCTTCGCGGGGCACCCCTTCATCTACGTTCCCGACGTCGTGGCCTCCCTCTCGCGTGAGCGGGTCCTCGTGACGGAGTTCGTCAAAGGCACCGGCTTCGAGGAGCTGAAGGCTCGTTCCCAGGCGGAGCGCGACCGGATCGGGGAGATCGTCTTCCGCTTCTTCCTCGGCTGCCTCTACCGCCACCGCCAGTTCTCCGGCGACCCCCACCCGGGAAACTTCGTCCTGTTGGACGACGGACGCGTCGCCTTCCTGGACTTCGGCCTCTTCAAGCGCATGGATCAGTCCGCCGTGGAGCTCGAGCTCTCCTGCCAGCGGGCCGTCATCGAGGGAGATCCCGCCACGCTCCACAGGATCCTCGCCGACTCCGGCTTCCTGCCAGAACCCGAGAAGGTCAATCAGGACAACCTGCTCGAGTTCATCAAGGACGCCATCTGGTGGTACACGACGGCCGATGAGGTCGTCGAGCTGACCCCCGAGATCGCCACCCAGGTGCTGATCGAAAGCTCGGACCCCCGCTCGAGTCACTTCCGCGAGATGCGCCACCAGGACATGCGCCCCGAGCACCTCTTCGGGAGGCGCATGGAGATGCTGACGCTGGCCGTCCTGTCGCAGTTGCGCGCGCGGGCCAACTGGCACCGGATCGCCCGCGAGTGGATCTACGGCGACGCCCCCGTCACCGAGCTCGGCGCCGAGGAGGCCGCCTTCTACGGTCACGCCGGGCTTCCGGCCGCCTGAGCGCCCGTTCACGATCAGAGGGCGCCAAACGGGCGTCTCGCCTCTGAAGTACCTTCTTCTCGCGATGGCACACGGCGCTCGCCTGGAGTTGGAGTTGGACCGCGATGTGCGTGCCCCCGCCCGTGCCCGCTCGGAGATATCCGAGCGCCTGGCGGAGTTGGGCGTCGACGGGGTCAACAGCCAGATGCTCGTGCTGCTCGTCTCCGAGGTCGTCAGCAACGCCGTCCGCCACTCCTCAGGGCCTCCCGACGCCAAGATCAGGCTCGTCGCCACCGCCAACGAGCACGCTGTCCGCGTCGCGGTCAGCGACAGCGGGGAGGGCTTCACCCCGCGTCCCCGCGACCCCGATCGCCTCGAGGATGGTTATGGGCTCTACCTGCTCGAGAAAGCAGCGTCCAGCTGGGGTGTGGAGAGCTCCCTTGGCACGACCGTCTGGTTCGAGCTGGACCGCGCGCCCGCCGGCGAGAGCTAGAGGACCTGGATCTGCACAAGGCTCGTCGTGCCAGGGCGGCCCGAGGGCAGTCCCGCGGTGATCCCCACACGCTGCCCCGGCCTGCACCAGCCGAGCTCCACGACCCGCCTGGCGGAGTCGGCGATCAGCGCCTCCGTCGTCTCGTGGCGGGGCATCGAGGCGGCCCGGACACCCCACATCAGCCCGCAGCGGCGAACCGTCTCGCGCCCCGGCGAGAGCGCGTAGATCGGGACGGTCGGGCGGTGGGCCGAGACGATCCGGGCCGAGCGACCCGAGAGCGTCGGGACCACCAGCGCATCGAGGCGCAGCTCACGGGCCGCATCGCAGAGATTGTGGGCGATCGTGTAGGCAGGATCGGACTCGGTCCGCCGCACACGGGTCTCGTTCCAGCGCTCATATGGGGCGATCGCCTCGGCCTGTTCGGCCACCGCGGCCATCATCGCGACGGTCTCGATCGGGTAGGCGCCGATGGCCGTCTCCTGCGAGAGCATCACCGCGTCAGTCCCGTCCAGGATCGCGTTTGCCACGTCGGCCACCTCGGCCCTCGTCGGGCGGGACGAGTTGACCATCGAGTCGAGCATCTGGGTCGCCGTGATCGAGGGCCTGGCGGCAAGCCCGGCGAGCTCGATCAGCTGCTTCTGGACGATCGGCACCTGGGCGATGGGCATCTCGATGCCCAGGTCGCCTCTGGCCACCATGACGCAGTCGGCGGCCTTGATGATCGCCTCGGCCCGTTCGACCGCCTGGGGCTTCTCGATCTTCGCGATCAGCGGCAGGCGGGTCCGCTCGCGGACGTCTTCGATCTCCTGCGGGGATCGAACGAAGGACAGGGCGACCATGTCGACGCCGATCGACTCGCCGTGCGCCAGCAGCTGCAGATCCTCCTCGGGAACGGCCGGCAGCTCATCGATCGGCCCGGGGATGTTCAGGCCCTGACGCGAGGCCACCGCCCCGCCGACCTCGATCTCCGTGTCGATCTCGCCGTCCGCACCGCGGACCGCCGTCACCCTCAGGCGCACGGAGCCGTCCGCCAGGTAGAGGATCGACTCGGTCTCGACCGCGTCGGCCAGCCCCGCCCATGAGATCGACATCCGGTGGGCGTCGCCGGCGATCTCCTCGTCGCCGCAGAGGAACGTCAGCTTCTCGCCCGCCGCAAGCTCGACGACGTCCTCTCGCAGGGGTCCGATGCGGAGCTTGGGGCCGGGCAGATCCTGGAGGATCGCCACAGGCCTCCCGGCCCGTCCGGCCGCGTCACGGACTCGCCTGACCGTCTCGGCGTGCTCCTCGAGCGTCCCGTGGGAGTAGTTCAGCCGGGCCACGTCCATCCCGGCATCGACCAGGCGGACGAGGGTCTCGGGATCGCGGGAGGCGGGTCCGATGGTCGCGACGATCTTGGTGCGGCGCATCGCTGGACGGTATCGACCCCGGAGGGCCCCGGCGTGACGGGGGTAGCATCGAGGCGTGCTGAGACCCACACGGCCGGTGCCCCGCGTCGGCGCACAGGCTCGAATCCTCCACTTCGGCGGCGCCTACGAACCGGCCGTCGTCACGGCGGTCCACGAGGAGGGGCGACGCCTGGTCGTCCTCGCCGAGGGCGGCGAGACGTTCGAGTTCCTCCTCAACGCCGCCACCGCGCGGTTTATCGCCGCAGGGAGCGCGCAGGGGGCGCGGCTGGAGCTGCTGGGGACCCCCATGGGGTCTCCCGGTCACGGCACCTGAACGTCCGGGAAGAACTCGGCGCAGTGTCGGCGCAGTGTGGCCCGGACCCAGTCGCGCTCCTCCGTGGAGGCGATCCGCAGCCGCGCCAGCAGCTCCTTCTGTGATTCGCTGGGCACACCCGCGATCACCCACCCGACGGCCAGGCGCTCGAACAGCAGCTCGAAGGCCCGTTGCCGTGCGTCCTCGAGCGACAGGAGGTTGCCGGCCAGTGCCTCGGCGTAGGCCCTCCGGGAGCCCGGCGTCAGCGATCCGCGCAACGTCAGGACGTTGCCCTCAGGGTCGGTGTAGTCCTCGCTCGGTGCCGCGGGCGCCTCGCGGCGGTTCGCCTGCCGGCGCGAGCGGCGCCCCATCCTAACCCGCGTCGGCGGCCCGTTCGAGCTGCCCGCGGACATCCCCCGTGACCGGGTGGGCGTGGCCGGGCCAGGCCGCCGCCGGCTCGAGAGCAGCAAGCTTGCGAAGGCTCGCCCTGGCCTGCTCGGTGTCGTAGTTGTAGACCGCCATCGGCAGGCGCGGAGCGCTGTCCCGGCCCCACATGTCAAGCGTGTAGAAGCAGTCCGTCGAGAGCGCCAGACGGTCCGACTCGCGCCACAGGCCGATCTGCCCCGGAGCGTGCCCGGGCAGCTCGATCACCTTGAAGCCCGCCACGTCGTCGCCCTCGGTGACGGTCCCCGAGATCTTCACGGGGCCGCCGTCCCAGGCGAAGCGGTGCAGCAGCAGGTGGAGAGGGCGCATCGCCAGCGGCAGGCCCTTCAGCCCCTCCGGCCAATAGCGGAATCCCCCGCTGCCCTCTGCGTCCTCAACCTCCGCCGGGTGGCACAGGACGGGAACGCCAAGCGACGGAGCGACGCCCCGGTGGTCGGTGTGGCCGTGACCGAGGACGACGCGGTTGATCCCACCCAGCTTCGCCCCGGCCTTCGCAACGGCGTTCCGCATCGTCTTTGCCCCCGCATCGAACAGTGTCACGCCGCCGTCCTCCTCGAGCAGATAGACGTTGCAGCGGGCCGGCTGACCCTGTACGACCCAGACCCCCTCGGCCACCAGGCGGGCCTCGCCCGCGATCAGGCCGGCCGTCAGGCGCGTCTTGGCGTTGAAGGCGCTGGTCATCCGCTGCTCCACCGCCGAGTCCTGCGGCGGCATCATCCCGATCTGGCGGGCGAAGGTCATCGAGTCCGTGAAGGCGTCATTTGACGTGATCAGCCCATCCTTGACGGTGATCAGGTCGAAGCCTTCAAGCTCGATCCGCTGTCCCGTGGGGGCGATCCCGCCAAAGCTCCCCGGGCCCGCAAAGGTGCCCCTGAGGCGCCACTGGACGCCGCAGCGCTCGCCCTCGGAGGTCGTCGAGACGACCTGCATGTCCAGGTCCGGTATCGCTCCGATCAGCCCGCCGATGAACTCCCGGACGCCCTCGGGGGCGACCGTGTCGACCTGGCCGCGGACGTTCTCCCGTCCCCCCTCGGCCCATAGCGAGACAGCCGTCTCCAGGTCCCGCTCTGCGATCGCCGTGAAATAGCGGCGCGCGATGCCCTCGGCCTTGCTTCCCGAGATCCGTTTGCGCGTCGTCGCCTGCTGCATGTTGGCGGCCACCTCCTGCACCTTCGCGCCTGTGCCGCTCGCCTTCTCCTGGTTGGCCATCCCCGCCTCCTCTTTCCGCCGCTTGAGGGCCGTAGTCTAGTCTCCGGCGGGTGGGCGATGTGACCAGTCGGGGCGAGCTCGGGCGCGGAGAACGCATCCTGCCGGGCGTCTACAGGCTGCGTCTGCCCCTGCCCTGGCCCGGTGTCCCGCACTGCAACGCCTGGGCCCTCTCCTCGGGCGAGGGCTTCGTCCTCGTCGACACGGGAATGCACAACCCCGAGTCGATGAGCCATCTGGAAGGCGCCCTGGCGATGTGCGGATTGCACCTGGAGGAAACCCGTCTCGTCGTCTGCACCCACGCTCACTCCGACCATTGCGGCCAGGCCGTCCCGATCGCGGAACGGGCCGGCTGTGAGCTGTGGATGCACCCCAGCCATGAGCTGATGAACCGGCTCGTCGAGGATCCCGAGGCTGTTCTTGCCCGGCGCCTGGAGGTCGCCCGCCAGAGCGGGGTCCCGGAGGAGCCGCTGCGCCGCTATGCCGCCCAGCGCGGCAGCTCCGAACCGGGCATCGTGGGACCGCTGAAGGCAGACCGCGACCTGCTCGACGGGGTCACCCTCCAGAGCGATCTGGGGGAGTGGGTGGCCTACGAGACGCCAGGTCATGCGCCCTCGCACGTCTGCCTGTTCCAGCCCGAGCGGCGCCTGCTGATCTCAGGCGACCATCTCCTGGGACGGATCTCCCTCTACTTCGAGTACGGCTACTCGCCCAACCCGGTGGGGGAGTTCCTCGGCTCGCTTGACGTCGTCGAGCGGCTGGGGGCTCGCCTCTGCCTGGCCGGGCATGGCAGGACGTTCACCGACGTGCACGCCCATATCCATGGCAACCGGGCCCTGGTCGAGGAGCATCTCTACAAGGTCCTCCAGGCGGTTGCCGGAACGGAGCTGACGGCCTTCGACCTCGTCGGCTCCGTTTACGGCGAGGCCCTGTCCCAGCAGAACGGCCAGTGGCTGCTCTCGCAGACCCTCGGCTACCTGACGCATCTCGAGAGCACCGGTGGCGTGAAACGCATCCCCGGCGACCCCGAGCGCTGGACTGCATAATCGATCGATGCGAATCGACGAGATCCTCGCCGGGGAGGAGCCGGTCTTCTCCTTTGAGTTCTTCCCGCCCAAGACAGAGGCCGGGGAGCAGAACCTCTATGGCGCCCTGTCCGAGCTGAAGAGCCTCGAGCCGGCCTTCGTCTCGGTCACCTACGGGGCGGGTGGCTCGACCCGTGAGAAGACGATCGAGATCGTCAAGCGGATCAGGGACGAGTGGGGCCTCGAGGCGATGGCCCACTTCACATGCGTCGGGGCGACGGAACCCGAACTGAGGGCGACGCTCGAGGAGATGAGGGCAGCCGGCATCGACAACGTCCTGGCCCTGCGGGGGGACCCGCCCGCCGGGCAGGACGAGTGGAGCAAGACGGAGGGGGGGCTGGAGTACTCACGCGAGCTCGTCGAGCTGATCGCAGCCGACTACCCGTTCGCGATCGGTGCCGCCTGCTTCCCCGAGACGCACATCCATGCCACCAGCGCCGAGGATGACCTGCGCCACCTCGTCGAGAAGGTCGGCGCAGGCGTCAACTTCCTGATCACCCAGGTCTTCTTCGACAACGCCTACTACTTCGACTTCGTCGAGCGGGCGCGTGGGGCGGGCATCACGGTGCCGATCATCCCGGGGATCATGCCGATCACCCGTGTCGGGCAGATCGAGCGGATGGCGCAGATGTGCGGCTCGGAGATCCCCGGGGGCCTGCGCAGCGAGCTCCATGCCCGTGGCGAGGACCTCGAGGCGGTGCTCGACTTCGGCGTCGCCTACGCGACGCTCCAGTGCGCCGAGCTGCTCGCTGGGGGGGCGCCGGCAATCCACTTCTACACGCTCAACCGCTCTCCCGCGACGCGCGCCATCCTGAGCGCCCTGAAGCTCGCCCGGCCGTGGGAGAAGGCGGCCTAGCCGGGTTCGATCTCCAGGCCCTCGGCGACCCGGGGCGAGCCGTCCGAGGTTTCATAGCGAACGTCAACCGAGTCGTTCTGACGATATGTCCCCACACCCCAGGCGCCGAGCAGCCAGCGCCAGCCGCTGATCTTGTCCTTGACCAGCTCGCGCTCGAAGACGAGCGATCCTTCGCGGACCTGATAGTCGACGCCCGCCTGCTGGCGCACGCCGTTGAGGTAGACCTCATAGGTGCCCCGCAGGTCGCGGGGCAGGCGCACCTTCGACCTGCTCATAGGGGCGAGATTATGGTCGGTCCCCGGCGACGGCGCAGGGCGTCGCTGCGCTGGCGCTCAAAGGCCCGCTGGACGATCGCGCAGACCTCATCCGGATCGCCGGAGAGCTGCAGCAGATCGAGGTCGGCCCTGTCGATGTGGCCCTCGGCCGCCGCCCGCTCGGAGAGCCAGCTCAACAGGCCGTCCCAATCGCCGTCCCCGAACAGGATCGCCGGGGCGTGGCGGATCGTCCCCGTCTGGATCAGGGTCAGGACTTCAAACAGCTCGTCCAGTGTGCCGAAGCCGCCGGGGCAGATCACGAAGGCACAGGCGTAGCGGACGAACATGACCTTGCGGGTGAAGAAGTGCCCCAGGCGGATGCCGACGTCGACGTAGGGGTTCAGCTGCTGCTCGCGGGGCAGCTCGATGTTGCAGCCGATCGACAGCGCCCCCGCATCCCTGGCGCCGCGGTTTGCAGCCTCCATCAGGCCTCCGCCGCCGCCCGTGATGACCGCATAGCCGGCTCTCCCGAGGGTCGCCCCCAGCTCGCGCGTGAGTGCATAGTGCGGATGCTCCGGAGGGGTGCGAGCGGAGCCGAAGACGCTCACCGCCCGGCCCACGCCCGACAGCGCTCGGAAGCCGCGGGCGAACTCGGAGGCGATCTCCCTGACTCGCCCGGCGTCGGCCGCAAGCTCCTCCGGCGGCTCGCCCTCGAGCCAGGCGAGAAGTTCCTCGTCGATCGTCCGCCGCTCGGGGCTCTCCATCGGGGGTTGGGCCACGTGGCAAGCGTATGGGCTGCGAGCCCGCCGGGCCGCTCCGCCCGCACGGGTGCGTACCCTGGCTCGGCCATGCCTGCGATCGCCCAAGGCGAGATCCCCTACACGGTCAGGCGCTCGACCCGCGCCCGGCGGGTCCGCGTCAACGTCCATGCCCACGCGGGCGTGGAGGTCGTCCTGCCCGCTCGCGCACCCGAGCGGGCGGCCGCTTCTGCCGTCAGCGAGCTGCGCCCCTGGATCGAGGCTCGCCTGGCCGAGGCTCGCCTCGCGATGGCCAGCGTCGCCGAGCGCGCCGGGACGCTGCCCTACCTGGGCGAGACGCTTCGTCTCGTGCCGGAGGACGGACGCAAGCGGGCCCATCGGCGGGGCGAGCTGCTGCTCGTCCCCGAGGGCGACGCGCGGCTCGCCGTCGAGCGCTTCTACAGACGTGCCGCCAGGGCCGAGATCGCGCCGCGCCTGGATCGAGCCACCGCACTCGCGGGGCACCCCTACAGCGGCCTGGACATCCGCGGGCAGCGGACACGCTGGGCATCCTGCTCGAGCACCGGCCGGATGAGTTTCAACTGGCGGCTGCTGCTGGCCCCGGAGCGTGTCCTGGACTACGTCGTCTGGCACGAGGTCTGCCACCTCGAGGTGCTCGATCACTCAGCTCGTTTCTGGGCGCTGCTGGAGCGCCACTGGCCGGACTACCGCCAGGACCGCGAGTGGCTTGCCCGCAACGGGGCGACGCTCGTCATCTGAGCGGCCCTGGCGCCGGGTGCTCAGCGCGCGATCTGAAGCCGCGGAAGGCGGTCCGGGCTGACCCCGGCCTCGACGCAGGCCAGATATGCCAGCCCGCGGTGGATTCCGTCGATCACCAGGACTCTGCCGTCAAATTCGCCGATCCTGATGATCACGTCGTCTCGCCAACGGCGATCGGCCATGTCGCCCCTGAAGCGCTCGACCCGCAGGTCGTCCGCCAGGTCCTCGTCGGCCGTAATGGCACCGCTGCGCTCGCGGTAGATGGCGAGCAGCTCGCTGAACGTCCTGGGCGTCCTCCCGGCTGAGCCCATGAAGCTCGAGAAGAGCGTCGGCGTCTCCGCCAGCTCCCCCGGCGAGATGGATTGCAGATCCATACCAGGATGCTGGCGGCCAGGCCCGCCGGGGCGAATGGTCCGTGGGCCGAAGTCCCGGTGGGAACTTGGGACAGATGTCCCAAGTGGTGACGATCCGCACAAGGACCGCCACGCCCCCCGCCTCCTCAGCGTTGCGCGATCGGGACGTAATCGCGATCGCGCTCGCCCGTGTAGATCTGGCGCGGGCGGGCGATCTTCTGCTCGGGGTCCTTGACCATCTCGAGCCACTGTGCGATCCAGCCGCTGGTCCGCCCGATGGCGAACATGACGGGGAACATCGCAACGGGCAGGCCCAGGGCCTCGTAGATCAGTCCCGAGTAGAAGTCGACGTTGGGGTAGAGCTTGCGCGAGGTGAAGTAGTCGTCGTCCAGGGCTTGCTTCTCGAGCTCGGTCGCGACTTCGAGCAGCGGGCTCTTGCCCCGCACCTCGAAGACGTCATCGAGATATTTGCGAATGATCCGTGCTCGCGGGTCGTAGTTCTTGTAGACACGGTGCCCGAAGCCCATCAGGCGCTCCTTGCCCTCCTTCACCCCGGCCAGGAAGCCGGGGATGTTCTCGACCTTCTCGATCCGGCTGAGCATGCGCAGAGCCGCCTCGTTGGCGCCGCCGTGGAGCGGGCCGTAGAGCGCTGCCACGCCCGCGGCGACGGCCGAGTAGGGGTCGACCTGAGTCGATCCCACGGCGCGGACGGCGCTCGTCGAAGCGTTCTGTTCGTGGTCGGCGTGCAGGATGAACAGAACGTCAAGAGCACGCGCGAGGCGGGGATCCGGCTCGTACTTGAGCTCGGTCATCTTGTACATCATTCCCAGGAAGTTGCCGGCGTAGTTCAGGTCGTTGTCGGGATAGACATAGGGCTGGCCCATGTTGTGGCGGAAGGCGAAGGCCGCCAGGGTCGGCATCTTCGCCAGCAGGCGGATGATCTGGATCGCGCGGATGTCCTCGTCATGGATGTGGTTGGCATCCGGATAGAAGGTCGAGAGCGCTCCTACCGAGGCGACCAGCATCCCCATCGGGTTGGCGTCGTAGCGGAAGCCCTGCATGAAGTCCTTGACGTTCTCATGGACGAAGGTGTGGATCGTGATCTCGCCGACCCACTCCTCCAGCTGCGGGGTCGTCGGAAGGACGCCGTTGATCAGCAGGTAGGCCACCTCGAGGTAGCTGGAGTGCTCGCAGAGCTGCTCGATCGGGTAGCCGCGGTGCTGCAGGATGCCCGCGTCGCCGTCGATGTAGGTGATCGAGCTGCGAGCCGAGGCGGTGTTCATGTAGGCCGGGTCGTAGGTCATCAGCCCGAAGTCGTCGTCGTCCACCTTGATCTGGCGGAAATCCATCGCCCGGACGGTGCCCTCGGAGATCGGAAGCTCGTAGGTCCGCCCGGTGCGGCTGTCGGTCACCGTGAGCCGCTCCTCGGCGGGTCCCTGCCCGTCCTGCTCGCCACGGGGCTGCGCCTGGGTCTCGGTGCTCATCTGGTTCTCCTGTCCGTGGGGTCCGGTGCTCTGAGAGGAATTATGAGCCAAGTCGGCCCGCGTTCCACCGCCGGCCGCAGGACGGGCTCAGACACGCGGACGGCGGCGCGCCGTCGCGACCGCGCGAATCCGCGGGGGCGAGGCGGGGGAGGGACCCCTGTGGGGTCCGCGGCGCGGCGACCGCGGGGGTCGCGAGCGCGGGTGATGCGGGTGGTGGGGGCGCGGCCTCGGGCCGATTCCGCCGTCCTGGTCGGCGATGGAGTCCGGCGCGTCGCGAACCGACCAGCGGATGATCAGGAAGAGACCGACGATCGGGATCTTCAGGAAGACCATCAGCCAGAGAAAGGTCCAGACGTCCACTGCCACGATCGTACTACCCCGGCGCACATCCGTACAAGCCCGCAGAGTTTCCTCTGGGACGTCGGGCCCGCTTAATCTGCTCAGTCGCGCAGGGCCAGCGGAGCGCCGCTGAACTGCGTCATCGAATGCAGCTCGCCGATCCTCGAGATGATCTCGCGGCCCTGGAGCCGTTCGACCCGCTCGGTTCCGAACTCCTCGACGTTGAACGACGCCAGAACCGTCGCGTGGGCCATGGCCCGGCGGAGCAGGCCGTCGTCGATCGGCAGGCCGGGGTGAGCCGCGATATATCCGACCAGGCCGCCCGCGAACGTGTCGCCCGCTCCCGTCGGGTCGATCACGGTCTCCAGCGGATAGGCGGGCAGCGCAAAGAAGCCGTCCCGGGTCACCAGGGCGGCCCCGTACTCGCCCTGCTTGGCGACGATCACGCTCGGCCCGCGCATGCCGGAGGAGCCGGCGCCCCAGCCGAGGATCTCGCGCGCCGCCGAGACGAGGTTCGGCTTGCCCGTCAGCTGGCGGAGCTCGGCGTCGTTGAGGATCACGCAGTCGACCGCCTCGATCGCCGACACGAGCGAGTCGCGGGCGATGTCGATCCAGAGGTTCATCGAGTCGAGCGCCACAAAGCGGGCCTCGGGCAGCTGGTCGCGGACGCCGCGCTGAAGGTCGGGTTGGATGTTCGCCAGGAACAGGACGTCGCTGTCCAGCGACTCCGCCGTCAGCTTCGGTTGAAAGCCCTCGAAGACGCCCAGCTGGGTGTCGATCGTCTCGCGCGAGTTCAGGTCCCAGCCGTACTCGCCCTCCCAGAAGAAGGTCCTGCCCCCAGCGACACGCTCGATGCCCGAGACGTCAACGCCGCGGCGGCGCATCACATCGAGTTGCTCGTCCCCGAAATCCTCCCCGACGGGGCCCACCACGCAGACGTCATCGAAGAACGACGCCGCCAGGGCGAAATGCACGGCGGCACCGCCGAGCATCCGCTCGCGTGCCCCGAAGGGCGTCCTGACGGTGTCGTAGGCGATTGATCCGACAACTGTGATTGACATCGGCGGGCACCTTAGAGCACCCCGGCGGCCGGGGAGCGGCCGGGCGGGTCCGTGGCGGCGACGGCACTCCGATAGCCTCGGTCCATGCGCGCGATTCAGATGACCGAGTTCGGAGGGCCCGAGGTATTGAGGCTCGCCGAGGTTCCCATACCCGAGCCTCAGCCGGGCGAGGCGGTCATCAAGGTGACGCGCGCGGGGCTCAACTTCGCCGACACCCACACGCGGACGAACTCCTATGTTCAGGAGGCCACACTTCCGCTGGTTCCGGGTGGCGAGGTCGCCGGAAGGCTCGAGCAGACGGGTGAGCGCGTCGTCGCATTGGTCGGCTCGGGCGGCTACGCCGAGTACGCGACCGCGCCCCGCGAGCGGATCTTCCCGATTCCCGACGGCATCGACGACGGGACGGCGCTGGCGCTGATCATCCAGGGGACAACCGCCTGGCATCTCCTGCGGACGGCCGCCCGCCTGGCCGAGGGGGAGAGCATCGTGATCCACTCGGCCGCCGGCGGCGTGGGCTCGTTGGCGACCCAGTTGGCCCGCTCGTTCGGCGCCGGACGGGTGATCGCCACCGCCTCGAGCGCCGAGAAGCGTGAGCTGGCGATGGAGCTCGGCGCCGACATCGCCCTCCCCGGAGATCCCGACGGGATGACCGAGCGGCTGATCGAAGCAAACGGGGGTCGCGAGATCGACGTGGTCCTCGACTCGGCCGGCGGGGAGATCTTCGACGCCTCCTACCGGGCTCTTGCGCCGTTCGGGCGGATCGTCGTCAACGGGATCTCGACCAGCGAAGCGAACACCGTGAGGACCGGCTCGCTGCTGCGCCACTCCCGCTCGGTCGTCGGCTTCTACCTCTTTCACCTGCTCGAGCGCCCCGGCGCCTTCGCGGACTCCCTGTCCGGCCTGTTCGACGCCTCCTCCCGCGGCGAGCTGCGGGCGATCGTGGGACAGACCTATCCGCTGGAGGAGGCTCCCCAGGCGCAGATCGACCTGCGGGCAAGGCGCACCACCGGCAAGCTGCTGCTCGACCCGACCGTCTGATCATGAGTAAGTCATTCGCAGATCTCGGACTGTCCGAGTCCACTCTCCAAGCCCTGAAGGACGTCGGCTACGAGTCGCCCAGCCCGATCCAGGAAGAGGCGATCCCGTCGCTGCTCCAGGGCCGCGACGTGATCGGGCAGGCGCAGACGGGGACGGGCAAGACGGCTGCCTTCGGGCTGCCGATCATGGAATACATCGACGCTTCGGAGAAATCCGTCCAGGCGCTCGTCCTGACTCCCACCCGCGAGCTCTGCATCCAGGTGACCCAGGCCCTGCGCACCTACGGTGCCCAGGGTGGCATCGACGTCGTGGCCGTCTTCGGCGGTGCGCCCATCCGCACCCAGCAGGCCCAGCTACGCGCCGGCGGGCACGTGGTCGTCGGGACCGTCGGCCGCGTCCTCGATCTCATCTCGCGCCACTCGCTGATGCTGACGGACTGTCGCTTCGTCGTCCTGGACGAGGCCGACGAGATGCTCGACCTCGGTTTCCTGGAGGACGTCGAGAAGATCCTCTCGCTGACCCCCTCCAGCCGTCAAACGGCGCTCTTCTCGGCGACGATGCCCCCGCCGATCCGCAAACTGGCCGATCGCTACATGTATGAGCCCTCGGTGATCAAGGTCGAGGCGGCCACGCTGACGATCGATACGGTGGCCCAGTTCCAGCTGCCGGTCGAGACGAAGCACAAGCCGGAGATGCTGGTCGAGGTCCTGAGCGCCGAGAAACCCGATCAGGCGATCGTCTTCGTGCGCACGAAGATCCGCGCCGACCAGTTGTTCCGAACGCTCAAGGATCGCGGCATGAACGTGAGGGCCCTGCACGGCGACATGTCCCAGGGATCACGTGACGGCGTGATGCTGGCCTTCAAGGGCGGCCGTGTGCCGATCCTCGTGGCGACGGACGTCGCTGCTCGCGGCCTGGATATCTCGACCGTCACGCACGTCATCAACTACGACGTCCCCACCTCGCCGGACACCTACGTCCATCGCATCGGGCGCACCGGCCGCGTCGGGCGCTCGGGGCGGGCGATCACCTTCGTCGAGGATCGCCAGCAGCGCGAGCTGCTCGCCATCGAAAAACACATCGGCACCGAGATCGCCAAATGGGAGAAGGGCGCCCAGGCGTCTCCGACACCCGTCAAGGAGCGCCCGAAACGCCACTCCAAGCCGCAGATCACGCGCAAGGACAAAGCCGAGCCGTACGCGAAGCTGGTCCTCGGCGGCGGGCGGACGGCAGGCTTGAGCGTCGCGGACATCGTCTCGGCGGTCACCTCAACGGCCGGGCTGGACGGCGAGGCGGTCCGCGATGTGATGGTGCTGGACCGCTTCTCCTTCCTGACCGTGCCGGAGGGCGAGGCCGAGCGAGTGATCGAGGCGATGCACGGCAAGCCGGTCCGCGGCCAGGAGCTCAGCCTCGAGCGCGTCGGGATAAAGTAGGCGCATGTCCACCGCCACGATGCAGACAACCAACGGGCCCATCGTCTTCGAGCTGTTCGACGAGGACGCCCCCAAGACGGTCGAGAACTTCCGCAAGCTCGCGGGTGAAGGGTTCTACGACGGCCTGATCTTCCACCGTGTGATCAAAGACTTCATGATCCAGGGCGGCTGCCCTCAGGGCACCGGAACCGGAGGCCCCGGCTACACCTTCGAGGACGAGTTCAACGACCACAAGATTGTCCGCGGCGCCCTCGCGATGGCCAACGCCGGCCCCGACACGAACGGGTCCCAGTTCTTCATCGTCACCGTCGACGCCGCCGGCTGGCTCGACGGCAAGCACACCGTCTTCGGTCAGGTCACAGAGGGAATGGACGTCGTCGATTCGCTCGAGGCCGTCCCCACAGACGGTTCCGACCGCCCCACCGAGCCGATCGGGATCGCCTCGATCGAGCTCTCCGACTGAGCGGGCTGGACACACCACCGCCCACCGCCCGGTGGGAGTAACCTTGTTCGCACACCCCCTTCGGGGCATCTCGGCTCGGCCAAGGCCGACTCGGGGTGAGCGAGCCAGCGAGCGAACGAGTAGGGGAGAGTCTTATGGCGACCGTCGAGCAAGAGGTAGCGGAGAGCAACGGGATCATCCAGGACGCGGCGGGGATCCCCGTCGAGAACCCCGCCACCGGCGAGGTCGTCGGCACGGTTGCAGACCTCTCGGCTGAGCAGGTCGCCGAGATGGCAGCTCGTGGCCGGGCCGCCCAGCCGGAGTGGGAGGCATACGGCTTTGACGGCCGTGCCCGGGTGCTGCTGCGTGCCCAGAAGTGGGTGATGGACAACGCCGGCCGTGTCGTTGCCACGATCTGCTCCGAGACGGGCAAGACCTTCGAGGACGCCGAGCTCGCCGAGATCGGCTACGCCGGCAACGCCTTCGGCTTCTGGGCCAAGGAAGGGGCCGAGTACCTCGCCGATGAACGCATCAAGTCCAGCCAGGTTCTGGTGAAGGGCAAGAAGCTCATCAACCGCTACCGCCCGCTCGGCCTGATCGGCGTGATCGGCCCATGGAACTACCCGCTGACCAACTCCTTCGGTGACTGCATACCGGCACTGATGGCGGGCAACAGCGTGATTCTCAAGCCGTCCGAGATCACTCCGCTGACCTCCCTGCTGATGGCGGAAGGCCTTCGTGAGTGCGGGCTGCCAGAGAACGTCCTGCAGATCGCCACGGGCCGCGGCGGGACAGGTGCGGCGCTGATCGATCATGTCGACATGATCATGTTCACCGGGTCGACCAAGACCGGCAGGAAGGTCGCCGAGGCCGCCGCCCGGCGCCTGATCCCGGCGTCCCTGGAGCTTGGGGGCAAGGACCCGATGATCGTCCTCTCCGACGCAGACGTCGAGCGGGCCGCGAACTTCGCGACCTACTACTCGATGCAGAACGCCGGGCAGACCTGCATCTCGATCGAGCGGGTCTACGTCGAGGAGCCTGTCTACGACGAGTTCGTCGCCAAAGTCTCCGAGAAAGTACGCGAGCTACGGGTGGGCAAGCCCGAGGGTCCCGGGACCGTCGAGGTCGGCGCGATCACATTCCCGCCGCAGATGGACACGATCAAGGATCACGTCGCCGATGCCGTCCAGAAGGGCGCTCGCGTTCTCACCGGCGGAAGCCAGACGCCAGGGGCGGGGATGTTCTTCGAACCGACTGTCCTGGTCGATGTGGATCACACCATGAAGTGCATGACCGAGGAGACCTTCGGCCCGACCCTGCCGATCATGAAGGTCCGCGACGCCGACGAGGCCGTCAGGCTGGCGAACGACTCGGTCTACGGGCTCGGCGCTTCGGTCTTCTCGAAGGACACCGAACGGGGCGAGGCGGTCGCCCGCCGCCTGGACACGGGCGCGGCCAACGTCAACGACGCGATGATCAACTACACGGTTCTCGAGCTGCCGATGGGCGGTGCCAAGTCCTCCGGGCTGGGCTCGCGCCACGGAGCGGGCGGGATCCGCAAGTACTGCTCCCAGCAGGCGATCGTCGTGACGCCCAAGCTGGCCATGAAGAAGGAACTCTTCATGTACCCCTACAAGTCCCGCACGTCGAAGCTGCTGGCCGGGTTGTTCAAGCTGATGTACGGCCGCGGCAAGAGGGCCTAGTGGCCCAGAGCGACCGAGCCATCGCCCCGGCCGACCGGTGCCCGACATGTTCGGGCGCCGGCTGGACGTGGTGGGCGCCCGAGTCCGATCCGCCACAGGAGGGCCGGTGGGTCGTATGCCGCGAGTGCATCGGGACGGGGCGCAAGGACCACAAGGGCCGTAAGCGCGTAGCGCCCGAGGGTCCGCCCGACGCCTAGCCGGACTGCCGCGCCTCGGCCTCGGCCGAGAGCGCCAGGCCCAGCAGCTCTTCCAGCCGGGGGACACTGATCGCCGCGTCCGTGTGATGGAGGACGGCCATCCCCATCTCCTCCGCGGGCGTCAGGTTGAAGGGCAGATCGTCCACGTAGACGCAGTCCTCGGGCTTGACCCCGGCGCGCTCGGCACCAAGCTCATACATACGCCTCGAGGGCTTGCGGATCCCCTCCTCGCCGGAGATGACGACCCCGTCGAAGAGTTCCTCGAACATGTCATGCGGGTAGCGGTGGACTCCCCAGGAGTTCGAGACGAGGGCGGTCCGGCGGCCGCCTTCCTTCGGCGCGGCGGACCGCCTCGACCATCGCGGCGTCCGGCTCGACGCCCGCGAAGAGGCCGTCGATCAGCCCGTCGGGCTCGACCTCCAGCAGCGCCGCCAACTGGACCTCGAAGGCCGCCTCGTGCAGCTCGCCCTTCTCGAGGGCGATCAGCAGCTCGCGCGCCTCGGGATCCTTGCGGAAGCGTCCAATCAGCTTCTGGGGGTCGATCTCGGCCCGCAGGCAGTGGGCCTGGAAGGAGGTGAAGAGGTTGGTCGTCAGAACCCCGCCCCAGTCGATCAGCAGGGCCGTGCGAGCCGGCGCGGTCGGGCTCAGGCGCCATGGGAGACCGCCTCCGCCTGGCTGGCAAGCTCGAGGACACCGTCACCGAACTGCTTCAGGTAGGGGTCGTCCGTCGTGCCGGCGATGGCCCGCTTGTAGTTGCCCTCCATGAAGACGACGCTCTTCCAGAGAGCCAGGGTCATGTACCAGCGGATGTCGCTCATCGAACGGCCCGAGCGCTCCTCGTAGAGGCCGATCATCTCGGCCCGGTCGGGGAAGCCCTCCGCCCGAGTGACGGCGCCCAGCGAGTCGCGCATCCCGCCCGTCGCATCGCCCGCCTCGGTCCACATCATGCACAGGTAGCCGAGGTCGGCCAGCGGGTCGCCGATCGTCGCCATCTCCCAGTCCAGGACCGCGGCGAGGCGGGCCGGCGTGCCGGGGGCGAAGATCGTGTTGCCCAGCCGGAAGTCCCCGTGGACGATCGTGGCCGGTCCGGAGCTCGGCATGTTCTCGGCCAGCCAGGTGCCGACGCTCTCGACGGCCGGAATCTCGCGGGTCTTGTTCAGCTCCCACAGCCCCAGGAAGCGACGCAGCTGGCGCTCGAGGTAGCCGGTCGGCTTGCCGAAGCCCTCGAGGCCCGCCGCGATCCAGTCGACGGCGTGTATCTCGACCAGCGCGTCGATCAGCTCCTCGGCGATTCGCCGGCGTTCGCCCGGGGAGTCCAGCCGCTCGGGAATGCTCGAGACGATCACGTCGCCCTCGACCCGCTCCATCACGTAGAAGGGGCAGCCGATCGTCTCCTCCTCCGAGCAGACGGCGAGGACATCCGGGACGCGTGCGGGAGTGTCGCTCAGCGCTCGCAGCAGCCGAGCCTCGCGCAGGACGTCGTGAGCGCTGGGTGGAAGCGGGGGGCGCGGCGGGCGGCGCAGGACGACCTCCGAGCCGCCCCGCTCGATCAGGTAGGTCACGTTCGAATGGCCCTCGCCGATCGGGCTGGCCACGATCTCGCCCGGAGCCGAGGCCGTGCTCGTCGAGGAACGCCTCGAGCGGCTCCAGGACGAGCAGCGGGGGGCGGCTGTTAGCCTGCCCGTCCGCGGCGGTCTCGACTATGTCGTCGGGTGCTATCGGCTGGCTCACGGCCCGGAAAGCTATAGCGACCGCAACCTTCTCTGCGCTGAGGTGTCTCAAACGACTATGCCCAGATTCCGAGTCCTGACATCCCTCCTGCTCTGTCTCATGGCCGTGGCGCTCGCCGACGCGGCTCCCTCGCTGGCCTCCCACGGCCAGACGACGTACTTCGAGGGAGCCACCCAGCTGCTCGAAGGATCGACCCGCGCCGAAACCTTCCAGCGCCTGCAGGCGCTCGGAGTCAAAGCGCTGCAGGGTCGAGCTCTACTGGTCCTCGGTCGTCCCGACAGCCGAAAGCGCCACCAAGCCCGTCTTCGACGCGACGAACCCCGCCTCATATGACTTCAGCCGCTACGACGCGGTCCTTGCCGAAGCGCAGCGGCTGCACTGGCCGGTGCTCCTGACCGTCACCGGCCCCGCGCCCCGATGGGCGACCTCGAACAAGAAGGCGCCCTACATCACCCGCCCCGACCCGCGCGACTTCGGCGAATTCATGACCGCCGTCGCCCGGCACTTCGGCAGCCAGGTCTCGATCTACTCGATCTGGAACGAGCCCAACCACCCGGCATTCCTGATGCCCCAGTGGAACTCGAACGGGACACCCGCATCGCCGCGGATCTACAGGGCCCTCTATCAGTACGGCTACGAAGGCCTCCAGGCCGCCGGCCTGGCGCATCCAAGGGTGCTCTTCGGCGAGACGGCGCCCACGGGCTACGACAGGGTCAACCGCAGGCGCGAAGGCTCCAGGGCGCTGCTCCACGACGTCGCGCCGCTGGCCTTCCTGCGCAGCGCCCTCTGCCTCAGCAACTCCTACAGGCGCTCCAGGTCCTGCAGCAGGCTGCAGATGAGCGGCTACGCCCACCACGCCTACACGCTGCCCGCCGGGCCCTACTACGTCGATCCGCAGCGGGACAGTGTTCAGATCGGGACGATCTCGCGGCTCAGCCGCGCTCTGGACAGGGCGGCCCGCGGCCCACGCGATCCCGGCCCACCTGCGCATCTACCTGACCGAGTTCGGCGTCCAGAGCGTCCCGAACCAGCTGGGCGTTCCCTACGCCAAGCAGGCTGAATTCGACGCGATCGCCGAACGGATCGCCTGGTCGAACTCCCGCGTGGCGGGCTTCTCTCAGTACCTGCTCAAGGACGACCCCAAGGGTGGGGGATCGGGTTCGTCGGTCCACGGTGGGACGGTCGGCTTCCAGACCGGTCTGCTCAGCGCCTCGGGAGCTCCCAAGCCGCTCTACAAGGCCTGGCCGGTGCCGCTGGCCGTCTCCAAGCATGGCCACCGCTACGCGCTCTGGGGCCTCGTCCGCGGGGCGCAGGGGGCGACCAAGGTGACAATCCTGGTGCGCTCCAGGAGATCGAGGCACTACCGCGTCCTGAAGACGGTCTCCACGGAAGGGCGGGGCTACTGGACCCTGAGCTCGAGGACCGCCGGCGCCTACTGGCGCGTGCGCTGGAAGAGCCCTGCCGGCGTCACCTATGAAGGTCCGCCGATAGCCGCTCGCTGAGCCGGCCGTGGAGCGCTCCGGAGGGGTCTCTCGCCCTACGATGGGCAGATGCCGGAGCTGCCCGAGGTTGAGATCACGGCCCGCCTGCTCGACGGTGCTCTCAAAGGGCGCGAGATCGAGTCGGTCACGGCGCCGGGCATCAACGCGCTGAAGACCTTCTCGCCGCCTCTGAGCGCGCTCGAGGGCCAGCACATCGTGGCCGTCGGGCGGCGGGGCAAGAACCTGATCGTCGAGAGCGACGGGGGCCTGGCCCTGCTGATCCATCTGATGTCGGCGGGGCGCCTGCAGCTGTTCGACAAGCCGGCCGGACCTCGTGACAGGACCTCCCGGCTGCTGGTCCGGCTGGCGGGCTCCGACGGCGAGACCGCGGGAGCTGCGGCTGCGTGAGTTCGGCTCCAAGCAGGCCGCCTGGGTGAAGTTGCTGCACAGCGAGGAGCTCGAGGCCGACGAGGCCCTCTCCAAGCTGGGCCCCGAAGCCTGGCCCGATCCGCCCACGGCGAGAGCCTGAAGGAGCTCCTGGGGGTGCCGCGCCCGCTCCATGCCCTGCTGCGCGACCAGCGGGTGATGGCCGGCATCGGGCGCTCATGGGTCGATGAGATCCTCTGGGAGGCCAGGCTCTCCCCGTTCAAGCGGGGCTCAGACCTCGATGACGCGGAGATCGAGACGCTCCGAAGCTCGATCGTCGGGACTCTGGCGCGCGCCCTCGCCCACTACGAGGAGCTCGTCGGCCTGCCGATCCCCGACAAGCTGCCGATGCCTCTGCTCGTCCACCGCCACGAGGGCGAGCCATGCCCGCGCTGCTCCGCAGAGCTGAAGGCCGTCCACTTCGAGGACTACGTGATCGCCTACTGCCCTGCCGAGCAGACAGAGGGGCGGATCCTCAAGGACCGCCGCATGTCACGCCTGCTGCGCTGAGGCCTCGTGGCGGGCAGCGGTCGAGAGTACGATGCCTCCGGCTGCCGACGGCAGTGCATCGCACTTCAACTGAGGGGGAACGCCCGTGTCAAGGCTACGAAGCATCCGTGTCTCTCCGACCTTCCTGGTCGCCGTTCTGGCGCTCGTGATGGCTGTCGGCGGTACTTCGCTCGCCAGCGAACCGATCGCGCAGCTTGCGAAGAAGCTCGGGCTCAACAAGAAGCAGAGCAAGCAGGTCAAATCGATCGCCGACAAAGAGATAACCAAGGTTTCGAAAAAACTGTCGGTGCTGAAGGCCACGAACGCAGTCAATGCGACCAATGCGACCAATGCGGCGAATGCGACCAACGCGGCAAACGCAGCGAACGCGACCAACGCGGCCAACGCCGCTCACGCCGGTACGGCCGACTCGGTCACCAACGTGAAAGTGATCCCGCTGCGGCGCCTCTCGGCAACGGACGGCGCGAACCTGACCCTGGCCGAAGCAGCCGCGCCCGCGGTGGTGCTCTACCAGAAGGGCCCGTTCACCATCTACACGAAGTGCTTCCACGACACCGGCGCCAACACGGTGTACTCGCACGTCTACCTCTCTACAACTCAGGCAGGCACGATGCTGACCGACGATGACCAGCACAGCAACGGCAATGCGGGTTATCCCTTCCTGACGCCCTCGACACCCGAGGAAGAACGACTCCTGACCGAGGGCGGTGGCGCCGCAACAGCCAACACCGTGCAGGAAGAGGATCCGGACTACACGCCGTTCTGGGCGATCGCGCCGGACGGCTCGACAATCCACGGCTCGTTCTGGACCGCTGAGAAGAACGGGACGATCGCCGACGCCTCCGGCCAGGGGCCGTTCGGGGCCGGCAACGCCTGCGTCACGCTCGGGCATGTGATGGGCTGAGGGGTCTGGGGCGGTGGGCGCTGTAGAGGGCGCCCACCGCGCCCGCCGCTCGCAGCGCGCTTATTTGAGCGAGGGCTACGTCCTGCGTTTTGGGCAGCTTCGGGTGGCTTTGACGTGGTGTACGTCGTAGACGCCGAGCTTGGCTTCCAAAACCGTTCCCGTCACCTCACAGCTCGTGAACGTGCCGTTTGGGCGTTCGGCTGAGAGGGTGCAGCGCCAGCGTGGGTGTTCTCCCTGGCAGCCGGCGCCCCCTCCGCCCGGATCCCGGACCACCCAGCGACGCTCGGCGTATCGGATGAACGCGTTCATTGCCCGGAACGCGCGACACTCCGGGGTGCGCGGGTGCCGGCAGACGCCTTCCGGCCGACCCGCGATGGCCGCTGCGCCCGGCAGGGCGATGCAGGCGAGCACAACGGCGAGCGGCACGCGCTGTTTCATTTCCCGGGCAAGCTATTGATCCTGCCTGCATGAGTCAAACCTCCCTGAACGCAAGCGCGTCGGGGGGCAAGGACGCGCCAGGATCGTCAACGGTCGCTAGCATCGCCCCTATGATCCAAGCCGGCGAGCAGGCCCCCGACTTCGAGCTTCCCGACCAGGACGGCCGGGCCGTGAAGCTGTCCGATTTCCGCGGTCGGAAGCTCGTGCTGTATTTCTACCCCAAGGCGGACACGCCGGGCTGCACGACACAGGCCTGCGGAGTCCGAGACCATCAGGCCGACTACGACGAGGCCGGTGCGGTCGTGCTGGGGATCTCGCCGGACAAGGTCTCCAAGGTCAAGAAATTCCACGACAAGCAGGCTCTGAACTTCTCACTGCTGGCCGATGAGGGCCATGTGGTGGCCGATCTGTACGGCGTCTGGGCCGAGAAGTCGATGTACGGGAAAACCTATTTCGGCAACGAGCGCACCACCTTCGTGATCGGTGCCGACGGGGTCGTCTCGAAGGTCCTCCGCAAGGTCAAGCCGAAGGAGCACGACCAGCTCGTGCTCGATGCGCTCGGCGAGGCCTCTCCGCACCTCATCTGAGCCGCGAAAAGGAAGGTGGAACATGTCAGCGCTCCGTATCCGGACGGGCTCACCGCGCAGGAGGGTCCTGGAGGCCGGGCTGCTGTGTGCAGCCCTGCTCGGCATCTCGGGCGGTCCCGCCCGGGCCGCCGCGTTGCCGACCATGTCGGTCTCTCTTGCGCCCCGCTCGATCACCGTCACGGGAGTGCCCGGCTCGGGCGCCGTCAACGTCCTCACCACCGCCGCCAAGGGCCTGAAGGAACCGGCCCCGGCGTTCATCCTCCTGAGGCCCGGTCTCACCGCCGCGGAAGCCGAAGCCTTCCTGGCGAGCAACAGGACGGCCGACCCGAACACCGTCAGCCGCATCGGCGCGATCGTCTTCGACTCGCAAGCTAGAGCCGGCCGCAGGACGGCGGTGCAGACGGCGCTCGCGCCGGGCACCTACCTCGCGGTGAACGGCGAAGGACAAAGGTCATCGAAATGGTCGCGGACCTTCTTCACCGTCACGGCCTCGACGACGGCCCCTGCGTTGCCGGCGCCGGAAGCGATCGAGAAGACCATCGACTTCAGCTTCACGGGGCCCAAGACACTGCATGTCGGCGAGCTCGTCCGCTTCGAAAACGAAGGCTACGTCGTGCACATGAACATGGCCTTCCCGGTCAAGACGAAGCGGGCCGCTGAAAAGCTCAAGCGCGCCCTCCTGCTGGGCCATGACGGGGTCGCTGAAAAGCTGATCGCGGGCCCGCCCGTCAACTTTGCGGGCCCCCTCTCGACCGGCAGCCTTCAGCAGGGGTTCATCACGGCCCGCCCCGGCTGGTACGTCCAGGCGTGCCTGATGGACACACAGGACCACCGGGAGCACACCCGGTTGGGGATGGAGCGCCTGATCAAGATCACCAAATAGGTGAGCGGAACAGGGGAGGGAGCCTCGGGCGCCCAGTCGGTTAGGCCGGGCGGGTCATGCCGCCGACGAGCACGCCGGCACCCAGGTGCGCGCCCAGAACGGGTCCCACCTCGGTGCAGAAGGTCGGCTCGGTTCCGAACAGCTCGCGGCCGGCCTCGACGAGGTGCTCGGCATCAGCGGCGCCCTGGGCGTGCTGGACGATCCAGTCGCTCGCGCCGCGGGTCTTCAACTCGCCGAGGTAATCAACCATCCGCTCGATCGCCCGCGAATGGGTGCGGACGCGTCCGACAGGGGCGATCTCGACGCCAAAGGTCAGGATCGGCTTGATCTTCAGCGCCGTTCCGACGGCGGCCTGCGCGGCGCCTATCCGGCCTCCCTTGCGCAGGTACTCGAGCGTATCCAGGCAGAACCAGATGTCCAGTGTCTCGCGGGTCCGGCGCAGGCTCGCGAGGATCTCCTCGGCTCCGGCGCCCTGCTCGGCCAGGCCCGCCGCCGCGAGCACCAGCATCCCGAGGCCGCCGGCTCCCGTCTGCCCGTCATGGACGTGAACGGCACCGGGCTGGTTCTCCTCGGCCAGCAGGCGCGCTGCTTCCCGGGCGCTCTGGCAGGTGCCCGAGAGTCCCTCGGCGATGTGGACGGAGACGACGTCCCGGCCGGCCTCCACAAGCGGGCGATAGACCTCGAGGAAGTCCCCCACCGAGGGCTGGGAGGTGGTCGGCAGCTGCGGCGAGGCGGCCAGCCGCGCGTAGAAGGCGTCCAGGTCGGTGTAGTCGCGCTCGGGCGCCAGCTCGCCGCCCCAGCCCACGTAGAGGCTGACCCGCTGGATCCCGTGGCGCTCGAGGAGCTCCTCGGGCAGGTAGGTGGTCGTGTCGGTTATCACCGCTACGCCGCTGCCGGCGCGGGTGTCGTCCGGTCCTTGCTCGTCGCTCACTGGCCGCCTAGCCTACGGGGCGGGCGCCCTCGATTGCGTTCTCACCCGAGTGGGAACGACCCGCTGAAGCCTCCCGCGGCCGGGCAGAGGAAGAAGCTGCGCTTGCTGTTCAGCTTCACACGGGGGGCGCTCACGTTGAGGACGGGGGGTGTCCCGGCGGACAGCGAGCCGGTCATCCTGCCGGATTCATAGACGCATTTCGCGCCCAGGCTGAGCACCGTGAGTTCCAGCACCAGCTTCTTGGTGCCCTTCAGCCGGGCCTTGCCGTTCTTGGCCTTGACGGAGAGAATCCAGGGGAATCCGGCGCCCGTAAGTTCGACTTCACCGTAGGAGCTCGTCTGGCAGCGCAGTGATCGGGCCGAAACCACTTCCGCGGTGAGCTTGGTCGGTGAGCTCGTCTCGAGGACCTCGGCCCAACCCGGTTCGGTCGGGATGGCGCAGGTGACCGGCCCGGCAGGCGTTTCGAAGCTCACCGTGGTTGGCGTCGCCGCATCCGCGCCGACGGCCATCGTTGCGCAGAGCGCGGCCGCAACCGCCAGGCACAGCACAGCGCGCCTCAGATTCCTCGGCATTTCTCCCCCTCCTCGAGTTGGGCCCGTCCGCGTCCAGTCGCGTGCCCGTTGCCACGAGGCTACTGCACCTCAGCGGATCAGAGGGTCCATCCTGCTTGCCGTGATCGTCTCGCGCAGCGTCGTGATCGCGTCGTGGCGCGGGCGCCAGCGCAGCTCCTTGCGGGCCTTGGCGGTGCTCATGATGAGCGGCTCGCGAAAGGCCGCCACCCACTGCGCCTGAGAGGGGAGAAAGCCGAGTCTCGAGACCATCTCGGTGGCAACACCGACCGCCAGCTCGGGCACCGGGATCGAATACCACCCGAGCTCCTGCGCGAGCTGTGCGACGGTCAGCTGCCCGGCTCCCGCGAGGTTGTAGACGCCGGGCCTCCCGCGGCCGAGGACCCCCGCGCGGATCGCCGTGGCGACGTCGTCGTGATGGATCAGCTGGAACGGGATCCCGGGGTCCGGTAGCACCGGACGCAGGATCGGCACCCCGTCCAGCAGGCTCAGGACGGGTCCCGGAAGGCGCTCGGAGATCTGCGTGTAGGGCAGGCTGTCGATCAGCAGCGGAGCGTCCGGGCCCGCGACGATGCAGGGACGGAAGACGTAGGCGCTCGTGGCGGACCCGTGCAGGCAGTCGGCGAGCAGCTCCTCGACCTCGGCCTTCTGGGCCGAGTAGTAGTGCCCGGCACTGCCTCGCGCGGGGACGTCCTCTGTCAGCGGCTGGGGGTTGTCC
Source organism: uncultured Solirubrobacteraceae bacterium (assembly GCA_963835865.1). GTDB lineage: Bacteria > Actinomycetota > Thermoleophilia > Solirubrobacterales > Solirubrobacteraceae > Palsa-744. Next base: position 386,901 of record CAWIGW010000001.1, read on the forward strand.
GCATGGAAGCCGTAGGCGGCAACGGATGACGCGTAGATCAGGCGTTTGACGCCGGCGGCGGCGACCGCCTCGAAGACGTTCCGCGACCCGTCCAGGTTGACTCGCCTGCTCGCCTTGGCGCTGCCCATGATCATGAAGGCCAGGTGAACCACGACGTCTGCGCCCTCGACGAGACGGGCGACCTTGCGCCGGTCCAGGACGTCCCCTCGCCTGTAGAGGACCTTCTTCCAGCCGCGCTCCCGCGGGTCGAACTGCCGGCGGGCCATCCCGAGGATCCTGCCGACCTCGGGCGTGCGCTCCAACGCCGCGACCACTGCCTGGCCGATCTCGCCCGTCGGTCCGGTGACAGCGACGGTCAGCTTCTCCGCGGCGCCGGGCCCGCTGGCCCCCGCCTTCGCTTTAGTGGCCATTGCATCGTTGTACAGCATCCGTGGCGATTCCTCGACGCCGATACATTCACCGGCATGACCGGAGCTGAGCTTGGTCTCGCCCTTTCGGTGTTCCTGGCCTCCGCCGTCGAGTGCGTCGAGGCGCTGACCATCGTCCTCGCCGTTGGCATCAGCCGCGGCTGGCCCTCCGCCCTGGCGGGAGTGCTCGCCGCGCTCCTGGTGTTGGCCGTGCTGGTGCTCGTGCTCGGGACCGGACTGGGAGCGCTGCCGATCGGTGCGGTGAAGCTCGTCGTCGGCGCTCTGCTGCTCCTCTTCGGGCTGCAATGGCTGCGCAAGGCCGTCCTCAGGCAGGCGGGACTCAAGGCGATGCGCAACGAGGCGGTCGCCTTCGCCGCGGACGTGCAGGCCGCCCGCGAGGCCGAGCCGCCGCCGCCCGGGGGTTGGGACGCCTACTCGTTCGCCGTCTCCTTCAAAGGCGTTCTGCTCGAGGGCCTCGAGGTGGCCCTGATCGTCGTCACGCTGGGGGCCTCGCGCCATGACATCGCGCTGGCCGCCGCAGCCGCAGGAGCTGCGGCGCTCCTCGTCCTTGCCGTGGGGCTGGTGGTGCGCCGCCCGCTGGCCCGGGTGCCGGAGAACACGCTCAAGTTCGCCGTCGGTGTGATGCTCACGTCTTTTGGCATCTTCTGGGGAGCCGAGGGTCTGGGGATCGACTGGCCCGGCGGGGAGGCGATGCTCCCGGTGATCGTCCTCGCAGTCCTGGGGTGTGCGTTGACGGTGGTTCACCGGCTTCGGACGCCGGCTGCGTCGCTCGGCGCCTGAGGCACTCCGCGGCGTTGCTCGTCGGTCCGGGCGGCCCGCCGGGAGAGCGCTCCCTACGCTTGAGCTGTGCCAGCGCTTAACGCGTCAGCCTCTCTCGGGCAGAGCCTCAGCACGTTCTTCGACGCGGTCGGACAGTTCTTCTCCGACCTGGCCGCCGTGCACTGGCCGGCGCTTCTGCTCGGCCTGCTCTTCTTCGGGCTGAACCTGACGATCCGCTCGCGGGCCTACTTCAACAGCCTGCGGGCCGCCTATCCGGCCGTCAGCTTCCAGTGGAGGCGGATCTGGGGGGCCTACTTCGCGGCTGTCGGCTTCAACAACGTCGTCCCCGCGCGCGGGGGTGACGTGATCAAGCTGTTCCTGACTCGCTCCTCGATTCCCGGCTCGCGATACCCGACGGTCGCGGCGGCCTTCGTCGTCGAGTCGATCTTCGACGCCTGCATCGGGATCCTCGTCCTGATCTACGCCTTCACCCAGGGCGTCTTCCCGAAGCCTCCGGACTTCGCCAACCTGAGCTCCTTCGACATCTCCTACCTGGCCACCCACTTCCGCCTGACCCTCTTCCTGATCACCGTGCTGGGGATCGCCGCAGTGATCGCCTTCGCCATGCTCTCCGTCCGCGCCCGGGCGTTCTGGTTCCGGGTGCGTCAGGGCTTCACGATCCTGACCGACCGCCGCCGCTACCTGCGCGAAGTCGCGGCACTGCAATCGGTGGCATGGCTCTGCCGGTTCGCCGCCTTCTGGTTCATGCTCGACGCGTTCAGGGTCGGCGGCTCGGTCGAAAACGTCCTGCTCGTCTTCGCCGTCAATCAGGTGGCCGGCGCCGTCCCCTTCACCCCCGGCGGCGCCGGCGTCCAGCAGGCGCTGCTGGTGAAGGTCTTCGAAGGGAAGGCCAGCTCCGCCGTGGTCGCCGCCTACTCGGTCGGACAGCAGATCGCCATCGCAGCCTTCACCGCCTCGATCGGACTGGCTTCGGTCATCTTCATCTTCAAATTCCGCTCCTTCAAGGAGGTGATCGCCGCGGGGAAGGCCTCGCAGGAAGCCGAGAAGGAGGCCGAGCTCGAAGGCCGCGACCCCCATGAACACCGCGAAGAACCCTTTCCCGATCAGGAGCCGGAGGGTCCAGAGGATCCCTCCAGGCGCCGGGCCAGGGCCCGCTACTGAGCTACTGCAGGCCCTCGCGGGCCTCGCGGACGAGCGCGACGGCCTCGGGGAAGACGAGGGCCATGACCGTTCTGATCTGTTCGGCCTGCGCCTCGGCGTTGCCCTGGACGTTGATCCTGGCGACCGCCGCGACGGTCATGTCGACGGCCAGCTTGATGGCGTTGTCCGCCCAGGCCAGACGCTGGTTTCCCTGCATCTGTTCGGCGAACTCGGCGAGTCTCCGCTGCAGCTCCTCCGGGTCTCCGAACATGTCGCCAAAGCCGCCCTCCATGCTCAGATCATAGACTGCCCTGCTCATGCCCTCCTCAGGCGAGATCCGCGAACAGGTAGCCGCGGAGACCGAAAAACGCGCCCGGCTCTCCGTTCCGGCGTTCGCAGGGGGCTTTCTCTACCTCCTGAGCGCGATCATCATCTCCTCGACGCTCAACAACGCGCCGACCGTAGGGCTGTTTCAGGGCCTCAAACCGGCGCTCTCGGGAATCGCCAACCCTCCCGTCAGTCCCAGGGCCGTCGAGGTCAAATTCATCTCCCACAAGGCTTTCCCGCTGATCGCGGGAAGCGTTCTGGCCGCCGTCGCCGTCCTCGCCCTGATGTTGATCCTCCTGTTGCTCCTGGACGCGACCAAGTTCCGCCGGGCACGTCTGTGGCCGGCCGCCCGGCCGCTGGTCATCGCAGGCGGCATCTCCGTCGCGTTGGCCTCCGTCGCACACCAGATCGTCGGGGCGATCGAGACCCACAAATTCGCCGTCGGCAGCAACTTCACGGCCCACGCCGTCGACCAGGCCCTGACGAAGAGCACCCCGAATCTGATCGTCGCCTACTTCTCGCTGCTCGCCGGCCTGGCCCTTGCGGCCGGCATGATCACGGTGATGATCAATGCACTGCGGGTCGGCCTCATGCCCCGGTGGATGGGGATCCTGGGGATGTTCACGGCGCTGTTGATCTTCCTCCCGATCGGCGGCGCGGAGCTGCAGCTCGTGCCCAGCTTCTGGATGGTCATGATCGGAGTCCTGTTCGCGGGCAAATGGCCCGGTGGCGACCTGCCTGCCTGGACCGATGGCGTGGCCCGCCCCTGGCCCACGCGAGCTCAGATGCAGGCCGAACGGCGCGGTGAAGTCCCCGACGGGCCCTCGGCGGAGGTTGCCCCCGCGGCGACCCCGGTGAAGTCCTCATCCCGCAAGCGCCGCAAGCGCGGCGGGCGAGGGTGACAGAACGCTGACAGGAGCGCCCTCAGGGCCTCCGCCGGCTGGTTAGGGCCGCGCCCCGGCGGGAAAGTACAGAGCAGGGAACGAGGGTGCACCTCCACGGAGGCGCGCAGAACTCGTCGCACCTCGATCGAAGGAGGAGCAATGGCAGCGGCTGTCGAACGAGACCCGACGATGGCGCACCCGCCGCCGCCCCTGGCGACGGCCGCCGGATGGAAGCCGGCGGACCCCGGCCCGCTGGGCCTGGCGGGCTTTGCGATGACGACCTTCGTCCTCTCGATGTTCAACGCCAACCTGGTCGACGCCAAGGGGACGCCCGTCGTGTTGGGCCTGGCCCTCGCCTACGGAGGGATCGTCCAGCTGCTCGCCGGCCTCTGGGAGTTCCGGACAGGCAACACGTTCGGAGCCGTCGCCTTCTGCTCGTTCGGCGGCTTCTGGATCTCCTTCTGGGCGCTCGAGGTGTTCTACGCAAAGGAGATCACCGGGAACGTCGGCCATGCGATTGGCCTGTATCTCTGGGCCTGGGCGATCTTCACGGCGTACATGACGGTTGCAGCCCTTCGCGTCAGCGGTGCGGTCCTGCTCGTGTTCGTGCTCTTGACCGTGACGTTCATCCTGCTGGCGATCGGCGCTACCGGACCGCACGAAACGGTCACGCACTGGGGTGGCTATCTCGGGCTCGCGACGGCAGCAGCCGCCTGGTACGCCTCGTTTGCGGCGGTGCTCAACTCGACCTTTGCGCGTACCGTCCTGCCGGTGATGCCGCTCAACGCCCGTACGGGCCCGCCCGCACGGGAGATGTAGAGTGACCGGAATGAGCGCCGCCGATCAGGACCAGGCCGGTGGGCAGGACCTCGACCTTGAGCTCGCGGGGCTCCTGGACCAGGAGCGCTTTGCCCCTTCGGCAGCATTCCGCGAACAGGCTCTGCTGGATGATCCGGCGATCTACGAGCAGGCCGCTGCCGACCCCGAGCGATGGTGGGCTTCACAGGCGGAGAAGCTGCACTGGTTCAAGCCCTGGGAGACGGTCCTTGACGACTCCCGGCCGCCCTTCTACAAGTGGTTCACCGGGGGCAAGCTGAACGTCTCCTACAACTGCCTCGACAGGCACGTCAAGGAGGGCCGGGGCGAGAGGGTCGCGCTCCACTGGCGCGGCGAGGAGGGTGATGAGCGCGACATCACCTACGCCGAGCTCCTATCCGAGGTGGAGCGCTTTGCCGGCGCCCTGAAGAAGCTCGGCGTCGAGCCGGGCGAGGTGGTCGGCATCTATCTGCCGATGATCCCCGAGGTCGTCGTGGCGATGCTCGCCTGCGCGCGCATCGGTGCTCCCCACAACGTCGTCTTCGGTGGCTTCTCGGCGGAGGCCGTCCGCGAGCGGATGGAGTTCTCCGAGGCGAAGGTACTGGTGACCGTCGACGGCGCAGCCCGCAAGGGCAAGACGGCGCCCGTCAAGGACCGCGTCGATGAGGTCATGGCGGACCTCGGGACGCTCGAGCGGATCGTCGTGGTCCGCAGCAAGGGAACGCCCTGCGAGATGAAGGACGGACGGGACGTCTACTACGACGAGATCATCGCCGCGGCCGAGCCCTGCCCGGCCGCCGAGCTTGACGCAGAGCACCCCCTGTTCATCCTCTACACGTCTGGTTCGACGGCCAAGCCGAAGGGCATCCTGCACACGACAGGTGGCTACCTGACGGGTGTCTCGGCCACGCACCGCTACGTCTTTGACCTCAAGCCGGAGACGGATGTCTACTGGTGCGCCGCAGACGTGGGTTGGATCACCGGACACTCCTACATCGTCTATGCGCCGCTGTGCAACGGCGCGACATCGGTGATGTGGGAGGGAGCACCGGACTACCCGAACAAGGGCATCTGGTGGGAGCTCGTCGAGCGCTATGGCGTGACGATCCTCTACTGCGCCCCCACGGCCATACGCGCCTGCATCAAGTGGGGTGCGCAGTGGCCCGGCGAACACGATCTGTCCAGCCTGCGGCTCCTGGGCTCGGTTGGAGAGCCGATCAATCCCAAGGCCTGGCTCTGGTACCACAAGGTCATCGGTGCCGAACGCTGCCCGATCGTCGACACCTGGTGGCAGACGGAGACGGGAGGAATCATGATCTCGCCGCTGCCGGGGATCACCGAGACCAAGCCCGGCTCGGCGACCCGGCCCTTCCCCGGTGTCTCGGCGGAGGTTCTGGACGAGAGCACGGGTGAGCCCGTCACCGAGGGGCAGGGCCTGCTTGTCCTGAACCGTCCCTGGCCCTCGATGCTGCGCACGCTCTACAAGGAGCCCGAGCGCTTCATCGAGACCTACTTCAGTCGCTTCGGCTCGCAGACCTACCTGGTCGGCGACGCGGCCCGCCACGACCGCGACGGCTACTTCTGGGTCATCGGACGGATTGACGACGTCGTCAACGTCTCCGGCCACCGGCTCTCGACGGCGGAGGTCGAGTCGGCCATCGTCGCCCACGCGGACGTGGCCGAGGCGGCTGTGATCGGCCAGCACGATGAGGACACCGGCCAGGCGATCGTCGCCTTCGTAACGCTGCAGGGCGAGCTCGAGGGCGACGAGGCGACCGTCGAGGGAATCCGCGCCACGGTCGCTGAGCGGATCGGCAAGTTCGCCCGCCCCAAGCGCATCATCTGGGCCGATGACCTGCCCAAGACCCGCTCGGGCAAGATCATGCGCCGCCTGCTTCGCGACATCGCCGAGGGCCGCGCCCTGGGTGACGTGACGACGCTGCGAGACCCGGCCGTCATGCAGCAGCTGGAGTCCCAGGTGAGCGCCCACCAGGCGCAGGAGGACTGAGCAGCTCCCGCAAGCCGGCGCCCAGCAGGCGATTGTTCACGGCAAGCCTCACTAAACTGCAGCCGGTGAACACCCCGGCCGCCGCAAGTGACTCGGCCGCGATCGTCGAGGCTGTCGATCTCTCACGCCGTTACGGCGAGGGAGAGGCCGCAGTTGACGCGCTCGTGGACGTCAACGTCCGTTTTCCCGCGGGGCGCTTCACCGCGATCATGGGTCCCTCGGGCTCGGGCAAGTCGACGCTGATGCACATCCTCGCCGGCTTGGACCGTCCAACCTCGGGGAGCGTTCGCCTGGATGGCGTCGAGTTGACCGAGCTGGACGACAAGGCGCTGACGAACCTGCGCCGGGACCGCATCGGGTTCATCTTCCAGACGTTCAACCTGCTGCCGGTCCTGAGCGCCGAGGAGAACATCCTCCTGCCGCTCTCGATCGCCGGGCGCAAGCCGGACGCGGAGTGGGTGAAGACGCTGATCGACACGGTCGGCATCCGGGACCGGCTGACCCACCGGCCGGCCGAGCTCTCCGGCGGACAACAGCAGCGCGTGGCGGTCGCACGCGCGCTGGTCTCGCGCCCGGCGGTCGTCTTCGCCGACGAGCCCTCCGGAAACCTCGATTCGAAATCCTCGGGCGACGTCCTGCGTCTGCTGCGCGAGGCCGTCGACAACTTCGGCCAGACGGTCGTCATGGTCACCCATGACGCCCATGCCGCCTCCTATGCGGACCGCCTGCTGGTGCTGGCGGACGGGCGCATCGTCCACGACGGGGAGGCGGGTTCGCCCGAGCAGGCGCTAGACCTGATGAAGGCCGTCGGCTGATGTTCAAGCTCGTCCTGCGCGGCTTCATGCAGCGCAAGCTGCGGGTCCTTTTGACCGGCATCGCGATCGCCCTCGGGGTCGCACTGATGGCCGGGACATACGTCCTGACGGACACGATCAACCAGTCGTTCGCCTCGATCTTCCAGACGGCGAACAAGAGCAACGACGTCGTGATCAGCCCGACCGAAGTGCTCGGGCGCGAAAGCCGGTCTGAAACCTCGCCGATCACCGAGGCGATGCTCGCCAGCGTTCGATCCACGCCGGGGGTGGCCAAGGCCGCCGGCGCGATCTTCACCCCCGCCAACTTCCTCGACGTCAATCGCAAGCGGCTGACCACGGGGGGAGCGCCCGCCTTCGTGGCCTCTGAGGTCCCGCCGCCGTTCGAGTCGTTCAGTCCCGTCAAGGGCCGCTTCCCGGACACGGCGACAGAGCTGGCAATCGACGAAGCGACGGCCAACCGGTCAGGTCTGAAGATCGGCCAGCAGATGATCGTGGCCGGCTCGGCCCCGGCCCGGACCTACACGATCGTGGGCGTCGTCAAGTTCGCCGGGGGGCAGTCCTTCGGCGGCGCCGGTGCGGCCGTCATGACGCCTCAGGAGGCACAGCGGGTCGTCGGCCTGCCCGGCCACTACGACCAGATCGACGTCGCCGCCGACAGCGGAGTCGCAGCCGAGGTGCTGCGTGCCCGGCTGCGTGCGGAGCTGCCGCCCACGGTGGCCGTCCGCACCGGCTCCCAGCAGGCCGCCAAGGACACCTCGGACCTTGAAAGCAACCTCAGCTTCCTGCGCACCTTCCTGCTCGTCTTCGCCTACGTCTCGCTTGTCGTGGGGGCCTTCATCATCTTCAACACCTTCTCGATCACCGTTGCGCAGCGGACCCGCGAGTTCGGTCTGCTGCGAACGCTCGGCGGCTCCCGCTCGCAGGTCCTCAGGTCGGTCTTCTACGAAGGCCTGCTGCTGGGGATCGGCGGTGCCGTGCTGGGGCTGCTCGGTGGGATCGCCCTCGCTCCGGCGCTCAATGCGCTGTTCAAGGCCTTCGGGGCGGACCTCCCGAACAGCGGCACGGTCGTCGAGACAAGGACGATCGTGGTCTCGCTGGCCGTCGGGATCATCGTGACGGTCCTCGCCGGCCTGCAACCGGCGCTACGGGCGACGCGGGTGCCGCCGTTGGCTGCAATGCGTGAGGGGATCGAGATCCCGCCCCGGCCCCTGCCCACAAGGCGGATGCTGATCATCCGCTTCATCATCGGCCTGATCGTGATCGCGGTGATCGCCGGGGTCACTCAGGGCAAGGCGGTCGGACCGGTGCTGCTGATCCTCTGGGTTGCCCGCGCGGCCCGGCTCTGGATCCGCTTGCGCCGCGGGGGCGAGCGCCCGGCACGCCACTACCGGATCGTCCCGGCCCTGGCCCGGGCACTGGGCCTGCTGGTCAGCTGGCGTGGCATCACCGGCCAGCTGGCCCGTGAGAACTCGATCCGCCAGCCCGGAAGAACGCTCGTCACAGCCGCCGCCCTGACCGTCGGGCTGGCCCTGGTCGCATTCGTGGCCGTCCTGGCCGACGGCACCAAGGCGACCATCGACCAGGCCGTCACGCGGTCCTTCGCGGGCAACCTGATAGTCGAGAACTCCTCGCCCAACTCCCAGCAGGGGATCCCGGCGCTCGTCGCCCCGGCGGTGCGCCAGGTGCCGGGTGTCGAAACCGTCACTCCGATCGCCTTCACGCTCGGGCGCCGCCGCGACAGCTCTCAGAACTCCACGGTCACGGCGATCGACCCCGCGAGCTTCCTGAAGACCTACCGGGTCGACTGGTCGCAGGGGTCGGACGCGACGCTGCTGGCGCTCGGCGAAGAAGGCACGATCATCACTAAAGGCTTCGCCAGCTCCAATCACCTGAAGGTCGGCCAGACGGTGGACCTGCTCACACCCTCCAAACAGCATGTTCGCCTGACGATCCGGGGGGTCGCATCCGACAACGCCCGCCTGCTGCAGGACTTCACGATCACCCTACCCCTGGCACGGGCCCGCTTCGGGCAGCGCGACGACGCGCTGAACTTCGTCACCTACGCGCCGGGGGCCACCAACGCGCAGGTCCAGCCGGCCGTGGACAAGCTGCTCGCGGCCCAGTTTCCACAGGCCCGATCGCGAACTGCGGCCCAGTTCAAGGAAGACCAGGCAAAGCAGATCAACACTCTGCTGACACTGATCTATGTTCTGCTGGCCCTGTCGGTGATCGTCTCCCTGTTCGGCATCGTCAACACCCTGATCCTCTCGATCTATGAGCGGACACGCGAGCTGGGGATGATGCGGGCGATCGGCACCTCGCGACGGCAGGTCCGTCAGATGATTCGCTACGAGTCCGTCATCACGGCCCTGATCGGGGGGATCTTCGGTCTGGTGATCGGAATCGTCGGATCGGTCCTCGTGACGACGTTCGCCCTTTCAGAATCCGGCTACGTGCAGTCCTTCCCCGTGGGGACGCTCGCGATCCTGCTCGTCGTCGCCGCCCTGGCGGGGCTGCTCGCCGCGCAGCTCCCGGCCAGGCGCGCCGCGAAGCTCGATCTGCTCGAGGCTCTCACCAGCGAGTAGCGGACCCCCGGGCGATCTCCGCCGGACGATGGATAAGCTGGCCTACGCGATGGCCACCAGCACACCCGAGCAGTCCGACCCCGAGCTCCAGGCGAGCGCCTGGAACCTCGACCCGCTGGTCGACGGCGAGGGCGCCGACGGCGTCCGCAGTCGCCTGACCGAGGCGCTTCAGCGCGCGAAGACCTTCGCGGCCGGGCAGGCCGGGAAGCTGGCGGAGCTCGACGGGCCCGGCCTGGCGAGTGCGATGAGCGAGCTTGCCGAGCTACAGGAGCTCGTCGGCAGGGGCGGCTACTACGCGGCCCTGCGGTTCTCGACCGACACGGCCGACCCGGCCAACGGGGCGCTTCTTCAATGGGTCCAGGAGCAGGAGACCGCGATCCAGACGACCCTGCTGTTCTTCGAGCTCGAGTGGGCGGCCCTCGGCGACGCGCGCGCCGAGGAGCTCCTCGCCTACGAGGGCCTGGACTTCTGCCGCCACCACCTGCGCAACATCCGCCGCTACCGCCGGCATCTGCTCAGCGAGCCGGAGGAGCGCATCCTGACCGAGAAGGCACTGACGGGCGCGGGCGCCTGGACCCGGCTCTTCGAGGAGCTGACGTCCGTCATCGAGGTCACCCTTCCCGCCGGCGACGAGGTGCCGGCCGGTGAGGCGCAGGCCGAGACGATGCCGCTCGAAGTGGCACTCAGCCGCCTCTCGATGGCCGACAGGGAGGTCCGCCGGAGCTCGGCCGAGGCCGTCACGGCGGCGCTGGCCCCGGGCCTTCGGACGCGGGCCTACCTGTTCAACACGCTGCTCGCCGACAAGGCGACGGACGACCGGCTGCGCTCCTACGATCATTGGCTGTCCGCCCGCAACCTCGCCAACGAGGCCAGCGACGAGTCCGTCGCCGCCCTGATCGAGGCGGTCCGCGGCCGCTATGAGATTCCCCGGCGCTGGTACCGGCTCAAGGCACGCCTGCTGGGCATCGAGCGCCTCGCCGACTACGACCGCCTGGCCACGGTCACCGAGGACGAGGTCGACTTCCCCTATTCCGATGCCAAGGAGCTGGTGCTCGACTGCTACTCCTCCTTCTCACCCGAGCTGGGCGGACTGGTCAAACGCTTCTTCGACGAGCAGCGGATCGACGCGCCCGTGCGGCCCGCCAAGCGCGGCGGCGCATTCTGCGCCGGGACCGTCCCGTCGGAGTTCCCCTATGTCCTGCTCAACTACACCTCGCGCCGCCGTGACGTCCTGACGCTGGCCCACGAGCTGGGCCACGGCGTCCACTTCGCCCTCGCCGCCCGGCAGGGCATCTTCCAGCAGCACACGCCGCTGACGCTGGCCGAGACGGCCTCGGTCTTCGGCGAGACGATCGTCTTCTCCAAACTGCTCGCCGAGGACTCCTCGCCCCAGTCGCGCCTGGCGCTCCTGGCGGAGAACCTCGAGGACACGATCGCGACAGTCTTTCGTCAGGTGGCCATGAACCGCTTCGAGCACCTCGTTCACACCGAGCGCCGCGAGCGGGGAGAGCTGTCGGTGGAGCGCTTCGGCGAGCTCTGGGCCGAGAGCCAGGAGGAACTGTTCGGAGACTCCGTCGAGCTGACCGAGGGCTACCGCAGCTGGTGGTCCTACATCCCGCACTTCATCGGCAGCCCCGGCTACGTCTACGCCTACGCCTATGGGCAGCTCTTGGCCCTCTCGGTATATGAGCGGTACGAGCAGCTTGGCGAGGAGATGGTCCCGCGCTACCTTGAGATGCTCGCCGCCGGCGGCTCGAAAAACCCAGAGGAACTGGGTGCCCTGGTGGGCATCGACCTCTCCGACCCCGGCTTCTGGTCGGCCGGCCTCGATCTCGTCGAGCGCCAGCTCGGCGAGGCCGAAGCCGCCGCCGAGGCCTCCGGGCGGCTGTACACGTGGTCCGTCGAGCTGAGGAGAGTAGGGGAACCCTTTGCCGATCTCGACTGGCGCCGCCGCGCCCGCCGGTGCCGACCCGAGCGCGAGCAAGAGCACGGCCAGCAGGACGGACGCCGCAAAGATCGGTATCGCCCGCAGCGGGCGCGCTCCGTCAACCGTCACGTCTGCCATCGCGCCCATCGGTTTCCCCCCGCCTGTGGTGACGGATCGAATTGTTACAGACTCGCGGCGACTGTGGGGCCCGGGTTCTACGTCGCACCGACGTAGCGCCTGTTCGGCCGCGAGCGCACTCGCTCGACCGCTCAGGTAGCTTGTCCGCTTCTGTTTCATGCCGTCAGGGGGGGTAGGCGTGTCGCCGCGACGCATCGTCATGTCGGTTGTTTGCTGTTCGCTGATCGCGCTCGCTGCGCCGGCTGGGGCCTCGGCGCTCAACATCACTGGCACCTGGGACGCCAACTACCACTGCGAAGCGGGCTGGTGCGCAGGGAAAGACTTCCCCCACCCGGGCGAGGTCTACGTCCAGGCGAAGGGGTCGAACCTCGTCTACACGGGCGACGGCATGTTCATCGGCACTCTCACAGGCAACGAACTGGCGTCGACCTCCGGGGAACCGGGCGAATACCAGTTCACGGTGGCGCGGATCTATGCGGCAGACGGCAAGACGTGGTCCGGCCCGGCATCGGACAGCAACGGGACGAGCGGCACCGACACCGGCGTGAAGGTCTCCGGACCGGAAGAAGCGACGGTTTCCGGCGTTGTGATCGACCAGAACACGGATCCCGCGCCGGGAGTGAAGATCAAGCTGGCCGGCACCACGGACTCGAAAGAAGCCGTCACGCTCACGACGACGGCCGACGCAAAAGGCGCCTACTCGTTCGAAGTCGAACCTGGCGACTACACCGTGTCGGCAAGCGGGGAACCGACGGACAAGAACGGTGGCGAGCAGAACGGTGGCTCGCTCGAGGTGCACAGGCAGAACTTCGGCGCACACGAACCGGAATGTCCTGGCAAAGCGAAGGAAGCCGAATGCGCTCTGAACAATCTCGGCGGCGGGGAAAAGGCCGAGGTCAAGTTCACCTACACACAATGTTCGGCGACAGATCGCAAGCCACACGGCAAACCGCCCACCCACTGCCCGATCATCTTCATCCCGGGGTTCCTCGGCTCTCGCATCTCCTGCGGGGCCAAGGAAATGTGGACGGCGCTCCCAGACCCCGACTTCAAGGACCTGCAGCTCGCGCCCGACGGAGAACACAACTCCGGCGCGCCGGGCTCCTGTGCAGCTGAAGCGAAGGCAGGTGAAAAGTGGAGCGGGGTGGTTGCTACGGCAGCAGGAAAGGATATCTACGGCGGAGTGCTGGGATACCTCGCGCACATCGCACCGTCGGACTTCTACGCACTGCCGTATGACTGGCGCAAGTCGCCTCTCCTAGCCCGAGAAGCCCTGGAAAAGTACGTGCCTGAAGTACTTCAGGAGAGCGGCGCCAAGCACGTCGTCCTGATGGCTCACTCGATGGGCGGCTTGGTGCTGCAGTCATACATCGCGAACTCGGCCAATGCGGAAAAGGTGGCGCGGGCGGTGACGCTGGGCACCCCCTACTGGGGCGCCGTCAAGTCACACGTCTCGCTGCTGACCGGGAAATCCAACGAAATCGCCATGGAAACGTTTGGGCTGGACCTGTTCATCAAAAGCGTTGTCGCGGGAGAAGAGGAATCGAGCGGTAGCTACAACACATCGATCTTTGCGACGGACCTCCAGCTGGCGGCTCGCAACATGCAGGGCCTTTACTGGCTCTACCCGGCCGACGAATACGGTCCGTGGCTGCAGGTGACCAACCCTGGGTATCCGGTCGGCTTCATGAAGAGTTCACAGATTCGCGCGTGGGTGCGCTCGCTTGGCGGCAATCCGGCCCTGATCTCCAACGCCGTCTCCGGGCATACCGCGATCACTGGATACCCGACAAACAATGTCGACCTCCAGGTGGTAGCGGGGGCGGGCACCCCCACCGAAGCAGCCCTCAAGGTCGAAGAGAATCCGGCCAGCGTCACCCAGCCCGTGACGGTCTGGTACGCCTCGGGGGACGGTACGGTCCCGCTCGTGTCGGCCACCGAGGGTGCCTCGGAAGAAGGCAAATCGGTTGCCGTGCCCGTCCATTACGTATGTCGCGTCGACCATGTCGCTCTTCCGGGAAACGCGACAGTGCAGAAAGGAATCGAAGGCTTTCTGCTCAAAGGCGAAGCGATCAAGGGCCTCGATGACAACTGCCCCTACACGGGCATTGCCATGAAGCTGTTCGAACCGGTCATTCCCGAACACGGGAAGGCGGCGATCGGCTCCAGCGTCCAGCCCAAGAAGGCCGCCAAGGGGCCATCCGTCACGATCCAGACGCCGACCGGCGTGATCTCACTCGGCGAAGCAGTGGAACGCGGTCTCGTCACGAGATTCCAGGACGGCGGCGTCACATTCATCGCAGACACGAACAGCACCCCGGTGACCGTCAACGTCACCGGGAAATCAGTTGGGGTCTCGGTCCAGAGGATCAAGAGTGGCGGCAAGGGCAATCGGTCCGGTAGTGGCCCGGCCGTCCTCTACGGACCGGTTCATGGCTCCCTGAAGATCGGACCGAGCGGCGTCGTCAAGTCCGCCGGCAAGACCCTGCGACCCGTCCACGATCGCAAGGCCCCCCGCACCACCGCCCGGGTCAGCCGTCACGGCAAACGGGTGCGGGTCAGCCTGAAGGCAAAGAGCAGCGTCGGCATCAGGGCAACGTTGGTCCGCATCGGGAAAGGCCGCCCCAAGTTCTATCGCGGGCCCTTCGTAATCAGGGCCTCGGTGGTGAAGTTGGTGCGCTTCGAGAGCGTCGACCGCTTCGGGCACTGGGAGCGTCCGAAGCGCCTCCACGGCTGAGCGGGCCCGGCCTCGGGCTAGAACAGCCCGCCGAGTGCCAACCCGGCGCCGTGCACGAGGTCGAACAGCGGCTGGGGGATGATCCCGAAGACGAGCACCGCGGCGCCGGCCAGGACGGCGACGAACACGACCTCACCCTGGGTTCCCGTCACAGGCTCGGCGATCTCGTCGAGCTCAGGTGAGCCGCCGGCCAGCGCCGGCAGTGGGCCGGGGGCCACGGCGGAGGGCGCCTCGGAGCCGCGCATCCACATCGCCGCGATCACCGGCAGGTAGTAGCCCAGGGAGATCATCGAGCCGATCACGATCATCACGCCAAGCCAGGTGTATTCGCCCGAGACGGCGGCGTCGATCAAATAGAACTTCCCGATGAAGCCGGCCGTCGCGGGTATCCCGGCGAGGCCCAGCATCGCCAGGGTCATCGGCCAGGCCAGCCATGGGCGGTCGCGGCCCAGGCCGTTGAGCGTCTCGATCGAGTCGCCCCGGCCTGTTTCGCGCTCGCGGGCGAGGATCACGGCGAAGGCCGCCATGTTCATCATCAGGTAGACGATCAGATAGAGGGCCGTCGCCTGGACGCCCAGCTTCGTGGCGACGACGACGCCCGCCAGCATGTATCCGGCCTGGGCGACCGAGGAGTAGGCGAGCATCCGCTTCAGCGAGGACTGCCCGAGGGCGCCCACGTTGCCGACGATGATCGTGATCGCCGCCAGTGCCGCGACGGCCGGGCCCCAACTTGCCTGGGCTTCGATCAATGCCACGTCGAAGAAGCGCAGGAAGACCCCAAGGGCGGCAACCTTGGTCGTCACCGCCATGAACGCCGTCACCGGCGTGGGGGCGCCCTCGTAGACGTCAGGCGTCCACTGGTGGAAGGGGGCCACCGAGGCCTTGAAGCCCAGCCCCGCGACGCAGAGGGCGATGCCCGTCAGCGTCAGCGGGTCGCTTGCCAGCCCGTTCGTGGAGAGCGCATGCCCGATGCCCGTGAAATCGGTCGTCCCGGTCGCGCCATAGATCATCGCCAGGCCGTAGAGCAGGGTGGCCGACCCGACCGAGCCGACGATCAGGTACTTCAGCCCCGACTCGAGCGAGTGCTCGCGGCGCATCTCGGTCGCGCAGAGCACGTAGAGCGGGATCGACAGGAGCTCCAGGCCGATGAACAGGGCGACCGTGTTCTGTGCGGCGGCCAGCAGCGACATGCCGCCGACCGAGGTCAGCAGGAGCGCATGGAACTCGCCGTGGGCGGCTTCTCGGGCCGCCAGCGAGCGCCAGGCCAACAGCACCGTGCAGGCGCCTCCGGCGATCAGGATCAGGTTCAACAGCAGCGACAGGGCGTCGATTTTCAGCGCGCCCGAGACGATCGACTTTGATGAACCCCACTGCCAGATTGTCAGGCCGAGCGCCGCACCCAGCGCGAGGAGGGTCAGTGCAGGGACGAGCTGCGAGCGAACCCAGCGCGAGCCGAGCAGCCCGAACAGCAGCACGATCGCCGCGCCCCCGAGCAGGGCGATCAGCGGGGAGAGACCGCCGAATTCGACGTGCGGGCCTTTGAGGTGCGCCTCGGCGAGGATCGGGTTCATTTGATCGCCAGGATCCGCTAGTCGCTGGCCGAGAAGATGTGGAGACCCCGTTAGGGCCGCGGGGTTCGAGCAGGCTTGTAGATGCCGGCACCGGAGACCGCCGACTTGACCGACTGTTCGCTGCGGTGCAGGGCCAGTTGCGGGTAGAGCGCCAGGAACAGGATCACGGCGATCACCGGCGCGATGACGAGGGCGTCCGTCAGGCCGATCTCACGCGACTCGACCCGCTTGCCGACGCGGTTGTGCATCGCCCGGATGAACAGCCTCAGTGCGTAGACGCTGGCGAGGACGACGCCCGTGAAGGCGATGATCGCGATCGCCAGCTTGGCCTTGAAGACGCCCAGCAGGATCAGGAACTCGCCGACGAAGTTCGAGGAGCCAGGGATCGCCAGGGTCGCCAGGGCGACGATCAGGAACATGCTCGCCAGGATCGGTGCGCGGAATGCGATCCCGCCCATCTCGCGCACGTCTTCGGAGCCGCCTGCGCGCTGGGCCAGGAGCCCGACGATGAACAGCAGCGGTGCCACCACGAGGCCGTGGTTGACCATCTGCAGCAGCGCTCCCTGAGCGCCCTGGGGGTTCAGGGCGAAGATCCCCAGCGTGATGAAGCCGAGCTGGGCGACAGAGGAATATCCGGCGATCAGACGCGCATCGGTCTGGCTGAAGGCCTGCATCGAGCCGTAGATGATCGAGATCAGGGCGATCAGCAGCATCAGCGTCTGAAAGTGGACGGCGGCGCTCGGGAACAGCGGCAGGACGATCGCCAGGAAGCCGTATGCGCCGACCTTCGAAAGGACGCCCGAGAAGACCATCAGCACCTCGATCGGCATCGCCCGGTACCCGTCGGGCATCCACCCGTGCAGCGGGAAGGCGGGCATCTTGACGAGGAAGGCGGCGGCGAAGAACAGGAAGATCCACTCCTGCGAGCCGGTGGAAAGCGGGAGGTGCTGCAGCGCCGTGAGGGCGAAGTTGATGTGCCCGCCGCCCTGCTGGGAGGCCAGGACACCCGTCGCGATGGCCGCCGCGAGCATCAGCAGCGAGCCGACGAGCGTGTAGATGACGAGCTTGATCGTGGCTTTCACGCGGCCCGGCTCGCGGCCCCATCCGCCGATCAGGAAGTAGAAGGGGATCAGCATCAGGTCGAAGAAGGCGACGAACAGAGCCAGGTCCTGTGCGAGGAACGCCCCGAGGACGGCCGACTCGGCGAACATGAACTGGAAGTAGAAGAGCCGCGGGCGATCGAGCGGATGGCTCGCGCGGATGTTGCAGGCGAACGTCGCCGCGGCGAACAGCAGCGTCGTCATGCCCACGAGGAAGACGTTCAGGCCGGTGACGGCGAGCTTGTAGTGGATGCCCAGCGAGGAGATCCACATCACGTTGGTGACGTGCTGCAGCGCGACGCCCGGTTTGTAGTCGGCGATGTAGCCGATCGACAGGCCCAGGGCGACGAGCGTGCCCGACGAGCGCCAGCAGGCCCGGCGAGGCTGACGCCCCGCGCCCCCGGTGCGTCGCCGTCATTCGGCGTGACGCGCGCGAACCGGCAGTCAGTGCGCCGAGCAGCCCGCAGGCGGCCGGGAGCCAGATCATGATCGAGAGTGCCGGCATCAGCTCTGTAGGAGGAAGTAGAAGCCGGTTCCCGCCACGCCGAGCAGCAGCAGGGCGGCGTAGTAGCGGACGAAGCCGCTCTGGACGGCCCGCACCGCGGCGGAGCCCGCGCGGACGATCCCGTCGTGCCGCCGATGATCGTCTCGTCGATCACCCGGCGCTCGAAGACGTCGCGCATGAAGTCCCCGGCGATCGCGACGGGGCGGACGATCGCCGCGTCGATGATCTCGTCGAAGTACCACTTGTTGACGAGCAGCTCATAGACCGGGTGCAGGCGCACGCGGATCCGCTCGGCGGTGCCCGGCCGCGCGACCCAGATCCGGTAGGCCAGGGCGATCCCGGCCAGGCCTATCAGGCTGCCGAGGATCAGGCCGAACGCCAGCAGGCCGTTTTTCGTGTGCGGTTCGTAGAGCTTCGAGCCGGCGAAGCTGGGGCGCAGGAAGTCGTCGACCACGAAGTCGACTTTCGGAATCTGGATCAGCCCGGCGCCGGTGGCGCCCACCGCCAGCAGGGCCATCGAGATCTTCATCGGCATCGCCCGCTCGGCGATCGCGTGGGTCGGGCCCGGGAAGCCGACGTCGAGGTCCTCGATTTCGCCCGTGCGCGGGGTTGGTCGGGTGCTCGGCGTGGTGCTGGTGGCCCGCTTCGAGCTCCCGGGCCTCGGCGACGGGCTTGCCGAGGAAGGCGCGGAAGATCATCCGGAAGGTGTAGACGGCCGTCAGGAAGGCGCCGATGTAGCCGACGACGTAGAGCGCCCAGTGCCAGCCGCCCTGCTCGCCCGTGACGAGCAGGATCTCGTCCTTGGAGAAGAAGCCGGAGAAGGGCGGGATGCCCGACAGGGCGAGGCCGCCGATGATGAAGCAGGCGAAGGTGAAGGGGAGGGCCTTTTTGAAGCCGCCCATGCGGTCGAGGGACTGCTCGCCGCCCATCGCGCCGATGATCGAGCCGGCCGCCATGAACAGCAGAGCCTTGAAGAAGGCGTGCGTCATCAGGTGGAACATGCCCGGCGGCGTAGGCGCCCACCGAGACGCCCATGATCATGTAGCCGATCTGGGACATCGTCGAGTAGGCGATGACCTTCTTGATGTCCGTCTGGGCCAGGCCGATCGTGCCCGCGATGAAGAGCGTCGCCGCGCCGATGATGGCCCCGACGTCCTGGGCCGACGGGGCCAGTTCGAACAGCGGGTGCATGCGCGCGATCAGGTAGACGCCGGCCGTCACCATCGTCGCGGCGTGGATCAGCGAGCTGACCGGCGTGGGGCCCTCCATCGCGTCGGGGAGCCAGGTGTGAAGCGGTATCTGGGCGGACTTGGCGAACGCCCCGACGAGCAGCAGGATGCACCCGGCGACGAGGTCGCCCTCGTTCGTCCCCGGGCCGAAGGCACCGCGCCCGGGCGGCGTGGAAGGTGCGCAGGAAGTCGAGCGTGTGGGTGTGCTTGAAGATGAAGTAGGTGCCCAGCACCAGCCCCACGTCGCCGACCACGTTGATCACGAAGGCCTTGATCCCCGCACGGGTGGCGGTCGTGCGCCGGTACCAGAACGAGATCAGCAGGTAGGACGCCGCGCCCACGAACGCCCAGCCGACGATCAGGATCAGGAAGTTCCCCGCCAGCACCAGCAGCAGCATCGAGAAGACGAAGAAGTTGAGGTAGGAGAAGTAGCGGACGAAGCCCTCGTCGCCCTCCATGTAGGAGATCGAGTAGAGATGGATCAGGGTCGAGACGCCCGTGACGGTGAGGATCATGAAGACCGACAGGGGATCCACGAGGATCGAGAGCTGGGCGTCGACGCCGACGGTCGAGGCGTAGTTCCAGAGCGATGAGACGAGCTGGCGGTGCGCCGGCGAGTGGCCCTGGAGCGCGATCAGGGCGCCCACGGCGGCGAGGAAGGAGAGGAAGATCGCGGCGGTGCCGATGCCAGCCGGCGGACCGGGCGGGGAGACGCGGAAGCCGAGGCCGCTGAGCGAGCGTTCCGAGCAGCGGGAAGAGGAGCACCAGCCAGCCGTAGGTGGTTGCCGACATCAGCCCTGCAGCTCCCGCAGCTCATCGACGTCGATCGGCAGCCGGCGACGGTGGATCGCGACGATCAGGCCCAGGCCGATGCAGACCTCGCAGGCCGCGACGGTCATGACGATCAGCGCCATGATCTGACCGTCGCCGTTGCCCCACATCCGCGCGAAGGCGATCAGGGCGAGGTTCCCGCCGTTGAGCATCAACTCGAGGCAGAGCAGGATCACCAGCGGGTTGCGCCTGGTGATGACGCCGAATGCGCCCAGTGAGAAGACGATCGCCGAGACGGCTCAGGTACCAGCCGATGCTCATTCGCCGTGCCTCCCGACGCTCTCGGCCGTGGTGCCCGTACGCGCGCGGGCGCAGCAGGTCGAGCGGTGTGATGCGGCCCTCGTCGGGGTCGTCCAGCCCACCGCGCCGGCGTGCCAGGACGACTGCGCCGACGGCTCCGATCAGCAGCAGGAAGGAGGCGATCTCGAAGGCCAGGAGGAAGCGGGTCAGGAGCAGTTTGCCGATGTAGGCGGGGGTGCCGTAGGCCTGCGGACCGGGTGCGTAGCCGGCGCCGTGGCCCGCGATACCCGACAGGCCCGTCCCGAGCAGGGCGATCAGCAGCTCGACGCCGAGAGCCACGGCGAGGACCGCGCCGCCGGTGCGCAAGCCCGGCCGCCGAGGGCCCTGCGCCCGCGCCGCGCAGGCGCTCGCCGATCGACTCGCCGTCGACGCCGACGTACGCCACCACGAAGACGTAGAGGACCATCACCGCGCCCGCGTAGACGACCACCTGCACGGCCGCGACGAACTCGGAGCGCAGCAGCAGGAACAGCAGCGCCAGGGAGATCAGGTGTACGACCAGCGACAGGACGCAGTAGAAGGGGTTGCGCAGCGCGATGACTCCGATCGCACCCGAGATCGCGCCGATCGCCGCGATGAAGAACAGGACCGAGCTCACTCGCCCTCGTTCCTCAGGGGGGTTCGCTCCAGCGGCTCGGCGAGCAGCATCTCCTTCGTGAAGATCAGGTCGCTGCGGTCGTAGTCGGAGAGCTCGTAGTCGTGCCCCATGGTGATCGCGTCGAAGGGGCAGGCGATCTCGCAGTAGCCGCAGAAGATGCAGCGCGAGAGGTTGATCTCATAGACGGCCGCGTAGCGCTCGCCGGCGGAGACCCGGTGCTCGGGCGTGTTCTCGGCCGCAACGACACGGATGCAGTCCGCCGGGCAGGCGGCCGCGCAGAGTGAGCAGCCGACGCACTTCTCCAGGCCGCTGTCCTCGAAGCGGTGGAGCTTGTGCCGGCCCCGGAAGCGCGGGTAGACGGGTGTCTTCTCCTCCGGGTACTGGACGGTCACCGGCGTTTCATGGAAGCGGCCGAAGGTCGTCGCGAAACCCCTCACCGTCTCGGCGAACGTGCGCCAGGTGCTCCTCGCGGGTCCGGGGGCGGGGGTGCGCTTGACGACGATGACGTCCTCGCCGGGATTCCACCCTTCGACGTTCAGGACGGCCTTCGTCTGGTCGGGCTGCTCGGGCTGCGGGCTCATCAGTGGGTCTCCACGACGAGGATCGCCGTGACGAGCGTGTTGAGCGTCGCCAGCGGAAGCAGGACCTTCCAGCCGAAGCTCATCAGCTGGTCGTAGCGCAGCCGGGGCAGCGTCGCCCGGGCCCAGATGAACAGGAAGGTGACCAGGCCCATCTTGAACAGGACGACGAAGGGATCGACCCAGCCTGGCGGGTGGATCCCGAAGGGCAGCAGCCAGCCGCCGAGGAAGACGGTCGTGACGATCCCCGAGACGACCAGCACGTTGAGGTACTCGGCGAAGTAGTAGGAGGCGAAGCGCCCGCCGCCGAACTCGGTGTTGTAGCCGCCGACGAGCTCGGCGTCGGCCTCGGTCAGGTCGAACGGCGCACGGTTGGTCTCCGCGAACCCCGCCACCAGGAAGATCAGGAAGCCGACGAACTGCGGGACGATGTACCACATGCCTTTCTGGGCGATGACGATGCCCGTCAGCGAGAGCGTCTGGGCGGTGATGATCACGCCGACCAGGGCGAGGCCCTGGGAGACCTCGTAGGAGATCAGCTGTGCGGCGCCGCGCATCGCCCCGAGGAACGAGTACTTCGAGCCCGAGGACCACCCGCCGAGCATGATCCCGTAGAAGGCGATGCCGCCGATCGCGAACACGTAGAGGGGTCCGATCGAGACATCGATCCCATAGAGGCCGACCTTCGTCCCGAAGATGTCCTGGATGTTGCCGAAGGGGATGATCGCGAAGGCTGCGACCGCCGTCAGGATCGAGATGATCGGCGCGACGGCGAACAGGAACCCGACCGAGGTGCTGGGCCGGAACTGCTCCTTCGTCAGGAGCTTGAGAATGTCCGCAAGCGGTTGCAGGGCGCCGAACGGGCCGACTCGGTTGGGCCCGTAGCGTGACTGGAAGCGACCCAGCAGCTTGCGCTCCGCGAGCAGGACGATGGGGACGAGCTGCAGGCCCACGGCGAAGATCACGATCGCCTTGAGGATCTGGATCCACCAGGGCTCGTAGTAGCCGACGGTCGCGATCATCCCCGCACCAGGTCCCGGCGTGGATGGAGGAAGCGCAGGGCGGGTGAGTGCTCGACCTCCGGGGCATCCCACACGGAGCGATATCCGTCGAGCTCGGCGGCGTCCCCGGGGGGAGCCGCGAGCGCCGGCGCCGAGGGGCCGAGCTCGGCCTTCGGGAACTCCGAGGCCGCCTCGCGCTCCTGCCAGCGGGCACCGCGACCGGCGAGCTCCTCGAGCGTCAGCCCCGCGTAGAACGGGACGGAGTCGAACAGCATCCGCGAGGCGCTCGCGCCGCTGAGGACGTCGAGGTCCCGCCCCAGCCGCAGCGCCAGCTCGCAGATGACCTGCCAGCCCGCGCGGGCCTCGCCCGCCTTGGCGATGGCCGGCCTGAGCCGCTGGATGCGGCCATCGGGGTGCACGACCGTGCCCTCCTTCTCGGCGTAGACCTCGGCCGGGAAGACGACATCGGCGTGCTCGCGGATCGTCTCCGTCATGAAGGTGGCGTGGGCGATCACGGTGGCGGCCTTGGGAAGTGCCCGCTCCCACAGCGCCCGGTCGGGCAGCTCGAGCAGCGGGTCGGCCTGGAGCAGATACAGCGCGCTGAGGCTGCCCTCGGCGATGCCCTCGGCGATCGCGTGGGCGCCCAGTCCGCCGGGGATCTGAGCTGGGGCGAGGCCGGCTCCGAGGTTCGGGAGGACTCCGGCCTCGCGCAACCCCCGTCCGTTTGCCCCAGCGGGAATTTCGAGCAGTCCGCCGCCCTCGGTGCCCGAGGCGCCCAGAGCGTCGGCGAGGGCGAGCAGCGCTCGGGCGCCCGCGTCGCCGTTGGCTCCCGCCGTCAGCCGCTCGCCCCAGAGGATCACAACCTCCCGCCGGGGCTCGTCGCCGGCGCCCTCGCGCGTCTGTGGCGCCGGGCCGCGGAGGAGGGAGGCCAGCTCCTCGAGGGCATCCGCGTCGGCGCCCGCCTTGCCGGCCAGCTTGGCTGCCTCGCCGTCGCCCGACAGGGCGGCGGCCAGGGCGGCCGCAAAGGCCGCCCCTCCGCCGGGCGAGTAGCGCACGATCGCCTGCGCGCTTGGGTCCAGGGACCCCTCGCCGGGCGAGGCGACCGCCAGCTTCACGCCGTGGCGGCGGATCCCCTTGCGCAGGCGCAGGTCGAGGATCGGGGCGTCGTTCACCGGATCGGCATCCAGCACGAGGACCGCGTGGGCGAACTCGAGGTCCGTCGTGCGGGCCTGCAGCTCGGGAGCGCCCAGGGCACGGTGCAGCTCGGGGTCGAGCGTGCCGGCGCGGCGCGAGTCCAGGTGCGGCGAGCCAAGAGCCTCGCGCATGAGCCGTGAGAGCAGCAGTCCCTCCTCGCTGGTCGCCTGCCCGCCGACGATCGCACCGCTCTCAGCGCCCGCTCGGGCCAGTCCCGCAGCGGCCTCGCTGAGGGCCCGCTCCCATGTCACGGGGCGGAGCGCTCCGCCGTCGCGCAGCATCGGCTCGGTGATCCGCTCGTCGACGTGGAAGGACTGGTAGGCGAAGCGGCCCTTGTCGCACAGCCACCCGTCGTCGACGTCCGGGTTCTGGCGGGCCAGCACGCGCAGGGCCCGCTCGTCGCGGACCGTCACCGTGACGTTGCACTGGGCCGGGCAGAGCGTGCAGACGGAGCCGGCCCCCTCGATGTCCCAGGGCCGCGCCCGGAAGCGATATGGCCGCGAGGTGAGCGCCCCGACGGGGCACAGCTCGATGATGTTGCCGCTGAACGGCGCAACATAGGGGTGCCCGTCGAAGGTCGCGACGTAGGAATGGGCCCCCCGCTCGAGCAGGACGAGCTGATAGTCCTCGGAGACCTCCTGAGAGAAGCGGACGCAGCGGTAGCAGAGGATGCAGCGCTCGCGGTCGATCGCGATCAGCGGGGAGAGCTCGAGTGGCTTTACGAAATGGCGCTTGGGCTCGATGAAGCGCGAAATGCCGCCGCCCCAGCCGAAGGTGATGTCCTGCAGGGGGCACTCGCCACCCTTGTCGCAGACCGGGCAGTCGAGCGGGTGGTTGATCAGCAGGAACTCCACCACGGACTGCTGGGCCGTCTTGACCCGGTCGGTTTCGGTGTAGACGACCATGCCGTCCTTGACCGGCGTCGAGCAGCCCGTCTGAAGCTTCGGGATGCCCTCGATTTCGACGAGGCACATGCGGCAGGCCCCGACGGGCTGGCCCAGCTTGGGCTCGTAACAGAAGACCGGGATCTCGACGTCGCCGAGCTTGGCCGCGTCGACCAGCATCGTGTTCTCGGGCGCCTGCACCTCGCGGCCGTCGATCGTGAAGGTGATCGTCTTCGGTTCGGGGCGGGGCATTGCTAAGCGCCCGCCTCTTCCGCCGGGCCACGCGCCATCCGGGTCCGTTCGATGTGCTCTTCGAACTCGTCTTTGAACTTGGCGATCATCGAGCCGATCGGCATCGCCATCGCGTCGCCCAGCACGCAGAGGCAGTTGCCCATGATGTGCTCCTGGACCGAGGCCATTATCTCGAGGTCCATCGGCGTGGCCTCGCCGAGCTCGATCCGCTCGAGCATCTTCACCGTCCAGTTGGTCCCCTCGCGGCAGGGGGTGCACTTGCCACATGACTCGTGGCGGTAGAACTTCGCGGTCTTCAGAGCGACGTTCAGGATCGGTGTGGTGTCGTCGACGACGATGATCGCGCCGGAGCCCAGCATCGATCCGGCTTTGCCGAGCGAGTCGAAGTCGTAGGGGATGTCGAGGTCCTCGGCCGTCAGTACCGGGGAGGAGGAGCCTCCGGGGAACCAGCACTTGACGGTCCGGCCCTCCGGCGGCCCACCGGCGAGGCCGTAGATGATCTCGCGCGCCGGGATGCCAAGTTCGATCTCATAGTTGCCCGGCCGCTGCACGTGGCCGGAGACCGACACGAGCTTGGTCCCCGTGGAGGTCTCAACCCCCAGCTTCGCGTACTCCTCGCCGCCGAGGCGGATGATCGCGGGCACGGTCGAGAGCGTCTCGACGTTGTTGATCAGGGTCGGGCCCTGGTAGAGCCCCTGGTTGGCCGGGAAGGGAGGCTTCAGGCGGGGGTTGCCGCGCTTGCCTTCGAGCGAGTCGAGCAGGCCTGTCTCCTCGCCGCAGATGTAGGCGCCCGCACCACGATGGACGACCAGCGAGAGCGAGTGACCGGAGCCGAGGATGTCCTCGCCGAGGTAGCCGGCCTCGCGGGCTTCCTGCAGGGCCGCGTCGAGCGCGTCGGCCTGGAGCACGTACTCGCCCCTGATGTAGATGAACGAGCGGTTCGCGCCCGCCGCATACGAGGCGATGATCAGCCCCTCGATCAGCATGTGCGGGGTCTTCTGCATCAGTTCGCGGTCCTTGAACGTCCCCGGCTCGGACTCGTCGGCATTGCAGACCAGGTACTTGTCCATCGCTCCCTTGGGCAGGAAGGAGACCTTCGTGCCCATTGCGAACCCCGCGCCGCCGCGCCCGCGCAGCCCCGAGGCTTTGAGCTGTTCGAGGACCTCCGCGGGGGTCATCGCCAGCGCCCTGCGCAGCGACTCGTAGCCGCCGCGGCGTTCATAGACCTCGCGCGTGCAGAGACCCGGCTCGTCGATGTCTGCGAACAGGAGCATGGGGCTCTCGGCGGGTGCGGCCATCAGGACTCCTCCTGCTCGGGCTCGGCCGGGTGAAGCGGAAACTCGCGCCTGTTGGCATGGGGGTCGGCTACGCGCCTGCGCGCGAGCTGGCGCTCGGGCAGCACGGGCCGGCCGGCGCGGATGTCCTCGATCACCGCCGGCGCATCCTCGACGCTCAGCGGCCCGACGTAGACGCCGTCGACGGAGGCCATCGGCGCGATGTCGCAAGCGCCGAGACACTCGAACGCGCGGACATTGATCGGTTCTCCGTCGATGCCGTCGGCGCCCGCCCGCAGCATCGCCTCGTAGAGCTCGTCGGCGCCCCGCAGGGAGCAGGAGATGTTCGTGCAGACATAGACGCTGTGGCGCCCCACGGGGCTCGTCTCGAGCATGTCGTAGAAGCTGGCGACCGACTCCAGGTAGGCGGGGGTCAGGCGCATCACCGCGGCGACCTGCTCGATCGCCTCGGGAGAGCACCAGCCGTGCAGGCGCTGTGCCGCTGCGAGCGCCGGCAGGGCGGCGGAGCGGCGGTCCGGGTAGTTGGCCATGTGCTCCTCGATCTCGGCACGAAGCTCGGGCGAGACCGAGGACTGCTCGAGGTTCGGGACGGGTGCGGGCTCCTTCTCCAGATCCGCCGGCGCGTCCCATCCGAGGGGGCTCACCGGTCGATGCCTCCGAGGATCGGGTCGAGCATCGCCGTGGCGGCGATCATGTCCGCGATGTAGGAGCCCTTCGCCATCGGGGCGAGCGCCTGCAGGTTCACGAAGCTGGGGTCGCGCATATGGACCCGGGCGGGCTTCGAGCTGCCGTCGGAGCGCACGAAGCAGGCGAGCTCGCCACGAGGGGACTCGATCGGGTAGTAGACCTCGCCCGGAGGAACCCGGAAGCCCTCCGTGACGAGCTTGAAGTGGTGGATCAGCGCCTCCATCGAGGTCGCCAGCTCGTGGCGGGGCGGCAGGGCGATCTTGCGGTCCTCGGTCATGTGAGGGCCCTCGGGCAGCCCGTCCAGCGCCTGCTCGAGGATCTTCACCGACTCATAGATCTCAGCCAGGCGGACGGCGAAACGGTCGTAGTTGTCCCCCACCGCGCCGACGGGGATCTTGAATTCGAAGTCGTCGTAGGAGCTGTAGGGGTCGGCCTTGCGGAGATCCCAGGGGTTACCGGCGGCGCGCAGGAGCGGACCCGTGACACCGAGGCCCAGAAGCGTCTCGACGGGGACGATCCCGGTCCCGCGCAGGCGCCGAAGGACGATCTCGTTGGAGTTGAGGATCGCGCCGTACTCGTCGGCGCGCTCGGGCATGATCTCGATGAACTCGCGCAGCTTCGATGCGAAGCCCGGGGGGATGTCCTCGATCACGCCGCCGACCTGGAAGTATCGGGTGTGCATCCTCGCCCCCGAGGACATCTCGAACAGGTCGAGGATCCGCTCGCGCTCGCGCAGGCAGTAGAGGAAGATCGACACGGCCCCCAGGTCCAGGGCTCCCGTCCCCAGCCAGATCAGGTGCGATGCGATCCGGTTGAGCTCGAGGTGGATCACCCGCAGGTACTGCGCCCGCTTGGGTATCTCGACCTCGACCAGCGCCTCCACGGCACCGATATAGGCCATCGCGTTGAAGTAGTAGGAGAGGTAATCCATCCGCTCAACGACCGGGATGACCTTCCAGTAGGACTTCTCCTCGGCCGTCTTTTCGATGCCCGTGTGGACGTAGCCGATGATCGGTTTGAGATCGCGGACGATCTCGCCCTGGAGTGTCACCAGCAGCCGCAGCACTCCGTGCGTGGCGGGGTGATGCGGCCCGAAGTTGAGCGTCAGGAGCTCTTCGGTGCGATCCCCGCCGGGAGTTGCGTCCGGCTCCGCGAGGGTCGAGAGGGTGATGCTCTGCTCGCGCTGGCGATAGGGGGACAGCGAGGGCGTGTCGGGGCTCACTCGCGGGCCTCCAGCCATTTCGCCTCGTCGCGGGTGAAGATCACGGGTTCGCCGCCCACGGGGAAGTCGCGCCGCTGAGGGTGGCCCTCATAGTCCTCGGGCATCAGGATGCGGCGCAGGTCGGGATGCCCGCGGAAGACGACCCCGAACATGTCGTAGACCTCGCGCTCCTGATGGTCTGCCGTCGGCCACTCAGCGGTGACCGAGTCGACCTCGGGCGCCTGGAGGGGAACCCGCACCTTCACGGTGATGCGGTCGACGCGGCCCATGTCGAGCATCTCGTAGATCACGCCGAGGCGGGGCTCCTCGGGGTAGTAGTCCACGCCGTGGACACTGGCGAGGAAGCCGAATCCCTTGCCGCGCAGAGTGCCGAGCACCTGGCGGATCCCGGCGGGGTCCACCACGAGCGTGGCCCGGTCCCTGAAGTACACGGTCTCAAGGGCGGCGTCGCCAAGATCCTGAGCGAGCAGCTCCAAGCCCGTGGCGTCCGGCATCTAAGGGCGCTCCTCGGTCCCCACCGCGTCGTAGCGCTCGCGCCAGCCCGCGTCGGGGTCGCTCTGGACGAGGTCGCGGAGCTTCAGGACACCATGCATCAGGGCCTCCGGGCGGGGCGGGCAGCCCGGCACGTGGACGTCGATCGGCATGAACTTGTCGGCGGGAACCAGGGCGTAGTTGTTGAAGACGCCCATCGAGCTGCAGCAGGCGCCCATCGAGATCGCCCACTTCGGCTCGAGCATCTGGTCGTAGAGGCGCCGGATGACGGGGGCCATCTTGATCGAGACCCGGCCGGCGAGGATGATCAGATCGGCCTGGCGCGGCGAGGCCCGGAAGGCCTCGAAGCCGAACCGGGCGATGTCCATCCTCGGGCCGGCTGTCTGGAACTGCTCCATCGCGCAGCAGGCCAGGCCGAAGGCCAGCGGGAAGAATGAGTTGGAGCGCGCCCACTCGACGGCCGAGTCGAGCGTCGTCGTCACGACGCGCTCCTGTACGTACTGTTCGAGCTCCTCGCCGTCGAGGTGCGCCGGCTGGTTTGCGCCTTCGAGCTCTCCGCCGCGGAGCAGCTGGTGGGCGTTCAGAGAGCGCACCCGCAGGCCCCGCGGGTCCACGGCCTCACCGAGCGGCTCGCGCTTCATCTCCACTCGAGTGCTCCCCGCCGCCAGACATAGACGAAGGCCACGAACAGCAGGAGGATGAAGACGATCGTCTCGGTCAGCGCGAACGTCCCGTATGCGCGCAGCTCGACGGCGATCGGGTAGAGGAAGACAACCTCGATGTCGAACAGTATGAAGAGCATCGCGATCAGGTAGAAGCTGATCCCGAAGCGCATCCCCGACTTGATCTCCGAGGGCAGGCCGCACTCGTAGGGATCCTGCTTGTGGGGGGTTGCCCGCCGCGGCCCGATGACCGAGTTCAGAACGGTGAAGGTGACGCCCACGGCACCGCCGAGCACGAGGAAGACGATCGCCGGGAGATAGCTGCGCAGCACCGCGCGCTGTTATATCACTGCTTGTGGCAGACTGTTACATAGTGGCAATCGGCTCGATATCGCCGGATGAATGAGGCGGTCGTCGCCGGTGCACTGGCAGTCGCCGCGCTGAATCTTCTGCCGGGGCTCGTCGGGGCTGTGGCCTATTGGCAGGCCGATCCTGCGGGCCCCGCCGCGCGTGCCTTCTGGCCGCTGCTGCGGATCGGTCAGGGCTCGGCGCTGACCCTGGCCATCGCGGTCGGCTCGCTGGCGGCGGCCGGCAAGCGGCCCACTGAAGACCTCTTCTACCTCTACGCGCTCCTACCCCTGGCGATTGCCTTCGTGGCGGAGCAGCTACGGGCGATCTCGGCCCAGACGATCCTCGACAAGCGGGGCATCGAGAGCTCGCAGGCGGTCGCCGCCCTGCCCGAGGCCGAGCAGCATGAGCTCATCGCCGCGATCGTCCAGCGCGAGATCGGCGTGATGGCCGCCTCGGCCCTGGTGGTCGTCTTTCTCGCCCTTCGAGCCGCAGGCACGGCCCACGGGTTCTGAGTGGGCCTATATATTCCCCGGCGCATGAAGGTCGCAGCCACGATGCTCGCATTGCTCGCCTGCGCTGCCCTCCTGGGCGCGTGTGGATCACAGGGCGTATCGGTCGCCAAGACGAGCCCCTACCACCGGGGTGCCGTCCTGTTCCGCGACCACTGCGCGGGTTGCCACACGCTGTCGGTGGTCGGCGCGCACGGCTCGGCCACCGCGATCTCCAACCGCGTCAAGACGAACGGGCCGAACTTCAACATCCGCAAGGAGAACAAGGAACAGGTTCTCTACGCGATCCGCAACGGCGGCTTCTCGGGGGCGATCATGCCCGAGAACATCGTGGTAGGGCCCAACGCGCAGTCGGTTGCGGAATTCCTGGCGGCATATTCCGGGCATCAGGCCCAGACGGTGCCGTCCACGAACATCACGCTGCAGACCAAATAGGCGTCCCGCGGGAGCGGCTTGCTCGACCTCAGGGCCATCAGGGAGGATCCCGACGGGGTGAGGTCGGCCCTTGCCCGCCGCGGTGAGCAGGCGACCGCCGGCCTCGAGCTGGTCATCGCCCTCGACCGCCGGCGCCGGGAGATCCTGCCGGGCCTCGAGGGGTTGCGGGCCGAGCAGAACGAGGCCAACGCGCGCATCCGCTCGGCCGCCGACGAGGCGGAGCGGACCCGCGAGATCGACGCCATGCGTGACGTCGCAGCCCGCGCCAAGCTCCTCGAGCAGGAGCTGGCCGGCGTCGAAGAGGAGCTGCAGGCGACCCTCGCTCCGCTGCCCAACCTGCCCGATCCCAGCGCTGCCCCGGGACCGCAGGACGAGCTCGTCCGCGAGGTGGGCACCCCACCGGAGCTGGGCTTCGAGGCTCGCGATCACCTCGAACTGGCCGGCGAGCGGATCGACATGGATCGCGGCGCCCGCCTGTCGGGTTCACGTTTCGCCTACCTGAAAGGCGATCTGGTCATGCTGGAGCTGGCGCTCGTCCAGTGGGTGCTCTCCAAGCTCGCCGGCCACGGCTTCGAACCGGTGATCCCGCCCGTCCTCGTCCGCGAGCGCGCCCTCTTCGGCACCGGCTTCCTGCCCGACACCGAGCAGCAGATCTATTCGCTGCCGGAGGACGAGCTTTTTCTCGTCGGTACCTCCGAGGTGGCCCTCGCGTCGCTGCACGAGGAGGAGATCATCGAGTCCGAGCGCCTGCCCGTTCGCTATGCGGGCTTCTCGCCCTGCTTTCGCAGGGAGGCCGGCGCCGCCGGCAGGGACACCCGGGGGATCTTCCGCGTGCACCAGTTCGACAAGGTCGAGATGTTCAGCTTCGTCGCGCCCGAGGAGTCGGTCTCCGAGCACGAGCGGATCCTGGCGATCGAGGAGGAGATCCTCGGCGAGCTGGGGCTCGCCTATCGCGTCGTCAACATCGCCGTCACGGACCTCGGCAACTCGGCCGCCAAGAAGTACGACTGCGAGGCCTGGCTTGCCGGCCAGCAGCGTTATCGCGAGTTGACCTCCTGCTCCAACACGACCGACTACCAGGCCAGGCGCCTCAACATACGGATGCGCCGCGAGAAGAAGACGCAGATCCTGCACACGCTCAACGGCACCGCCGTTGCCGTCGGACGGACGATCGTGGCGCTGCTCGAGAACGGCCAGCAGGCCGACGGGAGCGTCGCGCTTCCCGCATGCCTCGTCCCTCACGGCGCGCCCGCCGCGCTCCCCGCTGTACGCGCCTAGGACGTACACGGCCCTCGCGCAGGGGAGTTCAGCCGTTATCTTCCCCGCAGTGCGGCGTCGACAGGAGCGCCCGACGAACGGAGGGACCCGGCATGAAAGCGCGTAGGAAGTGGCAGGCATTCGGAGCGGCGGCGGTCAGCTCGCTCGTCCTGCTGGGCACGATGGGGCTCGGCGGAGGCGCGCAGGCGGCGGGGACGCTGACCAAATGCGGCAACAAGAAATTCACGATCGAAGTCGCCCTGGGTACGAGCCCCGAGACGTACAGCAAGTTCCCCGTGACGGTGAAGAACATCTACGCGGGCGGGATCTCCTGCAAGGGGGCCTTCAAATTCCTGGGCAAGGTCTACACGAACCACACGTCCACGACACCCGAACACTTCAAATGCGTCGGCGGCCATTTCAAAGCTCCGCGGGGCTTCGTGCCGGAGGTCTGCACCCGCAAAGGGGTCAGGATCCAGTACGCCGGTCAGGGCGGCTGATCGAGCGACCGCTCCGGGGCCGCCATGCAGCCGGTCCCGGAGGGCTCAGTTGATGTGGAAGAGGATCGAGCGCGACCGCCCCGTCAGGGGCGTCACGGTCAGGCGGTAGAGGCCGGCGGCGAGCGCACGGCGGCCCCTCAGCCTGACGGTGTTGCGGCCCCTGATCCCGGCCATCTTCCCGCCCGCGCGCACGGTTTTCCAGTGCGTCCGGTGGTGGCTGTGGACGCGCCTTGCGAGCTTGACCTGCACCGTCGCGGCCGAGCTCAGCATGAAGGAGAAGGCGATCTTCGAGCTGGCGGGCCGGTGTGCGTCGAGCGCGATCACCGCGCGGAACGTCAGGCCCAGGGAGCTGATCACCGGCGGGATTGAGGCCACGACGGCGGTCGGTGGCGTCTGCACCGGGGGGGTGCTCGCCACCGGGTTGCCCGGTGGGGCTTCGGTGACGGGGGGCTGTTCCTTCGCTTCGGCTTCTTCCTGTGGTTCTTCTTCCGGTTCTTCTTCGGCCGGCGGTTCTTCTTCGCCGCCTTCTTTCCCGGTCTGGGTCGGTGCGAAGGCGAGGATCCCGTGCGGGGTGCCCACGCCCGTCGGGCCGTCGAAGCCGGTGCCGGCCAGGCAGCTGCCCTTCGATTCGCAGCTCGCGGCCGCCGATTCCGCGGGGGTGCACGAGGAGAGCCCCGTTTTCGCGTTGAAGCCCAGCGCGCATTCGCCGTTCGAGCCGCTCGTCACATCATGCAGCGAGGCGGGCGCAGCGAGGCGGTTTTCATAGAGCGTCTGGGCGGGGTAGGCCACACCGCCCGCGCCGCCCGCGAGTGCGAACACCGCCGCCACGATCGGCGAGGAAAGACTGGTTCCGCCGTAGGTGCACCAGTGGACCAGGTGTTTGGTGCCGCCTTCGGCGTATTCGGTTTCGCAGGCCGAGCTCGAGTCGGTCACGGCGATCCCCGAGTGCGGGTCGGCGTCGGCCGCGACATCGGCCACGACGCGTTTGTCGGCGCAGCCGATCGAGGACCAGTTGCTCAGCGACTGCTGCCAGGCGGGGGCGGTGAACTGGATGGAGCAGCCGCCGCCCGAGGCGCCGCTGCCGTTCCAGACGGTCTCGTTCGACCATTTTCCTTCCGCTCCCAGCGTCAGCCGCGTCCCGCCGACCGCAACGACATGGGGCGAGGCCGCCGGGTAGTTGGTGAAGCCCCATTCTTCTTCGAATTCAGCGTCCCAGCCGAGAAACCCGTTGTCCCCCGAGGATGCCGTGATCACGACTTTGGGATCGTTGAAGGGGCCCGTGCTGTCGTGCCCGACGGTCACCCCTTCCTCGGGTCCGCCCCAGGAGTTGGAGAGCTCGTTCGCTCCCAGCGTCTCCGCCGTCCGCTCGGCTTTTTCCAGGTCGGTGTAGCTGGTCGTGTTCGCCTCGACGAGCAGGATGTGGCAGTTGGGGCAGGTCGCGTGGGCGGACTCGATGTCCAGCGAGATCTCGGCACCCCAGCCGATTGCCGCTTCGGCTTCTTCTTTCGCGGCGGCGCCGCCCGCTTCGGCCGTTTCGAGTTCGGCTTTCGTTTTCGGGAAGGGAAGCGTTCCTTCTAGCCCCGTCTCGCCGACCTTCTTGAAGCACCCGTTGGCGGTCGTGCATTCGGGGAGGCCGAAGGTCGTCGAGTAGGTCGCCAGGTCGGCCTCGGCCGTCGGATCGTTGTAGGCGTCGATCAGGGCGATCGTCTGTTCAGCGGTGGCCGATTCGGGGAGTTCGTAGGCCGTGTGCAGGTCGGCCGGGCGCAGCCCGAAGTCTCCCAGCGCGGGGGAGTGGGTCGCGGGAGCCGCCACGGCGGCCCGCTGGATGCCGATCGGGGTGTTGTGTGCCTTCGCCTGTGCGCTCAGCGGTACGAGCTGCAGGGCCAGACAGCCCGCATGGCGCACGCTGGGCGGCGGGCATGCAGCCCGGATCCCGTAGTTGGAGGCCGGCAGGGGGGCCTGGGTTTCGCCGGCAAGGGCAGCCGAGCACGGCACGGCCAACAGCGCAGCCGTGACGATGAGCGATGCGAGTGGGCGCGGACATCCGGTCATGCTCAGTGGTCCAGGATCAGATTCGGTCGCGGGGCCCCGCGGCTTGAGCTCCGAGGGGCCGGGCAGACCGATGTGGGGCTCGGATGGTTTCGTCATTAGGCTGACTCACGGTGACTGGAGGATTCGCATCCCTGCTCGCACCCGAGCGTCTGTCCCGGCGCACGGGGGTGCTCGTTGCGCTCGGCGCGGTCGTCCTCTGCACGCTGGTCGTCTATCCGCTCGCTGATGTCGCTCCGGTTGTCTCGCTGGGGCTCGTCTATCTGCCGGCCGTGCTGGTCGTGTCAACGATCTGGGGTGCCGGCCTCGGAGTGGCAACGGCGGTCGTGAGCGCGACGGCCTTCAACTATTTCCATCTTCCTCCGACGGGGAGGTTCACGATCCATGACGCCAACAACTGGGTCGCCCTCGCTGCATTCGTCGTCGTGGCCGCATTCGCCTCCTCGCTGGCCGAGCTGACACGGGCACGGACCCGGGATGCGCTGGAGCGCAGGCAGGAGGCCGACCTGGCGGCGGAGATGGCCCGGCTGCTGCTCCGGGGGGAGAACCTGGCCGAGTCGCTGCAGACCGCGGCCGCCCGCCTCGCCGCGGCGCTCGAGCTGAGCTCCGCCGCGATCGAGATGGAGTCCGTCGAGGGTGACGAGCGCCGGCTCGCCTTCCCCCTCAGGGAAGGAACCAGGAGGCTGGGCACTCTGCTGGTCGGCGCGGATGCCGCGGAGTCGAGCCTGCGCCGCCTGCAGGAGCGTGTGGTGCCATCTCTGGAGGCGCTGATGAGCGCGGCCCTCGAAAGGGAGGGACTGCTCGGCGATGTCGTCGAGACCGCTGCTCTGCGCCGCGCCGACACCATCAAGACGGCATTGCTGCGCAGCGTCTCACACGATCTGCGCTCCCCTTTAACCGCGATCTCGGCGGCCGGCGAGGCGATCGCCTCGCCGTCGGTCTCGCCCGATGAGCGCCGGGAGATGGCGGCTGTCATCCAGGAGGAGACCCGCCGCCTCGCCCGTCTGGTGGACAACCTCTTGGACCTTTCCCGCCTGGAAGCGGGCGCGGCGGAGCCTCACCGGGTCTGGACCTCGCTGGAGGAGCTGATCAGGGTCTCCGTCGTGGAGGTCGGGGCATCCCCCGAGACGTTCGGCCTGTCGATCGACCGGGAGCTCCCACTCGTCAGGATCGACCCCGTCCAGATGGAGCGGGCACTGGTCAACGTGCTCGAGAACGCGAGGCGCCATTCGGGCGGCCATCCGGTCTCGGTCCGCGCCCGTGCCGTCCGCGACCGTCTGATCATCCGGATCGTCGACCGAGGCCCGGGGATCCCCTCGGCTCAGCTCGAGCGGGTCTTCGAGCCGTTCTACCGTGCCGGCACACCGGGGGGAGAGCACCGGGGGTCGGGGCTGGGGCTCGCCATCGCACGAGGCTTCACCGAGTCGAACGCCGGCACCCTGCGCGTCGAGTCCCTGCCGGGCCAGGGTGCGACGTTCGTCTTCGAGCTTCCGCTGGAGGCCGAGAGGGCAGAGCCCCAGGAGCCGCCCGCACCTCCGGCGAGCTACTCCTCGCCGGATTCTGGGACACGCCGGTGAGCCTCGTCGAGCGCCCCGAGCCACCCGCGGCTCCGCGCATCCTGGTGGTCGACGACGAGCCGCAGATCCTCCGCGCCCTGAAGGTCGTCCTGCGCGAGGCCGGCTTTCAGATAGTGGCGGCCGAAAGCGCCTCGGAGGCCCTTGATCTCGCCGCGGTGCGCCCGCCCGAGGCGGCGATCGTCGATCTCGTCCTGCCCGATCTCGACGGGGTGGAGCTGACCAGGCGCCTGCGCGAGTGGAGCGAGATGCCGATCCTGGTCCTCTCGGCAATCGGCGAGGAGGAGCAGAAGGTCCGCGCGCTCGCGGCCGGCGCGGACGACTACATCACGAAGCCCTTCGGGACCCGCGAGCTCATCGCCCGGCTGCAGGCCGCCCTGCGGCGCGCCGGGCGGACGGATGAGGAGCCGAGTATCACCCTCGACGGCCTCGAGGTGGACCTCGCGGCGCGGATCGTAAAGCGCGACGGCGAGACGATTCACCTGACGCCGATCGAGTTCGACCTGCTGCGCGTCCTGGTTCGCAACCGGGGCCGTCTGATGACACACCGGAAGCTGCTGGTCGACGTGTGGGGTCCCGAATACGTAGACGACATCCAGCCCCTGCGGACACACATCGCCCGGCTGCGGGCGAAGATCGAGCCCGAGAGTGGAACGGGGCCTCGTTACATCGTGACCGACCCGGGTGTCGGCTACCGCTTCGCCGGCTGAGGAGGCCCGTCACGGAATCGTAATGAGGGTCGGCACATTCGTCATGTGGCCGTGACGGTGGGGAATCCATAGTGATGGGCATGGACTTCCTCGCAGTGATAATCGCAATCGGAGTCTTCGCTCTGCTGCTCCTCTTGATCGAGGGCGTGGATCGCATATGAGCATCGGGCTGCCACCGGGCGCGCTCATCGCTCACATGAGCGGGGCCGACTTCCTCGGCCTCGTCGTGGCGATTCTCGTCATCGCCTACCTCTTCTACGCGCTGATTCGCGGGGAGAACCTCTGATGAGCTTCGCCGGCTGGATGACGATCGTCGCGTTCGTCGTGGTCCTCACCGCCGTGGCGTTCCCTCTTGGGAGCTACATGGCGAAGGTGTACGCCGGCGAGCACGTGTTCCTCTCGCCGATCCTCGGAGGGCCCGAGCGGCTTCTCCTGCGCATCCTGCGCGCCGACTCCGAGCGTGAGCAGGACTGGAAGGCCTACGCAAAAAGCGTCCTGATCTTCTCCCTCGCCGGCTGGCTACTTCTGTTCGCGATCCTGCGCACGCAGAACGCGTTCTATGTGCCCCACCGGCTGAACCCGCTCGGGTACCACTCGGCGCCGTGGAATGTGACGTTCAGCACGACATCCTCCTTCGTGAGCAACACCAACTGGCAGTACTACGGCGGCGAGACGACCATGACCTACTTCAGCCAGATGGTCGGGCTGACGGTGCAGAACTTCCTCTCGGCCGGGGTCGGCATCGTGGTTGCCGTCGCGCTGATCAGGGGCATCATCGGTCGCAGCGGCAAGGGCATCGGGAACTTCTGGGTCGACATCGTGCGGACCATTCTCTACGTGCTGCTGCCGATAGCCGTGATCGGGGCGCTCGTCTTGGTCTCTCAGGGCGTCCTGCAGAACTTCAGCACCTACCTGACCGCCCACACGCTCACGGGCCTGACACAGACGGTCGCGATGGGACCGGTCGCCTCGCAGGAGGTGATCAAGGAGCTCGGCACGAACGGGGGCGGGTTCTTCAACGTCAACTCGGCCCACCCCTTTGAGAACCCCACGGCCTTCACCAACTTCATCGAGATGCTGCTCGTCCTGATGATCCCGGCGGCACTGGTCTTCACCTACGGTCGCATGACCGGCAACCGCCGGCAGGGCTACGCGATCTACGGGACGATGATGGTGATGTTCCTGGGCGCCGTCGTCGTCGCCTACATCGCCGAGGCGCACGGCTCGCCGGCCCAGCACGCCGCCGGGCTTCACACACAGGTGATCAGCGGGTCGGGGGGCGGCAACATGGAAGGCAAGGAGCAGCGCTTCGGCATTGCCGGCTCCGCGCTGTTCGACGTCGTCACGACCGTCACCTCGTGCGGTGCCGTCAACAGCGCGCTCGAGTCCTACACCGGGATCGGCGGCGCCGTGCCGTTCGCCAACCTGTCGGCCAGCGAGGTCATCTTCGGAGGCGTCGGCACAGGCCTCTACTCGATTCTCCTCTACGTTCTGCTCGCCGTCTTCATCGGTGGGCTGATGGTTGGGCGCACACCCGAGTGGCTCGGCAAGAAGCTCGAGGCCCGCGAGATCAAGCTCGCCGGCCTAGCGATCCTCATCACGCCGCTCGCAGCCCTCTTCTCGACGGCCATGGCGGTCGCAACGAGCGGCGGCCGTGCCTCGATCTCGGAACTCGGCAAAGGCCCGCAGGGCTTCTCCGAGACGCTCTACGCCTACCTCTCGCAGTCGAACAACAACGGCTCGGCGTTTGCCGGCTACACCGGATTCATCCAGCCGAATGCCGGCAACCTGGGTTCCCACGGCGTCACCTTCGCGGACATCCTCGGTGGCCTGGTGATGCTGTTCGCCCGCTTCGGGCCGATTGTGTTCGCCCTCGCCGTCGCCGGTGCGCTGGCGGGCAAGCGGGTCACTCCCGCGGGCCTCGGCACGATGCGCACCGACAACCCGACCTTCGTGATCCTCCTGATCGGCGTGATCCTCCTCGTTGGCGCGCTGACCTTCTTCCCCGCCCTGCTCCTCGGCCCGGTCGTTCAGGGCCTGACCTCGAACCTCTACTGAGATGAAGCGCGACATCATCACATCCACGATCGCGATCGTCGTCCTGACGGTCCTGCTGGGGGTCCTCTACCCGCTGCTGATCACCGGCGTAAGCCAGGTCGCGTTCCCGGGCAACGCCAACGGGCAGAAGATCTACGTGAAAGGCCGGCTGGTCGGTTCGAAGATCATCGGTCAGAGCTTCCAGAAGCCCGTTCTCGACAAGAACGGCAAGCCCAAGGAAGAAGAAGAAGAACTCGTCACCGAAGCCGACCCCTCCTACTTCCAGAGCCGCCCCTCGGCGACTGAAAGCGGGGCCTACAACGCGGCGGCAAGCACGTTCTCCAACCGCGGCCCCAACCTCAAGCTGACGGCGGAAGCCGACGAAGAAAACATCAAGGCCTATCTGGCCCTCGAGAAGCCCTACGACCCGGGTCTGACCACGGCGGCGATCCCCGTCGACGCCGTCACCACCTCGGCTTCGAACCTCGACCCGCACATCTCACAGGCCAACGCCTGGATCCAGGCCCACCGGATCGCGGCGGTCCGTCACCTGACGCTACCCGTCGTAAACGACCTGATCGACAAGTACACCGCGGGACGCAGCCTCGGATTCCTGGGCGAGCCGGGCGTCAACGTCCTTCAGCTGAACCTCGCCCTCGACCGCCTCACCGGAGGAGCACGCTGATGTCCGCGCAGATGCCGGCAACCGGAGAGCGCCAGGCGATTTCCCTGTTCCAGGGAGACATCGTCCGCCGCGCCCTGATTGACAGTCTCAAGAAGCTCGACCCGCGCGTGCAGGTGCGAAACCCGGTGATGTTCGTCGTCGAGATCGGTGCCCTCATCACCACGGTCACATGGGTGATCCAGGCCACCGGCGGCAAGCCGCTGGGCGGCGGCTCCGAGCCGGCCTGGTACACGTTCGTGATCGCTCTGTGGTTGTGGCTGACGGTCGTCTTCGCGAATATGGCCGAGGCCTTCGCCGAGGGTCGGGGACGTGCCCAGGCGGACACGCTGCGCTCGATGCGAAAGGAGACCGTCGCGAAACTGCGCGACGGCTCCGCCAAGGCTGCTGCGGAGCTGACACGCGGCGATATCGTGGTGGTGCCCGCCGGCGAGCTGATCCCCGGTGACGGGACGGTCATCGAGGGCATTGCGACGGTCGACGAGTCGGCGATCACGGGCGAGTCCGCTCCGGTGATTCGCGAGTCCGGCGGCGACCGCAGCGCCGTCACGGGGGGAACCCGTGTCACATCGGATGAAATTGTCGTCGAAATCACCCAGGAGCCGGGGCAGTCCTTCCTTGATCGGATGATCGCCCTCGTCGAGGGCGCGGCCAGGCGCAAGACCCCCAACGAGATCGCCCTGGGCATCCTGCTGGCGGCCCTGACCCTGATCTTCGTGATCGTCGTTGCGACGCTCCGCCCCTTCGCCCTCTTTTCGGGTACCTCGATCTCCGAGACGACGCTGATCGCCCTGCTGGTCGCCCTGATCCCCACGACGATCGGCGCGCTGCTCTCGGCGATCGGGATCGCCGGCATGGACAGGCTGGTCCGGCGCAACGTGCTGGCGCTCTCGGGACGGGCCGTCGAGGCCTCGGGCGACATCGACGTCCTCCTGCTGGACAAGACCGGCACGATCACGATCGGCAACCGCCTGGCCTCCGAGTTCGTCCCGATGCCCGGTGTGCCTGAGGCCGAGCTCGCAGAGGCCGCTCAGCTCGCCTCGCTGGCCGACGAGACCCCGGAGGGACGCTCGATCGTCGTGCTGGCAAAGAAGTACGGCATCCGCGAGCACGACATGGGTACCCTGCACGCCGAGTTCGTACCGTTCACGGCGCAGACCCGGATGAGCGGAGTCGACCTCGATGGGCACCAGCTGCGCAAGGGCGCGGGAGACGCGATCATCAAATTCGTCTCCGAGGAAGGCGGTTCCCCGCCGC
The DNA here is from genome assembly GCA_963835865.1 of uncultured Solirubrobacteraceae bacterium. Classification (GTDB taxonomy): domain Bacteria; phylum Actinomycetota; class Thermoleophilia; order Solirubrobacterales; family Solirubrobacteraceae; genus Palsa-744. The sequence continues at coordinate 427,248 of CAWIGW010000001.1, forward strand.
CTGAGCTTCAGGCCGAGCTCGACCGGATCGGCCGCGAGGGCGGCACGCCGCTGGCCGTCGCCCGGGACAGCCAGGTGCTGGGCGTGGTCTACCTCAAGGACACCATCAAGGAGGGCATGTCGGCCCGTTTTGACCAGCTGCGGGCAATGGGCATCAAAACCGTCATGGTGACCGGCGACAACCGACTGACGGCGGCGAAGATCGCCGAGGAGGCGGGCGTCGACGACTTCCTCTCCGAAGCCACCCCCGAGCGCAAGCTCGCTCTGATCCGCGAACAGCAGGAGGACGGACGGCTGGTGGCGATGACCGGGGACGGGACCAACGATGCACCCGCGCTCGCCCAGGCCGACGTGGGTGTCGCGATGAACACGGGCACCCAAGCCGCCCGCGAGGCCGGGAACATGGTCGACCTCGACTCGAACCCGACGAAGCTGATCGAGATCGTCGAGGTCGGCAAGCAGCTGCTGATCACCCGTGGCGCCCTGACGACGTTCTCGATCGCCAACGACGTGGCGAAGTACTTCGCCATCCTGCCGGCCGTCTTCATCACCACCTACGCCACCAAGCCGGGCGAAGAAGGCCCGCTGGCCGTGCTGAACATCATGAACCTGGGGACCCCCCAGAGCGCCATCATCTCGGCGATCATCTTCAACGCGATCGTGATCCCGCTGCTGATCCCGATCGCCCTGCGCGGCGTCAGCTACCGGCCGATCGGCGCCAGCGCCCTGCTGCGGCGCAACCTGCTGATCTACGGCCTGGGCGGCCTGATCGCGCCCTTCATCGGCATCAAGCTGATCGACCTGGTCGTGCACAACCTGCTCGGCGGATGAATTCAGCAGCCCAGGATCGTGGCTGTCTGAAGGTCTTCATCGGGATGGCCGCCGGCGTCGGGAAGACCTACCGGATGCTCCAGGAGGGCCACGCTGAACTCAGGGCCGGCAGGGATGTGGTCATCGGGCTCCTCGAGACCCACGGGAGGGCCGAGACCGGGCAGCTCGCCGACGGGCTCGAGGTGGTTCCCCGCCGCGATGTCGTCTACCGCGGAGCCACGATGGAGGAGATGGACGTGGCGGCGATCATCGCCCGGGCGCCGGAGCTCTGCCTGATCGACGAGCTGGCCCACTCGAACGTTCCCGGGAGCGAACACCCCAAGCGCTACGAGGACGTCGAGCAGATCCTCGAGGCCGGGATCGACGTGCTCTCGACGGTCAACGTCCAGCACCTCGAGTCGCTCAACGACCACATCACCGAGCTCAGCGGGGTCCGGGTCCGCGAGACGATCCCCGACGCCGTCCTCGGCCGCGCCGACGAGGTCGTCCTGATCGACCTGACGCCCGAGGCCCTGCTCGACAGGCTACGAGCGGGCAAGATCTACCCCGCGGAGCGGGTGGACGCGGCGCTGAACAACTTCTTCCGCATCGAGAACCTCTCGGCGCTTCGCGAGGTGGCGCTGCGCCTGCTCGCCGAGGAGGTCGGCTCCAAGCGCCTGACGACGGAGCTGATGGGCTCACGCGAGGAGTCCCTGGCCGCGGAGGCGCCGCAGGCCGTCGGCGAGCGTCTCCTTGCCCTGATCGAGCCCGATCCGACGGCACAGCGCCTCGTGCGGCGGGCTTGGCGCTCCGCACAGCGGCTGGGCGCGGAGCTCGACCTGCTCTGGGTCCGCCCGCCCGGGCGCAGCCTCTCCGAGCGGGAGGAGCGCTCGCTGGCGGCGCTCGGGCAGCTGGCCTCGGTCCTTGGAGCGAGGATGATCGAGGAGGAGTCCGACGATCTCGGCTCCGCCGTCAAGGACGTGGCCGCACGGCGCCGGACGACCTACATCCTGGTCGGCTATTCTCCGCCGCCGCGCGGGCTGGGCCGGCTGAGGGTGCCGCTGCCTCAGCGGCTGATGGAGCTGCTCCCCGGCGTCGACGTGCGGATCGTCGCCGAGCGCTCGAGTCGGGTGAACGGGGATGCCCCATGAGCCCCTGGACGGTTTTCGTGATCGCCGCCGCCGGGATGCTCCTGGGCATCGGCGCGGGCTACTGGCTGCCGCCCCACGGACGGCTCGCCTACCGGGAACGGCCGCGGCCGGTGCGCCAGATCCTCGTGCCATTCAGTGGGCAGCAGATCTCAAGACGCGCCTTCGAGGCGGCCGTTCGACTGGCCAAGGCGGAGGACGCGACGATCATGCCGGCCTTCCTGGCGACGGTTCCGATGAACCTCCCCCTTGAGAGCGCCCTGCCGGTTCAGTGTGCCCGGGGGATGCCGCTGCTCGAGGCGATCGAGCAGCGCGCCGCCTCGCAGGGCGTGGCCGTCGACTCACGCGTCGGGCGCGGCCGCTCGGCCCGCGATGCCCTGCGCAAACTGATTGAGGCCGAGAGCTTCGACCGGATCATCGTCTCGGCGGAGGAGGACCCCAGGGCCGGCCTGAGCTATGAGGATCTGCGCTGGCTGCTGGAGCGGGTGCCGGCGGAGATCCTGATCCTGCGCCCCGCCCCCGAGGACACCCGGCGGATCTCGGGCGGCGCCGTCAGCGGACATTTCTGAGCCGCTCCTGCGGAGGGGTCAGCCTGCCGGCAGCGCGGCGGCGGGTTTCGAGATGCCGAGGAACTCCTCGAACGCCTCGGCGCCGAGCGGACGGGAGAACAGGAACCCCTGGCCCCGGTCGCAGCGCTCTCGTTGCAGCGTTTCCAGCTGCGCCTGCTCCTCTATCCCCTCGGCGAGGGTCTCGATGTTGAGTGTCTGGCCGAGGTGGACAAGGGTCTGGATCAGCGCCTTCGACTGTGGCGAACGGGCGATCTCGCGGATGAACGAGCGGTCGATCTTCAGGGCGTCGGCGGGGAACTGGCGCAGGTAGGCAAGCGAGCTGTAGCCGGTCCCGAAGTCGTCGATCGCGATGCGCACGCCGAGCTGCTTGAGCGCCCTCAGGCGTTCGGCTGTCGCCGAGGCGTCGCGCATGATCGTCGTCTCTGTGACCTCGATCGTGAGCAGCTCCGGCTCGATACCGCTCGCCGCCAGCGCCGTGCGGACGTCGTCGATCAGATCGTCGGATTCGAGCTGGCGCGCGGAGACGTTCACGGCCACGCCGATCCGGCGGCCCGCCGCATGCCAGCAGGCTGCCTGCCGGCACGCCTCGCCCAGTACCCAGCGCCCGATCGGGATGATCAGCCCGCTCTGCTCGGCGATCGGGATGAAGTCGTCAGGCTGGATCGTTCCGCGGCTGGGGTGCTCCCAGCGCAGCAGCGCCTCGGCACCCGTGACAGCCTCGGTCTTGAGGTTGAAGGTCGGCTGGTAGAGGAGAAGGAGCTGCTCGTCATCGAGCGCCTCGGCAAGGTCCATCTCGAGCGTCAGCCGGTCCTGGGAGCTGGTCTGCATCTCCGATTGGAACAGCGAGTAGCGGTCGCGCCCGGCGGCCTTGGCGTCATACAGCGCCAGGTCGGCATCTCGCACGAGCTCGTCGGCGCTCGCCCGCACGCCGACCGCCATGCCGACGGAGGCCGTCAGGGTGAGCCGGCGGGGAATCGCGCCGCTGGGCTCGTAGGGCTGGCGCAGCACCTCCAGGATCCGTTCTGCGACAAGCTCCGGTCCCGCATCGAGGCTGCTGCCTTCGACGAGCATCAGGAACTCGTCGCCACCCAGGCGAGCCGCCGTGTCGCTCTCGCGGATCACGCCTCGGAGCCGGTCCGCGACCATTCGCAGCAGCTCGTCCCCGGCGGCATGGCCGAACGTGTCGTTGACATGCTTGAAGCCGTCGATGTCCAGGTAGATCGCCGCCACGGGAATCTCCTGGCGGCGAGCACGGGCGAGCATCTGCTCGGCGCGGTCCAGTGCCAGCGTCCGGTTTGGCAGGCCCGTGAGGGCGTCGTGCAGGGCCTGGTGGCGGAGCTGTCCCGTCTTCTCTCGCACCATACTCAGCGCGTGCTCGCGGGAGCGGAGCAGGACCATCGCGAGGATCACCAGGAGGACGGTCACGATCAGCCCGACCGCCAGCGCCAGCAGCGTCTGCTCCGCGACGGACAGGCCACCGGGGGTGACGCTGCCGTGCACCCTCAGCGTCCATGGCCCTTCGACGTTCACGACCAGCGTCCTGGTGAACTTCTGCCCGGCGGCGGTGCCTGCGCTTCCTATCTGTTCGCTTCGCCGGCCGGCGTCCGTCCGGTAGAGCGTCACCCCCAGGCCGGGGTGGCCCTTGAGCGCGGAGCGCAGCAGGGCCGCGCCGTCGAACGAGCTGGCGATCCAGCCCCTGACAGCCTCTCTGCGCTGGGCGACGGTGGCGAGCGTTGCACGACGGCGGTAGTAGGCCTGCTCGAAGGTGAGGGTCTTGCGCCCGCCGAGCACTGCCGGGGCCGCGAACAGCTCTCCGGTGTCGGTCGCCGCCTGCTGGCGTGCGGCCTGGAGGGCGCCGATCGCGGAGCTCTTCTGACACCAGTCGCCCTGGATCAGCTGCGCGAACTGCGCGCTGATCGGCCCGGAGGCGGACTCGCTCGTCGAGATCAGGCAGTAGCGGGAGCGTCCGTCCCGGGGGACAGGCAGGATTTTGCCGACCAGAACACGGAAGGAGGGGTTTCGGTTGCGACGGGTCAGGAACGCGTGCAGGCGCTCGGGCGGGATCGCGGCGACCACGGTCATGCCGAGGCCGCCGGCCTGGCGCTGGAAACCTTCCAGTTGGACATACCATTCGTCGAGCTGCGCCTGGCTGAGGTCGGGGTTCAGGGTCAGCACCGTGTGCAGCGTCGCGATGAAGTCGGTGTCCCGGCGCAGGAGCGTCGCCGTGTGCGCGCCAACGTCAGTGGCCGATGCGGAGAAGGCCTGCCTCCGGCTGTCCTGCGCGCTCGATCGCCAGGCCAGCGCCCCCAGCAGGGACAGCACCAAGCCCGTCACCAGGATCATCGCGACCGGGAGGGCGGCTCGCCACCCCGTGCGGGCAGAGATTGACATATCCCCTGATCGGCTCGGCGGGTCGTGTTGAGGACCGTAGTTTCGCCCCCTTGAGCGCGGAATACCTCGCGCGTGCGACCGAGCAGCACGACCGGCCCGGCGGACTCCGGGCCCGCTTCTCACTCCTCGGTGGTGTGCTCCGCGATCCAGTTGGTCCCCGGCGTGTCCGTCAGTCCGTGGATCAGGATCGATGTGAAGACCGCCAGCGCGGCGATGTCGAAGATCTCCGGACCGGCCGCGATCTGGCGGGAGAGGACCAGCAGCGAGAAGGCCATCGTGGCGACGCCCTTGGGCCCGAACCATGCCATGAACGCCTTGGCCGCCGTGCTCACGCCGGTGCCGGCCAGGGCCACCCAGACCGCCGCGGGGCGGGCCAGCAGGAACAGGCCCGCGACAACGCCCACCGCGCCCCAGCCTCCTGAGAACAGGCCGTGCAGGGTCAGCAATGACCCGAACACCGTGAAGATCCCCAGCTTGACGATCTCGATGATCTCCTCGGCGTTGGCGGCGTACTGCTCACGCAGGTCGGGGCGGCGGATCCCGAGCACGATGGCGGCGACGAACACCCCGATGAAGCCGTTGCCGTGAGGTGGCAGGACGGTCAGCCCGTAGGTCGCGAAGGCAAGTCCCACGCCGTACAGGGCACGCTGGTGGTCGGGTATCGAGGAGCCTCGGTGCCCCGGCTCGCCCCTGGGGAGCATCAGGGAGCCGAGCAGTCCGATCGCCGCTCCGAACGCGAAGCCGAAGCCGACGTCCTGAATCACGAAGCGCCACCAGACGAAATGTTGTGTGGTCGGGTCGAGGGCGGCGGCGAAGGCCAGCACCGCCGGCAGCGCCAGGCCGTCGTTGAGCCCCGACTCCAGGTTCAGCGAATGGCGGATCACGCGGGGAACCCGCGGGTCGGTGACGACACCCGAGCTGAGGACGGGGTCGGTCGGCGACAGCAGCGCGCCGAGCAGCAGCGACTCGGTCCAGCTCAATCCGACCAGCCAGTGGGCCAGCGCGGCGACGATCGCCGCCGTGATCGGCATCCCCACCACGAGCTTGCGAAGCGGCAGGCTCCAGTGGCTCTGCAGGAGCTCGCTCTCGACCTCCAGCCCGTCACGGAAGAGGATCACGATCAGGGCAACAGAGGCCAGGTCGCGGACGAAGCCGGAGCTGGCGCTGAAGTCGAACACGCCCGTCACGCCAGGACCCAGGAGAAAGCCGGCGAGGACGAAGACGGCGGCCAGTGAGAGCACGCTCCTGTGGGCCAGGCCCGAGAGCAGCGCGCCGAGCATCAGCAATCCGCCGAGGACGATGGCCACGGTCTCGAAGGAGGTCACTCTTGTAGCGTCCCATACGGTCCAGAGATGACCGGCGAACGAGGACACCTGAAGGTCTTTATCGGTATGGCTCCCGGTGTGGGGAAGACCTACCGCATGCTGCAGGAGGGAAGGGCCGAAGCCGAGACGGGCCGGGACGTCGTCATCGGCTACCTCGAGACACACGGCCGGACGGAGACACTCGAGCAGGCCCAGGGCCTCGAGATCGTTCCCCGGCGCCGCCTCTCCTACCGCGGCACGCCGTTGGAGGAGATGGACCTTCCGGCGGTTCTGGCTCGCAGACCGGAGCTCTGCCTGATCGATGAGCTGGCACACACCAACGCGCCCGGGGTCGAGCACGAGAAGCGCTACGAGGACGTGCGAACCGTCCTCGAGGCCGGCATCGGCGTCTACTCGACCGTCAACGTCCAGCACCTCGAGAGCCTCAACGACGAGGTCACCCGGCTGACGGGGGCCAAGGTTCGCGAGACGATCCCCGACGAGGTCCTCTCGGCAGCCGACGAGGTCGTCCTGATCGACCTGACGCCCGAGGCGCTGATTTCTCGCCTGCGGGCCGGCAAGGTCTATCGCCCCGAGCGGGTCCAGGCGGCCCTGAGCAACTTCTTCAAGATCGAGAACCTCTCGGCCCTGCGCGAGACGGCGCTGCGCCAGGTCGCCGAGGATGTCGAGGTCAAGCGCCTCGTCCGCGAGCCGGCCCCGGCCGTGCGGCGTGACGAGGAGGGCCGGCCGCGGGCCGAGGATCAGGCGCCGCAGGCGATCGCCGAGCGGCTGCTTGCGATCGTCGACATCACGCCCGAGTCCGAGCGTGTCGTCCGGCGCGCCTGGCGCTCGGCCCAACGCCTCGACGGTGAGCTCGACGTGCTGCTCGTGCGGCCCCCGGGGCGCCCTCCCAGCGAGGAGGACCGCAGGCGCCTGGAGGAGCTGCGGCGGCTCGTCGCGATGCTGGGCGCCCGTCTGCGGGTCGAGGAGACCGAGGACGTGGCGTCCGCGGCGATCGCGACCGCGCGGGCGCTCCGAACGACATACATCCTGATCGGCACGCCTCGCAGGCAGGGCCGCCTGGGCCGCCTCGGGCGAGGCGCGGACCTGCTATCCCGTCTGCTGGACGGGCTCCCGGGAGTCGACGTGCGGATTGTCACCGATCCGACGCTGCGCTCCTCGCCGCCCCCTGCTGAAGAGTCCCCGAAACGTGGAGGACTCGCGGGGGACAGCGGCGAAGGTGTGCGGGGACAGGCGATCGACACCGGAGCCCCCCCGCCCGCCGGGCGCGGATCCTAAAGATCCTCCGCGAGCCGCAACCCGACCACACGAGTCTTGTTCCGAGGAGATAGATGAAGCCCCCAGCCCGCAGCCTCCGCTCGATCTGCCTGGCCGCCATGACCGTGGCCCTCCTTCTGCTGGCGGCGATGCCGACGGCCGGCGCCGGGGCGCGCCGGGCACACGCGAGCTCCTCCTACCTGACCGGCATCGGCGACGAGCAGACGACGATGTTCGCCAACCCGCTCTACCAGCAGCTGCACACCAGGATCGCCCGCTACATCGCGCCCTATGACGCGGCGGTCCGGCCCGACGCGATGGACAAAGCGCGGGAATGGATCGGCGATGCCGAAGCTCAACACCAGCAGGTCCTGATCTCCTTCTACCACTCCGAGCACACCCCGACGAGGCTGCCGAGCGTCGCGACCTACCAGAGGGACGTGGCGGCATTCGTCAAGGAGTTCCCCCATGTCCGCCAGTACCAGTCCTGGGACGAGTCCAACCGGGGCAACATCCGCCGCGTTCTGGCCAGCCCCTCCGCCTCACGCGCCGCGCAGTACTACCGCGCCCTGGTGCGGGCCTGCAAAGGCTGCACGGCGATCGGACTCGACGTCCTGGACGCCGCCAACATCAGCCCGACGCTGCGTTACATCTCCGCGTTCAAGCGCGAGGTGCGCCGCCTGCACGTCGCCATGCCGAAGATCTGGGGGCTACACAACTACTCCGACGTGAACCGCCTGGAAAGCTGGCGGACGCGCGAGCTGATCAAGGCCTTCGGCGGACAGGTCTGGCTGACGGAGACGGGCGGCATCGTCCAGTTCGGCCCGCACTTCAAGAACAGGCACGGCTCGGGACTGAGGCGGGCCGCCAAGGTGCTCAAGTACATGTTCTCCCTGGCCGCCGCGCACTCGAAGATCAAGCGGCTCTACATCTATGACTGGAGCGGCGGCGTCCCCTCGACCCGCTTCGATGCAGGGCTGACGAACTCCAAGGACCAGCCCAGGGCGGGCTACATCGTGGTCTGCCATCACATGCACGGCTCGGCCTGCTCGGTAAAGACCGCAAGCAACTGATCCATCGGGCCGCCGCGGCGGCCTTCAGCCGGCGCTGAGGATCTGCGTGCGGCGGCGCTCCCCGCTCGCCTCGCCGCCGGGGGAGGCTCCTCGCGGCGCAGCGCCCACATCGCAGCGAGGGCCGCAAGTCCGGCCATCACCGCGTAGATGACCAGCCGGTCCAGGGGATAGCGGGCGCCGTTGTGGAGCGTCAGGTTCAGCGCGGTCATGTCTCCGGCGCCCACGATGCTCAACAGCCCCTGATGGTCGATCCCGAGGACGGTCGGGCCGAGGGCGGCGAACAGCCCCCAGGCGAGCAGGGCGAGCACCCCGGCGCCGATCTCTCGCGAGCTCAGGGCCACTCGCGGGGTGGCCGCAGCGGCAACGACCACGGCGCCGCCCGCCGCCGCGAGGAACGGCCAGATGGCTCCCCATCCGCGACCCAACCCGAAGGCCGAGGCGATCGTCGGCTGGAATTCGGCCTTGCTGAGCAGCCTTGCCCAGACGACCGTCTCGTTCTCATAGCCCACCAGGGGATGGGTGATCGTGGCGACGCAGATAGTCGTGATCGAGACTGCCGCCAGAGCGATCGTCGGACCGGGGTGGCGCTTGAAGGCGATGCCCAGCGGACAGGCAAGGAAGGGCAGCATCGTGATCATGAAGCGGGGCCCCGGAGAGCCCCCGCCGAATGGCAGGTAGTAGCCCGAGTTGTAGATCAGGTAGAGGAGCGAGATCGCCGTGATAACCAGTGCCTCGGCGCGTTTGCCGCGCCGGTAGAGCAGCCAGGTGCCGACGCCGCCGAGGATCAGGACGGGTGAGATGGTCAGCATCCCGCGCGAGTCGAAGAGCAGCGTGATCAGGACCTTGGGGCGGGGCGCGGAGATGCCGAAGAAGCCCTGCTGCTGCTGCTTGATGTTGGCGTATGCGATGTGCGTCCACGAGCCGAAGGCCGCGTGGTTGTAGAGCAGCAGGGGGATGATCCCGATCAGGGCGCCCAGCAGCAGGGTGCCGGCACGCATGGCGATCCGGCCGGGACGCAGCGAATCCGGGCGCGAGAGCGTGTAGAGGCCCAGGACGACCGCCGCGAAGGCCAGCGGATACTCGGAGCTGAGGGCGTAGCCGATCGCCAGGCCCGCGGCCCCGATCAGCAGCGGCCTTGGCGGTCCGGCTCGCTCTCGCATGAGGATCGCGAAGGCCAGGAAGCCGAGCATCGCGCCGAAGACGTGTGAGAAGAGCAGCGTCGAGAAGGGCAGCAGCAACGTCCCCAGCCCGGCGGTGACAGCGGCCGCCGCGCCGTAGCCGGGCTCGAAGGCCTCCGCGACCCTCCAGATGAGCAGCATCAGGATCAGACCGGGCAGCACCGCCCCCCACCAGCCGATGAAGTCGATCATCTCGTCTTCACCTCGAAGCGCCTGGGAGGAGCGCGCCAGGCGAGGCGCGTCGATCGCCGTCAGGCCCTCGTAGAAGGGGACCGAGAAGATCGCCAGTCCGGGGGCCCGGGCGGAGTAGAAGTGACCCTTGTATTCGGCCTTGTCTTTCGTCTGGTAAGGGCCCGCGTCGATCGTCTCGCGCCCCGCGTCGAGGGCGCGGATGAGGTCGTAGTGCGAGCTCTGATTGTCAGACCAGTTCTGCAGCATCACGGCTGCCGCCAGGCCCGCCAGCAGGATCGCTGCGAGCGCGAGGCGCCCACGTCTGCCGTCCGGGATCAGGCGCCGCCGAGTGCCTTTGGGCTTCGCCGGCGGCTGCGTGGGCGACCTCGCGCCGGCCTGCTCTCCGGGCCCGCCCATCAGTTGCTTCCGTGCAGAGCCGCCGGGCCGGGCCCGATCTCATAGATGACGGAGTTTCCGGCGACGTGGCGGGTGACGCCCAGGCCGGCGATCGGCTTGGCTGCCGCCGCAACCGGGTTTGGCGGCTCGGGGAACTCGCGGCCGTGCTCCGGCGGCAGTTCGGGATAGGGCTTCAGGTGCAGGACGACCGTCTTGATCCCGTAGTAGCGGAGCTTCTCGATGCTCGCCCTGTCGGGGAAGCCATGCATCCCGCCGCGCAGATCGTCCACGGCGGGGATGTCGAAGGTGCTGTTGCCGATTGGGATGTTGTAGAAGCCGTCGGTCGAGAAGTACTGCCAGACACGGTCGTTGACGCCGTCTGTCGGCAGGTCCAAGCGCGGGCCCGGCAGACCCACTTCAGCGCGCGTCGGCTGCGGCGCGACGGGGTGGGCGAGATGCCCCGCCCCTTCGCCGAGCAGGCCGATCAAGAGACCCACGCTGACAATCCCCCCCAACGCCGAGAACGAGTGCTGCTCACCCCAGCGTCGAGACCGCCCGGCGAGCCACTCCGCCCCCGCTCCCGCCAGCAGCGCGTAGAAGAGCGTCCCCGTGATGAATATGCGCCCCGGGACGCGAACGCCGTTCCAGCCGGGCGCGTAGTCGAACAACAGCCGGTAGGGATAGCCCGCTCCGGTCAACCCCAGCCCCATGGCGAGGATCGAGACCGTCAGGATGCCGATCACCAATCCGATCCGCAGGCGCTTCGTGAGCGGCGATCCGCCGACTCCGGCGACCCCCAGGATCGTCAGGACGAGGATCAGCCCGCCCGGGAAGAAGACGTCCTCGTTCTTGGAGTGAACGTGTTCGCGGGCCGGCGCCGTGAGGCCGCCCCAGACCCTGTTCTCCGAGGAGGCCGACAGCAGCGCGGCAGGCCCCGAGGAGTAGTTTTGGACTTCCCTGATCGTTCGCTTGGCGGTCGGGTAGTCGCGGGAGACCTTCAGGTAGGGGCGGGCCTGGTAGACGCCCACCAGCAGCAGCAGGGCGCCCCCCGCAAGGGTGATCGGGAGCAGCCGCCGGGGCATCAGCGGGCCGCGAGAGCGGATCGCCTCACGCAGGCCACCCGAGTGCCTGCCTCCGGGTGAGCCGGGCTTCTCCCCGGTGCTGTCATCCGGGGACGCCGCGCCGTTCGCGGCGCGGGGGCCGGCGAACCACCAGTGCAGGATCGCCACGAGCCCCAGGATCGCCAGCAGGTAGCAGAACTGAAGCCCCAGCGTGAAGCCCAGGCTGAGCTGCCAGCTGGCGACCAGCCAGCCGGCGATGACGAGGCCGCGCGAGCCGCGGCGGTAGCCCCGCAGCAGCAGGAACAGAGCCAACGCGATCCCGCCCGAGGAGATCACGTGCAGATGACCCGCCTCGGTCACCCTGTAGGGGGCGTAGGCGAAGACCATCCCGGCGGCAGCTCCGCCGAGACGGCCCAGGCCGATCTCGCGCGCCAGCAGGTAGGCGCCCACGAAGCACAGCGTCCAGGCGAACAGGAACAGCAGGTTGTAGCGGACGAGTGCCCCCACGGTCCCCGAGCCGAAGAACGCGGCGGGGCCATAGCCGAGCAGCGAATCGGAGAAGGCCAGGCTGAGCGGATGCGGATAGAAGGCGTTCGAGTCGAACAGGTGCAGGGGGTTGTGCAGCATCGCGTGTCCGACCCATGAGATCTCCCAGGCGGTGCGGATCGGATCACCCAGGTCAGGCGCGATCCGGCTTGGCAGATGGAGGATCAGCGGCCACGTCGTGAGGATTGCCAGGAGGACGCCGGCGAGAATGACGAGGAGCACCTCACGGCGGGTGAACGAGGGCGATGGAGCCCACCGGGCCTGCCCGCGCGAAGCTGCGCCGGCCGCGATCGCGGGGCTCGGAAGGCTGCCCGTCCTCCCGTTGGCGCTCGGCCCGCCGGAGCCGGGAGCGGTGCTTGGGAGACTGGGGGGGCCGGCGCTCACGGCCTGCGGGTGTCGGGGGCCACGCGGATCGGCGCAGCATACGTGAGGCGCCTGAGACGTTGCGGCGCACGGGGGCTTGACGCTTGTGCCGTCCCGTCGCGGCGCTTTGCGTCAGACTGCCGCCAATGAAGGTTCTGGTTGTCGGTGCCGGAGGGGTCGGTGCGGCGTTTGCCGCGATCGCTCAACGACGTCCCGTGTTCGAGCATGTCGTCCTGGCCGACGTCGCCGTCGAGCGGGCGAACGCGGCAGCAGAGCGGCTGGGGGAGCCCGACCGCTTCAGCGGCGAGCGCGTCGATGCCTCGAGCCGGTCGGATCTCGTGGAGCTGATCGAGCGTGTCAAGCCCGACGCCCTGCTCAACGCCTGCGACCCGCGCTTCAACGAGCCGATCTTCGCGGCGGCCTACGACGCCGGGGTGACCTACCTGGACATGGCGATGACGCTCTCCCACCCCCATCCCGAGCATCCCCTGGAACTTCCCGGGGAGATGCTGGGGGACAAGCAGCTGGCCGAGCACGAGGCGTGGGAGGCGGCGGGCCTGCTGGCCCTGGTCGGCATCGGCGTCGAGCCCGGCCTGTCGGACATCTTCGCCCGCCATGCCGCCGATGAGATGTTCTCGAGCATCACCGAAGTCGGTGTCAGGGACGGCGCCGACCTCGTCGTGGAGGGTTACGACTTCGCACCGACCTTCTCGATCTGGACGACGATCGAGGAGTGCCTCAACCCGCCCCTGATCTGGGAGCGCGAGCGCGGCTTCTACACGACCCCGCCCTTCTCCGAGCCGGAGATCTTCAACTTCCCCGAGGGAATCGGCGCCGTCGAATGCGTCAACGTCGAGCACGAGGAGGTCGTCCTGATCCCGCGCTGGGTCGAGTGCGAGCGGGTGACCTTCAAGTACGGCCTCGGCCAGGAGTTCATCGACGTTCTCTCGACCCTGCACAAACTCGGCCTCGACTCGACCGACCCGGTGACGGTGCGAGGCAACCTCGTCGCGCCCCGCGACGTCGTCGCCGCCACGCTCCCCGATCCCGCGACGCTCGGCGAGCGGATGAGCGGGCGGACCTGCGCCGGCACATGGATCAGGGGAACGGGCAGGGACGGCAGCCCGCGCTCCACCTACCTCTACCACGTCGTCGACAACGAGACGACCATGCGCGAGTACGGAAGCCAGGCCGTCGTCTGGCAGACAGCCGTGAACCCCGCCGTCGCGCTCGAGCTACTCGACCGCGGCGACTGGAAGGGCACCGGCGTCCTCGGCCCCGAGGCCTTTCCCTCCGGGCCCTTTCTCGAGCTCCTCGGCCAGTACGGCGCGCCGCACGGGGTCCTCGAGATGGCCCCCTGACGGGCGGCCGCCGCCCCGGAGCGCCGGGCGGCTAGAAATGCATCGGTGCGTGCTCGACCGGGTTGTCGAGCAGACCCTGCGGGCAGGTTTCCTGTTTGCGCTTGAAGAACGAGCGATAGGGGCTCCGGGCGCGCAGGACGAGCATCAGGATCGCCCCCAGGGCCATTCCGCCGATCCCGAACCACAGAGGCAGCGTGATCCCCGCGAGCACCTGTTCTTCGGCGTTCGCCGCTTTGCCGTAGTAGTAGATCGCGTAGCCGCCGACGCCGTAGAGGATCACGCCGCCCAGCACCGGCCCGACGACCAGCAGCAACAGCCTGCGCGTGCTGCCCGCGAGCTCCTTGCGGTAGTACCAGGCGCAGGCGAATCCGGTTGAGCCGTAGTAGAAGCAGACCGGGAAGCCCAGCGCGATCACGGCGTCTTCCAGCACGCTGCTCGAGAGCAGCAGCAGCGGGACCGCCGTCAGGATCGAGAGCACTCCGAAGCCGATCGTCGAGGTGGTCGGTGTCAGGTAGCGGGGATGGACCTTCCCGAACACGGCGGGGATCGCTTTCCAATGAGCCATCGACAGCGTCGTCCGCGCCGTCGGCAGGACGGTCGTCTGCGTCGAGGCCGACGCCGACGTCAGCACGGCGATGATCAGCAGCTTGTTCAGGCCCGAGCCGAGCACCGGGCCGCCGAGCGCGTTGAGTACGTCTTCGGCGTTTTCTTCGTTGGCGATGAAGCCCGCGCCGTGGAAGGAGATGGCGCTCGTGGAGACGAGCAGGTAGATACCGACGAGCAGCACCGTCGAGACGACGGCGGCGCGGCCCGGACCCTCGTTTGGATCCTCGGACTCTTCGTTGACGGACACGCCGGAATCCCAGCCCCAGTACAGGAAGATTCCCAGCAGCATCGCCACCAGCAGATCCTTGAAGTTCATGTCGAACGGGTTGAACCAGAACGCCTGCGGTTCGACCGAGTGCGCCGGGTTGCCCGTGTACACCTTGCGTCAGGGCGACGACCGAGAAGATCGCCAGGATGACAACCTCGAAGGTCAGCAGCACCCGCTGGACGAACGCCGACAGCTCGATTCCGCGGTAGCAGATCCAGGTCATCACCACGATCCACAGGACCGAGCCGACCAGCGCCGCGCCCGTGTGCGATTCGGCCCAGTGCCACTCGAACAGCTTGAACGTGTAGATCGCCGCGATGTCCGCCAGCGACGCCATCACCAGCAGGTCCGCCAGGAAGATCGCCCAGCCGTTGCCCCAGCCGAAGATCGGCCCGAAGGCCCTCGTCGTCCAAGCGAATGTGGTGCCCGAGTCGGGGTCGGCCCGGTTGAGGTATTTGTAGGCCGAGGCGACGAGCAGCATCGGCAGGAACGAGACGAGCAGGACGGCCGGCGCATGCACCCCGATGCCCGGGTCGGCGACGATGAAGCCGAGGCTCGCGGCCAGCGAGTAGGCGGGGGCGGTCGAGGCCACGCCGATGACCACATTCGAGACATAGCCGATCGCGTTCTTCTTGAGGCCCTTGCTCTCGACGGTCCCCGATGCGGGCGCTCCGGCAAGGACGGCGGACTCTGTGGCCAAAGTGTGCTCCTCTCCCAGGGGGTGTCATGCGCCTGTCGGCTCGCTCGAGGAGCAAGATATGCCCACGTGCGGCGGCGGTGCAAGGGGCACTTGTCCCAAAAAGGGCCTCTGGTCATATACATTGCGTACAAGTCGTAGACCACGCATTTTCCGGAGGCGTCATTGAAGCGGCTCTTCCCGCGGGATAGGCTTATCCTGAATGTCTAGGCAAGTGTGACTCGGCGCAAACAGGGAGATGAGGTAATGGCCACTCCGAATCTGAACGATGCGTCCCACTCCGGCGGTGGCGACACGAAATCCACAGCCACCACCTGGGCTCCCGGACCTTCGGGGCAGGCGCTGAACGAGGATCCCGACCGGCTGCAGGAGCTCGCACAGCGCAACCTGTGGATGCACTTCACCCGCATGGGGTCCTTTGACGAGCACCACTCCGTCCCGGTGATAGTCAGGGGCGAGGGCTGCTACGTCTACGACGAGCACGGCAACCGCTACCTGGACGGTCTCTCGGCCCTCTACTGCGTCAACGTCGGACATGGCCGCGCGGAGCTCGGGGAGGCAGCGCTTGCCCAGATCAAGGAGCTCGGCTTCTACACGAACTGGAGCTATGCCCACCCGCCGTCGATCGAACTGGCCGCCAGGATCGCCGGGCTGGCGCCGGGCAACCTGAACCGGGTCTTCTTCACCTCCGGTGGCTCCGAGGCGGTCGAGTCGGCCTGGAAGCTCGCCAAGGCCTACCACCGCGCCCGCGGTGACATGAACCGCTACAAGCTCGTCGCGCGGAACCTCGCCTACCACGGCGTCTCGATGGGCGCTCTCGCGGCAACGGGGCTGCCGCCGCTGCGCGAGCCCTTCGAGCCGCTCACCCCGGGCGGCATCCATGTCCCGAACACGAACTCCTACCGCTGGAAAGAGGACCGGGACCCGCTGTGGGCCGCCGACGCGATCGAGGAGGCAATCGAATTCGAGGGCCCCGAAACGGTTGCCGCGGTGATCCTCGAGCCGGTCCAGAACGGCGGCGGCTGCTTCGTCCCGCAGGAGGGCTACTTCCAGCGTGTGCGCGAGATCTGCGACCGCCACGGCGTGCTGCTGATCTCCGACGAGGTGATCTGCTCCTGGGGCCGCCTGGGCCACATGTTCGGCTGTGAACGCTTCGGCTACCAGCCCGACATGATCACGACGGCCAAGGGGATCACGTCGGCCTATGTTCCGATGGGCGCCGTGATCGCCGGGGACCACCTGGCGGAGCCCTTCCTCGAGGGCAAGGCCGCCTTCAACCACGGCTTCACCTTCGGCGGGCACCCGGTCGCCTGCGCCGTCGCCTCGGCGAACATCGATGTGATCGAGCGAGAGGGCCTCTGCGAGAACGTGCGCCGGAACGAGGGCGCCCTCCGCGAGATGCTGGACGGCCTGAGGGACCTGCCGATCGTCGGCGACGTTCGCGGCGCGGGCTACTTCCAGGCGATCGAGCTGGTCAAGGACAAAGCGACCAAGGAGACCTTCGACGACGAGGAATCCGAGCAGCTGCTGCGCGGCTTCCTCTCGGGCGAGCTCTACCGCCGCGGGCTGATCTGCCGGACCGATGACCGCGGCGACCCGATCGTCCAGCTCTCGCCGCCGCTGATCGCGGGTCCGGCCGAGTTCGAGGAGATCGGCTCGATCCTGCGTCCCGTCCTGACCGAGGCAAGCGAGCGGATGGAGCAGTGGAGCTCACTGTCGCGAGCCTGATCGGCGGGCTCGGCCTGAGTCTCCTCTC
This sequence comes from uncultured Solirubrobacteraceae bacterium, assembly GCA_963835865.1. Lineage (GTDB taxonomy): Bacteria > Actinomycetota > Thermoleophilia > Solirubrobacterales > Solirubrobacteraceae > Palsa-744. Next base: position 444,223 of record CAWIGW010000001.1, read on the forward strand.
CGGGGAGGAGACGGCGCAGGCCCATGTGCGCTGGGTTCACAGCACCGAGCTCCCCGATCCGACGCCCTGGCTCAAAGGGGGCGAGGTGCTCCTGACGACCGGCCTGCAGCTGGACGGCGCGCGCTCGCAGCGGGAGTTCGTCGAGCTGCTCGCGGATCACGAGATCGCCGCCCTGGGCTTCGGGACGGGGCTGACCCACAAACGGGTCCCCGCTGCGCTCGTCACGGCGGCCCGCAAGCGCGACTTCCCGCTCTTCGAGGTTCCCTACGAGCTGCCCTTCATCGCGATCACCGAGCGAGCCTTCACGCATCTGCTGGACGAACGCTACGAGCTGCTGCAGCGCAACATGGTTGGTGACATCCTCGCCGAGGCGCTCAGCGGCCACCTCTATCCAGAGGACATCGAGGCCCGGTTGCGGCCCTTTGGGATCGGCGAGCGAATCGCCGTCCTCGCCTTCCGTGTCGGCGACCCCGGCACTGCTGCCTCGACGGTCGAGCGCCGGCTGTCGGCCGAGCATGTGGGCAACCTCGTGGCGATCCGCGGCGGGCTGCTCTGCGCGGTCGTCGACGCGGGTCCCGCGGGTGGCCCGGGGGCCCTGGATCCGATCGCCCTGGCAGGACGGCTCCGGGCGGAGCTCTCGGCTCGCTTCGGCGATGTCGCCGCGGCGGCCAGCCGCCCGGCGGCGACCCACGCCCTGCGGATGAGCTTCCACGAGGCGCGCTGCGCCCTCGAGGCGGTCCGCCTGCGCAACGGCGACGCACCCGAGGTTGCCTCCTACGAGGACCTGGGTGCCTTCCAGCTGCTGCTCTCGCTGCAGGACGACGAGGCGCTGAACTCCTACTGCCGCAGCGTCCTCGGCCCGATCGAACAGGGAGAGGGCGACTACGGGGACGAGCTGGTCCGTTCGCTGGACCTGTTCATCGAGCACAACGGGCACTGGGAGAAGGCCGCGGGGGCGCTCTACTGCCACCGTCACACGCTTCGCTACCGGATTCGCCGGATCGAGGAGCTGACCGGACGCGACTGCTCGAACGCCCGCGACCGGATCGAGTTCTGGCTGGCATTGCGCGGGCGCGAGCTGGCGCGGTGATGATCAGACTTTGCAATGGCTCCCGAGTGGGACGCCGTCCGTCACGACAAGGAGCGCAGGAGGAATGAGGATCGGCGTACCGACAGAGATCAAGACCGATGAGTACCGGGTCGCGATTACGCCGGCCGGCGTTCGCGAGCTGAGCACCAGGGGACACGAGGTGCTGGTTCAGTCCGGCGCCGGCGAAGGCTCGGCGATGAGCGACGAGCAGTTCACCGCCCAGGGAGCACGGATCGTCCCCGACGCCGACGCCGTCTTCGCGGAGGCCGAGCTGGTCCTGAAGGTCAAGGAGCCCCAGGCCGTCGAGGTCGGGCGGTTGCGCGAGGGCCAGACGCTGTTCACCTACCTGCACCTGGCGGCCGAGCCGGACCTGGCCCGCGGGTTGATGGCATCCGGAGCGAGCTGCATCGCCTATGAGACCGTCGTCGACTCGGAGGGACGCCTGCCACTGCTGGCCCCGATGAGCGAGGTGGCGGGCAAGATCGCGACCCAGGCAGGTGCCTTCATGCTGGAGAAGCCGCTCGGCGGACGGGGCATCCTGCTCGGCGGCGTCCCCGGCGTGGCCGCCGCGACGGTGCTCGTGATCGGCGGCGGAGTGGTCGGCATGAACGCAGCCTTCATCGCGATCGGCATGCAGGCCGACGTGTTCACCTTCGACCGCTCGATCGACAGGCTGCGGGATCTCGAAGTCGCATTTGCAGGACGCGCCTCGACGGTCTACTCCTCGACACTTGCGATCGAGGAGATGCTGCCCCAGGCGGACCTCGTCATCGGAGCGGTCCTGCTGCCCGGCGGGCGCGCACCGCGGGTCGTCACGCGCGAGCAGTTGAAACTGATGAAGCCCCACGCCGTCCTCGTGGATGTGTCGATCGACCAGGGCGGCTGCTTCGAGACGTCCCGGCCGACGACCCACTCCGACCCGACCTACGAGGTCGACGGCATCACCCACTACTGCGTCACCAACATGCCCGGAGCGGTGCCGATCACCTCGACCTATGCGCTCACAAACGCGACGCTGCCGTACGTCATCGACATCGCCGAGCGTGGCGTGCGCGAGGCACTGGACGCCAGCCCCGGCCTGCGGGCGGGGCTGAACGTCGACCATGGCGAGATCATCCATCCGGCTGTCGCCGAGGCGCTGGAGCTGCCGGCTCCGGCATGACGGGGCGGACGCGCGCCAGGCACAGGACAATGACCCCCAATCGACACCAGGGAGCGATATGAGCAGCTACGCCGTAATCAACCCGGCCACCGACGAGGTCCTCAAGGAGTACCCGGAGATCTCCGACGCCGACCTGAGGAGCGCGATCTCCCGCGCCGACGAGGCATACCGCGCGTGGGCAGCCGGCTCCACCGTCGCCGAGCGGGCAGAGCTCGTCCGGGCCGTCGGGAGGCTTCACACCGAGCGCCGCCAGGCCCTCGGCGAGATCATCGTCCGCGAGATGGGCAAGCCGATCGAGCAGGCCGTCGGCGAGGCCGAGTTCGCCGGTGCGATCTACGAGTTCTATGCCGAGAACGCCCAGAGCCTGATGGCCGACGAGCCGATCGCGCTGCTCGGCGGCGAGGGGACCGCCCTGGTCCGCCGTGGCGCCTACGGCGTCCTGCTCGGGATCATGCCCTGGAACTACCCCTACTACCAGGTCGCCCGCTTCGCCGGCCCGAATCACATCATCGGCAACGCGCTCCTGCTCAAACACGCCCCGCAGTGCCCCGAATCCGCGGAGGCGATCGCGCAGATCTTCAGGGACGCCGGCTACCCCGAGGGCTGCTACGAGAACGTCTACGCGACCAACGAGCAGATCGAGTGGGTCATCGCCGACCCGCGCGTCCGCGGTGTCTCGGTCACCGGCTCGGAGCGGGCGGGCGCAGCCGTCGCGGCGATCGCGGGACGGAACCTCAAGAAGGTCGTCCTCGAGCTGGGGGGATCCGACCCGTTCATCCTGCTCGGCACCGACAACGTCGCCGAAGCGGCGGAGAAGGCGGCCGAAGCGCGACTGGAGAACGCCGGGCAGGCCTGCAACGCGGCCAAGCGCTTCATCGTCCTCGACAGCCTCTATGACGAGTTCCTCGAGGAGCTCAAGGCCCGGCTGAGCGCCGCCAAGGCGAGCGATCCGTCCGTCGAGGGCACGGCGATGGGCCCGCTCTCCTCGAAGTCCGCCGCCGACCGCCTCGAGGACCAGGTCAAGCGCGCCATCGACGGGGGCGCCGAGGTCGTGGTGGGCGGGAACCGCAGCGGGAACTTCTACGAAGCCACGATCCTCACCGGCATCAAACCCGGCGACGCGGCATCCCAGGAAGAGTTCTTCGGACCCGTCGCACAGGTCTACAAGGTCTCCTCCGAGAAGGAGGCGATCGCCCTCGCGAACGACACGCAGTTCGGCCTCGGCTCCTACGTGATGACCAACGACCACGCCCAGGCCGAACGGGTGGCCGACCAGATCGAGGCCGGGATGGTCTACGTCAACCTCGTCGGGGCCGACAGCCCCGAGCTGCCGTTCGGGGGCTTCAAGCGCTCCGGATTCGGCCGCGAGCTCGGCCGCTACGGCGCCGACGAGTTCGTCAACAAGAAGCTGATCCGCAGCGCCTGAGCGCCGGACTCGACAAGGGGCTGTCCGCGCGGGCGGATGCGCGGACAGCCCACGGGGCGCTCTCCAAGCGTCTCACTGCGCGACCGGGAAGGCCGCCTTCACGGCCAGGAAGGCCCTGCGGGGGAGCGCTCTGGGGGGCCGTCCCTTGCGGGTGAGGGGGAGAGGGGCTGCTACGGTCAGGCTACGGGTGGCGAAGTCGTCCGTGAGGTTCTTTGTCTTTGTTGGCGCTCCGAGCGCGGATGGGGTCAGTCGAATCTCCATCTGCAGCGGCGGCCCTGAGGTCGCCAGAAGGAGCACAACATGAAGCATGCATCATTCGCCGACCTCGGCGTGTCCGAGGTCGTCGTGAAGGAGTTGGCCGATCGCGGCTTCTCCAAGCCGTTCGCCGTTCAGGGCATGGTGATCCCAGACGTCCTGGCCGGTCACGACGTGCTCGCCCAGTCCCCCACGGGCTCGGGCAAGACCCTCGCCTTCGGCGTGCCGGTCGTCGAGCGCCTAAGCGACTCCGACGCGCGCCCCTCGGCTTTGATCCTGGCCCCGACGAGGGAGCTTGCCATCCAGATCGTCGACGAGCTTCGCCCGCTCGCTCACGCCCGGGCGCTTTCGATCGCGCCGGTCTACGGCGGAGCGGGAATCGTCAAGCAGGCGCGGCTTGCTGCCCGTGCGCACATCCTGGTGGCGACCCCGGGCCGGCTGCTCGACCTGATCGAGCGGCGCGACGTCTCACTCTCAAAGGTCCGCATCCTGGTCCTCGACGAGGCCGACAGGATGCTCGACATGGGCTTCAAGCCGGTCGTCGACAGGATCGTCAAGATGACCGCCTCAGACCGCCAGACGCTGCTCTTCTCGGCGACGCTCGAGGGGGAGGTCGGCCGAATCGCCAAGGCATACACCACCAACCCGCGCCGCCACGAGCACGCTCACTCCGAGGAGCGCAAGGGCGACGTGGAGCATCGCTTCGTGACGGTCAGCCACGAGGGAAAGGTCGCAGCGGCTGGTCAACGAGCTGAACGACGCCGAGCGCGGGCTGACGCTCGTGTTCGTCCGCACCAAGCGCGGCGCGGACCGGCTCGTCAAGAAGCTCGCGCCACAGCAGCGTCCGGGCGGTCGCGATGCACGGCGACAAGTCCCAGGGGCAGCGTGAGCGGGCGCTGGCGAACTTCGAGGCGGGGGTCGTCGACACGCTCGTGGCGACGGACGTCGCCGCCCGCGGGATCGATGTCGCAGGCATCACCCACGTGATCAACTACGACATGCCGGCGACGCGCGAGGACTATGTCCACCGCGTGGGGCGCACGGCCAGGGCCGGAGCGAGCGGCATCGGCCTGACGCTCGTCACCCACGACCAGGGCCGCGAGCTGGCCGGGATGGTCGGCGGACTGGGGCTTCACCGCGAGCTCGAGCTCGCCGGGCTCTCCAGCCGCGCCGGAACACCCCAGGCATCCTCCACGCGCTCCCGTCCCGGCGGTTCTCGCAATCGCAGCGGCGGGCGTGGCGGACAGGGCTCATGACGGCGGGTCCGCGCCGCTCCGGCACGAGCCGCTCGAACGCCGGGCGCTGCGGGCGCGAGCCGCTCGGGCTCGGGCCGTCCCGGGGCGCAGCTCGTCCAACGGCGCCTCGCGCCGCGGCCGGGAGACCAACCGCGGCAGGTAGGAGCGGGCGGCCGTTCCGCTGGGCGCGTCGGCTAACGTCGCGCCCATGGAAAGGCCGCCGTCCTCGGTGAAGGGGCCCGCAGCCGTTCGGCGAGGAGCCGGACGGCGAGGCGTCCCGCGCCGAGCTGCTTCGCGCGCCACGACATCCTGCTGGTGCGGGCGGCGAACCCCTCGCCGCTGACCCTGACCGGGACGAACACCTGGGTGGTCGGGCCGTGAGCCCGCCTGGGTCGTGGACCCCGGGCCGCTGCTCGAGGAGCACATCGAGCGCCATCTCGGCGGCGCTCGAGCGAGCGGGGCGGCCTCGGCGGCGTCGTCCTGACCCACCACCACGGCGATCACTCCGAGGCCGTCGCGTGCTCTGCTCGAGCGCTTCCCGGCGCCCGGCTGGCGGCGGGTCGAGGCGACGTCGACGTCGAGCTCGGCGACGACCGCCAGGTCGGTCCCTTCACTGCGATCTCCGCGCCGGGGCACGCACCCGACCACTTCGCTCTCGTCGGCGCGGGAGCGTGCTTCAGCGGCGATGCCGTGCTCGGCAGCGGGAGCGTCTTCATCGCGCCCTACCCCGGCGCGCTGGCGGGCTATCTGCGATGCGCTTGAGCGTCTGCGCCGTCGTGGAGACTTCGATGTCATCTGCCCCGGTCACGGGCCGCCGGTCTGGGACCCGCAGGGCAAGCTCAATGAGTACTTCGACCACCGAACAGACCGCGAGAACCGCCTGATCATGTCGCTCAAGGCCGGCCGGCGGACGGTCGATGAGCTGCTGGATGACGTTTGGTCCGACGTCCCCGCCGCAGCTGCGCCCGGCTGCCGCCGTGACGCTGGCGGCGCATCTGGACAAGCTCGACGAAGAAGAGCTGTTGCCTGACGGCGTCGAGCGCCCACATTTCGAAGGGATCGAGTGGTGAGCGCACCAGCCGCCGGAAAAACAGTCCGAAACGGGAGCAGCGCGACCTCGCAGTCCTCCCCGTTTCCGCCGATCGCCGACTACGGCTTCCTGTCGGACTGTCACACGGGCGCGCTGGTCTCCTCGGACGGGTCGATCGAGTGGATGTGCCTGCCGCACTTCGACTCGCCCTCGGTCTTCGGGGCGATGCTCGACCGTGGAGCCGGCAGCTGGCGGGTCGGGCCCTACGGCCTCTACGTCCCGGCGGGCCGGCGCTACATCCCCGGCACGAACATCATCGAGACGACATGGATGACCCCGCAGGGATGGCTGCGGGTCGTCGATGCTCTGACGATCGGCCCCTGGCACGACAACAAACACGGCTCGAGCCACACCCGCCCCCGACCGACTACGACGCCGACCATCTTGTGGTCCGGATGATCGAATGCATCCAGGGCCAGGTTCAGGTCGAGATCGTCTGCGAGCCGATGCTCGACTACGGCGCCACGCCGGCCCGCTGGTCCGTCGTGCAGACCGGTGAGGAGGGCCACTGCGCCATGGACGCCACCGACGACGTGACCGCCTTCCGGCTGTTCAGCGACATACGGATGGGCATCGAGGGCAACCGCGCGCACGGCCGCCACACGATGGCCGAGGGCGAGAAACGCTTCTGCGCCCTGTCCTGGACCGAGGGCCTCGGCGGCCCGCACACGGTCGAGCAGGCCGAGGGCCACCTCGAGCGGACGGCGCACTTCTGGCGCACCTGGATGGCCGAAGGGACCTACCCCGACCATCCCTGGCGCTTTCACCTGCAGCGCTCGGCGCTGGTCCTGAAGGGCCTGACCTTCATGCCCACGGGCGCGCTCGTCGCCGCGCCGACGACATCGCTGCCCGGAGACCCCCCGGGGCGAACGAAACTGGGACTACCGCTTCTGCTGGATGCGTGACGCCTCCTTCACGCTCTGGGGCCTGCACGCGCTGGGACTGAACTGGGAGGCCGACGACTTCGTTCAGTACCTCGCGGACATGGAGCGGAACGAGGACGGCTCGCTTCAGATCATGTACGGCATCAAGGGCCAGAAAGACCTCGTCGAGAGCACCCTCGACCATCTCAAGGGCTACGAGGGTGCCCGGCCCGTGCGGATCGGCAACGGCGCCTACAACCAGCGCCAGAACGACGTCTACGGCGCCGTCATGGACTCCGTCTACCTCCACTCCAAGAAGCGCGACCACATCCCCGAGCGCCTCTGGCCGGTGCTGAAGGACCAGGTCGAATGCGCCGCCCGCGTCTGGTGCGAGCCCGACCAGGGGATCTGGGAGGCCCGCGGAGAGCCGCGCCACTATGTCTCATCCAAGCTCATGTGCTGGGTTGCGATGGATCGCGGAGCCCGCCTGGCCGAACGCCGCGGTGACGAGGATCAGGCAGAGTCCTGGCAGGAGATCGCCGATGAGATCCGCGACGATCTCCTCGACAAGGGAGTAGACGAGCGCGGCGTCTTCCGCCAGCACTACGACACCGACGCCCTCGATGCCTCGACGCTCCTGGTGCCACTGCTGCGCTTCCTCCCCGCCGAGGACGAGCGGGTCCGCAACACGGTCATGGCGATCCGCGATGAGCTGACCGAGGGCGGCCTCGTCCTGCGCTACCGGACGGACTCGACCGACGACGGACTGGAGGGGGAGGAGGGGACGTTTCTGATCTGCTCCTTCTGGCTCGTCTCCGCCCTGTCGGAGATCGGCGAGCACCAGAAGGCCGAGCACCTCTGCGAGCGCCTGCTCTCCTACTCATCGCCTCTGGAGCTCTACGGCGAGGAGCTCGAGGCATCCTCGGGGCGCCACCTGGGCAACTACCCCCAGGCCTTCACCCACCTGGCGCTGATCAATGCGGTGACCCACGTGATCGCGGCCCAGCAGGCCGCCTGACCCGCGGAAGGACCCAGCCGGATCAGGTGCGAGGGACATCTCGGGGACGTCGAAACCGCCCCCGGGTCTTCACGCCGAATGCTTCTTCGGCGATGCGGTGTGCGTCCCCGGCGGGAGTAACGACGGCACCTTCATCGGAACGGGGTGAGCGCCCGATGCGGGCAGCTCTCGAAGCACGAATCGCACGGCGACTCTCTCGGCCCCGCAGCCTCCGCCTGAGAACGATCGCGGCGACGACGGCCAGGGCGAACCCCATCGTGGCCCATTCTCCCCAGGCGTTCACCGCAAGCACGAACGCGACCACAAAGCCGAACAGCAGAAGCGACCACAGGCCCTGTCCAGGTCCTCTGCGCATCACCGGATCATGACCGACATTCCGTCAGGGTGGAAGGGTCCTCAGTAGCCGGGCTCCCCCGGCAACAGGATGCGAGCGACCTCGCCCTCCACGACGACGTGCGGCTCGATCGGAAGGACCTCCCGGCCCGTGGCGTAGTCCATCAGCGCCGCGACGGTTGCGAACTCGCTCAGCTGCTCCAGGTGCTTGATCGTGGGGAATACCAGCAGGATCTCTCCGGCCGCATGAGCGTCGAGGGCGCCGTCGGGCGTGAACCAGCCGAGGTCGACGCACTCCTCTCCGTCGATCTTGGGCTCCTGCCCCTCCGGCAGCGAAGCGAGGAAGAAGTGGGTGTCAAAACGAATCGAGACCGCCGCCGGGGTGATCCAGCGCGAGAACTTGACGAGCTCGGAGGGGTCCTCGAGCGAGATCGAGGCCTCCTCCCGCAGCTCGCGGATGCCCGCCGTGCGGTGGGCCGCGTCGCCGTCGCCCTCCTCGGCATCGACGGCGCCACCGGGGAACACCCACACGCCGCCCATGAACCTGGCCTTGGGCGTCCGCTTGACGAGCAGCAGCTCGAGCTTCTCGGCCGCTCCTCGCAGGAGGATCACACTGGCCGCCTGGCGCGGTTTGACGGGAGGTCCTGCGTTCAGGTCCTGACCCGGCTCTCCGATGCCCCCCGACGTGTCCCCGGACGCGCGCATCGGCTGACCCTACCTGTCGGTAATCTTCGGCGCATGAGCGACACGAAAGAGAGCCCGCGCCGATGAGCGCCACCGAGACCCTTCAGCGCTGGATCTGCGAGTCCTGCGGCTTCATCTACGATCCCGAGGAAGGTGACCCGGACGGCGGGATTCCCGCCGGCACCGCCTTCGAGGACATCCCGGACACCTGGTTCTGCCCGGTGTGCGGAGCGCGCAAGCGCGACTTCACCCTCTACGAGGACTAGGACTCCCTCCTGGCGGACTGGTCGCACCTGCTGGCGCTGGACGCTGAGCGGGTCTGGCACCCCTACGGCGGCCTGCCGGCGGCCGTGCCCTCGCTCCCGGTGGTCTCGGCGGAGGGCGTGCGGCTGAAGCTCTCCGACGGACGCGAGCTGATCGACGGGATGGCCTCCTGGTGGTGCGCCATCCACGGCTATCGCAACCCGGCCCTGGATGAGGCGCTGACCGACCAGCTGGGGCGGATGGCTCACGTGATGTTCGGAGGTCTGACGCATCAGCCCGCAATCGAGCTGGCGGAGCGCCTGACGGCGATGGCACCGGCGGGCCTCGACAGGGTCTTCTTCGCCGACTCCGGCTCGGTGGCGGTGGAGGTGGCCCTCAAGATGGCCCTGCAGTATCAGCGGGCACTGGGCCACCCGGAGCGGACACGCCTGTTGACCGTCAGGGGCGGCTACCACGGCGACACGGCCGGTGCGATGGCCGTCTGCGACCCGGTCGGGGGGATGCACCACCTGTTCGCCGGGACGCTAGGCAGGCACGTCTTCGCCGATCGCCCCCCCGATGGTTTCGCTTCGGGCCTGGATGAGCGGTGGGCGGGCGGTCTGCGTGAGCTGGCCGCCGCCAACGAGGGGCAGCTCGCGGGCGTCATCGCCGAGCCCGTCGTGCAGGGGGCGGGCGGCATGCGCTTCCACTCACCCGAGTGCGTCAGGCTGATGCGGGAGATCTGCGACGAGCATGGCCTGCTGCTGATCCTCGATGAGATCGCGACCGGGTTCGGCCGCACGGGAGCGACGTTCGCCTGCGAGCACGCCGGCATCTCACCGGACGTCATGTGCGTCGGCAAGGCGCTCACCGGCGGCTACATGACGCTCGCCGCGACCCTCTGCACCGCGGCCGTCGCCGAGGCGATCTCCGCCGGTGAGGGGGGAGGCCTGATGCACGGCCCGACCTTCATGGCCAATCCGCTGGCCTGCTCGGTCGCCCTCGCGTCCCTGGGCCTGCTCGAGACCGAGGGATCGCGCGCCCGCGTTCAAGCGATCGAGAGCGGTCTGCGCTCGGGCCTCGAGCCGCTGCGCGGGCTTCCCGGCGTAGCCGACGTGAGGGTGCTCGGGGCGATCGGCGTGGTGCAGATGGAGCGCCCCGTTGACATGGCCTCCGCCACCGCCGCAGCGGTGGCGGAGGGCGTCTGGCTGAGGCCGTTCCGCGACCTGATCTACACGATGCCGCCCTACGTCATCGCCGAGCAGGACCTGGAGCGCGTGACGGTCGCGATTGCCGCGGCCGCGCGCGCTCAGCCGGCGCTCTGACGCTCCCGATGCGCTTGACGAGGACGCGCTCCCCGGGGCGCTCAGCGGTGTTTGGCGGTGATCGTCAGCGTCTGGGCGAGGATGCTCGCCGCCGCCTTCGCGACATCCTGCTGCACGACGGCGAGGCGGGCCGGAAGCTTGTGGAAGCGGGCCAGCAGCGCCCGCCCCGTTGCGTTCAGCCTGATCGTGATCGTCTGTCTTGTCCCGGCGGCGAGAGTCGCTGCGACGGAGCCCACGGTGACCCTCTTGCTCCGCGCCGCGGCCGCCGACGCGGAGAGGGCACTCGGATGCCCGCCCCGGAGCCTCTCAACAGTCGTGAGGGCTGCCTTGAGCGCGCATCTCGTCCCGGCCGGGCCGTTGCAGGCCACAACGACGGTGACGTTGCCCTTGAGCAGCCTGGCCGCGCCGACCCTGCTTGCGATCGCGGTCGCGGCGGGCGCACCCGGCGTCGGCCCGGCCGGCCCGGTCGGCGTGGTGTGTGCTTCCTCCGCGGGTGCCGGTGGGGTGTAGAAGACAGAGCTCGTCGCCGTTCTGCTGAGGCCCGCTTTGTTCGTCGCGACGGCCGTGATCGTGTTTTCCCCCGGTGTCAGGGCGACATTCGTGCTCCAGTGCCCGGCGGTGACGCCGACTGCCTGCCCGTTTACCGTCAGGGAGCCGAGGAAGAGCTGGCTGGACGCCGTCCCGGAGACGGTCAGCGAGGCGGAGCCGGTCGTCGACCCGGACATCGGTGAGGTGATCGCAACGGAGGGCTGCCAGGCCAATTTCGATTGTTCGGCCAGGGCGCCGACTTCGGCGAGCGTGTAGCCCTGGGCGAAGGCCATTGTCACCGAGCGTTCCCCCGACGCCGGCACTTCGAGGTCGTAGGGCATCTGAAATTCGCTGGCGCTCGCTCCGGCGGAGCCGGTGCTCACTTCGAGCGGGCCGCTGGGAGTCGTGTCGAATGCGATCGCGGCGACGGGGTGCGGGCCGCCGATCGTTTCCGCGGCTTCTCCGTCCTCGCGGTAGAGGATCGCGCCTTCGCCGGCCGTCACGGCGATCGATTCGCCGGTTTTCGTCGTTCCGAAGCTCGCGGCGCCGCCCGGGAACTCGTAGGTGCCCTGGGCGACCGCGGCGGCGGCGAGTTCGTGCGCATAGAGGACGCTGAGCGTGTGCGCTTTGCCGTCGGTCGAGGACCAGCTGTCGGTCATCGTGATGAGCCTGCCGCCTTCGGTGGGTGTCCAGCTGCGTTTGAGGGCGATTCCCGCCGAGACGAATTCTTCGCAGCTTTCTTTCGTGTCGGGGAAGGCGACCGTTTTGCCGGTGCACTCGACCAGCGGGTCGGTCTCGTTGATCGTCATGAGGCCCGTTGCTGCGTTGAACGTGTGCGTGACTTCGACGGAGGGCGGTGCGTTCGACGGTGCGGCGCTGCTCTTCACTTCCTGTGCGGCCGCCGTGTCGTAGGCGTTATGGCCGTCAACCTGGATGGCGGAGCGGCTGCCGACGTTTCCCCACAGAGCACCCAGGGATGCGTAGATCGGCGCGCTGGGGGTGAGCGCGGGGGAGCTCAGCAGAGCCGCTTTTTCGTAGGTCTGGCTCAGGCCGCCCTGTCCGGCCGATTCGATTTCGAAGATGGAGCTGAGCGTCCGGTCCTGCAGTTCGAAGCCGTAGTGCGCGGGGCCTACACCCGGGTCGAGCCCGAATTCCGAGTAGGCGACGCGGGACCCTTCGAACGGTGTCACGGCCCCCGCAGGCAGCGGGTTTCCTGCATAGCCTTCCGGCACGACCCGCAGGATGCAGGGTTCTTCTCCGAATTCTTCGACGGGGACTTCTTTGACGGTGAATTTGTATTCGTTGGTGCCCGTTTTTTTGATGTCTTCTTCTTCGACTTCCGCCACGTAGGTTGATTCGGACCCCGAGTAGCAGTTGATTTCGGGTTCTTCTTCGCCGATCGCTTTGTTTGTTTTGATCGTCCCGCTGATCGTGATTTCGCTCGCTGAGCCCGTGCTGTCTTCCAGGAAGTAGCTGCCGTCCACCGGCGAGGTGACCTTCGAGGAGATGACGGTGGCCGACGCGCCCGTGGCGAACGCCAAGAGCAGTAGGGCGCCCAACGCGGCGAGTAATGCGGTCAGGCGGAAGGGGCGTCTCAATACTCTGCTCTCCATAGCTCTTTGCCCGCCGGACGTCCTGCCGGCGATCCCATGGCGATTGAGGCTACAGGCTGACCGGCCTCACTTCAAAGGGCAACCGGCGCCGCTCCGCTCCCGCAGCCAATACTCCCAGGGCAGCTCGGCGCCCGCCGCGGCGAGTGCTGTCCGATCTCCTCCCGGCAGGAGGGGAAGGGTCAGGACGTCGACCCCGCCCTGCTGCTCGATCGTCTGGCGGTTGGAGCGTTCGATTGGCCCCGGCTGGGCCGGCCATGGGTTCAGGACGACGGCTGCGACGGACAGGCCTGCGGCCCGGGCCGCCTCGAGGCTCAGAAGCGTGTGGTTGATCGTCCCCAGTCCGGGCCGGGCCGCGATGATCAGCGGAAGACCCACCTCGGCCGCGAGGTCGCGCACGGTGAAGCCGTCCGCCAGCGGCACGAGCAGGCCCCCCACACCCTCGAGGACGACGGTCCTGGGGTTCCCCTCGCGGTCGGAGGCTGCGGCGCGCGCGTTCACCACCAGCTCGGCCGGGTCGATCTCGACGCCCTCCAGGGCGGCCGCGAGATGCGGCGAGGCCGGAGCGGAGAAGCGCAGCGGGGCGACCTCCTCGGGGCTCATCCCGGCCAGCTCACCCAGCAGCTCGTGGTCGCGCGGCCAGGCGCCCTCGGGAGGCTCCGCCAGTCCCGTCAGGACCGGCTTGTGCGCCACGACGGGCTCGCCGGCGCGCGACATCGCGGCGACGAGTGCCGCGCTGAGGATCGTCTTGCCGACACCGGTGTCGGTTCCCGTGACGAACAGGCCCCGCATTGCAGCGCTCCGAAGGCCCGGCTAGGCCGCGTGGGCTGGTGAGGTCTCGCGCTCGAAGTCGAACGGGGCGCTCGAGACCGCCTGCAGCTCCTCCGCGAGGGTCGGGCCGCGTGCGGGCTCGCCGGCGCCATCGAAGGGAGGCTGGGCCTGGGCCTCGTCCTCCGCGGTTCTGGCCAGCCGGACAGAGCGGGCCAGGGCCGTCTCGACCTCCTCCACCTCCTGCGTGGGCTCGGGGGCCGGGGAGATGAAGGAACGCGGGTCCAGGCCGGCGCGGTGGGCGGCCTCGGCGAAGATCTCGGCCGCCATCCGCAACTCCGTCGGTGTGTGCGAGGCCATCGCCGTGAGGCGCAGACGGGACGTTCCCGCGGGGACGGTGGGCGGGCGGATCGCCTGGGCGAAGACGCCAAGCTCGATCGCGTGCTGGCACAGGCGCATGGCGGCCCGCTCATCCCCGACGACGAGCGGGATGATGTGCATCTCGCTCTCGGCCACCGGAAAGCCCTCGCCGGCCAGCGCCGAGCGCAGGGCCCGGGCGTTTGAGCGCAGCCGCCCGACCCGGTGGGGGCGTTCTTCGAGCAGTTCGAGGGCGGCCAGGGCGCCCGCCACGGCGGGCGGTCCCGGCGCGGTTGAGAAGATCATCGAGCGGGCCGTGTTGATCAGGTACTGGATCATCTCGCTGCTCCCGCAGGCGTAGGCGCCATAGGAGCCCAACGCCTTGCCCAGGGTTCCGATCACGACGTCGATCTCGCCCTCCAGACCGGCCGCCGCGACGGCGCCCCGTCCGTCCGGTCCGACGTTGCCTGTTGCGTGTGCCTCGTCGACGATGATCCGCGCTTCGTAGATGTTCGCCAGCTCGGCGATGTGGGCGAGCGGGGCGATGTCGCCGTCCATCGAGAAGACGGAGTCCGTCACGATCAATCGCCCCTCCTTGCGCTCGCCGTGCTTGCGCATGCACCAGTCGAGGTGCTCGATGTCGCGGTGGCGGTAGACGACTACCTCGGCCCGCGAGAGCCGGCAGCCGTCCACGATCGAGGCATGGTTCAGCTCGTCGGAGAAGATCACGTCGTTCTCGCCCGCCAGTGCTCCGATCACGCCGAGGTTGGCCAGGTAGCCCGAACCGAACAGCAGGCAGGCCTCGCTGTGCTCGAAGGAGGCAAGGCGCTCCTCGAGACGGCGGTGGATCGTCATCGAGCCGGAGACCAGGCGCGAGGCCCCCGCGCCGACACCCCATCGCATGGCCGCCTCGGCTGCGGCCTGGCGCACGCGTGGATGGTCGGCGAGCCCGAGGTAGTTGTTCGAGCAGAGCAGCAGGACGGGCTTGCCGTCGAGCAGCACCGTCGGGCCCTGGGGGCCGCTGATCTGACGCAGCCGTCGGGAGAGACCGAGCCCCTCAAGCTCCTGCAGGCGCTCGGAGATCTCGTTCACGGCCGCCGCTCCTAGCCGACCGGGACTCGGTTGGGGGCGCCGTCGGGGCGCGGCGGTACCGCGCGCTTGGCACGGAAGCGCAGCTGAGTGGAGGGATCCCACAGCCGCACGTTCAACTCCACCGGCCCGTCCCCGCGGGCGTCCTCGAGAAGTTCATCGACGAGGTCCGGCGTCTCGCCTGAGAGCCAGCCGGAGCGGTTGTCCGGCCTCGGGTTGGCGGCGTTGTCGGGCTGGCGCGCGACGTTCAGGCCGAGCTCTTCGAACATCGCCCTGTCGGTCTCCGGCTCGTTGCCCAGGGTCGTCAGGAAGTTGCCCATCATGACCCCGTTGATCCCGGCCTGGACAGCCAGCTGCTGCAGCTCGCCGAGGTTCTCGACGCGCCCCCCGCAGAGGCGGAACAGGGCTTCGGGCAGGATCAGGCGGAAGATCGCGATCCACTTGACGGCCTCCCAGGGATCCATGAACTCGCGGTCGCCGAACTTCGTCCCGGGTCGCGGGTTGAGCATGTTGATCGGGACGCTGGTCGGGTTGATCTCGGCCAGCTCGAAGGCCATCTCGACCCGCTGCTCGCGGGACTCGCCGAGGTTCAGGATCCCGCCGACGCACGTCTCCAGACCTGCCTCCTTGACGGCGTCGATCGTTCGCAGGCGACCCTCGTAGCGGACCGTGCTGGTGACCTCGTCGTAGTAGCTCTGGGAGGTCTCCACGTTGTGGTGGACGCGCTGGATGCCGGCGTCCTTGAGCGCCCGGGCCCGCTCGGTCGAGATGTGCCCGACCGAGGCACAGCGCTTGAGGTTCGTCTTTTCCGAGACGAGCCGCACGCCCGCCAGGTATTTCTCGAAGTCCCGCTTGGAGAGCCCCTGGCCCTGGGTGACCATGCAGAAACGGTGCGCTCCGGCTGCCTCGGCTGCGCGGGCATGCTCGAGGATCTGCTCCGGCTCCATCATCGCGTGCAGGGGCGTCTCGGCCTCGGCGAAGCGCGACTGGGCACAGAAGCCGCAGTCCTCCGCGCAGCCACCGGACTTGGCGTTGACCAGCGAGCACATGTCGGTCGAGTCGGCGAAGCGCTCGACGCGGGCTTGCCATGCGCGCTGGATCAGCCCCTCGATGGCTCCGTGGTCCTCGAGCTCTCCGAGGCGCAGAGCCTCCTCGCGCGTGATCAGCGGTCCCCGCCGGTCTGACATGGTGAAAACCGTATGGGGCGAGGCGGACGGCTAGGAGCTGCTCAGCGCCCGTTCCAGCGGGCGGGGCGTTTCTCGGCGAAGGCCCGCATCCCCTCGCGCATGTCCTCGGAGGCGAACGATGCCTGGCGCAGCTCGATCAGCTGCTCCTCGACATCGCTCGGCAGCGAGCTCTCGGCGCGGAGCAGCTCGGCGATGACGCGCTTGTTGCCGCGCTGCGCCAGAGGCGCGTTGGCGGCCAGCTCGGCGGCCAGCTCGAGGGTCAGCGTCTCGAGCGCCCCGGCGTCGGCGACGCGGTTGATCAGGCCCCAGTCCAGGGCCGTGGGGGCTTCGATGTATTTGCCGATCAGGAACAGCTCCCGCGTCCGCGGGACGCCGATCGCGTCGATGAAGCGCCGCAGGCCGGTGTGCGAGTAGACCAGTCCGAGCTTGGCGGGGGGCATGCCCAGCTTGATCCCCTCGAGAGCCACCCTCAGGTCACAGGCCAGGGCCAGCTCGAGGCCTCCGCCGATCGTGTGGCCGGGAAGCATCGCCAGCGTCGGGTAGGGGAAGGCTTCGAGTGCGTCGATCGCTTCGGTGAAGGGGTGCGCCACCAGCTTCTCGGCCCGCTCCTCGAACTCCGCGGCCGGGATCTCACCGATGTCATAGCCGGCCGAGAACATCCCGTGGGCGCCCGTCACGACGACGCAGCGGGTGGCCGATCCCTCGGCGCCGAGCTCGGCCAGGGTCTGGGAGATCGCGTCCAGGATCGGGTGATCCAGGGCGTTGCGCTTCGCCGGGTTGGAGATCGTCAGCCGCACGACGCCCGCGGCCGGCTCGTCGACGAGGAGCTTTCCGTCGGCCAGCTCTCGGGGGGAGGTGGAGGCGGACACGGGCGACAGGCTACTAGGGCTTCTCGCCGCTCAGCCCCTCGGATCGGAGGCGCCCGGGGGCGCTACTCGATCACGACGAGGGTGTCTCCCTCGTTGACGGCCTGGCCCACCTCGCAGCGGATCTCGGTCACGGTGCCGGTGTCCTCGGCCTCGACGGGCATCTCCATCTTCATCGACTCGAGAATGGCGACCGTGTCGCCCTCATCGATCTTGTCACCGACAGCGCACTCGATTTTCCATACCGTGCCGGTGATATGAGCCTCTATGTCCGTCATCTCTCCTCCATCTGCCGATCGCGGGCCACGTGGCCGGGACAATAGATAGCGGTCCCGACCGAACACCGGGCCGTGAGGTGCTGGTGCTCGTCGCCGCGCGAGATGAGGCGGATCTGATCGCCTCGACCCTGGCGGGTCTGCGGATCCGCTTCCCGGACGCGACGGTCTGGGTCGCCGACGACGGCTCTGCCGATGGAACGGGCGAGGTCGCCCGCGAACAGGGCGCGAAGGTGGCGCGGGCCGAGGGAGTGGGCAAGGGGCGCGCCATGACGATGGCCGCGCTGCTTGCTCTGCGCGGGCTCGATCCGGGCGACGGGCCGGGACCGGTCGTCCTGCTCTGCGACGGCGACCTGGGAGAGTCGGCCGCGAGGCTTGGCCCGCTGGTCGATGCCGTGGCCGAGGGGCGCGGCGATCTTGCGGTGGCCGTCTTCTCACGGCCGCTCGGCGGAGGCCTGGGGCTGGCCCTCGGCTTCGCGCGCTGGGCGATCCGCAAGCGCTGCGGCCTGGAGACACGGGCTCCCATCTCGGGGCAGCGTGCGCTGACCCTCGGGACGCTCCGCGACGTCCTGCCGCTGGCAGGCGGGTTCGGGATGGAGATCGGCATGACGATCGACGCGACGCGGGCGGGACACCGGCTGATCGAGGTCGAGCTGGACCTGTCTCACCGCGCGACGGGGCGGACGCCGGGGGGCTTCGCCCACCGGGGGCGCCAGCTGTTGGACTTCGTCCGTGTCTATGAGTCGCGCAGGGCGTAACCTTGAGGGGCTGGAGAGGTAGAGCGCAGTAGATGAGCGAGCTTGCACCGATGCGCGAGCAGGTCTACACGGACCCTCGCCCCAAGGAGTACTTCGACCGCTTCCACGAGCGGGCGCGGACCCGTGAACCCGACTGGGTCTACGAGGCGGTCCGGGTCGTCACCTCGCTCTACGCCTACACGCTGCTGCGCACCCGGGCGATCTCGGTCGAGAAGGTCCCGGGCCGGGGCGGCGTGATCCTGGCGCCGAACCACTTCTCCTTCATGGACCACTTCCTGATGGGCTGCTACATCAGGCGCAAGGTCCGTTTCATGGCCAAGTCGCAGCTGTTCCACGGTCCGATGGAGTTCATCTACGCCCATGGGGGCGTCTTCCCGGTGCGCCGCGGGGCGCGCGACGACGACGTCTTCATCACCGCCGAGTCGATCCTGGCTCGCGGAGGTGCGATCACCATGTACTGCGAGGGCGGGCGCTCGCGGACCGGAAAGCTCGCTGAACAGGCCAAGCGCGGGATCGGCCGCCTGGCCCTGGAGACGGGCGCACCGGTCGTCCCGATCGCGATCTACGGATCCTCCCGCGTCCGCAACTGGAAGCGGCTTCAGTTTCCCAAGGTGACCGTCCAGTACGGCGACCCGATCCGCTGGGAGCCGATCGAAGAACCCACCAGGGAGCAGCAGCAGGCCGTCGCCGACCAGGTCCTCACGGAGATTCGCTCCCTTTACGGCGGCCTGGAGCAGCACGGGCGCAAGGGGATACTGCGGCGCGTTCGCGAGCAGCGCCGCGCCGAGCGCCGGACCCCGGCCGGCTCGGCGGTCGCCTGAGCCGGCCCCTCGCGTTTGGCGTCGGGGAGGTGGCCTACTGTTGGCGCGGCAGACAAACCGGTCCGTGTGCGGGCCTCGGATGGGAGAATGCCGATGCAGGACCGGCTCGACGCAGGCGCGGTGATCAGGAAGGTCCTCGACATCTATGTCGATCAGGCGCCCGTCCTGATGCCCGCAGCGGCCGTCGTGTTCGTCTTCACGGGCATCCTCTCGACGGTCCTCGTGGCCGCGAGCCCCGGCCTGGCGCTGGTCTCGACGCTGATCGGCCTGATCGCCCTGACACTGTTCACCGGAATGGTCGTCGAGCTGGTGGCCGACATCCAGGACGGCCGCCGCGACGCCACTCCCGGCCAGCTCCTGAAGGCCGCCACGCCGGTCCTGGGCTCCCTGATCCTGGTCGGGATCGTCGCCGGACTGGGCATCCTGATCGGATTCATCCTGGTGGTCGTCCCCGGGCTGATCCTGCTGACGATCTGGTCGGTCGCCGCGCCGGTGGTCGTCCTGGAGCGCCCGCCGGGTCTGGGCGCGCTGAGCCGTAGCCGGGAGCTGGTCAAGGGCAGCGGCTGGCCGGTCTTCGGCGTGATCTTCGTCCTGAGCGTGGCGGTGTCGATCGTCGGCGGGCTGATCGAGCTGGGGGCCGACTCGGCCGGCACCGGCGTTGGGATCGTCGTGCGGGTGATCATCGGTGTCCTGACGGCGCCCCTCTCTGCGCTTGCGGCGGCGGTGCTCTACTTCGAACTGCTTCGCCTCTCAGGCGCATCGGCTCCTCCGGTGGCCGCTCCCCCGCCGCCGCCGCCCCCGCCGCCGCCGCCGGGGGATCAGCCGAACCCCTTCGGCTCACCCTGAGTTCGACCCGGCCCTCCACCCACTAGGGTCCAGCGGGATGCCGAACGCTGAACCCTCAGCGCTGCTGCGGCCCCGGTTGCTCGAGGGCGTTTCGATCGTGCTGGCGCAGGCCGGCGGGAGCGATGGGCGAGGGCTTCCCTTCGCGGGGCCGGTGGGGGAGATCTGCCTGGCACTCGGGGCTCGGGTGGCGGTCTGCGAGCCGGCGCAGGGGGGAGACGCCGAGGAGCGTGAGAGCGCGGATGACGCCGCTGTCCAGGCGGCCCGGGAGGAGCTCGGCGGAGCGGACGTGATGATCGTTGACAGCGCCGGCATGTTCGAGCTTGCGCCGGAGCCGGATGCGCTTGCCGAGACGCTTCAGAGCACCTGGAACCTGACCCGGGCGCTGGCGAACGGCGCCTTCATCCCGGGGCCGGCCGGCGGGCGGATCCTCCTGGTGGCGCCGCGCTCGACGCCCGGCGCCCGACACGCGAGCGCTGCGGCGGCGGGCCTGGAGAACCTGGCCCGGACGCTCTCGGTCGAGTGGGCCCGCTACGGGGTCACCGTCCTGGCCGTCGCGCCCGGCGCCGAGACGGCCGCGGAGGAGGTGGCGGCTCTCTGCGCCTGGCTCGCCTCGCCGGCGGGCGCCTACTTCTCGGGCTGCCTGCTGGACCTGACGGGCCCGACCGTGTCCCGCTCCTGAGCGCCGAGCCTCCGCCTAGCCGCTCATCCCCCCGAACAGCCCGCCGGTCACGTGCAGCGTCTGTCCGTGGACGTAGTTGGACCAGGGGGAACACAGGAAGAAGACGCCGCCGGCGGCCTCCTCGGGGCTGGCGGGACGGCCCGAGGGGGATCAGCATGGAGGCCATCTGGCGCATCTGCTCGGGGATCCCCAGCTGGATCTTCTCGCCGTCCTTCTCCATGGTGTTCTCATCGACCTTGGCCTGGGTCAGGCGGGTGTCGATGAAGCCGAAGGCGACGGCGTTGACGTTGACCTTGAACTGGCCCCACTCCTTGGCGACCGTTTTGGTGAGGCCCACGACGGCTGCCTTGCCGGCCGAGTAGTTGGCCTGCCCGGCGTTGCCGAAGGTGCCGGAGGTCGAGGAGATGTTGACGATCTTGCGGAAGACCTCCTTGCCTTCCTCGCGCTCTTTCTTGGCGGGCTCGCGCAGGTGCGGCGCGGCGGCCCTGATGACGCGGAAGGGGACGACCGTGTGGATGTCCAGCATCGCCTGGAAGTGCTCGTCGGTCATCTTGTGGATCGGAGCGTCCAGGGTGTAGCCGGCGTTGTTGACGATGATGTCGATCTTCCCGAAGGAGTCGACGGCCTTCTGGACGAGCTCGTCGGCCGCACCGGGCTTGGTCAGGTCGCCCGCGAAGACGGCTGTCTCGCCGGCGATCTCACCGGCGGCCTGCTCGGCGACGTCGCCGTCGAGGTCGTTGATCAGGACCTGGGCGCCCTGGGCGACCAGCAGCTCGGCCGTTGCGCGGCCGATCCCGCGAGCCGAGCCCGTGACGATGGCGGACTTGCCGTCGAGTACTCCCATAGCTGATGCTTCTCCTTGTAGTTCGGGGAGAAGGAGTTATATAGGGAGCGCCGTGAGGCTCCCGGGCCGGCTCAGCGGCCGGTGCGGACGCCGAAGTCCTGGGTGTAGATGCCGCCGGACTGACCGTGGGCGAGCCCCGCGGTGTGAGGCGAGATGCCGATCCCGGTGTCCCTGTAGCGGGCGTCGAGGATGTTGGCGCGGTGCCCGGGGGATCGCATCCAGGAGGCCACGACGGCCCTGGGTGTGCCGAGCCAGAGGCTGCCCCAGGCGATGTTCTCACCCACTTCGAAGCCGATGTGCGAACTGTAGATGTAGCCGGTCCGGCGCATCCTCATGAGGGGCGTTTCCCCGCGCGGGCCGACGTGTTCGAAGTAGTCCCCGAAGGCCATGCTCTCGGTGTGCGCCTGGGCGGCTCTGACGAGCCGTTCGTTCCAGTGCAGGGCCCGCTCGCCATGACGGGCTCGTTCGCGGTTGACCAGGCAGAGCGTGGCGGCGCGCACGAGACGGATGTCTACGGCGGTGGGATGCCTGCGCGCGTAGGGGCAGGCGCCGTTTTGGGCCGTGAAGAAGAGCTGTTTGCTCTTCGATGAGGGGATCCTCCTGTGGCCCTTGATGCAGTGGGCGTGGTGGAAGTTGCGGGTGGCGTGCCGGACGGTCGTCGAGCCGTGGGCTGCGCAACGAACCCGCTTGTGGGTGTGGGCGGTGGTGGCGCCGGCAGCGCCGGCGGCGGCGGGGATTGCGAGCAGCACCAGTGTGCCGATGGCTCCCGCCGTTGCGAGAGAGGTTCGAGCCATGGGGGCCTATCGGCCGGGCTCGGAGGAGACATGAGCCGTGCAGCGTAGGTTTGGACAGGTTTTCGATTGACGGGCATCGATGCCTATGCTGGAACGGTGCGCAGGCTCCTGGTCGCCTTCTGCTGCCTGGCGATCATCGGTGCGGTCCTGGCCGCCCGGCTGGACCCCTCGAGCCACGTTGCGCGCCTCTCTGCGCCGGTCGTCGCGGCGCCGGCGAAGACGGGGTGGCTGGGGCTGAACGGGAACAGCAGCGACTACCTGGGGCCGATCGACACGTTCTCACGGGCGGGCGTCGTGTTCGACAGAAACCTCGAGCTGCAGGCCGGGCAGCTGCCGGGGGAGGGGCCGCCGGGAAGCCCGGAAGGCCACCTCGTCGAACGCCTGGCGGAGGATCACAGTCTGGGTATGAGCCCGGTCGCGGTGATCGAGTACCGGGGCTACGGGCGGCCGGGGTACGAGTTTCGTGAAGATCCCGAATTCCCCAGCCGGCGCGCCGCTGCCGGTGCGGCTCAGGGGCCGGGAACGATCGACGCCTACGTTCAGGGCTTCGTGCGCTCCGCCGTGGCCATACGCCGGCTCGCGGCGGCCCGCTACCCGGGCACGGAGGTCCGCTTCGAGGCGATGAACGAGCCCTGGGGCTACACGACCCCCCAGTTCGACGGCGCCCGTTACGGCGAAGTGATCGCCGCGCTGCTGCCGGCGGCCGCCGCCGCGGGGATCCCCCCGCAGGACATCTACGTGGCGGCGACGGGCGAGGGATGCTCGGCGCAACAGTGCCGTGCCGGCGGATGGGTGCAAGCGATGTACCGGGCGGAGCCCGCACTGCGCCATGAGGTCGGCGGCTGGTACCTGCACCCCTACGGCCCGGCGGCGGGGGTGACCCTCTATGAGAACGGTGGAATTCAGGCCGTCCCGCTGGTCAGGGCCACGATCGACTCGGGACGGGACAACCTGATCGTCTCCGAGCTTGGCTTCTGCTCCCGGGATGTCAACAACCCCATGGGCCTTCCCGAGGGGGTCAGCTGCCACGGCGCTCCGGCGCTCAGCGGCGGGGAGGCCGCGAGGAGCCTGCGGATATCCCTCGAGCAGGCGGGCGTCTACCACCGCGAGGGATGGCTGCGGGCACTGATCGTCTATTCCCGCAACGACGGCGGCTGGGCGATGCAGCTGCCAGGCGGTGCCCTGACGCCCTCGGGGAGGGCGCTGCTGGCCTTCGCTTCCTCCGGCGGCGCGGGCTGAGGCCGAGGCGCTGCTAGAGGCCCAGGGTCCGGCCGAGGATTTCGCGCATGATCTCGTCGCTGCCGCCGCCGATCGGGCCGAGGCGGGCATCGCGGACGGCCCGCTCGACCCAGTACTCGCGCATGTAGCCGGCGCCGCCGTGGATCTGCAGGCACTCGTCCATCAGCTCGTAGGCCGCGCGCTGGGTGAGGAGCTTGGCCATGGTCACCTCGCGCATCGGTTCCTCGCCGGAGACGAAGCGCCGCAGGGCGTCGTAGGTGACGCAGCGGCAGGTGTAGACGGAGGTGGCCATGTCGGCCAGCTTGTGGCGGATCGTCTGGTGGCCCGACAGGGGACGGCCGAAGGTGTTGCGCTCGCGGGCGAAGTCAGCCGTCTTCTCCCATGCCAGCTGCATCGCCCCGACCGCGCCCAGGGCCATCGCCAGGCGCTCCCACTGGAAGTTGGCCATGATCAGCTTGAAGCCCTCGTTGAGCGGCCCCAGCAGGTTCTCCTCTCCTACGAAGACGTCCTGAAAGGCGATCGTGGCGGTGTCCGAGGCGTACCAGCCCAGCTTGTGCAGGGCCGATGAGGAGACGCCCTCGCCGCGGTCGACGATCAGGAAGGAGATGCCGTGGTGCCCGCCCTCGAGGGTCGTCTTGACGGCCGTCACGATGAAGTCGGCCCGCACCCCGTTGGTGATGTAGGTCTTCTCGCCGTTGAGCATGTAGCCGCCGTCCACCCGCTCGGCCCTGCTGGTGATGCCGGCCACGTCGGAGCCCGCGCCGGGCTCGGTGATACCCAGCGCGCCGATCTTCTCCCCGGCGATCGCCGGGACGAGGTAGCGCTGCTTCTGCTCCTCCGTGCCGAACTTCCAGATCGGGGGCGTGGCGATGTTGATGTGGGCGCCGATGCCTGCGGCCGTCCCACCGGAGCCCGTCCGGGCGAGCTCCTCGATCAGGACGGCCTCGTGCAGGTAGTCCCCGCCCTGGCCGCCGTAGCGCTCCTCGTACTTCAGACCCAGCAGCCCCTGGGCGGCCATCTTTGCGAAGACGTCGTTGGAGAACCAGCGGTCCTCCTCCCACTGCTCCGCGTGCGGTGCCAGCTCGCGCTCGATGAATCCGCGGGCCGACTCGCGCAGCTGCTCGTGCTCATCTGTGAAGGGAGGGTTCGGGGCCATGGCAGTCTGGAACCTACAGCCTCCGCGGAGCGCGCCGGGGCGCGCCGAGGTCAGGGTTCGTAGGGCGGGGCCTCGCCCCAACCCCAGCGCGGGACGGGTGCGTGCTCGACGACGGCGGCGCCGGGCTGGGAGTTGTGCATCGCCAGGCGGGTTCCCCACTCGACGTAGGCGACGAAGGCCGAGCGGAACTCGGGATCGCCGGGCAGCGCCGCGTCGTCCGCCGCGAGGCTCATCAGCGAGGCGAAGCGGAAACGCTGCTCCGGCGTGATCGAGAGGTTGTGATGCTTGCCCAGCATCCGCTCGTAGCCGCCCAGTCGCTCGCTGTACTCGCTGGGGCCGCCGAAGACCTCGCACCACCATGTGATCACGTGCGAACGGTGCTCCTCCCCGACCCCTCCGGGGAACAGGGGCGAGAGGAGATCGTCGCGCTCGACGCGGTCATAGAAGGCGTTGATCAGGCGCTCGAAGGCCTCCCGGCCGCCGGCCCATTCATAGAGCGTGGACACGCCGCAATCCTAGTGGCGAGCACCGGGTCCCCCGCACTGCCGGCGGGGGATCGCTCGCGGGGTCCTAGGCTGAGGTGGAGGATGTTTCTTCTGATCTTCATCGTCCTGCCGGTCCTCGAGATCCTCGCGTTCGTCGAGGTGGGTCTGGCGATCGGCTGGCTGTGGGCAATCCTGCTCCTGCTGGGAACCTCGATCGTGGGGTTTCAGATGGCTCGCAGTCATGGGCGAGCGGCCTTCCGCGAGGTCTCCAGGGCGTTCCAGCAGCGGCGACCGCCGCGGGTCAGCGCGCTGGACGGCGCGCTCGGCTCTGTCGCCGGGCTGCTGCTGTTCGTCCCGGGGTTCGTGACGGACCTGATCGGTGCGGTGCTGCTGCTTCCGCCCGCCAGGAGGCTGCTGCGCGGCTGGATCTCGACTCACTACGGCGGCCGCGTCGTGACGGTCGCCGCCTCGGCGGGGCGCTTCGCCCGTGGAACCAACCCGAGGCGCCCGGCGGACGTCGAGTCGACAGCCATCGAGGAGGACCTGCGGCAGCTGCCGCTGTAGGTCAGCCGATTCTGGGCGGCAGTGCCAGGAGGCCCCGTATCTTCACGATCGGGCCGCGTCCGGAGGTCAGTGCGCGGCGCAGGGCCCGGCGCTCGGCGGGGCTGGGAGGCGGGGCGCCCGCCGCGGGCGAGTAGCGCATCCGGCGCAGCGCGCGCGGATAGCCGCCGGCCGGGGACCCGTATGCGTCGGTCAGGCTCGCCTCGAGCTCGGCCAGCGTCGTCCCCGCAGCCGGTGCCCGCCCGAGGCGCGAGAGGGCCCTGCGCAGCTCCTCGACGGCGGCATCGCTGTGCCCGCCTCGTTTGCGCCTGCGGGCAGGTGGGCCCGCCACGAGCAGGACTGCCCCGAGGAGCAGGACGACGGCCGCGAGGCAGGCGGCGATCAGCGGGCCGGCGCCGGGGCGGGCGCCGGCGCTCCGCCCGCTCGACGTGCGGGTTGGACCCCCGGCGGGGTGAGTGCCCGTGGCGCTGCCGGCGGCGGCCCGCTGCGCGGGGGAGACTTCCGAGCCGCCGTTGCCGAGGGCGCGCTTCACCGTCGGGCCGGGCGTGGGGTCGAAGGGGACCCATCCGATGCCCCCGAAGAAGACTTCGACCCAGTCGTGGGCTTCGGTCCCCCGGAAGGCGAACGGCGCCGAGGGCGAGCTTCTCGATCCCGGCTGGAATCCGGATGCGATCCGCGCCGGAACGTTGTCCATCCGCAGCATCAGGGCCATCGCCCCGGAGAACTGCTGGCAGTAGCCGCGGCGTTGGCCCAGCAGGAAGCTCGCCAGTGGAAGGGCGCTTCGCGGGGGATGTGTGTCGTAGGTGAAGCCGCGCCGCAGGAACGCCTCGATTCGCGTGGCAAGGTCATAGGTGTTGCTCGCTCCGCCACCCAGGCGGCGGGCAAGGGCGTAGACGCCCGCGTAGGGGGAGGCTTCGACCCGGGCCCGTCCGGCGGCCGTGGCCGTCGAGACCTGCACCGGCGGCCCCTCGGTCGATGGCACGCCGAAGCGGACGTAGGGCCCGAAGCCGCCGGCGAGTGGCTCGCGTCCGCCTTCGCGCATTTCGGAGACGCTGGGCTTTGGCGCGTAGGCGGTGATCGTGTAGCGGGCCCCGCCCGCCAGGTTGTTCGGGGCGGTGAGGGTGCCATCGGGCGTCGCGGGGCCGAGGCTCGCCGGGAAGGACGCGGCGGTTCTGGCGGCGAGGATCTGCCCTGGGCTCAAGAGGTCGCGCCCGGCGAGGGCTCGGACGGTGAAGGTCGTGGTCGTGATCCAGCGCTGGTTGCCGTGTTCGATGGCGAGCCCGACGGGTTCTGCCGGCGGGTAGCCCGAGGCCAGGAAGCGGGTGCCGTCGAAGCGGTCGAGCACCGTTGCCCGCCACAGGTGGGGCGAGGGGGAGGAGGCTTCGGCCATCGTGGCGGTGGATGTCGACCAGGGCAGCGGGACGTAGGTCTGGTTCCACTGGAAGGCCGTCGTCGCTCCCGGTTCGCCGAAGGGCTGCCAGGCACGGATGTTGATCAGGGGCATGGCGCCCGCCAGGGTTCCGGCGAGCAGCAGCGAGGCGATCGTCCCGGCGATCAGCCAGGCGGCGGCGCGGCCGTCCTCGGCGCGGCGTGCGCGGCTGGACCACGCCCAGAGGTAGAGAGCGGACAGGGCGATCAGCCCCTGGACCTGCCAGCCCGTCTTCGGCTCGTTGGCCGCTCCGGCGACATAGAGGCTCAGCACAAGACCGAGGGCGAGCAGGCGCCGGGCGGCGGCATGACCCCGTCCGGGCCAGAAGATCAGCGCGGCCGCAGGGATCAGGGCGGCGGCGACACAGGCCTGGATGTCGATCCGCGCCTGGGTGGAGTTCCCCCTGTAGGGCCACAGGCCGTCCAGTTGGCCGGTGCCGCGGTCCAATGCGCCGGCCAGGGAGCCCCAGTGCCAGGGCAGCAGCTGCCCCCCCGGGATCCCGGCGATGCGCATCGCCAGGTAGAGCGCCAGCAGCGCGAGTCCCAGGCGCAGCGCGCCCACGGGGCGATCGCGGCCCGGCGGGGTGCCCGTCATCAGCAGGCCGGCGCCCAGCGCGGCTGCCACCGTGCAGATGCCGGCCACGCGCGGGAGGGAGGGGTTGCTCAGCAGCGAGACGAACCGCTGTCCCGCGAGCAGACCGAGGATCGAGAACGCCAGGATCGAGAGCCCCTGCAGGCGCCAGGCCCCCGTGGCGCCGACGGGGGTCCCTGTCCGGCCGCGGCGAGCGAGGGCACGGGGCCGGGGGTGGGCGACGGCCGAGCTCATGCCGCCTTCTTCTGCCGCCGCCCGTCGAGCTGCTGGGCCGAGCAGCCGGCGAGCACGAACAGGGTCGGCAGGCCGGGAAGGGGCTGGGGCGCCACTCGGCAGTGGGGTCCGGCCGCCTGCGCCCCCGCTCCGGCGGCTGATGCGGTGACCCTGATGACGTTCAGCCCCCGCTCGGAGCCGGGAGCACGGCGAAGGGCGGCCCCGGGGGCGAGGAGGGCCATTCGCGCGTGCAGCCCCGGCCACGCCTGCAGGTCGGGCCCGAGCACCGTGGGGCGGGCCTCTCCTGAGAGCAGGACGAGGCAGCCTCCTTGACGGGCCAGATGGAGGCAGATCGAGGCGGCTGCCCGAACGGCCCGGTCGAGGGCCTCCTCGGACTCGGGCCGCGAGGCGTCGAGCTCGACGAGGACCCGGGCACCCTCCTCGGCTGCCATGGAGCGTTCCATCAGGACGCCAGAGCGGGCGACCGTCGGCCAGTGGATCCGCGAGGCGGGGCTTCCGGGGCGGTGGGCCTGAAGCGAGTCGAGGCCCTGGGCAGGCTCGCGCGAGGAACGCCCGACGCCCTCCAGGAATGCCAGGGCGGCGGAGTCGAGCGGGTGTATGCGGGGCAGCACCAGGACCTCTGAGCCGGCCGAGGCCCGCTCGCGTTCGGCGAGGCCGAAGGGGTCGGTGACCGTCAGGCGGGCGGGGCCGACGAGGTGCCTGCCCCGCCTGGGGATGGATGCCCTGCCCCGGACGTCGAGGAGGCGCTGGGCCTTGAGGTCGATCTCCTGCGCGCCGGGCCAGGGCAGCAGCGCGCCACCCGGAAACGGGAGCAGGCCCCGCCGCAGGGTGACACGGACCTCGACGGGCTGGTCCTCTTCGGCGCTCAAAGCCCCTGCGCTCAGGCTCAGGGTGCATCGCCGCGCGCTGAAGCGCACCCAGAGAGGCGCCAGCCCGCAGGCCAGAAGGGCGGCGAACCCGGGCGCGTAGAGGGCCGGGACAGCGGCCGCCGCAGCGGTCGCGCAGAGCAGGACCCCGATGAGGGCCGGCTCGCGCGCCCTTGTCATAGCGCCGGGACGGCCGCGATCGTCTCGCCGACTATCTGCTCTCGGGTGATGCCCACGGCGCTGGGCTCGGGGAGCAGCCGGTGGGCAAGGACCGCCTGGGCCATCGCCTGGACGTCGTCCGGGAGGGCATGGTCGCGGCCCTCGAGGGCCGCGTTGGCTTTGGCGGCCTGGAGCAGCATCAGCCCGGCCCGAGGGCTGGCGCCCAGCGCGACCCTTGGGTCCTCGCGCGTGCGGGTGACGAGCGCCACGACATAGTCGCGCAGCGGCCCGCTTGCGTGGACGGCCGAGGCCGCCTGCTGGGCAAGCCGGATCTGGGCTACGGAGGCGACCGCCTCGAGGTCGCTGACGCGGTCGCCCCCGGCGTGGACGGAGAGCATCTCGGCCTCCTGCCCGGGCGAGGGGTAGCCGAGTGAGACGCGCACCATGAAGCGGTCGAGCTGCGCCTCGGGCAGCGGGTAGGTGCCCTCGTATTCGATCGGGTTCTGCGTCGCCAGGACCATGAAGGGCCTGGCCAGCCGGTGGCTCTGCCCGTCGACGGTGACCTGGCCCTCCTGCATGCACTCGAGCAGGCCCGACTGGGTGCGGGGGGAGGCACGGTTGATCTCGTCGACCAGGACCAGATGCGCGAAGACGGGCCCGGGCCGGAACTCGAAGCTCCCCTGGAGCTGGTTGAAGATGTTCGTTCCGACGACTTCCGCCGGCAGGAGGTCCGAGGTGCACTGGATCCGCGCGTACTCGGCGTCGATCGAGCGGGCCAGCGCCCGGGCCATCGCCGTCTTGCCGACCCCCGGCCGGTCCTCGATCAGCACGTGTCCGGCGGCCAGGAGTGCCACCAGCACCTCGCGCAGCACGCTGTCCCCCACCTTGATCGCAGCGGCGATATTGATCGCCACGCGCGAACCGAGGGCAGCCGCGTCAGCCGGACTGAGCTCCTCGACCGTAGCGCCCATGAATCGCAATGTTAGGCATGCGGAAGGGCCGCCGCCACCGCCTCCGTCCTCACCCGGCGCCGGCCCGCCGCGGTCCGGCCTACAGCCCGTAGGAGCGGCCGATGACGTCGAGCATGATCTCGTCCGTCCCCGCGCCGATGCGGTTCAGGCGCATGTCGCGCCAGACACGCTCAACGCCGTACTCGCGCATATAGCCCGCGCCGCCGTGGATCTGGATGCATTCGTCTGCCACTTCGCAGGCGATCCGCGAGGCGTGGAGCTTGGCCATCGAGATCTCGCGGACGGGGTACTCGCCGTTGTTGAAGCGCCAGGCCGTCACATAGACCATCTGACGGGCCGACTCGATTTTCGTGGCCATCTCGGCGAACTTGTGACGGATCACCTGGAACTTGCCGATTTCGCGGCCGAAGGCCTTGCGCTCGTGGGCGTACTGGATCGTCTTTTCGAAGCATTTCTGAGCTCCCGCGACGCAGCCGGCGGCGCCGATCAGGCGCTCGCCCTGGAGCTCCCACATGATGTGGTAGAAGCCCTTGCCGACCTGGCCGAGGACGGCGCTCTCGGGGACGCGGACGTCCTGGAAGGCAAGCAGGGCGGTGTCGGAGGCGTGCATGCCGAGCTTCTCCAGGCGCTTCTCGCGGATCACGCCGGGTGAGTCCATCGGCACCAGGAACAGGGTGAAGCCGTCATAGCCGGCGTCCGGGTCGGTCTTCGTGACGAGCACGATCACGTCGGCGCGGTGGCCGTTGGTGATGTAGGTCTTGGAGCCGTTGATGATGTAGTCCTCGCCGTCCTTGACCGCTCGGGTCTTGATGCCCGAGACGTCGGAGCCGGCGTCCGGCTCGGTGATTCCCAGGCAGAGGATCTTCTCGCCCTTGATGGCGGGGACGACCCACTCCTGCTTCTGCTCCTCGGTGCCGAAGGCGAGGATCGGCGGCATCGCCATGTCCGTGTGCACGGCGATCCCCATCGCCAGCCCGCCCGAGTTGGCGTTGGCGATCTCCTCGGCCAGCACCAGGGAGGTGTAGTAGTCGCCGCCCTGTCCGCCGTAGGCCTCGGGCTTGTCCAGGCCCAGGAAGCCCAGCTCGCCCATCCGCGGGAAGACGGAGTCGGGGAAGGTCGTCTCCTCCCACTCCTCGGCGTGGGGGGCCAGCTCTTTGATGGCAAAGTTGCGGATCGACTCACGGAGCTGTTCGTGCTCGTCGGTGAAGATGAAGTGCTTCTTCTGAGTCTTGAAGTCGGGCTTCAGGACGCTCTCGGCGGTGGCCATTCCGAACGGTCTCCTTGGTCGTGATGGGATCCCGCGCACGCATCCTCGGCGCCTGTCGGCGGGTGGGCAGACGCTAACGCAGCCCAAACGAAAAGTAAACAGTAGCGCTAGCTACTTTTGATCGCTCCCCCGGGCGGCGGCGCCTCACGGCATCTCCCTCGCGCGAGGTCTGGACGGGCGGTGCTCCGCCACCGACGAGCTTGCTCCTATTCCAATCCTCCAAC
Source organism: uncultured Solirubrobacteraceae bacterium (assembly GCA_963835865.1). Classification (GTDB taxonomy): domain Bacteria; phylum Actinomycetota; class Thermoleophilia; order Solirubrobacterales; family Solirubrobacteraceae; genus Palsa-744. The sequence continues at coordinate 475,551 of CAWIGW010000001.1, forward strand.
GCTGAATGTAAGCTCGATAGACGCGATCGACGATCGCCCGAGCGGGGAGGCCAGTGTTGCGCAGAGGACGGGTCGCCCTGACGGCATGTCTGCTCCCGGCCGCGATCGCCGCAGGCGCAGGCGGCGCATCCGCTTCATCCCCGATCAAACCCGGGCTGCTCCCGCCGCCGCCGACGGTGCCGGCCGAACTGAGGGACCTCGAGGCCAAGACGGTGGCCCTTCAGATCACCTCGCTGGAGTTGAAGCTCACGACGAGCATCAACCTCGCCCGGCATACGCCGAAGGGCCTTGCGGGCCTCCTCGACTTCGGCGTCGAAGGAGTCGAGACCACGACCCCGCCCGCGGCGGCCATCAAGATGACACTGTTCGGCCATCCGCTGAGGCTGCGGATCGTCGGCTCGAAACACTTTCTCTTCTCCTGGCCGCTCGCGCGGAGGGACGGTGGCCGGCCCTGGGTGGAACTCGGCCACGGATCGCTGGGAAAGCTGTTGGGTGGCGCCGTCAGCCCGTCGGAAGGCGGGCCGGCTTCGGAGAGCTTCACGGGACTGCTGGCGATGCTCAACGAAGGCAGGAACCTTCGGGCGCTGGGACCGTCCACGGTGGACGGCTGGACGGTGATGGGGTTCCAGGCCGAACCATCGAGTTCCTCACTCACCTCGGGCGGCGGCGAACTGGCCGAATTCGCGTCCAGAAAGCACCGTCCGAAGGGGAAGCCGACGGAAACGGTCGTTCTCAGCATGTACTTCGCCTCGAACGGCCTGCCGGTGAGGACGAGCTTCGTCGCGAGAGCGGGCCGCACCTCGGTGAGGATCGTCGCCGAATTTCCGGCGATCAACTTCCCCGACACGATCCCTGCTCCGCCGGCTGATCACGTGATCACCGAAGCCGGGCTCAGGAAGCTCTTTCCGAAACCCGCGCGAAGGCGCGTCGTAGGGGGTGCCAAGGCGCGCCCGAAAAGTAAACAGTAGAGCTGCTCACTTCCCACAGGGCCGGGATCCGGTTAGGATGCGCCGGTGCCCACGGACAAGGTTCTCTATGACGTCGCGGACAATGGCGTCGCGACGATCACACTCAACGATCCGGACACCCGCAACGCCCTCTCGGTGGAGCTCCTGGAGGGTCTCATCGAGGCCTTCGAGCGCGCCCGCAACGAGGAGCCGGTTCGCTGCGTGCTGCTTGTCTCCTCGCACGAGCGGACGTTCTCCTCGGGGGCCAACCTCTCCGGCTTCGCGGCCGACGCGGCCCTGGTCCACAAGCACTTCGGCTCGGAGCGCTTCGTGGGCCTCTTCAAGCTGATCGGCGAGCTGGGCAAGCCGACCGTCTGCGTCGCCCGGGGCCACGTCCTGGCGGGCGCCCTGGGCATCGCCCTGTGCTGCGACCTGATCATCGCCTCGGAGGAGGCCACCTTCGGGACGCCCGAGATCAACATCGGCGCCTTCCCCTTCATGATCATGGCGCTGATCTATCGCAACGTGCCGCGCAAGAAGGCATCGGAGCTGCTGCTGCTGGGTGAGCGCTGGAGCGCCGCCGAGGCGCAGGCGGCGGGGATCGTCAACCGCGTCGTGCCGGACGGCGAGCTGGACGGCCTGGCCGCCGAGTGGAGCGGCAAGCTGGCCTCGAAGTCGCCGGTGATCATGCGACTGGGCAAGGAGGCGATGCGCCGCCAGATGGACATGCCGCTGGATGACGCCCTCGACTACCTGCGCGCCCAGCTGACAGTGGCGCAGTCGACGGAGGACATAGTCGAGGGGGTCACGGCCTTCTTCGAGAAGCGCGAACCGGAGTGGAAGGGACGCTGATGAGCACCGCCGAGACGAGTTCCGAGGCCGGCAGGGAGAGCCGGCCGGCACCTTCACTGCTCAGACCGCTGGTCGAGGACCTGCACGAGCGGCGGGCACAGATCGCCCTGGGCGGCGGCGAGGAGAGGATCGCCCGCCAGCACGAGCAGGAAAAGCTGACCGCCCGCGAGCGCCTGGCCCTGCTGATCGACGAGGGGACCTTCGTCGAGATGGGGGCCCACGCACGGCCGCACTTCTCCCAGCGCGCGATGGAGGGAAAGCAGGCGCCGGCGGACGGTGTCATCACGGGCTACGGGAAGATCGACGGGCGGATGGTGGCGGTCTGCGCCTATGACTTCACGGTCATGGCCGGCTCGATGGGGATGACGGGCGAGCTCAAGGTGACGCGTCTGCGTGAGCTGGCGCTGACCAAGCGGATCCCCTTCATCTGGCTGCTGGACTCGGCGGGGGCGCGCATCCAGGAGGCCGTCGGATCGCTGTTCGCAGGGTCGGGGTTCCTGTTCCGCGAGGAGGTCGTGATGAGCGGGGTGATCCCCCAGATCGCCGCTCTGATGGGCCCCTGCGCAGCCGGGACCGCATACATCCCGGGCCTTGCCGATTTCGTGCCGATGGTCAAGGGCCGCGGCTCGATGGCGCTTGCGGGCCCGCACCTGGTGCGTGCGGCCGTGGGCGAGGACGTCACCCAGGAGGAACTGGGCGGCTCGCGGGTCCACTGCCGCAAGTCGGGCGTGGGGGACATGGAGGTGGCCGACGACGAGGAGTGCATCGAGCGGATCAAGCAGTACCTCTCGTTCATGCCACAGAACTGCGAGGCGCCCGTCCCCGTCCGCCCGGTCCGCGACCCGATCGAGCGGGCCGACGAGGAGCTGATGGACGTCCTGCCGGAGTCCAACCGCAAGCCCTATGACATGTATGAGGTGATCAGGAGAATCGTCGACGACGGCGAGCACTTCGACATGAAGGGCCAGTGGGCCAAGACGATCATCACCTGCTTCGCGCGCTTCGGCGGCCGCCCGGCGGGGATCGTGGCCAACCAGCCCAAGCACCTCGGCGGGATCCTGGACAACGACTCGGCCGACAAGGCCGCCCGCTTCGTCAACCTCTGCAACGCCTATTCGATCCCCCTGGTCTTCCTGATGGACGTGCCGGGCTTCATGGTCGGCACGAAGGTCGAGGAGGGCGGGATCATCCGCCACGGGGCCAAGATGCTCTATGCCGTCTCGAACGCGACGGTCCCGAAGATCACGGTCATCACCCGCAAGGCCTACGGGGCGGGCTACTACGTGATGAACGGCCGGGCCTACGAGCCCGACCTGATCGTCGCCTGGCCCTCGGCGGAGATCAGCGTCATGGGTGCCGAGGGGGCCGTCGAGATCGTGATGCGCAAACAGGTCGAGGAAGCCGATGACCCCGAGGCCAAGAAGGCCGAGCTGATCGATGCCTACCGCCAGATCATCGATGTCTACATCGCGGCCGGCAACGACATGATCGACGACGTCATCGACCCCCGGGAGACCCGCGCGACGATCTGCCGGGGCCTGGAGATGGCGGCCGGGAAGAAGATCGAGCGTCCATACAAGAAGTCAGGAGTGGTGCCGGTATGAGTCTTGAGCATCCAGTAGTCATCACCTGCTCGATCTCGGGGGCGATCGCCAACCGCGAGCAGTGCCCGGCGATCCCCTACACGCCCGAGGAGTACGCCGCCGAGGCGCGGCGGATCGTCGATGAGGGCGGCGTTCACATCCACATCCATGCCCGCAAACCGGATGGCACGCCGAGCTATGAGATCGAGGACTTCCAGGCGATCAGCGAGGCGATCAGGGCCGAGGTCGGGGACGGGGCGATCATCAACTTCTCGACCGGGACGATCGGGGTTCCCGTCGAGAAGCGGATCGAATATCTGCGCGCCTGCCGGCCGGAAGTGGCGGCGCTGAACATGGGGTCGATGAACTACGCCAAGTACTCGCGCTCGCGCAAGGAGTTCGTCTTCAACATGGTCTTCGCCAACCCCTTCTCGGAGATCATCGAGCTGCTCGAGGCGATGAACGAGCTGGGCATCAAACCCGAGCACGAGTGCTTCGACATCGGCCATGTCGGCAGCCTCGAGCCGCTGATCGACATGGGCGTCCTGAAGACGCCGCTGCACGTGGACTGCGTGATGGGGGTGGTGGGGGGGATTCCCCCGACGGCGCGCAACCTGGCTGCGATGGTGGACAACATCCCGCGAGGGCTCCCACTGGGGCGTCATCGGGATCTCCCGCGATCAGTGGATGCTGGTCGGGGCGGCCCTCTCGCTGGGCGGCTCGATCCGGGTCGGCCTGGAGGACAACCTCTACCTGCCCGACGGCACGATGGCCTCCTCCAACGGGGAGCTGATCGCCAGGGCACGGCAGATGACGGAGGACATGGGCCGCCGCCCCGCGACGGTGGCCGAGGCGCGCCGGATGCTGGCGATCTCCCAGGCCGCGGGGAGCCCCGCGTGAGCCTGCCGCTGGAGGGGGTCCGCGTCCTCGATCTCTCACGCCTGCTCCCCGGTGGCTTCTGCTCGCTGCTGCTGGCGGACTTCGGGGCGGAGGTGCTGAAGGTCGAGGACACCGGGATGGGGGACTACATCCGCTGGTCCCCCCCTTATTACGAGGGCGCTCACGAGAGTGCCCGCTCGGCCCTGTTCCTGTCGCTGAACCGCAACAAGCGATCGATCCGCCTGGACCTCAAGAACGAGCGTGGCCGGGAGGCCCTGCTGCGTCTCGTCGGCGAATACGACGTGGTGCTGGAGTCCTTCCGCCCGGGCGTGCTGGAGCGCCTTGGCGTCGGCTACGAGCGGATGCGCGAGGCGAACCCGGGGATCGTCTACTGCGCGATCTCCGGCTACGGCCAGGACGGCCCGAAACGGGACGCCTCGGGCCACGACATGAACTACCTCGGCCTGATCGGGCTGCTGGGGCTGACGGGTGACCGGGGTGGCGCGCCGGTCCAGGCGGCCGGGCAGATCGCCGACCTTGGCGGCGGCGCGCTGATGGCGGCCTTCGGGATCATGGCGGCGCTGCGCGAGCGCGACGGCGGGCCGGGCGGGCGGGAGAGTCCCCGGCTCGGGCAAGGGGCAGATGGTGGACGTCTCGATGGCCGACGGGGCGCTCTCGTGGCTGGCGATGGTCGCCGGCGCCTACTTCGCCGACGGCGAGGTGCCCCGCCGTGGCGAGATCATGCTTGCGGGCTCGCTGGTCTGTTACCGGCCCTACGAATGCGCCGACGGCTGGGTCTCGCTGGGCGCCCTGGAGCCGAAGTTCTGGCAGGCCTGGTGCCGCGGGGTGGGCCGGGAGGATCTGATCGCCGTGCAGTTCGAGCGTCCCGGGTCACGAGGCCCACGCGCAGGTCGCGGAGATCTTCCGCGGCCGCACGCGGGCCGAGTGGGAGGCCTTCGCCCGCGCGAACACGACTGCTGCCTGGAGCCGGTCCTCGAGCTCGACGAGGCGCTCGACTCCGACCTGGTCCGCGAGCGCAGGATGGTCGTCGAGCTCGACCAGCCCGGTGCGCCGAGAGGCCGGTCCGCCAGCTGGGGATCCCCGTCAAGCTGGACAGGACGCCGGGCGATCACGCGCGCCTGCCCGGCCCTGCCCTGGGCGAGCACACGGCCGAGGTCCTCGAGGGTGCCGGCTACAGCCCCGAGGAGATCGCCGAGCTGCTCGCCGAGGGAGCCGCCGCGGGGCCTGGCCGAGACGGTGCACGCCACGAACATCCGGGCCTGAGCGGCTCCGGATGAGCGCCGCGGCGAACGGCGGCCCGCAACGGCGAGCGCGCCGGCGAGGGGCCTGCTGAAGATGAGCGAGCTGGCCGAGCGCTCGGGCGTCAGCCCCGGGACGATCCGCTACTACCTCCGCGAGGGGCTCCTGGGCGAGGGCGAGGACGTGCTGCGGACAAGCCGCAACATGGCCTACTACCCGCCCGACTACGTCGAGCGGATCGTCCTGATCAAGCGTCTGCAGGAGGAGCGCTTCATGCCCCTGCGGGTGATCAAGGGGGCGCTGCGCGAGGAACCCGAGCGCGTCCGGGCGCTGATCGAGCTGGAGGACCGGATCCTCGAGCGTGCCCTGGCGAGCGTCGAGGATCACAGCAGGGTCTCGCGCAAGCTGGTCCAGGAGCGCTACGGCGTCCCTCGAATCGTCCTTGACCGACTCGCCGAGATCGGCGTGCTGACGCCCATCCCAGCGCGGCTATGACAGCGACGACCTGAAGATCATCGAGGCGATCGCCGGCTTCCGGGCGGGCGGCTACGACGAGGCGCTGGGCTTCACGGTCTATGACACCCTGCGCTACCGCCGGGCGCTCGAGCCGCTGGTCGAGGAGGAGGTCAGGGCGCTGCTCGACCGACTTGCCGGGGAGGTCGATGTCGAGCGGGCGATGGAGATCGTCGCGGCCGGCACCGAGCCGCTGCGGGAGCTGATCGGGGCGATGCACTCAAAGCTGCTGCTGGCCGAGCTGAGGAGGCAGCGCGGCGGATGAGAAGCATGAGGTGCTCGCCGTCCTGCGGCGCCTGACCACGCGGGGAGAGCTGACGGAGGCTCGAGCCGCGGGAGCGCTCACGGCTCCGATCTCGAGGTCGAGGTGATCCAGCTCCAGGCGCCCGTCGCCCTCGAGATGCTCACCAGCGTGCTCGGTGGTGCTCCATCACCCGCGGCCGCTACTGCACATGGCCCGCCGGGAAGGACGCCCGAGAAGGTTCCGAAGGGGGCCCGGTAGTCGCTGCTGAGAGGATCAGCAGGTTGTCGCTGCGGCTTCGTTCGGCCTCGGCGAAGGAACTCCAGTCGAGAGCCATCGGCCCCTGCGATCGACGAGAGGTCCTCGGCGAAGGTGACAGGGCCGACCTCGGCCGGGATGCCCGTCTCGCCAGACGGCCCGCTCGCTGCCCATGGGGCGGGTCGTTGATCCCGCTGACCAGGTTCCACGCGAGGGCCGCGCCGTCATCGGCGATCCCGACCCCGGCGCTCCAGCGCCACTCGGTCCGCCGAGCGTGGTAGCCGGCCGTGTCGTCGATCACGGCCAGGGCCTCGATCTGCAGAGGCGCCGCCGCCGTCGAGCCTGAGCGTTCCGCTCGCCGCGACGCCGGCCTGCTTGCGCGTCCAGACCTCCGAGCTTCCATGGGGGCAGCGAGCCTGGATGCCCGTCCTGTTCTGAGAGCTCGAGCCTCAGCTCGACGCCGAGGTCTGCGATCACGAGCCGTCCCGGCCGTGGCGCCGGGGTGTCGGGAGCCGCGCCCTCGGTCAGCTCGACCTCGCCTCGGCGGGGACGCATCCGGGTCCGTTCGCGCATCCCGTCCACGCCGGGCAGATGCAGTGCCCAGAAGGTCTGGTGTGCAGGGCCGATCTGGACTCGGGCCGCACAGGCCATCAGCTGCTCGCCGAAGATCCCGACGTAGCGCCAGCGCTTCAGAGGCCTGCTCCCGTCGAAGAGGCCCTTCGAGCCGGGCAGTGGGCGATCTCCACCGCGCGGTCACCGCGGCGGGCCGCGGCGATATGCTTCCGGTTGTTGACTGACCAGTCAATCTATTTCGTGGGGAGTCTGTCCGCCGGGGCCTCGAGAGTGCCCTCGGCGGGAGAGGATGCGCTTTGAAGGTCGCGGCCGTACAGCTGAATGCCACCGCCGATCAGGCGGCGAACATGAGCGTCGCCGACCGCCTCACCCGCGCGGCGGCGAAGGATGGGGCGCAGCTGATCGTACTCCCCGAGAAGTGGACGGCGATCGGCAGCGAGGACGACCTGCGCGCCTCGGCCCAGCCGCTGGACGGGCCGGCGATCGGATGGGCCCGCGGCGGTCGCCCGCGAGCTGGGGGTCGAACTGATCGCGGGCTCGATCCTCGAGCAGCTCCCCGGCCAGCGACAAGCTGGCCAACACCTCGGTCCACATCGACGCCGGCGGCGAGATCCGGGCGCTCTACCGCAAGATCCACATGTTCGACGTCGAGGTCGAAGGACGGGTCTACAGGGAGTCCGAGCTCGAGCAGCCCGGCGAGGAGATCGTCCTCTCGGCGACGCTCGACGGCCTCGAGCTGGGCCTGACCGTCTGCTACGACCTGCGCTTCCCCGAGCTCTACCGGATCCTGGCGGTCAGGGGCGCCCGTGTGATCACGCGTCCCTGCGGCCTTCACCCTGGCGACGACCCGCGACCACTGGGAGGTTCTCCTGCGCGCGCGGGCGATCGAGAACCAGGCCTTCATGATCGCCGCCAACCAGATCGGCCCGCACCCGGCGGGGCAGCACTCGGGGGGACGCTCGATGATCGTCGACCCCTGGGGGATCGTCCTGGCGCAGGCGCCGGACAGCGAGTGCCACATCACGGCCGAGCTCGACCTGGCCCGCCAGCGGGAGATTCGCGAGCGCCTGCCCTCGCTGGCCAACCGCCGTCCGCAGGCATACGCCTGGCCGCAGGAGCAGCCCGTGGCCGGGCAGGGGCAGCCGGCATGAGCGCCTCGCGCTCGAAGGCCGCCGCGGACAAGCGCCGGCTGATCCTCGATGCGGCCGTCCGGGTCTTCGCGCGCCAGGGCTTCCACGCCTGCCGGGTCTCGGACATCGCCGACGAGGCGGGTGTCGCCTACGGCCTCGTCTACCACTACTTCGCATCCAAGGACGAGGTGCTCGACACGCTCTTCCTCGAGCGCTGGAACGTCATGCTCGAGCTGATCCGCAGGGTCGACGGGGAATCGATCCCGGTGCGGGAGAAGCTGCGGGCGATCGCCTCGTTCATCATCGACAGCTACGAGCACGACCCCGACCTGATGAAGGTGATCATCGTCGAGGTCGACCAGGGCGGCCAACTCCTTCGGGCAGACCCACATCGGCCAGATCGGCGCGGCCTACGAGATGATCGCGCAGATCGTCACCGAGGCCCAGGAGGAGGGCGTCTTCCGCTCGGACATCGAGGCGCGGTTCGCCGCGATGGCCTTCTACGGGGCGATCGAGCAGCTGCTGACGGGCTGGATCTTCGGCCTGCTGCCGCAGGGAAGCCGAGCATTTCGAGCGCGCCAAGTGGCTGGTCGTGGAGACGATCTGCGGCGGCCTCGAGGTGGACGACGTGCGCCGCAGCGCAGTCGCCTGAGCGCCCGCGGGCGCCCGGTTTCGGGCAGAACGGGGTTTCGCTACGACATCCCGGGGCAATAGAGTGGCGCGCAATGGAAAACGAGATAGTCAAGAGACTGATGTGGTCCGGCCTGCTGGCCGGGTGCGCCGCCCTGGCGAGCATCGCCGCCAATCGCATGGCCGCGACGCTCTGGCGACGGATCTTCGACGAGGAGCCGCCGGAGTGAGCGACCCCCGTCGCCCCGACCCCCGCAGAACATCGCGACGGCGATCGCGGAGATCTCCGATCGTGCGACGCTGCTGGTTCACGAGGAGATCGAGCTCGCCAAGGCCGAGGTCACCGAGAAGCTCACGAAGATCGCCAGGGGCGCCGCCGTCGGGCGTCGTGGCAGGCGTCTTCTTCCTGATGGCGCTGATCCTGGCGCTCGTCGGCGGTGCCTGGCTCCTCTACTTCTATCTGCCCGTCGGCGACTTCGCCTACTTCTGGGGCTTCTTCGCGATGGCCGTGATCCTCGTCGTGCTCGGTGCGATCGCCGGCCTGATCGCCTCCAGGGTGCTCAAGAAGAGCTCGCCCCCCGTCCCCACGATGGCAATCGAAGAGGCTCACCTGATCCGCGACACGGTCACCGCGCCGCACGTCGCCGTCACACCCCCCGCTCAGGCGTCTGCGCCGACCCCGGCTCCGGCGCCGCCTCCCGCGAGCCCCGCCCAGGGCGCGGCTCCGGCTTCGGCCGCGCCGCCGGCCGGCGCGGCCGCGCCGCCCCAACCCGATCAGGGAGGGAAGGACTCCTGATGGCACAGCGCTCAGCGGATGAGATCCGCAACTCGATCGAGAGCAACAGGATGGAGCTGGCGGTGTCCGTCGACCGGCTGCGGGGCGAGGTCGCCCGGCTGACGGATTGGCGTGCCCACGCCCAGCGCCACAAGCCCGAACTGATCGCCGGGGCGGCCGCTCGTGGGCCTGTTCCTCAGCGCGCGCCTGGTGCGCCGCCGTCGCCGCCGCGCGCGACTGACCCGCGCACGCCGAGCACAGCGCGGAGCGTCGCAATCCGGGGTCGACGTCAGCAGACAGGCCGTCTGCTGACTCGGATATCCGCCTAAAGACTCGATAAGCGCTTTACCGGCGCCGCCGGCGGCCGACCGCACGCGTAACCCCGGGGTGCCGGGGGCGCATCATGAGCAGTCAGGTCCTCACCCCCAGGGCAAAGCAGATGGCCGAGGTCGCCACGGCGACGACGATCGTCGCGGGCTGCCCCGTCGCGGTCGTCTGGTGGCTGCGGCTCGACGGAGGTTGTCACCTCGGCGCCGGCCTGGCGATCGGCCTGGGGATGGCGATCTCGCTGCTGCTCTCCTACATCGGGCGGATCATCTGGGAGACACGTCCAGGGTCCGAAGATCTGCTGTTCAGCGAGCTGATGGTCTGGGGCTACCTGCACCGCCTGCGCTCCCAGCGCCGCCTGGCGAACGTGACCGGGCTGCTGGCTCCGGTCGGGGATGACGCGGCCCGGCCCGCGTCGAAGGAGCAGAAGCGAAACGTCAAGCTGCTCGAGCAGCTCGTCTCGGGCATGGAGACGCACGACCCCTACCTCCACGGACATTCCCGCCGCGTCGCAAGGCACTCCTGGATGATCGCCCGCCAGATGGCTCTGCCACGCGAGGAAGTGGCAAGGATCAGGACCGCAGCGGCGATCCACGACGTGGGAAAGATCAACACGCCCAAATCGATTCTGCACAAGCCCGACCGCCTGACGGACGCCGAATACGAGGTCATCAAGCGCCACCCGGGCGAGGGGGCGGACATGGTCGAGGTGCTGGGAGACCCCGTCATCACCTCGATCGTCCGCCACCACCACGAGCGGGTCGACGGGAGCGGCTACCCGCACGAACCTCTCGGGGGAGGACATCCCGCTCGGGTGCGCGGATCGTCGCCGTGGCGGACACCTTCGACGCGATCACCTCGTCGCGGCCCTACCGTGCGGCCAGCCCTCACAAGAAGGCGATCGACATCCTCAGGGAGGAGGCCGGGACGCGCCTGGACCCGGATGTGGTCAGGGCCTTCTGCGCCTACTACGCCGGTCGAGGGCCGCTGGCGCTCTGGTCGTTCGTCGCCGGCCTGCCGGAGCGCCTGGTGAGCTGGCTCGGAAGCAGCGCCGCCGGAGTCGCATCCGCCGCGAAAGTGGCAGCCGTCGCGGCCCTCGTCAGCGGAACCGCGGCCGTGACCTCTGCCGTGTCGTCGAGCCCTCCCGCACCGTCCCACGATCACGGCCTCCTCACGGCAAGCGCCTCGACGCCCGCGGGCGCGACGGCGGGCGCTCCGCGGCGGCCCAGCGCGCACAACAGGGCGCCACCCGGAACAGCGGCACGCCGAAGAACACGCCATCGGGAGGCAACCGCCGTGTCGTGGCCCCGACGTCGCCGGCTGAAAGGGGAGCTCTCCGGCGGCGACTCGACCCGCGGCAGCTCAGGGCGGCTCCGCCACCGGAGCGTCGGCTCCAGTTTCCGCGCCCGGCCAGAGCGGCCCCGAACCGCCCTCCGGGGAAACCCCGGCGCCGGCGCCCGTCAGCGAATCGACCGGGAAAGCGGCTCCCCCCAAACCGAAAGTCGTAAAGACGCCGGGCGAAATCAAACGCGAAGAAGCAAAGCTCAAAGCCGAAGAAGAAGCCAAGCTCAAAGAAGAAGCCAAACTCAGGAAACAGGCCGAAGCAAAAGCCAAACAGGAAGCGAAACTGAAGAAAGAAGCCGAAGCGAAACTCAAGCGCGAAGAAGAAGCCGCGCTCAAAGAAGAAGCCAAACTCAAGAAGGAAGAAGCGAAGCGCGAAGAAGCCGAAGCCGAAGAACAGGCGACGCCCGGCGGCTGACGCCTCGACGGGCGCAGGAGGGCGCGCTACTGTCAATGGCAGTCGAGCACGCCGCCTCGCCGCGGACACGGCGGGTGCGAGAGAGAGCATGGAGGGACGGGAGAGCGACGGTGGCAGTGAGCAGTGGAGAGGCGCTTGGCATTTCCAAGCCGGGGAGCGGGACGGGTCGGCGCTCCGGCTCGGACGACCGGCTCGTCGCACGCCTCCGGCGCGGGGATGAAAGGGCCTTCGAGGTCCTCTACGAGCGCCACCGCCGCCAGCTGCTGGCCTATTGCCGGCAGATGCTCGGCTCGACCCAGGACGCCGAGGACGCCCTGCAGGCGACCTTCACCTCCGCCCACCGCGCGCTGATGGCCGACGATCGCGACATCGACGTGCGGCCCTGGCTCTACACGATCGCTCGCAACGCCTGCCAGAACATCCTCAGGCGCCGGCGCCGGCATCCCTCCGAGCCGATTCCCGAGGTCTGCGCGGCCCACGGAGATCCGGTCGACCGGGCCGAGCAGCGGGAGGAGGTGGGCCAGCTCCTGGAGGCGGTCGCGGAACTACCCGAGCTTCAGCGGAGCGCGATCGTGCTGGCCGAGCTCCACGGCCTTCGCCACCGTGAGATCGGAACGATCCTGGGGATCACGCCCGAGCAGGTCAAGTCGCAGGTCTTCCAGGCCAGGACCAACCTGATCTCCGAGCGTGAGGCACGGACCGCAGACTGCCGGGAGATCCAGGGGGAACTGGCTCAGGCGAGCGGTGCGGCGCTGATGCGACGCCGCCTTCGCCGTCACCTGAGGACATGCGCCGACTGCCGTGCCGCCGCAAAGGAGCTGGGCCGCTCGCGGCGGCTCGGCCTGTTCGCGCCGCTGGCACCGGTCTTCGACCGCTGGCGCAGTGCCCTGGGCATCAGGTGGCGTGCCTCAACGGCCGCCGTCGCAAGGGCCCCGCAAGACCTCGGGATGACGGGCGGCGCCGTCGAACTGGGCGGAGGCGGGATGGCCGCCCTGGCCGTCAAGGTCCTCGCCGGCCTCGCCTGCCTGGGGGCCGGAACGAGGGTTGCGACGCTCGCCACTGGTCTCGCCCCGCCCGAGCGCTCCCCGACGGTGTCGGCAGCCGCCCGGCGGCCCGCGGAACACTCGCGGATCCGAGCGGGCGCTCTCACGGGGCCCTCGCGCCACGCGAGCGTCACGGTGTCGCCCCAGCGCTCCCTCCCGCGCTCGGGCGGAGAGGCCGCCCAGGGCCGAACCGCCCCGAGCGCCGTCTCGCTGCAACTCGCCAGACCGCACCTCGCCTCGCCGCATGTCGGCCCGGCCGCAAGCTCGACACGGCTCGGAGCTGCCGGTTCGCCACCTCTCAGCCTGGGCGGGGGAGGCGGCGGCGAACATGCCCACGGCAAGTCTGAAGAAGCGCCCGGCAGGTCCGGCGAAGCGCCGGGCAAGTCCGGAGAAGCCCCAGGGAGGAGCGGCGAAGCCCCGGGCAAGTCCGGAGAAGCGCCGGGCAGGAGCGGCCAAGCGCCGGGCAAGTCCGGAGAAGCGCCGGACAGGAGCGGCGAAGCGCCGGGCAGGAGCGGCGAAGCGCCGGGCAGGAGCTCCGAAGCACCGGGCAGCACCGGGGAAGCCGGCAGGAGCGGCGAAGCTCACCCGGCCGGCGCCGAAGCGGCGAGCCCCGGGCACTCGGGCTCCGCTTCGCCGGCGAGCTCCCGTCCGCCGGTTCGACCCTCTGGATCTCACGGTGGCGCCGCCGCGGCGCCACCCGCCGAAAAATAAATATCCCTCCCCGGCCAACCTTCGCCCCGGACCCCCGTTAACAGGGGGATCGTCCAGCAAGGAGAGGTGGGAGTCATAAGCGGCGCGGGGTCCTTTGCGGACGTTTGCGCAGCGATGATGAGGTTTAGGTCCCTTTGTAACTTAATGGCGCGGAATGGGGAGGTCTCCGGGGCGGGGTCCTGATCCCCCACCGCCCTGCGCAGCGGCACCGGCCCCCAAGCTCCCGTCGCTGCCGTCCCCTGGCCATGGCCAGGATCCCTCCGAGGGAGGGGATGAGCCCGGCTGACGCCGGGCTTTGGGCGTTAAAGGGACCGGCCCCCTCAGGCGAGCAGGGCGCGGGGCATGCCGCCGATGCCGATCAGGCCCGGGCCGGTGTAGGTCCCGATCACGGGGCCCACTTCCGAGGTGAAGAGAGGCTCGGAGTCGAAGATCTCACGGCAGCGCTCGACCAGCCGCTGGCACTGGTCGGGGGCCTGGATGTGCTGGACGACCCAGCCGTCCGAGCCGGACTCGTGCAGTTCCTGCGCGTAGCGGACCATCCGCTCGAAGGCTCGGCCCGCGGTGCGGACGCGCTCGACGGGGACGATTTCGAACTCCAGCGAGAGGATCGGCTTGATCCTCAGCGTCCCGCCCAGCCAGGCCTGGGCCTTGCCGACGCGCCCGCCGCGGCGCAGGAACTCGAGCGTGTCCAGGCAGAACCAGATCTTCAGGGCCCGGCGGGCCTCGTGGACGCGTTCCACGACGGCCGCTTTGTCGCCGCCGGAGCGGGCCGCCGCCGCCGCGGCCAGCACGAGCATGCCCTGCCCGCCGCAGGCCGTTTCGCCGTCGATCACCTCGACCCGGTCGCCAAGGCCGCGCTCGGCGAGCAGGCCATGAGCCTGCCGGGCGGCATCGCAGGTGCCCGAGATGCCGCCGGCGAGGTGGATCGAGACAACATCGGATCCCTGCTCGATCAGCGGCTCCCAGACCGACAGGAAGTCCCCGATCGAGGGCTGGGAGGTCGTCGGCAGTTCGTCGTCGGAGCGCAGGCGCTCGTAGAAGTCGCCGAAGCCGTCCATGTCGAGCTCGCGGACCGGTTCGCCCTTCCAGCCGACATAGAGGCTGACCTGATGCACGCCCTGTTCCTCGGCGAGAGGGCCTGGGAGATAGTGGGTGCTGTCTGTGGCGATCGCGACGGGAGCCATGCGGCGCGAGACGCTACAGCAACGTCTCGGCGAGCTCTCCGGACTCGAACATCTCGGTCACGATGTCGCAGCCGCCGACGAGCTCCCCCTTGTGGAAGAGCTGAGGGATCGTCGGCCAGTTGGAGATGCCCGACAGCTCCTGGCGGATACGCGGGTCGGGCAGGATGTCGACCGCCGCGAAGGGAACCTCGAGCTGCTGCAGCATCGCGACCGTCCTGGCGGAGAAGCCGCAGGCGGGCGCCTCGGGGGTGCCCTTCATGAACAGGATCACGTCATGCCCGGAGATCGCCTCCTGGATCGCGTCGCGAATCGGGCTTGACTCGGCAGCGGCGGGAGCGGGGGCGGGGGCGGGGGTGTCGCTCATCATCGGGACGGGCTCGAACTGGCTGCTTGACATGGGGAGGCTCCTGGCTCTCAGGGGGTGTTGATCTTGGACGGCGTCTGCGTCTTCAGCGCGAAGGCGTGAACGGCGCCGCCGATCTCTCCCTCGAGCGCGCCATAGACCAGCCGGTGCTGCTCGATCCGGCTGAGACCCTCGAAGGCCTCGGCCGTCACGGTCGCGCGGAAGTGGTCCGAGCCGCCCGTGTAGTCCTCGACCTCGGCCGTCGACCCGGGGATCGCGGCCTCGATCCGCTGCTTTATCTCATCAGGGGAGAGCACTTCGCCCATTAGCCTAGAAGATCGCAACGGGCCTCTCAGGCGCCGGTGCACCGGCGCTATACTTTGGAAAGTCTTGGATGCCATCCACAGGAGCTGACGCGATGATCGAGATCACCGACAGGGGTGCAGAGAAGGTCCACGAGTTTCTCTCCGCACAGGAGGCCGACATCAGTCTGGCCGGCCTGCGGGTGGGCGTCCGCGGCGGTGGCTGCTCCGGCTTCCAGTACCAGCTGGCCTTCGACGAGCAGCGCGACAGCGACATCGTCTTCGAGAGCCACGGCCTGAAGCTGCTGGTCGACAAGGAGAGCCTGCAGTTCGTTGGCGGCTCCGTGATCGACTACGAGGAGAGCCTCCAGGGCGCCGGCTTCAAGGTCAACAACCCGAACGTCGTCGCGGCCTGCGGCTGCGGCTCCTCCTTCAGGGTCGCCGAGGAGGAGCAGGTCTCAGCAGTCTGAGGCGGCTCCGGCTGCCTCGCCGGTGCCCGCGGCGTCTCACCGCGACCGTCGCCCTGCTCGCGGCCGCGTGTCTCACCGCCTGCGCGGGCGGCTCCACCCGCCCTGCCGCCACCGTCGCCGTCGCGAAACCGGCGCCTACGGGTCCGGCGCTGGGCCTGACCGAGGACAACGCCCAGATCCTCTGGAACCCGGCCGCGGCGGGCGCACCGGCCGCACCGGCCGCCTTCACCACCGCCCGCCGCGAGCTGACGGCCCTGCATCCGACCTACATCAGGCTGCTCGTCAACTGGGCCGCGCTCCAGCCCGATCCGAGCCGCCCGCCGGCGCTTGAAGGGAACGTCACCGGATGCGTCCGCGAACTGGGCCCCTGCGCGTCCTACCCGGGAATCGCGGGCGAGCTCGCCGCGATCGCCTCCCGCCAGCGTGCCGAGCCGGGTCGCTACCAGGTCGTCCTGGACATCCTCGGCACACCCGCCTGGGCGGCGGCCGCACCGCACGGATGCGAACGCAAAGACGACGAAGCCTTCGCCCGCCCACTGGCGCCGGGCGCCCTTGCCGCCTACCGGACGCTGATCGCCGACCTGATCGCCCTGGGTCGTCGCGAACATGTGCAACTGCCCTGGTGGAGCCCCTGGAACGAGCCGAACGATCCCCGCTTCATCACACCCCAGCGGGCCGACTGCACCCGTGACGGGACGGCCCTCTCGCCGCTCGTCTATGCGGAGCTCGCCAGAGCGATGGCCGCCGAGCTGACGGCCGGGGGGCCCGGGCACGAACTCCTCCTGGGTGAGCTGGGTGGCTACTCCGACGGCTCCCCCCATCGGATCAGCGTCGGGCAGTTCGTCGCGGCACTCCCCGCCGACGTGCTCTGCCTGAGCCACACCTGGGCCGTCCACGCCTACGCCGTCCACGGCCGCGCGTCGCCGCCCGACCCGGTCGGCCTGCTCGAGCAGGCGCTCGCCTCACGTGGCGGCTGCGGCGCCTCCGCGTCGATCTGGGTCACCGAGGCGGGCGCCGGTGCGCCCGACCCCGGGCGGCCGCGCACGGGAGGCGAGCGCCGAAGAAGGGGCGGGCTGCGAAGCCCTCGCCGCGCAGGTACTCACCTGGTACCGGGACCCGCGCGTGGGGGCGATCTTCCAGTTCAGCTTCCGCGACGACCCCGCCTTCCCCGTGGGCCTGATAAGCCCGAACCTCAGCCACACGTTTAGGGTTTATGGGTTGTGGCGGGCGCTCGCCCGTGCTCGGTCTGCCGGCTCGGCGCCGCAGGACCTCGCGCGCGCCTGCGCGTAGGCTGACGCAATGGCGCTCCTGCCAAAGGCCCTACGCAGACTGACGCCGGACAGGCTGCGAGATGACGTACGCCTGCGGGCCGCCGCCGTCGGCCTCGGGCTGATCCCCCCGCGGACGATGCACTCCGAGCAGGACGCCGGGGTCCTGCTCGAGGCCGCACGGGGAGCTCGCCGTGTCGTGGAGATCGGCGTCTATGAGGGCGCCTCGGCGCTCGCCCTGATCGGCGTCCTCGCGGCCGATGCCGAGCTGCATCTGATCGACCCCTTCGGCAGGAGCCCGAACGCGCTCCCCAGCGGCTGGGGGGCCACCGAACGGGCGACCCGCCTGCTCGTCGAGCGCCGGATGAGAAGCCTCGGAGCGGACGCACCGACGGTCGTCTGGCATGCGGCCACCTCGGGCGAGGTGGCCGCCACCTGGACCGGCGGCGTCGACCTGCTGTTCATCGACGGCGATCATTCCGAAGCGGGTTGCGAGCGCGACTGGAGCGACTGGTCGCCCTTCGTTGAGCTCGGCGGCCACGTCGTCTTCCACGACGCCCGCGCCGGGCGTGACGGCGGGCGCGGGCTGCCGGGGCCGACGGCGGTCGTCGAGCGATGCGTCCGAAGCGAGGGCCGCGAGGAATGGGAAATCGATGCGGAGAGCGACCGCACGGTCGCTGCTCGGAGGGTCGCGGCGAGCACCGCCTGACTGTCCAGCCAGCCAGCAAATGTCGCGGCTCTGCACGACGGCACTCGGTTGACGAGCGCTCAACCTCTGTGCTACGGTCGCCCGCGACATGAGGTCAGGGGTGGAGATGGGGAGGGAGACCCACGTGCGTTCAGGCGCACGCGTTCCAGCTGTGGGACAGGGCTTTTCGATGCCCACCGACCACCCCTTCGGCTTGACCTTGACGGACAACCTGTTTTCTGCCAAGGTCGGGAGCAGCACCGTTGGGCTGAGGATCAGCAAGACGGTTACGAGGGGCTTCGGGACCTGGTCCTGAAGGCGGGACATCGAAGCTCGTCGGTCCTATCAAGAGGGAAAAGGAGCAGTTAATGACACGCATCAAGGTTCTGGGGCTCGCCCTGGTCGCGGTGTTCGCGATCACGGCGATCAGTGCCTCGGTTGCCTCGGCGGGACCCATCTGGTACTCCTGCGGCAAGGCGCCGAAGAACGAAGCCAAAGAATACACCGGTCACTACGCGTCAAAGACGTGTAAAAAATCGGAATTCACCGAAAAAGGCGGCAAGTACATGCTCGTCGCCGGCGTCGGTAAAGGCAAGATCGGCAAGTCGAAGGGTGGGGCCGCGGTCCTGCACTCGATCAACCCGGAAGCCAAAGTTGACATTCCGGTCGAATGCGCCAAGTTCAAGGGCACGTTCGAAGTGGCCCCGCCGAACATCATCCACAACGCTGTGACGACGTTCTCGAAGTGCAAGGCGCTTGAAGCGCCCTGCGAAAACGTCAAGAAGGAAACGATCGCGACCGAAAAACTCGCCGGTACGATCGGGTGGGTCGAAGGAACGGGTAAAACCGTTGCCGGTACCGACCTGGCCTCTGAAGCGGAACCGGGCGCCGGCTCCGTCGCCGCCTTCACCTGTGCAGCGCTGGGTGAAATCCGGACCAAAGGCTCGGTCATCGGTGTGAACGCAGGCAACACGAACGTAGTGGAAAAGTCCTCAACACTGACGTTCACGCCTGGTCCCTACATCGGTGAACAGGAAGCAGAAGAAGGCAAACTCAAATGGACGCCGATCGTCAACATTCCGAAACTGGAAGGTGGACCGGTTGACCTCCTGCTGACCGAAGTCAAGGGCGCCATCACTGGCCACCCGACCGAATTCTACCCGCCGGGCGGAATTCCCTCGGGCCAGGAAGGCACCGTGGAACAGAAGGGCGAAGCACTCGGGATTGAGGAAGCAGGTTCCGAATAACCGCCTAGCTGTTGACTCACAGCCGCTCGCCGTCTGAGCGGTGCTGCAAAGCAATACGAAGCAAGCGCGTGGGGCCTCCGGGCCCCACGCGTCGTTTCGCCCAAGGGGTACATTCCACGCCGCGCGTCGCGGGGTTCCGGGCCTTTAGAACACCTGCCGGTTCCCGCTTGACAGACATTCAAGGGTCGATAGACTCGTCCTCTGGACAAGAGAGAGGGAGCGATGAGGGAAGCAGTACGGAGCCGTTCTGGGGAGCGCGGCCGCGGAGCACGCGGCGGCCTCTGCGCGTCCCTGCTCGCCGCAGCCGTCGCGTGCCTGCTGCTCGCCTCCTCCGCCTCGGCGCTGAGCCAGCGCGGGCACACCTTCAGCTCGAGCTTCGCCGGCCAGGGCAGCGGCGACGGGCAGCTCAAGGAACCCGCCGGAATCGCCGTCAGCGAAGCCACGGGCGACATCTACGTCGTCGACGCCGGCAACAACCGCGTCGTCGAGTTCGGCCCCGACCACAAATTCATCCGCACCTGGGGCTGGGGCGTGAAGGACGGCAAAAAAGAATTCGAGATCTGCGAAGCGGGTTGCCGCGCGGGCATCGGCGGTCATCGCCAGGGCCAGCTCCACGGCGCCGACGCGATCGCGATCGACCAGAACACGAACACGGCGCTCGACCCCTCCGCGGGTGACGTCTACGTCGAGACCGTCACCCACTACGAAGAAGAAGTCAACGGCCACGAAAAAGAATTCGAAGACGGGATCATCGAGAAGTACCAGCCGAACGGGAACTTCGTCGTGGGCGGCGAACGGATCAAGGGCTGGAAGGAACCCGGCGGATCCTTCGAATACTTCGAAGAAGAACTCAACGGCCTGACGGTCGGCCCGGACGGCACGCTCTACGCCTACAACGAAGAAGACGTGATCGAGTACACCGACGCGGTTGCGAACAAGTTCAAAGCCTTCGTCGCCTCCGAAGCCGGAGGCGAAGGCAGGCCCGGCATCGCGGTGGACGAAAACCACATCCTGTATCTCGGCCACGAAGCCGAAGGCCGCGGCGAACCGCCGACGGTGATCGCCAAGGAGATGATCTTCGAAGAACTCCCCGGCAAGCTGGTCGGCGAACCGCTGATCGAATCGCTCACCGGCGAACAGTCCTCGGGCGTCGCGGTCGACGAGGCCAACGGCGACGTGCTCGTCGACAACGTTGAAAGCGTCGGCGTGTTCGACTCGAACGGCGAACTGGTCGAGCGCTTCGGCGCGGGCCAGCTGCACGGCGGCACGGGCGTGGCCGCGCTGCGCAGCGGCGAAGCGCTCGTCGCGGACGCGGCCACGGGCAAGATCAACGTCTATGAACCCGAACCGCCCGGCGCGCCGCAGATCGATGAACTCTCCGTCGCGCAGATCACCTCGAGCTCCGCCGTGCTCGAAGCGCAGATCGACCCCGCGGGCCTCGCGAGCACCTACGTCTTCCGCTACGACACGGCACCGGTTCCCAAGGCGGGCGAACCGTGCACCGGCTCGTGCGTCGAAGTCCCGCTGCCGGCCGGCGGCATCGGCGCCGCGTTCGCAGACGTGCCCGTGAGCGAGAAAATCACCGGCCTCACGCAGGCGAGCCTCTACCACTACCGCGTGATCGCCTTCAACGCCTCCGCCCCCGGCGGAGTGGAAGCGGCCGAACAGAAGTTCCACACGCAGCACGCCGTGCTCGGCGCGACGCTGCCCGACAACCGGGTCTGGGAGCTCGTCTCGCCGCTCGACAAGAACGGCGCAGCGATCGAAGCGCCGAGAAAAGAAGGCGGGCTGATCGAGGCCTCCGAAAACGGCGAACGGGTCACCTACGTGGCGACCGGCGCGTTCCCCGGCGCCGAAGGCAACCGCGCGCCCGAAGTGACCCAGCTGATCTCCAGGCGCGGCGAAGCCGCATGGTCGACGACCGACGTCGACACGCGCCAGGTCACCGGGCAGGGGGTGGCCCCCGGCTCGGCCCCCGAGTACCGCTTCTTCTCAGCCGACCTGTCCAACACCCTCGTCCAGGCGTTCGGCAACAAGCGCTTCGAAAACCCGCCGCTGTCACCGGAAGAGACCGAATCGACCCCCTACGTGCGCAGCGCGGGCGCCGAATGCCTCACGCCCCCCGCCCCGACTAGCTGCTTCAGCCCGCTGCTCACGAGCGCCAACGTGCCCGGCGAAACGGAATACGAAGGCAAAAAAGTCCAGCGGGAATTCGGCGGCCAGGTCAACTTCCTCCAGGGTGACGCGACGATGACCCACCTGATCCTGCAGACGCCCAATCACGTCGCGCTGAGCACGGAACCGGTGGGCGGCCAGGGCAACCTCTGGGAGTGGGTGTCAGGGCAGTCGCACCTCGTCAGCATCCTGCCCAGCGGGCTGCCCGCGAGCAGCCCGCAGCTCGGCGCCCGCAACCTCAACATCGCAAGCGCGATGTCCAGCGACGGCTCACGGGTGATCTGGAGCACGTCCGTCGGCCAGTCCGTGCACATATACCTGCGCGACATGGCCAAGGGCGAAACGGTCCAACTCGACGTCCCGGAAGCCGGCGGCGAAACGGCACCATTCCCGAAGCCGCAGTTCCAGACCGCGAGCAGCGACGGCTCGCACATCTTCTTCACCGACGAACAGCGCTTGACGGCGAACTCCACGTCGTCCTACACAGAAGGAAAGCCCGACCTCTACGACTGCCACGTGCTCGAAAACGAAACGAGCCACAAGCTCGAATGCAAGCTCACCGACCTCACGGTGGACTCCCACCCGGGCCAGCCCGCCGACGTGCAGGGGCTCCTGCCGGGGGCGGGGAGCGACGGCAACACCGTGTACTTCGTCGCCAACGGCGCGCTGGGCACCGGATCGACGCAGGGCCACTGCCTGCGGAACGAAGAATTCGGCAACCGCGGCCAGTTCCGGCTGACAGCGCTGTGCAACCTCTACGTCGAGCGCTTCGATAACGGATCGCAGACCTGGGGCACGCCGCAGCTGATCGCCGAACTGTCCTCCGAAGACGAACCCGACTGGGGCGCCCTCGTTCCGGGGAGCCGAGCCACGCTGACCTCGCGCGTGTCGACGGACGGCAACCTCCTCACCTTCGTCTCGGACCGCAGCCTCACCGGCTACCACAACGCCGACATCAACTCGAAAAAGCCCGACACCGAGGTGTTCCTCTACGACGCCGCCGCGGAACACCTGACATGCGTCTCATGCAACCCCACGGGCGCGCGCCCGACGGGTGTCCACAACGTCGAACTGTCCGGGGAAGGGCGCGGGCGCCTCGTCGACCGGCCGCGGTCCTGGTCCGAACGCTGGCTGTCGGGCAACATCCCCACGTGGACGCACCTGTCACTCACCGAAGCGCCCTACCCGTCGCGGATGCTGTTCGACAACGGGCGAATGTTCTTCATGAGCGCCGAAGCGCTCGTGCCGCAGGACACCAACGGCAAGGAGGACGTGTACGAGTTCGAGCCACCCGGGGTCGGCGGCTGCACGACCGAAAGCGAAACCTACGGCGAAAGCTCGGGCGGCTGCGTCTCGCTCATCTCCTCGGGCACCTCGCACAACGAATCGACGTTCCTCGACGCCAGCGCCAGCGGCAACGACGTGTTCTTCGTGACCTCGAGCAGACTCGCCGGAGGCGACACCGACACCAGCTTCGATGTCTACGACGCGACGATCTGCGGCCAGCCGGGAAGCCACGAATGCCTGCCCCCGCCGGCCGCCTCGCCGCCGCCGTGCGAAGAAACGCAGGAACGTCCCTGCAAAGCAAGCGCCACCGAACCCGGTGAACAGTTCGCCGCGCCCGGCAGCTCCGCCGCCAACGGGTCAACGCAGTCCTCGGTGGTCGAAGTCCTCGGCTCGATCGAAAAGCAGACGCCGAAACTGACCAACTCGCAGAGGCTCACCAAAGCGCTGAAGGCATGCAGGAAGCTCAAGAACCATGGCAAGCGCAGGGCCTGCGAAACGAAGGCGCGCGTGAAATACGGCACCCGCACGCAGAAACTCTCAGCGGCGCTCAGCGCCTGCCACAGCCGCCACAACCACGCCAAGCAAAAGGCCTGCGAAACAGCGGCGCGCAAGAAATACCGCAAGGCCAAGAAGGCCGGGCACCGATGACGCTCCGCAACGCAACCCCGGTCCGCGCCCTGGCCCTCGCGCTGCTGGTGTCCCTGGCCGCCGCCCTGGCCATCAGCGCCGCGCCGGCGAGGGCCGCCTCGGCATGGTGGCTGCCCAACACCACAGCCGCTCCGACGGTCCTGAAACCCGGCTCGAAGGTGATCATCTACGCGATGGCGACCGACATCGGCTACGAAGACGTCTCGGGCGCCACGTCGCACGTCGAACTTCTCCGACACCGTCCCGGCCGGGCTGAAAGTCATCATTCAGTCCGGCGAAGCGGGGGTCTTCAGGACGCTCGGCCCGAAATTCAAAACCATCTTCCCGAACTGCACGACGGTCGAACGGACGTTCAGCTGCTCGCTGGAAGGGTCGGTCCGGCCCGCGGAAAGCGTCAGGATCAGGATCGAAGCCGAAGTCGAACCGGGCGTCGAACTCGGCTCGACGCTGACGAACGAATTCAAGGTCGAAGGCGGGCGCACGCCGCACGGCGAACCGGTGACGGCGGCAACAAGGAAGCTGGAAATGAAGGTCAGCAACGAACCCGCGGAGTTCGGGACCGAACGCTTCGAAATGCGCCCCGAAAACAAGGACGGCTCGATCGACCACCAGGCAGGCTCGCACCCGTTCCAGCTGACGACGGTCTTCAACCTGAACAAGACGCTCGTACACGGCGCAGCGTTCGGGCAGGGGGCCGAACTCCCGTTCCTGCCCGCGCTGCCGAAGGACCTCCACTTCGTCCTGCCGCCCGGGATGGTGGGCGCGGTCGCGAAAGCCCCGCAGTGCTCGGGCACCGACTTCGTCGCGGTGGTCAACGGCAACGGCAACAAGTGCAGGCCGAACACCGCGATCGGGTTCGCCAACGCGACGCTCGACGAACCGCTGAACATCGGGCCGTTCACGCAGGAGGTGCCGATCTTCAACCTCACCCCGAACACCGGTGAACCGGCCCGCTTCGGCTTCATCGCGCACACCGTTCCCGTCGTCCTCACGACGCACGTGCGCAGCGGCAGCGACTATGCCGTGGAAGTCAGCGTCCACCTGCTGCCCGAGTCGATCGAGATCCTCAACACCGAAGCGACCTTCTGGGGCGTGCCGCAGGCGCCCGAGCACGACAGCGCGCGCAGCTGGCCCTGCCTCGGCGGCGGCTACCTCGGCGAAGAAGAAGAATGCGAAAAACTGGAAGCGAGCGAACCCCGCGCGCTGCTCACGATGCCGACGAGCTGTGGCGGCACGCCGAAAGCGACCGTCAGCGCGGTCGCCTGGACCGGCGAGGAATTCACGACGACCGAAAACATCTTCATCGATGAACCGCTGAAAGAATCCTTTGAAGGGTGCGCAGCGCTGCCGTTCTCGCCCTCGATCGAAGTCGAACCGGACGAACACTCCGCGGCGACGCCGACGGGCATGACCGTCAACGTGAAGCTGCCCCAGGAAGGCACCGTCGACGGCAAAGAAGGCGCGCTCGCCGAATCGGCCGTCAAGAAGACGACGCTGACCCTGCCCGCGGGCATCCAGGCGAGCGGCGGCGCCTCCGACGGCCTGCTGACCTGCTCGAGCGGGCAGTTCGGCTTCAGCGGCAACCTCGGCGGCAGCGAATCCTCCGCGGTCGACGCACTCACCGAAAACGACCACTTCAACCAGGAACCGATCGAATGCCCCGACGCGGCCAAGATCGGCACCGTCAGCATCAAGACGCCCCTGATCGAAGAAGAACTGACCGGCTCGGTCTACCTCGCCTCGCAGGACACCAACCCGTTCGGCTCGCCGCTGGTGCTCTACATCTTCGCCGAAGGCCCCGAAAGCAAGGTCCAGGTCAAGCTCGCCGGGAGGGTCGAAATCAACCAGACGACGGGACAGCTCACGTCCGTCTTCGACCACACGCCGCCGGTCGCCTTCAGCGAACTGCACCTGCATCTCTTCAACGGCCCGCGCGCCTCGCAGTCAACGCCCGAAGCCTGCGGCAACTACAGCGCCTCGGCCTCCTTCGACGGCTGGTCGGGCAAGAGCGCGTCGGTCGTCTCGCCCGCCTTCGCGATCAACTCCGGCCCCGGCGGCTCGGCCTGCTCCGCGCCCGGCACCCAGCCGTTCGCGCCCAGCTTCGAAGCCGGCACGGCAAGCTCGGACGCCGGTGCCTTCAGCCCGCTTATCCTCAACCTCCGCCGGCCCGACGGCAACCAGGCGCTGAAGACGCTCAGCATCACGGCGCCCGCCGGCTCGGCCGCGATCCTGGCCTCCGTTGAACCGTGCCCGACCGCGGTGGCGACGGCTCCCGAACCCAACTGCCCCGACAGCAGCCAGATCGGCGTCTCGACCGCCTTCGCCGGCCTCGGCTCCGACCACGTCAAGATCCCCGGCAAGGTCTACCTGACAGGCCCCTACAAGGGCGCCCCCTTCGGCGTGCTGGCGCTCAGCGACGCCGAACACATCGGGCCCTTCAACCTCGGCAAGATCCCCGTGATGTCAACGATCACCGTCAACGAAAACACGGCCGTCGCGACGTTCACGAGCGACCCGCTGCCCGAACGGGTCAAGGGCGTCCCCTCGCAGATCAACAGTCTGCGGATCGAAGCGAACCGCCCGAACTTCACGTTCAACCCGACCAGCTGCAAGCCGCTCGCCTTCACCGGCACGCTGACCGGCTACGGGCCGAACGGCACCACGGGGGTCGAGCACGTCGAAACCCCCTACCACACGAACAACTGCGCGGGACTTCCCTTCAAACCGACGATCGAAGTCTCGATCGAATCCGAAGTCAGCCGCTCGACGGGCACCGGGCTGAAGATCAACGTCCACTCGGGTGCCGGGCAGGCCAACATCGCCGGCACGAAGCTCGAATTCCCCACGGTGATCCCGTCGCGCCTCACGACGCTGCAGAAATCCTGCAAGGACGTTGTCTTCGAAGCCAACCCGGCGAGCTGCTCGCCCGACTCGATCGTCGGCACCGGCACGGCCCACACGCCGGTCCTGAAATCGCCGCTGACGGGGCCGATCTACCTCGTCTCGCACGGCAACGCGGCCTTCCCGGACGCCGAGTTCGTGCTCCAGGGCGAAGGCATCAAGCTCGTCCTCGACGGCAAGACCGACATCGAGAAAGGGATCACGATCTCGAGCTTCGAATCGGTCCCCGACGCTCCGGTGGAAAGCTTCGAAGTGTCGCTCCCGCGCTCGACCAAATCGGCTTTCAGCGGCTACGGCAACCTCTGCACCGAGAACCCCGTCATGCCGACCGTCTTCACCGGCCAGAACGGCACGGTCGTCAAGTCCGTGACGCCGGTCAAAGTCACCGGCTGCTCAGGGGTCCTGCCGCACAAGAGCGAAAACGAACTCGCGAAAAACCTGAAGATCTGCAAGAAACTGAAGAACAAGGGCAAGCGGGCGAAGTGCTCGGCCTCCGCCCACAGGCGCTACCACGCGGTCACGGCCTGCAAGAAGTTCAAGAAGAAGAGCAAGCACTCGGCCTGCGTCGTCAAGGCCCGCCGGAAGAACCCGCTGCGCAAGAAGTAGCGGCGCGCCCGGGCGCCGCGGCCACTCAACCCGGCTCGTTGTCCAGCGAGCTCCACAGGTAGCGGCAGGCGAGGCTGCGATGCGGGCGCCACGGCTCGGCGATCTCCTCGATCCGTGTGGGCAGCGGCAGCTCCTCGAGGCCGTAGGCTCGTTCGATCGCCCGCCGGATGCCCAGGTCGCCGACGGGCAGGATGTCGGGCCGCTCGAGGTGGAACATCAGGAACATGTGGGCGCTCCACAGGCCGATCCCCTTGACGGCCGTCAGCTCGGCTATCACCTCCTCGTCCTGCGAGGGCGTCGAGGCGCTCCAGCTCGAGTTCGCCGCTCAGGACATGCTCGGCGAGGGAGCGAAGAAAGCCGACCTTGGCGCGGGAGAGGCCCGCGGCGGCCCGCAGCGCTTCGGGGTCGTCATCCAGGATCTCCTGCGGCGTCGGGGCACGGCCCGAGAAGCGCTCCGTCAGGCGGGCGTAGATCGACCGTGCCGCCGCCACCGAGAGCTGCTGCCCGACGATCGCCCTGACGAGAGCGCCGTAGTGGTCCTCGAGGTCCGGCCGCCCCTCGCGTGGGTTGCTCAACGGGCCGACCTGGTCGATCACCGCCGCCAGCACCGGGTCGCAGGCGCGCAGCTTCGCGAGCCCCCGGTTAGACAGGGGGATAGGCCTCGGCTCCCATCGGCTCGCCGTCAAGCGCGTTCAGCGCCCGCTCCAGAGACATTGCGATGCAGGTGAAGCTGGGTGTGTCGCGGACCGTGAAGCGCGACGCCTCGGTCGTGCGCAGGCGCTGAACCAAATCCAGGAACGTCCCGACATCGTCCGTGTCGAAGGCCACCACGAACTCCTGGTCGTCGAGGCCGAAGGAGTAGGTCGTGTGGTTGTCAACCGTCGGGTATTCGCGGCCCACCTCGATATGCCCCTGCATGATCCGCCAGCGCTCATCGGCCGGCAGGGCGTACCACTCCCGCGACTTGACGAAGGGGTAGACGAAGACGTAGCGGCCGCGGAAGCCGCGCGGGACGGTCCGCTCGTCTTCGGAGTATTCCGAGCTCTTTCGCATGCCCAGGAAGGAGTGGCTGATCTCCGAGAAGCGCATCAGGCCGCTCTGGCCCAGGACGACGTGGAACTCGTGGATCCGCTCGAGGTTCTCCGCCTCGGCGAGCAGCATCAGCTCCGCGTCCCCCCGCGTGCCGATCAGCGAGAAGCTCTGCAGCAGATGGCCGTCGGCGAAGTCCTCACACGCGGCCATGAACTCGCGCTTGTCCTGCTCGCGCTGGGCCGCGTCCAGGCGCTTCCAGGCCGGGTCGACCTTGAGGAACGTGTACTTGACGAAGTGCCGGGAGCTCACCCCGCGATTATCGCAGCGCGGCCCGGATTCCCGCCGGCCGAGGTTCGGGGCGCCGTGACACGGCGGACGACCTGCCAGCGGGCTAAAGTGTTCCCCCGTGCGGATCGCGCTCGTCTCGCCGTACTCCTGGACCTACCCCGGCGGTGTCACGCGGCACATCGAGGCGCTCGCCGCCGAGCTGTCCCGCGCCGGGCACGAGCCGCGCATCATCGCGCCCTTCGATCCAGACGACGCGACCTCCAGGCGCCTGCACCGCGGCGCACGCCCCGGCGCGAACCCCGTCCCCGAGGACTTCGTCTCGCTGGGCCGGACGATCGGCCTCCCCGCCAACGGTGCCGTCTCCAACCTCTGCCACACGCCCTTCGCCGTGCAGGAACTGCGCCGGGAGCTGCGGCGCGGCGGCTATGACGTAGTCCACATCCACGAGCCGGTCGTCCCCGTCGTCAGCTGGGATGCGCTCATGTCCTCCGGCGAGCTGCCGCTGCTCGGCACCTTCCACACCTACTCCGAGAACACCCTGACGAACGGCTTCGCGGCCGTCCCCCTGGGGGGACGGCGGCGGATGAACCGCCTGCACGGGCGGATCGCCGTCTCCGAAGCGGCGGCCTGGACGGCCCGGCGCTTCTACGGCGGTCACTACCGGATCATCCCCAACGGGGTTCATCTGCAGCAGATCGCCGAGCCCGAGGTGCAGACCCGCCGGCCCGGTGAGCTGCGGATCCTGTTCATCGGGCAGGCCGTCGAACGGAAGGGGCTGCCGGTCCTCCTGCGTGCCTTCGAGGCGCTGCGCGAGCACGTCCCCGCGAGCCTGACGCTTGTCGGGGCGGGGCCCGCGGAGATCGCCCACCTGACGCTCGAGGACTCCGGTGTGACGGCGCTCGGCAAGGTCTCCGAGGAGGACAAGCTGCGCGAGCTGGCCCGGGCGGACGTACTCTGCGCGCCCTCACTGGGCGGCGAGAGCTTCGGGATGGTCCTGACCGAGGCGTTCGCGGCGGCCACACCCGTCGTGGCCTCCGACATCCCCGGCTACCGGGACGTGCTGCGTGACGGCATCGACGGCCTGCTCAGCGTCCCCGGCGATGCGCTGGAGTTGGCTCTGGCCCTTCGCCGCATGGCGCTGGAGCCCGCGATGCGGGCGCGGATGGCCGTCGCCGCACGCGAGCGGGCCGAGCGCTACGCCTGGCCCCACGTCGCCGCCGAAGTCACGGAGTCCTACGAGCAGGCGATCGCCGTCGCGCGCAGGGCCAACAGCCCCTCGGCCACTCGGATCGGGCGCCATGCACGCCACTACGGCCTCGCCCCCTCGGACCTGCTCCCGAGGATTCCCGCCCAGCGGCTGGCGAGCCTGCAGGCGAACCCCGCCCTGCCCGCAGGGCGGGGCGGCGAGGGCGACCCCGCCGCGGGGCCGCGGCGAATGCGCCGCATCCGCCGCGGCGCGCTGGCCCTCAGCTCACTCGCCGGCCTGGGCTTGGCGGCGCTTGCGCTTCAGCGCGTCGGAGTCGCCCGCGTGGCGGCCTCGCTGGTGGCATCGAAGCCCGGCCTGCTCGCCGCGGGCCTCGCGCTGATGTGCGCCTCGATGTTCGTCCGCGCGCTCGGCTGGCACACGATCCTCTCCGTGGCACCCACCTGGCGCCGCGCCAAACGCCGCGATGCGATGCAGGGGACCTTCATCGGCGTCCTGATGTCCTCGACGCTGCCCGCACGCCTCGGTGAGCCCTCCCGCGCGCTGATCCTCGCCCGGCGGCTGGGCCGCGCCCGCGAGACGCTGCCCGTGGTTCTCGGCACGATGGTCTCCCAGACGATCCTCAACCTGCTTGCCCTTGGGATCCTCGGCGCCGTGACGCTCTCGCGCGTCAGCGTCCTCGACCGCCATCACTCCGATCTGATGCTGCTCGCCCTGACGCCCCTGGCGGTTCTGTTGGCGGTGGCGCTCGCGCCGATCCTGATCCCGCCCTCCGCCGTGTCGCGCTTCAAGCGCTGCCAGAGCCTGCTGATCGCCGCGCGCGCCTCGCTGCTGCGGCTGCGCCAGGGCCTCGCGGTGTTCCGCCGGCCGCGCACCGCAGCGCTCGCCACGGCCACGCAGCTGGGAGCCTGGGCGCTTCAATGGCTCTCCTGCTGGCTGCTGCTGATGGCTCTCGGCCTCGGCTCGCAGGCCGGCGCCGGTGCCGCCGCGGCGGTCCTGTTCGCCGTCAACGTCACGGCCGTCATCCCCGCGACACCTGCCAACGTCGGCGTCTTCCAGGCCGCCTGTGTCGCGGTGCTGGCCGGCGCCTACCACGTCTCCACCCCCGAAGCGATCGCCTACGGGATCGTCCTGCAGGCGGTCGAGATCGCCACGGCCCTGATCATGGGCCTTCCGGCGCTGCTCAACGAGGGCCTCTCCTGGCGGGAGGTCCGGCTGCGCACGATGAACTCCGCCCCGGTCCGCCTGCCGGCGCTGCCCGCCTCCGCGCGCCCGACCGCCGGCGCCGTGGCCGACTGAGCGGGGATGCCCGACGCGTGGGTGTACATGCTGCGCTGCAGCGACGGCTCGCTCTACACGGGCTGGAGCATCGACGTCGAGCGCCGCCTCACCCGCCACCAGGCCGGTACGGCCAGCCGCTACACGGCCAGCCGCCGCCCGGTCGAGCTGGTCTTCGCCCGAGCGATGGCCGACCGGGGGGCCGCCATGCGCGAGGAGGCCCGGATCAAGCGCCTGGAGCGGCCCGGCAAGCTCGCCCTGATCGCCGCGGAGGGCCTTCCGCAGGGGCTCGGCAGGGCTCAGGCCGGGTCGGGGGCGGCGTTGCGGCATGATGGGGGGTATGGCGAGCAGACCCCCAGGGCGAAGCGTGAAGATCGGAGAGGACGAGCGGACCGGCTGGTCCTCCGATCGCCCGCGCCGTGACGGCGCGCCCCCGCGTCCCGCGAACCTGACCGTCCACTGCCGCATCCTGCGCCCGGCCGACCGCCTGCGCTACTCCCCCGGGAGCCTTCTGATCGTCGCCTCCGCCAACCCCGCCGAGCGCGATGCCTTCCTCGAGCGGCTCATCGAGGAGCGCTCGGCGCTCCTCTCGGTGGCCAAGGTGGAAGCCCTGCTCGAGGGTCGGGTGGACGCCGAGGAGCTCTCCGAGCGCGCCCGCGAGCTGCTGGCCGCGGCGGTGGCCAAGCGCCTGGAGAACCGCCAGACGGTCGTTCTTGCCGCGGAGACCTTCGACGCCTCCGAGCGCGAGCCGTTCGTCAGGGTGGCGGCGGCTCTGAAACGCCCGCGGCACCTGATGCTGATCGAGACCTCGCGCGAGAAGGTCGACGAGGAGCAGCTGGCGCCGCTGAACGAGCTGCGCCGCGCGCTGGACGCCGGCGAGCTCGGCAACGAGGGCTTCCAGACGGCGCTGCGCCTCGGCGGCGGCTCGGCCTCGGAGGTCAAGCGGATCCTGTTCCGCCCGCCTCCCCGCGACGACGACTAGAACAGCACGCCGGACGGCGAGGATTCGATCCTCTCGAATCCTCGCAGGAACACTGTCAGAGCTCAGACGGGCCTTCGACGGACCGATAGGCCCATATGGACGAGTCTGCGGCCGTCGTCGCCGAGCCTGCCCATGCATGGGCGATTCACAGCCACACCCTGGGAGCCGCGACGGCGCGCGTCGCTGACCCACGCGCGCCGCTCGGAGGCCTGCTCGATCCGCGCGTCGTGCGGGCGGAGCTCTCGCGCCTTAGGAGTACGGGCAGCGCGGTCGCGGGCCGGCCACGAACACGGGGAGATGTGACGCTCGATGGGCGCGGTCGAATCTGAGCCGACGCCCCAGCCGGGTCCAGGCGGCGTGAGCCGGCTGGTGTGGATCTCCTGGCTTGTCGTGATGGGCCTGCTGGCAGGCGCCTATTCGCTGGGGGGCGTCATCGGCGCGAGCTGGCTGCACCGGAGCCTCGTTCTTCAACCTGCTCGGCGCGGGCGCCGTCGTGGCGCTGATCCTCGGCGGCCGGGCCAACTCGCCCAAGCGGAGGCTGCCATGGCAGCTGCTGGCGATCGGGCAGCTGATGTTCCTGACGGCAGATGTCCTGGCCTCCAACTACGGGCCCCTCTTCGGCGGCTCCCTGCCCTTCCCCTCCGTCGCCGACTCCTTCCACCTGGCCTTCTACCCCTTCCTCGTCGGCGGGATGCTGCTGCTGATCCACGAGCGCGACGAGAGCCGTGACCGCTCCGCCCTGATCGACGCCCTGATCGTGACCCTGGCCCTGGCGACGCTGCTCTGGGTCTACCTGATCTCCCCCTACGCCAACGACACCTCGATGACCCTCCTGGAGCGGATGGCCTCGATCGGCTACCCGGCGATGGACATCCTGGTCCTCGGCGTCGTCGCGCGGATGGCCGCCGGGAGCCACCGCCGCGAGCCCTCGTTCATCTTCCTGCTGACGGGAGCGGCCGTCCTGCTCGTGGCCGACACGATCTTCGGCGCGAGGCTGCTGGACGGCAGCTTCGAGCCGGGCAGCGCCACCTCCGCCGGCTGGGCGATCTTCTACGTGATGCTGGGTGCCAGCGCACTGCACCCGTCGATGCGCCTGCTCTCCGAGCCGGGACCCGAAGCCCAACCCGGCCTGACCCGCGCCCGCCTGGCCCTGCTGGCGTGCGCCAGCCTGACGGTGCCGCTCGTGATCGTCCTGCGCAGGGCGCTCGGCGAGCACATCGACCTCTACGTCCTGATCGGCTCCTCGGCCGTCATGTTCTCGCTCGTCCTGATGCGCATGGCGGGGATCATGCGCCGCCACGAGGAGGTCACCGGCCGCGAGGCGGCGCTCCGCGTGGAGCTGACCGAGCGGGCCGTCACGGAGCGCTCCGAAGCCCGCATGGGTGCGCTGATCCAGAACTCCTCGGATGTCCTCTGCATCCTCGCCCCGGACACCTCCCTGCACTACGTCAGCCCGTCCCTGGCGCAGATGTTCGCCCACGACCCGACGGAGCTGACCGGGCAGGAGCTCACCGAGATCATCCACCCCGACGACCGCGACCGGGTGCGGGCCCTGATCGCGGCCATCGCGGCTGGCCCCGCGGCGCAGCGCTCGGTGGCCGAGTTCCGCATCAGCCATGCCGAGGGGGAGGACTGGCGCGACGTCGAGGCGCTCGGCTCGAACCTGCTCTCCGACGAGTCGATCGAGGGGATCGTCCTGAACATCCGGGACGTCTCCGAGCGCAAGGCGTTCGCCGACGAACTCGAGCACCAGGCCTTCCACGACACCCTCACGGGCCTGCCCAACAGGGCCCTGTTCCGCAACCGGGTCGAGCACTCGCTGGCAAGCCGCCGCCGCGACCACCTGCCGGTCGCCGTCCTGTTCCTGGACATCGACGACTTCAAGTTCGTCAACGACAGCCTGGGCCATGCCGCGGGCGACGAGCTGCTGCAGGAGCTGGGGCGTCGCCTGGAGGACTGCATGCGCCCCGTCGACACGGCCGCACGGCTCGGCGGGGACGAGTTCGCGATCCTGATCCGCGACTCCGAGTCCGAGCTGCACTCGGTCGAGATCGCCCAGCGGGTGATGAGCGCCGTGGAGGCGCCCGTGTCCCTCGAAGGCCGCGCCGTGTCCGTCAGGGCGAGCGTGGGGATCGCCTTCTCCGATCAGAACATGGTCTCCACCCGCGACGCCGAAGAGCTGCTGCGCAACGCCGACGCGGCCATGTACATGGCCAAGGAGAGCGGCAAGGGCGGCTATCAGCTGTTCAACCCCGAGATGCACCTTCGGGCGATGGCCCGCCTGGAGCTGAAGGGCGAACTGCAGCGGGCCCTGGAGCAGGGCGAGTTCACGCTCCGCTACCAGCCGATCATGGACCTGGCCCGCGGCGACATGGCGGGGATGGAGGCGCTGGCCCGCTGGGAGCATCCCGAGAAGGGCCTGCTGGCACCCGATGAATTCGTCCCCCTGCTCGAGGAAACGGGCCTGATCATTCCCGTGGGGCATCACATCCTCTCCGAAGCCTGCCGCTGGGCCGCGCGGATGCAGGCGGAGTGTCCCCGTGACCCACCGATGTCGATGGCCGTCAACGTCTCGGCCCGCCAGCTGCAGCGCCCCGAGTTCATCAACGAGGTCGCGCAGGTCCTGAAGGACACGGAGATCGTCCCGTCGAGCCTGACACTGGAGCTGACGGAGAGCGTCATGATGCAGGACATGGAGGTCAGCCTCCTGCGCCTGGAGGCGCTGCGGCGATTGGGAGTCAAACTGGCGATCGACGACTTCGGGACGGGTTACAGCTCGCTCAACTACGTCCGCGAGCTGCCCGTGGACATACTCAAGATCGATCGCTCCTTCCTCGCCGACACGAACCCCCAGGTCGCCCAGATGACGGCCTCGATCGTCGAGCTGGCCAGGATCTTCAACCTGAAAGCGGTCGCCGAGGGGGTTGAGAACGGTGACCAGCTGGCCCGCCTGCAGGGGATGAACTGCGACTTCGGACAGGGCTTCCATTTCGCCCGGCCGCTGCCCGGTGAGGCGATCCTCGAGCTGGTCAACACACAGCGCGCGGCGGGCGGCTCGGCCCTTCAGGGCCGTCCGCAGGCCGCGCCGGTCAGCTCGGCCGTCCCGCTGTCAGACACCTGAGCGGGCAGCCTGCTTCCACGCGCCTCCGGCGGGAGGCGGGGACCCGCGCAACCGTGCGGGCCCCCAGCTCCCCGAGTCCCCTGTCTAGTGGCGGCGCACCACCAGCTGAAAGACGGGCTGGTAGCCCGCCCATTCTTCGGTGTTCAGCGCGCCGGCGAGGTAGACGTCTTCTGGCAGCGGGTCGCTGCCGACGGCCGGGACGCCCCCGTTGGCGGCAGGTTCTTCAATGAATTTGCCGCCGGAGTATTCCTTGAAGGAGGCCTGCAGGCCCACGTTGACGGGTTTGCCTTCGCAGCCGCCGCAGGCGTTCTTGAGCAGGATGATGACCTTCGAGGGCAACACAGCCGCGGGGCTGAAGTGCTTGAACGTCACCGTCTGCAGCAGGCCGCCCACGTCACAGTTCGCCCCGAAGCCCTTGCCTTCGCTGGTCGCGGGGCAGGAGACGTTCGTGGTCGGGCGGTAGTGCAGCTTGAACGTGGCCGTCGAGGACGTCAGCAGCGTTCCGACGCTGTCTCCGGGACCGACCGCGTAGATGTTGGCGGTCCACTGCATCGACATCCGCTTTTTCGGCTTGAGGGTGTAACAGTTTTCCAGCGAGTAGATGCCGTATTCGCAGGTGAAGTTGTCCAGCTGCGTCGTCAGCGACTTGGCCACGTGCCCGACCGTGTTGGCCAGTTCGACCTGACCGCCGAATTCGAAGTATTCGTAGTCCAGCGAGTAGGTGTCTTCGTTCGGCAGGCCGTTCACCGTCGCCGGGACGGTGTTCAGGTTGTTGTAGG
This sequence comes from uncultured Solirubrobacteraceae bacterium, assembly GCA_963835865.1. GTDB lineage: Bacteria > Actinomycetota > Thermoleophilia > Solirubrobacterales > Solirubrobacteraceae > Palsa-744. The sequence goes on from CAWIGW010000001.1 coordinate 510,835, forward strand.
CCACTTCGCTCGAGGCCGAGGCGCCCGCGCTCATCGCCAGACACCCAAGGACCACGACGATCGGCGCGGCCAGCCTGGCCAGCCGCCCTGAAATCCATTCAGTCATTGCGTCTCCTCCTCATCCATGTCGAGCCAGCGCGAGACGGCCAATCCAGCCGCGGCCCCCCTCCGGCCCCTCCGCGGGCGATTCTCTCAGGCACGCACCGCGGGCGCAATGGCACCTGTCAGGACGATGACCGTCCCGGCCGGTTCGTCTAACGGGCCATCGCCGGCTCGCCCGTGCCCCCCTGTGGGGGGTCCTCGCCTTCGACACCGCCCTCGTCGGGGTCGGTGTCGTCGAGGTCGGCGAACAGTGACGGGTCGCGACTGGAGCCGCGGATCAGGTCGTCCGGGCTGCCGTTCTCCAGCAGGCGGCCCTGGCGGGTGCCGAAGTAGGAGGCCTGGGGATGGTGGGCCACGAGGGCCAGCGTCGACTGCTCCGGTTCGGGCGCGTAGCCGTCGGTGATCCTCATGCCGATGTCGCCGAGGCCGAGGAGCTGCTCGACCTTGAGGTGCTCCGACTGCTCGGGCACGGCGGGGTAGCCCCATGAGTAGCGGCGTCCCTGGGCGGCTTCGATGCCGAGCATCTCGCGGGCCGCGGCGTGGAGCCACTCGGCCAGTCCCTCGGCCGTCTGGACGCCCAGGCCGTGCACGAACAGCTGCTCGGCGAACTCGCCGTCGGTCTCGAGCTTGGCCATCAGCTCGGTGACCTCCGAGCCCACCGTGACGGCCTGCACGGCGATCACGTCGAGTTCCTCCGGAGGCCCGCCGTCGACGGCGGGGCGGAAGAAGTCGGCCAGGCAGATGCGGTCGCCCTTCGGCTGGCGCGGGCAGACGAAGCGGGTCAGCTCCGTCTCGCGGTCCTCCGGGTCGAGGACGATGATGTCGTTGCCCAGGGAGTAGCAGGGGAAGAAGCCGAGCAGCGCGCGCGGATGCAGGTAGTCCTGCTCGGCCCACATCCGCTCCAAACGTGGGCGGAAGTTCTCGCGCAGAAGCGTCTGCCAGGCCTCGCCTTTGACGCCCTTGCCGCCCCAGTGGAGCTTGAACAGGACGTGCGTGTCGAGGTGGCGGTAGACCTCGTCCAGGTCCACGGGAATCTCCTTGACGCCCCAGAACGGGGGGGTCGGCACGGGCACATCCGTGCGTGCGGCGGAGCGGACGCTGTCATCCGCGAAGTTGAGGTTCTCCTCGGGCTCCTCGCCCTTCGCGCGGAAGGCCGTCGCGCCCGCGAAGAGCTTCTCCTCGAGGGACCCACGCGCCTCCTCGTCGATCAGCTGGTCCATCACGGCGAGGCCCTCGAAGGCGTCCTTGCAGTAGAAGACGCCCGGCTCGTAGACCTCCTCGGAGTCTTTCCCGCCGGGGTACAGGGCCCGGTAGCTGAAGGCGCGGTTGATCGCCGCGCCGCCGATCAGAACAGGGAAGCTGAGGCCTTTGGAGTGGAGCTCCTGGATGCAGGCGGGCATCTGCTTGGAGGTCGACACGAGCAGCGCCGAAAGGCCGATCGCGGTCGCCTCGTGCTCCTGGGCGGCATCCAGGATCGTCTGTATGGGGACCTGCTTGCCGAGGTCGACGACCGTGTAGCCGTTGTTCGTCAGGATCGTGTTGACCAGCGACTTGCCGATGTCGTGGACGTCGCCGAAGACCGTCGCGAGGACGACCGTCCCCTTCGTGTAGCCCTCGATCTTGTCGAGGTATTTCTCGAGCTGGGCGACCGCCTTCTTCATCACCTCGGCCGACTGCAGGACGAACGGCAGGATCAGTTCGCCGGCCCCGAATTTGTCCCCGACCTCCTTCATCGCCGGCAGCAGGACCTCGTTCAGGGTGGGGACCGCGCCGATCTTCTCGACGCTCGCATCGATCCAGCCCTCGACGCCCTCCTTGCGGCGGCGCAGGATGTGGAAGTGCAGGGCCTCCTCGGGCTCCATCCCCTCGGTCGGGTCCGCTGCGCCCTGGGCGGTGTCCTCCTCGCCCTTGGACTCGAAGTGGCCGATGAACCTCTCCAGCGCGTCCTCGCTGCGGTTGAAGACCAGGTCGTCCGCCAGCTCGCGCTCGTTCTCGGGAATCTCCCCATAGGGGGTGATGTGGTTCGGGTTGACCATCGCCAGGTCGAGGCCCGCCTCGACGCAGTGATGCAGGAAGACCGAGTTGAGCACCGCCCGCGCGCCCGGCGAGACCCCGAAGGAGACGTTCGAGACGCCCAGCGAGGTCTTCACGTGAGGGATCTCCGCCTTGATCCGGCGGATCCCCTCGATCGTCTCGACCGCCGAGGGACGCCACTCCTCATCGCCCGTCGTCAGCGTGAAGGTCAGGCAGTCGAAGATCAGCAGCTCCGGGTCGAGCCCGTGCTCCTCGCAGCAGAGGTCGCGGATCCGTTTGGCGATCTCGACCTTGCGCTCGGCCGTCTTGGCCATGCCGACCTCGTCGATCGTCAGGGCGATCAGGGCCGCGCCGTGGGCCAGCGCCGCCGGCAGGACGCGGTCGAGCTTGTCCCGGCCGGCCTCGAGGTTGACCGAGTTGACGATCGCCCGGCCCGGGATCTGGTCGAGGGTCCGTTCGATCACCTCCGGCTCGGTCGAGTCGATCTGGATCGGGGCGGGCTGTGAGAGCGAGACCTTCTTGGCGAGGATCCTCATCTGTTCGTCCTCGTCCGCCCGCTCCGTCAGCGCGACGCAGAGGTCCAGCACGTGGGCGCCGCCCGCGACCTGGTCCTCGGCGATCTGCACGAGGCCGTCGTAGTCGTCGGCAAGCAGCAGCTCCTTGGCCTTGCGCGAGCCCTGCGAGTTGACCCGCTCGCCGACCATCGTCGGGGCGGGCTGCTGGGTCAGGGTGATCGCCTCGATCATCGAGGAGAGGTGGGGCGGGCGGGGAGCCGGGCGAGGGCCGACCTCGCGTCCGCCGACCCGCTCGACGATCGCGGCGATGTGCTCCGGCGTCGTGCCGCAGCAGCCGCCGACGATGCCCACGCCGTAGCGCTCCACGAACTCCTTCAGGGCCTCGGCCAGCGGTTCGGGCTGCTCGGGGAAGATCGTCTCGCCGTCGGGGCCCTGCAGGGGCAGGCCCGCATTGGGGATGCAGGCCACCGGCAGCGGGCTGAACTCGCCCAGGAAGCGGATCGCGTCGCGCATGTCCTCAGGGCCGGTCGAGCAGTTCAGCCCGATCACGTCCACCTTCAGCGCCTCGAGCGTTGCCAGCACCGCCGAGATGTCCGTCCCCAGGAGCATCTTGCCGCCGTTGGGCAGCAGCGAGACGGAGGTGTGGATCGGCAGTGTCCGGCCGGTGCTCGAGAAGGCCTCCCGGGCGCCGAAGACGGCCGCCTTGACCTCGAGGATGTCCTGGGCCGTCTCGATGATGATCAGGTCGGCGCCGCCGTCGATCAGCCCGGCGGCCTGCTCGGCGAAGATCTCGACCAGCTCGCGGAAGCGGATCTGGCCCAGCGAGGGGTCCTCCGACGCGGGCAGGTAGCCGGTCGGGCCGATCGAGCCGGCCACGAAGCGGTTCTCACCGGCGGCCCTGCGGGCGATTTCGGCGGCCTTCGTGTTGATCTCGACCGTGTAGTCGGCCAGTCCCCACTCGTCCAGCTTCAGGCGCGAACCCTGGAAGGTATCCGTCTCGAGCACTTCGGCGCCGGCCTCGAGCATCGAGCTGTGAACCCCCTCGATGACGTCCGGGCGGTTGAGGACGAGAGCCTCGTGGCACTTGCCCTGCAGGCCCCCGTAGTCCTCCTGGGTCAGGTCGAACTGCTCGAGCGTCGCGCCCATGCCGCCGTCGTAGACGACGACGTGGCGGGAGATGGCATCCAGGTAGTCACGCATGTCAGAAGTGATGCTAGCGGCGGGTCTTCCCCGTGCGCCTTTGGTGAGACCCCCGAGGTCCCCTTCGGGCAGGCCCGCTGCCCGTTTGGGACGAGGGTCCGTCGGCCCTCCGGTTCCGACTTGCCAACGAACGTCCAGAGATGGTTGAGCGCCCCCCTCCGGCATGCAAACTGCTCCGCGACGAGCAGTCCGCCGGACCCCCGGATTCGGGCGGGGCGCAGGTGAAGTGGCGCTCGTCAACTGGAAATCGATCACTCAGACCAGGGGGCAGCAATGACGCGAGAGCTCGCACTGCAGGCAACCACGGCGGATTTGGAGCTGCTCGCACCTCCTCGGATGGAGGTGCTGGACGGCCTCGAGGAGGCGCTTCACGACCCCGTCGTGGATGAGGCCGTGGTGGCCGTCGTGGGACTTGGCTACGTCGGCCTGCCGACGGCCATCGCCCTGCGCAACGCCGGCGCCCGTGTGATCGGCCTGGACACCTCATCCACCCGCCTGACGGCGATCCGCACAGGCCAGGCCGAGCTGCTGAGCTCCGAACTGCAGGATCTGGCCCGGCACCTGGAGGGAGAAGAGTTCGTCCTCACGGCCAGCCCAGACGCGATCAGCCTGGCCGACCTGGTCCTGATCTGCGTCCCCACCCCGGTGGACGATCAGCGCCGGCCCGAACCGGCCCTCGTGCAGGCCGCCTGCGCATCGGTCGTCGCGCACGCCCGGGCCGGGCAGACGCTGGTGCTGACCTCGACGACCTACGTCGGGAGCACCCGCGAGATGCTGATCGAGCCGCTCGCGGAGCGCGGTCTGATCGCCGGGGAGGACATCCACGTCGCCTTCGCCCCCGAGCGGATCGACCCCGGCGTCGAGGGCCACGAGCAGCTGCTGACCCCGAGGGTGATCGGGGCCGTCAGCGAGCGGTGCTTCCGGCGGGCTGCGGCGCTCCTGCGCCACACCTGCCGGGAGCTCCACCGCGTCTCCTCGCCCGAGGCGGCCGAGATGGTCAAGCTCCAGGAGAACACCTTCCGGGCCGTCAACATCGCCCTGGCCTTCGAGATGGGCGAAGCCTGCCGGACGATGGGCCTCGACCCGATCGAGGTCACCGAAGCAGCCGCGACGAAGCCCTACGGCTTCATGGCCCACTACCCATCGGCGGGCATCGGCGGGCACTGCATCGGCGTCGACCCCTACTACCTGATCCACCCGCTGCGCGAGCAGGGCCGCCCGGCGACGCTCGTCGAGGCTGCCATGCGCAAGGTCGCGGGCCGCCCCCGGCACATCGTCTGGCGGGCCCACGAAGAGCTGATCGCCGCGGGGACGCGGCTCGCCGATGCGCGGGTCCTCGTCGTCGGCGCCTCCTACAAGTCGGGCGTCGCGGACAGCCGCGAGGCGCCGGCCCGCGAGATCATCGAGCGGCTGCTCGACGAAGGGGCCGACGTCGAATACCACGACCCGCTCGTGCCCGAGCTCTCGATCGGCGGGCAGATGCTGCGGACAGCGTCGACCCCGACCCGCGCCGCGACGCGTCCGGCTTCGGCCCCGAAGACTACGACCTCGTCGTCGTCGTGACGGTCCATCCGGGACACGACTACGGCTGGCTGATGCGCTGCCGCCGGGTGCTCGACTGCACCTACCGCACAGAGGCCGGGCGCGAGCGCCTGGTGCCCTGAGCAGATGATCGTCAACCGGGCACTGAAGATCTGCGCGGCCGTCTACCTGGTCGTCCTGATGCTGGCCGTCATGTCCTACAAGGCGGCCTTCATCGACGTGATGTTCAACAACCTCTTCTTCGGGATCTACAGCGTCTGCGGTGGCCAGCTACATCATCAGCCGCTTCATCTTCAGCCTCTTCTACCGGTCCAGAGCCCGATGCCGGGATCGAGCCGCAGATCGCGATCGTGATGCCCGGCTTCAACGAGGAGGAGGCGATCGCCGCCTCGCTGAAATCACTGCTGGCGCTCAGCTACCCGCCGGAGAAGCTCGAACTGATCGCCGTCAACGACGGCTCGACCGACGGGACGCTCGCCGAGATGGAGAAGGTCGCCGCCGAGTCCGACGGTCGCGTCAGGGTGATCAACTTCCCCGAGAACCGCGGCAAGCGCGCCGCCATGGCGGCCGGCATCCGCGCGACCGAGGCCGAGGTGATCGTCTTCGTGGACTCCGACTCGACGGTCGAGCCCGACGCGCTGCGCGTGCTCGTCCAGCCGCTGGCCGACCCGAAGGTCGGCGCCGTCTGCGGCCACGCCGACGTGCTGAACGTCCGCGAGAGCTGGCTGACGCGGATGCAGGCGGTGCGCTACTTCGTCGCCTTCCGCGTCGTCAAGGCGGCGGAGTCCGTCTTCAACGCCGTCACCTGCTGCTCGGGCTGCTTCTCGGCCTACAAGCGCGAGGCGATCCTGCCCCGGATGGAGTGGTGGGAGAACCAGACCTTCCTCGGTGTCGAGTCGACCTTCGGCGACGACCGCTCGCTGACCAACTGCGTCCTGCGCGACTGGCAGATCGTCTACGAGAAGAAGGCCGTCTCGCACACGATCGTCCCGGGCACGTTCAGGAGCCTTCGTCAAGCAGCAGACCCGCTGGAAGCGCTCCTGGACGCGCGAGTCGCTGCTCGTCGGCCGCTTCATCTGGCGCAAGAACCCGATCGCCGCCCTGTTCGTCTACCTGAGCATCGTCCTGCCGCTGATCGCCCCGGTCGCAGCGATCCACGCGATCGTCTGGGGGCCGCTGGCCCACGGCGGGACGCTGCCGCTGATCTACCTCGCCGGGATCTACTCGCTGGCGATGGTCTACTCGCTCTACTACGTGATCTTCCAGGACGAGTACAGCCTCGTCTGGGTCTACGGAATCCTGTTCGTCTTCTTCTACCTGGCGATCATGCTGTGGCAGACCTATTACGCGATCGCCACCTGCCGGACCGCGTCGTGGGGCACCCGTCCGGCGACGGCCGGCATGGCCGGAGGGGAGCCCGCATGAGCGCCGCCCTGCCGAGCGCCGCGCCGATCGTCCCGGACCCGCAGCCGCACGGCCTCCGTCAAGCGGGCGCTGGCGATGCTCCTGCTGCCCGCCTCGATCATCCCGGTGTTGTTCCTTGGACCCACACTGCTGAGGGCCCCGCGGCACCTCTACGCGATGACCGCCGCCGACGTCCACCGGCTGATCTGGCCGCTGGAACACCGCCGCCCGCTGCCCGCCCGGCCTCGCGCCGGTCGGCGGGGCCGCGCGAAAGCCCCGCCGACCGCCGCGGCGGCACGGTCGCACCTCCCGCGGGCGAAAAGGACTCCTCGATGAGGCCGCCTGTGGGGCGGATGGCGGTGGCGCTCGCGACCGGAGGGCGCCGTGCTGTCGACGGCGGCAGCCTCCGTCGCGAGCGTCCACCCCCCGCCGGGCGCCTGCGCCGGGCGGAGCGTCGCGCGCCTGCACCTCTCCCGGGTCTCCGGCCCGCGGGGGCGCCTCAGCTGGCGCGCCCCGAGCGGGGCCGCCGGCGCGGTCTACCGCGTTCAGCGGGCCGGCAGGACGGTCGGGCAGACGAGCGGCAGACTCGCTGATCCTGAGGATCACTCCCGGCCGGAGCGGCTCTCTACACCGTCCAGGCCCGCTACCCGGGCGCGGGCTAGGGTCTGCAGCGGCGCGCCTCAAGGCGGCACTCCCCTTCAGAACCCCGGGAAGCGTTCCGCAAGCTGCACGTCATCCGCTACACCGGCACCGGCGCCCTGCTGGGCTGGCGCAGGGCCGCCCGCGGCGACGCCCCCGTCGAGGGCTACCGGGTGGTGCGCGAAGGCGCCGTCGTCGGGCAGACGCCGCACCTGCGTCTGGCCGTTCGCCTCAGCCCCAGCCGCAGGCAGCGCGTCCAGGTGTTCGCCGTGGACACGCGCGGGCATCTCGGCGGCGCCACGGCCGGAGCGCTGATGCTCGCGGCACGCGGACGGTCCGCCGTCGGCGCCGCCCCTGGTGTGCCGGGCGGCCTGGCGGCCTCGGATGTCAGCGGCTCCGGGGCGACCGTCTCCTGGGTGCCCGCAAAGGCCGGCGGCCTGCCGATCGCCGGCTACCGGGTCTACCGCGACGGCAAGGTCGTCGGGCAGACCGCCGGCGAGCTCCATGCGCCTCGGCAAACTCAGCTCCGGCCACGTCTACCTGATCACCGTCAGCGCCGTGGACGCGGCCAAACGCGAGGGGCCCCAGACGGCGCCGCTGCGCCTGAGCACCTCGCACACGCCGCCGCAGGGGCCCACCGAACTGGCGGCCCTCCGCGTCGGGGACACCTCCGCGACGATCGTCTGGAACGCCGGCGCCGCCAACGAAGGGACGCTCGTCGGCTACGAGCTCTTCAGGAACGGCAGCGCCGTCGGCGTGATCCACGGACAGTCGGCGACCGTCACGCTGGCGTCGCAGCGGAGCTACACCTTCACGGTCAGGGCGCTCGACTCGCAGGGCTCGCTGAGCGCACCGGCGCCGAACCTGACCGTCGTGACGACCCACACGCCCCCCTCGACGCCCGACGGGCCTGAGCGCATCCTCGATCACCAGCAACTCGGTCGAACCTGAGCTGGGCGCCCAGCACCCCCGTCAGCGGGCAGGATCATCGGCTACCGGGTCTTCCGCGACGAAGTTCCCGTCGGGCAGACCTCGACGCCCAGCTTCGATCCTCCAGGGCCTGGCGCCCTCGACGCAGTACAAGATCAGCGTCGACGGCGGTCGACTCGCTCGGCGCGATCAGCGCCCCGACGGATCCGCTCGCTGTGCAGACGGCCGAACCGGTCCCGACGCACGGCCACGTCCAGGCCTTCCTGCTGGCCTCGACCGACCAGAGCTTCCGCGACCTCGAGGCCCACTACCAGCAGATCGGCGTCGTCTACCCGACCTACTTCGACTGCGGCCCCGGCGGGACGAAGTCACCGGCAAGGACGATCCGCTCGTGACAAGCTGGGCGCTCGCCCGCAAGATCGAAGTGATGCCCCGCCTCAACTGCCAGAACGTCACCGACGAGAACCAGATCCTCAACGAACCGTCGGCTCGCGGCGGCGATGATCAACAGGCTGGCGGCGCTCTGCGCCGAACACGGCTACAGCGGCGTCCAGATCGACTTCGAGGGTGCCGCTCCGGCCGAGCGCAACCCCTTCACGGCGTTCATCACGATGCTCGCCGAACGGCTTCACTCCAACGGGCAGAAGCTCTCGACGATCGTCACGGCGAAGACCTACAACGTGCCGACCGGCCGCGCGGCGATGTATGACGACGCGACCCTCGCGTCCGTCTCGGACTACATCTTCGTGCTCGACTGGGGCCTTCACTGGCAGACCTCCGGGCCCGGCTCGATCGACGAATACCAGTGGTTCAAGAAAGTCGCCGAATACACAGCGACGATGCCCAACAGGAACCGGTTCACGCTGGGCATGCCGATGTACGGGATCGACTGGGCAGGCGGGGGAGGGCCCTCCAACCCCGGCACGCCGCTGGAGTACTCGAACGTCATGGCACTGGCCGGCGAGGTCACGACGACGCTCGAATGGGACCCCGTGGCGATGAGCCCCCACTTCTCCTACACCGACGGCGTCGGCGTCCGTCACGAAGTCTGGTACACGAACAAGCAGTCGATCGGGGCCCGGGCCGAACTGGCCGTCTCGCTCGGCCTGGGTGTCGGCCTCTGGCACCTCGGCAGCGAGGACCAGGGCGTCTGGGAACTGCCCCAGACCGGCGGCGAAGGGTGAGCCCCGCCGGCGCTCGCCGGCGTCCTGCGCTTCACACGGCCAGGCGCTTCTGGCGGGCCTCGGCGCGTCGCTCCTCACGGGTCGGCCGCGCGACGCCGCGTGCATCGGCCGCTACGCTGTCAGCCGGATGCCCCAGGTCTTCCTGCTCTCCAGCGCCCCCGACTCGTTCGCCGACCTGCAGCGCCACGCCCGCTCGGTCGGGATCGTCTATCCGACCTACTACGACTGCGCCATTCCCGGCGGCGCGCTGACGGGCGCGCCGCAGGCCGCGATCGCCGGCTATCGCGGCGGCGGCCGGGCATGAGGGTGATGCCCCGCTTCAACTGCCAGGACGGCTCGACCGTCCACCGCATCCTGACCTCTCCGCGCCGCCGGGCAAGCGACGCTCGCCGCGCTGACCCGGATCGCCATGCGAGGGCTCCAACCGGGGGATCTGCCTGGACCTCGAGAACGACGGCGTCGGAAGACCGCGCCGCGATGAGCTCGTTCGTCTCGACCCTGGCGAGGATGCTCCACGCGCACCACCGCAAGCCTGACCGTCGTCGTCGTCGGCGTGACCCGCCGAAGACGCGGCCCGCTCGAGCGGGCTTCTATGACGACACGGGCGATCGGCGCCGCCGCAGACCGCGTCTTCGTGCTCGCCTGGGGGACCCACTGGGAAGGCTCGGCGCCCGGGCCGATCGCGACGCTCTCCTATGTCCGGGCGGTCGCCCGCTTCGTCGCATGCGCTGCCCCACGCGAGCCGCTTCGCGATCGGCGCGCCGATGTACGGCCTGGACTGGCCCGCAGCGGCGGCCGGGAGGGGCGAGCCGCCGCATCGCAGTACTCCGACATCCTCGCCCTCGCCGCAGAGCGTCGGCGCCCGTCCCCGCCGCGACCCCGCCTCGCAGGAGCTGACCTTCCGCTACCTCGCGCCCGACGGGAGCAGCCACGTCGTCTGGTACATGGACGCCCACGCCGTCGACTCGATCCTGACGATCGCCCAGCAAGGCGGGACTGGGCGTCGGCCTGTGGCGTCTCGGCCTCGAGGACCAGCGGGTCTGGTCCTCGGGCGTCCTGAGTAGGGGCCGGTGGCGGTCGTGATCGGCGAGGATGTCCACAGGAGCATCCAGGCAACCGAAGGAGGGCAATGATGCGGAAGCTGATCTACTCGATGACCGCGTCGCTGGACGGTTACATCGCCGACACCGACGGGGCGATCGACTGGACGGCGCCAGACGAGGAGCTGTTCGGGTTCGACACGCGAGGTGGAGGAGATCGGTGTGCATCTCTGCGGACGGCGGCTCTACGAAGCGATGCTCTACTGGGAGACCGTCGAGGAGAGCCCGATCGCCGCGCAGGAGGTCAGGTTCGCCCAGCTCTGGAAGGCGCTGCCGAAGGTCGTCTTCTCCATGACGCTTCAGAGCGTCGTGGGCAACACAGGCTGGCCGAGGGCGGCGTCGGCGAGAGGTCGCGCGGCTAAGGCAACAGCCCGGAAAGGACATCGCCGTCGGCGGCGCCGGCCTCGCGGCCGAGTGTATGAAGCTGGGGCTGATCGACGAGTGGCGGCTGTTCGTCAGCCCGGTCCTGCTCGGCGGCGGGACGCCCTACTTCCCCGCCCTGGAGCAGCGGTCAAGCTGGAGCTCCTCGAGACGAGGACGTTCGCCTCCCGCGTCGTCTACCTCCGCCACAGGCGCGTGCCGGACGTCCCGTAGGCGACACAGAGAAGCCCGCCGTAGCGGGCTCCTCTGCCAATCGGGAATAGCGAGCGGCTACTTGATGAAGAGCATCTCCGAGTACTTCGGCAGCGGCCAGAGGTCGTCGGCGACGATCTTCTCGAGACGGTCGGCGACCTCGCGGACGTCGTCCATCGCGGGGATCACCCGGTCGCGCATGTAGACGGCCTCCTTCTGGGCCGACTCGTCGGGGTGGTTCTCGTCGAGGTTCGCGTCCTCGAGCTTGAGGATCGCGTAGTGCAGCTCCTTGACGACCGGCTCGACCTCGGCGATCAGCTCGTCCATGCCCGCCGCCTTGAGTTCGTTGAGGTGCCTGACCGTGGCCGGCAGGACCATCGTGCGCGCGATCGAGGCGGCGGTCTCCGCCTCGATGTTGATGTTGATGACGTACTGCTCGGTGAACACGTCATAGCGTGACTCGAGCTCGCGCTTGGTCAGGACCTTGTACTTCTTGAAGGCCGCGACGGTCGATTTGTTGATCAGCCAGGGCAGCGCGTCGGGCGTCGTTTTGAGGTTGGCCAGGCCGCGCTTCTCGGCCTCCTTGTGCCACGCCTCGGAGTAGCCGTCGCCGTCGAAGACGACCTGTTTGTTGGCCGTGTAGACCTCCTTGACGACGCTCGTCACCGCCTTCTCCAGCGTGGCGCCCGACCGTTTGAGGGCGGTCGTCAGTTTGGCGGTCATCTCGTCGATCGACTCCGCCACGATCGTGTTGAGGACCGTGTTGGGCCACGCCGGCGAGGAGTTCGAGCCGAGCGCCCGGAACTCGAACTTGTTGCCGGTGAAGGCAAACGGGCTCGTCCGGTTGCGGTCCGCCGCCGTGGAGCGGCAGCGCCGGCAGCACGGGCGTGCCCAGCCCGAGGAACGAGCCGGGCTTGGAGGCCTGCACCTTGCCCGCCTCGATCGCCCCGAAGACCTTCTCCAGCTCGGCGCCGAGGAAGATCGAGATGATCGCCGGCGGCGCCTCGTTGGCGCCGAGGCGGTGGTCCTGACCGGCGCTGGCGATCGACGCGCGCAGCAGCTGCTGGTGCGCGTTGACGGCCTGGATCACGGCCGTGCAGAAGAACAGGAACTGCAGGTTCTCCGACGGGCGTCTCACCGGGCTCGAGCAGGTTCAGGCCCGAGTCGGTGCCCATCGACCAGTTGTTGTGCTTGCCCGAGCCGTTGACGCCGGCGAAGGGCTTCTCGTGCATCAGGCAGATCAGGCCGTAGCGGCGGGCCGTGTTCTGCATGATCTGCATCGTCACCATCTGGTGGTCCGAGCCGACGTTCGAGTTCTCGAAGATCGGGGCGACCTCGAACTGGTTCGGGGCGACCTCGTTGTGACGGGTCTTGATCGGGATCCCCAGCTTGGCCAGCTCGAGCTCGACCTCGAGCATGTAGGCCAGCACCCGCTCGGGGATCGAGCCGAAGTAGTGGTCGTCCAGCTCGTGGCCCTTGGGCGGTTTGGCGCCGTAGAGGGTGCGGCCGGTCGTCACCAGGTCGGGGCGTTCGAAGAAGTACTGCTCGTCGATCAGGAAGTACTCCTGCTCGCAGCCGGTCGTCGTGAAGACCCGCGTGGCGCCCTCCAGGCCGAGCAGCTCGAGTGCGCCCATCGCAGCGCGGGAGAGCGCGTCCATCGAGCGCAGCAGCGGGATCTTGTGGTCGAGCGCCTCGCCCGTCCAGGAGGTGAAGGCCGTCGGGATGCAGAGCAGCGCGCCGTTCGGGTTCTCCAGGATGAAGGCCGGGCTCGTCGGGTCCCAGGCCGTGTAGCCGCGGGCCTCGAAGGTCGCCCGGATGCCACCGGTCGGGAAGGACGAGGCGTCCGGCTCGCCCTGGATCAGCTCCTTGCCGGAGAAGTCGGCGATCGCCGTCCCGTCGCCGACGGGAGCGTAGAACGAGTCGTGCTTCTCGGCGGTCGAGCCGGTCAGCGGCTGGAACCAGTGGGTGTAGTGGGTCGCGCCCTTCTCCATCGCCCATTCCTTCATCGCCTGGGCGACCGAGTCGGCCAGCGTCACATCGAGCGCCTCGCCCTTGGCGAGGGTGCGGTGCAGGGCCTTGTAGACGTGCTTGGGCAGGCGCTGGCGCTGGACGGAGGGCGAGAAGACGTTGGCGCCGAAGACCTGGTTGTCGGCGATCGTGAGGTCGGGGGATCCGAGGGCGGATCCGTTGGCGCTCCACTGGGCGGCGGTGACGTTCTGCTGGCGGGACCTGGACATGGGCTGGGTCGATTCCTCCTCAGGAGAATTGCGGTCGAGGGCACGGGCACCGTCGAGCGCGGGGCCGTCAGCAATCGTAATGACAAGCCGGACGCAAGAGGATCACCGGATGGCGAAATCGCCGCGGCTGATCTTTGGACAGCGGGCCAGACGGCCCCGGCGGCTGGGCCGGCTAGGGCGTGGAGGTGGAGGCGGGGTAGACGCCCGTGACGACCTTGCCGGTCGTCGGGTCCACGTAGCTCGGCGGCGGTTTCGGCGCGATCCTGCACGAGGAAGTGGCCCTTGACGGCGGCGCCCGAGGCGAGCTGGGCATGGGCCTTGCCGGCGAGGCCGGCGTTGACGGTGTAGCTGACGAGGTGCACGCCCGGGCTTGACCGGCATGACCTTCCAGCTGAACCGCCGCACCTGCCCGGCCGGGACGGCGCCGAGCGCCCAGGTGTTCGTGTAGGCCGTCTGCCCGCCGCCGGGCGGGCTGATTTCCTGGCTTTCGACGGGCCTGCTTGGCGACCAGCGCCGGGGCCCTGTTCGATCACCCAGATCGGCCGTTTGTTGGCCGCCAGGCTCGGGTAGTTGGAGGCGTAGTTGAAGGAGTCCACCGTGATCGCCAGGTTCGGGACGGTCGTCGAGCCGGTGTTGCGGACCAGCAGAACCATCCGCTCGACGGTTTCGCGATCGACTGTTTCGCCGGGAAGTGGGCCGCCAGCACCCTCAGCTGGTAGTTCGCTTCCTTTTCGCCGGCGTCCTGGCGCGTCCCGCCGCCGCAGCCGGCGAGCAGGGCCAGGGCGAGCGCGCCGGCGCCCGAGCGCAAATGAGCGTGAGGCGGCCGGTCGCGCGACGTCGGGCGCGACCCCTGACTCCCAAGAAGACTCTCCGCGTCCCCCTCACGATCGGGCCACCTTACCAGTGGCGGTGGAGCGCGCGAGGCGGGGTTGCAGAGGCGCAGATGGCCTGTTGCATGGCGTACAGTTACCGGCACCACCGATTGCGACCCGAGGGAGGGCCTGGCAGAGATGGTTCGAAGCGTCGCTGAGCGGGCTTTTGTCCCGGCAAGGCACGTACTCGAGGAATTCGGGGACATGATGATCCTGACGGGGAAGACCATCTGGTCTGCCCTCAGGCCTCCCTACCCGTATGGCGGCGAGTTCGTCTCCCAGTTCCTGTTCGCGCTGCGGCTCTGCTGGTTCCCGCTGCTCGTCTCGACGGTCTGCATCTGTTACGCCGCCCCGGGGCTGCAGGCGGCCAACTTCCTGACGATCTTCGGCGCCCTCGACCGGCTCGGCGGCTTCTTCGTGCTGGGCGCCGTCCGCGAGATCGGCCCGAGCGTGACGGCGATCGTCGTCGCCGGCGTGGCCGGCACGGCGATCACGGCCGACCTCGGCGCGCGCAAGGTGCGCGAGGAGCTCGACGCCCTCCAGGTGCTGGGCGTCGACCCCGTCAAGAACCTCGTCGTCCCGCGCTTCCTGGCCCTGATGCTCGTCACGGGCCTGTTCGACATCTACGCGCTGCTGTTCGGGATCTTCGGCGGGATCATCGCCGAGCTCGTCAACGGCCAGCCGCTGGGGCCCTTCTGGGCGACCCTGTTCGCCAACGCCTCGACGACCGACCTCTGGGGCTCGGTGCTGAAGACGACGATCTACGGGGCGATCATCGCGATCGTCTGCTGTTACAAGGGCATGGCCGCCTCCGGTGGCGCCGAGGGCGTCGGGCGCGCCGTCAACGAGGCCGTCGTGCTGGCCTTCACGGCGATCTTCTCCTTCGACTACGTCTTCACCCAGACCCTGCTGGCGACGCACCCGCAGATCCTGGTCATCAAGTATGAACGAGCTGTTCGCGATGCCGCGGGAATGGCTCGCGGCGACGGGCGAGATCGGGCCGCTTCACGGGACAGATCGTCCGCGACGTCTACGGGCTGCGTGTCTTCCGCTTCTTCGGCGAGTCGCTGCGCCAGTGCGGAATCCTGATCGTCGGCTCGACGACGATCATCTGGACGCTGATGTTCATCCTCGGGCTGCAGTGCGGCATCGAGGGCGCCTACTTCACAGCCGCCCAGGGGGCGCCCGCCTACTCGGGTGTCTTCACCGCCTGGTGCGACCTGCGCGAGATCACGCCCTACGCCTTCGGCTACATGATGTCCGCGAAGGTCGGGACGGGGATCGTGGCCGAGCTCGGCGCGATGCGGATCTCCGATGAGATCGACGCCCTCGAGGTGATGGGCATCAACTCGATGACCTTCCTCTGCGCGACCCGGCTGCTGGCCTCCTGGCTGGTGCTGCCGTTCATGTACATGGCCGGGATCGGCGCGGCCTTCCTCGCCTCCTACATCGCCGTGGTGCAGCAGATCGGCTACGTCTCCTCGGGTGGCTACTTCCTGATCTTCTGGCAATTCCAGAATCCACCGGATTTCTTATACAGCCTGATCAAGGCCATGTTCATGGCCACCGCGATCGTCCTGGTCGCCTGTTACTACGGCTACAACGCCAGTGGCGGCCCGGTCGGAGTGGGCAAGGCGACGGCCAAGTCGATGGTGCTAAACCTGGTACTCGTGCACGTCATCGGGATGCTCGGAACGCAGATCTTCTGGGGCGCCAATCCGCGCGCTCCAATCGGAGGCTGAGCGATGGCCGACGCGCGCCCACCTGGCCCCGGGGCCGACGAGGACGAGTACGCCCACCACCGAGGCGAGATCCGCCCGACCGAGGAGCCCGACGCGATCGAGTTCATCGACGTCCACAAGTCCTTCGGGCGCAACCACGTCCTGCGGGGCCTCAACATGGGGCTGCCGGAGAACAAGATCTCGATGATCCTCGGCCCGTCCGGGACGGGCAAGTCGGTCTGCATCAAGCACATCGTCGGGCTGCTCTATCCCGACCAGGGCGATGTCGTCGTCCACGGCCGCTCGATTCCGAGCCTGCCCGACGCCGAACTGTTCGAGCTGCGCAAGAAGTTCGGCGTCCTGTTCCAGGACGGGGCGCTGTTCGGCTCGATGAACCTCTACGACAACGTCGCCTTCCCGCTGCGCCAGCACACCGAGAAGGGCGACGAGGAGATCCGCGAGATCGTCGATCGCCGGCTGCGCGAGGTGGGCCTCTCCAACGCCGAGGAGAAGATGCCCAACGAGCTCTCCGGCGGGATGCGCAAGCGGGCCGGCTTCGCACGGGCGCTGGTGATGGAACCGGACATCGTCCTGTTCGACGAGCCCGACTCGGGCCTCGACCCCGTCCGCACGGCCCTGCTCTGCGAGCTGATCAAGGAAGTCCACGCCGAGAACGGCGGCTGCTACGTCGTGATCACCCACGACATCATGAGCGCCCGCCGGGTCGCCGAGCACATCTCGGTTCTGTGGAAGGGCAAAATCGTCGAAACAGGCCCGGCGGAGGATCTCTTCGCCTCCGAAAACCCGTTCGTGCGGCAGTTCCTGTCCGGCGAATCGGCCGGCCCGCTCGGCATGGAGTGACGCCGGCTCCGCGCCCGGCCGCCTGAGGGCAAACAAGAAGATGACCGCCCGGCTGCTCTCGAACCTCGCGGGCGGCGCCGCCCGGCGGCCACGGCTGATCATCGCCCTGGCCGTCGTCCTGGGCTCGGCGCCGCCGCGTTCGCGCTGCGCCTCGAGCCCTCGGCCTCGACGAGCACCTTCGTCTCGAGCTCGAGCTCGACCTACAGGAACACCCAGACCTTCTACAAGCACTTCGGCGAAGAGCCCGTCGTGGTGCTCGTCAGAGGCGACCTGCAGCAGCTGATCCTCGGCCCCGACCTGGGGCGGCTGATCGGCCTCGAGGGCTGCCTCTCGGGCAAAGTCCCGGCGGTCGGCGCTGGCGAACGAGGGAGGCGCCGACGGGCCCTGCGCGAAGCTGGACAAGCTCGGCACGGTCAAGGTCGTCTTCGGGCCGGGGACGTTCCTCAACGAGGCATCCCAGCAGCTCTCCAAGCAGCTCGAAATCCAGAACAAGGACTCCGAACGGAGGGCCGCGGCGGCCGAACGCTCGATCTACAAAGCCGGCGATCGCGCGGGGGCTCTCGACCGACGAAAGCGCGTGAACTCGGCCAGGCGGCCCGCCGGGTGACGCTCGCCGAATTCCGCTCGCAGCTCGTCGTCGCTGGCTCTGCAGTACGGCCTGACCTCCCGGCCCAGCCTCGCAGAACGGCGAATTCCTGACCCAGGTCGTGTTCGACCCGACGCAAGCCCGCCGGGACACCCAAGCAGCGCTTCGCCTACCTGTTCCCGAGCCGCAACACGGCGCTGATCTCGGTCCGCATGAAGCCGGGCCTCTCCCAGTCGCAGCGCAACCGGACGATCGCCGAGATCCGGGCGGCGACGGAGATGCCCGCAGTGGCACCTGACGCACGGCCAGGGCTACCTGGTGACGGGCGAGCCGGTGATCGTCTCGGACCTCAGCAAATCGATCACCAGCTCGATCGAGCTGCTGCTGATCGCGGTGCTGATCGTGATGGCCGGGACGCTGGGGCTGATCTTCCTGGGGCGCCCGCGCCTGCTGCCGCTCGTTCCTGGCGCTGCTCGCGGCCGCGCTGACCTTCGGCGCGCTCTCGGCTGTCGGCGCCTCGCTGACGGTTGCCTCGATCGCCGTCCTGCCGATCCTGATCGGCCTGGCCGTCGACTACTCGATCCAGTTCCAGTCACGGGTCTCGGAGGCGCTGGAGAGCGAGCCTCCGGCGGAGGCCGGCCCGAGGGGCGCCGCGCGGCGCGATCTCGCTGGCCGCCGGCCTGGGCGGACCGACGCTCCTGACGGCCGCGGCGGCCAGCGCGGCGGCGATGCTCGTGCTGCTGCTCTCGCCGGTGCCGATGGTCCGAGGCTTCGGCCTGCTGCTCGTCGTGGGTGTCGCGATCGCCCTGTTCTGCGCCCTGACGGTCGGCGCGGCCGTGCTGGGCGTCCTGCCGCGCAACCTCGGGGCGGCGTCCCGCGCGAGCTCGCCGCGTCGGGGCGACTCGCCGTCGGCCTGGCGCGGTGCGGGCGAGCTCCTGCGGGAGAACCCCCTGACGCGCGCCGTCCTCGGCCTTCGCCCTGGGCGGTGCCCTGCGCAGGCCGGGACGGGTGCTCGTCGTCGGCCTCGCTCCTGGCGGCGCTGGGCTGGGGCCTGGACACCCAGACGAAGGTCGAGACGGACATCACCAAGCTGGTTCCACAGAGCCTCGGCTCGCTGTCGGCCCTCAACACGCTCGAGCGCGAGACGGGCGTCGGCGGAGAAGTCGCCGTCCTGGTCTCGGGCGAGAACCTGACCAAGGCCTCGACGATCGCCTGGATGACCGAATACCAGGCGGCGCTGCTCAAACGCTTCGGCTACAGCAACGGCCGCGGCTGCGGGCAGAGCCCGCCTCTGCCCGGCCTTCTCGCTGCCCGACCTCTTCCAGACCCAGGCGGCGACACCCGGGGAAGGCGCCGGCGGCGCTGAACCAGGCGGCCGTCAACGGCGTCCTTGCGGACGATTCCCGCGTACTTCTCCCAGGACGTCATCACGCCCGGACCGCCGCGTGGCGACGCTCTCGTTCGGGATCCGCCAGATGAGCCTGCAGCGCCAGCAGCAGGTGATCGAAGAGATGCGCTCGACTCTGCACCCGCCGGCGGGGGTCGAAGCGCACCTCGTCGGCCTGCCCGTCCTGGCGGCTCAGTCGGGCTCGCAGGTGGCCGACCCCTGGCGGCGGCTGGAGACGCTGCTGGTCGGCCTCGCGGCTGTCGCGCTGGTGCTGATGGCGGCCTTCCGCGGGGACATGCGCCGCGCGCTCGTGCCGCTGGCGCCGATCTTCCTGGCGACCGGCTGGTCGGCGCTGGTGCTGTTCATCGTCCGTGTCCCGCTGAACCCGATGTCGGTGACGCTGGGTGCTCTGGTGATCGCAATCTCGACCGAGTTCAGCGTGCTGATCTCCGAGCGATATCGCGCCGAGCGCCTGGCGGGCTACGACACAGTCGAGGCGCTGCGCCGCAGCTACCACCGGACCGGCGCCGCGGTGGCCGCCTCGGGGGTCACGGCGATCGCCGGCTTCGGCGTCCTGGCGCTGTCGGACATCCGCATGCTGCGCGACTTCGGCCTCGTGACCCTGATCGACCTGACGCGTCTCGCTGCTGGGCGTCCTGGTCGCGCTGCCCGCCGCCGTCGTCGTCTCCGAGCGCACGGCCGCGGGCTCTCGCCGCCGCGCCACGCAGACGCCCCGGCTCGGACGGTTCTCGCCCGCCAGGGCCGGGTCCGGCCATGGCCCTGCCTGAGCTCGACGGCGGGGAGGACTCGCCGGCGAACCCCTCCCAGCCGGCCGAGCCGCCGCGCTACGGGCGCTACGTGGGGCTGCTGGCGATCCTGATCCTGATCTTCATCACGATCAACACGATCGTCACCAAACCGACGGGCGTCAGCGGAGTTGCCGCCGGGAGAACCGCTGCCGCCGTTCGCCGTGCCGCTGGCGAGCGGGCGAGCTTCAGGGCGATGCGAACGTCGCCGCGACCGGCGCACACGCAGCCTGCAAGGTGCGCAAACCGGGTGTCCTGAACATCTGCGAACTCTACGAACAGGGGCCGGTCGTGCTGGTCCTGTTCGTCGACAAGAGCTCCTGCCCTGACATCCTCGCCGACATCCAGGCGCTCGCGCCGTCGTTCCCGAAGGTCCGCTTCGCGGCCGTCTCGATCAAAGGCGACCGTGCCTCTCTGCGCCGGCTGATCGCCCGCGACCGGCTGAGCTTCCCCGTGGGCTTGGACGACAAGGGCGACCTGGCGGCCCTCTATCGCGCTGGCCACCTGCCCGCAGGTCAGCTTCGCCCTGAAGGGAGGCGTCGTGCAGAGCAAGGCGCTGTTGAGCCGCCCCTCGATCGCGACGCTCCGCTCGCGCATCGCCGAGCTCGAAGCGGCCAGCGCGCCGAGCACCGCGCCCGGGATGAGCGCGGCGGCTCCGCCGGCTCCGCGTGAGGGCTGGCTCGCCGGCCGAGGTCGAGCGCGAGCTTCCCGGCCTGCGCCTGCACTACTGCGAGCTCACCGTCGGGCGGGCGGGGTCGCTGACGGGGGACTCGCCGCCGGACATCGAGGGCCGGCTGCGCGAACTCTCCAGCCGCGTCCGCGGACGCCCGGGCGATCGGCATCCGCACCGAGCCGGTCGCCGAGCGCCTACCGGGTCTTCTTCCGTCAGATCGGCCTCGACCCGGACGTCGAGCGCACGCCCGTGGAGGCGGCCATGCTGGAGCGGATGCTGCGCGGGGGCTTCCTGACGGGAGGCCTGCTCGACGACGTCCTGCTGATCTCGCTGATGGACACGGGCGTGCCGCGTCTGGGCGCTCGACACGGCGACGCTCGACGGCCCGCTGGGGATCCGCGTCGAGCCTCGAGGGGGAGCCGCTCGGGCGCTCGGGGGACCCGCCGCTGCTGCCGGCGGGCAGGCTCGTCGTGGCCGACTCTGGCGACACCGCTGGCGCCGCTGTTCGGCGAGTGCGCACCCGGCCATCGCGCCCGGGCCGGCGGACGCGGCTGCTGACGCTGTTCGCGCTGCGGGTGCCGGGCGTCCCGCAGCTCTACGTCGAGGAGGCTCTGTGGAGCTCGGCGAGCGCCCTCGAAGCGCCCTGAGGGGCGCCTCCGAACTGCGACATCGCGCAGAGACCCGCTGGTAGACTTTGACACTTCGAGTCTGCCTCAGGAGAGGGGTTTCATGGCCCAGTATCAACAGTCGGTGATCGATCGTGACGGTCCGCGGAACGGCGCTCCGGATGTCCTGCCACGGCCCTCCTCCTATGCGCCGACGGCGCCCGAGGCCGAGCTGGCCGCCCGCGCGACGCTGCGCGCGCAGATCGCCAGGCTCGAGGCCGAGCTCTCGCAGATCGTCAGCCGGCGCTTCCCGTTCATCTCCGCCGAGGCTCGCGGCGGTTCCCGCCAGCCGGTCCGCGGATCCCCGATCTCGAGGAGCTCGAGCGCACCCGCGACCATCTCGCGGGGCGCCTCTCCGAGCTCAACTCGCGAGCCGCACAGCGGCGCCTGCACGAACACGGCGCCCGCGACCTGCTCGAACGGATGAAACTCGAACCGGGCCGCTACAAGTACTACAGGGTGCCGGTCCGAGACCTGGGGCAGGGGGGTTGCGGCGTCTGGGAAGTCCGCCCCAGGCTCGGGCTGATCGGCATGCTCGCCGGCTGGTGGGAGCTCACACTGTCGTCAGGGTGTCCGTTACCCAAGGGGTCGCGCTCCAGGCGCGACCCCGCTGAGTGGCGGTGAGCATGGCCGCCAGCGTGCGGCGCTGACGGTCGGTCATCGAGCCGACCGTCTTCTTCTCGGACATCGGGATCTGGGAGAGGAACTTGCGGCAGCGGGTCTGCCCCCAGCGCCGCTGGCTCATCAGGAGGTCGGCCACCGCCATGCTCTCGGCCTCCCATGGGCAGTCGAGGATCACCTCTGCCACGCCTACCTCGCCGGTCGACACCCGTCGCTTGAGATCGGCTCGGGCGAGGCGGACCTTGTTGGCGCGTTCAAGGGCCCTCATGTACTGCGGGCCCGCAGGGGCAACCGTCGCTGTCGCGTTCATGTGATCTACATCTCCCCGCCGTCCCGCGAGGGCGCGGGACAACATGCTTGCTCGATATGGACGTGTGGGCGCGCCCTCCATGCCCGCACGGAGTCATCCGCACCGGGCGCAGCTGTCCCGGCGGATCACCCCCCTAGGTGTTCCAATCAAGGTCTGGGGCGGACCCCGAACGGTCATGCAGAGCGCATCTGGAAGCTATGACAGGAACCGCTCCCCGGTCAACAGCGAGCCGTTCGGATCGTGTGCTTAGAGCGGGCTTTTTCGTTGAGCCGCCGACTTGTGAAGATCTGGACAAGTTCCAGAAGCCCGACGCGCGGCGGCGGCGTCCTCAGTCGCCGTCGAGGGCCCGGCAGAGGTCCGTGCTCGGACTCGAACTCGCGCTTGACCGACGCGAAGATCTCCAGCGAGCGATCGATCGTGGCGGCGTCGTGGGTGGCCATGACGCTCGTCCTGAGGAGGGCTCCGCCGGGCGGTACGGCGGGGTGCAGGGCCGTGTTGACGAAGACGCCCGCGTCGTAGAGGGCCTTCCACAGGACGGCGGCCTTCCAGTCGTCTCCGACGAGCACCGGGATGATCGGCGTGACGATGCTAAGCGGCTCCCCGGAGCCCGCCCCACGGACACCCGGAGCGTGCTCCTGGACGTTCGCGGCGGGGGAGAGGACCTGAGGCGAGACGACCGCGTAGCCGATCTGCTCGAGCCCGTTGCGCAGCCGCTCGGCGTTCTCGAGGACCGCCTCGAACAGGCGGCGCCCGTCATCGGAGCGCATCACCCTGAGGGCCGAGAGGGCGGCGCCGACCGCCGCCGGAACGGCCGAGGCCGTGAACAGGAAGGCGCGAGAGGAGATCCGCAGGTAGTCGACGACCTCCTCCGAGCCGGCGACGAATCCGCCGCAGGAGGCGAGGGACTTGGAGAAGGTGCCCATCCTCAAATCGACGCGCTCGGCCACCCCCAGGAGTTCGCTGGCGCCCGCCCCGAGCGCTCCGAGGACACCGGCGCCGTGGGCCTCGTCGACCATCAGACGAGCGCCGTAGCGCGCGGAGAGCTCGGCGATCTCGTGCAGTGGAGCGATGTCGCCCTCCATCGAGAAGACGCCGTCGACCACCACCAGGACCCCGCCGCCGTCACCCTGGGAACGCTCGAGCATCTTCTCGAGCTTCTCCAGGCGGTTGTGGCGGAAGGGCCGCATCTTGGCCCTCGACAGCAGGCAGCCGTCGAGGATCGAGGCATGGTCGCCCGAGTCGACGACCACTGTGTCGCCGACGCCGAGCAATGTGCCCAGCGTGCCGACGTTGGCCTGGTGTCCGGTGCTGAAGACGATCGCCGCCTCGGTGCCCATCCATTCGGCGATCTCCTGCTCGAGTTCGAGGTGCAGGGGGATCGTCCCGTTCAACAGCCGCGAGCCCGTCAGGCCGGTTCCGTAGCGGTGCAGGGCATCCTCGGCGCCCTTCATGACCCGCTCGTCGCCGGTCAGCCCGAGGTAGTTGTTCGAGCCGAGCATGATCCGCTCGGCGCCCTCCATCTCGACAACCGGCATGGCCGGCGAGGTGAGGACATGGAAGTAGGGAAGTACGTCCGCCTCGCGGGCGGCCTGCAGCAGCGCCTCGCGCTCGTGGCCCCGGACCTTGGCGAAGACGTCGATCGAGGTGGGCATATAGGGTGGCCTCCGCTGTGAGCGTCGAGGTGAGAGCAGTCAAGGGCGGGCGGGAGCTGAAAGCCTTCATCAACCTGCCGTTCAGGCTGCATGCTAACCACCCCCAATGGGTGCCACCGCTCAAGCTCGAGCGCCGCCTGTTCCTGAGCCGGCGAATGAATGCCTTCTTCAGCCATGGAGAAGCCGAATATTTCCTGGCCTGGCGCGAGGGCCGGGTGGTCGGGCGGATCACCGCCCAGGTCAACCACGCCTTCAACGAGTACCAGAAGAAGAACTGGGGCTGGTACGGGTTCCTCGAGTTCGAGGACGACCAGGAGGTCCTCGAGGCGCTGCTCGGCGCCGCCGCCGGATGGCTCTCGGCGCGCGGAAAGGAACGGATGGTCGGGCCCGCCTGCTTCGCGATGAACGACGAGAGCGGGATCCTGATCGAGGGCTATGAGCTGCGGCCGATGATCGTCCAGCCGTGGAACCCGCCCTACTACAAAGATCGCATGGAGCAGGCGGGGATGGCCAAGGCGATGGACCTGTTGATGTGGAACCTGGAGGTGTCAGACCGCGAGAAGGTCCTGCCGGTGATCTTCGAGCTGGCCGACAAGGTCCAGTCCGAGCACGGGATCCGGGTCCGCCCGATGCGCCGCCGCCAGCTGCGCAAAGACATGGACTCCTTCGCCGAGGTCTACAACTCGGCTTGGTCGCGCAACTGGGACTTCGTCCCGTACTCCAAGAAGGACCTCGACGCCTACGCACAGGAGCTCCAGCTCGTCTACGACAAGCACTGGTTCATGATCGCCGAGAAAGAAGACACCGGTGAGGTGGTCGGGATGGCGATCACCGTTCCCGACGCGAACCAGGTGCTGGAGCAGATGAACGGGAAACTGCTGCCGCTCGGCTGGTACCGCTTCCTGACCAAAGGAAAACGGACCGACCGGGTCAGGGTCGGGTTCCTGGGGGTCAAGCCCGAGCACCAGCACACGGGTGTGGCGGCCAAGCTCTACGTCGAACACTTCAACGCCGCCGCCGTCAGGCCGCAGACGGGCGGGGAGATGGGCTGGATCCTCGAGACGAACACGCCCATGAACCGCGGCATGGAAGCGATGGGCGGCCGGGTCGTCAAGCGCTACCGCGTCTACGAGCGGATGCTCGACGATCAGTAGGACGCTCCAGCCCGCTCCGGCCCGCTCTAGCCCGCCGGAAGCGCCAGGCGGTGCGAGGCCGCGATCCGGGAGGCGAGCTGCTCATCGACCCCGACCGCCGCGGCCACCTCGGGCCAGCCCTCGACGACGGCGGTGATCTCTCCGAGGATGGCCTCGGCCCGGCCGCGCTTGAGGCCCGCCAGCGCGCCGACCTCGCGCAGGTCCGCCCGGGTGAAGCCGTCGCGCTTGCCGTTGATCGACATCTGGTGGCTGTCCAGCCACGGGTTGCCGGGCTTCCAGGCCCAGATCACGTCGTAGGCGGGGCTCAGCGACCAGCTCCCGTCGCGGTCCATCAAGAAGGCGACGTTCTTGACGTGGTCATCCTGGTTGCGGGCGAGGACGTTGAAGACCATGCGCCGGAACTGCTGCTCGACGGTCGGCGTTCCGAGCCCAAGGCGCCGGATCAACTGCAGGAGCTGCTCGTAGCTGTAGGTGCCGGGCTCGTTGTAGCTGACGTGCTCGAGCGCCCCGGCCGTCTGCAGCAGGAGCTTTCCGCCGTCCTCGGGACGGTCGAAGCGCCGGGTCATGAAGTGTCTGCGGCCGTTCTCGTGCAGGAGCCGGCACTCGGTCATCTCGATGCCGGCCGCCCGGGCCATCGTCGAGTAGGCGTACTCCACGGCTCCCCAGCCCTCGGGGTCGGCGAGCCCGTGGTCTCCGGACCGGGCGACGCCGTCGAACTTCAGCAGCCACTGGCGGAAGCCGCCCCCGATCGCGACCTGTCCCGAGCGGACCTGGCCGGTGGCGTCGTTGTAGGCGATGAACGCCTTTGGGCGCGCTCCGCCCGCCGAACTGCCCACGGAGAGGATCGCCTTCATCGCCTCCTCGTGTGGGTTCTGGCTCAGCTCGGTGACGAACTCGGTGCGTTCGGCGAGCACCTCGCCGGCGAGCCGGACGAGTGCCGCGAGGTGGAGGTCCTCGCCGGGGAGCTCAGGCTCGCTGGCCGGCTGGAACTCCAGTGCGCCCACGCCCCTCGTGCCGACGTAGCAGAGGCGCTCGACCACGTCGAAGCTCGACTCCCGACGGCCCTGGGAGGCCAGCCAGGCGTTTACCAGGGCGGTGCCCCACCGGTCGGGCAGCGAGTCGGCCAGCAGTCCCGGCAGGCCGTGGAAGGCATCCTCTCCCAGGCCGGGGAATCTGTAGGGCGCGACGCGCAGGGGCATCCGCACCGGTGCGATCTGGATCCCGCTCCTGACAAATGCGGGGTCATATTGGAAGGTCGCGTAACGCGCCCCGGGGCTGATCGAGACCGCCGCGATGCGAGATCCCCAGAGCGTGACCGCGGCGACTGTCACCGGCCCGGCCCCCCCCGGCTGCCCCACCTCCAGGGCTGCTCGTCGCCCGCGGCCGGCGCAGGAGCCCGGCGGCCGCTGGCCCGCCGGCGCCCGGAGCCGGGAGGGCGGTCGAGCTGGGCGATCGGGAGCTCGATCGATTCGGGTATCGCCCCGTCCAGGCCCTCCAGCAGCCCGAGGGTCCGCAGCAGCTTGATCATCGAGGTCATCTGAATCGAGTGCCCGCGCTCGGCGCGCTGAACGGTGGCCTGTCCCAAGCCGGCCTCGGCAGCCACCTCCGCCTGCGTCCAGTTTCGCTCGAGGCGATGGCGCTCCAGCCGGTGCCCGAGCTCCGCGAGGACAGCGGCGTCCGTGGTGAGTTCGTCAAAATGCATCAGTTCTGATTTCCTAGAGCAATTATCGGCTATAAAACATCAAATCCGATGCACAAGTTACCACATGGTGGTCAAGTAATCAATCAAAAATGCATGTTTGTGGTCCATATGGGCGATTGCAAATCATTACTGATCTATTGAACTGGGCGGCCACGCTCGGCTGCTGCTGCCGAGCGAGGGATCTGAGGCGGTCATTACACTTCGCCGCGTGAACGATGCGGAGGAGATCGAGGAGCTGGCGGCGATGGCCGACGAGGTCAGGATCACCCGCGTCCATCCGCCGGGGGCATCGCTGCCCGTGCGCTCCGAGAGCGCCGTCGCGGTGCGGACCGTGGCTGCGGCCGCCGGTTCCTTCGTCGCCGGAGCCGCGGTCGTGGGGCTCGTCAGCCGCCGTCACCGCCGCTCCGCCGCGCTTGCCTCCAAGCGCCGTCCCCGCCGGCTGAGCCGCCGTGTGAAAGCCTCACGCCGCAGTCCCTCGGTCGCCGAGCGCCTGCAGATCGTCGGCAGCCGCTCCTTCGTCGTCGACGTTCACCTGCTCGGCAGCCCCCGCGCAGATCGCTGAGGACGGTCCTTGACCGGCCCGGTCGAGGTGCGCGAGGAGGCCGTCCCGCCGGGCCCCTTCCGGCTGCCTCGCCGCAACGGGATGGACGGCCTGCTGCGCCGCCGGGGCCGCGTGCTGGAGCGCCTGCTGCACGACGGCGAGCACCCCGTCCTGGTTCGCGTCGCCCAGCCCTCGGCGGATCGCGTCCTGTTCGGGGCACGCGCGGCGACGCGCGATGCCGCGGTCCACGGGATCGCGCGGATGCGCTTCGCCCTGGGAGTCGATGAGGACCTGCGGCCCTTCCTGCGCCGCTTCGCCGAGGACCCGCTGATCGGCCGCTCGCTGAAGCGCAGGCCCTGGCTGCGGGTCTCACGCCGGCCCGAGCCCTTCGAGGCGCTCGTCTGGGCGATCTGCGAGCAGCTGATCGAGTACGAGCGGGCCGCGGCCATCGAGCGCCGGGTCGTGGCCGTGCTCGGCCGCCGCTGGGTCGGCTGGAACGGCGAGCACAGCGGCCTTGCCGACTGCCCGCAGGCGGCCGTCCTGGCGGGCACCTCACCGGCGCTGCTGCAGTCCCTGGACCTCGGCGCCGGAAGGGCCAGGGCGCTCGTCAGGGCCGCCGCCGAGATCGCCCGCGGACGGATCGATCTCCACGACCCCGATCACGAGCGGGGCTGGCGCAGGCTGCGGGCGATCCCCGGGATCGGCTCGTGGACCGTCGAGATGCTCGCGCTCCACGGCCAGGGACGCCACGACCAGCTCCCCGCCGGTGATCTGGGCCTGCTGAAGTTCGTCGGCCGGGCGCTGGGCGGGGGCGACCCGCGGGCCATCGCCGAGGAGGGCGAGGTCCGCCGCTTCTTCGCACCTTACGAGGAGTGGGCCGGGCTGGCGGCGAGCCACGCGATGGGGATCTGAGCTCCCGCCGGGCGCCCTCGGCGGGCGCGCGGTCAGCTCTCGGCGACCCGGTAGCGGCGGGTCCGCGGGTCCTGCTCGAGCAGGCCGACCGAGAGCAGGGTCGTCAGGTAGCGGTGGGTCGTGCTGGGGCTCATCCCCAGGGTGTTCGCAATGTCGCTGACGGCCAGCGACTCGCCGTCGCCGGGAAAGGTGGCCAGGACGAGCAGGCCCAGCAGCAGCGAACGCGACAGCCGGGGGTTCTCGGCCAGAGCCTCGTACCGGCTCATCAGGGTCCCGTCGCCGGCCAGGCCTCTCAGCAGGCTGGCGATGCCCGGCCCTTCGCCCGACTCGCGTACGACGCGGTCGATCTGGGGTCCGGTCAGCTGGATTGAGATGCCCGTTTCGCTCATCGACCTCCCTCGCGGACGATGCTGGGAGCGCTGAACACCCGCAAGTGGAAAGTCGAATACTTGACTTTCAAGTGACCGGTTCCGGCGTCAGGGTGTCCGGGGCCGGGGAGCGGCCCGGCGAGGTCGCGAAGTTCCTGATCCGCAGGCGTGTCCGTGCGGCCCAGTCGGCCTCGGCGTGAAGCTGTCCCGCGACCGCCCCGCGCGAGCATTCAAGGCAGAGAGCGGTCCATGAGCGGGCCTCGGCGTCGTCCCCTCCCAGGCGGTCGGCCAGCGCCAGGCACTCGCGCTCGTAGGCCTCGAGTGCCACCAGCAGGCGGGGGGCGTCCTGCTCGCGGGCGACGGCCAGCTTGGCCTGCAGCCCCAGCCGGACGGGCTCGCGGGGCGGCAGCGTATCCATCCAGAGGGTCAGCGCGGCGCAGGTCTCAGAGGTCGGGTGGTAGACGAGGTGGGTCCGGCGCTCGTCGCCTCGCCGCGGCTCCTGGCGCGCAACGGCCAGCCCCGTCTGCTCGAGCTGCTCGAGCAGACGGTAGACGTCGTTGGTATCGACCCTCCACGTCTCGCCGAGGCGGGCCGAGAGCCGGCTTGCCAGGTCGCCGCCGTGGCCGGGACGCTCGAGAAGCAACCCCAGCAGGACCCCTCGCAGTGACGTGGAGGGACCTCGCATCCATCTCGTCTTCTCGGGGCCTGGAGTCACCATCGCTACCTCTCTCGGCCGAATCCGTCCACCGGACGATATCGCTAGTTTGTCAGAAAAGAGACAATCGGTGCACGTCCCGCCAAATCGGGCGGGGCCTAGGGGACGAGCACGGCGGCGCCCGTGAAGGCGCCCCTGCGCAGATCCGCGAGGGCGTCGTTCGCCTGCTCGAGCGGGTACTCGTGGACCGTCGTGCGGACCGGTACCCGCGCCGAGAGGGCGAGCATCTCGCGGGCGTCGGACCGCGTCAGGTTGGCGACCGAACGGAGCGTCCGCTCGTGCCAGAGGAGCTCGTAGGGGAACGCCGGGATCTGCGACATGTAGATCCCGCCGCACACGACGGTGCCGCCCGGAGCCAGCGCGGCGAGGGCCAGCGGCACAAGCTCACCGACGGGGGCGAAGATGATCGCGGCATCGAGCTGCTCCGGCGGCGCCTCCTCGGAGTCTCCCGCCCAGACGGCGCCGAGCTCGAGGGCGAAGGACCTTGCCTTCTGATCCCCGGCGCGGGTGAAGGCGAAGACCCGCTGCCCCCGCGAGACGGCGACCTGGGTGATGATGTGGGCGGCCGCACCGAAGCCGTAGAGCCCCAGGCGGCTCGCGTCGCCGCACATGCTCAGGGCCCGGTAGCCGATCAACCCCGCGCAGAGCAGGGGAGCGGCCTGGAGCGCCTCGAAGCCCGGCGGGAGGGGGAAGCAGTAGCGGCTGTCCGCCACCGCCTGCTCGGCCATCCCCCCGTCGATGTCCCGACCGGTGAAGCGGGCTCGGGGACAGAGGTTCTCCCGGCCCGAGAGGCAGTACTCGCATTCGCCGCAGGTCCAGCCCAGCCAGGGGACCCCGACGAGGCCGTCCGGCCCGAGGCCCGCCGGCGGCTCGCCTGAGATGACCCGCCCGACGATCTGATGGCCCAGGATGCGCGGGGGCTCGGGGACATCGACCTCGCCGTCGATCAGGTGCAGGTCGGTTCGGCAGATCCCGCAGGCCTGGACCTCGAGCAGCAGCTGTCCGGGGCCGGCCTCGGGATCGGGACGCTCGGTGGCCCGCAGGGGGCGGGCCGGTCGCTCGAAGAGCATCGCCCGCATCAGCCCCGCCGCCGATCATGCGCCATATTGCTTTCAGTGAAACAGGTTTGCGAGAGCAGCACGTGAGCGGTCCGCTCTATTTCAGCGACCCGTCCTCGCTGGAGCACGACCCGCGCGAGTTCTCGCCGGGGCATCCCGACACGCCCGAGCGGCTGGTGGTGCTCGAAAGCGCGCTGGCCGAGCAGGAGTGGTTCGGATGGGAGCGCTGCCAGGCGCCGCCCGCCACGGAGGCCGAGCTCGAGCTGGTGCACACGAAGGCCCATGTCCTGGCGATCCGGCGCATCTGCGAAGCGGGGGGCGGAGCGATCGACCCTGACACGTTCGTCGGGCGGCCCTCCTGGGTGGCCGCCCTCCACGCGGCGGGCGGCGCGCGCGAGATGACCAGGGCGCTCATCGCCGGAGAGGGGACGGTTGGCTTCTGCGGCGTGCGGCCCTCCGGCCATCACGCCGAGTCAGGCCGGGCGATGGGCTTCTGCCTGTTCAACAACGTCGCCGTCGCCGCCGCGGCGGCGATCGCCGAATTCGGCCTGGAGCGCGTCCTGGTGATCGACTGGGATGTGCACCACGGCAATGGGACCGAGGAGATCTTCGCCCTGCGCTCCGATGTCCTGTTCGCAAGCATCCACCAGTCGCCGCTCTACCCCGGGACGGGGAGGCTCGACTACGCCGGCAAGGGGCCGGGGGAGGGCTACACGATCAACCTGCCCGTGCCGCCGGGCACCGGCGAGGCTGAATGGATGGAGCTGTTCGACCGGGTCCTGATGCCCGTCGCGGCGGCCTTCGAACCGGGATTGGTGCTCGTCAGCGCGGGCTTCGACGCCCACGCCGCCGACCCGCTGGGGGAATGCCGCCTGCGGACCGAGAGCTTCGCGATCATGGCCGAGCGCCTGCGCGAGTTCACCGAGGCCGCGAGGATTCCGCTGGGCGTCGTGCTCGAGGGCGGCTACAACCGCGAGGTGCTGGCCGAGGCGCTCTGCACCGTCCTCCCGGTCCTCGCCGACGAGGCCTTGGCTCCGCCGGCGTTCGTCACGCCCTCGGGCACGACGCCGCTGACGGAGCGGGCGCTCGCTCAGGTGGGCCGATGGTGGCAGCTGGCCTGAGCGGCGCTCAGATTCCCTGGCCGGGAAGGAACTCGTTGGTGAACGGCGGCAGCCCCAGGCCGGGGTCGTGTTTGAGCAGGTGGTGCACCAGCATCCAACGGGAGAAGGCGGCCCAGTCGGCGGGGCTCTGCCATCCGTAGGGCCTGCCCGATTCCTTCGGCACCGTGGCCGGCAGGGTCTGCTTGATCGATTCAAGCTGAAGGTGCTCTTCGAGTGAGGGGTTGGCCGCCTGGAGCACCCGCGCTGCGGCGATCGGGTCCGCTCGGACCTCCCGCTGGCCCCTCGTGAGGGCCTGCATGAAGGCTCGCAGATCCTGCCCGGCGTGGCGGGCCTCGTCCTCGCGCGCGACGACGATCAGCTCGTTGTAGGTCGGGACTCCGGCCTGATCGACGGGGATCACGACGGGATGCCTGTGCTTGAGCCGAAGCTGTATCCCCTCGTAGTTCCAGAACCCGCCCAGGGTGGCGTCCACCTGACCCGAGGTCATGGCCGGGATCAGGTTGAAACCGACGTTCGCTTCATGGACCGAGGCGGGGTTCACATTGGCGGCCTCGAGGGCCGTTTTCAGGTAGGCCGCCTGGTAGGGGATGCCCGCCGTTCCGACCCGCTTCCCGGCCAGGTCGGAGACCTTCGAGATGTGCTTGCCGGGAAGGGCGATGATCGAGGTCAGGGGCCGTTGGACGAGCGCCCCGATCGCCACGAGTTTGAGCCCGCGATCCCGGGCGAGGAGCAGCTCGGGCTCGTAGGAGATCGCCAGGTCGACCCGCCCGGCCGCCAGCAGCTTCAGCGGTTCGGAGGGGTCGGCGGGCGCCTCGAGCTTGACGTTCAGGCCGACGGCTGAGAAGTCCTGGTGCGCCAGGGCTGAATAGAGCGCCGCGTGGTCGGCATTGGGGAAGAAGTCGAGCATCACCGGGAAGCTCTTGGCCGAGGGCGCCGAGAGGGCGTCCTTCTTGTTGCCGCAGGCGGACAGCGCCGGCATGCAGGCAAGGCAGGCGCAGGCGAACAGGAAGGTGCGGGCTCGGATCACAGGTTGTCTCCTCGGGATTTGATGCTCCAGGGTGCCAGCTTGCGTTCGATCAGGCCGAGCGCGTGAAAACAGGCCAGCGCGAAGGCGAACAGGATCGCCGTCCCCGCGTAGGCCCTTGATGTTTCGAAGTTGATGTCCGTCATGATCTGGCGGCCGAGACCCGGATAGGGCCCCGTGGTCGGCGTTGCGACCTCCGCGATGAAGGCGCCGATGACGCCGACCGTGAGTGCGATCCGCGCGCCGCTGAGGGCCGCCGGGAGCGCCGCCGGGAGCTCCGCCAGACGGAAGGCCTGCCAACGCGAGGCATCCAGGGTCCGCAGCAGCTTGAGCTGATCGGGATCGACCGCGCCGAGGCCGTCGACGGTCGTGACGAGGACCGGGAAGAAGCAGATCAGCGCGATGACGACCAGCTTGGGGAAGATCCCGAAGCCCCACCAGAACACCAGCAGGACGCCGATCACGGGGATCGGCACCGCCTGCGAGCCCACGGCCAGCGGGTAGACGGCGCGCCGGACGATCGGAAACAGGTGGATCAGGGTGGCCAGCGTCAGCCCGGCGAGGATCGCCATCGCAAGGCCCAGGGCGACCTCCTCGGCGGTCACGGCGAAGTTACGCCACAGGACGCCGCCGCCGTTCCAGAGCGAGCTCGCGATGTCATGGGGCGCGGGCAGGACTTCGCTCTGCAACCCGCTGAGATCGACGTAGAGCTCCCAGGCGCCGAGCAGCAGCAAGCCCAGGATGGCCGCCGGCAGGATCCTGCGCGCGCCGCGGCTCATGCCGGGCCGCCGGAGAGGGTCTCGAGGACGTGCTCGCGCAGGGCCTGGATGGACGCATCCGTTCGCCGCCGGGGACGCGGGATCTGAACCGGCAGCTCCTCGAGCAGCCGTCCGGGCCGTGGCGCGAGGACGGCCACCCGGTCGCCCAGGAGGATCGCCTCCTCGACGTCATGGGTGACCAGGATGACGGTGCGCGGCTCCGCGGCCACAGCGGAGGCGAGCCACTCCTGCATCTCGGCCCGGGTGATCGCGTCGAGGGCGCCGAACGGCTCGTCGAGACAGAGGACCGCCTTGCCCGAGAGGAGCGTCCGCAGGAAGGCGACCCGCTGTCGCATCCCACCTGAGAGCTCCGCCGGGCGGGCGTTCTGGAACCCGTCCAGTCCCAGCTCGCCGAACAGCGCGGCGGCGCGGCGGCGCGCCTCGGCGCGGGGAACGCCCGCGATCCGCTGGGCCAGCCCGGCGTTGTCGGCGGCGTCCAGCCAGGGCAGCAGGAGGTCGTGCTGCGGCATCAGGGCGGCGGGGGATGAGCGCAGGATGCCGCTGTCGGGCTGCTGCAGGCCGCAGATCAGCTCGAGCAGCGTCGTCTTGCCGCAGCCGCTGGGGCCGACGATCGCCAGCAGCTCCCCCTGCCCGACGGTCAGTGAGAGCTCGGCCAGCGCGTCAACCGGCCCGTGCCGGCCCGCGAAGGTCCGCCCGACGCGTTGCAGCACGACGGCCGGCCGCTCGCCGAACTCGCCGGGGGAGACGGCGGGCGGATGCTCCAGATCGGTGGGCATTGGCTCCCTTCGCGGGCATTACCCCACAGGTTCGAAGGGTCGACGCCGGTGGAGTCCCCTCCGGGGCGTCATCTCAGCCGGCCTTCCTGCCAGCTCCCCTGGTGTCTGCTCGCGCCGATGCTAGCGCGACGGAGCGGCCACGGCGAGAGAGACCCTCGGGGAGGGCGTTCAGCCGCCGGCGGAGACGACGGGACGCGTCAGGGCACGGACGAAATCCTCGAGCTGGGATGTCGTCCAGCACTCGAAGGCGGTGCAGAACTCCTCGTAGGCGGCGATCACCGAGTCGCCGTAGTTCCAGTAGAGCTTCGGCTCGGGGTTCAGCCAGAAGGTGCGCCCCGCCCGGGAGGCGATCTGGGCGAAGATGTCGGCGCGGGGGTCGCGGCCGTTCGTGCGGGCGTCGCCCAGCACGATGACGGTCGCCCGGGGATGAAGTTCATCCTCGACCTGGACGAGGAACTCCGACCAGACCCGGCCGTAGTCGGTGTAGCCGGAGATGTCGGCGACGCCCGCGTCGGTGGAGATCCGTTCGCTGACGACTTTGAAGTTCCGCTCGTGTTCGAAGATGTCCGTGACCTCGGAGATCCGCTCGATGAAGACGAAGGAGCGCATCTTGCGGAAGGTGTCGTGGAGCGCATGGAGGACCGAGAGGAAGAAGACCGAGGCCGAGGTGACGCTGGTCGAGACGTCGCAGAGGACGTAGATCTCGGGCCGTTTGGGGCGGCGGGGACGGAACTTCAGCTCGACGGGGACGCCTCCCGTCTGCAGCGAGGCGCGCATCGTGCGGCGCACGTCGACATGGGCATGGCGGCGGTGACCGCGCTGCTGCATCCCCTGGGTGGCCAGCCGGCGGCGCAGCTGCGTGACGACCCGGTGGACGGCCGCGAGGTCCGCCGCCGGCCCGAGGGCAGCGCCCGGTCGAGCTCGCCCAGCGGGCGCGACGGGGGGAGGTTGCCGGTGCGCTCGATCTGCGAGCGCTCGAGCTCGCGCCGCAGCAGCGCCTCGAAGCGGCGCAGGGCGTCGCGCGGCAGGCCCTCGTGGCGGGGATCCTCGACGGGCAGTTCGGGCTGCGGCTCGGCGCGCAGGCCCAGCGCCCGGCTGATCCGCTGGACGTCCACGCCGATCACCCCGGAGCCCTCCTGGCGGCGGGCGAAGGCCGCGATGGCCATCCGCGCGAGGTCGCGCATGGCGCCCTCGTCGCCGTCGCGCAGGGCAGCGGCGATCTGGGCTCGCAGCGCGTCGAGCTCGGACTCGCTGAGCTCATCGAGCTCGGCCAGCGCGCCCTCGCGGATCCCCTCGCGCGCCGCCGCGATCTCCACCGAGCGGAAGAAGAAGCGGTCGAAGACCAGCTCGAACACGCGCCGGTCCTCCTGGCTCTTGGCGAGCGTCGCGGCCAGCGCCTCGCGGAAGTCCTCCTGTGAGGTCCAGCTGATCTCGCGCAGGACCTCGAAGGCGTCGAGCATCTCCGAGGTGCCCACCGCGACGCCTTCGCGGCGGAGCTCTTCGCCGAGCTCGAGGATCCTGGCGGGAAGCCCCTCGGAGGCGTCCTCAGGCGACATGCGGCGGGTGAGCGGAGCTTGAGCCCGACGCGGTCGGCCACCACGTCCATGTCGGTCCGGTGCTTGACGATCACCGACATCGTCTCGATGAAGGTGTCCGCGTCGATGTCCTGCAGCGCCCAGCAGCAGCAGCGCCCGCGCCCAGTCGATCGACTCGGCGATCGAGGGCGGCTTCTTGAGGTCGAGCTCGCGGACCATCCCGATCACCTCGACCAGCCGGCGCGCGACGGTCTCGGACAGCTCGGGCGCGTGCAGCCGGACGATCTCGAGCTCGTGCTCGAGCGCGGGGTAGTCGAGCCACAGGTACAGGCAGCGACGCTTGAGCGCCTCGGTGAGCTCACGCGAGTTGTTGGAGGTGAGCAGCACGATCGGGTGCGTCCGCGACTCGACGCGGCCGAGCTCGGGGATCGAGATCTGGAAGTCCGAGAGGACCTCGAGCAGCATCGCCTCGAACTCCTGGTCGGTCTTGTCGATCTCGTCGATCAGCAGCACGACCGGCTGCTCGGAGGCGATCGCGGTCATCAGCGGCCTGGCGAGCAGGAACTCCTCGCCGAAGATGTCCTCCTGGACGGCGTCCCAGCCGGTGCCGGAGGCCTCGGCCTGGATGCGCAGGAGCTGCTTGCGGTAGTTCCACTCATACAGCGCCTTGGCCTCGTCGAGCCCCTCGTAGCACTGCAGGCGCACGAGCTCGCGGCCCAGGTAGGCGGCGAGCGCCTTGGCCAGCTCGGTCTTGCCGACGCCCGCCGGTCCCTCCACGAGCACGGGCTTGCCGAGCTTGGTCGCGAGATAGGAGACGAGCGCGGTCGACTCGCCGGGAGGTAGCCGACGCCGCGCAGGCCCTCGGCGACATCTGCGACGGAGGCTGGCGCCGGGGACGGTGTGGCGGGCATCGTCAGCGCAATGATAGGCGGCCGCCGCCGAGTGCGGGCCGCGGCGGTGGGTCCTCGAGGGACAGCTGCTCCTCCGGCGGAGGGCGGGAGCGCGGACGCCGGCGGGCCGCGCGCGGGCCGGCGCGGACGCCCGGCGGGCGCCGCCACGCGTCGGCGTGGGCTGCTCCTCGGGCGTCGAAGGGGACTGCTCCCGGGGGGCGCGCTCGGGGCGGGGATCGCGGCGGCCGGGACCGGCGCGGGCCGGTGCGCTCGCGGGCGCCGCTCGCGGGACGCGGGCGCCTCGCTCGCTGACCGGCTCGGCTGCGCCGTCCGGGCTCGGGCGCGTCGCCGGTGGCGGGGGCGGTACCGCGGGGCTGCGCCGCGGCGCGCATCCGCCGAGCCGGCGTAGAGCGAGCAGCCGGCGCGCCGCGAGGGCGAGGAAGATGCCCCACTGGACGCCCACGGTGCCGGTTAGCCGTGTGCCGAGGCCGGGCTTGTCGAAGAGGCGGTAGAAGATCAGCAAGCGCCGTCCAGCCGCCGGCGATCATCACGACCGTGCCGTCGCCGCCGGGCAGGTGGAATCGCGGCCCTCCGCGCGGGCGAACAGCATCGCGATCACGCCCCGCGCGACGAGGAGGATGGCGGCCTCCACGAAGGAGAACGACCTCGAAGGCGTCGAGGTTCCGCTCGTGGATCCGCCGCGTCTTGCCGACCCACGTTCTGCAGCCGTACCACGGCAGGAACATCGACACGAACAGGGCGATCGCCGCGAGCGCCGCCAGGCGCTGCTCGGGCTCCAGCGCGCTGCCAGGCGTGCGTCAGCCGCGTCATGCGCGCTCGGCCTCCGCGCCGGATCGTCGGTCGACGGCGTCTCACCTGCGCTAAGTCTAGGTCCGGCGCGCAGGGCGCTAGTGGTGACTGACGACGATCGTGCCGGTCGCGGTGGAGAAGTTGCCGGCGAGGTCGGTCGCAGTGAGCGTGACCGAGAAGGTCCCGCCGGCGGCGGGCGTGACCCACAGCAGCTTGCGGCTTGCCGCCGTTCGACGGTGGCGCTGTTGCGTCCAGACCGACGCGCGACCCCTGGCGGATCGTCATGCGTGACGGTCGAGATCTTCGACAGCGAGACTGCACGCCGGCGCGCGTGCCGCCCCGCAGCGGGTGCGTCAGCAGGGAGACGGCCGGCGGCGTGTTGAGATCGGTCGTGAAGCGCTGGGCGGTCGTGCAGTAGATCTCATCCCCCGCGATCTGGGGCGCCTGCGCGGCCTGCGCTGCGCGCGGGCGCGCGGCGGCGCCCGGCGCCGCCGGTCGTCGCGGCCGCCGGTGGCGCGCCGGCGCGGGCGTGGTGGGCGGTCGGGCGCGGCGGCGGGGCCGCGTCGGCGGCGGGCCCTTGCGGGTGCGTTCGCAGAGGTGCTGCAGGAATTCGGTGAGCAGTTCGTGGTAGTTGAGGTTCGATTCGCCGTACTGGTCATACAGCGACCAGGCGCCCGTGTCGTAGGCGGCACCTCGGCGCGCGCCTCGGCGTCGCCGGCTTCGAACAGCTTCAGCCCGAGCGGGTCTTTGGTGATCGCGGTGTAGTCGTAGAGCCCGACGACGCGCCTGGATGAAGCCGTTGAGGATCCGGTCGCTCGGGGCGTAGGTGTACTCGGCGTAGATCGCGCCGGCCTGCGTCGCTGACGCGGACGCCCTGGGGCGGCGCGTGCTCGAAGATGCCCAGCGCCTGCTGGGCGGCGGTCAGATAGGCCGGTTCCTTGAAGCGCGACCAGGCGCGCGAGAGCACCTGCAGGGCGGTGCCCTGCGAGAGGCCGCTCGTCCAGGGCGGCACGCCGCCGTCGAAGCGGAACAGGTACTCCCAGGCGATCCCGCCCGCGCGGCTCGAGGCCAGCGGGATGACTTCGCCGAGCAGCTGGCGCAGGTTGGCGTTTTCGTGGCCGGAGAGGTAGTAGCCGTTGGCCTCGCCGAAGGTCGCGAGCCACTGGATCTCGATGCCCTGGCCGGGGTAGTACTCCCAGACGAGCTTGCTCGGCGGGAAGCTCACCCGCTCTCCGCTGGAGAGCAGCGGTTCGGTCGTCCACCAGTGCCGGTTTCGTTCGAGCGTCAGGAACAGCGCCGGCAGGCGCGAGGCGCTCAGCTGCCCGGCGGCGGCGATCGCCTGCACGTTCGCCAGCACGGCGCCGAGCTCGACCGGCGGGTGCCGCTCAGCCGGCCGAGCGAGCGTTTCGCCGCGACATAGATGGCGTAGTCCTGTTTGTAGGCCGCATCGGTGATCGCGCCGCTGTGACGCAGCCTCGAGAGGACAGCGGAGACGCTCGGGCCGTGCGACGCTGCCGCGCGGGCGCGGATCGGCTGCCCAGCGGGGCGAGGTCTGCGCCCGTCCGGGCGACCGGCCTGGGCGGGGATGGCGCTCAAGGCGCTCAGCACGAGCAGGCCCAGGAAGAGCGCCGCGAGACGCTTCGCGAGCACGTTGTCGATGCTAGGCCGGTGCGGGCACGTATCTGCAGAGCCCCTTGCAGGGCGGCCGTGGCCGAGTGAGGTCACGCACAAGCAACACCTCGCGAGGGGCGCCAGTTGCGCCGATCGTCATTCTTCTTCGAGTTCGTCCGCGTCCGGCCGTCGAGCTCGTCGTCCTCGTCCTCGTCCTCCTCGTCGCCGAGGTCGTCCCCCTCGAGCGCGCCGCCCGGCTGATGGGCAAGCTGGAAGCGCTCCACCAGCCCGTCGCGCTTATGTTCGTCCAGCGGCGTCTCCTCGGCGATCTGAACCCAGTCCGAGGCGTCGAAATCGTCCACTTCGAACAGCTCGTGGTCGACCTCGGGGGAGTCGTCGACGACGATCATGATCTCGGTCTGCGGGTTGAAATAGGTACCCGGTCGGAGGGTCAGCTCGTCGAGCTGGAAGCGGCGTGCATTGTTCATCGCGCGTTTATACCCGACCGGGCCATCCAGGCTGGTTCACGGTGCGAGCTCCTCGAGCGTGCGGGCGACCTCGGCCTCGACGTCCAGCGGCTCCTTGCCCTGGCGCAGGCGGCGCTCGTTGCGGGCGATGACCATCTGGCGGACCTCGTCGACGAGCGCGGGATCGTGCTCGCGTTCGCCCTCGGCGGGGGACAACAGGCGGGCGACCTCGGCGTCGATGTCCAGTGCGGGCTTCCCCGCGCGGACCAGGCGCTCGCTGCGGGCGCTGAGCATCTGGCGGACTTCCTGCTCCTGCTCGGCGCGGGCCGAGGGCGAGGAGCCGCCGGGCGTGTCGGCCCCGGAATAGTCGCTTTCCCGGGACATGCCGCCCTAGCCGATCTGGTCGTACATGCTGTCCTGCCGCGCGTCACGAGGAACAGGACGGACATGACCACCGAGAAGGCGACCGTTCCGAAGACGACGAAGGTCAGCCCGTTCCCCCCCGCGAAGCCCGGCAGGAGGATCGCCGAGGTGCTGTGCACTCCACGGATTGTTGCCGATCTGCCCGCTCTCCGCTACCCTGGCTGCCGGAGTTGACTGACCAGTCAATCTAATTTCACGTTAGGAGAACCGAGAATGGTCGAATTCACGCTCACCGACGAGCAGAAGAACCTGCGCGAGATGGCGCATGACTTCGCCGTCAAGGAGATCCGCCCCGTTGCCTGGGAGTACGACAGGGACGGCACATGGCCGGAGGACCTGATCAAGAAGGCCTGGGAGGTCGGACTGATGAACTCCCACATCGAGGAGGAGTACGGCGGAGCCGGCGCCGGCTACCTCGATGGCTGCCTGATCGAGGAGGAGCTCTCCTGGGGCTGCTCCGGCATCCAGACCTCGCTGGGCTGCAACGGCCTGGCCACCGCCCCGATCGGCCTGGGCGGCTCGGAGGAGACGAAGAAGAAGTACCTGGGGATGCTGACCGAAGCCCCCAAGCTGGCCTCGTTCTGCCTGACCGAGCCGGACGCCGGCTCCGACGTCTCGGGTATGCGCACGACGGCCGTCAAGAAGGGTGACAAGTACGTCATCAACGGCTCCAAGTGCTTCATCACCAACGGTGGCTACGCCGACTACTACACGGTCTACGCCAAGACGGACAAGGACGCGGGGCACCGCGGCATCTCGGCCTTCGTGGTCGAGCGCGACTGGGGCGTCGTCGTGGACAAGAAGGAGGACAAGCTCGGGCAGCGGGCGTCGAACACGGCGACGATCTCCTTCAACGAAGTCGAGGTCCCGGCCGAGAACCTGCTGGGTGAGGAAAACAAGGGCTTCAAGCTCGCCATGGCGACACTTGACCGGACCCGTCCAGGCGTCGCCGCGATGGCCACCGGGATCGCCCGGGCGGCGTTCGAGTTCGCGGTCGACTACTCGCGTGAACGCGTCCAGTTCGGAGTGCCGATCGCGATGCACCAGGCGATCCAGTTCATGATCGCCGACATGGCGACCGAAATCGAGGCGGCTCGCCTGCTGACGTGGAAGTCGGCTTCGATGCTCGACAACGGCGAACGCAACACGCTGGTCTCCTCACACGCCAAGCGCTTCGCCGCCGACGCGGCGATGAAGATCGCGACGGACGCCGTCCAGGTCTACGGCGGCTACGGATTCATCAAGGAGTACCCCGTCGAGAAGCTCTTCCGCGATGCCAAGATCATGCAGCTCTACGAGGGCACCTCGCAGATCCAGCGACTCGTGATCGCACGCGAAACCCTGTTGCCGCGCCGCGTCGAGGAGCCTGCCGCGGTCGCCGTCTGAACGGCCGCCTCCCGCTGAAACGGGTCTTGGATCGCCCCGGCCGAGTCGTTCGGCCGGGGCGTTTTCCCGTCGTTAGCGGATCACCAGGGGCGTCCCGTAGTTGGAGACCTGGCCGGCGTTGAGTACGCGGATCAGGACGCGGTAGACGCCTTTGTGGATGTGCACGACGCGGCTGAAGCGGGAACTGGTCGTGGTGCCGTTCGATCTCAGGACCGTGCCGCCCGCCAGGACGCCGCGGCCGTGGACGATGCGGAGCATGCCCACCTGGGCGCCGTTCTCGGCCGGGGTGACGGTTCCATAGATTCGGGCGTAGCCCCTGCGCCTGGTTTTGGCGATGTGGCTCTTGACCCTGACCGCGACGTTCTCCGTCACCACGGGGCTGACGATGGCCGGTTTGGTCGTCGTCACGACCCGGAACTGGGTGATCAGCGACGCACCCAGCAGGTTGAAGCTGAAGCCGCCGGTGGCGGTCGTCAGCTCGGTGTTGCCGACGTTCTGGAAGCCCGCGTTGAACGGGAATGCGTTGCCCTGGAGGACCACCTGCCGGCCGCCGTTGTTGGTGCCCGAGAGCGTCCCCTGGATTACGACGGGGCCGCCGAAGACGACCGGGTTCGGCGAGCCCAGGATCGCCAGCGAGAGTGGGACCTTGCTGGTCGTGAAGGTGTGGTCGGAGCCGATCGAGGCGCCGCTGGCGTTGACCGCGACGAGGCGGTAGTGGTAGACGGTGATCGGCTGAAGGCCGCCGATGGCGACTTTGACCGAGACCGCTTTTGTGCCCGACCCGGCATCGGCGATGGCCGACTGCCCCCCGTAGGCTTTGGTGGGGCCGTACTGGAAGTAGTAGGAGGTGTTCTGGGCATTGGGGTTGACCGTTCCGGTCAGTGCGGCCGAT
Organism: uncultured Solirubrobacteraceae bacterium; assembly: GCA_963835865.1. GTDB lineage: Bacteria > Actinomycetota > Thermoleophilia > Solirubrobacterales > Solirubrobacteraceae > Palsa-744. Next base: position 552,613 of record CAWIGW010000001.1, read on the forward strand.
GCGTAGCTGACAAGCTTGGCGCCGCGCGTCGTGACCCCCGGTCGTGACGCCGCCGCGGCGGGTGCGGCCAGGATCAGCGCCAGGATCGCCGCTGCGCCACCCATCCGGAGCGCCCTCGAGCGGTTCCGCCTCTTCGTGCAGTGATGCTTCATATCGTGCCTCCGTCGTTTGTCGGGGTATGCCCCGTCTGTACCCGCAAACCGCCGGAGGGCCGGAAGGTGCGCTCGGCACCGTGCGCCGCTAGGCTCCCCGAGCCAAAGCCAGCAGAGGAGATACCAAGCATGTTCGTGTTCAAAGCCGCCGTCGTCGGCGCCGGGACCATGGGTGGCCAGATCGCCCAGACCATCGCCGCAGCGGGCATCCCCGTGGTGCTCAAGGACATCGAGGAGGCACTCGTGCAGGCGGGACTGGACGAGGCTGAGAACGTGACGCGGGGGCAGGTCGGCAAACTTGTGGAGAAGGGCAGGATCACCGCCGAGCAGGCCGAGGCGCAGATCGCAGAGATCCTCGGGCGGATCGAGGGGACGACCTCCTATGCGGCCTTCGGCGACGTCGACTTCGTCGTCGAGGCGGTCCCCGAGCGGATGGAGATCAAGCAGAGCGTCTTCGCCGAGCTCGACGCCGCGACACCCGGCCACGCGATCCTCGCCTCCAACACCTCCTCGCTGTCCATCACCGAGATCGGCGAAGCGACCCTGCGCCCCGACAAGGTGATCGGGTTCCACTACTTCTACCCGGCCTCCGTGATGCCCCTGATCGAGATCGTCGAGGGGGAAGAAACCTCCTCCGAGACGGTCGCCGCGACGGTCACCTTCGCCCAGGCGATCCGCAAGCAGCCGATCACCTGCGTCGAGGTCCCCGGCTTCGTCGTCAACCGGATCCTGAACTCGGGGATCTCCGAGATCTGGCGCGAGCAGGAGGAGAAGGGCCTGTCGATCAAGGCGATCGACGAGGGCGTCGGCGCCGCCGGGGTGACCCCGGTCGGTCCCTACTACCTCGTCAACCTGCTGGGTCTCGACACCGTCCTGCACGTCGCCGAGCACCTCGTCGCCTCATACGGCGAGGAACGCTTCTACGCGCCCAAGTCGATGCAGAAGCTCGTCGCCGACGGGAAGCTCGGCGCGAAGACGGGCGGCAACGGCTTCTACACCCCCGAGGGCGAGGCCAACGTGCCGGGAGACGCCGAGCCCGATGTCGAGGCGCTCGTCGAGATGCTCTCGCTGAAGACCTTCCTGGAGGCCTGTCTGGTGCTCGAGGAGGGCGTCGCCACCCACCGGGACATCGACTTCGGAATGATGGCCGGCGCGGGACTGGACCCCCGCCGGGGTCTGCTGCCCCCGTTCATGAAGGCCGACGTGGACGGCCTCGACGTGGTCCTCGAGCGGATGGAGAGCGCCCAGGAGCGCTTCGGTGAGCGCTTCACCCCGCCGACGATCCTGCGCCGGCTCGTCGCTCAGGGCCGCCTCGGGCAGAAGTCCGGCCAGGGCTTCTACGCATACCCGCAGCCCGACGCCGAGCAGCCGGCGGAGGTGATCAAGCTCGAGACCCGTGCCGACGGCGTCGCGATCGCCTGGCTGGCCAACGGGCAGATGAACTCGATCTCGCCGCAGGTCGTCGAAGACCTCGCGAAGGTCTGGTCGCACCTCAAGAACGAAACCCGCCCACCAGTCCGGGCGCTGGTGATCGCCTCGTCCAACCCGATGCTCTTCAGCGCGGGAGCCGACATCAAGGCCTTCACGACGATGGACGAGGCGGGCGGGCGCAAGCTGATCGACGAGGCCCACTCGCTGTTCCGCGAACTGGGCTCCGAGGGGATCGCCACGATCGCCGCGGTCAACGGCCTGGCCTACGGCGGGGGCTGCGAGCTCGCGATGGCCTGTGACGTGCGGATCGCAGCCCGGGCGGCCCTCTTCGGGCAGCCCGAGATCAAGCTGGGGATCATTCCCGGCTTCGGCGGGACACAGCGCCTGCCACGGCTGGTGGGAACGAACAAGGCGCTCGAGATGAACCTCGTGGGGGACCCGGTCATGGCCGAAGAAGCATTCGAGCTGGGATTGGTCAACCGGCTGGTCGAGGATCACGAACTGCTCGACACGGCTCTGATGTGGGCCCGCAAGCTCGCCGCCCAGGCTCCGTTGGCGCTCGCCCAGATCAAGCAGGTCTCAGGCGCCGGTGACCTGGACGAGGGCATCGAGGCGGAGAAGCGGGGCTTCGCCGCGGCCTTCGCCAGCGCGGACGCGAAGGAGGGCATCTCGGCCTTCCTCGGCAAACGGGCCCCCCGGTTCACCGGCAGCTGATCGGCGATGGCACTGCCCGAGGCAGCGCCCCGGAGCGCGTCGTCATCGAAGGCGGAGCCGGCCCGTCTTGCGGAGCTGATCCGCGGGGCCGGCTCGGTCGTCGCGCTGACGGGCGCCGGCATCTCGGTGCCGTCGGGGATCCCCGATTTCCGCACGCCCCGAACGGGGCTGTGGGAGAACGTGGACCCGATGGAGGTCGCTCACATCGATGCCTTCCATGAGAACCCCGTGCGCTTCTGGAGCTTCTACGGCGAGCGCTTCGCCTCGCTCGAGGGGAAGCTCCCGAACGGCGCCCACCTTGCCCTTGCCCGGATGGAGGAGATGGGCATCCTGGACGGGGTCATCACGCAGAACATCGACATGCTCCACCGCCGGGCCGGCACTCGTGAGCTGATCGAGGTCCACGGCACGATCGCCACCTGCTCATGCCTGGCATGCCCGGGGCATGTCGAGCTCGCCACCGTCCGTGCGCGCCAGGCGGCGGCGCAGGACGGCGTCCCGCGTTGCCTGGAGTGCGGCTCGCCGCTGAAGCCGGACGTCGTGCTGTTCGGTGAGTTCCTCGACCCGCTTGCGCTCAGCCGCGCGAAGGCGCTCTGCGACGGGGCGGACGTGCTGCTCTGCATCGGTACCTCACTGGAGGTCCACCCGGTCGCGGGACTGCCGCTGGCGACGCTGGAGCACGGGGGCGCCCTGGCGATCCTGACGCAGGGGCCGACGCCGCTTGACGAGCTCGCCACGGTCCGCATGCGGGGCGATGTCGTGAGCGAGCTGGAGGGACTGCTGCGCGCTCTCTGAGCGCTGGATCGGGGCGGCGCACGCGCGAGGACGCCGCTTGGCTACGCTCTTGCGATGCCGGGCTCCGTCGACTTTGTGGCGATCCCCTCGCGGGACCCCGACCGCGCGCGAGCGTTCTACCTCGACACGCTGGGACTGCGCCCGGACGAGCACGCCCGATACGAGTTCTGGTGTGGAGCGACCTGCTTTGCCATCTGGCAGCCCGAGCGGATCGGCTGGGCCTGGGCGCCGCAGAAGAACGGCCACATCGCGTTCCACGTCGAGGACATCGAGGCGGAGCGGGCATCGCTGGAGGCCAAGGGCGTCGAGTTCTCGGGCGAGACCTTCGACACCGGCGTCTGCCGGATGGCGTTCTTCTGCGATCCCGACGGCAACGACTGCATGCTGCACAGTCGCTACGCGCCGCGGGCCTGACGAGCTGCTAGGCCGCCCGGGAGGGCACCGTGGCGAGCGTCAGGAGATACTCGGCCTGTGCTCTGAAGGTCCCGTCCTCCGCCTCGTTGGCTTCGCTGTACATGCCGATCAGCTCGGCCCGCAGCTGCTCATAGCGGCCCTGCGGCTCGAGTGCCGCCTTGGCCATGATCGAGGGACCGAGGTTGCGCTCGTTGTACTCGACGAAGCTCTCGGGGGAGTCGTGGAGGATCGTGACGGTCCGGCGCTCGAACGAGAGCTCCGCGCCGCTGGCGGCGAACAGCTCGCGAACGTGTCCCTCGACGCCCCACATGACCGGTGGCTTCAGCTCGGGCGCGGGCGTGGGCATGTAGGAGCCGACCGTCTTGAACAGCTGTCCGTTGAGCCCCTCGGGGGTCCATGCGGCGACGGCGATGCTCGCCCCGGGACGGGCCACGCGGAGGAGCTCGCCGGCGGCGCGCTGCTGCATCGGCGCGAACATCACGCCGAAGCATGAGGTGACCCGGTCGAAAGATCCGTCGGCGAATGGCAGCTCCTCGGCGTCGCCCTCGATGAAGACGATCTCCAGGCCGTCCGCCTCGGCCCGGTCGCGAGCGACCTCGAGCAGCTCCGGGGTCAGATCGAGGCCCGTGACAGCGGCACCGGACCGCGCCGCGGGGAGCGCGACGTTGCCGCATCCCGTCGCCACGTCGAGCAGCTCGAGGCCCGGCCCCGCGCCGACGCGCTCGACCAGCAGCTCGCCGACTCCGGCGATCATCCTCGAGACCTCCGGATAGTCGCCGGAGGCCCACATCATCCGCTGGCCGCGCTTGATTCCGCTCACATCGATGCTCATCGGCTCCCCCGTCGGTTGAATTTTCAGGTTGCTGGGACCGAGCCGCCCCTTGCGAGGTCCCGCTCGGGGTCGATGCTCCAGCGCTCGGCCAGCTCGGACAGCTCACGGTCGATCTGCCAGCGGTCCGGCAGCGGGGAGCCGTCATGTTCGATACTCGCCCCCTTCAGGGCCATCGATCCGGCGTTGTCGCCGATTGCACGAATCTCGGCCAGCTCCGCTGTGGAAAGGCGGGCCTCGATCCCCGCCAGAGCCGCCAGCTCTGCACGCTTGTCCTCGACCGGCTTGGCCCCCTCGCCACCCTCCTGGATCAGCGTCGGCACCACGCAGCCGACCGCCGGCTGGGCAAGGCACCAGAGGCAGGCCAGCTGCAGCATCGTTAGACCGTGGCGCTCGGCCACAGGACGCATCTGCTCGAGCTTGGAGCGACCCGCCTCGACCCACCCGTCCGGCCGGAAGCGCCGGTGGTCGTACTCGGGGAACTCGTGGCCGTCGAGCACGTCGTCATGGAAGAGCCCGCCGTAGTCCACGACGCGGGTGACGATCTCGACTCCCTGGCGCTCCGCGGCCGGGAGGATGAACTCGCCCGGCCAGGGCTCCAGCGGCCCCAGGATGATCATGGCCCAGTCGATCGTTGCACCGAACCGCTCGAGGCAGTCGATGACGTCCAGGGTGAAGCCGTTGGCGGGCCCCGGAGCGACGCCCACCAGCTCCGTCAGCCCCGCCTGGCGGAGCGCCTCCATGCCCTCCCAGACGGCCTCGCTGCGGTAGCCGATGCTGTCCGGGTTGTGGAGCATCAGCAGGTCGAAGTGGTCCACCCCGCAGCGTTCGAGGCTGCGCTCGGTGGCCATCTGAAGGTAGGAGGCGTATTCGTCCTCGCCCCGCAGCTGTGGGGCGGTGAAGCGGGGAAAGCCTTTCGCTCCCTGGCGCTCGCCCTCGTAGAAGTCATGTCCGATCATTCCCGCCAGGCAGTAGGAGTCGCGGTCAAGGCCCTTCAGCGCTCGTCCCAGCGTGAGATCGGCGCCGCCCGTCCCGTAGACATCGGCCGTGATGACGGTCTGGATGTCCTCGTCCGGGGTGAGCATCCGGTTGAGCCGCTCCTCCTCGATCGGCTCGCCGAAGTGCATGAAGCGCCCGCCGCTCCAGGTCCCGATGGCGCTCGTGGTAGGCCTCATGTCAGCTCAGACTAAACCCCGTCGCCGTCCGTGCGCGCAGCGCAGCCTCCAGACGGCCCAGTGCGTGGCTGACGATCTCCTCGTCGATCGGCGTCTCGCCGCCGGCCAGCGCCGCCTTCGCCTGCGCGGCGACGCCCTCTCGAAGCTGCTCCAGCTCGGCGATCCGCAGCAGCAGGTCCTGCCGGCCCTCGGCGGCCAGCTCGGTCGTCGCCGCCGCCAGAGCCTCATCCAGACCGACGGCGGCATGGGCCAGACGTCCATTGTCGACGTCCAGGCGGGTCCTCAGGGCGAGCTCCTCGCAGAGCAGCACCCGGCTGCGCCCGCCGAGCAGCGCCGCCAGACGCTCCTGGGGGCGCAGCGCCCATGAGCGGTCGCGCCGGCGCCTGACCCCCCGGGCGGGGTGGAGGGAGAGCTCACGTGCGTGCAGCCACTTGCCCAGTGAGACCTCCTCGCCCTCCCCCCAGCCGGCCCTGATGACGAGCGTCTGCGACGGCGCCACCTCGTGGATGTAGGGGTCCGCAGCGGCGATCCGGTGGTAGTGCAGGACCCGGTTGACCGTCGCCACGGCCGCCGCGACCTCGTACTCCCGGTCCAGCCCCTCCAGCCAGGCTCTGGCCTGCTGCTCCGCCGACAGCGAGACGGGATCGATGACCGTCACCCTCGTCGTCTGCACCGGCGCCGGCGCCGGGCTGGCCGGACGTCCCGCTTCGCCGCGCCGCCTCGCCAGGTAGCCGAGCGGCCCGCGCGCCTCGCGCAGTTCGGCGGCGGTCTTGGCCGCCCCGAGGGTGTCGATCACGATCACGTGCTCGGGCTCGGCGTCGGGGCCGTCCCGGAGCAGGTAGCGGCCGTCCGCCGGGCCCAGGGCCCAGGGGAACTCCAGCTGCATGAAGACGAACAGCCTCCGGGGCATCGCTTCACCGTATCCTTCGGCCACGGCCCTGGGCCGTCTCACACAGGGCGGGCCTGAGTGTCCGCCGCGTTCTAGAACCGGGAGCAGAGGATGTCCGACGCCGCCAATGCCGCAAAGAGCTTGCGCGAGCGACTCGGGGGGACGACGGAGGAGCGCCTCGGGAAGGCCCTCTCAGAACTGCTGGAAAACCCGCTCCTGACGGGAGCGATCGGCCGGGCCTTCGAGGCGAGGGAGAAGGTCTCCGAGGCTCAGGAGGTCGCGATGGGGGCACTCAACCTGCCCTCGGCCGCCGACATCGAACGCCTGACCCGCCGCCTGCGAGCCGTCTCACATCGCCTCGAGGGGATCGAGGACGGGGTCGACCGGCTCGACCGGGCTCTGACGCCGAGCGGCGTCGAAGCTCGACTGATCGCCATCGAAGCGCATCTCACGACGATGACGGAGAAGCTCGAAGGCACGATCGGCGCGGGCGCCTCGGCTCCCGTCGCCAAACCGAAAGCCGCCAAACCGAAAGCCGCCAAAGCGAAAGCCGCCAAAGCGAAAGCGGCAAAACCCCGGGCGGCCAAAGCGAAAGCCGCCAAAGGGAAAGCCTGATCAAGCGGGCAGCGCGGCGAGGGCCGCGCGGGCGGCGCGCTCGACGGCCTCATGAAGGGCGTGGTCCTCGATCCTGTTGCGCTCGCCGGCCCCGTCGAACGTGTCCGAGACAGCCAGGACACAGCCGACGGGGACCGATTCAAGGGCCCCAAGGGCGAACAGGGCGGCTGCCTCCATCTCGACGGCCAGGGCCTCATGCCCGCCGCCGATCGGCCCGCGCTCGTAGAAGAGGTCGACCGTGACGACGGCCCCCGTGCGGGCACCGGGGGCGTGCGCCTCGAGCGCGGCCGTGAGGGCACCGTCCGCCGCGACCCGCTCGCCTGCGCCCAGGGCTCGTGAGGTCCCGTCGGCGGAGATCGCCTCGCCGGCGACGATCAGCTGACCCAGGCTGAGCCCCGGCGCGATCGCCCCGCAGGTGCCGACGCGTATCGCGCGCCGGGCTCCCAGGGCGATCAGCTCGGCAAGCACGATCGCCGCAGAGGGTCCTCCCATCCCGGTCGCCTGAATCGTCAGAGGCGCGCCGTCGCCGGCCTTGCCGGTGTAACCCCAGAGCCCGCGATGGTGGTTGAACATGAGGGGGCTCTCCAGCAGGATCTGCGCGAGCAGCAGCGCCCGGCCGGGATCGCCGGGCAGAAGGACGCGCTCGCTCAACTCGGCCGTGGGGCGCAGGTGGAGGGCCTGGACGTCGTTCACCGCGACGACTCTAGAGAAGCGCGACCTGGGCGATGCGGCGCGCGGGTGCCCCTCAGGCGATGGAACGGGGGCGCCGCTCAGCCACGTTCCCCAGGTAGCTCTCCAGCTCCGGGGGGTCGAGCGGGTGGGCGAACAGGAAGCCCTGTCCGTGGTCACAGCCCTCGACGCGCAGCCGGGCGAGCTGATCGGGGTGCTCGACGCCCTCGGCGACGCACTCGATGCCCAGCAGCCCGCCGAGCTCGATCAACGTGTGGACGATCGCCTCCGATTCGGTGGAAGCGGACATCGCGGCGATGAAGCTCTGGTCGATCTTGATCGCGTCGACGTCGAACTGGCGCAGGTAGGAGAGCGAGCTCGAGCCGGTGCCGAAGTCGTCGATCGCCACGCGAACCCCCAGGGTCTTGATCTCCCTGAGCCGCCGGGCGGCCGCGGGGGCGTCGTGCATCAGCGCCGTCTCGGTGATCTCGAGCGTCAGGGATGACGGCTCGATTCCCGACTCGCCGAGCGCCCGCCGGACGTCGCCGGCGAAGTCCTCGCGATCGAGCTGCCAGGTTGAGACGTTGACCGACAGGCCGATCGGACGGCCCTGCGCCTTCCAGATCGAGGCCTGCCTGCACGCCTCGCGAAGCGCCCAGCGCCCGATCGGGACGATTCGCCCCGTCTCCTCGGCGAGCGGGACGAAGTCCTCCGGCGCCACGACTCCACGCGTGGGATGGCGCCAGCGGATCAGCGCCTCCACGGCGGTGACCCGGCCGCTGTCCAGCTCGACGATCGGCTGGTAGAGCATGAAGAACTGTCGTTCCTCGAGCGCCCTGCTGAGGTCGAGCTCGAGGTCCAGCCGGGCCGCGGCGACGTTCTGCATGCTGGCCTCGAAGAGGATCGCACGGTCCTTCCCGGCGGCCTTGGCCGTGTAGAGGGCCAGGTCGGCGTCCTGCAGCAGCTGCTCGGCCGTGGGGCGAGAACCGATCGCGATGCCGATGCTGACGCTCATCGAGATGGTCCGGCCTTCCTCGAGCGCCACCGGCTCGCGGAGGACCTCGATGACGCGCTGGGCGATTGTCTCGGGTGGTGCCTCGTGAGCGCTCGACTCGAGCAGCACGACGAACTCGTCCCCTCCCATTCGCCCGACCGTGTCCTGGTCGCGCATGACGCTCTGCAGCCGTTCGCCGACGACCGTCAGGAGGGTGTCTCCCGCCGCGTGGCCGAAGCTGTCGTTGACGTACTTGAAGCGGTCGATGTCCACGTAGAGCGCGGCGGTGACGATGCTCGGCTCACGTCTGGATCTTGCGAGCATCTGCTCGGCCCGGTCGAGGACGAGCACGCGGTTGGGGAGCCCCGTCAGCGCGTCGTGGAGAGCCTGGTGGGTGATCTCGAGGGTCTGCTCGTGGACCATCGAGCGTGCCCGCTCGCGGCCCGTGCCCAGTACGTAGACCAGCAGGCTGAGGAGGACGGTGAGGACGATCCCGCCGAGCATCAGGACCAGTGCCTTGGAGTCGGCGAGGACACTCGAGACGACCGGCGGGCCCGAGGCTTCCATGAGCCAGCCGTTCTGCAGGGTCCTGGTCGTCCTCTGTGCGTGAGCCGGTGCGGTGCCCGCCCCGAAGTGGACCTGCGAGGCAGGGCGTCGCAGCACGATCGCCGTGGACTGTCCTCGGCGCGCCGCGGCGAGGATCACCTGGGGCAGGATGGTGGTCCCGAAGGCGCCCCTGAACCGGCTCCTGCGCCCGGCGAGCGTCGACGGGACGCCGATGCCGCGATAGAGGGGGGTGTAGATGGCCAGCACGGTCGTCTTGCCCGAGAGGACCGGGAAGTAGGCATTGAGCGCCGTGTCGCGTGCCTGCAGCATGACTCCGCGTAGATTCGGGACGGTGCAGTAGTCGAGCCCGGCCGGCGACGCTGTCGCCGGTTCGACCTGGCGGGCGAAGGAGAGCGCCACCAGGCAGTAGAAGGGCCGCCGCCCGGCGGGGATCACGGTGAACTTCCCGCCGGCGGTCGCGCCCAGGGCCGGTTCGGCTTCCTGTCGGGCGATGAACGCCGCGAGCCCTGCCCGTGGCACGAACTGGACCTCGCCGCCGCCTGTGATCTCCGGGAATCGGGTGAGCGCTTCGACGGACCTCGTCCATTCGAGGAAGCCCCGCTGGGTTTCGTTCGACCCTTCGGCGTCGCCGTTGATGTAGGCACGGGCGCTGATGACGAGATCCTCCTCGTGCTGGAGTACCGTCGCGATCGCGGCCGCGCTCGCGTTTGCGGAGGCGATGAACTCCGAACGGGCCTGCTTCTGGTCGGTCCTCGCCACCATGCGCGCAGCGAGGACGGACGAGGCGGCCCCTACGGCGAGCAGCGCCAGGGCCGCGAGGGTCCAGCGTCGACGGTGTCGCCCGGCGCGCGCGGAATCCGCCGGAGACCGGAAGAAGGGGAACTGCGATGAGCCGGGTGCCATCGACGTCCTGACGTGTTCGGGGGCTCCGTTGGCGGAGCCTCACTGCTGCCATCGGGTGCTCCGTCGAGGTATCCGACCGTAGTTCGCCGCATCCTCGGCTCGCGGCTTCGCCGCTCGTCCTTAGACTGAGGGCATGGGAATGCCCCCCGCGCCCCCCGCCTGAGTGCCCGAGCCCGGAGACGATCGCCGCGGTGAGGACGCTGCAACGGCTGAGCCGACGCTCGCCCAGGTCGCCGCGAAGGTCGGCGTCTCGGCGGGGACGGTCAAGCGCTGGGTTGGCGAAAGACCTGGTGCCGGGCTTCGACGGGCGCTGGACACCGTCCGCCGTCGCCTACGTGCGGGTGGTGGCGCGGCTGCGCGACCGGGGCCACTCGCTGGAGCGGATCAAGCAGGCCAGCGACGACGGCCAGCTGGCGATCGGCCCGATCGAGAACCTGCTCAGCTCCTCCGGCACCTACCAGACGCTCCGCCAGGCCTCCCGCGCGACGGGGCTGCCGGCGGAGCTGATCCGCCAGGTCTTCTCGGCGATGGGGCTGGGCCCCGTGCCTCCGGAGGGGCTCTCCGAGGAGGACGTCGAGATGATGCGCTACGCCGCCGCGGTGCTTGCGGCCGGGTTCCCGCTGCCTGCCTATCTGCAGCTGCTGCGGGTGTACGGGCAGGTGATGGCCCAGATCGCCGATGCAGAGGTGCGCCTGATGCACCTCTACGTCCACAAGCCCCTGATGCGGGCCGGCGTGCCCAACGTCGAGATCGCCGAGGAGATGGAGGAGATGGCGCGCGAAGTGCTGCCGCTGGCGACTCCCTTCATCGCCTACCTGCACTCCCGCCTGCTGTCGCACTTCGTCGAACAGGACATGATCGGCCACATGGAGGCCGACCTCGGCGATGACGGCCTCGAGGAGGGGCGGCTGCGCGTGGCGATCGCCTTCGCCGACCTCGCGGGCTATGCCCGCCTGACGGTCGAGCGGGGGGACGAGGCGGCCGTCAGCACCGTCGAGCGCTTCGTCGAGGCTGTCGGGATCACATTGCCGGCCGACGCTCGGGTGATCAAGACGCTGGGCGACGAGGTCATGGTGGTCGGGCCCGATCCGGCGGCGCTGACCGCGTGGGCGGTGGGCCTGCAGCGGGGGATCGCGCCGGGCGAGCCGCCGCCGAGGATCGGCATCCACTACGGCGAGGCGCTCTACCGCGACGGCGACTACTTCGGCCGCGAGGTCAATCAGGCGGCGCGGGTCGTCGCGCGCGCCGGCGGCGGCGAGGTCCTGGTGACCAGGCCGGTCGTCGAGATCGCCGACGGCGTCGACGGGTTGCAGTTCGACCGCATCGGCGAGGTGCGCCTGAAGGGCTTCTCGGACACGACGGAGCTGTTCGTTGTCTCCGCCCGCGGGAGCTGAGGGCCGGGCCTCCGAGGAGGTCCGCGACGCCGTTCGGCGCAGCGGCCTGTTCGCTCGCGACAGGCCTCTCGTCGCGATGATCTCCGGCGGGCGCGACTCGACCTGCCTGCTGGACGTGGCCGTCGGGCTGCTCGGGCCTGCGGCGGTGATGGCCCTCCACGTCAACTACGGGTTGCGCGCCGCCGCCGCGGCCGATGCCGGGCGCTGCCGGAGCCTCTGCGAGGGGCTGGGAGTCGAGCTCACGCTGATCGAGGCCGCTCGCAGGAGCGGCGAGCCGGATGAGCCCGCGCCGGGGGAGGAGGGGGGAGGCAACCTGCAGGCCTGGGCCAGGGAGGTCCGCTACGGCGAGGCTCACAGCCTGGCGCGGCGGCATGACGCCCTGATCGCGGCGGGGCACACCGCCTCCGATCAGGTGGAGACGATCCTCTACCGGCTGGCCGCATCGCCGGGCCGCCGCGCCCTGCTGGGGATGGCGCCCGCCGAAGGACGGCTCATCCGCCCGCTGCTGGGCGTGACACGCGAGCAGACGACGGCCTACTGCCAGGAGAGGGCGCTGGACTTCTCCGACGATGAGAGCAACACCGACGAGCGCTTCGCGCGCACCCGCGTCCGCCATGGTCTGCTCGAGGCGCTGCGCCGCGTCCATCCGGCGGCGCAGGCCAACGTGCTGCGCACGGCGATGCTGCTGAGGGAGGAGACCGAGCTGCTGGAGGAGCTCGTCAGCCGGGAGCTGGACGGCCGCTCCAGCGTCGCCGCTGGCGAGGCTGCGCGAGATGCCCGACGCGCTCGCCAGGCTCATCGTCATCCGGCTCGCGGAGCAGGCTGTCGGCGGCTACGTGCCCCAGGCCGGCGGCCGCGTCGAGGAGCTGCTGGCGCTGGGTCGCCGCGGGGGGCGGGCAGAGCTCCACGTCGGCGGACAGGCGGGCGCCGTGATCGAGGACGGGGAGCTGCGGATGGTCCGCCTGCCCCCGCGGGCCGGGAAGCTGACGCCGGACGAGGACTAGACTCCCCTCCGTGGCCACACCTGCCCGCCTGTCAACCGAGCCGGGTCCCGGAGAGGTGCTCGTGACGGCCGACGAGCTGCAGCGGCGCGTGGCCGAGCTGGGAGCCGAGATCACCCGCGACTATGCGGGGCGCTCCCTGCTCCTCGTGGGCGTCCTGAAGGGCGCCGTCTTCTTTCTGAGCGACCTGATGCGCTACATCGAGATCCCCGTCGAGGTCGACTTCATGGCCGTCGCCTCCTACGGGTCTGCGACGGACTCCTCCGGCGTGGTGCGGATCCTCAAGGACCTCGACGCGTCGATCGAAGGACGCGACGTGCTGATCGTCGAGGACATCGTCGACTCGGGTCTGACCCTGCAGTACCTGCTTCGCAACCTGGGGTCGCGCAATCCGCGTACGCTCGAGGTCTGCGCGCTGCTGACGAAGCCCGAGCGCCGCAAGGTGGACCTGCCGACCCGCTACGTCGGTTTTGAGATCCCCGACCGGTTCGTCGTGGGCTACGGCCTGGACTACGCCGAGCGCCACCGGAATCTCCCCTTCGTGGCCGTTCTGGAGACCTGACGAGAAAGCGCTCTGCCGCAGTCTGAGCTTGGTCCGCCAATCGCCGGAATGGCGGGTTTCCCATGGTACGCTAGGTGCCTGGTGGCCAGGACTTCAGAGGGCGCCAGACCCCTGTCATGAGCCGTTTCTTCAAGAGCGCCGCATTCCCGATCCTCATCGTCGTGGTGTTGGCGTTCCTCGCGGTCAAACTCGTCAACCCGGGTACGACGAACCACCGCAAGCACAGCTACCAGACCCTCGTCGCCTCCGAGCTTCCGAAAGGCGAAGTCAAATCGGTCGAGCTGAAAAACAAGGGCAAAGTCCTCGAAGTCAAGCTCAACTCCAAGGGCGGCAACGAAAGCTACGAAGTCGGCTACATCGACAACGCGGCGCCCGAACTGCTCAAGGAACTGAAAACGGCCGGCGTCAGCTACAACGTCGAATCGGAAAAGAGCAACGCGCTTCTCAGCCTGCTCGTCTACATCCTTCCCTTCCTGTTGTTCCTGGGCTTCTGGATGTTCCTGATGAACCAGGTCCAGGGCGGCGGCTCGAAAGTGATGTCCTTCGGCAAGTCCCGCGCCAAGCGCATGTCGGCCGACTCGCCGAAGATCACCTTCCGTGACGTGGCGGGCGTGGATGAGGCCGTCGAGGAGCTCCACGAGATCAAGGAATTCCTCGAGAACCCGAAGAAGTTCCAGGCGCTGGGAGCCAGGATCCCGACGGGCGTCCTGCTCTACGGCCCTCCGGGCACCGGCAAGACGCTGCTCGCCCGGGCTGTCGCCGGCGAGGCGGGCGTGCCGTTCTTCTCGATCTCGGGCTCGGACTTCGTCGAGATGTTCGTCGGCGTCGGCGCCTCGCGCGTGCGTGACCTGTTCGAGCAGGCCAAGCAGAACAGCCCCTGCATCATCTTCATGGACGAGATCGACGCCGTCGGACGTCACCGTGGCGCCGGCCTGGGCGGCGGTCACGACGAGCGCGAGCAGACGCTGAACCAGCTGCTCGTCGAGATGGACGGCTTCGAGGCGAAGGACAACATCATCATGATCGCGGCCACCAACCGCCCCGACATCCTCGACCCGGCGCTGCTGCGTCCCGGGCGCTTCGACCGCCAGATCGCCGTCGATCGCCCCGACCGCAAGGGCCGGGCCAAGATCCTCGAGGTGCACACGCGCGGCAAGCCGCTGGCCAAAGTGATCGACATCGACGCCCTCGCGGGACAGACCCCGGGCTTCACGGGTGCCGACCTCTCCAACCTGATCAACGAGGCAGCGCTGCTCTCGGCCAGGACGGGCAAGCGGGAGATCGGCCAGGAAGAGCTCGAGGAGGGGATCATGCGAGTGATCGCCGGTCCCGAGAAGAAGACCCGCGTCATGAGCGAGAAAGAGCGCCTCGTGACCGCCTACCACGAGATGGGCCACGCGATCGTGGGGCACTTCCTCGAGCACTCCGACCCCGTTCACAAGATCTCCGTCATCTCCCGCGGCCAGGCCCTGGGCTACACGATCTCGATGCCCCAGGAGGACCGCTTTCTGACCACGCGGGCAGAGCTCGAGGACACGATGGCGATGACGCTTGGTGGCCGCGCGGCCGAGGAGATCGTCTTCGGCGAGATCACGACGGGCGCCTCGAACGACATCGAGAAGGTGACGGCGACGGCAAAGCAGATGGTCATGCGCTTCGGCATGAGCGAGAAGCTCGGCCCCCGCGTCTACGGCCACGACCACGGCCAGCCGTTCCTGGGCCGCGAGTTCTCGACCGAGCCCGACTACTCCGACGAGATCGCACGCGAGATCGACGACGAGGTCCGGCGGATCATCGAATCGGCCCACCAGCGGGCCCGCTCGATCCTCACCGAACACCAGTCCGACCTGGACAAGATCTCCAAGATCCTCGTCAAACGCGAGACGATCGAGAAGGAGGAGTTCAACGCACTCCTCGACGGCAAGAACGAGGAAGAGGTCTTCGGCCCCGACGAGACGGCCACTCCCCCCGAGCTGCCCGCCGCACCCGCTCCCCTGGACCGTCCCGAGCGCGAAGTTCCCCGCACGATTCCCAGGCCCGGCCTGGCAGGCGGCACCGCGGAGCTGCGGGCCACCGACCAAGAGCGCCCAGAGCCCGCCTGAGACGCCCCTCCGAGCGCCCGGGCGGTCGAGTCCCTACGCTCAACCCGTGAGCCGGGCCTACCGCCTGATGGGGGTCATAAACGTGACCCCGGACTCCTTCTCCGACGGGGGCCGGTTCCTTGACGGCGCCGCCGCGATCGCCCACGGTCACGAGCTGATCTCCCAGGGGGCGGACATCCTGGACATCGGCGGCGAGTCGACGCGGCCCGGGGCCGAGCCGGTTGGCAGCGAGGAGGAGATGGCCCGTGTCGGGCCGGTGATCGAGGGCCTCGC
Organism: uncultured Solirubrobacteraceae bacterium; assembly: GCA_963835865.1. GTDB lineage: Bacteria > Actinomycetota > Thermoleophilia > Solirubrobacterales > Solirubrobacteraceae > Palsa-744. The sequence goes on from CAWIGW010000001.1 coordinate 568,092, forward strand.
GGGCGCCGGGGCGCAGATCTCGATCGACACCTCCAAGGCGACGGTCGCGAAGCTGGCGCTCACAGCCGGGGCGAGCCTGGTCAACGACGTGACGGCTCTGCGGGGCGACCCGGCGATGGCGCGCCTGATCGCCGATTGCGGCTCCGAGTGCTGCCTGATGCACATGCTCGGCGAGCCCCGGACGATGCAGCGTGAGGGTGGGCCTCGATATAGGGACGTCGTCGACGACGTCAAGGCCTTCCTGGCCGAGCGCCTCTCGTTCGCAGTCGCGCAAGGCATCGATGAGCAGCTGATCATGCTCGACCCGGGGATCGGCTTCGGCAAGACCGTGGAGCACAACCTCGAACTTCTGCGCCGGCTGCCGGAGCTGGTGGATCTGGGGCGTCCGATCGTGATCGGGACGTCGCGCAAGCGCTTCCTCTCGGCGATCACGCCGGGGGAGCCGGCAGCGCAGGAGCGCCTGCCGGGAACGATCGCGACCAACGTCCTCGCCTACGAGCGCGGAGCCAGCGTCTTTCGCGTCCATGACGTCGGCCCCGTCGGCGATGCCCTCGCTGCCGCTGCTGCTACGTTGGGCCCGCGATGAGCGACCCGGGCCCCGACGAGGGCGACGAGCCTGACGACGACGGCCTCGACCCCGATGAGGAGCGCGAAGAGGCCGCCGAGTCCGTGACGATCGAGATCGCGGGACTGTCCCTCTACACGCACCACGGTGTCAGCGAGGCGGAGCGCGAGGTCGGTCAGCGCCTGGTCATCGACCTGCGCCTGGACATCGGGCAGACCGACGCGACCGTGACCGACTCGATCGAAGACACGGTCGACTACGCCGAGGTCTGCCAGCTGGTCGCCCTGATCGCCCAGCAGCGATCCCACCGGACGCTCGAGCGCCTCTGCAGCACGATCGCCGACCGGCTGCTGGGGGACTACGAGCTCGAGGGTGTCTGGGTGAAGGCCTCCAAGCCGGAGCCGCCGATCGCCCTGCCGGTCGAGGAGGTCTCGGTCGAGGTCTGGCGCGAAGCCGACGGGTAGTCTGCCTCGGGTAACCGAGACAGGAGGCGTACCGCGTCATGAACGCTGCAACCCGCTTTCGCGAGGCCGTCGAACAGAAGGACATCGCTGCGGGCACCGCCCTGTTCGCCCCCGGGATCGTCTTCCACAGCCCGGCGACGTTCCATCCCTTCGTCGGCCGGGAGACGGTGACGGCTCTCCTGACGATCGTCGAGGACACCTTCGAAGACTTCCGCTACACCGACCAGCTCGAGGCGAGCGATGGTGTCCACGCGTTGATCTTCCGGGCCTCGATCGACGGCAGAGAGCTCGAGGGGATCGACCTGCTCCGCCTCGACGCGGACGGCATGATCGAGGACTTCACCGTCATGCTGCGGCCGATCTCCGGCCTGCTCCCGTTCGCGCAGGCGATGGGCGAGAAGGTCGCGAAGGCCGGCATCGCGACGACCCGGGCGTGAGCGAGGCGGGCCTCCTGGGCCTCGGCTCCAACGTCGGTGATCGCCGGGCCCACCTGCAGGGCGCCCTCGACGGGCTCCCGTCGATCGGCGTCGAGGCGACGTCCTGCTCGAGCGTCTATGACACCGACCCGGTCGGCGAGGTGCTGGACCAGCCCTCGTTCCTCAACTGCTGTGTCGCGATCCGCACCGAGCTCGAGCCTCTGGACCTGCTCGACGCCGTAAAGGCACTCGAGGCAGGCTTGGGCAGAGATGCGTCCGAGGTCCGCCACGGCCCGCGGGCGATCGACATAGACATCCTCCTGCTGGGCTCCCACGAGCTGAGCAATGAGCGCATGACGCTGCCTCACGAGCAGCTGCTGAACCGGCGCTTCGTCCTGATCCCGGCCCTCGAGCTGGACATCGAGATGCGCTCCCCCGACGGCAGTCGGCTGGCCGACGCCCTCGTCGGCCTGGGCCTCGAGGAGGGCGTACGCTGGGCAGGCCCACCCCTGAGCCTGCCCGGCGCCTGACCCTTGCGGGAGCTCAGTGCACGACGATCCGGCCGCGCATCCCTTCCGCTTCGTGGATCGTGCAGCGGTAGCTGAACGTTCCATTGCGGGTGAAGTGAACCGTGAAGGAGCCGTGGCCCATCGTGTGGGAGTGGAAGGCGTGGGCGGTCACGTTGTGTTCGGTGCCGCCGTCCCGCCACAGCCAGGTGACCGAGTCCCCGCGCCTGATCGTCAGGCTTCCCGGGTGGAACCGGGTTTCCCTGAGGACGACGGTGTGGCTCGCGGCGCTGCTCGCGCCGCCCAGTGCCACGGCCGGCGCGAGCGCCGCGGCGGCGACGGCAAGACCGGCCAGAAGAGCTACTCGGCTGTTGCGCATGGGGGCTCCTTCGATCTGGGTTCGCGGGCCGTTTCGCTGCGCCCTGTGAAGGAGGACGCCCGTGGCGGCTGAACCTTCCCGCCCCGTTCAGGTGGTGTTCGCCCGCTCCTGCCAGCTGGCCAGCGCCAGCAGGCGCTCGGGTGAGACGCCCCGGCCCGAAACGACGCAGAGATGCCCGTCACGGATCCAGCTGACGACGCCCGCTCCGCCGAGTCTCGTCAGGTGGTAAGGGGTGCCTCCGAGCCAGCGGACCTCGCCCGCCCCGGCGCTCGGTGCCGGGCTGCCGCCGACGATCGCGTAGCCGACGCGCTTCCCGGAGGCGTCGCTGTAGAAGACGGTCTGGATCGCCCGGCCGTCGCGGTGGTCGAGGCGGCTGCCGGTGGAGCGCCAGCCGAACTTCTCGCGCCAGTAGGGGAAGGGGATCCCTTCGACGGCCGCGGAAAGCTGCTGCCGGGCACTGGGATTCTCGGCGGGAGCAGGCATCGTCGCGCCCGACAGGGCCAGGGCGGCCGTCTGCTGGACGCCGAGGCCTTCCGGGCTGGATCCTCCCAGCGCGACGAGGATGGCCACCACAACGACGGCCACCGCGAGGGTCCCCCCGCCCAGCCGGAACGCCAGGGGGTGCCGCGCCACGGGCGAGCGCCCGGCATGAGCCTCGTCGATCAATGCCTCCACGCGCTCGTGAAGCCCCGCCGGCGCGGGGACGTCGATCGAGGAGATCAGCTCACTCAGCTCGGTCTCGTCGCGGGGACGGGGCTCATTCATCAAATCTCACCACCAGAGAGGACTCCGCCGGGGCCGGACCCTTCCCCGCGAACCGAAGCTGAGCCGGGCTTATCGGAGGCCGACCGGGAAGGGGAGGCTCCGCCGGCGCCGGCGGTCCCCGGACCCTCCGCGTCCCCGAGTTTCCCGGCGACCTGCCTGCGGGCGCGGAAGAGCCGCGTCGTGAGCGTCGCCTCGCGCACTTTCAGAGCCCTGCCGGCTTCGCGGTAGGACAGCCCGAGGACGTCGACGGCGACCAGGGCCAGACGGAAGTCCTCGGGCAGCTCGGCGATCGTCGAGTAGAGCTCCTGGACCTCCAGTGCGCGATCGGGACGGGTGGTCGGACGGGGGTCGGCAGCCGTGACGTCCTCGAGCGTGGCGACCGTCACGGGCCGCCGGGAAGCCGTCCGGATATTCGTCAGGAACGTGTTGCGCAGGACGCGCATCAGGTAGTAGAGGTCGTCGTCGCCCCGCAGCGTCCGCGGGCGGGAGAGGACCTTCGCGAAGGTCTCCTGCACCAGGTCCTCGGCATCCTCGCGCGACCCGCACAGCGCCCAGGCCGCGCGGTAGAGGCGATCGACGTGTTTGGCGAGCGACTGCGGATCGAGGGTGTGCATGGCTCGGGCGGGGAGAGCTGCAGAGCTCCGCGCGCATTCTCCTCCGCAGGGCGACTGTAGCGACGGGAGGGATCGCCTCAGCCGGCGGCGGGAGCCGCGGCGCTCAGCCACTCCGCCGGAAGCGTGCCGGCGGGGAACTTCGCCAGGCATAGCCTGGAAGTAGCGCGTCAGGCCCTCGGCGGGACGCCCGCGGACCAGTCCGGCGACGTCTCCGATCGTCATCAGCAGCAGGATCGTCGCGCCGATCTGAAGGTCGGCGGCGTTGGGGCTCTCTCCCCCGAGCAGACCCTCGGCCATCCACCCGTCGATCCGGTCGAGCTGCCGGGGCAGGCCCCCGATGTCCGCTCTGACCGCCCCGTCCTTGGCGCCGTTGACCCGCGCCATCAGTTTCGCCGTGACGGGCAGGGCGGGACGCAGCACGGGACGAGGCAGGGCCAGTTTGGCGTCACCGGCATAGCTCTCCATGACGTCCGGGCGGCGCAGGAAGCCCGCGTCGACGATCCGGCGGGGAACGCTCTGGAAGACCTCATCCCCCCATCGCTCGGCCTCGAGCACCTGGGAGTACTCGGCCGTGCCTGGCGCCGGCAGGAGCGCCGGCTCCGCCACGAGCTCGTCGAGCCTGCGCATGATCGTCCGCGAGCCGACGATCCGCTCGCCGCCGAGCCTCATGCCGGGAACGGTTCTCCCGCCGTAGAGAATCGGACCGAGCAGCATCTGGCTGAGGGGGAGGAGATCGACGCGCTTGTAGTCGATCCCCTTCAACCTGAGCGCCGCTTCCACCGCCATGCAGGGATGCGAGCCGGTGAGCACATAGAGGGTGGGTCGATCCTTTGCCATCGTGGCGCCGAGCATAATGGTCGGCGATGCTCCTAGCCGTCGACGTCGGGAACACCCAGACCCATTTCGGGGCCTACGAAGGCGAGCGCCTGCTCGAGCACTGGCGCTTCGCGACGGTTCGACAGTCGACCGTGGACGAGCTCGGTGCCGCCCTCAGCAACCTGCTCGAGCTGCGCGGCTACGGCTTCGGTGACATCGATTCCTCGATCGTCTCCTCGACGGTCCCCAGCTGGAGCCGGAGTGGGTCGCGGTGGCCGAGCGCTACCTCGGCCACGAGATGCTGGCCGTCGGCCCGGGGATGAAGACCGGGATGGCGATCCGCTACGACAACCCACGCGAGATCGGAGCCGACCGGCTGGTCAACGCCGTCGCCCTGCGCGAGCGCTTCGACGGGCTGGCCGTCTGCGTCGACTTCGGCACGGCCACGACGTTCGACGTCGTCTCCGAGGAGGGCGAGTACCTCGGGGGGTCGCTGATGACGGGGATCGAGATCTCACTCGAAGCCCTGTCCGAGCGGGGCGCGCGCCTGCCCAAGATAGACCTCGCGCCGCCGCGGAGCGTGATCGGCAAGAACACGATCGACGCGATTCGCTCCGGCGTCGTCTACGGCTACGCCGGCGCATGCGACGCGATCCTGCGCCGGCTCTACGACGAGCTGGGCGAGCGGGCCCGGGTGGTCGCGACCGGTGGTCTGGCGCGCCTGGTCGTCCCCTACTCGGAGGAGATCGAGGAGGTCGACGACCTGCTGACGCTGACCGGCCTGCGCCTGCTGCACGAGCGCAACGCCTGAGCGGTCACCCCAACCCCCTTTAATGGGGGCATGGACATCGCCACGCGACTTCGCGAGAGCTGGCAGCTGGGGACCCTCGAGGTGCCCAACCGCGTGCTGCTCGCCCCGCTCGCCGGGATCGGCAACTGGTTCGTGCGGCTGCAGGCGAAGCGCTACGGCGCCGGGATGGCCGTCTCGGAGATGGTCTCCTCGCATGCGATCTACTACGGCAACGAGAAGACCTGCACCGAGATGCTCCGGATCGACCCCCGCGAGCGGGCCGGGGGGCCCGTGGCGATCCAGCTGTTCGGCGAGGACCCAGCCGTGATGCGCTCGCCGCGGCCGTCGTGGCCGGGGTCGGGGCGGACGCGATCGACATCAACATGGGCTGCCCGGTGCCCAAGGTCAGGCGCACCGGCGCGGGCGCGGCGATGCTCGCCGACCCCGACCGGGCCGTCGAGCTGGCACGGGCCGCCGTCGAGGGCGGCGGGCGGCGCTGCCCGTCACCGTCAAGCTCCGCTCCGGCCTGCAGGCCGGGGGATGACAGCGGCTTTCACCTGGCCAAGCGGCTCGTCGCCGAGGCCGGCGTCGCGGGGATCGGCGTTCCACCCCCGCTCGGCCGCCGTGCATCACAAGGGCACCCCCGACTACGCCCTGGCCGCCCGGCTCGTCGAGGAGCTCGACGCGCCCGTGATCCTGACCGGCGGCCTGAGCGACGCCCAGCATGTCCGCGAGGCCTTCGAGCGGACCGGGGCGGAGGCTGTGATGCTCGCCCGCGGGGCTCTGGGGAACCCCTGGCTGTTCGCGCGCCTGCTCTCGGAGGGCGCGAGGACGAGCCCGCACCCGAGGAGGTCCGGGCCGAGCTCGGCTGGACGATCGACAGGGCCGCCGAGCACCTCGGCGCATGACCGCGCCACCCGCTACCTGCGCAAGTTCTACCCCTGGTACGTGTCACGGCTCGGCCTCGATCCCGGCGGCGGCCCGGAGGCTCCTCGGCCGCGCTTCAGAGCGCCCCCACGCTGGCAGGCGGCAGGGGTCCTTCTGGAGCTCCGGCTCGCAGGCCCGAGCCGCTCGCCGTCTGACGGCCCTCGCGGCCCAGCACGGGCCTCGCTATACTGCTGCGCTCGCAAGCGCCGCCGGTTCGCAGACATCCCCGCTCAGAGCGGGGATTTGCGTATCGGCCCAGGCACCGCCAACCGCGATCGAGGGTCGAATGGCCAAGGACGTAATTCTCACCCCAGAAGGTCTCCAGAAGCTGCAGGACGAGCTCGAGCTGCTCTCGACAGAGAAGCGCCGGGAGGTCGCAGAACGCATCAAGGAGGCCCGCGAGTTCGGCGACATCTCCGAGAACTCCGAGTACGACGACGCCAAGAACGAGCAGGCGATGGTCGAGAGCCGGATCGCCCAGCTTCAGGAGAAGCTGCGGATGGCGACCGTGATCCAGGCCTCCGACCTCTCGACGGACATCGTCCAGGTCGGCTCCGTCGTCCACGTCAAGGACGAAAAGACGGGCAAGTCGGTCAAGTACACGATCGTCGGCTCGGCCGAGGCCAAGCCGCTCGAGCACAAGCTCTCCAACGAGTCTCCCGTCGGCCGTGCCCTGATCGGGCACAAACGCAACGAGACGGTCGCCGTCAAGGTGCCGAAAGGACCGGCTCGCAAGCTCAAGATCACGAAGATCGACGTCGGCCTCGAGTAGGCTCGCCGCGATGAGCGCAGGCGAGGACGGCGAGGACCCCGCCCCCGGGGGCGAGAGCTCGAGGCACGGCATCGCCGAGCTGATCGCCGAGCGCCGTGCCAAGGCGGACACGGCTGCGGGCCGAGGACGAGACGGCGTTCCCCTACACGTTCGCCGGCGCCGAGCCGGCCGCGGAGATCGCCGCCGCCTACGAGCATCTCGAGCCGGGCGAGGAAACCGATGAGCGACACCGCGTCGCCGGGCGGATCGCGGCTCGCAGGGGCGGCCGGCAAGACGGCCTTCCTGGACCTGGTCGACCGCACGCGGCAAGCTGCAGCTCCACGCCCGCGTCGACGTCCTCGGGGCCGAGCTCTTCGAGCGGCTCACCTCACTGGACCTCGGCGACCTGATCGGTGTCGACGGCTCGGCGATCCGCTCGCGCCACGGCGAGGTCTCGCTGCGCGTCGAGGGCTTCCAGGTGCTCGCCAAGGCCCTGCGCCCGCCGCCCGACAAGCACCACGGCCTCACCGATGTCGAGACCCGCTACCGCCACCGCGAGCTCGACCTGATCTCAAGCGCGGAGGCGCGCATGCTGTTCATCGACCGCGCCCGGATCATCTCGGCTGTCCGCGGCTACCTCGACGGCGAGGGCTTCGTCGAGGTCGAGACGCCCGTCCTGCAGCCGCTCTACGGAGGCGCCATGGCGCGGCCGTTCACGACCCACCACAACGCGCTCGACCGCGACCTCTACCTGCGGATCGCCACCGAGCTCTACCTCAAGCGGCTGCTCGTCGGCGGCCTCGAGCGGGTCTACGAGCTGGGCAAGGACTTCCGCAACGAGGGCCTCTCGCACAAGCACAACCCCGAGTTCACGATGGTCGAGTGGTACGAGGCCTACGCCGACTACGAGGTCGAGGCCGCGCGCCTTGAAGCGATCGTCGCGGCGGCGGCCGCCGCCGCCCGGCTACGAGGGCGAGCTCGACTTCTCATCGCCCTGGGCGCGGGTCGGTTTCGTCGAGGCGATCCGGCAGGCGACGGGGATCGACGTGATGGCACACCCGGAGCGCCGCCGAGCTGGCCGGCGCCATCAGGGACAAGGGGCTGGCCATGAAGACCGCCGGGCTGAGCTGGTCGGCGCTGGCGGACGACCTGCTCTCGAAGTACGTCGAGCCCAACCTGCTGCAGCCGACCTTCGTGCTCGACTACCCGATCGCGATCTCGCCGCTGGCCCGAGAGCACCGCTCCAAGCCGGGTCTGGTCGAGCGCTGGGAGGCCTTCGCCGGAGGAATGGAGATCGCCAACGCCTTCTCCGAGCTGATCGACCCCGACGTCCAGCGCGAGCGCTTCCAGGCCCAGCAGCGCCTCGAGTCAGAGGGCGAGGAGGAGGTCCAGCCCTTCGACGAGGGCTTCATCCAGGCGCTGGAGCAGGGCATGCCGCCCGCCGGCGGCGTGGGCCTGGGGATCGACCGCCTGGTCATGCTGCTGACGGGACGCGACACGATCCGCGAGGTCGTCCTGTTTCCCGCGATGCGCGACTGACCGTCGCGACCCCTGCCACGCGAGTGCCCGGGCGTCCGCGGCGGTCCCGGTGGCCGTGGCGGGCGGCCGGACGGGCGCCGGCAGGGCCCGCTTCTCGACGGCGTTGAAGGGCCCGTCCAGAACCGCCCGCAGGGTGTCCCGCCGGGGCCGCGGGGCGGACCTGTAGCTCTCGCCGGGCACCTTGGACGTATGTTCGGCGGCGGCGGTCAAGCCGGGCATCCCAGGTGCCGATGACCCTGATGAAGCCGGGTGGGCGCTTGGTAGACTGCTCAACTAGGCGTCATAAGGACCACCAAAAGACCCTTGGGCCATGCCCAGCAGGAAGGAATCAAGACATGTTCGAGCGATTCACCGAAAGGGCGCGTCAGGTGGTCGTCCTCGCGCAAGAGGAGGCGCGGACCCTCAAGCACAACTACATCGGGACCGAGCACATCCTGCTCGGGCTGCTCCGCGAGGAGGAGGGTCTCGCCGCCCGTGTCCTCGAGAGCCTCGACATCACCGTCGAGCGCGTTCGCGCACAGGTCGTGCGGATCGTCGGCTCAGGTGAGGAGGTCACCTCCGGGCAGATCCCGTTCACCCCACGCGCCAAGAAGGTGCTCGAGCTGGCCCTGCGCGAGGCGCTGAGCCTGGGGCACAACTACATCGGCACCGAGCACATCCTGCTTGGCCTGGTGCGCGAGAACGAGGGCGTGGCAGCTCGCATCCTGCTCGACTTCGACGCCGACTCGGAGAAGATCCGCAACGAGGTCATCCGCATGCTCTCCGGTCCCGGCGGCCGCCGCCAGGGCTCATCCGGAGGAGCCGGCGCCGGCACGGGCGCTCCGTCCGGCGAGGGCAAGAAGTCATCCAAGCTGCTCGACCAGTTCGGGCGCAACCTGACCAAGCTGGCATCCGAGGGCAAGCTCGACCCCTGCGTCGGCCGAGAGACCGAGATCGAGCGGATCATGCAGATCCTCTCCCGGCGCACGAAGAACAACCCCGTTCTGGTGGGCGAGCCGGGCGTCGGCAAGACGGCCGTCGTCGAGGGCCTCGCCCAGCGGATCACGAGCTCCGAGGTTCCCGAGCTTCTGAAGAACAAGCAGATCTACACGCTGGACCTCGCGGCTCTGGTGGCCGGGTCGAAGTACCGCGGCGAGTTCGAGGAGCGCCTCAAGAAGGTGATGAAGGAGATCACCCAGCGCGGCGACATCATCCTGTTCATCGACGAGCTCCACAACCTCGTCGGCGCCGGTGCGGCCGAGGGCGCGATCGACGCCGCCTCGATTCTCAAGCCGGCCCTGGCCAGAGGCGAGCTGCAGACGATCGGCGCGACGACCCTGGAGGAGTACCGCAAGTACCTCGAGCGCGACTCCGCCCTCGAGCGCCGCTTCCAGAAGATCACGGTCGATGAGCCGACGATCGATCAGACCGTCGAGATCCTGACGGGCCTTCGCGACCGCTACGAGCAGCACCACAAGGTTCAGATCACCGACGAGGCGCTGCGCGCCGCCGGCGAGCTGGCCAGCCGCTACATCTCAGACCGTTTCCTGCCGGACAAGGCGATCGACCTGATCGATGAGGCCGCCTCGCGGATGCGGATCAAGTCGATGACCTCTCCGCCGGCGAACCGCGAGCTCGAGGACGAAGTCGAGAAGACGCGGCGCGAGAAGGAGGCCGCGATCGAGGCCCAGGAGTTCGAGAAGGCCGCTGCGCTGCGCGACCAGGAGCGCAAGCTGACGAACAAGAAACGCGAGCTGGAACAGGCCTGGGAATCAGGCGAGTCCGGCGAGCGTCCCTCGATCGGCGAGGAGGAGATCGCGGACATCGTCTCGATGTGGACGGGGATCCCCGTCTTCAAGCTCACCGAGGCCGAGACGCAGAAGCTGATGCGGATGGAGGACGAACTCCACAAGCGCGTCATCGGGCAGCACCCCGCGATCGAGGTCATCTCGAAGGCCATCAGGCGCTCCCGCGCCGGCCTGAAGGACCCCAAGCGCCCGACCGGATCGTTCATCTTCCTCGGCCCCTCGGGTGTCGGCAAGACCGAGCTGGCGAGAACGCTGGCGGAGTTCCTGTTCGGCGACGACGACGCGCTGATCCGGATCGACATGTCCGAGTACATGGAGAAGCACGCCGTCTCGCGTCTGGTCGGCTCGCCTCCGGGCTACATCGGCTACGACGAGGGCGGCCAGCTCACCGAGGCGATCCGCCGCAAACCCTACTCCGTGCTCCTGCTCGACGAGATCGAGAAGGCCCACCCCGATGTCTTCAACATCCTGCTCCAGATCCTGGAGGACGGCAGGCTGACCGACGCCCAGGGACGCACGGTCGACTTCCGCCACGCGATCGTGATCATGACCTCGAACATCGGCGCAGCCGAGATCGCCCGCAACACGCCGCTGGGCTTCGCGGTCTCCGAGGACGAGACGGGGATCACCTACGACGACATGAAGAACCGGATCATGGGCGAGCTGAAGAAAGTCTTCCGCCCGGAGTTCCTGAACCGGATCGATGACGTGATCGTCTTCCACAAGCTCCAGAAAGAGGAGATCAAGCAGATCGTCGAGCTCCTCCTGCTGCGGATCCGCGAGTCGATGGCCGAGCGCGAGCTCCAGCTCGAGCTGACCGAGGGCGCCAAGGACCTGCTGGTCGAGAAGGGGTGGGATCCCGCGATGGGCGCCAGGCCTCTGCGGAGAGCCATCCAGCGCTACATCGAGGACCCGCTCGCCGACTTCGTCCTGCGCGAGCAGCTGACGCCGGGCGCGACCGTCGTGGTCGACCCCGACGGTGAGCTCGAGGGCGAGGTCAAACTCTCGATCGTCCAACCCAAGAAGCAGAAGCACCCCGTCGGGGTCGGAGCCGGAGAAGCCGGCGCCGAGGAGCCCGGCCCGGCCGACGTCGAGGTCGACGCCGAGCCGCCCCCCGAGCAGTAGGCCTCTCCCCGCTCGACTGCTAGGCGCCGTCGCGCGGACCGGCCTCGAGCGGCGCGACCTCCGCGGGTTGCGACGTGCTCGCGGCGGAGGCCATACGGGCGTGGGAGCGGCGCAGTCGCCAGATCAGGTAGGTGACGATCACGATGTTGGCGAGCAGCGCCCCGACCTTCAGCAGCGAGGCGCTTTTCGTCAGCTCCCAGACCTCGGGGATGAAGAACAGCGAGGTGGCGATGACCGTCAGCCACTCCCCCCAGCGCTTGCGGGTCCACAGGCCGTAGGCCTCAACGCCCTCGAGCGCCGCGTAGCCGAGCGCCGCCAGGCCGAAGATCGTGTTTTTGTCCGCGTGGATCCTGTTGATCCGGTCGATGATCCGCTTGATCCAGTTGCCCCTCGGGTTCTGCCCGAGTTTTTCCGCCAGCCGGGTGACTTCTTCTCCCCAGTTGGTGTGCGGATGGGTCACCAGGACGATCCCGACGGCCAGCAGCACGAGGCCCCGGAAGGCCCGCTCGGCCGCGATCCAGGGCAGGAAGCGGTCGTGTGCGATTTCCTGATCAGCCGGCTGATCGGCCGGCTCGGGGGCGCGCATCGAGGAAGTATCGGGCAGCAGGCACACGGGTGCTCCAGCCGTCCCCGCCGGTCCCTAGGCTCCGGTGATGGCCAGAACCACGATCCACGTCTGCTCGGAGTGCGGGATGCAGTCTGCCCAATGGCATGGGCAGTGCCCCGGATGCGAGGCATGGAACACCCTCGTCGAGGAGAGGATCGTCGGGCCCGCCGGGAAGGCGGCGAGCCGTTCGCGGCCACCCCAGCTCCGTGCCGTCGACGGCACGGCTCCGGGTCCCCGGCGCCTCAGCGAGGTTGGCAAGGCTCCGGTGGAGCGCCTGCCAAGCGGAATCGGTGAGCTCGACCGCGTCCTCGGCGGGGGGCTCGTGCCGGGGTCGCTGGTCCTCCTGGGGGGTCTCCGGGGATCGGCAAGTCGACGCTCACCAACATGGTCCTCGGACATCTCGCGGCGGCGGGGCACCGGACGCTCTATGTCAGCGGCGAGGAGTCCGCCGAGCAGGTTCGTCTTCGCGCCGAGCGCCTCGAAGGCTCGGGCGGCGCCCTGCAGGTCCCGATCCTCGCCGAGACGGACCTCGAGCGGGTGCTCGAGGTGCTGGCGGCGGAGCGCCCGGCGGCCTGCGTGATCGACTCCGTCCAGACGCTGCGCTCGGGCGAGCTGTCGGGCGCGCCCGGCTCGGTCGGGCAGGTGCGCGAGGTGGCGGCGCGGATCATGGAGCTGGCCAAGGCCCAGAGCACGACGGTGATCCTTGTCGGGCACGTGACGAAGGACGGAGCCCTGGCCGGCCCGCGGGTGCTCGAGCACCTGGTCGACTGCGTGCTCCAGTTCGAGGGTGAACGCGAGCGGCCCTATCGCGAGCTGAGAGCGCTGAAGAACCGCTTCGGGTCGACCAACGAGGCGGGTCTCTTCGAGATGCGCCAGGGCGGGCTGGTGGAGGTGCTCGACGCCTCGGCGCGGTTCGTGGCGGAGGCGACCCGGGCACCGGGAAGCGTGGTGCTCGCCACGATGGAGGGCTCCAGGCCGCTGCTCGTCGAGGTCCAGGCCCTGGTCGCGCCATCCGAGCTCGAGCAGCCGAGACGCGTCGTCTCGGGCCTGGACCGCAACCGCCTGGCTCTGGTGCTGGCGATCCTCGGCCGCCACGGCCGGGTGGGGACGGGCGGCGCCGACGTGTTCGTGAACGTCGTCGGCGGGGTGCGGGTTGACGAGCCGGGCTGCGACCTGGCGGTGGCGCTGGCTGTCGCCAGCGCGAGCCGGGGCGTGGCTCTCTCGGGCGCGCCGCTGGGCTGCTTCGGCGAGCTCGGCCTGACGGGTGAGCTGCGCTGGGTGGGCCACCCCGAGAGGCGCCTGGAGGAGGCCTCCAGGCATGGTTTGGAGGCGGTCATCGCGCCGCCCGGGAGCGGCGCTCCCGCGCGCGAGGCCCCGACGCTCCGCCAGGCGCTGGCGCTGGCGCTGGGGGGCTCCTCGGCCGAGCCCGACGACGCCCGAGGCCCGCGCGTCTCGCGGGGGGCCGCTTCGCAGGCGCACGCAGGGGCTTTGTAGCTTTTGGGCCAATCCTGGCCGTGCAGCTAAGGGATCGCCGATGCCCTAGAATTAGGGCTGTGGCACCACGATCCGGCGAAGATGTAGACAACGAAGTCAGACCGGATCCGGGGTTGATGAGGGCGCTGGAGATGATCGCGCCCGGCACCGCCCTCCGCGAGGGAATCGAGAGCATCCTGCACGCCAGGACGGGTGGCCTGATAGTGATCGGCGAGCCCGAGGACCTCAGCTTTCTGAACTCGGGCGGGATCAAGCTCGAGATCGACTACACCCCGGCCTTCCTCTACCAGGTGGCGAAGATGGACGGTGCGATCGTCCTCAACGCCAACGCCACGAAGATCTCGATGGCCAACGTCCAGCTGATGCCCGACCCGACGATCCTCTCCCATGAGACGGGGACGCGCCACCGGACGGCCGAGCGCGTCTCAAAGCAGACGGACGCGCTGGTGATCGCGATCTCCCAGCGCCGCGAGGTCGTCTCGGTGTATGTGGACGGGGCCAAGTACATCCTGGAGGACATCCCCGTGGTGCTGGCCAAGGCCAACCAGGCGCTGGCCACCCTGGACAAGTTCCGCACCCGGCTGGATCAGGTCTCGACGCGCCTGACGGCGCTCGAGTTCGAGGGCGGAACGACCCTCCACGACGTCCTGACGGTGCTCCAGCGCTCGGAGCTCGTCACCCGCATGGCGGTCGAGATCGAGCGCTACATCGTCGAGCTCGGCAGCGAGGGACGGCTGATCGAGATGCAGCTCGAGGAGACGATGGTCGGCGCAGCCGCGGAGAAGGCGGCGCTCGTTCGCGACTATCTCTCCAGCTACTCCGACGAGGCCTTCGCGGCGGCGCTGGAGGAGATCGGGCGGCTCGCTCACCAGGACCTGCTCGACTTCGGGCGGCTGGCCGAGTTGCTCGGCTATGACCGCAAGCTGAACACGCTCGACTATCCGGTCTCGCCACGTGGCTACCGGGTGTTGGGCCGGATCCCCCGGCTGCCGAGGCTGGTCGTGACGCAGATCGTCACCGAGTTCGGCGGGCTCGACGAGCTGCTGGGCGCGGCCGACTCCGAGCTCGAGTCGGTCGAGGGCGTGGGCGAGATCCGCGCCAAGGACATCCGCGAGGGCCTGCGCCGGCTGCAGGAGCTCAATCTCGTGGATCGCTACCTACAGACTTAGATCAAGGGCCGCCCCCGGGCCGCCCACAACGAAGGAGGACACCATTCCGACACAGGCAACCGAAGACGGAACGCTGACCGAGGAGATCGAGGTCACGCGGGAGGTCGAGTACATCGAGTTCGAGCTCGGAGATCAGGTCGTGTACCCCCACCACGGCGCGGGCAAGGTGCTCAAGAAGGAGGAGATGGAGGTTCTCGGCGAACGCCGCGAGTACCTGACGATCAAGATCCTCCACAACGACATGACGGTCCGGGTGCCGACGGAGAACGCCGCCCTCGCGGGTCTGCGCCGGGTCATCGATGAGGAAACGGTCAAGAAGGTCCTGGACGTCCTGCGAGACGAAGTCTCCGAGATGCCAAAGAACTGGAACCGTCGCTTCAAGCACAACCGGGACAAGATCAAGACGGGCGACATCTACGAGCTCGCCGAGGTTGTCCGCAACCTCTCCCTCCGCGAGAGCGAGAAGGGCCTGTCGACGGGTGAGAAGCAGATGTTCACCCGCACCAAGAAGATCCTCGCGTCCGAGCTGATGTACGCGCTCGACAAGGACGAGGAAGAGGCCGAGAGCTACCTCGACGAGCTGCTCGCCGACTCCGCCAGCAGCCAGATGGCCGTCGCCGGAGCGAAGTAGCAAGGCTCTCGCGCACGCGGCAGAGCCGGCTTCGAGCCGGATGCCGCGTGCGCGACAGCCGTTCAGATGACCCTCGCTCTGATCGTTGCGGCGGGCAGCGGCGAGCGCCTCGGCGCCGACCGGCCCAAGGCCCTCGTCGAGCTGGCCGGCCGGACGCTGCTCGACTGGTCGATCGGTGCCCTGCGCGAAGCCGAGGGGGTCGAGCGGATCGTCGTCGCGCTGCCGGCCGGTGTCGAGGCCCCCGCCGGGGTGCAAGGGGTGGAGGGGGGCATTGCCCGCTCGGACTCCGTGCGCCGCGCCCTGGAGGCCGCAGGGGGCAGGGAGGAGCTGGTGCTCGTCCACGACGCGGCGCGGCCCCTGCTCAGCCCGCGACTGGCCGAGGAGGTCATCCGGGCACTGCAGGCCGACCCGGCGGCTGATGCGGCGATCGCCGCCGCACCGGTGACCGACACGATCAAGCGGGCGGCCGCTGACGGGGCGGTGCTCGAGACCCTCAGGCGAAGCGAGCTGTGGTCGGTCCAGACGCCTCAGGTCTTCAGACGGGCGGCACTCGCCGGGGCACTGGCCGTCGGGGCTTCACAGCTGGCGCAGGCGACAGACGACGCCTCCCTGATCGAGCAGGCCGGGGGAAGGGTCATCGTCGTGCCCGCCGACCCGCGCAACCTCAAGGTGACCACCCCCGTCGACCTCCGGGTCGCCGAGCTGCTGCTGGCCGAGCGCCCGGGGCAGGACGGGTGAATCCTGATTGAATCGCCCACCGGAATGCTGAGCGACTACCACCTGCATCTGCGACCGGACGATCTGGATGCGACGCCCGCCGAGTACTTCACGGCAGCGAACGCCGAGCGCTACCGCGACGCCGCCTCCGAGCGCGGGATCTCCGAGCTGGGCGTCTCCGAGCACATCTACCGCTTCACGGCGGCCCTCGACCTGTGGCGCCACCCCTTCTGGCAGAGCTTCGCCCGCGACGACCTCGACGCCTACTGCGACTACGTCCGCTCGGAGACCGACCTGCGCCTGGGGATCGAGTGCGACTTCATCGCCGGCGCCGAGGACAGGACGGCCAACCTGCTCGAAGCGCGCGACTTCGACTACGTGGTCGGCTCGGTCCATTTCATACGCGAGGGCTTCGTCGACATGGACGACTACACGGTCTGGGACGCCAGGGACCCCGGGCGCAGCCCCGAGGCGATCTGGCAGCGCTACTTTGAGACGGTGGCCGAGAGTGCCCGCTGTGGCCTGTTCGACATCATCTCCCACCCGGATCTGGTGAAGATCTGGGGGCCGGCCCATCCGGGCCGTACGCCGCAGGGGGACCTGCGCCGCTACTACGAGCCGACCGTCGAAGCGATCGCCGAATCGGGTGCGGCCGTCGAGATCTCCACGGCCGGCCTGCGCAAGCCGGTCGAGGAGATCTATCCGGCACCGCCGTTCCTCACGATGTGCCTCGAAGCGAACATCCCACTGGCTCTCTCCAGCGACGCCCACCGGCCCGAGGACGTCGGCGCCGGCTACGAGCAGGCACTGCAGCTGCTCGAGGAGCTCGGCGTCGGCGAGATCGCGCTGTTCGAGGGCCGGCAGCGCCGGATGGAGGCGATCGGATGATCCGCTCGGGGATCGGCTTCGACTCGCACCGCCTGCTCGCGGGGCGCCGCCTCGTGATCGGGGGGATCCAGATCCCGCATGAGACAGGCCTCGACGGGCACTCCGACGCCGACGTCCTGACCCACGCCGTGATCGACGCCCTGCTCGGTGCCGCCGGGCTGGGGGACATCGGCGAGCATTTCCCCGACACGGCCGAGGAGTGGCGGGATGCGGATTCGGTGGGACTGCTCGAAGCGGCGATGGAGACGATCCGCCAGGCGGGTTTCGAGCCGCTGAACGTCGACTGCACGGTGATCATGGAGGCGCCCAAGCTTGCTCCTCACAAGAGCGCGATCCGCGCGCGGCTGGCTGCAGCGGTCGGACTGGATCCGGGAAGGGTCAACGTGAAGGCCTCGACGGGCGAGCGGATCGGCTTCGTCGGGCGCGGCGAGGGCGTGGCGGCCCTTGCGGTGGCAACGCTCAGCGCCCCGGACTGAGCTCCCGCCGCGGCGATCCGGCTAGATCGAATCGCTAGGGTTGCGCGCGATGCGCGAGATCCTCCTGCATGACAGCCAGAGCGGCGAGCTGACGAGGCTCGATCCGCGCGACCCCGGCCGAGTCGGGATCTACGCCTGCGGGCCGACCGTCTACAGCCGGATCCATATCGGCAACGCCCGCCCATTCGTCGTCTTCAGCCTCCTGCGGCGCTTCCTCGTGCACGAGGGCCTTGATGTCAACCTGGTGATCAACGTCACGGACGTCAACGACAAGATCTACGACGCCGCCCGGCCGCAGGGGATCACCTCCGTCGAGCTGGCGGCGCAGATGACGGCCCTCTATCTCTCCGATACGGACGGCCTCGGACTGGGGCGCCCCGATCACGAGCCACTGGCCTCGGAGACGATCGGCCCGATCATCGACTACATCCAGACGCTGATCGAGGGCGGTCACGCCTACGCCGTCGAGGGCGATGTGTACTTCCGTGTCCGCTCCGACGAGGGCTACGGGCGCCTCTCCCACCGCCGTCTCGAGAACATGGACCAGGGGGAGGGCGATCCCGACCCGGCCCGCCCGAACCTCAAGCAGGATCCGCTGGACTTCGCCCTCTGGAAGGCCCGCAAGGAGGGGGAGGACAGCTTCTGGGCGGCGCCATGGGGCGAGGGGCGGCCGGGCTGGCACATCGAGTGCTCGGCGATGGCCGAGGAGCTCCTGGGCGTCGGCTTCGACATCCACGGCGGCGGATCGGACCTCCTCTTCCCACACCACGAGAACGAGGCGGCCCAGACGCGCGCGGCCCGGGGGGCGGAGCTGGCCAGAATCTGGATGCACAACGGGATGATCCAGTTCACCGGCGAGAAGATGGCCAAGTCGGTGGGCAACATCGCCCTGCTGCACGAGGTCCTCGAGGAGCACGGCTCCGCCGTCGTCGTGATGTACATCGTCTCGGGTCACTACCGACAGCCGCTGGCCTTCTCCGAGGAGGAGCTGCTCGACGCGGGGCGCCGCGTCGGACGGATTCGCGACGCCCTGCGGCGGCTGGAGGCAGGCCGGGCGAGCCCGGCCGACATGCGCCCCCTGCGGGATGCCTTCTTCGAGGCACTCGCCAAGGACTTCAACACGCCCGCCGCCCTGGCCTCGCTGTTCGAGTGGGTCCGCGAGGCCAACCGGCGCGGCAGCGGGGTGGGGGACGGTGATCTGCGCGAGATGCTGGAGGTCCTCGGGCTCGACTCGCTGACGCCGCTTCAATCGGACGGCGACCTCGCCGGAACCGACCCAGAGGCGGTGGCGCTGCTCGACCTGCGCGAGCAGGCGCGCGCAGCGCGGGACTTCGAGACGGCTGACCGGCTCCGTGACGAGCTGGGCGCGCTCGGGTGGGAGATCCGCGACGGCCCGGCCGGCCCCGAGCTGGTCCCCGCCCCGGCAAGGTGATCATCTACGGGCGCAACCCCGTTCGCGAGGCCATCCGGGGGCGAAGGGCACGGAGCCTCGGGACGATCTGGGCCACGCCCGGCGCAGCCCGGGAGCCCTGGCTGGAGGGGGCGCCACTCCAGATCGCGACGGCACAGGAGATCGAGGCGCGCTGTGGATCGGAGTCCCATCAGGGACTCTGCGCCGAGGCGGGCTCATACCCCTACGTGGGAGTCCGTGAGCTGCTGGCCCTCGAGAACCCCCTGCTCGTGGCCCTCGACCAGGTTCAGGATCCCCAGAATCTGGGCTCGATCTGCCGCACCGCCGAGTGCGCCGGGGTGGCCGGGGTGGTGATACCCGAGCGCCGCGCGGCGGAGGTCACACCGGCGGTCTGCAAGGCCTCGGCGGGCGCCGTCGAGCACCTGCGGATCGCCCGGGTGCGCAACCTCACGGACTTTCTGCTCGAGGCGCGCGAGGCGGGCTGCTGGTCCTACGGGGCCAGCGCCGAGATGGAGGGGGGACGCCGGCCCGTTCCCTACGACAGCCCCGACTACGGCGGCGCCGGGACGATCCTGGTGCTGGGCAGCGAGGGCAGTGGCCTGCGCCCCCGGGTGGCCGGCTCCTGCGACGAGCTGATCGCACTTCCGCTGCTGGGCAGGGTCGGCTCGCTGGGCGTCGCCGCGGCAGCCTCGGCGCTGCTGTACGAGATCTTGCAAAAAAGGCTTGACAGCGCTTCATAACTGTGTCAGGCTGCCGCGCATAACGCTGTACCTAAGGTTGAGAAACCTTAGGAATTGAATAGCTTTGGCGCCAGGGGAGGAGTGCGCCACTGAGCACAGTCCGAGGCTGCGCCCATAAAGCGTGGGTCTCGAAGAAAGGATCTGCTCGTGGCCCGTTTCTCCCAGAACCCTAACTCTGAATCTAAGGTTGAGGATACGTTCCTCATAGCCTTGGCCAAGCGGGGCGACCGCAACGCCTACGACCGTCTGGTCCGGCGTTATCACGGTTTCGTCCGTCTGAAGGCGTCTTCCTATTTCCTCGCCGGCGGCGACGCCGACGATCTCATCCAGGAGGGCCTCGTCGGCCTCTACAAGGCGATCCGGGACTTCCGGACCGACCGTGAGTCGAGCTTCCGCAACTTCGCCGAGCTCTGCATCACGCGCCAGATCATCACGGCCGTCAAGACGGCCACCCGCAACAAGCACACGCCTCTCAACCAGTACGTCTCGTTCTCATCGACCCCCGCCGGGGCCGGCGACGACGTGCCGACGCTCGACCAGATGCTGCCCGGGCCGACCGTGCACGACCCGGTGAACCAGGTCATCTCATCCGAGGAGCTCCGCTCGCTGGTCGGCTGTCTCTCGACGGCCCTCTCCGAGCTGGAGAGCCGCGTGCTGTCCCTGTATCTCGACGGCTACTCCTACGAGCAGGTCGGCGAGCGCCTCAGCTGTGACACCAAGACGGTCGACAACGCCCTTCAGAGGGTCAAGCGCAAGGTCGGAGCGCACCTCGACTCACGCGCCATCGCCGCCTAGAGGAGCAACGGGCCGGGATCGCCGCCTGTCGGGCGACCCGGCGCTCCGTCCTCAGGACGCCGTCCCAGCGGTCTAATCCACCGAGCGACAGTCGCTTGGCACCCCGCCGACGGATGGACACCTACGTGATCCTCCGACGCAGTGGATGGGCATCACGAGACGAGCTTGGCGAGGCGGCCGCGCGCTCGAAAAAGGTCGGCGACGAGGAGATGTCCGACGTCCGCTGGATTCGCAGCTACGTCCTCGGCGAGCCGGGAGCGCCTGGGCACGGTCTGCATCTATCAGGCCTCCAGCCCGAGGCGATCGCCTCCCGCGCGGGGCTGCCCGCCGACGAGATCATTCCGGTCGCGGACACCGTGATCGTCAGGCCCGACCCTGAGCCCGCGGCGGCGTAGGGCGGGCGTTCGCCGCGCAACCGGGACGAGCAGCCCCTCACCCGCCCGTGGCCGCCCGCTCGGACGGCCACGGGGGGAGGTGTGCCTCCTGGCGGCTAGGACTGCCCCTGCGGCGGCAGCGTCGAGTTGCCCGGGGGCTCCGGTTTGATCTTGGAGGCCGAGGTCAGCGGCGTCACCGTGATGGCGAACGGGTTGCTCGCCGTGCCGCCGTTTTCGGGGTCGCCGGGGATCTTGACCCGCAGCACCTCGCTGCCGGGGGCGTAGAGGTTCCTGGTGATCGAGTAGCTGCCGTCGGGGTTGACGGTCCCCACCGAGATCACGTGGAAGCCGGTCCCGGCGAGGTTCTGGCGCTCCAGGTAGATCGCGTGGCCCGCCCGGGCGGGGGTCACGGTGCCCGTGAAGGTGAGCGGCTGACCCGAGGTGACGGTGCTCGTCGAGGGGGCCGCCGTGAGCATGTATTTGACGCCCTCGTAGAGGGCGGCGGAGCCGCGCCCGGCGCCGGTGACTTTGTAGAACGTCGAGACCAGTGGCGACTGGGCCGGGAAGGAGTACCTGCCTTCCGAGTCCGTCTTGGCCGTCGCGATCGCGACGAACGGCTTGTGGGCGGCGCGGCCCATGAGGGTCACGGTCGCGTTCGCCACGCCGGCGAGCGTTCCGCTGATGACGGCCGAGCCGCCGTAGGCGACCGGGTCGCTTGAGCTGAAGATCGTCAGCGACGGGTGCTGAGTCTGCGAGATGGCGTAGGTCAGGACGTTCGAGGGGCTGGCGATGTTGCGCTTGTTGGACCTCACCAGGACGCGGATGTCGGAGGCGCCGGCCCTCGCGAAGGCGTGGGTCAGGGCGAACTGGCCGTTCGAGTCGACGATCGTGCGACCGATCCGGTGCCATTCGTTGCCGCGGATCGCGTTCTGGCGCTGAAGGATGACCAGGGCGCCCTTGTCGTCGGGGCTGACCGAGCCCCTGAACATGACGGCGTTTCGGCGACCGGTGTGCAGGCCGTTCGCCACGTTTCCTTCGACCGGCAGCAGGGTCACCTGGGCGGCGACTTTCAGCTGACGGTGACGGCTGACAC
This sequence comes from uncultured Solirubrobacteraceae bacterium, assembly GCA_963835865.1. GTDB lineage: Bacteria > Actinomycetota > Thermoleophilia > Solirubrobacterales > Solirubrobacteraceae > Palsa-744. The sequence goes on from CAWIGW010000001.1 coordinate 589,931, forward strand.
TCGAGCCGATGGCGGCGTAGAACTGGCTGTTGGTCGTCTCGGGAGCTGTGGTCATCTGGTAGAAGCCGTGGCTGTCCGTCGTCGTGGTGGCGGCGACGGCGAAGCCCGAGCTGCCGGCGACGCGCTGGTAGAGCGTCACCGGCTGACCGGCTTCGGTGGAGGAGGCGCAGGTGGCCTGTCCGTAGGCAAGGACCGTTTCGCCGCTCGTCACGAGACGGGGTGCGACGTTCAGGGAGATCCGGCAGGGCGCGCCGTGGATCCCGTGCCTGCGCGTGGGGTGCGGGCTGCGAGCCGACGCTGTCCCGGCCAGCGCCAGCGCCAGCAAGGCAGCGGCGGCCAGGACGGCCGACGTCAGCTTGTATGAACGCATCAATGCCTTCTCCTTGTGCCGATGAGATGGGGTTCCAGTGCGTGTCCTGTAACCCTCTCGGCCGGGGTTCGATGCGGTGGGAAGGACGAACGTCCGGTTCTGCAGCGGGTCTTTCAACCGGGGCTGCGGACCCTGTGAAGGGGTCAGCTGCGCGAGGCTCCCAGCGACATCAGGTTCAGCGAGGCGCCGCCGTCGACGGCGATCGTCTGCCCGTTCACCTGTGCTGCCTCCTCGCGGGCGAGAAACGAGACGGCGGCGGCGATCTCCGAAGGCTCCACCAGCCGACCCGACGGGGCCGAGGAGAGGGCTCGCTCACGCACCTCCGGCGGCATCGCCATGACCTGCTCGGTGGCGACGAGGCCGGGCAGGATCGCGTTGACGGTGATCCCGTGTGCGGCGTTCTCGGCCGCCAGGGTCCTGACCATCCCGAGCTGCCCCGACTTCGAGGCCGCGTAGGCAACCTGGCCCGGCAGGCCGCCGAGGGCGGCGACGCTCGAGATCACCACGATCCGCCCGTGCCGGCGTTCGCGCATGCCTCCCAGGCAGGCCTGGATCGTGCGGAAGGAGCCGGTCAGGTTGACGTCGATGTCGAGCTGCCACTGCGCGGGCGTCATCCGGTGGGCCGGCGCGATCGTGCTTGTGACGCCTGCGTTGGCGACGCAGACGTCGATCTCGCCCAGCGGCGGGAACTCGATCGCGGGCCACATCGAGGGAGATGTCGCAGCCGTCGCTGAGGTCCAGCGTCAGGACCTCGATGGCGTCCTCCCGCAGGCGGGCGGCGATGGCCGCCCCGATGCCCCGGCCGGCCCCGTCACGAGCGCCCTTCTCGGCTGGGTCACAATTGCGCCTCGACCACCATCGAAGGAGGGAACGATGACAGACCGCTGGTTTTCACCTGATGAGCTCGAGCAGCTGTCGCGGCCGACGATGGACCGCGCGATCGAGGCGATTGACGCGGGCGAGCTGGATCGTGCAAGGACGCTCTGCGCGGAGATGAAGCACGAGTGGCAGATGCTCCACGATCTGATGGCCGGTGGTGTCCTGGACCTCGTCTCGTTCATCCAGCAGCGGCTGGGGGAGGAGGGCGTGGCCGAAGCGTGGACGGAGAGCATGAGCCGTGGCTGGCGCCAGCATCACGACGCGATCAACTCGCTGGACCGGCGCAGGATCGTCGAGCTGCTCGCCGCGACATGGCGGGCGCACTCCTGCTCGGGCGTCGGGCCGAACCCGGGCAGCTTCACGATCACCGAGGACGAGGAGAAGGTCAGCTTCTCGATGAACCCCTGTGGCTCAGGTCAGCGGCTCGTGCGAAACGGGGCCTACGAGGGCCTGCCCGGCGGCGGCGTGACCCGGGAGGCCCACGACTGGTCCTTCAACCGCAAGGGCTTTCCGCTCTATTGCACGCACTGCAGCTTCATGAACGAGTCGCTCCCGATCCAGTGGTCGGGCTATCCGCTCTATCCCTCAGAACCACCCGAGGACTACTCCAAGGACCCCTGCGTCTGGCACTGGTACAAGGATCCGCGGGGAGATCCCCGAGCGCCACTGGAGCCGTTACGGGGCGGTCAAGCCCGACCGGGCCGCGGGATGATGACGTTCCCGGGGTCGGGCTGCTCCTCGGGCGGCGCCTGGCTGTAGTCGGCGAACTCCCCGTCGCGCCGGGCGACCGCTGCCCCGACCCCCTCGCGCTCGGCGAGCCCGATGAACTCGTCGGCATCGGGCGTGTTGCGCATCAGGCCGTCCAGGACGGGGCCCAGCAGCTGTGTCGAGGCGAGCCCCATGTTCTCGTAGGCCTGATTGACGATCAGCTTCATGGCCGTCAGCTGGGAGACCGGGATGGCGGCGAGCTGGCGGGCGCGCAGGGCGACCTCCTCCTCGAGGCGCTCAAACGGTACGGCAGCGTTGATCAGCCCCGCCTCGACGGCCTCAAGGCCGGACAGCGGTTTGCCGGTCAGGGCGTACTCCTTGGCCTTGGTCAGGCCCAGCCGGTAGAGCCACATGCCGGTCAGGTAGCAGCCCCACATGCGCGAGTAGGAGGTGCCGATGCGGGCGTCCTCGCTGGCGATGACGAGGTCCGCGCAGAGCGCCATGTCGCTGCCGCCGCCGACGCACCAGCCGTGGACCTGGGCGATCACCGGCTTGGGCGAGCGCCAGATGCTCATGAACTTGGGCACGACACCCAGGCTCTGCGAGGTCGCGAAGGTGAAGTCCTTGCCGGGATCCCACTCTCCGTCTGTGCGCAGCGAATCGTCCCAGTGGTGAAAGCCGCCGCCGAAATCGAACCCGGCGCAGAAGGCGCGCCCGGCCCCACGCAGGACGATCACCTTGACGGCCTCGTCGTCGACCGCCCGGTGGACGGCCTGCTCGAGCTCGGACGGCATCGGCGGGACGATCGTGTTGAGCCGATCGGGCCGGTTCAGGGTGATCGTTGCGACCTGCTCGTCGGTGTCATAGAGCAACGTCTCGTAGGACATCTCGCCTCCTCGGGTGGACGGCTGACGATGCTATTCGCTCAGACCCGACCGGAGACCCTGTCGATCAGACGACCGAGCCGGGAGGGGCGACCGCTGCGCTGCTCGGAGGCGTCGGCGCGCCGGTACAGCGAGTAGATCGCATGGATCGAGCCCCAGCGCACAGGCTCCGGCTCCCAGCGGCGGGGCCGGCGCCCGACCCAGGGCAGGCGGGTCAGCTCGGTGGGCTCGTCGAGGATCAGATCACGGAGGGTCCTCGCGGCCAGGTTCGAGGCGCCGACGCCTTCACCGACGTAGCCGCCGGCTCGAGCCAGGCCGCTCGAGGGATCGGCATCGATCGAGACGCACCAGTCGCGGGGCACCCCCAGGACGCCCGACCAGGCATGGTCGATCTCCGCCGTCGCTGCGGCCGGGAACATCGAGGCGAGCTTCGCTCTCAGGCTTGCCACGGTCGAGAGCGGCGTGTCGCCCCGACCGTCGGTCCGCGAGCCGAAGCGGTAGGGCCTCCCGCGCCCGCCGATCGCGATCCGCCCGTCTGCGGTTCGCTGCAGGTAGACATAGACGTGGGCGTCGTCTCCCATCACCTCGTTCGCATTCCAGCCGATCTCCTCCCACAGCGATGGATCGAGCGGCTCGGTGATGATCATCGAGCTGTTCATCGGCACCAGGGCTCGGCGCTGGCCACGGAGGCCGGCCGTATAGCCCTCCGTCGCACGGACCACCCAGCGGGCAGTGACGGTTCCCCGGTCGGTCAGGGCACGGCGGGGCTCGATTGCCGAGACGGTCGTCCGCTCGAAGATCTGCACGCCGAGCTCCTCGACGGCGCAGGCCAGGCCGACGAGCAGCTTGGCGGGGTGGACCCTCGCGACATGAGGTGAGAAGCTCCCTCCGACCGCGCCCGCCACCCTGACCCTTTCGGCGAGCTCCCCGCAGGAGAGCATTCGTATGTCCTGCTCGGGCAGGCCGCCCGCCCGGGCGGCCCGGACCTCGTGGCGGAGATGCTCGAGCTGGGCCGGCCCGAGGGCCACGGAGAGCTCGCCTCCGTGGGCCAGGTCGGCGTCGATCCCCTCGCGCTCCAGGACAGCTGCGATCTCATCGACCGTCTCGAACATCCTGCGCCGGAGCGCCGCGAGGGCTGCCGGGTCGCTGTTTCGCAGGTAGGCCCTGGCCGGTCCCGAGAAGAACCCCGAGACCCATCCGCCGTTGCGCCCCGACGCGCCGAATCCGGCCACCTCGGCCTCAAGCAGGACGATCCGCAGGGACGGGTCGGCCCGGGCCAGGTAGTAGGCGGTCCACAGGCCCGTGTAGCCGGCGCCGACGATCGCGACGTCCGCTTCGGCGGGTCCCGGCAGGGGGGCGCGGGGAGCGGGCGGGCCGCCCAGCGAGCGCCACCAGAAGCCGAGCTCGCCAGTTCGCATTTTGCGAGCCTAGCCGCAGCGCCGCCCTTTGCCTGCGCGCGGCGTATGATCGGGCCGAGAGAGACTTTGGGGTGGGCAGGTCGCGAACCGGGAGGAGCTGCAAATGGAGGCCGCAACAACAGCATCGACGGGCGAGGCGCGAGCCGCGACCGGGGCCAGGACGATCGCGGAGGCCTTCCGCCTGACCGCCGCCGAAAGAGGCGAGGATGTCGCCATCCGGACCAGGGGAGACGAGTTCACGATCACCTGGGACGCCCTGCGCGAGCGTGTCGACGCGCTGGCCGGCGGGCTGGCTGGGCTGGGCCTGGCGCGGGGCGAAACGCTGGCCCTGATGATCGGCAACCGGCCCGAGTTCCACATCTGCGACCTCGCCGGGATGATGGTGGGGGCTGCGCCGTTCTCGATCTACAGCACCTACACGGCCGAGCAGATCGCCTATCTGCTGAAGGACGCCGACGCGAAGATCCTGATCTGCGAGCAGCAGTACCTCGACCGTGTCCGCGAGGCCCGCCGTGAGCTTCCGGGGCTCGAGCATGTGATCGTGATCGACGGTGAAGGGGCGCCGGGCATCCTGCAGCTGTCCGAAGTCGAGGGATCCAACCCCGGCTTCGACGTCGAGGCGTCGGTCGCTCAGATCCAGCCGACGGATGTCCTCACGCTGATCTACACCTCAGGCACGACCGGCCCGCCGAAGGGCGTCCAGCTGATCCATCGCAACCTGCTGGCGGCCGTGGAGGGCCTGGACGTCCTGATCGAGTTCCCCAAGGACGGGCGTGTCATCTCCTGGCTGCCGAGCGCCCACATCGCCGAGCGCAACGCCCACCACTATCTGCCGATCGTCTACGGGCTGCAGATCACCTGCTGCGAGGACCCCCGCCAGGTCCTCTCCTACCTGCCCGAAGTCCGCCCCAGCTGGTTCTTCGCGGTTCCGCGAATCTGGGAGAAGCTGAAGGCCGGGCTGGAGACGATGATCGCCGGGCAGCCGCCCGAGCAGCGCCAGGCGATGGAAGCAGCCGTGGCTGCGAGCATCGAGAAGGTCCGCATCGAGCAGCGCGGCGAGACGGTTCCCGAGGAGCTCGCCCAGCGGGTCGCCAAGGCGGATGAGGAGATCTTCGCGGGGCTCAGGGTGACGCTCGGTCTGGACCAGGTCGAGGCGATCAACGTGGGCGCCGCCCCCACGCCGGTCGAAGTGCTCGAGTTCTTCCATGCGATCGGCCTGCCGCTGGCCGAGCTGTGGGGGATGAGCGAGACCTGCGGCGCGGGCAGCGTCAACCCGCCCGGCAAGATCAGGATCGGCACCGTCGGCCCACCCGCACCCGGTGTCGAGATCAAGCTCGACACGGACGGCGAGGTGCTGATCAAATCCGAAGTGGTGATGCTGGGCTACCGAAACCTGCCGGAGAAGACGGCGGAGACGTTCACCGAGGACGGCTGGATGCGCACGGGCGACATCGGCGTGTTCGACGAGGAGGGCTACCTGCGGATCGTCGACCGCAAGAAGGAGCTGATCATCAGCGCCGGCGGCAAGAACATGTCGCCCGCCAACATCGAGGCGACCCTGAAGACCGCCTCGCCCCTGATCGGGCAGGCCTGCGTGATCGGCGACATGCGCCCCTACAACACGGCCCTGATCGTCCTGGATGCCGACTTCGCGCCGATGTGGGCTTCCCAGCAGGGGATCGAGGACACCTCGCTCGAGTCCCTTGCCGGCGACGAGCGCGTCAGGGCCGCCGTCGAGGAGGGGGTCGAGGTGGCCAACCAGAAGCTGGCCAAAGTCGAACAGATCAAGAAATTCACGATCGTCGAGGGCGACTGGCTTCCCGGAGGGGACGAGTTGACGCCGACGATGAAGCTCAAGCGCAAGCCCATCGCGGAGAAGTACACGGGGGCGATCGAGAGCATGTACACGAGGTGAGCTCCCCAACGGCCGTCCCGGCCGAGCGCACCGAGCTGAAATTCCCCTCCGGGGGGGACCACTGTGCGGCGTGGCTCTACCGCCCGGCGGAGTCGACGGGCGAGCCGGCCGCAGGGGTGCCCTGCGTCGTGATGGCACATGGCTTCTCGCTGACCCGTCATGACGGCCTGCCGGATTACGCCGAGCGGCTCGCGGCGGCCGGCGCGGCCGTCCTGCTCTTCGACCACCGATACCTCGGCGACTCGGGCGGGCAGCCCCGCCAGCGTTTCCGCAAGGCGGCCCAGATGCACGATTGGCGGGCGGCCGTCGCGTTCGCCAGGAGCCTCGAGGGGGTCGACCCCGAGCGGATCATCCTGTGGGGGTTCTCCTTCAGCGGAGGCCACGTCGTGGAACTCGCCGCGACGGACCCGCGGATCGCGGCGACGCTGGCCCTCTGCCCGATGGTCGACGGCCTCGCGAGGGCGCTCGCAACCCCGCCGATGCTGAGTGCCTGGCTGATCCCGCGGGCGCTGGCGGACCAGTTCGGACGCCACAACCTCGTCGCCGTCACGGGGCAGCCCGGCGAGCACGCGGCGATGACGCTGAAGGGAGAGGCCGACGGCTTTGCCGCGGCCGTCCCGGCCGATTCACCGTGGCGCAACGAAATATCGCCGGCCGTCTTTCTGACGGTCGCGATGCACAGGCCCGTGACCCGCGCGCGCAAGATCGCCACGCCGCTCTGGGTCGGGGTGGGAGAGCAGGACATCTCCGTCTCCAAACGAGCCGTCGAACGGCTCGCCGAGCGGGCGCCCCAGGCCGAGCTCCACCGCTACCCCTACGACCACTTCGGCTCGTTCCTCGGCGAGGGCCCGGCCCGGGTGGCGGGAGATCAGGTCGAGTTCCTGCGCAACCGAGGGCTGCTCGCGCCGGCCGGGTAGGACCCTCGATCGACGAGACACGGGCTACGTCGATTGCACGTATGGCCCGGAGAATCGCAGGAGTAGGCTGCGATCCATGTTTCGGGGGCTGAAGGAGCTGCTGCGACGCGCAGCCCTGCCGGTGCTCTTGATCTCGCTGCTGGCGGCTCCCGGCGCCGCGGGTGCGGCTGAAACGCTCGGGCCGATCCCTGAAGCCTGCACGGGTGAAAACTTCGAATTCGGGAACTGCCTGGTGGCCACCCGCCTGGGTGCTCTCTCACTGTCGCCGCACGTCGTCCATGCGGGCGGGACGATCACGGGGACCGTCGCGCTGACCGGGAAATACGCCGTCTCTTGGCCGGCCGCGATTCCGTTCCTGGTGCAGGAAGGCTCGTGTGCAAACACGCCGAGCTGCACATGGAGAGTTCCGGCTGATGCACCGACGGTGAAATACACGACCCTGACGGTGGGCGTGCGCAACATCCAGGGCCTGGGGGTCTCCCGCGACTACTACGCGATCATCGGCAGGGACCGCTTCGAGCTGGCCGGCCACATCAAGGACTTCGAAGGCAAGCCCGTGGCGGGTGTCACGATCCTGATCTCGGGCGCTGAAACGGCCAGCGCCGTGACCGATGCCACGGGGCAGTACAACGTGCTGCTCAAACGCGGCTCCTACACGGTCACCCCTCACCCCGCGAAGGGCCAGGTCTTCGACCCCGGAAGGGCCGCCACGACACTCAACCAGGACCGGACGGTCGACTTCAAGCTGCGGGCGAACGTCGATGAAGTCACCGTCGCCTCCGAACCGGGCTCGCTCCCCGCATCCGGGACGGCAGTCGCCGGACTGACGATCCGGGATCGCAACTCACGGGGCGAACCGGTCCAAGGAGAAGCGATCAACATTGTGCCGCCGCTCGATTACAGCGTGCCGGCGCTGATCTGCAACTCCTCCGACGTCCTCGTCTACCCGACGCTGCTCAACGACGGCTCGGCGCTCGGGTCCCACTTCCAGGCGACGACCGACGGAGCCGGGGAAATTCACCTGACCGCGTTCTTCGGGGCCGTGCCGGGCGGCTGGCCGATCGAAGCGGGGGAGACCAAGGCGCCGCTGTCGCAATACGGCCGTGCGAGCGTCACACTCAGCCCCAGCGGTGGCGCAGGCAGGCTGCCCGACGCGCTCACCTCGCTGCTGATCGCCGCGGGCAACAGGACGCTCGCCAACTTCTCCCGGGAACCCCAGCGGAGGCTTCTCGAATGGCTTGGGGGTATCCGCGGGGAAGTTGCCAAAATCGCATTCCTGCCGATCCGCTCGATCGACCCCGCGGGCTTCGCCGAGTCCGGTGTGGTCGTCTACGCGGACACCGGCCCGGTCCGCGAAGCCCTGATGGACTACCTGACGGGCCGCAGCACGTTTCCCCCCTCTGAAGAACAGGCGGTCGTGATCGACGTGAAAAGCCTCGTTCAACTGCAGTTCGGCGAGGTCGTCTCGGGGCAGGCCTCGATAACGCCGCCGTTCCGGCTCCCGGGCCTCGACCCGTGGGCGAAGGGCACGGTGCTCCAGATTGCCGAAGCGGACGTTCAGGCCTTCCACAACTCGACGCACATCCCGATCCCGGCCCGCGGCCGGCCGCAGTTCGGGCTCGAAAGCCCCAAGAGCCATGACGAACTGCTCTACGGCTACGGCCCCTATCCACCCTTCGACGCTCCGATCGCGGCCCAGTCGACGTTCAAGCAGTGCGTCAGCCCGGACTTCCAGACGACGATCACGCCACACTCGCCGGTCACCGTCGAGGTGCGTGACAGCAAGGGACAGGAAACGGGTCTTGCACGTTCGGGGGTCGCCACCGACGCGATCCCCGGCTCGCTGGTCAGCCATACAGGCCGGACGCTGAAGCTGATCTCGATCCCCTCGGGGTCATACAGGGTCAAGGTCACCGGTACCGGCAGCGGCCCGGCGACGCTCGTCTTCACCGTGCCGAGGAGCGGCGGGACGAGCACCCGCGTCTTTCACTTCCGCGCGCACAGGGGCGAGCAGGGCAGTCTCGTCCTGAGTGCCTCGGGAGCCGGTTCCGCGTTGCGCTTCGGGGGCCGTACGGTGAAGGGGACCAGCGGCCTGGCGCTGACGCTGCGCGGCCTGCCCCGGCGTCTGAGGAGAGGAAGGACGGCCCACCTGAGCCTCTCGATCCGTGAACAGCTCGGGCACCCTGCGTGGCCCGTGGCCGTTCACGTCAGCGGCGTCGCCGGCAGCCTCAGCGCATCCTCGGACGCGGGTGGAAAGCTGCGCTTGACGCTCCACCCCAAGCGCACCGGGACGATCAGGCTGTCCTTCAGCGGCCCTGGGCTCCGGCGCTCCGTCCGTACCGTCAGGGTCCGCTAGGCCCGAGCGCTCAGCGAATCTCGACCCCGCTGGGCGCGGGGTCCTCATCGTAGGAGGCTTCCTGGATCGGCGGGCGCGCGCCGGAGGGAGCGCTGTCCTCCTCCTCGTCTGCGTGGGGGCGAGGGGCAGGGAGGGGCCCGTCGATCTCGCCGATCGTGACCCGGTCACGTCCTGCCTTCTTGGCCGCGTAGAGGCCCACGTCGGCAATCTGGACGAGCGTCTCGACGGTGTCGGACTGGTTGGAGTCGGATACCCCGAAACTCGCGGTGAAGCGGGCTGTTTCACCGGGGTGAGCCCGGGACAGGCTTTGGCGCAGCCGGTCAATGACCGCGACGGCCTGGAAGCGGTCGAGCTCGGGCAGGACGATGATGAACTCCTCGCCGCCCCAGCGGGAGACGATGTCGTGGTCTCGGAATGTGTCCTGAGCGACCGCCGCGAACAGACGCAGCGCGCGGTCCCCGGCCTCATGCCCGTGGGTGTCGTTGAGCTGCTTGAAGTGATCGAGGTCGGCCAGGACGACCGAGAACAGGCTGCGGAGCTTGATCATCTCGCGCAGTTTGCTCTCGGCGGTGCGCCGGTTGACGAGACCCGTGAGCCCGTCGGTCGAAGCCTGCAGCTGGGTCTTCTCGAACGCCCGGACGGTCCCGATCCGCGAGCCCGACTGCGACGCGAGGGCCTTGAGCCGGTCGATCGACTCATCCTCGAGCGGAGAGCGGTCGGGGCCTGTCGTGTGGAGCACGCCCAGCGAACGGCCCATGAAGCCCACGGGGACGCAGACGGCGGAGCACGCCCCGCCCTCACGCCCGCGCAGGTGGGGGCAGGCGTTCAGTTCGTCGCTGGACTCGAAGACGACGGCGCTGCCACGGCGGACGGCCACGCAGGAGAAGGGAGATCTCACGCTGCAGCGGGGCGCCCCGGCGGACGGGCTGTCGGCGACCCGGCGCAGGTTTGCCCGGCTCGAATCCGACAGGAGCAGCTCCATGGGGGTGGCCTCGGAGATGTCTGTCATGGCTCGCTCGACGACGTTGCAGACGGCCGCCTCCTCGTCGGCCATCTCGAGTGCCTCTGCGAGCTTGCTGACGTAGCCGTCGCGGGCGGCTTTCTCCGTCAGCTCCTGCTCGAGACGGAAGCGCTCCGTAGTGTCGCGGGCGTTGATCACGACGCCGCGCAGGTAGCGGTCTGAGCGCAGGTCCGTCACCCGGGCGTCGAGGTGGCGCCACTCGCCGGCCGCGTCGCGCATCCTGAACGACACGGCGGGGGGTTCTGCGGTCCTGGCGATGTCGGCCACCAGCTCGCGGTCGTCCTCGTGTACGAGCTTGGCCAGGCCCGCGCCGATGAGATCGTCCTCGGGCAGGCCGGTCTTCGCCACCAGCGAAGGGCTGGCGTATCGGCATCCCGTCTCGTCGACGAGGGCCAGGAGGTCGGTCGAGGATTGCGCCAGCGTCCGGAAATGAGCTGTCTGCCGGCGCGACGTGGCGATCAGCGCGCCGGCCAGGAGCAGGGAGGTGACGAGGCCTCCGATCGCCAGCCACAGCTGGGTCGTAACGAGCGAGTTGACACTCTGATCAGAGTTCTTGGCGATCGTCCTGGCGACGTTGAGGGCCGTCGCCGAGGTGAGAGCTACACCGATCCTCACCCGCTGAACCGGGTCGGTCGTGGTGATCTGCTCGCCCGCGGTGACGGGAACGGAGGAGATGGGCGTGCCCGCGAGGAGGGCTTCGCCACTGGCGGTCATGTCCTCGATCAGCCTCGACTCCTGTTCGATCTGCGCACGCAGCGCGTCTCCCGAGGCCGGGGGAACCCGGGTTTCGTCGTCGTCCCCGTTTACGGCGGGGGCGGCTCCACCGTTGAGCAGGGCACGTGCGCTCTCGCTCAGCGCGGTCGCAGTCGTGGCAGGATCGGCGTGCGCGCCGGCGCGGACCAGCAGGACTTCGTTGAGATAGCGCTCGGCCAGGGTCCTCTGACGAGCGGCCACCTGGACGATCGCGCCGCGGTCATGCGCGCGGCCGGTCGCCGAGAGCGTCAGCGCCAGGCTCACGGCCCCGACGACCCCGAAGGTCGCGAGGATGGCCAGCACGATCCAGCGGCCGCGGCTCTCGAACGGGCGCAGGCGCCTGACGGTCACGGGTTTCATCCGACCACCACTTCGTGATGCATGCCGCCCATGAAGTGGCCCTCCATGTTGCAGAAGAAGACGTAGCGGCCAGGCGTCAGGTTCACATGCAACTCGCGGACGGCCCCCGGTTCGCCGGGCTCGAGGGCACCCGGCTCGGATTCTGCGACGGACTCCTCGTTCACGGTGAAGCCGTCCTGCCTGACCGGCAGCGTTCCGCCGGGGGCGCGAACGATGATCAACTCATGCTGGTCGGGTCCCTCGTTGCTCACGCGGAGCGTCACAGGACCGGCCGCGAGATGGGAGGGAGCCTGAATCTGAAAGTCGCGCTCCACGACCCCGACGATCGGGCCGGCCTTCGCGGTTCGGGGGCCGGCCTTGCCACAGCCGGCGATCGCGGCGCAAACCAGCAGGACCCCAAGTAGAGGGGCCGCAGCGTGGAGACGGCCCAGCGCGGTCATCAGACCCCATCGGAGGGGGCAACTGGCACCTTGAGGTCCGCTCGCGGGCTCCCAGGCGGGGGGCCGGCCTTCTACCGTGCGACGGGCTCGACGCCGATTTCGCGCAGGCTCTCCTCCAGGGCCAGGATCCTGCTCGTGTCCTCGTAGAAATCCTGCTGCTCGACGATGCGTCCCCACCGCGTCCGGGCGAGCAGCAGCGTGCGGTTGGAGTAGATCTGGCGGCCGTCGGGTGCCCTGGCCCAGTCGTCGAAGCGCACGACGAGGGTCATGGCCCAGGGCGGGCCGCCGATCCACAGGGCCCGGATCTCACCGTTGATCCCCGCATGGGTGAAGTCACGCAGAAAGCGGTCGATCTGGGCCCTGCCGCGGTGCTCGCCGGACCATCGGTGGGGACCCTCGTTGAAATGAAGGACCGCATCCTCGGCGTAGCCCGCCAGCAGCGGTCCGTGATCGCCGCCGTTGAGCTTCCCGACATCCCTCCTGAGCTTGAACAGCAGCACCCTGATCAGCGCCGCGCGCATGAGGAGGGCTCCGGTGGCACCTGCGATCAGACTCGACCTGTGGCTCATTGCTCGCTCCTCCTGTCCGGGAGCGGCGGACCATACCAAGAGTAGAGCGATCGCTCTAGTCGCCCTACCTGCTCCGCATGAGGCGTCCCACGGCGGCCATCAGCTCCTCCGTGCGCTCCTCCCGCTGCTCGTCCTCGGCGCCGAGGACGCAGGTCCGGGCGTGGCCGTCGAGCAGGCCGAGGGCGACCTTCTCCAGCGCCGCCTGCACAGCCGCGATCTGGGTGATCACATCGATGCAGTAGCGGTCGTCCTCGACCATCTGCTCAACACCGCTCACCTGTCCTCGGATCCGGGCGAGCCGCGCAAGCAGCTGCGGCTTGGTCGCCTGGTAGCCCTTGCCGGTCGGTGGCTTCTCTGTGGTCGTCATGGCGCAATTATACCCATACGGGGGAGGGGTATAGTGGAGGGGTGGGCGTACTCAACACGATCGGCAGTGCCCTCGAAGATGCCTTCCTGATGGCCTGGGAGGTCTGGTGGGCGCTCGTATTGGGATTCGCGATCTCGGCGATCGTCCAGGCCTGGGTTCCCCGCGATCGGATCCAGAGCGCGCTGGGAGGCTCCGGCGTCAGGCCCGTCGCGCTGGCAACGGGTCTGGGGGCCGCATCTTCCTCATGCAGCTATGCGGCCATCGCGATCGCCAAGAGCCTCTTTCAGAAGGGAGCGAGTGCGGCCTCGGCGCTGGCCTTCCAGTTCAGCTCCACCAATCTGGTCTTCGAGCTGGGAATCGTGATCTGGGTGCTCATGGGCTGGCAGTTCACACTCGCCGAGTTCGTCGGCGGAATCGTGCTGATCGCGATCATGAGCCTGCTGCTGCGGATGTTCGTCTCCAGAGGACTGGAAGAGGATGCCCGGGCGAACGCACAGGAGGCCGACGCGGGTCACCAGCACCACAGCGCAGGAGGGGACATGACGATCCGCCGGCGGCTGACGAGCGCGAGCGCCTGGTCGGATGTGGCACACAACTTCCGCAACGACTGGTCGATGCTCTGGAAGGAGATCACGATCGGGTTTCTGCTGGCCGGCTTCGTGGGGCAGCTTCCCGACAGCTTCTTCAACGCCCTCTTCCTGACGGACGCTGCGGCTCCCGTCAAGCTGATCGAGAACGCCCTGGTCGGCCCGCTGATCGCCGTCCTGAGCTTCGTCTGCTCAGTCGGGAATGTCCCGCTGGCAGCCGTACTATGGTCCGGGGGCATCGGCTTCGGCGGCGTGATCGCCTTCATCTTCGCGGACCTGATCGTCGTGCCGATCATCCTGATCTACCGCAAGTACTACGGGCCCGCCTACACCGCGCGAATCGTGGCGCTGATGTTCGTGACGATCGTCATCTCGGCGATCCTGGTGGACCTGGCCTTCAGTGGGCTGGGTCTGATCCCGAGCGTTCGGCCCACGCGGGCGGACATCTTCAGCTCGATCAAGGTCGACTACAAGCTCTTCACCAACCTGCTTGGCGCCGGAGTCTTCGGGGTCCTCTTCTGGCTGACTGTGCACCGCGGCGCGACCGACCCCGTATGCGGGATGAAGGTTGACCGAGACAAGGCGGTGCGCAGGGAGATCGACGGCAGGACCGTCTACTTCTGCGGCGAGCACTGCGCTCACAGCTTTGAACAGGCCCGCAGGGGCGATCCAGCGAGGGTGGGCGAGCATCACTGAGCAGGCGGCGGCCTGGGATACTCGCTACATGCCCGTTCTCAGCCTGAGCAACAAGGCCTGAGCCTTGCAGCGGCGGTGGCCCATGATCCGGGCGTTCCTGCAGGTGACGCTGAGCATCCTGCTCCTGGTCGGGGCGATCATCGGCAACGAGGTGCTGCTGCTGCTCTCGGCCATGGCCGTCGTGGGGCTGCTGGTGTGGGAGGGAGAGCTGCGGCGGCGCCGGCGGGTCTGAAACCGGGGTTCCCTATTGGTCCAGCGCCTGGCGTTCCTCGACGAGCGCGCGCAGCTGGTCGCTGACCTCGGTCGAAATGCGTTTGAGATCCCATTTGCTGAGGGTGATCAGGTGCATCGGCGAGGTGGCGACGACGTCGGCTGTGCGCCGGTTGCCGGACAGCATTCCCATCTCGCCGAAGACATCTCCCGGGCCGAGGGTCCCGATGACCTCGCCGCCCTTGATGACGTCGGCGGTGCCCGTGTCGATGACGATCAGGTCATAGGAATAGTCCCCTTCGTGCACGAGCCGCTTGCCGGCGGAGACTGAGGTTTCGCTTGCGAACACCTGCACCGTGTCGAGCGCCTTCTGTGACAGCGATGAGAACAGCGGAATGGTCTTCAGACGATCGGGATCCATGGTCTCCCAGACTTTTCGCGGTGGCAGTGGAAAGCGCCCAGAGGATACGACTCGGGCCGGGCTGGTGAGTTCTCGGCATTCCTTCTGGCGCTCAATGCAAAGAACCAGCCGATGAGGCATTAGACTCGGACTGCATCTGTTGGGATAGGCATCTGCTGCCGACACTCGGGCCAACTGGGACAGGTAGGGGGATCATGAGGAACTTGGGCCTCGACCGCTCGCCGCGCGCACAGGCGGGCATCTGGCGAGCGGACTCTCCTAGTCGGCCTCCTGCTGGCTGGGCTGATGACGCTGAGCGCGAGCAGCGCTTCGGCGATCGTGACGCATCTGCCCGGTGGCTCGGCGGTGAGCTTCCAGCCGCTGCCCGGCGCCAAACCGGCGGCCTCACTGTCCGGACCGGCCGAAGAATTCAACGCCAAATATCCGCTCCAGTTCCACGGCGGGCCGGTGATGACATCCAACAGCAACTACATAATCCTCTGGGCGCCCGCCAAAGGGCCCCAGTACGCGGCCAAATACACCGCAGGCGTCGCCAAGTACTTCAAGGATCTCGCCCGTGACAGCGGGAAATCGACCAACGTCGACTCGGTTGCGGTTCAGTACGGCGCGAACTACAGCTCGGCATTCGCGGGCAAGATCAAGGACAAGGATCCCTACCCCGCAAACGGATGCACGCGCGCGTCGATCTGCCTGACCGCCCAGCAGCTCGAGGAAGAGATCAAGCATGTGGTCATCAGCAGAGGGCTCCCTGCAGATCTGGCTCACGAGTACTTCCTCGTGACCCCCGAAGGCGTGGAGAGCTGCTTCGAAGGCGGCGCAGCATCGTCGTGCTCGGCCAACTCGGAACGGCCGGCCTACTGCGCCTACCACTCAGCGATCTCGGTGCCCGGGGGCGAGATCATCTATTCCAACGACCCCTACGTCTACGAAAAACTCTGCGACGAAGCGGGGCATCACCCCAACGGCCCGTCGGATGCGGCTCTTCTGGGCGGATTGAGCCACGAGCACAACGAGTCGATCACCGACCCCTTCCCGGGCTACGGATGGACCGATGAAAACGGCAACGAGAACGGCGACAAGTGCCGCACGTTCGAACCGAGCTCCGAATTCGGGACGATCCTGGGGACCGCCCCCGACGGCTCCCCCTACAACCAGGTGATCAACAAACACAGGTACTTCCACCAGCAGGAGTGGAGCAACGACGGGCTTGCCTGCAAGCAGCACGCGTAGAACTGATGGCTCGCCGCCGGCAGCCAGGGTGTGGCCGGCCGGCGTGGAGCTAGGCGTGGACGTGTGATGGGCTACGCAGCCGACCCCCGCGTCGATGCCTACATCGATGGCCTGCCCGACTGGCAGCGGACGATCTGCCGCGAGGTCAGGGAGCTGATCCACGGCGCCGACCCCGCTGTCACCGAGACGATCAAGCGCACCAACCGGCCCTACTTCGTGCTGGAGGGCAACATCTGCGCGCTGCTGGCGGCCAAGGACCACGTCAACGTCTTCCTCTACGACGGCGGGATCGTCCCCGACCCCGAGGGCATCATCACCGGCGGACAGGAGAACAAGACCGCCCGCACCGTGGCCCTCCGCCGGGGCGAGACCGTCAACGCCAGGGCCCTCGGGGCGATCTTCAAACAGATCATCGCCAACAACCGCGCCGGAGGCTGGCGCAAGCTGACGCCCGGCGATTGACCCTGGGCGGACGGCGAGCCTGGACAGGAGGCTGGCGCCGCGGCGCGATGGGTGTTACCTTGGCGCCACCGGTATGAGTGTGCGGGGGCTTGTGTTGGCGACGACGTGGGCAGGGATGTCCGCGATGTTCGGCGTCTCGGCGGCGGCAGCGTCGACGATCAGCTCGTGCAACCGGGCGGGGCTCGAAGCCGCGGTCGCGGCCGGCGGCGAATGGGTCTTCGCCTGCAACGCGTCGATCTACACCCAGAGCGAAGTCGATTCGAAAGTGCAGCCGTTCACCCTGGCACCCGGCGAGACGCTGACGCTTGCCGCCAACGGGCACGTGGTCAACATCGACGGCAACGAAAGGGCGCGGCTGTTCGTGGTCCCGCCCACAGCTACACTGCGCCTCAGCGGGATCACGCTCCAGCACGGCGAGGTTCGCACCGCCATCGGCACCGGCGCGACGGACGGCACCAACGGCTCGAGCGGCGGCGAAGGGAACGAAGGGAGCTCCGGCGTGCCGAACGGCGGGATCGGCGGCAGCGGGACGCCGGCGGGTGCCGGCGGTCCCGGCGGCTCGAGCTCCGAAGCCCAGGGCGGCGCGATCTACAACCAGGGCACCGTCGAACTGGAAAAGGTCACGGTCAAAGAAAACGAGGTATGGAGCGGCAACGGCGCGGCCGGTGGCGCCGGCGGCTACGGCGGCAGCGGCGGGCGGGGCGGTCTGGGGTGGTGCGGTTCGGGGCCCAAGGGTGAAGGTGGCAACGGCGGCGGCGCCGCCGGCGGCAACTCGGCCGGCGCGGCGGGCTCGCCCGGCGGCGCTCAGGGCGGCGCGATCTACAACGCCCCCGGCGCGACACTCGTGATCTCAGGCTCGACGTTCTCCAAAAACGACGTGCGCGGCGGCGCAGGCGCGGCGGGCGGCTCCGGCGGCAACGGCGGCTGGGGTGGTGCCGGAGGTGCCGGCGGGTTGGGACAGTCCGGGGGCAACGGCGCACCGGGCGGGACCGGCGGAGACGGCGGAGCCTCAACCGCCGGGGCCTCGGCGCTGGGCGGCGCGATCTACAACGCCGGGACCGCACAGGTCGACGGGACCACGTTCACCTCGGACTTCGCCTATGGCGGGAACGGGGGGAGCGGCGGCTACGGCGGGAACGGCGGCTCCGGCGGCGAGGCCGGGGGCTTCGGCGGCATCAACCCGTGTGCCGGGAACTACGGAGCGCCGGGCGCCGGCGCGGACGCGGGCAAAAGCACGAGCGGGCGCGACGGCGGCGACGGGCTCGGCGGGGGGATCTACAACGCGGGCGCGCTCACACTCGCCGGGACGACAGCGCTGTTGGAAGAGAAAGCCTTCGGTGGCAAAGCGGGCGACGGCGGCGGGGGCGGCAGCGGCGGGAACGGCGGCTCCGGGCCGGAAGGCCACGGCTCCGCGGGTGCCGGACGGGCAGGGAGCGACGCCGGCAACGGCGGCGACGCGTTGGGCTCGGCGGTCTACTCGACCGGCGCGCTCACCGTGTCATCCGCGACGCTCTCGAGCTCGTCGGGGGTGTGCAGCGCGGGCCCGGCCGGGAAAGGCGGAAAAGCAGGAGCGGACGGCGGCGGGACGCCCACGGCGGGCGACGGCAAAGATGGCAACGGCGGCAGCGCATGCACCGTGGCCGGTTCGTTCGCCGGGGCATACACGACGCCGGGCGCCACCACGACCTCGCCGATCTCGGTCCCGATCTCCGCCCCGATCCTGAACCCGATCCCCATCCCTTCACCGAAGGCCATCGCGTTCGTGGCCCTGACCTCGACGAAGCTCGTCGTGAGCACCGGCGGGAGCCTGACCCTCAGCGTGAAATGCCCGGCCGGCGGCGCGACCTGCTCGGAGACACTTACGCTGACGGTGATCACGGCCAAGGGGTCTCGGGCTCGGACGGCGGCTTCCAAGCACCGCACGGTCAAGCTGGCCAGCGTGCGGCTGTCGGTGCCCGCCGGCCGCACCGTCAAGGCGAAGCTCAAGCTCACCAGGGCCGGGCGGGCGTTGCTCAGGAAGGCCCACGGCCACCGCCTGAAGGCCACCGCGACGCTCAGTGCGGGCGGCCAGACGAGCCGCCGAACCGTGACCCTGACGCTCGCCAAGGCGAAGTCGCGGCGGCATTAGGCGACGCCGTCGCCCGGCATCGCGCCTCCTCGTCATCCAGTCGCCCCGCTTGGGCTGCTCAGCTGTGCAGCGTCCCGACCTTGAGTGCGACGAGCGTGATCGCGTATATCCGGATCGTCCCGCCGCTCCCATAGCACGCGAGCCTGAACGTCGTGGGTCCGGCGACCGTCGCGAAACCCTCGAGAGGCAACTGAAGGTAGGGCTGGATTGTGACGATGTTGGCACCGGCGTGGATGAAGTCGATCTGTTCGGTGTCGTTCCAGAGGCTGCACGTCAGATCGGTCGGTTCTACTTGGTTTGGCCTGAGCCCGTAGAGCTTCGCCGTGACGACGTAGCTGCCGGCCGGCACGCTGACGGAGGTGAGGTCGGCTTCGGTGATCGACGATTCGACGCCCCCGGGGACATGGGAGGCGTAGGCATCCGAGGGCCCCGTTGCCCCGGCAACGCCTGCAGGTCCCGGTGGACCCACCGATCCCTGCGGGCCCGTCGGTCCGGCGAGGACGCCGGCGAAATCGGCGGCGGTCAGCGAGCGGTTCTTGATGTCCGCGCCGGTCAGCGAGCCGTTCTTGACCTTCGAGCCGGTGACCGCGTTGTGCTTGATCTGCCTGCTGCCGACACTGTTCTTCGGCAGCTTGACGGCGGCATAGCTGACACCGCCCAACGCCACGAACAACGCCAGGCTCGCCACGACGTTGGCGTAGCTCAGACGACTGCGAAGCCTGCGGAGCATCTTGCTCTCCTCCCACTAGGTCACAGAGCACCATACACGGGCCGGTGGGTAGTGATTGGAGGTCCAGACCGCCCCGCAGACCGCGTGATATTCAACGGAGATATCTCCCCAGGATGCCCCGTTCCCTCCGACACCCTCTGCGAGTCGCGCGGGGCGGACCATGCAGAAGTCCTCCTACGAGAAACCGCGTGGCGGCCCCGTCTCAATCGACTACTAGGAGCGAGCAGTTTGACCGACGGCCGCTAGACGGTCTTCACGAGACCGCCGTCAATGACCCAGTTTGCGCCTGTGACGTTGCCCATCCGCGGTGAGGCGAGGAGGGTGACGATCGTCGCGACCTCCCGCGGCGTTGTGAACCTGCCCGTTGGCATGCTCGCGGCCATCTGGTCGCGAACGGCGTCGGCGCCCTCGCCGGTTGCGCTGCCGACGGTCTGAGCCACGCCTTGCTCACCCAGCCAGAGGTCGGTCGACACGGGACCCGGAGAGACGCTGGTGATCCGTATCCCATTCTGGCCGAGCTCCTGCGACAGTGACTTTGCCAGGTTGACGAGCGCGGCCTTCGCCGCGCCGTAGTCGATGACCCCACCGTCAGGCTCGAAGAACGAGTTCACGGAGGCAACGTTGACGACGGTGCCCTCGTTGCGCTTGACCATGTCCTCCACGGCGGCGCGGGTCGCACGCAGCGCGGCGAAGAAGTTGAGGTTGAGCGACGCTTCGAAGTCGGCATCGGTCAGGGTCAGGAAGCCGTCCAGGCGCACCTGCGCCGCCCCGACATTGTTGACGAGTATGTCCACGCGGCCCAGCTCGTCGATCGCATGGCCGACCAGTCGCCGTGGACCGTCCGGGTCGGCGAGGTCAACCGTCTCGGGCGTCACGCCCTGTATCTCCTCAAGCCCCTCCGTATGGCGCGCCCCGGCCACGACCTTGGCTCCCTCGCCAGCCAACTCACGAACGATCGCCAGCCCTATCCCCTTGCTCGCTCCGGTCACGACGACGATCTTGTCGGACAGCTCGAGGTCCACGGGCGCAGAATACACCGCGCCCAGTCACCCCCGCCGGTGCGCGATACTGGACGGGAGATGTCCGGGGGGACCACACGCCCAGACTTGGTCGAGCTGACCAGGCGCATGTTTCTGGCGCTCAACGAGGGTGATATCGGCGCCTTCATCGGCTCCCTCGGCCCAGATCCGGTGTTCGACGTTTCGTCGTGGGGCTTCGGCGTGTATGAGGGGAACCGGGCTATTCGCCGGTTCCTCGAGGACTGGATCGGCAGCTTCGACGCCTACGAGCGTGTGCCCGAGGAGATCGTCGATCTCGGCTACGGCGTCGTCTTCGCCAGGGCCGTCACCCGAGGAGTGCCTGCCGGCGGGCGAGATCAGATTCGCCTCCCAGGCTCGTCGGTCGTTATCTGGTCGGATGAGAAGATTGTGCGAGTGATCAACTATCGAGACAGAACGCATGGTCGAGCAGCCGCCGAACGCCTTGCCGAGGAACAGGGATAGGGCGCAGTCGCGGTGGGTGACCCAGGGTCAGCCGGGCGGCTGCTCCTGCCGCCAGGCGTTGAGTGCATCGAGTGCTGCATCGGCCACGCGGCCGCGGAACGTCTCGGCGTCGTTGGCGTGGGGAAGCTGGTCCTCGGGGGCTGCGACGTCGAGGAACTCGCACAGCGGCCCCCACCCTTCCGTCACCCGCCAGACGAGCAGTCGCTCGGGGGCGATCGCTTGCCGTACGGCCTCGTTGTGCGCCTCCATCTGGGCCTTCATCTGCTCAGGCGAGTCTCCGGCGCCGAACGGTGAGCGCTCGCTCCAGAGCATCCGGTCGACCAGTTCGAGATAGCGTCGCCAGCGCGGGTCGATTTCGCGGCGCGCGTCGGAGAGGTGGCTGATCAGCGAGTCACCGCGGGTGAAGTTCCAGATCGTCTGTCGGTAGCTGTGCTCCCACGCGTCGGCGTCGCGGACGCTGAGCAGCACCTTCGCCTCGGGATATAGCTCGGCGAGCTCGCGGTAGAAGAACCCCCCCGGCCAATCCACCGAGGAGTTGTGCCCGGCAAGGATCTGCTCGAAGACGTCCTCGCCGTCGAGGGCCCGGTGCCAGAGCTCGACCGCATCGAGGTCGGAGATCAGGTTGACCCAGTGGTAGCAGGGCCCCAGACCAAGCTGCTCCAGTGCCAGCTTCTGGGAAAGGGTCCCCGTGCGGGGCAGTCCCGCTCCGATCACGTGCATGTACTCCCCATTTCTCGATTTCGAGCGCCTATACTGCCCGATCTGCGTATAAGAACCGCCGAAGTATCGCCATTTGCACCCAAACCAGGCAGGTTCGGCGCCGGTGGGTGTGGTATCCACCTGGCACCCGTCCTCTCGCGCATCGCGCGGCGTCCCTCTGGCTCGAAAAGGAGCACTAGATCAACCCGGCAAGCGCGCCCGCGCCCGACACCAAGACCCACATCCCTCCCGCCTGGCGGCTCGCCTCGCGGTCCGCGACGAGTATCGCCGGCCTGTCTGTCGTGGGCGGCCTCGGCAGCGCGACCCAGCTCGAGGCGCTGGATCGGCTCGGACTGGCCGAGGATGCATTCGCCATGGGGGTCTTTGACCGCTGTGGGGTCGAGCGGCGCCACCTGAACCTCGACACGGAGTTCCTGGCCAGCAATCTGCAGGGGCGCACCGCCGAGGTGGAGCGTGAGCTTCTGCATCAGGCGGTCCAGGCGATCGACGCGCTCGAAATCAAGCCCGGCTCGGTCGGGACGATTCTCAGCTCGAGCCTCTACTCGCTCGGCTGCCCCAGCCTCGCCCACCGCCTGATCGAGCACTACGCGATGCCTGCGAGCACGGACAAGTACCACGTCACCGGTGTGGGCTGCGCAAGCGCAGTGCCGTTGCTGCGCCTCGGAGCGCAGATCAGCCATGGGGACCCCTCGAAGCATGTCCTGGTTGTGGCGGCTGAGAGTATGAGCTCGATCCTCATGCCCCACCAGCCCGAGGACCCGCGTACCAAGACCGTCGGCTCGGCGATCTTCGGCGACGGTTGCGCGGCAGCGCTGCTCAGCGACGAGCCTGCAGCGGCCGGGCCGATGATCCTCGCCACGGCCGTGCATCAGATCCCCGGCACCCTGGACGCCGTCCAGATCGCGACCGACTCGAACGAGAGCCACCTCCAGCTCGCCCGCGAGCTTCCGGACATCGCAGCCGAAGATCTGGCCGAGCTCGTCCACGCCTTCCTACGTAGGAACCTCCTCGACGAGGGTGGCGTCGACCACTGGATGCTCCACCCCGGTGGACGGCGTATCGTGGAATGCGCCCGCGACGCACTGGGCCTGGACGACGAGCAGGTGGCCGTCAGCTGGCGGGCGCTCGCCGACCACGGCAACGTCGGGACGCCGTCGATCTTCTACGTGCTCGACAGCACGATCCGAAACCGCCGGCCCGCCGCCGGCGAGCACGGCCTCGCCATCACAATCGGCCCGGGCGTCTCAGTCGGCCTCATGCTGCTGCGCTTCTGAAGGCACTGGGCCTGCGGGCGGGCTTTACCGCGAGGCTGTCGCCGCAGGGAGCTGGGAGCGTGCGAAGCACGCGCTTTCGTTCTTCGTCCCAGGCGACAGGGTGGGGCTCTCCGGGGGTGGTCCGTGCCCGAATCGCACGGACCACCACATACGCGTCCAGCGCCGCTCAGCGACGGGTCAGCCGGTCATGCGGTTGCCTGGGAGGGGCCTGCGCTGCCGTGGCTCCGCAGGGTCGCGACCGCCGAGTCGCGGTTGCGCAATGCGCCACCGACCGCCAGGATTCCGAACCCGAGTCCAGCGAGAAGGAGCGCGATGCCGACGACGATCCCGAACAGCGAGATCTGCGACGCCATGTAGCTGGTGTTCAGCGCGGTCGAGAGCGCTGTCTCCTGCACCCAGACTTCACGTGCCTGGTTGGGGACGGGCCTGCCGCCCGCTTTGAGGGCCAGGGCTTCGACATCCGTGCCCTTGCCGTCTGCGGTCGCGTATCGCGGCATCTGCGAGTACAGCTGCCCGCCGGTGGCCTCCAGGGCGTGGATTTTCATGTATTGCGCGAAGCATCGAGCCGTCGTCCCGTCCTCGACGGGCTTGTTCGCGACGGAGCATGTCGGGATGGTGAGGGTGGCCACATTGAGCCCCGCCTTCGCGGCGGAGGCCTTGGTCCCTTCGCGGGGTCATGTCCGGGCTGCCGACGATCTTCTGTTCGGCCACACTGCTGTTTACGGTGCTTTTCCCGCTCGCGCCCATGACGATCGCGGCGATGCCGAACCCAACGAGAACTACCGCGGCCAACATCCCTCCTATCTCCAGTGACTTCCTCATTCGCCCGCCTCCACTCTTCGATGTCAGTTAGCGTCGCATCGAGTATCTGCCTCACCAGAGGTCACGCCATCGCCCCAACATACGGCGACCGCTAAGTAGAAGAGCGCAGTCCTGAGGACAGGCGCGGGAGGCGCCGTGTCGGTCAAACACTTGCGACCTGGGCGACCGCCTCGTGACGGTCTTCTGCGACTACGGTCGGCATGGGCCCGACGCGCGTCCGAGCGCATTGGCAGCAGATCCGCAGGTGGGTAAGCCGGAGACGGGACTCGAACCCGTGACCCCCTGTTTACAAGACAGGCGCTCTACCAGCTGAGCTACTCCGGCGGGACGGAATCGCAGTCTAGGCGCACGGGGCGACCGCCCGCCGACGCGGCTGTCCGAGCGAGATCCGGGGCGTTCGATGGACGCCGGCCGGCGAAGAGGCCGAAGTCGCGGCGCCGCCGGCCTGAAATCCCTCTGAACCGGCTGTAACGCGGGGCTCCCGGCCGGTGTATTGGAGGCGTGGCAACGCTACGACCCCAACCCGCACCCCCGGAGGCCCCCGAGCAGGAGGGCCTCGATCTCACGAGCTTCCGCGAGCGGAGCCTCAACCGAGGCGTCAACCCGGTGATCTACTGGGTCCTGAGGGCACTCCTGGTGCCCTTCTTCCTCGTCTATTTCCGGCTGGACCGCGTCGGACGCGAGCATCTGCCCAGGGAGGGCCCGCTGCTGCTGGCCTCCAACCACCGCAGTTTCCTCGACCCCTTCGTGATCGGCACGATGATCAAACGGCCCGTCTACTACATGGCCAAGCGCGAGCTGTTCGAAAAGCGCTGGCAGGCCTGGATCCTCAACGCCCTGGGCGCCTTCCCCGTCGACCGCGGGGCCGGCGACGGCGACGCCATGGCGACCGCCCGCAAGATCCTGGAACGTGGAGACTGCGTCGTTCTCTTTCCCGAGGGGACCCGAATCCGTCACGGCGGGCTGGCCGACCCTCGACGGGGTGTCGGGCGCCTCGCACTGGAAACCGGCGCTCCGGTGGCTCCCGTCGCCGTGATCGGGACCGATCAGGTTCGCCGCGGCTGGCGGATCCGTCCCCGCAAGGTTCGTCTGCGCGTCGGGGCGTCCCCTGAACTACCCGACGGTCGAGCACTGCTCACCCAGCCTGGCCGGCGCGGTCACCGAGCGCATCTGGGCCTGTGTGAGCCTGCAATGGGATTGGCTCGGCGGCGGAGCGCAGCCGAGACCCGGGGCAACGGACGAGAATGGCGCGCGGGTGGTATCCCGGGCGGCATAGTGCTCGGCGGGGTACGGGGGTAGGGTGCAATGAGTGGCCGAGCAAGTCAGTCAGAAGTCCAAGGCGCAGCTGGACGCAGAGTTCTCGGACCTCTATCGGGCGCATCTGCGCGACGTCTACAGCTACTCCTATTACCGGGTCGGCAACCATCACGACGCCGAGGACCTCACCGAGCAGACCTTCCTGCAGGCCTATCGCCACTTCGAGCGTGCCCAGCGGGAATCGGATGGCCGCCCCCTCCGGCCCTGGCTGATCCGGATCGCTCACAACCTCGCCGCCAACCTCTACCGGGACCGCTCGCGCAAGCCCGCCTCGCCGATCGACGAGACGACAAACCTGACCGCACCGCACACGACCGAGCAGCTTGTCGAGGGGCGGGACGAGCTCAAGCGGATCCTGGACGGCGTGGGCCTGCTTCCGGACGACCGGCGCGAGGCGCTGATCATGCGCTTCGCCCTCGGGATGGACAACCGAGAGATCGCCAGGGCCCTGGGACGCTCCGACGGGGCCACGAAGGTTCTGATCCATCGCGCCATCAAGCAGCTGGAGGAGATCGTCGGCGAGCGAGGATCACAGGCCGCCTCCGTCTCGCCGG
Source organism: uncultured Solirubrobacteraceae bacterium (assembly GCA_963835865.1). GTDB lineage: Bacteria > Actinomycetota > Thermoleophilia > Solirubrobacterales > Solirubrobacteraceae > Palsa-744. The sequence goes on from CAWIGW010000001.1 coordinate 615,541, forward strand.
AACGGGTCCCCGGAGGCTCGGATGAGTGAAGCCGCCCCCAACTTCGAGGGCCTACTGCGTGAAGCCCTGCGGCCCGTCGAGCCTCCGGCAGATCTGGTCGAGCGTCTCGAGGGCACCCTCACAAGCATCACCGAGATGGCCGCCGATGAGCTGGAGGCCTGGGAGCTCAGCGCGATGCGCGATCCCCGAAACTGGGTGCGCCCTGCCGCCGCCGTCGTCGCCGGCAGCGCCGCCGGAGCCGCGCTCGTCCTGCTCCGGGCGCGCCGGCGGTCCTCCAGCTCACCTCCCAGCCTCCAGGGCATCCGCGATGTCGGGAAGCACGCCCTGAAGGATCTCGAGCGCGAGACCCGCAAGCTGCTCGGCGACAGCTGAGCCGCACCCAACCGCCGGGTCGGGGGTCTCGGCCAAGCTAGGCTCTCATCCCCGCCATGGCCACCTGCTATCGCCATCCCTCGCGCGAGACGGGGGTCTCATGCGCCAACTGCGGTCGCCCGATCTGTCCCGACTGCATGACGACGACGCCGGTCGGGATGCGCTGCCCGGAGTGCTCGCGTCAGACGACACCCGTCAAGACGCTGCGCAACACCTCATCGCGGCCCGAGGTCACCCTCGCCCTGATCGCGATCAACGTCGTCGCGTTCCTGGCCGAGGGCAGTTTCTCGATCAGCAGTTCGCCGACCAGCTCCGTTTACGAAAAAGGCTTCCTGATCGGAAGCTTCCCCGGGTCCTCCACCCTGGGCGTCGCCCATGGCGAGTACTGGAGGCTCGTCACGAGCGGCTTCCTGCACGAGAACCTGCTCCACATCGGCTTCAACATGTACATCCTCTACGTCCTCGGCTCGATGCTCGAGCCGGCGCTGGGCCGCCTCCGTTTCGGGGTCATCTACGGCGTGTCTCTGCTGACCGGATCGCTGGGGGCCCTGCTGGTGTCGCCCCATGCCGCGACGGTCGGTGCATCCGGTGCGGTCTTCGGGGTCATGGGGGCGGCCGCCGTCGAGATGCGCGCCCGTCAGATCCCCGTCATGCAGAGCGGCGTCGGGGGGCTGATCCTGATCAACCTGGTGATCAGCTTCACGCTCCCGGGGATCTCCTGGGGTGGTCATATCGGCGGGCTGATCGGCGGAGCGCTGGCTGCCTTCATCCTCCAGGAGGGCGACAAGCACAGGGCGCGATCGCTGGCTCTGGCGGCCTGCGGCGCGATCGCGGTGGGAGCCGTCGTCGCCTCGATCGCCACGTCCAAGGCGACCGAATCGCCGGTCTCGGTCAACCAGCTCCTGCAGACGGCGCCCCCGAACTGAGCTCGGCGAGCTCCACGGCCCGATCGGCCGGGAGCGACTCCTCGAACAGCGAGGGGTGGATGATCCCGGCGAGCAGCTCGACGCCGTCGATCAGACGCGGACCCGGTCGCGAGAAGTAGGCCGAGGCGTTGACCGCAACGATTCGCCCTGCGCCGAGCGATTCCAGCTGCGGGGAATGCTCGAGGGCCTCGATCCGTGCCCTGGGCGCGTCATAGCCGCAGGGCATCACCACGACGACCTCGGGGGCGGCGGCCGCCAGCTCCTCCCACCCGACGGTCCTGGACGGCTCGCCGGTCAGCCCGAGGATGTCCTCGCCGCCCGCCAGCTCGATCAGCTGCGGCGTCCAGTGCCCCGCGATGAAGACCGGGTCGAGCCACTCTACGGCCGCCACCCTCGGCCGCTCGGCGCCCCGCACAGCGAGCTTGATGCGATCGAGGCGCTTTGCGATCGCGCCGATCAGCTCGACGCCCGCCTCCCGTCTTCCCGTCGCCTCGGCCAGCGTCCTCACATCCCCCAGGGTCTCCCCAAGCGTCGTGGGGTCCAGGGCGATGACCTTCGGCTGGGGCCGGATCTCGCTGGCCAGTGCGGCCACCTCGTCGTAGGAGACGGCACATACCGGGCAGAGGGCCTGGGTCACGATCAGGTCCGGTTCCAGGCGCTTGATCGCCTCGCCGTCCAGCTCGTAGATCGCCGCGCCCTCAAGGGTCCGCTCGCGAACGGCGGCATCGATCTCGCCGGCGCTCAGGCCGCCGGGGAGCGCATCGCCCGTCACGCGCTCGATCCCCAGCGCCGCCGGGGGATGGTCGCACTCGTGGGTGACCGCGACGAGCTGATCCCCCAGGCCCAGAGCGAAGATCAGCTCCGTGGCATGAGGGACGAGACTGACGATCCGCATCGGCGCCGCCTTCCTCAGCCCGCTGATCGCCGGTCTGGACCCATGCACCCGATGGTAGGCCAAGGCGCCAGCCACGGGCCGGGATCGGTGGCGGGGTGAAGAGGACCCCGCTGGGGTAGTCTCGTTGCGATGGCGCTACTCGATCAGGCGGAGATAGAGCGGCAGCTGGCCCGCCTGGACGGCTGGCGCCTCGTGGACGGCTCGGCGATCGAGCGGGAGTTCCAGCTCGCCGACTTCGCCGCCGGCCTGCGCCTGATCGAGCGTGTCGGGGCTCTCGCGGAGGCGGCCAATCACCACCCGGATATCTTCCTGCACGGCTGGAACAGGGTGCGCCTGACCCTCTCGACTCACTCTGCCGGCGGCCTCACCGAGGCTGATTTCAGGCTCGCCGGCGAGATCGACGGGCTCTCCTGAGCCGCCCGGGGGCCCTGGCCTTCCGCCCGTCCAGCTTGCTACGGTTGAGCGGCTTACACGCACGATGAACGACGACGAAGAACTTCCCCGAAGTAGCGTGGTCCCGCCGGTCCTGGCGTCCCGCGCCCCCGCCGGTAGGGACATCGATGCCTCCCACGGGTGCGGCCGGAAGACCGCCCCGAGCGCGTGATCGGCCTGAAGCTCACCCTCACGGCCGTCCTGGTCGCGATCAACGCGTTCTTCGTGATCGCCGAGTATGCGCTGGTGCGCTCGCGGCGGGCGCGCCTGGAAGTGATGCGCGACGAAGGAGCCAAGGGCGCGTCGCTGGCCCTCGAGCAGCTGGCCGGCGTGAACCAGTACATCTCCGCCGTCCAGATCGGCGTGACGATGACCTCGATCGGGATCGGAGCCCTCGGTGAGCCCGCGCTCTCCGACCTGCTCGAAGGAGCCCTGCCCAGTACCCTCAGCCACGGCCTCGCCGTCGCGATCTCGGCGATCGTCGCCTTCGCCCTGATCGCCGCCGCCCAGCTCGTCGCGGGGGAGATGGTGCCGAAGTTCTACGCAATCGACCGCGCCGAGGCGGTGGCACGCCGCGTCGCCCGGCCCCTGCGCACATTCAGCGTCGTCTTCCGCCCTTTGATCGTCCTGTTGACGGCCGTCTCCAACCGGATCCTGCGCGTGCTGGGCGTGGATATGAAACGCCAGCAGGCCGGTGGCTCGCCCGATGAGCTGAAGCTCTTGATCGCCGAGTCACACGCCGGGGGGCACCTCGACCCCGGTGAGGCGGGGATGCTCACGGGCGTCTTCCATCTCCACGAGCAGGAGGCCCGGCAGGTGATGACCCCGATACCCGCGGTTGTGACGATCGACATCTCCCAGGACGTCGAGAGCGCCCTGCGCGAGTGTGTGGACAGCGGCCACACCCGCCTGGTGGTGACCGAGGATGACGACCGCGACAGCGTCCGCGGGCTGGTCCATGTCTCCGAGCTGGTCAGCCGGCTGATGCAGGACGGGCCGAACTCCCCGATCGAGTCGCTTGTCCACGACGCCCTGATCGTCCCCGAGACGAAGCCGCTCGATGACCTGCTGGCGGATCTTCAGCGTCAGCGGACCTCGATGGCCGTCGTCGTCGATGAGTACGGGCGGGTTGTCGGCGTGGTGACCGTCGAGGACATCATCGAGGAGGTCGTCGGCGAGATCGCCGACGAGACCGATCCGGCCGCCGGGCGAGGTGCGAAGGCTGGCCAACGGGGACTGGTTCGTCCGCGGGCACGTCGCGGTGACCGACCTTGCCGACTACGGCCTCGACCTGCCGGTCGACAGCGACGCCTACAACTCGGTCGGCGGCTTCGTCTTCGCCGAGCTCGGCCGTCTGCCCCGGCGGGGGGACACGATCAACACGGACGGCTTCTCGATCAGGGTCGAGTCGGTGCGCGAGAATCGCATCGAGTCGCTGCGGATCAGGGAGCGCCGCCCGGTGGCGCAGCGCGAGACTCGCGAGAACAGCTCTTAAACACGTCCGGCCCGCGGGGGGAGCGGACCGGATCGTGCGCACTTGGGAGGAGGCGGGTGTGCGGTGCGACTTTGACAGTCGCAAGTACCAGTATCGCCAGGTTGATGAACCCCAGCTAAAAGTCCCCTGAGGCTGGATAAATGTTCCTCAGGGGGGTTTCGGGGCTCAGTAGGAGTGCAGTCCCCGACCGCTCTTGCGCCCCAAATGCCCGGCGTCGATCAGCTCCCCGATCCGCGCGCGGGATCGGCTCGCCGATCGTCTCTCCGATGGCCTTCGAGACGTCCAGGCCGACGAGGTCCAGCAGCGCCAGCGGTCCCATCGGGTGCCCTGCGCCGAGCTTCATGCAGGTGTCGATGTCGGCGGGATCCATGCCCGTCTCTTCGAGCAGGCGGACGGCGTTGAACAGATAGGGGAAGAGGAGCCGGTTGACGACGAAGCCGGGGACGTCCGGGACCTCGACAGGGGTCTTCTCGAACGCCTCGCAGAGCGCGAGCGCGCGGCTGCGGGTCTCGGCGACTGGCGGCCGTGGGGAAGATCAGCTCGACGAGCTTCATCTTCGTGACGGGGTTGAAGACGTGCAGCCCCACGAAGCGCTCGGGGCGCCCGCTGGCCTCCGCGAGGCGCTCGACCGACAGCGAGGAGGTGGTGCTGGCGAGGATCGCCTCGGGGCCCAGGATCTCGTTGAGCTCTCCCAGCAGGCCGGCCTTGACGTCGTGGTCCTCGACGACGGCCTCCACGACGAACGTCGCCTCTGCCAGGGCGCCGGGCTCGGTGACGATCTCGACATGATCGGGGTCGACCTCGGCGCCGAGCCGGCTGAGTGTCTTCTCGACGGTCGCCCTGGCCCGGTCGGCCGAGCTCTCCGAGCGGGCCAGCAGGAGCACCGGCCCGTGATGGGCCGCGGTCGCTGCCAGCCCGCAGGCGATGGCGCCGCTGCCGGCTACGGCCAGACGTTTGCTCACGATGCTCCTTTGCTTTTCGAGTGTTCTCGCCGGGCCACCCCGCCGACTGGCTGGACGACCAGTCGGCCCAGGATCAGGCGGTAGAGTACGCGCTGCAGGCTCCGGGCATTTTCCCAGAAGCGTCGCCTTCACCACGGGGCGCCCGGGCCCAGTCGCCAACCGCCGGTCAAAAAGACCTTTAGGAGGACGTTGAGCATGAGGCAAGCAGAGGGCCGCGAAGTCGTGATCGTCGAGGCAGTTCGCACGCCGATCGGCCGCGGGCACAGGGAGAAGGGCTACTACAAGGACACCCACCCCAACGCGCTGTTGGCCAAGACCTACACCGAGGTGATCGAGCGCTCCGGCGTCGACGCATCCGAGGTCGAGGACGTGATCGCCGGATGTGTCCAGCAGTTCGGCGAGCAGGGCTTCAACATCGCCCGGAACGCCTGGCTCGAAGCGGGGCTCCCGATCGAGACGCCCGGCACCACCGTCGACCGCCAGTGCGGCTCGGCACAGCAGGCGGTCAATTTCTCCGCCGCCCTGATCGCCGCCGGTGTGCACGACGCGATGATCGGCTCGGGCGTCGAGCACATGGGCCACCTGCCCTTCGCCGCAGGGATGAAGACCCAGGAGGACTTCGGCTACGCCTTCACCCCCGAGCTGATGGCCAAGCACAACATCGTCGGGCAGGGCATCGGCGCGGAGATGATCGCCGACCAGTGGGAGATCTCAAGGGCCGAGCTCGACGAGCTGGCTGTCCGCTCGCACCGTCTGGCCCACCAGGCAACGGAGGAGGGCCGCTTCGAGCGCGAGATCGTGCCGATGACGGTGGGTGGCGAGACGATCGTCACCGACCAGGGCATCCGCCCCGAAACCAGCCTGGAGACGCTCTCCCAGCTCAAGCCGGCCTTCAAGCCGGACGGAAAGATCACGGCCGGCAACGCCTCCCAGATCTCAGATGGAGCCGCCGCGGTGCTGTTGATGTCGGCCGACAAGGCCAAGGCGCTCGGCCTGAAGGCGCGTGCGCGGATCGTCGACCAGACGACCGTCGGATGTGACCCCGTCAAAATGCTCGAGGGGCCGATCCCGGCGACTCGCAAAATCCTCGAGCGCAACGGCATGTCGATCAATGACATCGACCTGTTCGAGATCAACGAGGCTTTCGCCCCCGTCGTCGCCGCCTGGCGCCGCGAGCTCGATCCGGACATGGACCGGGTCAACGTGAACGGCGGGGCGATGGCCCTGGGCCACCCGCTCGGCTCGACCGGCGCGCGCCTGATCACAACGCTCCTGCACGAGCTCGAGCGCTCGGACAAGGAGACCGGCCTCGTGACGATGTGCTGCGGCGGCGGCCTCGGAACGGGAACGCTGATCCAGCGGGTCTGAGACGCTCGGATCGATCGATCGCGGGGCGCTCCTCGGGGCGCCCCGCGCGCTTCAGGGGCGCTCAGCCCGCGGGGCCCCTGCCGGTCCAGTTGACTTCGACGGGGGCGAGGGCCAGCAGGGCCGACCAGGTCGCCGTGCTGGCCGCACCCGTCGCCGGGATCGCGTGGGCGGTCTGGAATGCCTCGAGGTTGCTCGTCGTCTGGCTGCCGAAGATCGCCCGTCGTTTCCTGGCTGGGGATGGCGGTCGCGAGATGCTCCTGCAGCCACAGGACCTGGTCGCCCCTGCTGCCCTTGGAGAGTTCGGGGGAGCTGGTGTTGGGCGTCACCGAGGTCAGCGGAGCCAGCGGGGCGGCCAGCGTTTTCCAGCCGGCCCCGTCGTTTCCTGCCAGTCCCAGAAGGACCAGCCGGGGGCTCCGTAGTCGACGGCCTCCTCGCGGAATCGCAGCAGGTCCGAGGAGGAGATGCCGCCGTAGGTCTGCCCCAGCGGGAAGATCGGGCGCTGGTAGATCCGGTTGGCGATGTAGGTGTTGGCGTAGATCGTGTCGACCGAGACGCCGATGTCCTTCCAGTACATCTGCGGGGCGTTGAACTGCGCCGCCCCCGGGCCGAGGAAGACCGAGTAGGGGAAGGAGCCGTGGTAGGAGACGTAGGGGAAGGAGGCCAGGGCCAGCGGGTAGGCGGCGCCGATCTTCGCCCGCAGGTCGGGCGATGTAGGTCTGGGCGGCCGCGTAATGGCCTTCGTACTCGGACTCGGCGTCGATCACCAGGCAGTCGGCGCCGTTGGCGACCGCCTCGGCTCCGAGGTTCGCCTCGCCTGCCGGGTTGCTGCCGTAGACGTACTGCCAGGCGCAGACCTTCAGTCCGCCGGCGTGCAGTTCGGCGACGAGCTGCGGGGAGAACTGGCTCCAGTAGTTGCTCGAGCCGTCCGAGCTCTTGACGAAGACGGTCGTCACCCCCGCTGCCTGGGCCTGGGCGATGATCGCGGCGACGCTGCCGCCGCTGGAGCGGTTGACGTACCAGATCCACATGCCCTGGCCTTCGAATGCTCCGGCGCCGGCTCCGCCGGCGACGATCGGCGAGACGGCTTTGACCGGCGGGTGCAGGGCATGGTTGTAGACGTAGATCGGCCCGTAGGAGCTCGTGTAGCGGCCTTTGCTGAGCAGGACCATCACGTGGCCCGAGTGGGCCGCCTTGGGGACGACCGCCAGCAGGCCGGCGCTAGTCGAGCGAAGCCGGCTGGAGGGTGAGTTGCGGCGTGACTCTGGCGCCGGGCGCCGCGGGAAGGCCAGGACCATCCCGGCCTTCAGGTTGACGCCCTTGAGGAGCAGGATGCCGTGGGTCGAGACCTGGCGGGGGTTGCCGCAGCAGTGGGTCGCGGGGACGCAGCTGACGCTGGTGATCCGGACGCTCGGCACATGGGCGCCATTGGAGGTCGCCGCGGGCGTTTTGGTCGCGGGCGTGCTGGATGTCGTCGTCCTTCTGCGCCGACGGCGGTGCCGCCGGGGCTGGCGGCGCTGCGCCGCGGGGGCGGGGAGGCTCAGCGCGCATGCCGCCAGTGCGGCCGCGCCGATTGCGGTCAATCCGTTGTGAGCGAATCTGCTCGCCAACATAACTGAGGCCCTTTCGTGCCAGGTGCGTTCCCGTCGCCGCCGTTCGCCCATCGCTTCCACGGGCGGCCGATACGACGTTACCGGCTCTGCGCCTGCAAACGTCCGAGCGCCACGGAAGTTGCGCTTGCGGCCCAGATGCGCCGGTCCGGCGCTCAGACCCAGCGAAAGCCCAGCGGAGCAGGCGACGGGCGCCAGCGGGCTGCTCGGCAGGCCGGGCGGCGGATCGTTCAGGTTGAAGCCGCGTCGGCGCGACGTCGTTGGGGGCGTCGGCATGGAACAGCGAGGCGAGGTACTGGTTCTGACCGCGTCCCACGCCGAGCTCGAACTGCCCGCCGCCGTAGTTCCCGATTCCGCGCTCTGCGCAGTAGTCGTAGGCGTCGAGGAGGTTCCGCAGGCCGCCCAGGCGCGAGGGCTTGATGTTGACCATCGCGGGCTTGTAGGGAAGCGACTCGATGTCGGCGATCGAGTGGATGTTGGCGTCCCAGGAGAAGCGTGCCCTGTGCGGCGGCGAGGATCTCATCCGTCTCGGGAGTCAGGCCGGGGTCCTCGATCCAGGCGTCCGGGAAGGCCTCGACGACCCTGCGGTAGAGCACCGGATCGGCCGGCTGATCGACGATCGAGCCGACGTAGAGCGCCTTGAAGTCGACCGAGTCGACGGCTCCGGTCTCGACGAGCTCGGAGATCAGGCGCTCGTCCCAGGAGCTGGTGGGGTCGAGCTTGAAGCGCAGGCCCGGGTAGGCGTCCAGGCGCTTGCGGATCGGCTCGAGCGTCGGCGGCTCGCCGAGTCGCAGCGAGACGACGAAGCGGACCGGCCGGGGCGTGCGGTCGAGCGCGCCGTGAAGGGTCTGGCCGGCCTGGCGCAGGGCGAGGTCCAGCGCGGCCGACTGGTAGGCCCACCTGCGGTAGCGCACCGAGACCTCTCGCTGGGGCGCCACGGGGAACAGATCGAGGCCCTCGACGTGCTCGCAGAAGGAGGCGATCGTGAAGCGTCCCGCCAGCGGCTGGACGGGGCCCGCCTGCTGGAGGATCTCGTGATCCTCGGCGTCGTAGGTGACGTCCTCGCCGATGCCCTCCATGCCGGCTCCCTGCAGGTGGATGACGTGCTGAGCCGCTCGAAGCCCGTCGAGACGCTCTCGCGGAGGCCCTCGAGCGAGTAGCCCTCGATCTCGACCTCGAGACCCGCCAGCAGATCCCAGGTGCTCATTGGCCTGCCGCTTCCTGCTCGAGGCGGCTGACGAGCTCGTCGAGCTTGAGCTCCTCCAGCGCGTTGCCCACAGCCGCCAGCTCGCGTGCGCACTGCTCGATCAGGCGCTTGCCCTCGCTCACCAGGGCGAGTGTCTCATCGAGGCTCGCCTCGCCCGAGTCGAGGCGGCGGATGATCTCCTCGACCCGACCGGCGGCCGCCTCATAGGTGAGCTGCTCGGTCCTGTGGTGGGCCCTCCTCGACGTTCATCGCTCGGAGATCCTCGCATCAACGGTCCCGTCGGCGAAGCGCAGCGAGAGCTCATCGAGGCGCCTGGCCTGCTCGGCCGTGGAGATCGGCTCGCCCAGCGCGTTCCTCGCGAGGGCGTAGCCCCGTTCGAGTGTTCGCTGGGGGTCGTGTCCCGGCAAGTGCGAGCCCCAGCTGCTCGAGCTCTCGGGGTCGCCGTTCGCGGCAGTCCACGATCGTCGAGGCGGCCTTGCGCGGAGAGGACCAGGGCGCGGGTGGCGGTGATCGTCCGCTCGGCATCCAGGCGTCGCCGCGAGCCGGCCCGGATCTCTCGCAGCTGCTGGTGCAGGGCCACCCGCTGTCGCTCCAGATGGGCCGACGGGGCGCGGGAGAGCAGAGCCAGGCGCCGCGCGCGTCCGAGGACCGCCCGGCGGCCGTGGTCCCGCAGCCTTATGGCCAACTCGAGCTGCGTCGAGCGGACGCCCAGGGCCCGGCCCGCATGCTCGGCAAGTCGCGCCGGCGGCGGCGGCCTGTTCGCGGCGTGCTCGGGAACAGTCGATGCCGACGGCGGCCTCGGCGGCGTGAGTCGGGGTGGAGCAGCTGACGGCTGCGACGTCGTCGAGCAGCGTCCTGTCGGTGTGGTGGCCGACCGAAGCGATCACCGGGACGCTCAGCAGCGCCACCGTCCGGCAGAGCGTCTCGTCGCAGAAGCAGAGCAGGTCCGCCAGCGAGCCCCCTCCGCGGGCGACGATCACGACCTCGACCTCCTCGATCGCCGCGAGGTCGCCCAGTGCCCTGGTGATCATCGGCGCCGCATGGCGATCCTGGACAGGTGCGAAGGCCCAGACGAGCCGCCCGGCCCAGCCTCGCCGCGTCGAGAGCCGCCACGAGATCGTCGCGGGCCTTGCCGCTCTCGCCCGTCACGATCCCGATCGTGCGCCGGCAGCAGGGGCCGCTCGAGCAGCTTCTGGTTCTCGAGCAGTCCCTCGCCGTCGAGCTGCTTGCGGAGGCGGTCGATCCGGGCCAGCAGGTCGCCGGCGCCGGCGATCCGCAGATCCTCGACCGAGAACGAGAATCCCGGCGAGGAGGTGGCGCTGCCGGGGTAGTAGTCGCAGCCTCCCGCCACGACGACCTGCATCCCCTCGGCGGGTGTCTCGCCCGTGCGCTCCAGCATCTTCTCCCAGTCCCGCCGCCAGACGGCGCAGGGGATCGCCCCGCCCGCCGTCGCGCAGCTCGAAGTAGACGCGGGCTCTCGCCGACGCGGAGGTTGACCATCTCTCCGAGCAGCTGCACGTGGGCGAAGGTCCGCAGCTTCTCGCGGAGCTTCGCCGCGTACTCCCCGACCGGGAAGGGCCCCGCGTGCGGGCTCTCGGGAATCCCGGCGGGAGGAGCCGGATCGTTCCCTGCAAGCGAGGACATCCGGCTCAGCATAGGCGTTAGGATCGACGGCGATGTCGGGCAGTCGAATCCGGCCCGGCGCCTGACGCCGTGGCGAAGCGCAACAGCGGCCGTCGGGGCCGTTCACGCAAGCGCGGGAGCGCCGGCGCAAGCCGGAGCACCGTGGACGGCAGCGCCTCCGGTGGCGTGGCACCGCGCGCCGGAGAGTCCCCCTCGACGGGGACGCCCCCCGCGACCAGGACGGCTCCGCGCCCGCGGCGATCCGATCGGACACGGACCCCCGCGTCCACCTACCGCGACCCCGGCAGTGTCGGAGAGCGCCCCGAGGCGCCCTGGCACCCCTGGCCGCTGTCGGAGCTGCTGATCTTCGTCGGCGCGATCGGCACCCTGATCGGCCTGCTCCGCGGCTCCTCCGGCGTCCCCGTCCTGATCGCCGGCCTGGCGGCGGTGATGATCGGGACGTTCGAGTTCACGATCCGCGAGCACCTCGCCGGCTACCGCGCCCATACGGCCATGCTGGCAGCGATCCCGGTGGCGCTCTTTCACGGCGCCGCCGCTGTCGGGCTCTATTCGCTCGGGGCGCCGCGGGTCACCTGGATCATCGTCCCGCTGGCCCTCGACGTGGCGCTCTTCTGGCTCATCTTCAGGCCACTGCGGGCGCGCTTCGAGGATGCCCGCCGCCAGCGCGTCTTCGAGCTCTCGCGGCGCTGAGCGCGGCCGGACGCGCCTAGGCCTCGGTGGGTGAGAGGCTCAGCGAGGGCATCGGGCGCTCGCCCTCGCCGGCTCCCTCGCCGCGCGTCTCACCGGTGAACCCGAGGCGTTCGAGGCGCGCGATCTCGCGCTTCACCTTCGAGCCGCGCCGGGTGGTCGGACGGCAGCGGAGCGATCAGCTTGGCGATCCGGTTTCGCAGCTGCAGGGCGAAGTGGGGGGTCGAGGCGCCCATCAGCTGGCGGACATCCTCGAGTCGTCACCTCGCCCTCATCGCGGAGACGGTTCAGGCGGCGTGGGTCCTCGGCTTGGCTCATCTCGCTCCGGCTGTCGGCTATTCGGGTCTCAGCACGGACGCTTCGGATGGAAGCGCCCTGCTGGCGTGGGCTGATCTCCAGCAACGAGTCGAGTTCCGCCTGGGTGATCAGGGGGATCGCCGTTTCGTCGCCGATCAGCCAGCCGTGATTGTAGACACCGCGGACCGGCTGGAATTCGGGCGCCGACGCGTAGGCCGGCTGGATGTCCCCCAGGTAGGCCGCCAGCCCGGCCGAGATTCCGCCTCCGGCGGTCAGCAGCAGCAGCGGGCCGTAGTCGGCGCTGGCCGACAGGAGCGCCGCCGCGGGGGCGTCCAGCGGACGGGCGGGATTGGCGAAGACGAGGCCGTGGCCGGGTTCTTTGACGCCCCAGCCGAAGGTCCCGTCGGTGTAACGGGCGATCGGCGATCGAGTTCTGCGCCGGGGCCGGGGCCTTCGGCCGCCGTCGGGCCGGGGATCTTCGTGACGGTCCCAGGCCCGCGAGCTCGCCGAGCGCCTGGCGTCCGACGGCCTCGGGGTTCAGGACATAGATCGCAGGGCCGGTGCATCGATGTCAGCGCCGCGACGGTTTCGTGGCCCAGGCCGGGGCCTTCGGCGAGCAGGATCGGCGCGCCGCTCTCGGCGGCGAGGCCCGCCGCCGGCATCTCCAGCGCCCGGACGGTGCCGCTGCGCATCACGATCACCTGATGCGGGGTGCTGCCGCCGCGGGCCGCGACGAGCAGCTTCTCGATCGCCGCCGCCATCGGGGCGGGAGCTCGCGGCCGGGATCGAGCGCACGCTGTAGCCGCACGGGAATCGGAGCCGTCGTCCCGATCCGGATCACCTGCGTGCCGCCGAGGGCCGAGGCGCCCGGTCGGGCGCATCGCTTCGAGCGCCTTGAGGCTCACTTCGGGGAGGCTGCTGCCGGTCGCAAACAGGATCGGAGCTCCGAGCGGCGCCCCGGCGAGCACCGATGCGGTCAGCGCCGCCGGCCAGTTGCGCTGGTTGACCACGACGACCGCCTGGGGCCGGGTGCTCGGGAGTCAGGCCCTGGTAGACGACCCGGGCGACCGATGCCGCGTCGACAGTGGAGTCGGCGCCGCCGACGCGGGTCGTGTTGCGCGGTCGTGACGCTGACGGCACCCTCGGCTTCGACCGGAGCGCAGGTGCTGCAGCGGCCCGCCGCCACTCGAAACCGTCCTGCGTGCTGGTCTTGCCGCAACCGGCGATCATCGTGGCGATTGCCACGAGAGTTAGTCGCCGGAAGGGCTCGGGGAACTGCAGCCGAACATCGGCGCCACACTATCGGCCGCAGCGGAAAACTCGCGATTTGCGGGGAAAAGCAGAGTTATGTCGAACTAGGTCCGCAAGTGTCGGACCAGTTTGGTAGTTTGCCGTCCCGAATGCCGAATCCCTGGCTAGATGTCAGGGAACGGGGGACCCAGTTTGTTGGGGCTAATCCCACGAAGTCCGTGAGAAGCGCAGGCTCTTTCAGCGCTAGCCCGTCAGCTAACCCCGCAGGCCGACGAAAGAGGTCGTTGTTTTGCAGCTACGTATCGCGAGCGCGCTGACCTGCAGCCTGATTGCCCTGGGCGCCGGTTCCAGCTCCGCACTCGCCGCCAACTCCACCGGCGGCGCGGCCCCCACCACCACGGCCGCCGCTCCCGCCACTCCGACGAAGCCGGCGGTCCACCTGTTCCGCGTCACGGCTCACTCGCAGCAGCCTCAAGTACACGGGCCCCGTCTACGTGAAGACGGCGGGCGGCGAAGTCGTCCCCTTCGTCGCCGGCTCGACGACGCACCACGAACGGCACGGCCGCCAGCCTCACCGGCGGCGCCGCCCCGGCGGGCACGACCGCCACGCCGGTGACGAGCAACCCCTTCCCGCCCTCGGGCACGAGCTCGGCCAAGGGGCCGACGGTCCGCCCCGAGCTGCTCGTCCCGGGCTCGACGGCCCGTTACGTCAACGGCCTCGCGGCCGCGCCGATGGACGCACCGGCGGCGGTCCAGCAGATCATCTGGGCAGGCAACGAGCTGATCGGCCTGCCCTACATCTACGGGCGGCGGACACGGCTCGTGGATCTCGCGCGGCTATGACTGCTCGGCGACGGTCTCATTCGCCCTGCACGGCGCCGGCCTGCTCACGACCCCGGAGGACTCCTCCGAACTCGAGGGCTTCGGCTCGCACGGCGCCGGTCGCTGGATCGCGATCTTCGGCAACGCCGGTCACGCCTACATGACGATCGCCGGACTGCGCCTGGACACGAGCTCGGCCGACGACCCCTCGAACCAGCAGGGTCCTCGCTGGCGTCCGCTGCGCACCGAAAACTCCGGCTACGTCGTCCGTCACCCCCTGGGGCTGTAGAGCCGCTCGTCGGCTAGGCTTGAGTGCATCGGCCGGTCATTGACCGGCGGGCCCCTCGGAAAGCAACAGGAGGATCCAGATGGCCGGCTTGACCGGGCGCATGTCCACCGTGGTGAAGGCGAAGGTCTCGAAGCTGCTGGACCGCGCCGAAGACCCCGCTGAGACGCTGGACTACAGCTATCAGAAGCAGGTCGAACAGCTGCAGAACGTGAAGAAGGGCATCGCCGACGTGGTGACCGCCAAGAAGCGCCTGCAGATGCAGGAGAGCACCCTGCAGAAGAGCGTCGTCAAGCTCGACACCCAGGCCCGCCAGGCTGTCGCGGCCGGCCAGGAGGATCTGGCGCGGGCGGCACTCGAACGCAAGAACGTCGCCCAGACCGAGCTCCAGTCGCTGGACACGCAGGTCACCGAACTGGAAAGCCAGCAGCAGAAGCTGACGGACTCCGAGCAGAAACTGCGGGCCAAGATCGAAGCCTTCAGGACCAAGAAGGAGGTCATCAAGGCCCAGTACTCGGCGGCCGAGGCGCAGGTCCGGATCTCTGAGGCGGCGACCGGCGTGGGCGAGCAGATGGCCGACGTCGGGCTGGCGATGCAGCGTGCCGTCGACAAGACCGAAAACATGCGCGCCCGGGCCGACGCGGTGCAGGAGCTCGAAGCCGCCGGGCACCTTCGACGACATCACCCAGCTGGGCTCCGGCGAAGACGACATCGACCGCCAGCTCAAGCAGCTCTCCAGCCAGCCGGCCGTCGACGACGAGCTCGCCAAGATGAAGAGCGAACTCGGCTCCGGTGAGGCCGCCGCGCCGCAGATCGCATCCGGTGAGGGCGCCCAGCAGCCGCCCGCCGAGGGTGGCGCGGCATGATCGTCCGGATCTCCGGCGAGGGCCAGTACGAGCTCGCCGACGACGACAAGGATCGGCTCAACGCGCTGGAGAACGCCGTCGTCTCCGTCGTCGAGTCGGGCGAGGAATCGGGCTTCGAGGACGCCTTCGCCGCGCTGCTCGACTTCGTCCGCGACGCCGGCGCCCTCGTCGGGCGACGACGAGCTCGAGGGCTCCGATGTGATCCTGCCGCCTGCGGACACCACCTTCGCCGAGGCCGGCGCGGACTTCACCGGCGAGGGCCTGATACCCGACTGATGCGGGATCCCTAGATCGGGATCCCCCAGAGCGGGAACCAGCGCTCGAGTTCCGGCTCGATCGGCAGTTCTGAGCTCATCTGCGCCTTGAGCTGGAGCTCGCGCTCGGTCGAGCGCTGCTGGTCGCCGGCGGCGGGGACGAAGGGGTACCAGTAGCCGCGCTTGTAGTTGTAGATGAAGTAGATCGGGGCGCCCTTCGCATCGGTGAAGGCGAACACGGCGCAGAGCAGCCGCTCGCCGTGGCCCGCCGTCTCGATCGAGCCGGAGACGGCGTTGATGCCGACGGCCAGGTCTTCGATGCTCGGCGCGCCCGCGGGGTTCTGCAGGACCATCCACCTGTACCCGTAGCTGTCGTCCTGGGTCGCGACGCTCGTGCCGCTGTCGCCGCCCGTCGCCGTGACGAGCGCTTCCATTTCCCGGAGGCGTCTCTTCGAACTCGCTCGTTGCGAGCGCCTGGAAGACGATCGCCGCCTTGCCGGCCGGCGAGATCTGATGCTCGGTCTCGAGCGTCACATAGGCCGTCGTGATCGCGAACATCCGGTCGGGGGCCGGGCCCTTGACCTCATGTCGGCCCGTCAGGATGTCGCGCAGGCCCACTGGCTCAGGCGGCTGACCGCTGCAGCTGGGCCTCGAGACGCTCGAGCGCGGCCAGGCGCTGCTCGAGCGGCGGGTGGTCGGCGAACAGGTTCATCAGGGAGTTCTTGGCCCGGGCGGGGATGATGAAGAAGGCGCTCATCCCTTCGGCCGCACGCAGGTCCTGGCGCGGCACCCGCTCCATCGTCCCGCTGATCTTCAGCAGCGCCGAGGCCAGCGCGCTGGGCCGGCCCGTGAGGACGGCCGAGCCGCGGTCGGCGGCGAACTCGCGGTAGCGCGAGAGCGCCCGCAGCAGCAGGAAGGAGACCGCATAGACGACGGCCGAGACGAGCGATCACGATCATGATGTCCTCCTCCTCTTCGCTCGCTGCGCCCGTAGCCGCCGCCGAAGAAGAAGGCGAACTGGAGGATCATCGAGGCGAGGCTCGCGAAGAACCCGGCCAGCGTCATGACCATCACGTCGCGGTTGATCACGTGCGTCAGCTCGTGCGCCATGACGCCTTCGAGCTCGGCCGGGTTGAGCATGTCGAGGATTCCCCGCGTCGCGCAGACCGTCGTCGACTTGCGCGAGCGGCCCATCGCGAAGGCATTGGGCATCGAGGTCTCCATCACGCAGACACGCGGCTTGGGCAGGTCGGCCTGCACGCAGAGGCGCTCGATGATCCCGTGAAGCTCCGGCTCCTCGGCCGGGCTGACCTCTTTGACGCCCAGCGTCGCCATGCCGATCTTGTCCGAGGCGAACAGCTGCAGCAGCAGCAGCGCCGCCGCGACGATGACGATCACGCCCGCGCCGGCGCCGGCCGCGAACAGGATCCCCACGAAGACGACGTAGAGCAGGCCCAGCAGGAACATCGTGAAGACCATCCGCGCCTGAAGGCCGGTGTCCTTGCCGAAATTCGATCGACGGCTCGCCATGGCGGTGATTCTGGCAGACCCACTTAGCGGTGCCCTAAAGTGGCCCGCGCATGACGACGCCGCACCCATTCCGGCAATGAAGCCCGAAATACACATCCTGGGCCTCTCGATCAAGACCTTCGGCGTCTGCTTCGCGCTGGGCTTCCTTGCCTGCGGCGCGCGTCTGCGCCCGTCGGCTGAAGGAGCTCGGCCGCTCGCCCGACTGGTCCTACGAGATCGTCTTCGCCGCCCTGATCGGCGGGGTCGTCGGCGCGCGCGTCTACTTACCTGATCGAGAACTACAACTCCCTCAAGGGCGGCCTCCTGGGCAACGTCTTCTCGGGCTCGGGGCTCGTCTGGTACGGCGGCGCGATCGGCGGTGCGATCGGGGTCGTGCTCTGGATGCGCTGGCGCAGGGTCCTCGAACTGCAGATGTTCGACATGTGCGCGACGGCGCTGGCCCTCGGCTATGCGATCGGCCGGATCGGCTGCCAGGTCTCCGGCGACGGCGACTACGGCATCCGCTCCACGCTGCCCTGGGCGATGGGCTATCCCCACGGCACCGTTCCCACGCCGCCCGGCGTGCGCGTCGCAGCCGACGCCGATCTATGAGACGGTCACGATGTGCCTCCTCGCCTACGGGCTCTGGAAGCTGCGCGACCGCGTGCGACCCGGGCGTGATCTTCGCCCTCTACCTCATCGGCAGCGGCCTCGAGCGCTTCCTCGTCGAGTTCATCCGCCGCAACAGCGAGGTCGTGGTCGGGCCTGACCGCGCCGCAGCTCGAGAGCATCGGCCTCGTCGTGGTCGGGGTCACCTGGCTGGCGGTGCTCGTCTCCAGGGGCGGCACCGCCGCGCTGCGTCCCAGGGCCGCCTGAGTCCGACCGTGCGACCGGCCGCGAAGCCGGCAAGCGATAATCCGCCGCCATGGCAACCGGCACGACACTCTCAGGGCGCCTTCCCGCTCGGCAGCCGCATCAACGACCGCGGCGTCCTGGAGATCGGCGGCTGCGACACGCTCGAGCTGGCCCGCGAGTTCGGGACGCCCGCCTACGTCGTCGCCGAGGACGACCTGCGGGCCCGCGCCCGCGCGTTCCTCGACGGCCGCTCGCGCCTCCGGCCAGCGGGAGGTGCAGATCGTCTTCGCCTCGAAGGCCTTCCCCTGCTCGGCGGTGCTCGCCCTGTTCGCCGCCGAGGGGCTCTCCTGCGACGCCGCCTCCGGCGGGGAGCTGCACCTGGCTCTGACCGCCGGCTTCGCCCCCGAGCGGATCGTCCTGCACGGAAACGCCAAGTCCGAGGCGGAGCTGCGGATGGCGCTGCGCCACCGTGCTGGGGACGATCGTGATCGACAACTTCGACGAGATCGAGCGGCTTCATGCGCTGGTCGCCGAGGGCGCCCTGGGGGACAGACCCGAGGGGCAGGGAGTGATGATCCGGATCGCCCCCGACGTCAGGGGCGAGACGCACGAGAAGATCTCCACCGGCCAGGCCGACTCCAAGTTCGGCTTCTCGATCGGCGACGCCGCCGAGGCGATCGAGCGGGTCTCGCAGAGCACCGGCCTGTCGATGCAGGGCCTGCACGCGCACATCGGCTCGCAGCTGCTCGAGCTCGAGCCGTTCCGCCGTGCCGCGGGAGAGCTGGCCCGTCTGGGCGAGTTCCCGGCGCTGGACATCGGCGGGGGGCTCGGCGTGCAGTACACCGAGGAGCAGCCTCCGCCGCCCTCGATCGAGGACTACGTCGCGACGCTCGTCGAGGGCGTCCGGGCAGGCGGGTTCCCGGCCGAGGGCCGGCTGCTGATCGAGCCGGGCCGCTCGCTCTGCGCCAACGCGGGCGTGACGCTCTACACCGTCGAGAGCGTCAAGCAGAACGTCTCCCGCTGGGTCGCCGTCGACGGCGGCATGTCGGACAACCTGCGCCCGATGCTCTACGGCGCCGGATACGAAGCCCAGCTGGCCGGCCGCTTCGGCGACTCGACCGAGTGTGTCCTGGCCGGCAAGCACTGCGAGTCGGGCGACGTGATCGTCCGCGCCGCGCCCGACTCGAGGACCCCCGGCCCGGCGATGTCCTCGTCACGCCCGTGACGGGCGCCTACGGTTTCGCGATGGCCAACAACTACAACGGCGTCCCCCGCCCGCCGGTGATCTTCTGCCGCGACGGCGATGCCCGGGTCGTCGTCCGGCGCGAGAGCTTCGAGGATCTGACGGCGCGCGATGTCCGCTAGCTCCACGGGCGAGACGGCTCCCTTCAGGGTCGGCCTGCTCGGCCACGGCAACGTCGGCGGCGCCTTCGCGCCGCTGCTCGAGCAACGGGCCGGCGAGATCGAGCGGATGAACGGGCGCCGCCCCGTTCTGAGCGGTGTCCTGACCCGCTCGCAGGGGGACTTCGAGGAGATCCTCGAGGGCTCGGAGCTGCTGGTCGAGGTGATGGGCGGGATCGAACCCGCCCGCGAATACCTGCTGCGGGCGATGCGAGCGGGGCGCCACGTCGTCAGCGCCAACAAGCAGCTGCTCTCCCAGCACGGCGAGGAGCTCTACGAGGCCGCCCGCGAGCACGACGTGAGGTTGCGCTTCGAGGCCGCCGTCGCGGGTGCCGTGCCGGTCGTCCGGGTGCTCGAGGAGTCGCTCTCGGCGACCCCCATCGAGCGCATCCACGGGATCGTCAACGGCACGACCAACTTCATCCTCACCGAGATGACCGGCGGCTCGACCTACGCCGAGGCGCTCGCCGAGGCCCAGCGGGTCGGCTACGCCGAGGCCGACCCCAGCGACGACGTCAGCGGCCGCGACGCCGCCGCCAAGATGGCGATCCTCGCCAGGCTGGCCTTCGGCTCGCCCGTCCACCTGGACGACGTCCGCTACGAGGGGATCGAGCATCTCTCGACCGATGACCTGCAGTACGCCCGCGAGCTCGACCTGGCCCTCAAGCTGATCGGCACGGCCGAGCGCCGCGACGGCGGCCTCTCCGTCCACGTCCACCCGACCTTCCTCTACCCCGGCCATCCCCTGGCGGCGATCTCGGGCCCCTTCAACGCCGTCACCGTCGAGTCCGAGGCGATCACCGAGATCACCATGTCCGGCCCGGGCGCCGGCGGCCTGCAGACGGCCAGCGCCGTCCTCGGCGACGTGGTCAGCGTGATGACCGGCGGGGCCCGCCCGCCCGCTCCGCCGCTGGCCCTGCCGCTGATCAAGGATGTCGAGAGCGCCTTCTACATCCACCTCGACGTCGCCGACCGCCCGGGGGTGCTCGCGTCGGTCACCCAGATCCTGGGCGAGCACGGCGTATCGATCAAGTCGGTCCTGCAGCGGGGGATGGGCGAGCACGCCCGGCTCGTGATGGTCACCCACCCCGTGCTTGAATCGGGTCTGCGCAGCGCCGTCGAGCGGATCGGCGCATTCGACTTCATGCGCTCGGCGCCGAGGACCATCCGCGTGATCGAAGAGGAGTTTCTGTGAGCAAACCTGTCACCGAGTGGAGCCGCCATCTGCGGTCGGTCGAAGGAGCCGCCTTCTCCGGCACCCATGTGCCGCTGATCGAGCGCTACCACGAGCGCCTGCCCTTCGAGGCCGGCGACCCGCTCGTGACCCTCCAGGAGGGCTCGACGCCCCTGCTGCGCGCACCGGTCCTCTCGGAGATGGTCGGGGCGACCGTCAGGCTGAAGCTCGAGGGCGCCAACCCGACCGGCTCCTTCAAGGACCGGGGCATGACCTGCGCCGTCTCGGCCGCCGTCCGCGAGGGCGCCAAGGCCGTCATCTGCGCCTCGACCGGCAACACCGCCGCCAGCGCCGCCGCCTACGCCGCCCGCGCCGGGATCACCTGCGCCGTGATCGTCCCCGACGGCAAGATCGCCCAGGGCAAGCTCGCCCAGACGCTCGTCCACGGGGCCCGCGTCATCTCCCTGCAGGGCAACTTCGACCAGGCCCTGACGATGGTCCGCGAGCTCACCTCCTCGCACCCGATCGTGCTCGTCAACTCGGTCAACGAGTACCGCATCGAAGGCCAGAAGACGGCCGCCTTCGAGATCCACGAGGGGCTCGAAGGGGAGCTCGATGCGCTCTGCATCCCCGTCGGCAACGCCGGCAACATCACCTCCTACTGGCGCGGATTCCGCGAGGTCGGCGCCGCACCGCGGATGCTCGGCTACCAGGCCGCCGGCGCCGCGCCGCTGGTCGAGGGTCACATCTTCGAGAACCCCGAAACGGTCGCCAGCGCGATCCGCATCGGCAACCCCGTCCGCTGGGAGGACGCGATGGCCGCCGCGACGGAGTCGCGCGGAGCGATCCGCTCGGTCAGCGACGTCGAGATCCTCGACGCCTTCCGTCTGCTCGCCTCGCGCGAAGGGATGTTCTGCGAGCCCGCCTCGGCGGCCTCGGTGGCCGGCCTCCTGAAGTACGGCGCCGAAGGCGCCGAGTCGATCGTCTGCGTCCTCACCGGCCGCGGGCTGAAGGATCCCGAGACGGCGATCGCCAACAACGACGGCCGGGTGATCTCCTGCCCCGTCGAGATCGGCCCGATCGAGGAGGCGGTACTGGGTGATCCGTAGGCGCCTCGTGCGGGTGCCGGCCTCCTCGGCGAACCTGGGGCCCGGCTTCGACTGCATGGCCGCCGCCCTCGCCCTGTCGCTTGAGCTCGAGGTCGAGGAGACCGGGAAGTTCTCGGTGGAGACGGACCTCGCCGTCGCGAGGGGCCGCGAGAACCTCTGTGTGCGGGCCTTCGAGCACCTCCACCCCGCAGATGGGTTCACGTTCAGGATCCGCTCGGAGATCCCGCTCTCCGGTGGGCTCGGATCGAGCGCCTCGGCGATCGTCGCCGGGCTGATGGCGGCAGACCACATGTTCGAGCTCGACGTCGACCTGCTGGCCGAGGCGACGGCCCTCGAGGGACATCCCGACAACGTCGCCGCGGCGATCAGGGGGGCTTCGTGATCTGCGCCGACGGCCGGGCCACCCGGTTCGAGCCGCCGACCGGACTGGAGGCGCTCCTGGTCGTGCCCCGGACGGCCGTCAGGACCCGGGCCGCAAGAGAGGCCCTGCCCGAACAGGTGGCGATGGGCGAGGCGGTCTTCAACGTTGCCCATGGCGCCCTGCTGACCCTGGGTCTCGCACGCGGGGACTGGGATCTCCTCGGCCGGGGCCTGCAGGACAGGCTCCATCAGGAGCGCCGCTCGCATCTCTTCCCACGCTCCTTCGAGCTGGCCCGGAGGGCGCCCGAGATGGGCGCCCTCGGGGCGACCATCTCCGGCGCGGGCCCAACGGTCCTGGTCTGGTGCTTCTACGAGCAGACCGGGGCTGTCGCCGAGGCGCTCGCGCGGGAGGCCGAGGGCTGGGCCAGCGTCCTGCGGGCGCCGTTCGAGCCGCAGGGCGCCTACGTGCGCGAGCTGTGAGCTAGGAGCCCGCAGAGGCTCGGGCGAGCTTCTGCAGACGCTCACCGGCGCCGTCGAGGCCTTCGAGGCGCTCGAGCAGTTCACCGGCCAGGGCCATGTAGTCCGCCCCCAGGTCGGGGCGATGGTCGAGTATCGACCGGGCCCGCTCGGCCGACTCCGCATAGGCGATCGAGCTCCTGATCACCGTCTCGAAGACCTGCTCGCCGAAACGCTCCTGCAGCGAGCTCAGCGCCTCCCGCGAATGGACCGTCCGCATGTCGGCAAGGTTGAGCAGGACCCCCAGCAGCTTCAGCCGGGGGTTGAGGCTGTCGCGCGCGAGCTCGACGACCTCGATCGCCTGCTCGACCCCCTGCAGCGCAAAGTACTGCGCCTCGGCGGTGATCAGGGCGTGGTCGGCCGCGACCAGGGCGTTGATCGTCAGCAGCCCCAGGGAGGGAGGGCAGTCGATCAGGATCACGTCATAGTCGGCCCCCGCCTCCGCCAGCGCCTTGCGCAGGGTCAGCTCACGGCCCATCTTGCCGCCGAGCATCAGCTCCGCCTCGGCCAGGCTGAGGTTCGCCGGAACGATGTCCTCGAGGATCGCCTGATCGAGTGCCGAGCGGCCCGAGAGGACATCCGCGATCGTCGGCTCGACGTCCGTCGGAAGGTCGAAGTAGTCGGACAGGTTGCCCTGCGGGTCGAGGTCGATCGCCAGCGTACGCAGACCGGCGCGGCGCAGCACATCCGTCAGGGTGCGGACCGTCGTGGTCTTGCCGGTACCGCCCTTCTGTGAGAGCACCGCGATCGTCTGGGCCATGGCGCTCGATACTACGCTGCCGCGCCGCTTTGAGGCGCTGCGCCCCGGGTGCTCAGGCGGAGCCGGCCGCGCCCGCCTCGGGACCGCTCGCGACGAGCGACTCCGGGCTCACGCTGAGGAAGGTCAGCCGATAGCGCCCCACGATGATTTCGTCGCCGTCCTCGAGCACCCGGCCGTCGATCCTGGCCCCGTTGACGTAGACCCCGTTGAGGCTCCGGTCGTCGAGCAGGCGCACCCCGTCCGGCGAGCGGACGATCAGCGCGTGGCGCCGTGAGACCGTCGGGTCGTCGAAGCGCACGTCTGCGGCCAGGCTGCGCCCGATGCGCGTCCACTCCCGCGTCAGCGCGACGACACAGAGCTTCAGGCCGTCCTCGTAGAGGAGGTACTCGCCCGGCTTGCTCATCTCCGCGCGGGCGTCCTCCATCCGTGCGTCGAGGCCGGGCGTGACGGGGGCGACGAGATGAGCCTGGGAGGTCTCTTCGGCGGAGGACGCCGAGATGCGCTCGGTACTGAACAGCGAGGCACGCGTGAACTCCTTGCCGCCGCAGCTGGGGCAGTCGGTCAGACGTTCTGTGCCCTCGAGCGTGAGTGAGTACCCGCACTGCTGGCAACGAAAGGAACCAGCACCTACGAAGGTCCCTGAGGTGTGTGATTCCATGATCTGCTCCTCCCTCTCCTGGATGCGCTGTGCTGCTTCGGGGCGCTCCCTCGCCGGGGGAAACTCGCAGCGATCATAACAAGCATCGCAAGTCTCCGCCCGGCTCAGGAATCCCATATAGCCGAATATCGGGTGGCTCGTCCGTGCCTCGCCGAACGCTCGCTCTGGCCTCCTTGGATACCCCGCAGGCGGCGCCGCGAAACGGACCGCGGTCAGGCATCCTGGGCGTCCCCTGCCGCGGGCAGGACCCGACCCGCCGGCGGCGAAATGATCGTCATGGAGACGACACACATGCATGTCGAGCAGCTCGAGCGGAGCCTCTTCAAACGGGGCCTGGGCGCCCTCACGGCGGACCGGACCCGGTGCTCGGATTGCGGGCGGACGCCGCTGACGGGAGAGGAAGTGCACCTCTACGAGGGCCGCGCCGAGGGATGCTCGGAGGTGGTCTGCGAGCTCTGCCGCCAGCTCCGCCGCGATCAGCCGCTGGCCAGCGAGGTCGTTCGCCACTGCGAGCACGGCCAGACCGTGCGCCTGACGGCTCGCGCCGCCTGAGCCGAGCGCCGCCAGGCCGCCCTCAGCGCCCGGACCGACGCGGGGCCGGGCCAATAGACTTCCCTCGCGATGGATCCCGTGACCGTCTCGACAGTCGTCTCCGCGCCTGCAGAGGAGATCTTCGACTACCTCCAGGACATCGCCAACCACCCGGAGTTCACCGACCACTACCTCGTCGACTGGCGCCTGACACGGATCGACTCCGTGGGCGTCGGCGCCGGCGCGCGCTTTCGGGTCAAGGCGCCCGGCAACCGCTACAGCTGGGCCGATGTGACCTTCAGCGAGGTCCAGCGCCCGCACCGCATCGTCGAGGTCGGCAGGACGGGCAAGAGCAACCGGATCAGGACCCTCGGGGTGTACGAGCTCTCGCCCGCCTCGGGCGGGGCCACCCGGGTCAGCTTCACCCTGCAGACCGCCCCCGCGACGTTCGCCGATCGCATGATGGAGGCTCTGGGCGCCCGCGCCTGGATGCGCCGCAAGGGCCAGAAGGCGATGCGCCGCCTGCGTGGGATCCTCGAGGAGGCGTCGCTGCAGGGTGGCGCACCCGACCGTTCACGGCGCGTGACCGTCGCCGGTGGGTAGACTGCCGCCCGCATGAACAGCCGCCTGCGCAAGCTCATCCTCGTCCTGCCCGCCCTGCTCGCCGCCCTCGCTCTGGGGGCCTGCAGCGACAATTCCCACACCAAGGTCACGACCGGCACCTACGCGGGCGAGTCGGGCCAGAACGCCCCCTACCTCGACGTCGGCCCGCTGACCTACCAGGTCCAGCTCTCACGCCAGCTGAACCCGACGAACTCCGAGGACTCCTCCTATCTCAAAGGCCTGACGCCCCGAACAGGCCAAGCTCGAACCGGGCCAGGAGTGGTTCGCGGTCTTCCTCCAGGTCTACAACCACGGCTCGGTGCCGCGCCTGGCCTCCACGTCGATCACGATCTCCGACACGCAGAGCAATCTCTACCGGCCGATCATCCCGGCCCGGACGAACGAATACGCCTACCGGGGCGGCGAAGTCCCCGCCAACAGCCGGCTCCCGACGCTCGACACGACCGCCGCCTTCGGCCCCACCCAGGGCACCATGCTGCTCTTCAAGATCCAGGTCGTCTCCCTGGACAACCGCCCGCTCGAGGTCAAGATCCTCGACCCGCTCAATCCGGCCGAGTATGCCTCGGCCGAGCTCGACGTCTAGGGCGACCCGGCTCGGCTCCTAGCCCGGCAGGGCGTGAAGCCCCGCTTCCAGGACCGTCCTCGCCACCGGTGCGGCGGTGTCGCCCCCAGCGCCGTCTTTGACGAGCATCACGCAGACCACGATCCGCGGGTGAACGGCCGGGGCAAAGGACGTGAACCAGGCATCCGTGTTGCTGCCTTCCGATTCCGGCTTGCAGCTTTCGCTGGATTCGGATTCGGTTTCACCCTGTTCGCCGGTCTGTTCCTGTTCGGGTTTGCAGGGGGTCTTCAGTTCCGCCGTGCCCGTCTTGCCGGCCACCACGACGCCCGGGATCGCGGCTGAGCGCCCTGTGCCCACGCGGACGACCTCGGTCATCATGTGGCGGACCGTTCGGGCGACGGACGGGCTGAGGGCGCGGACGCCGGTGCTCGCGGGGGCGCCGCCGGCGAGAAAGCTCGACGCGGGACGTCGCCCTCCGTCGGCGATCGTGGCTGCGACGGTCCCCATCTGCAGCGGGGTGGCGAGGACCGCACCCTGGCCGATCGCCGTGGAGCCGGTCTCGAGTTCGCCCTGGATCTGCGAGGCGGGCGGGAGCGTGCTTTCAGGTGCCCCCGCGATGTTCGTGGGGTGGTTGAAGCCGAACTTTTCGGCCATCGCGACGAGCCGGGCCGGGCCGAGTTTGACTCCCAGCGGCGTAAAGACCGAGTTGCATGAGACCGCGAAGGACAGTTCGAGCGAGCCGCCGCATTCCTCGCCGTTGGCGTTACTGAGCTTGACCCCGTCCAGGGTCGCGTGGGTCGCATAGGGGAAGACCGTCCTGGGGGTCGCGATGTGGGCGGCCAGCGCCCCCGAGAGGGTGATGATCTTGAACGTCGAGCCCGGCGGCTGCAGGCCGTCCAGGCCGATCCCCGCGACAGCCAGGATCTCGCCGGTCGCGGGGACCATCGCCACGACTCCGCCCAGCTGTCCGCCCAGGGCACCGACCGCCGCCGTCTGGATCGACGGTGAGATCGATGTCCGCACCGCCTTCCCCGCCCGAGGCGAGGTGTAGGCGAGGACGTGGGCTCCCGCGAGCAGCTCCCCTCCGGGCTTGCCGCGAAGGCGGTCGTCCAGCGCCTCCTCGAGGCCGCTCGTACCGACTTCGCCGTCAGCGGGGACCCCTTCGCCTTCAAGCGCCTTCTTGCGGCTTTCGGGGATCGCCCCGACGGACCCGACGACGGCGCTCGCCTGTTCTCCCAGAGGGGTCAGGCGCCCGCCCTGCCCCTGGGAGGAGCTTTCGGCGAGCACGCTGCCATCGCGGGCGAGCAGCGCGGCGCGGCGAGGCAGCGTGATCCGTCGTGTGAGCGCGTCTCCGGAGGCCAGCCCGGGGAAGACGAGAGCCTTCGTCCAGGCGACCCGGGTCTCGCCTTCGACCGTTTCCACGGGCACCGTCGCGGAGAGCTTCAGCGTGCCCCACAGACTGCTGTGGACCTCCATCGGAACGCTCACCGCCCCACCGGAGAGGGCACGCGGCGCGGCCCGCCACGCGGAGACCCGTCGCGGAGGCGGTCCTCATCGCCCCCTCGTAGGCGGCGCCGAAGCTCGCCGCCGAGATGCGGCGACGGGCCTCAGGGGTGATCTGGCCGTACATCGCCGCGTAGTCGCCCTTGGCCCATGCCGTCGTGAACTGCTCCGCCAGGGCGACAGAAGCCGAAGGGCCGCGATGTGCCCCCACGATCGTTCCGGTCAGGAATGCGACGGCGGCAAGCGCAAGCACCGGACGGGCGCGCCGCAGCCGCTGTTTGTTGTTATCGGTCAAAGAGCTTGTAGAACATGGCACATGACCCTGCTGGACTGGCTAATTGTGGCGTTCGCCGGGACGCTGGCGCTGTTCGGGTTCCGGCAGGGGTTCATCGTCGGCGTCCTCTCCTTCGCGGGCTTCGCCGGCGGGGCCTTCCTCGGAACCCGGATCGGGCCGCTGCTGTTGCCCCGGGGCTCCTCCTCGCCTTACGCCCCCGCCTTCGGACTCGTTGGAGCGCTGATCGGCGGCGCGCTCATGGCCAACGGGCTTGAGGGGCTCGGCTTCAAACTGAGGCGCACCCTCATTGTTCCCGGCCTGGGATTGCTCGACGGTGCGCTCGGCGCGCTGCTGGGAGCGGCCCTGGGTCTGGGCATCGTCTGGATCGCGGCGGCCGTCGCGGCGCAGACGCCCGGCCAGGCGCAGCTTCGGGCCGACATCCAGCGTTCGGCGATCCTGCGCAGCCTCAATGGGATCCTGCCGCCGAGCGGACCGGTCCTGGACGCTCTGTCAAGGCTCGATCCGCTGCCCTCGATCGCCGGGCCCCGGGCAGATGTCGCCGCGCCCAACCCGAAGGCCGCGCACCTGCCCGGGGTGAGGATCGCCGAGCCCAGCGTCGTGCGGGTCCTGGGCTCGGCCTGCGGCCTGGCAATCGAGGGCTCCGGCTGGGTCGCGGGGCCCGATGAGGTCCTCACCAACGCCCATGTCGTGGCCGGCGAGCGGGACACCACCGTGCGGACCTCCTCCGGCGAGCGGACCCTCGACGCCGAACCGATCGTCTATGACCCCACCGACGATCTCGCCCTCCTGCGCGTGCCCGGCCTGGGCCTGCCCGCGCTGCATCTTGCGGCCGAGGTGCCCAGCGGGACGAGTGGAGCGATCCTGGGCTTCCCCGAGAACGGGCCCTTCGATGCCGAGGCGGGCCGCGTCGGGCACACCCAGACCGTGGTGACCCAGGACGCCTACGGCCGCGGGCCGGTGTCTCGCCTGCTGACGCCCCTGCGTGGCCTGGTGCATCCCGGCAACTCCGGCGGGCCGCTGGTCGACGCCCGGGGGAGGGTGCTCACGACCGTCTTCGCAGCGACCGTCGGAGGACGCCTTCACGGCGGCTACGGAGTCGCCAACGACACCGTTGCGGGCATCCTCTCGCACGCCGGCTCGGGGGCCGGCCGAACGGTCGGAACCGGTCCCTGCACGGCGGGCTGAGAAGCCCGGCCCGCTTGCGCAACCCCCCCTGGCGCTACGCTGACCGCCATGTCAAAGACGCTCCTGGTCGCCGAGAAGCCATCCGTTGGACAGGATCTGGCGCGCGTGCTGCCCGGTCCGTTCAAGAAGAACGAGGGTTTCCTCGAGGGGCCGGAGCACATCGTGACATGGGCCGTCGGGCACCTCGTCCAGCTGGCCGAGCCGGAAGCCTATGACGCCAAGTACAAGAGCTGGCGCATGTCCGACCTGCCGATCGTGCCCTCCAAGTTCAAGCTGATCGTCCGCGACGAGCGTTCACGCAAGCAGATGTCCGTCGTGACCAAACAGCTCGCCCGCGAGGATGTCGAGGAGGTCGTCAATGCCTGTGACGCCGGTCGCGAGGGCGAGCTGATCTTCGCCTACCTGTTCGAGAAGGCGAAGGCCAAGAAGCCGGTCAAACGGCTCTGGCTGAACTCGATGACCGCCGCCGCCATGAAGCAGGCCCTCGCATCGCTGCGCCCAGCCGCGGAGTTCGAGCTGCTCGAGCAGGCCGCCCGCTCCCGCTCGGAGGCGGACTGGATCGTCGGCATGAACGCCACCCGCGCCGCCACCATACGCCTGCGCAGCTCATTCGACGGCGCCGTCTCGCTCGGACGGGTGCAGACGCCGACGCTCGCCATCGTGGCCCGGCGCGAGGAGGAGATCAAGGCCTTCAAGCCCGAGCCCTACTGGCTCGTCGACGCGAGCTTCGCGACAACCAGGCCGCTCCCGGGCGAGACCGGCGGCGCCGAGCGGACCTATGTCGGGCACTACCAGGCCCCTCCGGGGGGCAAGGGCAACACCAAAGGTCCGCGCATCGGAACGGAGGAGGAGGCGCAGGCGATCGTATCGGCCTGCGAGGGCCGGATCGGAACGATCACCAAGCTCGAGAAGAAAGAGCAGCGCGAGAAAGCGCCGATGCTCTATGACCTGACGACGCTGCAGCGGGAGGCCAACAACCGCTACGGCTTCTCCGCCAAACGCACGCTGGCGGCAGCCCAGAGGCTCTATGAGGAGCACAAGGCGCTGACCTATCCGCGTACGAACTCCCGGTACCTGACGACGGACATGGTCGAGGAGATCAAGCCGACGGCCGAGCTCGTCGGCAAGCAGAAGGACTACGCCAAGGGCGCCCAATACGTGATCGGCCTCGACGTGCTGCCGCTCGCCCGGGTGGTCAACGACGAGAAGGTCACCGACCACCACGCGATCATCCCGACCCGCTCCGAGCATCCCCTCGACAAGATGAGCTCGGACGACAAACGGATCTATGACATGGCCGTCAGGCGCTTCCTCGCCGTCTTCCACCCGGAGGCGGTCTTCGAGAACACCCGAGTCGAGACGACCGTCAAGTCGCAGGACACGCCGGACTCACCCTCCTTCCTCTTCCGGACCCGCGGCAAGCTGCTGCTCGAGCCCGGCTGGCGGGGGGTCTACGACGAGGTCGCCGCCGATGCAAAAGACGCCGAACGCTCCGACGAGGACGAGGCGGCCGATCAGACGCTGCCTCGCCTGGTCGAGGACGAGCCGGTCAAGACGCACGAGATCTCGAGCGCCCGCAAGGAAACGAAACCGCCTCGCCGCTACTCCGACGCCTCGCTGCTGGGCGCGATGGAGACGGCCGGAAAGCTCGTCGACGACGACGAGCTGCGCGAGACGATGAAGGAATCGGGCATCGGCACTCCGGCCACCCGGGCGGCGATCATCGAGCGCCTGATCACCGTTGGCTACGTCGAGCGCGACGGTCGCGCCCTCGTTGCCACGGAGAAGGGCCTGAACGTGATCCGGCTGCTCAACGACCACGCCCTGACCTCACCCGGCCTCACGGGAAGCTGGGAGCAGCGGCTGGGCAAGATCGAGCGCGGCGAGGACTCGCGCGAGAAGTTCATGAAGGACATCGCCGGCTTCGCCGAGGAGACCGTCAAGGAGCTCGACGAGACGCTCAAGGATGTACGCATCCCACGCGCCCGTCTCGGCCCGTGCCCCGTCTGCGGCCACGAGATCGTCGAGAACCGCAAGGGCTACTCCTGCTGGGCGCGAGAGGACCCCGGCTGCGGATTTGTGATCTGGAAGTCCAAAGCCGGAAAGACGCTGCCGATCGCGATCGCCAGGGAGCTGATCAAGAAGGGCTACACGGCGCAGGCCGTGACCGGCTTCCGCGGCCGCAGCGGCCGCAGCTTCCGTGCCCACCTGGCCCTCAGCCAGACCGAGGAGGGCAAATGGCGCGTCGAGTTCGACGAGCTGTGGGCCCGCGAGGGAGCAAAGCCGCCCGAGGGCGAGGGCGAGGCAACCGCCGAGAGCACCGAGGCAGTCGCCACCCGCAGCGCAGCCTGAGCGCTCGGCATTCACCGGACGCCCGCGGCGCGTCGGGGGCGTGCGCCAGGATGGGTTGAGTGCCGATCTCGCTGATCACCGGGCCCGCCAATGCGGGCAAGGCCCGCCTCGTGATGGACTCCCTTCGCCGGGAGGCGAGCAGCGGCCGGGAGCCCGTTCTCGTCGTCCCCACCCGCGCCGACGCGGAGCACTACCTGCGCGAGCTCGCCGGGGACGGGGCGGCTGCGGGCGTTCGGGTGGAGCGTTTCGCCGGGCTGATCGAGGAGGCAGTCCGTCGCGCAGGTGTACGGGGCCCCCGGCTCGAGGGGATCGCACGCGAGCGTGTCCTGCACTCGCTCGCGGAGCGCAACGGCATCCGTCGCCCCTCCGCCGGATATCTGAGGGCGCTCGGAGATCTGTTCGCCGAGCTGCAGACGAGGCGCGTCTCTCCCGGGAGGTTCGCCGCCGCGATCGCCGCCTGGGCCGAGACGGACGGGGAGGATGCGACGAGGGCGCGGCTGGGGCGGATCTACTCCGAATACCGGGCGACACTGCAGCGGATCGGTCGCGCCGACCTGGAGCAGCAGGCGGTCAGGGCGCTCGATCTCCTGACCGAGCGCCCGGCGCGGTGGGGCGCCAGTCCCGTCCTCTTCTACGGCTTCGACGACCTGACCCCACTGCAGCTCGATGCGATCGAGACGCTCGGGCGCCGCGTCGATGCCCAGGTCACGGTCTCGCTCGCCTACGAGCCCGGCCGGATCGCCTTCGCTGGAAGGGCGGGGGTCTTCCAGGAGCTTCTGCCGCTGGCCTCCGAGGTCAGGGAGCTCTCGCCCAGGGCCGAGCACTACGCCCCGGGCGCCCGCGTGGCCCTGGGGCATATCGAGCGCTCCCTGTTCGAGACCCAGGCCGCCCGGATCGACCCGGGGGAGACAGTCCGCCTGCTCGAGGGCGGAGGGGAACGGGCCGAGCTGGAGCTCGTCGCCCGCCAGGTCTCCGAGCTGATCGCGAACGGCATGCCCGCGGAGGAGATCGCGGTCCTGGCCCGTCCGCCTCTGCTCGGCTCGGAGCTCCTGCGAGAGGTCTTCGGCGCGGCCGGCGTGCCACTGGCCACGTCGACCCGCATGCTGTTCGGCGACACGCCCGTCGGTCATGGGCTGATCGGGCTGCTGCGAAGCCTCGAGCCGCCCGGCACAGCTCAGCCGGGCCGCGCCGCCGACCTTCTGGCCTGGCTGCGCACGCCCGGGCTGCTGGAACAGCCCATCCTCGCGGATCGCCTGGAGGCCGAGCTGATGCGCGCCGGGATTCAGGGCGCCTCCGAGGCCCGGGGGCTGTGGGAGTCCCGCCATTGGCCCCTGGAACGCCTCGATCGCATGCTCGCGGCCCAGGAGCGTGGGCCCGCACCGCTGTTGGAAAGGGCCGGCGTGGAGTTGGCCCTGCTGTTCGCCGCGCCGCGCCGCGCGCGGGCAAGTGTCCTCAGCGAGGAGGAGATGGACGACGCCATGGCGCTCGCCGCGGGGCGCAGAGCACTTGGCGAGCTGCGCGAGCTCGCCCGTGTGGCGCCGGAGCTCGCGCCGGCACGGGCAATCGACCTCGCCGAGGCCCTAGCGCGGATCGAGCTGTCCGGGCCCGAGCCCGGGGCCGCCGGCTCGGTGGCCGTCCTCGACCCGCTGGCACTGCGCGCCCGGCGGGTGCGGGCGCTGTTCCTCTGCGGGCTGCAGGAGGGCATCTTCCCGGCCCGCTCGCGACCGCAGCCGCTGCTCTCCGAGGAGGAGCGGCTGCGCCTGGCCGAGCTGAGCGGATTGCGCCTCGGCGCTGCGGGGGACACGCTGGCTGCCGAGCGCCACCTCCTCTATGCGGTCCTCTCACGACCCGAGGAGCTGCTCGTCGTGAGCTGGCACGTCGCCGATGACGATGCCGAGCCGAGCTCCAGGTCGCTGTTCGTCGAGGACCTCCTGGACCTGTTCGACGAGGGGCCCATGGAGCGCCGCCGGCGCAGGGCGCTCGGCGCCGTCGACGGTCCCGTGACAGGCCCGCTGCTGCCCGGCTTTCGCGACGGGCCCGAGCCGCTGCGCGACGAGCGGCTGCTCGAGACGCTGCGTGAGCGGATCTGGTCGGCATCCTCGCTCGAGCGCTGGCTCGGCTGCCCGGTCAAGTGGTACGTGGAGAGCATGCTCGTCCCCGGTGAACTCGAGCCCGAGGCCGAGCCGCTGGCACAGGGAGGCCTCGCCCACGAGGCCCTCAACGACACGCTCGAAGGCCTGCGCAGCGCGACCGGCAGCGCCCGTCTGGACCGATCCAGCCTGCCGCTGGCCCTGGAGCTGCTCGAGAGGGCTCTGCAAACCCATGAGCCGAGACGCTCACTGTCCGCCTCGCCCGAGCGCCGGACCACGATTCTCAGGCGCCTGCGCTTCGACCTGGAGCGATACCTGACCCATGCCGCCCACAGCGGCTCCTCGCTCGAGCCGATGGCGCTGGAGCTCGGCTTCGGCTTCGAGGCCGAGGACGAGAAGGGCGACGGCTCGACGCTGCCCCCGCTCGACCTTGGGGACGGGGTGAAGATGCGCGGCCGGATCGACCGAGTCGACCTGACGCCGGCCGGCGAGGCGGTCCTGATCGACTACAAGAGCGGGAGGGTCTCGGCGGTCGCAAAGTGGGAGCGCGAGGGCAAGCTGCAGCTCTCCCTGTACATGCTCGCCGTCGAGCAGCTGCTGGATCGCGAGGCCGTCGCGGGGCTCTATCAGCCGCTCTCGGGGGATCTTCAGGCGCGCGGGCTGATCGACGGCGGGGCAGAGCTCGAGCTGGACAGCGTCCGCACTGACGTGCTCGAGCACGAGGAGGCGAGGGAGCTGCTCGAGCGGGCCGCCCGGATCGCCCGCGAGATCGCAGCCCAGGCGGCAGCCGGCGCCCTTGAGGCGAGACCCGCCAGCTGCGCCTACCGGGGTGGCTGCAGCTACCCGTCGATCTGCCGGTGCGAGCGATGAGCGCCGGCGTGAGGAGGCTGACCGAGGAGCAGGAGCCGGCGGCGGCTCGGCGCGCCGAGCCGCTCGCGCTCGCCGCCGCCGCGGGGAGCGGCAAGACCTCCGTGCTGGTGGAGCGCTTCGTCAGGGCCGTCCTCGACGACGGTATATCGCCGGGCCGGATCCTCGCGATCACGTTCACCGAGCGGGCCGCCGGCGAGCTTCGCTCACGGGTCCGATCCCGGCTGCTCGAGCTCTCCCAACGGGAGGCAGCGCGTGACACGGAGGCCGCTTTCGTGGGCACCTTTCACGGCTTCTGCGCAAGGCTGCTGCGCGCCCATCCGCTCGCCGCGGAGCTCGACCCGGCCTTCACGATCCTCGACGAGGGCCGTGCGGGGCGCCTGCGCGAGCAGGCCCTGAAGACGGCCGCCGCGGCCCTGCTCGCCACAGGGCGCCCGGAGGCCGTCGACCTGCTGGCCGCCTACCGGGTCGACCGCGTCGAGCGGATCGTCCTGGGAGTGCATGCCGAGCTTCGCAGCCGCGGCATGCGCAGGCCGCGGCTTCCCCTTCCGCGGGCCGATCCGGCCGACCGGGACGCCCGTGATGCGGCGCTTGCGGTCGCTCTCCTGGATGAGCTGCTGGAGCGCTTCTCGGATGACTACGAGGAGCTCAAGCTGCTACGCGGCGGTGTCGACTTCGACGACCTCGAGCTCGCGGCAGGGGATCTCCTGGCAACGGCTCCCCTCGTGCGACGCGCCTGGGCCGAGCGCTTCGAGCTCCTCATGGTGGACGAGTTCCAGGACACCAACCCGCGCCAGCTGGCGATCCTCCGGGCCCTCGAGCGCGGCAACCTCTTCACCGTCGGTGACGAGTTCCAGTCGATCTATGGCTTCCGCCACGCCGACGTGGGGCTGTTCAGGGAGCGGCGCGATGCGCTGGCGGCGACCGGGCAGAGCCTCTCCCTGACGCGCAACTTCCGCAGCCGCCCGGCGCTGCTCGAGGTGGTCAACGAGATATTCGCGGACCGCTTCGACGGCTACGCGCCGCTGCTGGCTGGACGGGAGCTGCCGGCGGACGGCGGTCCCGGACCTCAGGTAGAGCTGCTGCTCAACAGCTCCGCGGGCTGGCAGGAGACAGGACCGGCGGGAGCCGCCATCCCGAGCGGGCCGGGGAGGGTGCCGAGCTGGCGTCAGGCGGAGGCCCGCATGATGGCCGGGCGGATCGCCGAGCTGATCGACGCGGGCGAGGCCCGGGCGGGGGAGATCGTCATCCTGCTCAGGGCGACGGGGGATCTCGAGGAGTTCGAGCGGGCATTGGCCCAGCGGGGCCTGCGAACTCTCGCCGCCGTGGGCGCCTTCTGGGGCCAGCAGCAGGTCGCCGACCTGCTCGCCTACCTGCGAGCGCTGGCCAACCCGCTGGATGAGCCGGCTCTTCACAGCGCCCTGGCCTCACCCTTGGGCGGCTGCTCGCTGGATGCCCTGGCGCTGCTCGCCACGACGGCCCGGCGCCGTGTCCGTGGTCTGTGGGAGACAGCCGAATCACTCGTCTCCGGCCAGGACGGTGAGTTGGAGGGTCTCCTCGGCCCCGGTGACCGTGCGGCCCTGGAGCGCTTCTGCGCCCTCTTTCAGAGCGAGCGACGGCGACTGGCACGGCGAACCGTCTCACAGCTGATCGAGCGAGCCCTCGATGTCACGGGCTACCGCGACCACGTACTGGGGCTCGAGTGGGGCGATCGGCGGATCGCCAACATCCACAAGCTGCTCAGGATGGCCCGCCGCTTCGAGGCCGCCGAGGGCCGCGACCTGCGGGCATTCCTCGAGCAGGTCGCCTACCTGCAGAGGGCGGCCGCCATCGAGCCCGACGCGCCCGTGGAAGGCGTCGAGCCGGACGCCGTGCGCCTGATGACGATCCACGCCGCCAAGGGGCTGGAGTTCCCCGTGGTCTGCGTCGCCGACATGGGGCGCGGCCCCAACAACCAGACGCCCGACCTGCTCCTGGACGGTGAGCGTCTGGGGCTGCGCCTCGTCCGCCTCGACGGCGAGGACTCCGTTCACGCGCTGGACTACGACGATCTGATGGCCGAGCACAGCGCCCGCGCGGCGGCGGAGGAGGACCGGATTCTCTACGTCGCGATGACCCGGGCCCGGGACCGGCTGCTGCTCTGCGGCTCGGCCAAGCTCGAGAAATGGCCGAAGCCGACCGCCTCGCCGATCGCCTGGGTGGTTCCGGCGCTCGACCCTGAGCTGCCGGAGCTGCTCGCCGCGGGGAGCGAGCCGTCCCGGCTCCGGGTGGGACCCACGGGAGCCGAGATCCGTGTCCTGGTGCAGCGGCCCGGCTCCGCCCCGCCGGCGCCCCCGGCGCCGCCTAGCCTGCGCGTTCCAACGGCCCTGGGCGCGGAGGCACGATCGCCCGGCCCCCGGCCCGCAGATCTTCGGGCCGGCGACGAGCATGCCGGCGCGGCTGAGGAGCCCGAGCCCGCCGCCGTCATCAGCGGCTCGCTCAGCTACTCCTCGTTGAGCGAGTTCGAGCGCTGCGGATACCGCTTCTATCTCGAACGTGTTCTGCGCCTCCCCGAGGAACGGGCTGACGGGAGGGGAGGAGCGGAGCAGCCGGGGCTGGAGCCGCGAGCCCGGGGGACGTTGATCCACAGCCTGATGGAGAAACTCGACTTCGCGGGCTCGGGGCCGTCCACCGCTGAGGTCCGCTCGGCCGCCGAGTCCCTGGGTCTCTCGCCCTCGGAGCTCGAGTATGCCGAGCTCCGGACCCTGGTGGCCGAGGCCGCCCGCAGCGGACCGGGCCGGCGGATCGCCCGCGCGCGGGCGATCGGCCGCGAGTACCCGTTCGCTCTCTCGCTGTCACCGGGCGAGCCGCTGCTGACAGGCGTCATGGATCTGCTCGCGGAGGAGGAGGGAGGCCGCCACCTGGTGGTCGACTACAAGAGCGACAGGGTCGGGGCGGGCGCGGGACTCGAGGAGCTTGTCCGGCGGGAGTACGGGGTTCAGCGCCTGCTCTACGCGCTCGCCGCCCTGCGCCGGGGAGCGGAGAGCGTCGAGGTGCTCCACTGGTTCCTCGAGCGGCCCGAGGAGCCGGCCGTGGCGATCTTCGAGGCCGCCCGGCTAGCTGAGCTCGAAGCGAGCCTGGGAGGTCTGGCCCGGCGGGCCCTCAAGGGCGCCTACGACGTCAGCCCCCATCCCCATCGAGCGCTCTGCCTGACCTGCCCGGGCCGGCGCTCGCTCTGCTCCTGGGGGGAGCAGGAGACGCTCGGGGCCGTTCCCCCGCAGGAGCCGGTGAGTCCTCCCGAGGAGCCCGGGAGCCCCCTGACGCTGTTCTGAGCGGCCGATTCCGGGCCGGGAATATTCGCGCAGAATGCTAGTTACGGGGTCGATCCACTGATACCCTTTTCGGCTCGCCTCAGGTGCCCGCCTGCCCGTGCCACTGGGCTGCACCACGCCAAGGGAGCACTTCCATGTTCACGCACAACAAACAGCCGCCAAAGGCCGTCGGTCTTTACGACCCTCGCTTCGAGCACGATGCCTGCGGTGTCGGCATGGTTGCGAGGCTGGACAACAAGCCGACCCATGAGGTGATCACCCGGGCGATCACGGCGCTGGAGAACCTCGAGCATCGCGGCGCCTCCGGGGCGGACCCCAGAACAGGGGACGGCGCGGGGATCCTGCTGCAGATGCCCGACGAGCTCCTGCGGGCCGTCAGCGGCTTCGACCTGCCTCCGGCGGGGCAGTACGGCGTGATGATGTGCTTCCTGCCCACCGAGGAGCAGGAGCGCCGCCCCCTCGAAGAGATTCTCGAGAAGATCGTCCTGGCCGAGGGCCAGCGCCTGCTGGGTTGGCGCGACGTGCCGATCTGTCCCGAGGAGACAGGCGAGGTCGCCGGCGCCTGCCGCCCGGAGATCCGCCAGCTGTTCGTCGGAGCCGGGGAGGCCGAGGCCGCCGACCAGGACGCCTTCGAGCGCAAGCTCTACGTGATCCGCCGGGTCACCGAGCTCACCGCCAACCACCCCGCGCTGTACATCGCCTCGAGCTCCTCGCGGACGATCAACTACAAGGGCATGCTGATCAGCTACCAGCTGGCGGCCTTCTACAGCGACCTGCGCGACGAGCGCTGCACGAGCGCCCTGGCCCTGGTCCACTCCCGCTTCTCGACCAACACCTTCCCCAGCTGGGAGCTGGCCCACCCCTACCGGGTGATCTGCCACAACGGCGAGATCAACACGGTGATGGGAAACGTCAACTGGATGCGGGCCCGCGAGAGCGAGCTGAGCAGCGAGCTGTTCGGCGAGGACCTGGCGAAGATCCTGCCGGTCGTCGGCCCCGGCAACTCCGACTCGGCGACGTTCGACAACGTTCTCGAGCTGCTCATGCTGGCGGGGCGGACCCCCCAGCACGCGGCGATGATGATGATCCCCGAGGCCTTCAGGAACCGGGACGACCTGCCGGAGCACCTGAAGGGCTTCTACGCCTTCCACTCCTGTTTGATGGAGCCCTGGGACGGACCCGCCTCCGTCGCCTTCACTGACGGTCGTGTCGTCGGCGCGACCCTCGACCGCAACGGCCTGCGGCCCGGCCGCTGGGTCGAGACGCTCGACGGGCACGTCGTGCTGGGCTCCGAGTCCGGCCTGCTGGACATCCCGCCCGGTGAGATCAAGCGCCTCGGCCGTCTGCAGCCCGGCAAGCTCTTCCTGGTCGACCTGGAGCGCGGCCGGATCGTCGAGGACGAGGAGGTCAAGCGCGAGGTCGCCACGGCCCAGCCCTACGGCGAGTGGTACGCCCGTAACGCGGTCCCCTTCAAGGACCTGCCGCCATCCGAAGAAGTGACGCTCTCCAACCAGCCGCTGCCGCTGCGCCAACGGGCCTTCGGCTACACGCAGGAGGACCTCCGCGTCCTGCTCGCGCCGATGGCGATCGACGCGGCCGAGCCGATCGGCTCGATGGGCAACGACCTCTCCCTGGCCGTCCTCTCCGACCAGGCGCCGCCGCTGTTCTCCTACTTCAAGCAGCTCTTCGCCCAGGTGACGAACCCGCCGATCGACCCGATCCGCGAGGAGATCGTGATGAGCCTGTCGACCACGCTGGGCAACGAGCGCAACCTGCTGGACGAGTCGCCCGAGCACGCACACAAGCTCCTGCTCGACCAGCCGATCCTGCTGAACCGCGAGCTCGAGACCCTGCGCCACGTCGATCACGACGTCTACAAAGCCCGCACCATCGACGCGACCTGGAGCATCCAAAAGGGCCCCGGGGGGATGGCTGAGGCGCTCGAGCGCATCTGCAACCAGGCGCACGAGGCGATCGAAGAGGGCTGCAACATCCTGATCCTCAACGACAGGCTGCTGGGTCCCCGGCGCGTGCCGGTCCCCTCGCTGCTGGCGGTGGCTGCGGTCCACCACCACCTCGTGATCGAGGGGACCCGTCTGCGGGCCGGGATCATCGTCGAGTCGGGTGAGCCTCGCGAGGTGCATCACTTCGCCACCCTGATCGGCTACGGGGCCAGTGCCGTCAACCCCTACCTGATGCTCGAGAGCCTCGACCAGCTCGTCCTGGACGGGCGGATCGTGCGCACCGCGGCGGACGGCAGCGAGACTCCCGTCGACGCAGAGACGGCGGCGCAGAACGTCGTCAAAGCAATCGGCAAAGGACTCCTGAAGACGATCTCCAAGATGGGGATCTCGACGATCCAGTCCTACCGGGGCGCTCAGATCTTCGAGGCCGTGGGGCTCGAGAAGGAGCTGATCGACGCTCACTTCACCCACACGGCCACGCGGATCGGCGGTGTCGGCCTCGAGGTCCTCGCGGCCGAGGCGCTCGAGCGCCACGCCCGTGCCTACCCCGCTCCCCGGGACCCGCTCCTGCCGGTCGGCGGCGTCTACGCCTGGCGTCGCGACGGTGAGCACCACATGTGGAACCCCGAGACGATCGCCCTGGTCCAGCATGCGGTGCGCTCGGCAAACGGGGACGTCGAGGCTGCCCTCGGCGGGGATGCAGCGGCCGCGGCGAACGTCCGCGACAGTCCTGCTCAGGAGAAGTACCGCGAGTACGCGCGGACGGTCAACGAGGATGCCGCACGCCGAGCGACCCTCCGAGGGCTGCTCGAGATCGGCGGCCGGGGGGAGCGCCAACCGATCCCGCTCGAGGAGGTCGAGGCGGCCAAGGAGATCGTCAGGCGCTTCTGCACCGGAGCGATGAGTCTCGGCTCGATCTCTCGCGAGGCGCACGAGACGCTGGCGATCGCCATGAACCGGCTCGGCGGGCGCTCGAACACGGGCGAGGGCGGGGAGGACCCCTCGCGCTTCACGCCGGACGAGAACGGTGACCGCCGCCGCTCGGCGATCAAGCAGGTCGCCTCGGGCCGCTTCGGGGTGACGATCCACTACCTCGTCAACGCGGACGAGCTGCAGATCAAGATGGCCCAGGGCGCCAAGCCCGGCGAGGGCGGCCAGCTGCCCGGCGACAAGGTCGACGACTACATCGGCTCGATCCGCCACACGACCCCCGGCGTCGGGCTGATCTCGCCGCCGCCGCACCACGACATCTACTCGATCGAGGACCTCAAGCAGCTGATCTACGACCTGCGCTGCGCGAACCCCAGGGCTCAGGTCTCGGTCAAGCTCGTCTCAGAGGTCGGCGTCGGGACGGTTGCCGCGGGCGTCTCCAAGGCGAACGCCGACCGCGTCCTGATCGCCGGCCACGACGGAGGGACGGGCGCATCGCCGCTGTCCTCGATCCAGGCGGCCGGGATCCCCTGGGAGATCGGTCTGGCCGAGACCCAGCAGACGCTGCTGCTGAACGACCTGCGCTCGCGGATCGTCGTGCAGACGGACGGCCAGCTGAAGACCGGTCGCGATGTGGTCATCGCGGCGATGCTCGGCGCGGATGAGATGGGCTTCTCGACGGCCCCGCTGATCGCGACGGGCTGCATCATGATGCGCGCCTGTCATTTGAACACCTGCCCGGTCGGGATCGCCACACAGGACCCGGAGCTGCGCAAGCGCTTCAAGGGCACCCCCGAGCACGTCGTCAACTTCTTCTTCTTCGTGGCCGAGGAAGTCCGTGAGATCCTTGCCTCACTCGGCCTGCGCTCGCTGGACGAGGCGATCGGCCGGGTCGACCTGCTGGGCGTGGGTGGCGCGATCGAGCACTGGAAGGCCAGGGGCGTGGACCTGACCCACCTGCTGACGAACATCGAGCTCTCCGAGGGCGCGCCGCGTCATCGCATCGAAGCGCCCCCGGCTGTCCTGGAGGACGCACTCGACTGGCAGATTCTCGACGGCGCCGAGCCGGCCATCGAGCGAGGCGAGTCCGTCCGGCTGAGCTTCCCGATCCGCAACCGCAACCGCTGCGTGGGCGGGATCCTCTCCAGCCACATCGCAGTCAAGCACGGGGCCGCGGGTCTGCCCGAAGGGGCGATCGAGGTCGAGATGGAGGGCTCCGCGGGGCAGAGCTTCGCCGGATGGCTTGCACCGGGCGTCACCTTCACGTTGCGCGGCGACGCCCAGGACTACGCCGGCAAGGGCCTCTCGGGCGGGGTCTTCGCAGTTCTTCCCCGCGACGGGATGGGCGAGCACTTCGTCGCCGAGCAGAACGTGATCGTCGGCAACACCGTCCTCTACGGGGCGACGGCCGGCCGCGCCTTCTTCCGCGGCCTCGCGGGCGAGCGCTTCGGTGTGCGCAACTCGGGTGCCTGGACCGTTGTCGAGGGCGTCGGGGATCACGGCTGCGAGTACATGACCGGCGGCCGGGTCGTGGTGCTGGGTGCGACGGGGCGCAACTTCGCGGCGGGGATGAGCGGCGGGGTCGCTTACATCCTGGACGAGGAGCGGAACTTCGCCTCGCGCTGCAACATGGGAATGGTCGGCTTCGAAGATCTCTCCGAGGCCGATGCGATCGAGCTGCGAGCGATGATCGAAGAGCACGGGCAGCGCACCGCATCGCCCGTCGCGGCGCGGGTGCTCGGCCAGTGGGAGGAGCTGATCGGCGGCAAGGCCTTCGTCAAGGTGATGCCCCACGACTACAAGCGGGTCCTGCGCGAACGGGCCGAGGAAGAGGCCGCCTCGGCCGCGCCCGGCACGGCCGAGCTGGCGGAGGCCGGCTCCTGATGGGCAAACTCGGCGGGTTCCTGCAGATCGAGCGCCACGGCGTCCCCTACCGGGACAGCCGGGAGCGGGCCCATGACTACAGTGAGTTCCTGCTCACCCGGCCCGTGGCGGAGCTGCGCGAACAGGGCGCTCGCTGCATGGACTGCGGGGTGCCCTTCTGCCACAACGGGTGCCCGCTGGGGAACCTGATCCCGGACTGGAACGACCTCGTCTACCACGACCGCTTCCAGGACGCGATCGCACAGCTCCACGCGACCAACAACTTCCCCGAGTTCACGGGCCGGCTCTGCCCCGCCCCCTGCGAGGCGGCCTGCGTCCTGGAGATCCGCGAGGGCGACGCCGTGACGATCAAACAGATCGAGAACTCGATCGTCAACCGTGCCTGGGACGAGGGCTGGATCGTGCCGCAGCCTCCCCGCCGTGAGAGCGGTCATTCGGTCGCCGTGATCGGGGCCGGTCCGGCAGGAATGGCCGCCGCACAGCAGCTGCGCCGCTCGGGTCACCGGGTGACCCTGTTCGAGCGCGACGAGGCGGCGGGGGGGCTCGTGCGCTTCGGTGTGCCGGACTTCAAGATTGAAAAGTCAATCGTCGAGCGCCGTGTCTCGCAGCTCGTTGCGGAGGGTGTCGAGCTGCGCTGCGGCGTCGAGGTCGGCTCGGACATCAGCGCCGAGGAGCTGACGGGCAGCTATGACGCGATCGTCCTGGCGACCGGCTCGCGGGTGCCCCGTGATCTGCCCGTTCCCGGCCGCGAGCTCGACGGTGTCCACTTCGCGATGGACTACCTCTACCAGCGCAACCGCTTCGTCGCCCGGGAGATCGGTCCGGAGCCGACCACCGCCCCGCCGGCGCGCGCGGGGGAGATCACCGCCAAGGACAAGGACGTCGTCGTGATCGGCGGCGGTGACACCGGCGCCGACTGCGTCGGCAACTCGCTGCGCGAGGGCGCCCGCTCGATCGTCCAGCTGGAGCTGCTCGCCGAGCCTCCGGCCCACCGCCCCGACGACCGGACGCCATGGCCGCTCTGGCCTCAGAAGTACCGGTTGAGCTACGCCATGGAGGAGGCTCGCGAGCTCCACGTCGGCGAGCAGGACTACTCCGTCGCGACGACCCGCTTCGCCGACGACGGCTCAGGCCGGGTCTCGGCGCTGACCATCGCATCCGCCGCCCCCGAGCCGCCCTTCGCGCCGCTCGAGGGCACCGAGCGCGACCTGCCGGCACAGCTGGTCCTCCTGGCGATGGGGTTCCTGCACCCCGAGCAGCCCCTCCTGGAGCAGCTCGCCGTCGAGCGCGACCCACGCGGGAACGTCAAGGCGGTGAGCCCCTACACGACCTCGGTGGACGGGGTCTTCGCAGCGGGAGATGCGCGGCGGGGGCAGTCGCTGATCGTCTGGGCGATCAACGAGGGTCGCCAGTGTGCCCGGATGGTCGAGCGCTACCTGGCGCACCGAACGGCGGAACATGACGACGGCCTCGCCGGCCACGCCGACGCCGACTCGGGGCCCGAGGGCCCCCCGCAGCATGTCGGCCCGGGCGTCGAGGCGGGCTAGCCGGGCATGGCCGCTGTGGATCAGAACGCCGAAAGCACAGGGCGCGTATGCGTGATCGGCGCGGGATCGTCGGGAATCGCGGCGGCGAAGGCGCTGCACGAGCGGGGGATCGACTTCGATTGCTTCGAGACCTCCGACCGGGTCGGTGGAAACTGGGTCTTCGCCAACAAGAACGGGACCTCGGCCGCCTACAAGGAGCTGTTCATCAACACCTCCCGGCCGCGGATGGAGTACTCGGACTTCCCGATGCCGACGAGCTATCCGGACTTTCCCCATCACACCCAGATAGCCGCCTACTTCGACGCGTACGTCGAGCACTTCGGGCTCCGCGACAGGATCACCTTCGAGACCTCCGTGACGCACGCCGATCGTGGGGAGGACGGCCGCTGGACGGTGGAGCTAGACACGGGAGAGACGCGCGGCTATGACGATCTGATCGTCGCCAACGGGCATCACTGGAACCCCCGCTGGCCCGAACCGGCCTTCCCCGGCTCGGACACCTTCAAGGGCGAGCAGATGCACGCCCACTCCTACATCGAGAACTCGATCTTCGCGGGCAAGCGGGTCGTCGTGCTCGGCATGGGCAACTCGGCCATGGACATCGCAGTGGAGTCCTCCTACGTCGCGGAGAGCACCTACCTCGCCGCGCGCCAGGGC
The DNA here is from genome assembly GCA_963835865.1 of uncultured Solirubrobacteraceae bacterium. GTDB lineage: Bacteria > Actinomycetota > Thermoleophilia > Solirubrobacterales > Solirubrobacteraceae > Palsa-744. The sequence goes on from CAWIGW010000001.1 coordinate 659,556, forward strand.
GTCTGGATCGTGCCGAAGTACATCTTCGGCAAACCGGTGGACCAGCTCCGCAACGACCCCAGGGTGCCCTTCAAGGTGCGCCAGCGGATGACCCAGGCCCTGCTGAGGAGCTATGCGGGCCCGCCCGAGCGCCACGGGCTGCCCAAGCCCAACCACCGGTTCGGCGAGGCCCACCCGACCGTCTCGGGGCGGATCCTCGACCGCATCCAGCACGGGACGATCACACCCAAGCCGAACATCGCCGGGCTCGACGGCACCAAGGTCCGCTTCGAGGACGCCAGCGAGGTCGAGGCGGACATCATCGTCTACTGCACGGGCTACAAGATCACCTTCCCGTTCTTCGACGAGCAGCTCATCTCGGCCCCCGAGAACCACATCGAGCTGTTCCGGCGCGTCTTCCACCCGGACATACCCAACGTCCAGTTCATCGGCCTGCTCCAGCCGCTGGGCGCCGTGATGCCACTCTCCGAGGCCCAGGGGCGATGGGTGGGTGACTACCTGCTGGGCGATTACGCCCTGCCCTCGCCCGCCGAGATGCGCGCCGATATCGCGGCCGACCAGAAGGCCATGCGCGAGCGCTACGTGGCGTCGAAGCGTCACACGATCCAGGTCGATTTCGATGACTATCTGTACGCGCTCGCCAAAGAGCGCAAGGCCGGAGGCGCCCGTGCGCGCGCAAACGGCTACCGTCCACCGGCGCCATGCCGACGTTCTGCCGCCACAACCGCTTCATAGAGCGCTGCCCGATCTGCAGTAAGACGCTGCCGGGCAACGAGCCCGCGGGCGGGTCTCCACGCCGGGCCCGGACCACCGGGAACAGGCAGGCCGACGCAAGCCCCCGGCGCGGGGCCACGGGTCTGAAGGTCCGTCGTGAGGGCCGAGCCGCCGAGGACGGCTACTCCAACGCGCTTGTTCCCGGCCTGCGCGCCTCCGCCGACGCCACCAGGCTGGCAGCCGAGATCGACTTTGCGGCCGGACGGCTGGCCGCCCTGGGGCTGGACCCGCCGGGTCTCTACGGCGAGCTCCGCGAGCTCGCCGGGACGGACATCGAGCACGCGACCTGGGGATGTGTGATCAGCGCCTATCTGGCCCCGACAGAGGATCCCGACCCGTTCGCCTCGATCCGCGCCGTGCTGGCCGAGGTGCCCGGTCCCGCCTCCCTCCGGGGGGACATCGACGGCCTGCTGGACGAGGCGCAAACGGGGCCCCGCGGATCGCGTGAGCCGGGACGCGGCAGGGCGGCGCTCGCCGCCTACGCGCAGTGGGTCAGCCGGGCCGGTGGGGGAAGCCAGGCGTCCGCCTTCGAGGGCGACGGCGCCTGGACTGCGGAGCGGCGGTTCGCCCGTCTCTTCGAACGACTGGCACTACCCGGCTTCAGCCGAGCGGCGCGCTACGAAATGCTTGTCACCCTTGGCCGCCTTGGGCTCTATGAGCTGGAGGCCGACTCCCTGCAGCTGGGCGGCGCGGGCGAGGATCCCACGACGATGGCGGCCAAGCGGGTCTTCGGGATCGGAGATCCGCTGCTGCTGGACCGCCGCGCCGCCGCCCTCGCCGAGGCGGCCGAGGTGCCCCTCGAGGCGCTCGACCTGGCGCTCGCGAACTGGGTGGCGCCCGAACGCGCCGGCGCCGGCTTCGCGGGCAGCGAGGTCGACGAGGCCTCCGCCACCGGGGCGACCGCCGCGCTGGGCGTCTGAGCCGTGCGCCACAACCCCTCCTATGACGTCCGCGACGAGCGGGTCGTGCGCAGGCTGATCGAGGAGAACCCCTGGGCGACGATCGTGAGCCAGGGCGAGCAGGGGCCGGTCGCCTCGCACTACCCCGTCCTGGTCGAGCAGGGGCAGGAGAAGCTGACCGTCGTGACGCATGTCGGGCGCCCCGACGAGGAGCTCCATCGGTTCGGCGAGGGCGAGGTCCTGCTGATCATCGCCGGTCCCCAGGGCTATATCTCGCCGAGCTGGTACGCCCCCGGCGCGACACCCGTGCCGACATGGAACTTCGCCGTGGCCCACTGCTACGGGGTCCCCGTGATCCTCGACGCAGAGGAGAACCTGAGCGTCCTGACCCGGCTGGTCGACCATTTCGAGCGCCACGTCGAGGAGCCGCTGGCGCTGGAGCAGGAGCTCGGCGCCCGGATTGCCCGGGGGACCGTCGGACTGCGCCTGGCGATCGACCGATTCACCTGCAAGGTCAAGATGAACCAGGAGGAGGACCCGGTGAGCCGCGCGCAGGTTCTGGAGGCCCTGAGGGGAGACGGGCCCTACGCCAATCCAAGCCTCGCGGCCGAGATGGCACGGGCCCTCGGGACCCCGTCGGGCGAGTCGTAAAAAAGCCGTCCACACCGGCACCTACAGTGGCTGGCGTCAGTTCCTTCAGACCGCCGGGAGTCCCGATGCCACTCTGTTTCATTCAGCCCCAGGATGCGATCCGCGTGATCGCCGAGTCGGTCGGCCGCGAGGCTCGCCGCCAGCTCGTCGGCGAGGTCGTTCGGGCTTGGGTCGATGACATCCCCGACCAGGAACTCTCGGTCCACTACGCCAAGGCCATCGCCGACCTTGATGAGGACGACCTGCACCTGCTGGCCGCATGGCACGCCTCGCTGGAGGTCGGCCAGCCGATCCCCAACACCGAGTTTCTGGTCGGCGTCTTCCCGAGCCTCGGCGAGAACCGCCGGGAGGCTCTGAAGATCGCCGCGGGCTTCCGCGGCGAGGAGGCCTTCCAGGCCGGTGTGGCCGAGGACCAGGCACTCGACACGGTCCTGCCGCGGCTCTCCAACGAGCGAGCCGCCGAATTGGCAGGCGAGTGCATTCAGCTGTACATGTGGGACCGCCTGGGCTGCGACAACTAGCCCGGCGGATGCGGGGCCAAAGCCGAGCAGGCGCGCGCAGGCCGGCGCGGCCGGGCACCACGGCTAGACTGGCCTCATGACCGACCCCGCAGAGACCACCGACCCCGTAGAACTCGCGATGGACGCCGAGATCGCCAACGCGGCGGTTACCGAGGAGGATGTGATGGACGCCCTCTCCAACGTGATCGACCCCGAGCTGGGACTCGACTTCGTCGAGCTGGGCCTGATCTACGGCGTCGAGATCGCCGGTGGGGGAGACGTGAAGGTGACCTTCACCCTGACAACCCCCGGCTGCCCGATCGGCCCGCAGGTCAACGAACAGATCGAAGAGTTCGTCGGCGAACTCGACGGCGTCAAAACGGTCGAATCGGAGATGGTCTTCGTCCCGCCCTGGTCACCGGAGAAGATGAGCGAGGACGCCAAGTTCGCGCTGGGCTACTGAGCGGGCGGGGTCGCGGCTCAGCCGTTCAGGCCGCGGGGGTACTGGCCTCTTGCCGTGCCAGCGAGACGAGGTAGGCGAGTTCATCGGCGATGTTCTGGCCGATCGCGTCGATGTCCGGGAGCGCGTCGAAGTCCCCCAGCAGGCCGAAGTTCATCTGGCCGTTGTAGGACATGATGGCGATCGCCAGGGCGTGGTTTTCCGGCAGGAAGGCGACGGGGATCGCCTCGAGCATCTCGCGCCCCAGGACGTAGAGCGGGAACTGCGGGCCGGGGACGTTGGTGACGATCAGGTTGAACAGCCGGGTGGAGAAGTTCAGCCGCGAGGCCTGCGCCAGGATGGTCGGCGGGGCGAAGCTCTGGGCGCCCGAGATGACCTCGGCGCCGAGGGCCTGCTTTGACTCCTTCAGGCCGTCCATCGCCTGCGAGACGAAGCGCAGGCGGTTGAGCGGGTCGGCGATGTAGACGGGAAGGGGCCCTCGCATCACGACGATCCGGTTGCCGCCGTCGTGCTGATCCTCCGTTCGCACCGAGACCGGAACTAGGGCACGCATCTCGACACCCTCGGTCCGCCTGCCACGGGAGATCAGGAAGCTGCGCAGCGCTCCCGCCACGACGGCAAGGACGACGTCGTTGACGGTTCCTCCGAAGGCGTTCTTGACCGTCTTGAAGTCCTCCAGCCGGCTGGTCACGCCGACGAAGCGCCGGTGCGGGCCGATCGGGACGTTGAGGGGGGTCTCGGGTGCCGGGTTCAGTCCCGCCCAGACGATCTCGCCGATACCCTCGGCAGCCTCGCGCGCTTTGCCCATGGCTCGCTCCGGGTGGGCCATCGCATCGAGTGCGCCCTCGAGCAGGGCCAGGCCGGTGCGGGCGGCTCCGACGATCCCGGCGGCCAGCAGCTGCGTCGTGCCCGGCTCGGGGTGAGGTTTCCAGGGTTTGCCCGACGTGGGGATCTGCGGTGGGTCGGGGGAGAGGTCGAACAGGACCGTGGCGAGGTCCACCCCCGCGATCCCGTCGATCAGCGAGTGGTGGGTCTTGGTGATCAGCGCGAAGCGGTTGTCCTCGAGGCCCTCGATCAGCCACATCTCCCAGAGGGGCTTGGAGCGGTCCAGCTGCTGCGAGTAGATCCGCGCCGTCAGCTCCTGCAGCTGCTCCCATTTGCCGGGGGCCGGCAGGGCGGTGTGGCGGACGTGGTACTCGAGGTTGAAGTTCGGGTCGTCGACCCAGACGGGCCGCCCGCTGTCGATCGCCGTGTGAGCGAGCTTGTGGCGGTAGCGGGGCACCAGGTGAAGGCGCCGGCGGATCTGTTCGAGGAACTCCTCCATCGTCGGCGGCGGGCCTTCGACGAGGGTCAGGCCACCGATGTGCATGTGGGAGACGGGCCCCTCCTGGTGCAGGAAGGATGCGTCCACTGGAGTCAGCCGATCGAGGTGGCGCTGCGGCATTGGCGCTTAGCGTACCTGGACGCCCAATACAATGACAGCCATGACCAACACGGTCGAGAAGCTGGTGCTGGCCGCACCGCGCGGTTACTGCGCGGGCGTGGACCGGGCGGTACAGACGGTCGAACGGGCTCTGATGCTGCACGGCGCTCCTGTCTATGTGCGCAAGGAGATCGTTCACAACAAGCATGTCGTCGAGGAGCTCCGGGCGCGCGGGGCGATCTTCGTCGAGGAAGCCACGGAAGTTCCCGAGGGAGCCGTCTGCGTCTTCTCGGCTCACGGGGTCTCCCCGGCGGTGCGCGAGAGCGCGATCGAGCGCGCGCCTGCAGACGATTGACGCGACCTGCCCGCTGGTCACCAAGGTGCACCGCGAGGCGGTTCGCTTCGCCGAGGACGGCTACACGATCGTCCTCGTCGGCCACGCGGGGCACGAGGAGGTCGAAGGGACGATGGGCGAGGCTCCCGAGCGGATCCTGCTGGTCCAGGACGAGGGCGATGTCGAGACACTCGAGGTCGATGATCCCGAGCGGATCGCCTACGTCACCCAGACGACGCTGGCCGTCGGTGAAACGGCCGCGATCATCCAGCGCCTCAAAGAGCGCTTCCCGAAGATCACGGGCCCTCGCACGGACGACATCTGTTATGCCACCACCAACCGTCAGGCGGCAGTGAGGCAGATGGCCCCCGGCTGCGACCTGCTGCTGGTGGTCGGCTCGCGCAACTCGTCGAACTCGGTCCGGCTGGTCGAGGTCGCCCGCGACTGCGGCACCGCGTCCCATCTGATCGACAATGCCGGCGAGGTCCAGGAGGAATGGCTCGAGGGATGCCGTGTCGTCGGCGTCTCCTCCGGAGCGAGCGCGCCGGAGAACCTCGTCGGCGAGCTGATCCAGTTCTTCCGCGACCGGGGCGTGACCGACGTGTCCGAGTTCGACGTCGTCAAAGAGGACGTCCGCTTCATGCTGCCCAAGCAGATCCGCGAGGTCGCGGCGGCCGCCGAGCCCGCGCCGGACGGCGTCGTCGGAGCCACCTGATCCGGGCAGCGGACCCGTTTCTCGCCGGCACTGCGCCGGCCGGGATGCCGACACCCTGAGGGCAGGCATGACGAGCACCCTGATCATCTCCGACCTGCATCTGGGCAGCGGCTCCGGCTCGGATCTGCTGCGCCTCCCCGAGCTGCGGGGACCCCTCCTGAAGGCCGTCGAGGATGTCGAGCGGGTCGTGCTGCTGGGGGACGTGCTCGAGCTTCGTCATGGACCCGTGCGCGAGGCCATGACGGCTGCCCGGCCGTTCTTCGAGGATCTCGGGCGGGCCGTGGGCGGGCGCGAGCTGATCATGACCCTGGGCAACCACGACCACGCGCTGATCGAACCCTGGCTCGCCTCGCGCAGCGCCGAGGCCGATCCCGGCCCGCTGCGTGCGGAGCAGCTGCTCGAGCCCGAGGAGGTCTCGGCGACCTTCGTGAGGATCGCCGAGTGGTGCTCGCCGGCGAGGCTCCGCGTCGCCTACCCCGGGGTCTGGATTCGCGATGACGTCTACGCGATGCACGGCCACTACCTCGATTGCCATCTGACGGTGCCGACGCTTGAGCGGCTCAGCGTCGGGGTGATGAGCAGACTGCTGCGCAGGCCCGCCTCGAGCTTCGAGGGGGCCGATGACTACGAGGCGATGGGAGCGCCCGTGTTCGCCTGGCGTGACGCCGTCGCCCGCAACGCCCACACGGGGGCGGCCCTCAACGGGATGGCCACCGTGACGGCCTGGCAGGCGCTGGGCGGCGGGGGTGCTTCCAACGGCCGCTCCCCGGGGAAGCGCGTGGGCGGAGTTGGGGGCCTGATCCCGAGGAAGGCCCGTGTGAAGGCGATCAGGGGTGCCTTCCCGCTGGCTGTGGGAGCACTCAACCGGGTCGGTATCGGCCCGCTGCGGGCCGACATCTCGGCTGCCGAGCTGCGCCGGGCCGGCCTTGAGGCGATGGGCGAGGTGGCAGCCCGGCTGGACCTCGGCGAGGCCTACGTGGTCTTCGGGCACACTCACCGCGCCGGGCCCTTCGCGGGAGATGACGAGGCCGAGTGGCGCGGCCGGGGCGGCGCGCGCCTGGTCAACTGCGGCAGCTGGACCTACGCCGCCATCTTCATGGACCACACAGGCTCGAAGAACCCCTATTGGCCGGGTGTCTGTGTGACCGTTCCCCCGTCCGGTCCGCCGGTGCTCTCACGGCTGCTTGAGGGCCGCACCCGGGAGGAATTCGCGGCGCCCCGCAGGGGCCTGGCCTAGGCGGCCGTCGTCCCTCAGCCGGCCGGCTGAGCCTGCGGGGCGATCCCCGGCGAGAAACAGGTGGCCAGGCATCTGACCTCCGGTCCGGGGATCAACTCGAGGACTCCGGCGGTGTGACCGGGATGCTCGATCAGCAGGTGGGCTCCCGGGCCGGGAATCTGGATCTGGCGGCCGTTGACCTTCACCGAGCCGGCGCCGTCGAAGACCCCCCAAACGCCCCCGGCCTCATAGGGGCCGTTGTAGGCGCCCGGCCGGTCGGCGCTCTGCGGTGAGAGCACCGCGCCGGGCGCATCCTCGGGCCTGAGCGGCTCGAGCGGCTCGCGCTGCACACCGAGCAGCTCCTGGATCGCCTGCTCGGTTTCCTCGTAGGCGCCCTCGCCGTAGTGGTAGTCGAACAGCCGGCCCCGGCCGTCGAAGAGGTATCGGGCGGGCCAGCCCAGGTTCTCGTACTCCTGCCAGAGCTCCAGCTCGGAGTCGATCAGCACCGGGTACTCGATCCCCAGACGCTCGATGGCGTCCCTGACGGCCCGCTCGTCACGGGAGGGATCGAATCCCGGGCAGTGAACCCCCACGACCCGCAGCCCCGTCTCGGCGTAGCGTTCGTGCCACGCCTTCAGGTAGGGAAGGGTCCTGATCGAGTTGGGCCGGCAGAAGTCCCAGAACTCGAGCAGCGTGGGGCGTCCCTGCTGAATCGTCGAGAGCGGCCCGGCCGTGTTCACCCAGGGAAGTCTCGTGGGGAACAGCGGCGCGGCGATGTTGTCGTGGGGAACCCTCACGATTTATGCCCACGTGGTCAGAACCGATGTCTTCAAGGCCACGCCGTTAGCGGTGGGAGGGGCAAGCCTGAGCAGGACGCAGTGAGCGTGGGGTGCGCCGGCACCCGAGCGATCGAGGACGCACTCAGGCGCCGCCCATCGCACCGCTAACCAATGCTGCCGACCATCTCCAGTTGAATCAGGCGGTTGAGCTCCACGGCGTACTCCATCGGCAGCTCCTTGGTCACGGGCTCGATGAACCCGTTGACGATCATGGCGGCTGCCTCGTCCTCGGTGAATCCGCGCGAGCCCATGTAGAAGAGCTGGTCGTCGGAGATCCTCCCGACGGTGGCCTCGTGGGCGACCGTCACGTGAGGGTTCTGGATCTGGATGTCCGGCCAGGTGTCCGATTTCGATTCGCCGTCCATCATCAGCCCGTCGCACTGGACGCGGGCTTTCGAGCCTGCCGATTTGGGGCCCATCTTGACCAGGCCCCTGTAGCCCATGATGCCGCCGTCCTTGGAGATCGACTTGGCCAGGATGTTGGAGGTCGTGTTGGGAGCCAGGTGGACGACCTTGGCGCCGGTGTCCTTGTGGACGCCTTTGCCGGCGACGCCGACGTTGAGATGGTCGGCCCGGGCGCCCTCGCCCATCAGGAAGGAGCCGGGGTAGAGCATCACGTACTTGGCGCCCATCGAGCCGCCGACCCACTCGACGGTCCCTTCGGCGTCGACGACGGCGCGCTTGGTGTTCAGGTTGTAGACGTCCTTGGACCAGTTCTGCACGGTCGTGTAGCGGGCCTTGGCCCCCTCGTGGACGAAGATCTCGACGACCGCCGAGTGCATCGAGTTGACGCTGTAGGTCTGGGCCGTGCAACCCTCGATGTAGTTCACCTCGGAACCCTCGTCGGCGACGATCAGGGTGTGCTCGAAGGTGCCCTCGCCTGCGCCCTCCATGCGGAAGTAGGACTGCAGGGGCAGGTCGCACTTGACGCCCTTGGGGATGTAGCAGAAGGCTCCACCGGACCAGACGGCACCGTGGAGGGCCGAGAACTTGTTGTCCTGCGGCGGGACGCACTTCTTCATGAAGTACTTCTGCACCAGCTCGGGGTACTCGGTGATGGCCGTGTCCATCGAGCAGAAGAGGATTCCCTGCTTGGCGTACTCCTCCTTGAGTCCCTCATAGACCGGCTCCTGGCGCCAGACGCCGACGACACCGGCGAGGTGCTCGCGCTCGGCCTGCGGGATCCCGAGATCCTCATAGGTCTGCTTCATGTCTGCCGGGACTTCGTCCCAGCTGTTGAAGCGGCCTGCCGTCGGGGGGGAGTAGAGGACCAGGTCGTCCAGGTTGAGGCCGCTCAGGTCCGGGCCCCAGTTGGGGAGTGGCTTGCGTTCGAAGATTTCCAGCGACTCGATCCGTTTCTCGGCCATCCAGTCGGGCTCGCCCTTGATCTTGGAGAGCTCGCTGACGACCTCGCGCGAAATTCCCTGGCGTGCGTGCAGCTGGCCCTGCTCGTCTTCGACGATCGGGCTGGGTTTTGCGATGCGGTCAATCGTGGCCATGTGTGTCCTCGCTGGGGTTGTCCTTGCGAATCCTGTGCTGGTAGGTAGGAATTGTATCGTGCCCCGCAGAAGGTCCTTTGGGCCTGTCCGGGGGCTGACGGCGTTGGATGCTCACTCGGGCCAGGCGTTGTCGCCCGTCACGGCCCCGCGGACGACCTTGAGGTTGAGCAGGGCGCACTTGCGCCTGGTCGCCGAGACGGGGATTCCCAGCAGCTCGATCATCCAGTCGGCGTCGAGCTCGCCGATCTCCTCGAGGGTCATGCCCTTGAGCTCCTCCGAGGCGATCGATGCGGATGCCTGTGAGATGGCGCAGCCATGGCCATGGAAACGGATGTCCTCGATCCTGTCGTCCCTGACCCGGATATGGACGCCCAGCTCGTCGCCGCAGAGCGGGTTGTGCTCGAGCCCCTCGAGGTCGTGGGGGTCCAGCTCACCGAAGTTCTTGGGGCGCTTGTAGTGCTCGAGGATGTAGTCGCGGTAGAGGTCGTCCATGTCAGAGCCCGAAGATCTCCCGGCTGTGGTGGAGGGCCGTTACGAGGGCGTCGATGTCGGCCCGCTCGTTGTAGACGCCCAGGCTGGCTCTGGCGGTCGCGCCGACGCCGAGGCAGCGCATCAGGGGCTGGGCGCAGTGGTGTCCGGCGCGGACGCAGACGCCCTCACGGCCGAGCAGCTCGGCGATGTCATGTGGGTGCAGGCCCTCGAGGGTGAACGACGCCAACGCCCCTCTCGAGTTGGCCTCGGGGGGTCCGACGACCTTCAGGCCGGGTACCCCCGCCAGCCCCTCCAGCAGGTACTCGGTGAGGGCCAGCTCGTGTTCACGGACCCGCTCCATGCCGAGGTCGCCGAGATAGTCGACGGCGGCGGCCAGGCCGACGGCCTCGGCGACGGCTGGGGTGCCCGCTTCGAACTTCCAGGGCAGCTCGTTCCAGGTCGAGCCGTCGAGGTCGACCGAGGCGATCATGTCGCCGCCGCTCAGGAAGGGGGGCATCCGATCGAGCAGCTCGACCCTTCCGTGAAGCACTCCGATCCCGGTCGGGCCGAGCGCCTTGTGGCCGGTCCAGGCGTAGAAGTCCGCGCCGATCCGCGCCACGTCTACGGGCATCTGCGGGACGGCCTGAGCGCCGTCGATCAGCGAGACGGCACCTGCTGCCCGGACGCGGGCCGCCATCTCGGCGACGGGGTTGATCGTCCCGAGGACGTTCGAGATGTGCGCGAAGGCGACCAGCCGGACATCCCCGCGGCCGAGCTCCGCCTCGAGTGCCTGGAGTGACAGCTCGCCTCGCTCGTCGAGCTCCAGGTAGCGGAGCTCGGCGCCCCGCTCGGCGCAGAGCAGCTGCCAGGGGACGATGTTCGCGTGATGCTCCATCTGGGTGATCAGGACGGCATCGCCCGGGCCGATGTTGGCCCGTCCCCAGGCGTATGCGACGAGGTTGATCGCCTCGGTCGCATTCTTGGTGAAGATCGTCCCTCGCTGCTCGGCCCCCGTGAAGGCGGCGATCCTGCGGCGTGCTCCCTCGAAGGCAGCGTCGGCCTCCTGGGCGAGGGGGTAGACGCCCCGGTGGACGTTGGCGTTGTGCTTGCGCAGGTGGTCGGCCTGGGCCTCGATGACAAGCTCGGGCTTCTGCGAGGTCGCTCCCGAATCCAGATATACGAGGCGGTCCTGCCCCGGCTCGCGGGCGAGGATCGGGAAGTCGGCCCTTACATCCAGGGTGCCCTCAACGACTGGTGGCATAGGCTTCGATGTCCTCGCGTGCCGTCGCCAGTTTGCGTGTGATCCGCTCGCGCACGAGCTGCTCGAGCGGCTCATCCTGAAGCTCGGAGATCAACGGCTCGAAGAAGCCCTCGACGATCACCCTCACGGCGCTTGCCCTGTCCAGGCCACGTGTCTGCATGTAGAAGATGACCGCCTCGTCGAGCTCGCCGACCGTCCCGCCGTGAGAGGCCGAGACGTCGTCCGATGAGACCAGGACGGAGGGGATCGCGTCGATCCTGGCTTTGGGGGAGAGCATCATCGAGTGGATCTGCAGGTAGGTGTGGGTCTGCTGCGCGCCCGGGTCGATCTGGATCAGGCCCTCGAAGCTGGCCCTGCTCTCACCCGTCGCGGCTCCGCGCCAGTGGACATCGCCACCGGAGGGGCCGGTCTCGTGGAGGTCCGCGGCGAACACGTCCAGGTGCTCCTGTCCCTCGGCGAAGAAGATCCCCCGGAAGGCCATGTCCCCGCCGGGCTCCGAGACGGCCAGCTCGAGGTGCTGGCGGACGAGGTGCCCGCCGACGAGCGCCGGCAGCCAGTGGCAGTAGGCGTCACGGCCGATGCCCACGAACCGGGTGGAGACGTCATAGACCTCGCCCTGGCCCCAGTCCTGGACCTGGGCAAGGCGGCAGCGGGCCCCGTCCTGCAGGTAGAGCTCGAAGGCGCCGGCGTGCAGGGCCTGTCCCTCGAAGTCCTCCGCGAGGTCGTACTCATGGACGCGGAACTCGCTGTGGGGTCCCCCGACGACGAGCGTCCGGCCGTACTGGGCGATTCCGGGGCGGTCGATCGCGTAGATCAGCTCAAAGGGGTCCTCGATGACGACGCCCTCGGGGACGTGGAGGAAGATCCCGCCCGTCCAGAAGGCGGCGTTGGCCGCCTCGAGCTTGTGCCTGTCGATCAGCAGGCGCTTCGAGTACCAGACCGATGCGAGGCCGGGGTGCTCGGCAAAGGCCCGCTCCAGCGAGCAGAAGATGACGCCCTTCTCGGCCAGGGCGGGGTCGAGCTCGACCTCCACGACCGAGCCGGCGCTCTGGACGATCCGACCGGCCCGGGGGCGATCGGGGATCGTCCGGGCGACGACATCGGGGACATCGCTCTCCTGGATGCTGTTCTCGAGCGCGTCGAAGTCGAGGCTCTCGAGGCTGGTCGTCCAGAAGCCGGAGCGGCGCCAGACGGGCAGATCGGATGCCTCGAAGGCCTTCAGTGCGGCTTCGCGCAGCTCGCCGAGCGAGTGCCCGGCGCCGCCCGCGCCGGCGCCCGCCAGCGCCTCGTAGAGGGTCGCCTCGCGGTGTCGGCCGGCCTTTTCGGTGATCGGGGCGGCGCCGTCCGGGGCGGCGCTCATACGGCCAGCTCTCCGACGCCGCCGAATTCCTGGCGGATCTGGTCGTAGCCTTCGCGCTCCAGGCGCTCGACCAGCTCGACGCCGCCCTCGAGGACGATCCGGCCATCCATCAGGATGTGGACGAACTCGGGCTTCACATAGTGGAGGATCCGCTGGTAGTGGGTGATGATCAGGGCACCCAGGCCCTGCTCGTCGTGGAGGCGCTGAACACCCTCGGCAACCGTCCGCAGGGCGTCGATGTCCAGGCCCGAGTCGGTCTCGTCGAGAATCGCCACGTCGGGGGCCAGCATCGCCATCTGGAGAATCTCGGCGCGCTTCTTCTCGCCGCCTGAGAAGCCGTCGTTGAGGTGGCGTGAGGTGAAGGAACGGTCGACGTCCAGCAGGTCGATGGCGTGCTGGAGCTGGGTCCGGAACTCCTTCACCTGAATCGGCTCCTCGCGCTTCGCGTTGATGGCCATCCGCAGGAAGTTGGCCACCGAGACACCGGGGATCGAGACGGGATACTGGAAGGCCAGGAAGAGCCCCGCCTTGGCCCGCTCGTGAGGCTCCGCCTCGGTGATGTCCTCGCCCTTGAAGAGGATGCTCCCCTCGGTGATCTCGTAGGCCGGGTGCCCCAGGAGCGTGTTGGCCAGGGTCGACTTGCCCGAGCCGTTGGGGCCCATCAGAGCGTGGATCTCACCGCGGCTGATATTGAGGTTGACACCGCGGAGAATCTCGCGCTCCTCGGTCCGGACGTGAAGGTCTGTGATCTCTAGGTCGGCCATGTTCTGGTTTCAGGCTCCGGTCGTGAGGGGTTCGATTTGCAGTGTCGGCGTGCTCGCCAAGGGCGGGCTCACCAGCAGGTCGGCGAGCGTCGTCTCGCGCAGCGTGGCGACGATCGAGAAGCGGACGCGCGTCCAAAGCAGCTTGGTCGGGCAGGTGTGGTCGGGGCTGGACTCCCTTGAGCAGACGATCGAGCCGTCCGCGGCCTCCGAGATGCACTCGATCGGGGCGATCGAGCCCTCGAGAGCCTCGACGACGTCGGCCATCGAGATCTGTGCGGCCGGCCGGGAGAGCATGTACCCGCCACGAGATCCGCGGCGTGAGTCCACCAGCCCCGCCTTGCGCAGCCGTGCCACCAGGTGCTCCAGATAGGCGAGCGGCAGACCGTCCTTGGCGGCGATCTCGGCCAGGGGAACCGGCTCGCCGCCGGTCCTTCGAGCAAGCTCGACCATCACGCGTACGCCATACTCGGCCTTGGTTGAGAACATCATCGGGATTTCCTACCTCCCAGCTAGGGTATCAGCCGCTCTGGAGCTTGCGGATGTCATGGGAGAGGGCTTCGGGCGTCAGCTGTTCGGGGCCGTAGAGGACGCGCTCCTGCCCGCGCGCGTCGATCAGCAGGACGGTCGCGTACTTCCCATAGGCCGCGGATCCGGCAGATGAGGGGGTGACGCGGTAGGCGCGCCAGACCCTCCGCAGCTCCGAGTCCGTCCCGGTGAGGTAGCTGGCCCGCCCCGCCAGTGACACACGGCTGAGAAAGCTTCGGATGCGCGCCGGGGTGTCTCCGGCGGGGTCGGCGCTGATCAGCACCACGGCCGGCGGCGAGGAGAGTTCGTCGAGCGCCCCGCGGATCTGCTGGGCGATCAGGATGCAGCTGTTGCGGCAGTGGGTGTAGGGGAAGGCGATCAGGACGGGGCGCCCCCGAAGGGAGCTGAGACTGACACTGCGCCCTGCCGGGTTCCGCAGCGTGAATGTGGGCGCGGGGACGCCCGGCGGCAGCGCGGCGCCATCGAAGCCGCTGCCCGCGGCCGTGCTCCGGGTCTTGCTTCCGTTGGAGCTGTTGCCGCTCGAGCCGGCCAGGATCGCGAAGGCGACGGCGGCCACGAGGAGCAGTCCCGCGATCGCGGGGAGGAGCAGTCTCGGCCGGTCGTCCATCGGGGTCAGCCTAGGGGAGGGATGCCCCGGCTGCATCTGTCCGGGAAGGGCCAATCGACTCGCTATACTTTTTGAAGTCTATGAATCCCGACCGTGGTTTAGGAGTTTCCAGATGAGTCCGTCCGGGCAAGAGCTGCTTCGCCAAGTCAAGAGCCAGATCGAGGAGGTCGACCCGTCCGAGGTCAAGGAGTTGATCGACGAGGGCGTGGCGATCATCGACGTACGCGAGACGGACGAGTTCTCCGCCGGGCATCTGCCCGGCGCGAAACACGTTCCCCGCAGCTATCTGGAGACGCGGATCGAGGGAGTTGTCCCCGACCGCTCGACGCAGATCATCCTCTACTGCGCCTCGGGCAACCGCTCGGCCTACGGCACGAGAACGCTCGTTCAGGAGCTCGGCTACGAGCACGTCCGTTCGATGACCGGCGGGATCACGCTGTGGAAGGACCGCGGCTACGAGGTCGACGTGCCCCGCTCGCTGACGGCGGAGCAGCGCGATCGCTATTCGCGCCACCTGCTGATCCCCGAGATCGGCGCCGAGGGCCAGCAGAAGCTGCTGGACGCGAAGGTGCTCCTGCTGGGAGCCGGCGGGCTGGGCTCTCCGACGGCCCTCTACCTGGCCGCAGCCGGGGTCGGGACGCTGGGGATCGTCGATGACGACGTCGTCGACCTGTCGAACCTTCAGCGCCAGGTGATCCACTCCACCCAGCGCGTGGGCATCCCCAAGGTCGACTCGGCCGAGGAGTCGATCCATGCGCTGAACCCCGACGTGAACGTCGTCAAGTACGAGACGCGGATCGACGCCTCCAACATCATGGAGATAATCCAGGGCTACGACGTGATCGTCGACGGGGTCGACAACTTCCCGACCCGCTACCTGCTCAACGACGCAACGGTCCGCCTGCGGATCCCCGTGGTCTCCGCCTCGATCCTCGGCTTCGACGGGCAGCTCTCCGTGTTCAAGCCCTACGAGGGCCCCTGCTACCGCTGCCTGTTCCGCGAGCCGCCGCCCGCCGAGCTCGCGCCCTCGTGCGGCGCAAACGGCGTCCTTGGGGTTCTTCCCGGCACGATGGGCCTGCTGCAGGCAACCGAGGTCGTCAAGCTGATCCTCAACATCGGCGAACCGGCAATCGGGCGGCTGCTGCTCTACGACGCGCTCGGGGCGACGCTGAGCGAGGTCAAAGTCCATCGCGATCCGGAGTGCCCGATCTGCTCGCGCGATCCCCAGGACATCCGTGACGAGGAGCTGGGCGTCTTCCCCGACTACGAGGCGTTCTGCGCCGCGGCCGGGTAGGCTCCGTGACCATGGCGACGATCAAGATCCCCCCGGTCCTGCGGGCCTCCGTGGGCGGCGAGAAGGAGGTCGGCGCATCGGGCGAGAACGTCGGTGCGGTTCTCCGCGATCTGGCCAGCGCACACCCGGCGACCGAGAGCCAGCTGTTCTCCTCCGAGGGCGAGCTGAACCGCTACGTCAACGTCTACCTGAACGACGAGGACGTCCGTGTCCTGGACGGTCTGGAGACGGCCGTCGGCGAGAGCGACACCCTGGTCATCCTCCCGGCAATGGCCGGCGGCTCGCACCGCTGATCGTGCCCGGGGCTCTTTCGCGCGGCTGCGCGGCCGCGCTGGCAGGCCTGCTCGCGGCCTTGGCGCTCGCAGGGGTCGCACAGGCCGCGCCCTCGGCGAGGGCGGCAGACACCTGCACCCTCTACGCCCCTGCCAAGACGGCCGTCGAAAAGGTCTTCGGCAAGGGTGAACACCAGGCTCCGATCGCCGAACGGGAATTCTGTTACGTCACCGGCACGACGGCCTCCGTCAAGATCTACCCCTACCCGGCGCGCCAGGCCAAGAAGCGGCAGTCCGAATGGCTCGCAGGGCTCGCAAGCTTCGGCCGCAAGGTGACCAAGAGCCATCCGGCTCACCTCGGCAGGGGCGCGACGCTGTTGCATACGCCTCGCAATGACGAGGTCGTTCTGTGGTTCACCCGCGGCGGGCATTTCGTCGTCATCAGCACGCTGCTCGGCGGGACACCCGCGCAGGTGCTGGCCTTCGGGCATCTCGTCTACGCCAAACTCTGAGGTGCCCGTCAGAGTGCCGACTTCCGTCTGCCCGATCGCGGATCGCTCGAGATTGCGACCTCCAGCGTCGATACCTTGGGTGCGATGAGCAAGCCTGCGAGACCACGGCCGGCCCGCTTCGCCGCCTCGGCGGGCGCCCTGCTCTGCCTGGCGCTCCCCGCACTCGGGGGAGGAGTTGCCCTGGGCATGGCAAGCCACAACGGCTGGCCCCCCGAAGAACACCACCAGGGCCACCCGAACAACGAAAGCGGCACGATGCGCGGCCTCAAGCACGTCCACAACTACCTGCTGGGCGGCAACGGCAACGACAACATCTGGGCCGGCGAAGCGGGCGACGTGATCTGGGGCGACTCCCACCCCGAAGATCCGCCCAACCAGACCGACTTCCTCCATGGCGGTGCCGGCAACGACTACATCTACGCCAGCCGCGGCTACAACGAGATCTGGACGGGGGCGGGCAACGATCAGGTCGCGCTGGTCTACGGCCACGGCGTCGTGCACTGCAACGGGCCCGGGCGCAAGACGATGGTCATGCGCTACCTGCCCGCGAACCGCCCCTGGAGGCTCAAGGGCTGCTCCCACATGAGGCTCGTCCGCTACCGCGCCTGAGCACGCGAAGTGCGTGCAAATCCGAATAATCGGACTCCTTCTGCGTAGAATGTGCTTTGGCGCGAGACCCGGGGGATGAGGGAGTCAGATGCCGGACGAGCAGCTCGAGGTGATGGTCGTTGAGGACCATCTGGCGATGCGCAAGGGGGTCGAGCTGCTCCTGCGCCAGGCGGGCATGCGGGTGGCGGGGGTCGCCGGCGAGCTCGAGGAGGCGCGTGCGCTGCTTGGCAGGCGCCGCCATGACGTCGCCCTGATCGACGTCCACCTCGGCAGCGAGAACTCGATCGGTCTCGTCCGCGAGATCCTCGATCGCGATCCCGATGCGGCCATCGTCCTCTACACGGGCTACACGGGGATCGACGACGGCCTGGGCGAGGCCGTCCGGGTCGGCGCGCGCGGCTTCGTGCTGAAGACCTCGCCGCCCCCGGCGCTGATCGAAGCGCTTCGTGCCGTGGCTGCGGGCGGCACGTTCATCGATCCGGGTCTCGCGGCCGTTCTCGCCCACGGCGCCGACGGCTCGAAGATGCACGCGCTGAGCCCACGCGAGCACCAGATCCTTCACCTGCTGGCCGACGGGCTGACGGGTCAGGCGATCGCCGAGCATCTCTACCTGTCGCCCGAAACGGTCCGCACCCACGTGCGCAACGCAACCGCCAAGCTCGGCGCGAAGACCAGGGTGCAGGCCGTCGCCCTGGCGGTCCGCGAGCGCGGGACTCTGACCTAGCAGCTACAGCATTTCGGGGATGGCCTGCGGCGGGCCGGAGTCGATGAGGAGATTGAGCACATTCCCCATCCCCAGGACCCTCCAGATCGCCCGCAACCCCCGGAGTCCCACGGCCATGCCAGCAACAAAACAGGAGCGTCGGCAGTGAGCACCAGGGCCAGGTCCCGTCAGATGCTGCGGTCGCGGAACGGGCGGCGGGCGTCCGACCGAGCCCGGCAGGAGTGGCTACGCGACGGCGAGGAGCGGGTTCGCGGCCTGCTCGAGTGCGCCCCCGACGCGATGGTTGTCTGTGACTCCGACGGGGTGATCGTGCTGGTCAACGCGCAGGTCAAGGCGCTCTTCGGCTACGAGCCCGAGGAACTTGTCGGGCAGGGTGTCGAGCTGCTTCTGCCGGAGCGTTCTCGCCAGGCTCACCGCATTCACCGGGCAGGATTCCACAAGCAGCCGGACGGCCGGGCGATGAGGGTCGGGCGCGAGCTCGGCGCACGTCGGCGCGACGGCAGCGAGTTTCCCGCTGAGATCAGCCTCAGCATGATGCAAACGGCCGCCGGGGCGACCGTCTCGGCATCGATCCGCGACATCACCGCGCGCAAGCGCGTCGAGGCGGCGGCCGCGGCCGCCTATCGCCTCAAGTCCGAGTTCGTGGCCAACATGAGTCACGAGATCCGCACGCCCCTCAACGGGCTCCTCGGTATGAGCGAGATGTTGCTCGACACAGATCTCGACGAGACCCAGAGGCACTACGTCGAGGTCATCGGACGCTCGGGGGAGGCGCTGATGCAGATCGTCGACGATGTCCTGGACCTCTCCAAGCTCGAAGCCGGCAAGCTCCAGCTCGACCCGATCGACTTCGATCCTCGCGTCGTGCTGGACGACGCGCTGGCGATGGTCTCCACGGCGGCAGTGCGAAAGAACCTGGAGCTGGTCGTCTCGGTCGACCCCGACATGCCGGCCGTCGTTCGCGGCGACGGACGCCGCGTTCGCCAGGTCCTCTCCAACCTGCTCTCCAATGCCGTCAAGTTCACCACGGCGGGCGAGGTCCGACTGAGGTTGATCGTCAGCGCCGAGTGTCCCGGCGAGCTGTGCTTCGAGGTGACGGACACCGGCATCGGGATGGAGGAGGCGGTCGCCGCGCGCGTGTTCGACCCGTTCGTCCAGGCCGATGCTTCAACGACTCGCGAGTACGGCGGCTGCGGCCTGGGCCTCGCGATCTGCCGCGACCTCGTCCGGTTGATGGGAGGCGAGATCCACGCAGCCAGCGTCGGGGAGCCGGCAGCACGTTCACCTTCACCGTCCGGTGCGAACCGGTGGCCGCCGGCTGCTCGCGGAGCCCGGCGGTGTCCGGCACAGGCGCCGGTCCCCCCGGTGCGCATGAGGGCCTCTGCGTCCTGATCGCCGAGGACAACGAGGTGAACCGGCTGGTCGCCACGAGCCATCTCAAGCAGCTCGGCTACGACGTTGACGTCGCATGCGACGGAATCGAGGCCTTGGAGCACAGCGACAGAGCCGAATACGCGGCGATCCTGATGGACTGCCAGATGCCTCGCCTGGACGGCTATTCGGCCACCCGGGAGATCCGCCGCCGCGAGGGTGGCGGCAACCATGTCCCGGTCATCGCCATGACCGCCCACATGCTCCAGGGCGATCGCAAGAGATGATCGACTCGGGGATGGACGACTTCCTCGGCAAGCCGATGAGCCGGCGGTCGCTGAAGGAGGTCCTCGAGCGGAACCTCCTCCCGGGAACCGCTCGGCCGACACTGGAGCGCAGGGGGACGGCGCGGAGCAGCGATCACGAGACCCCCTTCGACCCGGGGCCGATGACGGAGCTCTTCGACAGCGACCGGGAGCAGGGGATCAGGGTGCTGAGACTGTTCAGCACCCAGGCCCGGTTCGAGACGGACGCCCTCGCCGGCGCGATCGAGGAGCGAGACGCGAAGATCGTGTGCCAGGTTGCGCACCGGCTGAAGGGCGCATCGCTGACCGTCGGCGCTATGAGGATCGCGGAGCTATGCGACCGCATCCAGTTCGACGGGACCGAACGGCGATTCGAGCGCCTGCCGAGCCGGCAGGTCGAGCTCGAACGTGTCGTGGGCGTCACAGACGGCGAAATCCAAGATGCCCTCAGGGGGTTTCGGCAATGATCGCGCTGTCGGGCTCGCCTGAGAGCGTCCAGCGCCCGTCGCTGATGATCGCCGACGATGACGCGATCGTGATCGCGACGCTCGCGGGCCGGCTCAGCGAGTGGTTCGAGCTCGTCGGCTTCGCGGTCGACGCGGATGAGGCGATCGCCCTCGCCGAGGCCCAACAGCCCGACGCCGCGATCGTCGACCTCGAGATGCCTGCCGGCGGCGGGCTGCGGGCGACACGCGAGATTCACGCCGTGGCGCCGCGCACCGCCGTCGTGATCCTGTCGGTCGACGAGCAGCAGGACAGTGTCCTTGAGCTCCTGAGCGCCGGCGCCATCTGCTACGCCCGCAAGGGTGTCTCGGCCGACGACCTGGCGGGACAGGTCACAGACGCGATCGCGGCCCACGCGAGCGGGCGATGCGGGTCCTGATCGCCGATGACGACCCTGTCTCGCGCGCCGTCCTCGAGGCCGCGCTGCGCCGTCTCGGACATGAATGCGCCGTCACCGCGGACGGCCTTTCAGCCTGGCGGGCCTTCTCCTCCGTTCAGCCGGACGTCCTGATCACCGACTGGCAGATGCCCGGTCTCGACGGCACAGAGCTCGTCAGCCGGGTGCGCGGGGCCTGCGCGGCGGCATACACCTATGTGGTGGTCCTCACCGGCCGCGCCGGCGAGGATGCCGCGCGCGCGTCCATGAGCGCGGGCGCCGATGACCTGATGCGCAAGCCCCTGAACCCGGGGGAGCTCGAGCGCAAGCTCATCGCGGCGGAGCGCCTGATCGATCTGCACGAGCGTCTCCGTCATGACGCGGACTCCGATGCGCTGACCGGGATCGGGAATCGAAGGCGCCTCGTGGCGGACCTGACGGGCCACCATGCCCGCGCGATTCGCCACCACCGCAGCTACGGCATCGCGATAGCGGACGTGGACCGGTTCAAGGCGTTCAACGATGGTGCGGGTCACCTTCAGGGCGATGAAGTCCTGCGCAGGGTGGCCGAAACGCTGGCCTCGACGGCGCGAGCGGCGGACAGCATCTACCGATACGGCGGTGAGGAGTTCGTCGGCCTGCTGCCCGAACTGACCGTCGCAGGGGCCATGAGCGCCGCGATGCGCTGGCAGGCCGCGATCGAGGAGTCTCACGATCCCTCATCCCGCGGGCGGGACGGTCACGGTCAGCGTCGGCCTCGCCGTCCTCCGGCCGGCCGAGGTGAGACCCGAGGAGGTCCTTGCCCGCGCCGACGAGGCGCTCTATGCCGCCAAGGAACTCGGCGGGAATCAGATCGCCCTGGAGCGCGAAGCCGGTTGTCTGCTCGTTGGATCGCAGCCCGCTGCGGCCGGGCTTCCCGGGGGTGCCTGGAGATGGCATCCGCGCGAGCACGGCCGGCGCGAGGAGATCATGAAGATGCGTTCCCTCGCCGTGCCGGAGGAAACGGTTTTCCGCCGCGGCCCCGCATAGCCTTCCCGTCGAACTCCTGCCGGCGGCCTAACGCTGCCGGGGTCATCGAACGATGGGATTGCGTTCTATGAGAAGCACCCGCTCCTGCCCACGTGTTCGCCCGCACCTCCGTCCTCGATCCGGCGCGCTCGCAGCCACCATGGCGGCGACGCTGCTTGCGGCGGCCATCATCGCGTCCCCCGCAGCGGCGACGTCGGGTCACGGGCCGCGCTACAGCCTGACGATCCTCGAGGGCGCCACGACGCTGCCGGAATACGAACAGGCCTCATCCACCAGCGCCGGCGTCTCGCCCTCGGCCGAAGTCCTCCTGTCGATAATCCGCAACGGCACGACCCTCTACCGAGACGTGGGGCAGAACGGCGGCGCATGGCTCTCCCAGGTCCCCGCGGTGGGCGACGAAGTGACCGTCGAATCGCCCAAGGGAACGGTCGTCGCCAGGACCGTCTACGACGGACTGCCCACGATGGACCCGACCGTCTGCGCGGGCTCGACGAACTTCTCCGGGCAGAACTCGCCGGGCAACATCGTCGAAGGCAAGTACTTCGCCAAGGTTCTCGTGCACCCCTACCACCACGGCATCGAAGTGCATCAGACGGCCTTCGGCGAAGCCCAGGTGAAAACCCTTTCGGGCACCTCCTTCGGCGGCAGCTTCCTTGTGCCCCTGGCGCTCGGTGAGGACGTCGAGGCGATCGAGTCCCTGAAAACGCCCCTCGCGGGCGAAGCCACCTACACGTACACGAGCGAAGTCGAGCGTCCCGTGGGGGCCTGCCCGGCTCCGCCGCCGGTCTTCAACCCGCCTCCGCCGCCGGCCCTGCAGGGGCGGATCGCGAAACTGCTGCGCACGACCATCCACCGCCTCCTGAAGCTCGGCGCGCGCGACCAGGTCACGATCAACCAGGCCCGGGACGGTGATCCAGGACCTCTACCTCGCGGGCGGCAAACTCCCGGCATCCGCCGCGGGCGCGAAGCACCACAAGCGAGCCCGCGCGCTGCTGCTTGCCCGGGGAAGCGCCACGGCCAAGAGCGCCGGCAAGGTGACGGTGCTTCTCAAGGCGACCCGCAAGGGCCGCAGCCGGCTCAGGTCGGCGCCACGCGTCAAGGCGATCCTGATCACGACTCTCCACAGCAACTCCGGAGCCAAGATCGATCTGGCGCGCCACACCATCTCGCTGCACCGCTAGCGGCGGGCGGCGCCTCAGGCCGCCACTGGGCCTGGCTCTGAGCGCAATCGTCTGGCTCATCCCACCGCCGGTCCTGCCCGTGACATCGAGCAGCGGCCCGGAAGGTCCCCCGCGCCCGTTCGGGGCCGAGCCCCACGCCGGTCCCCGGGCGCCCGGCACCGGGCGAGTGTTCCTTCAGACCCAGAACCGGGCCCTCGTCCGGGGGCCCTTCCCGCGGGGCGGCCTCGAGCGCGGGATCTCTGAAGGGACGCTCCTGCTCGCCCGGGGTCAAGGTGTCCGTCAGGGCGCCTTTGAGCGGATCCGCGAAACCGGTGCCGGTCTCGTGCGGATTCCTGTCAACTGGCGCGAGACGGTGGCCGCGGAACCGCCGGGCGGGTTCGACCCTCGCGACCCGGGCAGCCCGGGCTACCGGTTCGCGGCGCTGGATGCGCGCCGTGCGAGGCGCCGCGTCCGCCGGCGTGACGCCGCTGCTGGTGGTCTCCCACGCACCGGCCTGGGCCGAAGCTCCCGGCCGCTGGCCGTACGCCTATCCCGGCAGCTGGTCGCCGAGCCCCGCCGCGCTTGAAGCCTTCGCGGCGGCCCTGGCGCGACGATATGACGGCTCGTACCCCGATCCCGCCGCACCCGGGCAGCCTTTGCCGCAGGTGCGCGCCCTGCAGGCCTGGAACGAGCCGAACCTGGCCCGCTACCTCGAGCCGCAGTGGGTCGTGCAGAACGAACACTGGAGCGCCTTCTCGCCGCTGGCCTACCGGCAGCTGCTGAACGGCTTCTACCCGGCGTGAAGTCCGTCGCTCCGGGCGACCTCGTCGTCACGGCGGGGGTGGCGCCCAAACGGCGACCCCGAAGGGACCGGGCGGATGGCACCGCTGAGGTTCCTGCGGGCGATGCTCTGTCTCTCGCCGAGAGGCGCTCGCGAGCCGTGCCCCGATCCGCCGCATTTCGACGCCCTGGCGTTCCACCCCCTGTCGGTCGGCGTCCCGATCGCCGGCCGCATCCTCCCTGGACCTGGCGATCTCCGATGCCGGGAAGCTGACGGCCCTGCTGGCGCTCGCCCAGCGCAGGAGGACCCTGCTCCGACGCGGTCCCAAGCCGGTGTGGGCGACCGAGCTGAACTGGGAAAGCGCGCCCCAGGCGGTCCGGGGGGTCGCGCCGGCGCTCCAGGCCCGATGGATCTCCCGGGCGCTGCACCGCCTCTGGGTGAGCGGCGTCAGCCTCGCCGCATGGCAGTTCCTGATCGACCCCTATCCGTCCGTGCCGCGCGCGGCACGCCGACCGGCGGCCTGGTCGAATATCAGCGACCGGCAGGCCTCTTCAGCGCGGGCGCCGGCGGCGACCCGTCAGCCGCGCAAGCAAAGGCCTTCCTGCGGGGCTTCGCCTTCCCGTTCGATCCGCTGCGCGTCGACGCGCCGCCATGTCCGTCTCTGGGCGCTGGGAAACGACGCCCGCCGCGGCGGTCGAGCTGCAAGGGCGCGGACCGCCGCGCGCACATGGCGGACGATCGCGCGCCCGCGCATTTCCCCCGACGGCGTCCTGAACGTCGTCGTGCGGATCGGCGGCCGCGTCAGGCTGCGGCTTCGCAGCAGGCTACCGCCACCAGTGCGCCCGCGACGCGTGGGGAGAAGGCCGCTCAGGCCGCTGCGGTGAAGGCCGCCGGCGGACTCGCCGGTGTCCTCGCCGGCCGAGTTGCCCGCCGCCGGGATCCGGCTCATCGCATGCTCGGCCAGAGCGGTGATCGTCAGCGATGGGTTCACGCCGACGTTCGCGGGCACCGCCGAGCCGTCGCAGACGAGCAGGTTCTCGTAGCCGAAGACGCGCTGGTCGGCGTCCACGACGCCCTGGCCGGGTCGGGCGCGATCACGGCTCCGCCCAGGATGTGGGCGGTCGAGGGGATGTTGAAGAGCGCCTCGGTGGTCGAGCTCTGGGCGATCCCGCCGGTCTTCTTGGCGAACCATTCGGCCGCTTCGTTGGCGACGGGGATGAACGTCGGGTTGGGCCGCTCGGGATCCTGTTCGGTCTGCAGCCAGAAGCGTCCCGAACGGGCCTTTGCGGGGGCGCAGTGCGATCGCGTTGTCGAGCGTCTGCATGACCAGCAGGATGATCGTGCGCCGTGACCACTGCTTGGCGAACAGCACCTTCGCCAGCCGGCCGGGGTGGCGAAGGATCTGCGCGAGCAGCTTCAGCGGGCGGGTGGCGCGGGTGCCGTCGCCGGTCAGCAGCGTGTAGAGCATCCGCATCGAGTCGCCGCCGTCGCCGTAGGTGACGGTCTCGATGTGGGTGTTGGGGTCGGGGTAGATCGAGGAGGTGATCGCGACCCGCTTGATCAGGTTCTCGTGGTAGTCCTCGGGCACGGTCACGGTCAGGATCGACTCGGAGTTGGTCCGCACCAGCTCGCCCAAGCCGGTTGGAGATCCTCGGCAGCGAGCCGCCGAGGCGGCATAGCTGGAGCAGCCGGTTGGTGCCCAGCGGCCCCGCCGAAACGACCACGCCGCGGGCGCGCTGGACGCGGCGGTCCTTGCGCAGCCAGGCGCCCGAGCGGACGCTTTCGACCTCGTAGCCGTCCGAGCCGTCGGCGGGCGCCGATCGGACGGATGTCGACGACGGTGCGTTCGGGCGTGACCTTGCGCGCCGCAGCTTCTCGGCGAAGTAGAGGTAGTTCTTGACGAGCGTGTTCTTGGCGCCGTGGACGCAGCCGACCATGCAGCGCCCGCACAGGTGGCAGCCGGTCCTGTCGGGGCCCTCGCCGCCGAAGAAGGGATCGGGGACGGTCTTGCCCGCCTGCTCGCCGAAGTAGATCCCGACGGGCGTCCGTTTGTAGGTGTCTCCGACGCCCATCTCCGCGACCCAGCTCGCGCAGCAGCTGGTCGGCCGGGTCCTCGTGGGGGTTCTGGGTGACCCCCAGCATCCGCTGGGCCTCGTCGTAGTGGGGCGCCAGGATCGCTCTCCCAGTCGCTGCATCTCGCCCCACTGCCTGTCCTCGAAGAACTGCTTCGGCGGGCACGTAGAGGGTGCAGGCGTAGCCGAGGCTGCCGCCGCCGACGCCGCACCCGGAGACGACCGAGACGTCCTTGAAGGTCGTCAGCCGGAAGATGCCCTTCATCCCCAGGCGCGGGTTCCAGAAGTAGCGCTTGACGTCGGCCGTCGACTTCGGGAACTCGTGGTCGGCGAACCGCCTCCCGCACTCCAGGACACCGACCTTGTAGCCCTTCTCGGACAGCCGAAGGGCCGAGACGCTGCCACCGAAGCCGGAGCCGATGACGAGCCAGTCGTAGTCGTATGAGTCCTGACGGGAGGCCATGTGGTCACGCCCCTCCTCCGGGGCACGGCGCATATTAGCCCTTGCCTGGCCGGCTGGCCAGTCCGTTCGAACCAGCGGCCGGGCGCGGCGGCGCATGTGCGTCGCTGACATCCGCGGCACCCCTTCCAGAAGGCACACCGGGGGCGCTATATTCCGTGAAGTAATGGCGGCAGAGCGGCTGAAGAACCGTCCCTGCGGGGGGCGCTACGGCGACGTCGTCCAGTCGATCGGCAATACGCCGCTGGTCGAGCTGCCCCGTCTCTCGCCCAAGCCTGGCGTTCACATCTGGGCCAAGCTCGAGTCGCGCAACCCGACCGGCTCGGTCAAGGATCGCGTCGCCGCGCGCCCTGATCGAGGACGGCGAGGCCAAGGGCGCGATCGGCCCCGGCCAGACGATCCTCGAACCGACCTCCGGCAACACGGGGATCTCGCTGGCGATGATCTGCTCGCTGAAGGGCTACCCGCTGAAGGTCGTCATGCCCGACAACGTGACGCCCGAGCGCACCCAGCTGCTGAGGATGTACGGCGCCGAGATCGTCTACTCGCCCGGCGACCAGGGCTCCAACGGGGCGGTCGCCATGGCGCTCGAGATGGCCGCCGGGGACTCCTCCTGCTACATGCCCTACCAGTACGGCAACGCCGCCAACCCGGCCGCCCACTACAACGGCACGGCGCTGGAGATCCTCGAAGAGCTCGACGAGGTGGCGGCCTTCGTCGCCGGGCTCGGGACGGGCGGGACGCTGATGGGCAACGGCCGTCGCCTGAAGGAGACCTTCGGCGACGCCGTCAAGATCGTCGCCGCCGAGCCGATGCAGGGGGAGCCGGTGCAGGGTCTGCGCTCGCTGGATGACGGCTTCATCCCGCCGATCATCGATCTGAGCCTGCTCGACCGGAAGATCTTCGTGACCAACCGCGATGCGATCCTCTGGACACGCAAACTGCTCGACGAAGAGTCGCTCTTCGCCGGCGTCTCCTCCGGAGCGATCGCCTCGATCGCGGTGCGGATCGCCAACGAGCTGGACGAGGGCAACGTCGTCTTCGTCGTCTGCGACGACGGCTGGAAGTATCTCTCCAGCGGCCTCTACACGCTCCCCGTCGACGAGATCGAGAACCTCGAGTCCACCCTCTGGTGGTAGCGGCGCCCGCGTCCCCGGCGCCGGAGCTCGGATGAACATCTCCCAGCGAGCTGCTCGAGCAGATCGTTGCCCACGCCCTCGAGGACCCGGCGCAACGAGGTCTGCGGCGTCGTCGCGGTGACCGAGGACCGCGTGCCGCTCAGGCCACGCGCGTCCTGCGGGCCGTCAACGTCCACGCCAGCCCGATGAAGTTCGAGATCGATCCCGCGCGAACTGCTCGAGCTCCACAACGCGATCGAGGACGAGGGCAACGCGCTCGGGGCGATCTACCACTCGCACGTGCGCAGCCCGCCCTACCCGTCCCAGACGGACATCAACTTCGCCGCCAACTGGCCCGGCGTCGAGTGGATCATCGTCGGGACTCTCAGCCGGCGGCCGAGCCGGAGGTCCGCTCCTACCTGATCGAGGACGGCAGGATCCGCGAGGTGGCGATCGCCGAGCGCGGCGCGTGAGCGAGCAGCCGCACGTCTGCCCCGAGTGCGGGCGGACCTACGCTCGCAGCGAGCGGTTCTGCGATGACTGCGGCATGCCGCTGGTCCACGTGCCCGGCGCCGAGCGGGACGGCCAGCGAGCGCCAGCCGCCAGGCGCGCAAGATCAAGCCGCAGTACTCCGAGGGCCGGCTCGTGAAGGTCGCCCGTGCCGAAAACCAGCCCGAGGCCGAGCTGATCGCCGGTCTGCTGCTCGAAGAGGGCATCCCCAGCATGCAGAAGCGTTCGGGAGGCTTCGACGTGCCCGACTTCCTGGCGGCCGGACCGCGGGACATCCTGGTGCCCGAATCGGCGCGCGGAGGCGGCGCGGGAAGCGCTCGCGCCGCCGGCCAGGACTGAGCCCCGCCGGCTGGGCCGGGCGGGCGGGTCCGACCTAGGCGTAGGCGGGCTGGCCGGCTTCGCTCGCGATGCCCCGGATCTCCTCCGAGGCACGCTCGAACTCGGCGTCCGAGAGCACCGGGGTGCCCTCGAAGGGGAGTTCGCGCTGGAGCTCGACCCAGGCGTTCGGGCCGGTGTACTCGTCCTTGACCTTGACGGTCACCGGACGGGGGATCCTGTAGGTGCGCAGCAGCATCACGTGCAGGGGCTGGCGGCCGGGACGCCAGCCGAGGCGCTTCTCGGCGTAGTCGGGCGTCCACACGTAGAAGGGGGAGAGCGCGTCGACGCAGCGGGGGTCGACGATCGTGAAGTGGTCGGTCACTTCCGCCCAGGCGCGGATCCTGACGCGGTCGGGCTGCTGCAGCGGAGCGCCCGAGACGAAGTTGTGCAGCGGCGGCTCGCCGTCGCTCCAGACGCCCTCCTCGAGCGCACGGCGCAGCTCGGGCTGGTGGGACTCGCGGACGAGGTCACCGGTCTGGTGATCGAAGGTGGGGTAGAGGAAGAACCGTTCGTGGGCCAGCCGGAACGGCTTGCCGGCCTGCGGAAGGACGCCCTTGCGGAGTGTCAGGAGCTGCTCGCCTTCCGCTAGGGCGCGGACGGTGACAGCCCATTCTTTGAAAGCAATTGGCATAAAAAAGCGCTGCTTGGTAAGAGGGAACGGCTTGTATGAGGCGGGGGCATCGCCGTGGGCGACGTCGCCAACACCATTAAAGATACCGAAACCTGAGCGAAAATCCCAAATCGCCTGCAAATCGACGACCTTTTTCGCGCGTTGATTCTCCGAAAGTGCGAAATCGACTGGCCAGTCGGCCAGCTTATGTAGCGCCGGATCAGAGCCGCCGGCCGGCGAGGCCCTCGGCTGCCTCGATCGATCGAGGCATAGTCGGCGTCCGCCCGGCCGCGGCCGATGGCTGCTGTGAGCAGATCGCGGGCATGTGCGGCGGCCGGAAACGGCACGCCCGCACGCTGCGCCTCCTCCAGACAGAGCCGGACATCCTTGAGCATGTGGGCGGTCTTGAAGAGCGTCGTGAAGTCGTGATCGCGCATGGCCTCGGACTTCAGGGTCATCTGGACCGAGCCACCCGAGCCCGGCGCCGACGACCGCCACAAGTGCGTCCAGGTCGATCCCGGTCGCGGCGCCCAGCACCAGCGCCTCGGCCACCGTGGCCGCGTTGGCCGCGCCGATCGCGTTGTTGATCAGCTTGACCATCTCGCCCTGGCCGAGCTCGCCCACATGGACGATCAGGCGGCCCATCGCCTCGAGCACCGGGCGGGCACGCGCGTAGTCGCCCTCCTCGCCGCCCACCATGATCGTCAGCGACCCCTCTTCGGCCCGCGGGGCGGAGCCGGTGACGGGCGCGTCGAGCATCGCCGCGCCCCGCTCGCGCAGGGCCGCCCCGATCCGGCGCGTATCGGGCGGTGCGATCGTCGACATGTCCATCGCAGAGCAGACCCGGGCGCGCGGCCTCGATCGCTCCGCTCGGGCCGAGCAGGATCTCGGCCGACCTGCTCGCCGTCGACGACCATGCTGATCACGATGTCGCTCTCCGCGGCGACCTCGGCGGGCGTGGCGAGCGCCCGGGCGCCGTGCTCGGCCGCCCAGGCATCCGCCTTTCCGGGCGTGTGCGTCCAGACGGCCAGCGGGTATCCCGCCGCCGCGAGGCGGGCGGCCATCCGGGATCCCATGATCCCGAGGCCCAGGAAGCCGATTCGCTCATGCGGGAGGCGCGTCAGGCATCGCCGAATCCTCCCCCACCGGGCGTTTCGATGCGAAGCCGGTCACCGGGGCGCAGGGTGCCGGTCGTCTTCGCCGGCAGCGCCCTGCCGTTCAGCCGGTCGCGAGCCGGGCAGTCCCGGCCCGCCGCCCCGGCGCCCCGCGTGGCGCGTGGCGGCGGCGCTCGGCGATCAGCGAGTAGGTCATCTCCCTGAGGGCCTCGAGCTCCCGGATCACCCCGTCGCCGCCCCGGTGGCGCCCAGCCCCGCCCGAGCCTCGGCGCAGGGCGTACTCGGTGACCCGCAGAGGGAATTCCCGCTCGAGAGCCTCGATCGGCGTGTTCAGGGTGTTGCTCATCGCGACGTGGACGCCGCTGGGCCCATCGCTGTCCGCGCACGCCCCCTGGCCGCCCCCGAGCGTCTCGTAGTAGGAGAAGGCGCCGTCCCCCAGGGTGAGGTTGTTCATGGTTCCCTGCCCCTGGGCCAGGCCGAAGGCGCTCAGGATCAGGTCGGCCACGCGCGAGGATGTCTCGACGTTGCCGGCCGCCACGGCTGCGCCGGGCCGGGCGTTGAGCAGGCTGCCCTCCGGGGCGAGCACCTCGAGCGGCCGCCGTGCTCCGGCCGTGGCCGGTATGTCGGGGTCGGTCAGGACCCGGAGGGCGAACAGGCAGGCCGAGTCGGTGACCGCAAGCGGGCAGTTCAGGTTGCCGGCGTGCTGGGGGGCGCTGCCGCTGAAGTCGAGGATCAGGCGCTCGCCCCGCACCTCGGCTCTGAGTCGCAGGACGAGGTCGCCCTCCGGACCCTCGAGGAAGTCCTCGCCTGTTCTCGGGCCGTCCGGAAGCTCGGCGAGGCAGGCCCGGGTGCGGCGCTCGCTGTAGTCCAGGACGGCGTCTGTGCCCTCCCGCAGCCGCGCGGGTCCCATCCGCTCGGACGAGCTCGCCGAGGCGGATCGCACCGATGCGATTGGCCGCCAGCTGCGCTCGAAGATCCGCTCGGCGCTCTCGCGGCTGGCGCATCCGCCGCCACGAGATCCTCGAGCGTCTGCTCATCCAGCGGACGGGGTGAGATGACGATGCCCTCCTCCTCCAGGGTGCGGCTGTCGGCGGGCATCGAGCCGGGTGTCCGAGCGCCCACGTCGGCGTGGTGGGCCCGGCTGGCCGCGAAGCCGATGAGCTCCCCGCGGGGGGTGAAGACGGGCGTGATGACCGTGATGTCGGGCAGATGGGTTCCGCCCGCGAAGGGGTCGTTGAGGATCCATGAGAGGCCCGGCACGGTGGCGCTCCCCGAGGACCGCACCGACGGCCGCCCCCATGGCGCCGAGGTGAACGGGGATGTGCGCGGCCTGCATGACCATCTGCCCGTCCGCGTCGAGCAGGCCCGTGGAGGCATCCCGGCGCTCCTTGATGTTCGACGAGTGGGCCGAGCGGATCAGCACGACGCCCATCTCCTCGCAGGCGGCGCGCAGAGCGCCGTTGAGGACCTGCAGTTCGACCGGGTCGAGCATCTTCAGCCGCCCCCCCGGGGCGACATGCGGATCGTCCCGTCCTCGTCCACCGCGCAGGACCACCCCGGCGGGAGGAGGAGGGTCGCCTCGTCCAGGGAAAACACGGCAGGCCCCTCGAAGCGGCTGCCGGCTGGAGGCTCGCCTCGAAACAGCCTCGTCTCGAGCGCACGTCCACCGAACACGACAGCTGCCGGCGGCAGCTCCTCGCCCGCGCTCCCGACGGGGACGCCTCTCATCAGCCGGGGAGGTGAGCCCCAGACCGAGACGCGCAGATTGACAAGCTCCAGTCCGGCCCGCTCATCGCGGTAGCCATAGCGGGCCTCGTGTGCATCGCCGAAGGCCCTGCGCAGCGCGGCGGGATCGAGCCCCGGCTCGGTCGCGCAGGGCGTGCGCTCTTCCTCGACGGGAAGCTCGAAGGACTGGCCTCGGTAGCGGAGCTCGTGGCGCACCCGGACCCGCGCGGGTGACTCGCCCAGCTCGGCGAGAGCCTCTCCCAGGAGCTCCGAGCGCGCCTCCGCGAGCAGCCCCTCGGAGCTGCCTGCGACCTCGATCATCAGGGTCCTCGCGACGTCCCGCCGCGGCTGCGCCGCAGCCAGCCCCACGGCCGAGAGCACCCCCGAGGCTCGAGGACAGAGAACCAGCGAGATCCCCAGCCCCTCCGCGAGGGCGGCCGCGTGAAGCGGCCCGGCTCCCCCGAAGGGCATCAGGGCGAAGGCGCGGGGGTCGATGCCGCGCTCGACGGTGATCAGCCGCAGGGCGGCAAGCATCTCCGCCTCGGCGACCTCGAGGATCCCCTCGGCGCAGGCCTGTGGGGTCAACCCCACCTCACCCGCCAGCCCTGCGACCGCTCGCTCCGCCGCGCCTCGGTCCAGGCGCAGGCCGCCGGCAAGGGGAATATCCGCCGGCAGGCGTCCCAGGAGAAGATTCGCATCGGTGACCGTCGGGCGGGTGCCGCCGCGGCCATAACACGCTGGCCCGGGATCGGCACCGGCCGACTCCGGCCCGACCCGCAGGGCACCGCCCGAGTCCCGCCAGGCGATCGAGCCCCCGCCCGCGCCAACCGTATGGATCTCCAGGGCCGGCAGCGCCACCGGGCGCCCGGCGATAACCCGTTCGGCGGTCTCCGGGACACGGCCTGAATCGATCAGGCAGACATCGCAGGAGGTTCCGCCCATGTCGAAGCAGGCCACGTTCGTCTCGCCCGCCCGCGCGGCTGCCAGCAGCGCGCCCGCAACGCCTCCCGCAGGGCCCGAGAGGACGGTCAGGGCGGCATGGGCTCCGGCCCGCTCCGGGTCGGTCAGCCCGCCCGAGGACTGCATGATCTGCGGTTCGCCCAGCCCCGCGGTCCGGGCCTGCGAGCAGAGCTCCTCGAGGTAGGAGGCGAGGAGCGGCGAAAGGGCCGCGTCCAGAACCGTCGTCGCCGTCCGCTCATACTCGCGGAACGTCCCAACGAGCTCGCTCGAGAGCGACAGGGCCCGTCCCGGCAGCAGCTCGGAGATCAGTCGGGCCAGCCTCAGCTCGTGGGATGGGTCGGCGTAGGAGTGCAGCAGCGAGACCGCCACGGCCTCGGGCCGACTGTCGCGCAGCTCCTCACAGAGCGCCCGCGCCGGCAGATCCTCGAGCGGCCTCGAGGACCCCGTCGGGTGTCATCCGCTCCTGCGCCCCGAAGCGCAGCTCGGCTGCCACCAGCGGAGCGGGAGCCGCCTCGCAGAGGCGGTAGAGGTGGGGGCGGTTCTGGCGGGCCAGCTCGAGGACATCGGTGAAGCCGGCCGTCGCGATCAGCGCCGTGCGCGCCGTGCGGCCCTCCAGCAGGGCGTTCGTCGCGACCGTCATCCCGTGGGCGAAGCGCTCGACCTCGCCGGCTGCGGCGCCCGCCCTGCCGAGCACGAGCTCGACGGCTCGCAGGACCCCCTCCGACTCCGAGGCGGGTGTCGAGGGGACCTTGGCTGTGTGCAGCGCGCCCCTGCCGTCGATCAGGACGGCATCTGTGAAGGTCCCCCCGACGTCAACCCCCAGCAGCATGCGCCCAGCCTATGCAAGCGGGCTGGGCGTGGTCGCGATGCGCTTGCTCAGGCGGCCGCCAGCTCGCGGTCCTCCGTGTCGGCGAGGTGCTGGTGCGACGGGCAGTAGCCGTTGCGCGCCAGCGGAGTCCGCTGACAGGCCGAGCCTTTGCGGGTCGTCGCCCGGCACCGCGGCTGTGCGCCGCTGACAGCGGCGTAGCCCTCGTTGGGGTGCTCGGCCAGGTACTGCTGGGCATAGCCCGATGTAGCGCCTGATGACCAGGTGCACCCGACCCTGCGCCGCCATCGGGAAGTAGCCCCGGATGTCGCAGAAGAGCGTCCGCTCGGGCCGTGCGAAGTAGTGGCGGTCCACCGCCAGACGCGTGATTACCGCCTCGCAGGCCTGCAGGACGGCCGCATGGTTGTTCTTCTCCGGGGAGCCCGAGCGGGCTCGAGGATCTGGTCCGAGAGCTCTCTGTAAATGGCCCTGACTGAATTGGTACATGGTGTTACTCCTGTCCCTCTATCGATCGAACCGTGGTTGGGAGCACACCCACCTTCTCCTCACAGACTCCAACCGCCCGAAAGTCCTTTCAGCGATCCAAACACGGCTACCCCGAAAAAGGATCGAGATAAAGACCGAACGCCGAAAGGTTCTTATGTTCGGATTCGGACACCGGCCCGAAACGGCCCGGTTCTCATTCGGACGATCGAGCTTCCGAGCCCGGCTTCTCGGGCGCTCAGCTCCAGGTCTGCCAGGTCGGCGGATCGCCGCCGGCAGAGCACCGCATGGCGGTGATCCAGCGTCCGATCGCGCTCGGGGAAGTCGCTGCGGCGATGCGCCCCGCGGCTCTCCTCGCGGGCCAGGCCACAGCGGGCGATCATCCGCGCCAGCGGGTGCGGGTCATCGAGCAGCCGCCGCATCCCCGTCCTCCTCGCGCAGGATCCCGGCGTCGCGCCAGAGCGCCTCGCGGGTCGCGCGCTCCGCCGGCGCCGGCGCCGGCAGGCGCTCCAGCTGCCTCCAGCTCGGCGCCGCTCGGCGGAGACGGGAGATCCGGTGTCCTCATCCAGCGCGTGGGCGACCGCCCGGCGGGCGAAGACGAAGCACTCGCTCAGCGAGTTCGAGGCCAGCCGGTTCGCTCCATGCAGGCCCGTGCAGGAGGACTCGCCGACCGCATAGAGCCCCGCCAGGGTGGAGCGGGCATGGAGGTCCGTGACGATCCCGCCCATCATGTAGTGGGCCGCCGGGGCGACCGGGATCAGCTCGCTGGCCGGGTCGAGCCCCGCCTCGCGCAGAGCCGTCACGACGTTCGGGAAGCGGGCCGGGTCGATCGCCCGCATGTCCAGCCCCACCGAGCTCTCGCCGGTCGCGTCGAGCAGCTCCTGGATCGCTCGCGAGACCTCGTCCCGCGGCGCCAGCTCCTCGACGAAGCGCTCGCCGGCGCGCGTCATGCAGGGTCGCTCCCTCGCCGCGGATCGCCTCGGTGATCAGGAACCCCTCGCGCCCGGCGACGCCGATCACGGCCGTCGGGTGGAACTGCATCAGCTCGAGATCCGCCAGCGCGGCTCCCGCGGCGCCCGCCAGCAGCAGGCCGATCCCCTGCGAGCCGGGCGGGTTGGTCGTTCGCGACCAGAGCGCCGCGGCGCCACCCGTCGCGAGGATCACGGCGCGGCTCGCCACGACCGGGCCCGCCGTCGCAGATCAGCCCGCTGCAGCGGCCCTCGTGCCGCCAGAGGGCCCGTGCCCGCGAGCCCTCGAGCACCGCGATCCGCGGCTCGGCGGCAGCCAGCGCCGAGAGCTGCCTGACGACCCTCCGGCCCGTCGCACTGCCGCCGGCATGGACGACCCGGCGGACCGAGTGCCCTCCCTCGAGCCCCAGCGCCAGATGCGCCGAAGCGGTCGGCGTCGAAGCGGACGCCCAGGCCCTGCAGGTCGCGGACGCAGTCGGGCGCCTCCTGCACCAGAACCTCGGCCGCCGAGCGGCGCACGAGGTCGCGCCCGGCGGCCTCGGTGTCCTTCAGGTGAAGCTCGAAGCTGTCATCCGCCGCCAGCGCCGCGGCCAGGCCCCCCTGGGCCCAGTAGCTGGCCGTCTGTGCCAGGGGGGTGGCCGAGATCAGGACGACCTCGGCGCCCTGGCGCGCCGCGCAGAGAGCCGCATAGAGGCCGGCTGCGCCCGCGCCCACGACGGCCACGTCGGCCTCGTGTGCGCTCGCCGAGGGGAGGACGGGCATCGCGTGAACCGTATCTTCCGAGGACCGGCCGCGGCGGCCTCACCCCGCCGCGGCCGGGCTACTTGTCCTGCGGCGCGTTCGGGGGGTTGTGCTCTGGGTGCTCCTGAGTGGCGCCGTTGTGGGTCGCGCCCGTCGTGTTCGCGTCGTGGTGTTCGTCGTCGGCTGCGCGGGCGTGGTGAGTCGTCGCGGCGTCGTCGGCGTCGTGGTGGTGGCTGTCGTGCCGGGCTGGGTGAGTCGGCGGTGTCGTCGTCGCCGCCGGCGGCGTCGTCGGCGGCGTCGCCGCCAGCGGCTGGGCTGCTCGTCACGGTCGTCGTCTTCGGTGCCGGCGCAGGGCCCGAGTCGCCCGCCAGGCTCGACCAGCGCCGCCGCCAGGACCCCCAGGGCCAGCGCGCAGATGACGGCCACCGTCACCAGCGGCGTCTTCCAGTTGGGGGAGGCCGCCAGGCGGGTGCTGGCCGCCGCGCCGCAGTTCAGACACCACTCCTGGTCCGGACTCGCAGGGGCGCTCCGCAGAGCGGGCAGGGCTCGGCGACCGGCGGCGCTCCCGGCCCGCCTGGGCCCGGCGGGCCGACGGGCGGGGCGGCCGTGCTCACGTGCCCGACGCCGGGGGGTGGAGGATCTCTGTCGATTCCTCCGGCCCCGACGGCGGGGTCGCCTCTGCTCCCGGTGGCGGAGCCCCCACGGGAGGGCGGCACCGGCGAACGTCCGCCCCCGGACGGTGCGGGCGCCATCCGGCGTCGGCTCGGGATCGCGGCCGACGCATGGCCGCGGGCGGCTCGGCGCCGGCGGGACCGCCTGCGCCTGGGCGGGCGTCGCCCGACGGCGCCGGGGCGCAGGAGCGGCCGGCGCCACGGCGGGGGCGCGTCGCCGGCAGAGGCCGGCGTGGCGAGTGGGCGCTGCGGCGATCGGCAGATCGACGTTGCGCGAGAGCGGCAGGCCGCAGTTCGGGCAGAAGCGGTCTTCGCTGCCGTGGATCGCGGCGCAGCGCGGGCAGGCCGTGATGCCCGCCTCGCGCAGGACCGTGATCGGGCTGCGCTCGCCCAGGGCCTTCTCGATCGTGCGCAGCTCGGTGTCGATGTGGCTCAGCGTCGAGAGCTTGGCGAGCACCAGCGAGTCGTTGCGCTCGCCGAAGCGGTGCAGGTTGAAGACCAGGCCGCCCAGGTCGCGGTAGGCGAGCTCACGGGCCCGCCGCAGGAACCGTGGCGCGCCGGCGTATCCGCCCACGCGAACCGAACCCCGGCTGCTCGGCGGCCGGGGTCTCGGCTGGAGGGCTGTCCTGGGGCCCCTGCGTCGTTGCCTCTGGAGGAGTCGTGCCGGATGTCTGATCCACGCGCGTTTAACACTACCCGCAGGATTACCGCGAGCGGCGAAGTGCCGATTGCCAGGCGAGCAGGACCGCTTCGGCCATCCTCCCGGACGAGAACCGCTCGACGTGCCGACGCCCCTCCACGCGGGGGTCCGGGGCGACAAGATGCGCGCTCCAGCGCAGCCCGCCAGACCGCCATGTCGAACTCGGCGCACAGTGACCCCGCGACCCCCGCGAGGGCCTCGCGGGTGGATCCCCACCGGTGTCGCCAGCACGGGGACGTCGCAGGCCAGGGCCTCCAGGACCGCCAGCCCGAAGCCCTCCCGCTCGGATGGCACCAGGACGGCATTTGCAGCGTTGACCAGGAGCGGAACCCGCTCCGGCTCGACGCCTCCCAGCGTGAGCAGCTCCGCGCCCGCGTCCCGCGCCAGCGCCAGCGCCCTGTCGTGGCGCTTCTCCGGCCGGGCCGGGTCGGCCGCGAACAGCAGGTAGGGGCCGCCCGGGGAGAGGCCCAGCTCGGCCCTCGCCGCCGTGCGGTCGATCGCCTTGAAGCGCTCCATGTCCACACCGCAGGGCAGGACCAGAGCCCTGCTCGCGGCCCAACCCGGAAGCCGCTCCCTGAGGGCCTCGGAGACCGTCGCGAGCAGCTCGACACGCCGCAGGGCCGCCAGCGTCGCCAGCCGCGTACGCGGGTGAGCCAGGTCGGTGCCGTGGAGCGTCAGCGCCCGGACCGCCGCCGGAACGGCCATCGCCGGCCAGGCCGTCAGCCCGAAATGGGCATGGACGACGTCAAACTCTCCCGCGCCTGCGCCGCGGCCATATCGCCGGCGCAGCTCGCCTGGGGCCTCGAGCAGCGCGCGCATGCCGGGCGCGAACTCGTGCAACTCGACCTCGACGCCCTCCAGGAGGCGCAGCGCCCGGACCTGATCGCGGACGAATCGGCCCCGCTCGGGATGGTCCGCATCGGGGAGCATGTTCGAGAGGACGAGCGCGCGCACGACCCCGGACCGTAGCGCTCTGGAATGATGGCCCGCATGGCTACGAAGACGAGCAGGCCCCGCAGCTACGACCGCGCCCCCGGCGAGCTTCGCCCCTGCGAGATCGAGCCGGGCTTCATGCGCACGGCGACGGGCTCTGCGCTGATCTCCGTCGGGGAGACCCGCGTGATCTGCACCGCGTCGGCCCAGGAGAGCGTGCCGCGCTGGATGGCCGGGCAGGGCAAGGGATGGGTGACGGCCGAGTACGGGATGCTTCCCGCCTCCACCGGTGAGCGCAAGCAGCGCGATGCGACGCGCGGGCGCCAGGACGGCCGGACGATCGAGATCCAGCGCCTGATCGGGCGCTCGCTGCGGGTGATCGTGGACTTCGAGGCGCTGGGCGAGCGTACGATCTACCTGGACTGCGACGTCCTTCAGGCCGATGGAGGCACCCGCTGCGCCTCGATCACGGGCGCCTATGTCGCGCTGGCGCTGGCCTGCGAGCGCCTCAAGGCAGCCGGGCGACTGAATCGCAGCCCGCTGACCGGCTCCGTCGCCGGTGTCTCGTGCGGCGTCATCGGCGGCATCCCCCTGCTGGACCTCGACTACAGCGAGGACTCCAAAGCCGAGGTCGACGCCAACGTCGTGATGAGCGGCGACGGAGGACTGATCGAGCTGCAGACGACCGGCGAGCGGACGCCGCTCTCGAGAGCCCACCTGGACGACCTCCTGGCTCTCGCCTCGGACGGGATCGAGCAGCTGAAGGTCCTCCAGCAGCGGGCGATCGAGGCCGGCTCGGACGCAATCTCCGCCGGCTGAGCGCAGTGCAGCTGCTGCTGGCGACCCACAACGAGCACAAGCGGCGCGAGTTCGAGCGGATCCTCGACGCCGAAGCGCCCGGCGCAATCGAGCTGCGGATGCTCCCCGACGAGGTCACACTGCCCCCCGAGGACGGGGAGACGTTCGCCGAGAACGCCCTGGGCAAGGCCCGGGCGGCAGCTCAGGAGGCCGGGCTGGTCGCGATCGCCGACGACTCCGGCATCGCCGCGGCGGCGCTTGAGGGCGCGCCGGGTGTGCGCTCGGCGCGCTACGCCGGTGAGGATGCCACCGATGATGAGAACCTGGCAAAGCTGTTGCGCGAGGCACCTGCGGGCAGTGCCCTGG
Organism: uncultured Solirubrobacteraceae bacterium; assembly: GCA_963835865.1. Classification (GTDB taxonomy): domain Bacteria; phylum Actinomycetota; class Thermoleophilia; order Solirubrobacterales; family Solirubrobacteraceae; genus Palsa-744. Next base: position 698,246 of record CAWIGW010000001.1, read on the forward strand.
AGTACATCTGTGTGATCGCCTACGTCGACCCCGCGAGCGGGGTCGAGCGGCTGTTCGAGGGCCGCTGCGCGGGACGGCTGGCGGCCGGCCCCCGCGGCGAGGGAGGGTTCGGCTACGACCCCGCCTTCGTGCCCGAGGAGGGCCCCGACGGGATGACGATGGCCGAGCTCTCGGACAGGCAGAAGGATGAGATCAGTCACCGCGGCCGCGCCGCCGCGGAGCTCGTGGGCTGGCTGGCGGGCGCCGGGCTGCTCTGAGCGGACTGCTCAGCGCAGGTTGATCGCGGCGGAGATGGCGACGGCGACGCCGAGGCCCGCGTAGCCCTGGTAGCCGGACAGCAGCAGCAGCAGGGCCGTCACGAGGGACGCCAGGACGGTCGCGATCCAGGCCACGCGTTCGAATGCCATCGGTGCATTCTTGCGCAGCCGCCCGTCCGCCGCCGGTGTTAGCGTCGAAGCGACCGTTTCACGAATGAGGAGGGCGAAGGTGACGAAGTCCGAGCTTGTCGATCAGGTCGCTGACCGCGCCCAGCTGACCAAGCAGGACGCTTCGCGCGCTGTCGACGCGGTGCTCGCCACCGTCGAGGACGCGCTGCGGCGGGGCAGCGAGGTTGCCGTATCCGGCTTCGGCAAGTTCCACGTGAGCGAGCGCGGAGCACGGCGGGGAGTCAACCCTCGCACCGGCGAGCCGATCGAGATCGCCGCATCCCGGGTGCCCCGGTTCACGGCCGGGAGCGGGCTCAAGAGTGCTGTGAGGGGTCGCTGAACCCGGCGCCGAGCTTCGGCGACACTCTTGCCGCGCGGGTCTCCGAGCGCGGCTCGCAGCTCGTTCTCGGACTCGACCCCGATCCCGCGGAGCTGTGGCCTGCCGCCGCAGAGGCGGTGCCGGACGGTGCCCCCGGTGACGCGTCGGACCGCGCCTCGACGGCGGTACTGGCCCACTGCCGGGCGCTGATCGACGCGACGGCGGGCTCATGCGTCGCCGTGAAGCCTCAGCTGGCGCGGTTCGAGGCGCTGGGGGTGCAGGGCAACGCCGTCCTGCGGGAGGTATGCGCCCATGCTCGAGAGCTGGGGCTGCTGGTGATCGCCGACGGCAAGCGGGGCGATATCGATGTCACCGCGACCGCCTATGCCGGGTCGCTGCTGGCGGGAATCGAGAGCCCCTTCGGCCATCTGGAGGGGCTCGGCGCAGACCTGATCACGGTCAACCCCCTGATGGGCCGCGACGCGATCGAGCCGTTCGTCGCCGCGGCCAGAGCCGCCGGCGCGGGGGTGCTGATCCTGGTGCGCACATCCAACCCCGGGGCCGCCGACATCGAGGACCTCGAACTGGCCGAAGGCGGAACGGTCTGGGAGCGTACGGCGAAGCTGGTCGAGGAACTGGGCCGGCCGGGGGTCGGAGCGTCGGGCCTGAGCGATGTCGGCGCGGTCGTCGGCGCGACCGCCCCGGCCCATCTTCAGCGGGCCCGGGAGCTGATGGCCGAGGCGGTGTTCCTGCTCCCCGGCATCGGCGCCCAGGGCGGGCCGGGTCGAGGACCTTCGACCGGCTTTCGCGCCGGGCCGTGCCGGCGGTCTCGTCTCGGCGTCCCGAAGCATCGCCGGCGCCCACCTCAAGAGCGGCGGCGAACCCGCCGCGGCCGCCGCGGCCGAGGCCGGGCGTCTGCGCGACGCCGCCTGGAGCGCTCTCGCAAGGACGCTGAGGCCGAGCCATCCCGTGGCCGTGCCGGGTCCCCGCATGGGGACGTCAGGTGGTTCGCTAGCCTGTGAGGCGTGCAACCCAGGGCATCGTTGGCCGCAGGGGGGCGCCAGGCCGGGGCCGGCGCGCCAGCATGATCATCACGGTCACGCTCAACGCCGCGATCGACAAGTCGCTGGCCGTTCCCAGCTTCCGGCTCGGCAGGCGCCACCGGACCGTCGAACAACGCACGATGGCCGGCGGCAAGGGCGTCAACATCGCCCGCACGCTGAAGGGCCTCGGACAGCCCGTCATCGCCACGGGCTTCGCCGGCGGAGCGACGGGCACCCACATCGTCGAGCAGCTGACGGAGGAGTCGATCCTCAACGACTTCGTCCGTATCAGGGACGAGTCGAGGACCAACACCTCGGTCCTGGACCCGACGACGGGAGAACAGACCGAGATCAACGAACGGGGTCCGTCGGTCACGCCGCACGAGGTGGAGCTGTTCCGCGACAAGCTCGTCTACCTGGCAAGGGGCGCGGCGATCGTCGTCTTCGCCGGCTCGCTCCCGCGTGGCGTCGAGCCCGACCTCTACGGATCCCTGATCAAGGATCTCGAGCGCTCGCAGGTGACGACCGTCGTCGATGCCGAGGGCGAGCCGCTGCGCCATGCCGTCCGCGCCGAACCCGATCTGGTCTCGCCCAACGGAGTCGAGGCGGAGGAGCTCGTCGGACACGAGTTCGCCGGTGAGGACGAGCGCGCGATGGCGATGGCCGAGATCGTCGGCCTGGGTGCCCGCGAAGCGATCATGACCCTCCCCGACGGTTGCCTGGCCCAGCTTCTGGTGGACGGGCAGAGCCGCCTCAAACGCGCCCGTATCGAGCCCCGCGAGCCGACCGCGAAACGGGGCTCCGGCGACGCGCTGCTGGCCGGCTACCTGGCGGCCCGCTACGAAGGCCGCCCGCCCGATCAGTGCGTCCGCTTCGGCGTCGCCTGCGGCGCCGAGTCCACCGGCCGTGTCGGGTGCAGGGCTGATCGATGCGCGCGAGGCCCGCAGGCTGATGGGCGACGTCGAGCTGGCCGCCATCGAGCAGCCGGCCGAGGTCAGCTGAGCCCGTCGCTCAGCCGCCGGCGACGTCGCGGCGGAGGAAGACGAGGTAGGCCGCGAAGAGCGCCGGGACCGCGTAGAGAGCGCACAGCCAGAGCGAGTGGAGGATCGGCGCCCAGTCGGTCGGCGTCCGCAGCAGTCCCTGCCAGGCGAAGTACTGCGTCGTCAGCAGGTAAGGGTGGATGCCCTCGAGGCCCGGTATCTGCGAGACGATCGCAAGCACCAGGGTGAAGCCGAGCGTCCCGACGATCGAGGCGGCGCTGTTGCGGGTCACCGTCGAGAGCAGGACGCCGACACAGACGATCGTCAGCAGCGGGATCAGGAAGCAGCCGTAGGCGGCGAAGATCAGCAGCAGCGCTTCGCGAGGCCGAGACGAAGGTGCCCGAGAAGGTCCTGACGCCGTGGAATCCCCAGGCGGCGACGCCGCCGACCGTCCCGACGACGCGGCGAGGAAGACCGCCGCTGCTCCGTAGCTCATGGCGGCCAGGGTCTTGGCGATGATCACCTGCCCGCGGTCCACCGAGCGCGTGAGGATCGTCTTCAGCGTGCCGTTGTTGTCCTCGGCCGCGACGATGTCGCCGGCCACCAGGGCCGCCACCAGGGGCAGGAAGAAGGGTGCCAGGAAGGTCAGCATCAGGACGGGTGTGGCGAGCCCCGACTGGAAGATCTCCGAGGCGAAGATCGTGTCGCCGCCGTGCGGCGGCTGTCCGCGGACGAGCTGCACGACGATGAAGATCACCGGCAGCAGGGCCGCCAGGCCGAAGCCCATGTAGGTCCGCTTCTGGGAGACGAGCTTGCGCAGCTCCCAGCGGTAGACGGTGCGCACCGGCGGGCGGCTGGCCTCGCCGCGCGGCGGTGCTCGATCGCGGCCGGTCGGCTGCGGCTGGCGGCGGTGCTCATCGCGCCTCCAACGGCAGCGTCGGAGCGCTCCTCGGGTGCCCGGGGCCGCCATCGGCGCCCTGACCCTCGGTCAGGCGGAAGAAGAGGTCCTCGAGCGTCGCCAGCTCGGGCGTCAGCGAGAGGATGCCGATCTCGGCCCGTCCCAGCGCCAGCGAGAGCTCCGCGACATCGCGCTCCTCGGCCTGGAAGGCGATCCCGTGCTCACCCTGCTGGGCGTGTTCGACGCCCTGCTGGCGGCTCCGGCGAGCTCGAGCGCCCTGACGTCGTCGGTCGTGTGCATCCGGTAGCCGGCGCCGCCCTGGCGGCGAAGATCGCTGAGGGCGCCCTCGTAGACGACCCGGCCGTGGCTGACGATCGCCACGCGGTCGCAGAGTTCCTGGACCTCGGGGAGCTGATGGCTCGAGAGCAGCACCGTGATGCCCTCGTCGGCCAGGCGCCTGATCAGCAGGCGCATGTCCCGCATGCCCGCCGGGTCGAGCCCGGTTGCGGGCTCGTCGAGCATCAGCAGCCGGGGCCGCCGCAGCAGCGCCGCGGCGATGCCCAGGCGCTGGCGCATACCGTGTGAGTAGCCGCCGACACGGTCGCCGGCGCGGTCGGTCGAGCTCGACCGTCTCGAGCACCTCGCCGATCCGCCCGCGCGCGCCGTCCCCGTCCAGGGCCGCCAGCAGCTCGAGGTTCTTGCGGGCCGTCATGTAGGGGTAGAAGCGGGGAGCCTCGACGAAGCCTGCGACGCCCTCGAGCGGCGCCTGCGCCGGCCCGCATCGGGTCGCGGCCGAACAGCTCGACGACGCCTTCGGTGGGGGTGATCAGGCCCAAGCGCCATGCGCAGCGTCGTCGTCTTGCCCGCGCCGTTCGGGCCGAGGAAGCCATAGACGTCGCCGGCGCGGACGTTGAGGTCGATGTGATCGACCGCCGTCAGCTCTCCGTAGCGCTTCACCAGCCCGCGGGCCCGGACGGGCGCCGCGGGGTCGCTGGCCGCGCTAGAGGCCACGCGCCAGCGCTTCGACGTCCTTCGGCGCCACCGCTCCGGCCAGCACGTAGCTGACACCGGAGCGCTCGAAGGTCAGCACCGTTCCCAGTGCGGTCTTCAGCTCGCTGGCGCTGACGCCGTTGATCTTGACCTTGGGGAGGCCTTCCAGGCTCCTTGGACGGGCCGCCCTTGCCGGAGGACTTCTCTTCGAGCACCCAGACCGAGCTGAGGCCCTTGCCGTGGCTCGTGACGGTCGGCTTCTGCCCGTCGGAGGAGTGGTGAGTCGACGGTGAGCCCGCCTTCGGGCGGCTTGACGTCGATGATCTTCGCGCCCGGGGGCGGCGTGAAGGCGAAGACCGAGTCGCTCACGGCCCCGTAGGAGATCGAGCTCGTCGCCAGTTCGATGACCGGGGAGGAGCTGTCCGTGGAGTAGATCGCGGCTCGCAGCGGAAGGCCGTTGCCGGCGTCGAAGGAGAGCTCGGCTCCGGCGATCAGGCTGCCCGTTTCCTTCGGCGAGACGCGGACGGTGTAGGCGGCCTTGCCCCCGACGTCGGTCGGCGTCGCCTCGGAGAGGTCGGCATTCTGCCTGGCGTTGGTGATCGCTTCTTCGATCTTCGCCACCGACGGCGTTTCGTGCGAGCCGCCCCGCTTTCCCGCGATGACCCCACCGGACCGGTCCTGCTCGAGGGCTCGTGCCGCCGGCGGGGGCTGTAGCGATAGAGCGTGTTCGTCGAGGCGTCGTAGAGCTCGGCGGTCGTGCCGTCGTAGATCACCTGGGTGTCGCCCTTTTCGGTCTGCAGCTCGAGCCGAACACGGCCGTCGGAGGAGACCCACAGGCGTCCCCGAGGCTCCGCGAGCAGCGGGCTGGAGGCGAGTTCGCCGGCGCCGATCCGCCCTGGCCGCCACCGCTTGCGAGGTTGGCGCCTTCGAGCAGGCCGTTGGTGAGCTTCACGTTCGGCGCTGAAGCCCTGGACCGGACGGACCTGCCGAGGGCGTCGTGGAACGGCCTGGGCCAGCGGCTTGGCCGGGGGCGTCGGGCCCGAGCCGTGGCCAGCGCGAGGGCGGTCAGCGAGATGCCGATCGACCACGACGGCGCCGCAGAGGGCGAGAAGCCTGGAGAGGGGGAGACGGCGGAGGATGTTCACGGCTCTTGCGTCCCTTCGGTGGGTTCGGGCGGCCTTCAGATCGGCCCAATTATCAGGGTAGCGCGCGTCCTTTCGCCCAGATAAGGGTGTGGACTTCCTCATGAAGTGTTCGATCGGGCGCGGTGCCCGGTCCGTCCCCGGCGGATCGTTCCGGGTCGCCACTCGATATCTTCCCGCCCGCATGGTCATCATCTTCCTGGGCATCTGGATCCTCCTGGCGCTGATCGTCTTCTTCGCGGCGATGCGCAGCGGATCGCACGGCGGCCCGGCCCGGCGCCGGGCGCTCGAAGGCCGGCCCGCGGCTGCTGGCTCCTGGGGATCACCGTCCTGGTCCTGTTCGGCCTGGCCGTCCCGGCGATCGTCCTGGCCTTCAACGGCGCCCACAAGTCGAGTGTCGCCGTCGGCGGAGTCCAGCTGACAGCCGAAGGAGCGGGCCGGGCGCGAACTGTTCGCCCACTCCTGCGCCGTCTGCCACTCGCTCGCGGCCGTGCAAGTCCTACGCCCGCGTCGGACCGAACCTCGATGTCAAGGTCGGCCAGCAGGTCTCGACTCCGGCCGGGCGCAAAGCGCTGGTCGAAGGCGCGATCGCCGAAGGAAGGGCCCGCGGCCTCGGCCAGATGCCGGCGCTGCTCTACCAGGGCAAGGAAGCCGAAGAGGTTGCCGATTTCGTGGCGGCCGTCGCCGGGCACTGAGCCGGCCGATTTGGCCAGCCGTCGATACCGGCCGGCGACCTCCATCGGCTAGGGTCCGCCACGATGGGTGACCAACCGCAGACCGCCGAGGACGTAAAGGCGCTCGTCCAGGAGCGGAACATCCGCTTCATCCGCTTCTGGTTCACGGACATCCTGGGCCAGCTGAAGTCCTTCTCGATCAACGCCGCCGAGCTCGATGACGCATTCGAGGCGGGCATGGGCTTCGACGGGTCCTCGATCACCGGCTTCAACGCGATCGAGGAGTCCGACATGATCGCCATGCCCGACCCGAGCACCTTCCGGGTCCTTCCCTGGCGGCCCGAGGAGCAGGGTGTCGGACGGATGTTCTGCGACGTGATCACGCCCGAGCGGACGCCCTACGAGGGCGATCCCCGCCACGTCCTGCGGCGAGCCGTCGAGCGCGCCCAGGCGATGGGCTTCGAAACGTTCAACGTCGGCCCCGAGCTGGAGTACTTCCTGTTCAAGGACTCCCGCTCCACCGAGGTCCTCGACGAAGGCGGCTACTTCGACCTGACGACCCTCGACGCGGGCTCGGACGTGCGCCGCGAGACGGTCCTCGCGATGGAGCAGCTGGGGATCCACGTCGAGTACACCCACCACGAGGTCGGCCCCTCCCAGCACGAGATCGACATGCGCTACGCGGACGCGCTGAAGATGGCCGACGACTGCATGACCTACCGCATCACCGTCAAGGAGTACGCGATGAAGTACGGCTGGCATGCGACCTTCATGCCCAAGCCGCTGTTCGGTGAGAACGGGTCGGGGATGCACACCCACCAGTCGCTCTTCGCCGACGGCAAGAACGCCTTCTACGACGCCGATGACCAGTACTTCCTCTCGGACGTCGGCAAGGCCTTCATCGCGGGCCAGCTCGAAGCACGCGCGCGAGATCTGCTCGATCTTCGCCCAGTGGGTCAACTCCTACAAGCGGCTCGTCCCGGGCTTCGAGGCGCCGACCTATGTCGCCTGGTCGCGGCGCAACCGCTCGGCGCTGGTGCGCGTGCCGATGTACCACCCCGGCCGCGAGCAGGCGACACGGATGGAGCTCCGCTGCCCCGACCCGGCATGCAACCCCTATCTGACCTTCGCGGCGCTGCTGCAGGCGGGCCTGGAGGGGATCGAGAAGGGCTACGAGCTGCCCGAGCCGATGGAGAAGAACCTCTACCACCTCTCCGGCGAGGAGCGCAAGCGCCTCGGCGTCGAGCAGCTGCCCGAGAGCCTCGGCGAGGCGATCGAGATCACGGCCGAGTCCGAGCTGGTCCTGCGGACCCTGGGCGAGCACATGTTCAACCGCTACGTCGAGATCAAGCGCCAGGAGTGGGACGACTATCGCGTCCAGGTCACCAAGTGGGAGCTGGACCGCTACCTGTCGATTCTCTGAGCGGCGGCGGCGTCCCCCTCAGGGGCGGGGGCGGAGCTGTGGCACCGGGCAGGCCAGCGGCGGGGCGGGCGAGAGGTGGAGGTGCATCGCCTGCAGGAGGTGGCCGAAGGCGCTGGGATGGCGCCCGGCGATCTCGTGCTCGAGCCGCAGCACCGAGAGTCCGCTGCGCTCGTAACGCTCGTCGCCCGTCAGCTGGGCCAGGCGGAGCAGGCCGGCGGCGGCGCTCGAGGAGCCTGCGGGGGTTGGGCTGTCCTCCAGGTCCTTGCGCCTGGCGATCAGCCGTTCGCCGTCGGTGGCGGTCGTGAAGAAGCCGCCGCCGTCCGGGTCGGCGAAGCGCTCGATCATCTCGTCGGCCAGCTCGACGGCGCTGTGGAACCACCGCTCCTCGCAACTCGCTTCGAAGAGGACGATCAGCGCCTCCAGCAGGTAGGCGTGGTCCTCGAGATAGCCGACGATCTTGGCCTGTCCGTCGTTGTAGCTGCGCAGCAGCCGGCCCTGCTCGTCGCGCATCGTGCCGAGCAGGAACTCCGCGCACCTCCCGGCCGCCTGGAGCAGCTCCTCGCCGCTGGGTCCCTCGAGGCCCTCGGGCAGGCCGTCCCGCAGCTGAGCTCCCGTCTCGGCGAGGGCGGCGATCATCAGTGCGTTCCAGGCGGTCAGGCGCTTGTCGTCGAGCCCGGGGCGTACACGGCCCGCACGGGCCTCCAGGAGGCGCGCCCGGATTCGCCGTCTGCTCTGCGGGCGGGGCTCGGGGCCGCGGGCGCTGAGGACGTTCAAGCCGGGCTCGGGATGGTGTGGGTCACTGAAGTTCCCCTCCGCGGTGACGCCGAGCCAGGCGATCGCCGCAGGGGCGTCCTCGGCGAGCACCTCCCGCATCTGCTCGGCGCTCCAGACGTAGAAGCGGCCCTCGACGCCCTCGGAGTCGGCGTCAAGGGCGGAGTAGAAGCCACCCTCGGGGCCGCGCATCTCCCGCAGCGCCCAGCCGAGCGTCGCGAGGCATACCTCGAGCAGGGCATCGTCGCCCGAGGCCTGCCAGCCGTGGAGGTAGGCCCTCGCCAGCAGGGCGTTGTCGTAGAGCATCTTCTCGAAGTGGGGGACGGTCCAGCTCGCATCGACGCTGTAGCGGGCGAAGCCGCCGCCTATCTGGTCGTGGATCCCGCCCGCGGCCATCGCCCTGAGCGTCGCCAGGGGGATCGCCGTCTCGCCGCGGAGCAGGAGGAACTCGATCACCGAGGCCTGTGGGAACTTGGGAGCGGGGCCGAAGCCGCCGTTGCGCGCGTCGTAGCTCGCCCTGAGCGCCTCCACCGCCGCCTCGAGTGCCTCCTCGGTGATCGGCCGCCTCCGAGGGGGCCAGCCCCGCGCCGCCGGCGAGCTGCGTTCGCAGTCGCTCGCCGCCCTTGCGGATCTCCTCGCCGTTCTCGCGCCAGGTCTCGGCGATCGCCTGCAGCACCTGGGTCCAGGAGGGCATCCCCCGGCGCGGCTCGGGCGGGTAGTAGGTGCCGCCGTAGAAGGGCAGCTGCTCGGGTGTCAGGAACACGTTCAGCGGCCAGCCGCCCTGGCCGGTCATCCCCTGGACCGCCTCCATGTAGATCGCATCGACGTCGGGTCGCTCCTCGCGGTCGACCTTGACGCAGACGAACTCGGAGTTCATGACGGCGGCCGTCGCCGCGTCCTCGAAGGACTCCCGCTCCATCACGTGGCACCAGTGACAGGCGGAGTATCCGATCGAGACGAGAACGGGCACGTCGCGCTCGGCCGCCCGGGCGAACGCCTCCGGTCCCCAGGGCAACCAGTCGACGGGGTTCCCGGCGTGCTGGCGCAGATACGGCGAGGTCTCCTGCGCCAGGGCGTTGGGCACGAGTTCAGGGTAGCCGGGAGCGCTCGGACCGCGGCCGGAGGGCTGTGGCTAGCGGCCGGGGCCGCCGATCAACGGCGTTGTCCGCGGCCATTCTCCGCCCGAGTGGGCGCCGGCGACCTTGACCTTCGCAAGGCTCAGACTGAAGACGTGGCCGCCGAGCACGCCGACGACCCGTTTTGCGCTGGACCCGTACCGCACGATCCCGGGCGCGGCACTGGGGCCACCGACGACGATCGTGCTGTTCAGCAGTCGCCCCGACCGGACCTGGAAGGTGCCGGTCAGCTGGACACCGGAAATGAACGAGTAGGCCCTCAGCCTGACCTTCGAATGGCTCAGGCGGGTGTAGCCGCCTCGCAGCCCTCCGAAGCTCGCACCGTTGGGGAGTTTGGCCCCCGCCTGGATCGTCGCGGCGATCACCTGGCGGCCGAGGTCGTGAATCGTGTCCAGCACGGCCACGACGGTTCTCCCGGGCCGGCCGGGGAGGCCCGCCGGCGCCCTCACGCCCGACAGGCTCCTGGGTGGCACGGGCGGTGGCGGGAGGACGTCCTTGGAGGCGCCGCATGAGGCGACCGGCAGGCCACCGAAGAATGCGGCGAGGGCTTTGCCGGTGCAGTCGGTCAGGTCGCTGCCGACGACCGAATGTCCGGTGAAGGGCACGCTAAGCAGCTGGGCGTCGGGGATCAGTGCGGCGACGGCGCGTGCGCCGGAGGTCGGGGTGCGCAGATCCTGCTGCCCCGAGAGGATCAGGGTGGGGACGTTCGGCAGCGCGACGGGCGCCGGAGGTGCAGCCGACGCGTCGGGCCAGCTCTCGCAGAGCGGGATCGTGCTGGAGTCCAGTGCGGTGGCGGCATCAAAGGGCGCAAAGACGGAGGCCGGCTGGGCGCGCAGAAAGGCCAGGGCTTCAGCGTCCCGGGTGCTCGATGACGCGCCTCGCTGCCACGGGAAGGGGGCCTCCTCGCAGGTCGTCACGGCGAACAGGGCCTGGTCGAATTCATCCCCGCCGTAGTGGATCGCCACGGGGCTGCGCTGCGCGCTGGGGACATTGGGAATCAGTCCCTCGGCCAGGGCCTGCAGGCGGAGCAGCGGATCGGGGTCGCCGTGCAGAGCGGAGTGCACAGAGGACGGAACGAGTGCTCGCAGGGCAGGGTTGAGGTCGCCGTCGGTGAGGATCCCGAGCAGGCCCAGCTCACTCAGCCGCGTCGTGTGGCGGCGGCCGATGCCGTCGTAGACCGAGCCTTTTATCGAGTGCCGGCGCAGCCGCGAGGTGAGGGCGCTCAGGTCGGCGAGCGGGTTGCGTGTGATGCCCGCGCAGAGCAGTTGCGAGCAGAGCTGGTCGATCACCGGGGAGATTGCCTCGAGGGTGGGTATCCCGAGCGGTTCGGGCCCGGTGCTGGCCACCACCGAGTCGAGCAGGAGAGCTTCGACATGTTCGGGGTAGCGTTCGGCGTACTCGAGCGCCACCTTCGTCCCGTAGGAGGTCCCGTACAGGACGAGCTTCTGGTAGCCGGTGGCCTGCCGGAGCGCCTCGATGTCGCGGACGGTTTCCTGGGTCGTGAAGGCGCGGCGGGCGGGCCCGATCTGTTCAGCGCAGCGCTGATAGACCCGCCCCACCGAGGCCAGTCTCCCGCCTTCGAGGGCGGGGCAGCTCAGGGCGTCCGAGTTGCCCGTTCCCCGCTGGTCGAAGACGAGCAGGTCGCGGCTGCTGAGGGCCGCCGCCATCGTCTTTGCCGTGAAGCCCGCGAAGGGCAGGGCCGACTGGCCGGGGCCTCCCGCGAGAGCGACCATCGCCGAGGAGCTCGGCTGCGCTCCGGCGAGCTTTCGCTCGACGCTCAGCGAGATCGTCCCGGCGACGACTCCCGACCGGTCGAGTGGGACTCCCAGCGAGGAGCAGGAGAAGCCCGTGGCGTCAGGGCAGGGGATGAAGCTGACGGCCGCCGAGGCCGACCCCGGAGCCAGGCACAGGACGGCCAGTGCCGAGATGGCGGCGAGTGTGGAGAGCTGTCCGCGTCGCCGCATCGATGCCGACAATAGCTGCCGTTATCTCGGAATTGGCCGGCAGCCGGACACTTTGGCCACCGAGTGTCCCCACGAGCATCCTGTGAGGCCCCCGGCGCAGGGTCCCGTGGGCTGCTCGCGAGCCGCCCACGCGGAGCCTCAGCAGTTCGGGGCGAATCGTGCCGGAGAGGGTCAGCCCGGGGATCAGAGAGTAGTTGTGGAGAAAGACGCTGCTGCCCGAGACGCGTGCCAGGCCCGAGCGCAGCCCGGTCACCAGATCCGCCGAGAGGCTGAAGGCTTCGCCGCTCGATCCGCCCAGTTCGGACTCCAGGCTGAGCTGATGGGCGATGTCGGCCACGGTCAGGGCAACGGCGTGGGCTGAACGGCCCGCGAGGCCGCGGTAGCCGCGCTGCGGCGAGACGTCCGCGAGGCTCCGCGGTGGCAGGGCCGGCGGACGGAGCCGGGCCGGGAGCCGGCCGTCGCGGCAGGCCTTGACGGGGGCTCCCTCGAAGAGGGCCTGCAGGGCATCGCCGCTGCATCTGCCGGGGTCCTCGCCCAACACCGAGTGCCCGGTGAACGGGACCACCAGCAGGTGCGAGCCGGGAATCCTCCCCGCGAGCGCCCGGGCGCTCGAGGTGGGCGTCCGCAGGTCGTCGGCGCCGCTGAGGATCAGGGTCGGGACCTCCGGTAGCGCCCCGCTCGTGGCCGGCGGCGGAGCGGCGGCGTAGGGCCACGCCGAGCAGGCCGAGATGTCGCTCAGTGCGAGCGCATCCGCGCCGGTGAAGGGCGCAAAGACCGATCGCGGCATGGCGCTGACGGCGCCCCGGGCTTCTCGCAGCTTCTGCGCCTGCCCGGCTGCGCGGTTCCAGGGGAAGAGCTGCTCTTCGCAGCTCGTGGCGTAGTAGAGCGGCCCGTTGAACTCCCCGCCTTCGCCGCCCACTCGCGTGGTCGTCAGCAGGAGCCTGGCCAGGGGGGCGGCGTCGCCGTCGACGGCCGCCCTGACATCCGTGACGAACTCCGCTCGCGTCCGACCCGAGAAGTCTCCGACGAGGAGGGCCTCGAGCAGCCCGGTGGGGTGGATCGGGACGGTCCTCGCGTGGCCGTGGACGCCCACCAGCCTGGCCTGCAACCGCCCGCGATGCAGGCGGCGCACGAGCCGTGTCAGGTCCGCGAGCGGATCCCGCGTCACGCCGCGGCAAGCGCCGCGGGCGCAGATCTGGCGCAGCACTCGGGGGAGAGCCTCGAAGGTGGACCGGTTGAGGACGTCCGGTCCGTCGGGTGCCACGACGGAGTCGAGCACGAGGGCTTCGACACGGTCCGGGTGCGCCTGGGCGTAGTCCTCGGCGACCTTGGTGCCGTAGCTGGTCCCGTAGAGGACGAGCTTTTCGTAGCCGCCGGCCTGCCGGATCGCCTCGATGTCGGCGACCGTGTCGGCAGTCGTGAAGAAGGCGCGCTTCGGGCCGATCGCCGCGGCGCACTGGGAGATCGCCTGCTCGAGCGTCCTGGCGCTGCGGCGGACTTGGCACGAGAGCGGCTGGGAGGTCCCCGTCCCGCGCTGGTCGAAGACGATCTCATCGCGCGTGTCGAGAATCGGGCCGAGCACTTCTGCGAACCGTTCGGCGTATGGGATCGCGGGCTGGCCGGGTCCGCCGGCGAGTGCCACGACCGCCGTTCGGGCCTCGCCGACAGCGGCTCGGTGGCGGCGGATCGAGAGCGTCACGGTCCCCGGCGCGGCCCCTCCCGGGTCGAGGGGGACAGCGAGGTGGGCGCACCCGTACTGGTTGGTTCCGGGGCAGGGGGCGTAGGCGATGTCCGCCCGGGCGTTCGCGGGCGAGCCGGCGAGCACCGCGAGCCATGCGGCGGCCGCCACCAGGGGCACGGGGATGGCTCGTCGCATTCCTTGGAATCTACCCCGGCGCACCCCTGCCCGCGCTAGGGTCCAGGCGATGGCCAACGAGCGAGTTGCGATCGGCGCAGAGGGGGCTCCCGCAGCGGTGGGGCCCTACAGCCATGCCGTACGCAGCGGCGAGCTCCTGTTCTGCTCGGGCCAGATCCCGCTGGACCCCTCCACGGGGGAGATCGTCGGCTCGACCGCGGCCGAGCAGGCACGCCGCTGCCTCGAGAACCTCGAGGCGGTATGTGCCGCGGCGGGCACCTCGCTCGGCAGGGCGCTCAGGCTGACGGTCTACATGACGGACCTCGGCGAGTTCGCCCCTGTCAACGAGGTCTACGCGTCGTTCTTCTCAGACGCCGACCCGCCGGCACGCGTCGCGATCGGCGTCCTCGCTCTGCCGAAGGGCGCTCAGGTCGAGATCGACGCGATCGTCGCGCTGTAGAGGGGCTCGGCTCCGTCTTCGCCGTCGGCCGGCTCGATACCCCGCAGGGCGCGGGTGAGCAGCTCATGAAGCGTCGCTCGCTCTGAATCGTCCAGCGCCGCGAGGACCTGGTCCTCGATCTGGCTCTCCGCCTGCTCGGCGCGCTTCAGAGCCTCACGGCCCGCGTCGGTCAGCTGCACCACGTGGCGACGTCGGTCCAGGGGGTCGCGCAGCCTCGTCGCGTAGCCGACCTGCTCGAGCTCGTTGAGCAGCAGGACGACGTTGTTGGCGTCCATGCAGAAGGCATCGGCCAGGGCCTGCTGAGGGCAGGCATCGTGGTCGCGCATGTAGGAGAGGGCGACGAGATGGCGCAGCTGAATGCCCAGCAGATGGTCGTCGCTGCGCCGGTAGGCCTGCTTGGCCAGACGTGTCAGAAGGACCATCGATCCAGGGGCGGGCGCCCTCTTCTTGCCCATCTCTTGGAGTCTATAGCTCATCACATCACCTGCAATCACTTTAGCAACGATCATAAATTTTAGATAGATCGTCCCTGGAACAGGGATCATCCTTGTTATGGTGTTCTCTCCGCAACCTTGGAGGAACCGTATGACCGCCTTGATGAAACGAATCCAAGCTCGACAGAGCGCCTCGCCGGAGCAGGCTGAGCGCCGTCGCTGGATAGCCCTGGGTGTCCTGTGCCTGGGCCAGTTGATGATGGTCCTGGACGCGACGATCGTAAACGTCGCGCTGCCGTCGATCCAGCACGACCTGCATTTCACCCAGGGCAACCTGACCTGGGTGATGAACGGCTACCTGATCACCTTCGGCGGTCTCCTGCTGCTGGCGGGGCGTCTGGGCGACCTGGTCGGGCGAAAGCGCGTCTTTCTGTCCGGCCTGGTCCTCTTCACGGCCGCCTCGGTGCTGTGCGGGCTGGCCTCGAGCCAGGCCATGCTGATCGGCTTCAGGCTGCTGCAGGGTGCCGGCGGCGCGGTCGCCTCAGCCGTCATCCTGGCGATCATCGTGACGGAGTTCCCGGAGCGGGCCGAGCAGGCGAAGGCGATGGGCGTCTACGCGTTCGTCTCGGCCGGGGGCGGCTCGATCGGGCTGCTGGCGGGCGGTGCGCTGACGCAGTCTCTGGACTGGCACTGGATCTTCTTCGTCAATGTCCCGATCGGCGTCGCCGCATTCGTGCTCGGCTATGCCCTGATCGAGGAGAACGAGGGCATCGGGCTGTCGGGCGGGGTCGACCTGCTCGGCTCGGCGCTGATCACGCTGGCGACGATGATCGGCGCGTTCGCGATCGTCAAGTCCAGCGACTACGGGCTGCTCTCGGGCCGCACCCTCGGTGCGGGGGGCCTGTCGCTGGCGCTGCTGGGCGCCTTCCTGCTGCGCGAGGGGAGCATCGAGAACCCGATCATGCCGCTGCGCATCCTGAAGCTGAAGATGCTCATGGGATCGAGCCTGGTCCGGGGGATGCTCGTCACGGGGATGTTCTCGGCCTTCTTCCTCGGCTCGCTCTACATGGAGCGTGTCCTGGGATATGACGCGATCGAAACGGGACTGGCATTCATGCCGCTGACGATCTCCATCGCCGTCATGTCGCTGGGCCTCGCGGCCCGGGCGATGGCGCGGTTCGGCTCGCTGCAGACACTTGCCGCAGGGCTGATCGGGATCATCGCCGGGCTGCTGCTGTTGGCCTCGCAGGGCCTCCACGCGGCCTACTTCCCGGGCATCTTCCTCGCCCTCCTCCTCCTGGGGCTGGGCGCCGGAAGCTCGTTCCTGCCGCTGCTGACGATCGGCATGGCCGACGCGCCCAGCCGCGACGCGGGCCTGGCATCGGGGATCATCAACGTCTCGGTCCAGCTCTTCGGGGCGATCGGCCTGGCGACGCTTGGGACGATCGCGACGGACCACACCAAGTCGTTGACGGCCGGCGGCCACGGGCTGCTCGAATCTCTGACGGGCGGCTACCACCTCGCCTACCTGGTGGGCGCTGGGTTCGTCGCGATCGGCGTGCTTGCCGCTCTGCTGCTGCTGCGCCCGCCCGAGTCGAAGGTGGAGGAGACGCTGGAGGAGCCCCAGGCGATCGGGCGCAGCCGCCAGGCCGCGCCGGAGGCGCAGGCGGCATGAGCGTCCAGGGACGACAGATCGATCAGGCGGCGGGGACCAGGGGGAGGGCCCGCGCCGCCGGACGCATCAGGCGGGCCGAGCAGGGCGCTGTCACCGAGATGGCGCGCCTTCTGCTGCGCGACGCCCACCAAGCCGCTCGAGCCGAGACCGGGGATCGCCGAGGAGCGGCGCAGCATCCGACCCCCCGTGTGCGGCGCTGCGCCCGGCTCGCCCCGCCCGCCTCAGGAGCGCTGCGCTCGCAGCTCGGAGCGCTTGACCTTGCCGGAGGCGGTCTTGGGCAGCTCGTCGGCGAAGTCGACGATGCGCGGGTACTTGTAGGGCGCCGTCTGTGACTTGACGTGGTCCTGGAGCTCACGGACGAGCTCCGGGGTCGGGGGGTGGCCGTCGCGAAGCACCACGACCGCCCGGACGACCGAGCCGCGTTCCTCGTCCGGTGCGGCAACGGCGGCGGCCTCGGCGACAGCCGGATGGGCGACCAGGGCGGACTCGACCTCGAATGGCCCGATCCGGTAGCCCGCGGAGACGATCACGTCGTCGCTGCGTCCCTCGAAGAAGAGCCATCCGTCCTCATCCTTCATGACGCGATCCCCGGTGCGCCAGGTCCCACCCTCGCGGCGATCCTCGATCAGCCAGCGCCCGTCCTCCCGACGGTGAACATGCTCGCCGAGATAGCCGAGGAAGAACGTCGGCACGGTCCGCGGATCGACCGTCAGCTCACGCTCAAGGATCTGAAGTGAGACCCCCGGCAGGGGCGGGCCCATCGAGCCGGGCCGTGCGGGAGCGCCCGGCGGAGCGCCGGTCAGCTGGCCGGTCTCGGTCTGCCCATAGCCGTCGCGGATCTCCAGGCCGGTCGCCTCCCGCCAGGCACGCAGGACCTCCGGGTTGAGCGCCTCTCCCGCGGCGACCATGCCGCGCAGTCGCGGGAAGCGGGCGAAGGTCGACGCGCTTGGCGATCACCCGGTACTCGGTGGGCGCCATGCAGAGCACGTCCACGCGCTCGCGTTCCAGCAGCTCGAGCCGCTCATGCGGATCGAAGCGGGCGTCGTGCAGCAGCGCCGCCGCGCCCCGCAGCCACGGCGCGATGAAGACGTTGCGCGCCGACTTGGACCATCCGCTGGCGGCGGTGCACCAGACCAGGCCGCGTGGGTCCGGGTCCAGCCAGTGCTCGGCCTGCAGACGCTGCCCGGCCAGGTAGCGCTGAGCGTGGAGGACGCCGCTCGGCTCGCCCGAGGTGCCGCTGGTGAAGGTGATCAGGCAGGGATCCTTGCCGTCGAGCTCGGCGGCGGCGGCAGGCTCGTGCCCGAAAAGCTCCTCGTCGGGGATGCCCAGGACCGGCGTCCCGAGGCCTGCCAGCTGCTCGAGGTTGCGTTCGTCCGCGACGATCAGGGCCGGCCGGGCCAGGCGGACCCGAAGCTCGAGGTCCTTCGAGCGGAGCTGCTCGGTGCAGGGCAGGACGACTGCACCGATGCGAAAGCAGGCGACCATCGTAAGAACCCACTCGGGACGGTTGCCGATCAGCGTCATGACGACGTCGCCGCGTGAGATCCCCCGCGCCTGGAGGGCTCCCGCCAGCCGGGCCGAGCGGTCGGCGACCTCGCCGAAGCTCCACTCCCTGCGGTCGCCGTCCCGGGCAAGCTCAACCAGAGCGAGCCGCTCGGGCGGTGCGGCGTCGACGATCTGGGCAGCGAAGTTCATGGGCGGCGCGAGAGATGATGGTATTCGGGTGGATGATCCGCCGCGACCGGCGCTGAATCCGAGTCCAGCGCGCCGGTATGCTGCTCTGAGCGGTCCGCAGCACAGCGCGGATGCCGCCGCAAATGCGCCCAGTGCCGGCGCGAGACCCCGACCTTGGAGCCCAGATCAGCATGGCCGTAGCCTCCCCCTACACCGATCAGACCGACGAGCAGCGGGCGATCTCCGAGATGGTCCACCAGTTCGTCGACGAGCAGATCCTGCCCAACGCCGAGCACTACGACCACGAGGACTCGTTCCCCGAGCCGATCGTCGAGCAGATGAAGGAGCTGGGCCTGTTCGGCGTCACGATCCCCGAGGAGTACGGGGGAATGGGCCTGGACCTGACGACCTACTCGATGATCGTCGAAGAGCTCTCGCGCGGCTGGATCTCGATCTCCGGGATCGTCAACACACACTTCATCGGCTCCTACCTGCTGATGAACTTCGGCACCGAGGAGCAGAAGCAGAAGTACCTGCCGCGGCTCGCCACGGGCGAGATCCGGGCGGCCTTCTCGCTCTCCGAGCCCGAGCTCGGCTCCGACGTCCAGGCCATCAAAACCGCCGCCAAGAAGACACCCGACGGCGACTACGAGATCAACGGTCAGAAGATGTGGGTCACCAACGGCCTGCTCTCGACGCTGGTGTTCACGCTCGTCAAGACCGACCCCGAGGCCGACCCCCGCTACAAGGGGATGACCTGCTTCATCTGCGAGAAGGAGCCGGGCGTCGAAAAGAACACGGGCCCCTACGCCGGCTTCGACGTCCCCCCGAAGCTCAAAAAGATGGGCTACAAGGGCGTCGAGTCGACCGAGCTCGTCTTCGACGGCTACCGCTGCCCGGCCGAGAACATCCTCGGCGGCGAGCAGGAGGGTCTCAACAAGGGCTTCGTCCAGATGATGGACGCGCTCGACCTGGGCCGCGTCAACGTCGCTGCGCGCGGTGTCGGACTCGCCCAGCGGGCCCTCGAGCTGGCGCTCAAATACTCACAGGAGCGCAGGACCTTCGGCAAGCCGATCTCCGAGCACCAGGCGATCCAGTTCAAGCTCGCCGACATGGCCACCCAGGTCGACGCGGCGCGCCTGCTGGTCCGCCGAGCCGCCCGGATGAAGGACGCCGGGGAGCGCTCGGACCTCGAGGCCGGGATGGCGAAGCTCTTCGCCTCCGAGGCCGGCCGGTTCTGTGCCGAGGAGTGTCTGCGCATCCACGGCGGTTACGGCTACTCCAAGGAGTACGAGATCGAGCGGATCTATCGCGACGCGCCGCTGCTGCTGATCGGCGAGGGCACCTCGGAGATCCAGCGCATGGTGATCGGCCGCAAGCTCCTGCAGCGTCATAAGATCTGAGCTCTATGGCCGATGACGCCAAGGCTCTGATCGAACTCGCGACGCGGAACTTCGTAAAGGAAGTCCCGGCCCTCGAGCCGATCAAGCTCGTCGTCGGCGTCGAGCTCAGGGGGCGGGGGGACGTCCAGCAGTTCCGCCTGGAGATGCCCGATGTCAAGGTGACGCGCGCGCCCGCCGAAGACGCCCGCGTGCACGTGGAAATGAGGCGCGAGTTCTTCAACATCATGGCGCAGGACGGAAAGGTCCCCGACTGGATCGAGGCCTTCACCTACGGCCAGGCCAAGGCCTCGGGACCAGACCAGATCGTCAAGCTGATCGTCAACGTCGTCGAGCGCCAGCAGGAACGCGAACACCTGCGCAAAGCGCGCAAACACGACACGTAGCGCGCCTGCCTAGTGGTATGACGTGAGCTGCTCGGCCAGGAAGGCCAGCGAGGCGAGCAGGAAGATGCACATGACGACGAGTGAGAAGTTTTCGTTCATCCTCAAAGGCTCCCGGCAGCAAGCATAGTCGAGTCGGGCGCGGCCCATGAGGGCCGCCGGATCATCTAGAGGACGGCACCGTCGTCGTAGAGCTTGATGATCTTCACGGCACCCTCGGGCGTCGCGTCCAGACAGAGGCGGCAGAGGACGCACTCGTCGAGATTGCCCTGCTTGAGCTCGAGCGTTCCCGAGGCGTTCTGGGCGAAGATGTCGACAGGGCAGGCCTCCGTGAGACGGCGGGCCAGCTCGGCGTCGGCAGCGGTCTGATCGTCGACCTCGACCGCGATGAAGAGGGCGTCCTTCCTCATGCTCCGCTGCGCTCCGCGATCTTCGACTTGACCAGATCGGGAATCTCGTCGATCCGCTGCACGACGGGGATTCCGGCCGCCTCCAGCCGCGCGATCTTCTCGGTCGCGCTGTCCTCCTTGCCCTCGACGATCGTGCCCGCGTGCCCGAAGGACATTCCCTGCATCTCCTCGTCGTCCATGAACTTGCCGGCCATGAAGGCGATGATCGGCAGGCGCGAGTCGTGCTCCTTGACCCACTCCGCCAGCTGAGCCTCCATGCGGCCGCCGGGCTCGGTGTAGATCACGATCGCCTGAGTCTGCTCGTCGGCCTCGAAATAGGGCATCAGCTCGGCGTAGGTGGAGCCGATGATCGCGTCGCCGCCGATCGAGACCGCCGTCGATACCCCGAGCCCCGCGGCCGTCAACGTCGAGGAGATCTCGGTGGTCATCCCCCCGGATCGGCTCATCACGCCGACCGCGCCCGGCTGGTAGGCGACGGCGGCGTTGCGCGCCGGGCCGCCGATGCCCCCCATCTTTGCCACGCCCGGCACGATCACCCCCAGGCAGTTGGGGCCGATGATCCGTGCTCCCTTGGCGTCGGCGAGCTCGACCATCATCGCGACATCGCGGCGCGGGATCCGCTCCGTGACGATGACGATCGTCTTGATACCGGCGTGCAGCGCCTCGAAGACGGCGTCGCGTGTGCCCGCCGGTGGGACGGTGACGACCGAGCCGTCCGGCACGGCGCCGCCATTGTGCCGGACGACCTGCTCGACGGTGTCGAAGACGGGGACGCCATGGACCTCGCGGCCCTTGCGGCCGGGCGTCACACCACCCACGATCTTCGAGCCGTAGTCGAGGCACTCGCGCGTGAGGTTGACGGCCTCGCGCCCCGTGATGCCCTGGATGATGAAGGTCGTGTCCCGGTCGATCAGGATGGACATGGCTAGGCCGCCGCCGGTGGGTGGGATTCAATTCTTGCGACCGCCCGACCTGCGGCCTCCCACAACGACACCGAGCGGTCGCAGTACTCGATCCCGTAGGCGTCGAGGATCTTGAAGCCCTCCTCCTCCCAGGCGCCCGGGATGCGGAAGATCGCGATCGTCTCCCCGGGATCCCTGCCGAGCTCCAGGCAGGCCTTGATCACGCCGCGCGCGACGATGTCCACGCGAGTGTTGGAGACGATCGACATCATCACGGCGATCTTCTCGACACCGTCTTTCTCCAGGACCTGCTTGGCCAGGCCACAGGCCTTGGCGACGGACGGGTTGCCGCCGATCTCGGAGTAGTTGGCGGGCCTGCCGCCCTGCTGGCGCACGGCATCGGTAAGCGTCAGTGAGCCGCCGCCGGCTCCGATCACGAGACCGATGTTGCCGTTGAAACCGGTGTCCTTGCCCTGGATGACGCCTCGATGATCGGCCGCGTCGATCGCCTTGACGGCCTCCTCGAAGGGCGTCGGCGTGTGGCCCTCGCGGGTGCCCTCGTCCGCACCGATGCCCAGCGCCTCGATCAGTCCCTTCTGGCGTGGCATGCCCTCGTTCTCCATCTCCATGTGCGCGTCCAGCGCGACGAACGAGCCGTCCTTCAGCTCCGCCAGCGGGTTGATCTCGGCGAGCGTCATGTCGTTGTCGAGGAAAAGCTGTGCCAGGCGGGCGAGCACGGGGGTGGCGCGCTGCAGGGCCTTGCCGGTGACGCCGGCCGCGGCGATGACCTGCTTGGCCTGGAAGTCGGAGAAGGGCTCGAGTGTCGAGAAGTGCCCGCGGCCGACGTGGCCGGGGTGCTCCTCGGCGACCTGCTCGATGTCGATCCCGCCCATGTCGCTGAACAGCATCAACGGCTTCTTGGCCGTGCCGTCCCAGACGACGCCGGCGTAGTACTCCTGCTCGACCTCGGCCTTCGGGTCCACGAGGACCCCGCGGGGCATGTGGCCGCTGATCTCGAGCGCCAGGATGTCACGGGCATGGGCTTCGGCCTCCTCGGGGGTGTCTGCGAACTTCACCCCGCCCGCCTTCATCCGGCCACCCGTCAGGACCTGGGACTTGATCACCGTGGGCCCGCCGATCCGCTCGGCGATCGCCCGCGCCTCGGCGGGGTCGGTGGTGAAGCCGTAGTCGGTGACGGGGATCCCGGCACGCTTGACGATCTCGCGGGCCTCGAACTCGAAGAATCTCATGCGGCGCGGAAGCCTATAGGTCGGCGGCGAAGCCGTACGCCTCGCGCAGCTCAGGGTCCTTCCTGGCGAGCATTTCGGCGAGGTTGACCATCACCTTGCACTGCTTCCAGGTCGCGTCGTCCTGCATCTTGCCGTCGATCATGTGGACGCCGCGCCCGTCGGGGATCGCCTCGATCACCTTTTTGGCGAAGGCGACCTCGTCCGGGTCGGGTGAGTAGACCTTCTTGGCGATCGCGATCTGAGCCGGGTGCAGCGACCATGCGCCGACGCAGCCGAGCAGGAAGGAGGCCCGGAACTGGGTCTCGCAGCCCTCCTCGTCGCGGATATCCCCATAGGGCCCGTAGAAGGGCAGCGCTCCGACCGACGTACAGGCGTCGACCATGCGGGCGATCGAGTAGTGCCAGGGGTCCTGCTGGTAGCTGGGGCGGGGCGCCCCGGGGTTCTCGGGGTCGGGGTCCGCGATCGTCCGGTAGCCCGGATGCCCGCCGCCGACCCGGGTCGTCTTCATGCGCCGTGAGGCGGCCAGGTCGGCCGGGCCGAAGCTCATGCCCTGGATGCGCGGCGAGGCGCAGGCGATCTCCTCGAGATTGGCGACGCCCTGGGCGGTCTCGAGGATGGCGTGGATCAGAATCGGGCGCTCGAGGCCGGCCTTCGCCTCGAGCTGGGCGAGCAGCCGATCGACGTAGTGGATGTCCCAGGGGCCCTCGACCTTGGGGATCATCACGACATCGAGCTTGCTGCCGATCTCGGTGACGAGTTCGGTCAGGTCGTCCAGAACCCAGGGGGAAGCGAGCTCGTTGACCCGTGTCCAGAGGGCGGTGTCACCGAGCTCCATCTCGCGGCCGACCTTGATCAGGCCTGCCCGGGCGGCGAGCTTGCGGTCAACTGGGACGGCGTCCTCGAGGTTCCCCAGCAGGATGTCCACCGTCGGCGCGATGTCAGGCACCTTGGAGACCATCTTCTCGTTGGAGAAGTCCAGGAAGTGGATCATCCGGGAGGGCTTGAAGGGGATCTCGCGGACCGGCTCGGGGGCGTCGATCGCGAGGGGCTTGAAGAAGTCTCGGGGGTTGCGCAAGTCGGTCTCCT
Organism: uncultured Solirubrobacteraceae bacterium; assembly: GCA_963835865.1. Taxonomy (GTDB): domain Bacteria; phylum Actinomycetota; class Thermoleophilia; order Solirubrobacterales; family Solirubrobacteraceae; genus Palsa-744. The sequence goes on from CAWIGW010000001.1 coordinate 721,540, forward strand.
GGGGTCGTCTGGGGCCTGAACGCTACACGCCGTGAGGGCCGAGGGCTGATCGGAATCTCTAGAGTCTGCCCGGCAAACAGCCAAGGAGACCCATGAGCGAGACGCAGACCGTTGAGACCGATCAGGCCGCCCGCGAGGCCAGCGGGGCGCACCCCTACGGCCGTTACCTCGAGGAGTTCGAGGTCGGTGCCGTCTACAAGCACTGGCCCGCGAAGACCGTCACCGAGTCCGACGACCACCTCTTCTGCCTGATCACGATGAACCACCACCCGCTGCACCTCAACGACGTCTATGCCGCCAAATCGCAGCAGGGCCGCAATGTCGTCGTGGGGCCGCTGGTCTACTCGCTGGCACTGGGGATGTCGGTCAGCGACGTGAGCGGCAAGGCGATTGCGAACCTGGCGACGGAAGAGCTCAAGCACCCTGCTCCCGTCTTCCACGGGGACACGCTGTTCTGCGAGTCGGAGGTCCTCGAGAAGAAGGAGTCCCGCACAAAGCCCGACCGGGGGACCGTCAAGGTCCACACGCGGGTCCTGAACCAGGACGGCGTGCTTGTCGCCGAGTTCAAGCGGCTGGTGCTGGTGCCCCGCCGTGAGCACGGCGAGACCGGCTGACGGGCACCACAGGCCGCGGATGCGCCGCCGGCACGGGTGTTCCCGGCCCTGGGGAACCGTGCCGGGCCGGCGACATCCGTAGAAGCCCGAAACCAGCCCGTGGGGCGCCCGCTGGCCAGGCAGATCCTCGTGCGATACGCTTCCCCGGACCGCCCCCAAGAGGGCGTTTTCTGTTTGCCGAGGCCCATTTGCGCGGTGAACAAAGGCCGCACAGCGCGCCGCCCCTGCCCGCGAATCGAGGAGTCGTCCGGATCACATGAACACCACCGTTCCCGCACCCACAAAGAACGAGCGTCTTCTTGCCTGGGTGCAGGAGATCGCGGAGATGACCGAACCGGATGCGATCCACTGGTGCGACGGGAGCGCCGAGGAGTATGACGAGCTCTGTCAGCGGCTCGTCGACACGGGCACGTTCGAGCGGCTCTCCGATGCCAAGCGCCCGAACTCCTATCTCGCCCTCTCCGACCCGGGCGACGTTGCACGCGTCGAGGACCGGACCTTCATCTGCTCGCCCACAGAGGCCGAAGCCGGCCCGACCAACAACTGGCGCGATCCGGCGGAGATGCGCGAGAGCCTCACAGAGCTCTTCAGCGGCTCGATGCGCGGACGGACGATGTACGTGGTGCCCTTCTCGATGGGCCCGCTCGGCTCGGACAAGAGCCACATCGGCGTCCAGCTGACGGACTCGACCTACGTCGCCGTGAGCATGCGGATCATGACCAGGATGGGTCAGGGTGCGCTCGATACGCTCGGGGACGGCGAGTTCGTCCCCTGCCTGCACTCCGTCGGCATGCCCCTCGCGGAGGGCGCGCAGGACGTCACCTGGCCCTGCAATGCGGACAACAAGTACATCGTCCACTTCCCCGAGTCCCGCGAGATCTGGTCCTACGGCTCCGGCTACGGCGGAAACGCGCTGCTGGGGAAGAAGTGCTTCGCCCTGCGGATCGCCTCGGTGATGGCCCGTGACGAGGGCTGGATGGCCGAGCACATGCTGATCCTCAAGCTGACCTCGCCCGAGGGCGAAACCAAGTACGTCACGGGCGCCTTCCCGAGTGCCTGCGGAAAGACGAACCTGGCGATGCTGATCCCGACGCTCGAGGGCTGGACGGTCGAGACGGTCGGCGATGACATCGCGTGGATGAAGTTCGGCCGCGACGGGCGCCTCTACGCGATCAACCCCGAGGCCGGCTTCTTTGGCGTCGCTCCCGGAACGGGAGAGGACACGAATGCGAATGCCATTCGGACGATCGAGCGGAACACGATCTTCACCAACTGCGCCAAAACGGACGACGGCGACATCTGGTGGGAGGGCCTGTCGGCGACCAAGCCTGAGCACCTGACCGACTGGCATGGCAACGACTGGACTCCGGAGAGCGGCACGCCGTCGGCCCACCCGAACGCACGCTTTACGACACCCGCCTCGCAGGACCCGGCGATCGCGGCCGAGTGGGAGGACCCGGTCGGCGTGCCGATCGACGCGATCCTGTTCGGTGGGCGCCGCTCGACGACCGTGCCGCTCGTGACCGAGGCGCTGAGCTGGGAGCACGGCGTCTTCCTCGGCTCGACGATGGGCTCCGAAAAGACCGCCGCGGCTGCCGGAACCGTCGGCGAGCTGCGCTTCGACCCGTTCGCGATGCTCCCCTTCTGCGGCTACAACATGGCCGACTACTTCGCCCACTGGCTCGAGATCGGTAAGACCCCCGGCGCCAAGCTGCCGAAGATCTTCTACGTCAACTGGTTCCGCAAGGACGAGGACGGCAAGTTCCTGTGGCCCGGCTACGGCGAGAACTCCCGTGTCCTGTCCTGGGTCTTCGCTCGCTGCGCCGGGCATGGCGCAGGCGCCGAGACCCCGATCGGCGTCATCCCGCCGGTCGGACCGGAAGGGATCGACACGCGCGGTCTGGACGTATCCGAAGCCGCGATGGCAGAGCTGCTGCGGGCCGACGTCGAGGAGTGGCGCAGGCAGCTGCCACAGTTCCACCAGCACTTCGCCCAGTTCGAGAACCTTCCGGACGAGCTGATGGCTCAGCTGAAGGCCCTCGAAGAGCGCCTCGCCTGAGGAGCGGCCGGATCATGCCCGCGACGGGCATACCCCGGGTCGACCCGCTGAAGCCGCAGAAGCGGCTGGCCGAGCTCGCGACGAAAGTCGCGCTGACCAAGCCCGGCACCTGGTTCTACTCGCAGGTCGCCGCCAGGATCGACGGGCCGCTGGTGCGCCTCACCGGAGGGCGGATCAGCTCGGTGGCGGGGCTCTTCCCGGTCGTGCTGCTGACCGCCCGCGGCGCGCGCAGCGGGATCGAGCGGACCGTTCCACTGGTCTACTTCACGGACGGGGAGGACGTCATCCTGATGGCCTCGAGCTTCGGTCGGCCCAAATACCCGGCCTGGTACCACAACGTCAAGGCCAACCCCGACGTCCGCCTGGAGTCGATGGGGGGCGGCGGAAGCTACACCGCCACCGAGACCGAGGGGGATGAGCGCGAGCGCCTCTACGCGCTCGCCAAGCAGGTCTACCGCGGCTATGGGATCTACGAAGAAAGAACGGCGGGGATCCGCCACGTCCCGGTTCTGCGGCTCAAGCCGCGCTAGACCGAGGACGCCGCCTCGCGCCGTGCCGGCGGGCCTCTAGTCGTGGGGGTGTGACTCGCCGGCGGCGGCCGGAGGACGGGACTCCTCGGCCAGCGAGGTGATCGTCAGCAGGCCCCGCGCCGAGGACTCGAGTACCTCGGTGGCCTCCTCGAGCGAGCGCGCGTAGAGCTCGACGAGCAGGTGAACGATGATGCGGGCGTCGTCTTCATGCTTGTGAAAGCGGACGTGGGTGAAGAACTCGCGGACGCCATGGTCGCCGAAGGCCGCGTAGGAGAGCGCATCCCCGGCCTCGGGCCCCGAGCAGCTCTCGACGTCCTCGGACTCCACCGTGACGGTGCAGGAGGCCACCCAGGGGGTACCGGCGATCATCCTTTCCCAGCGGTCCTCGATCGGCTCGACGCGGCCGTTGCTGAAGCCGAGATGGGGCTGGTCATGCATGCAGTCGAGACACTGAACGACGGCCTCCTGGAGCTCGTCTACGACTTCGGCGCGCTCGCCCGTGTCGGGGTCGATCTTGTGGATCCCCTCGTAGTGGACCTGGACCTCCAGATCCTGGGACCAGCAGCGGTAGCAGCGCAGCCAGCTGCGCGCGCTCGTCTCGGCCATCGAGCCCTCCATGCAGAGCATTGTAGGCGGCGCCGCTCCCAGCCCGCTCCCGGCGTGCTCAGGGCGCCCCGTCCGACGGGCGCCCTGAGCAGCCGCCTGCTATTTGGTCGAGCGCCTGCCCACCTGGGTGGTGAGGACCACGACCGGTTCACCCGAGCCGATCGTGCGAGCCCTGACCTTGAAGGACAGCCTGCCCTTCACCAGACCGCTGACTTTCAGGATCGTGAAGGTCTGGCTTGTCGTCGTGGTGACTTTGAGGTGCCGCGGCCTGCGGGCCGCCACCGCCAGGGTCCTGCCGTGCCTGGTGATCCTGAAGTGCGAGATCGTGAAGCTGTTCAGCGGGCTGGCCCAGGTGAGGGCGATCTGCAGGGACCTCGTGTTGCCGCCGATGCTCACGGCGTGGGTCTTCGAGGCGCCCGCTTTGAGCTTGTCGGTGAAGCTCTGCGGCGGCGTCTGGCAGGTGATCGCCGCCCCGATGCTGTTCATCACGGACTGCAGCTGGCTGGAGTCCGTCAGCTGGTAGTAGTTGCCGCCGGTTTCCGCGGCGATGGCTTTCAGGCGGGCCTCGTCTTCCGATGAGGAGATGCCGGAGCTGAAGCCGATCACGTAGGTCGGGACCTTGTGCGTCAGGTGGCCGTTGTTGTAGGTGCCGATGTCATGGCCGCCGTCGGTCAGGAAGATCCGGGCCTGGGCGCCGGGGTTGTCGGCATCCGACTGTGCGAAGGCCGCGTTGTAATCGGTCCCGCCGTTGTCGGCCATGATCTTGGCTTCGAGGGCGCTAGCCATCGCTGCCGCGTTGGGGCCGACGGCCTCGGGTGCGAATACGGTGTCGGAGGCCGGCGGCGGTTTGTAGCCGGAGTAGCCTTCTTCGCTTTCCCCGCTCGAGAAGTTGCCGCCGAACTCAACCGCGCCGAGCGTCGTGCCGGCGCTCAGTGTGTTGATCAGCAGCTTGAGGCCCTTGACCCTCAGGGTGCCCGGGTCCGTTACGGCCATCGAGCCCGAGTCATCGATGATCGCCTCGATGTTGGTGGCCGGGACGCAGGCGCTCGCGTGGGCGAGGGGCGTCTTGGCGCCGCTGGTGGGAGCGATGGTGACGAGGCCGGCGGCCGCGATGGCGGCGACCGTGATCAGATGTCTGCGGGCCTTCATTTGGTGACTCCTCCGATAGGGGGCTGTCGAGGCTGAGCTCTCGACAGGCTACCTTCCACAACGGCCCACCGGGGCGATGTTGGACGAGAATGTGAGATTCGCCCGGACGGCCGGCTCAGCCGAACGTGAACGCGTAGCCCGTCACCCCGGGGACCAGGCGCAGCGAAAGGTGACCGCGGCGGTCGGAGGGCAGGGAGACGAGCGAGTAGAGGCGCTGGCGGCGCACCGTCACGACGCCGTCGTGGACATCCGCCCCGGCATCGGCGCTCGAGATCGGATGGCCGTCGAGCAGCACTTGAACGGGGCGAGGGCTTTCGTGGGGCGAGCTCAGGACGAGGTAGACGTTCCTTGCCTGGAACTCGACATCGATCGCCGCGTTTGCGACCGCCACCGCCGGCTGGCCGGAGATGTTCCAGGTGCCGCCGAAGGCGAACTCGTTGAGTGCGAGTTCGCCCGTGTAGGGGCCGCCGTAGTTGTGGGTGCCGGGCTGCGGGGGGTGCATCCACCCTTCGGCCCGCTCGGTGCCGAGATAGGTCTCGGGGGTCGCCTGGTGGGAGGGCACGACCACTCCCCTGGCGTGCCCCCGGCCGCCGAGTTGGTGCCCGGCTTCGGCGAGCAGCGCCCTGATCGCCGTTTCGGTCTTGTCGTAGTCACCCTCACCGAAGGCGGCGTAGCGGACGTTGCCACGGGCGTCGATCAGATAGTCGGCGGGCCAGTACTGGTTGCCCCAGGCGTTCCAGGTGGCCATCTTGTTGTCCTGCACGACGGGGTAGCGAAGGCCGAACTGCTGGATCGCGTTGGAGACGTTGCCGGCGTCACGCTCGAAGGGGAACTCGGGTGCCTCGATCCCCACGATCGTCAAGCCGTCCTTGCGGTAGGCGGCGTCCCACGCCCTGAGGTAGGGGAGGGTGCGGATGCAGTTGATGCAGGTGTAGGTCCAGAAGTCGACCAGCACGACGCGTCCCCGCAGGCCGGTCAGTGTGAGGGGCCTGTTGCCTGGGGTGTTGAACCAGTCCTGGGTTTCGGTGAATTCAGGTGCGGGGCCCAGGTTGCGCAGGCCCTGCGCGGCGGCAAGCAACGTCGACTGCGACGCCCCGGCGGAGGCGACGGTGACGCCGCTTGCGGAACTGCCGCAGGCGGCCGACCCGTTTGCCGGGGCGAAGCGGGCGTGACGGCCGGTGATCTCGTGCAGGCGGGAGGTGACCGTTTCCGAGCACTCGAGGGCCGCCGTGACGTTCACGTTGGGGATCTCTTCCGCGACGAACTGATCGAAGTTGACGTCGAGGTTGACCGCGATTGCCAGGGCCGTGACGATCATCACGATGCCCATTGCGCGCTGTAGCGCGGGGCCTCGTCCGGCCCGGCGGATCCGGTCGAACAGTTTGCGCCCGCCCAGCGTCAGGAGCAGGAGAACGGCCGCCGAGCCGGCCGAGTAGGCCAGAGCGAGCAGAACCGTCCTGCCGGAGGCGGCGCTGACCGAGATCACCGCAGCCAGGATCGGGCTGGCACAGGGCGTGTAGACGAAGCCGAGGGCGCCGCCGACGAGCAGGCCCGAGAAGAAGCCGTCGCCGGTGTTCTTCGGGCCGAAGCGCGCGAGGCGCGAGAGCGGAGCCTCGAGGCGGTCGCCCAGCGACGGGATCAACAGCACCAGCCCGAAGATCAAGAGCACCGCGATCGCCACATCCCGCAGCGGATCGACGCCCAGGCCGACGCCGTCGACCACGCTGGCCAGTCCGACGATCGTCACGGTGAAGGTCACCGAAAGGCCCAGGACGATCCCCAGCGGGCGCCTTTTCCCGCCGACGCTCCCGGCCGAGAGCAGTGCGGGCAGCACCGGGAGGACGCAGGGCGACAGGGCGGTGCCGGCACCGGCCAGTACCGCGAAGGCAAGGAGGACGATCATCTGCTCATCCCTTCAGTCCGCCGGACGGCAGTTCCGTTACACGGCTGCGGCGCGAAGGGTCGCCTCGAAGTCCGTCCTCGGAATCGGCCCCAGGCAGGGCGAGCTCGCTCCCGCGGAGCGGTAACGCTCGATGCCGCCCTGACCCCATGCTCGTCGCCGACGGCCGTCAGCTGTTCGAGGAAGCCGTCCGAGATGGCGGCCTGCATCCTTTCGAGGTCTCCGGCGGCCGCGTCATAGGAGGCGATGTCCTCGGCGAAGCCCGTTCGCTCGATCATCGCGCGGTAGAAGGGCAGCCCGAAGTAGGGGATCAGGTCCCTGCGCATCGCCGTGAAGGCCGCCGAGGGGTCGTCGGTCATCGCGCCGGGAACCGCGGCGACGATGTCGAAGCCGTCCAGGCTCAGCCCGGCACGTTCGCGTCCTGCGGTGACCTCGGGGACCACGACATCGGCGATGTAGCCCGGGTTGCAGAGCCACAGGATCACGCCGTCGGCGATCTCGCCGGCGAGCCTCAGCATGGCCGGGGAGAGGGCGGCGATGTAGATCGGCAGCTGCGGCCTTGTCTCGATCCCCAGCAGGTGAAAGCCGGTCCGCCACTTCTCGCCCGCGGGGGGATCCTCGCCACGCAGGATCGCCCTGACGATCGTGGCGTACTCGCGCATCTCCGCGACGGGATGGTCGATCGTCTGGCCGTGCCACCCCTCTACGACGGGGCGGTGCGAGACCCCCAGGCCCAGTGTCAGGCGCCCGCCCGAGAGTTCGTCGATGGTCGCTGCCGTCTGGGCCATCGTGGCGGGGGTCCGGGTGTAGATGGGGACGACCCCCGTGCCGACCCTGATCGTGCTTGTGGCCTGCGCATAGACCGTCAGGACGGTCAGCGACTCGCGCCCGGCCACGTGGGTGATGTAGACGGACTCGTAGCCCAGGGACTCGGCCAGCTTGACCCGCTCGACGGCCTCGTCGAGGGAGCGCCCGGTGGAGACGAAGCAACCTGTTGCCATGCCCGGCAGCCTATGTCCTCGCCCGCGCGACTGCACGGCGGCCCCGGGCGGCAGCGGCTCAGCCGCCGCGCAACGCGCGTTCCCGTGCGCCCCGCCGCAGCATGCGGGCCGCCATCGCGATGGCGAGCCCCGCGAGCAGCAGCGGCACCAGGGCGGCCAGGGCGATCAAGAGGACGATCAGAGCCACTTCGGAGACCCGCCCGGCGTCATGCAGGCCGCTCCGGAGGGTCAGCCCTCCGCCGCCTGCGTGCCGATCGCTCTCAACGGTGACTTCGACGTTCGCATCCCCCGCCTGGCGCGAGATGGCCCCGAAGGTGTTTCGAGCCCGGGCGATCGCGCGACCGGACAGGGCAAGGCGCCGGTGGAGGCTTTCGATCTCGCCCTGGGTGGTGGCGGCCCCCAGCGCCCTCAGCAGCGCCGCCCGTTCGGCGACCGCGTCCGCCAGCGCTCGTTTGGCCGCCCCGTAGGAGTCGGTGATGTCCTGCTGGGAGCGGGTCTCGGCGCGCACGGCGCCGAGGCGCTCCAGGGAGAGCAGCGTCCGTGTGAGCCGGGCGCTGGGAACGCTGAGGTTGAGGGTGGCGTTGCCGGAGCCCAGCTTTTCGACCTGGACCTGCGAGTTGGCGACGTAGCCGCCTTCGGCGATCACCACGCGACTGATCCCGTCGGCCACCTTCTGGACTTCTCCGGCGCCAGCGCCGAGGGTCAGCGAGGCGGCGAGCTGCTGGACGCGGCCCTGGGCGGCGCCCGAGCTGATCGCCGGAGCGGCGACGGCCGGGAGGGGCGCAGCCGTCACGGCCGAGGATCCCGCACTGCCCCGTGGTGTCGGCGTCAGGGGAGAGCCTTCCGCGCCTGTCGTGGCGGATTGGCTTTCGGCGAACGGCGGGCGGACCTCTTCCGCGGCGGGTCCGTGCCCGGCCCGCAGCGGCCCGGCGACGATCAGAACGGCAATCAGGAGGGCCGCCAGCGCGCCGGCGCCACCGCCGGCGAGCAGCCGCGGGCCGACTGCGTGGCCGTTCCACCAGCGGCGCATGAGGCGCGGCCCCGCCGAGAAAGCCCGCGCGGGGGCGAGTGGCTCGCCCTCGGGGGAGGAGGCTGTGAGGCGCTCGTGCAGCGTCTCCTCGAAGAGCGGATCGATCGGCGAGGCGAGCAGACGGATGTCATCGCGCAGCTCGCGCCAGTCTGCCGCGCCGGGGCCGTCGGCTCCGGCGAGCGCGGCCTCGAGCTCTGCGATCACCGCTGCGTCGGGGGCGTCGTCCCGACCGCCGCTCGGGAAGGGGACGACCTTCATGCGACCTCCTCTCGGCTCGGATCGGCGCAGTGCCTGCGCAGGCTTCGCAGGGCGCGGTGCAGGCGGGTGGCGGCGTTGGACTCGCTGATCGACAGGACCCGGCCCAGCTCGGCGTTCGTGAGCTGGCCGTGAAACTTCAGGAGGACGACCTCCCGCTCACGGAGGCTCAGAGCAGAGAGTGCCGCCCTGACCGTCTCGCGCCGCTCGATCCGGGTGAGCTCCTCGTCGATGTCCTGTTGGCCGGCCGTCGCGTCGGGCTCCGCGACCAGCCGGGGCTGGCGGGCGCGGCGGCGAAGCTCGTCCAGCGCCGCGTTGCGAACGATCGTGAACAGCAGGGCCCGGGGCGTGCCCCGCCTGGGGTCGAGGCGTGAGCGGGCCCGGTAGAGCCGCTCGAAGGCGAGCGCCGTGACATCTTCGGCACTGGCTCTGTCGCCGAGCAGCGAGATCGCATAGCCGTGGACGTCCGCGACGCTCTCGCGGTAGAGCTCCTCGAAGGAATCGCCCGTCGAGGCCCCGTCGCCTGGGTGGCCGCTCAGGGCGAGCATCGAGGGGGCTGTCCGGTTGCGCTCATATCTCTACTACGCCACAGCTTCCCGTTTCATCACACCCGCCGTGCGCATCGGCGGGCGTTCCCCGGCTCAGCGCTTGAGCAGCACGTAGACGGTGCTGGCCGCAAAGGCGATCTGGCCGAATGACAGGGCGGTCCCGAGGTTGGCGGCGCCAAGCGCCCCCGCGAGGGCGCTGGCGAGCACGAAGCTACCGAACATGATCAGGAGATCCACCCTCATCGGGACTCGCCGATCATCGCCTTGCTCAGCAGGTCCACGAGCGCCGGTGCCTCGAGACCGGGGTCCTGTTCGCCCAGCAGCCGTTCCGCGGCGGCCCGTCCGCCCAGTGCCCTGAGGCCCCGCTCGCCGTGCTCGAGGGCGAAGTCGCTGAGGGCTCCCGCCCGGCGGGCCCGCAGCCGCCGGGAGGGGAGGTCGATCTGGCGACGGTGCTCCCCGATCGCCTCGATCAGCTCATCGATCCCGCTCGGCGGAGCCAGCGAGGAGACCGCCAGCACCCGGGTTGAGCGGTTGCCGAGCGAGCGCATGGCGGCCGTCAGGTCACGGCGGCTGCGTGTTGCAACCTGGCCCAGGTCCGACTTGGTCACAACGAGCACATCGGGAGTCTCCATGATCCCGGACTTCAGGAATTGCAGAACGTCTCCGCTCCCGGGCTGCACGACGACGACGACCGTGTCCACCACGTCGGCCACCTCGGTCTCTGCCTGCCCGACGCCGACGGTCTCGATCACCACCACGTCGAAGGCGGCCGCCAGCGCCTGGGCGGCGGCCCGGGTCGGACGGGCAATGCCTCCCAGACGCTCACCGGCCGCCGTCGAGCGGATCAGCACGCCCCGGTCGGCGGGGTCGAAGTCGATCCGCGCCCGGTCGCCGAGGAGGGAGCCTCCCGAACGCCGAGAGCTCGGGTCGACGGCGAGCATCGCGACCGTCATGCCGCGCTCCCGCCAGGCGCCGAGCAGGGCGGAGAGGAGCGTCGACTTCCCTGCCCCCGGCGGCCCGGTCACCCCGATCAGGTGCGCCGGCGCCTCGCCCCCGAGGGTCGCGGGGGAGACCTCGCGCAGAAGCGCTGCGGCCTGCTCGAGGTCCGCGGGAGACGAGCTCTCGAGCAGGTTCAGCGCTCCGGGCGCCGCGCTCAGATCCCGCTCGCGCAGGCGCGCCCCGAGGGCGGATCCGGCGTCGCTCACGCGACGCCGTTGGCGGCCGAGCCGCCGACGGCTACCGGCGTGCGCTGCCCGTCCAGCAACCCGACGATGTCGCGCATGATCTGGGTGATGTCGAAGTCCTTGGGCGTGTAGACCGCCGCAACACCGGCCCGGCGCAGAGCCTCGACATCCTGCTCGGGGATGATCCCCCCGACGACCACCGGCGCCTCGACGCCCGCCTCGCGCAGGGCGCTCACGACAGCAGGGATCAGCTCGCGGTGGGAGCCCGAGAGGATCGAGAGCCCGACGACGTGAACGCCCTCCTGAAGTGCCGAGGCGGCGATCTGCGCCGGCGTCAGGCGGATGCCCTCATAGACGACGTCCATCCCGGCGTCCCGTGCCCGCACGGCGATCTGCTCGGCGCCGTTGGAATGACCGTCGAGGCCGGGCTTGCCGACCAGGATCTTCGGGCGGCGCCCGAGCTTCTCCTGCAGGCGCGCCACATCTGCGCGGAGCTCGTCCAGCTCCTCGCCGCCTGAGGCGGCCGCGGCCTCGCCGACACCCGTCGGCGCCCGGTAGCTGCCGAACACCTCACGCAACGTCCGTGACCACTCGCCGGTCGTCGCTCCCGCCCGTGCGGCGGCGATCGTCGGCTCCATCAGGTTCTCGGCGCCCTCGGGCTCCGCGGCGGCCGCGGCAAGGCGGGCCAGGGCGTCATCGACAGCGGCCTGGTCGCGATCCGAGCGCCAGCGCCGGACCGACTCGATCTGCTCCGCCTCGAGGGCCGGGTCGACGACGAGGATGCCCCCCTCCGCATCCGCCGTGAGGGGGGAGACCTCCGACTCGGCGTAGCGGTTCTGTCCGACGACGATCTGCTCGCCCGTCTCGATCCGGCGTATCCGCTCACGATGGGAGTCGACCAGGGCCCCCTTCATGTAAGAGACCGCCTCAACCGCCCCGCCATGCTCTGCCACGATCGACATCTCGGCGCGGGCGCCGTCCAGCAGCTCTTCGACAAGGCCCTCCATGACCCGCGAGCCCTCGAAGATGTCCGGGTACTCGAGGATGTCGGTTTCGTAGGCGAGGACCTGCTGAATCCTCAGCGACCACTGCTGATCCCAGGGCCGAGGCAGGCCGAGGGCCTCGTTCCAGGCCGGCAGCTGGATCGCCCGAGCACGCGCGTTTCGGCCCAGGGTGACGGCCAGAGCCTCCAGGACGATGCGCTGTACGTTGTTCTCCGGCTGGGCCTCGGTCAGCCCCAGCGAGTTCACCTGGACGCCGTAGCGGAAGCGCAGCAGGCGCGGGTCGCTGACCCCGTAGCGCTCGCGTCCGAGCTCCTCCCAGAGGATCGACATGGCTCGCAGCTTCGCGTGCTCCTCGATGAACCGGACGCCTGCGTTCACGAAGAAGGAGATCCGCCCGAAGACCTGCTCCATGATGTCCTGGCTTTGGACGCGCTCGCGGGCCGCGTCGAGTACGGCGATGGCGTTGCTCATCGCATAGGCGATCTCCTGGACCGGCGTCGCGCCGGCCTCCTGCAGGTGGTAGGAGCAGATGTTGATGGGGTTCCACTTCGGAACGTGCTCGACGGTGTAGGCGATCATGTCCGCGATCAGCCGCATCGAGGGGGCAGGGGGGAAGGCGTAGGTCCCGCGGGCCAGGAACTCCTTGATGATGTCGTTCTGCGTCGTGCCCTGGAGCTGCTCCTGGCTGACACCCTGCTCCTCGGCGGCGACGATGTAGAGGGCCAGCAGCCAGGCGGCGGTGGCGTTGATCGTCATCGAGGTGTTCATCTCGCCGAGCGGGATCCCCTCCATCAGGGCCGCCATGTCGCCGCGGTGCGCGACGGGGACCCCTACCTTGCCGACCTCACCCCGGGCCAGCTCGTCGTCCGGGTCGTAGCCCGTCTGCGTAGGCAGGTCGAACGCCACGGAGAGTCCCGTCTGGCCCTTTTCGAGGTTGCGCCGGTAGAGCTCGTTCGAGGCCTTGGCCGTCGAGTGCCCTGCATATGTCCGCATCATCCACGGACGGTCGCGCTCGGGCAGACGTGGTGAGTGCTCGCCGCTCATGTTCGTAATTGTACGGTCGCGCCGCGCGCTTTATCCTCACGGCAATGGATCAGACGCTCGAGGCGCCGCGAATCGACGGGCCGGGAACCGGCCACGGCGGGGCTTGGCGGGTGATCGTCCGCAATGACGATCACAACACCTTCGACCACGTGGCCCGTACGCTGGCCCGCTTCATTCCGGGGATCTCGCTCGATCGGGGGATGGAGATAGCGAACGTGATCCACTCCTCCGGGCGGGCGATCGTCTACGCCGGCCACCAGGAGCTCGCCGAGCACTACTGGGAGCAGCTGAAGGCCTCCGGACTGACGATGGCCCCCCTCGAGCAGGGCTGAGCACCTGGCCCGGGCCCGAGCAGATGCACGCGCCCGCTAGTGGACGTCGCCCGTCGGGACTCCGTTGGTGTGGCCGTTGACGCCGTTGGCCGGCGCCTGCGTAAGGCCCCCCTGCGCGGTCTTATCCCACCAGCCGTAGAGGACCGGCACCTGGTACCAGCTCGAGTGGCTGGCGCGGAAATGGATCATCTCGTCGCCTTCCCAGTAGCGCTCCCAGTCCATTTTGTCCTCGAAGGCGACGAACTGCTGGAAGCGGTATTTGTCGTCCCGCGAGCGGTAGACGGCGTAGGAGGTGGCTCCGTAGCGAAGCGCGACGGCGGCAGCCTCGTTGAGGGCCTCCTCGAAGGCGTCGCCGCGGAAGCCGGTGGCGTACCAGGGGATCATCACCGAGCCGGCCATCAGGCACCGACCTCCGCGTGGATCGCCCCGGGGCCCTCGGCCGTCTTGCCCTGGCCCTCGGCGTCCGCGCCGACGAGGATCGAGATCTTGCCCAGGTGCTTGTTTTCGAGCATCAGCTGGTGCGCTTCGGCGACGCCCTCGAAGCCGAGGGTCCGCCACAGGACGGGACGGATCTGCCCGCTCTCGATCAGCTCGTTGGCCTTGGTGCACTCGTATGCGTTGGCGAAGTGCGACCCCAGGATCTCCTTCTGGCGCATCCACAGGTAGGCGACGTTGAAGTCGAGGTCCAGGCCCGTCGTGCCGGCACAGATGACGACTTTGCCGAACGGCTTGACCGTGAAGACGGAGGTCGGGAAGGTCGCTTTGCCGACGTGCTCGAAGACGATGTCGGGAGCGTCGCCGAGCAGCTCTTTGACGCGCTTGGCGAAGCCGAGGGACTCCTTGAAACGGGCCTTCTCCTCCTCGGCGGTCTCGCCGCCCTTGCGCATCATCCCCGCGAACTCGTTGCGGTCGATGTAGTCGACGGCGCCGAGGCGCTTGACCAGCTCGCCCTTCTCGGCTGAGGAGACGACACCGACGGAGTGCGCTCCGGCCGCCGCGCAGATCTGCGTGGCGAAGACGCCCAGGCCCCCTGCGGCGCCCCAGATCAGGACCTTCTGGCCGGCCTGAAGTTTGCAGCGGGTGATCAGCATCCGGTAGGCGGTGAAGTAGACGAGCCCATAGGAGGCCGCCTCCTCCCAGGTCAGGGCCCGGGGCTTCGGCAGCAGCTGCTGCGCCTGTACCTTGGTGAACTGGGCGAAGGAGCCCCAGGTCGTCTCGTAGCCCCAGATCTTCTGCGAGGGGGCGGCCATCGGGTCCAGGCCGTGCACCTCGGGATCCTCGTAGGAGGCCTGGTTGCAGTGCACGACGACCTCGTCGCCGGGCTTCCAGCGGGTCACGCCGGCGCCGACCTTCCAGACGATCCCCGAGGCGTCCGAGCCGCCGATGTGATGACCGAACTCGGGGTGGTCCCCGTACTTCATGACCGAGACGGGCTTGCCGAGGGCAGCCCAGACGTTGTTGTAGTTGACGCCGGCGGCCATCACGCGGACGATCACCTCGAAGGCGCCGGGCTCCGGCACCTCGATCTCCTCGAGCTGGAAGGCGTCCTTGGGGTCGCCGTAACGCTCCTCGCGGATGACCCATGCGGCCATCGTCCGGGGCAGCTCGCCGGGCTCGACGTCGACGGCGGACACTTGCTGAAGATCGATTGCCACGGGCCTATGAACCTCGCGTGTTAGGGAACAGGTTGCGCCCGCCATCCTACCCGGCTTGCCTGGAATGGGCTGGACCACGTCGGCCGGGGCGGCCGTTGACGCCGGGCCGCGCCGGGACGGACATTTGGACGATCACCGCCCGCCTGGTGCTGTAGCTTGCGATCGATGGCCGGAAAACCCGGGTTGCTGCTTGGAGTGGTGCTGGCGATGGCGCTGGCGGCATCGCCGGCGGGCGCGGCCGAAACGACCGTCGGCTGTAAAGGCCTTCAGGGTGCCCTGGACGGGGCCAAAGCCGGCGACCGGATCACGCTCGGCGAACTCTGCAAAAGCGGCTTCCCCTACAAACTGCCGTCGGTCCCTGTGACGCTGGCGGGCACACCGGGGGCGGGCTTCGACGGAGGGAGCACCGTGCAGCTCGAAGGCCTCGCCGCCTCCCCGTGATCGAAGGCCTGATCTTCGAGAACGCCACGAACTCGGGCGCAAACAGCGGCGGTGCGGTGAGCCTCAACGTCGTCGGCAGCCCCGCGACGGTGACGCTCATCCGCGACAGATTCGTCAACGATCACGCCCCCAACGGCGAAGGCGGCGGTGCGCGGATCAACACGAACCCCGCGCTCGTCACGGTCACCGAAACGACCTTCAGCGCCAACAGCGCCGGCGGCACGGGGGGTGCGCTGGTGATCTACGGCGGAGAAGTGAAGCTGAGCGGAGACACGTTCACAGACAACAGCGCCACGGGCCCGCACGGGTCGGGGGGAGCGCTCTACGCCAATTCTCTCGCGGGCCCCGTGACGCTCTCGGGCTCCGAATTCAGCGGCAACACCGCCCAGGACGGAGGCGGCGGGGCGGTGCTCGAAGTGGAGGCCGGTCCCGTCGGCTTCTATCTCACGGGCAACACCTTCAGCCACAACAGCGTCGCCGACGCCGCGGGCGTCAGCGAAGACTCGCGCGGGTATCTCGGCGGAGGTCTATCGCTCTTCGAGGACGCGAGCGAACCGAGCAGCTCGGTGCAGAGGGCCAACGTGTTCGACTCCAACAGCGTGAGCTTCAAAGCGGCCCCCGTCTCGGCAATGGGAGCGGGCGAGTCCACGACGCATGTGATCCTGCAGAGCACGGGAGATCGCTTCACGAACAACACGCTGCAGTCGCCGAGCGAAGCAAAAAACGGGAAAGCCGAACATGTCTGGGGCTGGGGCGCGGGCCTCTCGGTGACGGAGTGCGGCGACGCGAGCGAATCCTCGACTCCGGCGCCCAACGTCGTCTCGACGCTGAGCGATGCGGTCGTTGCTCACAACACGCTGTTGAGCGGGCCGAGCGCCAACGGCGCGGGTATCTATGTCGGCTTCGTCTGCGCCCTCGCCTACACGACGCTCCAGCTGACGGACTCCACGGTCTCGGGCAACCTTGTCTCCGGCGGCGCCGGGCCGGTGGCGGGGATCAGCGGGGGGCCGCGGGATGTGCTGAGCCTGGCCAACACGATCGTCGCGGGCGACGCGGGCCCCGAGCTGGGCGGCTTCAGTGCCCTGGCCGGCGTGACGGCGACATTCAGCGACGTCTGCTCCGCGGCCGCTCCCTTTGCGGGCGCCGGCAACATCTGCGCCGACCCCAAGCTCGCCGCCCCGGGAAGCGGAGATGTGCACGAGACCGCAGCGAGTCCCACACTCGAGGCGGGATCGAACGCGCTCGTCCCGGGCGGACTCGCAACGGACGTCTTCGGCTCGGCACGGATCCTCGGCCCGATCGGCTGCGGCAGCGCACCTGCGCCGGTCGTGGACATCGGCGCGGCCGAGTACGCCTACGCGGTGCCCCCCTGCCCGCCCCCGGCCGGCGCCGTCATCTCCGCCCTACGCCAGAGCGCGAAGAGGTGGCGCTCCGGCAGGGTGGCCGCCCGTCTGAGCTCGGTCCATCATCGGCGTGCGAAACGTCCTCCCGTGGGCACGACGTTCTCCTTCAAGCTCGACCGGGCCGCCACCGTAACGCTGACGTTCACGAGAGCTGCTCCCGGCAGGCGCGTCCGCGGGAAATGCGTGGCGCGGAGCAGGCACAACAGCCGGCGCAGGCACTGCTCGCGGACCGTCGTCGCCGGCGTTCTCACCGTCAAGGCCCACGCGGGCGCGAACAGGGTCCGCTTCGACGGCGTGATCTCCAGCCGCAGGCATCTCCGGCCCGGCTCCTACGCGGTGAGGGCCAGGCCCGTGGGCGGGGCCCCGTCGAGCACCCTGCATTTCACGATCGTTCGCTGACCGACCCGCCGGCTCCCGCCTAGACGTGAGCGGTCTCTGGAAGCCGCGACTCTTCTGCCGCGGGCTCCAGGGCCGCCTCGAGCGTGGCCGGCTGCACGGTCGTCTCCGCAGGGCGGTCCCGGCCGATCAGCGTCCAGGCGGTCAGCGCTCCGACGAAAGCGACCGCCGAGCCGAGGCGCAGGCCGTTCTGCAGGGCGTAGACGAAGGACTCATGGGCGGCGCTGACGATCTGGGCGGGCACCCCGCCGTGGGCGGACGCGCCGGAGCCGAGCCCGTCGGCGATCCGGGCGCGGGCAGAGGAGGGCACCGAGGGGAGCAGTTCGTCGAGCCTGCTGCGACCCAGCGTCGCGACGAGAGCTCCCAGTACGGCCACCCCGAAGGTCCCTCCGACCATCCTGCTCATCGAGAGGATCCCCGAGGCCACGCCGGCCTTGGTCGGCTCGACGGAATTCATCGCGGCGGTGCTCATGGGGGACATCACGAAGGCCATGCCGATGCCCATCAGGACGAACCCGGGGAGCAGTGTCGAGTAGGAGCTCGAGACGGTCAGATTTGACTGCCAGAACAGCGAGCCCGAGACACAGAGCAGGCCGAAGGTCATCAGGGGCCGCGGCCCGACCCTGTCGGCAAGGCGCCCGGCGATCGGCGCGATGATCACGATCATCAGGGTTGACGGGAGGAAGCGCACGCCTGCCTGGAGGGGGCTGTAGCCGCGGATGTCCTGCATGTAGAGAGCCAGGAAGAAGAACATCGCGAGCATCGCAAAGCTGACGATGAAGGCGACGATGTTGGCTCCCAGGAAGGTCCGCGAGCGGAAGAAGGTGAAGTCGACCATCGGAACGCGCCGGTGTGTCTCGATCACGACGAAGCTCGTCAGGCCGATGGCCGCCACGACGAAGAGCGAGATCTCCCGGGTCGAGCCCCAGTGCCAGGCGTTGCCCTCGACCAGTGCCAGGACCAGTGCGCCGAGGCCGATCGTCAGCGAGAGGACGCCCGGCACATCCACCGTTCGGGCGACCGTTTCGTCGCGTGACTCCTGGACGGCGAACAGCGTCACGAGCACCGCTGCGACGGCGACGGGGAGGTTGAGGAAGAAGATCGACTGCCAGCTGACGCTCTCGACGAGGAATCCACCCAGCACCGGTCCGATCGCCAGGGCGAGGGCCGACACTCCTGCCCAGGTTCCGATCGCCTTGCCGCGCTCCTCGGCCGGAAAGGCGTTGGTGATGATCGACAGGGTCGCCGGCATCATCAGGGCGGCGCCGGCACCCTGGACAGCACGCCAGGCGACGAGCCAGGTGTCGTTGGGCGAGAAGCCGATCGCGGCACTGGAGCCGGCGAAGATGACGACACCGGCGAGGAAGATTTTGCGGCGGCCGAAGAGGTCACCCAACCGTCCGCCGGTGACCAGCAGAACGGCGAAGGAGAGCGTGTAGGCGTTGACGGTCCACTCCAGCGAGGCGGTCGAGGCGTGGAGGCTGCGCTGGATCGACGGCAGCGCCACGTTGACGACGGTGTTGTCGAGCATGATCATGAAGAGCGCGAAGCACATCGCTCCGAGGGCCCACCAGCGCCTGTTGTCCGCGTTCATCTGCATCGATCGGATCCGTTCGGTCATCGGCTGTGTCCTTTCGTGGCGGCGGGGCGGTAGGCGGCGATCTCATCGCGGCGCTCGAGGATCAATCCAAGGGCGCTCCCCAGGGCGTCCGCCTCGGGCTGGGTCAGCGAGCTGATCAGCTCCTGAAGCGCAGAGAGGCGGCCTTCGTTGAGGGCCAGCGGAACCCGGCGTCCGGACCGGGTCAGGCAGACCCGCTTCATGCGCCTGTCGGACTTGTCCTCCTCGCGACCGACGAAGCCTCGCTCGAACAGGCCATCGACGGCCCGGCTCATGGCCGGCAGTGAGACGCCCAGCGAATCCGCCAGGGCCTTGACGGAGCGTTCCTGGCCATCCGTCTCAAGCGCGCAGAGCGCCTTGATCTGGGTGAAGGAGAGGTCCAGCTCGGCGATCGTGTTGAAGGTTCCGACATTGGCCGACCGCAGCAGGTAGGCGGCCAGCGCATACATGTCACCTGTCAGTGCTTCACGGTCCGTCTCGGGGACGGCGGGAGATGCTTGCATTGATGCAACTATATTTTCGACGCAATGGTTGCAGTGTGTTGTCGGTCACACAACGGCGGGGAAGGGCAGCTCGACCACCCGGCCCTGCGCGCCGTCATGACCGACCTCGACGCTCGCCCCGACCTCGGCCTCGCGCCGCACCAGGGCCAGTCCGATCGGGCCGAGGGCAGGCGAGTCGGCGAAGCTGGTGAGGTGTCCCACGACACGCTCGCCCAGGCGCAGCTCGTCGCCCTGGGCGGCTCCACGGGACAGCTTCAGCCCGCGGAGATGGCGGTTGGGCTTGCCCTTGTAGAAGAGCCGGGCGACGGTCTCCTGCCCCACGTAACAGCCCTTGGTAAAGCTGATGGCTCGCTCGTTGAGTCCCCCCTCCTGGGGGATCACCGAATCGTCGAGGTCGATCCCGTAGCGCGGGCGACCCAGCTCGATTCGAAGGCATTCCACGGCGGGCACCCCGACCGCGAGGGCCCCACGCCCGCGCAGCGCATCGAGCAGCCTCGGGGTGTCGCCCGCGGCGCAGATCAGGTCCACGCCCACATCGGTCCGGACGGCGAGAAGGTCGATTGCGTCGAGGCTCACGCGCGAGTTGGAGTGCTCCGCGGCGGGGAGGCCCTCGGCGCCGGCGAGCGAGGCGGCCTCCGGGCCGATCAGCGAGACGAGACCCGTCTCGAGGGTCCGCTTGTGCAACTCGACGTCGTATCCGACCTTGAAACGGCGGATCATGTCGAACAGGGCCTGAAGGGCTGAGCGCTCGGTGTCCAGCAGCAGTTCCAGGCCACCTGCCTGATCGGCCAGGGCGAGGATCCGCAGATCGCCCAGCATCTTGCCCTTGTGGGTCAGGAATGCGGCATAGCGGCCTTCACCGGGCTGAAGGTCGGCGAGCTCATTGGTGACCTGGCCGTTGAGGAACTCGACGGCGCCGGTTCCCGTCAGGGCGAGGCGTCCCCGCTCAGAGCGGTCGATAACCCCGCAGCCCTCGCGAAGGGCCAGGTGCTCGGCCCGGGGTGTCTCTGTCGGAGCGGCCGCCATTGATCCGAGAATAGCCGCGCTAGGCTTCCCGGCAATGGGCCTCGCAGACAACTTCCAGCGGATCGTCGATTCGCTGCCGGAGGATTGGACCGACCTCGAGGTGGACATGCGGATCGCCGACGAGTCGCGCTACGTGGAAGCGTCCCTCTACCTGGCGACATGCGGGGCCCGTCCCTACTCCCGCAACGACTGGCACTGGCGACTGCTCGTCGCCCACCGCTTTGGGCATGCCGCCTCGGCCGAGACCGTCCATGGAGCCCTGCGTCTGCTCGACGAAGCGGGGGTCCGGGGCGAGCTTGCGCTGCGCGAGACGCGCGCCGGGCGGGTCGAGGTGACCCAGATGTGGGGCCGGCCCCAATCGGCACGTGAGGAGTTCCGCCGCCTGCGGGCGCAGTAGCCGTGTCCACGGTCCTCATCCTGAGCGCCGACCTGATGTTCGGCTCCAGGCTCCTGTCCTCGCTGACGGCCGTCGGTCACGAGGCCGAGCTGATCGGCGATGAGGGTTCGCTGCGCCGGCGCCTGGCACGGAGATCGGCGAGCGGGGAGGACGTCCTGATCGCCGATCTCACCGACGATCGCCTCGACGGAGCCACGATTCTCGAATCCCTGCGGGCCGAGGAACTGCTCGGCTCGATCCACACCCTCGCCTTCTACTCCCATGTCGAGACCGACGTTCGCAAGCGGGCCCAGGATGCCGGCTTCGACCTCCTCGCCCCGCGCTCGCGCATCGCCCGGGAAGCGGCGGCGCTGGTCACGACCCTGACGGGAGCTTGACCAACCGTCGCGTGCGGCTCTGGCCGCTGTTACATTCGAGCGATGGAGACCGAGGGCGCCAAGCGGGGGTACGGGAAGTGGGGCGCGACCCTGTGCGCGACACTGCTCCTCAGTGTGACGGCGTGGGGTGCGATCCCCGCGCAGGCCCAGACGGTCCCGGGCCGGGACGGTCAATCGCTCACGGTCGGGCGCTCCGCGGCCGCGAGCGGACTCCTCTCGGTGCCTCTGATGCGTGCGGTGCTCCTGGCGCAGCTGGTGTTCCGGGGGAGGGCCGCGAAGCTCGGCGCGATTCTCAAGCACGGCTACAACTTCAAGTTCACGGCCCCGTCTGCCGGGACGCTCTCGATCGGTGGATATCTGGTGCCGGTCGGGGCCCATCTTTCGTCGACGCCGAAGCCGATCCTGTTGGCGAGGGGCGCCCACAGCTTCACCGCCTACGGGCCGGCGACAGTGACGCTGCGCCTGACCGCGAAGGGCAAGCGGGTGCTGAAGCACGCCACACACCTTGCGCTCACGATCAAGGGTGTCTTCACCCAGGCGGGCGGCCAACCGGTCAGCACCGTCCACACGTTCTCGCTGAGCCGCTAGCTGTAGTTCCTGGGAGCGCCCCTCAGTCGCGTGCCGGGTGGCCTTTGGCCGCGGGCGCGACGAGCCGCGCCTCGCGCAGCGCCAGGGGATGGTCGGGCGTGGCGCCCGGCCCGGGTCGCCCGACTGCATCGCGAACCTCGACGCGCGCCCCACACGCCTTGCAGATCCGGTGATCATCGACGGGCCCGCCGCAGCCGCGGTGTTCGATCAGGACCGGCGGCCCGGCCTCCGGAGCCGCGTAGCGGTCGCCCCAGTGCATGAGCGAAACGATCGTGGGCCACAGGTCCAGGCCCTTCTCGGTGAGGCGGTATTCGTAGCGGGGCGGGTGCTCCTGGTAGAGCCGCTTCTCGATGACGCCCTGCTCCTGCAGGCGCGTCAGTCGCGTCTGCAGCACGTTTCGCGCGATCCCCAGGTGGGCCTGCAGCTCGTCGAAGCGCCGGAGTCCAAGCATCACGTCGCGGACGATCAGCAGCGACCAGCGCTCACCCACGACCTCGAGGGCGCCGGCGATGCTGCAGGTCTGATTGGAGTAGTCGTTTCGGAGCACAGGCACAATCATAACCGATGGGTTGCGTGATGCAACTCTCTGGTGCTATGGTGCGTTTCATGATGCAACGCAAATGGCGCGTATCGCTGATCGTCTGCGTCGGGGTCTTCATGTCGAGCCTCGATCTGTTCATCGTCAACATCGCCTTCCCGTCGATCGCAAAGAACTTCGGCGGCGCCTCCTTCGCCTCGCTGTCATGGATCCTCAGCGGCTACGCGATCGTCTTCGCCGCCCTGCTCGTTCCGGCAGGGCGCTGGGCGGACGCCTTCGGGCGCAAGCGGGCCTTCCTGCTGGGCCTCGCCGTCTTCGTGGCCGCCAGCGCCGCATGTGCACTGGCTCCGTCGGTCGGCTTCCTGATCGGCGCGCGGATCCTCCAGGCCGCCGGCGGCGCGCTGATGCTGCCAACGTCTCTTGGCCTGATGCTGCCGGAGTTCGAGCTCCATGAGCGCCATCTCGCGATCGGCGTCTGGGCCGCAACGGGAGGGATCGCCGCGGCGAGTGGCCCGCCGCTCGGCGGGTTGCTGGTACAGGCGGACTGGCGCCTGGTGTTCCTCGTGAACATCCCCGTTGGCCTGGCGGGGCTCCTGCTGGGAATCCGCACCCTCCGCGAGCGCCGCGAGACGGGCGCGATCCGGCCCGACCTGCTGGGCGCCCTCGCGCTGATCATCGCCGTCGGTTCCCTGGTGGTTGCGATCGTCAAGGGTGAGGAATGGGGTTGGGGATCCCCGGCCGTGCTCGCCCTTCTCGCGGCGACGGCGATCCTTCTCCCGGCGATCTGGTGGAGATCGGAACGACACCCGGCGCCGATCGTCGAGCCCTCGATGTTGCGGGTCCGCTCATTCGGGCTGGCGGTCGGCGGGTCGGTCCTGTTCTTCGCCGGGTTCGGCGCGATGCTGCTCGCCGGCGTCCTGTTCCTGACGGGGGTCTGGCACGAGCCGGTCCTGAGGGCCGGTCTGATGCTGTTCCCCGGGCCGGCGACAGCGACCGCCTTCAGCATCCCCTCGGCGAGGCTGGGGGCGCGCTTCGGGTACCGGATCCCGGGCACGGTCGGGGCGATCATCTTCGCCGCCGGATCGGTTTGGTACATCACCCGGACGGGCGACAGTCCCGCCTACTTCTCCGAGTACCTCCCCGGAGCGATCATCAGCGGCGCCGGTGTGGGGCTCGTGATCCCCACCCTGACCGGAGCGGGCGCATCGTCGCTGGCGCCCGAGCGCTTCGCCACGGGTGCTGCGATCCTGACGATGGGCCGCCAGATCGGGGCGGCTCTCGGCGTTGCGATCCTCGTCCCCGTGCTCGGCACCAACGCCACGAGTGCAGCGGACTTCCACGGTGCCTGGTTGATCGCCGTTCTCGGGGGGCTCGCGGCGGCGGCCACGCTCGCCGCAATCGGGCCGCCCCTGCGACAGCGTTCCGCGGCACACCGGCTCGATGAGGTGCCGGCGTGAGCGCCGTCGGGCAGCAGCGCGTTCGAAGCTTTGCGTGGGAGGACCCGCTGGCATCCGTCGAGCTGGGCGCTGGGCTCTCGGGGCTGGAGGTGATGCAGGGGATCATCACCGGCGCGATCCCTCCGCCCCCGATCGCGCGCCTGCTGGGCATGTCGGTCCTCGAGGTCGAACAGGGGCGGGCCGTCTTCGCCCTGGAGCCGGCCGAGTGGATGTACAACCCGATCGGCTCCGTCCACGGTGGGGTGGCCGCCACGATCCTCGACTCGTGCATGGGCTGTGCGGTCCATACGACCCTCGGCGCAGGCGTCGGCTACGCGACGACGGATCTTCAGGTCCGCTACCTGCGCTCGATGCGGGCCGGAGAGGGCAGGGTCCTGGCCGAAGGCCGCGTCGTGCATGCCGGCAGGCGCACGGCCACGGCCGAGGGCAGGCTGTTCCTCGAGCCCGATGAGACGACCCTGCTGGCGCACGGCAGCACGGGCTGCACGATTCTGCGCTGAGCTTCAGCCCGATCGTCCGGAACCGCTCCGGGAGCAGCGTCCGCAGCTCGTCGAAGTCATGGCGGTCGTGGGCACCGCTCCCAAGCAGGACGATCGTCTCGCGGGGCGAGGCGCTGCGGGCGCCGCTCGAGTCGTATGCGATCGGTCCGGTGGAGGTGTCGATAAACGATGTCATGCGCGGAGCCTGCCACCCGACTGACCGGTCGGTCATACAGAGCGACCAGATGGTCAGGTAGGATCGGCGGATGGTCCAGACCTCAGCCGAGGCACCCCATCGGACGCGTGAGCGGCTGCTCGAGGCGGGAGCCGATGTGGCGGCCGGCGAGGGGCTGGCCGGCCTGAGCGTGAACCGGGTCGTCGCGGCAGCCGGTGTGGCGAAGGGGACCTTCTACGTGCACTTCGCCGACCGGGAGGGGTTCGTGGATGCGCTTCACGAGCGCTTCCACGCACGGGTCGCGGAGGCCGTGGCGGAGGCGAGGGGTGACGGTAAGCCTGGTGCCGAGCAGATCTGGCGGGGGGCGGAGGCCTACCTCGACGTCTGCCTTGAATACCCGGCGATCAAGGCGCTGGCCCTCGAGGCGCGCACGGAGGGGGCCCTGACCTCCTCGATGGCGGAGCGCCACGATCGCTTCACCGCGGCTGCGGTGCCCGGCTTCAGGGCGATGGGCTGGCCCGACGCGAGGGCCGCCTCGCAGCTGCTCGCGGCGATGACGGCAGAGATCGCCATCCGCGAGCTCGACGCGGGACGGCGGCTTCCAGCGGCACGGCGCTCACTTCGCAGGTTCCTGGGTGTCAACGACGCAGAGGCGTCCGTAAGGGGGCGGGGATGAAGCACTACGCGGTTGCCGAGCTCGAGATCACGGATCTCGCATGGGTGGCGGACTATGTGACGAACGTGACTCCGATGGTTGAACGCAACGGCGGGCGCTATCTGGCGCGGAGCATCAGGGTCGAGCAGATCGAGGGAGAGGGGACCCCGCCCCCGGTCCTCATGGTCATCGAGTGGGACTCCCGCGAGGCGGCAGATGCGTTCTACGAGAGCGAGGAGTACCGCCCCTACCGTGAAGCGCGCAGGGCGGGGGCGGTGAACCGGTTCCTGCTCGTGACGGGCGAGGACGTCAACGGCCTCGCCCGGATCCTCCCGTGAGCGTGCGCGGACTCAGCTCGGCGTGGTCTGTGACCCGCCGCCCGTGTCCGCCTCGGCTGGGACCCGTGGATCGAGGGGGACGAGGGCCGCATTCGCAACGCGCGTGAAGCCCAGGCCGGCCGTTCCCATCCGATGGTGCATGGCGGCCCGGATCACCATGCCATGACAGACCACCAGGGCGGGCAGTTCGCCCTGCATGACCTCCTTCAGGGCAGCCTCGACGCGAACCTCCTGCTCCGCGAACGACTCACCTCCCGGGAAGGCGAAGCCCGGGTCGGCCGAGGCGAAGGCGTCGAACAGCTCCTCGGCGCCGGCTCGGACGTCGGCGAAATGGAGGTCGGTCCAGTCACCGGCGTCCGTCTCCATCAGACGAGCGTCCTCGATCGGCTGGAGGCCGGTGCGGGCGGCGACGGCGTCGGCCGTTTCGCGAGCCCTCAGCAAAGGGCTCGTCCAGAGCGCCCTGAATCCGTAGGGCGCCGCCCGCTCGGCCAGTTCGAGCGCCTGCGCCCGACCCGTCTCGTCGAGCGGGATCTGCTGCTGCCCCTGAAAGCGCCCCTCGTGGTTGTAGGCGGTCTGACCATGGCGGGCGAGATAGACGTGGCGTTCGGCGGGGTCGGTCATCGGGCGCCGAGCATACGGGGTGAGCGTCCCGTCCGGTTCGTTGAAGGAGATCGCGCGACCCGTGATCGCCGCGGCTCGACGTTACCCGCCCCCCGAGCGTCCTAGACTCCACCCATGCGCCGCCGGGTCACCTTCTCGCGCAACCTGACGCTGTCGCTGTCGCGGACCTGTCGCTGCTACTGCAAGTACTGCGCCTTCGCGACCCATCAGGCCCACCTGTACTCGCCTGAGGAGGTCATCGAGCAGCTCGACGGAGCGTCCCGCCGCAAGGTGAAGGAGCTGCTCATCCTCACGGGGGAGCACCCGGAGATCAACCCCGAGGTCAGCCGGCGCCTCACCGAGTACGGCCACGAGGACTTCACGGCCTACGTCGTCTGGACATGCGAGCGGGCGCTCGAGAGGGGGCTGCTGCCGCACACGAACCTGGGCGTCCTCGAACGCGAGGACCTGGCCCGCCTGCGCGAGGTGACGGCCTCGCAGGGACTGATGCTGGAGTCGATCTCCGAGCGCCTGATGGAGACCGTCCACGCCGGCTCGCCGACCAAGCACCCGGCGAGGAGGCTCGCCACGATCACGGCCGCGGGGGAGCTGAGGATCCCGTTCACCAGTGGCATCCTGGTGGGGATCGGCGAGACCGAGCAGGAGCGCATGGACTCGCTCGCGGCGCTGGCCGAGGCGCACGAGCGCCACGGCCACATCCAGGAGGTGATCCTGCAGAACTTCGTCCCGCACCAGCGCTACTACGGCCAGGAGCCCGCCGAGATCGCCGAGCAGGCGGCTCGCGAATACTGGCGGACAGGTGTGGCCGACGCCCGCCCGGAGCTCGAGCTCCCCGCCTGGGCCACACCGGTGACGATCGAGGATATGAAGCGCCTCGTCGCGGAGGCCGCCCGGCTGATGCCGGATATCGGTATCCAGATCCCCCCCAACCTGGCCGACTGGTGGAGCGAGCTCGTCGCCGCCGGAGCGACCGACCTCGGTGGCCTGAGTGCCAACGGCGATCACATCTCACCCGAGCACCCCTTCCCCTCACCCCATCAGGTGCGCAAGGAGCTGCAGGCCGAGGGCTTCGCGCTGACGGAGAGGCTCTGCGTCTATCCGCGCTACATCGAGGAGGAGTGGCTCGCGCAGGGTGTCCTCGACACGATCCGCTCGAGCTACTGGAGCTTCATCCCACGGCGCGGCTCGGGCCGCACCGAGCCGCCGACCCCGATCGCTCCGAGCCTCGTCCCGGGAGCGATCGCACGCGCCAGGGAGGGACAGGCGCTGACACCGCAGGAGCTGACTGCGATGTTCGCCGAGACCCGTCCCGAGGCGATCGAGGACATGCGCCAGGCCGCCGACGAGCTGCGGTCCGAGCTCGCGGGAGACCTCGTGACGTTCGTGGTCAACCGCAACATCAACATCTCCAACGTCTGCACCGTCGGCTGCGCCTTCTGCGGGTTCGGGCAGGGCAAGCGCTCGCCCGAGGCATACGAGCACGACGAGCAGGAGTTCATCGGACGCATCCACGAAGCTCTGGACTATGGCGCCACGGAGCTCTGCATCCAGTCGGGGATCCACCCCGACTGGGAGCTCGAGGACTACCTCGGCTGGCTCCGCCTCGCCAAGCGGACGGCTGCCGAGGCCGGCGCCGAGCTGCACCTCCACGCCTACAGCCCGATGGAGATCGCCCACATGTGCGACATCTCCGGCATGCCTCCCTCAGAGGTCTTCCTGCGCCTGCGGGATGCCGGCCTGGGATCGACCCCCGGGACAGCCGCCGAGGTACTCCACGACGGGGTCCGCGAACGGATCTCCCCCAACAAGCTGCCGGTGGCCAGATGGGTCGAGATCATCCAGGCCAGCCACAAGGCGGGCCTGCGCTCAACCGCGACCGTCATGTTCGGGCACATCGAGGAGCCCTGGGAGCTCGCCGAGCACATGCGGGTCGTGCGGGAGCTGCAGGAGCGCACCGGCGGCATCACCGAGTTCGTGCCGCTCTCCTTCATCCCCTTTCAGACGCTTCTCGGCCGGACCCACGGGGTGGAGGAGATCTCTCGGCAGGAGAACCTCAAGCACACGGCCGTCTTCCGCCTGGCACTGGGCCGGACGATCGGAAGCCTGCAGGCCAGCTGGGTGAAGATGGGACTCGAGGCCGCCACCGAAGCCCTCTCCTGGGGCGTCAACGACCTGGGTGGCACGCTGATGGAGGAGTCGATCAGCCGTCTCGCCGGGAGCTACCACGGCACCCGCTTGGATCCCGATCAGCTGGTGGCCGCGGCACACGCGGCCGGGCGCCCCGCCGCTGAGCGGACGACCCTCTATGGAATTCGCCGCCGTTACCCGCTGGAGCTTCAGAGCGACTGGTCGCTCGCCGCGGCGGCGGCCGTCTGACGCGCGGAGTTCAGCCCCGGGCGAACTGCCCGTGGAAGCCGAAGGGAATGTGGTGGGGGACCTCGGCCCGTGCCAGCTCGTTCATGTGGGTCGCGTCCAGCGCCAGCAGGAAGGAGCGCTGCCTGGTCGCGTCCAGGACGACGGACAGCAGGACCCCCGCGTCCTCGCGCAGCGCTCCCGGCTCGGCGACGAAGACCGGCTCGCCGGCGAAGCAGTTCGCCTCCGACCAGGAGATCGTGCCGCCCTCGTGCGTGTCCGCCTTGACGATCTCCTCCAGCCAACCGCCTGCGCCGGCGCCGGTTCCCCATGCGTAGCGGTAGGGCCGCTCGTTGCAGCTGCCGTAATTGATCCGCGGAAGCTCGAGATCGCGGTCGCAGAGGGTTTCCTGGGTCACCCCGCCGCCTGGAATATCGAGCCGGAAGCGCGTCAGGGCGGCGGGCGTGATGGGCTTGCCGGCCCGCAGGCGCTCGAGGTAGAGGTCCTCGATGATCCCCGCATCGGGGTAGGCGCAGAGGTCTACTACCACCTCGTCTCCCCGCTCGAAGGCGTTGACGTGGTGGAAGGAGAAGCAGGCGTCCGTGGTGAACCTCGGGCCGCTCTCACCCGTACGGCGGTCGATCAGCTGCAGGCGGGTCCCGCGCTGAGGCTTCCAGCGGAAGTTCTCGATGTAGGGCCGCCCCGACAGAGCCAGCGCCAGCGGATTGACCAGGAACGGGAACTCGGTCAGCACGATCCAGCGCTCGGTCAGGCCGAAGGAGTGCATGTAGGCGGGCTCCTTGACCGGCTGGGAGGCGATCACCCGGGCCTTCGTGCCGTCGGGCTCGACGGCGAAGAAGCGGTAGCTGCTCGACGGGCCCAGCTTGGCCGCGTAGTTGATCATCCCGCCGCCCTCACGGTCGAGGTGGGGGTGAGCCGTCGTCAGCTGTCCCGGCGCCTCGTAGGGCGGGGCTTCGGCCGACTCGAGCGTTTGCGCGTCGAACTCGACCGGCAGCGGGGTCTCGGTCATCGCCACGAACCGCTCGCCCAGCCGGGCGATGTTGACGTTGGCGTTGTCGGAGATCGTCTGCCCCGCCGAGAAGAGCGTCTGGACCCGCCTGAAGAGCGAGCGGCAGGGGTCCGTTGCGAACTCGCTGAAAACGATCTTTCCCTCCGCCTCGGCAGCTCGGTAGGCGCGGCTGCGCAGGTAGCGGTTGCCGTAGCTCACACGGCCCGCCGAGATCGTGAAGCGGTGGAGCATCGCCAGGCCGTCGAACCAGTGGCGCATCGAGTTCTCGCCGACCTCGAACCGTGCCGGTCCCGTGCGGAGCAGCGAGCCGCTGAGCCACGGAGGCAGGCTCCCCGAGAGTGGGAGCTGCTCGATCGCCAGCTCCTGCTCGAGCGTCATGAACCCGAGGGCGGAGCCCTCCAGCTCGGGTTTCGGTGGAGGTCCCATATTGACGTTCGTAGCCACGGCCGTTCCCTTCGTATCATTCGATCCGAATGGTTCAGGCACCTAGTCTAGGCTCTCGGCCGTGTCCAGCGCCCGGATGAGCGAAACCTCCTACATCGTCCTGGGCCTCCTGGAGCGTGTGGAGCCGGCGACACCCTACGAACTCAAGCAGGTCGCCCAGCTCTCGACGTCCAATTTCTGGAGCGTCCCACACACACAGCTCTACACCGAGTGCGCCCGCCTGACGCAGGCGGGAATGCTCAGCGAGGAGCGCGAGCAGACCGGTAGGCGGCGGCGGATCTACAGCCTCACGCCGGCCGGGCGCAACGAGTTGGACCGGTGGCGCAGAACACTCCCGGCGGGCGTCTACCAGTTGCGCGACCCGGCGATCCTGAGGCTGTTCTTCGGCGCCGATCCGGGGACCTTGGCCGAGCACGAGGTAAACGCCCACCGGGAGCACCTCGCTGCTCTGGAAGGAAGCCGCGAGCTCGTCGCCACGAGACCGGAGGGGTGGGGCCTGGCGCTCGAGCTGGGGATCGCCCAGGAGCGACAGTTCATCCGGTTCTGGTCCGAGCTGCTCGAGCGGGAGCGCTCGGCGGGGCGAATGCCCGAGGCGGGCTAGCCGAACAGGTCCTCGGCCGCAGGTCGCAGCAGAGCCAGCGCGCCGGGGCCGTCCGCCGGCGTGATGAAGCGCTCGAGGCCCTCGATCAGGACGACCGGCTCACCCGAGTCCTTCGCCCGGGCGAGATCGGCCGCGCCGGCCGCCGCGTCGGCGATCGCCAGCCATGTCGCCTGCAGCTCCAGACCGTTGGCGTCCCTGCGCCCCCGCCAGTCGTCCAGCGGCGCCAGGCCGGCCACACCGATCGCCACGTCGGTCTGGCCGTGGCGCCAGGCCCGGCCGAAGCTGTCAGTGATCAGGACCGCCGGGGCCTCGGGCGCCGTGAGGCCCGCCAGCTCGGCCAGCCGGGCCCTCAGCGCACGGGCCGAGCCGTCGGGGTCGCCCGGCAGGATCACGACCTCATTGGCCGCGCCTGCGTTTGAGCTGTCCACCCCCGCATTGGCGCAGACGAAGCCGTGGCGGGTCCGGCTGATCAGCACGCCACGCTCGGCCCGGAGGATCTGGGCCGACTCGTCGAGGGCGACCTGGACGATCCTCGGGTCCTTGCCCTGCTCGGCGGCGAGCTCGATCGCCCGCGCAGACGGCTCGACCGAGGCGAGACTCACCAGAGCGCCCTCGGCCTTTGAGACGATCGTGTGTGCGATCGCGACAACCACTCCCGGCCGCAGAGCTCCCGGGCCGGCGGCCCGGGCGATGATCAGCGCCAGGTCATCGCCGGGATGAATCTCGGGGATTCCCGAGAGGGCCTGTGCGCGCAGCGCGGCCAAGGTGCTCTAGGCGAGGCTGCTCGAGGCCAGTGAATCGGCGAGGCCGCCGCTCGACAGAACAGCACGGGTGAATTCCGCCCGCCCGGCCTGGTGCCCGAGGCGGCGGTGCAGCACAACGAGGTCTGCCCCCGTGTCGATGTCCAGCAGCAGCGAGGGAACCTGCTCGATGCGCACGGCGATCCCGGCCGCGTCGGCGAGGCCGAGATGGCGGCTGCAGCTGTCCGGGCCGAAGCTCGGCTCGATGGCGCCGGGGGGACACAGCAGAAGCCCGTTGGTCCCCGTCCCGTGACGGTCGGGCACGATCACCACACCCGGCCCGCCCGGGGTTTGGCCGTCGAGCAGTGCTCCCAGCTCGTCCGGGTCGGCCGCGGGACAGTCCCCCGGCACGCAGAGCACCCGCTCGAAGCCATCTCGCACGGCCCGCTCGATGCCCAGCCGGGCGGCGGCGGACTGTCCCTCCTCGCCCGCGTCCTCGACGATCAGCGCGCCCGCTGCGAGAGCCGCCTCGGCGATCGCGGCCTCGCGGGTCACGACAACGGTTCGCTCGATCGCGCTCGTCCGGGCCAGTGCTGCGATTACGTCCGAGACCATCGCGGCGGCGAGCTCCTGTCGCATCGGGTCCGCGACCGTCGCACCGAGGCGCTGCTTGGCTCGGGCGAAGCTCTTGACTGGAAGGATCGCGGCGGTGCGCACGGCCCGATGAGCCTAGCTGGGAAGCGGGGAGAGCCGCGCGGCGAAGGCGACGCTCTCGCGGGCGAGCCGGGCACGCGGCTCCCTCCCGCCCATGCGCGTGTCCGTCTCGAGCACCGGCAGGCCCGCCACCGGCTCATCGGCCACCAGCCCGTCAAGCAGGTTGCCGTAGTACTCGCGGACGCCCACCGCGGTCGCGGGCAGGCCCGCAAAGGCCATGAATGCCTCCGTTGGGCCCTTCAGCACGGCACCCCCGACGATCGGGCTGACGGCCACGATCGGCGCGCGGACTGCGGCCAGCGCCTCCCGGATTCCCGGGACGGACAGGATCGGCGCGATCGATGCGAGCGGATTGGAGGGGCCGATGAGGATCACCGACGCCGAGGAGATCGCCTCCAGCACGCCCTCGCCCGGTACGGCCGTCTCGGCTCCCCGGAACTCGAGACCCTCGACGGGCCCGGCGGCGCGCGCGCGGATCATGAACTCCTGAAATCCGCACCAGCCCGTGGCGGGTGTCCGGACCCACGTCCTGACGGGCTCCGAGCTCATCGGCAGGACATGTGCCGCCACTCCGATCGCCTGTCCCAGGCGAGCCAGCGCGGCGCGCGGGGTGAGACCCTCGGCGAGCATCCGGGCGCGCTCGACACACCAGGCCAGGTCGCGGTCGCCCAGGTTGAACCAGACTTCGGCGCCCAGGTCGCGCAGACCGTCCATCACCGCGAACGTGTCGCCCTCCAGCCCCCAGCCCCGCTCGTCGATCAGACCGGCGAGCCAGAAGCACACGAGGTCGGGGTCGGGCGACACGTGAGCTCCGTAGATCTCGATGTCGTCGCCCGTGTTGACGATCGCCGTCAACCGCTCCTGGCCGAACTCCTCGGCGATTCCGCGGGCCAGCTTGGCGCCCCCGGTCCCGCCGGTCAGCAGGACGATGTCGTGCTCGGACGCGCTCAGTCCCACAGCCGGTCGGGCAGCCCGCTGAGCCGGATCCCGGCGTGGATCTTGTAGCGGGAGTTGACCGAGATCAGCATCGCCGTGAGCGACTCGGTCGTACGCGACATCTCGAGCTTGCCGCAGTCGACGCAGCGGAGACCCTCGATCTGCTCGATCAGCAGGGCCGCCTCGTGCTTGTCGGCGCGGGCATCCCCGCAGACCAGGACGTCCTGCTCGAGCGGGTGCTCGAGGTCGGTCAGGGAGGCCGCGCTGACCGTGTGCAGGGCCGAGACCACACGAACGCCCTCGGGTGCCATCTCGGCGGCCTGCTGGGCCGCGGAGCCCTGCCAGACGCCGAGCATCCGCGTTGCCTTGCCGCTGACCGTCGCGGCCAGCGGAACCGTCGCGTCGATCAGGAGCTGCCCCGGCGCGAGGGCCTGCTTGAGGTTCGTGAGCGTCTCCGACTGGCTGCGGAAGGGAACGCTCAGGATGACGACCTTTGCGGCCCTGGCGGCGTCGGCGTTGTCATGGCCTGTGACGTTCGCCTCGGGCATCAGCTCGCGGGCCCGGTCGGCGGTTTCACGCGCACGGTCCGCGTCACGCGAGCCGATCACGACGGGGATGGCGGCGCGGGCAAAGCGCAACGCCAGGCCGAAGCCGAGGGCGCCCGATGCGCCGATGATCGCGACCGGGTCGGAGGAGCTCGAAGCCACGGCGGCCGAGTATAGGCTTCAGGGGATGAGGCTCGAGGGCAAGAGTGCGTCCCCCGCTCCCTCCGGGACGCTGCCGGGTACGGTGCGGATCCGCGAGGTCGGGCCGCGGGACGGGTTTCAGAACGAGCCCGAGGTGATCCCGACCGAGCGCAAGGTCGAGCTGATCGACGCGCTGGCCCGGACAGGCCTGCGCCGCCTCGAGGCGACCAGCTTCGTGCGCCCCGACGTGATCCCCCAGCTGGCCGACGCAACAGCGGTCCTGGCTGCGATCGACGTTCCCGAGGAGGTGAGCATCTCGGTCCTGATCCCCAACGAGCGGGGACTGGACAACGCCCTGGCGATCCTCGAGAGAGGCTCCCGGGGACGCCGGGCATTCGACGAGGTCAACGTCTTCCTGTCGGCCTCCGAGACCCACAACCGCAAGAACGTCAACCGCTCGATCGCGGAGTCCCTGCAGGGCGTCGAAGCGGTGCTTGGTCGCGCCCGGGAGGCGGGCCTGGGCTGCGAGGGCGTCATCTCGACCTCCTTCGGCTGCCCCTACGAGGGCGATGTTCCGATCGAGCGGGTCCTCGACATCGCCCGCCGCCTCAGGGATGCCGGCGCCCAGGAGATCGGCTTCGGAGACACGACGGGGATGGCCAACCCGCTCCAGGTACGGGAGTTCTTTGCGAGGGCCCGCCGGGAGCTCGGCGAGGTCGAGCTTACGGCTCACTTCCACAACACCCGCGGGCAGGGCCTGGCGAACGTAATGGGCGCCCTGGAGTCGGGCGTGGACAGCTTCGAGTCGAGCTTTGGAGAGCTCGGCGGCTGCCCCGTCCCGGCGGGCGCCACGGGGAACATCGCGACCGAGGACCTGATCTCGATGCTCGCCGAGATGGGCATCGAGACGGGCATCGACCTGTCGGCCCTGCTCTCCTGCGCACGGCGCGTCCAGGAGATCCTGGGAAGGCCCCTGGGCAGCCACACGCTCGTCGCCGGACCCGTCGACTGGCACCGCTCCTAGCCGGCGACGGCCTGCTCCAGCTCGCGGGCGGCCTCCTTGGCCGCGGCGACACAGTACTCCTGAACGGCCACCTCCATTTCGAGCGATGCGGCGATCGTCGGACGAGCCGAGGCATCGACGACCCGCTTGGCTCGTCCCACCGCGACGTGGGAGTTGGCGAGCAGTTCCTCGACCAGGGCGCCGGTCGCCCGCTCGAGCTCCTCGGGCTCGACAACGCGGTTGAGCAGGCCGATCCGCTCGGCCTCCTCAGCGCCGATCGTGCGGGCCGTCATGATCAGCTCCTTGGCGCGTCCGAGTCCCACGACTGCCGGCAGCCGGGTGGAGCCGCCGACGTCGGGGATGATGCCGAACTTCACCTCGGGCAAGCCGAGCTGGGCGTCGCTCGAGGCGATCCTCAGATCGCAGCCCAGGGCGACCTCCAGTGCCCCTCCGACGCAGGTCCGGTGGATCTGGCAGATGACCGGCTTGGCCATCTCTTCGCACAGGTTGGCGCACTCCAGGAAGACGTTTCGGAAGGGGCGCAGCATGCCCGGCGTCGCGGTCGAGGACATCAGCTCGTTCAGGTCGACGCCGGCGGAGAAGACCGGTCCTTCTCCCCGCAGGACCACGCAGTGGACGGATTCCGCCGCGGCCGCCTGGCGCAGCGCCTCGCCCAGCGCCAGCAGGAGCTCCTGGTTCATGGCGTTGCGCTTCTCGGGCCTGTTCAGGACGATATGGCGGACCGGCCCCCGGTCCTCGGTCAAGACGATGCTCATCGGTTGCTCCTGACGGTCGTTTGTGAGGCGCTCATACCTGGCGCTGAGGCTACAGCGAGTGGATGCGTAATAGGCTCTGGGCTCGCCCGCATTGAGACCAACCGAGGAGAGCAATGGCGCAGAAGATCGAGCAGGTGGGGGTGCTGGGAGCAGGTCTGATGGGCCACGGCATCGCGCAGGTGGCAGCACAGGCCGGATACGAGGTGGTCCTGCGGGAGGTCGACGAGGGGACGCTCCAGAAGGGCATCTCCAAGATTGAGAAGCAACTCGCCCGGGCGGTCGAGAAGGGCAAGTCCAGCCAGGAGGACGCCGACGCCGTCCGCGGGCGCATCAGGGGAACGACCGACTACGCCGACCTCGCGGGATGCGACCTGGTGATCGAGGCGATCACCGAGAACCTGGCGCTGAAGCTCGAGATGTGGAA
The DNA here is from genome assembly GCA_963835865.1 of uncultured Solirubrobacteraceae bacterium. Lineage (GTDB taxonomy): Bacteria > Actinomycetota > Thermoleophilia > Solirubrobacterales > Solirubrobacteraceae > Palsa-744. The sequence goes on from CAWIGW010000001.1 coordinate 757,169, forward strand.
GGAGGTCGACTCGATCGTCAAGCCGGAGGCCGTCTTCGCGACGAACACCTCCTCGCTGTCGGTCATCGACCAGGCCGCGACCACCAGCCGCCCCGGCCGGTTCGTGGGCCTGCACTACTTCAATCCGGCTCAGGTCATGAAGCTCGTTGAGGTGGTCCGCTGTGTGACAAGCACCGACGAGGCGTTCGACACGGCACTCGACTTCGCCCGCTCCGAGGGCAAGCTGGCGATCCCCACCAAGGACAAGGCCGGCTTCATCGTCAACAGGCTGCTGGTCCCCTACATGCTCGACGCGATGCGCGCATATGAAGAGGGCGTCGGCTCGGTCGGCGAGATCGACGAGGCGATGAAGGCCGGTGCCGGTCACCCGATGGGGCCGCTGACGCTCGCGGACTTCGTGGGACTGGACACGCTCGGCTCGATCTGCGACGTCCTGTTCGATGAGTTCCGTGAGCGGCGCTTCGCCCGGCCGCCGATGCTTCGCAAGATGCTCGCTGCGGGTTGGTTCGGAAGGAAGTCGGGGATGGGCTTCTACGACTACGCCGGCGAGGCGCCACAGGAGAACCCGGCCTTCTGAGGGGCCGAGCGGTCGTGGACAGTCCAGGGACACGGGTCGCAGATTCCGACCGCGAGCTGCTCGCCGAGCGAACTCCGCGAGCACATGCTCGCGGGGCGCCTCACCCCGGAGGAGTTCGAGGAGCGCCTGGCCCGCGCCTACGCGGCGGTCACCCGTGCCGAGCTCGAGGAGGTCCGCTCGGACCTGCCGATGGCGGTGGCCCGCGTCGAGGGCGCACTGGCCGAGCGCCATGCGAAGCTCAGACGCCGGCTGTTGCAGGAGGGGGGAGGGGCGCTGGGCGTCTCGCTGATGTGCGTCGCCATCTGGGCGGCCAGCGGAGCGTCGGGGAGCTTCTGGCCGATCTGGGTGATCGTCGCGACGATGATCCCGGTGGTTCGCAACGGCTGGCGTCTGTTCGGGCCCGACCCCGATGTGGAGTCCGTCGAACGTCATCTCGAGCGCCGCTCGAGGCGTGAGGGGCGGCACAGACGCCGCTCTGACCGGTACGGCCCCCCGAGGCCGCCACGGCCACCGGGGCTGCCGCGATGAGCGAACTGGGCTCCGCAGCCGAGCGGGCGCTGGCGGGTGGCCCCGAGCGCCACCGCGAGAAGGCCCGCGAGCAGGGCAAGCTGCCCGTCCGCGAGCGGGTCGGGATGCTGCTCGACGAGGGCTCCTTCTCCGAGGAAGCCCTGCTCGCCAACTGGCAGGAGGAGGGCCTGGGGGCCGACGGCGTCGTGACGGGGCTGGGGGCGATCGACGGCCGTCCCTGCGCGCTGATGGCCAACGACCCGACGGTGAAGGCGGGCTCGTGGGGGCCAAAGACGGTGGAGAAGATCCTTCGCATCCAGGAGCGGGCCCTGGCGCTGAGCATCCCGATGGTCTACCTGGTCGACTCGGCGGGCGCCCGGATCACAGAGCAGGTTCAGATGTTCCCCGGCCGGCGGGGAGCGGGGCGCATCTTCCACAACCAGGTGAAGCTCTCGGGAGCAGTCCCGCAGGTCTGCGTGCTGTTCGGCCCGAGTGCGGCCGGCGGCGCCTACATCCCGGCCTTCTGCGACCTGGTGATCATGCGCGACGGGAACGCATCGATGTATCTCGGCTCGCCGCGGATGGCCGAGATGGTGATCGGTGAGAAGGTGAGCCTGGAGGAGATGGGCGGCGCCCGCATGCACACGGGTGTCTCGGGCTGCGGGCACCAGCTGGTCAAGAGCGACGAGGAGGGCCTGGAGGTGGCCCGGCGCTACCTCTCCTATCTGCCGACGAGCTGGAGCGGGGAGTCACCCGAGGCCGATCCTCTGCCGCCTGCGAGGGATGCCGAGGGCCTCGGCATCCGGGAGTTGATCCCGGCGGACGAGAACAAGCCGTTCGACATCAAGCGGCTGATCGAGGGGCTGATCGACGAGGGATCCTTCATGGAGATTCATCCCCGCTGGGCGAAGGAGCTGGTCGTCGGCTTCGCCCGCCTCGACGGGAGGGCCGTGGGGATCGTCGCCAACCAGCCCAAGCACAAGGGCGGGGTGCTGTTCTCCGACTCGGCCGACAAGGCCGCCCGGTTCATCTGGAACTGCAATGCGTTCAACGTCCCGCTGCTGTTCCTGGCCGACGTGCCGGGCTTCATGATCGGCACGCAGGTCGAGCGCCAGGGGATCATTCGTCACGGGGCCAAGATGATCAGTGCTGTCAGCGAGGCGACAGTCCCGAAGATCTCGGTCGTCATCCGCAAGGCCTACGGCGCGGGGCTCTACGCGATGGCGGGCCCGGCCTTCGAGCCGGACTGCTGCATCGCCCTGCCGAGCGCCTCGATCGCAGTGATGGGGCCGCAGGCGGCGATCAACGCCGTCTACTACAACCAGCTCCAGGCGATTGAGGACGAGGGGGAGAGGGCCGAGGAGACCGAGCGGTTGAGGGTCGAGTACGGGACCGATATCGACATCCTCCATCTCGCCTCCGAAATGGTCATCGACGCGGTCATCGAGCCCGAGCTACTCCGTGAGGAGCTGATCGGGCGCTTCGCGCAGGCCGCCTCGAAGAGCCGGGCCTGGCCCTCGAAGCACAACCCCGTCACGCCCGTCTAGCGAACGGGCTCAGGCGACCGGGGCGAGACCGGCCGAGCGTGTTTCCTCATCCTGGAACGGCGGGTAGGTCTCCGTCAGCAGGAAGAGGTAGGCATCGCTGCGGGCCGTGTATGAGTTGGCCAGGAGCATCAGGTCGAAGAGGCCACGCGGCATCTTCCCGGTGATGACGATGATGAACCAGGCGGCGATCGCGCCGACCTCGAGGAGCAGGCCCATGATGTACCTGAGGATCAGCAGGGGGATCGCGATCAGCCCGCGGAAGAACGTCTTCAGGCGGCTGTACTTCTCGAGCGGCCCGGCGAAGTTCATCCGCACCGGGTACTCGGGGTCGGCCGAGCCCCCGAAGGAGGGGTAGGGATCGCAGAGCAGGGCCGCATAGGCGGTGAATCGGGTCAGGAACCGGTTGAAGCCCGCCACGAAGTCATAGAGGCCCTGCGGGTAGCGTCCCGTGATCACGATCGCGAACCAGGCGATCACGATCGCGAACCAGGCGACGATCCCGTAGAGATAGAGCCAGATCGCCAGCGGTATCGCCAGCAGGAGCCGGAAGAAGGCGGTCAGCCGGCTGCGCTGCTCGATGTAGTCGGCCTCGAACGTCACTGGATAGGGCATCGTGCATCCCCCTTGGCTGGCTGCGTTCATTGCACCTGCGACCCGCTCCCCGCTAAGGGTAGAAGCCGGGGAGCCCGGCTGTCGGATCGGGTCCATCGTAGGCCGGGGGGCGGACGTGGGATAGATTTCAGGCCAGTGGAACCCGCCGAGCTCGCCTACGCAGGAATCGCCCGCCAGGCCGAGCTGATCGCTGCGGGGGAGGTCTCCTCGCGTGAGCTGGTCGAGCTCTACCTGCGGCGGATCGCCGCCCACGAGCCTCAGCTGAACGCCTTCCGGATCGTCCTGGCCGAGCGCGCCCTGCTCGAAGCCGACCAGGCGGACAGCCGTCGCTCCGCGGGCGACGTGCGGCCGCTGCTCGGCGTCCCGATTGCTGTCAAGGACGACATCGCCGTCGCGGGCGAGCCGACCTGTTACGGGACCAACGCGCATGGAGGACCGGCCGGCGCTGACGCTGAGGTGGTGCGCCGGCTGCGTCAGGCGGGCGCGGTGGTGATCGGCAAGACGAATGTCCCCGAGCTGACGATCTGGCCGTTCACCGAGACCGCCACCTTCGGGGCCACCCGCAACCCCTGGGACCTGCAACGCGCCCCAGGTGGCTCCAGCGGGGGCAGTGCCGCGGCTGTTGCGGCGGGCCTCGTCGGTGCCGCTCTCGGTTCGGATGGAGCCGGCTCGATCCGGATCCCGGCAGCGTGGTGCGGTCTGTTCGGGCTGAAGCCCCAGCGAGGCCGCGTCTCGATGGCGCCCAAGGCCCGATCCTGGCACGGCCTTGCCGTCAACGGCGTTCTCACCCGTCGGGTCGGGGATACGGCGCTGTTTCACGACGTCGCCTCGGGCGCCGTGGAGATCGACGCGGACCGGGTCGCTGCGCCTCCCGTCTCGTTCGCCACCGCTGCCACGACCCCGCCGGGTCGCCTGCGGATCGCCTACTCCCGGGCCCTGCCGTTCGGGGTCATCGCCAGGATCGACCCTTCCGTGATGGCGGCCTTCGAGGAGACCGTCGAGCTCCTGCGCTCCCTCGGCCACCAGCTCGAAGAGTGCGACCCCGAGTACGGCAAGGACACCCTTCCGGCCGTGACGGTCCGCTACCTGCGGGGCATTCACGACGATGCCCAGGCGATGCCCCATCCGGAGCGCCTGGAACGTCGCACCCGCGGGATGGCGCGCCTCGGCGGGCTGATCCCCCCGGCCGTGCTCGACCGCGCCCTGTCCGGCGAGGCGGCCCTGACGAGCAGGCTGAACCGGCTGTTCGACGATCACGACGTCCTGATCACCCCGGCCACCGCGGCGCTTGCACCTGCGATCGGCAAGCTGGAGGGCAGGGGAGCTCTCTGGTCGCTCAACGCCGTGGCCGGTTGGGTGCCCTTCAACGGGGTCTGGAACGTGACGGGTCAGCCCGCCGCTTCGGTGCCGGCGGGGATGACCCCCGACGGCCTGCCCAGCTCGGTTCAGATCGTCGGGCGCCCGGCGGACGAGCTGACACTCCTGTCGCTCGCGGGGCAGCTCGAGGCGGAGCGGCCCTGGGCCGAGCAGCGCCCGCCGCAGTTCGGATGAGCGAACCCGAGGGGCTCCTGCAGATCGCCGTTGAGGCCGCCACGATGGCGGGCGGCCTGCTGGTGGAACGGGTTACGGCAGGCGCCGAGCGGGAGGTCTCATCCAAGAGCACCCCCACGGACCTGGTCAGCGAGGCCGACCTGGCGGCCGAGCGGGCGATCTCCCAACTGCTCGCCGAGCGCCGGCCGCAGGATGGCTTCCTCGGCGAGGAGGGCGGCTCCGAGGATGGCAGCAGCGGACTGAGCTGGGTGGTGGATCCACTCGACGGCACCGTCAACTTCCTGTTCGGCATTCCACAGTGGTGCGTCAGCGTCGCCGTGCGCGACGGGCAGGGGGCGATCGCGGGAGCCGTGTTCGACCCCAACCGCGACGAGATGTTCACCGCAACACGGGGAGGCCCCGCGCTGCTGCGCACCGGATCGGCCATCACCGAGCTGAAGGGCAGGGCCGAGGACCCCAGCGGCGGTGAAGACCCGGCGGCTGAGATCGCGAGCGCGATGGTCGCCACGGGACTGGCCTATGACGCCACAGTGCGGGCAGCCCAGGCCCAGGTCCTCGCGCGGCTGGCGCCCCAGGTGCGCGACATCCGCCGTCTGGGCAGCGCCGCGCTCGACCTCTGCTGGACCGCCGTGGGACGCTATGACGCCTACTTCGAGCGGACCGTCAAGCCGTGGGACATCGCCGCCGGCTCGCTGATCTGCGAGCGAGCAGGCCTGCAGGTGATCGAGCTCGAACCGGCGGAGAACCTGCCGTGGGGGATCCTCGCCGCGCGCCCGGGGCTTGCCGGGCAGCTGATGGAGATCGTCGGCGGAGCGTAGGCCGCGAGCCACCCCGGATCGATGCGGCGGGTGGGATTCGAACCCACACGCCCTTTCGGACAGGGCCTTTTGAGGGCCCCGCGTCTACCGTTCCGCCACCGCCGCGAGCCGCTCGATCGAGGGCGAGGATATCCGGCCGATCAGGCGGGATGGGGCGGAGGGGTCGCAAAACCCTCCCCGGCTGCCTGCGGATCACTGCGCTCGAGCTCCACGTTCCAGCCCTGCTGGAAGCCCCGCATGGCGAACGCCACGATCAGCATCTGCAGCGGAACGATAAGCAGGGTCAGCAGTCCCAGGACCCCGGAGTTGATCGCGGGTTCTTCAAAGCCGCTCTTGTCGCGGGCGAACCAGGCCGGCCCGGCGACCAGCGCAAAGATCGCCAGGAAGACGGCAAGTGCAGCGGATACCGGCAGCACCCCGCGGTTCCAGCGGCCCGCGTAAAAGGCGAGAACGACGTAGACCACGATGTAGCCGATCTGCACGGGGATCGCCCCCTGCAGAACATTCCAGCCTCCGATCGTCACGATCGCGACCAGTCCGGCGCTGGCGAGGAGCAGAAAGATCACCGTGGCCCGGGTCGCCTGCACGACGGGCTTGTCCCGGTTCGGGTGGGTGATGATCACCCCTGGCTTGGGCTCCTGCCCGGGAACGCTCGACATGGCCTGAAAGACCATACATTCTTGGCCGGTTCACGTGTGGCGGGAAAGTGCCTCCCGGGCGCCCCGCTGTCTCGGCCCGGTTAGGCTCTCGGGGCCTCGCGGGCGTGGTGGAATTGGTAGACACGCCGGCCTTAGGAGCCGGTGGGGGAAACCCCTTGGAGGTTCGAGTCCTCTCGCCCGCATCGCAGATGAAATACCTGCAAATGCGCTAATTTTGGAGACCACGACTTAGAGCCTACCGAACACCGTGGACGCGATATGTCCCACGCATATGTCCCCCAGGTGCCCGGTAGAGCTTGGCGGCTCCACGTCACGGCTGGTGCCGATTTTCAGGATTGGCCCAACCCCGACGTCGACAGGTGCCGCTCGGAACGGGTCGCAAGGTCGAATCTGCCGGGGGGCACCTCCTAGGTGGACCGTTCGGCGTCGGTGCGACAATTAGCCCGGTGACGTGGACGAACAAGGTGCGCGTCGGACTCGGCGTCCTGTGGGTTGCGACTGTCGCGTGGCTCGTCGTCTCCGGCGGTAGCGCGCCCTTGCAACTCGCCACGCTGGTCATATGTGGCGGCGGGCTATTTGTCGCCTACAAGGACGACCCAGAGCGCTTCCACGAATCGATGTCCCGCGGACAGGTCCTGCGCGCTGTGCTGCCACTGGTTGGATTCTTGGTCGCTGTCGCCTTAGTAATCGCGTTCACCCGCTAGCAGCCAGGGCGGAGCTCTTTCGGCAGTCGGGTGCCTGTCTGAACGGATGCGGGTGCCTGCGCCGGGCCGGCAGGTCAACCCCCGTTGGGGGTCGCGGACTGCGTCCGCTTGACAGGCGGCCCGCCTCCGGCGGGGAGCAGTGAGGTCGGCAGGGCCGACCGTGCCTCACTGGTGAGGCGAGGTGGGCACGGTGGGCCATGGGGGTGTCATCTAGATCTTGGAGGTTGGGAACTGGGGTCGAACGCGTCTCACGAGGTACCGGGTGCCGAGGACGATCCCGACGGGCAGCCATGCCCCGACGAACAGACCACAGAACACGACGATGATGACTACCCCGGTCGCGAAGTCGCCGGCTTCGCGCCGCCGCAACCAGGCTTGTGTCGCACGGAGCGAGACGAACATGGTGGCGATGCACGCTCCGAGGATCGCCCCGTCGAGGGCGATTGTGAGTATCCATCCAAGGGCAGTGCCGCCTTCGACCATCGTGGGTAAGTATTGGCATGAGGTCGCCGAACCTCGAAGCGGAAGCTACGGACTCAAGCAGCCGACGGGCCAGGTCGATGCTTTCAATGTGAGGCGTCTGTTGGGTTTACTTGGGATCGCCTGTGCGCTGCTCAGTGCGGGGTGCGGGGCCTCCGTGTCCGTAAGTGGGGGCACCGTCAGCGACAACGGGGGCTATCTCAACGCCTGGAAGCACGGCTGGAGCGCCGTCGAACAGGCGTCGGCCCCGTACCTCCCAACTTCTGCGTCGCCCGGCGTGTGCAACAGAGGAGGCGTGAAGCAGGGCTGCTACGAAACAGACTCCCGCGTCGCCGCCAACCTTGTTCGCCTCCGGCAGTCGCTTCAGGCAGCCCACGTTCCCGGACCGTATGTGGCGGCGAACGCGATGACACTCCGGGCGATCTCGGCAGAGCTGCACGGCCTGGCGCTGCGGATGCACTCACTTGAAGCGGGGTCGTACACCGAATCTGAGCGCGATGCCTGGTTCCTGGAAAGCAAGGCGCTCATGACAGAAGCCAACACCTTGGCCCAGCAGGCCTATGCGTCGTTTCCCCAGTGGGCGCGTCCAGCGCCGGCGCCCATCATCTGACGGTTGCAGCGAACACACGCGCGCCGAGGTCCTTCGAATAGTTCGAGTCTGGCTGGACTAGTCCCTGCGCCGGGCCGGCAGGGCAACCCCCGCTAAGGGTCGCGGACTGCGTCCGCTTGACAGGCCGCCCCGCCTCCGGCGAGGAGCAATGAGGTCGGTAGGGCCGACCGTGCCGCCCTCGTGAGGCCACGTCCGACTGTGGCGTTCACGGCCCATCGCGCTGAGAACGGCGCCGTTTGTCTCGATCACTCGATGGGGAGCTTGAGTGGATGCACTACGGCGCGCCCGACCCAATCCGCGCCGAGTCGCTTGACGATCCCTCGCCGAGCTCGCCGGTGCTGGTTCCAGCGGACTTCGATTTCGAGCTTGCGCCCGACGGCGAGTGACCACCATGTCCCCTTTAGTGCCGCCGAATCTCTGAAATCCGCGGCTGGCTTCCGCTCCGAAGGGTGGCAGAGGGAACTGGTCCGGCAGTTCAGGGCTCTCTTTCGCGGCTTCGAGAAACACGCGTCCGTCGGCGTCGACGGGCAGTTGCTTCTTCTCGCCGACGACGACTGTTACGAGGGCCAGGCGGCCTTCGCGGAATCGCTTCAGTCCCCGCCCGTAAGCCTTGGAGAAGACTTCGTAGCGGCAGGCCAGCAGGATGGTGTCGGGGCCGTTCAAGTAGAACGGCAGCGTGTCGGTTGGCGAGACGGATGCGTTTCGTTCGCGAACCAGATGTGCCTGGGGGTACCCGACGGCATACTCCAACTGGTTCGGGAGAAACGAGCACTCCACAGGGCGCCGCGGCGAACGCGGCCGGGCTGCCTGCCAGAAGCACCCCTGTGGTGATCGCGAGCATGAGAACAACCATTCGAGGCATGCTGCTCAGGATGCCACGTTGCGGTGTGACCTCCGGCGGCGCTGCGCAGCGATTCCAACGAGTCGGGAGCGGTGGCTCAACAGGCGGGCGACCGTTTCCGATACTGAGGCGATGACCCGCAAAGGACGACGCCTACGTGTGGCGGCGGCACTGGTATTGCCGATTCTCATCGCCTTGCTTGTGGCCAAACTCGTCCCAGCGCACCACCACGGGAACCCGCCGATCGTGATTCGCTCCGAAGGCAGCGATCAGCGATTGACTCGGGGCGTGCTGGCGAGCGCCCTGGAAAAGCTGTTCCCGAAAGGCAACGACACGTGGAGGATCTTGAACGCACCCGGCAACCCAGGCTCACGTTGTGCAGGGCTGAGCGCGGGAGCCCGGCGCTCCACGGGCCACTCCGCAACGGTTCCCTACGTGTTCGCTGGTTGGCTGCAGGTTCGGCTCTCGGATTACGTATACGCCAATGCCGCGGCCGCGGCCGCTGCTCAAGATGCGTCCCCATCTGCAAGCTCGCGGGCGGCAGCGGCCTGCGACGCGCACGTCATTGCAGAAGGACTCCAAGGCCTCGGATACGAAGTAGGCAAACCGCATGTTTTCCCAAGCACGGGTGTCCAGACCGGTGACGGTGCCCGGTCGCTACGCATCGTGGTCCCGAGCCACTACAAGGGACGGCGCCGAGACTGGGACTACGACACGACCTCCGTGCGCCGTGGACGTCTCATCCTCGTCGTCGGGACCGCCACAGCGGAGCCCTTCCAGCAGATGAACCAGGCGTTGGCGCGCGAACTCGTGCCCAAGGGTGTGTGAGCTCCGTGGCCAGTTGGCTTTGGGACGTCGCTCGGCTGAGGCAAGTCGGCAACTCCGACTCGTCGGACGACCGATAAAGAGCTTCTGGACCCAGAGGTGCCTACGCCGGGCAGCGATGAGGTCGGCGGGGCCGACCATGCCTCACGTGTGAGGCCAGCTGAGACGGTCTCCAGGCTCGGGTAGGTCGCGACGCGGTTGGGCCGGTGGGCGACTGCGGCGTGGAATTCGACCGCGGAATCGACGGCGGACTCCGTTTCCACGGCCAAACCAGGCCCCACCGGGGTGGGTGGCCTGGTTTGGTTCCCGACCTCGCACCCACTACATGTGTACGAGGTCGGGAACCAAACCAGGAAGAAGGGGTGGGGAAAGGGAGGAATGGAAAAGAAGGGGAGAGAGGAAGAAAGACAAGAAAGAACAGGAAGACGAAGAAAGAAGAAACAAGAGCAAAGAAAGGGGGGGGGGCGGCTCGGGCGTGGTGGGGGCGTCGGAGCTGAGAGCAAAGGATGCATCGTGATGGGTGAGACGGGGGGACCGATGCGGACGGGCGGAGACGCGCGATGCCGCGGAGGGAGAACGTGATCGTCGAGGCGCGTGTCGGCCGCGAGCGTTAGCGGGGCCGTGAGCGAGGGCCAGGCCAATCCTGTCCGTCAAATGGCGTGATGGCCGCAGAACGAGGTGACCGCCGAAAGGAACGCCTCTGGCTTCTCGGCGGCGATGAAGTGGCCGCAGTCGGGTATCTCGATCATCTCGGCATGGTCGATTAGCTGGGCGATTAGCCGTCCGTGGGTGGGCCCGCAGATCATGTCCAGCTCGCCGGTGAGCACGAGTGTGGGAGCTCTGTATCTGAGGCAGTAGGGGTCGCAGGTCGAGCGTCTCCCAGAGTCCGGACTCCCATGCCTTGGCGGCGGCGAGATTGCTCCGGAGATCCTGTCGCCATGCGGCGATGGCGGCCCGGGGGCCAGGGCGCTCAGGATGTGCCATGTAGAGCGGAAGAACTTCGACCGTCATCGAGTCGAGGTCGGCGGGGTCATTGGTCTCAAGGAGGCGGTCTGTCCAGGTATCCCAGGTGTGACGCGCGGACGGGTACCAGCTGGCGGTCGCGTGGCGGGAAAGTGCGCGCTCCATCTCATCGGCTGAGTCAACCCCTGCGTGCGCGCCGACTGCCAGTCCGGCGACCGCGATGCAGCGTGTTGTTGTGGCCGGGAAGAGTGCGGCGTACGCGAGTGCGACGGTCGCGCCGAACGAGAATCGCATGATCGTTGGGCTCTCAAGTTCGAGCGCCGGCGTACGTCCTCGTGAAACCTGGCGTGCCCGACTGGGTCGTACAACGATGGGTCTGACGGTGGCGCTCGAAACGCCTGAGCCGTGCGGCTCGATCAGGTGCACCGCGAACTGGTCAGCCAGGGCTCGCGCGTGCGCTGAGAAGTATCGCTGCGTTCTCGCCTGGGCCGCGGGTGAAGTACAAGAGTGGCCTGCCGCTGACAATCACCTCGTAGCAGCCTGCAGACCCGAGCCGAGATCGACCTGACGCTCGCTGAGAGTCACGCGCCAATCGTTCCACGGATGCCTGACATGCGCTGAGTGTCGACCCCGTCGCCAAGACCGGCAGTCGATGATGCACGAACGGAGCAACACGCGACGGCTCGCTGCGTGATTCCGGGTGTCCCGACGGGAGCGACGCTCCCCACCTGGCGCGCCAGCGCCGGGAGTGCTTCCGAGAGCGACCCCACAAGCGACGAGCGGAGCCACCGCCGACGCGCCCCCTCGCTGCTGCCGTCTTTGCTCGATTTGGTTCTACGCCGGGGCGGTGTGCGTGTGCGAGCTCGGGGCCGGGAGGGCTTCAAGCAACGTGGGTGGGAGTCGGGTGCTGGCGTCCCAGACCTCGATCGCGACGAGCGTATGGGTCGTGCGGTCGTACTCGCGCAGCCCATCCGGAGCGCGCTCGCTGACGACGTCGTCAGACTCGCCAGTCGGCGGCCAGGCGATGTCAGCGTCGGCGTCGTAATACGCATGCATCCCGAGTCCGAGAGTACCGGCTCTGTCAGGCGACCCGGAAGGCGTCGGAGACCTTCGCCGCATCCTCCGCCTTGTCCCGGAAGGCCATGTACATCTCGGTCACCTCGATGCTGCCGTGGCCCATCCAGTGTTGCAACGTCCTGGGGTCGACGCGGCTGACCATGATAGTGCCGAAGGTGTGGCGCAGGTCGTGGAGCCGGACGCGGGGAAGGCCGGCCTGCTCCAGCGCTTCGTGGAAGCGTTTTCGCAGTGAGTTGGGGTCCACGTGGCTGGCGCCGCGCCCTAGGAAGACCAGGTCGCGATGGGCCGAGAAGGTAGGGGCGTTCCCGTAGCCGCATCAGCGCCGCGGCGACCTCGGGAGCCATCGGGACGGTCCGTCCGTCGCCGGACTTCGGGGTGCCCTCGCGCCCTCGCGTAAAGCTGGCCTCGACGCTGATGAGGCTCCGCTGGAAGTCGACGGCTCGCCAGCGCAGCGCCAGCAGCTCGCCGAGGCGCAGGCCGCAGAAGGCGGCCGTCGCGAAGATCGCCGCGTCGGTGTCGTCGTCGGCCGCTGCGATCAGGGCGTGGACCTCGGCCGGCTCGAGGAAGTCGTTGCTTCCCAGCGTCTGGCGAGATTTGGTCCGGCCGGGGCGCTTGACGTCGATCACGGGGTTGGCGCTGATGCCGTAGACCTCCCGGGCGCGGCGGAAGATCCCGTTGAGGTTGATCAGGTACTTGCGGATCGTCGCGGTGAGGGCGGCGTCTTTCGGACGGTGCCGTCGCCGAGGCGGCGCTCAGCCCGGAACGAGGACTTCCAGCGCTCGATCTCCTGGGTCGTGATGTCCTCGAGTGGACGGTCGCCGAGCTCCCGGCAGAGGCGGTCGGCGCAGTTGCGGTAGTCCATGACCGTCGAGTGCTTGACCTGCGCCTCGTGCTCCTCGTAGCGCAGCCACTCGTCGGCCGCCTGGCGCAGCGTCACGCGGCAATGGGGGTTTCGGACGCGTTCGGTCTTGGGCGCGGCCGGAAGCAGCTCCGCAGCGCCTCGCGGGCATCCTCGGGAGTCATGATACTGCGGCCCGGGCTTGCGGCCGTCGGCAGCGCGCCAGCGTGGTTGCGCCGCGGGCCGTCTGTCCGTGCGGCTTGACCCAGGCGGGTCCGAGGCGCTTCTGGTGCTGGCCGTCGCCGTCGCGCCACTTGGCGAAATAGACGCGCCCTGATTGGCGCTCCGCGACGAACACGTGACCGGCTGGTTTGCGAAGCTCACTCATGACGCTCTTCCTCCTGATCGGCGCCCGGGGATCTTGAAATATGTCCCCAATATGTCCCCCAGATGTCCCAGAAGCGGGGGACACGACAATAGCGACGACTAGAGAAACGGCTCTGGAATCAGGCTTTTCGAGGTAACCTGAGGAGCCGGGCCAGAACTTAGGAGCCGGTGGGGGAAACCCCTTGGAGGTTCGAGTCCTCTCGCCCGCATCAGTGTGAAGTCTCGGGACATGCTGGACGCGTGTCTCGGGAGATGCTGGACAGCTTAGGCGCCTTTGATGGGCTGGTAGGTGCGGCTGGGGTCGAGTGTGAGCTGGCGTAGGAGCTGGCCGTTGAGGTCGATGACGCGGATGTCTCGATCGGCGATGAGGAGCTTGACCGGCTGGCCTGTGTGGGCTCTCCCGACCCCGATTTTGTAGAGGCGGCTGAGGTGGCGCAGGCTGACCTTGCCGGTTGCGTCGACCTTGTCTTGGCGGACCCGGAAGTAGAGTGTCGGGGGCCAGGCCCGCGGGCTGGGCTTTGATGCGGGCGCTGTAGGCCTGAAGCGGTGTGCGGCCTTCGAGGGACCGATGCGGGCGGATGTGGTTGTAGTAGTGGACGAACGCGTCGAGCTGGGCTTGGAGTTCCTTGAGCGTGCCGCGGCGGGTTGTTTATGCGAGGTAGCGCTTGAGTGTCTGGTGCAGACGCTCGACCTTGCCGCAGGTCTGGGGGTGGTAGGGCCGTCTGTTCTTCGCTGCGACGCCGAGGCGCTCGAGCTCTGTTTGGAGCTTACCTTGCCGTGGCGCGCGGTGCCGGTGAACACAGCGCCGTTATCGGATAGCAGGGGCGGCGGGTAGCCGGTGGAGCTCTGCCGCGCGGTGGAAGCTCTCAACGACATCGGCTGCTTTGACGTAGCTGTAGGCGTGCGGAGCAGATGAACAGACGCGAGTGATCGTCGATCATGTTGAGGATCTCTGCGTGCTGACCGTCCGCGAGATGCCAGTGGGTGATGTCGGTCTGCCACAACTCGTTCGGTAGATCGGCCTGGAAACGGATCAGCGATGAGCGGGGCCGCTTCTGCGGCTGAGCGATGATCAGTCCTTCACGCTTGAGGATCCGCCAGATCGTGCCCCGTCGACGGGAGCCGTGAGCCCAGCCTGCTCGAGGTGATGCGCGATCGTGACGGGCCCACAGTCATGACCCTGCACCGCGAGTTCCCGGCGCAACTCGAAGGATCCGCTCGACCGTCCCGGCCGGCGTCTGATGCGAACAGCCGCGAGGGCGCCGGGAGCGTGGCTCCAGCGCCTCATAGCCGCCAGCCCGGTAGCGCTCGATCAGCACGTAGATCCAGCTCTTGCTGATCCCGTGAGCAGCGGCGACCTCACGCGCACTGCGGCCCTCCAACAAAACCGCATCCACCACATAGCGCGCCAACCCCATGCCAGCCGCCTTTCGTCAGACGTCCAGCATGTCCCGAGACATCAGATCCACTATGTGCTGAAACCACACACTCTCGCCCGCATCAGGACGAGACCCGGGACGCCGTTGGTGCTGCCCTCGGCGCCGGGTAGCGGCACGTCGACACCGCGGCGGCCTATGGCAACGAGCGCCAGGTCGGCGAGGCGGTGCATCGCCCCGACCGGCGCCCTGCGACCGTGAGCCCGGCCTGCCAGCCCGGCGCGCGCCCCGATGACGGGGGCCGGATCTGGCCGGTCTCGATGCCGCTGCTCGCAACCAGCCAGGCGATCACCGAGTTCGAGTTCCACATTTCGCCGGTCTCGAGGTCATCGCGGCCCCACACGGGCGTGGGCACCTGTGGTGCGAGATCGACGACCCGCTGCGCGAACGCGGGCTCATCCGTAAGCCGCCGGGGCCCCCCGACGGCTTCCTCGATGTCGGGGATATGTCCGTCGCGCCAGCAACGTATCTCGTAGCGAAACAGCCGAAACCTGCCTGCCCAATGGCTGCCCACGGCGCCTTCCGCGACGACGCCTCGCTGCTCGCCGTGCACATCACGGACCGGCGTTTGCTCGATGACGAATCGCGCCCCCGCGATACGGACCTGGAGCGCCGAGTGGTAGAGGTCACAGGGCGCCCGCCGCCCAGCCCGCGCCGCCACGGCCTCGAACACGCGCCCGTTGAGCCGAACGAAGTGTCCACCGGCACCGAGAGGCAGCCAATAGAGGTCGACCGCAGCGTCCTCGGGTTCCGCCGCGCTGATACCGGAGTCAGACACACGACAACGATCGCATGGACCGCGAGCACGGCACATCCGAACCAGGCCGCGCGTCGAGCGGGGACGGGTTGTGAGGCCACTCGAGTAAGCTCGCGCCGTGGGACTTGAGGAAGTCGCCGTCACTCCACTGGATCCGGAGCGGTTGCGCACTGTGCTGACGCTCGACGCGCTGGCGGCCTTCGAGCACACCCTCATCCGCGGGCGCGAGCTGCTCGAGTCACGGACGTTCTGGAACGTCAACTCGACCGCTCGCGGTGGCGGCGTGGCGGAGATGCTTCAGTCTCTCGTGGGCTACACACGCGGCGCCGGATTGGATGTGCGCTGGACGGTGATCGAGGGCGACGCCGAGTTCTTCGCAATTACGAAGCGCATACACAACCGCCTTCACGGACACGACGGCGACGAAGGTTTTTTGGGCGAGACGGACCGCGCCACCTATGAGCATTGGTGTGCCACCAACGCCGAGCTGATGGCAGAGCGCGTGCGCCCCGGGGACGTCGTGCTGCTGCACGACCCCCAGACTGCCGGCATGATCCCGCGGCTGCTCGGGACGGGGGCGCCGGTCATCTGGCGCTCGCATGTTGGGATCGACCCGCCGAACGAGAAAGCGCGCGAAGCCTGGCGGTTCCTGATTCCTTACGTCGAGCGTGCCGACGCATATGTCTTCTCGCAGTCCGCGTACCTGTGGGAGGGCCTCGATCCCGCCAAGCTGACGGTGATCCCCCCGTCGATCGACGCCTTCTCGCCCAAGAACCAAGCGATGGCGTTCACCAGCGTGACCGCGGTCCTGCGCGCCGCCGGGCTGGCCGCCAACCCCCATCACTACCAATCCAGGGCGGTCTTCGAGCGCCTTGACGGGACCGTCGGCCGGGTGGAGTCCAAAACGCGACTTGTCGAGGAGGGGCAGCTTTCGCTCGACGTTCCGCTGCTCGCGCAGGTCTCACGCTGGGACCGCCTGAAGGATCCGCTGGGAGTGCTCGCGGGATTCGCCGAGCACGTCCACTCGGTGGACGAGTCGCACCTGCTCCTGGCCGGTCCCGACGTGACCGCGGTTGCGGACGACCCCGAGGGGGAGGAGGTGTTCGCGGAAGTCGAGGCGGCCTGGTCAGAGCTGCCTCGCCGGATCCGCCGTCGTGTGCACCTCGCCCTGTTGCCGATGAAGGACTCCGACGAGAACGCCGTGATCGTCAACGCCCTTCAGCGGCGCGCCGATGTCGTTGTGCAGAAGAGTCTTGCGGAGGGCTTCGGCCTGACCGTCTCGGAGGCGATGTGGAAGGGCCGCCCGGTCGTCGCCTCGGCGATCGGGGGGATCCGCGAGCAGATCGAGGACGGACGCACCGGCTTCCTGGTGGACCCCGGCGACCTGCGTGCCTTCGGGGAGCGTGTGAGCGAGCTTCTGGACAACCCCCACGATGCGGAGCGCATGGGCGCAGCTGCGCAGACGCGCGTGCGTGAGCTGTTCCTCGGCCCGCGGCACCTCGGGCAGTACGTCGATCTGCTCGACAGTGTGCTGAGCCCCCGCGAATAGGCGGCCTGGCTCGCCGCGTCAGACCTTGCGCGCAATGACCTGGACGACTGCCCCCGGGCCCGTGTGGCCATCTCCCTCGAGCACGCTGCGCTCCAGTTCGGCTGCGTGGGTGAACTCGAGCGGAACGAGCTCGCGCCGCAGGACGTCGAGCGTCATGGTCAGCTCCGCCGAGGGCGGCCCGCCGGTCCCACGGCCAACCTGATCGGGCGTGTAGGCCTCGAGCAGGAAGGCCGCCCCGGGCTTGAGCGAGGCAACGACGCGCCGGTGAAGGTCACCCCGGATCGCGGGCGGCATGTGCGCGAAGATCGAGACCACCAGATCCCAGCGCTCAAAGCCCAGCTCGTACTCCGCGAGGTCTGCCGCGACAGCCGCCACCTGCACCCCTTGACGCTCGGCGAGCCGGCGGGTCTTTCGAACACCCGCCTCGGCGAGGTCGACGCTCGACACCTCGTAGCCTGCTTCGGCGAGGAACACCGCGTTGCGCCCCTCCCCCTCGGCGAGACACAGCGCCGTACCTGTGGGCAGCAGCGGCATGCTCTCCCGCAGGAAATCATTGGGTTCGGTTCCGTAGAGGTAGCTCTCGCGACCGTATCGCTGCTCCCACGTCGTCGCGGCCGAAGGCGGGTCCACGAGCCGATTCCCGACGCCGGGCGCTAGGGGGTCGCGGGTGTGGTGGTGGTCGACGGCGCGGCGGCGCCTCCCGATTCAGGCGTGGTGGTCGTTTTCGAAGGGACGGTGACCGTCGTGGTGGGGGTTGTGACCGTGGTCGTGTGCTGGGTGACGGTCGAGGTGACGGTCTTCGGCGGGGCGATGTTGGTGGTGTGCCCGACGCTGATCGACTGATTCGTCGCGGGTTTGGAGTTGTCTTTCGTCGCTAGGACGATCACCACCACGATCAGAGCGATGATCAGAGCTGCTCCACCGGCGATCGCGGCACCGCTGAGACCGCCGGACCCGCGCTCCGGCGGCGGCGGAGGTTCCTGCCCGCCGGTGCCGCCCGGCGCCCCGGGGGATTCGCCGGGAGCAGGCGGAGTTGGGTAGTCCGGCCGTTGAGGTTGCTCGTAGCCGTCGCTCATCGTTGGCCCCTTCGGTTGTTTGGGGGGTGGAGCGGGCGGGGAGCGGGTCCAGACGCTCGGGCCCGGCCGGTCGCCCCCGGCTGGCACGTCGAAGCTCTCAAGCTACCGAATCGGATGCTGCGAGGCCCCGTGGGGGCCGGCACCCGCCGGCCCCCAACGGTCCCTCGGTCAGCGCGGCGCGGTCGTCAAGCTCGGGGAGCTTCACCGGGGGGCGGGCCGCCCGGACGGCCACGGCCGCCGGGACCGCCGGGACCCTGCATGACGGCGTAGGAGCTGTCGAGGTGGACCTCGACCTTCGTGCCGTCGGACTTGGTGACGGTCGTCTCGTAGCCGTTGCCGGTGAGGTCCGTCGTTACAGGGCCGGCCGTGCCGCTCCCGACCGACTTGACCGCTGCGGACTGGGCCTTTTCTGCGGCGGCGCCGGTGACGGCCTTCTCGGCGCTCTCGTGCGCCGCCGTGCCATGGGCCGGGCCCTTGAACGCCGGCGGCGTTTTCGGGCTCGACGTGGCGCTACCCGTATTCGACGTCGATGACGAGGAGGTGGCCGCACCGGCGATTGCCGAGCCGCCCAGGGCCAGCGCCGCAAGGGCGGTCATACCGGCCAGCACTCTCTTGGTGGAATGGATCATTGGTTCCGACCTTTCGTTGGTCCGGGTTGTCCCGGGTACAACGAACACGGTGGAACCTGACTCTCAGGGCACCGTCCGAGGACCCTGGGAGGTCTGTGTCAGACGGGTGGCTCGCCGTCAGCCGTTGGCGGCGGCGAGGCTGTCCAGAGCGTTTGTTTCGCCGGCTTGGAGTGCACCCTTGGCGAGCGAAGCGAGCTTTGCGGTGGGGACTCGGGCCCGTCTCAGGCTCGCCTCGACGGCGCCGATCGCCGCCGCGGACTGCCCGCTGGAGAGGATCCCGCTCACACCCGCGCTGCGAAGCGCTGCTGCAACTCGAGCCCCGTTGGCTGCCCGGCTGCGAAGCACGAGGCGCAGCCGGCTGTGGAGGCTGCGGAAGTGCAGGTACTGGCGCTGCGCCGCGGCGTAGTCATGCGCCCGGATGGCGGTGCTGTCGCGGTTCATCGTCACGAGCAGCGCCCCTGTGATCGCCTCGGCTCTGGCGCTGTCCCCGAGCATCGCCAGCTCGGATTCGCGCAGGCTCTTGCAGAGAGCCTCCTCGGCGCTCGGCACCCCGGTGCAGGAGTGCAGAGCCGGTCGCTTGGACGCCTGGGGCTTCGCGAGCCGCTGAAACCGCCGGTCGGGCGGGTCGTTGATGATCCGGTAGTCGTTGATCACCCTGAGCGTCGCCTCGTTGCCCTCCAGGAGCATGCCCTGCTGACCGAGTTCGTCCAGGACGGTGGAGAACGCGAGCCCGGAGTTGAGGCCGAGAGCGAGCGACAGGCCGTGAGCCTTCCAGGCCTCTTCGAGCGCCGGTCCGAGGTCTTCCCGCGCCTGTTCCTTGAGCTGTTTGCGGCGCGCTTCGCTCGCTTTCTTCTTCGGGGGTGCGCTCTTGGGGCCTGGTCCTTTACCGCCGGGGGCCGGGTTGGTTTTGAAGATGTTCCCCGCTGCGGCGCTGGTCGCGCTGACCGTCACGGTCATGCTCTCCTTGACGTGGGTTGCCGCGGGTAGGCATTTGCAGTGGCTGGTGCCGTCGAATGAGAAGGCCCGGGTCCTGGCGGCCGGCTTTCCGGGGGAGAATTCGAATGGCTCGAGAATCGCTTCGTATTCCTTCATCTCGGCCGGCGAGAAGGTTTCCTGTTTCAGCAGCATCTCGTTTGGCTGCAGCAGCTGTTCGGACTCAAACGAGCCGCAGCGCCCTGTTTCGTGTTCAAGGACGGGCACGTTCCCGGGAACGGCCGGAACGAAGTACTTCCAGCCGCTGCTCGGGTAGTCACTTGTCTCGTTCAGGAACCAGTCCGCCGCGACGGGGTTCTTCGCCGCCGCGAGTGAGAGCGTTGCGGTGCCGTCGTAACAGTTGCCGTTCCCTTCCGTCGAGGACGACCCGCCCACTGACGAGAAGTCGAGGGCCAGGGCCCCGTCCGCGCCCGCAGAGTTGGAGGTGGCGGTCCATTTGAGGGTGCGCAACTGGTGGGCCGGCTTGCCTTCGGTCGGGAACACCTCGATCGACATGCTGCCGGAGTAGGTGATCTGTACCGGGGGTAGGCGTGCCGCCGAGGCCGTGTCCGGGAGCGTGGCGCCGGCGATCGCGATCAGGGCGGCCGCGGCGGCTGCGCAGGGACCCGCCAGGCGGCGAAGCCCGTCAGCCATGGACCTCACGATCGGGCGTCGTTCCCCCTCGGCCATCCGGGCAAACTAGCAGCAGAGGGGGGCTCCGCGATGGACGGCGCGCCCGGAGTGACGGGCCGCCCGCGTGCCGAGCGGCCCGTCACATCCCGCGCTACTCAGCCTGCGCGTGCTCACCCTGGATGAACAGGAACGCTCCGGCGGCAGCGGCGCCGCCAAGGAAATCGGCCAGCAGGTAGATCCAGATGTTCGACCATTCGAAGGCACCCAGAACGGTGGCGCCCAGCGCGATCGCCGGGTTGAACGCCCCGCCTGAGATCCAGCCGACGGAGATCGCCCCGACGACGACGAGGAAGCCGATTGCCAGCCCGTAGAACGAGTTCCCCTCGGTCCCCTTCGCCGTGGCGACGTTCAGGACGACGTAGCAGAGGGTGAAGGTGAAGAGGAACTCGACGACCAGCATCTTGCCCGATGCGGCCATCGCGCCGGCGGTCTGTTCGCCGCCCACGGCGATCACGAGCAGACCGCCGAGGGCGGCCGCGATGAACTGGGTCGCGACGTAGGCGAAGTATTCGTTGGACTGGATCTTCCCCCGCAGGAAGACTGCGGTGCTGACGGCGGGGTTGTAGTGGCCACCGGAGACGTGTCCGCCCGCGAAGACGAGGACCATCAGTACGGAGCCGATCGCCAGCGGCGCCAGGATCGCCCCCGACTTGTTCGCGGCCTCCGTCGCCATGCCGACGGTGAAAATGAACATGAACATGCCTATGAACTCGACTGCCAGCTTGCGGCTGAGGGGATAAGTCATGGTGGGCCTTTCGGTAGACGTATGTGGCGGTCGGCGCACCGCTCGGGAAAACCCGTGCGTCTCCCGCGCGACCGCGGCGCCGCCGGATGCTACTCGCCCGTCCGAACTGCACGGGATGCGCCGCTCAGCGCCTCAGCACGAACGGCCGCTTGGCCGTCACCGTTGCCCCGCCGGTGGGCGTGAACGTGCCGCGCGCCGTGAGCTTCAGCCGCTTGGCGTGCTTCAGCAATCGCTTCCCCGCGCGGGTCAGCCTGAGCTTGACGGGACTGGTCCCGGCGGCGCTGAATCGGACGCTCCCGCGTGCCACGAGGATCGGCTTCGGTTTGGCCTTCTTGGCGAGTTTGGCTCCCGGGGGAAGCTTGAACCAGCTGATCGTGGCGACGCCGGCCTGGAGTGCGGAGAGCTTGCCGGCGAAGCCTCCGTGTTTGAGGATCGCAGCGATCTTCGCGGCCTTGCCGGAGGGCAGGAGGTGGGCGCTCAGGAGCGCGGCGATCTGGGCGGCGGTGATGACGGGTCCGCCACCTTTGGGTTTTTCGACCGGTGGGATCGGTTTCGGGTTCTTCTTTGACTACCGGTCCGGTGGCGGTCGAGAAGATCCACGCGGCGCCGGCGCCGACTTCGGCATTGTCTGTGAAGCCCCCGATCAGCGCTGTTTCGGCGTCGGCTGAGAGCGCGACGTCGTTGCCGAATTGGGCGCCCAAGGCAGTGCCTTCGTGCTGATCGCCGCTGCCGGTGAGCTTGCCGCCGTGCTGGGTCCAGGTGCCTTCCGAGCGAGTGAACCCCCAGGCCGACCCGGCTTCTTCGAGGAATTCTGACGGCCTGTCTTCTCCCGACGCGCCGATCACGGCCGTGTTGCCGTCGGCCGAGAGCGCGACGCTGACACCGAACCCGGCGGGACCGACCTCCCCTTCCGCGGTGATCTTCGAGCCCTGCTGTTTCCATTTGAAGGATTCGCGGGTGAACACCCAGGCGGCGCCGATGCCGCTGTTGTCGTTCGATGCGCCGGCGAAGATCGTGTTCCCGTCGGCTGACATCGCCACGTCAGAGCCGAAGAACGATTTGGCGGTCCCTTCTTGCGGCGTGATCTTCGCGCCCTGTTTGGTGTAGGGGGACATTTCGAATCCGGGTTCGGTGAACACCCACAGCGAGCCGCCTTCATCCCCGGGTGCGCCGGTCACGATCGCGCTGCCGTCGGCGGAGACGGCGACGCTCGAGCCCAGCCCGCCAAATTTGGGGGGGGGCGGTCTCTTCTTCGCGTTCAATGCAGGTCCCGGGCGGGAATTTGCGCTTTTCGCAACCGTCCAACCCCGTGAGAAACGACCATTTTCCACCCGAGCTCTTGAGCACCGAGATCGCCCCCTCCCCTTCTTCAAAGGCGGGGGCGCCGATCACGGCGGTGCTCCCGTCGCGCGAGATCGCCACGCTGGCCCCGAATTCGCTGTTCGCGCCGGCTTCGAGCGCCTGGGTTTCGCCCCAGCTCGTGCCGGATCGGGTGAAAACACGCACCGAGCCCGCTTTCGATTTGTCTTCGGGCGCGCCGATCATTGCGGTGTTGCCGTCGCTGGAGAGCGCGACGGCGCTGCCGAAAAAGCCTTTGGCGCTCTCGCCGGCGGCGGTCAGCTTCGCGCCCTGTTGGGTCCATGTCGTCCCCGACCGCGTGAAGACCCAGGCCGCCCCCAGCTGTTCGTTGTCGCCGGGTCCACCGACGAGCGCGGTGTTGCCGTCGGCGGACAGGGCGACGCTCCAGCCGAAGAGGCCTTCGGCGGTCTCGCCGCTGCCCGTCAGCTTTCCGCCCTGCTGGATCAGCGGGTCGACCGTCACCGGGTAGCGAGCGCCTGCGGCGTCGACGCGCAACAGCAGCCGGCGTCCGAGCAGCTCGAGGTGGCTTGGCAGTGTTCGGCCCGAGGCGTCGGTTGCCTGCAATCCGCCGTAGGTCAGTGCCGTCTTCCCGTGACGGCCGAACAGGACGCTCTGTCCCGACAGGGTGGCCGCGCCGCTGAGCCCGATCGCGAGCGTCAGTGGGCCATGGACGTGGCGCTGCTCGGCGGCGTGCGATCGTGAATCCCTGCTCGAGGCCCAGAGGGCCGTTGACGTACCACTCGCTGAGCCGTCGATGTTGATAGGTCACGCGGTTGGCACTCGCGCGGGGGGCGACGGCGGACACCGATGCGAGGGTGGACCCGTAGCCGATCGCCTTCAGAGTGAGTCCGGCCACGGCGCCACCGGTTCGCACCGTCACGCCCGTGCTCGTGAAGTACGTCCTCAGATGCTCGGCGGGGGTGGCGGCGGTGAACCCTCCGCCCCCCGGCACCACGCGGTAAGCCGGGTCGGTCGCGCCGAGGCTCGCCGAGACGGGCCCCCGGCTCGCCGCAGGCAGGGCGAGCAGGCCGCCACCGGGGTGACTCACCGGCACGGCACCGTGGGGGAGGGGGCGGACCGAGCCGGATCGGTGCGCGAGGAGCATCCCGAGGACGAGGAGGAGCGCGAGGCAGAGCAGGGACAGTGGCGCTCTGCGCGCTGTCGATGCCCTCCGAGGGACCTCGCCGTGGTCAAGCAGCGGATACGGCCCGGTCCTGATCTGGGCTGTCGGCGCGTGCATCGAACTCCCCCCGAGGTCGCTGGCGTTGCCGTCAGACTACATCAGCCGGAGAGCTCGTTCGCGAGAGCTAGGCGAACAGTTGAGTGAAGGCGTCCACGACCGCTGGATGAAATTGCGAACCGGCGCAGCGCCGCAGCTCTGCGAGGGCCTGCTCGACGGTGATCGCGTCGCTGTAGGGCCGGTGCCTCATCATGGCCACGAACGCCGAGCAGACGCCGACAATGTAGGCGCCCAGCGGTACCTCCTCGCCACGCAGGCGATCGGGGTAGCCGGCGCCGTCGTAGCGCTCGTGACTTGAGCGGATCAGATCCTCGGAGTGGGCCAGCGAGGGCGCCGAGGCGACGATCCTGGCGCCGATCAGGGTGTGCGTCCGGATCGTGACCCACTCGGCCGCATCGAGCGGGCCGGGCTTGTGCAGGATCGTCTCGGGGATCACGAGCTTGCCGACGTCATGCAGCCGGCCGGCGAGCTCGGTCCGCTCGACCTCCTCCGGCGGGAGGCCCAGCTTGCGCGCCGTGTCGCTCGCCAGGTGCCCGACGCGATTGAGGTCCTCGATGACCCCGGGGTCGCGCTCCTCGAGGATCTTCAGGAGCAGCCCAAGGCTCTCTCGGCTGGGGCGCGGCGGGGAGGGGCCCTGGCGAGACGAGACCGACATGGGCAGCGCCGCGCCGGAGGAGCCTCGTGGCTAGCCCGGTGCCGGGGCGGTCTCGCGGACGACTTTCCAGCCGGCCTTCAGAGGTGCCAGGAAGTAGGGCGGCTCGTCGGTCGCGAGACGATCGTCGTATTCGTAGTTCTTCAGATAGCCGGTGCCGCCTTTGCCGCCGCTCGTGCCGACGATCCCGCGGTAGTCCTGCCCGATGGCACCGTAGACGCTCAGTTCGCCGAGGCTGCTCCCGCAGCCCGGGTTGTCGACCATCCAGGAGTGTGCCGTGGCGAGAACGGCCGCATAGATCCAGGGGTTTTCGAGCGAGCCGGCTTTGTTGGAACCGCCGGAGCAGGGGTGGTAGACGCGGACGTAGTTGCTCGCGATCAGCCCCAGGACGGCGGTTCCCGTCGGCGCCGTCCCGAGTTTGCCCGAAACGCTGGTGGGATAGACGTTGCCGTTGACGATCACGTTGTTTTCGCCGGCGATCGTCAGCGATGAGCTGTAGTTGCCCTTGATGTAGACGGTGCCGCAATCCTTCGTTTTTTCTTCTTCCGCGGTCGTGTCCGCTTCTTCGGAATTGAAGGTCAGTCCGCAACCTTTTTCGGTCTGCTGCACGTAGATGAGGCCGTTCGGCGGGAGTTTTACTCCGGTTTCTTTGACTTCTGCGCCTTTTTCGTTGTAGGTGATGACCGTCATTTCATTGCCTTTGAGTTCGATCCGCGTCAGGCCTTTGTAGTTGTATTTGGGTTCGACATAGAAGCTGAGGCTGTGGTCGTCCGGGGGCGGCTGCAGCGTGGGCCCGGTGATGTAGCAACCGCTCGAGGTGTAGTAGACGGCGCTGCTTTTGCAGCCGGAGGAAGAGCCGTAGGTCCCGCCGTTCATTTCTACGACGTCTTTGGGTTCATGCCCGGAGCGGCCGAAGGTGGCACCACCGCTGACAAGCGCGGTGTCGTTGGTGTGCATCGGGCCTTCGACGTGGTCGCCCGTGATGAAGTTGATCGCCGGGCATTCGAGTTTTTCTTTGCTCCACGTGCTGTACCACTTGCCTGCGCATTTCTTAGCGAGGGATTCATTGCTGCCTTCGTAGAGACCCGGATCCTCGGTCTCGTAGTTCGTGTAGTAGACGTAGTCGAGAAAGCCCGACACGCGGAACGTGGCAATGACCGACCGGGACGCGCCCGTCGACTTGCTCGCCCCGCCGGCGTAGCCCGTGGACTTGATGCGGAAGGTGTTGGCCAGCGTCCCTTTGGACTCGATCATCGACGAAAACGGGCTTTCGGAGTTGCATTTTGAGCCTTTGGGCGCCGAGGTCGCGACCAGCGGCGTGACGACGTAGCGCGTCCCGGATTCTTCGGGGAGTTTGCTTTCGGGCGCGATGCAGTTCTGCCAGTAGTTCGGGTTCGCCTGCAGCAGATACTCGTACTGCTGGACACCCGCCAGGGCGGCGTAGTAGGCCTGCTTCTGCACGACGGACACGTGGGAGTTCTGGACTTCCCCGTTGGCGACGGTGAAGGCCGCCACGAGGAGGAGGCTCGTCACGAACATCACACCGATCGCGATGATCATCGTGAAGCCCTCCTGGGCGCGCAGCATCTGGGTCGAGAGTCGCCGGCTCATTCGCACGGCCCCGCCGAAATCGTGGCTTCCGAGTTGGGGGCGCTGAAAGCGAAGGTCGTCAGCGTGGTCGCGTCCGCGGCCGTTGTGGATTCAGCCGAGCTGCCCAGCTTGACTTCTTTGGTGTATGGCATCGTGCGGAAGCTGACCTGGACGGCCGCGACTTCCTTTGCAGAGCCTTTGAGCGATTCGTTGCCTTTGAGTTCGATCTCTTTGAGCGTCGCAGCGGCTTCGCTCACGCCGAGGCTCGACGTGGTGGCGTACTTGTAGTAACGGAAGATGGGCGCTTCTTTTTCGGTTTCTTTTTTCGCGTTGACGACTTCGGCCTGGCTCACCTTTTCCGCGAGACGCACCGGTTTCGAGGCTCCCACGGGGTATCTGCCTGAGGCTTCTTCGGGTCCTGTGCCGAGCTGCACCCAGTCGGTCAGGTAGCCGGATTCTTTGTTCCATTCGATCGCGTCCTGGCGCACGCCTTCGGTGGCGGTCCCGGTCGAGCCGCCTTTGGACGTGTAGACGCCCGGCACTTCCGCCTGTTCGCTGTAGCCGTTCTGAAAGACCAGCATGGAGCGGGTGCTGGCTTCCTGGACGGGAGCGAATCCGGCCGACAGGCAGGCCGAGTGGAGCTCGTTGACGATCCGCGTCATCGAGGTCCTGCTGACCTGGCTGGCCTGGGCGACCTGGGAGATCCGCGAGGTCTGGTGGACCGAGAATTCGAGGATCGCGAAGAGGGCGCCGGTGACGATGATGCCGGTGACCATCGCCACAAGGGTCTCGACCAGCGTGAAGCCGCGCTCGTCGCGGGCTCCGGCGGGTATTGCGGCGGGCCTCAGCACGAGACCTTGCCTTCCACGGTCACGCCGTTTGCAGCTTCAGCCGTTTCTTCGGCTTCCCTTACTTTTTTGGCCGCGGCAGCCGCCGTTTCTTCGGCTTCCCGTTTTGCTTTGGCCGGTCCGGCTGCGGCTTCTTCGGCTTCCCGATTTTTTTTGGCCGGTCCGGCTGCGGCTTCTTCGGTTTCCCGGGTTTTTTTGGCGGAGGCCGCTTCTGTTTCTTCTTTTTCGCGTTTCGTCTGGGCGGTGTTTTCTTCAGCTTCTTTGGTTTTCCGCGTCGTCGTCTGCGTTTTTTCTTTGTTTTCGCGCGTTTTTTTGCTTATTTTGCCTTCTTTTTCTTCTTTCAGCCATTTCGCTCGTTCTTCGGCTTCTTTGGTTTCGCGCGCTTCCCTGGCCGCGACCATTTCTGTTTCTTCTTTTTCGCGTTTGGTTTTCGCGGCCGCGGCTTCGGTTTCTGCTTTTTCGCGCGCTTTTTTCGCAGTAGCGGCTTCGGTTTCTGCTTTTTCGCGCGCTTTTTTCGCGTTGGCGGCTTCGGTTTCTGCTTTTTCGCGCGCGGATTTGGCTTCCGCTTCCTGGGAGATTTCGAGGGCTTTCTGGGCGGCCGTCTTCTGGCCGAGGTAGATCGCCAGGCGTCGAGCCCGAGACGGTGCTGTTCGTGTAGTTGACCGTGTAGGTCTTTTCGCGTTTGGAATCGGCCACACACATCGTGAAGCTGCCGAACGGCTGGAAGGGGTTTTCGAGCCGGCCTTCCGGCAGCGTTTCTTTCTGTTCGTGCGTATAGATCGCCGAGTAGCCGTTCAGCGGTTCTTCCGCGCCGGCGCAGCTTTTGTTCGTGATCTTGACGCCGCCTTTGATGTTTTCTTTGGTCAGTTCGCCCTGTTTGGCGCCGGCGGCGTTGCCGGTGTAGATGCTCAGTTTGGTGTAGGAGAGCGGCACGTTGACGGTGGTCGTCGA
Source organism: uncultured Solirubrobacteraceae bacterium (assembly GCA_963835865.1). Taxonomy (GTDB): domain Bacteria; phylum Actinomycetota; class Thermoleophilia; order Solirubrobacterales; family Solirubrobacteraceae; genus Palsa-744. The sequence continues at coordinate 784,662 of CAWIGW010000001.1, forward strand.
GCCGCTTTTGACGACGATGCCGCCAGACTTCGTCCGCTTTGGTGACGTTGTTTGCGGGGCAGTCGCCGGCGTAGACGATCCAGCCGTTCATGGGGAAGAGCCGCCCGACGGAGTATTTGCTGCCCGCCGCGGTGTAGGAGATCGGCGCGTAGGTGCCCGTCAGGGCCCGGTAGAATTCTTCGGAGGCTTCAGGATTGGTCGTTTTGTAGGAGAAGTTGTTCGATCCGGTTTCGTATTCAGGTTTGCGTTTGGTTCCGTTGTTGTAGGCGACGAAGGTGTCGCTCTTGACTTCTTTGCCGCCGAAGTTCCGTCGCGCCTTCGTAGGTGAACTGGGCGGCGATGCGTCCCGCTTCGGCATACTGGACGCGCGTAGTGGGTCGTGACGTTCGGCGCGATCGTCAGTTCCTTCGGCGGGATTTTCAGGGCACCCGACGGCGTCACAAAGCCGGCCTTTTCGACGATTTCGACCTTCGCCGAGGTCGCCTGGATCCCGGTCAGGACGATGCAGTCCGGTGCTGCCGGTGGTGCCTTCGACGGTGTTGTAGGAGCCGGCTTCGTTCGGGACGAATTCGGCCCGGGCGGTGACGCCGGCCACGCCGGTGTTTCCGCCGTTGAGGACGTCGACCTCGATCGCCGAGCCGGTCGGCGGGGTGATGATGCTCGCCTGTTTGACTTCGGGTCGTTTGGCGGCGGCCTGCTGGGGCCAGCCGACTTTGGAGGTGATCAGGATGTTGGCGCCCGTCTGGGCGGTCGATTCGGTGGCGTTGCAGCCGGTGGTGTTGCCCGACGCGCTGACGGCCTTCGCTTCCTGGGTGATCGTGTAGGTGGTGCCGCCGATCTTGGTCGTGTAGACGTGGGGTTTGCTCTCGAGATGTCCAGCGCGCTGGCGGGCTCGGTGCGAAGCTGCTCCTGGGACTGGGACGCCAGGATCGCGGCCTGGTCGTGGTGGCGCTGGTCGGCGGTGATCCGCGTGGCCACGTCAAGGCCGTTGAATGTCGCCGTCACGATCAGGGCCACGAGCATCGCTGAGATCATCACCTCGATCAGCAGGAAGCCATCCTGGTTGCGCGGGTCGCAGGCGCGCAGGCGTGCCGAGAGGTCCGCGACCAGGCGGTGCCCGAGGTGGCGAGGAGTTCCCGACGTCATCTGAAAGAAAGTGCGCATTGATACGAGAAGGTCATTGACCTACGGAACCTGTCGGCATCGGCCCGGCGGTGCTTGAGCGCCAGGGGAGAGGCTCAGCGCCTTGCTCCGGGCCCGGGAGCAGGCCTACGGCGTGTCCGACCGAGGTGCGGGTGAGGGGCGAGTGCCGAGCATGAGGGCTCCCATCCGGGACCTTGGCGGCGAGAACGTACAATTCCCAGCCCCGGGGGACTGGTGTATCGGTAACACGGTGGTCTCCAAAACCGCAACGCCAGGTTCGATTCCTGGGTCCCCCGCTCGTCAGATGCCCCGGAAACACGGGGTATCTGGCGTTCTAGAGCGGTTTGATGGCCGCATCATTGTTTGCTCGGGTTCCGCATGGATACGCCCGAATCCGCTCCGATCGATGTAGTTCGGTCACTTTTCGGTCACTCGAGAGGGTGTCGATCCATCCCGGCCGTGCCCACTGCGCTGGCGAGAAAGACCAGCCGGTTCGAAGCCCGAACAGATCTTCAAATCTCGGGGCTTGTGATGTGGCGGGCCCTCAGCGAGAGTGCTGCCTCTCTCCAAGACCGAGCGTCCCCGTGGTCATATTGCGAGCTGTCGGGAAGGACGACGAGCGGAGTGGTCGCCTCTCCCTCCGCCGCTGGCTGCCAACGCCGGCGCCAATAGCTGGCCTACGGAACCGGAGGTCAGAGGCTCGAATCCTCTCGGGCGCGTCCTTTCCGCGCGTAGCCGCCCCCCGTCGGGGCTCTACACGCTCTCGTGGTCGCAACTTGGTCCTTTCGTATGGGCTTCGCTCAAGCCGAACCATCAGGCCGACTGTCGCGGCGCGCCGAGCAACCTTGACTCGCAATCACAGGCCGAGTTGAGCGAATCGCCGTGATAGGTCTCATGACTTAGCTCCGATGGCTGTCCCCCAGCTCTTGGTCCAGGCCGGTTCGTGCCGGCCACACGCCGAGCTCGCTCAGTGTGACGAGTGGCTCCTCCGGAACCGCCTCGTGGCCCTGACGCGCCGCCTCGGTGGCCAGCTCGCGGATCACACCCAGCTGGTCTGTCGTGGCCTCAGCAGCCGCGCAAGGCCACAGGTCAGTCGCCGCTTCGGCGAGCGCTCCCGTCCGCTCGGGCGGCTGTGGGAAGCGCCGGGCGATCCGAGCATCCTGCGCACACGTGGTGCCCACTCGCCCGTCAGGAACGCCGCCGTCGTTTGCAGTTCCAGCCACAGCTGTGCGTCGTCCGTGAGGGTCACTAGGTCGGCCGCTGCCGCCGAGAGCATCAGCCAGATCGTCGCCCGTTATCCGATCGTCAGGGCGCATTCGGGCAATCGCGCTTGCGATGCCCAACAGTACGCGCCGGAAGTACTCGTTCATGAATGCCCCCGTGCCGCCGGCGCGCCTCGTTCCGCCGCGGCGCCTGCCTCCGGGTTGCCTGCTCGCGCGAACATACGCCGTCCTCAGTCCGTCCCAGTCGCCGAGCTGCTCAAGCAGCGCTGCCAGCTGCGTCAGGGCTGCCACGTGTGAGCCGGCAACATCACTGAGGCCGCGAAGGGTCTCAGTGCTGACCTGCAGCTCTGTCCGTCGGCGCGCGGCCTCCCTGCGCAGCTGGCCACCACGCTCTGGATCCTCAGCCCACGCCGCGACATCGCGCGGAGTGATCAGCAAGTAGACGGCTGAGCGCGACGGCCCGGTGTCGGCTGCGTCACCCGAGCCGTGGGTCGCGTCGCCCAAGAGCTCGAACCACAGTCGGCCTTCGGCGTCAGCGCGTAGCCGCGTGCGTCGCGGAGCAACGACGGCGGGGCGGGTACCTGAGGGTCCAGTCGCATCACGCTACCGGCGGGACGTTCGCCCCCGAAGACCTCGATCGGGGCGAGCAGCTGCTGATGGACGTTGGCCTGCTCGTTGAACGCGATGGCAAGCTGACGCCGACACTTCCTCTTGCGCACCTGCTCGATGGGTCGGCCGCTGACGCTCTCGTGGCGCTTACCCAACGGGTGCTTCTCTCGACCGGACCGGGAGAGCTGCAGTTGCCCAGCGCCGCGGCGCGGCTCGCAGAGCTCGTGCCAGACGCGGCCCGCCGCGAACAGCTCCTCCTGGCCCTCGCATATCGCTTTGACAACACCCGACAGCTGCTGATCGGCGAGATCGGCGAGGAGCTCATCATCCATGAGCTACGTCACGAGCTGCGCGCACTGGGCCGAGACGACCTCGCCCTCGAGGTGCGACGGGTAAGCCTGCTGTCTGACCAGCTCGGCTACGATATCTGCGCGCCGCGAGTCGCCGGAGCGCCAAGGTTGCTCGAGGTCAAGGCAACGACCGTCGACACGGATCCGCGTTCTGTGAGCATCCACCTCAGCCGCAACGAGGCTGACACCGGCGCGAGGTTCCCCGATTGGTCGCTCGTCGCCTGTGTCGTCGAGAGCATCCAATACCGACAAGGACGGATCGTCGGCTCGTGCACCACCGGCGCCCTTGCGGACCTACTTCCGGTTGACGGCTACGCCTCGCGCTGGGAGCAGGCGTTCATCGAGCTACCCGTAGATCGCCTCTCGCCCGGCTTGCCGGGCGTGGTCGCTTGACGCGAGCGAGGTATCCCAAGCGGTTGATGCACCCGAGTCATGTCCCCGCACGCCACCACCGCCGTTGTCTCCTCCAGCCTGCCGGCGAGCGCGATCACTCTGCTCGGCCTGCTCCTCACGAGGATCTCGCGCTCTCCGCCGAAAGGCGTGTGTAGTTGCTACAGGGAACTCTGCGCCGTGGACTCGACGGATGCGGAGCCGCCGACATCCATCGCACTGTTCTCCGTCTCGCCGGCCGCGTCTGACGCCACCGCTGCGGTCTGCGCCTCATTCAGGCTTTGCCGGTACTCGATGGCTTCGGCGGTTTCGACGTATTCGAGGAGGTCGCCGGCGAGCGCGATGAGATGGGTCTTCGCTTCGGCTGGTGTGGCGTAGAAGAACTCGCGGCGTTTGTTGACGCGGTTGACTCGACGGTCTGCGAGGCGGCTGTGCATTTCGGCCTCGAGGCTGACGGCGTCCTCGGAGAAGACGAGTGCGTGTGTGTCGTATCGGAATGGGACGGATGCGTCGCCGAGCTCTCGGACGCGTTCGGTGGGGTCCAGTCGGCGTGTGAGACCGATCTTGATCATGCCCTCCCCGAATGCTCCGACGTTGGAGATGACGTACACGTAGCCTGCGCGGACGTTTGCGACGCGGTAGTCGACGTCTTCGATCGCCTTCTTGATTTTCGCGATGAGCTCTTCGGTCCGTTCGATCGCCTCGTGTGCGCCTTGGGCCTGGAAGCGTGCGAGGACGTTGAGGTGGTGCTGGTGCTCCTTCTCGAGTCTTGCTCGCTCGCGTGCGAGTTCTTCTTGGACCTTGCGCTCTTCGCGGAGCCGCTCGCGCTCAGCGTGTTCGCGCTCCTTCTCTTCGGCTCGCTTCTCGAGGTAGTCGGATGTGAGCTCGAGCTCCTTGATCCGCAGGCGGTGGTATCCGTCGGCGATGCGGATGTCCATCGTTTTCCCGAGTTTGGTGATGACTGCGGCGATCTTGTTGAGGCGCTCGATCGCTGTTTCGAGCTTGTATGGCTTGAGGCCTCTTACGAGATTGTCGGCTTCGGCGTTGTAGGCGCGCAGTACGAGCTTGGAGTAGTCGCGAACCATCGCTCGGCCTTTCGGCGCGGACCCGTTGACAGTCCAAGTGGTATCGGCGAGTACTGCACCGCCGTCTTTGAGCGCCATGACTTTGATCTGGTCTCTCAGGCGCTTGAGCTCTGCTTGGTAGGCGATCGCGTCGCTCAGCGGGTGCCGGTACTCGTAGAGGCCAACCTCTTGGAGGATTGCGGTCTCTTCTGTGATGACGACCTGGCCTGCGAGCTCGTCGACACGCGCTTGGAGCGTCTGCTCCTTCTCGGTGAGCTCTTTAAGGATTTTCTCGGCTGTGGCGCGTGCTGTCGCGGCGTCACGTTCAACCGCTGCGACAGCGTCGGCTCGTTCGCGCGTGATCGCGGCTGTCAGAGTCTCGATCTCGCTTCGCAGGGCTGTCTGGCGCTCTTCGAGTTCGACGGTCGTGAGTAGGCCGAGTTTCTCGACGCTTTGGTGCAGCTCGTCGAATTTGGCCCTGAACTCCTTGGCCTTTGACCTGGCGCGGAAGAGTGGAATGCTCTCGTCTCGGCCGGCGCTGGTGCCGTCGGCGCTGGCCGCCGCCGGCGGCTCTTTGCTGGGTACGTCTGCCTGATCCTTGGCTCTGAACACCATCCGTGGATCCTAAGGGATTGAACTCTCCTGCGCGCGTTTTCTGCCGCGCCGCTTTCCTCGGTCCCACTTTTCCCGTAGTCGTGGCGGGCGTGGCGGGCATGTGCGCCCGTTTGCTGTCTTGGCTGAGCTCTTCTGGCAGTCCTCGCGGAGTCTTCAGCGTGTTCGGCAGTTTCTGCAGCGCCCTGACGGCGCGTCGTGTCTCCGCCAGGCGGCTCGTCGGCGCTGGTTGCTAGCTTCCCGTCGGCATTCGCACAATCAGAAAGGGCTGGACCAGATGCCGACAAGCAAGCGGGTTGCGAAGAAAGCCTCGAAGGGCTTAAAGAACCCAAGGGTGAGCAGAGCGCAGAAAAGCATTGACGCCAGCGCTCTCTCCCAGGCCAAGCCCAAAGCCAAGGCCAAACCGGCGACGAAAGCGAAACCGGCGACCAAAGCCAAATCGAAAGCGGCAGCCAAACCCAAACCGACCAGAGCCAAAGCCACCAAAGCTAAACCGAGCAAGGCCAAACCGGCGACCAAAGCGAAACCGGCGACCAAAGCCAAACCCGCGAAAGCCAAACCCGCGAGCAAAGCGAAACCGGCGACCAAAGCCAAACGGACGACCAAAGCCAAAGCCGCGCCGGGAAGGAACAGTAGGTAGCGACCCGCCGAGCGTGCCGCGAGACCGTCGACGTTCACGCGCGAGGGCGACGGCGACGGTCACGCACTCTTCCTTTCCGTGGTGGTTCGGGGCCGTGGGCGGCTCGGCCGACAGACATGAGGCGCAGGGGTCAATCTCCAGACGCATGCTGCGTAGGACTCGGCCGCCCGAGCGTGAGCGCGGCTGAACTGGGCGGCTGAGGTCGACGGCGAGGCCGAGTCAGGCCAGCCGACGGTTGTCGGCTTTTGTGGGCCGATTGCCTGCTCGCCAACGTTTATACTGTCGCCCGTGGACGTGACCGGCGAGCGACCCGGATGTCAAAGAGGGGGCCAGACCTTCTGGCGTGCGATCCTGCGCGCCGATCGGCGGCTGAGGCTTTGAGCCCCCCGGGCACCGGCGCCGGTGCGGCCGCGGACGACGAGTTCGGCTATCACCGAGACGTCGCCAGGCCGTCCCCGGCGGGGGACGCGATCGAGTTCGTCGACGTGCACAAGTCCTTTGGTCACAACCGCGTCCTGCGCGGCCTGAACATGGCGCTGCCGGAGAACGCGATCTCGATGATCCTCGGCCCGTCAGGGACCGGCAAGTCCGTCTGCATCAAGCACATCGTCGGGTTGATGTACCCCGACAGCGGGGATGTGATCGTGCAGGGGCAGTCGATCCCGAGCCTGCGCGACGGTGACCTGTTCGAGCTGCGCAAGCGCTTCGGCGTGCTCTTCCAGGACGGTGCGCTGTTCGGCTCCTTGAACCTGTTCGACAACGTCGCGTTCCCGCTACGCCAGCACACCGAGAAGAGCGACGAGGAGATCGGCGAGATCGTCAACCGCCGCCTGCGCGAGGTTGGGCTGATCGGCTCGGAGGCGAAGATGCCCAACGAGCTCTCGGGCGGGATGCGCAAGCGCGCCGGCTTCGCACGTGCGCTTGTGCTCGACCCGCAGGTCGTCCTGTTCGACGAGCCCGACTCGGGTCTGGATCCCGTTCGCACGGCGCTGCTGTGCGAGCTGATCAAGGAAGTCCACGCGGAGCACGGCGGCTGCTATGTGGTCATTACGCACGACATCATGAGCGCCCGTCGAGTCGCGGAGCATCTGTTCGTGTTGTGGAAGGGTCGGATCGTCGAGTCTGGTCCGGCCCACGAGCTGTTCGCCTCCGAAAACCCCTTCGTCCGCCAGTTCCTCTCCGGCGAGTCGGTTGGCCCGCTCGGAATGGAGTAGGCAGCCCGCCCGATGCAGTGAGGCTCAGCCTGCGCGGCCCGAGCATGCCGTGCTCCGACTCCGCCTTCCTGCTGTGATTTCGCCACCGCGACTGCATTGGTCATCGTGGGCTGAAAAACTGGTGGCGAGCGCGAACACAAGAACGAGAACCGGAGGTAGAAGTCTCAGGCCGGAGCGCGGAGCGCTGACGCCTCGAGAGGCCGCAGGGACGCCGGGTCTCAGGGGTGGTTCGCGACCTCACCTGCAGACTCGCGCTCCTTATGCTCAAACGCCGGCTCCATCCGTTCGATCTCGCCCTTGCCGAGTCCGGCCGCCCCTGCCGCCTCTCGCCAGTCGTCGGTCGCCTCGAGCACCTCACCAATCACCTGTTGGGCACCCTGCTCGTCGAGCCCGAACAGCTCGGCGACCTGCAGCGCGGTCCCCAGGCTCGCGTTCGTGTTCCGCTCGTCGATTGCGGTCGCGAGATGCTTGCGCACGCCTTCGGGGTTGGGGTTGAGGTCGAAGGCGGGCGAGAGAGTCCAGCCGGCTGTGCTGGTCCGCAGGAACCCGTGGTTTCGCAGGTGATCGTCCGTGTTCGAGATCAGCACGGTGAACACGATCCGCCGCCACAGTTCGCGCAGGTCCGCGCCGGCGCGGGGCGAGTGCTCTTCGATCGTCTCGGCGATTTCCAGATAGCTGCGTTGCTCGCCGTCGCGGCCACCGACCATGGTCATCGCGCTCGAGTAGCCGATGCGTTGGGTGACGTCGCGGTCGAACCGGCGGACGACAAGCACGGGGCGTCCGGCGACTACGTGCAGCTCATGTGGCGGGACCACGATCCCGGCGTGCGCGGCGAGCGTGAGGGCCACGTGCTCCCAGCGGATGACGTCCCAACGGTCGCCGCTGGGGGAGGGGAACTTGGCGATCGACAGCCGCTCGCTGCTATCGAGTACGTGGGCCTTTGGACGCGCGCCGCCGAGCGAGCTGGCGCCTTCGAGCAGTACGCGTAGGTCCTCGGCGCTCGCCTGGTCGCGTTCCAGCTCCCCGGCGGCGTTCAGCAGGCGCGGCAGGTTGACGAGGTGCGGTACTCCGTGGCTGCTCGGCGCCAGGTAGCCGTCCTCGTGCGCTTCCTGGAGGCGCAGCGCGCCCTGGCGCAGATCGTCGCGCGTTCCAAGCAGGTAGTCGATCTCCGCGAGGCCCCGCGGCGCGCGGTCATCTGCACGCGCGTTGTGTTGCTCGGCCCGCACGACGAGCCGTCGGCCCCAGCCGTCGGGGGCGC
>CAWIGW010000002.1:0-294717 GCA_963835865.1 uncultured Solirubrobacteraceae bacterium
CGAAGTAATCCCGGCGCCCCGAGCCCGGCTCCAGCTGGTTGAGAACGCCCGCGGCCCAGCCGCGGGCGTTTCTCGTGGTGGGACGCTTCGTGAGGAAGCTCTCAGCGGACGCTCCATGGAGGGGCGTTATGTGTTGATCTAGAACGATGAGCGAAGGCTCGATCAGCCGCCGAACGCTGCTGCTCGCCGGCGCCGGGACGCTGGCGGGCGCGATCCTGCGCCCACCGCGCGCTCTGGGGTCGGCCGGTCAGCCGAGGCTCGAGACGCTCGAGCTCGGGACGGTCCGCGCCCCCCGGCGAACCGTCCACCTGCCGGGTCGGGTCGATCTGGTGGGGCTTCAATGGGTCGGGTCCACTTCGGCTGCTCCACGGATCCGGGTTCGCCTCCCGGACGGGCGCTGGGGCCCGTGGGCTGCTGCGGGCGCACACGGCCACGGCCCCGACGGCGCCGGCACTGCTCCGCGGACGGGGGAGCCGCTCTGGACGGGCGGGGCCCGCCTGCTCCAGATCGCCGGCTCGGAGCCCCTTTCCGGGGTGCGCCTGCATCTGATCTACGCCGGGGGAGGCCTGAGCGCCGGCGCGACATCGGCCCGGCTGCGGCTGGCGGCCCCCGTTCTCGCGGCCGGCCCCGGTCAACCGCCGATCATCGCGCGCGAGACGTGGGCCAAAGGGATCCAGCTTCCCCGGGTGGCACCCGAATACGGGGCCGTGCAGCTTGGCGTCGTGCACCACACCGAGAACCCGAACGGCTACTCGGCGGGCCAGGTGCCGGCGATGCTCAGGGCGATCTTCGCCTTCCACCGCAACGTCAACGGCTGGAATGACATCGGCTACAACTTCGTCATCGATCGCTACGGGCGGATCTTCGAGGCGCGCGCCGGAGGGATCGACGAGGCCGTCGTGGGAGCTCATGCGGGTGGGTACAACTACGTTTCGAGCGGGGTCGCCGTGCTCGGCTCGTTCTCTGGCACGCCGGTCTCACCGGCGGCGAAGGCAGCGCTCGAGAGGCTGCTGGCCTGGAAGCTCTCCCTGCACGGCACGCCGTCCTCTGGACGGGTCACCGTCCGCGTCAATCCGGCCGGCGCCTCATACAGCAAATACCCTGCAAATGCTCGTGTTTCGCTGGCTCGCGTCTCTGGCCACCGAGACGCAGATTCGACCGAATGCCCGGGCAACGTCCTATACGGCGAACTGGGTGGCATTCGCGGACGGGTCCGCCGTATGGCCGGGGATCCGGTAGCTGCGACGCTCACGTTGCTCCCGGCGGCGGGTCCTTCGTCTGAAGCGACGCCGCCCGGCACGGCCACGCCCCCGACAGGGACGCCGGCACAGCTGCTGGTGAGCCTGAGGACCCTCTCGGGGTCGGCGCTCGCGGGAGCCCCCGTCCAGTTGCAGGCCCGTGCTGTCTCGCGCCGCGGGCTGAGCGTCCGTGAGAGCACCGTGGCGGAAGGCCTGACGGATGCTCAGGGAAAGCTGCTCGTGGCGCCCACCTTCGCGGCGGGCGCCTCGAGGATGCTCTACGTCAGGGCTCTCTTCACCGGCGGAGGCACGTATGGCGCCGCCGTCTCGCGGGCGGTGGCCGTCGCTCCACTGCCGGCGCTCACGCCGCCCGCAGGGACAACGCCCAGCGCCTGAGCTCCTCAGCCTCCTCGCCGGTCAGGCCCCTGGCGGGCTCGGTCTGGACGAGAAGCGTCGGCGCGGGGCGCCGGCTTGCCCACCGCCGGCATTCCTCGTCGAGGGCATCATCGAGCCATGCAAGCGCTCGCCCAGCCGCATGGGCCTCGATCGCCTCGAGCTTCCAGTGGGCATTCGAGCGGCCCACGGAGCGCTCGAAACTCAGGTGGGGCAGGCCCTTGGGTAGGCCAAGGAGGCGGGGGAGATGTTCGTCGGCCTTCTCCTCCCAACCGCTCGCCCAGACCAGGTCGAAGATGATCGAGAGCTCAAGCAGGTGAGCGGCGGCGGTGGACGAAAGGAAGTGGGGTATGCCGTCGATCGAATGGAAGGATCCGCCGTCCGGTCCGCTCGCGGAGGAGGCCATGGGAGGTCCCCCGAACAGCGAGATGACCCCGTCGATGTCCACCATCAGCAGCGGTCTGGACACCGCCGGGCGGATCGCTTCGACCGTGCCGGCGATCGGCTCTGCAGCCATCGCCGTCCCAGTGTTTTCGGGATCACGGGCGCCTCTTGGACGGTCTTTAGCTCGCATACAGGTATTGACCGGTACTCTCCCGGGGCCGGTTGATCCGGCTAGCTGTCCTCGACGGAGTAAAGCAACGTCCCCCCCGATCCGATGCTTTTCCCCGTCGCACCCGCCCCCACCATGTCTCTAGATATCGGAATACTCCTAGCCCTCGCCTGCGCCTTTGTGGCGAACCTGGGCTTCTTCTACAAGTACAAGGGCGCCAACTCCGTGCCCAAGGTCCAGGTGCTCCACCCGTGGCGCTCCGTCCGGGCCCTGTACTCCTCGAAGTGGTTCACCGTCGGGATGATCACGGCGACCGCCAGCTGGGGTCTCCACGTCGGGGCCCTCGCGCTGGCCCCGATGTCCGTCGTCCAGGTCTCCCTCGCAGCCGGCGTCGTCTTCATCGCCGTGATGGCCGAGCGGCTGTTCGGGTTCGAAGTGGGCAAGCGCCAGTGGATCGGCCTCAGCCTGACCGCCGCGGGGCTCGTCCTGCTCGGCATCACTCTGCCCGCCATGCACGGTGCCCACGACCACTTCTCGCAGGCCGCGATGATCTCCTTCGAGGCCGGGCTGTTCGGCCTGGGGGGGCTCCTGATCATGGGTCCGCGGATGGGGGGCCCCGTGGAGCACCACGGCATCATGCTGGGCGCCGCCTCGGGAATCCTGTTCGGTGTCTCCGACACCGCCATCAAGGCACTCACGGGCATCACCGGCTCGCACGGCATCATGGCGCTGATTCTCAGCCCCTGGCTCGGTGTCGCCGTCCTGGCCTCGATCGTCGCCTTCTTTGCCTCGGCCCGTGGTCTGCAGGACGGTGACGCGGTTCCCGTGATCGCCGTCACCGGTACCGCCGCGAACATCTCAGGCATCGCCGGCGGCATCCTCGTCTTCGGCGACCCGATGGCTGGAAGTGCCCTCGGCGTGAGCCTCCAGGCACTCGCTTTCGTGCTTGTAATCGTCGCCTCGGCTCTGATGCCTGCACCGGTTCGTGCGGCGAGCGTCGCTCAGTCGGCCTAGCACTGCTAGCATCTTCGCCCGATGCCGACTACCTCGCAGCTTGTGCGTAAGGGCCGTGTTGCCCCAAAGAAGAAGGTTGCCACTCCTGGCCTGAAGTCCGGCAAGGGTCGCAAGAAGAAGGTCGCAGCCCCCCAGCGCCGCGGCGTCTGCACGAGGGTCTACACCACAACCCCCAAGAAGCCGAACTCCGCCCTGCGCAAGGTCGCACGCGTGCGGATCTCCGGCTCGATGGAGGTCACCGCCTACATCCCCGGTGAGGGTCACAACCTCCAGGAGCACTCGGTGGTGCTCGTACGCGGTGGCCGCGTCAAGGACCTGCCGGGCGTCCGCTACAAGGTCGTCCGCGGCACCCTCGACGCGGCAGGCGTCAGCGACCGCAAACAGGGCCGCTCGCAGTACGGCGTGAAGAAGAAATAGATGCCCCGCCGCGCGCCCGCTCAGATCCGCCCCGTCGAGGCGGACCCGGTACATCGCTCCAAGCTGGTCCAGCAGGTGATCAACAAGGTCATGCTGGACGGCAAGAAGTCCACCGCCGAGCGGATCGTCTACGACGCCCTCGCCCTGATCGGTGAGCGCAGCGACAAAGACCCGATCGAGACGCTTGAGGCGTCCATCAAAGCTCTGACCCCGACGCTCGAGGTCAAATCACGCCGCGTGGGCGGCGCCACCTACCAGGTCCCCGTCGAGGTCGCCTCTCGCAGGGCCCGCACGCTCGCCGTCCGCTGGCTCGTCGAGTTCGCTCGTCAGCGTCGCGAGAAGACGATGGCTCAGCGGCTGGCCAATGAGCTGCTCGACGCGATCTCCCAGCAGGGCGGCGCCTACAAGCGCAAGGACGACATCTACCGCATGGCACAGGCCAACAAGGCCTTCGCGCACTACCGCTGGTAGTCGCTCGGCTTCGTCCAAGCCAGCACGCTTCCCCCGTCTCCCCGATGATCGCGGCGACCGGCCGATAGATCGTCCGCGAGACGGTCAAGGCCGTCGCTCAGCTCCTTGGGGTGATCGCGCTCCATCCGCTCGAAGAAGCTCGTCTGCGAGCGGCGGCTCTCGTCGAGGATGAGTTGCGGCTGCGACGTCAGCGCCGCCAGCGAGCCGTCCCGCACGTCCTTGTACTCGACCTTCATCAGCGTTGCCCCCGGCAGTATTCCCAGCAGCTGATCGAGCGGGAGATGGCTCTCGTAGAGCCAGCCGCGCGAGCTCGGGAAGTAATCCTGGATCCAGGAATCCGCGATGTCCTCGCGGGTGAAGACCATCAGGGCGAGCCGTCCTCCCGGCACGAGGATGCGCTCGGCCTCGCTCAGAGCGAGCTCGGGCCGATCCACGTGATGGAGCATCGAGATCAGCATCACAGCATCGAAGCGCCCATCTGAGAAGGGGAGCTGTTCGGCCTCGCCGCAGACGGTGTCCAGCCCCTTGGCCCGGGCCTGTTCGAGCATTGCCGCCGAGCGATCGAGGACGGCTGGCTCCCAGCCCTCGGCGGCCAGGGCCAGTGCGTAGTTGCCTGTGCCGCCTCCGACATCCAGAAGCCGCCGTCCCGGTGCGCCCTCGAGGGCCCGTCGCAGGGGGGAGAGCACCGAGCGGCTGGCGGCTCGGGTGGAGTCATAGGCGATCGCCTGCCGGGAATAGTCCTGGAGCAGACCCACCGATTCAGCTTAGCCCCTTGAAGGAAGATCGTTTGGTACCTAAACTTTCGGTACCAAATGGCTTCGCCGTCAACAGCAGATCCGGGCTTCCACCCTGAGGCATCGGATCGCATCGAGCCCTACGTCTGGAAGATCGCGGCCGTCGTGATCCTGGGGATGATCATGTCGATCCTCGATACGACGATCGTCAACGTCGCCCTGCGGACCCTGGGGCATGACCTCCACTCGACGATCTCCGAAATCCAATGGGTCGTCACCGGCTATCTCCTCTCGCTGGCAGCGGTCATCCCCGTGACCGGATGGGCGGCACGCCGCTTCGGCGCCAAGCGCGTCTATCTCGTGTCCCTGGTCCTCTTCACCGCGGGCTCGGGCCTCTGCGCCGTCGCCGCCTCGACGACGTCACTTGTCCTCTTCCGCGTCCTGCAGGGCGCGGGGGGCGGGATGATCATGCCCGTGGGTCAGCTCATCATGGCTCAGGTCGCCGGTCCCAAGCGAATGGGGAGGGTGATGGGCATAGTCTCGATGCCCGCGATGCTCGCGCCGATCCTCGGGCCGGTCGCGGGCGGGGCGATCCTGCAGAACCTCCACTGGTCCTGGATCTTCCTCGTCAACCTCCCGATCGGGGTGATCGCCTTCGTGCTGGCCCTGCGGATACTGCCCCACACCGACTCGGGTGAGGCAGGCCGTCTCGACGTGCTGGGGCTGGGCCTGCTCTCCTGCGCTTCGACGGCAACCGTCTACGGGCTCGCTCAGCTCGGCTCCAACGCCAGCCTCACCGCACCCGGGGTCGTCGTCCCGATTCTCATCGGACTCGTCCTGAGCGGGATCTTCGTCTGGCACGCACTGCGAATCGAGCGTCCCCTGCTCGACGTGCGCCTTTACACCAACCGGATCTTCGGCGCCGCGTCGATGACGACCTTCTTCCTCGGGGCGGCCCTCTTCGGAGCGATGATCCTGGTGCCCCTCTACTACCAGGAGGTCCGTCACGAGAGCGTCATCGTGACGGGACTGCTGACCGGCCCTCAAGGCCTGGGGATGCTGCTCGTGATGCCGCTGACGGGCCGCCTGACGGAGCGCTTCGGCGGAGGCAGGATCGCGCTTGGCGGGGTCTCTCTGCTGGCGTTGACGACGATCCCCCTGGCGTTCGTCTCCGCCGACACCTCGATCCTTTCGATCTCCGTCATCCTGCTCGGACGCGGGATCGGGATCGGCTTCGCATTCGTCCCTGCGATGAGTGCCGCCTTTGCGTCCCTGCGCCCCGACCAGCTCTCTGACGCGACGCCCCAGCTGAACGTCCTGCAGCGGATCGGCGGAGCGATTGGAACGGCGGTCCTGGCCGTCGTGCTGCAACGGGCCGGTGGCGGCGCTCATGATCCCGCTGCTCTGGCCGGCGCATTTGACAGTGCTTACTGGTGGTCGGCGGGAATCGCGCTGCTGGCGGTCTTCCCCTGCATCGTGCTGCTCAGAGCCGAGAACCCGACTGCGCGGATGAGCCCGGCGGCCGCGAATGCCGAGGCGGCCGCGGAGCCGCTGGGGGTCTGAGCGCTCATGGGCGCCCCATCGGCACTCGACTCCGCCCCGGCGGCGCCCGCCCCGCGCGACGCCCAGCTGACCGAGCTCGGCATCGCCTTCCGCCGCGTCTTCCGGACCCTCAACAGGATGCGGGGCCGCGACACCCATCTGGCCCACACCGAGCTCAGCCACGCCCAGTTCGAGCTGTTGATCGAGTTGCAGGAGCGCGGTGAGCTCTCCGCCGGTGAGCTCGCCTCCGCGGCCCGCCTCGCGCCGGGGACCGTCACCCAGATGCTCGACGGACTGGCCGACAGCGGCCACGTCGAGCGGGCCCGCTCAGAGCTCGACCGGAGGGTCGTCGTCTCGCGCCTGACTCCGCTCGGAGAGCGCCAGATCCAGCTCAAGCGGGAGGCTTGGAAACTGCGCTGGGAGGCGGCCCTCGAGGGGGTCGGCGAGCGCGATCTGCGGGCCGCAACGGGGGTCCTCGAACGGCTCGGGATCATGTTCGAAGACTCCGCCCCGGCGGAGCCCTGCGAGCCGGGGGAGGGCGCGGGATGATCGTCGGTTTCGGGCAGGAAGCCCGGCCGAAAAGCCGAACTCCTCTGCTATAGTCGCCGAGGCGTCACGGGTGGGCGGGGCACGCCTGCATGCCCCCTGTGAGTCGGTAATCAAGATGGAGACCTCGAGCAGATAACGACGCGAACCGGTCCTCGACAGACCAGCAGCGCGCGTGGGCCCGAGGGGCCCATTTTTTTTCTCCCCACGCCCCCCCAATCCAGAAACCGGGACCTGATCCATGCCACGCAAGTTCACACTCCACAACACCCGCAACATCGGGATCATGGCTCACATCGACGCCGGTAAGACGACGACGACCGAGCGGATCCTCTACTACACGGGGCGCACCTACAAGATCGGTGAGGTTCACGAGGGCGCGGCCGTGATGGATTGGATGGAGCAGGAGCAGGAGCGGGGCATCACGATCACCTCGGCGGCCACCACCGCCCAGTGGAAGGGTCACCGGATCAACATCATCGACACGCCCGGCCACGTCGACTTCACGGTCGAGGTCGAGCGCTCGCTGCGCGTACTCGACGGCGCGATCGCGCTGTTCGACTCGGTCGCCGGCGTCGAGCCGCAGTCCGAGACGGTCTGGCGCCAGGCCGACAAGTACCACGTCCCGCGGATCGCCTACATCAACAAGATGGACCGCACCGGCGCCGACTTCGACAAAGGCGTCGAGACGATGAAAGACCGTCTCGGTGCCCATCCCGTCCCGATCCAGCTGCCGATCGGCGCTGAGGGCGACTTCCTCGGTGTCGTCGACCTGGTGACGATGAAGGCCATCGTCTACAAGGACGAGATGGGCAAGGAAGTCGACGAAACCGACATTCCCGAGAACCTCGCCGAAGCCGCCCAGGCCGCCAGGGACTTCCTGCTCGAGGAGGTCTCCCACTACGACGACGCGCTGCTCGAGCTGATCCTCGAGGAATCGGAGGTCCCGGAGGAGACGCTCAAGAACGCGATCCGCCAGGCCACCCTGTCGACCAAGCTCACCCCCGTCCTCTGTGGCTCCTCCTTCAAGAACAAGGGCGTCCAGCCGCTGCTCGATGCGGTTATCGACTACCTCCCCTCACCGCTTGACGTTCCGCCCGTCGTGGGCACCGAACTGATCAAGGGCGAGGAGCAGGAGCGCGAGGTCGTACGCAAGGCCGACGACGACGCGCCGTTTGCCGCGCTCGCCTTCAAGATCGCCGCCGACCCCTACGTCGGCAAGCTCACCTACTTCCGCGTCTACTCCGGCAGGCTCGAGGCCGGCGGCCGGGTGCTCAACGTCAGCACGGGCAGGACCGAGCGAATCGGGCGCATCCTGATGATGCACGCCAATGACCGCGAGGAGGTCGAGGAGGTCTTCGCGGGCGACATCGCCGCGGCCGTGGGCATCAAGCAGGTCATCACCGGCGACACGCTGGCCGACCCCGCTCACCCCATCCACCTTGAGAACATCATCTTCCCCGAGCCCGTCATCAAGGTCGCCGTCGAGCCCAAGACGAAGGTCGACCAGGAGAAGATGTCGGTCGCGCTGGGCCGCCTCGCCGAGGAGGACCCCACCTTCCAGGTGAGGACCAACGAGGAGACGGGCCAGACCGAGATCTCAGGCATGGGCGAGCTCCACCTCGAGGTGCTGGTCGACCGGATGAAGCGCGAGTTCGGCGTCGAGGCCAACGTCGGCCGTCCCCAGGTCTCCTACCGCGAGACGATCCGTGGGACCGTCGAGAAGATCGAAGGCAAGTTCGTCCGCCAGACGGGTGGCTCCGGCCAGTTCGGAGTCGTCTTCATCAACCTCGAGCCGGCGCCCGGCGAGGGTTTCGAGTTCATCAACAAGATCAAGGGTGGAGCGATCCCCTCGGAATACATCCCCGCCGTCAAGAAGGGGATCGAAGAGGCACTCGAGAACGGCGTCAAGGCCGGCTACCCCATGGTCGACATGCGCGTGACGCTCGTCGACGGCAAGTACCACGACGTGGACTCCTCGGAGATCGCCTTCAAAGTTGCGGGCTCCTACGCCTTCAAGGAGGCGGCCAAACGAGCCAAGCCGGTGCTGCTCGAGCCGATCTTCGCGGTCGAGGTCGTCACGCCCGAGGACTTTCTCGGCGAGGTGATCGGCGACCTCTCGCGCCGCCGCGGCCGCGTCGAGGGGCAGGACCGTCGTGGTAACGCGCTGGCGGTCACAGCCCGCGTGCCGCTGAGCGAGATGTTCGGTTACGCCACCGACCTGCGGTCCAACACGCAGGGAAGGGCCAACTACACGATGCAGTTCGAGGCCTACGAGGAGGTCCCCCCGAACATCGCTGAGAAGGTCGTTGAACAGCGTACGGGGGAACCGGTTCCGGCCTGAGCGGGCCCGGACCAGGCGCCTCTGCAGCAGCAGCACAGGACTTCAAGGCAGTGGGCAGCAGTCACAGACTGCTGCAGTTAGATAGATTTCCCAGGTTCGCCCTCACAGAGGCGCGAGCATCCAAGCCGATACAGGAGCGATTAGAAAGTGGCGAAGGAGAAGTTCGAGCGCGACAAGCCGCACGTCAACGTCGGGACCATCGGTCACATCGACCACGGCAAGACGACGTTGACCGCTGCCATTACGACGGTGCTGGCCGAGCATGGTGGAGCGGAGGCGCGTTCCTTTGCGGAGATCGACAACGCGCCCGAGGAGAAGGAACGCGGGATCACGATCGCCACTTCCCACGTCGAGTATCAGACGGAGAACCGTCACTACGCGCACGTGGACTGCCCCGGTCACGCGGACTACGTGAAGAACATGATCACCGGCGCCGCCCAGATGGATGGCGCGATCCTGGTCGTATCGGCCGCCGACGGCCCCATGCCGCAGACCCGCGAGCACATCCTGCTCGCCCGTCAGGTCGGCGTGCCCTACATCGTCGTGTTCCTCAACAAGGCCGACATGGTCGACGACGACGAGCTCCTGGAACTGGTCGAGGTCGAGGTGCGCGAGCTCCTCTCCGAGTACGACTTCCCCGGCGACGACATTCCCTTCATCACCGGTTCTGCCCTGAAGGCCCTTGAAGGCGAGGAGGCCTACAAGGAGAAGATCCTCGAGCTTGCCGCGGCCCTGGACTCATACATCCCGGAGCCGACCCGCGAGCTCGACAAGCCCTTCCTGATGCCGGTCGAGGATGTCTTCTCGATCACCGGCCGCGGCACCGTCGCGACCGGACGTGTCGAGCAGGGGATCGTCAACACGGGCGACACCGTTGAAATCGTCGGCGTACACGACTCGACCAGCACGGTCGTGACGGGCGTCGAGATGTTCCGCAAGATCCTCGACCAGGGCCAGGCCGGCGACAACGTCGGCTGCCTGCTCCGAGGCACGAAGCGGGAGGAGATCGAGCGCGGCCAGGTGCTCTGCAAGCCCGGCTCGATCACCCCGCACACGAAGTACAAGGCCGAGGTCTACGTGCTCAAGAAGGAGGAGGGCGGACGTCACACTCCGTTCTTCACGGGCTACCGGCCGCAGTTCTACTTCCGCACGACCGACGTGACCGGGGTGGCCAAGCTGCCCGAGGGCGTCGAGATGGTCATGCCGGGTGACAACGTTCAGATGGAGATCGAGTTGATCCAGCCGATCGCCATGGATCAGGGCCTGCGCTTCGCCATCCGAGAGGGTGGCCGCACGGTGGGCTCGGGCGTGGTCAGCGAGATCATCGAGTAGTACCCGCGCGCCTCTCACAGGCAGTCGGAGGCGTCGCACATTGGCAGTCCGATACGACTAGGAACGACCCCGGCCGCGAGGCGAGCTTGGGGCGGATATGGGATGGGACACCGCCCTCACCGCTCCGCCGCTCGCCGCGGAGGGGCCCGCGGCGGAGGGTGACCCCGCCGCCGGCAGGATGCCCCGCGCAGCACAGCCCCACAAATCGAGCAGCACAACAGAAGCACGACAGAGAGACCTGAAGAGACACTGACATGGCAGCCGCAAACCAGAACAAGATCCGTATCCGCCTGAAGGCCTACGACACGTCGGCCATCGAGTCGGCTGCCAAGGAGATCGTCGAGACCGCCACCCGTACGGGGGCAACCGTCTCCGGTCCCGTGCCGCTCCCGACCGAGAAGAACGTCTACTGCGTCATCCGGTCCCCCTTCAAGGACAAGGACTCGCGCGAGCACTTCGAGATCCGTACCCACAAGCGGCTGATCGACATCCACCAGCCGACCCCCAAGACGGTCGACTCGCTTCAGCGCCTGGACCACCTCCCGGCGGGCGTCGACATCGAGATCCGCCTCGCCACCTGAGAGCCGATGCCCGCGATCCTCGCCAAGAAGCTCGGTATGACCCAGATCTTCCAGGACGACGGTTCCGTCGCCCGAGTGACCGTGCTGGAGGCCGGCCCCTGCCCCGTCACGGCGATCCGCACACTTGAGCGTGACGGTTATGAGGCCGTTCAGCTGGCGT
This sequence comes from uncultured Solirubrobacteraceae bacterium, assembly GCA_963835865.1. GTDB lineage: Bacteria > Actinomycetota > Thermoleophilia > Solirubrobacterales > Solirubrobacteraceae > Palsa-744. Next base: position 11,326 of record CAWIGW010000002.1, read on the forward strand.
TCGGCCAGACCAAGGAGAAGCACCTGACCAAAGCCGAGCTGGGCCACCTCAAGAAGGCCGACGCTCCGCCGCTGCGCCACGTCGTCGAGTTCCGCGACGAGGCGGGCGAGCTGACCCTTGGCGAGACCGTCACGGTCGAGGCCTTCGAGGTCGGCGGCCGGGTCAAGATCTCCGGCACCTCCAAGGGCAAGGGATTCCAGGGCACGATCAAGCGCCACAACTTCGCAAGCGGGCCCAAGTCGCACGGCTCCCACAACGTCCGCGCGCCCGGCTCGATCGGCGCCTCGGCCTGGCCGGCTCGCGTGATGAAGGGCATCCGCGGCCCCGGGCAGATGGGCAACAAGCGCGTCACCCAGAAGGGCCTCGAGATCATCCAGGTGGACGCCGAGCAGAACCTCCTGCTCGTCCGGGGCTCGGTCCCCGGCCCCCGCAACGGCTACGTGGAGGTCCGCAGCGATGCCTGACGCGCCGATCCTCGGCGGCACCGCCGCCAAGAAGGTCAAGCTCGACGAGACCGCTTTCGGCGGGCGCTTCGTGGAGCCACTCGTTCATCAGAGCGTCCGTGCCGAGCAGGCCGCGCGCCGTCGCGGGACGGCCTCGACAAAGACACGCGCGATGGTCTCCGGCGGTGGAGCCAAGCCATGGCGCCAGAAGGGCACCGGCCGTGCCCGTGCCGGCTCGAACCGCTCGCCGATCTGGACGGGCGGCGGAATTGCCTTCGGTCCCCACCCGCGGTCCTACACCTTCAAGGTCAACCGCAAGGAGCAGCGCGCGGCGCTGCGCAGCGCACTATCGCTCCACGCCGAGCGTGGCTCCGTCGCGATCCTCGATGCCTCGGCCTTCTCGGCCCCCAAGACGCGCCAGGCCGTAGACCTGCTCGACGGCTGGAACCAGCCGCGCCCGACACTCGTGGTGCTCTCACCCGAGGAGTCCGCCGCGGCCCTGTCGTTCCGCAACCTGCAGCGGGTCGCCGTGCTCACCGCGGAGAACGTCGGTGTCACCGATCTGCTGGGGGCCGCCTCGTTGCTGATCTCCCAGGAGGCTCTGCAGGCCCTGACCGACCGGACCGGCAAGCCGCGTTCAGGCCATGACGGGGCCCAGACGGGCGAGGAGGCGAAGGGCTGATGGAGCACACACAGGTGATCATCCGGCCGGTCGTCTCGGAGAAGAGCTACGTGCTCTCGGCCGCCGACCGCTACACGTTCCGCGTCCACGCGGACGCGCACAAGACGCAGATCCGCCAGGCCGTTGAGGCGCTCTTCGACGTTCACGTCGTGGAGGTCCGGACCCTGAGCGTCAAGTCCAAGCCCAAGCGCCGCGGCACGACCAGCGGCCGAACTCGGACATGGAAGAAGGCGATCGTCCAGGTGCGCCAGGGCGAGAGCATCCCGATATTCCAGGGCCTTGCGGCCCTCGAGGGCTAACCCGTGGCCATTCGCAAGCCCAAGCCGACGAGCCCCGGGATGCGGTTCGTCTCCTACCCCGACTTCGCGGAGATCACGAAGTCGAAGCCCGAGAAGACCCTGATCGAAGGCCTCAAGAAGAGCGGTGGGCGCAACGCCCACGGCCGCAAGACCTCGCGCCACCGCGGCGGCGGGGCCAAGCGCGCCTACCGCCGGATCGACTTCAAGCGCCGCAAGGACGGGGTCCCCGCGAAAGTCGCGGCCATCGAGTACGACCCCAACCGTTCGGCCTACATCGCGCTGCTCCACTACGTGGACGGCGAGAAGCGCTACATCCTTGCTCCCCAGCGCCTGACGGTGGGGATGATGGTCGCCTCCGGCGACGGAGCCGAAATCTCGGTCGGCAACTGCATGGAGCTCTCGCGGATGCCCGTCGGAACGGTGGTCCACAACATCGAGCTGCAGCCCGGCAAAGGCGGCCAGATGGCGCGCTCCGCCGGCGCCTCGGCGCAGCTGATGGCGAAGGACGGCGACATGGCGACCCTGCGCCTGCCGTCGGGCGAGATGCGGATGGTTCGCGCCGAGTGCCGCGCCACGGTCGGCGTCATCGGCAACGCCGAGCACCAGAACGTCAAGGTCGGGAAGGCGGGGCGCAAGCGCCACATGGGCGTGCGCCCCCAGACCCGTGGTACGGCGATGAACCCGGTGGACCACCCCCACGGTGGTGGTGAGGGCTCGACGACCGCCGGCCGACACCCGGTGACACCCTGGGGCGTGCCGACCCTGGGTTACCGGACCCGCAAGAAGAACAAGACCTCAGACCGCTACATCGTCCGTGGTCGCAGACGTGGAAAGGGCAGGAGCCGATGAGCCGCTCGAGCAAGAAGGGCCCCTGGGTTGAAGAGCGGCTGATGAGCCGGATCGAAGCCCTCAACGCCGAGAACAACAAAAAAATGCTTCGCACATGGTCGCGGGCCTCGACGATCTTCCCCGAGATGGTCGGCCACACGATCGCCGTGCACGACGGCAAGAAACACATCCCCGTCTTCGTCTCCGAGGCGATGGTCGGTCACAAGCTCGGTGAGTTCGCTCCCACCCGCGTCTTCCGCGGTCACGCGGGGTCCGGCAAGGTCCGATGAGCGCCGAGGAGGAGAAGGACGTGGCCGGCGAGGCCCCCGAGGAGCCCAAGGCGGCGAAAAAAGCTGCTGCCAAAAAAGCCCCCGCGGCGAAGAAAGCCCCCGCTGCGAAAAAGGAGCCTGCAGCGAAAAAGGAGCCCGCTGCGAAAAAGGAGCCTGCCGAGAAAGCAGCCAAACCCGCCAAAGCCGCAGCTGAGAAAAAAGCACCTGCGAAAAAAGCCGCGAGCAAGGCACCCGCCGCCGAGACGCCGGCGCAGGCCGCGGCACCCGCCAAACGCCGCAAAGAGCCTGCTAGCCCGCCGCGCCGGCGCGTCGTCAAGGCGCACGCCCGCTACGTCCGCACCTCCGCCCGGAAGGCCAGGATGGTCTGCGGGCACCTGCGAGGCAAGTCCGTCGACGAGGCGCGCGCTATCCTCGCCTTCACCCCTCGTGAGGTGGCTCGGGACTGGAGCAAGCTGCTCGAGTCGGCGGTGGCCAACGCGGAGAGCAACCACGAGTTGCTCGAGGACGACCTGATCGTCCGTGAGGCCTACGCCGACGAGGGACCGACGATCAAGCGCTTCCGGCCGCGCGCAATGGGCCGAGCGACGACGATCCGCAAGCGCACGAGCCACCTGACGATCACGCTGACCCCGCGCCCGCTTGACGGGGCGACCAAGAGACAAGGCTGAGAGAGACCGAAGAAATGGGACAGAAGGTTCATCCAGAGGCCATGCGCGTGGGTTACATCCACGACTGGAAGTCGAACTGGTTCAACGAGAAGCACTTCGCCGAGTACCTGGCCGAGGATGTCAAGGTGCGCGAGCACATCATCGGCAAGCTCGCCCATGCGGGCCTTTCGGACATCACGATCCGGAAGGACGCCAACGAACTCGAGGTCAACATCCACACGGCCCGTCCGGGCATCGTGATCGGCAAGTCCGGCACCGAAGTGGACGCTCTGCGCCGCGACCTGCACCGAATCACCAAAAAGCAGATCAAGGTCAACATCCTCGAGATCAAGCGCCCCGAGCTCGATGCAAAGCTGGTCGCCCAGTCGATCGCCGAGCAGCTTCAGAACAGGGTCGCCTTCCGCCGTGCCATGAAGCGGGCCCTGACGAGCGCCATGCGCTCCGGGGCCAAGGGCGTCAAGGTCCAGGTCGCCGGCCGGCTCGGCGGTGCCGAGATGGCGCGCACCGAAAGCTACTCCGACGGTCGCGTCCCGCTGCACACGATGCGGGCCGACATCGACTACGGGTTCTACGAGGCCCGCACGACCTTTGGCCGGATCGGCGTGAAGTGCTGGGTCAACAAGGGCGAAATCATGCCCGAGGGCTACACCGGCGCCGATCTGACCGACATGACAGCTCCGGCTCCTCCGAGCAACGACCGCGATGGCCGCGGTGGCCGTGACGGCCGCGATGGTCGTGGCGGCGGGCGCAACCGGCCCGGCGGCGGTGGCCGTGGCGGCCCCGGTGGCGGACGCGGCCCCGGCGGTCCGGGCGGCGGCGGTCGTGGCGGCGGTGGCCGTGGCGGCCCGGGTGGCGGTCGTGGCCCCGGCGGTCCCGGCGGTCGCAGTGGTGGAGGGGGGCGCTGATGCTCTCCCCCAAGCGCGTCAAGCATCGCAAGCAGCACCGTGGGCGCCGGCGCGGCTATTCGCGGGGCCAGCTACACGTCCAGTTCGGCGAGTACGGACTGAAGTCCCTCGAGCAGGGATGGCTGACGAACCGCCAGATCGAGGCTGCCCGTATCGCCATGACCCGCAAGATCAAGCGTGGCGGGAAGGTCTGGATCAACGTCTTCCCCGACAAGCCGATCACGAAGAAGCCCGCCGAGACCCGCATGGGCTCCGGCAAGGGCTCCCCCGAAGGCTGGGTTGCGGTCGTCAAGCCCGGGCGCGTCATGTTTGAGCTCGCGGGCGTCTCGGAGCCGCTGGCTCGGGAAGCGATCCGGCTGGCCGCACACAAGCTTCCCGTCAAGTCCAAGTTCGTCCTGCGCGAGGACTAGACCGCGATGAAGGCAAGTGAAATACGCGATCTCGAAGCGGGCGAGCTGAACAAGAAGCTCGGCGAGCTTCGCAAAGAGGTCTTCGGCCTGCGCTTCTCCAACGCGACCGGCGAACTCGACGACACGGCCGGCCTGGGCCGCGCCAAGCGCGACCTGGCACGCGCCCTGACAGTGGCGCGCGAGCGCGAGCTGCAGGCCAATTCCGGCCAGGACAACTGAGAATCATCGACCAAGGCGAAACCGAGCACATGGCTGACGAACCCGACAACGAGACACCCGAGACCCCCGAGGCAGAGCCCGAGCAGACGCCCGCGGCTGAGGCCCCTGAGGCTGAGGCCCCTGAGGCTGAGGCCCCTGAGGCTGAGGCGCCCGAGGCTGAGGCGCCCGAGGCCCCAGAGACCGACGCAAGCGACACCCCGGTTGAGGATGCTCCCTCGGAGGCTCCGGCAGCCGAGGCCGTGCATACCGAGACGGAGGTCGTGCTGCCCCCCAAGCAGCGCCGCCGCATCAAGCGCTCGGTACACAGCGGAGAGGCGCGCCCCACACGCTCTCCCGAGGAGCGCCACGCCGAACGCGTAGCGATGCGGGCAGACAAGGCCGTCCGTCGTCGTCGCCGCCGCCTCAGCGAACGAGCGAAAGCCGCCGAGCGCCGCGCCGCGAAACCAGCCCCCGAGCCGCTGGCTCCCGTCCATGCGCCCGTCGAGGGCGCCCGCCGGGTGCGTCAGGGCATCGTCGTCTCGGACAAGGCCGAGAAAACCATCACCGTCCGTATCGACGTGGCCCGTCGCCACCGCCGCTACGAGAAGATCGTTCGCAGCTCCAGCACGGTTCACGCACACGATGAGAACAACGACGCCCACGAGGGCGACGTGGTCCGCGTGATCGAGAGCCGCCCGCTGTCCAGGACCAAGCGCTGGGCCCTGGTCGATGTCGTGGAGCGTGCCCGATGATCCAGAACGAGACCAGGCTGCGCGTGGCCGACAACTCGGGAGCTCGCGAAATCCTCTGTATCCGGGTCAAGGGTGGCTCCAAGCGCCGCTACGCATTCGTCGGCGACGTGATTACCGCGACCGTCAAGCAGGCCAACCCCCAGGGGACGGTCAAGAAGGGCGAGGTCGTCACGGCGGTCGTCGTCCGGACCAAGAAGCCGATCGGCCGCGACGACGGCACCTACATCGCGTTCGACGAGAACGCGGCAGTGATCATCGACGACCAGAACAACCCCCGCGGAACGCGCGTGTTCGGCCCGGTGGCGAGGGAACTTCGCGACCGCAACTTCATGAAGATCGTCTCGCTGGCGCCCGAGGTTCTCTGATGGCCCGCCGTCCCGTGACCAACCCGCGCCCGATGAAGGTTCGCTCCGGCGACCGCGTCCAGGTGATGTCCGGCAAGGACCGTGGAAAGAGCGGCCGGATCCTCCGGGTCGACACGAAGCGCGAACGTGTCTTCGTCGAGGGACTGAACATGGTTAAGCGCCACACCCGCCCCTCGCAGGTCCCGGGGGCCCAGAGCGAAGCCGCCCTGGGCGGGGTCATCGAGCGTGAGGGCCCGATCCATGTCTCCAACGTGATGGTCCTCGACGCCAAAGGCCAGCCCACCCGCATCAAGATCGAGCGCGAAGACGGCAAACGCTTCCGCGTCGCCAAGACGACCGGCGTGAGGCTGGACTGAGCAGATGGCCGCCACGACAGAGACACCCACGGCGCGTCTGAAGACTCGTTACCTCGAGGAGATTCGTCCTGCGCTGATCGAGCGCTTCGGCTACTCCTCGGTGATGCAGGCGCCCAAGCTCGAGAAGGTCACCGTCAACATGGGCGTCGGTCTCGCCAAGCAGGACTCGAAAATGCTCAAGGCCGCAACCGAGCAGCTCGCGACGATCGCCGGCCAGCAGCCCAGCGTCCGGCGTGCGCGCAAGTCCATTGCGGCCTTCAAACTCCGTGAGGGGATGCCCGTGGGCGTCGCCGTGACACTCCGGGGCGAGCGGGGCTACGAGTTCCTCGACCGGCTGATATCGATCGCGATCCCGCGGATCAGGGACTTTCGTGGATTGAACGCCCGCTCCTTCGACGGCCGGGGGAACTACTCGATGGGCGTCAAGGAGCAGATCATCTTCCCTGAGATCGACTACGACGCGATCGACATGGTCCGCGGCCTGGACATCACGATCACGACCAGCGCCAGATCGGACATCGAGGCCTATGCGCTGCTGGCGGCATTCGGCATGCCGTTTGCGCCCCAGGGTCGCCCCAAGGGCTACGACCCCGCTGCGGATGCCGCCGCCGAGCAGGCTCATATCGAGGCCGAGGAGAAGGCGGCCGCTGCCGCTGCTGCCAAGGCCGCCGCGCCGCTGCCCGTCGACGCTCCCAAAGCGGACAAAATGAAAGCTGCCGCTGCGAAGGCCGCAGCCGAACGCGAGGCAGCCGAAGCGGCCGATGAGACAGCGCAGCCCGAGGCCGAGACTGCCGAAGCGGCCGATGAGACAGCGCAGCCCGAGGCCGAGACTGCAGAGGCGGCCGATGAGACAGCGCAGCCCGAGGCCGAGACTGCAGAGGCGCCAGAGACCGAGGCCGAGGCGCCCGCCGCCGAGGCCGAGGCAGCCGAGGGAGCCGAGACCGAGGTGGCCGATGAGGCGCCTCCCGAGGCCGAGGCAGCCGCCGAGCCAGACGCGCCCGTCGAGGAGGCGGACGCGGACAAGACCGAGAAGGAGAGCACCGACTGATGGCCAAGACCTCGCAGCGCGTCAAGCAGGCGCGTACGCCCAAATTCAAAACACGTGCCTATACTCGTTGCACCCGCTGCGGTCGACCGCGCGCGGTGTATCGCAAGTTTGGGGTGTGCCGCATCTGTCTTCGCGACCTCGCCCACAACGGCCTTATCCCCGGGATGACCAAGTCCTCCTGGTAGGAGCTATCAGCCCATGTCGATGACCGATCCAATAGCCGACTTCCTGACCCGCGTCCGCAACGCGATTCACGCTGCCCATGAGACAGTCGAGGTCCCCGCCTCCAAGCTCAAGGGAGAGCTCGCCAGGATTCTCGACGAGCAGGGCTACATCGACTCCTGGTCGGTCGTCCCGGCGCCCGGCGGCGGTCCCGGCCAGTTGATCGAGATCCGCCTGAAGTACACCGAGGACCGTCGCTCGGCGATCTCGGGGCTGCGGCGCGTCTCGCGTCCCGGCCGTCGAACCTACGTCGACTCCAAGAGCATCCCCAAGGTGCTGGGGGGCATGGGCACCTCGATCGTCTCCACGTCCCACGGCGTCATGACCGGTCACGACGCCCGCGCCGCCGGCGTCGGCGGCGAGGTCCTGGCGCAGGTCTGGTGAGCGATGTCGCGCATCGGTAGACAGCCCATCCCGGTTCCCGCAGGCGTGACCGTCGCGATCGAGCCCGAGTCCGTTCGCGTCAACGGCCCCAAAGGCGAACTCTCCGAGCGGATCCACCGCGACATCGAGGTCAAGCAGGACGGCGAGATGCTGCTCGTCTCGCGTCCGACGGACCGCGGCGAACACCGCGCCCTCCACGGCCTGACCCGTTCGCTGGTCGCCAACATGGTCGAGGGCGTCACCAACGGCTACGAGAAGCGTCTCGAGATCCAGGGCGTCGGCTACAGGGCCGCGCTCAAGGGCAAGAACCTCGAGCTGGCAGTCGGCTATTCGCACCCCGTTCCGATCCCCGCGCCGGACGGGATCGAATTCGAGGTGCCCCAGCCGACCCGTGTCGTCGTCAAGGGCATCTCCAAGCAGCTGGTCGGCGAGACCGCCGCGATCATCCGCAAGCAGCGTCCGCCGGAGCCCTACAAGGGCAAGGGCATCCGCTACGAGGGCGAGTACGTCCAGCGAAAGGTCGGCAAGCGCGCATGAGCGTCATCACCAAAGAGAACCGCCGGCTCAAACGCCGTCGCCGCGTAAGGGCGAAGGTCTCGGGCACGGCAGAGCGCCCGAGGATCTCGGTCTTCCGCTCGAACCGTGGCGTCTCGGCCCAGCTGATCGACGACATCTCCGCTCGGACCCTGGCGGCCGTAGCCTGGTATGAGCCGGAACTGCGGACGCTCGGCAAAGGCGAGGCGACCAAGCGCGCCGGCGCTTTGCTCGCCGAGCGCGCCAAGGCGGCGGGCATCACCGAGGCCGTCTTCGACCGCGGCGGCTACCAGTACCACGGTCACGTTCAAGCTTTTGCCGAGGCGATCCGCGAGGCCGGTATCACCGTCTGAGCGGTTCGCGCTTCGTCCCCCCGCTACCCTCTCCCTCCCTATGCCAATAACCACAGATCGCTCAGTCAACTCCGCCGGCCTGGATCTTCAGGAGCGCGTCGTCGAGATCAACCGTGTCGCCAAGGTCGTCAAGGGCGGCCGGCGCTTCTCGTTCACGGCCCTCGTCGTCGTCGGCGACGAACGCGACGTCGTCGGCATCGGCTATGGCAAGGCCAACGAGGTCCCGCTCGCGATTCAGAAGGGTGTCGAGCGCGCCAAGAAGGACCTCTTCCGGGTTCCCAAGCACGGCAGCACGATCACCCACAAGACGACCGGCATCTTCGGCGCCGGTCGCGTCCTGTTGAAGCCGGCGTCGCCCGGTACAGGTGTGATCGCCGGCGGTGGCGTCCGCGCGGTGCTCGAGCTCGCGGGGATCCACGACATCCTCTCCAAGAGCCTGGGTACCCAGAACCCGATCAACCTCGTCAAGGCGACCGTTGCCGGTCTTCGCGGTCTGCGGACGCCCGAGGAGATGGCCTCGCTACGAGGCCTGAGTGTCAATCAGGTACTGGGGATCGCGCCTCCCGTCTCCGACAGCGCGGCGAATGAGACCATCTCCGCGGAGCCGGCCGCCGAGCCGCCCGCCGCGGTCGAGGAGACCCCGGCCTGATGGCGTCGCTGACCGTCACGCAGCGCCGCTCGAAGAACGGTGCCAACCAGAAACAGCTGGACACACTGCGCTCCCTCGGGTTGCGCCGGATTGGGCACACCGTCGAGGTCAACGACACCGACCAGTCCCGCGGCATGCTCCACGCCGTCCGCCACCTCGTTGAGGTCAAGGAGGACAAATGAGCCCCAAGGACGACGAGAAGCCCGAGTGGATCGGGCTGCACAACCTTTCACCCGCTCCAGGCAGCCGTCGCCCGCGCAAGCGGATCGGCCGCGGCGAAGGCTCGGGCACGGGCAAGACCTCTGGCCGCGGCCAGAAGGGCGCGGGCTCACGCTCGGGTTCCAAGAGCCGTGCCAACTTCGAGGGCGGCCAGATGCCGATTCACATGCGGATGCGAAAGCTTCGCGGCCCGCACATGAAGAAGTCGATGCCCTTCGAGATGTTCCGGACGCACACGCAGCCCGTGAACATCGCCTCGCTCGAGGAGCGCTTCGAGGCGGGCACCGAGGTCACGATCGAGTTGATGAAGGCCAACGGCCTTGCGACCCGCCGGGACATCCCCGTGAAGGTCCTGGCCAAGGGAGATCTCAACAAGGCCCTGACGGTTCACGCGCACGCCTTCAGCGCCGGTGCCCGCGAGCGCATCGAGGCCGCCGGCGGCAGCTGCACCATCGTCGAGGCCTAGAGACACCGAGGCGTCCGGGCCCGGCCTGCCGGCGCCCCGCATCCACTAGAATCGGCAATCCCGACCGCGACCGGCCAGCTTCCCCGGTGCGCACGGCCCAATCACCATGCTCTCGACCATCCTGAACGCATTCCAGGTTGCGGATATCCGCAAGAAGATCCTGTTCACGGCGGGGATGCTCTTGATCTACCGCCTGGGCTCTCATATCCCGGTCCCCGGTGTCAACCTGACGGCCGTCAACGCGATCCAGAAGCAGTTCGGCGGGTCCAACATCCTCGGGCTGCTGAACCTCTTCTCAGGCGGCGGTCTCTCGCGTATCGCGATCTTCGCGCTGGGCATCATGCCCTACATCACGGCCTCGATCATCCTGCAGCTCCTGCAGGTCGCCGTGCCCTCGCTCGAAAAGCTCTCGAAGGAAGGCGAGGTGGGGCAGGCCCGGATCACCCAGTACACGCGCTATCTGACCGTCGGCCTGGCCTTCGCCCAGTCGATCGGCTACGTCTTCCTGTTCCACAGCCTCCAGGCCAAAGCGGGCGAATCTGTCGTCACCCATTTCGATGCGCCCCACATCTTCCTGATCGTCGTCTGCCTGACGGCGGGCTGCGTCCTGTTGATGTGGGTCGGCGAGCTGATCACCCAGCGGGGCATCGGCAACGGCATCTCCCTGCTGATCTTCGCCTCGATCGTGGCCCGCCTGCCCAACGGCATCCAGGCCTGGTGGACCTCGACCGACCAGGTCTTCAAGGTCATGATGCCCTTCCTGGTCCTCGCGGTCGTCGCCGGCATCGTGTTCGTCCAGGAAGGCCAGCGACGGATCCCCGTGCAGTACGCCAAGCGCGTCATCGGCCGGCGGATGTCCGAGGGCGGGCAGACCTACCTGCCTCTGCGGGTCAACATGGCCGGTGTCATCCCCGTCATCTTCGCGGCCAGCCTGATGGCCTTCCCGCCGACCGTCGGGCAGCTCGTCAAAACGCACTGGGGAACAAAGCTGTCGGACTTCTTCACGCCCAACGGCTGGCACTACATCATGGGCGAGTCCATCCTGATCATCGTCTTCACCTACTTCTACACGGCCGTCACGTTCAACCCCGTCGACCAGGCGGACAACCTCAAGAAGTACGGCGGCTTCATCCCAGGCGTGCGCCCGGGACGACCCACGGCCGAATTCCTGGACCGGATCCTGGCCCGCCTGACGTTCCCCGGGGCGCTCTTCCTCGCCGCCGTTGCGGCACTTCCCGCGATCCTGATCGCCCGGACGCACCAGAACTTCTTCTTCGGCGGTACCTCGCTCCTGATCGTCATCGGCGTGGCCCTGGAAACAATGAAGCAGCTCGAGGCCCAGCTGATGATGCGCTCCTACGAGGGCTTCCTCAAGTAGCGTGCGGACCGGCCGCCGCGCCCCTGCGAGCCCGGCCCCGTGGGTAAGTAGAAAGCCCACTGGCAAAGGTGGCATCAGAGCGGGTAGGCTGCCGGTCTTGTCCGAGTTGAACCTGATCCTGCTCGGCCCGCCCGGCGCCGGCAAGGGGACGCAGGCCGATCGCCTGCGCGATGACTTCGGCCTGCCCCACATCTCCACGGGGGACATGCTTCGTGCGCAGGTCGCCGCGGAGACCGAGCTCGGCACGGCGGCCAGGCGCTACATGGAGGCGGGCGACCTCGTCCCGGACGAGGTGATCGTCGGAATGATCACCGAGCGGGTCGCCGACGACGACGCCAGGGACGGGTTCCTGCTCGACGGGTTCCCCCGCAACGAGACCCAGGCAGATGTTCTGGACCAGGCGCTGAAGGGGCTGGGCCGCCACCTCGGGGCGGCTCTGCTGATCGAGGTCTCCGATGACGATCTCGTCCACCGTCTTGCCGGACGCCGCGTCTGCATCAAGAACCCGGGGCACATCTACCACGTCGACTTCGACCCGCCCAAGCACGAGGGCATATGCGACCAGGACGGCTCCCGTCTGATCCAGCGAGAAGACGACCGCGAGGAGACGATCCGCCACCGCCTCGAGGTCTACCACCAGCAGACCGAGCCGCTGATCGCCTACTACGACAGGGTTGGCCTGCTGAGGCGCTTCGACGGAACCCGTTCCCCCGACGAGGTGCACGATCACATTCGCGCGACGATCGCGACGATCCGCCTCGAGGAGAAGCTCTGATCGAGCAAGCTAAGCTCCTTCGGTGATCATCAAGAAGTCACCCGAGGAGATCGAGAAGATGGCGCAGTCCGGGAGGATCCTGGCCGCGACGCTCGATCTGATGCAGAGCAGCGTACGCCCGGGGATCAAGACCGGCGAGCTCGACCGCATTGCAGAGGACTTCATCCGCTCGCAGGGCGCCGTGCCGACCTTCAAGGGCTACCGGGGCTTCCCGGGGTCGATCTGCGCATCCCCCAATGCGATGATCGTCCACGGAATCCCAGGCCCCTACAAGTTGAAGAGCGGGGACATCATCTCGATCGACGTTGGCGTGACCTCTGACGGCTGGGTGGCCGACGCGGCCCGCACCTTTCCCGTGGGTGAGATCTCCCCGGAGGCCCAGAACCTCCTCGATGCGACGGCCTCATCGCTTCATGCCGGCGTCGAGGAGTGCCGGCCGGGAAACCGGATCGGTGATGTCTCCAGCGCCATCCAGAAGGTCGCGGAGGCCGCCGGCCTGGCGGTCGTGCGCTCGCTGGTCGGCCACGGAGTCGGCCGTGACATGCACGAGGACCCCCAGGTCCCCAACTACGGCAGGCCCGGCAAGGGACCCATGCTCGAGGAGGGGATGGTCCTCGCGATCGAGCCGATGACGACCGCCGGGCGCCCCGGCGTCCGAGCCGGAGGCGACGGCTGGGCGATCTACTCCCAGGATGGATCGCCGGCCGCGCACTTCGAGTTCACCGTCGCCGCGACGGCGAATGGCCCGCGGGTCCTCACCCCCTGGCATCTGCCCCCCGGGGCACGCGGCGCGGCACAGCTGGCCGAGGGCGTGGCCGCGGCCAGCTAAGCGCTCGAGGCTCCGCTGAAGGACCTCCTCGCGCGGCCGGCCGCCGCCTGCCGGGAGTTGCTACCATCTGGAGTCCTGCTCGTGCGCGAGGGCCTCCGTCCTGCGCACAGGCAAATCCACGACTCGGTAGCGGCGGCCGCAACGGCCTCCAGAGCCGGGCCGCCGGAACCCAGCGCCTGAAAGGGATCATGAAGGTAAGACCGTCGGTCAAGCCGATGTGCGAGAAATGCAAGATCATCCGACGCCACGGTGTGGTGTTGGTGATCTGCCAGAACAAGCGCCACAAGCAGCGGCAGGGCTAGGCGTAGATGGCGAGGATCGCGGGAGTCAATCTCCCCCTCAACAAGCGCTCGGAAATCGGGCTGACCTACATCTACGGCGTTGGCCGCTCGACGTCCGCCAAGATCCTGGGACAGGTGGGCATCAATCCGGACACCTACATCCGGGACCTGACCGAGGACGAGGTGTCCAAGCTGCGCGACGCGATCGACGATGGCCTGACCGTCGAGGGCGACCTGCGCCGCGAACGCCTGCAGGACATCAAACGCCTTCAGGACATCGGCTGCTACCGCGGCCTGCGTCACCGTCGCGGCCTCCCCGTTCGCGGCCAGAAGACCAAGACCAATGCTCGTACACGCAAGGGTCCCAAGCGGATGCAGGTTGCGGGCAAGAAGAAAGCGGGCAAGAAGTAATGCCTCCAGCTCCCAAGCGCGCCCGTGGCCGGCGCAAGCCGAAAAAGAACATTCCCGTCGGTCAGGCCCACATCAAGACTTCGTTCAACAACACGATCGTCTCCCTGACGGACACCAGCGGCAACGTGATCGCATGGGAGTCCGCCGGCGGTGCCGGTTTCAAGGGCTCGCGCAAGTCGACCCCGTTCGCCGCCCAGGTGACGGCCGATGCCGCCGCCCGCAAGGGCCTCGAGCAGGGCCTCCAGAAGGTTGAGGTTTACGTCAAGGGCCCCGGCTCGGGCCGTGAGACGGCGATCCGCTCGCTACAGGCCGCGGGCCTGGAGGTGACGGGCGTAAAGGACGTCACGCCGCAGGCTCACAATGGATGCCGCCCACGCAAGCGGCGGAGGGTCTGAGATGGCGCGCGACACGGGTCCCCAGTGCAAGCAGTGCCGCCGAGAGGGGCAGAAGCTGTTCCTCAAGGGCGAGCGTTGCCTGACCGACAAGTGCGGCGTCGAGCGGCGCTCCTACCCGCCGGGCGAGCACGGCCGCGGCCGGATGAAACAGAGCGAGTACCGGGTCCAGCTGCGCGAGAAGCAGAAGGCCCGTCGCTACTACGGCGTCCTGGAGAAGCAGTTCCGCGGCTACTACGCCAAGGCCTCCCGCCAGCCGGGGATCACCGGCGAGAACCTGCTGGCCCTGCTCGAGTGCAGACTTGACAACGTCCTGGTGCGCCTCGGCTTCGCGGCCTCCCGCCGCCAGGGGCGCCAGTTGATCCGGCATGGCCATTGGACGGTCAACGGCCGGCGGGTGAACATTCCGAGCTACCAGGTGCGCCCGGGTGACGTGATCGCGATCAAGGCGGACACGCCCGCGACTCAGGTCGTCAGGGATGCCACCGAGCTGACCGGACAGATTCCCGCGTGGCTGCAGGCCGATCACGAGTCATTGACGGCCAAGGTTCTGCGCAAGCCGGAGCGACGCGAGGTCGCCGCGCCGGTGCAGGAGCAGCTCATCGTCGAGCTGTACTCGAAGTAGACGCAGTTTCCGACGCCTCCGTCCCCCCGGGCGGCGGCGCTTTCAGGCCGGTGTCCGCCCGACGCCGGTGCGAGACCAAAACGACGTAAGGACTCTCATGCTCGACTTCCAAATCCCCCGGATCACCAGCGAGTCCGTGGAGGAGAACCGAGGCACGTTCACGATCGAGCCGCTCGACCGCGGGTTCGGCTACACCTTCGGCAACTCGCTTCGCCGTGTGCTGCTCTCGTCCCTGGCCGGCGCGGCCGTCACGAGCGTCCGAATCGAGGGCGTGGCCCACGAGTTCTCGACGATCTCGGGCGTCAAGGAGGACGTCACCGACATCGTGCTGAACCTGAAGGGCGTCGTGTGCCGGATGCACTCGGACGCCAGTGAGGTCGAGGCGCCCCTGGTCGTCACCGGTCCGGGCGAGATCACGGCCAAGGACATCGATCTGCCCGCGGGCGTCGAGATCCTCAACCCGGAGCTCCACATCGCGACGCTCGAGAAGAAAACGAAGCTCGAGCTCTACATGACGATCGGCCGTGGACGGGGCTACCGTCCGGCCGAGGAGAACAAGTCCTCGGACCAGCCGATCGGCGTGATCCCGATCGACTCGATCTTCTCACCGGTTCGCCGGGTGGCCTACGCCGTCGAACCGGCGCGCGTCGGGCAGAAGACGGACTTCGACAAGCTCACGCTCGACATCGAGACCGATGGCTCGATCGACCCTCAGGCTGCGCTGCGCGAGGCGGCCGAGCTGCTGATCTCGCAGTTGGCCATCTTCACCGACGCCGACCGCATCCAGGAGCTCCGGGCGACACCCGGTGGTCAGCTGGACGGCCACGGCCTCGCGGTCCCCGGTGGCCCGCAGGCGGCGCTCCAGGGCGAGGAGTGGGGCATCCTGATCGAGGAGCTCGAGCTCGGTGTCCGCTCATACAACTGCCTCAAGAGGGCGGGCATCCAGACGGTCGGCGACCTGATCTCCAAGTCCGAGGCCGAGCTGAACGCGATCCCGAACTTCGGCAAGAAGTCGATCGACGAGGTCATCGAAACGCTTCACGCACGAGGACTCAACCTCCGCGCCGACTGAGGAAGCCCGATGGGCGGCGCGAGACGGCGACCTCGGTCGCTCGCGTGCGGAGCACGCCACGCCCCCTGCGTCCCTGTCTCGCTTGCCCCTCGAACTTCCTGACACCACTACACTCCACAAGCCATGCGCCACCAGAAGACACGCAAAAAGCTGAGCCGCGATTCGGCTCACCGCAAGTCCCTGCTGATGAACCTCAGCAAGGAGTTGATCGAGCACGAGCGCATCAAGACGACGGAAGCCAAGGCCAAGGCGGTCAAGCCGGAGATCGAGAAACTGATCACGCTGGCAAAGCAGGACACGCTCCACGCCCGCCGTCAGGCCCTGTCGACCCTGGCTCAGGACAAGTTCGCGGTTCACAAGCTGTTCGTCGAGGTCGCACCGCGCTATGCCGAGCGGCCCGGTGGCTACACCCGCATCCTGAAGATCGGTCAGCGTCAGGGTGACGCGACCGAGATGGTCTTCCTAGAGCTCGTCTGAGCCGGTGCGGCCGAGCTGCCGCGAGGAATGATCTCGAAGCTCACCATCGAGTACGACGGGGCGGGTTTCGCCGGCTGGGCACGACAGCCCGAGGAGCGGACCGTCCAGGGTGAGCTCGAGGACGCCCTGCAAAAGATCCTGGGTGAGAAGGGAACCGATGGCAGCCCGCTGCGCCTGACGGTCGCCGGGAGGACCGACCGGGGCGTCCACGCCTGGGGGCAGGTCGCCAGCTACTCCCACGAGGCCGTCGACCCGGAGAGGATCAACGGCCTGATCGGGCAGGACGTCGCCGTCCTCTCATCAGAGCCGGCGGCGGCAGGCTTCGACGCTCGCCGGGATGCCACCGGCCGCACCTACTGCTACCGGATCCTGGCCCGCCGGACCCGCAGCGTCTTTCGCAGGGCTGACGCATTCTGGTGGCCCGGCCCGCTGGACCGCGATGCGCTGCTTGCCTGTGCCGAGCTGATCGTGGGCCGACACGACTTCACGGCCTTCACGCCCAACGAGACCGAGCACATGTGGTTTCGGTGCGCCGTCAGCCGGGCTGAATGGAGACTGGATGGCGAGCTGCTGGAGTTCTGGATCGAGTCGGACATGTTCCTCCGGCACATGAACCGGGTCCTGGTGGGAACGATGATCGATGTCGCCACGGGGCTCTACACGGTCGAGCAGTTCGGCGAACTGCTCGAGGGCAGGCCCAGGGCGGAGGCGGGGCGGACGGCCCCGGCTCACGGGCTTGCGCTGGCGTCCGTTGGATATCCGGGGGAGCTCGACGGCGCTCACGCCGATGTGCCTCCTGGGGGCTGAGCGCGACCGACAAACGGACCCCCCTGGGGAGCGCATCTTCACACCCGGGGACCGCAGCGGCCCCTATGCTGGACAGGGATGCTCAATGTGCTTCTGACGAACGACGACGGGATCGAAGCCGACGGCCTGCAGGCGATGCGTCGTGCCCTGCTGGAGATGGACGGCATCCGCCTGGCCGTAATCGCGCCCGACGGGAACCGGTCGGCGATGGCGCGGTCGATCACGACCCGCCGACCGCTCTGGGTCGAGGAGGTTCCGTTCTCCGACGGCACCAGCGGCTACGCGACGGACGGGACCCCGGTCGACTGCGTGCGGTTGTCCAGCCTCGGCCTGATCGATGACTTCGAGGCCCAGCTGGTCGTCTCGGGCATCAATCACGGAGCCAACCTGGGGGATGACATCACCTACTCCGGGACGGTTGCCGCGGCGCTCGAGGGTGTCCTGCTGGGAATCCCGGCGATTGCCGTCTCCCAACAGTCGGGTGCTCGCAACCTCGACTACAACTTCGACGGCGGCTTCGGCTTCGAGGTCGCGGCCTCGTTTGTCGCGGCCCTGGTCGGGAGGATCGAGGACGTGCCGCTGCCGCCCAGGACGCTGCTCAACGTGAACGTTCCCGGAGGGGAGCCCGACGGTGTCGAGGTGACCAGCCTGGGCAAGCGGATCTACCGGGATGAACTGAAGCTCGACGCCGAGGAGGAGAACCGCCGGCGCTACTGGATCTATGGCGCCTACCCCGGGTTCCATGACGAGCCCGGCACCGATCTGGCGGCTGTTCATGCCGGGCGGATCGCCGTGACGCCGATCCATTTCGATCTCACCGACCATGCGAGCCTCGATGCGTTGCGGCGTTTCGACCTCGAGGGCCTACTTGAGCCGCTCGCACCCGACGCTGCTCCGTGAGCGCAGGGTCCGCGGCGACAGGCGACGTGCAGGATCCCGGGGCGGCGGAGGCCAAGCGCGCCGCTGAGCTTCGCCGCCAGCTCGAACACCACTCGCATCGCTATTACGTCCTCGACGATCCAGAGATCGGGGACGACGCGTATGACCGCGCTGCTGGACGAGCTGAGGGCTCTGGAGCGCGACCATCCGGAGCTCCGGAGCCCCGACTCGCCCACGCAGCGGGTGGGCGGCGAACCGGTCGGCAAGCTGACGAAGGTCGAGCATCTCGAGCCGATGCTCTCGCTGGGCAACGTGCGCTCGGCCGAGGAGCTGAGGGCGTGGGTCGAGCGGATGCGCAACCACCTCGCCCGCGAGGGGATCGAGAATCCGGCTTTCGACTACGTGGTCGAGCCCAAGATCGACGGTCTCGCCATCAGCCTGCTCTACCGGGACGGGGTGCTCGAGCGCGGTGCCACCCGCGGCAACGGCGAGATCGGCGAGGACGTGACCCACAACCTGAGAACGATCGGGGCGATCCCGCTGCGGATCGCCGATGCCCCTCCCCTCGTCGAGGTGAGGGGCGAGGTGTACATGTCCCTGAAGGACTTCACGGCTCTGAACGAGCGCCGCGCCGAAGCGGGGGAATCGACGTTCATGAACCCCCGCAACTCAGCCGCCGGGACGATCCGCCAGCTCGACCCCGCCGACGCGGCCAAGCGGCCGCTCTCGATCTGGGCCTACCAGGTGGGGGTGGCGGAGGGGCTCACCTTCAAAGCCCACAGCGAGGCCCTGGACTGGCTGCGTGATCACGGCTTCCGTGTCAACGGCGGGATCCGGCGTCTGGGCAGCGAGGATGAGGTGATCGACCAGTGCCTTGAGTGGGAGCGGCGCCGGGGAGAGCTGGACTTCGAGATCGATGGCGCCGTGGTCAAGGTGGACGACCTGGCGTTGCAGCACCGTCTGGGCTCCGTCGGTCGCGACCCCCGCTGGGCAGTCGCCTGGAAGTTCGCGCCGACCACGGCCCTGACGACACTCGAGAAGGTCATGTGGAATGTCGGGAAGTTCGGTGACCTGCGCCCCTACGCCGTCCTCGCCCCCGTCGAAGTCGGTGGCGTGACGATCAGGATGGCCACGCTGCACAACGAGGAGGACATCGTCCGCAAGGACCTCCGGGAGGGCGAGGAGGTGATCGTCGTCAGGGCAGGCGACGTGATCCCCCAGGTTGTCTCTCCGGCCCCCCACGTGGCGGAGCACAAGAAGCGACCGCCGCTGCCCCGCCCGCCTGCCCGCTGCCCGTTCTGCGACACGCCCACGATCAAGCCGCCCGAAAGCATCTTCACCCAGTGCCCCAACATCCACTGCCCGGCGAGGGCCTGGCAGCTGATGAAGCACTTCGTCTCGCGCGGCGCGATGGACATCGACGGGCTGGGGGAGAAGCAGGTGGCGATGCTCCAGGAGCGCGAGCTGGTTCGGACGGCGGCAGACTTCTACCGCCTCACCGAGTCGCAGCTGGTCGAGCTCGAGGGCTTTGGCGAGATCTCGGCTCGCAACCTGATCGCCGCGATCGATGAATCCAAGCAGCGTCCCTTCGCGCGGGTCCTGTTCGCACTGGGCATCGAGGAGGTGGGGGAGGTGACGGGTCGCAACCTGGCGCAGGGTTTTCGTGACATCGACGCGCTGCTGGCGGCCGACGAGTCGCAGATAGCCGAGATCCCCGGGGTGGGGGAGAAGATGGCCGCCTCGATCCGTGCTCAGCTTGGCGAAGACCGGATGCGGACGCTGATCTCGGAGCTCCGCCGGCAGGGGCTTCGGTTCCACGAAGAGGGGCCGCCGCCGTCCGAGGGCCCGCTGGCCGGCAAGACGCTTGTCCTCACGGGAACGCTGCCCCAATGGTCGCGCGAGCAGGCCACCGAGCGGATCTCGGCCGCCGGTGGCCGTGTGACGGGGTCGGTCTCAAAGAAGACCGACTATCTGGTTGCCGGGGAGACGCCCGGCTCGAAGCTCGAGAAGGCCCAGCGACTGGGCGTACCGGTGCTCGACGAAGACGGCCTGCGGGAGCTCGTCGGGGCCTAGCCGGGCGCGCTCTGGCGTGCCGAACGCCGTCAGCCGCTTGTGGGCCCGCGATTGTGGCGGCTCGAGACCCGGGCCAGTTCCGCCTGGCGCAGTTTCGAGCCGGCCAGGCTGATGGCGATGTGGTCCTGGAAGATGTGCGCGCTTTCGATCGAGATCGCGTCGGTGAAGACCGCGAAGGCCAGCATGTGACCGTTGGCCGCTCGGCAGTATCCGACCAGGTTCGAGGCGCCTTCGAGTGTTCCCGTCTTGCCCCGGCAGCGGCCTTGGGCGCGCGTGTGACGCATCCTCAACGCGAGCGTGCCCGTGCGCCCGGCGACGGCCAGGCGTTCGCGAAGCAGCGTCCCGAGGGACGTCGGGTAGAGGCCCGCGAGCAGCTGGACGACCTGGTAAGGCGAGGTTTTGTCTGCCCGTGAAAGCCCCGAGCCGTCAACCACGCGGGGGCTGAACCCCAGCATCCTAGCGACGCTCCGGCGGATCACCCCGGCTCCCGCCGAGGTCGTTCCGGCGCCGCCATAGAGGGCGCCCATGTCCTTTGTGAGGGTCTCCGCGAAGAAGTTGTCCGACGGAGGAAGCATCAGCCCCAGCAGTTCGGTTACGGTCGGCGAGGGGGCCGATGCCAGCAGGGTTGCACCCGCGGGCGTGGTCGCGGCGCCCGCCCCGCCGGCGATCCTGACGCCATCCTCCTTCAGGGCCCGCCAGAGCTCTCTGGCGGCGTAGGCGGCCGGGGCGTGGGCTCCCCGTTCCGAGCCGCTCGCGCCCCGGTTGAAGGCGAGCCCGCTCAGGGTCCCTTCCAGGAACGGATCGAAGCCGAAGCCGCTCGAGGGCTCGCCCCGGAGAGGGTCCAGAAAGGACTCGTCTCCCCGGATCGAGCCGGTGATGTGGTGGATACCGTCATGGCGGACGAGCTGGGTCACCAGCGTTGAGACGCTCGTGCCGACCCCCCCGTAGTGCGCCGCGATGAACCCGCTGCTCCCAAACGTCGGGTCTCCGCCGCCCCGCAGGTAGAGGCTCCCTTCCCAGATTCCCCCGCGGGCGAGGTGTCCCGCCCCGTAGACGGAGGTGCTCAGGCGGGTGTCGGCCCCCATCTGTCCCAGCGCCGCGGTGGCCGTGTAGAGCTTCTCGACGGAGGCGGGCGGCCTCGGCGTCTGGGCCCGTTGGGAGAAAAGGGTCTTCTTGGCGGTGATGTCGTAGACAAAGGCCCCGTCGGCTCGCCCGGCGAGGGCCAACTGGTGGCGAATGTCCTGCTGTAGGGCGGCAAGGGGTGCCTGCGCCCATGACGCGCATGCGTTTGCGGCGCCGAAGAGCAGAGTTCCACAGAGCGAAATGAGTAGTAGCCACCGTCGATTCAGGTCCACGCGGCCTTACAATGTTGGCGATGGGCAAGGTTGTCAAGCTGGAACCGACCCAGAAGAAGGCGGCCTCCGCGGCCGCCCGGTCACGTCGCGTGGCGCCCCGGGGGGTGGGTAGGCCCTCATCGATCGACCGCCGTCGGCGGCCCCGCCGGGACAAGACCGCTCTGGTGCTAGGCGGCGGCGGCTTCACCGGCGGGGTCTATGAGATCGGTGCCCTGCGCGCCCTCGATCTGCTCGCCGTGAACAGCACCGTCAACAACTTCGACGTCTACGTCGGCACCTCGGCGGGCGCCTTCATCGCCTCGCTCGCTGCGAACGGGGTGACCCCCGAGGAGATGATGAGGGTCGTCACCCGCAAGGGCGGCCCGGCGCCGTTCAAAGACGTCGACATCTCCGACCTCCTGCGTCCCAACCTGCTCGAGTTCGCCCGCAAGGGGGCGGCGATGCCGCTCCACGTCGTCTCGATGCTGCGGCAGTTCGCCTCCACCCGCGGCGGCGTCTCGGCGATGGACCTGGTCATGGGTCTCGCCGACGTGCTGCCGTCGGGCCTCTACACCGGCTCGGGCATCGAGAAGTATCTCGAGGAGGTCCTTTCGGAGGCCGGCCGGACGGACGATTTCCGCGAGCTCGACTGCGAGCTCTACCTGACGGCGACGGACCTGGACACCTGCGAACGGGTTGTCTTCGGTGTCGAGGGCATGGACGATGTGCCGATCTCGACGGCCGTCCGCGCCTCGGGTGCCCTGCCGATGGTCTACTCCCCCGTCCAGGTCGGCGACCGAGAGCTGATAGACGGCGGGATCGTCTCGACCACCAACCTCGATCTGGCGATTCAGGCGGGAGCCAAGCTGGTTGTCGTGATCAACCCGATCGTGCCGTTCGTCAATGACTTCACGGGCACCGTCACGACGCTCAAGGGCCGTCGGCCGCGGCGCGTCTCCGACATGGGGTTCGCACAGATCGGCTACCAGGTCTTCAAGCTCGTGGCGCATCAGCGACTGCATGAACTGGCGAAGGGCTGGGAGGAGCGCTACCCGGGCGTCGACATCGTCCTGATCGAGCCGGAACCGAACGACGAACTGATGTTCCAGACGTCGATGATGAGCTTCACCTCACGGGTCGAGATCGCCCGCCACGGCTTCGAGTCGGTCACCAAGCAGCTTGCCGGCGAATACGACCGCTACCAGGATGTGGCCGAGCGCCATGGCCTGGACATCTCGGGCAAGCGCGTCAGGCAGGTCGTTGCGCACTTTGACGAAGAGACCGAGGATGTCAGCGCCTGGCGCAAAATCCTCGAGGGCACGACGGGCGCCCTGCTTCGTCAGGCCGGCTCCGGCTGAGACCCCGCGGGCGCCGGCACGGTCATCTGGCCGGCTTTCTCGATCGCGTCGAGCAACCTGTCCGTCGCCTGCTTCGACCGAACCGATATCCGCACGTGGTTGGGCTCGCCCAGCGCGTCTCCCGGGGCGACCAGGACGCCGGCCTGCTCCAGCCGGGCCGCCAGGTCCGCGCCGGAGAGCTCCGGATGGGCGGCCCAGACGAAGTTGGCCTGGCTCTCGGTCACGCCGAATCCCCGCGAACGAAGTGCAGCGGTGAGCCTGGGGCGCTCCTCGCAGATCGCCCGGACGTTGCTTGCGACGAGCTCCGTGCAGCTCCTGAGGGCCTCCAGGGCGCCCGCCTGGGAGACCTCCGAGACGCCCAGGTCGGGGTCGAGCTCGGCGAGCAGCTCGCCTGAGCCCGGGCCGCCGATCACGTAGCCGACCCGCAGGCCCGCAAGGCCCCAGGCCTTCGAGAAGCTGCGAAAGACCAGCAGCCGCGGGTGACGCTCGAGCAGGGCCAGCGAGGAGTCCGCCGGCTGAGCGTCGGCGAAGTCCACCAGCGTCTCGTCCAGCAGCACCGCCACGCCGTCCGGTAGACCGCCGAGCAGCCGCTCCAGCTCATCCCGTCCCAGCAGCTCGCCCGTGGGATCGTTGGGGCTCGCAAGCGCCACCGCCCTGACCTCGGGTGCTGCTGCGGCCTCAAGCAGCCCGTCGACACCGCCCTCCACACGCACAGCCTGCCCGTGGGCACGCCTGGCCATCAACGGGTAGAGGGGGTAGGAGGGCCACAGCGTGAGCAGCTGCTGCCCGGGGGCCAGCAGCGCCCGGGTGGCCGACGTCAGCAGCTCGGCGGCGCCGTTGCCGAGGATCAGCCGGGAGGGCTCCACGCCGTGGCGCTGTGCCAGCTCGCTGCGCAGGTCGGTGCCCCGCAGATGGGGGTAGCTGTTCAGCCCTCGCCGGGCGACGTAGGTGATGGCGTTTACGATCCGGGGATGTGGCAGCTCGGGCCAGGTGGTCTGGGCCAGGTCGAGGGAGTCCATGTGCGTCAGCGCTTTGCGGCGGCGCTCGGCGGCCTCCTCGCGCAGACCCTCGTTGACCTCCTCCTCGGACATCGCTTCGAACTGGCGGTAATAATCGAGCAGTCCCACGTTGCCCGTTGTATCACCGCGGGGTCAAACAGGCCGGGCGGTGCATAGGCTACGGGCGCCGACAATCCTCCAAGGAGACGAAAAATGAGTGACAGGCCGGTCTTTATCTACGCGGCGACCTATGAGTCCCGCGAGGCCGCGATCGCGGACTACGACGTGCTCATCGGGCTGCACGAGGCGAAGCTGGTGGGCACATACGACGTGGCCGTCATCGCTCGGGACGAGGAGGGGAAGGTTCATGTCGAGAAGCACGAGAAGCCGACCCAGCACGGAGCCTGGGGAGGGATCGCCGTCGGCGCCCTGATCGGCGTCGTGTTCCCGCCCTCGGTGATCGGTGCCGCCGTTGTCGGCGGGCTGGCCGGCGGCGTGGGGGCCCACCTCAAAAAGGGGATCTCCCGAGGCGACGCAAAGGAGCTCGGCGAGCTGCTGGACGGTGGCGAGGCGGCCCTCGTGGTGATCGGCGAGTCCCGCGTCGAAGAGCAGCTGGACAAGCTGCTGGAGCACGCCCTCAGGTCGATCGAAAAGGAAATCGACGCCGACAGCGAGGAACTCAAGCAGGAGCTCAGAGAAGAGCTCGATGAGGCCAAATCGGCCTGATGGATCGGCTCGCGGCCGACGTGTCCTCGCGTCGGCCGCGACGGGTCGAGGGCCGGCCGCAGGGATGCGTGCAACGACGGGGTCACTCGTCTAGGGTTGACGGCACAGCGGTGGATGCCCACCGGAAACTAGCCCAGCGACTCTGCGTCTTGCGGCGTGAGGCCTTGGGAGGGGGTTCTAAGGAATGATCGTCGGTACGTCTTTCCCGTTTCTCGAAGTCTTCTGGGAGATGCTCATCTTCTTCGGCTTCGTCATCTGGATCTGGCTTCTGTTCGTGGTGTTCGGCGACATCTTCCGCCGCCACGACACGTCGGGGGGGATGAAGGTCCTGTGGATCGTCCTGATCGTCGTTCTTCCCTACTTCGGCGTCTTCATCTACCTGATCGCCGAGCAGAAGGGCATGGCCGAGCGGTCTCTCGCCGCCAAGCAGCAGGCCGAAGACCAGTTCTCCGCCTACGTCAAGCAGACCGCCTCGGCGAGCGACCCCGCGGAGCAGATCGCCAAGGCCAAGGGCCTGCTCGACAGCGGCGCCATCAGCCAGGCGGAGTTCGACTCGATCAAGCAGCGCGCCCTCGCGGGAGCCTGAGGTGAGCGGGGCTGCTCCCGCCGGCCCGGTCGACGGTCCGGCCGATGCGCCGACCGTCGAGGGCGTCGCCTCCCCCGCCACGATGAGCCGCACCCGGCGGATCTGGGTGTGGCTCATCCTCGGCCTGGCCACGCTCCTGGCGATCCTCGCGATCTTCTCGATCTGGGCCGACCGGCAGCTCCTGAACCCGACGAACTGGTCGAACACCAGCACGGCCCTGCTGCAGAAGCCGAGGGTCCGGGCGGCCATCTCGGCATACCTCGTCGATCAGCTCTACGCGAACGTGGACGTGCCCGCCCAGCTTGAATCGGGGCTGCCGAAGGAGCTGAAGCCGCTCTCCGGCCCGGTCTCGGGGGCACTTCACAATCTCGCCGAAGAGGGTGCCGAAAAAGCCCTGGAGAGCCCGCGCCTCCAGGACGTCTGGCGGCGGGCCAACCGCGCGGCGGACGAAACGCTCGTGAGGGTCATCAACGGGGGCGGTCCCCGCGTGCAGATCGAAGGCGGAACCGTCTCCCTGAATCTCCGCCAGATCGTCGCCGAACTCGCTCAGCGCCTCGGCCTGCCCGCCGGCGTCGCGGAAAAGCTCCCCGCCTCTGTGGCCAACCTGAAGGTGGTGACCTCCAAAGATCTCGGGCTGGTGCGCAACCTCGCCAAAGCCCTGCACGCGCTTGCCATATGGCTGGCGATCATCGTGCTGGCTCTCTATGCGCTGGCGATCTACCTCGCCCCCGGCGCTCGCCGGCGGACGCTCGCCTGGTGCGGCTGGAGCCTCGTCCTCTCGGGTGTGGTGGTGATCATCGCCCGTAAGATCGGCCAGGGCCAGCTGGTCGGAGCGGTCACCAGCGACGCCTCGATCCAGCCCGCCGCAAACGACTCCTACGCCGTGGCGACATCCTTGCTGGTTCAGGTCGCGAGCGCCTCGATCATCATCGGGATCCCCGTTATCCTGTCCGCCTGGTTCGCCGGTCCGACCCGTTGGGCCCTCGCCGGCAGGCGCTTTCTCGCCCCTCATTTCGAGGCTCGGCCCACGCTGGCCTACCTGCTCGCGGGGGTACTGCTGACGATCGTCATCCTGTGGGGTCCGATCCCCGCCACGCGCAACCCGTGGATGATCCTCCTGTTCGCGGTGCTGTCGTTCATCGGCGCCCACCTCCTGCGCAGTCAGATCCTGGAGGAGTTCCCCGATGCGGAGCCGATCTCGATCCGCGAGTCGCTCGTTGAGCGAGCCCACGCGCTCGGTGAGAGGGTGGAGAGGCTCCGGGCGGGGCGTGGCGCGAGCGCCGGGGTCGGTGACTCAAAGGTGGCCGAACTCGAGCGGTTGGCCGCCCTCCACGAGCGCGAAGCACTGAGCGACGCGGAGTACGCCGAGGCCAAGCGGGCGGTGCTGGCCGGCTGAGGCCGGCACCTCCTCAGAGACCGGTCTCGGCGGTGATCCGACCCGAGGAGACAGCCTCGGTGAGTGCTTTGTAGTCGAGCTCGTTCTGCTCTGCGTAGTCCCGTGAGAAGGACAGGATCGCTCGGTCGAAGCTGTCACCTTTGCCGAGGTAGGCCGCGATCCCGACCCGGTCTCCGCTCCGTGCATGGGCGCGCGCGAGCGTCCAGCCGCAGAGTCGCCCGTAGGCGCTCAGACCCGCGGGGATCATGCGCTCGATTTCAGCCGACCCCTTCCAGTCCTTGAGCTGGCGCCCATAGAAGTCGCGTGCCTTGCCGTCGACGCCGGCATCGACGTGCACCCAACCCAGGAAGATGTCGCTGGATGCCTGCATCAGACGTTGCCCCGCGACCACCCGCTCGCCGTGGTTGGCGAACTCGCTGGGCGCAACGAATCCCTCCAGCACGGAGGCCTCGGCCTCCTTCAGCTGCAGGAACAGAGGGTCGCCGCCGTCGAGGCCCAGCATGAGCGCAATCCAGGCGCGGGTTCCCACGCTGCCCACGCCGACGACCTTGCGCGCGAAGTCGGCGAGCTGGAACGATTCGAATAGTTCCCGTCGGTCGTAGCTGAGTGTCTGACCGTAGGAGCTCAGGAGATCCTTCAATCCATCGAGCAGCGTGTCCAGCTCCTCTCCCTCGACGAGGTCGCGCAGCGGGACGATCAGCGGCGGTTCGGCGACGATCTTGGCTTCGCCGTCCACCACCCGGGCGAGTTTCGAGAAGGCCGACATGCTGTCCTTGGTGCGCGCCTTCGCGAGGGCTTTACCGGTGCGGCTGGCCATCCTGGGAGTCAGTTGCGAGCCGAGTTCGTCAAGCGCGTTTTCGATGTCCAGCCGGGCGTACCAGACATCCAGGTTCTTCATGCCCGCGAAGGTCCGCATCGCCTTGCGGTATTGCCCGACCGTGTCGAGGACTATCCCGTCCTGCTCCTTCACCGAGAATTCGTTGTCCCTGGCGGCGATCAGCATGCTTGCCGTGAGGCGCTTGACATCCCACTCCCACGGTCCGGGGAGCGTCTCGTCGAAGTCGTTGAGGTCGAACACCAGCCTGCGCTCGGGCGAGGCGAAGACGCCGAAGTTGGACAGGTGGGCATCACCACAGCACTGCACAGTGAAGCCCGAGCGCGGTGTCGCGGCCAGGTCGCCGGCCATTATCAGCGCCGCACCGCGGTAGAAGGTGAACGGCGAGACGAGCATCCGTCCGTAACGGATCGGGACCAGCTCGGGTACGCGCGTCGTCGCCTGGCGTTCGAGCAGCGCGGCCGGGTCCTCGCGCTTCGCCGCCGGCTCGAAGCCGGCGTGGCTGGAACGCGGCACCTCCGAGCGCGCCGTCTTGCCCTTGGCAACCCGATCGGCCACCGACATGTACGGTGCCGGGCGGCGTTTGGCTCTTCCCCTCGCCATCGCCAGAGCCTACTCCTGCCGTTCCACCCGGCGCCCGTTCCTCGCGCCGAGCGCAGGTGGCAGCGGCGGGGGCGCCGGCTGATCCTCGATCACGATCGTGTGGGCGATCCGGTCCTGCAGACAACGGCGCCGGTCATCCCAGAGCATGATCAGGAAGCCGGCCAGAAACGGGAGGCCCGCCAGGATCAGCCCGCCGAAGCGGATCGCTGCACGCACGGGGCGCACCGGGCTCATATGGCGGCGGTCCAGAACGCGGATCTGCATGACACGGTCCCCCGGGGTCTGCCCGGAGGTCGACCAGAAGAAGATGAAGTAGGCGATCGACCAGATCAGGTAGCCGGCCCCGAGTGCGACGGCGACCAGCGTTTCCGCCTGTTCTCCCAGGTGCAGGATGGAGACGCCCAAGCCGATCGCGACGCCCGTGATGATGGCGGCACCGTTGATGATGGCCGCATCCACAGCGAAGGCGATCGTGCGCGTTGCCAGCCCCGCGTATCGGATCTCCGACGGCTCCTCGGGCCCGAAGGCATGACCGGCATGCTCCGGGCCGGGCCGGCTTGCTCTCACCGCCCGGGCCGCCGCCTGGGCCTCGGGAACATGTGGTTCAGGCCGGCTCATCTGAGGCGTCGTCGGTTGCCGGCGGTCCCTCTGCCCGCTCGCCCCGCGGCGCCTCGAGCTCGCGCAGCGGTTTGACGCCGTTGGAGCGGCCGCGCCCGCGCCGGTGGGGGACGATCCGCCGGGCCGCCCGTTCCAGCCAGGCGTCCGCGTCGCGTGAGCTGTCGCGGACGGTGTCTGCGATCTGGTCGGCGAAGCCGACGCTCTGATGGGTGATCGCTTCGGTCACGGATGGGCTGCGAGCGATTTCATCGACCATGACCCACAGCTCGGGGCTCTCCAGCAGCTGGGAGATTGCCTCTTCGAGCAGGGGGCTGGCCATCACCTGCGAGAGCAGGCGCTGGCTGCCCGGGCTGTCCAGGCCGCGCTCGAGCAGCCGTTCCAGCGTGGGGCTCTCGAGCGCGTTGGCGATCCCGTTGCGGGCCGCGTCGCTGTCCATCGCCCTCAGCAGGGTCGCCTCGAGCTGTCCGCTTTCAAGTGCCCCGGCGATGACCTGATCGGCGATGCCGTCGGAGAGCACCCGCCGGGCCAGGTCGCGGGACACGCCCGATGCCTCGATGTGATCGAGGACCGTCTCGATGGCGCCGCTTTCGAGCACCGCATCGAGCAGTCGGGTGGCCGCGTCGCCGGCCACGGTGCTCACGACGGGTCGTAGCCTCCGCTCGACGGCCGCTCCCGCCGCGATCGGCACCGCTGCGGTGCGTATTCCCAGCCGGGCCATCCGCAGGCCGGCGCCGAAGAGCATCTCCTGGGGGTTCACGTTGGGAGGGTCTCACATCCAGGCAACTGGGCCATCGGTGGTGGACACCTTGAGTGTATGTGGTTTCTCCCAGCCTGGACGGGCGGCGTAGACTCGCGCAGCATGTCTCACAGAAACGAGAAATCCCGCAGAGCCACCCTCGTGGCGGGAGTTCGCTCGTTCATCCGAGCCATCCAGGAGGAAGACGAAGTGATCCTCCAGGGGCTGCTGCGCCTGAGCGAACGGCGGCGCATCTTCGCGCCCCTGGCATTTACCGTGGGCGCCTTCGCACTGCTGATCGACGGGTTGAAGGTCCTGCTCGCGAACTGGCGGCTGATGCTGATCCAGGTGCTCCCGGCGCTCTGGATCTGGCTGGCCATGCTGGACCTCAAGCTCCACGTCCTGCACGGCCACTCGTTCAAACAGATCCACGGGCCGATCCTGATCCCGATCTCTCTTCTGGTCATGGCGATCACCACGGCGAGCTTCTTTCTCAATGCCGTGTTCGCCTTCGCGATCGCCGGGCCTCGGCCGCCTGTGATCCGCCCCGCCGTCACCGAGGCGCGCTGCCACCTGACACAGATCGGCCTCTACGGCTGCGTCGTGGGCTTCATGCTCGCCGTCGCGACGATGGTCGCCCCGCGCTGGGAGAAACCCTGGTTCTCGGTCACGCTGGGCGCCGTGGTGGGCCTGATGATGATCATCTACGTGGCCGTCCCGGCCCGGATGATCGGCGTCGAAGCCGTCCCTTCCAAACGAGACAAACTGACCGCCTCGCTGCTCAGCGGCGTGCTCGGTGCGACAGTTTCGGCGCCCCCCTACGTTCTCGGCAGGATCGGCATCCTGATGCTGGGCTCGAGGGCGCTCCTGATCCCGGGCATATTCGTGCTGGCGATCGGCCTGACGCTTCAGGCGGGCGCGACGAGCGCTGTCAGGGCGATCAAGATGAGCACGCGCCTGGCCGTGGGCGCCCGCGGCGAGCCTGAGCCCGGGGCGCGCGAGGAGTCGGGCGTGGTCACCTGAGGCGGGCGGCGGGCCCTCCTCAGGAACCGGGCTTGCCGGAGAAGGTACTCGAGCCGGGTCCGTGGATCACCAGGAACCAGAAGGCGAAGAGTGCGCCGCAGACCACCGCGGTCGCGCCGAAGATCCGTCCGAGCGCGCCGCCCCGCTGGTCGTGCCCGGCGGCGCGGCGGACCAGTATCCAGGCGTCGTCGAGTCGTTTGAGCACCGCGAGGACGCCGAACAGCATCGCAAAGAGCGCCCCGAAGGCCACGAGGATGCCGATGCTGACGCTGCCCGAGAGGTAGTTTGCCTGCGAACCGAGCCAGAGACAGGCGATCGGGATCGGCCCCCAGCAGAGCAGGCTCAGGAGCGTCATCGCGCCCAGCATCAGGTTCGCCATCGAGCCGTCGATCCGTTCACGGCGGGCGCCCGCGCGCTCGGGGAGGGTGCGGTAGTGGACCGGTGCCGTGCCGGGCCGGCGCCCTACGAACAGCCCGCCGTTGTCTGAAGGATCGCTGCGCATCTCAGCTCATGTTGGCAGGCCGGCGGGCGAGCCCGGCTCAGCCGCCGTAGAGATCGTCGAAGAGGCTCGCGTATTTCTCGTTGACGACGTTGCGCTTGACCTTCAGCGTCGGCGTCAGCTCGCCGGTGGCCTGGGAGAGGTCGTGGTCGAGGATCACGAACTTCTTGACCTGCTCGACCTGGGCATATTTCCCGTTCGCCCTGTCGACCTCGGCCTGGATCAGCTCATGGACGACGGGGCTCGCCGAGAGCGACGCGACGTCCTCGGGCAGGTCGTGCTCACGGGCGAAGATCGGCATCTCCTCCTCGTCCAGTGTGATCAGAACGACAGGGTAGGGCCGCTGGTCACCATGCATTACCGCCTGGGAGATCCAGCGGCACTGCTTGAGGTCGTTCTCGATGTTGGCGGGGGTCAGGTTCTTGCCACCGGCCGTGATGATGATGTCCTTCTTGCGGCCCGTGATCGAGAGATAGCCGTCCTCGTCCAGCGACCCCAGGTCGCCGGTGTGAAGCCAGCCGTTCTCGACGGCCCCGAAGCTCGTCGAGGACGCCTGGTTGTGGTAGCCGTGGAAGATGTTGGGCCCTTTGACGAGGATCTCCCCGTCCTCGGCGATCTTGATCTCGACGCCCGGCAGTGCCCGCCCGACGGTTCCGAAGCGGTGGTTCTCCACGGTTGAGCTCGTCGCTGCGGTGGCCGTCTCGGTCATTCCGTAGCCCTCCAGCACCGGGACGCCGCAGGCCCAGAAGAATTCGAGGATCTCGCGTGCGATCGGGGCAGCCCCGCTGGTTGCGTGGCGGACAGCGCCACCGAAGATCGCGCGTACGTTTTTGAACAGCCGCTCGTCGGCCGCGTCGAAGTGCTTCTGCATCTCCTCGGGGATTGCTTCGCCGCGATTCTGCATGTCACGGACCTTCGCGCCGAGTGCGACGGCTTCTTCGGCCTGCTTGCGCTCGGCCGGCTCCATCGCCTCGATCGCGCCGTGGGCGACCGTGTAGATCTTCTCGAAGACGCGCGGGACCGAGGGGAGGTACGTGGGTTTGACCTCCTGCAGCTCGGGCAGGATCGCCTTCGTGTCGCCGCCGAAATAGGCGAGTGTTCCGCCCAGGTCGAAGACGGCCAGCTGGACGAGCAGTGCGAAGGAGTGCGCCAGGGGGAGGTAGAGGTAGATGATCTCGTCTCCCTGTGATCTCCCCGGCCTCGCCGACCATCTCGACGATCGCCGCGTAGTTGCCGTGGGTCAGGACGCAGCCCTTGGGCGGGCCGGTCGTGCCGGAGGTGTAGATGAACGTGAAGGGATCCTCGGGGCGCACGGCGGCCCGGCGGGCTGTGAGCTCGTCGGCCGAGCGCTTCTTGCCTGCTGCGCGGACCTCCTCGAGGCTGATCGCGTCGAGTGGGCGCTCGCCGCCGGGGGGCGGGTCGATCACGATGACCGTGCGCAGGTTCGGGACCTGGTCGCGGATCTCGACGATCTTGGCGAGCTGTTCCTCGTTCTCACAGACGATCGAGGTGGCTCCCGAGTCGGAGATGACCCAGAGGCACTCCTCGGGCGCGTTGGTCTGGTAGATCGGCACCACGACCGCGCCGGCCGAGGTGGCGGCCATGTCGGCGTAGGTCCACTCGGGGCGGGTGTTGGCGAGGATGCAGAGACGGTCACCCTGCTCGACACCCAGCTCGATCAGTCCGAGGCCGATCTCCTGTGTGATCCGGGCAAGCTCGACGTAGCTGACGTCATGCCAGGACCCATCCCGCTTGTAGCGGACGGCGGGCTGCTCGCCGTGTTCGGCGGCCGCGCGCGAAACCAGGTCCGCGATGGTCTGCGACCCGGTGGTCGTCGCTGTGGCCTCCATTGCTACTCCCTCTCTCCGGTGACTAATGAATCTGCCCGCAAGATGTTAGTCCCTGTGCGTTCCTGTGCGGGCTCCTCACACGGGGTTGGGCACGTCGAGGAAGACGTGCCTCAGCCCGAAGCGCTCGGCCAGGTGATCGCCCAGACGCCGGATGCCGAACGTCTCGGTGGCGTAGTGACCGGCGGCGATCAGGTGGATCCCCAACTCGCGCGCGGCCGCCATGGCGCGCTCGGTGGGCTCGCCGGTGAGCAGGGCGTCAGCGCCTGCGCGGGCGGCCTCCTCGAGGTAGTCGCTGCCAGCGCCGGAGACGATTGCCAGCGTGCGGAGGACATCGGGGCCGGCTCCCTGGAGGAGCGGCTCGCGCCCCGTGAGCTCTCGGAGCTGGCCCAACAGCTCGGCTGTGGGCACACCGACCCCCGGGAGCCTTGCCAGGAAGCCGATCGTCTGTCCCCGGTGCTCGGCGAAGGGGTTGAGGCGCTGCGCACCGAGAGCACGGCCGATCAGCGCGTTGTTGCCCAGCTCGGGGTGGGCGTCGAGCGGCAGGTGGTAGGCGGCCAGCGCAATGTCCCCGTCCATCAGGATCTTCAGCCGCGCGCGCATGACGGGGTCGATCGACCGGATACCGGGTCCCCAGAAGAGGCCGTGGTGGACCAGCAGCAGGTGGGCTCCCTCGGCCGCAGCCAGGCTGAACAGCTCCGCGTTGGCGGATACGCCGGTTGCGATCGTCTCCACGATCTCGGCCCCGGGAACCTGGAGGCCGTTGATGCAGTGGTCCTCGAACCGGCCCGGATCGAGTATCCGGTCGGCCTCGGCGAGTATCTC
Organism: uncultured Solirubrobacteraceae bacterium; assembly: GCA_963835865.1. Lineage (GTDB taxonomy): Bacteria > Actinomycetota > Thermoleophilia > Solirubrobacterales > Solirubrobacteraceae > Palsa-744. The sequence continues at coordinate 44,780 of CAWIGW010000002.1, forward strand.
GGTCACAGAGGCCGCCATTGGACGAGCCTAGCGCCCTGGCCGGTATGGGATACTCGTGGGGCATCGGGGCGTGGCGCAGCCTGGTAGCGCGCACCGTTCGGGTCGGTGAGGTCCCGAGTTCGAATCTCGGCGCCCCGATTGTTGAAAGCCTCCGCTGACGCGGGGGCTTTCGCCGTTCAGCCCGTCGCACTAGACTGGAGATCCAGGCTCGTCTCATCCCTGCGCCCAGCGGCCAACGCGCAGAACGTCGTCGGCACACGCCGATTGGTGACCCGGGCAATTGCAGCTCGCCGCTGAAGAGAGGTTCTGACATGGCAGACGATGCGACTGCTGAGCTTGTACTCAGGCTCTCACGTCCACACCAGTCGGGCGGAAGGGTGATCGAGCGCTCGGTGATCCTTGCCGAGGGAGCGGAATCCCACGCGATCCTGGGGTGGATCTCCGACCATGACGGCGTCGGCGACTCCACTCAGGCCGCCGCCCGCGGAGGTGGCGGGCTGCACGGGGGCCGGCGGACCGGGATGACGGCGGCGGACGAGGGCCCGGCACGGCGGTTCGTCCTGCCCGCATCCGCCTTCGAGTGAGCTGCAAAGCCGCGGCCGGTGAGGGCCGGTTCGGCCATCTTTAGGACCAGCGGCGCAGACGGGGCTTCACAGCGAGCCAATAGACACCATCGGCAAGGGCATAGCAGGCGAGCGCCATGCGCCAATGCCGAGCCATCACGATCCCTGCAGCCAACCCCGCCGCGAGGCGATGAGGACGGCCTGGGCGCGGTCGCGTGCGCCGAGCTTGCGGTAGATCTTGTTGAGGTGGCTGCGGACGGTGCTCGCGGAGAGCTCGAGCTCGAGCGCGATCTCCTTGTAGACACTGCCCTGTGAGAGACGGTGCAGAACGCGGAGCTCACGGCTGGAGAGGGGGCAGGGGTCCACCAGGGTCCGGCGCTGGCCGGGGTCGCCGGAGAGGCCCGTCATCAGGCGGCGGAGGTCCCGCTCGCTGAGGTCTATGGCGTGGGCGCTGCTGAGCATCTCCGCGGGTGCGATCGCGCTCCCTCGCTGGTAGTGGGCGAGCATGTCGGCCAGGCGGACCAGTGCGGCGTCGCCCTTCGCCTCGAGGTCGTGATGGTGCTCGACCGGCCCGGCGACGGTGCCGGGCATGCCCCAGCGCCTCAGCAGGACCCCGCCGACGAGCGCGTGGTCGACGCCCAGCTCGCGGCGCTCACAGTGGATCCGCTCCTCGGGCAGCCGCGCGGCGCGGTGGACCTGGGCCGGGTAGCCGGGGTAGGCGCGGAGCAGCACCAGCTTGCCGACGTCATGCAGCAGGCTCGACAGCGACAGCCTGGCGCGTTTCGTGTGGAAGATCTCGCCGGCGATCCTGTCGGCCGCCCGCTGGGTCGTCAGGCCGTGCAGGCGAAACATCTGTGGAGCCAGGTCCCAGCCGCCGGCCCGTTCGAAGAAGTCGAAGGTCTTGGCGGTCTCTGCGAGGTCCCTCACGGCACCCACTCCAAGCCTGTCGATGGCCCCCAGGGCCGTGTCCAGCAGCTCCGGCGTGCCCCGGCCGTCATTGGCCGCCCGCATGACTTTCAACGCCAGGGCCGGGTCGGACTCGACCGCGGCCACGAGCTCGGCGACCGCGATGTTCGGCGCGGAGGTCAATGCGAGGACGTTGAGGCGGGCCTCGGCCAGCACCGGCAGCGACTCAAGTTCAGCGAAGGCATGTGCGATCCGGCGGCCGTGGCTCGAGTGTGTATGGCGCTCGGCATGAGCAACCCCAGCGGGCGGCGGTCGCCTGCGGCGCGTGCGGGTGGGCAGCGCCGCTGCTTTGGTGCGCTGGGCGGGTGCGAGGGATGCCGACATATGCCGGTCCTTTCTTATGAGGTCACAGGTCCTGCCAGGAGAGGAACGGCGTCTCGGGCCTCCCTCGGCGCAGTAGTTGCCCGCGGCGTTGCCCGGCGCGTTACTTAACGGTTCTGGGGAGGCGGCCGGTATCGGTACCCGAAACCGATCGGCCTAATCGGCGTACTGGCGCCGGATCTGTTCGACCTCGGGAAGGACCGCCACGAATGCATCGAGCACCTCGGGGTCGAAGTGCCCGCCGCGTTCCTCCTTCATCAGCCGGACCGCCGAGCGGCTGGGCAGTGCCGGCCTGTAGACACGGTCGCTCGTCAGCGCGTCGAACACGTCCGCGACGGCGGCAATGCGACCCTCGCGCGGGGTCGCCTCGCCGCCCAGGGCACGCGGATAGCCGTTGCCGTCCCAGCGCTCGTGGTGGGTGTAGGCGATCAGGGCACCGAGCTGGACGATCGCCGAGGCCGATCCCGAGAGCATCCGGTAGCCGATCTCGCTGTGGCCCTTGATCACCTCGAACTCCGGCGGGGTCAGCTTGCCGCGCTTGAGCAGCACGCTGTCGGGGATGGCCACCTTGCCGACATCGTGGAGCTGGCTGGCGAGGCGCAGGCGCTCCGCGTCCTCCGCGTCGTAGCCGAGCGTCCGCGCGATCGTCTCGCAGTAGGAGCTCATGCGGTGGAGGTGATGGCCCGTCTCCTCGTCGCGAAACTCGACCAGCCGGGCCAGCCGGAAGATCGTTTCGGCCTGCGCGGTCCAGACCTCCTTCTCGGAGACCTCCAGGTCCTGCAGCGCCTGCGCCAGGTCGTCGCCTCGCTGCTCGGCCTCCTCCTGCATCCGCAGGACGAATCGTTCAGCCTGGGCCTCGCTGTTTCGGCGGTGCAGGGCGTTGGCGACGTTGATGATCAGCTCGCCCGCGCCCACCGGCTTGACCAGGTACCCGTAAGCGCCGAACTCGATCGCTTTCATCGCGAGACTGGTGCTGTCCTCGCCGGTCACCATCACGACCGCAACGTCGGCGTAGTCCCTCCGGATCTGGGTGAGGAGATCGAGGCCCGAGACGCCCGGGATGTTCACGTCGAGCAGCGCCAGCTGGTAGGAGCACGTGCTGAGGTGCGCGCGCGCATCCTCGGCATCACAGGCGCCCTCGCAGGAGTAGCCGTAGTCCATGACGACCCGCTCCTCCCACCGTCGAACGGCCTCGTTGTCGTCGACGATCAGGAGCTGGGGCATCAGGGCGCTCCGCCACGCTCGATGATCTGAACGACCCTCTCGATCAGCATCGGCCCGGAGAAGGGCTTCTCGATCAGCCTCATGTCCTCATCGAGGTGCCCGCCCGAGTCAAGGATCGGCTGCGCGAAGCCCGACATCAGCAGGACCTCCGTCTCGGGACGGACGTCCTGCAGCCTCCGGGCGAGCTCCGGACCGGCGATCTGGGGCATGACCACATCGCTCAGAAGCAGGTCGATCGGCCCGTCGTGTGCCTCGGCAATCGCCAGCGCCTCATCGCCCGATGAAGCGGTCATGACCGTGTATCCGGCTCCCGCGAGGATGCGTCGCGTGACCTCGCGCAGGGCATCCTCGTCCTCGACGAGGAGGATCGTTCCACGCTCTGCGTGAACATCCGGGGGTGTGCTCGCCGTCTGCGACGGGAGGCTCCGCTCGGTTGCCGGGAGGAGGAATGTGATCGTCGTGCCGGCGCCCGGGTCGGAGTAGATCTGAGACAGCCCGCCGGCCTGTTGGATGATCCCGTAGACGGTGGCAAGACCCAGGCCGGTCCCTTCGCCGGGGGACTTCGTGGTGAAGAACGGGTCGAACGCACGGCGGGCGGTCTCTTCGCTCATTCCTTCGCCGGTATCGGTGACGCGCAGCCGAATATGGGGGCCGGGCGTCAGCCCTGGGCGGGAGCTGGCGTATCCGAGGTCGACGTCCAGGTTCGCCGTGTCGATTCTGAGGATCCCGCCGCTCGGCATCGCGTCGCGTGCGTTGACGGCCAGATTGACCAGGATCTGCTCCAGCTGGCCGGGGTCGATCAGGATCGGGCGCAGCCCTTTCGCGAGCGAGCTCTGCAACTCGACCTGCTCCCCCAGTGTCCTGTGCATGAGCTCTTCGACGCCCAGGACGACGTCGTTCACGTCGACCACCTCGGGCTGGACGACCTCGCGCCGCGCGAACGCGAGCAGTTGATGCGTCAGGTCGGCGGCCCGCTCGCCGGCCAGCCGGATCTGATCGACGTCCTCCCGCGTGGAGGTCCAGCGATCGCCCTGCTGTTCGGCCGCCGCGGCCGTGAGGTCGTCCGCGATGAACGCGGCGTAGTTGATGATCACGGCCAGCAGATTGTTGAAGTCGTGGGCTATCCCCCCGGCGAGCTGTCCCAGCGCCTCGAGGCGCTGGGATTGGTGAAGCTGGTTCTGCAGTCGCTCCCGCTCGGCCTCGGCCTTCAGACGCTCGCGCTCCTGCGTGGCGGCCACCAGCTCGCTGATGTCCCTGATCGCCGCGACAGCGATCGGTCCGCGATCGGTCTCGGTGCTCGAGAGGCTGATTTCGGTGGGGAACTCGCTTCCGTCGGAGCGTCGCGCGGTCAGTGCCAGGCCTGCGCCCATCGGACGTGTCCGGGAGTCGGCGAAGTAGCCGGCCCGTTTTCTGCGATGCAGCGAACGGAGCTGGGCGGGGATGAGTATCTCCACGCGCCTTCCCACGAGTTCGTCGCGCTCGTAGCCGAACAGGCTCTCGGTCTGGGCGTTCACGAGGACGATCACCCCTTCGGGATTGATGCCGACCAGTGCGTCCGGCGCCATCTCCAGGAGAGCCATCTGGGGGCCGAGCCGCGCCGTGATGTCACGGTTGACCTCGAGCAGCGCCACGAGGTCTCCCGCCTCGTCGTACTGCGCCGCCCAGCGAGACTCGACGATCAGTCGCCGGCCGCCCTTGGTGTGCTGGATCAGGTCTCCCTGCCAGCTCCCGCTGTCGGTGACGATCTGCTCGATCTCCTCAAGTGGGAGCGGATACTCGGTGTGCAGCAGCTCGCGCGGGACGACCCCCAAAGCTTCTGCTGCCGAGTAGCCGTAGGTCGACTCGGCACCGCGGTTCCAGAATGTGATTCGCCTGTTCGCATCCCGGGCGAAGATGGCGTCAGGCGCGAGGTCGAGCAGAGCAGAGCGCGAGGCCAGCTCTGCCAGGTCCGTCATTGTCAGCCTTCAGGCAATCGCTCAGAGTGGCAACCGACAGAGAAACCCTGGAGGAATTCCATATAACGGACTCCATCCATGCCTACACGTTACCACCGTTCTTCGGTACGAGCGTTATGCGGTGGAACCCCTGGCGGCCTGCTCCGGGCAGGCTTGCGCCCCGTTCTAGAAGTCGCTGGGAACGATCAGTTCCTCATCGAGCGCCCGGATCAGGACCCCGATCTCGGCGGCCATGTTCTCGTGGGTCAGCTTGGCCAGCGCTCTGATCAGCGTCCCGCTTCCGCGGTCCAGCTCGTCCGCGAGCAGGTCGACAGCCTGCTGGGTGAACAACCCTTCGCGGAGCGCCTCGCACTCGGGACAGCGCAGGAAGACCCGCCAGTGATCCGGCCCTTCCGCCTCCCAGGCGTACGGATGCACGAACTGGCCTGCGCACAGGACACAGACGTGAAGCTCATCGACAGCCGGCAGGGCCGGACGCGAGGAAGGCCGCGTCCCGTGCGGGTCTTTGTCCGTGTTCATGATCATGTTCTCGTCAGCCTCGCGGGGTGCTCCGACCGCGGAGAACCACATCCCGCACCGGGCAACTACCCCTTCGGGCGCGGTTCATGCACCGGACTGGGATTGCAGCGCGTAGGCGAGCGTCGCGATCAGGTAAGCCGAGCAGGCGAGGCCGAGCGCCCTGCGGAACCAGTTCTCGCCGTGCAGGGCCTCCTCGTAGGCCCATACGCCCAGGGACAGGTAGAAGGCGGCACGCAGAGACCGGTGCGCGGCCCCCTCGGCCAAACCGGCGGCGAGGCTTGCCAGCAGAGCAACGGCCAGGGGCCCGTTGGGGAACTGGACGATCGGGAAGCGCGCCGGCCAGCTCCAATGCACAACCCGCCCCAATCGGGAGGTTTGCCCTTGCCCCCCGGTGACACCTGCCTCAGCGGTCATCGGCGGGAGTCCGCGCGGGCTGCGAGGCTGCGAGCATGAACAGCTCGATCTCGATGTCCGGGCCGACATGGTGATTGGAGATGAAGGCCAGCACGCCCCGCCCGGAGAGCAGTTCGACCTGGTCGATGAACCTACGCTGCATCGCTGTCTGGAAGGCGCTTCTGGTTTCCTGGACGACCACCGTTTGCTGCAACTCGATCATCGTCTTCTCAACGTCGGTATAGACGCCCCCGAGGACGCACGCCAGCAGATCGCCGCCAAGCATCTGTGTCTTGGCGCTGACCGGGGTGCGATGGTAGTAGCGCTGATGCAGGACGACCATCGCTTCGGTCACCGCGAAGAGCAGCTCATCTCCGCTGAGGTGGCGTTGGGGCTCCGTCACGTGACCTGCTCTCTCGTCCTCCGGGGTGGTCCGCGCGGGGGCGAAGGGCTTGACCCGACGAGCGACGAGCTTTCACACTAGCGCGCCCTTGCACGCCGATGGTCAGCCCGGTGACGATGGCATGGTGGCGTGGTCGCGCCCGGGGGTGGAGCGCGACCACGCCGGTCTGCGCACGCCAGAGGGGGAGGGAGCATCCTCGGCGTTGTCCTGAACGGCTCTGAGTCCTCGGTGCCGTCCAAGTTGTGGATCTTGTGGGGGGCCCGCCTGTGAGGCCTGTGAGGCGCTCCTCAGGACCCCCGGGCGCCAGCGACGGCCCCGGCGGGCCCTTCCTTCCGGCGACGGGAGCTCGAGGCCCAGCTCGACATCGAAGACCGTCACCAGGTCGTGACGACCCGTCAGGCCGAGCATGCGCTCGACGATCGGGGAGGCCACCATCAGCATCAGCCAACCGCCTCTATGGCGGGCGCGGGCCGCGCTCTCGAGGATCGTGTGGATTCCGGCACAATCTATGAACGTCAGCCCGCGCGGATCCAGCACGACGAGGCTGGCGCTCCTCTGCGCCTCGTCGAGCGTGCTCTCGAGGCGAGGCGTGCCTGCGAGGTCGAGTTCGCCGGCCAGGTGGACCCACGAGGCATTTTCCCCTGCGTCCCAGGTGCAGACGAAGGAGTCTCCAAGAGAGCTTCCGGCGGCGCCGGAGCTTGAGGTCAAAGGGGTGAAGGCCATTCCAGCTCCTCACTGCTCGAGTGATCAGCCGGAAGTCAGCTCATGCTGCCGACCATCGGGTCGACCCCACTTATGCCCTCCAGCTCAAAGCGTAGCACCTGCGAACACTCGTGTCCTGAGCGCCCGCTATGGCCCGAGGGCGGCTCAGGGCGGGCCGCGGAGCTCGTCCTCGTCGATGAGGTCCGTCGGGGCGAGGATGAACACCTCGCACATCAAGTCCGGATGCTGCTGGTTTCCGCTCATGAAGCCGATCACGCTTCGGCCCGTCGCGTGCTCGACCACCTCGATAAAACGCTCGCGCATCACCTCCTGGAACTCCATCCGTTGCTGGATGACCGCGTCTCCCCGGCCTCCCTCGAGCAGCGTCCGCTCGACACGGGAGAACCCCCCGCGGAGCAGGCAGACGACCAGGTCGTCCTGGTAGTAGGACTTCGTCCTGGTTGGGCCGTGCCCGTAGAACTCCTTCAGCAGACCCACCAGGCCGTCGGAGATATCCGTGAGCACCTCGCCGTGAAGGCGCTCGGTGCCCTGTGTATCCGTCTCGTTCATACCTGCCCCACTTAACTCTGCGGGTTTAGGTTAGCGCGGATGGCGTCGCTGGAGCATCAACACGTAGGGGGTCAGCCAGCCGGCGATCTCCGCCAGCCCCTCGGGGCGCAGCTCATAGAGGCGGTGCTGTCCGGCCGTCCGCGACAGGACGACCCGCGCATCTCTCATGATCCGCAGGTGGCGCGAGGTGTTTGGCTGGCTGAGGCCCGTCAGCCGGGACAGCTCTCCCACTGGAAGGGGCCCGCTCCGAAGCTCATCGAGGATCGCCCTGCGCGAGGCGTCGGCGACGATCTCGAAGGCGTTCCGCATCTCCGAAGATCATACCCGTATATATCTGAGCGCACATATATGGGGGAAACCGTCGAGCAGATGCCTCCTCGTTCGTCGAATAGTCGTCAATACTCTGAAAAGGAGCAGCAGATGCGATACATGATCCAGATCTACAGCAGCGATTCGGTCGGCGCCTGGGAGCAGATGGCCGAGCCGGAGCAGCAGGCGATCCTGGCGGAGTACTTCGCGATCTCCAGCGCCCCCGGGGTGACCGGCGGGGGGCAGCTGCAGGACCCGAGCACGGCAACGACGATCCGCGTCCAGGCCGGCAGGACCCTGGCGACGGACGGTCCCTTTGCGGAGACCAAGGAGGCCCTCGGCGGCTACTACCTGTTCGAAGCCGACGACATCGACGCCGCGATCGAGCTGGCGGCCCGGATCCCCGCAGCGCGGCTGGGAGGAGCGGTCGAGATCCGACCGCTGGTCGAGCGCTGATCGAGGAGGTCTTCAGAGCCGAGTGGGGCCGCGTGCTGGCAGCCCTGGTCGGCTTTCTCGGCGACTTCGACCGCGCCGAGGAGGCCGCCCAGGAAGCGTTCGCGATTGCCGCAGAACGCTGGCCCTCGGAGGGCGTCCCGGCCAACCCCCGGGGGTGGTTGATCGTCACGGCCCGCAACCGGGCGATCGACCGCATCAGGCGAGAGCGGACCCTGGCGGAGAAGTCCAGGCTGCTCGAAATCGAGGAGACGACGGTGGAGGAGATCGAGGTACAGGGCTTCCCCGACGAACGGCTGGAGCTGATCTTCACCTGCGCCCACCCCGCCCTCGGCCTCGATGCCCAGGTCGCGCTGATCCTCCGTTCGCTCGGAGGGCTCAGCACAGAGGAGATCGCCCGCGCCTTCCTCGTCACCGAGGCGACGATGGCGCAGCGCCTCGTCCGGGCCAAGCGGAAGATCAGGGATGCGGGGATCCCCTTCCGCATCCCCTCGCCGGAGCTGTTGCCCGATCGCCTGAGCGCCGTCCTGGCCGTCGTCTACCTGATCTTCAATGAGGGCTACGAGGGTCGGGGGGATCTCGCCACCGAGGCGATCAGACTCGGGGTCGCCCTCGTCGAACTGATGCCCGACGAGTCGGAGGTGCAGGGACTTCTTGCTCTGATGCTGCTGGTCGACTCGCGTCGAGACGCGAGGATGCGGGACGGTGAACTGGTCCTGCTCGCCGACCAGGACCGCTCGCTCTGGGATCAATCGAAGATCGAAGCGGGACGGGTCGCACTGGGGCGCGCCTTCGCCCTGCATGGGCGCGGGCCCTACCTGCTGCAGGCGGCGATCGCCAGGCTGCATGTCGCGGAGGGCAGCGACTGGAAACGGATCGCACTCCTCTACGCCGAGCTGGCTGAGCTGACAGGGTCGCCCGTGGTCCAGCTCAACCGGGCCGTCGCGCTGGCCGAGTCAGAGAGTCCGTCTGCGGGGCTCGAGGCGATCGACGGCCTCGAGCTGGAGGACTATCACCACCTCCATTCGACCCGCGCCGAGCTGCTGCGGCGTCTCGGTCGTGATGCCGATGCGCGTGTTTCCTACCTGCGGGCGCTGGAGCTCGTGCGCTCGCCCGCTGAGCGGCGGTTCCTCGAACGACGCATGGCAGAGCTGGCCTGTTAGGTGAGCAGCTCGCCCGTGGTGGCGATCGTGCGCAGGTGCTCGCCCACCCCGGTCACGCTGAGCAGCCGCTGGACCTGGGCCGAGCCGGGCGTCACCGCGAACTCCTGGCCGCGACGCCGGCAGAGCTCCCGAGCGGCCAGGATCACACGGAGGCCCGTCGAGTCGAGGAACGTGAGCCCCTGGAGGTCCAGCACGACGGCCTCAGGTGAGGAGAGCTCGTCTGATTCGATCGCGGCCTGCAACGCGGGCGCGTTGGCCATGTCGAGTTCCCCGTCCATCACCATCACGACGCGGTCGCTCTCCCGGCGGCTCTCGATCTGAAGCTGGGCCTGTGCTCCCATGCCTAAATTCTAGCCAGGGGAAGGAGAGGGCGGGGAAGGAGCTCAGGACAGCTGCTTGTGCAGGCGGATCTGGCTCCCCGCGGGGGACGAGCGGATCTGGACGAGGTCACAAAGCTGGTTGACGATCCACATCCCTCGGCCGCAGGCCGCCTCCTCACCGGGCTGTACGCGCCCCAGGAGAGGGTCGCGCATCTCTCCTTCATCGCATACCTCGCAGAGTAGAGAGCGACCGGCGCGCCACATCCGCAGCCGGCCGCTCCCGCCGCCGTGGCGGATGCTGTTGGTCGCAATCTCATCGACCGCCAGGACCAGGTCCTCGGCCGCGTCGGGCGCCAGTCCCTCGACGCGCGCCCAACTCGTCAGCCGGCGGCGAATCCTGCCGAGGTCGGCTGCGGCGAAGACGAGCTCGTCCGCCCCCGTCGGGGGCTCCTCGAGGCGGCCGTCGAACGGCCGCACCCCACGCCGGTAGTGCTCGCTCCGGCGAGCGCCGTGCGGGCCAGAAACGAGTGGATGACAGACTTGGGCTGCTTCGAGCACATGGTCGTCCAGAGCGTCCAGGTCGTAGGGGCAGAGCAGGCGCCAGGGGCGGGCCGAACCCCCGAAGGCCAGATTGAGGAGCGCCTCGTGACGCCAGCACTCGTCGATTTCTGCCGCGCTGCGTCCCTGCCAGAGCGGTTCGCCGATGCCCAGCGCTTCGCCGCCCGTGGAGAAGCGGTTGACCCGCAGGAACTCCCGCCAGGCCGGGATCAGCCGAGCGGGGTTCGCACCGAGCCTGCGGACGTCGGCGAACTCCACCCGCGCTGCCTGCGCACCCAGGGCTTCCTGCAGGCGAGCGATCCGATCGATGCTCACCGCGATCAGGACGGGTCCTTCCCGCTCGATGGCCTCCTCGATCAGCGGCATCGTCTGCCGGACGAAGCCATCGGCCCCGTCACCGTGCAGGATCACCTCGTGACGGAAGCCGTGAGGGGACGGGTGCGAGTCACGTCCAGGCGAGATGTCCCTGTGCAGGTCGAGCAGCAGACGGGTGCTAGCGGCCATACCACCTGCGCCCACCGCCACCGGCCGGTATGCCGCCGATGAAGAAGCCGATCAGCCACAGCAGGATTGCCACGATCAGCACATACCAGAGCACGTGAACCGCGAAACCCAGCCCACCCAAGATCGCAAGAATCAGGACCAGCACCACAAGAGGGACCATGCCCACCTCGCATTTCGTTTCGGAAGAAGTCGCCTTGGGCTTATCCCTCGGCCCTGTCTCACAGGTTCCCCCCGGCGACCTTTGCCAAACCGCCCGAAGGCATCAGGCTTCGGCCCGCCCTCCCGGCTGTTCGGTTCGTGTTTAGAGCGGGCAGCAGCGGGCAAAGACGGGTTACCACTGCCGCCCATCGGGATGACGGTCGCGCGCCCCCTGCGACCCCTTCCACTCTCGGGCGGCATTGAGCGGCATGTCGGTCGGCCCGTCCCGACGTGGGTCGGCCGGCGTGCCGCGTTGGTCAAGCGGACCGGGTCCTCAGCGCCCGGCCGAGGACCCTCAGCCCCGCTGAGCCATCCGCAGGCTCAAGAGCTCCAGCGTCCCCGCCTCGGAGACCGTATGGCCGTCCGTGAGGCGGCCTAGGATCGAGCCCAGCTCCTCATCGTCACCGTTGAAGAGCTCGCCCGCCCGGCCGCTGGCCAGCGGCCCGACCCTCAGTTCGAGGTTCCGTGGGAGAACCGTCACGTCCACGAGGAGGTGGCCGTCCACCGCGCCCTCGAGCCGGGACACGAGCGTGTCTGCGAGCAGTTGCGCGTCGGAGATCCGATCGGTTGAGAAGTAGGCGCGCGCGGCAAGCGTCGAGAGGACCCTGGGCACGACGTTACGCGCGACCGCCGTCGGCGCGACACCCAGCACGATCCCCTCCGGCCTGTCGGGGTCGATCGCGGCCTTCTCGCCCGCCGCGAGACCCGGCCCGTCGTCAAGGGGTCGTGCCTGCGCCAGCTCGAAGTGCATGGCCACCTCCGTGCCACCCGCGATGCGATCACGGAACTCCACCGTGTCGGTCAGGGCCTCGATGACCGGAAGGCCGATCCCATCGGAGGCCGCCTCGCCCCTGCGGACCGCCGGCGGGATCCCTCGCCCATGATCGGCGACGAGGACGTCCAGGCCCGTAGAGACGCTCGAGAACGCCACTTCGAGTGGGCCCTCCTCGCCCTCGTAGGCATGCAGGACGACGTTGTTGGCCGCCTCCGTGACGGCCGTGCTGACGTCGTTGAGCGCCACCGGGTCGAGGCCCACCGCTTCCGCCAGGCCGCTTAGCGCCTGGCGCACGAGCAGGACGTTCTCCGCCCGGTTTGAGAGCCTCAGCCGGACGTTCGGAGCCGCGTCCACGGGCGTGCCCTCCGGATCCCGAAGGATCGCCTGCCTCCCGGCGGGTCTGCAGCCCGAGGCGGACCCGCGAGCATGGCTCGTTCTAGCGCGCCTTCCCGGCAGGCGGCGCGTCGGTAATTGTCCGCAGCTGCTCCAGCGAGCGGCGCAGCAGCCGGGAGACCTGCATCTGAGAGATCCCGATCTGCTCAGCGATCTCGGTCTGGGTGAGGTCCTCGACGAATCTGAGGTGCAGGACCAGCCGGTCGCGCGCCGGCAGGTGAGCAAGGGCCGAGGACAGGGTCGCGTCGAGCTCGACGAGCTCAAAGCGCGCATCCTCGCCGCCGATAGAGTCTCCGTAGGAGATGACTTCGTCGTCGTGGCCGACGCGCGGCGCGTCGAGCGAAACCGTCTCGTAGGCGCGGATCGCCTGAAGGGCGTCGATCACGTCCTCGATGTCCAGCTCCAGGTACTCGGCCAGCTGATTGACCGACGGGGCCCGCCCTGCCTCATTCGTCAGGCGCTCCTGTGCGTCGCGAACCTTCAGTGCGCGCTCCTGGGCGCCACGGGGAACGTGGACCGCCCAGCCCGAGTCACGGAAATAGCGGCGCATCTCACCGAGGATCGTCGGGACCGCAAAGGACTGGAACGGGAAGCCGCGCTCGGCGTCAAAGCGGTCGATCGCCTTGAGCAGGCCGAGCGAGGCCACCTGCAGGAGATCCTCAAACGGCTCGGAGGAGCGACCGTAACGACGGGTCAGGCTGCGGGCGAGCGGCATGAAGCGCTCAACCAGTGCCTGCCTGGCCGTGTGGTCGCCGTCATTTTGCCAGCGTGCAAACAGCATCAACGTCTCTGCCTGCGCGCCGGGAACGCTGGTAGTCGCGATCGGGGTTGTGGCCGTGGCGGTCATAACTGCTCCCTTCCTCGGTCCTGGTTCGGAATCCTGCCTGTGTGGGCCGACTCCGGCTCCTCGGGCCCACATTCTACGCCATCTGAGGCGTTTCGGATCAGCTACCCCCTGTGGGCCGTCAGCAAACGGACCACACCGCAGTGGCGGCCCGGGAGTCCGGAAAATGGTTATTTCCGGAGGGTTCGAGCTACGCTCAGCGCGTGGCTGTCCCGGATCTCCCTCCCGTGAGCAGCCTCCTCGTGGAGAGGTCCGGCGAGGAGATGCAGCTCAACGATCGCTACCTGAACCCGCAGATGGGCCGGATCCTGAGGACGCTCGGCTTCGACCGCACCTGGGCCGGCGGCGAGGGCGCCCACCTGATCGACGCGGAGGGCGTCCGTTACCTGGACCTGTTCGGCGGCTATGGCGTATTCGCGATCGGCCGCGGCCATCCCGAGGCGATCGCGGCCGTCCAGGCGGTGATGGAGGCGCGGACCGGGAACCTTCCCCAGCTCGGAGTGACCCTCCTGAGCGGACTCCTGGCCGAGCAGCTACTGGCCAGGGCCCCCGCGAGCGTCGGCGCGATGATCCCCGCCAACACAGGAACGGAGGCGGTCGAGGCTGCGATCAAGGTCGCCCGGGCGGCGACCGGCCGGCCGCGCATCCTCTACGCCGACCATGCCTTCCACGGCCTGACACTGGGTTCGCTCTCGATCAACGGCAACGACGAGTTTCGCGACGGTTTCGGCCCACTGCTCCCGGGCTGTGAGCCGGTGGGCTTCGGTGACCTCGATGCGCTTCGGGTGGAGCTCGAACGCGGCGACGTGGCGGCGCTGATCCTCGAGCCGGTCCAGGGCAAGGGTGTCAACCTCGCGCCCGATCAGTACCTCCCCGAGGCCCAGCGGCTCTGCCGAGATGCCGGGAGCCTGTTCGTCTGCGACGAGGTTCAGACCGGCATCGGGCGCACCGGACGGTTCCTGGCGCTCGAGCACTACGAGCTCGAGCCGGACATGATCTGCCTCGCCAAGGCCCTGTCCGGCGGGCTGGTGCCGATCGGGGCGGTGCTCGTTTCGCGGGGGGCCTTCGAGAGCGTCTTCGACGGCATGGAGCGGGCCGTACGGCATGGTTCGACGTTCGGCGGCAACGATCTCGCCGCGGCGGCCGCACTGGCGACCCTCCGCGTGATCGACGGCGAGCGCCTCGTGGAGCGCTCCGCACGGCTCGGCTCGCTGCTGCTCGAGCTGACAGAGCCACTCGTCGAGGAGTTCGAGGTCGTGCGTGAGGTCCGCGGCCTGGGTCTGATGTGGGCGATCGAGTTCGGGCCGCCCGCCGGCGGCGTGGGCCGACGCCTCTGGGAGCGGGTGGAGGCCCGCCAGCCGGGCCTCTTCTCCCAACTGATCACGGTTCCCCTCTTTCATCGCCACCGAATCCTCTGCCAGGTGGCGGGCCACCACATGAACGTGATCAAGGCGCTTCCCGCGCTGACGGTCGCGGAGGAGGAGATCGTCCGTTTCGCGGGGGCCCTTCGCGAGACGATCGGGGCGGTCGAGCGCTATCCGACGGCGCTGGCCCGGTTCGGCATCAGGACGGGTCTCCGGGCTGCCCGCGCGGGTCGCTGAGCAGGGTTGGGGCCCTCGCGCCGCTAGCCTGTCGGGCCGTGCAGCAAACCAGAGATGACATCCGCAACGTGGCGATCGTCGCCCACGTCGACCACGGCAAGACGACGCTCGTCGACGCCATGCTGTGGCAGTCCGGCACGTTTCGTGTCGGACAGGACGTCGCCACCCGCGTGATGGATTCGATGGACCTCGAGCGCGAGAAGGGGATCACGATCCTCGCCAAGAACACCTCGCTCCGCTACCGCGACGTCAAGCTGAACATCATCGACACCCCCGGCCACGCCGACTTCGGCGGGGAGGTCGAGCGCGGGCTGACGATGGTCGACGGGGTCCTGCTCCTGGTCGACGCCTCCGAGGGCCCGCTCCCCCAGACCCGCTTCGTGCTGCGCAAGGCGCTCGAGGCCCGCCTCCCGGTGATCCTCGTCGTCAACAAGGTCGACCGCAGCGATGCCAGGGTCGCCGAGGTGGTCGACGAGGTCTATGAGCTGTTCCTCGACCTAGATGCCGACGAGCACCAGATCGAGTTTCCGATCGTCTACTGCAACGCCAAGGCCGGAGTTGCCTCGCTCGCCTACGAGGAGGGCCAGTCGCTCGAGAAGGGCACCCTTGCTCCGCTTCTCGACCTCCTGCTCGAACGGATCCCCGCGCCGACCTACGACGCCGATCTTCCGCTGCAGGCACTGGTCACCAACCTCGACGCGTCCCCCTACGTCGGGCGCCTCGCGATCTGCCGTGTCCGCCAGGGTCAGATCAAGAAGGGCCAGCAGATCGCCTGGTGCCGGGCCGACGGCTCGATCCAGAAAGCCCAGGTCGCCGAGCTGTACGTGACGGACGGGCTCGAACGGGTCGACGCCGAGGAGGCCGGTCCGGGCGAAATCATCGCCGTCGCAGGCATCTCCGAGGTGACGATCGGCGAGACCCTGGCCGACCAGGGCGACCCCCGGCCGCTGCCCGTGATCACGGTCGATGAGCCCGCCATGTCGATCACCATCGGTGTGAACACCTCGCCGCTGGCGGGCAAAGACGGCTCGAAGCTCACAGCGCGCCAGATCGAGGCGCGCCTGGCGCAGGAGCTCGTCGGGAACGTGTCCCTGCGCATCGAGGAGACCGATCGCCCCGACACCTACGAAGTCCAGGGCCGTGGCGAGCTTCAGCTGGCGATCCTCGTCGAGATGATGCGACGCGAGGGTTTCGAGCTGACGGTCGGCCAGCCCCACGTCGTGGAGCGTGAGATCGAAGGCAAGCGCCACGAGCCGGTCGAGCGGCTGTCGGTGGATGTGCCCGAGGAGCACGTCGGCACCGTGACCCAGCTGCTGGCGGCCCGCAAAGGCCGGATGGAGCACATGACCAACCACGGCACCGGCTGGGTGCGGATGGAGTACCTGGTCCCGGCCAGGGGGCTGATCGGCTTTCGCACCGAGTTCCTGACGGAGACCCGGGGCACCGGCATCATGCACCACGTCTTCGACCGCTGGGAGCCCTGGGCGGGCGAGCTCCTTACCCGCAACTCGGGTGCGCTCGTGGCCGACCGCAGCGGCGCGACGGTCACCTTCTCCCTGTTCACTCTCCAGGAGCGGGGCTCGCTGTTTGTCGGGCCCGGCGAGGAGGTGTATGAGGGGATGATCATCGGTGAGAACGCCCGCTCGGAGGACCTCGACGTGAATCCCGTCAAGGAGAAGCACCTGACCAACATGCGCTCGTCGACCTCCGATGTTCTGGTGCGTCTGGACGCCCATCGCAAACTGACGCTCGACGAGGCCCTCGAGTGGGTCCGCGAGGACGAGGCCGTCGAGGCGACCCCCGTCTCGGTGCGGATGCGCAAGGTCGTACTTCCCAAGGTCGAGCGCCTGAAGGCAATCAGGTCCGCCCGGAGATGACTCTCGCCCCGAGCCGCAGTTCGGCGGGGGGGAACGGGTCGGACATCGACCTGCGCGGATTGGTCAAGTCATTCCGCAGGGGAAGCACCACGGTCGAGGCCGTCAGGGGCATCGACGTCGGGATCCGAGGCGGCGAGACCGTCGCGCTGCTCGGCCCCAACGGAGCAGGCAAGTCCACGACCATCGACATGCTGCTGGGCCTGCTGGTGCCCGATCAGGGGAGCGTGACGCTGTTCGGGCGGAGCCCTGCCGAGGCGGTTGCTGCAGGCGCTGTCGGCGCGATGCTGCAGACGGGCTCGCTGTTGCGCGACCTGAGCGTTCGCGAGCTGATCGCCATGATGGCCTCGCTCTACCCGGCGCCGATGGACATCGGTGAGGTCCTCGAGCTGACGGGGGCCCATGAGTTCGCCGACCGGCGCACCCAGAAGCTCTCGGGTGGCGAGACGCAGAGGGTGCGCTTCGCCGTCGCACTCGTCAGCGACCCTCAGCTGCTGGTCCTGGATGAGCCGACGGTAGCGATGGACGTCGAGGCTCGCCACGCCTTCTGGACGACTATGCGCGACTTCGCCGCCCGGGGCCGCACGAACGTGTTCGCCACCCACTACCTCGAGGAGGCCGACGCCTACGCCGACCGGGCCGTCCTGATGGCCCACGGCCGGATCGTGGCCGACGGGCCGACGACCGAGATCAAGGCGATGGTCGGCTCTCGCAGCATTCGTGCGACCCTGCCCGGCGCGACGATCGACGAGCTCGCCGCGTTGCCCGGCGTCAGCAGCGCCGAGCGCAGGGGGCAGGCCGTCCTGCTGGTCTGCTCGGACTCCGACGCGGCGGTCCGGGCGCTCCTCGCGGCACATCCCGAGGCGCGGGACATCGAGATCGAGGCGGCCGGCCTCGAGCAGGCGTTCCTGGCACTGACAGGGGATCGGCAATGAGCGCTCTCACCTACACCCGCTTCGAGCTGCTTCGAACGCTCAGGAACAGGCGCTTCCTGTTTCTCTCGCTCGTGTTCCCGCTGGTCCTCTATTTCCTGATCGCCGGTCCCACCCGCAACGTCTCGAACTTCGGCGGCTCGGGAATCCCGGCGCCGCTCTACTACATGGTCGGCCTGGCGTCCTTCGGGACGATGGGCGCGATGCTCTCCTGTGGCGCCAGGATCGCCACCGAGCGATCGGTGGGCTGGAACCGCCAGCTACGGATCAGCCCGCTCTCTCCCCGCGCCTACTTCCGCGCGAAGGTGCTGACGGCCTACATGATGGCCGCCATCAGCCTCGGGGCCCTGTACCTCGCGGGGGCCTCGCTGGGTGTCAGCCTGGACGCCTCGCAATGGCTGAAGATGACCGGCCTGATCCTGGTGGGCCTGATCCCCTTCGCGGCGCTGGGAATCTGGCTGGGGCATCTGCTGACACCCGACTCGATCGGTCCGGCGATGGGCGGCGGGATCTCACTGCTGGCTCTGCTGGGAGGAACCTGGTTTCCAATCGAAGGAAGCGGGTTTCTTCACGACGTGGCGCAGTACCTGCCGTCCTACTGGCTGGTTCAAGCCAGCCATGTCGCCCTGGGCGGACCCGCCTGGCCGCCGCGCGGTTGGATCGTGATCGGGGCCTGGACCGTCGTTCTGAGTGCCCTGGCAAGGCGCGCCTATCGACGTGACACTGGGCGTGTCTAGCGGTTAGGGTGTCCACCTGTCCACCCCCCCACAGCAGGATCGGCCGGCCACCAGCGCCGTCTCCTGCTTGAAACAACAGGAGCGATCGATGACTGGACTGAAGCGGCTACGCCCGCTCGGCCTGATGGCGCCGCTGGCACTTGTGATGGCCCTCGCGCTGCCCGCCGTGGGGCTCGGCGCCGCGACCGTCACGTTCACCAAGGAGTCCCAGCAGGCATATGAAAAGCAGCTGAAAGCCGGTGAAATCGAGTCGGCGACCTTCAACAAGAGGCTGCGCAGCGTCCACATCAAAACCAAGAACGGCGAACTCTTCCTCTACAAATACCCCAAGAAGGGCGAGCCCGCCCTGGCAGCGCAGTTGGAAGCGCACCACGTGCCGGTGACGATTCTCAAAGCGTCCGAAGCTTCCAAGGAAGTCAAAACCAAACCACACAAACTGCGCTACATCGCCGGCGGGATCCTGATCGTCGTCATCCTGATCGTGGGCGGCGTCGTCCTGGTCAACCGCCGCCGCAACCGCGACGAGTAGCGATTTCGGGCTGTGGGCGAGATGCGCGCGGCGGGCGCGTCTCGCCCGGTCCGCTCCCGGGTGGCCATGGATATGGGTGAGATAACCGTGAGGCTGACGCCCCGGGCGAGTGAGAACCGGATCGCCGGGGAGCGCGGTGGGCTCGTTCTGGTCCGGGTGACCGCCCCGCCGGTCGACGGGAAGGCGAACGAGGCGCTCTGCCGCCTCATTGCCCGCAGCCTTCGGATCGGCGTTCGCAGCGTCTCGATCGTGCGGGGCGGGCAGTCGCGGGAGAAGCACGTCCGCGTTGAAGGGCTGTCCACGGAGGATCTGCGCGCGGGCCTCGGATTGAGCCCGAGGCCCTAAAACAAGACTGAGTCTCATGATACCCTCGCCTGGTGAGCGCCCAGCCCCCCGCCGTCGACATGACGGCCGCCGCGGTCAGGATCGGCGAGCGGACGATCTGGTCCGACGTCACCCTCAGGGTCGAGCAGGGCGAGTTCGTCGCGCTGCTGGGTGAGAACGGGTCGGGCAAGTCGACTCTCCTGAAGGTCCTGCTGGGGTCATTGCGGTTGCAGGAGGGTACGGTCACCGTTCTTGGCTCCCCGCCGGGCGAGGTGGGGGGCTCGATCGGCTACCTGCCGCAGCGCCCCTCGGGTGGCCCGGGGTCCGGCCTGCGGGGGAGGGACATCGTCCGGCTGGGACTCGACGGAGATCGGTGGGGCCTCCCGCTAGCCGTCAGCCCGGCCGCCAGGTCGCGCGGCCGGGAGCTCCGTCGACAGGTGGAGGAGGCGATCGGACTCGTCGGGGCGGGCGACTATGCGGACCGGGCGATAGGCGCTCTCTCCGGTGGAGAGCAGCAGCGTCTGCTGATCGCCCAGGCACTTGTCCGCCGGCCGAAGCTGCTGCTCCTGGACGAGCCTCTGGACAGCCTGGACCTGCCCAACCAGGCGTCCGTCGCAGCACTCGTGGCCCGGATCAGCCGCGAGTCGGGCGTCGCCGTTCTGCTCGTCGCCCACGACGTCAACCCGCTGCTTGGATACCTCGACCGCGTCGCCTATCTCGCAGGCGGGCGAGCGGTCACCGGGGACGTCGAGGAGGTCATCTGCGGCGACACGCTGAGTGAGCTCTACGGCGTTCCGGTCGAGGTCCTGAGGGCGTCCGATGGACGCCTGGTGGTGATCGGCCAGCCCGAGCCGCCGGCCCATCACCACGATCGTCACGACCACAGCCATGGGCACGCGCATGTCTCCTGAGCTCCAGTCCCCCTCTCTGAGCTGGAACGTCTTCCACGATGTCAGCCAGGTCCTCGAATTCCACTTCATGCTCAACGCGCTGGCTGCCGGCAGCGTTGTCGCCGTCCTGGCCGGGCCGATCGGCTGGCTGATGGTCGTCCGTCGCGAGACCTTCGCCGGGCATTCACTGGCGATGATGGCCTTCCCCGGAGCGGCCGCCGCCGCGCTGGCGGGTGTCCCCGCGGCGTGGGGCTACTTCCTCTTCTGCGGTGCCGGTGCTCTGGCGATCGGCCGCCTGCCTTCTGCCACGAAGCGTTCCTTCAGAACGGAGTCCGCCAGCATCGGTTCGGTCCAGGCGCTCGCGCTGGGCCTGGGATTCCTGTTCGTGAGCCTCTACGGCGGTGTCCTGGGCGACCTGGAGAGTCTCTTGTTCGGCGATCTGCTGGGAGTCTCGGATACCCAGGTCCTCCTGCTCGGCGTGGTTGCCCTGATCGCGCTGGCCCTCCTCGCGGCCCTGGCCAGGCCGCTGTTGTTCGCCTCGGTCGATCCCGAGGTTGCCGGCTCGCGCGGGGTGCCCGTCGCGAGGCTCTCGGTGGCCTTCCTGCTGCTGTTGGGTGCCACGGTCGCGGCGACCAGCGAGATCACGGGGCCTCTGCTCGTGTTCGCGCTGCTGGTGATGCCGGCGGCGAGCGCTCAGGCGATCACGAACCGGCCTCTGCCAAGTCTGCTCGCGACCGTCGCGATCGGCTTGTCGGTCGTCTGGGTCGGCCTGGGCGCCTCCTACTTCTCGGTCTACCCGCCGAGCTTCTGGATCGGGGCCGTGTCGTTCGCCGGCTACCTGCTGGCCCGCCTCGTGGCGGCCCTCGCGGCGCGACCGCGGCACGCGCGCCTGAGCTCTTCAGAGCCGCCCATGCCGGCCGGAGTGATCGCCTGATGCTGGGCCAGGAATTCATGCGTAACGCTCTGCTCGCGGGCAGCTTCATCGCGTTGGCATGCGGGGTCTGCGGCTGGTTCGTCGTGATGCGCGGACAGGTCTTCGCGGGCGACGCGCTGAGTCACGTCGCCTTTCCCGGGGCACTCGCCGCGGCGGCAGCCGGGATCGACGTTCGCCTGGGGCTGTTCGGGGCGACGATCGCGGCGGGAGGCGCCATCGGCCTGCTGGCCCGGGGGCGAGCAGCCGTCGGGGGCGGGGCCGTGTCGGGCCCGGCGGACGATGCCGCGATCGGGGTGGCATTCACCTTCATCCTCGCTCTCGGCGTGTTCTTCCTCACGCGTTACAGCCTGGGCTCTCAGGGCAGTGCGGGGATCCAGGCCGCCCGCACCCTGTTCGGCTCGATCTTCGGACTCGGAGGCGGTGAAGCGCTGCTTGCGGCTGTCATCGCAGCCGGGGTCCTGATGGCGGTTCTGGCGATCTCGCGGCCGCTGCTGTTCGCCTCGGTGGCGCCGGATGTCGCCGCCGCGCGAGGTGTCCCAACGCGTTCGCTCGATGTGGCGCTGCTGGTCCTCGTGGGCGTGATCGCCGCGGAGGCCAGCCAGGCGGTGGGCGCCCTGCTGCTGCTGGGGTTGCTGACGGCCCCCGCGGCGGCCGCACAGAGGCTGGCGCGGTCCCCGGCCGGCGGCATCGCGCTGGCGGCGGCACTGGCCCTCGTCTCGGTCTGGGCGGGATTGACCGTCGCCTATCTCGTGCCGGCGATTCCACCGAGCAGCGCGATCGTCGCCTGCGCCGTGGCGATGTACGCCCTGGCAGGGGTGCTCGCGTGAGCCGTGAGAGCTGGGCGGAGCACGCCGAGGGGAAGCTGACCGCCGCCGGGCGAAAGCGTGGAGGTGCGCGCCAGGCCCTGCTCGAGCTGCTCGCGGATGAGAGCTGCGCCCTGACGGCGCAGGAGATGGAGGCGGCTCTGCGCGGCCGCCCCGGACGGCCCGTGAGCCGGGCCAGCATCTACCGGATCCTCGATGAGCTGGAGGGCCTGGGACTCGTCCAGCGTGTCGAAACGGGTCAGGCGATGGTCCGGTTTGAGCGCCACTCGGGCTCCGAGGAGCACCATCACCATCTCGTCTGTGACCGCTGCGGGCTGGTGATGCCGTTCTCCGACGCGGGCCTGGAGCGGGCGATCAGGAGCCTGAGCGGGCGTGTTCCGCTTGCGGTGACGGAGCACGAGATCGTCCTGCGGGGGTCCTGTCCGGAGTGCGAGGAGGATCCGCCGGCGGGCGACCCCAGAGATAACTGAGCACGCAGCCCAGAGCGAAGACGGCGACCACCAGCAGGACGGGCCCCGAGTCCTCGACGAGGGCCCCGGCGATACCCGCCGCGAGCCCGCCGGCGAGGGCCGCCTGCCACACGTCGTTCCCCCCCACCGGCGCGAGCAGCCGCTCGCGTCCCCTCACGGCGAGGACGCTGAGGACGACGCACAGGGTGGTCACGAACGGCATGGCGTGGTTGTGGAGCTCTCCCCAGGCGGCTCTATAGCGCCGTACGAGGATGTCCCTGACGTCGCCGGCCGACCGGGCATGGAGAACACTGCCGGTGAAGTGCCCCCCACCGTGGGCGCTGGCGAGGTCGATCAGGGCGAGCAGGATCAGGCCGGCGACCGGCGCGATCAGAACGGTCAGGGCGCGCCTGGAGGTGAGGGCCGCGGGGGAGAGCAGGATCACCGCCACGGCAAAGCCCGCGCAGACGAGGATCACGCCGCCGACGCCCGCGCCGATCCGCGCCGAGCCCTCGATCCCGGCCAGCAGGAGGCCCGCGGCGACCATCCAGGCCTGCGCCGTGCGGCCGCGCTGCCCGGGATGCAGCGCCGCCGCGACCGCCGCCAGCACCAGTACAGCCAGTCCCGACTTGAGCTCGTTCCCGACGCCGTAGAAGCGTGCGCCGAGCAGCGGGTTGGGTCCCATCAGCGAGCGCACCAGCAGCTGGCCATGGCTCAGCGCGTCGACCGTGATGGCGAGCGGAATGAGAACCGCGGGGGCGATCAGGGCTCGCGGCCAGGCAAACAGGTCGCTCAGGGCGCCCAGCGCCAGGCAGGAGATCGCGATCGTCGCGTATTCGACGGGGGCGGCGGGTTCGAACGCCGCGGCGATCATGACGGCGCCCGGAGCCCAGAGGACTCCCAGGGCTCCCGTTCGCATCGCCCAGGCCCGCGCTCGCGGCCACGGCGAGCAGAGCAGCAGCAGGGCCAGCCAGGCGCAGAGCAGGAAGCCCAGCGCCCGCAGCCGCCGTCCCCCGAGGACCCGCAGCCGAGCCATCAGGGAGCTCAGCTGCGAGGCGTCGAGCGGTTTCCCCGTTTCGATCGTCCGCCCTCGCACCTCGGCGGGCACCGGGAGGCCGAGCCACCCGAGCACCGTAGGGGCGACGTCCACCGATACGACCAACCCCGCCTGCTGTGTGCTCTCGGAGGTCAGCTCCCGAGCGCCGGGGCCGAGCCCACCGGCCGCTGCCCAGAGCAGCTCTCCGCCCGGACCGTCCGCGACTCGCTCGACGGCGATCAACAGCCTTCCCTGTGGGCGCCGGCGCTCGAGCGCGCGCAGCTCCGATATCCCGGTCGCCCCTCCGGCCAGGTCGGCGACCACCAGCCGGTGGCGGCTCAGGAGGGCATCGGTCCGTGCCAGGAGCGACGCGTCGGATCCGCGGGAGAGCTCTGCGACACGGCCGGAGCGGTCCGCCGCGAGGATCCCGTCAAGTTCCGAGGGGCCGCTTCCCGCTGCGTATCCGGCGCCTCCGGGGATCCGCGAGGCGAGCAGGCCGGGGGTCAGCTCCTGAGGTGCCGCTGCCGCCCGTGCCCGGGCCTCGTTCCAGCCCTCGACGAGCCCGCCTGCGCCGGTGGCATGCACCGACAGGGCCGGCGGTTCGGAGCTCGGATAGGCGGATGTCGCCACCCTCGCCCCCTGGCCCATGTCGAGCAGGAACTGGGCGGCGGTGTAGCGGCCCTGGCTGGCCGACATGATGGCCGGCGACAGCCCGGCACCGGCAAGCTGCCGGGCGTCTGCCGGCAGGAAGACGATCAGGGCCGAGCGCTGCGGCGTCGCGCCGAGTGCCGCGCCGGGAGCCCCTGCCCCCAGCGATCCACCACAGAGCAGCAGGGCGAGCGCCGCCCCCCTGCGCAGGTGCCTCAGCCGTCCGCCCCCTCGGCGGCGACGCCGGCGGGCTGGCGCCTGACGCTGGGGGCGTCCACCCCCGGCGGCGTGGTGAGAGGATCGGTCAGGGTGGTTCCCTCGACGTTCACCTGCGGGAGCAGCCGGTCGAGCCAGGAGGGGATGCGCCAGGTGGCGGCCCCCAGGATGAACAGCGTGGCAGGCAGGAGCAGACACCGGACGACCAGGGCATCGAGGAAGACGGCGCTTGCGAGGCTCAGCCCGAACTCCTTGATGATCCGGTCTTCACCGAGCATGAAGGACAGGAAGACGCACACCATGATCGCCGCCGCGGCCGTGACGACGCGCCCCGTCAGAGCCAGTCCCTCGCGGACCGCCCGGCTGTTTTCTTTCGTGAGCGTCCAGCGCTCGTGGATGCGCGAGATCAGGAACACCTCGTAGTCCATCGACAGCCCGAAGACGATCGCGAACAGCATCACCGGTATGAACGACTCGATCGGGCCCTGCTGAACGCCCAACAGGCCGCCCAGCCAGCCCCACTGGAAGATCGCCACGATCACCCCCAGGGAGGCGCCGATGCTGAGCAGGTTCATCACAGCGGCCTGCAGCGGGATCAGCAGCGAACGGAAGACGATCATCAGCAACAGCGCAGAGAGCAGCACGACGACGCCGATGAACAGCGGCAGCTTGTGGCCCAGGGTGGTGGCGAAGTCGACCGACCCGGCCGTCACGCCGCCGACGTAGACCGTCAGGCCCGTCTTCGAAGCCACTGGCGGGATCACTTCGTCGCGGAGCCGTTCGACCAGTTGCGTGGTCGCGTAGGCCTGCGGCGAGGACTTCGGATAGACGGTGATCGTGGCCACGTCACCGGCCGGGTTGCGCTGCGGCCGGGCGACCGCCGCGACGCCGGGTGTCGCCGCGATCGCGCCATGGAGCTGGTTGAGTCCGGCGCCCGAGCCGCTGGGGACCTTCGCTGCGATGAGCAGCGGCCCGTTGAAGCCGGGGCCGAATCCGGCTGCGAGCAGCTCGTAGGCGCGGTGGGTGGTCTGGTTGGCCGGGTCGTTGGCCGCGTCGCTCGAGCCGAGGCGCAGCGCCATCGCCGGGGCGGCGATGATCAGCATGAAGGAGGCCGAGGCCGCCGCGATCGCCTTGGGGTGGCGCTGCACGAAGGCTGCCCAGCGCAGCCAGCCGGAGCCGGCGGCGAGCGCGACGCCCCCGACAGGCGCGGGCGCGGGTTCCTTCGCCGCACGGCGCCGGGCGCGCCTCGAGGGCCGTGCGACGCGAGGGCCCGCAATCGTCAGCAACGCCGGAAGCAGCGTCAGCGAGGCCAGCATCACCAGCAGGACGCCGATCGAGGCCGAGATCGCGACGCCATAGAGAAAATTGACGCCGAGGACCATCATCCCCAGCAGCGCGATCACGACGGTCGAGCCTGCGAACAGAACGGCCCGGCCGGCCGTGTCGAGCGCCTGTACGACCGACTCACGGGAGTTCTCGAATGTCGGACCGGGCGTTTTGTAGGCCTCGCGGAAGCGGGTCAGGATGAACAGGGCGTAGTCGATCCCGACACCGAGGCCGATCATCGCCGCGAGCTCCGAGGAGAATTCGGGGGTGTCGACGACGTGGGTGAACAGGGCGATCACGCCGAGACCGGTGCCGAGGCCGAACAGGGCCGTGACGATCGGCAGGCCCATGGCGATCAGCGAGCCGAAGGTGAGCAGCAGCACGACGATCGCCGCGAGCAGTCCGACGGCCGTCGAGAGGCCGAAACCGGCCTGCTGGGTCATCTCGATCGCCTGCCCGCCGAGCTCTACCTGAAGTGTGGGCGTGCCGGCCGAGCGGGCGACCGTGACGACCTTTTCAGGGGCGCTCTTGGGAAGCAGGTTGGCTTTTTTGTCGAACACGACCGTCGCGAAGGCGATCTGCCCGTTGCTGGAGATCGCGTGCCCGCCGGCATAGGGGCTGATGACCTCGGCCACGTGGGGGAGACCTCGGACCTGGGCGAACATCGCTTCCATCTGGGCCTTCACGGCGGGGTCTGTGACCGTGCCGCGCTTCGCCTTGAAGACGATCGTGTCCCGGTCTCCGGCCTGCGCAGGGAAGCTCTTGCCGAGCAGGTCGGCGGCACGCTGGGCGTCCGAGTTCGGGATCGTGAAGTTGTTGGAGTAGTTCGTCCCTGCCGACTGGGCGATCGCGTTGACGCCGAACAGCAGGACGATCCAGGCAATCACGACGTACTTGCGGTGGGTTGTCGACCAGCGGGCCAGCTTGAGCACATCGACTCCAGGGGTCTCTGAGGGGGCGAGATCTCCGCGTCGGGGGTCGCGGGAGGGCTTCAGCAGAAAGAGTAGCCGCCCACTCCCTCTGTCTCCGCTGAGGTTAGCCGAGCGTCAGTTGACGCTCGGGTCCAGCGGCATGCGCGCGATCAGGGCGTACTTGCCGCCCTTGCGGGTCAGCACCCCGCTCCAGAGCTCGGCCGGCGTGTCCGTGAAGATGTCCTCGGGGCTCGGGTCATGTGCTATCCAGTCGCCCTGCTCGATCTCCGCATCGAGTTGACCCTCGCCCCATCCGGCATATCCGGCGAAGACCCGGCGCCTGGCGGTGGCGTCCTCAAGGCCCTCGAGCGGCGCCTCGGGGGCCGGCAGGCCGATCCGCCCCGCGACGATGATGCCGGCCGCGCCCGGGGTCGAGGAACTCGGCCAGGATGACGACAACACCCGGCTGGACCGGGCCCCCGACGTAGACGGGCTCGTCCTCCCCCATCATCGCCTCGAGCTCGGGGACGGCCTCGCCGACGGTTGCCGCCGAGGGACGGTTGAGGACGAGGCCGAGCGCTCCCTGCTCGCTGTGCATGCCGATCAGCACGACGGTGCGCAGAAAGTTCGGGTCCTGCAGGGTCGTCGAGGCCAGCAGGAGACGTCCCGCAAGCGATCCGCTGCTCATCGACGACAGGCTACTCGTCCCGTTCGGAGGGGCCTGGGTTCGCCGATGCGGAGATTGCTGCTCGAATCAGGTAGGAGCCTCAGGGCGCCGAGAGGATCTCGAGTGTCCCGGCGGTCGAGTGGTCGTTGCCGTTGCCCTCCGGCTCGATGACGTGCCCGTCGACGACGATCGGGCTGTTCCAGTGGCCGGGCCGGCCGGCCAGTTTGGCGATCGGCCGGGGCGAGCCGGGCCGGTAGACGTAGATCCCGCCCGCCGCCAGGTCATAGACGTAGAGCAGCCCACCGGCCATGACAGGGCTGGTACCGGGGTTCGAGTTGATCCATGCGCGGCCCAGACGGCCCCCACGCAGGACGTAGGCGGCCGTTCCGTTTTCGTCGGCGATGAAGACGGTCGTGCGGTGGACGTGATGCCAGACGGCCGGTGCGCTGAAGAGCTCACCCCCGCCGGGGATGCCCAGGCGCTGGAGTTCGCCGCCCAGCCTGTTCAGGCCGCTCCCGGCGGGGTGCCCGTTCATGCGGGATAGCCGCAGGAGACGCATGACGCCATCCTTGCCCGCCAGGACGACCCGGTCGTGACCCAGCAGCGCCGGTCCGCTGGAGCCGAGGTCGGTGTCGCTGCTGTTGAGCTGCGCCTGGTTGAGCGGAGTGAAGGCCTGACGGATTCGCAGGCCGGGGAAGGTCAGCTCCAGAGCGCTGTCGCCGAAGTCGGTGCTCCCGTTCCAGGGTCCGTTGCCCGTATCGATCAGAATCCGCCCCGTTTCCGGCTCGACCACCGCGCCCGCCCGCGAGAGGATGGCGGAGTCGCTCGAGGAGCAGCTGCTGGGCACGATCAGGCTGCGGCGGTGGGCGCAGAGCGTGTTGAGAACGCCCACGAGACGTCCGCCGGAGCGGGAGATCAGCGCCACGTGGCCCTGGTAGGGAGGTGCGTCGCCAAAGTAGCCACCCGTCGTGGCGATCACATCGGGACCCTCGATGTTCAGGGCGCCCGCGAGCTTCTCCCTGCGCGGTTCGCGGGTCACCGAGACGGGCCAGCCGGCCTGCTCGGAGCCGTTGCTCACGGCGAGCTTGTGGATCACCCCGTCGGGGGAGGCGGCATAGATCGCCCGACGGCCGGGGTCCGCGATCGGGCTGGCCGTGGTTATCTGCGAGCTCCCGGCCCAGCGGCCGTAGCCGGGCGGGGTGAAGGTCCACAGGATCCTGCCGCTGGCGGCATCCAGGGCGAGCGTCCTGCCGTAGGTCGTGGTCACGAAGATCGCGTCGTGGAGGGAGCCGCCTACGGTTACGCCGTGCAGGTAGATCGGCGAGGAGTCGACCGTTCCCGGCAGGGAGACCCTCCTGGCGCCGGAGACGGGCGACATTGGACGCGTTGATGCCGGTGGCCTCTTCGCTCACATTGCTGCGTGCCGGGTCGAGGCCGAACTCGGGCCAATCCATGAGGCGGGCGCCACCGGCGGCACTCTTCGCGGGGACGGGGATGGCGCTGGCCCGGGCCGTCGGGGTGGGTATCTCGGCCGGGGCGCTCCCACATGCGGCGATCACCGCGCAGGCCACGGCCAGGGCGGCGAGGACGGAGCTGTGGCGGAGGGCCATCGTCGTGGTTCTAGCGCATCATCGCCGCGTGCTCGGGGACGAGAGGCGCATCCGGGTGAGCGTTATGCTGGTCCCCTCCGGCTCCGGGCCGGGACAACGACAGGAGGCCCAGCAGCATGGCGAAGACCCCGCAGGTCGGCGAGCAGGCGCCGGACTTCGAGCTTCCCGGAACGGACGGGACGTTCAGGCTCTCCGAGCACCGCGGCGAGCGCGTCGTGCTCCTGTTCTACCCGGGCGACAACACGCCCGTCTGCACCAAACAGTTCTGCTCCTACCGCGACCGGGCCGATGACTTCGCGTCGCTGAACGCGACCGTCGTCGGCATCTCGGCCCAGGACCTCGACTCGCACGAGGCCTTCGTCGCGAAGAACTCCCTGAACGTCCCGCTGCTGGCCGACGTCGGCGGCGAGGTGGCCGGCGAAGTACAGCGCCTACGGCCGTCTCGGCGTCAAGCGCGCGGTGATCGTGATCGACGAGGCAGGGGATCGTCCGTCACCGCCACGATCACCGGCTGGGGCTGGACTTCCAGTCGGTCGACGAGCTGAAGGCGGTGCTCGACTCGCTGCCCGTCGCCGCGGCGCTGAGGGCCGGCTAGAGGCGCCCTCGGTGTCGGGGCGGTCGAGGTTCGCCGCGTGCCGCATGGATCTCGGAGAGCTCGAGCTGCATGTTGCGGGGGCGCTCGCCCTCGGCCGGAGCGCGCCTGTGCCAGCGGCCCTCGCCGTCGAGCTCCCAGGAGGACTGGTTGTCGGCGAAGGCGCGCTCGAGCGTGTCGAGCAGCTCCGCCTGCAGCTCGGGGTCGGAGATCGGCGACGGCCAGCTCGACCCGGTGGTCGAGGTTCCGGGGCATCAGGTCCGCCGAGGCGATGTAGATCGTGTGTTTGCCGTGTCGTTCGAAGGCATAGACCCGTGAGTGCTCGAGCAGCCGCCCGACGATCGAGACGACCCGGATGTTCTCGGAGATGCCCGGCATCCCCGGTCTCAGGCAGCAGATCCCGCTCACGTTGAGGTCGACCTGGACGCCGGCCTGCGAGGCGGCGTAGAGGGCCCGGATGCAGCGGCCGTCCACGAGCGAGTTCATCTTCATCTCGATCCGGGCCGGGTGCTCCTCGGAGTGAGCGGCGATGGTCTGCTCGATCTGGTGGAGGATCCCCTCGCGCAGATGGGCCGGGGCGGTCAGGACGCGGCGGTAGTGCAGCGGGCGGCCGATAGCCGGTCAGGTAGTTGAACATGTCGGCGACGTCGGCGCCGATCTGCTCGTCGATCGTGAAGAGGCCGAAGTCGGTGTAGAGGCGGCGCCGTGGCGGAGTGGTAGTTACCCGTACCGATGTGGACGTAGTTGCGCACCCCGTCGCCCTCGCGGCGGACGACCAGCACGCACTTGGCATGCGTCTTCAGAGCGGGCTGGCCGTAGACGACATGAACGCCCGCCTCCTCCATCGCCTTGGCCCAGTGGATGTTCATGCGCTCATCGAACCGCGCCTGCAGCTCGACCAGGGCAACGGCCTGCTTGCCGCGCTCGGTCGCGTCGATCAGGGCGGGGACGAGGGGAGAGTCGTCGCTGGTCCGGTAGACGGTCTGCTTGATCGCCAGCACGTTCGGGTCGGCGACGGCCTGTTCGACGAACCGCTCGACCGATGTGGCGAACGAGTCGTAGGGGTGGTGCACCAGCACGTCGCCTTCGCGCATCGCACCGAGCACATCGGGGCGATCGCCCTCGTGGCGCAGCAGGCGGGGGTTGGTGATCGAGGCGAGCGGCTCCTCGCGCAGCTCACCGTGCCCGGGGAGTTTGACGATCTGCCAGAGCGCGCCCATGTCCAGCAGGCCGCTGACGGGGTAGACCTCGTCGTCCTGCACGCCGAGCAGGCCCGTCAGTGAGGCGCGAAGCTGCTCGGAGCAGCTCGCGCCGACCTCGACCCTCACGACCTCGCCGAAACGGCGCCGCCGGAGCTCGTCCTCGACGGCCTGGAGCAGGTCTGCGGCGTCGTCGGAGACCTCGCAGGTCGGCGTCCCTGGTGACACGGAACACGTCGCAGTCGGCGATCTCCATCCCGGGGAACAGGGCTTCGAGGTGGTGGGCGATGACATCCTCGAGCGGGACCAGCAGGGCCGGTTCGGGTGCGGGCTGCTTGAGCGTCACGAACCTGGGCAGGATCTCTGTTGGGACCTTGACGCGGGCGAAGACCGTCTGTCTGGTGATCGGGTCGCGGACATTTACGGCGAGGCTCAGCGAGAGGTTCGAGATGTAGGGGAAGGGCCGTCCCGGCGCGACGGCCAGCGGTGTCAATGCCGGGAAGATCGTCTTCTGGAAGTGGCGGGCCAGATCCCCGCGGCGCTCTTCGTCGAGCTCGTCGACGCCGACGATCCGGATGTCCTGGTCGATCAGGGCGGGGCGGAGGATTTCTTCGAAGCAGTCGGTCAGCCGCCGGCCCTGCCCAGGACCCGCTCGCGGATCAGACCGATCGTCTCCGACGGGGAGCGCCCATCCTGGGTCGGGGTCTCGACGCCCGCGTCGATCTGGTCACGCAGCCCGGCGACGCGGACCATGTAGTACTCATCCAGGTTGGTGGTGTAGATCGCACAGAACTTGACCCGCTCGAGCAGCGGCACGCTGTCGTCCTCGGCGAGCTGGAGGACCCGATCGTTGAAGTCGAGCCAGGAGAGCTCGCGGTTCAGGAACAGGGACGGATCGTCCTTGCTCTCGCCGCCGATTGCGGAGACGCTCTGGAGTTCTCTGGATGAGGGTCCTCGTCGAACATCGCCATCACGCTACACCTTCGCCTACTCCGGGTTTGCACGCAACGGCAAAATCACGTGCGCGGGGAACCCTTTGCACGGTAGGCTTCTGCTCAACGCATGGCTCGTCAGCTCTGGCTACTTCGTCACGCAGACGCCGAGCCGCACGGAAGCCGCGAGGACTCGCAGCGGCGTTTGACCGAGCGGGGCGAACGGCAGGCCAGGATGGCCGGCCTTGCTCTAACGCGGCTCGGGCTGGGTTTCGAGGCCGTCCTCTTCAGCCCCAAGGTCCGCGCTCGCCAGACCGCCGAGATCGCCGCCGAGGGCTGGGACGCCGGCGAACGGTCGCGGCTCGCTGTCCTGCCGGCGCTGGCGGGCGGCTTCGACGGTGTCCAGGCGCTCGACGCGATGGCAGGCGTCGGGGATGAGGGCCGGCTGCATGCTGGTCGGCCATGAGCCGGATCTGTCGAACGTCGTCGCCGAACTTGCGGGCGGGCGGATCGATCTGAAGAAGGGCGGTCTGGCGGTACTGCGGCTAGAGGGGGCGGGCGGAGAGCTCGCCGTCCTGATGCGGCCCCGCGAGCTTGCCCTGATCGCCGACCCGAGTGTCCGCGATCTGGGGGTCCCAGTCGGCGGGGAGTGAGGAGGGCACGTCGCCGGGGTCGACGACCTCGATCGATTCGGCGGCGAAGCGGTAGCCGATCCCGAAGTGGGTGTGGATGTAGCGCCAGCTGGGGGAGGCCTTCTCGAGCTTCTGGCGGACCTTTCGGACGAAGACGTCCACCGAGCGGTCTCCGCGAACCATCGTGTAGCCCCACAGGCGCGAGTAGATCTCCTCACGCTCGAGGACGCGTCCCTCGGCCGCTGCGAGGAGCTCGATCAGCTCGAACTCGCGGCGGGTCAGGTCGATGCTCTGCTCATCGACGAAGGCCTGGAAGCGGTCGGAGCGGATCTCCACCTCGCCGGCGCTGACCGGCGCGACCTCGGCGCGGCCGCTGGTACGCCGGCGGCGCCGCACGACGCTCTGCACGCGGGCGATGACCTCCTCGGGATGGCAGGGCTTGGTGATCCAGTCATCGGCCCCGAGGCGCAGCCCGCGAACGCGCTGGGCAACCGTGGAGGGACCGGTGCAGACGACGATTCCCAGGTCGGGGAGCGCCTCGCAGAGCCGCTCGAGCCATGTCCAGGCCTGCGGGCCGAGGACGGCGAGGTCGACGACGAGCGCGCTGAGGCGCATCGAGACGACCGCGTCCGGCGGGACGGGGCTCGCGAGCACACGGTGCTCCCAGCCGAGCCGGTCCAGACGCTTGCTGAGAACCTGGATGAAGCCGCTGTCACGGTCCAGGACGGCGATCCTCATCGAGCCCGAGGAGGATGCCGGGCCTTCGGGGGCTGGTGACGAACCCCCCTGGGCCTCGGCGCGAGCGCTTACCGTCATCGAGCGGCAGTGTATGGGATCGAGAGCGGCAAAATGGGTTCCGCAAGTCGATGTAACAGGATGTTCACAGAGCCGGATGCGGGCCCGAGGCTGGACTTGCTGCTACCCGCCAAGCGGGCGGGAGGAGTCCGAGAACTCCCGGAAGAGGCCCGTGACGACGAAGGCCACCTGCTCGCCGACATCGACGGCGTTGTCGCCGATCCGCTCCAGGGCACGGGCCACCAGGGTCATGTGCATGGCCCACTCGCGCGTGTCGGGGTCGTCCCCGATCTCGATGGCGAGCCTGAAGATATCCCGGTTGAGGCGGTTGATTTCGCGGTCCTGGCGAACCAGATCCTCGGCGAGCGCCACGTCGCGGCCCGCGAATGCGGCCTTGCACTGAACCACCTCCGACCGTGCGAAGGCGCCCATCTTTGCAAGCGCCTCGAGCATTTCTCCGTGGACGGGGGGCTCATAACCCGAGAGAGGGATCATCTTGGCGATGTTCACGCACTGATCGCCCATGCGCTCGATGTGCTTGATGATGTGCAGCAGGGCGGCAACGAGGCGCAGATCGCCGGCCACCGGTGCCTGCAGGGCCAGCAGCGAGAGGATCCCCTGGTGGACCTCGAGGTAGCGCCCGTCGACGCGATCGTCGTCGGCGATCACCATCTGAGCGAGCTCAACGTCCTGATGGTTCAGGGCCTCGAGCACGCGGTCGAGCTGCTCGACGATCAGGTCCAGGCCGCCCAGCGCGTGATGCTCGAGCTCTCGCAGCTGCTCCTGGAAGTGCGACCGTCCGTGGCCGCTCTCCGTCGAGGAGGGATCGAGACGGTCAAAGGCTTCGGCGGAGAGCCCCGGGGTCGGGGCGCCCCCGTCGCTAGCCGAACTTGCCGGTGACATATTCCTCGGTTCGTGAGTCCTTCGGTTTGGTGAAGATCTCGTGCGTTGGACCCACCTCGACCATCCTGCCGTCGAGCATGAAGGCCGTCCTGTCGGCGACGCGGGCGGCCTGCTGCATGTTGTGGGTGACGATCACGATCGTCACCCGCTGCTTGAGCTCCTCGATCAGCTCCTCGATCTTCAGCGTCGCGACCGGGTCGAGGGCGGAGCAGGGCTCGTCCATCAGGATCACCTCGGGGTCGACGGCAAGCGAACGGGCGATGCACAGACGCTGTTGCTGCCCGCCCGAGAGCCCCGCACCGGCCTCGGTGAGGCGGTCTGACACCTCGCTCCAGAGGCCCGCGCCACGCAGGGCGTACTCGACCTTTGCGTCGAGGTCCTTGCCTCTGCGAGCGGTCAGGCGCAGCCCGGCGGCGACGTTGTCGTAGATCGACATGGTCGGGAAGGGGTTGGGCTTCTGGAAGACCATCCCGACCGCTCGCCGGACGGCGACGACATCCACCGAGGGGTCGTAGATGTCCATGTCCTCGAGCAGCACGCGCCCCTCGGCATGCGCGCCGGGGATCTCCTCGTGCATGCGGTTTATGCAGCGGACCATCGTCGACTTCCCGCATCCCGAGGGCCCGATGATGGCCGTGACCTCGTTGGCCCTGAATTCGAGGTCGACGCCCTTGACCTGTTCGGCATCGCCATAGAAGGCCTTCAGCTGCTCGAGCCTGACACTGAAACCGAGTTTCGAGACGGCTTTGGGGCCCGTCTCGCCGCCGGGGCGCCCGGACGTCATGCGGCTGCGCTCGAGGCCGTCCTCGGCCTGCTCGGCGGGGGAGCGCTCAAGCCCGGCGCCGCTATCGGGGTCCAAATCAGCCACCTCTTGGGTCTGTCGGGTGGATGTCATGCAAGGCGACTCCTTCGCGAGATCAATCGGGCGATGAGATTGAGGATCAGGATCAGGGTGACGAGCGTCAGCGCGGCCCCCCAGGCCCGGTTCACGACCTCTGTGCTGGGCGAGTTGACGTCATTGTAGATTTGCACAGGCAGCGAGTTCATGAATCCGCTGAGGTTGTAGTTGGTCGTTTTCGGTGACCCGGCGGTGAACAGCAGCGGGGCGGTCTCCCCCGCAGCGCGTGCCACGGCCAGCAGAATCCCCGTCACCATCCCCGGCAGGGCGGTTGGGAGCACGATCCTCAGGATCATCCTCCAGCGAGGAGAGCCCAGGGCGAGCGCCGATTCGCGCAGGCCTTCCGGCACCAGGGTCAGGATCACCTCGGCGGAGCGGATCACGACGGGAAGCATCAGCAGGGACAGGGCCAGCGAGCCCTTGTAGCCGGCGAAGGAACTGCCCGTCCCGATGATCAGGACGATGTAGATGAACAGTCCGAAGACGATCGAGGGAACTCCGGTCAGGACGTCCACGAAGAACCGGACGATCCTGGCGAACCAGCTGTCCTTGCCGTACTCGACGAGCCAAAGGGCAACACCAACCCCGATCGGGATCGAGATCACCGAGGCCAGGGCGACCATCTCGATCGTCCCGATGATGGCGCTCTTGATGCCGCCGATGTCCGAGTTCTTGAAGAAGGTGTTGCCGGTCGGGTCGGTCGTGAAGAAGCTCGAGCTCCACGCTCCCAGGCCCTTTTTCAGCAGGTAGTAGATGATCAGCACGAGGGGGATCAGGGCGAGGATCGTCCCCGCCAGGATCACTCCACGGGCGAATTTGTCCTTGCGCCGGCGCGCAGCCGTCAGGCCGAACCGGGCTGAGAGGTCGGCTGGGGGCGGTTGTGAGCTCAAGCTCCGGCCACCACCCCGGACATCATCGAGGTCCCGCCGGTGCTCGCCTCGGCGCCCGTCCCGCCGTGCCGGCGAGCGGAGCGCACGACGAGGGCGCGGGCGAAGCCGTTGACGAACAGCGTCAGGACGAACAGCAGCAGAGCGGCTGCGAACAGCGCCGAGCGGTGCAGCCCCTGGGCCTCACCGAACTCGTTGGCGATGACCGCTGCCAGGGTGTAGCCCTGGCCGAACAGCTGGTGGCCGAGTTTCGGGGCATCGCCGATCAGGATCGTCACCGCGATCGTCTCGCCGATGGCGCGCCCGAGGCCGAGCATGGCCCCTCCGACGATGCCCGAACGGCAGTAGGGAAGGACGGCGAGCCGGATCATCTCCCAACGGGTCGCCCCGAGTCCGAGGGCCGCCTCCTTGTGGTCGGCGGGGACGGTCGCCATCACCTCGCGGCTGATCGCGCTGACGATCGGCAGGATCATGATCGCAAGGACCAGGCCAGCGACGAAGTAGTTCGGGATCGTCACCAGTCCCCCGCCGATGAACGGCACGAACGACAGCTTGTCGGCGACCCACTGCTCGGCCGGCTGGAGCTTGGGAGCCAGGAAGAAGATCCCCCAGAGCCCATAGACGACCGACGGCACGGCGGCCAGGAGCTCGACGAGGATGCTGAGCGGCGTACGCAGCCGTTGCGGGCAGAGCTCGGTCGCGTAGACCGCCGCCGCGACGGCCACGGGCACTCCGATCAGGAGTGCCAGGGCCGAGGTGATCAGAGTGCCGACCACAAGCGGCCAGGCCCCATAGTCTTCCGCGCTCGGGTTCCAGTTGTTGTGGAAGATGAACCCCAGGACGCCTTCCTTTTCAAAGGCGGGGCGGGCTTCACCGACCAGTTCGAAGAAGAAGTAGACGATCAGCACCAGGATCAGTGCCGCGAGCACCGTCAGTCCGTATCTCAGGACGCGGTCCGGTAAACGAGCCAGCGGCGACCGCGCGAGCAATGCGCGGTCGCCGCCGGGTGCAGATGCTGCCTCCACGGGTCCCTGTCTACCTGATCCGCGGAGGCATTGTCAGCTCCTCAGGAGATCGGTGAGCCGTTGCACAGAAGGCCCGCGACGGCGACCTTCGACCTCGCCAGGACCGGCGCGGGAAGCGCCGCGTAGTCGGCCTGTCCGAGGACTTTCTGACCTTCGCCGAGGCCGTATTCGATGAACTTCTTCACGTTCTTGGCGGCTTCTTCGCCGCCCGGCGTCCCGGCCTTGCAGAGGTCCTTGTTGAGAACTATGAACGTCTGTGAGGTGATCGGGTAGCTTCCGGCGCCGGGCGGGTTGCTGATCTTGATGCCCAGCGTTGCGGGGATCTTGATGCTCTGCGCCGCTGCGGTGGTCGAGGCCAGGGTCGGCGAGACGTACACGCCGGCCTTGTTCTTGATCGCGGCGTAGGTGAAGTTGTTCTGCAGGGCATATGCCTGCTCGACGTAGCCGACCGCGCCGACCGTCTGCTTCACTGCGCCGGCCACCCCGGAGTTGCCCTTTGCGCCGGTGCCGGTGGGCCAGGGGACTTCCTTGCCTTCCCCGACCTTGCTGGAGAATTCGGGGTTCACCGCGGCCAGGAAGCTTGTGAAGCCGGCCGTTGTGCCCGAGGAGTCGGAGCGGTGGATGACGGTGATCGCCGTGCTCGGCAGGGTGACGCCGGGGTTCAGCGCCTTGATCTCGGAGTTGTCCCAGGTCTTGACGTTGCCCAGGAAGATGTCACCGAGGGTCTTGCCGTCGAGCTTGAGCCCGGCTTTGACGCCGGGGAGGTTGTAGGAGACGGTGATCGCGCCCAGGAACATGGGGATCTGGACGGCGGGGCTGCCGTTCTTGGCGATCGCTTCTTCATCTTCGGGCTTCAGTGGAGGGTCGCTCGCGCCGAAGTTGACGATCTTGCTCTCGATCGCCGTGATCCCGGCGCCGGAACCGACCGACTGGTAGTTGACCGTCAGGCCCGACTGCGCGGAGGCCCACTGTTCATAGACCGGCGCCGCGAACGTCGAGCCCGCGCCTGAGATGGTGCCCGAGGCCGGGGAGGGCGCCGTGGCGGTCTTCGCGGCAGCGCTGCTTGTCGTACTCGTGGTTGACGAGCTCGAGCTGCCGCACGCTGCCAGGCCCAAACCGAGCAGCGCACAACCGGCGAGCGCGCCCATCTTTCTTCTGATCACTGGGTCTCCTTGAATGGTTGTCGTAAGCGCCGCGCCATGCGGCCGGGGGGTGGGCGGTCGTTGTTGTCTCCAGGCGCCGCCACGGAACCTCGCGCAACGAGGGGGCCTGCATCCGCACTGCTTTCCGCGCTCCTGCCGGGAATACGACCTTCACGTCCCGGCAACAGTGTCTTCAACCGCCGGTGTCCTCCATGTGAACATTTCGTGAAGCCTGGGGCTGGAAGCGGTATCCGAAGCCCGGATGGGTGTGGATGAAGCGGCGGTCCGGGAGAGCGTCCTCGAGCTTGTTCCGGAGCTTCGAGACGTATACGTCGACCGAGCGGTCGCCGTGGCGGAGTTCTCCACCCCAGACGGCCTCGTAGAGGGCCTCGCGTGAGATGATGGCTCCTTGGCGGCGGGCCATCGCGGCGAGCAGTTCGAACTCCCTCACCGACAGGGTCAGCGCCCGGCCGGTGGCGAGGACGAGGCCCTCATCAGGGCGTATCTCGAGCTCTCCCGCGTAGAGGATGTCGGGTACGTCTGCACTCTCCTGGTAGACCGCCACGACGCGGAGCGTCGCATCCGCCGCGGGCCAAGGCGTTGCAAAGTCGTGATCTATCGGTGAAAAAACCGTGAAAGAACCTCGGGGGGCTCCGCTGATCAATATTCTCGCGGGATGAGCTTCCTGCGTCGCTCCTTCGACCCCGAGCTGATGGGTCTCGTCGAGGAGTCCGGGCGCAACGTGCAGCGCTGCGGCCTGCTGCTCCGCGAACTCCTGATCGATTATCCCGAGCATGCGACGCTTGCGCAGGACATGAAGGTCTGCGAGCAGGAAGGGGATCGGATCACCCACGACATCATCCACCGGCTCGCCGGCCGGGGCAGGGTGCACGCGCCGTTTGAGCCGGGCGACGGATACGTCCTGGCCAGCACACTCGACGACATCGTCGACCACTCCGAGCAGGTCGCTGCACAGCTCGGTCTCTACGGGGTCGAGGCGCCCATGGAGCAGGCGGTGGAGTTCACCGAGGTCCTCGTCGGTGCGGGGGAGCAGATCGCCCAAGCGCTCAGATGCCTGCGGACAGGAACCGAGATGGGTCCCCACCTCGTCGAGATCCACCGCCTCGAGAACGAGGGCGACAGGCTGCAGCGGGATGCGGTCGCATCGCTCTTCGCCGGTGGGATCGACCCGATGGTCGTGATCCGCTGGAAGGACCTCTTCGAGTCCCTCGAGGCGGCGGTGGACGCCTGCGAGAAAGTCGCCCACGTGCTCGAGGGGATCACCCTCAAGCAGCGCCGCCGCTGAGCGCTGCCACGCGAGCGATCAGCGGAAGGTGGTGGGGGGCGCGGTGAGCTCGAGCGTCGCCCCCGCCGGCCGTCCGATGAGGAACACTTCGAACGGGCTGGAGGCCCCGGCGGCCAGGCTCGCCAGCACGGCGCGACCGGCGGCGAGGATCTTCCCGCCGCGTGATGCGGCGACGTAGACGACCAGTTCCTTCTGGGGGACGTTGGAGTGATTCGCGACGGTCCCGTGTACGACCGTGCCGCCGCCCGGTTCCGTTTCCAGCCGGGGGGCGCCCATCACGATCTGCGGCGGGGCGTCGGGCGCAGGGGTGCCTTCGCCGGGCGTGGCGGTCACAGCCCCCGTCGTTTCCGTCGCCTGAATCTGGTCGTCGACCCAGACCGTCTCGCCATGTGCAGGCACCAGCGCGACCCGCACGAGTGACGGCGCGAGCCCCTGGGCGTTGTTCGAGTAGGAGCCGGAGCGCACCAGCAGTGGTACTTCCTTCTGAGCCCTGGCGCCGGTGTTCCTCAGCGTCACGACGATCGCCGCGCCTTCGGAGTCGTGAACCGCGACGGCCGATCGGACCTTGATCGAAGTGCTCGGATGGCTGATCGACAGTCCCCTGGCCGTGAGCGCTTCCCGGCTCTTGCCGGCGAGGGCCGCCCGTTCCAGGCGGGCGCTCTTTTCCTGTGTCGTCTCGCAGCCGGCGAGCGCCAGGGCCGCCAGCGCCAGCACCGTCCACCTCACCCGGACGCTCCCGGGATGCTCACCCGAAGGCCCCGCTGACGTAGTCCATGGTGCGCCGATCCCGTGGATGGTCGAAGACCTGCTCGCTCGGGCCGTACTCGACGAGCTCGCCGAGGTGCATGAATGCGACGTGGTCGGCGACCCGGAAGGCCTGCTGAAGGTTGTGGGTGACGATCACCACGGCAACGCTCTCGCGAAGGCCGACGATCAGATCCTCGATCGTGGCGGTCGAGATCGGGTCCAGAGCGGAGCAGGGCTCGTCGAGCAGGAGCACCTCGGGTTTCGAGGCGATCGCGCGCGCGATGCACAGACGCTGCTGCTGGCCCCCGGACAGGCGCAGGGCGGAGCGGTCGAGGTCGTCTCCCACCTCGTCGAGGAGCCCCGCCCGCCTGAGCGCCTCCTTCACGGCGGCCGAGAGCTCGGGACTGCGCCGCCGTCTGCGCTTGCCGCTTTGCGGACGCTGCTCGGCGAGCGAGTAGGCGACGTTGTCGTAGATGCTCATCGGGAAGGGATTCGGCTGCTGGAAGACCATCGAGACACGGCGCCGGAGGTCGTTGACCTCGAGCTCGTGGATGTCGGTGCCGTCGATCGTGATGTTTCCCGCGCGGGCAGCGCCCGCGGTGATCTCGGTCAGCCGGTTCATCGAGCGCAGGAGGGTCGTCTTGCCCGACCCGGAGGCCCCGATCAACGCGAGCACCTCACCCTGGCGGACCGGCAGGGTGACGTCTCGGACGACCCAGTTCTCGCCGTATGCGAGCCAGACCCCCTCCGCATGCATCCGCTCCCGCACCGTCGCGGCGGGCGGCCGCGCGACGCGCAGCTTCGAAGCGAGGCCTCCGACCGCGCTGCCGTTCGGGGCGGGCGTGCCTCGCGGAGGGGCGACGTTGGGCTCGCGGTCGAGTGCGATCCGCCGGATCGGCGGGGGCATCAACGGGTCCATCAGGGCCTCGACCCCCCGAAGCGCAGCCGCTTGAGCGCTCGTCCCATCCGGCCCGAGCCGGGATTCGTCAGCCGTGTCACGACGGCGTTCAGCCCGAGCACGATGACCAGCAGCACGAAGGCCGCGGCGTAGGCCTTCTCGTGGGCGTTGCCCTCGCCCGCGGGGGAGTTGTAATAGACGTAGCTGGTGAGGGTCGAGCCGGTCCCGCGCAGCAAGCTCAATACGGGGGCGTGGCCCACCGGTTCGTTCAGCTGCGCTGCGCCGCCGAGCAGGATCGTGATGATGGCCGTGTCACCGATGATCCGGCCCATCCCGAGCACGATGCCGCTGGCGATACTCGGCTTGATGGCGGGCAGCAGCACCCAGCGACTGGTCGTCCACCGGGTCTTACCGAGCGCGTAGGAGGCCTCGCGGGTCCGGTTGGGCAGCTGCTCGAGCGCCTCTCGGGTGGCACCGACGACAAGCGGCAGGGCGATCAGGGACATGGTGATCCCGGCGGCGAGAAACGACTGGCCCAGGGATCCGCGAGCGGCTCCCTGGGAGAGGAACCGCAGAAATCCCTGCGAGAAGATCAGCAGGCCGAACAGCGCCAGGACGACGCTCGGAACACCGGCGAGCATCTCGACGGCGGATTCCACGGCGCGCGCGAGCGCCGGCGGGCGCCCGTACTCGGTCAGCCATGTCGCCATGCCCACACCGAGCGGCGCGGCGATCACGGTCCCGATGGCCGTCACGACGAGGGTCCCGACGAGGGGGTCGGAGAAGCCACCGTTCTGGGTCTGGCTCAGGGATGGCGCGGGCGAGGTGAAGAGCAGCTGGGGCCGCAGGTAGGCGATCCCCTTGACGAACATGTACATCACGATCCAGATCGCGATCAGGCACAGGCCGATCCCGGTCGCCCAGCACAGGCGGTAGAAGAAGCGGTCCAGCGCCGGCCAGGTGGAGATCCGCTCGCGCGGTGGGCGCAGAGCTGCCGTTGGCGGGCCCTGAGAGGGGGCGACTGTGGCCATCAGGCGCGGATCCCGTAACGCTTGAGTGGCTGCTTGACCGCCCATCCCGCAAGCGAGAGCATCACGGCCGAGACGAGCAGCACGGCCGCCATCGCATAGATCGTGTGAGACAGGGCGCCGATCGTCAGGCCCTCCGATTCCTGGAAGATGGTCGCTGCCAGCGGCCGTACCGGCTCGAACAGGAATGTCAGGCCGTCGAGTGGATTGGCCGAGAACGCACTGCTGCCGGCCACCATGGCGAGCATCACGGCCTCACCCAGCGCACGCGCCGTAGCCAGGACGACTCCGGCGGCGATCGCCGGCCATGCGGTGCGCAGCGAGACCCGGCGGATCGTCCGCCAGCGGTTGACGCCCAGTGCCGCGGACCCCTCCCGCCAGGAGCTCGGCACGGCCTCGAGCGCGTTGGCCGTGATGGCCACCATGATCGGGAGAATCATCACGGTCAGGATGAGTGTGCCCGTGGTCAGGTTCGCGCCGTTGAGCTGCACGACGTAGATGACCGATTGCTTTCGCGAGTTGCTCAGCACGTGTTCGTTTATCCACGGCGCGATCGCGAGAATCCCGATCAGCCCGTAGATGACCGACGGGACGCCCGCGAGCAGCCTGATCACCGGGTCAACCGTCCGGCGGACAGGCTCCGGCGCGAACTCGGTCAGGAATATGGCGGTGAGTGTCGAGATGACAAGCGCCAGCACGACAGCACCGACCGTCGTGAGGATCGTCGCCCATATCAGCGGCCAGGCGCGGAAGTAGAGGACGCCATGCCCCGCCAGCGGAGTCCCTTCCCGCATCCTGCGCAGCTCGACGTCGACTTCGCCGCCGGAGCCGAACCAGTCGAGGCCGTTGTATGAGAAGGAGGGCCAGGCTTTGACGATGACCGTCGCGACCATCGCCCCGATCAGCACGAGCATCCCGACGCCAAGCGCGCCGAGCATCAGCTCGGCGCGCTTGTCGCTGGAGGCGCCCGTCCTGCCGACGAGCGGAATTCGTCGGAGGGAGGGCACCGTCGCTATTTGATCGAGATCCAGTTCGAGTTGATGATCGAGTCGACCGACCTTTTTCCGCTGGTCACCCAGCCGATGAACTTTGCGGCGGCACCCTTGGCGCGGCCCTTGGTGACCATCCAGAAGTTACGCACGCCGGCGTACTGGCCGGAGCGGGCGTTGCGCAGATTGCAGGCCACGCCGTTGTAGGCGACGGGGTTTACCCCTGCGGTGTAGGCGAATGACACAAAGCCGATCGCCTGTTTGTCGGCGGAGACGACCTGCTGCTCCTGCCCGTTGGAGGTCTTGGCGGTTGCGCTGGGAGAGACCTGCTGGTTTTCTTCGAGGAAGATGTGCCTGAAGGCGTCCTGGGTACCCGAGGCGCCGTCGCGGTCGAAGAGATCGATCGGACCGGAGATCGCCGCGCCCGGAACCTGGCTCCAGTCACGCACCTGCCCCGTGAAGATCCGTTCGACGGATTCCTGGGAGAGGGTTTTGAGACGGTTCTTCGGGCTCGTGATGATGCAGATGCCGTCGCGAGCGATCTTGTAAAAGGTGAGGCCATGGGGGTCCACGCCTTCGATCGGGTTACGTGAGGAGTCACCGATGTCGAAGCGGCCTTCGTTGACGCCGCTGATTCCGATATCGGACTGCCCGCCGCTGACTTTCGGTCTTGGTTGCGAGCGGTAGGCCTTGTGGTAGGCGGTCGCAAGTTTCTGGGCCAGCGGCAGCACCGAGGTGGAGCCCCCGATGATCAGCGGCCGCGCGGCGGCCACAGATGCGACGACGAGGGCAAGAATGACGCCGGTGGAGAGGATCAGCGTGCGAAACGCGCGCA
This sequence comes from uncultured Solirubrobacteraceae bacterium, assembly GCA_963835865.1. Taxonomy (GTDB): domain Bacteria; phylum Actinomycetota; class Thermoleophilia; order Solirubrobacterales; family Solirubrobacteraceae; genus Palsa-744. The sequence goes on from CAWIGW010000002.1 coordinate 88,229, forward strand.
TGGGTCGGGCTCCTTCTGTGTCGGTGGGGGTCAGGGCGCCGGTCGGCGCTGGGCTTGGGGAAACAAGACGGTTGGCGCAACAGTGCGGTTCAGGACTGCGTCACCCCCGGCGAAGAGTGTCGACCGCTCGGGCGATCCGTGTTTCGTTTTTGTGAACGCCGCTCAGTGTTGGCCTGCGACTCACCTCCACGCCGCTCGCATGTCTTCCCCGAGGATTGAGGTGAACGAAATGTGAACGTCGCGCGCGCTCTCGGTGAGCCGATGTGTTGTTTTTGTGAACGCCATTGAATTTCAGAGCGGGGCGTGTGACTCTGCCGCCACGCGACCGGCAACGGATCGATCGCAGCCGGATGGCACAAGCGCCGCGCATTGCCGAGAGGGCGGCGCGCAACGGTGCGTCGCCGTCGCAGGACCGTCTCCATGAACGAGCCCCCCAAGCCACCCCAGAACACCGCGAGCAACGGCGCCGCCTCACCGCAGGCGAACAAAGCCGCCGTCAGTTCCCGGCTCGCGCACAGGCAGAACCCGGTCCTCGCGGGGCTCAAGGAATTCTTCACGACAACCTGGAAGATCGCGCTGCGCGATCCGCTCGCCCTGTTCCTGCTCGTCGCCTCGATCGGACTGGCTCTCACCTTCGCCCTGCTGCTCGGATCGATCCGGCCGCGAAGCGCCGGAATGGAAGTACCGCTCACGACCGTCGAGAAGCTGGCCAAAAAACACGACATCTCGATGGCGCTGCTGCTCGACCACGACAGTCGGGCGGTTGTAACCACGACCGCCGGTGCACCACTGGTGACATCCGGCGGCGCACTGACGCCGCCGGCCGCCGGTGGCTCGGCCGTGGTGCAGCCCGGCGGGGGCGGTCTGCAGCAGCTGTGGGCCGCCTACCCGGCCTCGGGAGCCCAGACGCAGCAGCTCGCCACGGTGCTCGGGGAAAACGGGGCCTCGGTCACCGTTGACCAGCAGCCCGGCAAGGGGACACGAACGATCGTCGTGCAGTTTCTGATTCCCATCCTGCTGCTCGTCTGCCTGTTTTCACTGTTCATGCGCATCGGTGGAGAAGGTGCCGCCGGTGGCCTGGCAGCCTTCTCCGAGTTCACCGGCAAGGGCAAGAAGAAGGGCAAGGGAACACGCGACAGGATCACCTTCGCGGATGTGGCCGGCGCCGGTGAGGCGCTGGCCGAGCTCAGGGAGATTCGCGACTACCTCGCCGAACCGGGGAAGTATCTCTCAGTCGGAGCGGCCGCCCCGAAGGGCGTGCTACTCGTGGGCCCCCCGGGCACCGGCAAGACGCTGCTCGCGAAGGCCGTCGCGGGCGAAGCCGATGCGGCGTTCTTCTCGGTCTCCGGATCGGACTTCGTCGAGTCGCTCGTCGGCGTCGGCGCCGCCCGCGTGCGTGACCTGTTTCGCAAGGCGCGCAAGGCCTCACCCGCGATCATCTTCATCGACGAGCTCGATGCCGCAGGCCGCAAGCGTGGCGCCGGCATCGGACAGGGCAACGACGAGCGCGAGCAGACGCTCAACCAGATCCTCGTCGAGATGGACGGATTCTCCGGCGACGGCGGCCTGGTCGTCATGGGCGCTACGAACCGACCTGACATCCTCGATCCGGCACTGCTGCGCCCGGGCCGCTTTGACCGCCAGATCGTCGTCGACACCCCCGATGTGCACGGGCGCCTGGAGATCCTCCGCCTCCACGGTGGCAAGCGGCCGCTCGCCCCCGACGCATCGCTCGAGGAGGTCGCCCGCGAGACACCCGGCTTCAGCGGCGCCGAGCTCGCCAACGTGATCAACGAGGCGGCGCTGCTGAGCGTCCGCGACGGGCGTGCGCAGATCGACCAGGCGACTCTCGAGGAGGCGATCGACCGCGTCGTCGCCGGGCCGGCGAAGAAACACATCCTGACCGACCAGGAGCGGTGGCTGATCTCGATCCACGAGGCCTCGCACGCGGTCGTCACCGAGTCGCTCGGCCACGCCACCTCCACGCGCAAGCTCTCGATCGTCGCCCGCGGGCGCCAGCTCGGGACCGCCGCGCACATGCTTTCCGACCGCGACCAGACGATCATGACCAAGCCCGACCTCGAGGCGCAGCTGATCGTCCTGACCGCCGGCCTGGCGGGCGAGCGGATCGCCTTCGGCCACACCTCGACGAGCGTCAACGACGACCTGCACGCGGCGACGAGCCTCGCGCGCACCATGGTCACCTCATTCGGGATGTCCGAGGCCCTCGGGCTCGTCACGATCGGGGAGAAGGGGGGCGAGGTGTTCCTCGGCGCCTCCCTGCAGGACCTCGGCTCGGTCGGCCCGGAGACCTTGAACATCATCGACGGCGAGATCGAGCGCCTCGTCGGCGACGCCGAGGTCCGGGCCAGCTCGATCCTCGATCGCAACTGGAGCTCGGTCGAGGAGACCGCCGCCGCGCTGCTCGAGCACGAGACGCTCTCCGGCGTGGCGCTCGACGCCGTGCTGTCGACCGTCGCCGAGACGAGCTTCGACAGCCTGCGCGAGTTGCGCCGCGCATCGCCGGAGGGCAAGCAAGGGCTGTGAGGCGCAGGCACCGTCACCAGCGCCCCCGCCGCAACGCGGTGCGGGCATCCGTGTCGGTGGTGCGCGCTGAAGCCGATGCTCCCCGCCGACGGCTGCCCTCGCCGGCGCTCGCCATCGCGATGGTGGCGCTGGTCATGTCGACGACCGGGCTGGCCGACGCAGCGCGCCACGCGATTGTCGCCTCGATCGCCGGGCATCCGGTGACGTCCAAGCCGAAGGCCGGCGCCGTCCTGCTGCTCGGCAAGAACCACAAGTTCCCGGCCGGCGCGATCCCGACGGTTGCCAACGCCAAACGTGTCGGCGGACGGACCGCAGAACAGCTCGCCGGCACCTGTCCCCCGGCGACCGTCGACATCGGTACGTGGTGCCTGGACTCCGCGCCCTACCCGCTCACCAAGGCGGACGCGGGCAAGAACAACTACTTCTGGGCGAGCGCGCCTGCGAGGGCGAAGGCGGCTGGCTGCCGAGCGCCGCGCAGCTGATCGGCGCGGCCGCGCGGGTCAAGCTCGAGTCGACGATCCACGACTCCTCGCTGACGGCGACGGTCGACCTCGACCCGACGCGTGGGCTCAAAGACGAGCGCGAGATGAGCTCGACGCTGACCACGACCGAGGCCGGCTCGGCTGCGGCGGGCTCGGAGGGCGTCAGCGAAGGGGCCTCCTCGAACCCGCGCCAGGGCCAGCCCAACCCGATTCCGCTGCCGTCCAATCCGATGCCCGAATCGCTCCAGTACGTGACCGTCTACGACAACGAAAACAAGGGCGGGTTCGCAGGCTCGGAGCCGGTCAGGGAAGCCCAGAACTTCCGCTGCGCTTTCAACAAGTCCCCGGGCGCGCAGAACAACCCCAACTCGTGAATGCCGTGCGGGTTGCCGCAGGAGCCTTCCGTCGCCTCGCCGCCGCCGCAGCCCCCAGCCTGCTTGCGCCCTACCTGCTGCTCGCCGCGATCCTGTCGCTGCTCGTCGCCGGCGATGCTCACGCGATCATTCTCCCGGCGCAGACGATCGACGGCCCGAGCGAGGAGATCGTCGGCTTCGGGGGGGCGGCGATGGCCGAAGACGGAACCGGCGGGCTGGTGTACCTGAAGCGGGTCAACGGCGTACCGCACGTGTTCGTCTCGCGATACTCCGGCGGGGCCTGGCAGCCCCCGGTTCAGGTCGACTACGAAGAGCCCTTCGCTGCCAGCTGGGCGCGGATCGGCGCCGCCGAAGGAGGCGAGCTGATCGTCGTCTGGGCGACGCCGTTCGCGACCGAACACGGACATCCCGTGTACGAGCTCGTCGGCTCGGAGCTCGCGCCCGGGTCCCGCATGTTCGGGCCTCCCTCGATCGTCGACCCGAACATCGGCGAAGGGACAGGCACGAGCCCCGACCTCGCGGTCAGCTCGACCGGGCAGGCCGACGTCGTATACCGCGTCGTCAGCTTCTCTCGCACCGTGCCGCTGCTGCGGCCCACCGACGTGGTGGAGAGCGTCAGGGTGGCCGCATACTCGGGGGAACGCTGGGCGTCGCTGGGCGTCGCGAACCGCGACCCGGGGCTGTCGATGCGCCCACCGTCCGAAGCGAATGCGCCGCAGATCGCCCTCGGTCCCACCGGGAACGGGATCGTCGTCTGGCAGGAGCCCGAAGCCAGCGGTGTCGCGCGCATCTGGGCCCGGCGGATCTTCGGCCAGTCGCTCAACTACGCGTTGCCTCTAACGGCGACGAGCTACGGCGGCGCTCCGATCAACAACGACGCCGACGCGCCGTCGGTCGCGATCTCGAAGCTCGGTCAGGCGGAGGTCGCCTATCGCCAGTCGTGGGCCACCGGGTCGCCGCTGCCGGGGCCGCGGATCTTCCTCAACACCCTCTCCGACGGCGAAGCGGAAAGCGGGGCCGAGTTCCTCGGGGCCACCGTCGCGGACCCCGCGGTGGGAGGGGGGCGGGGCGCGCTGATCGGCCGCCCGAGCGTTGACATCGACGAACGCAGCCAGACGCGGCTGTTGTACGACGGCAACGGCACGCCGCGCGTGGTCGAACGCAGCGACAGAGGTGCTCTGACACAGTCGAGCCTCGGCTCGCCGTTCACGGGATCGCTGCTCGGGCCGGCCCAGGAACTGGCATCGGCCTCGGTCATCAACCCCCAGGCGGGGGGTGTCTCCGCTTGGCCCAGCGGCGACCGGCAGGGGCGCCCCGGGGTGGGAGTGCGGGAGGACTTCCCCGATGGCGCCGTGCAGACGGCGCTGCTCAGCGGAGGCGCGGGAGGGCCGATCGGAGAACTCGCGGTCGGAAGGTCCGGTCTCGGCGACGGGATCGTCGCCTTCCAGCAGGGTCCCCTCGGCAACGCCGCGATCGTCGCCGCCCAGATCACCGCGCCGCCCGCCCCGTTCGCGGTGACCCTGCCAAAAACCTGGATCAGGCCCTCCCAGCTGCGGGCCGAGTGGGCGCCGCCGGAAAGCGCCAACGGACCGCTCGCCTACCGGCCCGTGCTCGACGGGAGGATCGACGGCTCGCCGCAGAGCGGGGTGTCCTTCAGGTTCCCGGCGCGATCGCTGCGCACCGGCGTCCACGACGTGCAGATCCTGGCTACGGACATCTTCGGTCAGCAGGTTCTCTCGCCGATCAGCAATGTCAAAGTCGACGGCGCGCGCCCGCGGGTGGGCCTATCCCGGCGCGGGCAGGCGCTGCTCGTGCGGGTCAGCGACCGCGGCTCGGGCCTGGTGGCGCGGTCGGTACACGTCTCCTTCGGAGATGGCGCCGGTGCCGCGGGGCGGCGGGCGGCGGGACACCGCTACGGCCGCGCGGGGTCCTACACGGTCCATGTCACGGCGAGCGACCGTGCCGGCAACCACCTGGCCTTCCGGCGCAGGGTGCACGTATGACAGGCCCTCTGCTCGCCCGGACGGCGGCCGCCGCAACGCTCGGGATCCTGACGCTGATGCTCGGCCCGGCCTCGGGAGCCCGAGCGGACGTGTTCGGGTCGATTTCGCTGCTGTCGGCGAGCCCCTTCGGCCAGGCGGAATACGCGCACGACCCCGCGCTCTCCGAAGACGGGCGCTATGTCGTCTTCGACGGCTCCGTCGCGGGCGTGCAGGGGATCTGGAGGCGGGAAACCAAACCGGGCTCGACATTCGAACAGGTGGCGGGCGGGGAAGACGCCACGCTGCCGTCGATCAGCGCGGACGGGCGCTACGTGAGCTTCACGACCAACGAAGGCGCGAGCCTCCCGGCGATCACCGACGGGCGCATCCACAGCGGCGCCCCGGTGCGGGAAGCGCCGAGTGTGTACGTGCGGGACATGGAAAAGCACGGGGTGCCGAACCCGGAAACCGGCGAACAGCAATTCGAATCCGGCGCGTTCACGCTCGTCTCCGCGAAAGATCACTCGACACAGAGCCTGGCCTACGAATTCCCGGGGGCGGGCGAAGAAGAAATCGCGCTGGACGCGACGAGGTTCGGCGCCGTGGCCGCGGGGCGAAGCGCGATCACCGCCGACGGCCGCGCGGTCGCATTCGTCACGACCGCCCAATCGGATCTCGCAGGACCCGGCACCCCACCCCTGCAGGTCGCCGTTCGCCACCTCGACACAGACGAAACGGAGCTCGTCAGTGTCCGCTTCGACCCCGTCACGGGACGGCCGGCCATCGACCCTGAAACGGGCGCGCCCGAGCCCGTTCCCGAGGAAGAAGGGCGCTACGGTGCGGTCTGGTCCCCAGGCGTGCTGCCGGCGTTCGCGCCGACCCCGACCGACGTCAGGAGACCGTACCTCCTGTCGGCGCTTCCCGGGGCCGCGATCAGCGCGGACGGTACGGCCGTCGCCTGGTACGGAGGGCAGATCTCAGAACAGGCGCGGACGCTGAGCGGCGAACGGCTCGAAAAACTCTACGCCGAGCCGCTGTGGCGGCGGATCGCGAACGGCCCCGGCGAACCGGCGCGGCGCGTGACGGGCGGCTCCGACCCCGAAAGCCCGGGCTGTCTCGCCGGCCCCGAGTCCCAGCTCCCCGGCAAACCGGCGCCCGGTGATCCGTGCCAGGGTCCGTTCGCGACCCAGGTCACCGGCATCGGCATCTGGAACAACGTTCAGGAAAGCGACTACATCCCGCGGCTCAGCGCCGACGGCGACTACGTCGCGTTCCTCGCCAGCGCGCCGCTGACAAGCGAAGTGGGCGCCTTCGGCATCGGCGGCTCCACCTACAACAGCGACGTCTACAGGGAGGACATGACGGCGCCCGACAGGACCAGCGGTCTGATCCGGCTGACCCAGTTCGCGAGCGCCGACACGAGCCGCATCCCCACGAACGCCGACATCTCCGACCTCGCGATCTCCCCCGACGGGCAGCAGATCGCCTTCTGCACCCGGCGCACCGTCTTCCCGCTCGGGGCGCCCGCCTTCATCAGCCCGCCATCGGCCGTACCAGGGCTCGTCGAACTCTATGACGCCGACCTCGCCAACCAGACGCTCACTCGGGTCACCCGTGGCTATCAAGACGGCGCTCCGGAACACCCCGAAATCGAAATCGGCACCGAAGACCGCTACCAGCGCGTCTCCGACGGCTCATTCTCGCCCAGCTTCGACTCGGGCGGTGAGACGCTGGCGTTCTCCTCGACGGCGTCGAACCTCGTGTTCGGCGACGGGAACACGCCCGCGAACGGCCTCGGCGAAGTCGACGGCGCCGATGTCTTCCTCGTTCCCCGCGTGATCTTCTCCACGGAACCGACGCCGCAGACGATCTCGCCGCCGCCGGCGAACCCGGCGATCGAAGCGCGGTGGCAGCTGGTCGTGACAGCCTCCTCGCTCCGGAGCGGCGCCGTACGGCTGCGGGTGAGCGTGCCGGGGGCAGGCACACTGGCGGCGCAGGCTGCGGGCATGCTCCCCGCGAGGGCCGGGCGCTCGCACCGCAAGGTCAGGCGGCAGGTCGCCAAGGCGACGGTGGGCGTCCCCGGCGGCGCCTCGACCGTCAACCTGAGGCTCGGCCTCCAGGGCCGGTATCGCGGCCTGGCCTACCGCTCGGGGGGCTTGGCGGGCAAGGTGACCGTGACATTCGCCGCGAAGGGCCACCCGACCCAGCGCAGCACGCTGACGGTCCGCTTCCTCCACCGGGCCGCGGCTCGCGCCCGCAGCGGGGGACGGCGATGATCACCCCCGGCCCAGCGGCCCTCCGGCGCGGCGCATCCCTGCTCCTCGTGATGCTGCCAGCGCTGCTCGCCGCCTGCTCGCTGGCCGCGGCGGCGCCGCTGGCCGATGACGGGGGCGCCGAATGGCAGGTCGAGCAGCCGCTGCCGCCTCCCCCGCCGATCGCCGGCGTCGAAACCTCCGAAGCGCCCGTCTCGCTGGGGCACATCGGCGACATCGAGTTCTACGAACCCAACCGGGGCGCACTGATCACCTCGGGTAACGGCGGCAGCGTGCAGCCGGGCGTGTGGTTCTACGACGGCGCGGGGTGGCATGAGCTCTCGACCCAGTGCGGCGCCACCGACGGACGGATCGCGTGGGCCGGCCCGGAGGAATTCTGGACCGTCTCTGACGGCCGTCCCGGCCAGGCCGTGGCGTCGAGCACGGAACGGCCGCCGCTGCAGGACAACACGATCTGCCATTTCGCGCCCGGCCCGGGTGGGAACATGGAAATCGTCGGCGGCTACGCCTCGGTGCCGTTCCTCGGCAGCTCCTACCAGGAGATGCACGCGGCGGGCTGCATCACGCCCAGCAACTGCTGGTTCGGAGGGGAGCCGCTGCCGGCGCCGCAGGTGGGGGCGTTCATGCTGCACTGGAACGGCGCCGCGCTCGAACCCCAGCCGTACCTGCCCGAAGGCCATCCGGTGCGCGACATGGTCTCCTACGAAGGCCGCCTCTACGAGAGCATGCGGCTGCAGACCGGAGACAAGGTGGAACGGGAAGTACAGCGCCCTCCCGCGCTTCGAGCGATCAAGGCGGAAGTGAGCGGTGAAGACAGCCCGTTCGAATCGGCCCAACCGGAAAACCACCTGCTGTACCGGCGAGGGGAGTTCTCCACCGCACTCGACTACCTGCGCCTGAGCGCCAGCGAAGGATCGCTCTGGGTCGGGGCGGGGGCGCAGGTTCCTGGGCCCCCGGAACTCTCCAAGCCCGCCGGCGTGACGATCCTGAGGAAACCCGCTGGAGGGGAATGGGCAACTGTGATCGGCCCCACCGAAGGCGAAGGCGAAGAAGGGTTGCCACCCGGGCAGATCGTCTTCCCGAAAGACGTACTCGACTCGATCGCCGCCGAGCCGGGGACCTCGAGTGCCTGGGTCGCGCTGGACAGCGAAAAGGACGTCAACGCTCCGAACCCCCTGCAGCGCGCCTGGTTGGCCCGGGTGAGCGCCGCCGGCGAAGTGACCGACCAGCTCGAACTGCCGGTCCCGGAAGCGCCGCAGGGCCCGCTCGGCGCGGCCCAGCGGGTGGTGTGCCCCGCGCAGCACGACTGCTGGGCGACAACCGCGGGCGGTTGGCTGCTGCATCTCGCCACACAGGCGGAAAGGGAACATCCCGACGTGCTCTCCGACGGAGCGTACGCGCGGGCCCTGGCGGGCGAACCGATCACGTTCCGCCCGCCTGACGCGGGGGTTCCGCAGGAACCGTCAGACGAAGTGCCCGAAGACAACTCGGGCGAAACCCTGTTCACGCGCCACGAAGAAGTGATCAAGCCGCCGGCCGCCGAAACGGCGCGGATCGCCGTGCCGCTGTTGAGCCATGTGCGAACGCGGGTCCTCAAACGCACGCGGCTCGTCCTCTCCTTCCACCTCGCCGTCAAGGCCAAGGTGCGCCTGCTGGCGCTGCGCCGCAGGACGGTCGTGGCGAGGACCCCGATGCGCACGCTCGGGGCCGGGAACCGCAGGCTCGTCTTGACGCTGAACCCCAAGCACTGGCCCCAGCGCCTGAAGCTGCAGACGCACGCCCTCGCTCCGCTGCCGACCCGGACCACCGCCTCGCCGAACGTCAACTCCGTATCCACGTCATTTGTGGCGCCGGCCGGGCTGCTCTCGACGGGGCTGATCTTCTGAGCCCCACGACGCGCCCGCGGATCCGGCGCAGAGGCCCGGTCCTCTGCTGCCTGGCGCTGATCGCCGGGGCGCTGTGGCTGGCGCCGGGGCTGGTCGGCCGCGAGGTGCCCCGCGCTTCCGGTCTGTCCGGGGCACCCGACCTCGTGGCTCAGACGGACGACTCCTCGCCAGTGACCGCGATCACGCTGTTCGGCGCCTCCCCGGAGGAGGAAGGCGGCGAGGTGTGGGGGATCGCCCCGGCCGCCGGCGGGTCCCGGCTGGTCCGCTACTCCCCCTCGGGCGGCTGGACGCTCGGTCCCTCGCTGCAGGACGCATCCGGCGAACCCCTCGCGGGCTTCATGCTGGACACGCCGGAAGCATTCCGCGAGAAGACGCCCAGCCCGCTCGCGGGGCAGATGACGGCGGACGGCGTCGGGGCGATACTGGGCACGGCCGGCAGCGGGGCCTCCTCCAGGCAGGTGGTGCTCGTGCGTCAGCCGGGCGGACCGTTCAAGGAAGTGCCGGTGCCCGACGGCGAAGAAGTCCTGCAGACGGGGGAGAAGCTGTTCGGGATCAACAGCCCCCCGCTGCTCGCCGCGCTACGGGAACCTGGCGGAAGGGCGGGCGCGCTGGTTGTGCCATTCGCCGGCGGGGCGCAGAGCGCGGTGCTGCACTGGGACGGAGCGAGCTGGCAGCGGGAGGCGATCGAAGTGCCACCCGGCACGAGCGAATTCGAAGTGCTTGCGATCGCAGCCGGCTCTCCGGAGAACGCCTGGCTGCTGGGCCGCTCGGAAGGCAAAGAAGGGCCGCTGTCGCTGTTCCGGCGCAACACCGGAGGGGCGACGCCCCTGTGGAGGCCGGTGGCGACGAGGACCGGCGGCGAACCCGGCGCTGCGATCGAAATCGCCGGCGAAACTCTCGACGAGCCGGGCCGGGACCAGGCGCAGCTGCTCACGGTTACCTCGGCCGGGGTGTGGCTCGACGCACGCCTCCACGCCTCCCGGGGGCCCGCGACGCTCTACTTCGCCCCCGAAGGCGAAGCGGACTCGGGCAGCTTCACCGGCCTGTGGTGCGAAATCCCGGCGAGCTCTCCCGGCGCCACGGCGCAGGCAAGCGAAGAATGCGCCCAGCACCCGCTGCCTGAACTCCCGACCGACTACTCGCGGAGCTTCGCCTGGCCGGGCTCCGGCTATGGCGAACGTATCGTCACCGGCCTGTTCGACGGCCGCATGCTGCGTCTGCAGGGCGCGAGGCTCGAAACCGTGAACTCGCTCGGCTCCGAACCGGAGGCCAACCCCGGTCAGAGCTACGGGGCGGCCTTCACGAGTGCGACCGACGGCTGGCTCGGCAAAAGACTGCTGCCGGTCCACGTCACGACCCCGGCGGGTGCGGCGCCGAGCAAGCTGCGCCCGTGGCCGGTGCCGTTCCGCTTCGCCCTGACCGCGCTCGCCCCGCAGCCGGGCGTGCCGGTCGGCGCAGAGGGGAGCGAAGTCCTGGCCGTCGGCGACCGCGGCGAGGTGGCCCGCTACGAGCCGGGCGCGGGGTGGTTCCCAGAAACGCTCCCGGGGCCGGGCGGCAAGCGCCAGTCACCGAGGCTTCGGGCCGTTGCCTGGCCGACCCCTGAACGGGCGCTCGCGGTGGGCGACTCCGTCAAAGGCGCCGGCCAGATGTGGCTTTGGCGCGGCGAAACGAAACTATGGGAAAAGGATCCCGCGATGCCGATCAACTTCCGCGGCAACCTGCTCGGCATCGCCTTCGATCCGAACAACAGCGCCCGCGGCTACGCGGTCGGCCAGCAGGGGGTGCTGCTTCGTTATGGCAAGTCCTGGACTCAGGAAGAAGAAGCAAGCATCCCGCCCGCCGCACGCGGGGCGAACTTCACCTCGGTCGCCTTTGCCGGCTCGGAAGCGATTGTCGTCTGGCGGAAGCTCATCCAACAGGGTCAGAACGGCTACGTCGGAGGCGTGATCGCCAACGACGGGTCGGGCTGGAGGGAAGACGAAGGCGCCGACGCCGTGCTCGGCACGAACGCAGTGCCCTGGGTCGTCGCGGCTCTGGCGGACGGCGGCGCGGCCTTCACCGCTCAGAGCGCCACCCGCGGAGCGACGATCTATGAGCGCACCGCTCCGGGCCGGCCCTGGCAGGGCGTGACCTACCCGGGCGGTTTCGCGCCGGGCGCGCTGACGCTGTTCCGCGAAGGGGGGGCGCTGCGGGCGATCGGCACAAGTACCGAACCGCCGACGTTCACGGCCGAAGAAGAAACGCCGCCGCCGCCCGGCTTTCCGCCGATCCTCGTCGACCCCTATCCGCTTCCAAACGACCTCAACCGGGGTGTGCTGCGCCAGACAGCGAGCGGCTGGAACGACGAGGAGCACGAACTCAACGACGCCCGCGAACCACCGGGCGGCTACGTCTTCTGGGACACCCCGAAGATCCCTGATCCGGTCAACGCCCTGCTCGTCGATCCGACGGGCACTCAGGGATGGGGCGTGGGCGGTGTTGTCAACAACAAGAATCCGCTGCTCGACACCGCGGACATCTACCGCTACCCGAGCACCGCCGGCGCTCCGCTCGACGCGAGCGCGCCCGAAGCGACGCGGAGCGGCTTCACGTCCGTCGCCCTGGGCGGGGGCGCGGCCTGCGCCGCGCCCTGCCAGACCAGAGCCGACACCGGGGTCGGCCCGGATGTCTGGTTGCGGCGGGCGATCGCCCAGACCGAAGAAATCGGGTCGGTGGGCGCCTTCGTCTACACGGGGCCGGGCGTCACCACCGGGCAGCTGGCGGGTCCGCGGCTGTTCCCCGTTCCCTGGGGGGAAGAGGAGAGAAACTACGCGCAGCGCGCCGGTGGAAACAGCGTCATCGTCTGCGCCACCGGCGCGCCGAGCGACCGCGAAGGCACCGGCGAAGGCAGCGCCTCGTTCTTCGAAAGCGCCTTCCAGGGCGCCGCCGGGTGCCGTGGCGCGGGAGCCGTGGGCAACAGCTACTCCTTCGAGAAAGAAGGGCTCCGTGTGATCGTGCTCGACACGAGTCTCGTTCAGGCCGGCCGGCGCGAGCTCGCCCCCGGGGAGCTGGAATTCCTCCAGCAGCAGCTCGCTGAAGCGGGCGGGCACGCGATCGTCGCCGGCAACGCCGATCTGCCCCGCGAATACTCCGAAGGGCTCGGCCCGGCGCGCCAGCTGGTCGCGGCAATCGAAGCGGGCAACGCAGCCGCCTACTTCTTCGATGCGCCGGAACAGAACGTCGCTGAGACCCTCACCGGCGCGCCCGGCAGCACGCGGGCGTTCGGCTCCGGCACGCTCGGCTACGTGAACGTGCTCAACGAAGAAGGGCCGGGCGGTTTCATCGGCCAGAGCGGATTCCTGGTGGCGGAAGTCTCGAGCACCGAAAAGGACAGGTACCACCGCTTCGCAGTCAACGTCAGGCTGATCCCGGACGTGGAAGAACTCGCCGTCGAAGCCGAGCAGGGCACGCTGCTGCGCCGGAGCCAGGCCGCATCGTTCGCCGGCCTCGCGCGCCGCCCCCGCGCGGGGAACCGCTCCCGCAACACGCTCACCGAATACGAAGTCGCCCCCTACGTGGCGATCCCGGACAACTGCATCGGCTCGGCCTGCTCTCGGGGGATCGTTCCCGAATACCGATTCCGCTCATCCGACCCCCACTACGGGCAGTTCGTCGAGCGCAACCTGAGCTCGGCCGAACCGAACGCCGTCCTGCATGACGCCCACGGCAAGCCCATCGCAGAGGAAGCCGAAGGCGGCAAGGACGGGCTGTTCTGCGCCTTCAACGCCACGCCGCCGGGAAAGCCGATCGAGGTGATCCTCGAAACGGGGAACCTCCGCTACTCGCTGCCGGTCACGATCCAGGCCGGCAGCGTGCGCCAGCCGTGCGGCACCACGGCCCTCGCCTCCAAGGCCACAGTCGCCGAACCGAACGTGAGCCCGCCGCCGGTCCAGGAAGGCCCGCCGGCCACTGCCCCGCCGACGAGCTTCAGCGTGCCGCTGCCGGGCGCTCCCGCGCCCGCCCCGACTCCCGCTCCGACGCCGCACGCACCCGTCAACCAGTTCCTGCCGCAGGTGGCGGCTCTCCCGTTCCTGCCGGCGTTCGTCCCGGTCCCCCTGCCGACGCCGGCGAGGCCCACTCCGCCCAGCGGCACCTCGCCCGTCACTTCTCCCGTGGAGGCCGCGCAGAAGGAAGACGAAGAGGAGGCCGCTCCGGAGTCCGTGGACGCCGCGGCCTCCGCCTACCACCCGAGCGAACACGAGACCGCACCGGTGTACCTGCTCGGGCTGCTCGTGCTCGCCGCCTTCGCCGGGGCCTCGCTGCGCGGCCGCCGCGGCCCGCGCCGGACCCCGCAGGTGGCGCCGGCGACGCTCAACACCAGTCGCTCCCAGCGACGCTGGGAGCGCGGGGAGGAGGAGCGGTGGCGTTGAGGGTGTTGAGCGTGTTGGGCATGGATAACCCGCAGTTCACCGTTTGATTACGCCGCGGCGAGCGCCACCAGCGACGATCAGCACGGTGGCGGAGCGAACTCCGTCCCACGGACCGGCGCACACCCCGTGCGCTCCCGTCCCGAGATCACGCTCTCGAACCACGAACGATCGGAGTCCGATGCCGCCGCGTCTCACCACCCTGCCCCGTCTGCTCGCACTGCTGGCCGCGACCGCGACGGTGCTGCTCATCGTTGCGCCCGCGAGCGGGGCGGCGGTGACGAAGTGGGGCGACCTCGGCCACTTCGGTGAATCGGAAAGTGAACTCAGGAGCCCGGAAGGAGCCTTCGGGGTGAATCCGCAGGACGGCAGCCTGTGGGTGGTCGACGTGGTCCTCGTCGGGAAAGAAGAAGAGCTACGCCTGCAGAAGTTCGAAAAGTCCGGGGAAGCCTGGAGCGCCGTCGCCTCGCACGTGATCGGCTCCAGCGAAGCGCCGACGGGCACCCAGCGGGAAGTCCAGGGCGTGGCCTTCGACAGCAAAGAGAAACGCGCCTACGTGCTGGTCACCGAGGAACGGACGAAACCGCCGCACAAGGAAGAAGAACAGGTCGCCAGCGAACTGTGGGCGTTCTCGACGGCGACCGTGGGCGGCAAAATCGAACCGGCGGCTGAAACGACCGGGGGCGTGCTCGTGCCGCGGACCGAAGCGAACCTCACCGGCAGCCCCGTCGGCAAGAGCGAATTCTCCCCCAACAGCACCGAAAAAGGGATGTCGCTGTTCTCACCGGGCGGCATCACGGTCAACCCGACCAACGACCAGATCCTGATCACCGGGTGGATCGGCGCGGAAGTCCCTGAGGTGTGGGCTGTCTCCGACAAAGGCAAAATCGAAACGGTCTGGGAAGACGGCACCAAATACTTCGAAAAATGCGGCTGCCTGAACTCGCCGGTGGTGACGAGCGCCGGCAAGATCCTCGTGCTCGGCGAAAGCATCCGCGAAATCACCGAACTGCCCTCCAACCTGAACTCGGCGACGGCCCCCAAACGGGCCTTCTGGCTGCCCAGGGAAATCGAATGCGAAGATCTGCAGCGCGAATCCGAAGAAGGCAAAAAAGTCGAACTCTGCACGTTCTTCGAAAAGCTCACGCAGATCGAATCGGGCACCGAATACGGCGGGGAGATGTCGATCGGAGCCGAAGGCGATGTCTATGTGCACGTGCAGGTGCGCAACGTCGGCGAAGGGGGCTTCAACGACGGCGGCGTGATGGTGCTCAGCCCGAGCCTGCAGGAGATCGGCTGGACGGGTGGCGGCAGTTGGGGCAGCCCGACGAAACGGTGCGCGGTCAACGAGACGGACCCGGGCAACCTCGGTTCGGCGCTCGTCGCCGGATATGAAAAGGAAGGCAAACCGCAGGTCTTCATGCTCGAGCGGGGCAACCCACTGGAGGGCGAACACGCGAAGGTCCTGGCGCTGGGGCCCGGGGGCAAAGCCGAAAACTGCCCACAGGGGTCGGCTACCCCGCCGGAAGCGAAGGCCGGAGGCGCGAAACTCTCGGCTTTCCCGATCGCGGACGTCGTGTCCCTTTCCTCCAAAATGACGCAGGCGAATGCGCTCAGCACCGAATGGGAATTCGAACCTTCGGTGACGCAGACGGTCGAAAAGCGCCAGCAGGCGACCACGCTGGTTGAACACCAGTTCGCGAAGGAAGGGATCCACACGGTCGTCGAGCGGATCCACACGGACGACCTCGCCACGCCGCTGGTCGAAGTCAGCGAAAAAGTGACGATCGTCGCGCCCAAAGTGCGCAATGAAGCCGCCACCCCGGAAGCTTCATCCGCGGTGCTCAAAGCGGAAGTCAACCCGACCGGCAGCCCCACGAAATGCGAATTTCAGGTCGCCAAAGCCGGCGAAGCGTTCGGCGGCGCGAGCAAAAAACTCGCCTGCCCGACGAACCCCGGCGAAGAAGAAAAATGGGTCGCCGAGAGTGTCAAAGCAACCGGCCTGACCCCAGGGAGCTATCACTTCAGGGTCCTGATGAAAGCGGGAGCCTGGGAAAGCAGCCAGGAACCCGGCATCGAATTCACCCTCGCCGAACCCGGCGCGCCGATCGTGACGACGACCGCGGCAACCGAAGTCGCCGCCACGACGGCCACGCTCAACGGCACCGTCAACCCCGAAGGCAAAGCGACGAAAAGCTGCACCTTCGAATACGGGACGTCGCTGCCCTCCGGCAAAACGACGCCCTGCGCCGGCTCACCGGGAAGCGGCACACAACCGGTCGCGGTGTCCGCAGTCGTGACGGGGCTCACAGCCGCCGCCACCTACAAATTCAAGCTGAGCGACGAAAATACCGAAGGCAAATCGGGCCAGGGCGCGGTGTTGTCCTTCACGACGCTCGAAGCACCCGCTGCGCCGGGCGCGGAAACGCTCGCGGCCACGCCGATCGGACAGACCACGGCCACGCTCAACGCGCTCGTCAACCCGCGTGGCGACACGACCACCTGCCGTTTCGAATACGGCACCACCGGCGCATACGGGGCCACGGTGCCGTGTGCGACCGCGCCCGGCAGCGGCCGAGGCAGCGTCGGCGAGGCCGCGGCCCTCAGCGGGTTGGCCCCCGGCACGACCTACCACTTCCGGATCGTTGCTGAAAACGCCATCGGCTCGAACTCGGGCGCAGACAAGGTGTTCTCGACGAGCCCCGCTCCCGGCGGAGGCGGCGGCGGCGGTGGTGGCGGAGGCGGCGGAGGCCGGCGGTAATGGTGAAGTCGCGGGCTTCACCGAACACTCACCGGAAGTCGAGATCGCCGGCGTGCCCCTGACGGTGCCCGCCAGCGGCGCCTTCGCCCTGAAGCTGAGCTGCCCCGGCGGAGCGACGTCCTGCAGCGGAACCGTGACGATCAAGACGCTGAGCGCGGTCGCGTCCCGCTCCGCGCACTCGGCCAAGGCCAAGCAGAAGAAAAGGAAGAAGACGATCCTGACATTGGCCAAGGGCTCGTTCTCGATCGCCGGCGGGAAGCTCCTGGCGGTCAGGCTACATCTGAGCACCCAGGCGAAGAAGCTGCTCGCAAAGATGCACACGGTGCGCGCGCGGGTCACGGTCCTCGCCCGCAACCCGCAGGGCGCCACCCACACGAGCACCGCGATTGTGACGCTCAAGGCCGCCAAGAAGCGCAGGAGACATTGACGCTCCCCGTAAGGCCCGTGAAGCGGGCGTAAACGTCGCCGCAACAGATTTCCTCGGCGCTTCCGGCGCGCGGCGGGCTCGCGTCACGCAGAGGTGCTCAGTCGCGATGTGAAGGCCTCGCGTGAGCGCGATGTCAACACCTTGCGTACGTTCGGTGAATGCCGGCAAGTTGTCACCGAACTGTGAACGACGGCCCGGCGTCACCGCCTGTAAACACTGTCAAGCCGCGCTGCCATGACACTGCTCATGCAACGGCGTGCCGAGGGACGGCCCGCCGATCAGGTCGCCTAGGCGGGCGAGGATATTCCGCCGTAGTCGGCAACGGACACTGCTAACCAGGAGGTAGTAACCAAATGAAGTTCTTATCTGCGCGCCGGGCTCTCTCGGCGGGCATAGGCGCAGCGGCCGTTGCCGCTGCATTCGCGGTGCCGAGCGCCGCGAGCGCGGCGCTTCCCGGCCACTGCCTCGGCACCAGCACCGAAGGTGCGGGCTCCTCCTTCCAGCTGGAAGCCGAGGAACTCTGGAAGGTCGGCTTCAACGCCAACAAATCCGTGGGCTGCGTCGGTGGCCCTTCGATCAAATACCACTCGATCGGCTCCGGCGCCGGCTACAAAGAATGGTTCGTGGAACACCACTACGGGACGATCGGCTTCGTAGGCACTGACAACACCGTCAACCCAGCCGAAAAAGAAGGCGTTGAAAAACAGGTCAACAAAGAATCAAGCACGCTGCTGACGGTGCCGATCCTCCAGGGCGCCGAGGCGATCGTGGTGAACCTGCCGGAAAACTGCACAGCCAACTCGAAAGTTGCTGCGGGCCGGCTCGCGATGAACCAGGACACGCTCGAGGGGATCTACAGCGGCAGTGTCACGAAATGGAGCGAAATCGTCGCGGCGGAAGGCACCGGCAACGAACTCACCGGCGTCGGCTGTACCCCTTCCAGCGACACGATCACGCCGGTCGTCCGCAAGGACGGCTCCGGCACGACGCACATCTTCAAGAAGTTCCTGTTCCAGTCGGACGGTGCACCGCTCGCGTCCGAAGATGCCAAAGAACACACCTGGGGCGAACTCGGCGAAGGCTCGCTGAGCACCACCTGGCCGACGGCGGCGAAAGTCGTCCACGCCGAAACGACGACCAACACGGGCGTGCTCAAAGAAGTTGCAGCGGTACCCGGTGCGGTCGGCTACGCGGATCTCGCTCAGGCTCGCAACGCCGCCAACGGCGGGTACACGGGTCAGAGCGCCTCGCGCTTCTGGGTTGAGCTCGAAAGTGAACGCAAGGAAAAATCTACGAGCAAAGGCCTGAAGATCATCCGGAAGTACAAGGACCCGTCCTCCAACGGGGACGCGACGGCACTCGCTGAATCCAACTGCAAGAAGACCGAATTCTCCAACGGCAAAGGGAGCTTCCCGCCGCCGTCGGTCACTGCAAACTGGAACGAAGTGGGCGCAAAACAGTTCTCGAAGAGCTACGCGCTGTGCGGTCTCACCTACGTGCTCGCGCTCAGCAACTACGAGGCCTACGAAGGTGGTTCCGCCGGCGAGGCTCAGACGGCGAGGGACTACATCGCCTTCATCACCAGCAAGAAAGGCGGAGGCAAGGAAATCAAGGGCCACGACTTCTCGCCCCTGCCCAAGCAGCTCGAACCGAAGGCCGAAGAAGGGGTCTCCCTGATCGAAGGCTGAGGCATCGATGCCCGCGCGCCGGCCATGAACGGCAGGCGTTGTTGATCGGCCGGCTCGCCCAAGGATGGGCGGGCCGGCCGTCTTTTTGTCAGGCTTCGCGCTCCTGACCGGACCTGCGGGCCGGCGCCGCCGACGCGGTCGGGGGCGCCCGGCGCGCCTCGCGTCGCAGGCCCTTGGGCCCCTGCGCGGACGGCGCTGCCGAGGCCCGGCCCGGACCGCTCCTCACTGATACACCAAAGACGGTTGACAACATGAGGAATAGGTCGTAGGGTTCCCGCCGTCGGGATGGAGTCGGTTGCCGTAGATTGGCGCGGGCCCCGACCCGCGACCATGACGCCATGCACATCGACCCCTACATAATTCTTGGCAGCGCGATCATCGGCGTACTCGTCGGGATGACCGGAGCAGGTGGAGGCGCGCTGATGACGCCGATGCTGATCCTGCTGTTCGGGGTCGCGCCCGGCGCGGCGATCTCGAGTGACCTGGTCGCGGCCGTCGTGATGCGCCCGTTCGGCGCCGCGGTCCACCTGCGCAAGGGCACGGTCAACATGAGACTCGTCGGGTGGATGGTGCTCGGCTCGGTGCCGATGGCCTTCCTGGGCGCATACATCCTTCACCTGATGGGCGATGCCAAGGCCGCCCAGACGAAAATCGAGCTCGTACTCGGTATCGCACTGCTGCTCGGCGCCTCCGCCATGGTGCTGCGCTATGTGATGGACAGGCGCGGCGGCGAGGAACGGCTCGGGGTGGTGCACGACATCGAGGTGAAGCCCCTGAGGACGATCGCGATCGGGATGGTCGGAGGGATCGTCGTGGGGATGACCTCCGTCGGCTCGGGCTCGCTGATGATCATCCTGCTGCTGTTCCTCTACCCGATGCTTGGAGCCAACCAGCTCGTCGGGACCGACCTCACGCAGGCCGTGCCGCTGACGACCGCCGCCGCGCTCGGGGCGCTCGCCTTCGGCCACGTCGAAATCGGGATCACGACCTCGCTGATCATCGGCAGCGTGCCGGCCGTGCTGATCGGCTCGATGTTCTCCTCCAGCGCGCCCGATCGCTACGTCCGGCCCGTGATCACCTTCGTCGTGACAGCCTCGGGTCTCAAGTACGTCGGCGTAGGCACGGAGGCGCTGGGCTGGATCCTCTGCGCGATCCTGCTGGTCGGGTCCGGGGCGTGGCTCGCGAGCAAACGCCCCTGGGCAGCCGCGAAGCCCGCGTTCCCCTCGACGCCCACCGACGTCACGCCGCGTCCGGACCTCGAGTAGGGGCACCGGTGCATCGCGGTGGGGCTCGGATCGATACCCCTTGCTTTAGGTTTCGCTGGTGTTTATAGTGCCGCACCTGAGCAGCGATCACTAAATCTCGACAAGTGTTGAGGTTTGTTGGGCCACTATTCGCGGGGGCCGAATAGGGAATGCAAGGAGGCGGGGAGACGCGATGAGTGTCGAGACGGGGAGCAGATCCGAAGCTGGTGTTCCGTGGGCAGCCCCACCGCTGGCCACGTCAAAGGGCTTTCTTGGGCTCGGCACGCGCAGGCGCGTCCTCGTCCCGGGAATCTCCGAGGTGCGCGGCCCAGCCGCGTCCATGCGCAGGGACGCCCTGTTTCGGCGGACGTTGGCGATGGCGGACATCATCGCGCTGGTCGGGGCCTTCGCACTGACGTTCGCGCTGTCCCGTCGCCCGATGGGGCTGACCTGGTGGGCGTTGGCCGAGATCCCGATCCTCCTGATCGCGGCGAAGATGACCGGCCTCTACGACCGCGATGAGACGCTCCTGCGCAAGACGACGCTCGACGAGGCTCCGAAGCTCTTCCAGCTGGCGACGCTGTGCACGGTCGTCCCGTGGCTTGCCGGCGGACTGGTCGTCACCGACACCCTGGGGCGCCGCTCGGCCCTGATCCTGTGGTTGTCCCTGGCGGCGCTGCTGATCCTCTGCCGCTCCATCGCTCGGGCCCTGGCGCTGGCGATCGCCCCGACGGAGCGCTGCCTGTTCATCGGCGACGAGATGTCCGCGGCGACGATCCGCTCGAAGCTGGCCTGCAACGGTGGAGTCAAGGCAACCGTCGTGGCGCACCTCGACCTCGACAAGGTCGCACCGTGGTCAACCGACTCGTTCTCGGAGCCCCGGCTCGCGGAGATCCGCGACCTTGCCCAGACGCTGGATGTCCACCGCGCGATCATCGCCCCGCGCAGCGCCGACGCCGGCGAGATGCTCAACCTGGTCCGCACCCTGAAGGCCGTCGGCGTCCGCGTCAGTGTCGTTCCGCGGCTGCTGGAGGTGGTCGGCTCCTCGGTCGAGTTCGACGACCTGCATGGCGTGACGGTGATGGGCGTTCGCCGCTTCGACCTGACCCGCTCCTCGGCCCTGTTCAAGCGCTGGTTCGATCGCATCGGTGCGTCGCTGGGGCTGCTCGCGGTCTCGCCGCTGATGATCGCGATCGCGATCGCGATCAAGCTCGACAGCCGAGGCCCCGTGTTCTTCCGTCAGCAGCGCGTCGGGCGCCACGGCAAACGCTTCGACATGCTCAAGTTCCGCACGATGGTCCCCGACGCCGAGTCGATGAAGGACTCGTTGCGCCACCGCAACGAGGCGATGGAGGGGCTCTTCAAGATCGCCGAGGATCCGCGTGTCACCAGGGTTGGGCGACTGCTCCGCCGCAGCGCTCTGGACGAGTTGCCACAGCTCCTGAACATCGTCCGCGGCGAGATGAGTCTGGTCGGGCCGCGGCCGCTGGTGCTCGAGGAGGACCAGCGGATCGAGGGTTGGCACCGCCGCCGCCTCGAGCTGATGCCGGGTATGACGGGCCCCTGGCAGATCCTCGGACCGGCACGTGTCCCGCTTCGTGAGATGGTCGCGATCGACTACCTCTACGTTGCGAACTGGTCACCCTGGACCGACATCAAGATCCTCCTGCGGACGGTTCCGCACGTGGTCGGCCGCCGAGGACTCTGAGGCCCCCGCCGCTCCGCCGGAATCTCGGCTGTCTCAATCGGGGACCGCAACGAGCGCTTCCAGCGCATCGGAGACCTGCCGGCAGATCATCTCCGTCGCAAACAGCCGCTCGGCCTCTGAGCGCGCCTTGGCGCGCAGCCGCAGCGGGTCCTCGCCGATGCGGGCGATCATCGCCTCCAGCGCGTCCGTTATCGCGGCCACGTCTCCCGGCGCCACCGCGATGACGACCTCCGGGTCGGTGTTCTCGATCGCTCCCACCTCGCTCGTGGCGACGACCGGGACGCCGGCCGCGAGGGCCTCGGCGACGGTCATCCCGAACGGCTCGTACTTGCTCGCCTGCAGGAGCACGTCCGCTCGGGCGAGCTCGGCCGGGATCTGCCTGAACGGGAGGGTGCCGGCATATTCGGCGTTGGCGCTCGGCAGTCCCTCGAGTAGCTTCGTGTAGTCCGACCACAGGCTCGGGCCGCCGATGATCCTGATCCGTGCCGGGACGCCCCTGCGCTGCAGCTCCTCAGCGACAGCACAGACATCCTCGACTCCCTTTCGCACCGCGATCCGGCCCAGCACCAGCACCGTTGCGGGGCGCCCGAGGGGTCGCTCCGAAACGGCAAACTGCTCGAGCTTCAGGGGATTGGCAATCACGACGGTCCGCCCCGGGGCAACGTGATAGTCACGGATCAGGTGGTCGCGGAAAGCTGTGCTGATGCAGATCACGAGGCTGGCCCGATGGATTCGCAGACGCTGCAGGCCGGCCCGCAGGGACATCATCGCCACGATCGCAAAGAAGCGATAGGCCGCCTGCGTCGCCAGTCCCATCCGGCGCTCGGCAAGGACCCATCTCAGCTCGCCGGCGATGTGGGTATCGGGCCGGATCACCACGGGCACGCTGCGGGCCACCCGCGCGGGCAGTCCCGGCGCCTCGATCGTGGAGTTCTGGAAGATCACGTCGTAGGGGTCGCGGCGATGGCGCCGGGAGACCTCCCGGCGCAGCCGCATCGAGCTGCTCCCGCGCGCCAGCAGCCCCGTCAGGAATGCTGTCAGAGCCGTTCGGCTGTACCAGCGGTTCCATCGCCAGCCGCTGCCGCCCCAGATGAAGGTCGGGTTCTCGCGGGCGACGAGTCGCTCCGAGACGAACCGTCCCGCACCCGGGAAGAAACAGTCGATCTGGTGGCCGAGATCGGCAAGGCCCTCGAGCAGATCCGCCGCAACCCCCGGCGCGCTCCCGGAGTCGAGCGGGGCGTTGCCGAGCCACGCGATTCGCAACGATCGCCTCGCGCCGGCACGGTCCGGCCTGGGGTCCGTCGGCTGCTCCGCGGCCGAACTCACCTCGGATCCTCCAGGAGACGCTCGACGTGTGCGGAGATCCTGCGTCTGAATTCCTCGACGGAGAATCGTGCGGCGTTGCCGACGGCCCGCGCCGGATCGAATTCAAGCGAGTCGAGACCGCTGATCGCCGCCGCGAAGGCGTCAGGGTCGTCGAGCTGCGCGAGGATTCCGGTCACGCCGTCCACAACCGTCTCCAGGGCCCCTCCCGCGTTGGCGGCGATGACCGGCCGTCCGGCCGCCTGGGCCTCCACCGCGGTGATGCCGAACTCCTCGACTCCCGGCACGATCACCGCTCTGGCCTGTGCGTACAGCGCGACCAGCGCCTCGTCGCCCGCGCGGCCGAGGAACTCCGCCTCGGGGTAGGCCTCGCGGAGCTGCTGCTCGTCGGGTCCCGAGCCGACCACGGCGATCGCCGCCTGTGCGCGCCGGGCTGCCTCGAGCGCGACGTGGACGCGCTTGTGCGCGACGAGCTCGGAGACGACCAGCAGGCGCTCGCCTGGGGTACCCGGCGTAAAGCGGTGCGTCTCCACCGGGGGGTGGATGACCGTTGCCTCGCGGCCATAGAAGCGTCCGATCCGCTCCCTGGTCAGCTGCGAGTTGGCGATGTAGGAGTCCACTCGGCGGCTGGCTCTCAGATCCCAGCGGCGAATGCCGGCCAGCAGCGCGCGCATCATCGGTCGGAGCAGTCGCGGGGCCTCGCCTCAGCGCTCGCTCCTGCTCGAACCAGGCGTAGCGAAACGGCGAGTGGCAGTAGCAGACATGGACCGCACCCGGGGGCTTTCGCACGCCGTGGGCGAAGGCGCTGCTGCTGGAGATCAGTGCGGCGCAGTCTGGCGGCCGCAGCCGCCCGACGGCGAGCGGATACAGCGCCAGCAGTCGGCGGAAGCCCTCCTGGCGCACTCCGAGGCGCTGGAGCGGAGAGGTCGTCACCGAACGGCCCGCGAAGCGTCCTTCCGTGCCCTTCTCGTCGTAGAGCAGGGTGAAGATGGGCGCCCGGCCGTAGAGGTCCGCGATCGCCGCGAAGGTCCGCTCGGCTCCCCGCATCACGAGCAGGTAGTCGTGCGCGAGGACGACGTCTGCCTCCTCGCCGCTGCTCTCCCCGGGATTGACCACCGCGCGAGGATACCTGGGCGCTGTGGGCCGGCCGGGCATGCGCCACCACGAGCGGGAGGGGTGCCGCCGCCCTGTCGGGCGGCGGATATGCTGCCCGCCCTGATGTCAGACTCGCTGATCAAGGCGTTCGGCTGGCGGGCCCTGCTGATCCACGGCGACCCGTGCGTGCTCGACCGTTGGCTGTGGTTGCGCCGTCACCTGCGCAAGGGGGCGCTGCGGACCTTCGACGCGGGCTGCGGCAACGGAGCCTTCAGTATCTATGCGGCGCTCGAGGGCAACGAGGTGCTCGCCGCATCCTTCTCGGAGCGCGAGCAGGACGACGCCCGCCGGCGAGCCGAGCTGGTGGGGGCCACAGGGATCGACTTCCGGCTGCTCGACCTGCGCGAGCTCGCCGGCGCATGCGAGCTCACTTGGGCTGTTCGACCAGATCATCTGCTTCGAGACGATCGAGCACCTGACCGACGATGAGGGCCTCGTCAGGACGCTCGCCGGAATGCTGGCACCGGGAGGGAGCCTGCTGCTGACGACGCCGAACGAGGCCCACCACCCGCTCTACACCGAGGAGCGGATCCCCAGCCCCGTCGAGGACGGCTCGCACGTCCGCTTCGGCTACTCGCCGGCCCGGCTGCGCGAGCTGGCGCATGGAGCAGGACTCGAGGTGGCCGAGCGAGGGCATCATCAGCGGCGTCGTCTCGCAACAGCTCACCAACCTGATGCGCCGTCTCTCCGCGCGTGTCGGCGCGGGCCCGGCCTGGGCCCTTATGCTGCCGTTGCGCCCACTTGCAATCCTCGACGCGCCGCTGAGCAGGATGCTCTCCTATCCGCACCTGAGCGTCGCCCTGCAGGCCGTCAAGCGCGCCTGAGCGAGCGCTCCGGTCAGGTAACCTGCTCGCGTGGTCGTTCCGGCCGAGAGGTGGAGATCAGAGGAGGGCGCAGCCGGTCCGGACGGACCTCGGGACGGCATGCGTCTGCTCGTAACCGTGCCATGGGCCGAGCGCCTCGGCGGCGCCGAGGCGATGCTGCAATCCGTGCTGGAGGGAGCTCGCGAGGCCGGCCACGAGATGGAGTTCGTGTTCTTCGAGGACGGGCCCTGGCCGGGGGAACTTCGCGAGGCCGGGTTCCACGTCGAGGTGCTCCTGACGGGCAGGCTGCGCGCTGTCCACCGGTGGCTGGGGAGTGTTCTGCGCCTCAGGGCGATCCTGCTGCGCCGCCGGCCCGATCTGATCCTGAACTGGTCGGCGAAAACGCATCTCTACGGGTCGCCCGCGGCCGTCCTCGCCGGAATGTCCGATCGGGTTCTCTGGTGGCAGCAGGCGATCCCGACCGACTACTGGCTGGACCGCGCCGCCACGAAGCTGCCCGCGATCGCTGTCGGCTGCTACTCGACCGCCGCCGCCGAAGCGCAGCAGCGCCTGAGGCCCAGACGCGAGACCTTCGTCTGCGGTGCCGGCGCTCCGGTGCCTCAACCCGTCAGCGCTCCCGCGCCACTGCAGCTCCCCGCGGATCTCCCGATCGTCGGCCTGGTCGGGCAGGCTGCAGCCCTGGAAGGGCCAGGACAGGCTGCTCCGTGCGCAGGCGCTGCTGCGTGACCGCGGTCATCGAATCCACACGGTCATCGTCGGCGGGGACTCCTATGAGCTCTCGCCCGAGTATGCCTCCTCGCTGCCGGTGCTCGTGCGGGAGCTCGGCCTGGCAGACGACGTGACGATGACCGGCCAGGTTCCTGATGCCGGGCCGTACATGACCCAGATGGACATCCTCGTCAACGCCTCGGACCCCGAGCCGTTCGGGATCGTCCTGCTCGAGGGGATGGCCCGCGGCGTAACCGTCGTGGCCGTCGATTCGGGCGGCCCCGGCGAGTTCATCGAACACGGCTCCACCGGCATGCTCGCCCGCTCCGGGCAAGCCCGCAGACCTCGCCGACGCCCTCGAGCCGCTGCTGGGTTCGGCCGAGTCCCGGCGCGCGATCGGCGAGGCCGGACGGCGCCGCTTCCTGGAGGAATTCACAGACGTCGCGCTGCGCCGGCGGTTCTTCGAGGCCTTCGAGCGGCTCGCGCGCCCTCGTGCCAAGCGCTAGCGCCGTCACCGAGCAGCCGCCTCATGGCGCGCCTCCGCCGCAGTCGCGCGAGGTGACGATCGTGGCTCACGACGTCGGTTCGGTAGGGGGCATGGAGCGGGTGCTGGCCGAGTTGGCCGTGGGGCTCTCCGAGCGGGGGCATGACGTCACCGTGATCGCCCGAAAATGTGTGCTGCCCGAGGGATCCTCGGTGCGCTTCCGGCGCGTCCGGGGTCCCGGGCGCCCCCTGCTGCTGGCCCATCCGTGGTTCATGTTTGCCGGCTCGCTGGCGATGCGCAGGTGGCGGCGCGGGGTCGTCCAATCCACCGGCGCGATCGTGCTCGGCGAGGTCGATGTGATCGCGGTGCACTACTGCCACCAGGTCGGGCCCGTCAACCCCAGCTCGACGAGCTTGCCGTACAGGGTCCATGCGGTCGCAGCCGGGTGGCTGAAGCGGGCGACCGAGCGCCTCTGCTACCGGCCGCGAAACGCCCGGCGGTTCGTGTGCGTCTCCGAGGGCGTGGCGGACGAGATGCGCCGGCACTTTCCAGCGATCGCCGATCGGGTGCTGACGATCCACAACGGGGTCAACACTGCCACCTTCGCTCCCGGGGTGCGCGCGGGGGAGGCGATCGCCGAGCGGCTGCGCCTGGGAATCGACGAGGACCGTCTCGTCGCGGCATTCGTCGGAAGCGAGTGGCAGCGCAAGGGCCTCGAGCAGGCGATCCGGGCGATCGCGCTCGCGCCGGGTTGGGATCTCCTCGTGGCGGGGGGCGGAGAGCGATCTCGCTATCAGCAGCTGGCCGATTCGCTGGAGGTGGGCGAGTCCGTTCACTGGCTCGGGATCACCTCCGACGTCCAGCTCGTCTACCAGCTCTCCGACGCGTTCGTTCTGCCGACCAGCTATGAGACCTTCTCGCTGGTCAGCTTCGAGGCGGCCGCCAGCGGGCTGCCGGTGCTCGCGACCCCTGTAAACGGCGTGCGGGAGCTCCTGCAGGACGGCCGCAACGGATACCTCATCTCACGCGACCCGGAGGAGATTGCGCGGCGGTTGCGCGAGCTGGGCGCTGACCCGCAGCTGCGCACCGCGATCGGGCGCGCCGCTCGAGAGTCGGCCCTCAGCTTCAGCTGGGAGCGAATGGTCGCCCGCTACGCCGATCTGTACGCGTCTCTGCCGCCGCGCTCAGCATCCGCTCGAGCGGGTCGGTAGCCGCCGGCACGGTGAACAGGCGCTCCACGGCCTCGCGGCCCTGGCGACCGAGGCTCAGGCGCAGCTCCGGCGACTCGCGCAGCCGGTTGAGGCGCTCAGTCAGCTGTGTCACGTCGCCCTCGGCGAACAGGAGACCGCCTTCCGTCAGCGCCAGCAGCCAGGGGATCTCGCCGGAGTCCGAGCCGACGACGGGCACGCCGCTGAACAGCGACTCGACGATCACCCTGCCGAACTGCTCCTTCCAGGTGGGGGTGCTCCGCGAGGCGAGGACGAGGACATCGAGCCGGGAGTAGGCCGAACCCATCTGCTCGTGGGAGATGTCGTCGATCACCTCCACCGACCCGCCCGGGATCGGCTGGCCCTCGAGCGCCGGGCGCAAGGCCCCGTTGCCGATCAGGATCATCCGCACGGGGCCGGGGAGCCGGCGGACCGCGGCGAGCATGTCCAGCAGGCCCTTCTCCTCGATCAGCCTTCCCGCGTAGCCCACGGTGAAGGGGCGCCCGGCCTCGGCGGGGGCGGTCGGCGCGACATCGGCGCCGATCTGCCCGGGCACCGCGGGCGGCGCGATCGCGACCTCGCCGCTCGCCCCCCAGCTGCGCACAAGCGTTGCGGCGGTCTCCGAGCGCGCCGCGACGAATGCCGCGTCGCGGAGAACCCGCGAGCGCAGATGGCGCACCGGCGCCGGCAGAGCTCGGTCGATGTTCTCGTAGCACTGCACGCCGAAGGGAATCCCCAGTCCTGCCAACGCCCTGCCCCACTGGGCCGCGGGCAGTGAGAAGGGCTCCTCCTCGATGAACGCGACATCGGGACGCAGCCGGGCGCAGAGGGCGCGGCATCGCACCAGATAGATGTGCCGTTGTGGGCGCCCAGGCAACAGCACCGGGACCGGCCGCAGCGCCGACTCGAGCCCGGGGAGGGGCTGCGGGATGATGTCCTCGGGGGAATAGTCGTGACGCCACCGGCTGGGGAGGACGATCGTCACCTCCCAGCCGCGGCGTGAGAGCTCCCTGTACACCTCCTGGTTGACGCTGAGGACAGCCGGGTGGCTGATCACCAGCAGACGCCGCGCAGAGCTGCCCGCGGCCTGCGTTATGCTGGCGTTCGCCTGGAGCTCGTCGGCGCCGCCGGTACGCGTGGACATCCGGGCATCGTTGCATGCATGCGTGCTCCAGGCGGGTTTCCGGTCGCTAATCTTTAGAGACCAGTTACGTCCAACCCTAAACATGCCCTTGAACGGCTCCGATTGAGCCACTGAGAGCTCAGAGCCATGCAAGAAACGACCGACGCTACCGCCATCTTCGCTCCCCTGTGGCGGCGCAAGTGGCTGATCCTGGGGGTCGCCATCGTCGTTGGAGTCGCCTCCTACTTCTACTATAAGCACGCCACACCCACCTTCTCGGCCTCGACCCAGGTCTACCTCGGAGCGGCGACCGAAGAACAGCCGGCGGGCGAAAAGGGACAGAACAAGACGAGCGGCGTGGAAGTGGCCAACCAGGCGGCGATCATCAACGAGCTCGTCGTCGAAGAGGTCCACAAACAGCTGCGCAAGGAAGGCAAGAGCCGGCTCGTCAAGGGCGCCAAGGTCAAGGCCAAGGCGGCGGAAAAGAGCCAGTTCCTGACGATCACCGCGGAAGGACACACCGCGACAGGGACCATCCTGCTGGCGAACGGGGTCGCGCAGGCCTACATCAGGCGCCGCGACAGGAACCGCGAACGGTCGATCAACCGGGCGATCGCCCTCACTCAGCGCCAGCTCGCGCGGCTGGAAGCCGCCGCGACCCCGGTCAAAGCACCGTCCTCCTCCTCAGGCGGCAAAGCCCCCAAAGGCGCGAACACCTCGACGATCCTCCAGGCGGCCACGCTCAGCACCAAGATCAACCAACTCGAAGCCGAGCTCGCCCTGTCCAACGCACAGCAGGTCAAGCCGGCCACACACGCTCAGCTGGTCGCTCCGTCGCCTCGCAAAGACGCGATCTTCGGGTTCGTCATAGGGCTCGTCCTGGCGTCGATCGCCGCGTACATGCTGGGTCGTCTGGACAGGCGGCTGCGCACGCTCGAGGGCATCGAATCGATCTTCCGGACGCAGATCCTCACGGCCCTGCCGAAGGTCGGCCGCCCGATCATTCACGAGAACGGCCGGGCGCGGCCGTCGAAGCTGTTGCTGGAGCCGATTCGCCGCCTGCACACCTCGCTTCAACTCGGCGCAATCGGGGCCGTGCCGCTTCCGGAGCCGGGTGCCGAAGGGCCACCTGCAGCCGGTGGAGTCGAGCCATCAGGCAACGGCACGGCCGGCGGCACCGCCGCTCCACGACCCCGCAAGATCCTCTTTCTAAGCCCTGATCCGGGCGACGGCAAGTCGACGCTGGTCGCGGATCTCGCGCTCGTGCAGCGCGACAGCGGGGTGCGCGTGGCGGTTGTCGAGGCCAACTTCCGGCGGCCGGTGCTGGCCAAACGGCTCGACGCGCAGGATGCCGACGGGCAGGGCCTTGCCGAGGTGCTGAGCGGCTCGCTGACGATCGAGGAGGCGATGCGGCGTGTCACCCCGCTGGTCGCTGATCCGGGCGGTGATCTCCCCGGGGTTCCGAGTGCCATCGCCACCGCTCCCGCGACGCGCAAAGCAGGCTCCCTGTTCCTGCTGGCCGGCTCAAAGACCGTCGCGAACCCACCCGCGTTGCTCGGCAGCGAGGCGATGGCCGCGGTCATCGACACACTGGCGGCGGACCACGACTACGTGCTGGTCGACGCCCCGTCGCCGCTGGAGTTCAGCGACGTCATGCCCCTGTTGCGGATGGTCGACGGCGTCGTGCTGATCGCGCGCGCCGGCCACACGCGGGAAATGTCCGCACAACGGTTCGTTCAGCTGCTGGCACACAGCACCGCAGCACCGGTGATCGGGACGATCGCCAACTGTGTCTCGAAGTCAGACATCGCCCGACAGGGCCTATCGTCGGTTGGGGGGCAGACGTGGCTGGGCGGACTCATCGGCAGGTGAGCCTGCCGGCTCCGCACCTCCCGGGTCCCGCTGCGATGGGTCACCCGGTGGTGCTGGACAGGCGCGTGCGGGAGCTGCTCATCGTGGGCCTCTTCGGCGCCGTGCTTCCCGGGGCGCTCGCCCTCGGGCTTACGATCGCCTTCCCGAACCTCAGCGTGGTGCTCGTACTCGCGAGTCTCGCTGGCCTGATCGGCGTCGTCGCGCTGGTGAACAGTCCACGGCTCGGTGTCAATGTGGCCATTCTGGCGGTCTATCTCGGGGTGCTCAACGGTCCCGTCAAGCTCGGGACAGGGTCGCATGAACTCACGGCCTCGATCCCGGACATCCTGATCGGAGCCATCTGCATCGGCGCGCTGCTGCGAATGGGGGCGCGCAGGGAACGCCTCACCGCGCCGCCCCTGGGTGTGTGGGTGCTGGCGTTTGTGATGACCGTCGTGATCGAGGCCTTCAACCCGAAAACCCACGGCTTCCTCAAGGTGGCCGCGGGATTCAGGCAGCAGCTGCAGTTTGTTCCCTTCTTCTTCTTCGGCTATGCACTCATGCGCTCCAAGAGGGCGCTCGAGATCTTCTTCGTGATCTTCTGCATCTGCGGGCTCGCCAACGCGCTCGTCTCCACGTATCAGACCAAGCTTTCGCCGTCGCAGCTCGCGACCTGGGGCCCCGGCTACCGGGCGCTGTATGCGCCGACCTCGATCGGCAAGAAGGCGGGGCATGCGCGCGTCTACGACAGCGAAGGAGAAGCTCGCGCCCGCCCCGTGGGTCTCGGCTCCGACAGCGGTTTCAGCGGCGGTGTCGGTCAGATAGCGCTCCCCTTCAGCATCGCCCTGCTGGCAATCTGGAGGGGGCGCAAACGGTGGTACGCGATCATCTTCGCGCTCGGAGCACTCGCCGGGATTGCCACGGGTCTCGGGCGCACACAGCTGATCTCCGCGGTGATGGGCGTCTTCCTGATGGCCGGGTTCGCCTACCTCGGCGGACGTCAGACCAAGCGTGTGCTCGCCTCGCTGCTTGTCGTGGCCGCCGTCGCGATCCCGTTCGGGGCGGTGTTCCTGACGGTCGTCAGCAGCGGCACGTTCTCGCGCTACGAAAGCCTGGAATCCACCTCGACCGGTGAACTGGCGACACACAAGGCCGGCGCATACACGCTGATTCCTCATGAGCTCGAACGGGTTCCGTTCGGTGTCGGGCTCGGGACCTCGGGGCCCGTCGCCGGCGTCGGCGGTCTCGTCTCCGACAAGCTCGAAGGCCACGGCGTGAGCTCGGAGACGCAGTGGAACCTGCTCGCCAACGAAGTCGGCGCACCCGGCCTGCTGGTATGGGCCGCGATAACCATCGTCTTCATCGCGGTCTCCCTTCGTGGCATCCGACTGATCCGGGACAGGGATCTGGCGCTCATGCTCGCGGCTGTCTGCGGCCCCTTCGTGGCGCTCTCGATCTCCGGCTTCACCGGCCCATTCGAGACCAGCACGGCGCATGGGTCGTTCTTCTGGTTCGCGCTCGGGATCGCTGCGTTCTGGTTCGCCGGCCGCAAGCGCATCTCCGCCCCCCTCGGGCGGCCCGCGACGAGACCCGCGGAGGCGGTCCCGGCGTGATGGCCGCCGTGGCCGAGAATGGAAAGCCGAGGGCGCCGATGCGCAGCAGGCGCGAACAGCTCGGGCTGCTGCTCGGCGAGCGCAAGCGCGCGGTGGCCGCGCTGGCGTTCCTGTCGATCATCTCCGGTCTCGTCGAAGCCTCGATGCTCGCCGTCATCGCCGAGGTCACATCCGCGCTCGTCAAGGGCTCGGACCACGTTCACGCTTCGATCGCCCACATCGAGGTGACAGCTTCGATCCCGACGATGATCGAGGTCGCCTTCGTGCTCACGGTGGTGCGCCTTATCGTGCAGATCCCATTGGCGCTGATCCCGGCGCGGATCGGCTCGGAGGTCCAGTCGAGCCTGCGTGTCCGCCTGTTCGATGCCTACACCCGCGCCTCATGGGGCGAGCAGTCCCAGGATCTCGAGGGACACCTCCAGGAGACCATCACCAACCAGATCTCGCAGGCCACCTCGGGGGCGCTGCAGACGACGTCGCTGATCACCTCGGCATTCAACTTCATCGTCCTGATGGCGGCCGCGTTCGTGCTCAACCCAGTCGCGGCGCTTGCCGTGGGGGCGACCTCAACGCTGATGTTCGGGGCGCTGCGGCCCCTGCGCGGCAAGGGGGTGAAGAGCGCGCGCGCTCTCTCCAGAGCGCAGGTCAAATTCGCCCGTGCCGTGGCTGAGGCGACAAGGGTCGCCCAGGAGGTCAACGTCTTCGGTGTCACGGCCGTGCAGAGGGCGCGGATCGACGTGTTCATCCAGGAGTCCAAGCGGCGCTTCTTCCGCACGCAGGTGCTCGCGCGCATGGTCGGCAGCGTCTACCAGAGCCTGATCTACATTCTGCTCGTGGGCGGGATCGCCGGCCTGTATCTGACGGGACGCGGCCACGCCGGGCAGCTGGGTGGTGTGATCCTCGTGCTCCTGCGGGCGGCGACGGCGGGGCAGTTGGTTCAGGGCAACTATCAGGGAATTGCGCAGGCGGTGCCGTTCATCGAACGAGCCAGCGAGGCGATCGATCGATATGAGGAGAGCGCCGAAACCGACGGCGGGGCGCCGCTGAATCGTGTCGAGACCGTCGGCTTCGATGATGTCTCCTTCAGCTACAGGGAGGGGAGACCTGTCCTCTCGGACATCACATTCAACGTGGACCAGGGCGAGGTGATCGGGATCATCGGCCCATCTGGCGCGGGCAAGTCGACGCTTGTGCAACTGCTCCTGCGGCTGCGTCCGCCCGAGACGGGCAGCTACCTTGTCAACGGGCGGCCGGCAGCGGACTTCGCTCGTGAGGACTGGCATCGCCAGGTCTCCTACGTGCCGCAGGAGCCGCGGCTGCTGCACGCGTCGGTCGCGGACAACATCCGATTCTTTCGCGACATCCCCGATGCGGAGGTCGAGCGGGCGGCCAGGCTGGCGCGGATCCACGAGGACATCATGGGCTGGCCGCGGGGCTACGAGACGATTGTCGGCCCTCGCGCCGACGCGGTCTCCGGCGGGCAGCAGCAGCGGATCTGCCTGGCAAGAGCACTCGTGGCACGTCCGGAGGTGCTGGTGCTGGACGAGCCCACAAGCGCGCTGGACCCCCACTCCGAGGCCCTGATCGGCGAGTCGCTCCAAGCATTGAAGAACGAGCTGACCCTGTTCATCATCGCGCACCGCATGTCGACCCTCGATATCTGCGATCGAGTCATGGTGATCGTCGATGGCAGCCTCGTGGCGTTCGACACGAAAGCGCTGCTTCAGGCGAACAACCCCTACTACCGCCACGCCGCGACGCTTGCACTCGGATCCAGCGCCCGGGACTCGTGAGGGATGGTCTGCTCCGAGGAAGCGTCTCGACCGGGCGGGGCGCGGGTGGGCGCGCACGTCCCGGACTTCTTCATCGTGGGGCATGCCAAGAGCGGCACGACGGCGCTGTATGAGCTCCTGAGGGCGCATCCTCAGATCTTCATGCCCGCGAGCAAGGAGCCGTGGTTCTTCGCCGATGAGCTTCTCGAGCGCACCCCTCCCAGGCCTGAGGGAACCCCCCGAACGCTCGAGGAGTACTGCAGCTGGTTCACCGACGCACGGCCCGACCAGCGCTCCGGCGAGGCCTCGGCGCTGTACCTCTGGTCGCGTAGCGCTGCGCGTCGGATCGCCGAAGTCCGCCCCGACGCGCGAATCATCGCGATCCTGCGTGAGCCCTCCGCGTTTCTGCGCTCGTTGCATCTGCAGTTCGTCCAGAGCTACGTCGAGACCGAGGCCGATCTGAGGACAGCGCTCTCGCTCGAGCCCGAACGGCGCCTCGGCAGGGGAATTCCGCGTCATACCTATTGGCCGCAGGCGCTCCTCTACTCCGAGCACGTTCGCTATGTCGAGCAGCTGGGCCGCTACCGCGAGGCCTTCGGCCCCGATCAGATGCTCGTTCTCATCTACGACGACTTCCGTGCCGACAATGAGGGGACCGTGCGCCGTGTGCTTGGATTCCTGGATGTGGAGGAGTCTCAAGCGATTTCGACGCTCGACGCCAATCCGACCGTGCGGGTGCGCTCGGCTCGGCTGAACGAGTTCGTCCACGGCGTCTCGGTCGGGCACGGCCCGGTATCGCGGGCGGCGAAGGCGGGGATGAAGGCGCTGACACCGCGGGGACTACGGCGGCGGGCGCTGGCGGCGACCCAGCGCCATGTTCTGTTCGCGCCGCCGCTGCCTGAGGACGAGGCCCTGATGGCTGAGCTGCGGGCCACGTATCGCGGTGAGGTCGAGGCACTGAGCGAGTATCTCGGGAGAGACCTCTTGAGCCTTTGGGGCTATGGGCCTTCCGGCTGATCACGACCCCGCGGTCCTCGCATCGCAGACGACGAACCGCCAGCGGATCCCGGACTTCTTCATCGTCGGGCACCCCAAGTGCGGCACCACCGCGCTCTACGAGATGCTGAGAGCCCATCCGCAGATCTTCATGCCGTCGCTGAAGGAGACCCGCTTCTTCGCGCCGGAGCTGCACCCGGGAACAAGGTCGGATGGCGTTCACCCCGCCACGCTCGAGCAATACCTGTCGCTGTTCGCGGGGGCCCCCGCAGGACAGCGGGCGGGTGAGGCCTCGCCGTCCTATCTGCGCTCGGAGAGCGCGGCCGAGCGGATCTCCGAGATCGCGCCGCAGGCCCGCATCGTGGCGATCCTTCGCGAGCCGGCGAGCTTCGTGAGCTCGCTCCACCTCGAGCTGCTGCGCGATCATGTCGAGACCGAGAAGGACCTCGCGAGGGCGCTGGCTCAGGAGCAGGACCGGATGGCCGACCTCGAGCGCCGTCCAGGCCTTGTCTATGCGCAATACGTCAACTATGTCGAGCAGCTGCGTCGATACCACGACCGCTTCGGGCGCGACCGCGTCCTGATCCTGATCTACGACGACTTCCTGGCCGACAACGCAGCCACGGTGCGCCGTGTCCTGCGCTTCCTCGAGGTCGACGAGACACAGGCGATCCAGCGCAGCGAGGCGAACAGGACGGTCCGGGTGCGTTCTCCCGGCCTGTACGCCCTCGTACGCTCGCTCTACCTTGGGCGGGGCCGGGCGAGCGGAACCCTGAAGAGCGCGATCAAGGCGGTAACGCCACGACGAGTTCGCCGTGCCGCACTCGACAGGTTTCGCCGTCGGGTCCTCTACGGTCAACCGCAGGCACCCGACGAACAGCTGACCGCGATGCTCAAGAAGCGCTTCAAGGGCGAGGTCGTGGCTGTTAGCGCATATCTCGAGCGCGACCTCGTGCGAGAGTGGGGCTATGACAGCGTCGCCTGAGACCTTCCTACCCGACCGCCCGGCCGCCGGGCGGATCCCCGACTTCTTCGTCGTCGGGCATCCCAAGTGCGGCACGACGGCGCTGTACGAGATGCTGAGGGTGCAGCCGCAGATCTTCATGCCCGAGCTCAAGGAGCCCTGGTTCCTTGCACGTGACATGGAGCCTCGCTTCCCGCCGCCGCGTTCCGCCTCACCGCCAAAGACGCTCGAGGAATACCTCGCCCTGTTCGATGCGGCCGACCTGGGCCAACGGGTGGGCGAGGCCTCCTCCGCGTACCTGCTCTCACGGACCGCCGCCGCGGCGATTGCGGAGCTTCAGCCGGACGCGCGAATCATCGCGATTCTCCGCGAGCCGGCGAGCTTCCTGCGCTCGCTCCACCTGCAGCTCCTGCGTACGCATGTCGAGAGCGCCAAGACCCTGAGGCGAGCGATCGAGCTGGAGCCGGCCCGGCGCGAGGGGCGTCGTCTGCCGCGCCACTCACACCGGCCTCAGCTGCTCATGTACTCCGATCATGTCCGCTACGTCGAGCAGCTGCAGCGTTACGGCGAGGTGTTCCCGCGCGAGCAGATTCTGGTGCTGATCTACGACGACTTCAAGTCCGACAACGAGCGGACAGTCAGGAGAGTGCTGGACTTCCTCGATGTCGAGGAGCTTGCGCCAATCGCCGCCACGAAGGCGAACCCGACCGTCACCCAGATGCGCTCGCAGCAGTTGGATGAACTGCTGAACGTGATCTCCGTCGGCCGCGGGCCGGTTTCGCGTTCTGCGAAGTCGATGCTCAAGAAGGTCTCCTCTCACCGCCTGCGCCGGGCGGCGATCGGCGCGACCCAGCGCCACCTGGTCAACGGCCGACCCAGCCCCCCCGAGGAGGAGTTGATGGTGAGTCTGCGCAGGCGCTTCAAAGACGAGGTGGTCGCGGCCGGCGAGTACCTTGACCGTGACCTGGTGTCGCTGTGGGGCTATGACAAGCTCGGCTGAGGTCCGGCGGTCGCTCGATGGTCCCCGGAGCCGCCCCTGCGGCAGCCGCTGGCGGGAGGCCGCAGAGCACGCCCAGGTGGCGGCGCTCCCTACGGGCAGGGTCACCGTCTCATGCTCCGCATCGCCGGGCAGCGGCGGACTCGGACGCCACCTCGAAGAGATCCTCGCCGCGCTCGAACGCGGGGGATCGATCAGCGAGAGCATCAGCGGCGAGGGCCGGACGGCCGCGTCCGGCGGCTCGATCGGCGCCCGGGGCCGTCTCGCGGCGCCGGCGCTGCTGCGTGCCCTCGGCACGCTGAAGGTGCCGGTCTCTCCCGGCATCCGCACCCGGGCCTTCGTTGCCGCGTTCGACACCTACGCGGCCGGGCGCCTGCCGCGTGGTGAGCACATCGTCGCGTTCAACGGCCAGGCCCTCGAGCAGTTCCGCGCCGCCCGCCGCGAGGGATACGACTCGCTTGCGCTCGTCTCGGCCAACTCCCATCTGCGCCGTCTCGCCCGCCGGCATGCGCTGGCCCGGCGCCGCTATCCCCTCGAGCGATCCTGGGCGTCGCACCTGCTGAGACGCAACCTGGCGGAGTACGCCGCCGCCGATCGCATCTATGTCGCCTCACGCTACATCCGCGAATCGTTCCTCGAGGAGGGCTTCGACGGGCAGCGGCTCGTGGATCTGCCGCTGACGCCCCACCGTCGCTACAGCCCCCGCGAGGCGCCGCCCGCCGGAGGGTCCTTCGAGCTCGTCTACGTAGGCAGTCTGGCTGTGCACAAGGGGGTCCCGCTGCTGATCGACGCCTTTCGCCGGCTGCCCCACAGCGATCTGTCGCTGACGCTCGTTGGTGGCTGGGCCAGCCGCGGGATGCGGCGCTTCGTGGAGGCGGCCTGCGCAGCGGACCGGAGGATCAGCGTGCGGTCGGGCGACCCGCTTCCCCACCTGCGGCGGGCTCGTCTCTGCGTCCATCCCGCCTACGAGGACGGTTTCGCCTACGCCCCCGCCGAGGCTCTCGCCTGCGGGGTGCCGGTGATCGTCAGCGAGGACACCGGCATGAAGGATCTGATCGAGGGCTCGGAAGTCGGTCTGGTCCTGCCAACCGACGACATCGACGCGCTGACCGAGGCGATAGACGCCGCCTACCGGGGCGAGCTCCTCGGTGGGTGATCCCTCGCAGGAACGCCCCTGCACGTCGCCGTGCTCGGCGCGTCGCCGGGCGCGACGTGCGGCGTGCGCGATCACGCCGGGATCCTCAGCGCGGCGCTCGAGCCCGAGGGCATCAGCTGCTCGACGCATTGGCTGACGCGCGAGCAGGAGTCCCTCGCGGCGGCGCGTGAGCGGATGCGGGCGTGGGGGCGGGCCGTCCGGGCGGACCTCGAAAGCTCGCGGCCGGACGCGGTCCTGCTGCACTACTCCGTCTTCTCCTTCTCCTACAGAGGGTTTCCGCTCCTCACCCACCCGCTCCTGGCGATGCTGCGGCGGGTCGGCGCGCCGCTGCTGAGCGTGCTGCACGAGTACGCCTACCCCTGGGGTCGCGACGGGGCTCTCGGCGCCGGCTGGGCCGTCACCCAGCGCGCCGCTCTGATCGAGCTCGTCCGAGCCTCGGGTGCGATCGCAGTGACGACCGACGACCGCGCCCGGTGGCTCCGCTCACGGCGATGGCTGCCTCGGCGGGATATCACCGTCACACCGATCTTCTCCAACCTGCCGCCCGCCACCGAGACCGCCACACCGCACAACGCGACGCCGACGATCGGGATCTTCGGGTACAGCTATGGCGCGGCCGTGTCCACCCTTGTCTGTGGGGCGCTCCGCCGGCTCCAGGACGAGGGCCGTGGGGGACGGCTCCTGATGGTCGGCGCCCCCGGTCGCGGTTCAGATGCCGGTGGGGAGTGGGTTGGCAGCGCCGAGGCGGCGGGCCTTGCGACCGAGCCCGGCTTCTCCGGCAGGCTCGAGCTGGCGGAGCTCGCCAACGCTCTCGCCGGTTGCGAGATCCTGCTCAACGCCGACCCATCCGGGCCCAGCTCGCGCAAGACGACCCTGGCGGCGGCCCTCGCCTCCGGGCGGCCCGTGATCGCCCTGGACGGCCCGTCCCGCTGGGCGCAGCTCGCCGAGCAGTGGGGCGGTCCGGCTCGTCGAGCGCGACGCACGAGCGCTCGGCGACGCGTTGCGGGAGCTGATCGATGACGAGACCGCCAGGGAGGACCTCGGACAGCGAGGCGCCGCCTTCGCCGCCGCGAACATGAGCCCGGCGATCAGCGCGGGCGCAATTGCGCGCTCGCTGCGCCGGCTGGGCGGCGAGCGGTCATGATGCCCGGCGGCGCTCGATGGCGGTGCGTATGACGGCGGCGAACTCAACCGCCCGGGCGTCGTAGGAGAGCTCCGCCTGCAGCCGCTCGCGGTCGAACGTCAGCGGCGCCCCGGACAGCTTGGCCCCCGCGAGCTCCGTCAGGACCGAGCGCATCGCCTCCTGGTCATCCGGCTCGACCAGCCAGACGCCCGGCTTGTCCTCGAGGAAGCTCCAGTTCTCGCCGCGGGGAACCGCTGCGAGGATCGGCCGGTCGGTCATCAGATACTCGTATGTCTTGGCCGAGATGCGCCCGCCCGGCGATCCGTCCAGGCGCTTGGGAAGCGCGATGAAGAGCAGGTCGGCCCCCGAGATGATCGGGCCGACCTGCTCGTGGGGGATCGGACCGCGGACCGTTACGACGTCCTGGACGCCCGCGCTTCGCAGGGCGCGATCCACCACCGCGGGGTCGTAAGGGTTGCCGTGGAGCGTCACGCCGATCCGCCCCCTCCACTGCGGTCGCGCATCCTGAACGTCCAGCACCGCCCCGCCGATCACCGCGGGAGAGGATGTGCGCTGGTCGAGGATGGTGCGGTGATGGCGGCCCAGGCGGGTCCACGCGGCGAACAACCGCTTCGGGATGCCGGTGGGGCGGTCACCGATCAGCGCCCACCAACCGGACATCGCCCCGACGTAGGCGATCTCGAAGCCATCGCCGGTGGGCGGCGGCGGAGCGCCGAAATCTGCCGGGTCGGCGCCGTAACGGACCAGCCGCAGCTTCTCGCGCAGCACCGCGGGCTGGCGGGCGGCGACGGCCTGGAGGTTCTCGCTCGAGACGTAGACGACGGCGTCGGCGCTGCGCACGTAGGCGTCCTCGAGCCTTCTGGCGAGCCGGTAGTGAAGGCGGCTGGGGAAGTGGGGGTGCATATCGGTGCAGGTCAGCGAGTCGTCGAGGTTGAGCACCAGAGGCAGCCCCGTGAGACGGCGCAGAGCAAGCCCCGCCAGTCCGGAGGAGTAGGGCATCATGAACACGACGATCGCCTCGGGCTTCGTCTCGGCGGCCAGGCGTCGGGCGGCCCGGACCGCTCCGATCAGCCAGAAGATCGACTCGTCCGGCCAGACGAACAGCTCGATCAGCTTGTTCAGGCGCATTCTGCGCAGCGCTGCCAGAAGGCGTCGCGGGCGCCGGCTGGGGACCGTTTCCACGCGCACACGGCCGGGCGGGCCTTCCTGGGGCGCCTCGGTCACGACGGTCACATCCCACTCGGTGGCCAGCCGAT
Organism: uncultured Solirubrobacteraceae bacterium; assembly: GCA_963835865.1. Lineage (GTDB taxonomy): Bacteria > Actinomycetota > Thermoleophilia > Solirubrobacterales > Solirubrobacteraceae > Palsa-744. The sequence continues at coordinate 128,581 of CAWIGW010000002.1, forward strand.
CGAGCAACTTGGAAGCTCGGATCGCCGTCGGGGTCGTCGCGGGCGAGTAGGACTGTGAGATGCAGAGCAGTGCGGGCATCTAGGCGCCGACCCTCGCCGGCCGTGTCTGCCCCGACGCTGCGCCCGTGCCCGCCATGCTCCGCTGCGACCAGACCTCCCGAGCGTTCGCGTAAGCCTCCAGAAGGGCGTCGACATGCCGCCGGGGTGAGTATCGCTCGCTCACGATGCGCCTGCCGGCCTCGCCCATCGCACCCTGGCGCGCCGGGTCGGCGAGGAGCTCGTTGAGCGCTGCGGCGAGCGCCCGGGGCTCACCCGGCTCCACGCGCAGACCGTTGATGCCGTGCTCCAGCCAGTCGCGGACGCCACCGGTGTCGCTTGCCACGACGGGGCGCCCCGCCGCATGCGCCTCCAGGCCCACCAGTCCCGCGGGCTCGGGCCAGCGGGAGGGCATCGCCAACAGCGACGCCTCCGCCAGCTCTCTCGCAAGGTCCTCGGCGCCGAGCCACCCGGCAAAGCGAATGCGCTCGCCGCCACCCACGTCCGATGCGAGCTTGCGCATCGCATCGAGCTGGCGTCCTTCGCCGCAGATGAGGAACTCGGCGTCCACCTCACGCGCCGCACGGATCAGCACGTCGACGCCCTTGGGCGCGACGACGCGACCCGCGAACACCACCCGGCGGCGATCCTGGTGTCCTGCGCCGGCGGCCGGAGGGACGGTCGGGAACAGGGGCACCCGTGCGCGGCGCTCGAGGCCGGCAGCCACGAGATGGGCCTCGACCGCGCTCGAGTAGGAGATCGCCACGTCGCAGTCCTCAAGCGCCCGCAGGCTGCGTCCGGCGCGACGGTAGGAGGCGGGGATGCCGGCCGGGTTGCGGGTATGCGCGCAGCCACGCAGCAGCAGGTTGGGCACGCAGCCGGGGCCGTGTGCTCGCCCGCACTCCTCGCCGGGGCGGAAGTAGTGAACCCCCGACGCGCAGGCTGAATAACCGTGGACGCTGATCGCGACGGGTGCGAGCGAGCGCAGCGCCGCGAGCACCTCCGGATCCTCGAACTGGTGGGAGTGGACGACGTCAGGCGCCAGCGAGAGGGCGCTGCCGATTCGCGCCCGCGGCGAGGCGTCGGTGTTGAAGAGATCCGCACTGCGGTGGAGCGTCACCCCCTCGATCTCCTGACTCAGCTCCAGACGCGCGGCCAGGACGTGCACCTCCAGGCCCCGTCTCGCGAGCTCGGTGGCGCTCGCGACGACGTGCGTGGCCACCCCGCCGTCCCTCGTCCAGCGTGGCGTCACCAACAGGACCGAGCGTGGCGTCATGGTCGTCCACTCGACTCGCAGCCGCCCGCGCACAGTGACGTGCAAACCCTCTTGGCGCCGACGGTCATCCGCAAGCGATGATAACCCGCCGTCGCATGGCAGTTGCCGGGCGGCGGCGCTCGGCAGGCCGATCTGGCAGACTCGCGGACATGTCGGACCGGCCCCGCGACGCGCCCGGAGACGTCGTCGGGGGCGAGCGGCCGAAGGTGGTCTACGTAATGGGCGCCGGGCGCAGCGGGAGCACCATTCTTGGTGTCGCCCTGGGCAACAGCGACGGCGTCTTCTTCGCGGGCGAGCTGGATCGGTGGCTGGTGCGCGGAGCGCGTCCCAGCGTTCAGCGTGAGGCAGCGCGGCGCTTCTGGGGGAACGTCCTGGCGGAAACGGGCGAGGAGCCTCAGCTCCGAGGCGGGATCACGACCTGTCTGGAGCGTTCCTCGGTGCTGTTCGATCCCCGCAAGTGGCGGCGACGTGTACTCCTGCGCCCCTCCTATCTCCGTGCTTCCGAGCGCCTCTACCGGGCGACCGCCCGCGTGAGCGGTGCGGCGATCCTGATCGACACCTCGCACTATCCGCTGCGGGCACGGGAGCTGAGGGCGATCGAGGGCATCGACCTGCACCTCCTCTATCTCGTGCGCGATCCGCGTGGGGTGGTCAGCTCGCTCGGCCGGCGGGACGTGCGGGAGCGTACCTTCGGGACCTTCAGAGCCAATGCCTACCTGTGGCTGACGCAGGCCGTCGCGACCTTCGTGTTCCTCTCCCAGCCGCGTGAGCGGCGGCTGCTGGTGCGATTCGAGGACTTCACGGCAGATCCCGGTCTGGTACTTGGCGAGATACTCCGCTTCGCCGGGTCCGCCGCGGCGCCGGCCGAGCTCGGTCCTCTGGCGACCGGCACGCCCTTCCACGGCAACCGTCTGATCGAGGCGGAGAGCGTGACGCTCGAGCGCCCGGAGGCGAAGGCGGCGAGCGGGAGCCGGTTGACGTGGCTCATTCAGCTGCCCTGGACGGTCATCGCCGGGCTGTTGCGGCCGAGCGCGCGCGGACGGTAGGATGCCGCCGGTGAGAGCCGCTTGCGCCTGACCCGCAGGGCCCTCGCATCTCTTTCGCGGCGCAGCGGTCGGCCCGAGCTGCTGGCTGCGTTCTATCCCGGCGCCAGGCAGGAACTGCATGAGCAGATCGCAATCCGTGCGGTGCTCGCGAGTGCCCTGTCGCAGGACAGCATGTACGTCGACGTCGGGACCAACCGCGGCCAGGTCCTTGCCGAGGCGGTGCGGATGGCTCCCGACGGGAAGCATCTCGCGTTCGAGCCGATCCCGGAGCTCGCCGCGATCCTCGAAGGCGACTTCCCGGCAGTCGAGTGCCGGCGTTTGGCGCTCAGCGCCGCGCCGGGACAGGCTGAGTTCTGCCATTTCCGAGCCCTGGACGGCTGGAGCGGCCTGCGCCGAAACCCCGAGATCAGCGATCAGCAGGGGCACCCGGAGTACATCCAGGTGCAGGTCTCGACGCTCGACCTCGAGCTTTCGGGCCGCTCGCCTGCGGTCGTGAAGATCGACGTGGAGGGGGCCGAGACACAGGTTCTCCAGGGCGCCCGAGAGACGCTCACGCGCTGCCGTCCCCTGGTCATCTTCGAGCATGTCGCGGCAGCGGCCTCGCTCTACGGCTCTGCGTCCGAGGAGCTCTGGGATGTGCTCGCGGAGCTTGGCTACCGCGTGTTCGCAATCACCGGCGAAGGGCCCTACGACAGGGCGGCCTTCGCGAGCAGACAGACCGTCGTAAACTGGCTCGCAGCCCCTGCCTCGAGCGGCGCCAACTAGCTTCTGCGGCTCGGCGGCTTGGTAACGTCGGCGTATGTGCGATTCCGCCCAAGCCCGTCCGGGTAACCGTCCCATGCAGTGCGCGCCATGTCCGTTCTGATGGGCCGGCGCTGGAGCATCTCAGGGCTCGCATGCCTTACGGCGATAGCCATGTCCCTCGCGCTCACCGCGTGCAGTGGCACGGGCGGCAAGACCGAAAAAGAAGCGACACTGTCCGGCAGCGAATTCGAACCCGGTGAACAGGCGCTGGGCGAAGAAGCCAAACACGAAGCAGCCGAACTGGCGAAGAACCGCGAACTGCTCTCGCTGCTGGAAGTCAAACGGCGCGAAGAAACGGCTGAAGTGAACGCAAAGCGCCTCGAAGCGCTCGCGAACAAGAAGGCCAAGAAGCGCGAAGCCGCCGCGACCAAGAAGGCGTCCGAACGCGTCAAGGCGGCGCAGGAAAACATCAAGAAGCAGGAAGCTGCGCTGAAGACCCGGATCACCCAGGAACAGAAGGAACACGAAGCCAAGAAGGGCCCGAAGCCGAAGACGACGACGACGTCCGTCGGGGAAGTCCCTCATGTCTCAGAACAGTCGCCGTCGGGGACGCCCTGATGAGCTCCACGGGAGCGGCTGCTCGCAGGCGGATCTCACGGTGGGCCAGGCCGCTGGTGAGCCTGCTGCTCGCGCTGCTGCTGCTCGCCATGCTCTCGGCCTGTGGCTCGGGAGGAGGTGGCTCTGGAGCGGGCGCCGACGAATCCAATTCCGGTGGCGCCGGACCCCTGGCCTCAGAACAGGACGAAGCCCGCAAACGCGAAGCGGAAGTCCTCGCGCGATCAAAGGCACGGGAAGCAGCCGAACTGCAAGCGATCAGGAAACGCCGCGAAGTCGCGGTGGCCCGGGCACAGGCGGAAGCGAGTGCCACGGGCGGAAAGTCCAAAGCACACCGGTCGAAATCCTCCGGCGCCCCCCGGTCCGGCGGTGCCAAGAGCAGCGGCGGCTCGAAGAAGAACAAGAAGACATCCTCCGCCGGAAAGTCGAAGTCCAAGGAAACGCCCGCCGAAGAAGCCGCCCGCAGAAAATTCGCCAAGGAAGAAGCCGAAGAAGAAAAGGCGGCCGCCAAGTAGGCCGCCCGACGGCTTCAGCCCGCGGGGTCAACCTGCAGGCTGAACGGCGCGCCGGCGGTCGCCTCGACGCCGTCGCGCGCGAGCGCCCTGATGCGCAGTCTGTAGCCTCGGGGCACCGGGAAGGCGTGAACGATCGAGAAGCTCGATTCTTCGACCGTGCCGGAGGCGATCGCATGGAAGTGCAGGCCCGACCGGGATTGGGCCTCGAGGAGAACGCGCTCGCCGGCCGTCGCCGGTGCGATTGTCCCCTCGATCGTCACCGGCTGACCGGCCACGGCGGTGGGCGTCGCCGCGGGTGGCACCGCTGTGGGGGCGGTCAGTGTCAGCTGGAAGCCGACATGCACCGGCAGGGCAATCGAGCTCGTCGTGGCGTCGCGCGCCTCGTAGTAGCCCGTCTGCTGTGGCACCAGCGAGAAGCTGTAGTGACCCGATTCGTCGGTGGTCGTTTCGGCCACGGTCTGCGGGGCGCCGCCACGGCTCGTGCGCAGCAGGGTGACTGTCTGTGAGGGGCCGCCGGCCACACCGCTGATCGTCACAGGCTGTCCAAACACCGCGAGCGTCGTCGAGGATTCGATCGTCAGGTTCGGGTTCTGAGCGGCGAGGACGTCGTAGGAGAGCGCTTCGGAGATACCCGCCACATTGCCCCTCGGAGGATGCACCACGACCCGGATCCAGGTCTGACCGGGCGTCCTGAAGAAATGGGCGAGTGTGTAGTTGCCTTCGTCGTCGACGCGCCCCAGCTTGATCGTTCGCCACTGTTCCCCGGCCGGGTCGTATGAGCGCTGGAGGGCGACGCGACGGCCGGCGAAGCGGGGATCGACGGTACCGCTGAAGACCGTCCGCGATGCTCCGGCGTGGCGCACGCCGGCCAGACGGCTCGTCAGCTGGCTGCCCCCCGGAGGGTCGCTGATCGTCACCCAGGGGGCGACTGCGACCGGGAGCCTGCTGCTGCGTGCCAGCCCGGCGCGGACCGACAGCAGCGAGTTTTCCTGCAGTGCGGTCACTGTGAGTTCGTAGCCGCCGTCGGGTTCGGTGCTCGCCGTCGCGACGGCCGAGCGTCCCGAGCCCTCGCCACTGCGGTAGGCGGTGACCGTCTGACCCGCCGCCTGTTCGGGTTCGGGGCAGGTGAGCCTGCCCGAGATGTGAACATCTTCGCCGACGATGATCCGCGGGGCGCCGAGCACCATCGTCAGGGTGCATCCCGCCGAGCCACTCGCCGAGTTGGGCCGTGCCCGGCCTTCACCCCGAACCTTCGATTCGCCGCGGCCCCTGGCGCGTTCTTCGCGCAGCACCTGGCGCTGCTGCCTGCGCTCTTCACGCGATCGGAGTCTTTCTTCGTGCGCGAGGGCCCGTTCTTCGCTGCGTGTGGCGCTCTGGCGCCCGAAGGCTCTTGCCGAAGCGCCGGCAGGCGCGAGTCCCACGCCGACGGTGAGGACACAGAGCAACAGCGCGGATTGGCGGGCGCAGCGAAGATTGGGCACGGTCAGGTCTTCACCCTTCAATTCGAGGACGCGTGGGGGTCGCGTGGTCTCCGGGCGTATCGGCAGCGACCACACTGTCCTTTAGAGCGGCGGGCAAAGCAGGGCAGAGCACCGAGGTTCCCCGGCCGTCAGGTGACTCGTCACTATGTTGGGCGATCGAATGACCGACGTCGGCCAAGACCATCAGGGCGCGGGTCCGCGGCCCCGGCTGCTGCTGATCACCCCGGATTACCCGCCCGCGCCCGGTGGGATCCAGGTGATGGCCCACCGGCTGGCGGCGGGGATCGACAGATTCGAGACCTCAACGCTTGCGCTCGACTGCGACGGGTCGGCCGCGTTCGATGCGGCGAGCGGCCTCGAGGTGAGACGCGTCGGAGCGCTGGGCGCCCCTCGCGCCGCACGGAATGTCCTGTTGAACGCCCGGGCGCTGGGCGAGGCGTTTCGCTTCCGGCCCCACGTCACGCTCAGCCTGCAGATGGTGCTCAGCCCGAGCGCGGTGATGATCAGGCGGGCCTTCAAGGCTCCATTCGTTCAGTACTTCCATGCCAAAGAGATCCCCGCTCGTCCCCGTCTGGCCCGGTTCGCAGCAGATCGGGCAGACGCGGTCATCGCGGTGAGCAGCTACTGCGCCGAGCTGATCGCGGCGACCGGCGCGAGGCCCGCGACGGTCCGCCTGATCCCGCCCGGCGTCGACCTTCCTCCCCGGGCGGTCCGTGAGCGCGACGCACGGCCGACGATCCTCACAATCTCGCGCCTGGAGGACCGCTACAAGGGTCATGACGTGATGGTGAGGGCGTTCGGAATGATCAGGGAGCAGGTCCCCGAGGCCCAGTGGGTGATCCTCGGTGACGGCTCACTGCGAGCCGAGATCGAAGGGCAGGTCCGATCTGCGGGCGTCGCCGATGCCGTTCGCTTCCTGGGTGCCGTGACGGACGAGGAGCGCGACGGGTGGCTCGACCGGGCTCATCTGCTTGCGATGCCGAGCAGGCTGCCCGGTGGCGGGCAGGCGGGTGAGGGGTTCGGGATTGCCTTCATGGAGGCCGCGGCGCACGGCACGCCGGTGGTCGCGGGCAACGTGGGGGGCGCGCTTGACGCCGTCGCCGACGGCAGAAGCGGGCTGCTCGTCGACCCCGAGGATCCCTCCGCTGTGGCCGCCGCGATAGTTCGTCTGCTGTCCGACAGGGACCTGGCCCGCGAGATCGGTGAGGCAGCCGCGGTTCGCGCTCGGGATTACGCCTGGCCGCTGATCGCCGGGCGCGTGGGCGATCTGCTGTTCGAGCAGCTCAGCGCCGCCGCTAGCCGGGGTCGTGGTGCCCCCGGCGGATCGCGGCGGACGCCATGAGGGCGTTGTACGTCAGTCACACCGCGGAGGTCAGCGGCGGAGAGCGCTCGCTGCTCGACCTGCTCGGCGCTCTGCCCGCCGGCGTGCAGGCGCGCGTCGCGACGCCGCACGGGCGACTCGAGCGCGACCTCGCTGCGATTGGCATCCCCACGAGCCCGATCGCCGGGACGTCCGGCAGCCTGCGCCCGCACCCGGTTCACACGCCCGTGACGATCGGGCAGCTCGCCCTCTCCGCTGTGCAGGTGAGCCTCGCCGCCCGGCGACATGATGCCGAGCTGCTGCACGCCAACTCGATCCGGGCCGGGCTCATCCTCGGCCTCGCCCGCACCCCGGGCCGGGCGAGCATCGTGCACGTACGTGACTGTCTGCCCCCGGGCGCGCTGTCGAATGCGACGCTGCGGCTGATCGGAGCGACGGCGACGACGGTCGTGGCGAACTCGCGCTACACCGCCGCCTCGGTCCTACGGGTGGCACCCGGCGCGACGGTGGAGGTGGTCCACAACGGGGTCGACCTGGCCCGATTCGACCCGGCGGGCATCGATCGCCGGGAGGTTCGCCGCGGGCTCGACGGGGTGCGGGAGGGAGCTCTGCTGCTGGGTGTGGTCGCCCAGCTCAGCCCCTGGAAGGGGCAGGACATCGCGATTCGGGCACTTGCGCTGCTGCGCGAGGCGGGCCTTGATGCGCACCTGCTGCTGATCGGCTCGGAAAAGTTCCTGGCGCGGGCGACTCGCTTCGACAATGCGTCCTACGGGCGGGACCTGCGCGAGCTGGCGCACCGGTCGGGTGTCGCCGATCGTGTCTCCTGGCTCGGTGAGCGCGAGGACATCGCGACGTTGATCGGCTCGCTGGACGTGCTGCTGCTGCCCTCCTGGGAGGAGCCGTTCGGGCGGGCGGTCATCGAGGGCATGGCACTGGAAGTTCCGGTGATCGCCACGAGCGTGGGGGGACCGGCGGAGATCATTGAAGATGGCCGCGAGGGGCTGCTCGTCTCCCCCCGCGACCCGGCGCTCTGGGCGCAGGCGATCGCCGAGCTGGCCGGGAGCCCCGTCCGCCGCGCAGCCATGGGCCGCGCGGGACGGGTGCGGGCCGAGCACGAGTTCTCGCTGCCGGCGCACGTCGCGGCGATGATCGACGTGTACGCGCGGGCGCGCGAGCGTGTGCCGGCTTCCCGGCGCCGTGGCTCCTTGCATTGAGCATGGCAAACTCATAACCTTCGACGGCGTCCGCACAGTCTCCGCGGCGCGATATCACCGCACGCACACCGCCCCCAACCAGACCAGCAAGGATGCCCGCCACCTACCATCTGACGCATCTGCGCACGCTGGAGTCCGAGGCGATCCATGTGATGCGCGAGACGGTCGCCGAATTCGAGAAGCCCGTGCTGCTCTTCAGCGGTGGCAAGGACTCGATCGTTCTGCTGCGCCTGGCCGAGAAGGCCTTCCGTCCAGCCCCGTTCCCGTTCCCGCTGATGCACATCGACACGGGCCACAATTTTCCGGAGGCGATCGAGTTCCGTGACCGGCGCGTCGCGGAGCTCGGCGAGCGGCTGATCGTCGCCTCCGTCGAGGACTCGATCCGCTCCGGGCGGGTCGTGGAGCAGGACGGCCCGCGCGCGTCGCGCAACGGGCTGCAGACGGTCACGCTGCTGGATGCGATCACCGAGCACGGCTTCGACTCGGCATTCGGTGGCGCCCGCCGCGACGAGGAGCGTGCCAGGGCCAAGGAGCGGATCCTCTCCTTCCGAGACGAGTTCGGGCAATGGGAGCCGCAGAAACAGAGGCCCGAGATCTGGAGCCTCTACAACGGCCGGATTCACCGGGGAGAGCATGCCCGCGTCTTCCCGATCTCCAACTGGACCGAGCTCGACGTCTGGCAGTACATCGCCGAGGAGGAGCTGGAGGTGCCGTCGATCTACTTCGCGCACGAGCGGGAGGTCTTCTCGCGCGACGGGATGCTCTATGCGATCAGCCCGTTCATGGAGCTGATGGCGGGGGAGGAGGCCTTCTCCGCGACCGTCCGCTACCGCACCGTCGGCGACATGAGCTGCACCGGCGCGGTCGAGTCCGACGCGAGGAGCCTGGCCGACGTGGTCGCCGAGATCGCCGCCACCGAGGTCACCGAGCGCGGGCAGACACGTGCCGATGACCGCGTCACCGAGGCCGCCATGGAGGATCGCAAGAGGCAGGGGTACTTCTGATGGCCGGCACCGGGAGCTCGTCGGGGAACGGCGCGGGGCAGACGCACCGAGCCGGGGTCGGGGCCGGGACGATGCACGGCGAGAGCTCGGCCGACCTGTTCCGTCGTCTTTCCGACCGTCCCGCCGACCTGCTGCGCTTCGCCACGGCGGGGTCGGTGGACGACGGCAAGAGCACGCTCATCGGGCGGCTGCTCTATGACTCCAAGCAGGTTCTGGCGGATCAACTCGCCCACGTCGAGCAGGCCAGCGAGCGCAAGGGCCGTGATTTCCTGGACCTGTCCCTTCTCACCGACGGCCTGCGGGCCGAGCGCGAGCAGGGGATCACGATCGACGTCGCCTACCGCTACTTCGCCACGGCTCAGAGGCGCTTCATCATCGCCGACACCCCCGGCCACGAGCAGTACACCCGCAACATGGTCACGGGCGCCTCGACGGCTGACCTGGCGATCGTGCTGGTGGACGCCCGCAAGGGCGTCCTCGCCCAGTCCAAGCGCCACGCCTTCATCAGCTCGCTGCTGGGCATTCCGCACGTCGTGGTCTGTGTCAACAAGATGGATCTGGTCGACTTCGAGGAGCAGGTCTTCGACGAGGTGGTCGAGGACTTCGACCGCTTCGCCGCCCGCCTGGAGTTGCCGGACGTCACGTTCATCCCGATCTCCGCACTGCTCGGCGACAACGTGGTCGAGCGATCAGAGGCGATGCCGTGGTACCAGGGGCCGCCGTTGCTCTACCACCTCGAGCACGTCCACATCGCGTCTGACCGCAACCTCATCGACGTCCGCTTCCCCGTCCAGTGGGTGATTCGCCCGCCGGCGAGCACCGTCGCCGACTACCGGGCCTATGCGGGCCGCGTTGCCGGCGGGATCATGCGTCCGGGTGACGAGGTCGTCGTGCTTCCGGGCGGGCAGCACTCGACCATCGCGGCCATCGACACGTTCGACGGCCCTGTCGAGGAGGCGTTCCCGCCGATGTCGGTCGCTGTGCGGCTCGCCGACGACATCGACGTCGGGAGGGGCTCGACGATCGTGCGGACGCACAACCAGCCGACCGTCTCCAACCGCTTCGAGGCGCTCGTATGCTGGATGTCCGAGCGGCCGTTGCAGACCGCACGTCGGTATCTCGTCAAGCACACGACGAGAACCGCCACGGTAGGAAAGGTGGAAGTGCGCTACCGGATCGACGTCGAGAGTCTGCGGCGCGATGAGGACGTCTCGACGCTGGAGCTGAACGATCTTGCGCGCGTGCACCTGGAGCTGAGCTCGCCCCTGGTGTTCGACTCGTATCGGCGAAACCGCGAAACGGGCAGCCTGATCATGATCGACGAGGCGACCAACGAAACGGTTGCCGCGGGGGTGATCCTCGACACCGAGGTCGAGGAGATTCCCGGCGCGCGCCCGAGCGGTGATCGCAGTCCCAATGTGCGCTGGCAGGGCTCGCGGGTAACGCGAGAGCGACGCTGGGAGGCGCTTGGCCACGGTGGCGCGACGCTCTGGTTCACTGGGCTGCCCGGAGCGGGCAAGTCGACCGTGGCGGCGGGCGTCGAGGAGCGGCTGCTCGAGCTGGGACGCCCGGCCTTCCTGCTCGACGGCGACAACCTGCGCCACGGGCTGAACGGTGACCTCGGCTTCGACGAGACGGCTCGCACGGAGAATGTCAGGCGCACGGCGCATGTCGCCAGGCTGCTGGCCGAGTCCGGCTCGATCGCGCTGGTGAGCCTGGTGAGCCCCTACGCCGCTGATCGCCGGGCCGCCGCCGCCCTGCACGATGCCGACGAGCTGCAATTCATGGAGGTCTTCGTGGACGTGCCGCTGGAGCTCTGCGAGCAGCGTGACCCGAAGGGCCTGTACGCGCGGGCGCGCTCCGGCGAGCTCGCGGGCATGACGGGTGTGGGCGCACCCTACGAGCCGCCCGAGAACCCCGATCTGATCCTCGGCAGCGCCGGCGAAACCGTCGAGCAGGAGGTCGCGCGCGTCATGGCGCTGCTGTCCGAGCGCGGCATCCTGTAGCCGCAGGACGCGGCTATTTGTGGCGCTTGCTCTTCGCCTTCGCCTTGGGTGCGCGAATCAGCACGTTCGAGCTGTGGCCCGAGTCGAGCGCGCCCTTCGGGAGGGACACGTAGGCGCGGTAGCGGAAGGTGCCCGAAAGGGCGACCACGACGCTGAAGCGCGACGTCCCGGATTTGCCCCGGCGGAGGATGCCGCTGCGGACCGCGTGGGCCCGCGGGCCGCTGCGCTTGCTACCGGGCTTCTGGGGCAGAAGCTGCTGAATCACGACCGAGGAGCCGTTGCGGGCAGGGCTGACGGTGCCGTAGAGGCGGTACAGCCCGGTCCCGCCGCCCCTCCGCACATGCAGCTTGATCCTCGGCGTGACGCGGACTGTCAGGGTCGGACTGTAAACCGGCCGCGGATCAAGCGTGGCGAAGCGGAACTCGGTGTTCTGAGTCATGCGCCCCACGGTGTAGGCGAAGCCGCCGGAGCGGGTCGTGAGGATCGTCGAGCTTATGGTCGTGAACGCACCGGTGTAGGGGAACGGCGTCGACTGAACGCTCAGCGCATGTCCCGCGTTGCCGAGGCCGGTGAGGACGCCGGTGATCGTGGCCCTGCCGCCGTAGACGGCTGAGACCCGTTCTTCGCGTTCCCTCGAGATCAGGAAGCGCAACTTGCTGTTCTTGCCACCGGAGAAGCTCTTGTCCGCCCCGTGAACCACCTTGGCTTCGCCCGCTGCGTTTGTGTAGGTACCGACGATCCGGTAGTGGTAGCCGGCGAGGAGCCCGGTGACCGTCTGGCCGACCTTGATCGTTTTCAGCGGGCTGGGGAGCGGCACGGCGACCGGTTTGGTGCTTTTTCCGTAGGCCGTCGTAGGTCCGTATTCAAAGATGTAGGAGTAGCTGGCGACGATGCCGTTCGGGTTGATGCTCCCCTCCAGCTCACCTGAGGTGGCAGTGGAATGGGCGACGCCGCTGGTGGTGAACCGGGGCGTCGGTTCCGCCGCGGGCGCAACCGACGGTGCCCCCCCGAGCACCGTGAGGGCCAGGCCCAGAGCCGTCGCCGGCCGGATGATTCTCCTACCCCTGGCTGTCCTCATCGCTCCTGGCTCTCCTGTCCTGTTCGTCCCGGGCGTCCCGGTTGCCACGCGTCGTCTCGGCGGCAAGTGCCGTCCAGCACCTCAAACCCGCCCCGGAGCCGATCGTTGCGGTCCGTCCGGCGCCACTTCCTGATGCACAGCCTACAAACGACGCCTGTTCCGATCACCCGCTCCGGGATCGCAGCCTGAACGGGCCCCTCGGCCCGAGCAGGCCTTCACAGGATCGTCACGACAAGCTCGCCTCCGGGCTGGACGATTGTCCGGCGCGGCCGGACCGTGCAGGCGTCGCATGCCAGGCGCGATTCCGACGGCCGGGACCCGAACCACGAGGCAGCCGCTCTGTCAACCGAACCTATCCTCAGCCCATCCCCCGCGTCCCTCGGCGCGGGTGAGGCCTGCTCCAACTGCGGGGCCCTGCTGGCGGCCGATCAGCGCTACTGCCTGGAGTGCGGGGAGCCCCGAGGAGCGACGAGCGATTTCCTGCGAGGCGGGCCGCCGTCAGTCGACGCGCCCACGCCGGCCAGGCCGCCCTCGCCGCCCGCCGGGGCAGTCCCTTCTGCCGGGCAGCCGAACGGCGGCAATCCCTGGTTGACCGTCATCGCGGGCGTGGGCGTGCTCCTGCTGGCTATGGGTGTCGGTGTGCTGATCGGCCGGGCGGGCAGCTCGGGCCCGAAGGCCGCTCCGGCCCAGGTGATCACGGTGGGCTCGAGCGCGGGGAGCTCGGGTGCCGCAGCCTCAGGCGGCGAAGAATCCTTCACCGATGACTGGCCCTCCGGGACCAAGGGCTTCACGATCCAGGTGCAGACGCTGCCCGAAGACACGACCGTCGCCGCGGTCTCCCAGGCGAAGACGGCAGCCGCGTCGACGGGCGCGGGCGCCGTTGGCGCTCTGCGGGAAGCCGACTATTCGAGCCTCGGCGGGACGGGCTATCTGATCTACTCGGGCGTCTACCACACGCACGCTGAGGCACAGAAGGCGCTTGGCCCGTTGAAGTCCAAGTTCCCAGGAGCCAAGGTCGTCGAAGTCTCCAACGCATCAGGAGGCGAATCGGGATCCAAAGAAGGGGGCGAACCATCCTCGAGCGGACCCACCAACCTGAACCACGCAGCGCCATCCACGGTGCTCAAAAAACTGAGTCACGCAAAAGGCAAAAACTATTCCGAAGAATCGAAGAACCTCCCCGATGTGGTCGAAACGGGCTAGACGGTGGGGATCTTGAACGACGGCAGAAGAGCGCCCGCCGCGCCCGTTCGCGCAGCGCCACCGAGCAGCCTCTCGGCCGGGTCGCTCGCCGGCGGCGGATCCGGCGAATCCGAGCTCAGGCGCAGGCGCAACAGGCTCGCCGAAGAGGTGACAGAGCTGCACTGGGATCTGGGCGGACTGGCCTACGAGATGGCGATCCGCGACCATTTCCGGCTGGACGTGCTGGTCCGCCGTGCGGCGGTCCTGCAGGAGCGCGACGCCGAACTGGCAGAGGTCGAGCGGCTGCTGAAGCTTGAGGAGGAGGCCGTCGCAGGCCACTGCCCGAACTGCTCTGCACCCCACTCGCGGGGTGCCGTCTACTGCTGGCAGTGCGGCACGACGCTGATGGAGCGCCTCGGCAGCGATGCGGTGGTGGAGCACAACGGGACGACGGCCGTGATGGACGCGCTGCTCGCTCCGCAGCAGCAATCCGGCGCAGACGGCCGGTAGGAGCGATGGGCTCCGATCCCCCCCGGACCTGCAGTACATGTGGTGGCGGACTCGACTCGGGGCAGTGCTACTGCCTCAACTGCGGCGCGCGAGCCGGCCTTCGCAGCGCACGCCTCGTCGAGCTGCAGCGCCGCGCGGTTGCCAGCTCCGGCGTCCCGGCTGCGCCTCCAGCCGCGACGCCGGAGCTGGCCACCGATGCGCCGGCGGCGGGCGGCTCGCCGCTGAGGCTGCCGACACCTCGTCTGTCGGCGCTCCTGGTGCTCGTCTTCCTCGGCTTCGGAGCTCTGCTGGGGAGCGCGGCGGGCTCGGGACGGGTGCGACTTTCCGCGGACGCCACCCCCCTCAGGGTGCTCGTGCCATCGGGGTCCGGCGCCGGGGGCGGTGAAACGACGCCGGGCGAACCCGCCCCGCCTCCCGAATCTGAAGCCGAAGCCACCCCCGAAGCTGCGGTGAGCGAAGGCGCCGGCACGGCCACAGCGGAAGAAGGGCAATCGGCCAGCGAAGAAGAACCGGGCGAAAGCGGCGGAGAAGAAGCAACCAAGGAAAAGGCGGCGACGGAAAAAACGGCGCCGAAGTCGGCCACGAAGCTCCCCGCGCTCAAGCACGTGTTCCTGATCGTGCTCGAGAACGAGCCCTACGCCGAAATCTTTGGGCCCGAATCCAAAGCCCACTACCTGGCGGGCAAGCTGGAGAAGAAAGGGGAGCTGCTGCTCCACTATGACGCGGTCGCACACGAGCAGCTTGCAAACGGGGTAGCCCTCATCAGCGGTCAGGGACCCACTCCCCAGACCGCGGAAAACTGTCCGATCTACGCGCCGCTCACGCCGGGCGGCTCGGGAGCGGACGGGCAGATCCTCGGCACGGGATGCGTCTACCCGTCCTCGACGGAGACGATCGGCGATCAGCTCTCGGCGAAGCACCTGAACTGGCGGGCCTACGTCGAGGGAATCGACGAACCTGCGACAAGCGCCGGTGCCGGCCCGTGCGCCCATCCCGCGCTCGGAGCTCCCGATGAATCAGCGGCCACCGGTCCCTATGCGACATTCCGCGACCCCTTCGCCTACTTCGAATCGGTCGTCTCGAGCGCGAGCTGCCCGTCGGAGATCGTCGGTCTGGGCTCGCTGAGGACGGACCTCGCGAGCGCCGCGCAGACCCCGAGCTTCTCCTACATCGTTCCCAGCCGATGCCATGACGGGTCGCCGGCGCCATGCTCGCCGGGTGCCGCCGCGGGGCCGGCAGATGTCGACGGGTTTCTGGAATCGGTCGTCCCGCGCATCACCGCGTCGAAGGCCTACAAGGACGGGGGCCTGCTCGTGATCACCACCGACGAGGCTCCCTCGGGTGGCGAATACGGCGATTCGAGCTCATGCTGCGGGCAGCCCTCCAGCTACCCGAACCTGGCCGCCGAGGAAGGTCACGGCCACGGCGGCGGCGTGGTCGGCGCACTGTTGCTCTCGCCCTTCGTCCCGGCCGCGAAGACGACCGCGGAGCCCTACAACCACTACTCGCTGCTCAGGACGATCGAGGACATCTTCAAGCTCAAGCATCTCGGCTATGCCGGGCTGAGCGCCGTCAGGCCCCTCTCCCCGGCTCTCTTCCTCGCGAAGGGTTGAGGGCGGCCCGCGGGAGCCTTGTGACCGCTCAGACCCCGGGCAGGGCTGTCAGGCCCGGCGGCAAGCTCTCTGTAGGTGACTGCGCGGCGGGAATCAGCACGCTCGAGGACGCGCTCGAGGGCCATCATGTGGCGCGGCCGAGAGAGATCGGCCGGGTGGAGATCCAGTCGCATGGTCGAGAGCGGCAGCATCGCGCTCGCCCGCAGCATGAGCGGCGAGAGCAGCCTGCCGACCGGGCCGTCGCCCGCAAGGCTCCAGGCGGGGGCGAGCGGGCCGCGCGCCGGCGATCCTGCCTGAGCGGGCGGGTGGTGCACCCGCAGGAGCCCGGCCCACCAGTGGAATCGCTCGGCGAGCGTGCGGTGTAGAACGCTTGTATAGGCGTATGCGGGCGCGACGAAGCCGTCGGGCTGGATACCCGCGAGCTTCAGTACGCGCCACCCCGCGTGGACGGCGCGGCGCGTCTCGGACCCGTCCAGGCCGGCAAACTCGCGGTGACGGTTTCGACAGCCGTCATGTTGGAAGCCGTGCTGGGCGATCGAGTCGCCGGCCCGGCGCCGCTCGCTCAGCCAGTCGACCATCACGGGAGCCCGCTCGCCGACGGGATGCAGGTCGCGGGCGGGGATCACGAGCAGCGTCACACGGTCGACGCCGTGGTCGTCCAGCCAGTCGCGGATCAGGGCGCATCGCTCGAAGGTCGCGGGCTCGATCCCGTGCAGGGCGACGGCGATCCGCCGGACGCCGATCCTTGAGATCTGAGAGGCCGCGGAGTGGCAGTGCAGGTCGGTCCTGCTGGCCGGCAGGGGCGCCGGCGGGGTCCTGTTATCGGTAGTCATGCTGACAGATTCGCCTGCAAATAGAGGCATTTCGTAATCAACCGGGAACGATCGTGTGACTTCGCGGTGAAGTCGTCCCCTAAGCTCTCGCGGCGTGCATTCGACGATCATCATCCCCTCGGCCACCCTGATCACCTACTTCCAGGCGGTCATCCTTGGTCTGACCCAGGGCATCGCCGAGCCGTTCCCGATCTCGAGCCTGGGGCACGGCGTGGTTCTGCCGCGGCTGTTCGGTTGGAACATCCACCAGAACGACAAGTATTTTCTGACGTTCCTCGTAGCGACCCACCTCGGGACCGCCGTGGTGCTGCTCGGCTTCTTCTTTCAGGATTGGGTACGGATCGTCAAGGGCCTCTGGCGATCACTGGCGATCCGCGAGATTCGCTCCGACGACGTCGATGCCCGGCTCGCGTGGCTGCTGGTGGCCGCAACGATCCCGGTCGGGATCATCGGCCTCCTGCTCGAGACCCCGCTGCGCAAACTGTTCGCGTCGGCGCAGATCGCGGCGTTCTTCCTGATTGTCAACGGGATTGCGCTGCTCCTCTTCGAGCGTCTCCGCAAGCGCCCCCCGGAGGAGGGCGACGGTCTCGGTGACGGCGATGCACGGATCGCCAAACTCTCCTGGCGCCAGGCGGTGGGCGTCGGCGTGTCCCAGGTTGCCGCGCTGATCCCGGGGATCTCCCGCTCCGGCTTCTCGATGGGCGGCGGGCTCCTTGTCGGCCTTTCAAACGAGGATGCGGCCCGCTTCTCGTTCCTGCTCGCAACTCCGGTGATCTTCGCCGCGGCGGCGCTGAAGCTGCCCGAACTGCTCGGCTCGGAGGGCAACGGCGTCCGCGGCCCGGCTCTCGTCGGCGGGATCTGCGCGGCCGTCACGACCTTCTTCGCCGTCAAGTTTCTGCTCCGATACTTCGAGACGAAACGGCTGACGCCCTTCGGCATCTACTGCATCGGCCTCGGCGGGATTGCCTCGGTTGTGTTCCTCGTCAGCTAGTCGTCCAGGGGCCGGCGCGGGGAGCGCTCAGGCCTGCGGGGCGGCTGCGTTTTTCGGCCCCGTCTGAAACCAGGCGAAGGCGAACAGCGCAAGCGCGACGACCAGGGCGGCGACGCCGTGCTTTGAATGGTGGTGACCTGCTTCGGGGTCGCCCGATGAGACGTGCCCCGGGAAGAACGAGGGCAGCGAGTGGGCGGGCTCGACGAAGTAGATGATGCTGACCCCGATCAGCACGATGCCGAGGATCACCGCGGGGATGACAAGTGGGCGGAGGTTGGAGTTCATTCCCGGGAAGGCTAATGCAACGCCGGACGGCATCGCCGGGGAAGGGCCCCGTTGTCGCCATCATGTGAGGCGATGCCGATCCCCAGAACCCCTCCAAAGATGTTCGAGACCCGCAGTCAGGCCTGGAAGGAAGTCGGGCTGCTGCGCCAGATAAGCCCGCGGGTGGTCAAGCGTGCGCGCCTGGAGGTGCTGGTCCTGCTGCCCCTGTTCATCGGCGTCGTCCTGATCTACGACAACCGGGCCAAGCTGTTCGGCGACTACGTTCCCGCGCACAGGGTCGACGGCCACGAGGTTCCGGGCAAGTACGTTCTCGAAAAAGCGATCGAAACGCCGCTGACGATTATCACGGTGATCATCCTGGTGATCCTCGGCTGGACGATCGCGCGGGACATCGGACGTGGCCTCGGGCCGGCGCTGTTCCGGCGCCTGGACCCTGCCACCGCGGGAACGGTCGGCTTCCTGATCCGTCTGGCGACTGTCGCACTCGCCCTGATCGTCGCGTTGACCGTGGCGGGGATCGAACCGAAAACACTGGCCCTGGGTGGTGCGTTCACGGCAGTCATCTTCGGGCTTGCCGCCCAGCAGACCCTGGGCAACCTGATCGCCGGAACGGTCCTGCTCAGCGCTCGGCCGTTCAGGGTGGGTGAGCGGGTGCGTCTGCAGGGAGGGCCGCTGGCGGGGCAGATCGAGGGCACCGTCAGCTCGCTGGGCCTGCTCCATACGACGTTCGCCACGGGCGAGGACTCGATCATGGTGCCCAACAGCGTTGTCCTGAGCGTTGCTGTGATGCCCCTGCGCGAGCCGGAGGCCGTCAATCTCAGGGCCCGTCTCAGGGCCGGGATGACGCCTGGGGACCTGCAGGAGGTGCTCGAGCGCTCCCTGCAGACTCCGCTGCGGGACGCGCCGCGGATAACGCTCGAGGAACTCGACGGCGATGAGGCCGTCGTCAGGATCGCCGCAACGCCGAGAGTCGCCAGCCAGGGACGCCAGCTGGCCAGCGAACTGCTCTCGGTCGTCTCGCGCGAGACGCGGTCTCAGGCCGAGACGCCGTAGCGCAGGAAAAGAAAAGAGTCACTCCGCAGGACGTCGAGCAGCTCGAGGCCTGCAGGCGGCTCGAGCTCGGTGCCCGCGAGGATCCGGAGCGCCTCTCCTCCCGCCGGCTCACCGCCGGCGAGCATCGGCGAGATCGACAGGAACAGTTCGTCGACGAGGCCCGCGCCGAGGAGCTGGCGTGCCAGGTGGGGGCCACCCTCGCAGAGCACCGTCTGGACAGTGAACCGGTGGGCGAGCTCGACAAGGGCGGTCCGGAGGTCCAACTGGCCCTCGCCCGCCCGGATGTAATCGACGGTCGCCTCGCTGGAGCCGAGGCTGGCGGCCGAGGCGGTGAGGATCGCCACGCGTGCGCCGGGCTCTCGCAGCAGAGGGAGCTCTCCGTCGATCGTCATGCGCCCCGAGACGATGCAGGCCAGCGGCTCCTCGGTGAGCCCTCGCTGGACGCGCAGGGCACGTACCGCCGGATCGGGGATGATTCTCCCGTAGTTCTCCTTGCGCACCGTCGCCGCGCCGACCAGGATCCCGTCGACGGGTGCCCGCAAGGCGTGAAACAGGGCTCGATCGGCGGCGCCGCCGAGCGAGCCGGAGCGCCCCGCGAGCGTGGCACGGCCATCGACGGTGCTGATCATGTTGAGCAGGAGCCGGGGCCGCTCGGCGGGTAGCTCCGGGCGACTCCAGAGCCCGAAGCTCTCGACGAGATGCTCCACCGTCGGGGTCTCGGCGCCCGCCAGGAGCCGTCGCAGGGAGGGTCCGGACTCGGGTGCGCCACCGCCTCGCGATGGTGTGTAATCGGCCATGCTCCGAGCCTACCCGCGAGCAGCCTCCGCGCGACGCAACATTCCAACAACACGTGATCGTTCTGACGTGCTACGGTCGTCCGGAATGGCCGGCGTCTAGACCGGCGAAAGTAGTGCAAGCGCTCGCAGGTCGAAGCTTCAAGAAGCATCCTCCGCGTAGCAGCCCGCACATACCGTGGAGGAGTTCACGCAATGCCTACTGGCACAGTCAAGTGGTTCAGCGACGACAAGGGGTTCGGCTTCATCACTCCCGATGACGGCGACAAGGATCTGTTCGTCCACCACACCGGTATCAACGGTGAGGGCTACCGCTCTCTGCAGGAGGGCGCCAAGGTCTCCTACGACCCGGAGCAGGGCGACAAGGGTCCGAAGGCCGTAAACGTCAGCACCATCTGAGCTCGACCGAGCGAACGCAGTCTTCAGGGCCCGCCTCGGCGGGCCCTCTGCGTTGGCGGGGGGATATCCTGCCAACGCTCAGGATGGCTGGCGAGGCAACAACGGCTCCCCTACGCGAGGGCCGCTCCAACGACGGGGGCCGCGCGGCGTGGCGGATCCGTCTCGGTGGCCTGCGCGACGGCGCTCCCGCGCTGCCGGGCCGCCTGACAGGCGCCATCGCACTGTGCGCCATCGTCGCCCTGAGCCTGTTCATCGTGGTGCTGGCGGCCAACCGGCCGAGCATCCTCTCGCCGACGACGCACAGCAACTTCTACCCGCACTGGATGGCGGGTCCGCTGGGTGGTCTCTGGCCCGGGCTGACGGGGAGTGGCACAACGCTGAAGTACCTCTTCACGGGAGCGCTGGTGGTGATGTACATCGCCTACCTGTTCGTCCTTCGCTCCACGGGCCGCGTTCCGGCGATCTGGATCATCGGAGGCATCCTGGCGGTCCACGCCGTCTTCATACTCTCGCCGCCGCTGGCCCTGACAGACCTCTTCAACTACATCAACTACGGCCGCATGGAGGCGGTTCACCACCTAAACCCCTACACGTCGATCCCGATCCTCGAGCCCCACGACGATCCCAGCTACGCCCTGAGCAACTGGCACCAGCTCCTGAGCCCCTACGGGCCGCTGTTCACGATGATCACCTTCGCCGTCGTCCCATTGGGCGTTGCAGGGTCCTTCTGGGCGCTCAAGGTGGTCCTGGCCCTGGCGAGCCTCGGGACACTCGTCTTGGTCTGGCGTTGCGCGCGGCTGCTGGGCCGCGACCCGGTGGCGGCGATCGCCCTGGTCGGGCTCAACCCGATCGTCCTCGTCTGGGGCCTTGGCGGGGACCACAACGACTTCCTGATGGTCTTCTGCATCATGCTGGGCTTCTACCTGCTGCTGCTGGCGCGCTCGCGACGGCGGGGACAGAGCGGGACTGTGCAGGGGGGAGTGCGCCATCTGCTGCTGCCGCCCTCCGCGCTGCTGATCGGCGCCGGCGCCTCATTCATCGTGGCGGTCGGCATCAAGGCCTCGGCCGGAGTCCTGATCCCGGTGGTGCTGGCCGGCCTGCTGCGCGAGCGCCGGGGGCTCGTGCAGGTGCTGCTCGGGATGATCCTCGCCTGCATCGTCGTGGCCGCGCTGAGCCTCTCGGCCTTCGGCCTGCACATCCCGGACCTGAGCACGCAGAGCCGGCTGGTGACGAGCGAGAGTGTCCCCAACCTGATCGGGCTGGCGATCGGGGCGGGCGGCGAGACCGAAACGCTCCACCACCTACTCACGGTCGTGCTGGGCGCCTCGGTGCTCGGCTGCTGCTGGTGGGCCTGGCGAGGATCACGCCCGGGACGGCCCGCGGCGGCCCTCGAGGAGGCTGCCGACAGAACCATCGCCGCCTCGGGCTGGGCCGGCGTGGCTCTGCTGGTGACGCTCAGCTGGGTATTGCCCTGGTACATCCTGTGGGTGCTGCCGATGGCGGCCCTGGCGAATTCGCGACGGCTGCGGACGACGGCACTCGTGTTGGGGGCCTACCTGATCGTCGCCTGGGCTCCGGCCTCCGGCCTGCTGTGGAAAGCGATCGGCTTTCATCCTGAGCTGACGTCGATTGGACGACTGCACCAGCGCTATGTGCGCGAGCTGCTGAACTAGTCGCCGTCGGCCGGCGGGCGACGCTCCTGCTTGCGCCTCGAGGCCTGGCGCTTCGCCGTCAGGCGTCGCTCGCGGGAGGCGCTGGTCGGACGGGTGGGGAGGCGGCTGCGGGGAACCTTCAGCGCCTCACCGAGGCGTTCGGAGAGTCGGGTGAGCGCGAGCTCCCGGTTGCGGGCCTGCGAGCGCTCATCCTGCGCGACGGCCACCACGCGGCTCCCGGCACGCCCAAGGAGGCGCTCGCGCTGACTCGCGCTGAGCGATGGCGAGGACTCGACGTCGAAAACGGCTTCGACCCGTGAGGCTGTGACGTTGGCATGCTGGCCTCCCGGCCCCGAGGAGCGGCTGGTGCGGAGCTTGATCTCGGCCAGGGGAATCGCCAGGCGGGAGGTGACCCGCAGCAGTCTCTCCTCACCCGGAGGGGGGCCGCTCACGAGGAGGCCGCCACCGGCTCAGCCCGGCTGATCGGAGGAGAGGCCGTGCAGCGCCCGCACGCGCTCCTCCTCGCCCTCGGGAAGGCGCCCGTCACGCCCCACGTAGCCGTCCTTGCCGCCGGCGCAGAGGTACACAGCCTCGACATCGCCGGCGTTTCTGATCTTGCGGGGAGTCGCGGCGTCCACGCGCGCCATGCCCCCCTCGCCGAGGCGATGAACCGACCCGTCGCCGAACTCGATGTCGATCGTCCCGCGGTGAACGAAGTAGAGCTCCTCCTGCTCGTCGTGAAAGTGAAAGCCCGTCTCCACGCCGGCCGGCAGGACGATCGCGTTGACCCCGAATGCGGTGACGCCGAGGCCCTTGCGGACCTTCAGAAACCCGGGGCCGTCGCCGAGGTCGGAGAGGCTGGCGACCGCGTAGCCGTCGCCCTGTGTCACGTTCGGGAAGTCGCTCGAAGCCTCCATTGACAGATCTCCTTGTTAGTGGTTGGCCACCGTCCCGCCCTCGGGCGAGAGCGGACGGTCCTCGTTGGCCCAGCGCACCAGGCCCCCGCGCAGTGAGTATGCCTCGTAGCCGGAGGCGCGGAAGGCCTGCATGGCCATAGCGGACCGGGCGCCGACACGACAGTAGAAGACGACCGGGCGATCACGGTCGATGCTCTCGGCGGCTCCCGTGAGCTCGACCAGGCCGATATGACGTGAGCCGTCGATGTAGCCGGCCTCGCGCTCGTAGGGCTCGCGGACGTCGATCAGCTGCGGCGGCTCCTCCTCGGCCAGCCAACTCGTCAACTCCTCCGGGTCGATCTCCGGATCATCGCTGCGGTCACCCATGCGCCAAGCCTATCGCCGGCTCGGTCCACCGATCGGCCCTGTCGGGTCAGTAGCCGGGGGGAGGGTCTCGCTCGACGACCCTTTCGCGCACAGCCCTGCGGCGAGGCGCTGCGGCGAGCATGTAGAGCAGCGAGACCACGAAGCCGACAGCGCCGGCGACCATCAGGATCAGACCCACGGTGGCGATGTCGATACCCGAGACCGTTGCGGTCACCGCGTAGCGCAGGATGGCCCCCACGGCGAAGAGGAATATGGATGTACCGAAGGTCACAGTCAATGGTTACCCGCCTTCCCTGCGGTCAAACGAGGTAGGCGCGGGCGCCCTCGCCGATCACTAGGATCCGGGCCGTGGAGGCCGTCTCGGACATCTACACGATCCCCCAGGAGAACCTGGACTTCTGCGCGACGATCGGCCAGATCGCCCGCGAGAAGATCATGCCTCGTTCGGCCGAGATCGACGAGCAGGCCGAATACCCCTGGGATGTCCGCAAGCTGCTCTCCGAGCAGGACATTCTGGGACTCCCCTTCCCGGTGGAGTACGGCGGCACGGGCACCGGCACGCTGATGCTCAACATGGCCGTCGAGGAGATCGCCAAGGTCGACGCATCCTGTGCCCTGATCCTGATGGTCCAGGAGCTCGGGACGCTCCCGATTCAGCTTTTCGGCAGCGACGAGCTCAAGCAGCGATTTCTGCCGGGCTGCGCGACCGGTGAGCAGTCGCCCGCCTTCGCCCTGTCGGAGCCGGAGGCAGGCTCGGACCCCGCGGGGATGAAGACGACGGCCGTGCTGGACGGCGAGGAGTGGGTGATCAACGGCACCAAGAACTGGATCACGAACCTGGGCGTCGCCGACTTCTACATCGTCTTCGCGGTCACCGACCGTGAGAACCGGCGCATGACGGCGTTCGTCGTCGAGGCGGACCGCCCCGGCTTCAGCGTGGGCAAGCTCGAGCACAAGCTCGGGATTCGCGCCTCGCCGACCGGCCAGCCGATCTTCGAGGACGTCAGGGTGCCCAGCTCAAACGTGATCGGCGAGGTCGGCAAGGGTCTCTCGGTTGCGCTCGGGACGCTCGAGCGGACCCGCCTGGGTGCCGCCGCGCAGGCCGTCGGGATCGCGCAGGGCGCGACCGACTATGCGGTCGGCTACGCGAAGGAGCGGCAGCAGTTCGGCAAGCCGATCATGGATTTCCAGGCGATTCAGTTCAAGCTGGCGGACATGGAAATGCAGACGGCCGCGGCGCGCGAGCTTCTGTACAAGGCCTGTGCGATGGCCGATCAGGGTCACCCGCAGCGCGCCAAGTACTCCTCGATGGCGAAGGTCTTCTGCTCCGACACGGCGATGGCCGTCACGATCGAGGCGATCCAGGTGCTGGGCGGCTACGGCTACGTCAAGGAGTATCCCGTCGAGCGGATGATGCGCGACGCCAAGATCACCCAGATCTACGAGGGCACGAACGAGATCCAGCGTCTCGTGATCGCCCGCACCCTTCGCTGAGCCGCGCCGGGCGCGACCGATTCTTACGCGTCCAGCGGGCGCGCTTTGTCATGATTCCCATGTGTCGCTACGAGCCAGTCGGTGGGGAATCTAGAGATGCGTCGCTCGGCGGACGGCGCAAGTCCTCTGCGCCGAGCGGGGTCGCCGCTCTGCTGGCCCTGTCGCTCGGCCTGATCGTGCTTGTCGTCGGGCAGGGATTCAGCTCGATCGGCGTCGTCCGGGCGCTCGAGGACATCGCGCTCGGCGTGATCGTCGCGGCCGCTTTGATGGGCGGCGTGGCGTTCGTTGCGGTCCGCCTGGCGGATTGGCGCGACCCCGAGTCCGAGACCGACTTCGATGAGATCGTCCGCCAGTCCGAGCGGCTCGCCCGCGAAGGTCTGATCGTAGATCCCGGAGAGAGCGACTTCATGGACCTCGACCCGCTGGACGACGAGGACTTCGAGGAGCTGGTCAGGGACGCGCTGGACGACCTCCCCGACCTGCTGCGCAACGCACTCTCCCACGTGGCCGTGGTGATCTCCGACGGAGGGCGGCGCGCCGGGCGCCTACGGGCTCTACCAGGGCGACGGTGCGACGCGTGACAACACCCACGACAGGATCGTGATCTTCAGGGACACCCTGCGCCGCGACTTCGGCCACGACGGCGACATGCTCCGCGACCAGGTCACCAGGACCGTCCGCCACGAGCTCGCCCACCACGTCGGCTTCGATGAGCTGGGCGTGTCGCGTCTGGACCTGTAGCGTCGAGGCCGATACCTTCCCTGTGCGATGACGGTGTCCAGGCCACTGATGCTCCATGGGGGCCGTCCTGCAAACCCGGGCCGCGAAGCTGCTCCAGCGCCCGGGGCTGCGGCGGGCCTGGCTGTGGCTGCACGGCTTCCCGACTTCTTCATCGTGGGGCATCCCAAGTGCGGCACGACCGCGATGCATCAGATGCTCCGGCGCCATCCTCAGGTTCACATGACGCTGAAGGAGCCGCGCTTCTTCGCACAGGAGCTGCGGTCGCGATTTCGCCGCTTCGGTCCCGGCACGCTGCCGACGACGCTTGAGGAGTATGCGGCACTGTTCGCCGACGCCCGTCCCGATCAGCTGGTGGGTGAGGCCTCGCCCCAGTATCTGCGCTCACAGGAGGCTGCGGCTCGGATCGCGGAGGTGGCACCGGCGGCGCGCATCATCGCGGTCCTCCGCGAGCCGGCGAGCTTCCTGCGCTCCTTCCACCTGCAGGCGATCCACAACAACGTCGAGGTCGAGACCGATTTCGCCAAGGCCCTGGCACTCGAGCCAGCGCGCCGTGAGGGGCGGCGGATGCCCCATGTTCTCGCAGGCTCCGCAGGCCCTGCTCTACTCCGAGCACGTCCGCTACGTGGAGCAGCTTCGACGCTTCGAGGCCGCATTTCCGCGCGAGCGGATCCTGGTCTTGATCTATGACGATCTGCGCACCGACAACGACGGGACGATGCGCCGGGTCCTGCGCTTTCTGGAGCTCGACGACTCCTTGCCGATCGAGCCGGTCCGAACGCCCACCCTCCCCGCTGTGCGCTCGCCGCTGCTGTATCGGGTCGGGATCGCGACGGCGCCGGTCCGCCGCAGGGTCCTCAGCGATGCGACATGGCGACGGCTTGTGTTCAGGGCCGCAGATCCGCCCGATGAGCGCCTGATGCGCGAACTGCGGGGGCGCTTCAAGGGCGAGGTGAAGCAGCTGAGTGACCATCTCGGACGTGATCTCGTAAGCGAGTGGGGCTATGGCGAGGCCTGAGCACCCCGCGGAGCGGTTGCGTCCCGCCACCGGCGAACTCGCTGGGCGGGTACCGGACTTCTTCATCGTGGGGCACGAGAAGTGCGGCACCACCGCGCTGGACCTGATGCTCAAGTCCCATCCGCAGATCTTTCTGCCCGAGGTGAAGGAGCAGAAGTTCTTCGTTCCAGAGCTCCGAGGAGCTCTGCGCAACCCCGAGGCCCATGACAGGGGGCGCCCTCGCGAGCTCGGGGAGTATCTGGCCCTGTTCGCGGAGGCCGGCCCCGATCAGCGGGCGGGGGAGGCCTCGCCCCAGTACCTCCGCTCCCATGAGGCCGCCGGGCGGATCGCGAAGGTGGCGCCCGAGGCGCAGTTCGTGGCAATTCTGCGCGAGCCGGCGAGCTTCCTGCGCTCGTTCCACCTGCAGTGGGTCCGCAACCGGGTCGAGACCGAGCGCGACTTCCGCCGGGCGCTCGCGCTCGAGCCGGAACGGCGCGCGGGCCGGCAGATCACGCATGGGCGACACGCCCCGCAGACCCTCTTCTACTCCGACCACGTGCGCTATGTCGAGCAGCTCGAGCGCTACCGCGAGGCGTTTTCCCGCGAGCAGATCCTGGTCCTCATCTACGACGACTTCCTGAACGAGAACGAGGCGACGGTGCGCCGCGTCCTGCGTTTCCTGGGAGTCGATGACACGGTCGCGATCGAGGCGGTTCGGACAAAGTCACTGAACGCTGTGCGCTCGCCGCTGCTGAAGCATGTCGCGGACTCCGCGCGGGACGCACGCCGCAACCCCGCAACCGCGTCGCGGTTCGGCCGCACCGTCGCCACGATGACACCCGCCTCGTTTCAGGCGGCCGGATTCCGAGCCAGGTGGCGGCGGCTCGTCTACAAGCCGCCCGAGCCGCCGGACGAGTCGTTCATGCGCGAGCTGCGCGCACGCTTCCTCCCGGAGGTCCAGGCGATCAGCGAGTACCTCGATCGGGACCTCGTATCGGAGTGGGGCTACGATGACCTCCTCTGAGCCCGTTGCGCAGTCTCCGCGCACCACAGATGTGCAGGGCACCCGCATGCGATTGCCCGACTTCTTCATCGCGGGGCATCAGAAGTGCGGCACGACAGCGCTGTATCTGATGCTCAACGAGCACCCCCAGCTCTTCATGTCGGACGTCAAGGAGCCCCGCTATTTCACGCGTGAGCTGCTCCGCCAGGACCGCGAGCTGAGCACTCTGAAGGGCTATCTCTCGCTGTTCGCGGACGCCTCGCCCGAGCAGCTCGTGGGCGACGCCTCGCCGCAGTACATCCGCTCCACGACGGCTGCGCAGGCGATCGCCGAACTCCAGCCCGACGCTCGCATCATCGTGATCCTGCGCGAGCCGGCCGCGTTCCTGCGCTCCTTTCATCTTCAGATGGTGCACCGCGACATCGAGAAGGAGCGGGATTTCGGCAAGGCGCTCGCGCTCGAGGCGGAGCGGCGCGAGGGACGGCGCATCCCCAAGAACTGCATCAACCCCGAGCCGCTCATGTACTCCGGTCATGTTCGCTACGTCGAGCAGCTCGAGCGCTACCGGGCGGCGTTCGGGGGGGAGCGGATGCTGATCCTGATCTATGACGACTTCCGAGCCGACAACGACGAGACGGTCCGGCGGGTGCTGCGCTTCCTCGACGTCGACGAGACGGTTCCGGTGCCCGCCGCCGAGACGAAGCCGCTGAAGGCGGTGCGGCTCCATTCGCTGCGGGTGATCGCAGACCGTGCGCGGATGGCACGCTACGACCCTGCGGGGGCGGGTGCGATGGGCCGCACCGTCAACAGGCTGACGCCGGCGCCGCTGCGCGGGGAGGCCTTCAGGGCGAGGTGGCGAAGCCTCGTCTACAAGCCCCCGGCTCCGCCGGACGGGGAGTTGATGGCGGAATTGCGCGGCCGCTTCAAGGGAGAGGTGGTGGCGCTCAGCGATTACCTCGGTCGCGATCTGGTGGCCGAGTGGGGCTATGACCGCATAGACTGAGCGGCCGCTGGCCCCAAAACGACTCAAGGAGAGAGACCCGCGCATGCCTGAAGCTGTGATCGTCGACGCCGTCCGCACGCCCATCGGCAGGGCTGTCAAGGGCTCCCTGAAATCCGTCCGCGCCGACGATCTGGCGGCGGTACCCCTGAAGGCTCTGCTCGAGCGCAACCCGTCGCTGGAGAGCGGAGGGTCGGTCGTCGACGTGATGATGGGCTGCGGCTTCGCCGAGGGCGAGTCCGGCTACAACATCGGCCGCAACGCCGCGCTGCTGGCGGGGCTCGACCACCACGTCCCCGGCACCACCGTCAACCGCTTCTGTGCCTCCTCGCTGCAGACGACCAGAATGGCCTTCCACGCGATCAAGGCCGGCGAGGGCGACACCTATGTGGCGGCCGGTGTCGAGGCCGTCTCGCGAGCCGGCAAAGGCGCCGACTTCGAGTTCCACCCCAAGCTCGACGGCTCCGAGAACTCGCTCTACAACGTCTACATCCCGATGGGAATGACCGCGGAGAACGTGGCTGAGCGTTGCAAGGTCTCCCGTGAGGCCCAGGACGAGTGGGCGGCGCTCTCGCAGGCTCGTGCGGTCGCCGCGCAGGAGTCCGGTCACTTCGACAAGGAGATCGTCCCGGTCACGGCTCCGGCGCACACCGACACGGATCGCGAGGGCAACAAGCTCGAGATCCCCGAGCAGGTCGTCACGAAGGACGACGGGCCGCGGCCGGGCACGACCGTCGAGAAGCTGGCGGCGCTGAAGCCGGCGTTCAAGGCCGACGGCACCGTCACGGCGGGCAACGCCTGCCCGCTCAACGACGGCGCCGCAGCACTGCTGATCACGACTCCCGAGCGAGCCGAGGAGCTCGGTCTGAAACCGAAAGTCCGGATCGTCGCCTCCACGGTGGTGGCGATCCGCCCCGAGATCATGGGACTCGGCCCGATCCCGGCGATCGAGCAGCTGCTGAAGATCACAGGGATGACGATGGCCGACATCGACGTGGTCGAGATCAACGAGGCGTTCGCGGCGCAGATCGTCCCGTGCAAGGAAGACCTGGGGATCGATGACGACAAGCTCAATCCGTTCGGAGGCGCCATCGCGCTGGGTCATCCCTTCGGCATGACCGGTGCGAGGATCATGACGACGCTGATCAACGGCCTCGAAACGCTGGATGGCACCTATGGAATCGAGTCGATGTGCGTCGCCGGTGGCATGGGCATGGCGATGCTGGTCGAGCGTTCTTCCTGAGCGCCGACGGCGGAGGCAGACCAGGCCCTCAGCCGGCAGAAACCCGGGCGAGGACTGCAGATATGAACCACTCAACGCTGCAATCCCTCAAGGGCGCGCTGCGGCGCGTATGGATTCTCAGCCCGGAACGGCTGTGGCTGTCATCGATCAGCCTGAGCCGGCGCGGGCACTGGATCCTGGCCTTTGCGCTCAAGCAGCTGAATGGCCTGCTCTACAACAATTCGCTTGCGCCGGGGGCTTCCGTCAGTCCCGACATCCACCTTGGCCACAACAGCATCGGAATCGTGATCAACCGGAACGTCGAAATCGGAAGTCATGTGACGATCTGGCACAACGTCACCCTTGCGGCGGGGAGGCTCGACAGGGACGGGAGCGAATACCGGGGACGGGCTCGCGATGCGGACGACGCCTCGAGGGCGCGAATCGTCGTTGAGGACAACGTCAAGATCGGTGCCAATGCGGTCGTGATCGCCCCGCGGGGGAACACGCTGCGGATCGGGCGTGGAGCGCGCATCGGTGCCGGGACGGTGATCACCCGTGATGTTCCGGCGGGCGCGATGGTCGTCGGGGCGCCGCCGCGGGTGATGAGCAGGGAGGAAGTCATGGCCCGGGGGGAGGAGTCCTGAGTCCGGAACGCCTTTGGCTCCTGTCGATCGCGCTGCGCCGGCGCGGGCACCGGCGCCTCGCGATGTTCGTCAAGACGCTCAACTCGGTGCTGTTCCACAACTCGCTGGCACCCGGGGCTGAGGTCAGCCCCGACATCGGGCTCGGCCATCATGGCTTTGGGACGATGATTCACAGCAACGTCGTGATCGGCAGCCGCGTGAAAATCTGGCACAACGTGACGATCGCTGTTCGCTCCCGCTCGGCCTGGCGATCGGAGCACGGCAAGATCATCATCGAGGACGACGTCAGCCTCGGCGCGGGCGCCATCGTTATCAGCCCCCGCGACGGGACTCTGCGGATCGGCCGGGGCGCGCGGATCGGTGCCGGTGCGGTTGTCACCGGCGACGTGCCCGCGGGGGCGACCGTGACGGCCGTTCCGAGCCAGGTGCGGCTGCGCGACGCGCTGGATGGTGACGGCGACGCCGAGGACGCACTGATGGAAGAGGACGCCTGAGGCGGCGCGGTGGTCCCTCCCGTTCCCGTTCCCGCTCCCGAAGGCGTGATCTACTCCAGCACCGGCGATTTCTATGTCGCCGAGGCGATCCGCTCGTTGCGCTCCTCGCTGCGCCACAACGCGCTTCCCCACCTGCTGTTCTCGGCGGGTGAGGTCGATCCCGCCGAGGGGCTCTCGGTCGCGCGCTTCGAACCCAGTGGGAATCCCTACGTGGACAAGATCGCCAACATGCGCCGTTCGCCGTTCGAGAGGACGCTCTACCTCGACAGCGACACCTACGTCGTCGATGAGATCGCTCATGTCCTGCGGCTGCTCGACCGCTACGACATGGCGGTGGCCTTCGCGCCGGCATACAGGGGGCTTGAGGATCCCGCTGTGCCAAGGGCTTTCCACGAGTTCAATACGGGCGTCCTGGCCTGGCGGGCCAGCGAGCGGATGAGCGCCTTCATGGCCGACTGGCAGGACACATATGAGCGTTGGCTGCATGAGGAGCCCTTCCCGGGTGCCGGAAAAGCGAGCCGCAGCCGCCGGGCCGACCAGCCGGCGTTCCGGCGTTGTGCCTGGGAGCACGAGGTGAGCCTGTTCGTGCTGACGCCGGAGTACAACTTCCGTCTCGGCTATCCGGCGACCGTCGTGGACCGGGTCAGGGTGATCCACGGTGAGCACCCCGACCCGGAGGGGCTCGCGGCCCGCCTCAACGCCCGTGAGCGGCCCCGCAGCTGGCCGCCGCCGCTGGGGTTTCGCGAGAAAGTCGCTCGCCGGTACGCAAGGCGGCGGGCGCTCAGGCGGCACAGGCGAGCGAGGCACGCTCCGTCGCGCACGACGACGCACAGGGACGGGAGTCGGCGTGATCGCCGACGGGGCCGAGTCGGAGCTGCTCGAGGAGCTGAGGGGTGCGCTCGGATCGGGCAGGACCGTGCCGGACTTCTTCGTCGTCGGTCACGCCAAGTGCGGTACGACGGCGCTGCATGCGATGCTCGGTGGGCACCCGCAGATCTTCCTGCCGTCCCTGCTCGAGACGCAGTTCCTCGCGCGTGGGGCGGGCGATCGCGAGCCGCCCCCGGCGGGGGCACCGGCGCCACACCCACGGACACTCGACGCCTATCTCTCGCTGTTCGAGCCGGCGCTCAAAGGACAGCGGGTGGGCGAGATCTCCACGGCCTACCTGAGGACGCCCGAGACGGCACGCCGGATTGCCGCGATGCGCCCGGATGCACGCATCGTCGCATTCTTCCGCGAGCGGCGAGCTTCGTCAGGTCGCTGCACCTCCAGCTGCTGCAGGCGGGAATCGAGACCGAGCGCGACCTCGCGAGGGCCTTGGCACTGGAGCCGGGGAGGGTCAGGGGCAGAGTCCCTCAGGCGGGCGTCCTGTGGACGGACGCGCTGCTCTACACGCGCCAGATCGGCTACACCGAGCAGCTTCGTTCCTATCACGAATGTTTCGGCACCGACCGCGTGCTGGCCCTGATCTATGAGGACTTCCGCGCGGACAACGATGCCGTCGTACGTCAAGTACTGCGTTTCCTCGATGTCGAGGACTCAGTCGAGATCCAGCAGAGCGAAGCGAACCCGACGGTCCTCGTGCGCTCGCGCCGGGCCGAGGGGCTGCTGCACTCGGTCACGGTCGGGCGCCGCCCGGCGGCACGAGCCGTCGGCTCGGCGGTGAAGGCGGTCACGCCGGCGCCCCTGCGCCATCGTGCGCTGCGGGCGATCCGCCGTACCGTGGTCGACAATTCGCCGCCGCCGGCGGACGAGCGCCTGGTCAGGGAACTGCGGCAGCGGTTCAGAGGCGAGGTCCTGGCGTTCGGCGAGTACCTCGGGCGCGATCTCGCCGGCTTCTGGGGCTACGAGGCGGCAGAGTAGAGCATCCCCGGCGCGCTCAGCGGGGCGGCATCCGCAGGGCGCCGTCGAGACGGATCGTCTCGCCGTTGAGCATCCGGTTCTCGGCGATCTGGCAGACGAGCTGGCCATACTCCGAGGGCCTTCCCAGGCGCGGCGGGATAGGGGACTCCGGCGCCGAGCTTCTGGCGGGCCTCCTCGGGGAGGGCGGCCAGCAGAGGAGTGTCGAACAGCCCCGGGGCGATCGTGTTGACCCGGATCCCGTACTGGGCCAGGTCCCGGGCGGCGGGCAGGGTCATCCCCACGACCCCGCCCTTTGAGGCCGAGTAGGCGATCTGCCCGATCTGCCCATCGAAGGCGGCGATCGAGGCGGTGTTGACGCAGACGCCGCGCTCGCCGTCCTCGAGGGGCTCGGTTGCGATCATCGCCGTGGCGGCGTGGCGGAGGACGTTGAAGGTGCCGATCAGGTTGATCGAGATGATCGTCTCGAAGGGCAGCAGGGGGTGGGGGCCCTTGGAGCCGGCGACCTTCTGGGCCCATCCGGTGCCGGCGCAGCAGACGGCGATCCGCAGCCCGCCGGGCGCGGAGGCGCCACGGCCGACGGCCTCCTCGACCTGGCTCTCCTCACGGACGTCGCAGGCGACGAACTCGAGGCCCAGCTCGCGGGCGAGGGCCTGGCCCTTCTCGGCGTTGACGTCGGCGATCGTGACATGGGCGCCGCGGTCGGCGAGCGCGCGAACGGTCGCCTCACCGAGGCCGGAGGCTCCTCCCACGACGATCGCTGCGGCGCCCTCGATCTGCACTTGCGGGAGCCTACAGGGCGGCTCTGCGCGAGAGCGTCAGGGCGAAGAGTCCCTCGGGGTCGGTCATCCAGCTGGCGAGCTCGAGGCCGGCGGCGGCGAGGTCCCCTTCGAGGCGCTCGGGCGTGAACTTGGCGCTGATCTCGGTCCGCAGTTCCTCGCCCTCGTCGAAATGCACATGGAGGTCGAGTCCGCGTACGTGGGTCGAGTGCGCGCGTCGCGCCCGGAGTCGCATCTCGATCCACTCGTGTTTGCGGTCGAACAGATGCGACGTGGTCGAAGTCCTCCGGGTCGAAGTCGGCGTCGAGCTCGCGGTTGAGGACCCTCAGGACGTTGCGGTTGAACTCCGCCGTGACACCGGCCGAGTCGTCATAGGCGGCCTCGAGGACGCGTCGGGTCCTTGACCAGGTCGGTCCCCATCAGAAGGTGATCCTCGGGGCCCAGGAGACCGGCGATCTGGCGCAGGAAGCGTCGCCTGCTGCCCGGGAGGGAAGTTGCCGATCGTGCCGCCCAGGAAGGCGACGATCCTCGGCCCCTGAGCCTCGGGGATCTCGTCGAGGTGGCGCTCGAAGTCCCCGATCACGCCGTGGACCTGCAGGCCCGGGTACTCGCCCGTCAGGGCGACGGCGCATTCGCGGACCATGCTCTCGGTGACGTCGACGGGCACGTAGCGGACGAGCGTCCCGGCCTCGGCCAGTGCGTCGAGCAGGACCCGGGTCTTGGCCGCCGTCCCGGAGCCCAGCTCGACCAGCTCGACGGCGCCGGTCAGGCTGCGCGATCTCCGCCGGCGGACTGCTCGAGGATCGTTCGCTCGGCGCGCGTCGGGTAGTACTCGGGCAGCTCGCAGATGCGGTCGAACAGCTCCGCTCCGCGGGCGTCGTAGAAGTGCTTGGGGGGGAGCTCCTTGAAGGGCCGGGTGAGCCCGTCGAGGGCGTCATCGGCGAGCGAGCGTCCCTGGGCGCCATCGAGATGCGAGTCGATCCGGATCGCCGGTTCGGCGAGCGGCTGACGGGGCGGGGTCACGGCCATCTCACTCCTCCTCCCGGGCCAGCCGGAGGCCGGCGAATATCTGACGCCGCTGGGGCAGATCCCAGTTGCGGAACGTGGGTGTCGCGACCCTCGGGTCGGTCGCCCACGAGGAGCCCCGCAGGACGCGGTAGCGATCGCCGAAGAAGACCTCCGAGTACTCGCGGTAGGGGTAGGCCCGGAAGCCCGGGTAGGGCAGGAAGTCCGACGCGGTCCATTCCCATGCTCCGCCGATGCCGGACGAGCTGCCCCGAGGTCGCCGCCCTCTCCCACTCCGCCTCACTGGGGAGTCGCGCGTCGTGCGCGCGGGCAAAGGCGTCGGCCTCGAACCAGCTCACGTGGCAGGCGGGAGCGTCCGGATGCCCCGCTGCCACGGCAGGATGGTGCGTCGTGTCGTACTCCTCCTTCCAGGCCCAGCCCTCGTGCGACCACCACTCACGGCGTTCGTATCCGCCGCCCTCGCTGAAGTGCATCCAGCTGGCGTTGCTGACGGGCCTGCTGGCGATCCGGAACGAGGGGAGCTCGCGCGTATGACGGGGCCGCTCGTTGTCGTAGGCGAAGCCGCTCTCGGCGGCGCCCATGCCGAAGGGCCCGGCATCGAAGGTGACCCAGCCCTTCGGGGCCGGGGGAGGCTCGAGAACCCCTTCTCCGGGGTCCGAGGAGCCCGGCGATGGCCATCGTCTGGCGCATCGTCTCGGTGTGCTGGAGCTCGTGGCGAAGACCATCTCGAGGATCAGCCCGTCGCCGAGCCCGCGCTCGGCGATCGTCTCGGGCGGTCCGATCGCGGACCTCGGCCAGGTAGTCGCGGGCGTCGGCCGGGCCGAAGCGTCTCGATTTCCCCGCGCACCGCCCGGGGGGTCTCGAAGGCGTCGTAGAGGGCCGCGAGTTCCCCGCGCAGCAGCTCCTCTCCCGCCGTGGCGGTGAGCCGACCCAGAGGTCCTCGTAGGCGGCGATGTGGCCGAGGTCCCAGACGAGCGGGCTCATGATCGGCGAGTGGACGCGCCTCGAGCTCCCCGTCGCTCAGATTCGCGACGAGCGCGAGGGTGCCCTCGCGTGTCTCTTCCAGCGCCGCGAGCACTCGCTGGGCGTCGGGGGAGAGGTGGTCGGTTGGTTCCGCGCGGGATGCCATCAGCGGGCTGTGCTGGCTAACTGTAGAACGTAACCCGCGCGGGCTGCTTCTGCGACTGTCTGCCCGTCTGCCCGTGCCGTTACACATCGCCGCCTCCTCAGGCGAGAGGATCGGGCGAGACCTGGTTCCAGCGGGTGATGATGCGGCGCCCGTGCTCATGGCCGAGCAGGCAGATCGAGCCGGGGGAGAGGCCCAGCTTGGCGCCCTCCCGGGGCGCGAGGCCGGCCCAGCGGGCGCCGAGGACACGGAGCAGGTGGCCGTGGGAGAAGATCGCAACGGGCCCGGGCGAGGCGAGGCGCCGCGTCGATCGCGCGGTCGGCCCTCAGGCCCACGTCGGCCGGCTTGCTCCCCGCCGGGGCAGCCGTCGAGCCATTGGTTCCAGCCGGGGCGCCGCGCCTCGATCTGGGCCGTCGTCAGCCCGTCGTACTCGCCGTAGTCCCACTCGAGCAGATCCTCGTTCTGGACGCTCTGCGCGCCGAGGCCGGCCAGCTCGCAGGTTTCTCTGGCGCGCCTGCGCAGGGGCTGACGAGGACCAGGCCGAACTCATGCCGGTCGAGTGTCGCGGCGAGCGCGCGCGCCGCCTCGCGGCCGCGGTCGGTCAGCGGGATGTCGGTGCGCCCGGTGTGCTGATGGGTGATCGTCCACTCCGTCTCGGCGTGGCGAATGAGGACGATCTGCGGCTCCTCGCCGCCGTCGGGGCTCATCGCGGGGGACTGCTTGGCGCGGCGGCGTCGTCGAGGATGACCGTCAGGCGCTCGCGGCGCAGCAGGCTGGCGGGCACGTGATGGGATGGCTCGCCGAGCATCGCGTCGACGGCGTCGGCCTTGCCGGCCCCGGTCGCCAGCAGCAGGCAGCCCCGGGCGGCCTGCAGGACCGCCAGGCTGAGCGTGATCCGCTCGGGCGGGGGCTTGGGAGAGTCCTCGATGCCAAGGCAGATCTCCCGCTCTGCCGCCCGCAGCGAGGGGCTGCCGGGGAACAGCGAGGCGATGTGGCCGTCGGGGCCGATCCCGAGGATGATCAGATCGAGCACCGGGAGGTCGATCGCCGGCGAGTCGCTGCGAGGAGCTCAGCGGCGTAGTCCTCGGCGCCCCTGGCGCTGGGCCGAGCTCGCCCTTCATGCGGTGGACCCGCTCGTCTCGCGATCGCGCCGCCTGCCAGGCCGGTCTCGCGGGCGAGGCGGTAGTTGCTCTCCTCGTCCTCGGGCCCGACGCAGCGCTCGTCGGCGAACCAGAGCTCGGTGGCGAGGCAGATCCTCGGGGCGCTTCGCGATGAGCTCGTAGGTCAGGCCCGGGGTCGTTCCGCCGGAGAGGGCCAGGTGGGCGATTCCCCGCTCGGCACGGGCGCGCTCGAGAACGGTCGCGACGTGGATGGCGGCGCGCTCGGCGACGGTGGCCGGGTCTGCGCAGGTCGTCAGCCTGGTCATGCGAGCATCGCGCGCGCCGCCTCGAGTGCCGGAACATAGGTGGGGTCGCGCAGGAGGGCCTGGCGGATCCCCTCGCCGAGCACCCCCGTCTCGCCGCGGGAGGCGCCGGGAATGGTCCACTCGCGCTCCTCGTCCGCCGGCGTGCTGCTGCGGGCGCGCAGGCCGCCGGGTCCCGCGGTCGAGCGAGAGGCGCCGCCCGGTGCTCGTCTCGACGGTCAGCCCGGCGAGCCCCGGGACCTGCAGCTCGGGCGCCGCTTCGAGGTTGCAGTGAGACCTTCTCTCCGCCCGCGGTGGCGGTGCCCTTCAGCCCGGTCGCGTTTGCGGCGAGCGGCTCGAGTCTCCCAGTTGCAGCCGCGAGGCCAGCCAGCCGACGAGCAGTGTGGCGGCGGCCGTCGAGGCCGCATGGTGGCGGACCGTGACGGTCGGAGAGCAGCGTCAGCTCTGGACGCAGCGAGGGCGGGATCGAACAGCGCGGCGATTCGCTCCCGCCAGGGCGTCGAGCGCAGCCAGGCGAGATCGACGACGTAGGCCTCGTCGGTCAGCTCCCAGGCTCGCTCGACGGCCTCGCGCGCGTCCGGCTCGACGACCGAGTCGAGCAGGACGGCCTGGGCGAGGGGCATCAGGTCAGAGACGATCTCGTGGTGCCCGTGGGGTGACCAGAGCAGCGTCGGCAGGTCGGTCACGACCAGCGGGTCGGCGATCGTCAGGAGGTCGTCCATGTGCCGGTCGCCCAGCTCGACGACGACGGTCTCTCGCAGCAGGGCCAGTTCGCCGGGAGCGGGGTCGTCCTCGGCAGCGATCATCACCCGCGCGTCGAGGCGCTCCCTGTTGGGCTCGTAGGAGAGGACGACCATGCGCGAGGCGTGGTAGCGCCCGACGCCGCGCAGCCGGTTGGCGATCTCGCCGCTCCATTCGCGATCGACGAAGGCGATCATGTTCAGGACCCGGGCGGGCGCGAAGTCGGCGTGTTCGGCATGGACCTCGATCAGCAGCTTGCGCAGGGCCGCTTCGATCTTGTCCGGAGTCGTTCCCTGCTCACTCCAGACCGCGTCGATCCGGCTCATCAGATGGCGCGCCAGCGATCGTCGCCGCGAAGCAGATCGTCGGCCTCCTTCGGTCCCTGCGAGCCGGCCTCGTACTCGGCGACGGGCGGGCCGGGCTGCTCGAGCCCAGGCTTTGACGATCGGGTCGCAGATCCGCCATTGCGCCTCGACCTCGTCGTTACGGGTGAAGAGCGTCGCGTCGCCTCGCATCGCATCTGTGATCAGGCGCTCGTAGGCCTCGGGCGACTGCGAGAGGAAGGCGGTTCCGTAGAGGAACTCCATGTTGACCGGGCCGGATGATCATCCGGGTTCCGGGGATCTTCGCTCCGAGACGCAGCGAAACGCCCTCGTTGGGCTGAAGGGTGAGGACGAGCTGGTTGGGCTGGACGCCGAGCGAGCCGTCCTGGCTGAAGGCGAGGTGGGGGACGGGCTTGAGCGTCACGGCGATCTCGGTGACCTTTCGCGCCAGGCGCTTGCCGGTCCGCAGGTAGAAGGGGACGCCGGCCCAGCGCCAGTTGTCGACCTCGAGACGCAGGGCGGCGTAGGTCTCGGTCGTCGAGTCCTGCCGGGACGCCCTCCTCGTCCAGGTATCCGGCAACGTCCTCGCCGCCCGCGTGGCCGGCGGTGTACTGAGCGCGCAGCGCCATGTCGGGGATCTCCTCGATCGTCGGCTCGGGGATCGCCTGCAGGACCTTGACCTTCTCGTTGCGGACCTCTTCGGCCGTGAAGCTGACGGGAGGCTCCATCGCGACGTGGCAGAGCAGCTGCAGCATGTGGTTCTGGATCAGGTCGCGCAGCGCGCCGGCGGCGTCGTAGTAGTCGGCCCGGGTGCCGATGCCGAGGTCCTCGGCGGCGGTGATCTGGACGCTGTCGATGTAGTTCCTGTTCCACAGCGGCTCGAACATGCCGTTGGCGAAGCGGAAGGCCATCATGTTCTGGACGGTCTCCTTGCCCAGGTAGTGGTCGATGCGGTAGACCTGGCTCTCCTCGAAGGTCGCGAGCACCCCGCGGTTCAGCTCGCGTGCCTCCTCGAGGGTCGTCCCGAAAGGCTTCTCGATGATCAGCCGAACCTCGGCGTCCTTGTGCTTGGCGAGGTTGGACCTGCCCAGCTCGTCGACGATGACGGGGAAGAAATTGGGCGCCGTCGAGAGGTAGAAGGCCCGGTTGAGCGGCTCCCCGGCCTCCTTCTCGGCGGCCTCGAGGCAGCTCGTGAGCTCGGTGTAGACGTCGTCGTCGTCGAACGTCCCCGGCACGTACTTGACGTTGTCCAGCAGCGTTGCCAGGACGGCCTCGTCGGGTGTGCGGCGGGAGAAGCGCTTGATCGCTTCCTTGCACTCGGCGCGATAGTCGTCGTGCTCTTTCTCTTTGCGCGAGACGCCGATCAGGTGGAATCGCTCCGGCAGGGCGCCGTCATGGGCCAGGTTGTAGAGGGCCGGCAGGAGTTTGCGCCGCGCCAGGTCTCCGGTGGCGCCGAAGATGACGAGCGTCGTCGGCGATACCGGCAGGCGCTCCAGCCCGGCCGTCAGCGGATTCTCGGACTGCTCGGGGGTCTCAGCCTTGCCGGCCGCGACCGCCACCTCAGCTTCCCTTCGCCTTGGGGGCGCTCTTGACGGCGTGACCGCCGAACTGGTTGCGCAGCGCGGACAGGACCCGATCGGCGAAATCGCCGTTGCCGCGTGATCGGAAGCGTGCGTAGAGCGAGGCGGTGATGACGGGCGTGGGGACGTCGTGCGCGGTGGCGTCCTCGATCGTCCAGCGGCCCTCGCCCGAGTCCTCGGTGTAGCCCTCGAGCGAG
The DNA here is from genome assembly GCA_963835865.1 of uncultured Solirubrobacteraceae bacterium. Taxonomy (GTDB): domain Bacteria; phylum Actinomycetota; class Thermoleophilia; order Solirubrobacterales; family Solirubrobacteraceae; genus Palsa-744. Next base: position 168,162 of record CAWIGW010000002.1, read on the forward strand.
GCCAGGTCGTTGCCGTCGGCCTCAAAGGCCCTGGCAGCGAGTTCGCAGAGCCAGGAGCGTACGACGGATCCCTGTCCCCAGAGATGGGCGATCTTGGCGTTGTCGAGCTCGTACTCGCACTTGTCGAACAGGTCGAAGCCCTCGGCATAGGCCTGCATGAGGCCGTACTCCACGCCGTTGTGGACCATCTTGACGTAGTGCCCGGCCCCCGAGGGACCGAACCTCATCCAGCCCCGAGGGCCGATCGAGGCGATGCTCTGCTCGTTCGTCTCGGGCGCGAGCACGTCGAGGATCGGAGCCAGCCGCTTGACCGCTTTGGGCGGTCCTCCGACCATCATGCAGTAGCCGACTTCGAGGCCCCAGACACCTCCCGGAGGTCCCGACGTCGACATATTCGATGCCCGCCTTCTTCAGTTCTGCGGCGCGGCGCTTGTCGTCGGTCCACTTGGAGTTCCCGCCGTCGACGATCATGTCGCCGCGGTCGAGCAGCTTGGCGAGCTTGTCGACCGTCTCCTGGGTGGGCGCCCCGGCGGGAACCATGATCCAGACGATCCGTGGAGCCTCGAGCTTCTTGACAAGCTCCTTCAGCGATCCGGCGCCCGTGGCGCGGTTCTTGACGGCCTTTCGGACGGCCCTCTCGTCGAAGTCGAAGGCCACGACCTCGTGCTCGGAGTCCCGCCGGATGCGGTGGACCATGTTGCCGCCCATCTTGCCCAGCCCGACGAATCCAATCTGCGTCATGTCTGCTCCCCGATGCTCGCTGTCAGAGCGCGGACCGCGCTCACTGGATCCTTACCGTCCAGCCGTACCCGCGCTGCGGGCAGGCCGAGTTCTCGCAGGGTCTCGAAGTCGCCGATCGCCTGCGCGTTCTTGAGTGTCGTGAAGGTGAACTCCCGCCCGGGAATGGGGACGTCCCGGGGCCCGTCGTGGAGCAGTTGCAGAAAGCGGCCCGTCGGCGGGCCCCCCTTGTGGAACTGGCCCGTCGAATGGAGGAATCGGGGTCCGTAGCCGAACGTCGTCGTCATGTGGCTCGCGTCTCGGATCGCCACCCGGAGCTCGGCCAGTGCCTCGTCGAGCTCGGCGGCGGGCCGGTGTAGGCCATGATCGCGAGGTAGTCGGGTGGCCCGGCGCCGAGCGCCAGCGCGCGCAGCGCGCTTCGGTCCGCCTCAGGAAGCTCGGGAAGCTCGCGGTTCTCCTCATAGGAGGCCAGAACCTTGTTCGTGGCGTCCTTGGCCTGTTGGACGTTGGGCTGATCGAACGGGTTGATCTGAAGGCCCCAGCCTGCGACGGCGGTTGATGAGCTCGGCGAGCATGAATATCCGACCGAGGTCCTCCGGGCCGCGCGTCGGGATCGTGATCAGGGGGTGCCCGGCTGCGGCCAGTGCGGCGACCCGGGCGTCCGTCCCCGGGTCCGGGCGATCGAGGTCGGGGAGGTAGGCGAAGAGCCGGTCCGCGCCGTATGACCGCCGGCGCCCCGAGCGGCTCCTCCGCCACGGGAAGGATCCCCGTGGCCTGCTTGCCCGTGGACTCGGCGATCAGCTGCTCCAGCCACAGGCCCAGTCCGGGGAGCGTGTCGGAGATCAGGAAGGTCAGCTTGTCCCGGCCGGAGCGGGCGAGTGCGCTGAGCGCCGCGCCGAGCCATATGGCTCCCGCGCCCTCGACGCTCTCCCCGTCGGCTCGCAGCGGTGTCTCCCAGGCCGTGGAGGCCCCCTCGAGCAGCCGGCGGACATCGACGCCCATCAGCGCGGCCGGCACGATGCCGAAGGCCGACAGGGCGCTGTAGCGACCGCCGATGTTCGGGTCGCCCAGGAAGGTGCGCCGGAACCGCTGCTCCTTGGCCAACTCGGCCAGCCCGGAGCCGGGATCGGTGATCGCGATGAAGTTCGCACCGTCGCCGACGAGCGAGTGGAAGTGGGCGAAGAGGGAGAGCGGCTCGATCGTGCCGCCGGACTTCGAGGAGACGATGAAGAGGGTCCGGGAGGGGTCGACCGATCCCTCGACGGCGCTGACCGTCTGCGCGTCGGTCGAGTCGAGCACATGCAGCCGGGGGTGGCCGGCGGCCGCCCCAAATGCGCGTCGCAGCACCTCCGGGGCGAGCGAGGAGCCGCCCATGCCGAGCAGCACGACGTCGCTGAAGGCCGCGGCCCTTATCTCGGCGGCGAACTGCTCGATCTCCTCCAGATCGCCGAGCATTCGCTCGGCGATCGTCAGCCACCCGAGCCGATCGGCGAGCTCGGGAGTGCCCGCGGGGCCCCACAGCGTCGCGTCTTCGGCCCTGAGCCGCAGGGCGACCGAATCGCGCTCTGCGGCTGCCACGCGTTCCGCGACAGCGGGGCGCAGACTCTCGGGGATCAGTGCCTCGAGGGTCTCCCTGGGGTCGCTCACGCCACGATCGTAGTGGCCGGGCCAGCTGTTGTAGGTTTCGTGCTCCCAATGAGCACCGAGCCCAAACAGCAGATGCCCGACCGCAACCTCGCGCTGGAGCTGGTGCGGGTCACCGAGGCGGCGGCTCTGGCGGCCGCTCCGCTCGTCGGCAGGGGTGACAAGGAGGCCGCAGATCAGGCTGCGGTGGACGGGATGCGCTACATGCTCCACTCGGTCCAGATGGACGGGATCGTGGTGATCGGCGAGGGGGAGAAGGACGAGGCGCCGATGCTCTACAACGGCGAGCAGATCGGCGACGGCTCGCCGCCCCAGGTTGACATCGCCGTCGATCCGCTCGAGGGGACGACCCTCGCGGCCCACGGCATGCCGAGCGCCCTGGCCGTGATCGCCCTCTCGGCTCGCGGCACGATGTTCGACCCGGGCCCCTGCGTCTACATGGAGAAGATGGCGGGTGCCCCGGACATCGCCGACCTGCTCGACCTGGACCGCCCGCTCGGCGAGACCGTCCAGGTGATCGCCGAGCGCCGCAGGTGTCCGGTCGGCGACGTGATCGTCGTCGTCCTCGACCGGCCGCGCCACGAGGCGGGAATCGCCGCGATCCGCGACGCGGGTGCCCGTGTCCGGCTGATCGCCCATGGCGACGTCTCGGCCGCGCTGCTGGCGGTCACCGAGCGCTCGCCCGTCGACCTGCTCTGGGGGATCGGCGGAACACCGGAGGGTGTCATCTCGGCGGCGGCCGTGAAGTGTCTCGGCGGTCAGCTCCTGGGTCGCCTCTGGCCCAGGGATGAGGCCGAGCGCGCCGCCGCCCTCGAGGCGGGCTACGACCTCGATCGGGTGCTCGACCGCGACGACCTCGTCGCCGGCGAGGACGTGTTCTTCTCTGCGACGGGCATCACGGACGGCGATGTCCTGCAGGGTGTCCGCTACCCGAGTGCCGGCGGTGCCACGACGGAATCGCTCGTCACGAGGGCCCGAACGGGAACGATCCGCCGGATCACCGCGACCCACGACCGCTCGAAGCTGCGGGCGGTTGGCGGCGAGCGCTTCTGAGGCGGTCGATGCCCCGTCTGCCGCTACGAGACCCGGACGGCGCGCCTGAGCCGATCCGCTCGATCATCGTCTCGACGCCGCTCAGCCTGCTCGGGATGATCGCCCATGCCGAGAGCGCCTTCGAGCCGTGGCTCCGTTACAGCAACACGCTGCTCCGCGGCCTGGAACTCGCCCCTCTGTTGCGCGAGCTGGCGATCCTGCAGGTGGCGCACCTGTCCGGCTCGGAGTACGAGTGGAGCCAGCATGTCCCGATCGGCGAAGCTTTCGGAGTCACGGCCGCGCAGATCGAGGCGATCGAACGCGACGTACCCGAGCCGGAGGGGCTCGGCGAGGACGGATGGGCCGTCCTGTCATTGACGCGTGAAGTCGTCCTCGAGGGGGCCGGGGGAGAGCGCCCCGTCGCCGACCTGATCGCCCGTCTGGGAGAGCGCTGCGTCGTCGAGCTGCTGCTGGTGATCGGAAACTATCTCGGCCTTGCACGTCTCATCGCGACGGTCGGGCTCGAGCCTCAGGAGCCGGTCGTCAAGCTGCCCGGTGGCGCGGATGCCCTCGGGCCCGGGTGAGCGCCCTCACCTAGGAGCGCGGCCCCTCACCGGCAAAGTGCCCGACATGGGACTCGGCGAGGTCGAGGCGGGCCAGCGAGCGGAGGAAGCCGTAGGTGACGATCACGTGGATGCGTGACTGCGTCGCGTTGTAGAGGCGCAGGCTGAGCCCCGAGATCGACGGATAGAAGTTCACGACGGAGACCTCCACATGCAGCCGGATCCGCCCCGTCCGATCGGGACAGGCCTCCGACGCGCGGCGGACCTCGATCTGCAGACAGCCCTCTCCTCCCCGTCCGCGGCGCGCCACGAGCAGCCCGCGGGCAATCCGCCAGCGGACCAGCCCCCGCGTGGCGTCCATCTCATATTCGGGCGCGTGGAAGGTCAGCAGGCGCAGCGGTTCGCTGACGAGGACCACGGTCCGCCCCTCCGGCGAGTAGCGGACGCGGATCAGGCCCAGCGTCACGCGGGACAGAAACCGCCAGTAGGTGCGCGCCAGCCGCTCGAGGTGAACGGGCGTCCAGATCTCCTCGAGGGCAGCCTCGTCAAGCAGCAGATCGGCACGCTGCACCGAGCGCACGGCCCCCGTCTCGGGATCGGTCTCGGTCGAGTCGCTCAGCTCACCGACGACAGCTGGGAGCCCGATCGGGCTCCAGTGCGCGCGCAGCAACATCGAGCCGATCAGCAGCGACGCCAGAACGACAATCCCCGCCAGGGCGATCCAGAGCCAGCTCACGTGGTTCCTCGGGGGGTCACCGCCGCTCAGGCTACCCGCGGCGGTGAGGGCAAGCCGCGTCATGTCCCCGCTTACTGCTATTCAAGGTGAATGCCCCAGCGGTCCTCCAGCTCCTCGCCGCCGCGGGCCCGCCCGGTCGCGGAGCCGGCGCTCCAGGAACTGCAGGAGCACCCGGGCGAGATCACTCGTCGCTGGGCAATCGCGCTGATCCTCGCCGGGCCACCCGAGTCGCTGGGCAGGTTGCCGCTCGAGGACCTCGCACGTGACGCGCCGTCGCTGGTGAGCGCGGTACTGGCGGCCCTGACCTCCGATGTCGACCTCGAGCAGCTGCTCGGCGGCGGCAGATCCTCGGCGGGTCTGGCGACATCGATCGCGTCGATCACCGGGCCGGCGACGCGGCGGGCGTGGTGGATGCCGTCGAGGCGCTCAGGGGCGTTCTCTGGGAGGCCGTCCTCGGCAGCATCGGAATGGTCTCCGAGGACCCGGGGAGGGCCAGGACTCTGGCCGATCTGTCGGACCGGCTGGCTCATGTCTGCGCTGCTCTCCTGCCGCAGGCGCTGGCGGGAGCCGGCCAGTCGGAGAGCGGGCCTCAGGACCTGCCCCCGGTCGCGGCCCGGCCGGCGGCTGCCCGCGGCCGCGAGGCCCGCCCATGCACTTGGTGTGATCGTCGACGAGCGGGCTGCGGCCGAGCACCCCATCGTGCGGGCGCCGGCCCGGAGTGCGCCCGGAGCGGCTGTCGCCGAGCCCTCGCAGAGCGATGAGATCCAGATCAGGGACGAGCGGGGAGATGAGGGGCCTTCTGCGTGGATCCGTTCGATCGCCCGCCACCTGGAGCGATACCGCCAGGATCGGGTCTCCTTCGCGGTGCTCCTGGTGGAGATGCGTGGCGAGGCGCCCTTGAATCCTGCGCAGATCACGTGGGAGCCACTCGAGGAACTGCTCGTGGAGCAGCTGAGCTCCTCCGGAGGGGGGACGATGACGAGGGAGCGGGCCGGGCGCTATTGGCTGCTCGCGCCGGGTACGGACCGCATCGGAGCCGGCGTCCTGGCCGAGCGTATGGCGGGGGCCCTCGAGTCGTGCGCCGCTCAACAGATGCTGCCTCTTGCTGTGGCGATCGGCACAGCGGTCTGCCCGGAGGATGGACGCCTGGCCTCGGCGCTGGCCGCCCACGCCGACGTCGGCCTCCTCGCCGCACGCGCCGAGCGGCATCTCGCGACGCCTGCCGAGGGTCGCTCGGACTCCTGAGAGTCGACTGCGGCGTTCAGCCTGCGACCGCGCCGCCGGCCATCAGGGCCGTGGGCGGTGTGGCGGGGAGCCCGAGCTGAGGCGAGTTGTGCATGGCGCCTATGACCCGCGTCTGAATGCGAACGGTCTCGGTGATGCCGAGTGCCTGGGCGGCACCGGCGGTCAGATCCCAGTCGGCGCCGATGTGGCTGTAGGGGCCCCGGTCGAGGACGGGGACGGTCAGCGTGTGTCCGTGGTAGCCGACCCGTACGAGGGTGCCGCAGGGGAGGGTTCGGTTGGCGACACCCACGACACCCGGGGTCAGCGTCTGCCCGCAGGCCGTCTTCCTGCCGAAGAAACCGGGGCCGAACCAGGTCGCGATCCCCGTCGAGCGCACCTTGTGGGTGGGCTTGACGGACGTGCTCGCGCCGCTCGCCGGCGCGCTTGTGCCACCCGCCGTGGCGAGTGCGCCGGTGGCGGGGAGCAGACAGAGCACCGCCACGAGGGCGAGCAGGGCCATGGGTGTCTTGGCGTCGATGCGCATATCTCTTGACGCCTACGGGGTGAGCTGACGGGCTCGCACGGCGCACTTGCGCGGCGCTACGGTCGCTCTGGACCGATTCGCCCCGGTGGATCAAGGATCCACATTGGGTCCCCCGTCCGCCATGTCCTGGGACAGGGCAGCTCGGCGTGGCGGCCAGTATACATATCCCCGCCGAGGGGAGGTTCGCGGAGGTTCGATCGGGTTCAGGAGCCGGGCAGGCGGCCGAGAACGTCCCGCAGCAGGCGCTCGCCACCGATCACGCCGGACTTGGCCAGCTCGCCAAAGAGCTCGGCCGCCGAGGCGATCAGCTCGAAGCCACCCGGCGGAGACACGGGCCCGCTGGCCCGGTCACCCTCACACTCGAAGCCCTGCCGCGGTACCGCCTCCAGCGTACGGACGGCGCCGCGGGGCCGTCCGGCGGCTGCTCGCTTCTGCGACGCCGTGGCTTTGGCACGCGGTTTGGCCGGTTTGGCGACGGCGGCCGCGGTACCGGACGGCGAGGTCATCTTCGTGTGCTGCGCGCGTTCGGCTTCGCCGCTGCGGCGGGCGGCCGTGCGACGGGGCGTGGCACGTTGAGGCCGCGTCCGAGGCAGGTTCGCAAGTACGCCGGCGCCCTCCGCGGGCCGCTCGGGCGGGCCGTCGCTCTGATTGGTCGCGCTCACAGGTCACATCATTGCTTAAGGGGGCGGGGCGTGGCACGCTGCGACGACCCGTCGCTTTCGGAGAGCACGACTTTTCCCGCGAGATGCTGCAAGCGCGTCGGCAACCGGTCCGTTATCTGCAATGAGGCGTTAGCATGGGAACCCGGTGAGCCGATGGGCTGTAACGTCGGCGGGGCTGCGGCCGTATCTCCAATGGCAGTGCAGTCCAAACCATGGTCCTTGATTCCTCAGGCCGCCTTCGGGTTGTCGATCGACAGAAGAAATGGAAACACGAATGTCAGTAGTCGAGCTGCAGGAGCTGGATGAGGTCAAGGGCCTGCTGGCCAAGGGCCAGCAGGTGGGGGTGCTCTCCTACGCGGAGATCTCCAAAGCGATGGCGGAGCTGGATCTGGACGAGTCGGACGTCGAGGAGCTCCACGGCTTCTTCGAGAGCGCCGAGATCGAGCTCGTCGAGGAGATCGACCCGGCGATCTCGGCCGCCTCGGCGCAGGTCGAGCGTGCGCCGGACAAACGAGGTCGGCGCAAAGCCAAAACGGCGCTCGACCTCAAGCCGGACATGACGACGGACTCGCTGCAGCTGTTCCTCAAGGACATCGGCAAGGTCCGGCTGCTGACGGCACAGGAGGAGGTGGATCTCGCCAAGCGGATCGAGCGTGGCGACCTCGACGCCAAGCAGAAGATGGTCGAGTCCAACCTGCGGCTGGTCGTCTCGATCGCCAAGAACTACCGCAACCAGGGCCTGCCGTTCCTCGATCTGATCCAGGAGGGGACGCTCGGCCTGGTGCGTGCGGCGGAGAAGTTCGACTACCGCAAGGGCTTCAAGTTCTCGACCTACGCGACCTGGTGGATCCGCCAGGCGATCGCGAGGGCGCTGGCCGACAAGGCGCGGACGATCCGCATCCCGGTCCACGTCGTCGAGAAGCTCAACAAGATCGGCCGCGCCGAGCGCAAGCTCGTGACCGAGCTCGGGCGCGAGCCCACGGCCGACGAGATCGCCGAGGTGACGGGCATCGACCCGGAGGAGGTCGACTCGATCAAGCGCTCGGCCCAGGCTCCCGTCTCGCTCGAGAAGCCCGTCGGCGACGAGGAGGAGTCGGAGTTCGGCCAGTTCATCGCCGACGAGCGTGCAGAGTCGCCATATGAGCGTGCCGCCGAGATCCTCACCAAGGAGGCACTGCGCGAGGCCCTCGAGAACCTCTCCTACCGCGAACGGCGCGTGCTGGAGCTCCGCTACGGGCTGGGCGGCGAGCACCCCCGCACCCTGGACGAGGTCGGCCGGACGTTCAACGTCACGCGCGAGCGGATCCGCCAGATCGAGAACCAGTCGCTGAAGAAGCTGCAGTCGCTGGCCGAGGCCCAAAAGCTGCGCGACGTAGCCTGAGCCGGGCCCGAACGGCCCGCGCAGGGCGGCTGGTTTCGTCCACCGCTTCCGACGGTATTCAAGCCGCGGGCGCGTGATGCCGATCCTGGGGCCATGTTCGATGTCAAGGACGCGCTACGTGAGCTCGTCGCCAAAGAAGGGTCCGACCTCCACCTGAAGGTCGGGTCCTGCCCGTTGCACCGAGTCCACGGCGAGCTGACGCTCGACCGCGCCTCAGGGGAACTGACCGCCGCCGACACCGAAGGCGCGCTTCACGCGATGCTCGCCGACGAGAACAAGCTCGAAGAGTTCCAGCAGGACAACGAGGTCGACTTCTCCTACGAAATCGAGGGCGTCGCCCGCTTCCGGATCAACGCCTTCCGCCAGCGCGGGACTGATCTCAATGGTCTGTCGCGCGATCCCTCACAAGATCAGCACGATCGAAGAGCTTTCGCTCCCTGACGTGGTCCGCGAACTGGCCGAGGAGGAGCGCGGGATCGTGCTGCTCACAGGCACCACCGGCTCGGGCAAGTCCACGACGCTGGCCGCGATGATCGACCACATGAACCAGACGATGAGCAAGCACATCGTCACGATCGAGGACCCGATCGAGTTCGTGCACGAAGACAAGCGCTCGGCGATCAACCAGCGCGAGGTCGGGATGGACACGGCCTCCTTCAAGCGCGCCCTGCGCAGGGTCCTGCGCCAGGACCCCGACGTGATCCTGGTCGGCGAGATGCGCGACGAGGAGACCGTCCAGACGGCTCTGTCGGCCGCCGAGACCGGCCACCTGGTGCTCTCCACGATCCACACGGTCGACGCGACCGAGTCGATCAACCGCATGCTCGACTTCTTCCCCCCGCACCAGCACCAGCAGGCTCGCAGCATGATCGCCGGCACGGTGCGCGGGGTCATCTCCCAGCGCCTGGTTCCCGGCGCCGACGGAGGCCGTGTCGCCGTCTGCGAGGTCCTCAGGATGACCGGCCGGGTGCGCGACATGATCCTCGACCCCGACCAGACGGGCAAACTCGTCGAGGTCATCTCGACCGGCGCCTACTACGGGATGCAGACCTTCGACCAGGCCCTGTACGGCCACGTCAAGGCGGGCCGGGTCACCTTCGAGGACGCCATGCATGTCGCCTCGAGCCCGCACGACTTCAAGCTCCTGATGCAGGCCGAAGGCCGCCGGGGAACGACGATGGATGATGTCGCGTCCGCCGAGAACAACCGCGAAGCGGTCTCGAATCCCGGCTCGAGCGCTCCGCTCGGCGTCTGACGGCACCGCCGCGTTCGCCACTTCATTTGGTAAAGTAAAAGGCCGTAATGGCGGTGGATGAGACATGTCCCGTATGTGTGACTGCAGAGATCGTCTGCAGCAAGTGGACGCTGCTGCTCGTCCGGGATCTCTCTGAGGGCCGCTCGCGCTTCTGCGAGCTGGAACGATCGCTGGCGGGTATCAGCCCACGGACGCTCTCGCTGCGCCTCAGGGCGCTGGAGGAGGAGGGGATGGTCGAGCGCCACACCTTCCCGGAGGTTCCTCCGCGTGTCGAGTATGCGCTGACGGACAAGGGCCGTGCGCTGCTTCCGATCATCGACGACATGCGCGCCTACGGTGAAGACTGGCTCGGTGTCGGCTGCGCCGAGCGTGCGTCGGCGGCGCTGGTAGTCGCCTAAACCCCCTCCGGGGAGTCTGCAAGGGGCGCTGCGGCTACCCGGGCCGGGAGGATCGCGTCGGGCGAGCGCGAAGTCAGGGCACCATGCGCTCCCTGCAGCTTCAAACGGCGGTGACCGGGTACCTCGAGGCCGCTTCGGGTCTGCTCGGGGAAGAGCTGGCCGCGGGAGCGGAGATCCCGTTCGAGCTGGAGCAGCAGGGCGCAAAGCGGCGTACCGGCGGCGCGGCCCTCTATTGCTACCGCCCCCTGACCGAGGAGTTCATCGCCGAGCGCCGAGCCGCGCTCGAAGCGCTCCCGGCCTTTGCGGAGGCCGAGCAGCTCCTGGCGGGCTTTGACGGTCTCGATCGCTACCTCGTCGGGGCGGGGGCGGAGATCACGCGGCTCTCCCGGACGGCTCGCGTCAGGATGGGCCTTGCATCGCTGATGGCCGAAGTGTTCGCTGAACAATCGGACTTCGAGCTGCGCCCCGAGCGGGTCGAGGCCGCCCTCGAGCGTCTGGAGGGCTCGGCCCTCCTGAGCACCAGCGAGGTGACGCTCGTGGCGACGATTCACGGAGTCACGATCACCTCGCCCGAGCTCGCCCTCACAACCGGACTGACGATTGCTCATCCGGAAGCGCTGGAGGGCCTGCCGGCGGGCGCGGTTGAAGGCGGCGAGGGCGCCGATGATCATCTTGTCGTCGTGCTGGCGGGCGAGGACGACGATCCCCGGTTGGCGCTGGAGCGCGCCGAGGACGTGCTCCGGGACCTGCTCCGCGCGCTGCGCCTGTTCGGTGACGGGCGTGTCACGTTCGGCGCGCTCGCCTGGGCGCGGATCGCCTCCGGTACGTGGAGCACGCTGGCGTTCGGCGCCGGTGGGCGCCCCCACGGGATGCTCGTTGTCAGGACCGAGCAGGAGGACGAGCTGCGGGCCTTCTGCAACCTGGTCTCCAGACGCGCTCCCGCCGGCAACGAGCTTGCGTGGGCGCTGAAGCGCTTCGAGCTCGGTTGCGAGCGCGAGAGCCCCTTCGAAGCGCTCAGCGACAACCTCCTGGCACTTCGGGCGCTGTTGGAGCCCGAGGGCCCCGCCAGCGGCCTGCTGGCTGGACGCCTCGCAGCCCTCTGCGCGACCGCCGAGCGGCGCCTGGCACTCACGGAGCGCACGATTCAGGCGATCGCCCTCGAGCGATCGGTGATCTCCGGGACCGCGACGGCCCACGCCGGCGCGCGGGCGATCGCCGACGACCTCGCAGACAACCTCCGTGCCCTGTTGCGGGACGTCATCTGCGGCCACCTCGCTCCGGACCTGGTCGGGCTGGCCGACGAACTGCTGCTCGCCGACGCCGGGTCCCTGAGCGCCCCCGCCACGCCCGGGAGCTCAGCCGAGCAGCTGCTCGGCGATTCGGGCGAGTCCCAGGAGATCCTGGACCTCTTCATCTAGCTGGCCGACGATGATCGGCTCGCCGGGGCCCTGCAGCGTCTCGCGCAGCTCAGCGATCGTTTCCCTGTCGCGCCTCGCCAGGATGTCGAAGTCGGCCAGGTTGTGGGCGACCCTGATCGCCAGCGGATCCCCCAGCCGCGAGGACAGGGCGCCCGCCAGCTCGTGCACGTCCTGCCCCTCGAGGCCATGGGTGTGCACGCGGTTGACGATCAGCTCGGGGGCAGGGCGACCCGCCTCCGCCAGCCGGTCGGCGAGGAACCGGGCCTCGCGGGCGGCCTCGCGCTCCGGTGAGGTGACGATCAGGAAGGCCGTCCGGGGCGAGCGCAGAAGCTCCTCGACACCGCGTGTGCGTTCGCGGAAGCCGTCGATGACCCCGCCGAGCGAGCGGAAGAAGCGGGACAGTTCGGAGAGCATGTCGACCCCCGTGACCCGAGCGAAGATCGAGAAGACGAGGGCCGTGCCCCGGCCGAACAGCCGGGCTGTCATCCCTCCGGGGGCGAGGAACACCTGCAGTGCCCTTCCGTCGAGGAAGCCGAGCAGGCGGCCGGGGGCTTCGAGGAAGTCCAGGGCGTTGCGCGACGGCGGCGTGTCCAGCACGATCACGTCGAAGTCGTGCTCCTCGTGGAGCTCGTGCAGCTTTGCGACGGCGCTGAGCTCGTGCGAGCCCGAGACGGCCGAGGACAGCTCGCGATAGACCGGGTTCGCGAGGATCTCCTTGCGCGCTTGGGCATCGGGCTCCAGACCGGCCACGATCGCATCGAAGGTTCCCTTGACGTCCAGACGCAGAGCCCACAGCTCGCCCCTGACCTTCAGGCCGCCCTTGCGCAACGTCTCGTCCTCGATCCGCCTCGGCTCACCGCTCAGCTCGGAGAGCCCCAGGGCCGTTGCCAGCCGGGGCGCGGGGTCGATCGTCACGACCGCGACCTTCGCCCCGCGCATCGCGAGGCCCAGCGCAAGGGCCGCGGAGGTGGTCGTCTTTCCCACCCCGCCGGCCCCCAACGAGATCAGGATGCTCTTGTCCTGGATGCGCCCCGCCAGCCCGGGCGGCTGCTCGCTCTTGCCCGCGGCCATGCCCGCATCGTAGTTGTCATGCAGGAATCCACCCTCGTCATGCGAATACCCACCGGAAGCCGTTCCAGCAATCGAGCATCGGAGCCACCGTGGAAGGAAAGGCCAAGGTCATCGCGTTCGCCAACCAGAAGGGTGGCGTCGCAAAGACGACGACGACGTTGAACCTGGCTGCCGCGTTCGCCGAGGAGGGACACCGCGTCCTCTGTGTCGACATGGACCCCCAGGGCAATCTGACGATGTCGCAGGGCATCGACCCGGACACGCTCGAGAAATCGATGTATGACGTGCTCGTTCACAAAGTCTCGATCCGCGACGTGGTCCGAAAACGTGAGATCGACGTCGCATGTGCATCCATCGACCTCGCCGGCGCGGAGATCGCGATGTCGACCATGATCGGCCGCGAGCGTTCCCTGCAGAAGGCCTTCGAACCGATCCTCGAGGACTACGACTTCATCTGCATCGACACGCCGCCGAGTCTCGGGCTGCTGACGATCAACGCCCTGACGGCGGCCGACAAGGTGATCGTCCCCGTTCAGTGCGAGTATCTGTCGATGCGCGGACTGATCCAGCTGCAGAACACGCTCGCGATGATCCGGGAGAATCTGAACCCTGGCGTCGACATCGAGGGTATCCTGCCGACCCTGGTCGATTCGCGAACGATCCACGCGAAGGAGGCGATCGAGATCCTCGAGGAAAACTTCGGAGACCGCGTGTTCGCCTCGCGGATTCGCAAGACGGTTCGTTTCGCGGAGGCCCCCGTGAAGGGCATGTCGGTGCTCAAGTACGAGCCTGACGGCGTGGCCGCGCAGTCCTATCGCCAACTCGCGCAGGAGGTTCTGACCCATGGCCAACGCTAAGCGCGCCAGCATGCGCGAAGGCCCGCTCGCGGCGCTGTTCAGGAAGACCGAAGAGGCCGATGACGCGCAGGCCGAGGCTCAGCCCGCTCAGCGTGCGCCCCGGCCCGACCCGCAGCAGAGCGACTCGCCGCCGGCGCATCCTCGCCAAACCGGCCTGCCTCACCCCGCGCTGAGCGCCTCGGCCGGCGAGCCGGAGCCCGAGGCGCAGATCCCGTCGCCCCAGGAGCGCCTCCGTCACGCCTTCTCCTCGGAGATTCCCGAGAACGTCATGGACCGGGCTCCCGCTCGCGCGGCGGAACCGGTCCGCGAAGAACCGGTCTCCTACGCCGCGCAGGGCGAGGTGGGGCATCCGATCATCCGGGTCGTGGGCGTCGGTGGGGCGGGCGTCAACGCCGTCAACCGGATGGTCGAGGCCGAGGTCCACGGGATCGAGTTCCTCGCCGTCAACACGGACCTTCAGTCGCTGCAGCAGTCGACGGCCGACCTGACGCTCCACATCGGTGCCGAGCTCACCGGTGGACGCGGGTCCGGCTCCGACGCCAACGTCGGCCGCCAGGCCGCGATGGAGGACTACGATCGCATGAAGGCCCTCCTCAAGGGCTCGGACATGGTCTTCATCGCTGCCGGGAGCGGTGGCGGAACGGGAACGGGCGCAGCGCCGATCGTCGCGCGGATCGCCAAGGAAGTCGGCGCTCTGACCGTCGGCATCGTGACGAAGCCCTTCGGTTTTGAGGGTACCCGCCGCAGCGAGCAGGGAGAGCGGGGCGTGAGCGCGCTGGCCGAAGAGGTGGACACGCTGATCGTCGTTCCCAACGAGCGGCTGCTGGCGGTCCTCGACAAACAGACCTCGATGGTCGAGGCCTTCCGCGTGGCCGACGACGTCCTGCGCCAGGGCGTCCAGGGCATCTCTGACCTGGTGACCCTCCCGGGCCTGATCAACCTGGACTTCGCAGACGTCAGGACGATCATGAGCGATGCCGGCAACGCGCTTCTGGGGATCGGCATGGGCATCGGCGAGAACAGGGCCACCGAGGCCGCCATGCAGGCCGTCTCCTCGCCGCTGCTGGAGACCTCGATGGAGGGTGCCCGCTCGATTCTCCTGTCGATCACCGCCGGGAGGAACCTGTCCCTGTGGGAGGTCAACGAGGCCGCCAAGTCCGTATCGGAGGCCGCCCACCCCGACGCCAACATCATCTTCGGGGCGATGGTCGACGAGAAGCTCGACGATCAGGTCTGGGTGACGGTCGTAGCCACCGGCTACGGGGACCAGGGCAGGCGCAAGAGCGTCAACAGCCGCTTCAAGGAGCCGGCCGGAGAGGTCCGGGTGCAGCGGGCCAACGGTCCGGCGGCGCCGCCGCGCGAGACGCGCAGGGGCGGGCTGGATGAGCTTGAAGTGCCCGAGTTCCTCCCCAACTTCTGAGCCCCCGTCGGACGGTCGCGAAGGGGCGCCGGGGCGGTTTCTGCTGTGGTATCGCCCCTGTGATGAGCACCGTTGAGAAGGGCGTGGTCGCCGCCGGTCATCCGCTGACCGCGGAGGCCGGTGCGCGAGTTCTGCGCGAAGGAGGCAACGCGGTCGATGCCACCGTTGCGGCGATGCTCACCTCGTTCGTCGCCGAGGCCCTGTTGACCGGGCTGGGCGCGGGCGGCTACATGATGGTCGCCGGTGCGGGCGTCGAGCCGGCGCTGCTCGACTTCTTCGCCCAGGCCCCGACGCGGCTGGGGGATGGTTCGGAGGCCGACCTCTACGCTCTCGAGGTCAACTTCGGCGATGCCGAGCAGATCTTTCACATCGGCCCGGCCTCCTGCGCCGTCTACGGCACCCCCGCCGGCGCATCGGAGGCGATCCGCCGCTGGGGGACGATGGGGCTCGAGCAGCTCGCCAGGCCGGCTGCGCGGCTGGCTCACGAGGGCGTTCCGATCAACGCCGTCCAGGCCTATGTCGCCGAGCTGCTGCATGAGCTCCTGACCTCGACCCCCGAGTGCGCGGCGCTGTGGGCTCCCACCGGGTCGGTCCTTCGCGAGGGTGAGACCTATCGCGACCACGAGCTCGGTGAGGCACTGATGCGCCTCGGGACGGACGGGGAAGAGCCCTTCTACCGGGGGGACGTGGCGGGCGCCGTGTGCGACTGGCTCGCCGCGCGGGGCGGGTCGCTCAGTCCCGCCGATCTGGCGGCATACAGGCCGGTCGCTCGCAAGCCCGTGCAGATCGGCTACCGCGGCCGGACGATACTCACGAACCCGCCCCCGTCAGCCGGTGGGACGCTCCTGGCCTACGCGCTGGGCCTGTTGGCGCAGAGCCCCGGTCCGCCGGGCGTGGCCGGCATCGTTGACGCGATGCGCTCGGCGCAGTCCGAGCGGACCGCCGAGTTCCTTTCGGGCCTGGCCGAGGACGGGTTCGCCGAGCAGTTCATGGCCAGCCGGCTCGGATCGACGACCCACATCGCGGTGATCGACGGCGACGGGCTCGCCTGCAGCGCCACCTCGACCAACGGCGAGTGCTCGGGTGTGGTCGTGCCGGGGACCGGGATCCACCTGAACAACATGATGGGGGAGGAGGACCTCAACCCGATGGGATTCCATCTGCACCCCGCCGGCCGGCGCCTGCCCAGCATGATGGCCCCGACCGTTGTCATGCGGGAGGGCGAGGTCGAGCTGGTCCTGGGAAGCGCCGGCTCCAACCGGATCCGCTCGGCGCTTCTGCAGACGATCCTCGGTGTCGTCGATCACGGCTGGAGTGTCAGCGAGGCGATCGAGGCGCCCAGGGTCCACTTCGAGAACGACGTCGTCTTCGCCGAGCCGGGGATCGACCTCTCCGGGCTCCCTCCCGGGACGCCGACGGTCGCCTTCGGCGAGCGAAACCTGTTCTTCGGCGGTGTTCAGGCGGCACTTCGCCGCGACGGGACGCTGAGCGGTGCCGGGGATCCTCGCCGCGGGGGCGCCGCCGTGATCGCATGAGGGGTCTCGCGGCCGGATTTTTGCTCTCGAGCGTCGTCTTCGCCCTGGGCTGCGGCGGGATCAAGGCGCCCGACCTGTTCATCGTCAAACGCAGCGGATCTGGCCCGAACGCCCGGCTGACGATGCTGGTCAACGAAGAAGGAGGCATCCGCTGCAACGGCGGCCGAGAGCTGAAGCTGAGCGACCCGCAGATCGTCAAGGCTCGTGCGATCCAGGAAGACCTCAAGGATCCGGCCTCAGCGCACCTTGCCCTGCCGGCAAACCCCGGCTCGGTACTCGCCTACAGCGTCCGGGATGTCGACGGGGCCGTCACCTTCGCCGACAACTCCAGTTCCCAGCCCAAAGTGCTCCGCTCGCTCGCACTGTTCGTGCTCGAAGCCGCTCAGCAGGTCTGCCACCTGCCGCAGTAGGCCGTCTAGGCGAAGCGGACCTTGCCGTTGGAGAGCGCGCGCACCTGGGCGCGCTCGATGATCTCCAGTCGCTCGATGGCCGCGGCCAGCAGGGTGCCCAGCAGCGTCAGACGCTCGTTCTCTCCTCTCAACTCCAGCAGTTCCTGCTTCTCCTCGATCTCGAATTCGACGGTGGCGGCCATCGCGTAGGAATCGAGTTCGGCGAGCTCAGGCTCGGTCAGTTCACGGTCCGTGGCCTGCATCACCAGATCCTGGTAGAGGCTGCGGGCGCGATCCCCGGCGAGCACGTCGGGGCCGTCCTGCGGCTGGTCGGCGAGGAACTCGACCGTGCCGGCCGGGTAGGGGAGATCGTCCTGCCGCTCGATCAGCCTGAACGGCCGCGTGCCGCTGACGAGAATGTTCAGGCGCCCGTCATCCATCCGCTCGAGGACCTCGGTTATCTCGCATGCGCATCCGACCTGCTTGAGCTCCTCGTCGGAGAGCCAGAGGATCCCGAACTCACCGGGATCGTCGTTCAGGCAGCGCTCGATCATCCTGCGGTAGCGGTCCTCGAAGATGTGCAGCGGGATGCTCTCGCCGGGCAGTGCGACGATCCCGAGCGGGAACAGCGGGAAGCCCCGGATCTGTGGCTCGGGCATGAGGCTGAGTCTAGGACGCCCTCGCCGAGGGGGCAGGTCAGACGGCGCGGCCGCCCGGCTTGCGGGCGGTGATCATCAGGTTGTAGAAGATCGCCGGAGGCAGCCGGCGCTCCAGCAGCCGCCGGTCGAGCTGCTGCAGAGCCAGATAGCCGCGGTAGGCGTACTGACGCCAGGCCCAGGGGATCTCCTCGGGGTCGGCCGTCGCCTCGAGCGTCCGGTTCGTCCAGCCGAACCAGTTCGCGACGAGCTCCTCGCCGGACACGTGAATGTCGGCGAACCCGGCCGAACGGGCTGCCCGGTAGAGCTCCCCCGGTGCGAATGCATGGACGTCCACGACCCGCTCGAGCTCGGCGACGGGCTCTTCCTCGGGATCCCGAGGGGCCGCCGCGGCACCCAGCGCCAGGCGCCACAACGGCGCGACGACGCCCGCGAAGCGCTTTGGAACACGCGCGAGGCGGTCACCGTAGCGCGATGGCTCGCCGGCGAACAGGACGGTCCCGCCCGGCGCCAGGACCCGCTCGAACTCGGCGAATGCCCGGGGTAGATCCGGGATGTGGTGAAGGATCGCGTGCCCCAGGACCAGGTCAAAGCTCTGATCCGCGAACGGCAGCCGCTCGGCATCGGCCGGCCGGGTGGTGACCTTCAGCCCAAGGCGCTTGGCGTTCGCCTGAAGCGCCTTGAGCATCCCGGGCGAGATGTCACTACAGGTCGCCTCGTCGATCAGGCCCGCCGCCAACAGGTTCAGTGTGAAGTAGCCCGTTCCGGAGCCGATCTCCAGCGATCGGGGCCAGCGGGCGGGCTCGCCGTCGAGCGCCTTGCCGACCTTGGCGATGACCTGAGCACGGCCCATCTCGCCAAAGTCGATGCCCCACTTGGAGTCGTAATGGTTCGCTGCCACGTCGTGGTAACGGGTGTTGGCGTCACGGATCTCATCGGGGCTCAGGGCGGGCTGCACGGAGCGGCACCATATACTCGCGCGCCTTGCCCCGGCGGCGCCGGCGGCCCCCGATATCCCCGATCAAGGCATCTGTTGACCACAAGCCTCCACGTCCAACGCGACCAGCCCGAGGGCGTTCCGCCGCTCTCACTGACGGGGGAGCGCACGCTGCCCGACGTGCCGCAGGAGAACTACTGGTTCCGCCGGCACCTGGCCGTCTACGAATGGATCGCGGCGAGGATCCGGGGGAGCTCCGTCATCGACATGGCCTGCGGCGAGGGCTACGGGTCGGACGTGCTGGCCGGGAGCGCCTCGCGGGTTGTCGGAGTCGATGCCAACCCCGACGCCTTCGAGCATGCCCGGCTCCGCTACGTGAGGGGAAACCTGAGCTTTGTCAGAGACCTCGTCGACGGCTACGGCGAGCCCGCGCAGGCCGTCGTGTTCCTCCAGACGATCGAGCACATCGAGGACCCGGGCGCCACTCTCGAGCACTTCCGCTCGATCGTCGGCGAGTCCGGGACCGTGTTCCTCTCGACGCCCAACGTCCTTACCCTGGCCCCCAAGGGGGCCGCACGCTCGGACAACCCCTGGCACGTGCATGAGTACCGCCAGGAGGAATTCCTTGCGTTGTGCGCGGCCCACTTCGGCGGGGTCGAGCTGTACGGGCTCTACCACGCACGCAAACTTCGCGCCCATCAGCTCGCGTTGAATCTCGGGTGGGACAGGATCCACGCGGCGCTACATCTGACGAAGCCGTTCTATGACCGCTTCACGCCGGCCATCTCGGCACGGGACTTCGTGCTTCGCACCGCTGCACAGGCCGATCTGGACGGCGCCCTGGACTTCCTGGCGGTCTGCCGGCCGTGAGCAGCCGCGGCGGCGGTGCTCTCGCCATCGTCCTGCACACCCACATGCCCTATGTCGAGGGCTTCGGGACATGGCCGTTCGGCGAGGAGTGGCTGTGGGAGGCGATCGCCGGCAGCTACCTGCCCCTGCTCGACGTGCTCGAGGGGGGTGCGCCGCTGACGGTGTCGTTGACGCCGGTCCTCTGCGACCAGCTCGAGGCGCCGGGACTCCGTGAGCGCCTCGAGAGCTTCCTGGCGGTGCTCCGGCGTGAGACCCACGAGCGCGACGCCGCCGGGCTCAGAGCCGCCGGCGAGGTCGCTCTGGCCGAGGCGATTGAGCTCTCGGGCGCCGACTACGAGCGGGCACTCGAGCGCCTGCGCGGGATCGACGGGGACATCCTGGGCGCCCTCGGCCCCTTCGCGACCTGGACCTCCTCCGCGACCCACGCGATTCTGCCGCTGCTGGCCAGCGACGCCGGGATCCGCGAGCAGCTCCACAGCGGGATCGCCTCGCACCGCCGACGATTTGCAGGAGGCTGGCGCGGAGGCCTGTGGCTGCCGGAGTGCGCACATGAGCCGCGGCTCGAGCTGATCATGCGGGAGGAGGGGGTGCTTGCCAGCTGCGTGGAGCTGACGGCCCGCTTCGGCCTCGGGTCGCCCGAGCACCTGCGCCCGATCCTCACGGAGTCGGGCCTGACGCTGTTCCCCGTCGACCGCCAGACGATGTCACTCGTCTGGAGCGCCGACGGTTATCCCGCCGGCGGCCCCTACCGGGACTACCACCATCACACGGCCCATCACCACAAGCCCTGGAACAACGCCGGCGAACCCTATGAGCGAGCCATCGCCAAGAAACTCGCAGCCGAGCACGCACGGGACTTCGTGGCGAGGACGATCAGGCGTCTGGGCGACGCCGTGGAGGCGCCGGGGCTGGTCGTGTGCGCCCTCGATACGGAGTTGCTGGGCCACTGGTGGTATGAGGGCGTCGATTGGCTCAGCTCGGTCCTCGAGGAGTCCGTGCGCCAGGGCCTCGAGCTGATCACCCTCGACGCGGCTCTCGAGCGCTTCGAGGGGCCCTCACGCCCGCAGCAGCCTCCCTGGCAGGCCAGCAGCTGGGGTCAGGACGGCGACCTCTCGACATGGTCCGGGCCGGGCGTGGCGGAGCTTGCATTCGCGACGCGACGGGCCGAGCTGGAGCTCCTGGCCGCCGGTCCCGCCGCGGGTCTCCCGGCCGTCCGCGAGCTTCTGGCGCTCCAGTCGAGCGACTGGGCATTCATGGTCTCGCGAGACATCGCGGTGCCCTATGCGATCGAGCGCTTCGAGCGCCATCTGGCTGCATTCCGCGAGGTTCTCGCGGCGGGGCCCGACGCGGATGCGAAGGGCCTGCGCAATCTCGCAGTCGACGCGAGCCGGGCTGCCTTCCTGGCGGCTTCCTAGCGGCTGCTACTCCCAGCGCATCAGCGACGGCGCCTCGCGCATCCGGATCACGCGGGCGGGGACGCCCGCAGCGACGGCGTTCTCGGGAACTGCGCGTGTCAGCACCGAGCTGGTGCCGATGATCGCGTTGTCGCCGACGGTGACGCCGCGAAGGATGCATGCGCCATACCCGATCCAGACGTTGTGCCCGACACGGACGTCGCGCTTGTAGATCCCCTGGGTGCGGATCGGGCGCTCGACTTCGGTCACGCCATGGTCGAAGTCGATCAGCATCACCCTGTCGGCGATGATGCACTCCCGGCCGATCGAGACGTGCTGGAAGGCCGAGATCGTGCACTCCTGCCCAATCACGGTCTTCGCGCCGATGCTCACCTCGCCCTCGTGGACGCGGACCTTGCATCCGTGGCCCAGCCACGCCCAGCGGCCGATCTTCAACGTTGCCTCCGGCCCGATCTCGAGCTTGACACCGGGACAGATGAAGCAGAGCCCTTCGGTCTGCAGGCGCCTGCCGAAGCGCAGCTTCAGGAAGGCGAGGCGAGCCAACAGGGCCAGGTAGCCGGGTCGCATCATGTTGTTTGCCCGCATGAACCGCAGCAGCGCCAGCGGGCCGCCGCGCAACCCTCCGGGCGCCCTTCGCACTTCGGGGACACCCTCGGGGGCACCGTCTGCGGGATCGGTGTCGGCGAGTCAGTCCCACGGCTGGGAGGATCGTATTTGGAGCGGACAATCAGGTGTCCTGCCGGGCGGCCCTGCGATGATGCCCGCTCGATGAAGGAGGCATCGCTCGCCAAGCGCCTGCTCGACGGCGATCGCCGCGCCCTGGCGCGTGCGATCACGCTGGTCGAGAACAACCGTCCCGAGGGGTGGGATCTCGTCAGGCAGGTCTATCCGCACACGGGCCGGGCCGAGGTGGTCGGCTTCACGGGCCCCCCCGGTGTGGGCAAGTCCACGCTGATCGGTGCCCTGACCAAGGCACGGCGGGAGGCCGGGCGGACCGTCGGAGTTCTCTCGATCGACCCGTCCTCGCCGTTCACCCAGGGTGCCCTGCTGGGCGATCGGATTCGCCTCACCGAACACTTCCTCGACAAGGGGGTCTTCATCCGCTCGATGGCCAACCGCGGCGCCCTCGGCGGCCTGTCGGAGGCGGCACTCCAGGCCGCGCTGCTGCTCGATGCCGCCGGCCGCCAGGACGTCTTCGTGGAGACCGTCGGAGTCGGACAGGCAGAGATCGACATCATCGATCATGCCGACACGATCGTCCTCGTGTTGATGCCCGGCTCGGGCGACTCGATCCAGGCGCTCAAGGCAGGGGTCATGGAGATCCCCGACGTGATCGTCATCAACAAGGCCGACCACCCCTGACCGACACGATGGTGCGGGAGATCCGGGGCGTGCTCTCGCTGGCGAATCTCGAGCGTTCGCCCGAGGAGGCCAAGGCGAGCTGGAAGGTCCCGATCATCCGCACCGAGGCCAACCGGGGCGCCGGCATCGAGGAGCTGGTCTCGGCGCTGCAGGCCCATCGCGAGCACATCGTCGCGGGCGGCCAGCTGGCGGAGCGCCGGCGGCACAATCTGCGGGCGGAGGTGCTGGCGATCGCGACGGCGCGGCTGCGCCGTCGCCTCGAGGACGACCTGGAACGCGATCTGGGCTTCAAGGAGCTGATCGATCAGGTCGTCGATCGCCGGCTCGACCCGGCGAGCGCCGCGACGGCCCTGCTGGATCGCGCCGCGCCGGCGCGGCCTAGGCGCCGAGTGCCCGCGCGATGACCATCTGCTGGACCTCGTCGGTGCCCTCGCCGATGGTCAGGATCTTCGCGTCGCGGTAGAAGCGGCAGACGGGGTACTCCTCGATGAACCCGTAGCCGCCGTGTATCTGGACGGCCTCCTCCGAGCAGCGGACCGCCAGGCGGCCGGTCTTCAGCTTTGCCTGCGCCGCGGTCAGCGTGAAGTTCCGCCCCGCGTCCTTCTCCAGCGCGGCCTTGTAGACGAGCAGGCGCGCGGCAGCGATCTCGGTCGCCATGTCGGCCAGCTTGGTCTGGATCGCCTGGAACTTCGAGATGGGCTGTCCGAAGGCGCGTCGCTCCTTGGCGTATTTCAGGGCCTCATCGAGTGCTCCCTGGGCAAGGCCGACGCCCATCGCGGCCACGCCGATGCGGCCGATGTCGAGGATGTGCAGGAACTGCTTGAAGCCCGCCCCCCTCGGCCCGAGCAGGTTGGCCTGCGGCACGCGGCAGTCCGTGAACGTCAGCGGTCGCGTGTCGGAGGCGTTCCAGCCCATCTTCCGGTAGGGCTCTCCCTGCGCGTAGCCGGGGGTCCCGTTGGCGACGATCAGGTTCGAGATCTCCTTCGGTCCGTCGCCGTCCCCGGTCACCGCGGTGATGCAGACGACGCCCGAGATATCGGTGCCGGCGTTGGTGATGAACTGCTTGGCACCGTCGATCACCCAGTCACCGTCGCTGAGACGTGCTCGGGTCCGTGTGTTCCCCGCATCGGAGCCGGCCTCCGGCTCGGTCAGACCGAAGGCTCCCAGGATCTCACCGGCGCAAAGGCGGGGCAGCCACTGGTGCTTCTGCGTCTCGTCGCCGAACAGGTAGATCGGCTGGGTGCCCAGCGAGGTGTGTGCACAGAGCGTGATCGCGACGGATGAATCGACCCGGGTCAGCTCCTCGACCGTCAGCGCGTAGGCCAGAGTGTCGCCACCGCCCCCGCCGTACTCCTGGGGGAAGGGGATGCCCATCAGGTTCAGCTCACCCAGCTTGCGGACGATCTCATAGGGGAAGGCCTTCGTCCGGTCGAGCTCCTCGGCCACCGGCGCGACCTCGCCCTCGGCGAATTCGCGGACGGTGCGGCGGATCAGCTCATGGTCTGGAGAGAGATCGAAGTTCACGGTCGGGCATTCTCACACGTGTCGCGATCGGCGGTGCCGCGGTTCGCGGAGGGAGCTTCAGCGGATCCGTTTGAGCAACCGTTTCGCGCGGAGCGCCGGGCCCGGCCCCCGGGTGCCGGCACGCCGGGCGAGACCGAGCCAGTGCTCGAGGGGCAGTTCTTTGCCGATGCTGGTCCGTCCCATGACCCGCGCCCCGACCCGGTCGGGGCCGCCGTCGCTGGTGAAAACACGCTCGTAGCCGGCCTCGCGCAGGAAACGCAGAACGCGTCGGTCGTAGGAGCCGAAGGGCGGGGCCGCCTCCGTGACCGGCGCGCCGATCAGCTCCGTGAGGGCCGTTCGCGACTCGAGCGTCTCGGCGCGAAGCTCCTCATCTCCGAGGCCGGACCAGTCGCGGTGCCGCAGGCCATGGCTGCCGACCGTCATACCGGCTCGGTGGAGCTCCACGACCTGATCGGCGCTCAGATGCCCAGGATGGCCGATTCTGCCGGCGAGGATGAAGAATCGTGCCGTCAGACCATGGCGCTGCAGGAGCGGGACCGCCAGCTCGAGATCCGAGGCGTTTCCATCGTCGAAGGAGAAGCCAAGGCCGCTCGCCGGCGCCGCCTCCAGCAGGGCTTCGAACCATTCGAGGGGCACCCACACCCCGCGTTCCCCGGCTGCGGCATCCGGCGGGGGCTCGCCGAGCCCGTGGAATGTGATGATCATTTCGTTACCGGCAGCCATCGATACTCGCGATTCTCACAGCTGGTGGTGATCTAGCATTGCGCGAGTGACCCGGTCGCGGCTGATCCTCGACTTTCTGACTCGAGGAGAGAGCCACCGCTACGGCGCGCAGCCCTCCCAGCGGGCCGATCTATATCTGCCCCGCGGTGCGGGGCCTCATCCCGTGATCGTCCTGATCCACGGAGGGTCATGGCACAAGCGCTACGGGAAGATCGTCATGCGGGGCCTTGCAGCCGACCTGGCGCGTCGGGGATGGGCGGTCTGGAACGTCGAGTACCGGCGCCTGGGGGAGGGCGGCGGCGGCTGGCCCGGGACCTTCGAGGACGTCGCCGCGGCGATCGACCATCTGAGAACCCTGGACGCCCCGCTCGATCTGGACAGCGTCAGCCTGATCGGCCACTCGGCGGGCGGGCATCTCGCCCTGTGGGCTGCCGGCCGCGCGAGCCTTCCCCCGGACGCACCGGGTGCCGGCCCCGCGATTCATCCCCGCAGGGCGATCGGCCAGGCACCGGTGGGCGATCTGGCGGGTGCCTACCGGCTGTGGCACGGCGGCGCGGCCCAGGCGCTCATGGGCGGGGCGCCCGAGCAGCTTCCCGCGCGCTACGCGGTCGGCGATCCGATCGAACTGCTGCCGCTGGCGATCCCCACGCTGCTGGTGCATGGAAGCCACGACACGACCGTCTCGGTCGAGCTGAGCCGCAGCTATGCCGAGCGTGCCCGCTGCCTGGGAGGCGCCGTCGAGCTGATCGAGATAGCCGGGGCCGCGGGCGCTCACAGGGCCCACATCGATCCACGCGGCGAGGCCTGGGCGGCCGTCACGAGGTGGCTGAACCGGCCGCTCGCGCCGCCCGGTGACGCCCTCGAGGTGATCGATGGGAGCCCCGCCGAGGCGCGGCCGTCGAGCGGCTAGTCGGCGAAGCTGCGGGCCAGCTCGACGAGCAGCCTCACGCCGTAGCCGGAAGCGCCCTTGCCGACATATGGCCGGCCCAGATCCCAGGCCGAGCCGGCGATGTCGAGGTGGGCCCAGGGCACATCGCCGACGAAGTTCGAGAGGAAGCTGGCGGCGGTGATCGTTCCGGCCTTGCGGGCCTCGGGAGAATTGTCGAGGTCGCCGTAGCGGCCCTTGACGAGTGCGTCGTACTCCTCGTGGAGGGGCAGTCTCCAGACGATCTCACCCGTGCGCGAGCCGGCGATCATGACACGCTCGGCCAACTCGTCGTCGTTGCTCAGGAGCCCCGCATGGGTCGAGCCCAGCGCCACGATCACCGCGCCGGTCAGCGTCGCCAGGTCGATCACCCGCTCGGCCCCCTGGGAGATCGCATGGCACAGGCAGTCGGCCAGCACGAGGCGCCCCTCGGCATCGGTGTTGTTGATCTCGATCGTCTTGCCGTTCGCGGCGGTGACGATGTCCCCCGGCTTGATCGCCGAGCCGCCGGGCAGGTTCTCGGTCGCGCCGATGACCGTCAGCAGGCGCACCGGCAGTCCGAGGCGGGCGATCGCCGCTGAGGCCTCGAGCACCGCCGCTCCACCCGACATGTCGAACTTCATCTCGGCCATCTTCGGCGCCGGCTTCAGCGAGATCCCGCCGCTGTCGAACGTGACGGCCTTGCCGACGAAGGAGATCACCGGGCCGACCGCACCGGGGCCCTCGTAGCGCACCGTGATCAGCGCCGGCTCCTGCTCGGAGCCCTGCGCGACGGCTGCGAAGGCTCCCATTCCCCGAGCCATGAGGCTCGCCGCGGCCCTCGACTTCCACGTTCAGGCCGGGGTCGTCCTCGCCCAGCGCCTTGGCGTATTCGCCGAGTGCCGTCGGTGTGAGGTCGTTTGCCGGGCCGGTTCTGCAGGTCGCGCGCTCGATTGGCGGCCTCGACCACGACGGCGGCCGCCGAGACCGCGCCGGCGAACTCGTCCGGGCAGGCGACGACCAGGGCCTCGAGCTGCTTTGGCGGCGCGTCGAGGTCCTCTTCGGAGCGGACTTGAAGCGTTCGAAGCGGTAGTCCGCCAGCACCGTTCCCTCCACAAGCGCGGCGGCGATCGTCGGGCCCGCCTCGGACGGTAGCGACCAGCAGAGGACGCGGGCCGAGAGCTCGCGGCAGCGCTCGAGGACGCTCGCCGCAGCCACCCGCGCGCGCTCGGGAGTGAAGTCGTTGCGCGAACCCGAGCCCGACGAGCAGCCAGCGCCGGCCGTCGGCGTGGGCGAGGGCAAGCGAGCGCAACGAGCGGCGCGCCTCGCCCGAGTCCAGCAGCCCGCCGAGAGCCGCGGGAGCATCGCCGGAGGGCATCTCGCCGTCGAATAGACCGAGCACGAGGGTGTCGGCGGTCTGGGCGCTCAGCGGCCGCGAGCTGGTCGTCACCTCCATCGCCGTGACGATACCCGGACGTCCTGCCCGGCGAGGGCGTCGACTACCATTCTCGGGCCCCCACCTGCTTCCCGACCCTTAGGAGAACCCCGCCCTCATGGCCAAGACAGTGATCCTCGGCGCCGCACGCACCCCGATCGGCAAGATGGGCGGCGGCCTCTCGACGCTCGACGCGACCGAGCTCGGCGCGCTCGCGATCGGTGCGGCGCTCGAGCGCGCCGGAGTCGAGCCCGAGCAGGTCGAACACGTCGTGATGGGCCAGGTGCTCCAGGCGGGCCAGGGCCAGATCCCCTCGCGCCAGGCCCAGATCAAGGCGGGCATCCCCAAGGAGGTCTCCTCGGAGACGGTCAACAAGGTCTGCGCCTCGGGGCTGCGGGCATCGGTGATTCTCGACCAGGCGATTCGCGCGGGCGACATGCACGTCGGCGTCGGCGGCGGCATGGAGTCGATGTCGAAGGCTCCCTACCTGCTTCCCGCAGGCCCGCTTCGGCTACCGCATGGGCGACGCCAAGATGCTCGACGCGATGGTTCACGACGGTCTGACCAACCCGTTCTCGGGCAAGCAGATGTTCGTCGAGGCGACCGAGATCGGCGAGGAGCTCGAGATCACCCGCGCCGACCTCGACCGCTGGGCGCTGCGCTCGCACGAACTCGCCCTGAAGGCGACCGACGAGGGACGCCTGCCGGAGGAGATCGTCACCGTCACGGTCAAGGGCCGCAAGGGCGACACCGTCGTCGAGATCGACGAGGGCCCGCGTCGCGAAACCTCGCTCGAGGCGCTCGCGAAGCTGCCGGGCCTGGTCGGCAAGGAGGGCTCGCACACCGC
This sequence comes from uncultured Solirubrobacteraceae bacterium, assembly GCA_963835865.1. Classification (GTDB taxonomy): domain Bacteria; phylum Actinomycetota; class Thermoleophilia; order Solirubrobacterales; family Solirubrobacteraceae; genus Palsa-744. Next base: position 195,702 of record CAWIGW010000002.1, read on the forward strand.
CGGGAACTCGCCGGGCGTCAACGACGGCGGCGGCGCGCTGGTGCTCTCCTCGGAGGAGTGGGCCGAGGCCAACGGCAAGGAGATCCTGGCCGAGATCGTCGCCCACGCGCAGAGCGCCAACGACTTCGCCTACCTCGCCACCACGCCCGCCAGCGCCGCCAAGAAGGCGCTCGAGAAGGCCGGGCTGCAGCCGGGCGACATCGACGTGTGGGAGATCAACGAGGCCTTCGCCTCGGTCACCCTGAACTCGATCCGGATGCTCGGGATCGACGAGGACCGGGTCAACGTCAACGGCGGGGCCGTCGCGCTGGGCCACCCGATCGGTGCCTCGGGGGCGCGCATCCTCGGCAGCCTCGCGCTCGAGCTGCGCCGCCGCGGCGGCGGGCTCGGCTGCGCCGCGATCTGCTCCGGCGGCGGGCAGGGCGACGCGGTGATCCTCAAGGTCTGAGGCATGACCGTCGCAACGGTGCGACGGCGACGCCCGCGACAGCGCGCCGCGTTCTTCGACCTCGACAAGACGCTGATGGCGGGCTCCTCGGGCGTCTTCTTCGCCCGGGCCGCCTACGAGACCGGCATGATCTCGCGCCGCGGCTTGTCATGGACGTCTAGAGAACGTCCGCTTCAGGCTGCTCGGCTCGACCGACGACCGCGCCGACGACGTGCGCAAGCGGGTCGGCGAGATGATCGCGGGGGTGCGCGTGCGCGACCTCGAGCGCCTCTCGCCCGGGTGCTCGAGCGGCGTGCTGCCGCGCCTCTACCCGCAGATGCTCGAGCGCGCCTACGCCCACCAGGACGCGGGCATGCCCGTCTACATCCTGACGGCCGCATCGCAGGAGATGGCCGACCTGCTGGCCCACGTGCTCGCCTTCGACGGCGGTCTGGGCTCGCGCTCGGAGATCGTCGACGGCCACTACACGGGGCGTCCCGCGGGGCCGTTCAACTACCGCGAGGGCAAGGTGCTCTCGATGCGCGAGCGTGGCCGAGCGCGAGGGGATCGACCTGGCCGCCTCCTACGCCTACTCGGACTCCGAGTCCGACCTGCCGATGCTGCGCGCCGTCGGCCACGCCGTCGTCGTCAACCCCGACGCGCTGCTGCGGCGGATCGCGCTGCGAGGAGGGCTGGGAGGTGATCGAGCTCGACCGCCTCGGGCGGCGCCTGAAGCTGCTCGCGGTGGTCGGTGCCGGAACGGCCCTGGCCTCGGCGGGTCGCGGGCTCGTCGAGCGCGGTGCGGTCAGGCGCCCCGCGGAGAAGCCGGTTCGCGCTCGCGGCGCGGCGCGGCAGGCGCGGGCGCGCGCGCCGGCGATGAGGTCGTAGAGTACGCCGCCATATGTCCAGCCCAGCATCCACCACCCAGGGCAAGATCCGCGTCGTCGTCGCCAAGCCCGGGCTCGACGGCCACGACCGCGGCGCGAAGATCATCGCCCGCGCGCTGCGCGACGCCGGCATGGAGGTGATCTACACGGGCCTGCACCAGACGCCCGAGCAGATCGTCGAGACCGTGATCCAGGAGGACGCCGACGCGGTCGGGCTGTCGATCCTCTCGGGCGCGCACATGACGCTCGTTCCGCGCGTGGTGGAGCTGCTGCGCGAGCAGGGCGATCGAGGACGTCGTCATCACCGTCGGCGGGACGATCCCGGCGGAGGACATCCCCGAGCTGAAGAGCCTCGGCGTCGCCGAGGTGTTCACGCCCGGCGCGCCCACCCAGGCGATCGTCGATTTCATCCGCGGCGCCACCGGCGAGCGGGCACAAGCAGCTGATTGACTCGTCAGTCAACGCTCGAGCAGGTAGGATCGCACCCAACAGACCCCAAGGAGTTACCTGAGAATGAAGATATGCGTCCTGGTGAAGGAGGTTCCGGACGCCGCCGTCGAGAAGAGGATCGACCCCTCGACGGGGCGCATGGACCGCAGCGGGGAGAAGAACCTCAACCCGTATGACACGCACGCGATCGAGGCGGCGATGCAGATCAAGGAGGGCGGCGCCGTGCCGGTCGAGGAGATCGTCGCGGTGACGATGGGCCCCGAGAGCGCCGTGCGCGCGCTGCACAAGGCCGTCTCGCTGGGCGCCGACCGCTCGGTTCACCTCAGCGACCAGGTCGTCGCCGGCTCCGACGTGGCCGCCACGGGCTACGCGCTCGCGAAGACGCTGCAGCGCGAGGCGCCCGACCTCGTGCTGCTCGGCCAGCAGTCGGACGACGGCGAGTGCTACACGATCGGCGCGGTCGTCGCCGAGCACCTCGGCATGCCCTCGCTGACGCAGGTGATCAAGATGGACGTCGACCCCGAGAGCCTGCGCTGCGAGCGCCAGGCCGAGTACGGCTACGACACCGTCCAGGTCAAGCTGCCGGCCGTGATCTCGGTCGGGCGACGCGATCAACGAGCCGCGCTACCCGTCGCTGAAGGCGATCATGGGCGCGAAGAAGAAGCCGCTCGACACGGTCAGCGCCGCCGATGTGGAGATCGACGCCGGCAAGGTCGGCGGCGAGAACTCGGCCGCCCAGTGGATCGCCGCGAAGGCGCCGCCGGCAAAGGCCGCCGGCGAGATCATCGAGGACGAGGACACCGGCGAGACGGTCGAAAAGATCGTCGCCTGGCTCGACGAGCGCAAGCTCATCTAAGGAGACTGAACGGAAATGGCGAACATCCTGGTCTACGCGCTGCACTACGACGGCGCGATCAACAAGAACTCACTCGGCGCCGTCTCCGAGGGCGCCAAGCTCGCCGCCGAGCTCGGCGGCGAGGCCCACGCGATCCTGCTCGGCGAGAACGTTCCGCAGGACCTGGCGGCGTCGCTCGGCAACTACGGCGCCAAGAAGGTGCTCGTGGCCGAGGGCCCCGAGGGCCTCGCCCAGCCGCTCGTCGACGCGATGGCGAAGGCGATCACCGACGGCGGCTACTCCTACGCGCTGTTCGGCGGCGGCCTGCTCGGCTTCGAGATCGGCGCCGGCCTCGCCGCGCGCCTCGGCGCGGGCGTCGCGATGGAGGTCACCGCGGTGCGCGCGGAGGGCGGCGAGCTGATCGCGGAGCGCCCGATCCTCGGCGACTCGGCGATCTCGGAGATCAAGTACCGCTCGAGGTGGGGATCATCATCGGCCGCCTGAACGCGTTCGAGATCAGCGAGACCGGCGACGGCGACGCTCCCGTCGAGCAGCTCGAGCTTCGAGCTCAGCCCGCACGCCGCGCAGGCGACGATGGTCACCCGCGGCGAACAGCGCGGCGCCGACGTCGACATCGAGGGCGCCGACATCCTGGTCGCCGGCGGCCGCGGCCTCGGCAAGGCCGAGGGCTTCGAGCTCGCCGAGGAGCTGGCGAGGCGTTCGGCGGCAACAGCGCCGTCGCCGCGACCCGCGCGGTGGTCGACGCCGGCTGGTACCCCTACGCGGCGCAGATCGGCCAGACCGGCAAGACGGTCGCGCCGAAGCTGTACCTCGCCGCCGGGCATCTCCGGGGCGATCCAGCACAAGGTCGGCATGCAGGGCTCGGAGAACATCGTCGCGATCAACAAGGACGCGAACGCGCCGATCTTCGAATTCTCCGACCTCGGCGATCGTCGGCGACCTCAACAAGATCCTGCCCAAGCTGACCGAGGCGGTGAAGGCCAAGAAGGGCAGCTGAGGCGATGGCCTCGCACGGCGCGACTCCAGCACGGGAAGGTCGCGCCCGCGGCCTTCCCGCCGCCGGTCGACTCGCGCAAGGAGTTCATCAAGCGCGGGCTCGACGCCGAGGACGAGCTGATCGAGGTCGGCGTGGCGATCGTCGGCGGCGGCACCGCCGGGCCTGGCCTGCGCCAACCGGCTGCTGCAGCTGCTGGCCGACGACCCCGAGACGATGGAGCGCCTCGGCGAAGTGCCGGTCGCGGTGATCGAGAAGGCGAAGACCTGCGGCGGGCACAACCTGTCCGGCGCGGTCATGCGCCCGGGGCCGCTGCAAGAGCTGTTCCCGGAGATGACCCGCGAGGACTGGCGCAAGGAGGGCTTCGCCTTCGGCGAGGTCACCAAGGAGGCCGTCTACCTGCCGCCAACGGCGAAGATGCGGTGCGGATCCCGACGCCGCCGCCGTTCAAGAACCACGGCAACGAGGTCGTCTCGGTCGCGGCGCTCGCGCGCTTCCAGCAGCGCCAGGCCGAGGAGGCCGGCGCCTACATCCTCACCGAGACCGCCGCGACGCAGCTGATCGTGGAGGACGGCCGCGTCGTCGGCGTGCGCTCCGGCGACAAGGGCCGCGGCAAGGACGGCGAGCCGCTCGGCAACTTCGAGCCCGGCACCGACATCAAGGCCCAGGCCACCGTGCTCGCCGAGGGCTGCTGGGGGCACCTCACCGGCGCCGCGATCCGGGAGTTCGACCTCGGCGAGGGACGCGAGCCGCAGGTCTGGGAGCTCGGCGTCAAGGAGGTCTGGAAGGTGCCGAAGCCGCTCGACCGCGTGATCCACACGATCGGGCCCTGGCCGCTGAAGATCTCGCGCGAAGTACGGCCAGATCGGCGGCACCTGGATCTACCCGATGAAGGACGAGAAGACCGGCGAGGACCTCGTCTAGCATCGGCTTCGTCGTCGACCTCGAGTACGCGGACGCGACGACCTCCGCCCACGACCTGCTGCAGCAGTTCAAGACGCACCCGCTGGTGCAAGGGCATCCTCGAGGGCGGCGAGCGCGTCGCCTGGGGCGCCAAGGCGCTGCCCGGCGGCGGCTACTGGTCGATGCCGAAGCTCGTCGATGCCCGGCGCGGTGCTCGTCGGCGACGCCGGCGGGATGGTCGACACGGTCGCGCTGAAGGGCGTGCACCACTGCGTCAACTCGGGCATGCTCGCGGCCGAGGCGATCTACGCGGCGCTGGACCGCGGCGAGAGCTCCTTCGAGTCCTACGAGCAGGCGATCGAGGAGTCCTCCGTGGGCAAGGAGCTCTACGAGGTGCGCAACACCCGCCAGCCGCTTCCAGAAGGGCTTCCTGCGCGGCGGGCCGATCGTCAACCTCGCGATCGCCAGCAAAGGCGCTGCCTCCGGGCGCGCCTGGCCTGGCACCGCAACGACGACAAGCCGATGTTCATCGGCAAGACCAAGGACAGCTATCCCAAGCCCGACGGCAAGTACACGTTCGACAAGCTCTCCTCGGTGTTCATCACGGGCAACGCGACCCGCGACGACGCGCCCAACCACATCCGCGTGCAGAAGCACGTTCCGCGCGAGATCGCCGAAACGTGGCAGTGGATGTGCCCGGCGGGGGTCTACGAGATCCCCGAGGACGCTCCCCAGACCGGTGAGGTCGACGTGATCGTCAACTACACGAACTGCGTGCAGTGCGGTGCGATCACCGCCAAGGGCGGCCGGCTGACGACGCCCGAGGGCGGCGACGGCCCGCTCTACCAGGTCACCTGAACGTCCGCCGGCGGGCCCGCGGGGCCTGCGGCTCGGCCCTTGCGCGAAACCTGAGCGCATCTGCAGTGTTAGGGAGTGTGATGAACGCGGATCTCCAAACGCGGGAGCGTCACCGCCGCCCCGGCGGACTGCCGCTGCTGCTCGCCCTGCTCGGTGTGATCGTCTGGCTCGCCCTGGCTCCGCACGCGCTCGCGGTCGGGACCCCGGCGGCCACGCTGAGCAGCACACAGGCCAAACCCACGGCTGCGGCGGCGCTGGAGCAGTGCGTCACCTCGGCCAACCAGGCCGAACGCTCGGCGACCTTCTCGGGTGAAATGTCCGCGATTCCCGGCGCCGTGAAGCTCCAGATGCGGATCGACGTGCTCGAGCGCACACCCCACGAAGTCGTGTTTCACGCAGTCAACTCGCCGGGCCTCGGCGTGTGGCGCTCGGCGGCTCCCGGCGTGAAGTCCTACAAGTACGTCAAACAGGTCACGAACCTCTCGGCGCCGGCGGCCTACCGCGCGGCTGTGCGCTTCCGCTGGCTGAACGCGAAGGGAAGGCCGATCCGCTCCGGAGAACTGAAGACGGCACGCTGCCTGCAGACGCCTCAGGGGCGCAACCCTGTCAAGGAAACGGCGCCGGCGGCCTGAGCCGCGGTGGACCGCTAGAATCCTCTGACGATGAAGGCCAAGATCCATCCCAACTACGAGCAGGCACACGTTCGCTGCACCTGTGGCAACGAGTTCATCACGCGGGCGACCCGCGATGAGCTCCACGTCGAGGTCTGCTCGAACTGCCACCCGTTCTACACGGGTCGCCAGAAGCTGATGGACACGGGCGGTCGCGTGGAGCGATTCCAGCGCCGCGTCGCCAAGGGCCGTCTGCACTCGGCCCAAGCCCGCTCCGCAAAGTAGTTCGATGGCGGCGGGGACAGCCGCTGACTCCTCGGGGCTTCCTGCGCGGCTGAGCGCCGCGACGGCGACCGCTGCCGCGCCCACCATCGAGCAGCGAGGCTCCGGCCTGCCTGAGGCCGAGGTGCTGCCCGAGGGCCAGCTTCAGGCGACGCGTGACGCACCCCTCGGGGGGCAGGCCGTACTCGAGGGGGTGATGATGCGCGGCGTCTCGAACTGGGCCGTCGCCGTCCGCAAGCCCACCGCCGAGCAGCTGGCGGAGGGTGAGCGCTCTCCCGAGGAGGCGGCCCTGGGTGAGGTCGAGGTGACGACCTACCCGCTGGACTCCGCGATGCGCCGCCATCGGGTTCTTCGTCTGCCGATCATCCGGGGTGTGGTGGCGCTGGGCGGCTCGATGGCGATCGGCTTCCGGGCGCTCGAGGTCTCGGCCAATGCCCAGCTTCCGCCCGAGGAGGGCGAGACCGAGGCCAAGGACATCCCCAAGGCCGTATGGGCAGGGACGGTGATCCTGGCGATCGCGATGGCCGTGGTGCTGTTCTTCCTGATCCCCGTCGGGCTCACCAGCCTGATCAAGGATCAGCTCAACTCCTCGCTTCTGTTCTGGCTGATCGAGGGGATCATCAGAACCACCCTGTTCCTCGGCTACATGCTCCTGCTCTCGCGGCTGCGGGATCTGCGCCGGGTCTTCGAGTACCACGGCGCCGAGCACAAGACGATCTCCTGCTTCGAGGCGGGACTCGAGCTGACTCCGGCCAACGCGCAGCGCTTCTCGCGCCTGCACCCCCGTTGCGGGACCAGCTTCCTGCTGATCGTGATGGTCGTCGCGATCTTCGTCTTCGCGCCGATCGGCCTGCCGGCCTGGTACTGGCTCGTCCTCACGCGGATCCTCGGCGTGCCGCTGATCGCCGGCCTCTCGTTCGAGCTGATCAAGTTCGCGGGGCGCAACCGTACCCGCCCCTGGGTCCGGGCGATCATGTGGCCGGGTCTGAAGCTGCAGCTGCTCACGACGCGCGAGCCCGACCTCGACCAGCTCGAGGTCTCGATCGCGGCGCTTGAGGCGGTGCTCGCGCTGGAGCGGCCGGGCGAGCTCACCGCCGCCGACCTCGTCGGCGTCGAGGTGGTCGCCTAGGCCGGCTCGGCCACGGCCGGGACCATCCTGGCCACCAGTTCCCGCCAGCCGGCCTTGAGCCGCTCGGAGTCCATCTCGCGCAGCTCGCGCAGGTAGAGGTAGAAGTCCGCGCCCAGGCAGGCCAGCAGCGTCTCGGCGAGGTACTCGGCATCGCACTCCGGATCCGCTTCGCGCAGCAGCAGAGTCATGTGCAGACGATAGATCGCGTAGGGCGCCGAGCTGAAGCGGGCGCCGCCGTCCTCGGCCGCCATCAGCAGTTCGGAATGGGTTTCCAGCATTTCGATGACGGCTTCGCCGAACGCGACCAGCCTGTCCCCGGGGCAGGCGCCCGGCCCCAGGGGGGGAGCGCCCCTGATGATCTCTTCCTGAAAGTGGCTCTCGCGCTCTGAGAGGACGGCACGCGCGAGGGCGGCCCGGGAGCCGAAGCGCCTGAAGAGAGTGCCCTTTCCGACGCCTGCCTGCTCGGCGATCTCATCCATCGAGACGCAGCTGACGCGCCGCTCCTCGAACAGCCGCTGGGCGGTGCAGAGGATTCTCGCCCGGTTACGGGCGGCATCCACCCGTTCGACGGGCTCGGGCTCGATCAGGGGCAGTTCGAAAAAAGTGTCCATCTGCACAATCAATACTACTAAACGGACCCTGGTCCGATTAGTGCTACATTGGGTCCAAGCAAAACGGACTGCGGTCCGAAGATCCCTCACCCAAGGAGCCTCCAATGAGCACAGCAACTGAGCAGCCGGTCGCGGCCGGCACATGGAAGGTCGACACCGTCCACTCGAACGTCGGCTTCTCCGTCAAACACATGGTCGTCGCGACGTTCCGCGGCCGATTCGAGAGCTACACGGGCTCGCTTGTCGCCGGCGAGAACGGGACGCCCGTCCTCGAGGGCTCGGTCGATGTCGACTCGATCGTCGTCAAGGACGAGAACCTCGCCGGACACCTCAAATCCGCCGACTTCTTCGACAGCGCCAACCACCCGCGGATCACGTTCCGCTCGACGGACATCCGAGTCGCCGAGACGGGCGAGCTCGAGGTCGAGGGTGAGCTGACGCTGAAGGGACACACACACGCGGTCACAGGCCGTGGCACGATCAACGGCCCGCACGTGGACATCGCCGGGAACGACAAGATCGGCATCGAGCTCGAGGCCGTCATCGACCGCCGCGAGTACGGCCTCGAGTGGAACGCACCGCTGCCCAAGGGCGGCTTCGCACTCGAGAACGACGTCAAGCTCCAGGTCGAGCTCGAGCTCGTCAGGGAGGCCTAGCCACGATGAAGATCCTCGGTCTGTCGGGCAGCCTGCGCCGCGACTCGCACAACACCCGGCTCCTGCTCGGGGCGGGTGGGCTGCTGCCCGACGGCACCGAGCTGGAGCTGTTTGAAGAGCTGCGCTCGATCCCCCCGTACAACGAGGACGACGAGCACCCGACGCCCCCGGCGGTCGAGGCGCTGAAGCGCGCGATCGCCGGGGCAGACGCCATCCTGGTGGCCACGCCCGAGTACAACGGCTCGATCCCGGGGGTGCTGAAGAACGCACTGGACTGGGTCTCAAGGCCGGTTGCCTCCTCGCCGTTGAAAGGCAAGCCGGCCGCCGTGATCGGCGCGAGCACCGGCCTGTTCGGGGCGGTCTGGGCGCAGGCCGAGACGCGCAAGGTGCTCACGACGATCGGTGCCCGTGTGGTGGATCGGGAGCTGCCGGTCGGGCAGGCCGACGAAGCGCTTGCCGAGACCGGCCTTCCGCTTGACCGGGACATGGTCGAGGTCCTCTCCGCGACGCTTGACGAGCTGCTCGAGGGGGCGCGGCCGCATCGCATCGCGGCCTGAGCTGGGCCGGCCGGGCGCCAGGTGCGCCTAGACTGCCCGCGATGATCGAAGAGCTCGTAAGGCAGATCGAGACGCGCTTCGCCGAGCTCGGACGGCAGCTGACCGACCCCGAGGTCATCTCCGACCGGGAGCGCTATGCCGAAGTCGGTCGCGCCTACAGCCAGCTCGAGGCCGCCGCCAAGCTGGGCAGCGAATGGCGCCTCGCGCAGGACGACGCGGCCGGCGCGGAAGAGCTGCTCGCCGAGATGGGCGAGGAATCGGAGATGCGCGAGGAGCTGACCGAGGCACGCCGGAGGATCGAGGAGCTCGAGGAGGCGATCCGTCTGGCGATGGTCGAGCAGGACCCCAACGACGAGAAGAGCGTGATCGTAGAAATCCAGGGCGGCGCCGGCGGGGAGGAGGCCGGGCTGTGGGCTGGAGACCTGTACCGGATGCTCACACGCTACGCGGAGCGCCGCGGGTGGCAGACCGAGCCGCTCGAGGTGGGCGAGGGCAAGTACACGTTCGCCGTCAAGGGCGACGGCGCCTACTCGGTCTTCAAGTTCGAGGGGGGCACGCACCGCGTCCAGCGCGTGCCCCAGACCGAGTCCCAGGGCCGTGTGCACACGTCCACGGCCACCGTTGCCGTGCTGCCCGAGGCGGAGGATGTCGACGTGCAGGTCGACCCCGGCGACCTGCAGATCGACGTCTACCGCTCATCGGGGCCCGGCGGGCAGTCGGTCAACACGACCGACTCGGCTGTGCGAATCACCCATAAGCCCTCCGGGATCGTCGTCTCGATGCAGGACGAGAAGTCCCAGCTGCAGAACCGGGAGAAGGCGCTCAGGGTTCTCCGGGCGCGGCTCTACGAGCAGGCTCTGGCCGACCAGCAGGCCGAGCTGGCGGCGGACCGGCGCTCGCAGGTCGGCACCGGTGACCGTGCCGAGAAGATCCGCACCTACAACTACGGCGAGCGCCGTGTCACCGACCACCGGATCAAGGTCACGGTCCACAACCTCGACCAGGTCCTTGAGGGCGAGCTCGACGAGCTGACCTCGGCGCTGCAGTCCGACGAGAAGCGCCGGCGCCTGCAGGCCCAGGCCTCCGCGTGAGGGGAACTCCGGCCCGTGAGGCGCTGGCCGGTGCTGTGACGGCGATCACGGCGGCCGGTTCGGAGAGCCCCCGCCTGGACGCCGAACTGCTCCTCTGCGACATCCTTGGAGTGGGCCGTGAGCAGCTCCTGACCGACCCTGCCCTGAGTGTCGCGGGGGCCGCGGTGCGGGCCTTTCAGGACGCCGTCCGACGACGCTCGATCGAGCGCGAGCCGGTTGCCTACATACTCGGTCACCGTGGCTTTCGCCATCTCGAGCTCGGCAGCGACGCCCGCGCTCTGGTGCCGCGGCCCGAGACCGAGCTGCTCGTCGAAGCGGGGCTCGAGCTGCCCCGCGGCGCGCAGGTGCTCGACCTCTGCACGGGCGGAGGCGCCGTCGCCCTGGCGCTCAAGGACGAGCGTCCCGACCTGGCGGTGACCGGAAGTGATCTGAGTGCGCCGGCGCTCGAGCTGGCCGGTGAGAACGCGGCGCGGCTCGGACTCGATGTCGCGTGGGTGCAGGCCGACCTGCTGGAGGGGCTGCCGGACGCATTCGACGCGGTGCTGGCGAACCCGCCCTACGTCGCAGACTCCGAACGGGCCCAACTGGCACCGGAGATACTCCGGCATGAGCCGCACGAGGCTCTCTTCGCCGGGCCCGACGGCCTGGCGGTGATCCGGCGGCTGCTCGAGCAGCTGGGCCCCCGCCGGCGCGTCCGGACCGTGGCGATCGAGATCGGCCGCGGCCAGGCTAGGGCAGTCCTCGATCTGACCGCGGCTCAGGGATTTGTCGATTGCCATTGCAAAAAGGACCTCGCGGGTGTAGAACGGGTGATCATCGGGGAGCGACGATGAAATCCCATGCTTGACGAGGATGACGCGGCACACCTGCAGGAATGCATCGCCGGCGGCGGCGTAGCCGTCTTCCCCAGCGACACCGTCTACGGGATCTGCTGCGACCCCGAGAACCAGGCGGCCGCGCGCCGGCTCTACGAGCTGAAGGGCCGTCCCGCGACCCGCGCCTCGGCCGTGATGTTCTTCTCCCTCGAACCCGCACTCCAGCTGCTCAGCGAGCTTCCCGAGGCGGACAGGCTGGCGCTTCAGGTGCTCCTGCCCGGCCCGTTGACGATTCTGCTGGCGAACCCGGCCAAACGCTTTTCCGCGGCCTGCCGAGCCGACCCGCTGACCTTCGGTCTGCGCGTCCCGCGGCTCCCGAGGAGGCTGGCGGCGCTGGCAGCGATCACCGTCCCGATCATGCAGTCCAGCGCCAATGCGTCAGGTCAGCCGGACGCGCGCACGCTCGACGACGTTCCGCGCGACATGCGCAAGGGCGCAGATCTGGTGCTCGACGGCGGCGAACTGCCGGGAACGCCCTCGACCGTGATCGACCTGCGCGACCTGGAGGCCGAGGGGCGCTGGCATGTCCTGCGCGAGGGCGCCCTGCCGAAGACCGATGTCGAGGCGGCCCTGGCCAGGCTCGCCTGAGGCGACGGCCGGGGAATGGCCCGTGCTCCCGCACGGGATGCTAGCCTCGAGTCTGCTGCCGCAACTGGCGCCCTGAGGTGGAAACGACCACCGGGAAGCGGCCAGCGAAGACGCCGCGCGCCTGGGCACCTGGAGTCCTTCGTCGCCTGCCAAGGAGAGCGCCATGTCTGAGAGTGAGCTGAGCCCCGACTACTTCAACCGTCCCCTCGCCGAGGTGGACCCCGAGATCGCCGCCGCGCTGAACGGCGAGCTGGAGCGCCAGCAGAGCACGCTGGAGATGATCGCCTCTGAGAACTTCGTTCCCCGGGCCGTCCTCGAGTGCCAGGGATCGGTCCTCACGAACAAGTACGCCGAGGGCTATCCCGGCAGGCGATACTACGGCGGCTGCGAGTGGGTCGATGTCTCCGAGCAGCTGGCCATCGACCGGGCCAAGTCCCTGTTCGGAGCCGAGCACGCCAACGTCCAGCCCCACTCGGGCTCGCAGGCCAACGCGGCTGTCTACCATGCCCTCCTGCAGCCGGGCGACACGATCATGGGTCTGTCGCTGGCTCATGGCGGGCACCTCACCCACGGGATGAAGATCAACGTCTCGGGCCGCCTCTATGACATAGCGCCCTACGAGGTGGATCGCGAGACCTCGCTGATCGACATGGACGAGGTCGCCAGGATCGCTCGCGAGCGCCGGCCCAAGATGCTGCTCGCGGGCTGGTCGGCCTACCCCCGCGAGCTGGATTTCGCGCGCTTCCGGGAGATCGCCGACGAGGTCGGGGCGCTGTTGATGGTCGACATGGCCCACTTCGCGGGCCTGGTCGCCGCGGGCATCCACGCGAGCCCGATCGAGCATGGAGCAGACGTCGTGACAACCACGACCCACAAGACCCTGGGCGGCCCGCGCGCGGGGATCATCCTCTGCAAGGAGGAGTACGCGAAAAAGATCGACTCGGCAGTCTTCCCCGGACAGCAGGGCGGTCCGCTCGAGCACGTGATCGCGGCCAAGGCCGTCGCCCTGAAGCTCGCCACGAGCGAGCTGTTCGTGGAGCGCCAGCAGCGCACCGTCGCCGGGGCCAGGGCGCTGGCCCGTGAGCTGCTCAAGGCCGGCCACGGCGTCAACGTCCTGACGGGCGGCACCGATGTGCACCTGGCGCTGGTCGATCTGCGCGGCTGCGACCCCGAGCTGACGGGCCTGCAGGCAGAGGAGCGACTGCACGAGATCAACATCACCGTCAACCGCAACGCGGTCCCCTTCGACCCCCGTCCGCCGATGGAAGCATCGGGCCTTCGGATCGGAACTCCCGCGCTCGCCACCCGTGGCCTGCAGGAGGACGATTTCATCGAGCTGGGGAACATCCTGGCCGTCGCATTGACGCCGGAATACGAGTCCCGCACCGGTGAGTTGACCGAACGTGTCGAGGCGATCGTGGAGCGCTATCCCCTGTACGAGGGGCTCGCGGCACCGATGCCGGCCTGAGCCGATCGCGCGGGGGGAGACGCTCCGCGATGCTCGCGACCTCGGCGCCTGCGATGCTGTCGTCAGCCGATGGCGCACCCCACTGAGCTCGAAGCGCTTTACGCGTTCCTGGCGGCGCTGGCCGTCACGGCCGCCCTGACTCCCCTCACCATGCGCCTCGCACGGGCCGTCGGGGCGATCGACGAACCGCGCGAGCGCGGGCTCTCCGAACGGCAGACGCCCCTGTTGGGAGGCCTGGCGATCTTCGCCGGGACGCTCGTGGCGGTCCTGGTCTGGCTGCCCGCGGGCTACGGCCCGGAGCCGAATCTCTGGCACGGCGTGCTGCTGGGCGCCGCGGTGATCACATTCGTGGGGGCACTGGACGACCGCTTCGAACTGCATCCTGCGATCAAGCTGATCGGGCAGGTCGTGGCGGCTGTGATCGTCGTCCACTACGGCGTGGCCGTCAAAGCGATCACGCTGCCCTTCGTCGGCAAACTGCAGTTCCCCCACGCCGGGGCCACGAATGCCGGGCCCGTCCTGACGGTGATCGGGCTGGTGGCGATGATGAATGTCGTCAACTTCTCCGACGGCGTGGACGGTCTCGCCGCGGGTGTCTGCGCGATCATCGCCGCCGCGATGGCCGTGATCGCCTTCGACCTCTCCCGTGAGCAGCCCGGGGTGTTGGCAGCGATCACGGCCGGAGCGGCACTTGGCTTCCTGATCTTCAACTTCCCGCCTGCATCGAGCTTCATGGGCGACTGCGGCGCCAACCTGCTGGGCCTGCTGATGGGGGTCATCACCGTCGAGGCGGCCGTGAAGACGACAGCCGTCGTGTCGTTCGTCCTACCCCTGATCCTGCTGGCAGTCCCGTTCCTGGACACCACCTTCGTCGTGCTCAAGCGGGTCAAGTACAAGCAGCCCGTCTACCGTCCCGACAGCGAGCACTTCCACCACCGGATGGCCCGGATCGGCTTCTCCAACAGGCGCACCATCGCCTATCTCTACGCGTGGACGCTGATGCTCGCGGGCCTTGCGCTGGCCCTTCGCTTCATCCCCTACAGCGACCATCATGGGCACCTCTACACGGGGTGGGCGATTGTGATGATCGCGCTCGGTCTGCTCGTCGTCGCCGCGAGCGTCTATCTGGTCTATGTGCTCGAGATCCTCAAGTTCAGGCGCCTCGACGCCATGCGGCTGCGGATCCTGCGTCCGGAAGCCACGACCGCTGAGATCGAGATGGACGTCGTCAAGGACTTCGAGACCGGCGAATTCAAGGCGGTGACCGAAGAATTCAAGGCCGTCGGGGGAGAGCCCCCGAGCCGGCAGGCGGCCCCGCCCCAAGGCGGGCGCTCAGCCCCGCGGGCTCAGCAGCTCCGCGGCGAGCGGCAGGTGGATCAGGACGGCGTAGGCACAGGCCAGGAGCACGGCGGCGCGCAGGCGCCGATCACCGCTGACGGCCGCTAGCGGCAACGCCCAGATCGCGTACCAGGGCAGCAGCCAGGCCGTCGAGGCGAGCAGGGCGAGCGTGCTCCAGGCGGTTCCGTCGCGCCAGTCGCCTCCCCTGGCGGTGCGCCAGAGGCATGTCAGAAGCACCGTCAGGAACCCTGCCCAGAACAACCCCCGCCACCAGCCGGGAGTTCCAGCGAGGCTGAACAGGCGGGCGGTCTCGGCCGGGATGCTGTGCGTCGCGATCAGCCGCTGCTGCTCTCCCACGGCGCCGAAGAAGCCGAGCGCATGGGGACCGAAGCCGATCACACCGATCGCGGCGACGACGAGCAGCCCGAGGACCGCGGCGAGGGCAACAGCGGCCCGCCTGGCTCGCTCGGGCGGAGCCAGCACCAGGAACGGCAGAGCGATGCCGGCTGTGACCTTCACTCCGACCGCGACCGCGAGGGCCCATGCCCCGGCGCGGTAGCTTGGGTTGGCCCCGGCCGTCACGAACAGGGCCAGCGACAGCAGCAGGATCAGCAGGGTGTCGTTGTGGGCGCCCCCGACCGCGAGGACCAGCAGCACCGGGTTCAGGCCGATGAAGGCCGCGGCCTCGCCGCTTGAACGGCCCAGCCTCGAGGCGGCACCGGCGCTGAGGGCTACCGCCCCAAGGCCGGCGAGCGCCGCGACGATCTTCATGGCCCACAGGCCGCCGGCGGCTCCCAGGGGCGCAGCTCCGTAGCTGGCAAGCGTGTAGATGGGCCCATAGGGCGAATGCTTGAAGGGCCAGCCGACGAACGCGAAGACCGGGTCGCTGGACGCTTCGGCGGCGACGTGCGTGTATGGGTCCAGGCCATGCAGGGCGCCCATTCGGGCGAAGGCCAGGTATCCGAACACATCCTGGGAGATCATGGGAGGCCCGAGTACCAGCAGAAGGTGGGCCAGCACGATCGATCCAGCCAGCAGGGGGAGGGGCAGGCGCCGTGCTCCGGCGATCACCAGCAGGTAGCCGGCGCACATGACGAGCATCAGAGTCTCGAAGCCGGCGCCGTGAAGTTCGCTGCCGATGCCGTGCAGCGGCCCCGAGAGCCAGTTCGGCCAACCCCCCGTGGACGCCGGAACGTAATCGGTCGGCGCGGCCGCCGCGTCGAGGAGGAGCAGCAGAAGGCTCCCGAGCACGAGCACGATCCCAAGCACAGCGAGACGCGCGCGCAGTGCCGAACCGGGAACCGAGGGGTCCTCGGAGCTGGGGGGCACAGCGACGGCAGAGCTGACGGCGGCGGTCTCGATCGGCCCATTCTCGCGCCTGCCCGCCCTGCAGGCGTCCACTGAGAGCGCTACGCTGGACATGCAGCCGTATCCGCCGGGTGATCCGGGCGGAGGCTGCTGTCGGCGCGCTGTAACCCGAGGGGGCCAGGCGTGCTACTTCCGGTATGCGAAGACGTAACCGCCAACGTCCCCTGCGCGAGATTTCGAGCCGGCGACGTGTTCTGATCCTCTCGGCCGATGTCGGGGAGGGTCATGCCGCTGCCGCACGCGCACTGGCCGAGCAGATCGAGGCCTCCCCGCAGGATGCCGAGGTCACGATCATCGACGGCCTGGATTCGATGGGGCGGGTTCTCCGTCCGGTCGTAGAGGACGGCTACCGCGTCCAGCTCCGCTTCTTCCCCTGGACGTACACCCTCATCTACTGGATGCTCGAGCACGTCCTGCCGTTCCGCCTATTGGCGCGCCGCCTGCTCTGCCTGTTCGGCTCGCGCCCACTGGCTCGGACGATCGCCGAACACGAACCGGACGTGATCGTCTCGACCTACCCCGCCGTGACGGTGGTCCTGGCGCGACTGCGCTCGCGCGGCGAAGTCGACTGCGTGACGGTCGCGACGATCACCGACCTCACGGGCCTCTTCTTCTGGGCGCAGCCGGGGATCGACATGCATCTCGTGATGTACGGCGAGTCGCTGCGGTCCGTCGAGCGGATCGCGGGGCCAGGGAGTGTCCAGCTGGTCCGGCCCCTGATCTCGGCGGAGTTTCTCGAACCCCGCTGCCCGACGGATGCCCGCAGGGCTCTCGGCCTGCCCGAGGAAGGGCGCATGGTTGTCGTCTCGGGCGGCGGCTGGGGTGTGGGGGACATCGCCGGAGCGGTTCAGGAGTTCGTCAAGGTCCCCGAGGTCACGAGCATCGTCTGCCTGGCCGGCCGCAACGAGCAACTCGAGGAGAAGCTCTCCGCGCTGTTCGCCGGCGAACAGCGCGTCCGCGTCCTGGGCTTTACGGACAAGATGCCCGAGATCCTGGCTGCAGCCGATGTGCTGGTGCACTCAACGGGAGGCGTCACCTGCCTCGAGGCCCGTGCCGCGGGGACGCCGGTCGTCTCATACGGGCTGCCCGTCGGGCATGCGCGCCTCAACACGCGTGAGATGGCCGAGCTCGACCTCGTCCGCCTGGCCCACGACACCGACGAGCTGCGCCAGCACGTGCAGGCGAGCTTCGCCGAGGATGAGGAGGAGGTCGATCCGGCCGGCTCGGAGGGTCCTCGGACGGAGAACCCCGCCGCCGTCGATCTCGTATTGGGAGCCCTGCGTCGCGTCCGGCCGACCCCCCGCTGGCGACTGCGCCTGGCGGCCTTGGCGACACAGGCCGCCGTCCTGTTCGTGATCGGCTCCTGGATGATGTCGACCGACGAGGTGACGACGCTGGCCGCGAAGGTACTGCGGGTCCATCCGCTCTCACACGTGCCCACGGATGAGCGCAAGGTCGCCCTGGTTGTCCACGCTCCCGCCAGCGACGTCTCGGTCCTGGCCTACGAGCTGGCCGAACGCGGCATCCATGTGTCCTTTGCCGACGACGCCGGCGTGCCGACGCCGCAGCGGATCGCGGAGCTTCACGACCTGCACGACGAACTGCTCCCCGAAGTGCCCAAGTCCTCGCTGCTGCGCTGGCCGAAAACACGGGGTGTCCTGCGATCGCAAGCCCGGGCGCTCGGCCTGGAACACCACTTCTACTACCTCGAGCCGAGCACGGGGCTGTCGGTCGGCCAGCTTGTCCTGGCGCGTACGGACGGAGCGATCCCGGTCAAGGGAGCCCTCCGGATGAGCGCGACGGGCTCGCTGCCTCAGCGGCCGATGCGGGCCGGCGACGTCTTGGTCGTCGAGCTCGACGGCTCCGCCACCTCTGTGCTGGGGCTCGAACGGATCGTCGCCGCGCTGGCCGCCGAGGGGCTGGGAACCGAGTCTCTCTCCTCGCTCACCTCCGGCTGAGGATCCATCAGCGCCAGCAGCAGAGGGGAGCGGGCGAGCGCCGCCGCGCCGACGACGAGCAGCGCGAGGGAGGCGATCAGCGGCAGGCCGCCCAGCGGCGTCGTGTCGAAGTACTCGCCGAACAGCACCGGCGCGAGGGCCACGGGAATCGCCGTCTGGGTCACGAACACGACCGGCGCCACCTGGATCGCGGGACGTGACTGCAGGGCGCTCATCTCGCTGAGCGTCCCGACGCCCGAGGCCGCCGCCGTGGTCACCGCCCAGAGGAGCGCCAGGCCGACGCTGCCGACGTTCAGGTCATCAGCGGCAAGCTTCGTGGCCACGCCGCTGAATGCGAAGGCGCAGCCGGCGCAGAACATCGTGATCTCCGAGCGGGGATGGCCGAAGACGCGCATCACGTAGGGGGTCATAGCGGCGAGGCCGAGGATCGTCAGGACGATCGTCGTAGTCAGCACGTCGGTGACATGTGCGGTGTTGGCCGGTGCACAGAGGGCGGCCCCGATGACGCCGAGGACGATTGCGACGACGGCGCAGTACTCGTAGCGGCCCGGGCGCTCGTCGAGCATGTGCTCGCCGACGACCATCAGCACGAGCAGGCCGGCCGCCAGTGCGGGCTGAACGACCACCAGCGGGGCGAGCATCAGAGCGATGATCTGCAGCGGGAACCCGAGTATCGACAGGCCCGTCCCAAGCAGCCAGCGGCTTCGCCGGATCAGTCCCCAGGCCAGCGCCAGACGCAGATGCTCGTCGTGGGGCGCCTGCTTCGCGTCCATCGCCTGAAAGGCGATCCCTAGGCTGTAGAGCGTCGACGCTCCCGCAGCGGCGAGGATTCCGAGCACCAGTTCCATGTCCACTGACGATATTCGCACTCCTGCGCTCCCACTCCTTGGTGCCGTTGCCGGGGCGGCCCTGGCGGGCTACCTGTTACCGGGCCTTGCGGGCGCCTGGGCGCCCCTGCGCGCGCCGCTCGGGGTCGAGGACAGGACCGCCGATGGCGAGGGCTATGCGCTGACCTTCGACGACGGCCCGCACGCACAGGGGACCCCGGCGGTGCTGGAGATCCTGAGGGGGGAGAGTGTCCGGGCAACCTTCTTCCTCGTCGGCGAGCAGATCCGCCGCAACCCCGCGCTGCCGCGCGAGATCCTCGACGCCGGACACGAGATCGCGATCCACTGCGACCGTCACCGCAACCTGCTGCGCCTGTCCCCCCGCCAGGTGCGCGACGATCTCGCCCGGGCCGAGGATGCGATCGCGACCAGCACGGGCCGCATGCCACGCCTCTACCGACCTCCCTACGGGGTGCTGAACGCCGCTGCGCTGAGGGTCGCGCGGGGGCGTGGCTGGCGGACGCTCCTCTGGAGTCAGTGGGGCAGGGACTGGGAGGCGCGGGCCACCCCGGAGTCGATCGCAGCCAAGGTGACCGAAGGGGCGGGGGCCGGTGCGGTGCTCCTGCTCCACGACGCCGACGACTACTCGGCGCCGGACTCCTGGCGGAGGACCGTCGCGGCGCTGCCCCGAGTGATCGAGACGATGCGAGAGCGCTCGCTGGAGGCCCTCCTTCCCTGACGCGCCGAGGGCGCGCGACCGTTCGGAGCCCCCTCGACATCGGTCGGGGCGGTTACCATCAGAGCCTTGTCGACCGTTGTCGAGCTCGATCCGGACGCCCATGCCCCGGCGGCCGCCGGAGATCTTGCGATGCCGCTCGTACGGGCGCCCGCGAGGAGCCGGTGGTGGATCGAGGTGCTCACCGTTGCCTGGCTGCTGTGGGTGTACGACGCCATCACGAACCTCGCACCGCTGCGAATGGCGGCGGCTCTGGATCATGCCCGCGGGATCCTCAGCGTCGAGCAGTCGCTGGGCATCGCTCCCGAGCACTCGCTGGACGCCTGGCTGGCGGCGCATCCGACCCTCGGCCTGGCCCTCTCCGACTACTACGACAACGCCCACTTCATCGTCACCGTGGGCCTGCTCGGCTGGCTCTGGTGGGCGCGCGCGGACATCTATCGGGGGCCTGCGCAACTCGCTCGTCCTGATCAACCTGCTGGCCTTCGTCGTCTTCTGGCGCTACCCCGTGGCGCCTCCGCGGATGCTCGACGGCTTCACGGACGTCGTCGCCTCGACGCACGCGATCGGCTCCTGGCACGACGGGGCGCTCGCCTCCCAGGCAAATCAGCTGGCCGCGATGCCGTCGCTGCATATCGCCTGGGCGGTCTGGTGTGCGTTTGCGATCTGGCTGGCCACGCCACGAGCCTGGATCCGGACGATCGGGATCCTCTACCCCTTCCTGACCGCCTTCGCCGTCCTCGCCACGGGGAATCACTTCGTCCTTGACATCGTGGGTGGGGTGCTGGTCGCGTTCGCCGCCTTCGCGATCGTCAGTCTGACCCCGCGCCGTCGAGCCGCCGGGGTTCGAAGCACCGCTCCGCCGCTGTCCGCCCGGGCGCGTGGCGCATGTCACAAAGTTGTTACGAAGTCGAAGGTCGGATAGAGTGGCCGAGCCGCCGCAGACCGCTGAGGGGCGCTTCGACGGCTCCGCCTCCTCAGAGCGCGGGCACTACCGCGTCTGTAGGGTGGCCCCACGCACATGCCAGATTTCGACGCCAACGACGACTCCACGCGCCTGCCCGGCCCCGGCCAGGGCGGCTCGCCCGACCGCGCCGCATTCCAGCCGCCGCCGGCCCGGCGCGCGCGCGACCTTGCGCGCCGCCACCCGGCCTCGCGCCGCCCGATCCCCGCAGGGCGCCGCGGCACGCGATCGCTGACCTCCCGCCGGCGAGCCAACCGCGTCGCCTGCCGCCCCCCGGGGCTGCCCCGCGGCGCGCTGACACCCTCCCGCTGCGAGCTGCGCCTCTGGAATCTCTGCCGCGGCACGCTTCCCGGATCGCTGAGCTGACGTGGTCCTGGTTCGCTACCTCGACGTGTGCCTTGTGCTCGCGACGGCCCCATTCGTTCTGATCGCGGGCCTGCCGCTGTTCGGTTATCTGCTGGCCTCGGCCGCCTGGATACTGACCCGGCTGGGCACGACATACATGCAGGAGCGGGCGCTGCGGATCGGAGATCACAAACTGCGTGCCGGGGTGCAGGTCGCGAGCATGATGGGACGGATCTGGATCGTCGCGCTGGTGATCCTCCTGGCCCGCTTCGTGGGCGGCAAGGACGACGGCATCATGGCCGCTGCTCTCCTGTTGGCCGCCTTCACGGTCTACTTCGTGATGTCCTTCTTCACCCACGGCAACACGCTCGTGCCGCCGCGAACGTCGGGCAGGCCCAGCACCCCATGAGCGCGACAGAGACGGGGGGACTGCCGCCGCAGGGCGCCGAGGCGCCGCGGCCGGTGCCGAGCGCGCCCGCCGGGGACGCGAAGAAGGGCAGCGTGAAAAGAACGCTGTTGATCATGGCCGGCGTCTGGATCGGCGGGATCATCGTCCTGTTCGTGATCTTCGGCAGTGGCGGGCGCAACAGCGCCTACCAGCCCCAGAACGAGTTCAAGCTCGACACCTGGGTCAACCTCGGTGTGTTCTCGATCAACAAGGCGGTCCTCTACCTGTTCCTCGCGGCCGCGGCGACCTGTATCTCGATGATCTACGTCGCCAACCGGATGCAGGCCCGGCCGAACAAGGTGCAGACGGCCGTCGAGACGCTCTATCAGCTGATGCGCGACAACATCACCGGCGGCAACCTCGACGAGAAGATGGCGAAGCGCTGGTTCCCCTTCATCGGGACGCTCTTCCTGTTCATCATGTTCTCGAACCTGATCGGCTACATACCGCTGCCGACCAACACCGAGCACAAGATCGACGTCTTCGGCCTGCACTTCCCGTCGTTCTCGCTCTACGCGGCGACGGCGAACCTCTCGATCCCGCTTGCGCTTGCGCTGATGGTGTTCATCTCCTACACCTACGAAGGGATTCGCGCCAAGGGACCGATCGGATATCTGAAGGGACTCGTCCCCGGCGGGGTCACCGGCGCGATGGCCGTCTTCATCTTCGGACTCGAGGTCCTCTCAAACGTGATGCGGCTGATGTCGCTCTCGATTCGTCTGTTCGCGAACATCCTCGCGGGCCACCTGATCATCCTGTTCATGGCCGGTGCGCTCGCGGTGATCCTCGGGCTGTCGGCACTGGCCTGGTTCACGATCCCGTTCGGCATCGCCCTGTTCGCCTTCGAGGTCGGCCTTGTCGCGGCCCTGCAGGCGTTCATCTTTGCCACCCTCACCGCTATCTATCTCGGCGGCGCGGTCGCCGAGGACCACTAAAAGGAGCCAACTGTCGTGCACATAGCTTTCATCACCCTGCTGGCGGCCACCGAAGAAGTGGCCAAGGCCGGCAAGTCGATCGGCCTCGGCGTCGGCGGAGGCCTCGGTGCCGTGGGCGCCGGTGTCGGCATCGGGATCATCTTCGGGAAGGCGATTGAAGCGATCACCCGCCAGCCCGAGATGCGCGACGAGATCACACAGCTGCAGTGGCTGGGATTCGCCCTGACCGAGGCATGCTTCTTCTACGGGCTGGTGGCCGGGCTGCTCGCCGCCTTCATCGTCTGACGCGATGTTCGCTTCGATCACAGATCTCGCAGGTTCGGGCACGCAGGTGATCGCCTCCAAGGGCGGTTTCCTGATCGAACCCGGTATCGGGCTGATGGTGTGGACGCTGATCGTCTTCGGGGCGACGATGTTTCTGCTCTCCAAGCTCGCCTTTCCGCGCATCAGCGAGGCTCTGGGGCGCCGCCAGCAGGCGATCGAAGACTCGATCGACACGGCCGAGCGGACGCGCGCGGAGGCGGACGTGATCCTCGCCGAATACCGCGAGCGGCTCAAGGAGGCGCGCTCGCAGGCCGACGAGATCGTCCAGCGTGCCCGTCAGGCGGCCGAGACGCACGAGCAGGAGGCCAAGGGACGCGGCCAGGAGATAGTCGAGGAAGCCGCGAAACGGGCCGAGCGCAACATCGAGGCGGCCACGCAACGGGCGCTGGACGACATCCGCCGCGAGGTCGCCGATCTGACGATCATGGCCACCGAGAAGGTCACCCGCAAGACCCTGACCGAC
Organism: uncultured Solirubrobacteraceae bacterium; assembly: GCA_963835865.1. Taxonomy (GTDB): domain Bacteria; phylum Actinomycetota; class Thermoleophilia; order Solirubrobacterales; family Solirubrobacteraceae; genus Palsa-744. The sequence continues at coordinate 218,651 of CAWIGW010000002.1, forward strand.
GCCGACCAGCGCAGGCTGGTCGAGGAGGCGCTGGGCGAGCTCGACTTCAGCGGCATCTCCTCGGCTCCGAACAACTGATGGAGGAGCTGGCTCAGGTATACGCGCGCTCGTTGTTCGAGGTTGCCCGCGAGAACGACAAGCTGGACACGCTGCGCGAGCAGCTGGCCCAGTTCGCCGATGCGCTCGATCAGAACCAGGGCCTGGCCGTGTTCTTCTTCTCGCCCTACTTCTCGACGGTCGAGAAGCAGGAGGGCCTCGGTCGCCTGTTGACCGACGCAGACGAGAGCCTGTTGAACTTCCTCAGCCTGCTGATCGAAAACCACCGTATGCCCGTGATCTTCCGCATCCGCCATGAGTATGAGCGGCTCTGGGATCAGGAGAACCTGGTTCTCCCGGTCGAGATCACGTCCGCCATCGCGCTCGACCAGGCGACGACCGACAGCCTCGGCCGGACGATCGGCGAGCGGGCCGGGCGCAAGGTCACCCTTGCAGCTCATGTCGACCCCGAGATCCTCGGCGGGATCGTGGTCAGGGTCGGCAACTCGATTCTCGACGCCTCTATTCGCAACCGACTGGAGCAGCTGCGCAGGCACGTTGCCCAAGGAGCCTCTTAGGAAACGACATGCAGATCAATCCCGACGAGATCACCAGCATCCTCAAGAGCCGCATCGAGGGCCTCGACGCGGGCCGCGCCGAGCTGACCGAGGTGGGCACCGTCCTCTCGGTGGCCGACGGCATCGCGCGTCTGCACGGCCTGGAGAACTGCATGTCCTTCGAGATGCTCGAGCTGCCCCACGGTGTCACGGGCCTCGCGCTGAACCTCGAGTCCGACAACGTCGGCGCCGTCCTGTTCGGCGACTGGGAGCGGATCTCCGAGGGCGACACCGTCAAGCGGACGGGCGCCCTGCTGGAGATTCCCGTCGGCGAGCAGCTACTCGGGCGTATCGTCGACCCGCTCGGTCGCCCGCTCGACGGCAAGGGCGAGATCAGGATCGATGAGATGCGACCCGCCGAGTTCAAGGCTCCCGGCGTCGTCCAGCGCCAGCCGGTCACCGAACCGATGCAGACCGGGCTGAAGGCGATCGACGCGATGATCCCGATCGGCCGCGGTCAGCGAGAGCTGATCATCGGCGACCGCCAGACGGGAAAGACGGCGATCGCGATCGACGCGATCATCAACAACAAGGCCACCGGCGTGATCTCGATCTACGTCGCGATCGGCCAGCGCATGTCGACGGTCGTGGCGCTCGCCCAGACGCTCGACGAAAACGGCGCCCTGGACAACACGATCATCGTCGCCGCCCCGGCCGACGAGGCCGCGCCGATCAAGTTCATGGCCCCCTACGCCGGCTGCGCCATGGGGGAGTACTTCCTCTACAACGGCAGGCATGCGCTCTGCGTCTACGACGACCTCACCAAGCACGCCTACGCCTACCGGCAGATGTCGCTGCTCCTGCGCCGCCCGCCGGGTCGCGAGGCCTACCCGGGCGACGTCTTCTACCTGCACTCCAGGCTGCTCGAGCGCGCGGTCAAGCTCAACGACGAGCTCGGCGGGGGATCGCTGACGGCGCTGCCCGTGATCGAGACCCAGGCGGGGGACGTCTCGGCGTACATCCCGACGAACGTGATCTCGATCACCGACGGGCAGATCTTCCTCGAGTCGAAACTCTTCAACTCCGGTGTTCGCCCGGCGATCAACGTCGGCATCTCGGTGTCGCGGGTCGGTGGAAACGCTCAGATCGGGCCGATGAAGAAGGTCGCCGGGCGGATCAAGCTCGAGCTTTCGCAGTACCGCGACCTCGAGGCCTTCGCCCAGTTCGGCTCCGATCTCGACGCGGACACCCAGCGCACCCTCGCACGCGGCGAGCGCCTCGTCCAAACACTCAACCAGAACGAGCGGGCGCCGCTTGCCGTCGAGGACCAGACCGTGCAGATCTACGCTGCCACGAACGGCTTCCTGGACCGCCTGAACGCGGAGCGGGTCGGCGAGTTCCTGCTGGAGCTGACCGAACGGATGCACGCACAGCACCAGGATGTCCGCGAGAAGATCGCCGCCGGTGACTGGTCGGAGGAGACCCAGAAGGCAGTCCACGGGGTGGTCGAGAGCTTCGCCCAGGACTTCGGCTACGACCTCGACGAGGAGGGTCAGCCGATCGACGAGGGCGCCGCACCGGAGGTCTCCACGGCGGCCGCCTAGGCCTGCCTCGGAGGATCGCCCATGGCATCTCAGCGCGACGTCAAGAACAAGATCGCATCGGTGAAGAACATCCAGAAGATCACCCGTGCGATGGAGATGGTCGCCGCGGCCCGGCTTCGCCGTGCCGAGCAGCGGATCGACGCGCTGCGCCCCTACGCCGACGCGATCCGCCGGATGACGCGGCAGGCCGCCCAGGCCGCGGGTGCCGAGACCGCTCGCCTTCCGCTGCTGACCGAGCACGAGAGCGAGAGGAACGTCGGTCTGCTGCTGGTGACGGGAGATCGCGGCCTGGCGGGCGGATTCAACTCGCAGATCATCCGGGCCGGCGTGCGGATCGCATCCGAGCTCGGTGACGAGGGCCTGCAGAGCAACTGGTTCGCCACGGGCCGCCGCGGTGTCTCCTCGCTGAGCTTCCGTGGCTACGAGCTGAAGGGCAGCTACACGGGGTTCGCCGACCGTCCCTCCTACGCGGACGCGCGAACGATCGCCGACGACCTGATCCAGTCCTACATCGACGGCAAGCTCGACCGCGTGGAGATCGTCTACAACGCCTACATCTCGCCCCTGACCCAGCGCGTCAGCCGCGAGCGCCTGCTGCCGATCTCCGCCGCGACGTTCGCGGGAGAGGAGCGGGAGTCCGAGGCGGCAGACGAGCAGGTCGGGGCCGCGGCCGCTGGTCGCCTACGAGCCCGACCCGGAAGAGATCCTCAAGCGGCTCGTCCCGGACTATGTCGAGATCTCGATCTACCGCGCCCTCGTAGAGTCAACCGCAGGGTTCTTCGGGGCTCAGATGACGGCGATGCGCAGCGCATCCGACAACGCCGGAGAAATCATCACCGACTACACGCTGCAGATGAACCGCGCCAGGCAGGCCGAGATCACCCAGGAGATCATGGAGGTCGTGGCAGGGGCCGAGGGCCTTTCCTGAGCATCACCAAACTTCGACGACTTGAATAGATAGAAGAGGAGAACTAAAGAAATGGACGCCAGCACCGCCACCGAGCCGACGGGCGCCTCCCAGGGGGCCACGAACGGCGCTCCCGCCGGGCGCAACCTCGGACGAATCGAGGAGATCCAGGGGGTCGTGATCGAGGCCGTCTTCCCCGACCGCCTGCCCGAGATCAACCACGCCATCACGATCGCTCGAACGGCCGCCAACCGCGAGGAGGAGGCTCCGGGCATCAGCTCGGGCGCCGAGGATGAGGTCCTCGTCTGCGAGGTCCAGCAGCACCTCGGCGACGATCGCGTCCGCGCGGTCGCGATGGACACCACCGACGGCCTGTCCCGCGGACTGGAGGTCGTCGACACGGGCGGCCCGATCTCGGTGCCCGTCGGTGAGGTGACCCTGGGGCGCATCTTCAACCTTCTGGGTGAGCCGATCGACCTCGGCGAGGAGCTGCCGAAGGACGTCGAACGGCGCGGCATCCATCAGCCCGCCCCGCGGGTCGAGGACCTGACCCCGACGACCGAGATGTTCGAGACGGGAATCAAGGTGATCGACCTGCTTGCCCCGTACGCGAAGGGCGGCAAGGTCGGCCTGTTCGGCGGCGCCGGCGTCGGCAAGACGGTCCTGATCCAGGAGCTCATCCACAACCTCGCCAAGGAGCACGGCGGGCTGTCCGCCTTCTGCGGCGTCGGCGAGCGCTCCCGCGAGGGCAACGATCTGTGGCTCGAGATGAAGGAGTCGGGCGTCCTCGACAAGACGATGCTCGTCTTCGGCCAGATGAACGAGCCCCGGGGGCTCGTATGCGTGTCGCCCTCTCGGGTCTGACGATGGCCGAACACTTCCGTGACGAGGGCCAGGACGTGCTGCTGTTCATCGACAACATCTTCCGGTTCGTCCAGGCCGGCTCCGAGGTCTCGGCGCTGCTCGGGCGGATGCCCTCCCAGGTGGGATACCAGCCCACTCTGGAGACCGAGATGGGTCAGCTGCAGGAGCGGATCACCTCGACCAAGCGGGGGTCGGTCACCTCTGTGCAGGCGATCTACGTGCCGGCCGACGACTACACCGACCCGGCCCCGGCGTCGGTGTTCGCGCACCTCAACGCGACCACGGCGCTGTCCCGGGCGATCTCCGAAAAAGGCATCTACCCGGCCGTGGACCCGCTCGACTCGAACTCGACGATCCTCAAGGCGGACATCCTCGGCGAGGACCACTTCCGGGTGGCCAACCGCGTCAAGGAGATCCTGCAGCGCTACAAGGAGCTCCAGGACATCATTGCGATCCTCGGTATCGACGAGCTCTCCGACGAGGACAAGCTCACGGTCCAGCGTGCGCGCAAGATCGAGCGCTTCCTCTCGCAGCCGTTCTTCGTGGCCGAACAGTTCACCGGCACCCCCGGCGCCTATGTGCCGATCGCCGAGACGATTCGCGGATTCGAGGAGATCATCGAAGGCAAGCACGACGAGGTCCCCGAGAGTGCCTTCTTCCTGAAGGGCACCATCGAGGAGGTCGTTGAGGCCGGCAAGAAAGGCTGATCATGGCCCGGACGAAGTTCCAGGTCGACGTTATGACCCCCGAGGGAGAGGTCTTCTCGGAGGAGATCGAGATGCTCTCGACGCGGACGGCCGTCGGCTCGATCGGTGTGCTCGCGGGGCACGAGCCGGTGCTTGCGATGCTCGAACCGACCGAGCTGCGCCTCTACCGCTCGGATACGGACATCGTGCGCTTCGCCCAGGCGGAGGGCTATCTGCAGTTCGGTGAGAACCGGGCGCTGGTGCTCGTCGAGGAGGCGATCAGCCCCGAGGCGATAGACCGCGGGACGCTCGAGACGAAGCTGTCCGATTCGCGCCACACGGCCGAGCGGGCTGAGGAGGGCAGCGAGGAACTCGCCCGGGCGCAGCGGGATATGCGCCGCTACGAAGCGTTTCTGACGGTCGGGCAGTAGTCGCGCCGTCGAGTGGCGCGGCGCCTCTGCAGTCACTAGCCTTTCCGGCTTCATGAACGCGACGCGTGAGCCAATCGGAGTGATCGGCACCGGCTATGTCGGGCTGGTCACGGCAGCCGGCTTCGCCGAGCTCGGCAGCGACGTCTGGTGCGTCGACATCGACGCCGAGAAGGTCGAGCGGCTGCAGCGCGGCGAGGTGCCGATCTACGAGCCGGGGTTGGCGGAGGTTCTCGCCGAGAACCGCTCGCGGATCCACTTCTCGACCGATATCGGCGACGCGCTTGCGAATGCCCGCCTGCTGTTCGTCGCCGTCGGCACGCCGCCGACCCTCTCGGGCGACGCCGACCTGACAGCCGTACATGCCGTCGTCGACGCGATCTCCGACTCGGGCGAGCACGCCCTCGTGATGAAGTCGACGGTCCCCTGTGGGACGGGCCGGACGATCCAGCGGACCTTCCGCGATCGCGGTATGGAGGGCATGCACTACGTCTCCTGCCCGGAGTTCCTCAAGGAGGGAACGGCGCTGAAGGACTTCCGCAACCCTGACCGGGTTGTTGTCGGGGACAACGGCGACTGGGCCGGAGAGGCCGTGCTGGAGCTCTACACCCCCCTGAATGCACCCGTCGTGCGAACCGACATCTCAAGCGCGGAGATGATCAAGCTTGCGGCCAACGCTTTCCTGGCCACGAAGATCTCCTTCATCAACGAGATCGCCAACGTTTGCGAGGAGACCGGCGCGGACGTGATCGAGGTCGCCCGCGGGGTCGGTCTCGACGACCGCATCGGTCCGCGTTTCCTGCAGGCCGGTATCGGCTACGGTGGCTCGTGCTTCACGAAGGACGTGAGCGCGCTGAAGCTGCTGGCGGCGAACTCCGGCTACCACTTCCAACTGCTGAACGCCGTGACCGAGGTCAACGAGCTCCAGAAGCGCCGGGTCGTCTCCAAGCTGCAGCGCCACCTCGGCGATCTGGCCGGTAAGACGGTCGCCATGCTCGGTCTTGCCTTCAAGCCCGAGACCGACGACATGCGCGGGGCCTCCTCGCTCGTCCTCGCAGCTCGGCTGCAGGCCGAGGGCGCGCTCGTGCGGGCCTACGATCCGATCGCCGCGGAGGAGGCCGTGAAGCTGATGCCAGGGCTCGACTACCGGGGCTCGGCCTTCGAGACGCTCGCGGGGGCCGATGCGGCGGTGCTCGTCACCGAGTGGAAGGAGTTCCTCGCGCTCGACTGGAGCGAGGTGGCCGAGGCGATGAGCGGCGACCTTGTAATCGACGGGCGCAACGCTCTGGACCCCCAGGTCGTCCGCGAGGCTGGTCTGATCTACGAGGGGATCGGGCGGAGGTGAGCCGATTCAGGCGGTGATCCTGGTCGGCGGGCAGGGAACCCGCCTGCGGCCCCTGACGTCGAACGTGCCCAAGCCCGTGGTCCAGCTCGTGGACCGGCCGTTCATCTCCTACATGCTCGAGTGGCTCAAGGATCATGGGATCGAGGACGTGATCATGTCCTGCGGGTTCCTCGCCGACGGGGTCCGCGAGGTCCTCGGAGACGGCACATCGCTGGGTCTGCGTCTGCGCTTCGTCGAAGAGCCCGAACCACGCGGAACGGCGGGCGCGCTGAAGCTCGCCGGCGAGATGCTGGACGAGCGCTTCCTGATGCTCAACGGAGACGTCCTGACGGACATCGACCTGAGCGCTCAGATGGCCCAGCATGTCCGCACGGGTGCGAGGGCAACTCTCGCTCTGGTCAAGGTCCCCGACCCGACGGCCTACGGCATGGTCATCCTCAAGGAGGACCAGTCGGTCGCGGAGTTCGTCGAGAAGCCGAGCTCCGAACAGCCGCCCAGCAGCCTGATCAGCGCCGGCGCCTATGTTCTGGAGCGAGAGATCCTCGATCTGATCCCACCGGACAGGAACGTCTCGATCGAGCGTGAGGTGTGGCCGCGGCTGATCGGAAACGGGCTGTTCGGCTTCGCGTCGGAGAGCTACTGGCTGGACATCGGGACACCCGAGCGCTATCTGAAGGGCACCTTCGACATCATCGAGGGAAACGTTCATACGGCTGTGCGCGAGCGGCTCGGGGACAGCTGGATCGCCCTCGGCGACGGCGTGGAGATGCTCGGTCGCGTGATCCCGCCCGCTCTCCTGGAGAACGGGGTCATGGTCGCGGCGGGTGCCCAGGTGGGGAGCCTCGTGGTGCTGGGGCAGGACGTCTCGATCGGCGCGGGCTCGAGCGTGGAGCGTGCAGTTATCCTGAAGGGGAGCCGGATCGGCGAGGGCTGCGAGGTCCGCGACTGCATAATCGGGCCGGGTTGCGAGATCGGCCCGCGCAGCAGGATCACCGGTGGCGCAGTGCTCGGAGAGGGTGTCAGCGTGGGGGCGGACAACGTGATCACCCGCGGGGCGCGTATCTTCCCTGGTGTTCAGTTGCCCGACGGAGCAATCGAGTTCTGAGAATAAGGAACATGAGGACGATCTTGATCAGACAACGACGCGCCGTTTCGGTGCAGATGCAGGAGGCGAGCTCCAGATGAGCGACGGCAGCGTGACGGCAACACCCGCCTCGCAGGAGCTCACCCGCGAGGGGATCGGCCGCATCGACCCCTCGGGGCAGCTCGGCGACGTCCTCGCGCTCCCCGACCACCTGCGGGACGCCCTGTGGCGTGCCGAGTCGGCGATCATGCAGGACTGGGACACCTCCGCCGGCCTGGTCGTCGCCGGAATGGGAGGCTCGGCGATCGGCGGAGCGCTGGCCCGTGCGGCACTTGGAGACCACGCTTCGCGGCCGATCTTCGTCACTCGCGCCTACGGCATCCCTACCTGGACGACGCCGGACACAATGGTCCTCTGCGCCAGCTACTCGGGCGAGACCGAGGAGACGCTTGCCTGTTACGAGTCCGCGGGGGCGCTCGGCGCGAAGCGGACAGTCGTGACCACCGGGGGGCGGCTCGCCGAGATGGCCCGGGCCGACGGCGTACCCGTGATCCCCCTGCCGGCCGGCTTCCAGCCTCGGGCGGCCGTCGCATACATGACCGTCGCCGCCCTCGAGGTCGCCGCGCTGTGCGGCGCGGGCCCGCGGCTCACCTCCGAGATCGACGTGGCCGCATCCCACCTGGAGCACCTGGTCGCCGAGTGGGGACCCGACGCCCCCGAGGATTCGCTCGGGAAGCTCGTCGCCCGCGGCCTGTTCGGGACGACCCCCGTGATCGCGGGAGCCGGGCTGACCACGCCGATCGCCTACCGCTGGAAGACGCAGATCAACGAGAACGCCAAGCAGCCCTGCTTCTCCAACGAACTGCCCGAGCTCGACCACAACGAGCTCGAGGGCTGGCAGGGAGCACACGAAGTCGGGCGCTTCTCGGCGGTCTTCCTGGATGACTCCGATGCGCACCCCCGGGTCAAGCAGCGGATGGACCTGACCGAGCAGATCATCGCCGCCAACGCGGTCGCGAGCTTCCGCCTGGAGACCCGCGGCCAGACTGCGATCGAGCGGGTTCTCTCGCTCGTCCTGCTGGGCGATCTCGTCTCGATCTACATGGCCGCCCTTCGCGGGGTCGACCCCGGGCCGGTCGCGGCTCTGGACGAGCTGAAGGGTGCGCTGAGGAAGCCCTAGGGCGCCGGCCGAGGCCCGGGAGGCCTCGGAGACGTGTGATACGGTCCCTGCGACGGCCGAGGAGCGCTGCGACGGGCTCCAATCCGCCACGCTCGGTCCACTCTCTGCAGCAAGGGCGCTCACCTGACAGCCAGGAGGCTTCGTCATGTCAGCAGGTACCGCCACGCTCACCGCCGACGACTTCAAGGTCGCCGACCTCTCCCTTGCCGAGTTCGGCCGCAAGGAGATCACCCTCGCCGAGCACGAGATGCCCGGCCTGATGGCCCTTCGCCGCGAGTACGGCGACGCCCAGCCCCTGGCCGGCGCACGGATCACCGGCTCGCTTCACATGACGATTCAGACCGCCGTGCTGATCGAGACCCTGACGGCGCTGGGCGCCGAGGTCCGCTGGTGCAGCTGCAACATCTTCTCGACGCAGGACCACGCGGCGGCCGCCGTCGCCGTCGGTCCGGAGGGCACGCCTGAGAACCCCCGGGCGTCCCCGTCTACGCCTGGAAGGGCGAGACGCTCGAGGAGTACTGGTGGTGCACAGAACAGGTTCTGATCTGGCCTGACGGCGGCCCGAACATGATCCTGGACGACGGAGGCGACGCGACCCTGCTCGTGCACAAGGGCACGGAGTACGAGGCCGCCGGCTCGGTCCCCGACCCCTCGACGGCCGAGTCCGAGGAGCACGAGGTGATCCTGAACGTTCTGACCCGGTCGCTGGGTGAGGACCCGCAGCGCTGGACGAAGATCGGCCAGGAGATCAAAGGTGTCACAGAGGAGACGACGACGGGCGTCCACCGCCTCTACGAGATGGTCGACAGCGGCGAACTGCTGTTCCCGGCGATCAACGTCAACGACTCCGTGACCAAGTCCAAGTTCGACAACCTCTACGGCTGCCGGCATTCCCTGATCGACGGCATCAACCGTGCGACCGACGTGATGATCGGTGGCAAGGTCGCCGTCATCTGCGGCTTCGGCGACGTCGGCAAGGGCTGCGCCGAATCACTCCGCGGCCAGGGTGCCCGCGTGATCATCACCGAGATCGACCCGATCTGCGCGCTCCAGGCGGCAATGCAGGGTTACGAGGTCAAGACGCTCGAGGACGTGCTCGAGACGGGTGACATCTTCATCACGACGACCGGCAACAAGGACATCATCACGGCGTCGCAGATGGGGCGGATGAAGCACCAGGCGGTGGTCGGCAACATCGGCCACTTCGACAACGAGATCGACATCGCCGGGCTGACGAAGGTGGCGGGCATCGAGCGGGTCAACATCAAGCCCCAGGTGGACAAGTGGGTCTTCCCCGATGGCCACGCGATCATCATGCTCTCGGAGGGCAGGCTGCTGAACCTGGGCAACGCCACGGGCCACCCGAGCTTCGTCATGAGCAGCTCCTTCACGAACCAGACGATCGCCCAGATCGAGCTCTTCACGAAGAACGACGAGTACGAGAAGAAGGTCTACGTGCTGCCCAAGCACCTCGACGAGAAGGTCGCCCGGCTGCACCTCGACGCGCTCGGGGTGCGGCTGACCAAGCTCACCGAGGAGCAGGCCTCCTACATCGGTGTGCCGGTAGAGGGCCCCTACAAGGCCGACCACTACCGCTACTAGCCAGGACGACCCCGGCCAGGCGCCCAGCTGAGAGGATCACCTACATGAAGTCGATGGTCCTCGCAGCCGGGCTCGGGACGCGCCTGCGCCCGCTGACAAATGAGATACCGAAGCCGATGGTGCCGGTGATCGACCGGCCGGTGATGGAGCACATCCTCGATCTGCTGGCACGGCACGGCTTCGATCAGGTGATCGCGAACCTGCACTACTTCCCGGACTCGATCAAGGAGTACTTCGGGGACAGGATCAGCTATCGGGTCGAGGACGAGCTCCTGGGCACCGCCGGCGGAGTCCGCGCCTGCGCCGATTTCTTCGCCGGCGAGGACTTCCTGGTCATCTCCGGTGACGCCCTGACGGACATCGACCTGGGGGCGCTGGCGGCTCGCCACGCCGAGACCGGCGGGATCGCCACCCTGGCGGTCAAGAAGGTGCCGGACACCCGCGAGTACGGGGTGGTTCTGCACGACCGCGAGGGCCGGATCACGGGCTTTCAGGAGAAGCCCTCGCCCGACGAGGCGCTGTCGGACCTGGGGAACTGCGGCATCTACGTCTTCTCGCCGGAGATCTTCGACTACTTCCCGGAGCGGCCCTTTGCCGACTGGGCCCAGGATGTATTCCCGGCACTGCTCGAGAACGATGTTCCCTTCCACATCCACGAGCTGCGCGAGTACTGGAACGACGTCGGCTCGCTGAGCGAGCTGCGCCAGGGCACCTTCGATGCGCTCTGCGGGCAGCTCAGGCTGGAGATGGGGGGCACCGAAGTGAGCTCGGGCGTGACGGTCTCCGACGGCACGACGCTGCCCGGAGACACGATCGTCGAGGGGCCCGTCTGGATCGGGTCGGGTGTCAGCATCGGCGCGGGGGTTCGGCTGACCGGACCGATCGTCCTGGGCGACCAGGGGAGCGTGGGAGACCGTGCGCAGCTCCGCTCGAGCATCGTCTTCCCGGGAACGGAGATCGGAGCCGACTCGATCCTGATCGGCGCGATCTCGGGCCACAACGGGATCGTCGAGAGCCTGCGCCGACGAGACTAGGTTGAAGGAAGTGGACGCCGCCTCCCTCCCCGTTCCGGTGCGTGAGGAGGCCGATCGCCACCTTGGACTCATCTTCGCGGGCCTGATGCTCGTGATGCTGCTGGCGGCGCTGGACTCGACGATCGTGGCGACGGCTCTGCCGACGATCGTCGGAGACCTGGGGGGCCTGGAGCGCCTCTCCTGGGTGACCAGCGCGTACCTGCTCGCCCAGACGGCTGTGACGCCGCTCTACGGGAAGCTCGGCGATCAGCTGGGCCGCAAGCGGGTGCTGCAGAGCGCGGTGGTGCTGTTCCTGGTGGGCTCGGTGCTCTGCGGCCTGGCCGGCTCGATGACGATGCTGATCGCCTTCCGGGCGGTCCAGGGGCTCGGAGCGGGGGGCTTGATAGTCCTCGTCCAGTCAACCGTCGGCGATGTCGTCTCGCCGCGCGAGCGAGGCCGCTACCAGGGCCTCTTCGGTGCCGTGTTCGGCGTCGCGAGTGTCGCCGGGCCGCTGCTGGGAGGTGTGATCGTCGAGCATCTGTCCTGGCGCTGGATCTTCTATGTCAACCTGCCTGTCGGGATCCTGGCGCTGATCGTGCTGGGCGTGACGCTCCCTGAGGCCACCAGCCGCAGCCGCCCGTCGATCGACTACCTCGGGGCGGGCCTGCTGGCCGGGGCGCTGAGCGCATTCATCCTCGTTGCGAGCCTCGGTGGGACGACGTGGGCCTGGGGCGGCGCGCAGACGATCGTGACGGCCCTGATCGGCTGCGTACTGCTGGTCTGCTTCGGATTCGCCGAGCGTCATGCCGCGGAGCCCGTCCTACCGCCGTCGCTGCTGCGAGGAGACGTCTTCCGGGTCGCCGGGCTTCTCTCGCTGATCGTCGGCTTCGCCCTGTTCGGCTCGGTGACATTCCTGCCGCTGTTCTTCCAAACGGTCTTCCACTCGACCCCCACAGGGGCCGGTCTGCGGCTGATTCCACTGATGGGGGGGCTGCTCGTGACCTCCGTCCTCTCGGGGCAGCTGATCACGCGCACGGGGCGCTACCGGATCTTCCCGATCATGGGAACGGCGGTGATGACCGGCGGCCTGCTGCTGCTCTCCCGCCTTGACGTCACAACCAGCACCCTGCAGGCGGATGCCTACCTGCTGGTGCTCGGCCTGGGACTGGGCCTGGTGATGCAGGTGCTCGTCCTCGCCGTTCAGAACTCCGTCGACTACTCGGTGCTCGGCGCAGCCACCTCCGGGGTGACACTGGCCCGCGGCATCGGGGGTTCATTCGGTGCAGCCATCTTCGGGACGATCTTCTCGAGCCGCCTCAGATCAGGGCTCCACGACGCGGTGGGTGGCGCGCTGGGCGTGCAGGTGTCCGGCGGTGCAAGGCTGACCGGCGCGCAGCTCGCGACGCTGCCGGCCTCGGCCCGGCTGGCCTACGAGAACGCATATGTCAAGGCGCTGCAGCCGGTCTTCCTCGTGGCGGCCGCGATCGCCGCGATCGGCTTCCTGCTGAGCCTGCGTCTTCGGGAGCGTCCGCTGCGCGCGACCGCCTCCACCAGCCAGGGCCTGGATGACGCGCTGGCGGTCCCGAAGGGCCCCAACTCGCTGGCCGAGATCGATCGCTCGCTGGGGATGCTCATCGGCCGCGAGCGCAGAATGGCGTTCAACGAGCTGATTGCCGCCCGGGCGGGCCTGGAGCTGAGCCCCGGCGCCGTCTGGGCCCTGGCACGGTTCGGCAGCTACGGGATCGCCGGCACGCTCGAGATGGCCCACCGGCAGGAGATCGAGGAGGAGCGGATCTCAGCGGTTCAGCGCGAGCTCCGCGGGAGTGGACTGACGGTGGATGACGGCACCGGGGCGACGCTGACGCCCGCCGGTGTCGCGATGGCCGACCAGGTTCTCAGTGCACGGCGCGAGCAGCTCACGGAGCTGCTCGCCGACCCCGAGGCCGACCGTCGTCCCGAGGTCCAGCTGCTGCTCGAGCAGCTCTGCGTCGAGCTCTCCGGTTCGCGCCCCTAGAGCGGGTCCGGTCCGAACTCGTACCGCTCCTCGCGCTGCTGGGTGCGCTCGGACTCCGCCAGCGCCCGCACGAACAGGAAGACCAGCGCGACCCCCATCACTATCGACTGCTCGACGGCCATGATCAGCCCGGCGATCGACTGGTCGTCATGCGCCGAGATGCCCCAGACCCGGGGCTGGTGGACGTAGTAGGCGTAGAGGGCCGTGGGGGCGAAGGCGAGCCCCATGCCAAGGGCTCCGACGAACAGCTTGGTGGAGAGCATGTAGGCGATCGGGCCCATCCCGTCGAGGCGCATGCGGGCTCGGATCGGCGAGAGCAGATGCCACCAGTACAACGAGCCGACCAGGATGAAGGTGAGGTGCTCGCCGACGTGGACGAGCGGGTGGGAGACCGCATAGTCGTAGGCGGCCGGGATGTGCCAGGCCCAGATGACGCCCACGTAGAGGACGACGGCGGTGGCGGGGTGGGCCAGCACGCCGGCGCGGCGCTCCAGATTGGAGACCGAACGGGTCACGGGCCGCAGGATCACCTTCGTGAATCCGAGGATGCCGAGGATCGGGGCCAGGTCGAGCAGCAGCATGTGCTGGATCATGTGGAAGGAGAAGAGCTGGTCCGCCAGCGCATCGACCGGCGAGATCAGCGCTGCAATCGCGATCAGGATCGATCCCCCGAAGCAGCAGAGCCGCCAGACCGGCGCCTCGGCCGACGCCCGCGCCGAGCCGCTCGAGCGGACCGTCCACCAGCGCCGGACATAGAGCCAGCCGAGCAGCGCCGGCGCCGATCAGGACGCCCGGGCTGAACGTCCAGGAGAGGTCGGGGCTCATCCTGCGGCGATTCTCCCACGGCACGGTGCGATCTGTCCAAGGCCATTTACATCCGCCGCAAACGGGCGTAGCATCGATGACAGCACCACAGAAAAGCCCGACCAAGGAGCGACGATGCAGATCGACATCAAGGGTCGAAACGTCCCGGTCACCGACGAGCTCCGCAAGCATGCGGAACACAGGCTGGGGAAGGTGTCACGCCAGGTTTCCGATCTGGCCCGCCTCGAGATTGAGATCTGCGAGGAGCGGAACCCTCGGGTGACGGACCGCGAGGTCGTCGAGGGCACGCTGTACCTGAAGGGAGTCACGCTGCGCGCACGCGATGCCTCCCCTGACCTGTTCCATTCGATGAACCTGATGGTCGACGAGTTGGCACGCCAGGTCAAGCGCCACCGCGACAAACTTCGCCACCGGCGCGAGGCGCATGCCGCCAGGGCGCGGGTCCCAGGAAACGTGGCGGAGGCGCCGCTGCCCTCGATGTGAGCCCACGATGAGGGCCGGCCCCGGCGGCAGCCCGCCGGGGCGCGGGCGGCGAGAGCTATCCTTGGCGCATGCCGTCTCTGCTCGATCGCGCCCTCAACGCGGGCGAGGCCAAGAAGTTCAAGAACTACCAGAAGCGCGTCGCCCTGATCGGCGCCTTCGAGGCCGAGCTCGAACACGACACCGACGCCGAGCTGCGGGCCCGGATGGACGCTCTGCGCGAGCGTGCCGTTGAGGGAGAGTCCCTCGACGATCTGCTCCCCGAGTGCTTCGCCGTCGTCCGCGAGACCGGCAAGCGCAGGATGGGAATGCGTCACTTCGACGTGCAGCTGATCGGCGGGATGGCTCTCCACGAGGGACAGATCGCCGAGATGAAGACCGGCGAGGGAAAGACGCTGACGGCGACACTGGCGGTGGTCCTCAACTCGCTCGCGGTCGGCGATCCGGATCCCGAGGACCCGGAGGCCCCACCCCGTCGACGGGGTGTGCACGTGGTCACGGTCAACGATTACCTGGCACGTCGTGACGCCGAATGGATGAGCCCGATCTACGACGCCCTGGGTGTCTCGGTCGGCGTGCTGGAGAACATGCAGCCCTACGAGGAGAAGATCCGGGCCTACGAATGCGACGTGGTCTACGGGACGAACTCGGAGTTCGGCTTTGACTATCTGCGCGACAACATGGCCAAGGACCTCTCCGAAAAGGTCCAGCGGGGACACCCCTTCGCCGTCGTGGACGAGGTCGACAACATCCTGATCGACGAGGCCCGGACGCCGCTGATCATCTCGGGTGCCCCCGAACAGGCGGCCGACCTCTACGTGCGCTTCGCCCGCCTGGCCCCTCGCCTGACGGCCGGCAAGACGCCCGAGGGCATGGACCCGCGCTCGAAGAAGCAGTTCATGGCGGACTTCGACTACGAGATCGACGAGAAGCACAAGTCCGTCTCGATCACCGAGCAGGGAGTCGCCAAGGCCGAGCGCTTCCTCGGCATCGACCACCTCTACCGGGCCGAGAACGGCCACCTCGTCAACCACCTGCTGCAGTCGCTGCGAGCCGAGTCGCTCTACAAGAAGGACGTCGACTACGCGGTGATCGACGGCGAGGTCAAGATCATCGACGAGTTCACCGGGCGGATCCTCGACGGGCGCCGCTGGGGGGAGGGCCTGCACCAGGCCGTCGAGGCCAAGGAGGGCGTCTCGATCCAGGAGGAGAACCAGACCCTGGCGACGATCACCTACCAGAACTTCTTCCGCCTCTACGACAAGCTCGCCGGCATGACCGGTACGGCCCTGACCGAGGCGACCGAGTTCATGAAGATCTACGAGCTCCCGGTCGTCCAGATCCCGACCAACAAGGAGGTCGTCAGGGCCGACCGCAACGATCAGGTCTACAAGACCAAGGAGGGCAAGTGGAGCGCCGTGGTGCGCGAGATCCAGGCCCGCCACGAGAACGGCCAGCCGATCCTCGTCGGAACGATCTCGGTCGAGGTCTCCGAGCTGCTCTCCGAGCGCCTGACCAAGAACGGCATCAAGCACGCGGTCCTCAACGCCAAGCCCGAGCACGCCGCGCGCGAGGCCGACATCGTCGCCGAGGCCGGCCAGCCGGGCGCGGTCACGATCGCGACCAACATGGCCGGTCGTGGCGTCGACATCAAGCTCGGCGGCAACCCCGAGCACCTCGCCCACCAGCAGCTCGCCCGCGAGGGGATCTCCGCGCAGAATGCGACGAGGACTACGAGCAAGCGGATGGCGGAGGTGCAGGCCGAGCTCGAGGCGAAGGTCGAGGCGGACCGCGAGCACGTCATGGCGGCAGGGGGGCTGTTCATCTGCGGCACCGAGCGCCACGAGTCGCGACGGATCGACAACCAGCTCCGCGGGCGCTCAGGCCGCCAGGGCGACCCTGGCGAATCGCGTTTCTTCCTCTCGGCCGAGGACGACCTGGTGCGCCTGTTCGCGGGCGACCGGATCTACCGGATCCTCGACAAACTCGGCGGCATCGACGAGGAGGGCAACGAGGAACCGATCGAGGCCGGGATGCTCTCCAAACAGATCGAAAAAGCCCAGAAGAAGGTCGAGGACCAGAACTTCCTGATCCGCAAGCGGGTGCTCGAATACGACGACGTCATGAACGAGCAGCGCCGCGTGATCTACGCCTACCGCGACGAGGTCCTCGAAGGCAAGAGCATCGGCGAGGAGGCCCGTCGCGAGGTCGTCAACGTGATCGAGCGGACGATCGACCAGTACACGCCCGGGCGACTTCGTCGAGGACTGGGACGTGGACGGCCTGTTCACGGCGATCGGGCAGTTCTTCCCACCCGAGCTGGCCAACGAGGTCCTCGACAACGAGACGACCGACCGCACCCGCCTCTCCGAAGCCCTCATCGGAGGAGGCGATGGCCCGCTACGACGCGCGCCAGGAGGCGCTCGGCGAGGAGCTGATGGGCGCGCTCGAGCGCTTCCTGCTGCTGCAGACGATCGACGAACGCTGGCGCGAGCACCTGTTCGACATGGACTACCTGCGCGAGGGCATCCACCTGCGCGGATTCGCCCAGATCGACCCGCTGGTCGCCTACAAGAACGAGGCCTTCACGCTGTTCGGCGACCTGATGAACAGCGTCTGGACGGACTTCGCCCGGATGATCTTCAACGTCCAGGTCAACGTCGAGGGCGAGAACGGCGGCGCGCCGCCGCTGCCGTCCTTCCAGGCCTCGGGCAGCGCCACGAAGGCCGGACGCGTCTCCTACTCGGGCGGGACGAGCGCCGGCGCCGGGGCCCTCGCTGCGGCAGCCGCCGCGGCGGCCGGTGGCGCGACCGTCGAATACGGTGGCGAGCAGGAGCTCGAGGCCGCGCCGCCGGTCGAGCAGCGCGTGCTCGACGACGAGCACCAGGTCGGGCGCAACGACCCCTGCTGGTGCGGCTCGGGCAAGAAGTTCAAGAAGTGCCACGGCTCCTAGGGCGCCTGTGAAGGCCGTTCGATTCCACGAGTACGGGGGCGGCGAGGTGCTCGCCGTGGAGGATGTCGAGGAGCCGATCCCGGGCGAGGGGGAGATCTCGCTTCGCGTCCTGGCGGCCGGCAGTCAACCCGATCGACTGGAAGATCCTCAGCGGCATGCTCGCGGGCGGCGAGCCGCTCGAGCGAGCCGCGCGGTCTCGGCGTGGACGTGGCCGGGACCGTCGAGCGGATCGGTCCCGGGCGTGAGCGGGCGTCGCCCCCGGCGAAGAGCTGCTCGGGCTCGCCGATCAGCCCGGCCTACGCCGAGATCGCCCTGAGTCGCCCGGAGCTGCTCGTGCGCAAGCCTCCCGGGGTCTCATGGGAGGTCGCGGGCAGCCTGGGCGTGGTCGTGGGCACGGCCTACGCAACGCTCGATCGCCTCGCTCTGAAGGAGGGCGGAGACGCCTGCTGATCCTCGGAGCATCGGGCGCTGTCGGCCTGGTCGCCGTTCAGCTGGCCGTCGCTCGGGGCGTCCGTGTCCTCGGCACGGCCGGCGAGCTCCAAGCTCGCGCAGCTCGAGAGCCTCGGCGCGACGCCGATCCTCTATGGGGAGGGCTTCGAGGAGCGTCTTACGCTCCGCCGCACCGGACGGCGTGGACGCGGCGCTGGATGCCTCGGGCCACGGCGAGCTCGCGGCCGCGGTGGCGCTGGCGGGTGGTCCCGAGCGGGTTCTGACGATCGCCTCCTCGGCGCGACGCGCAGGCGACGGGCGTCACTTTCCACGCCGGTGGCGGCGGTGAGCTGACAGGCCAGCGCCCTGCAGCGAGGTGCTCCCGCTGATCGAGGCGGGCAGCGTTCTACTTCCCGATCGCCGGGATCTATGACCTCGGGCAGGTCGGGGACGCGCTGAAGGAGAGCCGAGCACGGCCACCCGGTCGGCAAGCTCGTCGTCGTCCCGCAGTAGAGCTAGAGCTGCGGCAGCCCCCAGGGGGCGTCGATCGCGACCCGCCAGCCCCCGTCGCTGCCGCGCACGTAGATGACGGCGGAGCTGCTGCTGCTGGCTGAAGGGCCGGCCGTCGGGAGCGATGCCGCTGAGCGTCAGCGTGCCGAGCCCCAGGGCCACATCACCTGCAGATGACGATCGTCTCGAGCTCGATCTTCACGTCCGTCCCGCTCTCGATCGAGAACCTTCAGAGCCTCCTCGATGGCAGCGCGGCCTCGGACCACCTCGCCGCCGGACGTGAGGATCGCCGGATCCTCGACCCAGAGCTCGACAGCGCGCTCGAGGTCATGGTCGGCGAGTGCCTCGGCGAAGCAGCCGAGAGCTCCGCCGGCGACGCCGGAAAGGGCAGCTCGGGAAGGCCGGCGGCATCCATCAGGCGGCAAGCGTAGTCGCCCGCGGCGCCGGTCGAGGCCCCCACCGGGGTGCTGATAGCGTGGGGCTGTGGCCACAACCGATGCAAGCGAGTCGATCCCGCAGCGGCTGGCCGCGATCCGCGAGCAGATGAAGCTGCTCTCGGACTATCTTTGACCCGGCTGAGCTGGCCGAGCGCGTGGCGTCGCTCGAGGGAGAGATGGGCGCAGAGGGCTTCTGGGACGACTCCGAGCGCGCCGCGGCGAGTCTCGGCCGAGCACGCGCGCGCGTCGCGGCGCCTGGAGGGCTTCCAGGAGCTGCCAGGCCGACGTCGAGGACCTCGACGGGCTGGCCGAGATGGCCGGCGAGGACCCCTCGCTCGAGGGCGAGGTCGAGGAGCAGATCGCCTCGGTCGAGGAGCGCCTGGCGGCGCTCGAGGAGCAGCGGCTCTTCTCCGGGCGCTACGACGCCGGCGACGCGCTCGTGACGGTCAACGCCGGGGCGGGCGGCACCGACGCCCAGGACTGGGCCGAGATGGTGCTGCGGATGCTGATGCGCTGGGCCGAAGGCCGGGGCTTCGCGGTCGAGCTGCTGGAGGTCAGCGAGGGCGAGGAAGCGGGCATCAAGTCGGCGACCTTCCGCGCCTCGGGCGAGAACGCCTACGGCCTGTTCGGCGCCGAGCGGGGCGTCCACCGGCTCGTGCGGCTGTCGCCGTTCGACTCGGCCCACCGCCGCCAGACGAGCTTCGCCGGGGTCGAGGTGGCCCCGGTCGTGAAGGACACCGGCGAGGTCGAGATCAACGAGGACGACCTGCAGGTCGACACCTACCGCGCCTCGGGCGCGGGCGGGCAGCACGTCAACAAGACCGACTCGGCCGTGCGCATCACCCACCGCCCCAGCGGGATCGTCGTGCAGTGCCAGAACGAGCGCTCGCAGTCCTCCAACCGGGCGACGGCGATGGCGATGCTGCGCGCGAAGCTGCTCGAGCGCAAGGAGCGCGAACGCCAGGAGGAGATCGCGCGCGAGAAGGGCGAGGCCCAGGACGTCAACTTCGGCTCGCAGATCCGCTCCTACGTGCTGCACCCCTACACGATGGTCAAGGACCACCGCACGGGCTACGAGATGGGCGACGTCCAGCGGGTGCTCGACGGCGACCTCGACGGCTTCGTGCGGGCCTTCCTGCTGCTCGAGCGCCACCGCGAGCGCCTGACCGTGGAGGAGCTCTGCAGACGCTCGTGCGGCGCGCGCTCGCCGAGGACATCGGCGCCGGCGACGTGACGACGCTGGCGACGGTCGCTCCCGAGCGCCGGGCCGTGGCGCTGATCACCCAGAAGGCGCCCGGGGTGATCTACGGCCTCGAGGCCGCCGAGACGGCCTTCGCGCTGCTCGACCCCGAGACGCGAGTTCGAGCGGCTCGTGGCCGAGGGCGACTGGCGCGAGCAGGGCGGGCGGTGCTGCGCGATCGACGGCGAGCGACGGCGCGCGCTGCTCAGCGGCGAGCGGACGGCGCTGAACTTCCTGGCTCACCTGTCGGGGGTGGCGACGCATGGCGGCACGCGGCCGCGCGCGCCGTCGAGGGCACCGGCGCGCGGGTGCTCGACACGCGCAAGACGACGCCCGGGCTGCGCGCGCTCGAGAAGGCGGCCGTCAGCGGCCGGGGGCGCGGTCAACCACCGCGCCGGCCTCTACGACGCGATCCTGATCAAGGAGAACCACATCGCCGCCGCCGGGCGGCATCGCGCGCGGCGGTCGCGCGCGCGCGCGGCGCCGCGCCGGAGCTCGCGGCGACGCTGGAGGTCGAGGTGCGCGACCCCGAGGAGATCGAGCAGGCGCTCGCGGCCGGCGCGCCGCGGCTGCTGCTGGACAACATGGACGCGGAGCAGCTGCGCGCCGCGGTCGCCCAGGTGGCGCGGCCGCGCCGAGCTCGAGGCGAGCGGCGGCGTGACGCCTCGCAGACGCTCCGGGCGGTCGCGCGACACCGGGGTAGAATGGATCTCGATGGGTGCGCTGACGCACTCGGCGCCCGCCCTCGACCTCTCTCTCACACTGGAGACGCTGCCATGAACCTGCCCATGGCTCCCACCCAGGCCCGCGCCGCGAGTCCTCTCCCCGCAGGAGATCGCCGAGCTGCAAGGAGCGAGGTGCGCGCGCTGGCCGCCGAGCGCGGCGCGGTGATCCTCGCCCACAACTACCAGGTGCCCGAGATCCAGGACGTGGCCGACTACGTCGGCGACTCGCTCGGGCTCTCCCGCCAGGCGGCGGCGGCCGAGCGGCGAGACGATCGTCTTCTGCGGCGTGCACTTCATGGCCGAGACGGCCTCGATCCTCTGCCCGGAGAAGACCGTCCTGATCCCCGACCTCGACGCCGGCTGCTCGCTGGCGGCCTCGATCGACGCCGGAGCAGCTCGCCGACTGGCGGGCGCAGCTACCCGGAGGGGGTCGTCGTGATGTACGTCAACACGACCGCCGAGGTCAAGGCGCTGACCGACTACTGCTGCACCTCGGCCAACGCCGTCGAGGTCGTGCGCCACATCTACGAGACCCACGGCCCCGACACCGAGATCCTGTTCGGCCCCGACATGTGGCTCGGCGCCTACGTCGAGAAGGAGCTCGGCCGGCGCATGCACGTCTGGGACGGCGAGTGCCACGTCCACGCCGGCATCCGCCCGTCGGACATCGAGGCGACCCGCGCCGCGCACCCCGGCGCGGACTTCCTGATCCACCCCGAGTGCGGCTGCTCGACGAGCGTGATGGAGTACGTGGCGGCCGGGCGACGTCGTCGGCCGAGGGCGTGCACATGCTCTCGACGGGCGGGATGCTCGAGTACGCCGAGGGCGCCGAGGGCGCAGACGCGAGCCCGCCCGGGCTCGCACCGCGCAGGCGGTCGTCGCGACCGAGATCGGGATGCTCTACCCGCTGCAGATGGCCGCGCCGGATGTCGAGTTCATCCCCGCCAACGCCGAGGCCTCCTGCCGCTTCATGAAGATGATCACGCTGCCGAAGCTGCGCGACGCGCTGCTCGAGATGAAGTTCGAGGTGCGGGTGCCCCGAGGACATCGCCGCGCGGGCGCGGGTGCCGATCGACCGCATGGTCGCGATCGGCTAGGCGGCCACGCGCCGGGCCGGCGGTGCTCAGAACTCGTCGGCCGTGTGCGGCCCGACGCAGGCGACGGCGAGCTCCTCGGCCGACGCCGCCGGCGACCTCGCGCGACCTCCTCGAAGGTGACCGCGTCGAGCGCCGCGATCGCGGCGTCGGGGTCGATCGTCCCGCCGTAGACGATCTGCTGGCTGGCGCGCGTGGCGCGCGACCGCGTTGGTGTTCTCGAACGCGAGCACGAGCCGCCCGGCGGCGTAGGCGCGGGCCCGCTCGACCTCCTCCTCGGTCGGCCCGTCGCTCGCGCAGCTCGTCGACGATCTCGCGCATGCGCGTGTAGGCCTCGATGCACTTGGCCGACTCCAGGCCCGAGCCGAGCTGCAGGATCGGGCACGTCGGCGAAGGCGTGGGAGATCGCGTAGACCGAGTAGCAGAGGCCGCGCTTCTCGCGGATCTCCTCGAACAGGCGCGAGCCCATCGATCCGCCGAGCAGGGTCGAGTAGATCGCCAGCGCGGCGCGTTCGCGCACATCGCTGACCGCGATCGTCGGGGCGGTAGATCATCCGCAGGTGCGACTGGTTGGTGTCGCGCTCCTCGACCAGCGTCTCCGGGGAGAAGCCCGGCGCGGGCTCGTAGGGATCCGGCTTCCGGCAGCGCCGGGAAGCGCCCGAAGCGCTCGTGCAGCTCCGCTTCGGGCGGGCAGGTGGTCGAGGTTGCCGGCCAGGAAGGCGCCGCCGCCGAGCCCGGCCCAGCGGCGCTCGCGGAAGGCGACGATCCCCTCGCGGGTGAAGCTCCGCAGGTTCTCCTCGGGGCCCAGCACCGGGCGCCCGAGCGGGTGCTCGCCGAAGGCGGCGCGGTCGATCAGGTACTCGGCGACCATCGAGGGCTGGTCGTAGGCGCGGTTGATCTCCTGGATCACGACGCCGCGCTCGCGGTCGAGCTCCTCGGCGTCGATCCGCGGCCGCCCGACGAAGTCGCTCAGCAGGTCGATCGCCGCCGGTGCGCTCTCGGCGCGGACGGTGATGTGGAAGGCCACGAGGTCGTGGCTGGTGTAGGCGTTCAGCACGCCCCCGAGGCGCTCGGCGGTCTCGTTGACGTCGTTGTAGGTGCGGGTACTTCTCGCCTCCCTTGAAGACCAGGTGCTCGAGGAAGTGGGCCATCCCGTTCTCCTCGGGCGCTCGTTGCGGGCGCCGGCGTCGAACGCCACGAGGACCGTCAGGGCGCGCGTGCCGGGCAGCTCGATCGCGTGGACCGGCAGGCCGTTGGCGGGGACGGTGCTTGTCGTGATCGATGCCATTGGCACTGAACCCTAGAAGGTCACCGGGCGGTCGATCGGTTCCGCCTCGCACTACGCTTGCGCCTGCCGATGCCCGAAGCGCTCGCCACGCAGGCCGCCCCTGATCGCGGTCCTCGCCGTCCTGCTGCCGGTCCTGCTCGTCGTCGGGCTGTGGCTGGGCGGGCATCCCGAAGACCTGCCCGGGCTTCGTCAAGAGCGCCTTCGTGGCGCAACCACTCGACGCTGGTGGTCGATGAAGCGATCAAGCGGATCGCCCAGCGACTACTACCGCGCCGATCCCGACGAGCAAGCTCTCCGAACGCGTCGATCTCCGGGCTCGTGACGAGCCTCGGCGACCGCTTCTCCCACTACCTGACCGCCGAGCGAATTCCGCGAATTCAACTCGCCGCCCCACTTCGCCGGGATCGGCGTGGTCGTCGGACCCCAGCACAGCGGGCCTGCTGATCGCCCGGGTGTTCGACACCTCTCCCGCGGCCCGCGCGCGGCCTGAAGGCGGGCGAACTGATCGTGGCGGTCAACGGCCGCAAGCTGGACGGGCTGTCCGTCGACGCCGTCGACCGCGCTGATCAAGGGCCAGCCGGGAACCGACGTGCAGCTCGAGGTCGAATCGCGGCCGGCGCCGGGCCATCGCCGCACGCAGGAGCGTGAAGATCACGCGGGCGACCGTCTCCGAGCCGGTGGTGGCCTCGGCGACCGAACCGTCCACGGCAAGAAGCTCGGCGTCGTCGCGCTCGCCGAGTTCAGCCCGGGCGCGCACGCCGAAGTGCGCGAAGCCGTCGAACACCTGCTGCACAAGGGAGCGCAGGGGATCGTGCTTCGACCTGCGCGGCAACGGCGGCGGGCTGGTCGAGGAGGCGCAGCTGATCGCCAGCATCTTCATCGCCGAAGGGCACGATCGTCACCACCCGCGGGCGCACCCAGCCCTCCCAGACGCTGGTGGCGCTCGGCGACGCGATCCCCGCCTCGATCCCCGTGGTCGTGCTGGTCGACTCCAACACCGCCTCGGCGTCGGAGATCGTCACCGCCGCCCTGCAGGACCACCGCCGGGCGACGGTCGTCGGCACCCACACCTTCGGCAAGGGCGTCTTCCAGGAGGAGGAGCCGCTCGTCCAACGGCGGCGCGCTGGACATCACGGTCGGCGAGTACTTCACGCCCAACGGGCGCAACCTCGGCGGCGGCGGGGTCAAGCAGGGCGCCGGGATCAAGCCCGAAGTGCCCGTCAGCAGCGGTCGTCGACACGCCGCAGGGCCTGACGATGGCGCTGGACACGCTCGCGGCCAAAGTCAAGTGAGCCGCCCCGGCGCCGGGCGCGCCGTTCGTCGCGGTCCTGCAGCGCCGCGGGCGCTTCCTGACGGCGGAGCGCGCTGCTTCCCGCACCCGCCGGGTACGCGCCGGGACCGCCGCGGCGCCCGGCCGTCCGGGGGGCCGGTCGTCGCATCGGCGAACTCCGTCGCGCGGCGCTGGCGCGGCGCGCAGCGCGGGCGACATCGTGCTCGTCCGCGCCCGGCCGCGAAGGGCTCGGGCGCCCGCGTCCAGCTGCGCGATCGGCCGCCCGGACGTGGCCCGCGACGTGATCGAGGCGCTGATGCTCGACCGCGGCCTGCGCCGGCGCTTCCCGCCGTCGATCGAGCGCGAGGCGCAAGGAGGCGGGGGAGCGGGTGATGGCTGCAGCCGGACGGGCGGCGCGACCTGCGCGGGCTGGCGACCTTCACGATCGATCCCGTCAGCGCGCGCGACTTCGACGATGCGATCTCGGCCGAGGACGCCGGCGACGGGAAGGCTGCGGGTCTGGGTGCACATCGCCGACGTGGCCGCGCACGTCCCGAGGGCTCGGCGATCGACCGCGAGGCGCGCCGGCGCGCGACGAGCGTGTACGTGCCGGGCGCGGTCGAGCCGATGCTGCCCGCACGCCCTCTCCAGCGACGCCTGCTCGCTGATGCCGGGCGTCCGCGCGGCGGCGGTGACGGTCGAGCTCGCTGATCGACGGCGAGACGCGTGCAGAGCGCGGCCTTCTACCGCTCGCTGATCCGCTCCGACGAACGCCTGGACTACGAGCGGGTGGATCGCATCTTCGCCGGCGCCGAGCGCGGCCGCGACGCCCTGGGGCGAGCCGCTGGCGCTGCGCCCGCGGGGTCGCCGGCGGCGCTCGCAGCGCAAGCGCGAGCGGACGCGGGGCGCTGGAGCTCGACTCGCCGGAGCCGGAGTTCGGCTTCGACGAGCACGGCGACGTCGCGGAGTCCACGGCCAGGTGCAGACGGAGTCCCATCGCCTGATCGAGCACCTGATGATCGCCGCCAACGAAGCCGTCGCCGAGCTGCTCGGCCAGCGCTCGATCCCCTGCCTCTACCGCGTCCACGAGCGCCCCGAGCCCGAGCGCGTCGAGCGGCTCGCCGACCAGCTGGCCTCGCTCGAGGTGCCCACCCCGCCGCTGCCCGACCGGATGTCCTCGACCCAGGCGGCCGAGCTGGTGGGGGAGATGTCCGTGGAGGTGGAGGAACACATGCGCAGCGCACCGAGCGGGCACGGGCGCAGCGCGCTCAGCTCGCTCGTGCTGCGCTCGCTCAAGCAGGCCTACTACTCGCCCGCGAACCTCGGCCACGCCGGCCTGCACTCGGCCGCCTACTGCCATTTCACCTCGCCGATCCGCCGCTATCCCGACATCGTCTGCCACCGGGCCCTGCTCTCCGCGCTCGGCGAGGGCGAGCGCGCGCCGCGGGCGGGGGAGCTCGCCGAGCTCGGCGCGTGGACCTCCGAACGCGAGCGCGAGGCGATGGTGATCGAGCGCGACGGCGACGACATCGCCCGCTGCTTCGCGCTCGAGCGGATGCTGTTCGAGCCGGCCCCGAGCAGGCGCTGGACGGCGAGATCACGGGGCTGATCTCGGCGCGGCGCGTTCGTCGCCTTCGACGGCCCGGAGGGCACAGGCCGCCGAGCCGCAGGAGGTGCCGCCGTTCGAGGGCATGCTGCCCGTGCGGCTGCTGCGGGCGCCGCGTGCCCCAGGGCGAGTCCCAGCGCCGGGCGACAGCGCGAGCCATCAGGGCCGGCCGGGGCTCTGAGCAGCGCCCGCAACGAGCGCGGCGAGGGCCGCGAGTGGTGGGAGCTCAACGAGGAGGGCACGATCCTGCGCGGCGAGCGGACGCGGGGCGACCCTGCGCCTCGGGGACGCGGTCGACCGTGCGGGTGATCCGTGTCGACACGATCCGCGGCCGGGTGGACCTCGAACCGGCAGGCTAGGCTCGTTTCTGATGGCAAAGGGCAAGGGCAAGCGCAAGATCGGTGCCGGGGACGTGGCGTCCAACCGCTACGCCTCCTACCGCTACGAGCTGATCGAGCGCCTCGAGTGCGGCATCGTGCTCGAGGGAACCGAGGTCAAGGCGCTGCGCACCTCGGGAGCGCAGCTGAAGGACGGCTACGCCGCGTTCTCCGGCGGCGAGCTGTGGCTGCACTCGGTCCACATCCCGCCCTACGCGCCGGCCTCGCGCGAAAACCACGACCCCGAGCGCCCGCGCAAGCTGCTGCTGCACCGCCGCGAGCTCGAGCGCCTGTCCGTGCGGGTCAGCGAGCGCGGCCTGACGCTCGTGCCGACCAGGATCTACTTCTCCGGGTCCAACGCCAAGGTCGAGATCGCGCTGGCCCGCGGCAAGGACCTCTACGACAAGCGCCAGACGATCCGCGAGCGCGAGACCAAGCGCGACATGGAACGCGGCGTCCGCGAAGCCCGGCGCTGACGCCGCGCCGGCCTAGATCGAGCGGAAGCTGTGCCCGGCCGTGGTGAGGACGTGGGCCTCGTGCATGCCGAGCGCCAGGACGACGATCAGCCCGACGTAGACCGCGCCGACGAGCCAGCGGTTGCGAGGTGAGACGCGGTAGTAGGCGGCCTGCTCGAGCGAGCGGGTCTTGCGCGCCTTCCAGCGGCGTTTGGTCTCCATGCCGCCGAACAGGATGAAGATCAGCAGGAACGGGTTGGCGGCGATGAAGAACAGCGCCACCATCGCGGCAAGCCCGAGGAACCAGAACGCGGGCGCCATCGCCGCCATCGCCCGCCCGCCGTCGAATGGCACGACGGGCATCAGGTTGAACAGGTTCAGGAAGAAGCCGACGTAGGCGAGGGCGCGCAGCATGTCGCTGTTGGTCGCCTCGGCGATCGCCAGGCAGGCGGCGGCGCCGAGCGTCCCGAGCACCGGTCCGGCCAGCCCGACGCGGGCCTCCGCCAGGGCGTCGTCGGGCAGCGCCTTCATCATCACCGCGGCGCCCAGGAAGGGGATGAACATCGGCGCGCTGGCCTTGATCCCTTCGCGGCGCAGCTGGATCACGTGGCCCATCTCGTGGACGAACATCAGCACCACGAAGCCCAGCGGCGAAGGTCCAGCCCCAGAACAGCGAGTAGGCGGCCACCGAGACCAGCGCGGTGCCCGCGGTTCCCAGGAACTTGATCTTTCGGAGCAGCAGGAGCCCCGCCTTGATCGTCACCCAGAACTTGGCGAACAGGGCGCCCAGGGCGGCCAGGATGCTTCCGATCCGCCCGCGCAATCCGCGGCGCTCGGTGGGGACGCCGGGTGCGGCGGGCGCCGGCCCGCCGAAGGGGTTCTCCGTGGGGACGGATGCCGGGGGAGCGGGAGAGCGTCTGCACCGGGGGTGCAAGGGTCGGATACGTGCTCGTCCATAGACCATTGTCGCACCACCCCTAAGCCCCTCCTAACTATTGAGCGCCTCGATGCAGGCCGAACGGAGGCCCTCAGCTCACCCCTCCGACCATTTTTTTCGGAGAATGCGGGGTCGATTCTCGCGAGGGGGTTGCATCGTCTGCGGGGGCGAGCTACTTTGAATCCAGACGCGGAACCGAGCCGCAAAGAGCGAGGCCAACGAGGTGTGAGGCCGCGCCACCCGCGAGGAGAGGGCCTTCGGGCGGGATCCTCGGGAGAAGGCCTTCGGGCTGGATCCAACGGGTTCCTCAGGCGGCTTGGATCCGCGTCGTTTTTTATTCCCGTCCAGTCCGCGGTCATCGCGCCGCGGCTAGACTGGAAGGGCAATACATCCAGGGGACGACAGGCTTCGACGTGGTCGGCTCGTCTGGATGGTGGCGAGTCGAGGTCCCGGGCGGCCTCGTAAAACACCCGGGAAAACCATAAGTGCGGACTCTCACGAGTACGCCCTCGCCGCTTAGTCAATAGCTAAGCCGTGAGGTCTCGGGCCCCGCTTGCCTGCGGCGGGGAAGGCCGGGATCAGAAAGCAGGCTCACCCGGTGAGGTCCGCCTCCGCCGATCCGGGAAAATTTCAGGAGGCTGGTCCCCCGCAACCCCGCCGGCGAGGCGAGCGGAGGATGAGATCAGAGCGCCGGCTACGCTCGTAGAAGCCATTCAGACGCGATCGCGGACGTGGGTTCGATTCCCACCGTCTCCATCGTGTGAAGTCTCGGGACATGCTGGACGCGTGTCTCGGGAGATGCTGGACAGCTTAGGCGCCTTTGATGGGCTGGTAGGTGCGGCTGGGGTCGAGTGTGAGCTGGCGTAGGAGCTGGCCGTTGAGGTCGATGACGCGGATGTCTCGATCGGCGATGAGGAGCTTGACCGGCTGGCCTGTGTGGGCTCTCCCGACCCCGATTTTGTAGAGGCGGCTGAGGTGGCGCAGGCTGACCTTGCCGGTTGCGTCGACCTTGTCTTGGCGGACCCGGAAGTAGGTGTCGGGGGCCAGGCCCGCGGGCTGGGCTTTGATGCGGGCGCTGTAGGCCTGAAGCGGTGTGCGGCCTTCGAGGGACCGATGCGGGCGGATGTGGTTGTAGTAGTGGACGAACGCGTCGAGCTGGGCTTGGAGTTCCTTGAGCGTGCCCGCGGCGGGTTGTTTATCGAGGTAGCGCTTGAGTGTCTGGTGCAGACGCTCGACCTTGCCGCAGGTCTGGGGGTGGTAGGGCCGGCTGTTCTTCGCTGCGACGCCGAGGCGCTCGAGCTCTGTTTGGAGCTTGACCTTGCCGTGGCGCGCGGTGCCGGTGAACACAGCGCCGTTATCGGATAGCAGGGCGGCGGGTAGCCCGTGGAGCTCTGCCGCGCGGTGGAAGCTCTCAACGACATCGGCTGCTTTGACGTAGCTGTAGGCGTGCGAGCAGATGAACAGACGCGAGTGATCGTCGATCATGTTGAGGATCTCTGCGTGCTGACCGTCCGCGAGCTGCCAGTGGGTGATGTCGGTCTGCCACAACTCGTTCGGTAGATCGGCCTAGAAACGGATCAGCGATGAGCGGGGCCGCTTCTGCGGCTGAGCGATGATCAGTCCTTCACGCTTGAGGATCCGCCAGATCGTCCCCGTCGACGGAGCCGTGAGCCCAGCCTGCTCGAGGTGATGCGCGATCGTGACGGGCCCACAGTCATGACCCTGCACCGCGAGTTCCCGGCGCAACTCGAGGATCCGCTCGACCGTCCCCGGCTGGCGTCTGATGCGAACAGCCTCGAGGGCGCCGGGAGCGTGGCTCCAGCGCCTCATAGCCGCCAGCCCGGTAGCGCTCGATCAGCACGTAGATCCAGCTCTTGCTGATCCCGTGAGCAGCGGCGACCTCACGCGCACTGCGGCCCTCCAACAAAACCGCATCCACCACATACCGCGCCAACCCCATGCCAGCCGCCTTTCGTAGACGTCCAGCATGTCCCGAGACATCAGTCCACTATGTGCTGAAACCACACACCACCGTCTCCATAGGTACCTGGTTTTCGGCTTCCTAGAGCCAGAAACCGGGTGTATAGGTTGGACTCGAACCACCACGGGCCGTTGGACCGACCCAGCATTCCTGACTAGTGGCGGAGGAGCACGGCGGCGTGCAGCGTCTGCAAGTCTGGCGCCCGGGGCTCGTGTATGCGACCTGCGGGGAGATCGCTGACTGTGATCGCCTCAGCCCGGGACTCGTCCATCTGGTGCCGACTCACTGTCGGCTCGGGATGAGTTGGAGGATGGGAATGGACCGACCCGCGAGCGCTGCGGTAACTCGATAGCTAGCGAAGGCCGGGAAGACCTGGTCGGCTAGCTCCCACAGTCTGACACGCACCGCCTCGTTATCAATCACTTCGGCACGGAATCGCTGACCGCCAAGGAGCACGTCCGGGTTCGCGCGCACGTTGTAGAACCACGACGGATTGTCGGGTCGACCTGCCTGCGAAGCAACTATGGTGACCCGTGCGCCGTCATGAAAGTAGATAACGGCATTGCGGCGGACCAGGCCCGTGCGCGAACCGCGTGTCTCAAGGAGCGCAGTCGGGAGCAAGAGTCCGGTTCCGAGGCGTCCTCTGGTTAGGCGCAAAAGGTATGGGTCTATCTTCCACACGATCGCGCTCCAAATGGCCTTTGTCGCCAGCCATCTCGCGAAGCGCCCGCCGGCAACGCGGACGTAGGAGTGGTAGATCGCGCCGCGCCGAGCCAGCGGGTCGACGTAGGGCAGGTAGCCACGGGAAGGCATCACGGCACCGTCCCCTGTTCCACGGAGAGGTTGACGGCGCCGAGCACCTCGGTCGCGCCACGGCGCCTCGATACAGCCGGACGCTCGATCATGCGCGTAGTTAGCCTTTCCTCGCGGGCCACGATGGTTGGCGCCACATTTGCCACTGCTGGGGGGCGGTCATGCCGAGCTTGAATGCTTCGATTACCACGAACCCGTGGCGTTCGTAGAGGGCGCGGTTGCGCGTCGTGGAGGCCTCGAGGAAGGCTGGCAGTCTTTCCGCGTCGCAGCGCTCGAGGATGGGGGTCAAGACCGACATGCCCAAGCCGCGGCCTTGCCACCCGGGGTCGACGCCGATGAAGGGCAGATAGTAGTGGGGGGCTCGCGGGGATGTTTCGCTTCCAGGACGGTGAGGGCGCGCAGGAGACGGAGAACGTGACGACCGAAGGCGCGGCTGGTCGCGGGCAGCAGGCGAACCTGATCGAGGATGCTGAGTTTCCAGGTCTGCGGCGGCTCCCAGACGGATACGGCCGCGATCTGGGCGGTGGTGTAGGTCGCACGGTGCTTCATCCAGACCTCGCGCAGAAGGAGCTCGAAGCCGCGTTCGAGTATCACCAGGCGAGAGGGATCGCCGCGCAACACCCACGTGAATGCGGGATCCTGGCGGAATGCACGTGCGAGCACGCCTGCCATCGCCGGAACGTCATCGTCGGTCGCGACGCGGACGGTCCTGCTCTCGTTTGCCGCTTCCTGGATGCTCGGCACGCCGTCACCGCACCTAAAGGGGGTCGTGGTCTTGTGGCAGTACAACTCGGCCACGCCCGGCGATGCCCGCTGAATCGACGCGACCCGATAAAGGCGTCCACTCGCGCTCGACACCCTGCTTGAGCCCCCGCAGCATCTCCGCGGTCTGACGGTTGATCCTTGGCGTCGCGACGAGCGCGACCAGCTTCGATTTGAGAGTAGGGGTGGCGAAGTACTGCCTGATCGTCAGTCGCGTATGTGTCTCGTCAATCGGAGCGAGGAGCGAGTCGACGAGGTACGCCTTGAACAGTCTGCTGAGGCCCCAGGTGTCGGAGGGGATCGTCGTGGCCACGCTCTTATAGGGAGCCACCTCGACGACCCGCTCGACACAACTCCCCGCCCCCCGTCCCCTGAGTATGTTGCACCGATACTCGACGCCCTCGGCCCTGCGGTCCGTGCCAGAGATGAGATCGACGCTGTCCACGCGAGGGTGGAACTCGGGGATCTTCGAGATGTCCATCGCGTAGCCCCAGACCGCCTCAAGCGGGGCTTCGATGTCGACCTCCTGCTCGCTTCGGAGTCGCTCCCTAATCGCCGGCACTGCACTCACCTCCTCTGGGATGCGGTGGGGCGTCCGCGCCGCCTGTGGCGGGTGGTCCGGTGTCCCCCTCGTCTTAGGCGGCGGCTCGTCCAGTCGAGGCGACTGCCGAACTCGTCGATCGATCCTTATACGCTGTATAATACATTGTATATCCAACCCATGTCAAGCTCGACCGACACCCACCGCACAAAGCTCTTGGCCGCCGCGCGCAAGCTGTTGCGCGAGCGCGACTACGGAACGATCACCGCGCGCGATCTCGTCGCGGCCTCCGATACCAACCTCGGTTCCATCGGTTATCACTTCGGGTCGAAGGAAGCCCTTCTGAACGAGGCCATCGGCCTCGCCCTCGAGGAGTGGGTAGACACCCTCGAGGTGGCAATCGACGCCGGTGGCGGCGACGGTCTGACGGCACTGATGACAAGCTCGCTCGCCGGCGCGCTCGACCACTACGACGCCGTCCGCCCTTACTACCAGGCGTTCATAGCGGCGCTCGCGCGCAGCGCCCGCGCCCCTGCATTGCGAGCCCAGTTGGCCGCGCACTACGAGCGCCAGCGGGACCGCATCACCAACTGGATCCTCGACGCGGTCGAAGCTCCCCTCGACCCCGAGCAGGCACGCGATGCAGCCTGCCTGATGCTGGCCGCTGCAGACGGCATGCTCATCCAATCCTTCATCGATCGGGACGCCGTGCCCACCAGCGGCGCGCTCGGAGCCGCGATCGACGCCGCCCTAGGTGCGATCGAGGAACCGGCGCCGTGAGCTCCCGGCGCGAACCAAATGCGCGCATTGATCGTTGTGCGGAGCTCAGACGCCGCTGCGCACGTTCCAAAGCGCCCGACGCAATGCCTCGACCCGCGCCCGAGGGTTTGATCTTCTTCCCCTAGTCTCCATTACGTGCCGATTGGTGCTCACTCCCCGGCCTGCAGTCGGGGAGTGAGCAGTCAAGGCGCCAGGGCCGCCGGCCGAGTGGATGCGAGGAGCTCATCCTCGCTGTACAGGCAGTTTTCGACCGCGTCGTCGCGCGGTCGAACTCCGGCGGCGACGTGCGTGCTCGCGCGTCAAGCTCAACATTGTCGCCGTCCCGCCGGGCGCGTCTCGCGAGGCGACCCGCCCGGCGGGCTGTCGGTTTCTGGCTGGTTTACGGCTGGTTCACGACCGTCGCGCCCGGGTGAGCGCTCGTGACGGCGAGCAGGGCGTCGTTGGACGGGTTCGCGGGGAGGTATTCGTACGCCGAGAACACGACCTTCGTACCGCCGTTCGACGCGTAGTCGATCTCGAGCGGCCGGTAGTCGCTCCGGGCGACGTACGCGGTGCCGTTCAGCGACGGGTCGCTCGACGAGTTCACGCTGAGCTCGAACGCCGGCGTCCCCTTGTAGGTGGCCGGTGTCGCGGTGGCCCGGCCCGAATCGACCATCTGCTTCAGTTCGGCAGCCGGGTCGCCCCCCCGTGAGATCTCGCCTTGGTGGATCGCTGGCGGGAGCGGCGAGACCGTGATCGTGTTTGTCGACGGGTCGTAGATCTTGTTCTCGGTGGCTGATTGGCTGACCTCCTGCCCGTCCTTGATCACCCGGTAGATGCCCGTCCCGCCGGTCTGCACCCAGAGCTCGAACGGCATCGAGGAACCATCGGGGAGCGTGACGGTGGCGGACTCATGCCGGATCGAGCCTGCCGGAGCGCTCAGCTCGGCACGGATGTGGCGGACGATCGCGGCGCTTGCCGGGCTCGGCGCGGACGCACCGCCGGCGGTCAGGAGCACGGCCGCGGTGGTGGCGGCCGCGGCTGTAGCCGGACGCTCAGCGCCAGCGCACGGCGCTTCAAGCGGACAGTACGAGTGCCTCGGCGAGATCGCGCTCGATCCCGGCGTGGAGCTGGCTCCGGTAGGTGACGAGGATGTCGGGGATATCGGTATTCACTGGTTTCCTCCAATTGCGATGTTTAGACGGCGTAGTGCGCGTGAGACCCGGAGGCGAGCGGCGACCTGCGTGCAGCTCAGCTCCGCCGCTATCTCGTTGTAGGCCCGTCCCTCGACGACGCGCAGGTCGAGCACCTGGCGGTCGGCGTCGGGCAGGTCGGCGATCGCATTCAGTGCGGCCTCGGGCAGCGACAGCCGCTCGTCCACGAGCTCGTAGCCCGCGTCGGTCACGAGCTCGCGCGGCAGCCCGAGCCGTGCCCTCGACCTGTCCTCGATCCGCTGTCTGCGCAGCGAGTCACGCAGCAGGTTTTGCGCGATCCCCAGCAGCCACGGAAACGCGGAGCCCTCGGCAAGGTCCCTGAACGAGCCTCGCGAGAGCCAGGCGCGCGCGAACGTCTCGGCGGTGAGATCGGCTGCGTGGTCGCCGACCCTCGACCGGGCCCAGTTGTAAATCGCCGCGGCATGCCGGTCGTAGACGATGGCGAACGCATCAGCGCGGCCTGCGCCGATCAGTTCAGCGTCTTGTGCGTTGGCGTAGTTGGGTCCCACTGCTGATAAATCGCACTCGCGGCCCAAAGTGTGTCAGCCGATCGAGCGACGCCAAGCGCGGCCTCGCGCTGACGCTTCGCCGCGCGCGGCTTCGGCTGATCTACGGCGACGCGGGCACCTGACACCGGATACATGACCCCATCGGCACCGGTTTCGGCTGCGCAATGAGGCGCATCAGGTCCGGTAGCCCAGCAAGGCCTTCCGCAGAGCCTCGACCCGGACTCGACGGTTTGGTCTTCGTCTCGTAGTCTCCACTTTCAGACGAAACACTGCGAATTAGGGCGAATTTCGCTCGCGGGGAGCTCGCCGGTCAGCCGCTCGCACACCCGGCCGCATCTGTCCTCTTGGGGAAGCCGATCAGTCGGCGCTGAGTGGCGGCCCCAACAGCGACATGTCGTGCTTCTCGAAGATCGCTGCAACGACCGCTCGGTCTGGGGTCCCGGTCCGGGTGGCCGGTCCCAGCTGTTCGTAGAACCGGTGCCCGCCGCCGGGCGTGTACACGACGATGATTTCGCCCGGCTCGTCGGTCAGGTTCAAGAACGCGTGGGGGATCTTCGATGGCAGGTAGGCAAAGCCGCCCTGGTCGAGCTCGAACAGCTCATCGCCGATCCTCACCTTGAAGCGCCCTCTCAAAACGTGGATCGTCTCCTCCTGCTCGTGGTGCACGTGAAGAGGGGGGCCACCTTTCGGCGCGACTTCGACGGTGAAGTAGTCGAAGGCGCCGTTGGTGTCCTCTCCGGTCACCTTGAAGACGAGGTCTCGTCCCGGACCCGACTGCAGCCGCAGACCTCCGTCTGGCGCGAGAACCGTGTGTACAGCGGCCGTGGTCGTCATTGCGCATCTCCTCATCTGGACGCTCGGGTGGCGAGTGCTAAAGTATTTGCAGTGTGCAAAGAACGTAGCAGAGTATTTGCGGATGTCAAGTAGTTTGGCGAGCCAATCCGGCGGTCGCGCCAGAGCTCGACGACCTCCCAGAGCCGGACCCGTTCACGCCCGGCGAGTTCGGCGCGTGGCGCGGCATGCTGCGGGTGCACGCCACCGTCTTTCGCGAGCTCGATGCCCGGCTGTTGGCCGATCACGACTTTGGCGTCGACGCGTACGGAGTGCTGATCACGCTCGTAACTGCACACGACGGCACGCTCACGATCGGGGAGCTGGGCGAGCAGCGCAACCTCAGTCCGAGTGGGGTCTCGAGATCAGTCGACCGGCTCACGAAGATCGGTCTGGTCGAGCGAAGAGCCAACCCAGCCGACGGACGCAGCCTGCTGGTCGGACTTACACCGCAGGGCCTCGCCCGCCTACGCGCCGCACAGGTCACCCACCACGCGGTCGTTCGCCGGATGCTGCTCGACCGCGTGGGTGAGCGAGATCTGAAACGGATGAGCGAGCTGTGGGAGAAGGCGATGCCCGGCTCGGTCTCGAGCCCCGTCTGGCCGGTTTAGAGGCCACAGACAGGGCGCGTCGCTGTCGCGACGGTGCGCGGGTGTCGGCGGACGCGGCTCACGCCCCTTCGTGAGACGAGATGGGCAGTGCGACTCGTGCTCGTCAGGGAGGGTCGCCGCGTCGCCCGTCGGTGGACCGTGGTGGGGGCGCTCAGGCTTGGGGTATCCGACGCCGGCGGAATCCGGCGAAGGCCACGGAAGCCAGGACAGCCGCCAGCAATCCGAGCCAGGCGAGGGCCGTGGAGTCGATCGCGTCGAGCGGCGGCTTTCCCACGTGGGTCAGCGGAGACAGGTTCACCACCCAGTCGGGAAGGTTGAGGCCCGAGCCGAGCAGCCCGATGAATGTGACCGCGCCGAAGGCGGCCCAGGCCAGGGCGAAGGCATGAGGAACGAGTCCGTAGAGCAGCACCGCGACGGCTGCGATGACCAGCTCGGCTGGCAGGTAGGCCGCTCCCGACTGCAGCAAGGTGCCGAGGTAGCCGGAGTCACCGGTCGAGAGCGCTGTGGTGGCGGCGAACACGACCGCCGAGAGCAGCACCAGCGCAACCAAGCCGGCGGTCACGACCACCACTTGCGCGCCGAGCCAGCGCGTCCGGCCCAACGCTCCGGCGAGGACGGGTTCAAGGCGGCCGGCCGCCTCCTCGCGTCGCAGTGAGCCGAGCGCTTGGACGACGTAGCCACAGGCGATGATCGCGAGGTAGACCTGGGTCGACGCGAGGAAGCCGTCGGCGGCGTTCTGCGTCGTGATCCCCATCGCCTTGCTGAGCGATGGGTTGCCGAGGATGGCGCTGACGACTTGCTGTGCCAGCGCGCCCATGACCGCGGCCAGCGCGACGGATCCGACCATCCACGCCAGCAACGAGCCGCGCTGGCCGTGCAGCGCCAGGCCGAGGGGCCGGACGAGCCAGGGCGAGGCGGAGGGCTGGCCTGGTCCTTGGCGGTACAGCGCTGCACCGAGGTCCCGTCGCCTGGCCAGCGCGACGGCGAGGATGGACAGTCCGGTCGCGACGACCATGGGGATGAGCAGGACCCACCAGCGCTGGTCAGCGCCGAAGGGGGCGGTCTTCTCGAGCCAGCCGAGCGGGGAGAGCCAGACCCAGAACGTGCCGTTGACGTCGCCGACACCCCGCAGGATGTACGCCAGGGCGACGGCCGTGAACCCGAGGGCATAGACCCCTTTGCTGTGCAGAACCACCTGGGCGCAGACCGCGGCGAAGGCAGCGAAGACGACGGTCACCATGCCGAGCGCCAGGGCGTAGAGCACGGCCGGGCCGAGCTCGATGCCGGCGGCGAGCAGCGAGAGCACGAAGCCGACGTCCATCAGGACGACGGCGGCGCACACGAGCATCAGCGCGCCGACGACCGGGACTCGTCGGTCGATCCGTCCTGCGAGCAGCGCTTCGAGCCGTCCGGACTCCTCCTCGCGGCGAGTCATTCCCGCGACCAGGGCCAGGCCCATGAGCGGCATCAGGAACGAGGCGATGAATCCGAACTCGTCCTGGATGATGCCTCCGAGGGTGTCGAGGCCCTCGACGTGGCCGTTGATCGCGATCAGCGCCTCGCTGGCCACGGCCTGAGCGTAGGACGCGATCTGCTCGGGCGTGGTGTAGAGCTGCGCCACGGAGATGGCGGTGAAGGCCAGCCCGCCGACGGTGACGAGCACCCACACCAGCAGGCGTGGGCGCTGCGCGCGCCACAAGACGGCCAGCATGGCCCCGATGCCCGTCATGCGTGCACCTTGCCGGGTTTGTCATCGCTGTAGTTGCGCAGGAACAGCTCGTCCAGGCTGGGCGGCTCGACCGTGAGGCTCCGGATGCTGGCGGCGTGGATGAGTCCGATCGCCTGGTCGAGCTCATCGGGACCGACGGTGAACCGCGTCTCGATGCTTCCGTCGACCTGGCCGGTAGCGAGTTTCTCCAGCCCGGAGACCTCTTCCAGGGACTCGACGGTGGACCCGGTCAACGCGTGGACGCTGGTGCGGGTGTGTCGGCGCAGGTCAGCGAGGGTCCCGGAGGTGACCGTCTTGCCGCGCCGGATGATGCTCACCTGGTCGGCGAGAGCCTCGACCTCCGAGAGGATGTGGCTGGACAGCAGGACCGTGGCGCCCTGTTCGCGACGCTCCTGGATCACTTCCTGGAACACTTGCTCCATCAGGGGGTCGAGCCCGGAGGTCGGCTCATCGAGGACGATCAGGGCGACATCGCTGGCCAGCGCCGCGACGAGCGCGACCTTCTGCCGGTTGCCCTTGGAGTAGTCACGTGCGCGCTTGGTCGGGTCGAGCTCGAAGCGCTCGATGAGCTCGGCCCGCCGCCCCGGGTCCATCCCGCCGTGGACGCCGGCCAGGACGTCCATGCACTCCCCGCCGGTGAGGCCCGGCCACAGCGACACGTCGCCGGGGACGTAAGCCAGGTCGCTGCGCAGCTTGGTTCCGTCGCTCCACGGGTCGCGGCCGTAGAGGGTGATCATGCCGCCGTCGTGGTGCATGAGGCCGAGCAGGATCCGGATCGTGGTCGACTTCCCGGCGCCATTGGGCCCTAGGAACCCGTGCACCTCGCCTCGGCGGACGTGGAGGTCGAGGCCGTCCAAGGCCCGGAAGCTGCCGAACCGCTTGACCAGGCCCTCGATGTGGACGATGTCCTCGTTCATGGCTGTCCTCGGTCGTTGCTCCGGAAGGCGCCCTGGGCGTAGACGTCCACCGCCTCGCCGGCCCAGGCGGCCATGCCGGCAGTCGTCTGGAGGTCGAACCCGAGCGCGTCGCTGAGCTGCCTGGCGAGCAGGAGCATCGAGAGGTCGTTGACCAGCAGGAAGGCGGCGCGAATCCGCCGGTCCTTGCTCGGACGGGCGACGCCCGCCTCCTCCATCACCATCAGCACGCGTTCGCTGACGGCCAGATACCGACGGAACACGCGGTCGCCCGTGGGATCGTTTGTCAGCCACAGCCGACGCAGGTAGTCCGGCAACGGCGAGCCCGCAGGGAAGCTCCCGACGAACGCCTCGGCCAGCGACGTCGCGTCGCCACCCCCGAGCGCCTCACGCAGGTCCGCATCGCTGAGGTTGTCGAAGATCGCGTCGAACGAGGCGGCGACGTGCTCGTCGACCGTCTCGCGCAGCCCCGCCTTGCTCCTGAAGTGGTGCATGACCAGTCCCGGTGAGACGTCTGCCGCCAGGGCGACTTCCCTCACGGTGACCCGCTCAGGACCCCGTTCGGCGAAGAGCCGCAGTGCCGTGTCACGGATCCGCGCCTTCGCGGTCAAATCACCGGGAGGAGGGCCCAGGCTGAACACACGTTCAGACTACTATACGAACGTTCAATGCGCAAGTCGACGAACGATCGCCGCTATCGCGATTTACCTTCATGGGACGACAGTACGTCCCTCAAACGGCGTGCAGAGGCCACCGTCCAGCCGTCGCGGATGGTCCGACGTAACGGGCGGGCCGGCAGCTCAGATCAGGGCCCGCATTGGGAAGCCTCAACCAGCACTCCGGGACGCCCGTTATGTGCGGTCGAAGCGCCCGTGCGATGTGAGCGGTGTCCGACGCTCTACCTCGGGGAGGTACTCGTCGAGGAAGACGCGGGCAACGAGCTGCTGTCGCGAGGAGACCCCGAGCTTCTCGTAGAGGCTCTTGACGTGGTCCTCGATCGTGTACGGGGAGACGACCAGCGCCTCGGCCATCTCCGCGCGGGACAGGCCACGGGCCAGGAGGGTGGCGATCTCGCGCTCGCGCGCCGTCGCGCCAAAGGCCTCGAGGCGGACCGTCGCCGACCGCGCGCCCGTCGCCCGCTCGAGGACGACCGCCACCCGGCCGTCGCCCGGAGGTCCCGGCAGAGAGGCGTGCAGAGTCACCCAGCCGTCGCCGCCGGGCACGGTGACGATGTTGGCGGACCCCTGGCCTACGTCCCGGGAGGCACGCAGGAACGATGCGAGCGCAAGCACCGGCGTCGCGATCGTTTCGTCCGTGTAGCCCGAGTCCCTGGGATGCAGCGACGCGAGCAGCTCGCGCGCCGGCGGGGTGATCAGCTCGACCTCATCCTGCGGCCCCAGAACGACCATCCCAGGCGCCTCGGCGCCGGTGATCCGACGGGCCGCATCGAAGCGCAGCGACGCACGGATGCCGCGGGCGATCGACCCGGTCACGGCGGCCAACGCGTCAGCGTCGTGCTGGTGGAATGCGCCGCTGCTCTCGCGGCGGGCAATGTGCACGGCGCCCCAGACGCGACCGCGCACGACGAACGCGCCGCGCAGCTCGTGGGGAATGTCGGCCGGGCGGAGCAGGTCGCGGTAGCGGGCGCTTCGTCGCGGATCGCCTTGGGTGGCCTGGTCGAGGATGCCCACCGGCACCCGCCGCTTCGCGAGGCCGGCGAACGTGTTGACATCGTCGAGCATGTACTCGCTGCGGACGATCAGCTCCCCGGCAGCCGGGGTCTCGTCCAGCGAGAAGACGCCACGATCGACGAGCTCCTTGGGCGCGTCGCCCGTCAGCAGGCGCGTGCTGGGGTCCAGCGTGTGCCAACAGCTGGCGTCGTTGTCGATGACCCTGCGCAGCCGCGGGGAGAGCTCGGCGAAGAACTCATCACGCCCCAGACCCCGTGAGCCGAGCCGGTCGATCTCCTCGACCAAGCGTTCGACCGTCCATCCCATGAGCGGCAGTTTCGCACGCCGCGCAAGAAAGATCCCCGCACGCGGGGGGTGGTTGACCCCGCTCGTGGAGAGCAGACTGTGCCCATGAACTCAATCAACGCAGTAGACACCACAACGACCGCGCCGGACGTCGCCCTGTCACCCCTCGCTCTCGGTCGGAGCGAGGGAGAGCACTTCTGGTTCTTCGGTGGTCTGACGACGATCAAGGCCGACGGCGCCGGCACCGGCGGTCGCCTGATGCTGACCGAGCAGAGCGCGCCGCGCGGCAGCGGTTCCCCGCTTCACGTCCATCACAACGAGGACGAGTGGTTCTACGTCCTGGAGGGAGAGCTCACGATCTGGGTTGCGGGCCAGACGATCCTCGCCCCGGAGGGCTCCTTCGTGTTCGGCCCACGAGACCTGCCCCACACGTTCATCGTCAGCTCCGAGGAGGCCCGCTTTCTGCTGGCCACCCAGGGGGCCGGGTTCGAGGGCTTCATCCGCACGCTCGGGACCCCCGCTCCGGTCGCGGAGATTCCGCCCGCCGCCGCTGCGCCGCCGGACATGGCGCCCATACTGCAGGCCGCCTCCGACCACGGCATCGAGATCCTCGGCCCCCCCGGTATCCCGGCCTGACCGGAGGTTCTGCTCCAGGCCGCGATATATGATCGCGCCCCATGCGTAGCCGAGTTGCGTTCGCCGCGTTGGTGGTCGGCCTTCTCGGGGGCCCCGCGTCCGGCGCGTACGGGGCCCCGCTGTCGCTCGGGTCGGGCGGATTGCCCGACGTCACCGTTGAGTCCGACGGCACGGCCGACATCGTCTGGAACGGATCCGAGGCCCTGAATCCCTCGCTGCACTTCTGCCGGGTCCCCCGGGGCGGATCGGCATGCGCCCAGAGCGCCACGCTGAGCCCCGGTGGAGGCTCGGTCACCCGCCCCGGCGTGTTCGTTGAAGGCACGACGATCAGGATCGTCTCCTACCGCTACGGGCTCCCGCAGAACCGGGATCTGCTCTACACCTCGACCGACGGCGGGTCCTCGTTCGGGGCTCCCGAGGAAATCGGTGACCTGAGCCCTGGCGAGATAACCGCACTGGGCGGCGGGCGATTCGCGGCGATCACCTCATCGGTCTCCCCGACACAGGCCCAGGTGATGACCGCCGGGGGTGGCGTGCCGTCAACCGACGCCTCGCTCGGCACCAGCTACCTCTACACGGGATCGATTGCGGCGGCCGGGTCGACCCTCGTCGCGGTTTCGACGTCGTCCGACGAGACGACCGTGGGGTTCGCCACCAGCTCCTCGGGCGATCCGAACGCGAGCGCCTCGTGGTCCGCGTTTCAAGCGGTGGGGGCCGGCTTGAGGGGCCAGCTCGCGCAGGGTCCCGCGGGGCTGTTTCTGCTCGTGGGGCGGACGGCCGTTGGCGAACCGGACCTCAGCGTCCGCGCCTGGAACGGCTCCGGATTCGGCGCTCCCGTGACGATCCCCGGGGCCGTCTCCGCAGACGTGCCCTCGGCCGCCTTCACCGAGGACTCGGGCGGAGTCCTGCACGCGTTCTGGCACCAGGGAGGCCTCGGCACGCTCTACCAGTCAAGCTCAGCCGACGCCGGTGGGAGCTGGAGCGCTCCCGAAGCGATCGTCTCCGGTCAGACGACCTACGACAACCTGAGGGCGTCTGCCGCCGGGGATCACGGCGGGGTCGCCGCCTGGACGGCTGGCGGGAGTGTCTACTCCTCGTTCATCGCCCCGCCGGGCCCCGCCCAGCCCTCGCCAGGCTCGGGGTTGACCTACGTACCTGCGCGGGCAGCGCTGTCGCTCCGCTCCGCCGGCGTGGCGGGCCGCCGGCCGCTCGTCCTCGATGCCTCGGCGTCGCGGGTCCCCGGCTCCTCGATCGTGGCATTCCGCTGGGACATCAACGGGGATGGGAAGGTTGACGCCACCTGCGGGGGCCAGGCAGCCTCGATCGAGGTGCCGTTGCGGTCTACGGGGAGCGCGACGGCGACGGTGTCGGTCGTCGACTCCTCAGGGGCGATCACAAAGGCCGCCATCCCCGTCAGCGTGGTCTCGAGCAGCAAGCGGGGGATCGGCGCCGCGGGGTCGATCGCGTTCCCCTCCTCGCAGGCCTACATCTGCCGCTCCGGCCCGGCAGCTGCAGACGTGACCGGAGACGGCGGACCGCCCAGTGGCTGCGGCGATGAGATCACCTATGGCGTCGTCGATGCGATCGGCTGCTTCACGGCGGTCGCCAAGAGTCATCCGATCCCCGCGCGCGAGCAGCAGATCATCTACGACGAAGTCCTCGGGATCTCGACGCGGTCGCCGGGCGGAGCCCGGTTGAGCGCGCTCGCCGGAAACCTCACGCCGGCCCAGCAGGTCTCCATCGCACGCCAGGACACGCAGATCGCCACCACGACGGTCCGCGTCAACGGACTCGACATCACACCGGCGCCTGGTTCGGCGCTGGTGTTCCTGCCGGCGAACAAGTACCTGGTCTCCTCCTTCGCGACCGTCCGCGACGGCCCGATCACGCTGCAGACGGGGCGGCTCGTGGCAAAGCTCCCATACGCCCCAGCCGGGGTGAAGCTGACCGGGTTCGACACCTCTCGCCCGGTGCCGCTTCCCGGCGTCGCGCTGCCCTTGCTGGGTCACGTAGACGTCATCCTCCGCCCGGACGGTTCGGCCGACCTCCCGATCCACGTGGGGCTGCCATCGGTGTTCCGCGACCCCCTCACCGGTAAGGGCCTCACGGGAGACGCGACCCTGCACACAGACAACGTGCACGGCTGGGGACGGCTCACGACGCTCGATGTGAACGCCCCCGACATCTGGCTCGGTGGCATTGAGCTGCACAACATGTACTTCCACTACAGCGCCGCGACGGGCGACGAGATCGGCGGCGGCGATGTGATCTTCCCGCCCTCCGGCGACCGCATCCACGGTGACCTCGGTTTTCACAACGGCATCTTCAACAAGCTCAGACTCGACTGGTACGCCGGGGTCGGCACGGGGGTGGCGGTCGGTCCGGGTGTGTTCCTGACACATGTCGGCGGCGGCTTCACGATCAACCCGACCGAGCTCGACGGGGACGTCACCGTCGCAGCCGGGACGAGTATCGGGGAAGGCTGCCCCGCGGTTGGGGTGGCGGGCCATCTTCACCTTCATTTCGCGCCCGGGCCCGTGTCGCTCGATGCCACGGGGAGCGGAGAGCTCGTCTGCATCCCGCTGGCCAATGTCTTCTTTCACATCGACGGCGGAGGCTTTCTCACGTTCGGCGGCGGGGTCAACATCTCGCTGGGCCCCCTCTCGCTCAATGCCAACATTGCCGCCCAGTTCCTCTACCCGCACTTCCAGTTCGATGGCGACGCGCACGGGTGCGTGGACGGGCTCGGTTGCATAGGTGGCGAGGCCGTTCTGTCCGACCGCGGGATCGGTTTCTGTGCCGACTTCGGCTTCACCCATGCGGGTGCCGGAGTGCACTTCGCCGGCGTGGTACCGAACATCCTCAGCATCATCAGCCACACGACGATCATGTTCGACTCCTGCGACATCGCTCAGTTCCGCTCCCTGCCAAAGGCCGCCACCGCGGCCCTTGCCCCCGGCTCCAGCGAATTCAAAGTGCCGTCGGGGGAGAAGGTTGCGGTGCTCGGGATCCTCGGCAACGGCACTGCACCCCAGGTCACGGTCACGGGCCCGGACGGCCGCGTCCTTCACAGCGCTGCACCGGGGGCCCCCGTTCGCAACGCGGACGAGGTGATCTTCACCTCTCCCTCATCGAGGACGAGCTACATGCTCATCAACCATCCCCGCCCTGGCCGCTGGACCGTCACGCCCGACCCGGGCTCGCCGGCGATTGCCGAAGTCCAGACATCTCACACGCTGCCCGCCGTTCGAATAGCGGCGCAGGTCACGCGTCGGCGATCGAGCCGTGTCCTTCGCTACCGGATCGCTCCGGCCCCGGGCCAACAGGTGCAGTTCGTCGAGGAGGCGGGAACCGCGGCGCAGCCGATCGGCCGTGCGAGGGGCGGCAAGGGAATCATCCGCTTCACCCCGCTCGACGTTTCCGCGACGAGTCGTCGTATCGTCGCCGTCGTGACACAGGACGGGCGCCCGCGAAGCACCGTCACGGTAGCCCGCTACCGGGGTGGACCGCCGAGCATCGGGCGTCCCGCCAAGCTCAGGGCCACTCGTCACGGCACCACGCTTCTGATCCGGTGGGCCGGCACGGCGCTCGCGGAG
This sequence comes from uncultured Solirubrobacteraceae bacterium, assembly GCA_963835865.1. Classification (GTDB taxonomy): domain Bacteria; phylum Actinomycetota; class Thermoleophilia; order Solirubrobacterales; family Solirubrobacteraceae; genus Palsa-744. The sequence goes on from CAWIGW010000002.1 coordinate 263,469, forward strand.
GGTTACCGCATCAGCATCCGTCTCAGCGACGGCCGAGCGCTCTCCTACGCGGTCTCAGCCGGCAGGCGCTCGTTGACGGTGAGGGGAGTCAGTCCCCGCACGACGGGCACGATCCTCCTGGCGGGATCGCGCAGTGCCAACCGTCTGGGTCCCCGCGCCAGGGTCAAGCTAAGGCGGGGCCACTGATCAGAGCGCTGGCAGCGGCGACGGGTATCCAGGGAAGCCCCCGGCCACGGTCAGGCCAGTCTGGGGCTGCGGGCGCCTCAGAGTGTGCCGATCGGCACGCCGATCAGATTGAGCCTGCGGGTGAGGCCGTCGAGCGCAAAGCCGCGCAGCTCATCCGCTGAGGCGCCCAGGGCGGATGCGTCGGCGCCCTCGGGCGGCTTGAGCGATTCGGCGACCGCGGGAAGCAGCTCTCGCAGTGTGGAGCGAATGACGTCCGCGGCGCCGGCATGCGCCTCGACGGCGCCGCGCAGATACCAGACGCCGTATCCGATGTGGCGGTGCTCGTCCTGGTGGATCTTGTTGTAGCCGGCGACGAAGCCGGGGAGTAGTCCCTCGCGCTCCATGAAACGGGTCGCGAACTCGAACGTGGTCAGTCCGAGGGTGGACTCGAGGATCAGGTGATAGATCGTCACAAATGAGACCTTGGCGGTGGCGTCTGCGGGGTTGGCGACGAGCCGTTCGTGGGCCGCCACCAGCTTCTCATCGAAGATCGTCCTGAACGCCGGGGAGATCTGCCGGCGAGCCAGCTCGACGTGGGCGGCGATCGGCGCGGGGTCCGAGACGACCTCGTCCTGGAAGCGCGCATAGAACTGCATGTGCCGTGCCTCGTCGACCTGCTGCGTGGCGAGGTAGGCGATTTCCTCCTCGCTGCCGTCGGCGCCGACGAGACCAGAGAACTTGGTCGTGATCCGCTCCTCGGCCACCATCAGCGAGCCCAGTACGAACGTGACGAGCGTTCGATCCTCGAGCGTTGCCCACTGCCGGCGGTCCACTGACAGGTCGATCTCCCACGGGTTCCATTGGCTCCCCTCCCAGTGGCGGTAGAGCGTCTGAGGGTCGTGTAGATGGATCTCGCCGGCGGGGCTCACTTCCTGCCCGCCGCGGGCTTGCGGGCGCGGATGATCGCTGAGGCGGCCTGGTCGTGGACGCGGTGGCTTTCGCGGATGTCCACGTCGACAAGCCCGGCGTCCGTGAGCGCCGCTTCGAATTCGGCGCGGGTGAGGGCGCCGGCGATGCAGCCGGTCCATTGCTGCATGTCGGCACGGGTGGCCGCGTCCATGTTCTCATCGGCGATGACATCGGAGATCGCCAAGCGCCCGCCGGGCCGCAGCACGCGTGCCGCCTCTCTGATCACCCTGGGCTTGTCGCCCGAGAGGTTCAGCACACAGTTCGAGATCACCACGTCGACGCTCGCGTCGGGGAGTGGGATCTCCTCGATGTAGCCCCTGTGGAACTCGACGTTCTCTGCGCCTGCCTTCTCCGCGTTGGCGAGGGCGAGCTCGAGCATCTCGTCGGTCATGTCAAGGCCGATCGCCCGTCCGGCCGGTCCCACTCGACGGGCCGAGATCAGGACGTCCGTACCGGCCCCGGAGCCGAGGTCCAGGACCGTCTCCCCGGACTTGAGCTCGGCGACCGCTGTCGGGACGCCGCATCCCAGTGACGCCTGGACGGCGGATTCGGGTGCGTCGGAGGCCTCGCCGGACTCGTAGAGCGCGCCGCCGAAGACCTGCCGGCCGGAGGCATCGCTCGTCGACACCGCGGGGGCGCAGCAGGAGGGCCCGGTGCTCTGATCCTCCGCCACAGCGCGGGCGGCGGCGGCGTAGCGCTCCCTGACCGCTTCGCGCACATCCACCGAGGGTGGCTGGCTCGTCTCCTGCCCGCATCCGCAGCCGTCGTCCTGCCCGCAGCAATCCGCCTTGGCGCTCGGGATGCAGCAGGTCTCCTGGCGCTCGGGGGCGCAGCAGGAGTCGGTGACCGCGTCGGTCGTGGTCATGTCAGCCATGTGGACAGCTCCTCCAGGGAGTCGGGGATCACGTAGTAGTACGCCCACAGTCCCTGTCGCTCGGAGTCGACGATGCCGGCCTCACGGAGCTTCTTCAGGTGGTGGGAGAGGGTCGATTGAGATATCTCAAACAGCGGCACGAGCTCACACACGCACACCTTGCCGGCGTGTTTGCGAAGCACATCGACGAGCTGGAGCCGGATCGGGTCGCCGAGGGCCTTCGCGATGTCGGCCATCCTGAGCGCATGATCGCGATGGACGTCCGGGTAGACGACGGGCTCGCAGCAGCGCTCTCCGTTCGGTCGCTTCTGCTTCGGCGTGAGCTCCAGATTGACGGACATCGATCTAAACATATCAATAACACTCATGAATGTCGATGCAATAGGATATGGCGATGAGTTCCGGAGTGATGACGGCGCGGGTCGGCATCAACGGCTTCGGTCGCATGGGGCGCCTCGCCCTCCGTGCGGGGTGGGGTCGGCCCGGGCTCGCGTTCACGCACATCAACGAGATCGCCGGCGAGGCGGCCACTGCGGCTCACCTGTTGACGTTCGACTCGATCCACGGGCGCTGGTCCGAGGACGTGCACGGCGACGGCGAGGTGCTGAGTATCAACGGAGCAGACCTCGGCTACAGCGCTGCCGCCGCGCCCGAGGATGTGCCGTGGGGAGAGCTCGGCATTGAGATCGTCCTCGAGTGCTCGGGCAGCTTTCGCACCGGGGAGCTGCTCGACGCCTACTTCCGCCAGGGCGTCCGCAAGGTCATCGTCGCGGCGCCGGTCAAGCAGGACGCCCTCAATGTGGTGATGGGCGTGAACGATGCCGTCTACGAGCCACAGCGTCACCACCTGCTGACGGCCGCCTCGTGCACCACGAACTGCCTCGCGCCCGTGGTCAAGGTCATCCACGAGGGCATCGGGATCAGGCACGGTCTGATCACGACGCTGCACGACATGACGAACACGCAGAGCATCGTCGACGCACCGCACAAGGACCTTCGCAGGGCACGGTCGGGAAGTGTCTCTCTGATACCGACCACGACGGGCTCGGCAAGCGCGATCGGGATGATCTTCCCGGAGCTGGAGGGAAAGCTCGGGGGCCTCGCCGTCCGGGTGCCGGTGCTGAATGCCTCGCTGACCGATTGCGTCTTCGAGGTCGCCCGTCCCACGAGTGTCGAGGAGGTCAACAATCTGCTCCGAGGCGCCGCCGGGGGACCCCTCGCCGGAATCCTCGGCTATGAGACACGGCCGCTCGTTTCGGTCGACTTCAAGGACGATCCGCGTTCGGCGATCATCGATGGACCGTCGACGATGGTCACCGACGAGACCCAGGTGAAGATCCTCGCCTGGTATGACAACGAGTGGGGTTACGCGAACCGCCTCGTCGAGCTCGCGCGCAAGGTCGCCGCCGGCCTGACACCGGACCAGGTGAGTTCCGCTCGAGTCACGACCGCCGATGGCTAGCGGCGCAACAGGGCCGAGGCAACAGACAGCGCCGAAGGCGGGCGGTGACGTTCGCAACTACGCGCTTGTCACAGGGGCGTATTGGGCGGACACGCTCGTCGACGGGGCGACGCGCACCCTGGTGCTGTTCTATTTCGACCAGCTCGGCTACACGCCGCTGCAGGTCGCCTCGCTGTTCGTGCTGTATGAGGTTGCGGGCATCGTCACGAACCTGGTCGGTGGCTGGCTCGCCGCACGCCTGGGGTTGAAGATCACGCTCTTCATGGGTTTGGCCGTTCAGGTCCTGGCGCTGCTGATGCTCGGCCTCGCCCCGGAATCCCTGCTGGTCGTTCCCTACGTGATGGCCTCCCAGGCATTCTCGGGAATCGCCAAGGACCTGACGAAGATGAGCTCCAAGAGCGCCGTCAAGCTGCTCGTGCGAGACGGCGATCAGTCGGGGCTGTACCGCTGGGTAGCGCTCCTGACCGGATCCAAGAACGCGCTCAAGGGCGTCGGGTTCTTTCTCGGCGGCCTGCTGCTGACGCTGGTCGGCTTCCAGGCCGCGGCGCTGGCCATGGCGGCGTTCATCCTGGTCGCGCTGATCCTCACCGCGAGCCTCATCCACGGACATCTGGGCCGCCCCGACAGGACGGCGAAGTTCACGCAGATGTTCTCGAACAACCGAGCGGTCAACGTCCTCGCTGCGGCGCGCATCTTCCTGTTCGCTGCACGGGACGTGTGGTTTGTCGTGGGGCTGCCGCTATTCATGTACTCCGAACTGCACTGGAGCTTCTGGGCCGTCGGAACGCTGTTGGCCGTCTGGGTGATCGGCTACGGCGGCGTTCAGGCACTGGCGCCGCGGTTCGTCCGCCGCACCCGCCAGGGCCCCGACGGCGAGCCGGACGGAAGGACCGCCGTGCGGCTTGCCCTGGGCGTGGCCGTGTGCCCGGCAGCGATGGCCGTGGCCCTCGACGCGGGCGTGAACCCGACGCTGGTCATCGTCGCCGGGCTGATTCCCTTCGGGGTCGCCTTCGCGATGAACTCCGCCGTGCACTCCTATCTCATCCTCTCCTACGCCGACAACGACAAGGTGGCGATGAACGTCGGCTTCTACTACATGGCAAATGCCATCGGCCGCCTCGCCGGCACGATCCTCTCGGGGCTCCTCTACCAATGGCACGGACTCACCGCCTGTCTGTGGGTGTCGGCCGGGTTCCTCGTAACGGCCGGCCTGCTCTCGCTTCTACTGCCCGAGGGCGCCACGAGCAGCTCACGGCCGCGCCGGCTCTCCCAACCGGCCTAGATCACCACGATCGCCTGCCCGGGCCGCTTCCGCGCCCAGTTGCTCGCTACGATCGAACCGTGAGCGGCCGGAGTGTGCCTGGCGGGGTGGTGCATGTGCTCCCAGCGGACCTGGGCGAGGCGCTGATCGTCAGCCCCCAGGCGCTCGAGGCCTGGAACGACATCACGCCCCTGGCGCGCAACGAGTTCATCTGCTGGGTCGAGGATGCCAAGCGGGAGACCACCCGAGAGCGCCGCATTCGGCGCACCCGGGAGGAGCTGGAGGAAGGCCAGCGCCGGCCCTGTTGCTGGCCGGGCTGCAAACACCGCGAGCGCACCGGCGGGTAGGTCCACCGCGTGATCTCGATTGCTGCTCCCATCTCGAGTGGGGGCCGTCACCTGAACGAACTGGATACCCCTCAGGGCTCCACCATCACCTTGATCGATTCGCGATCGTCCATCGCTCGGTAGCCCTCCGGTACCCCATCGAGGCTGACGTTCCGGTCGAATACCCGGCCCGGTTGGATCGTGCCGTCGAGGACATCGGGCAGCAGCTCCTCGATGTAGGCGCGGGCGGGCGCGACGCCGCCGCCGATGCTGACGTTCCTGTAAAAGCTCGGGGCGGCCTGCGGGATCGACTGCTCCTGCGGCAGGCCAACTCGCCCGATGGCCCCGCCGGGTCGGGCGATACCCAGGGCGGTGAGGGTAGATTGCTCGAGGCCGACGCACTCCAGGACGGCGTGGACCCCGAGACCACCGGTGAGATCGCGGACCCGCTCGATCGCCTCGTCGCCTCGCTGGGTGACGATGTCCGTAGCGCCGAAGTCCTCCGCCAGAGCGATCCGGTCGGGGTGGCGCCCGAGCAGGATGATCCGCTCGGCGCCCAACCGGCGCGCGGCGATCACGCCGCACAGCCCGACCGCCCCGTCACCGACGATGGCTGCCGTCATACCCGGTTCGACGCCCGCGCTGACGGCGGCGTGGTGGCCAGTTCCCATCACGTCGGAGAGCGTCAGGAGCGAGGGCATGAGGGCATCGTCGGGGCCGACAGGCAGGACGACCAGTGTCCCGTCGGCGAGGGGGACCCGCACCGCCTCGCCCTGGGCGCCGTCGACGCCGTCCCGCCCCCAGAATCCCCCGGCGAGGCAGGAGGTGTGCAGGCCTTCGTGGCAGAAGATGCAGGTGCCGTCGGAGTAGGCGAACGGGGCTACGACCAGATCCCCGGGCTTGACGCTGGCACCTGCGAGCCGACAGCCTCGACGATGCCGATGAACTCATGTCCCATCCGGCGGCCCGCGTCGGTGCGCTCGAGCGTTTTATAGGGCCAGAGGTCGCTGCCGCAGATACATGCGCGCGTCACCGATACGAGCGCGTCCGTCGGCTCGAGCAGGGTCGCGTCGGGGACGTTCTCGATCCGCACATCGCCGGCGCTGTGCATCACGGTTGCTCGCATCGGTCCACCTTTCTCCTGGGCTTCGATATCACTCCTACCACCACGAAAGCAGGCGTGCCGCTCACGTCCGGCGTTCGGCCGGGGTCGAGCCCCTAGCTCTTGACGGCGGCGATGTCGAGAACGAGCTTGACCTTGTCGGCGACGAGCATGTTGCCGCTGCCGAGGGCCATGTTGAACTCCATCCCGTAGTCGCCGCGCGAAAGCTGGCCACTGACCTCGAGGCCGACACGCTCGTTGCCGGTCTGCGGGTCGGTCTCTGTGCCCTGGATCTCGGCGCTGAGGACGATCGGCCTCGTCACGCCGTGGAGGGTCAACTCGCCCGTGATTCTGTAGGTGTCCTCGTCGGCCAGGGTGATCTCGGCTCGACTCGAAGCGGATCTCCGGGTGGCTCGCCGCGTCGAAGAAGTCCGGCGAGCGCAGGTGCTCGTCGCGCTGCGGCTGGTTGGTGTCGACCGAGGCCGTCTTGACGGTCCCGTAGGCCCTGGCGCCCGACAGGTCCTCGCTGATCTCGAGCGTGCCCTCGAACTCGCCGAACTCACCGCGAACCGTCGCGATGCCCATGTGCTTGACGGCGAACCCGACCTTCGAGTGGGCGGCGTCGACGGACCAGGTGCCGGCGGGGACGACGGTGGTGACTGCGGTGGCGCTCATTGTCTGCTCCTTGGAGAGGGGGATTTAGTTGCTAGCGCAAGTATATCAGATACTTGCGCTAGCACGCAATCGCGGCGTGAAGAGTTCGAGATACCCCTTGCAAGCGGGTATTTCCCCACCTGGGCGCTATACTTGCCCTAGCAATCAATATCCGTGCCGAGGTCGGCCCAGGCCTCAGACGAAGGAGACACTGATGAGCGCCCAGCCAGCTGCCCCAATGCCCGAGGCGATCGAGGCCCCGGCGGGCGAGCGGATCACCTACGGGGCGGTCCATCTGGACGTCGTGAACCTCGAGCGCTCGCTCGGTTTCTGGCGCGACCTGATCGGCCTCCGGGAGCTCCCCTCCCCGGCCGGCGAGTCACAGCTGGGGGCAGGCGGACGGGCCTTGGTGGTCCTGCACCCTGGCGCGCGCGGTCCCGTCGTGCGCGGACACGCCGGGCTGTACCACCTCGCGATCCACGTCCCCGACGCCCACGAGTTCGCCCGGACACTCGTCCGCATCGGGGATGCCCGCGTGCCGCAGTCCCCGACGGACCACATCTTCTCTAAGGCGACCTACCTGAACGACCCTGACGGGATCCTCCTCGAGGTGACGCTTGAGACGCCGGAGCGCTTCCGCTCGATCGAGACCGGTTCGGGCACGCCCTACATGGTGGACAGTGAGGGTCGGCGCCGGGCACCTACCGAGGCGCTCGACGTCGCGGCCGCGATCGCCCCGCTCGGTGACGGCCACGCCGGTGGGCCGCTGTCCGCGGGTAGCTACATCGGCCACGTCCACCTGCACGTCCCCGACCTGCAGGCTGCGAACGATTTCTATCGCGACGTCATCGGGTTCCAGGAGCATGCCTACATCGGACAGGTCGGGATGGCCGATCTGAGCGCGGGCGGACCGTTCCCCCACCGGGTGGCCCTCAACAACTGGCATGGCCCGCGGGCCGTCCAGCCGGCAACCGGCACGGCCGGGATGCGCCACTACGAGCTTCGGTTGCGTGACGCGGGCGAGTTGAGTCGGCTGGCGGCTCGAGCACAGGCGTCGAGCCCGGCGGGGTCACACGCCGCGGAGCAGAAGGTCGAGCTGGTCGATCCCGCGGGCAACCGGATCGCCGTCAGCGAGTTGAAGCGATGAACGACCGGCTTCTCGTGGATGCTTCGGCAATGCCCGACGGTGCCACCTCGATTTCGCCCGAGACCGCCCGTGTCCTCGCCAGAGCTCGCCACATGATGGGTGCCGACGTCGAGCGGACCTGGAAGGAGGACGAGCCGTTGGCCTGGGAGGGGCTGGTCGAGGTGTCCAGGCGGCTGCACCGCGGACTCGAGGAGCTGCTGATCGAGGAGTTCGACCTGAGCATCAGCATGCTCGGCATCATCGGGCGCCTGTCCCTGGCGCCCGAGCAGACCCTCCGGCAGACCGCCCTGGCACAGGCAATGGGGCTCAGTCTCAGCCGGGTCTCCAGGGTGATCGACCTACTTGAGCAGCGGGGTCTGATCGAGCGTCGCAACTGCCCTTCCGACGCGAGAGCCACGAACGTGAAGCTGAACAGGCGCGGGGTCGCGCTGACCTCGCGCGCTCAGTCGGCGATGTTCGGCTACGTCCAGGCCAGATTCTTCGACCACCTCGATTCGAGCGACGTTCAGGCGCTCGCGACGGTCTTTGCCCGGCTGCTCGACGGACCCCTCGCGCCCAAGGTCCCAGCGGTCCGGGGAGGGCTCGCGTGACGCTCGTCGTGCTGACCGGGGCGACCCGGGGCATCGGACGGGCGGCCGCCGTGGGCCTCGCTGCGCAGGGACTCGATCTGGCTCTCGTCGGGCGCGAGCCCGATCGCGTCGCGATGGTCGCGGGCGAATCCCGCGATGCCGGCGCGCGTTCGGTCACCGAGTACGTCGCCGACCTCACGTTGATGTCGGAGGTCAGGACGCTTGCCGGCCAGCTCCGTGAGGACCACGGCAAGATCGATGTGCTGGCGAACAACGCGGGTGCCCTGTTCGCAACGCGGGCGGTGACCGCAGAGGGCCTCGAGCGGACCTTCGCCCTCAACCATCTGGCCCCTTTCCTGCTTACCGAACTGCTCGGCGATCGGGTCGCCGGCGGGCGTGTCGTCACGACCGCCTCGGACGCCCACAAGGCGGGGAGGCTGGATCTTCAGGATCTCCAGGCCGAGCATTCCTACTCAGCCACACGTGTCTACGGGACGTCGAAGCTGTGCAACATCATGTTCACGCGCGAGCTCGCCCGGAGGGCACCCGAGCTGCATGCAAACTGCTTCCATCCGGGTGTCGTAAGAACGGGATTCGGCAAGAACGAGAACGGCGTCATCAAGGCGTTGCTGACGCTCGGCGGGCCCTTCCTTCGCACACCTCGGCGAGGGGCGCAATCGCTGATCTGGCTGGCGACCGATCCCGCAGCGGCAGAGCTGGACGGGCAGTACGTGCGAGACGAGAAGGTCCTCATGCCCAGCGCACAGGCGTGTGATGAGGTGCTCGCCGCGGCGCTCTGGGCGCGGAGCGAGGAGATTCTCGCGTCGCTGGGCGCCGGTTAGGAACCGGGATGGCAAGCGCGAGACGGATCGAAGAGCTCGAGGCCGAGGCCCGCTATCAGCGGGAGCGCTACGAGCTCTACAAGGCCAAGCAGTACGGCCAGCGTCCGACCAGCGACAGCCGTATGCGCGAACTGGAGCGCCTTCACCAGGGAGCGGACGCACGACTGCGGGCGGCGCGCGAGGAGGGCATCACGCCTGATGGGTGATCGAACGCGGCTCCCGCATCAGGCCAACGCGGCGGGAGCGGCGCGCACCCGCGCGTCGCCTCGGTGCATCTCGCTGATCCAGTCGTCGAGTTCCTGCCACCGTTCGTAGAGCCAGACGGTCAGCTCCTCGCGATCGGACGGGATATCCGCTGCGGGGAAGCGCCAGAACTTGAGTCGCACCGTCGTCCCGATGAGGCCTCCGGCCCAGATGTCGCGGATGTGCTCGAAGCCGTCCAGTCCGACGTGGCCGAAGATCACGACGTCTGCATCGGGCGCCGATTCGAGTAGTGCCAGCGGGCCGCCGAGGCGCGGCGGAAGCAGATTCTCGAGGCGGTTGGCCAGCGGCGCGATCTCCGGCCGGCGCTCGCCGATGATCGCCTTCGCATGGGCGAGCTTCTCGGGCGTCGATCGCGTCCCCTCCGGGTAGATCAGGATGCCGTCCCGCTCCGACAGGTTGACGGTCAGCGAGCGGAGCTTCTTCAGCTCGCCCTCGGTGTCGCCCGAGCCGCGGCGGACGAACAGGGTCGGAACCCAGCGCCCGCCGATGTCGATCGTGGGGAGCAGCTGCAGGTCGCGCTTGATGATGAAGCGGAACCCGATTCCGTGGGCGTGACCGATGATCGCATCGGGGAGCGCATTGTCGATGATGCTGGCGTGGCGGATCATCACGATCATCGGGCCGGGCCCCGCCAGCTCGAGGCCCTCGATCTCGAGGCCGAGGCCGAACAGCAGACGGATAGCTCCGAAATGGCTTCGCAGCCAGCGCCGCTTGACGCTGTAGACCCTCTCCCGGCGGCGCGCGCCGTCCCGGCCGCCGGTTGATATCCATGCCGCAAGGAGACCCAGCAGCCCGTACATCTCACCGATCAGGAACCACCACATCATGCTCACGAGGCGGACCGCCATCCAGGGCTTGCGCCGGCGCAGCCACAGGACCAGGTCGACGACCGCCGCGCCGAGCAGGAGCAACGGGAGGAGGACCGTCGTGAGGAGCAGAATCAGAACCTCGGCGGCGATGCCCCGGGAGCGCCTCCAGATCCGGGAGCCGCGGGGGCTGTCGTCGGCGATCAGGGGACCGAGCCCTCCCATCCGCGGGGGATGCTACTCCTGTGTCCCGCCGCCGCACCCCGCCGGAGCCGTTAGGCTGCTCGCTCAGGCCGCTGCGGCGGAGGACCGGAGAGGGGAGCCAGGATGATCGTCGTCGTCGGCAGGGTCACGAGCGACGGGGAGAAACGCGACGCGCTGATCGAGGTGGCGCAGGCGGTCGCTCGCGCCTCACGCGAGGAGCCGGGCTGCGTCTCCTATCGCTTCTACGAGGACACGGAGAAGCCCGACGAGTTCGTCTTCGTGGAGGAGTGGGCGGACCAGCAGGCCCTCGATCGTCATTTCGCGACGGATCACATCAGCGCCTTCATGAGGTCGATCCCGGGGACGATCACCTCGCCGCCGGACGTGAGATTCCACACCATCGAGCGCTCCGTCGACCTCGCCCAGGTCAGCGCCCCGCGCTGAGCACCGGGAGCTCAGTCAGGGCCGGTGGCGGGCGTGCGGGTCACGAAGTGCTGGTCCGGGTCGGAAAGTGAGAAGCCCTCGGCGGGACCGGCCGCAACATCGATCACGAACGCGGGTCGCCCCCAGCGCTCGTACTGCTCACCGTCCACGTAGAAGGGGGCGTCGGCGATCCGGCCCAGCAGGAGGTCGTGAGGCCCGGCCGGCAGCTCGCCGTCCAGCAGGCAGATGGGGCTGCTTCCGTCACAGCAGCCACCGGACTGGAAGAAGGCGAGCCGCCCATGGCGTCCCCGCAACCGCTCGGCCATCGCCTGAGCCGCAGGGGTCGCCGTCACCTCATCCATGGCGCCGACCCCGCGTGCGCTCTCAGAACAGGCCCATCGGGCTCTGGTCGTAGCTCACCAGCAGACACTTCGTCTGCGAGTAGTGATCGAGCATCATCCTGTGGTTCTCCCGTCCCACCCCTGAGACCTTGTAGCCGCCAAAGGCGGCGTGCGCGGGGTAGAGGTGGTAGCAGTTGGTCCAGACCCGGCCGGCCTGGATGCTCCGCCCCATCCGGAACGCGCGAGCGCCATCCCTGGTCCAAACGCCGGCGCCGAGGCCATAGAGCGTGTCGTTGGCGATCTCGAGCGCCTCGTCCTCGTCCTTGAAAGTGGTCACGGCGAGGACCGGGCCGAAGATCTCCTCCTGGAAGACCCTCATGTCGTTCGTTCCCTTGAGGACCGTCGGCTCGTGGTAGTAACCACCCGCCAGCTCGCCCTCGAGCACACTGCGCTCGCCGCCGATCAGCACCTCGGCGCCCTCGTCCCGCCCGATCTTCACGTACTCCTCGATCTTCTCCAGCTGCGCGCGTGAGACCTGCGGGCCGATCTGAGTCGCCGGGTCCAGCGGGTTGCCCTGACGGATCGAGGCGATCCGCTCCAGGCAGCGACCCATGAACTCGTCATAGATCGACTCCTGGATCAGCGCCCGCGAGGGGCATGTGCATACCTCGCCCTTGTTGAAGGCGTAGAGCACCAGGCCCTCGATCGCCTTGTCGAGGAACGCGTCGTCCTCCGCCATCACGTCCGCGAAGAAGATGTTCGGCGACTTCCCGCCGAGCTCGGTGGTCGAGGGGATGATGTTCTGGGCGGCGTAGGACATGATCAGGCGGCCGGTGACGGTCTCGCCGGTGAAGGCGATCTTCGCGATCCGCTTGCTCGAGGCAAGCGCCTTCCCCGTCTCCGCGCCGGGACCGTTGACGATGTTCAGGACCCCGGGGGGACGATGTCTGCGATCAACTCGGCCAGCTTGAGGATCGACCAGGGCGTGGGGCTGGCGGGCTTGATCACCGTGCAGTTCCCTGCCGCCAGGGCCGGTGCGATCTTCCAGGCGGCCATCAGCAGCGGGAAGTTGAAGGGGACGATCTGCCCGACCACTCCCAGGGGCTCAGAGAAGTGGTAGGCGACTGTGTCCTTGTCGATCTCCGAGATGCGGCCCTCCTCCGCACGGATGACGTCCCCGAAATAGCGGAAGTGATCGGCGGCCAGGGGGATGTCCGCGGCCAGCGTCTCACGCACCGGCTTGCCGTTCTCCCAGCTCTCGGCGATTGCGAGCATCTCGAGGTTCGCCTCGATGGCGTCGGCGACTTCGTTGAGGACCTTGGAGCGTTCGGTTGTGCTGCGCCCGCCCCAGTCGTCCTTGGCGGCGTGGGCCGCGTCGAGCGCCAGCTCGATGTCCTTGGCGCCCGAGTTGGCGACTTCGCAGAACGGCTGTCCCGTCACAGGGGAGAGGTTCTCACGGTACTCGCCATCGACCGGTGCGACCCAGCCACCACCGATGAAGTTCTCGTAGCGTGCTTTGAGGGTTACCGCGCTGCCGGGCTCGCCGGGCGCCTCGAACGTGGCTGACTTCTCGATCGTGGCCATCTTTGATCTCCGTTCTGACTCATCGTGGGTTTGGGGGGTCGAGAGGGCGCTCAGGCAGTCGCGCCGACGCTCAGCGGACCTGCCATCGCGGGGGTGTCGGCGATCCGGAAGACCAGCCTGGGGGTGGGAGCGCTGCCGTCGAGCACCTCGCCGATCGCCTCGTTGACGTCGTCGAGCTCGCGCTCGGCGCGCTGTACGCGGGTCCGCCCGCGCCGGTGAAGCTCGAAGACCTCCTCCAGGTCGCGGTGGGTGCCGACGATCGAGCCCTTCACGGTCAATCCACCGAGGACGGTCTCGAAGATCGGGATCTTCATCTCGTTGTTCGCCGGCAGGCCGACGCAGACGAGAGTGCCGCCTCGAGCAAGTGAGCCGAGAGCCTGTTCGAAGGCCGACGGGGTCACGGCGGTGGAGATGGCCTGATCGGCGCCCCCAAGGGCCTGGATCGCCGCGATCGGGTCCTGTTCACGGGCGTTGACGAGATGCTCGGCGCCGAGCTCCTGTGCAGAGTTGAGACGCTCCTCGTTGACGTCGACGGCCACCACGGCGGCGCCTGTGATGCGTGCATATTGGACGGCGAGGTGGCCGAGGCCGCCGATGCCGAACACCGCGACGAGGCCGGCTGAGCTCGCACCGGAGACCTTGACGGCCTTGTAGGTCGTCACGCCTGCGCATGTGAGCGGCGCGGCATCGAGTGGATCGACCTCGTCGGGCACGCGCACGACGTGACGGGCGTAGGCGACGGCCTGCTCGGCAAAGCCGCCGTTCATGCCGTAGCCCATGTTGATCTGCGAGAGGCAGAGCGTCTCAGCGCCGGAGTTGCAGTAGCGGCAGTCACCGCAGGCGTAGCCGAGCCAGGGGAGGGCGACCCGCATGCCCTCGGTGAGGCCGTGCATGCTTCCGGCGCCCACCCGCTCGATGGTCCCGACGCCCTCGTGTCCGGGGATGAAGGGTGGTTCCGGTTTGACCGGCCACTCCCCGCGGGCGGCGTGGATGTCGGTGTGGCAGAGCCCGCATGCCTCGACCTTCACGAGCACCTGTTCGTTGCCCGGCTGCGGGGTCGCGACCTCCTCGATCGAGAGGGGCTCATCGAAGCTGTGGACCACGGCCGCCTTCATCATCTCCTCCTTGGGGTTGGGAACATGAGCATCCCAACCTCGCGGGGGCGGGCCATCCGCAGGAGCAGGCGAGCGTCGTCCGTAGTTCCTACGAAGGAAGCCTCAGCGATTCCCGGGCCAGGCGCGACGCGGTGATCCGGAGGGCCGGCCGCGCTCGCCGGGTCCGTCCGCGAGCAGCGCCCGTATCCGGGCGGCGATCTCGGCGGCGGTCAGCGTGTCGTGCTCGCTCGTCTCGGGTGCCGGGCGAGGCTCCGCCGGGGTCTGCTCGGCGAGCTCTTCGAGAAGTGCTGCGACAGCGGCCGGATCGAATTGGCGCCCGGCCTCTCGGCGAAGTTCCTCGCGGGCCTGCTCCGGATCGAGGCGCGGGCGGTAGCTTCGCTCGCTCGTCATCGCATGGTAGGCGACGCATGTGCCGATGATTCGAGAGGCGAGCGGAGACTGCTCGCCGATCAGCCCGTCCGGGTAGCCCCGTCCATCCCAGCGCTCGGGTATCGATCGAACGATGACGGCGACGGGCCTCAGGGCGGGCGCCGCGCTGAGGATGCGCTCCGCAAGAAGGGTGTGCTGACGCATGAACTGCCACTCGCCGTCGCTCAGGGGCCCGGTCTTATTGAGGATCGCGTCGGGGATCCCGACCCTGCCGATGTGCTGCAGCTCCGCCGCGCGAATCAGCTCGTCCAGTTGCTCCCCGGCCACCCCCATGCGCAGACCCAGGCGGCGAGCCATGGCCGCAACCTCCGAGGAGCGGACCTCGAGCGCTGGCTGATGGGCGGTCATGATCTGTCGCAGCAACTCGCTCGTGTGATCCGGCAAGCGGGCGTGGCGATCGCGCTTGCTCTGATACATGCGCTCGTCGGCGAGTTGCAGGGCGTAGTCGATGCCCTGGGCCTCATGGGGGAGAAGGACCGCGCCGTAGGAGGTGCCGACCGAGAAGTTCTCACCGCGGTCCACGAGTGCTCCCGCCGCTTCGGCGACGAGCGTCTCGAGGTCCGGCTGAGTGGCCTTCAAGAGCACGCAGAACTCGTCTCCGCCTAGACGGTAGGCCGCGCCCCTGTCCTGCACGGCGGCTGCGAGCTTCGCCCCGAGTCGGCTCAGCATGGCGTCTCCGGCCATGTGGCCGAAGGTGTCGTTGTAACCCTTGAAGCCGTCGAGGTCGAACAGCATCAGGATCAAAGGCTCATCGCGCGGGCCCTGCCACTGCTGCATGTCCGCCGCCAGCTTCCGCCGATTTCCGAGGCCGGTCAGCGTGTCGGTGTGGGCCTGTTCGCGCAGGAGCTGGTGCGCCACGATGTCCGCCGCGGCGCGCCGTGCGCGCTCCACGAGGTCCGCCATCACGGCCTGCTCGTCGGTCTGGAACGCGCGGCCCCTGCGGGTCACGGCTATGCCCCCGTCGACTCGCCCGCCGCGGGCAGGGAAGGCGAAGGGGAGCGCCAGCGCCCAGCTGCCGTCACGTTCGAGCTGGACGGGGCCACCGCGGGTGCGGGCGGAGTCGAGGGCGCCACGAAGACACGCGGCGGAGCCCTCCGAGCATCCGATCTCCGTGTCCGGGGGCATCCCGGGTGCTTCCAGTGTTATCCGCCCGCCTTCGGCATCCAGCGCCTCGATTGAGCTGCGCAGCACGATCCCCGTCAGCTCGGCGAGGTCGAGCCGTGCGGCGAGGGCCTCGCCCAGTCGCCTGACGGCGCTCTGCAGGCGACTCCGCTCGTGCGCGACCGCCTCGAGGCGTCGCTGGGCCTGTTCGATTCGCGAGTTGCGGTCCCGGGAGGCCAGCAGCATCGCCACGTTCAGCGGCAGGATCAGGAGGATCTGCCGGTGATCGGCGCGGGCCGCGTTCGCCACGAGCAGGCCCAGGGGGGCGATGCATGCGTCGATCAGCCAGACGACTGCGATCACGCGCAGCTGCAGGCGCGGTGCGACACCGACGATCGCCGCCTCTCTCAGGGTCGCCGATCCGAGATCGACGATACAGCCCGCAAGGAAGGCCGCCATGTAGATGAGCGCCTGCGATCCCCCGCTGTGAGGTGTCCCCGCGAGCAGCAGCACGGCGGTGGGCCCCAGCGTGTGCCAGGCGTCGGGGATCGACATCGGGATCCGCTCTGCCCGGACCTGGCCGAAGGCGAACTGCGCGCCCGCCCCCAGGACGAGACCGGCGGCTGCGAGCAGCGGCACCAGGCCCACCGGAAGCAGCAGCAGCATCGGGACGAGCACGAGGTAGGACGGCACCACGTAGCCCGCCCCAATCGCGAACTTGATCAGGCGCGAGTTGATCGCATAGAGCACGACGAGCTCACCGGCGAGCAGTGGGTCGACCGTCTGGTGGGCGAGCGCACCCAGCGCCAGCGGCACGGCGCAGGCAAGGAACAGGGCGCCCGCGATGGCCTCGACGATCATCTCGCGCTGGCCGGCCCGCTCGGAGCGGGTGCTCCAGGAATCCTCGAGCAGACGCTCCACCGGGCCGCCGGCCCTTACGTCATCGAGGATCAGATCGGTGCTGGACATGGGCGTGCTCGGGTCGGGGAGCGGCGGCGGCACCTGCCGCCGCCGCTCCATTGGCACCTAACGGCTGTAGGGGTCGATGTAGACGTCATCGATCGCCCAGGAGCCACCCCCGCTGCTCCTGAAGACCAACTGGACAAAGAGCGTGCTTCCCGGCAACCAGAGCGGCACCGAGTTGCCGAGCCGCATGATCGGGCTGGGCGCCCATGAACTCGTCGCGGGAACTGAGCCCGCGGGCGATTCGACAGCGATCCCGAGCAGGTCGATCCAGCGCAGGCCGGCGGTCAATGTCGCCTGTGAGCCGCCCGAAAGCCGACGGGCGAAGAACCTGAAGGTCGGGTATTCGCCGCCGACGCATACCGGTGGCGAGACGGCCCGTCCGTTGGCCTGGATTGCGAGCGAGTGGTTCCCCGTAGCCGCATAGGTCTCGTTGCCGTCGACGAGGTGCGAACCCGAGAGCGTCCAGCCGAAGGTCCCCGACTCGAAGGTGCCGCCGGGCGCGAGCACATAGTTGGCGTCGTCGCCGAACCCGGCGAACGGGTAAGAGACCTGTCCGCCGGCGCAGGCGGCGTTGGCGAGGCCCGGCGCGAGCATGGCCAGCAGGGCGGTGCGCGCTCAGCGCCGCAGCCGCCTTGTAGATCCGCGTTGTCTGTCTTCCCGGCCTCATATCCCCCTCCCTTTCCCCGTGTTTTTCGGCATGTGAGAGTTCTCGCCAGATCCACTCATCCGAATTAGCGACGGATTCTCTGTCTGGACAATGGGACGACACGGGTGTCGTCCCGGGAGGGCAGTCCGTGTCGTCCTTTTCGGGCAGATCCCCGTGTTTACGGGGTCAGGACAGCTCGCACGGCGCTCGGCAGCCGCTCCCGGCGAGCCGGGGTCGGGCGTCCGCTGGAGAGCTCCCTATGCGCGAATCCGTGCGGGAGGTCGACGAGGGCCAGCAGGACGAGGTCTCTCGCCGCAGCGTCGGCCCGCCCGAATACCGAGCGGGCGAAATCGCCATGCGCTGTTCGATCTCATCGTTGACGCTCTCGAGCTGCTCTCGCAGGTCGGCTCCGGCTCGAGCGCGTCAGCTCCGCCCGGGAGAGCGCATCGAGCAGAAGCGTGTCCGATGGGTTGGCCAGGCAGTGGTCATACATCGCCAGGGCAACCGACTCGGCGCCGCCCAGCGGCTCGCCGGCACTGGCCGGGACCGCCAGTGCCGCCTTCTGGCTGGCGCGTACGGCACGCAGCCACACCCGAGCGAGCAGTTCGTCGATCGAGCTGAAGCGGTGGTAGATCGAGCCGACGGGCACCCCCGCGGCGGTGGCGATCGCCTCGACCGTCGCGGAGCGCGGGCCGCGATCGACCACCACCTCGCGGGCAGCATCGAGGATCGCATCGGTTGAGAAGACATGGCGCGCCACAGCCTGTAGAGTGTATCTTCTAGAGTGGATCCTCTATAAGGAGATTCGAGATTGCCTTCCATGGAACGAGACGGCGAGGTCTTCGTGCTCAGCCTCGGTGACGGGGAGAACCGCTTCAACGCCGGCTTTCCTCGACGGGCTCGAGGCGTGCCTGGACGAGGTCGAAGCGGCCGCTCCCTGTGCGCTCGTGACGACGGCCGGCGGGAAGATCTGGTCCAACGGCCTCGATCTCGAGTGGCTCGGCGGTCAGGGAGACGGGGTGATGGACTTCGTCGCGCGCCTGCACGCGCTGCTCGCGCGGCTGCTGGAGGTGAGCGTCCCGACGGTGGCCGCCGTCCAGGGTCATGCCTTCGCAGGTGGCGCGATGCTGGCGCTCGCCCACGACGAGCGGATCATGCGAGCCGATCGCGGCTACTTCTGCCTCCCGGAGGTGGACATCGGGATTCCCTTCACCCCCGGGATGAGCGCGCTGATCGCCTCTCGCCTCACGGCCCCCGTGGCCCACGAGGCGATGACGACGGGGCGGCGTTACGGCGGGGAGGATGCTGCGACGGCGGGGATCGTCGATCAGGCCGTGCCCGAGGACGCCGTGCTCGAGCCGGGCGATCGAGCGTGCCTCTGAGCTCGCGGGCAAGGATCCTGCGACGCTGGGGATGATCAAGCGGCGCCTCTACGCGCCGACCCTCGCCGCGCTTGCGCGACCCCGATCTCGGCTGAGGCGGCGCGCGTGACGATCTGGCCAGGCTTCGTCGAGAACTGGGGGTCGACTCCCGCCGAGCGCGGCGAGGCGTTCCCCTGCGATCGTCTCGTCAGCGCACCCGGACCTGGTGCTCTTCCGGGCACTGGACGTCGCCGCCGGCTCCGGGACGGTCTTCCGCTGGCTCTGCCAGCTGAGGGCGGCGCCCTACAGCTATGACCTGATCGACAACGGCGGCCAGGCGCAGCCCGCGGACCTCACCCCGGGCCTCGAGCGGCTCGAGGTGGGCCAGCGGATGATGCTGATCTTCAGGCTGGTCGAGTTCGAGCAGGGGACCTCGATCACGGTGCTCAGCGAGGGGAGGCTGTTCGGCCGTGTCGCGGTCACCTACCGCGTCGCCGAGAACGCCGGGCGGGCGCTCGCGACTGGTGGCGAAGGTGCTCGTGAAGCACCCCGCAGGCCGGGGCTCCTGGGCCGGCTCGCCGGGTTCGTGCTCGCGCCCGGCGACCTCGTCATGATGCGCCGCCAGCTGATGAACCTCGGGCAGCCTCGCCGAGGCCGAAGAGGCCGGCGGCTCCTCGCGCTAGCGTTTGGAGCGTGCCGTCGCTTTTCACGCCGGGCCATCGAGGCGGCTCAGGGCCGCCGATGCTCTGCCTCCACGGCTTCACGGACACCTGGCGGACGTGGGAGCTCGTCCTGGGGCGGCTCGAGCGCCACAACGAGGTGCTTGCGCCGACGCTCGCGGGCCACGCCGGCGGTCCGGCCCTCTACGGCAGGGCGGACGAGGGCGTCCTGCTGGACGAGCTCGAACGGGCGATGGACGCGGCGGGATTTGCGACAGCTCACATCGTCGGCAATTCACTCGGCGGATACCTCGCTCTGCACCTGGCCGCTCGCGGCCGGGCCGAGAGCGTCGTGGCCCTGGCTCCCGCCGGAGGATGGGCCGAGGGCGATGAATCCGCTCGTGAGACCATGGCCTACTTCGTCCGCATGCGTGAGCTGCTGATCGAGGCTGCGCCGAACGCCGATCAGATCGTCTCCACCGATGCCGGACGTCGCCGGGCGACGATGGAGATCGCCACGAACTACGAGCACATCCCGGCGGAGCTGCTGGCGCACCAGATCCGTGGCGTCGCCGACTGCACCGGTGCCCCCGCGCTGATCGAGCAGGTGCTCCGCCACGGCTGGTGGCTGGATGCCGCGGCGATCAGCTGTCCCGTCCGCGTCATTTGGGGCGCCGCCGATCGGATCCTGCCGTGGCCCTCGGCCGCGCTCCGCTATCGCGAGCAATGGCTCGCGCAGGCCGATTGGGTCGTGCTCGAGGACGTCGGGCATTGCCCGCAGCTCGACATCCCGCTCGAGACTTCCGAGTTGATACTCAGGGTTCCGGCCCTGAGCGACTACGATGCGACGCGTCATTCTCGGCGGCGGGCACAACGGCCTGACGGCGGCCGCCTATCTCGTCGCGGGCGGGGCGGAGCTGTCTGCTGCTCGAGCGCCGCGACAGCTCGGCGGGGCGGCGGCATCGGAGCAGCTGTTCGCCGGCTTCGACGCGCGCGTCTCGAGCTATGCCTATCTGGTCAGCCTGCTGCCGCGAGCTGATCGTCGAGGAGCTCGGGCTGCCCGTGCGGCTGGCCCCGCGGGCGGTCTCCTCCTATACCCCCGATCCCCGCGCGGGAGGCAGGGCGGGCCTGCTGGTCGACGGCGGCGACCGCCGAGCGACCGCTGCATCGTTCAGGGCCGTGACCGGGCGGCGAGCCGGACATGGCGGCCTGGGATGAGCTTCTACGCCCGGATGGGCCGTCTCGCAAAGGTCGTCTTCCCGACGCTCACGGAGCCCTTCGCTCGCGCGAGGAGATGCGGGCGCTCGTGGCCGAGGACGAGTCCTGGGAGACGGTCTTCGAGCGGCCGCTGGGGCCTCGTCGGCGGCGGCCTTCAGCGACGAGCTCGTCGCCGGGGTCGTCCTGACGGACGGCCTGATCGGCACATTTGCCGACGCCGAGGATCCGGGCTCTGCGCCAGAACCGCTGCTTCCTCTACCACGTGATCGGCCGGGGAACGGGCGAATGGCAGATACCGGTCGGGAGGCATGGGTGCCGTCTCCGGCTGCGCTGGCGCGGGCCGCGCCCGGGCCGGTGCGCGAGCTGCGGACCGGGGCGGAGGTGCTGAGCGTCGAGGCCGACGCGGACGGCGTCGAGGTGCGGTCGCCGAGCGCTCCGGCGAGCGGATGGTCACGCGCTGGGCACCTGCTGGTCAACGCCGCTCCGGCGGAGCTCGACCGGCTGCTGGGTCGCGCCGCCCGCCGCGGACCGGCCCGAGGGCTCGCAGCTAAAGGTGAACCTGCTGCTCTCGCGTCTGCCGCGGCTGCGCGACGCGACGGTCGATCCGCGGCGGGCGTTCGCGGGAACCTTTCACGTCAACGAGTCGGCATCGCAGCTCCAGCGCGGCTTACGAGCAGGCCGCGGCGGAAGGATCCCGGACGTCGTGCCCTGCGAGGCCTACTGCCACTCGCTGAGCGATCCGAGCATCCTCGGCGCAGGAGCTGCAGCGGCTCGCCGGCGCGCAGACGCTGACGTCTTCGCGCTGCACATGCCGGCGCGGCTGTTCGCGGCCGACCCCGTCGGGCCGAGGGATGCGGCCCTGGCGGCGACGCTGGCCTCGCTGGACAGCGTCCTGGCCGAGCCGATCGCAGACTGCCTGATGCGCGATCGCGACGGAAGGCCATGCATCGAGGTGCGCAGCCCTGTGGACCTCGAGGCGGAGCTGCGCATGCCGGGCGGGCACATCTTCCACCGCGACCTGTCATGGCCGTTCGCCGAGGAGGAGGAGGAGGTGGGCATCTGGGGCGTGGAGACCGACGAGCCCGCGGGTCATGCTCTGTGGCGCCGGTGCCAGGCGGGGCGGTGGCGTCAGCGGGATTCCCGGCCGCAACGCGGCGATGGCGGTTCTCGGGAGGGCGCCCCGGGAGATGATCGAGCTGCACCTGACACGAGACCTCGAGGAGTTCGCCGCGCGGGCGGGTGGCTTCCTCGAGGGCAAGCTCGAGCACAACCAGCTCGCGACCGTGCTGATCCGGGCCCGCAGCGGCTTTCACAACGAGGCGCCCGCCGCTGTTCGCCTACGGCTGCGACGAGTCCGGCGAGGTCCGCTACGCGGCGCTTCGAACGCCGCCGTGGCGCATGTTGACGAGCCCCGCCGAGGATCTCGACGCGAGAGAGCTGATGCGGCTGTGGCTGGCAGAGGACCCCGGGCGTGCCGGGCGTGATCGGTGAGCTGAGCGTGGCTCCGCGCCCTGGGCGACGCCTGGGAGGAGGCCGACGGGCGGCGCCCAGGGCGTGTCCATGCGAACGGCCCTCCAGGTGCTCGAGCAGCTGCGTGAGCCGCACCGCCCGGCGCCGGGACGGCTGCGCTCGCCCGGAGCCGCCGACCGCGTCATTCTGATCGAGTGGGAGGAGGGCTTCCTGAGCGATCCGGCATCGACGTCGATATCCCGCCCGAGCGCCTTGTGGCCGCTCGGCTCGACCGCCGGGGCCCAGTTCGTCTGGGACGACGGCGGGCCCGTCTCGACGCTCGCCATCTCACCGGAGGTCGCAGGGACCGTCCGCATCGGACCGGTCTACACGCCCCCGGAGCAGCGCGCGGTCGCGGCTACGCGAGCAGCGCCGTCGCGGCGATCTGCCGTGACGCCTTCGACCGCGGGGCGCTGCGCTGCGCCCTGTTCACCGACCTGGAGAACCCGACCTCCAACAGGATCTACGCGGCGCTTGGGTTCAGGCGCGTCGCCGACTGGGTCGAGATCGCCTTCGAGGTGCTGAGTCAGAGAATCATCTGGGTGCAGGTGAAGATCGCGGCGAGCCGCTCGCCCCGCATCACCCGCACCTGCCAGACCTGTGTCCGCGAGCCGACGTGGAGCGGTTCGCCGATGGCTGTCGAGCTCGTCGCCCTCGACGGCCGATGCGATCACATTGATCTTCAGCTCGACGGTCGTGAAGCCGCGATCGCCTGCCAGGTTTCGCATCGTCCCCCATGCTGCGACGGTGTCCGCGAAGGCGACCCAGGCTCCTCCGTGGACGTAGCCCATCGGGTGCAGGTGGCGGCGATCGACCTTCATCCGTCCGATGACGCGGGCGTCCTCGATCTCCGGCAGCTCGATCCCGAGGTCACCGGGGAAGGAGCCGGCCAGTCGTTCACGGCTCAGGGCCGGGGTGATCGCTTCGTTGGTGGGGCTCATGCGACGGGGAGGCTACGTGATCCCTTCAGGAACTGCTCGAGGCGGGCGTTGTAGGCGGTGCCGCACGCCGGGATCGTGTGACCGCGGCCGCGAACGGTGTCCCGCTCGGCGCCGAGTTCTCGCGCGGTGGCGTCGCATACCTGCTCGAAGACGGGTGAGTGCGCTCCCGACAGGACGAGCTTGCGAAAGGGTGCCTCGCGCAGCTCGCTCCACGGCGGCGAGGCCTCCCATGGCGGGCGTTCGCGCATCAGCATCCGGGCTCCCGCGAGCAGCTCGCCGGTCAACTCATCGGGTGTCTCGCGCGTCACGCCGGCGCCGCCCCGGAAGGCGAGCAGGAACTGCTGCGCGTCCAATTCAGGGGCGCGCGCATAGAGCAGTTCGCCGCCGGCGATCTGGCGGTCGACCTCCGGAGATCCCGCGGCGACTCTCAGGCAGCCCGGCTCGGAGACGGTGAGAGACAGGACGGCCTCAGGACGCAGGGCGGCGGCGCAGATGGCGATGACCGCGCCGTAGGAGTGCCCGACCAGATGCGCTCCGTCGCCGAGCAGATCGGCGATCAGGGGTGCCTCGAGCTCGAAGTCGCCGCGCTCCAACGGCGGGCTGCAGGCGAAGCCGGGCCGGTTGGGCAGCCGCAGGGTCCAGCGGTCGGCGAGCTCCAGCTGGCGCCGCCAGGTGTCACGGGCGCCGAGGACGCTCCCGTGGACCAGCACGACCGGCGGTCCGGAGCCGACCTCGAGCACGTCAAGCTCGATCGCGCTGCCCATTGTCGGGGATCCTATGCCGACTGGTCCCCCGCCCGGCTACGATCGGAGCCGGTGGCCACGGTCGATAAGGGGGTTGCGCGCGAGGGGCCGTTGGCACGCCTGCCCTCCGCGGCGCTCGTGCTGGGGGCGATCGCATCGGTGCAGCTCGGCGCAGCTGTCGCGACGACGCTGTTCTCCGAGATCGGCCCCGCCGGGACGGTGTTCGAGCGTCTGGCCTTCGGCTCCCTGATACTGGTTGCGATCTGGCGCCCCAGGATCCGCGGTCGTGACCGGAGCGAGCTGCTGCAGGCGGGCGTCTTCGGCCTCGTCCTGGCCGCGATGAACCTCAGCTTCTACGAGTCGCTCGACCGAATCCCGCTGGGGATCGCCGTAGCGCTCGAGTTCGTGGGCCCCCTGACCGTCGCGATGCTCGGCTCGCGCCGGCTGCTGGATCTGCTCTGGGTCGCCTTCGCGGCCGCCGGGATCCTGATCCTGACTCACCCCAGCGGCCACGCTCTCGATGGCCTGGGCGTCGCTCTGGCCCTGCTCGCGGGGGTCTTCTGGGGCGCCTACATCATCCTCAACGCGAGGCTGGGGCAGGTCTTCCCGGGTGTGACCGGACTGACCCTCGCGATGAGCGTCGGGACGCTCGCGGTCGCACCTCTGGGAATCGCCGAAGGCATGGGCCATCTGCTGTCGGTGGAAGCGCTGGCGCTGGGCGCCACGATCGGCCTCCTCTCCTCGGTCATCCCCTACTCGTTCGAGGTCGAAGCGCTCCGTCGGATCGCACCGCCGGTGTTCGGCGTCCTGATGAGCCTCGAGCCCGGCGTCGCCGCGATCGCCGGCTTCCTCGTGCTGGGGCAGCCGATCACCCTCGAGCTCCTGATCGGGATCGCCCTCGTCGTGGTCGCCTCCGTCGGGGCGACGCGCTCGGGAGCCGAGGTGGCGGTGGTCTAGCTCCCGGCTCTCAGGCGGGCTCGGGCAGGATCCGCTCGAGCAGCGCGAAGCAGGGACGGCGTCTGAGCTCCTCGCGCAGGTCGAGCCGGTAGTCGAGCAGTGCGAGGCTGGGCGCGATCATCAGGTCGGCCGCGTTCAGCTGAGCACCGTTGAGGGTTCCGTCGGCGGTCCAGTCGTCGACCCGGTCGAGCAGCGACTCAAGCTCTCCGTGGAGTTTCCCGCTGCTGCCCGTCGGAGCGCTGAAGGCCGTCCGTGCTGCGAAGGCGTTCAGGAGGAGCCGGGCCGTGTCGTTGCGCGCCAGCAGTGCTCCGAGCCGCCCGCGAGCACCGCGCTCGTGCAACGCGTCGAGGCTCGTGCCCGCCGCCGCCATGACGGTTCGGCGGGCGGCCATCTGCATCGTCTGATCGCCCCAGTCGAATGCTCTCTCGACGGCAGCCCGTCGCGCGGGGTCTGCGGGGTAGAGCGGCGGGTCGGGCCGAGCCGTCTCGAGGAAGGCGATGATCTCCCGGTTGGTCTGTATCCGCTGCTCCTCGTAGGACAGAGCGGGCACCGTCCCCATCCGGTCCATCAGTGCCAGCCCGCCGGGGGTCTTCCCGCCGACACTCCTGATCGGGGTCCGGTTGCCCGGGAAGCCGTGCAGGCGCGCGAGGAAGGGATGCATGCCGGTCGGGAGTGTGACCGTCTCGAACGGGATCCCCTTCTGCTCGAGCGCCAGCATCGCGGTCCGGCACGCGTGGGAGCCCCTGATCACATAGAGCTTGGCCTCCACGGGGAGCTATTCGAGCGGGGTCGTGTAGGCGCCGGAGAGGCCTCCGTCGACCAGGAAGGCTGCCGCCGTCATGAAGCTCGACTCGGAGCTGGCAAGGAAGACCGTTGCGGCGGCGATCTCCTCGGCACGCGCGAAGCGCCCCATCGGCACGTGGACGAGCCGTCTGGCGGCCTGCTCGGGGTCCTTCGCAAAGAGCTCTTTGAGCAGCGGCGTGTCGACCGGGCCGGGGCAGAGCGCGTTGACGCGGACTCCCTGGCGCGCGAACTCGACGCCCAGCTCGCGGGACATCGCGAGGACCCCGCCCTTGGATGCCGTGTAGGAGATCTGCGAGGTGGCGGCGCCCATCACCGCGACGAAGGAGGCGGTGTTGATCACGGAGCCGCGTTCCGGCCCCTCGTTCTTCAGCAGCTCGGGGATGCCGTGCTTGCAGCAGAGGAAGACGCTGCGCAGATTCACAGCCTGCACCCGCTCCCAGGCCTCGAGGGCGGTGTCGATCACGGAGCCGTCGTCGTTGGGGGAGATCCCGGCGTTGTTGAACAGCACGTCGATCTGGCCGAAGCGCTCGGCGACCTCGCGATAGACGCCACGGACCTGCTCCTCGCTGGTCAGGTCGGCCTGCAGGGAGAGCTCGCCCGGAGAGCCGGCCAGGAGATCCACCCCCACGACAGTTGCGCCCTCGCGCTGGAAGGCCTCGACGCTCGCGGCGCCGATTCCCCCGCTAGCACCGGTCACGACGCAGACCCGTCCGCCGAGCCTTCCGTTGATGCTCATGGTTCCTCCGTGGCGTAGAAGACCGTCTTGACCTCGGTGTAGGCCTCCAGGGCGTGTGGGCCGAGCTCGCGTCCGTAGCCGGACTGCTTGAAACCGCCGAACGGCGTGGAGACCCGGACCGAGCTGTTCGAGTTGATCGACAGCACCCCGGTCTCCACCGCACGGGCAACGCGCAGCGCGCGAGCTCCATCGCGGGTCCAGATCGAGCCGGAGAGCCCGTAGATCGTGTCGTTGGCCAGCTCGATCGCCTGGCGCTCGTCGGCGAAGCTCATGACTGCCACGATCGGTCCGAAGACCTCCTCGCGGGCGACTCGATCGGTCGGCGCCACCGGCGCGAGGACGGTCGGGGCGAACCAGAATCCGGGGCCTTCCGGAGCGCTGCCCCGGAAGGCGATCTCCACGTCGTCTTCGAGGAACGAGGAGACCGTGTCGCGCTGCGCGGCAGAGATCAGGGGACCCATCTGGGTGTCCTCGTCGAGGGGGTCACCGACCCGCAGAGCCTTGACCTGGGCCTCCAGCAGCTCCAGGAAGCGGTCCCGGACGGGCTCGGCGACGAGGATCCGCGACCGTGCACAGCAGTCCTGGCCGGCGTTCCCGAAGACGGCCAACGGCGCGGCTGCGGCAGCCGCCTCGAGGTCCGCGCCCGCGTCATCACCCTCGCCGACCCGGCCGCCACCACCATCGCCACCGCCGCCACCCGCGCCCTGCACAGCACCTGACCCGTCCAGGGGGGCGGGGTCTCCGACCCCGAGGCAGGCCCCGCCCTGTCCGCCGCCTTGCCTCCCGCAGCTGTCCGGGCAGAGCCCTTCACGGGCTGGAAGGAGAGAACGTCATGACCTATCAGCGCGGTGACCGCATCGTGCTCGTGCACACCAGCGACCCGCACACCCGCCTCGTCCCGGGCACTGCCGGGACCGTCACCAGCTACGACGCCTGGCTCAGCCAGCTGGACATGGCCTGGGATGACGGCAGCAGCCTGTCGATGTTCCTCCGCGACGCTCCCTTATCTGTTTCAGCGTCCCGGGCACGTCGGCCCGGCCGTGATCACCGCCGGCACCGTGGTCCGGTCCCTGCAGCGGCTCGGCGAGCAGATCGCCCAGACCGACCCGACCTTCGCCGGCCTGGTCTTCACATCCCACAGGCGGGTCGCTTCAACAGATCGAGATCTTATGGGCGCGAAGCGCCTGGTCGAAGGGCTCGTGGTAAGCGCTGTAACGTGCCAGCATCGCGTTGTTGGCCGTCGTGATCTCATAGCTGGTCGGGGACTGCGTAAACCCGGTGCTCTGGCTCACCCGCGCGTGCCAGCGGGCGCTGGAGCCGCCATTCATCGCGGTCACCGGGTGCCCAGCGCAAGGCCGGCGCGCTGAACGGGATGCCGGCCGCGGTGCAGTAGGCCGCCACGGTCGCGGCAGGGTCGGAGATAGAGTGGTCGGAGTGGACGACGACGACCGGGCGGGCGCCGCAGGCCGCGACAATAGCCTGGTAGAGATCGTAAGCGTGCTCAAGCCCGATCTCGGCAGGGTCAGTCTCGGGCCCTGGAGCGCGTAGCAGGAGGCGGCGATCTCGGCGGGCGCGCGGATGAGGAAGGTATGGGTGGCCTCGGTGAGGAACTGCCGGTCGGCGAGCACTGCGTGGTGGCGGCGGTCGGTGAGCTCCTTGAAGAACACGGTCGCAGTCCTGGCGAGGCCGCGCAGCGTGGTGATCAGCTCTGCGGGATCAGATACCAGGTGCCCGTTCACTGCGGTTGACCCGTGGTCGGCGATGTTGTCGAACGGCTCGTGGAGCGCGACGAGGCCGCCGTGCTCCAGCATGTACCGGAAGAACACGGTCAGCGTGAGCGCGGCGCTGCCCACATCGCGATGAGGCCAGGGCGCAGGCAGGCCCCCGTGAGTGGCCACCCACGGTCATCGGCGCTCCTCCCTCGGCTCGCCAGCGTATTCGGGGCCGTCTGCACAGGGGGCAGGCGTCGTCGAGGACTGGCGGACATGAACCTCGTCGGCCGCAAGAGCCTCCCACCGCGGCCACACGTGTACCGCCTTTGGGTACCAAGGCCCCGATATCAGCCAGTATCGCGCTAAGCAGCGCCAGGTTAGCCTGCAAGTCGGCAGGTGCGCCCCAAACGCATGAATTCGGAAGCCTGCGGCCACGCCTGATGTTCGACCTTCCGGTAGCCTGTCACAGTTACTACAGGGCTAGGTGAACGGAGAGGCAAGATGGACATCGCTCAGCAGCAGTTCTATCATCAAGCCGAAATGGCTGCTGCCGCTGCCGCGCAGCATCTCAGAGTGAGCTTCCTGCTGTTGCTCCAGTCGCCATCTACCTGCATCTTCCCTGATGCGGATGTTAGGGCAATTCGCGCCCGCCTTCCTGGCTACGAGCTTGACCGGGAGTAGAACTCGCAGTTCATATTCAACTGTTTAGGATAACGGGCAATGAGAACTCAGTATGCGATGCTTGTCTTTGCTAGGAAGGTAAACGATGTGGTCACTATCCCTGGTAGGGACCCGCTGATCGCCGACAAGAATCAGGGACCCAGGTACTGCGAGAGTGGTGGGACGAGAACGACGGCTCCAGAGTTGCAGATGAATATCGTCGTGTCTGCGCGTCGTGGGCCAGTGGGCTTGAGGGCTGGAAAGAGCAGACACATGTTGAATATCGTCGCGGGAAACTGTATCCAAGCGGGCCGCATTCGATGTCGTTTGGCTGACCTTCCCGGATGGCAGCCAGCAGTCCGTATCCCCTAATGAGGCCGATGCGATCATAAGTCAGGTGTACGAAAGGAAGAACCCGCGGCCTGCTCATATCGATTCCCTCTACTTTGAATGGCAGAAAAAAACTGCCGTGGAAACCTCGAAGGAGAGGATATCGGGTCGGAGCTTTTCTTGACGGCGAAAGTGAAATACCGAGTCCTAGAAAAGGGTCAGAAGTGGGCTTACGGCTTTCCGATAGCTGAGGCTCTAGGGATTTTGAACAAGCTGTCCAGGGAGGGATGGGATGTCATGCAAGTTTCCGAAGACCGGGGGCTATACACGGGCGAGGATGCTGTCAACGAGTCATCTCTGTGGCAAGTGCTTCCCGTTTCTTGCTTCGCAGGACCGCGTGAAATTCGTCAGGCGGAAGGACCGAGACCGGCTAGGCGGGCCGCCCTGCGCGCAGACCAGAGAGTTGCGGCTGGCGTAGAACCGTGCAGATCCACCAGCAGCATCTCGGTGAGCTTCGGGTCTTCCGGCTATCGGCAGCAAGACCGCCAAGGGAGGAACCGCTTAGCCGCATCAGCCTGCAGGTGACGCGCTCGGCGTGCAGATGGCCAGCACGTACAGACCGCGTGCCACGCGGCGCGGCGCGGGATTCGGACGGCGCTCTGGGGTCCTCCGGGCGCGTTGCCGACCATGCCCTGGAATGTCGGGTCGAGGGTAGGCCGGTCGTGATCGACCCGCGGGTGCCGCGACCAGATCCACTGGTACACCGCGATCCGGCTAAACAAGACGTGTCCCGCGGCTGTCAGCGCACGGGCTGCAGCCACGATCAGCCGCCAGTTCTCAGTTCCTTTCTCATGTCTTCTCCGTCCCGGATCTCATGAAGTACCAGCTGGTTCTGGGGCGAGACCGCGCCTGATCCGCCCTTGGGCAAGGACTCACTGCCGGCCGCGCCGTCCGGCTCGGGCCATGCGGCGCACCAGGCTCTCGATAGCCTCCTGCGCCACAGCTAGTCCGGACTCGAGAGCCGCAAGCCTCTGGCTGACAGATGGCGGGATGGCTTCCAGGCCGTCAGGGCCCGGCAGGGCCCGTCTGACTGACTGCGATCCAGCCCGCAGGCAGGCGAAGCCGATGCGGGCCAGGACACGCTGCGCCTCCATCGTGGTGAAGGTGGTGCGGTCCCACCCGGTGACTGCCGCCAGCACCTGCTTGGGAGGGAACGCTGAGCCCGCTACTTCCACGAAGTGCTCCCGTGGTCGGATTCCGGGTCTTCTCCGCGCATCCGCTCGGCAACCTCGGTTGCCGTGAGCTCCAGCGGCCTCCCGCCGACGATCATCCTGACCACGCCGCCCCATCCTTGGTAGAACTTCTAGATACCAGTTTTTACAGGATGGTCCGGGCCGGTGTCTACCCCCCAGGTCCCGGACGGCCTGGCCCCGTCTGACGGAGGCGACAGCCCGGTGCACGGACTGGACATCCAAGCGAAGCGGCGCCTCGATTGCCCCTATCGTTCCAGCAGTTACGGCCGACCGCCGCCGGGGGCAGGCTGGAATCGCGCTAATACGCCCGCACCCATGCGATCGCCTTAACATCCGGCGGGAAAGTGAGTGGAGCCGTAAGGCAACGGTCACGACGTTGGCATGCATGAGCAGGAGGTGGGTGCCCGGGTCACCAGCACGGGTCTCGAGTCACCGATTCCGCTACTGTCATGATTTATAGCGATGCGGAGGCGCAATCTTTAACCTCCCCCATGAACCTTTCTTGTGTGGCGATGCCTTCCCGGATCAGTCAAAAAGGGGCTGTCTGGCGTTCGGCTAATCACGCGGATCTCGCTAGGAACGGTGCGCGGATATTAAGGGGAAGTTACTGTGTGGCGGCACGGCAAGTGTTCGAAGTTCGGCATGCGGGTGAGTTGCCTAGATAGGCCAGGACACCCGTCTTCCGGGCTGATGCAGAACTGGCTTGCTCTAACTTCACAAAGATTGTGCTTGATGCAACAAACTGCCAAGATCTGAGGGAAAGCTAAGAAATATGCTGAGCAGTGTTTCCATAGCTTCTTCCAGTGAGCATGTAGCCAGACTGATCTTCGGAGGGCTGTTTGCCGCCCTGGCGTTGTATGTTAGCGTATGCCTAATTGCAGGACTTGCATGGTCTTTTCTTAAAGGCATTTACCGTTACTGGTACGTTTTTGGTGCGGTTTTTGCTGGTGGAGGAGCTATTGCCAGCCTTATATTGGCTGCATTGGTTGCAGATCTTGCAACTGCCATGCTCGTAGGGTTTGGCGTCGCACTCGTTGTCGCGGTCGGGATAACGACCCTAATAGGCTGGGATGAGTAGTTATCAGGTCCTCTGGCCTAGAGGCACGTGGATGAAGG
>CAWIGW010000003.1:0-780812 GCA_963835865.1 uncultured Solirubrobacteraceae bacterium
CGCTTCACGGCTCACGGCTGGCGTTCATGTCCGACCGGTCGTTGACCGGTTATGACAACCGCGACGCCAAGAGCGGCAACCTCGACGAGGAGGTCTACGAGTACGACGCCGTCTCAGGCAGGCTGGTGTGCGCGTCGTGCGATCCGAGTGGAGCGCGCCCCGAAGGCGTCGAATACGGCCACTTGAACGACGGGCTCACCGGCGGCGATCGTCTCTGGCCATATGGCCAGATGCTGGCGGCGAACGTGCCGGGCTGGACCCCGTACACCGAAAGCACGTCTCTCTACCAGTCGCGTTATCTGTTCGACGACGGCCGACTGTTCTTTAACAGCGCAGACGCGCTGGCGCCGCAGGACGGCAACAGCGACGAGGACGTGTATGAGTACGAGCCGCCCGGGGCCGGCAGCTGCACGACGTCCTCGACGACCTACAGCGAACGCTCGGACGGCTGCATTGGGCTCATCTCTTCTGGCCGAGCCTCGGGTGAATCGGCCTTCCTCGACGCGAGCGAAGCAGGCGCCGACGTCTTCTTCCTCACGGCCGAAAAGCTCGTCAGGCAGGACAGGGACACGGCGCTGGACGTCTACGACGCGCACGAATGCACGAGCGCTTCGCCGTGTCCGAGCCGGCCCGCCGAAGCGCCGCCCTCTTGCGAATCGGCGTCCTCTTGCCGGGTAGCCCCCGAACCGTTGCCCTCGCTGTACGGGCCCCCGCCGAGCGCTACCTTCTCCGGCGCCGGCAACGTCCTACCGCAAGCACCGGCGCCAGCCGTCACCACCGCGCCGAAGAGGAGCACCGTAGGGGGCAGGGCGCAGGCGCTCGCCAAGGCCTTGAAGGCCTGCCACCGCGTCAAGTCGCACGCCAAGCGCGCCATCTGCGAACGGGCCGCTCGCCGTCGCTACGGCGCCGCCGCCACGGCCAAACGCGCCGTCAAGCATCGAAAGCGCCCATGAGGCCCTCCTCGCAACACCCCGGGCGTGGGGGGGCGAGCCTGATGCCCCGTTCGACGAAGGCCCGTCGGAGGCTCCTCGGCGCTCTCGTCGCCGGCTGTGCGCTGGCGGTGTTGCTGTTCGGTGCGGGCTCCGCGCGCGCGGCGTCCACATGGTGGGGCCTGACCTCGGCGTCTTGGCCGGCGCAGCTGCAACCCGGCGCCACCGGGAAGATTGTCGTGACGGCCGAGAACCTCGGCTACACGAGCGCGAACGGCGGCATCGATCCCGTTGTCGTTGAAGACACGCTACCCAAAGGGCTGGAAGTTCTCAGCAACGCCGGTGTGCCCGACGTCGAAGCCGTCGCGGGTGACGTGGAGCAAGTCAAGCGCGGCGCGGTGCTGTGCACGGCTCCCTCGCCGCGCCGGGTGCGCTGCGAATTCGCCGGGACGTTGCCACCGTTTGAAGAGATCGAAGTCGATATCGCCGTTGCTGTGAGCGCTGGAGCGTCCTCGCCCGAAGCGAACGAGCTCACCGTCGCCGGGGCGGGTGTCGCTGGCGGCTCGCTGACGCGTCCCCTGGCGCTCGGGACTGGGCACAGCGGCTTCGGGGTCGAAGACTTCGCGCTGAACCTCGAAGAAGAAGGCGGCGAAGCCACCACGCAGGCGGGCAAGCACCCGTTTCAGCTGACCAGCGTGCTGGCCATGAACGTCGGCGAAGTCGCCAGCGAACTGGTAAAGCAGCAGCCGGCCGGTCTCGCCAAGGACGTGAAGATCCAGCTGCCGCCCGGGCTGATCGGCAACCCGACGCCGTTCCCGCGCTGCTCCGCCGCTCAGTTCGTGCGCGAAGAACCCCAAACCGAACACGACGAATGCGCGCCGAAGACGGCGGTTGGGGTGGCCGTGGTCACGATCGACGTTCCCGGCGGCGGCCAGTACACGACCAGGACGGTGCCGATGTTCAACCTCGAGCCCCTCATCGGAGAGCCCGCGCGGTTCGGGTTCGAAGTCAAGGGCTTCGCGGCGACGATCGACACCTCCGTGCGTACCGGCGGCGATTACGGGGTGACGGCGAGCATCAGCAACATCACTGAGGTCTCGGGGTTCATCTCGAGCAAGGTCACCTTCTGGGGAGTCCCCGGCAGTCCCCTGCACGACGCCTCACGCGGCTGGAACTGCCTCGAAGACGAACGCTTCGGCCCCTGCGCGCCTTTACAGGAGAGCCAGCCGGCGCCCCTGCTGTCGCTGCCCACGGCCTGCACCGCCGCGGCGCACGCGACCGTCCAGGCCGACTCGTGGCAGGAACCGCACCCGCCGGCGTCCTCGGCGCGGAGCGAACCGTTGTTCCGCGAATTCGACATGGGTCCCATCGACGGCTGCGACGCCCTGCAGTTCGGACCGTCGATCCAGGTCGTGCCCGACCTCTCGGAAGGGAGCCGCGCGAGCGGGCTGCGGACCGACGTTCACATCCCCCAGACGGCGACCCTGAACGCGCAAGGGCTCGCCGAGTCGGCGGTGAAGGACATCACGGTCGCGCTCCCCGCAGGCCTCGCTCTGAACGCCGCCGGCGCCGGCGGGTTGCAGGCATGCTCGCAGGAACTTGCTGGCTTCACCGGCTTCCAACCCGGTACGGAGACGTCGCAGTTCACCCCCACGCTGCCCGAACCGTTGCAACCCGGGATCAACTTCTGTCCCGAAGCATCGAAGGTCGGCACGGTCAAGGTCACGACTCCGCTCCTGCCCAACCCGCTCACGGGCGCGGTGTACATCTCGACCCAGAACGAGAACCCGTTCGGCAGCCTGCTCGCGATGTACCTGATCGCCAGCGACCCCGTCTCCGGGACGCTTGTGAAGCTCCCGGGAGAAGTGAAGCTCGACCAGGCGAGCGGGCAGTTGACGGCGACGTTCGCGAACAGTCCCGATCTTCCCTTCGAAGACGCCGAACTGCGCTTCTTCGGCGAAGAACGCGCGCCGCTGGCCACCCCGGCACGCTGCGGCTCCTATACCACCCACGCCACGTTGACGCCGTGGGACGGCAACGGTCCCGTCGACACGACCTCGAGCTTTCAGATCACCGCCGGCCCACACGGGCAGCCCTGTCCCGGCGCCACGCTGCCCTTCTCACCGGCGTTGACGGGCGGCACGACGAACATCAACGCGGGCTCGTTCAGCTCGTTGACGACCACGCTCGGCCGCGAAGACGGCCAACAGAACCTACAGTCCGTCGTGCTGCACATGCCCGCCGGCCTCGAGGGCCTGCTCTCAAACGTCAGCCTGTGCCCCGAAGCCCAGGCCAACGACGGCACCTGCGGCCCGGAATCCCTGATTGGCGAAACGACGATCTCCGCAGGCGTCGGCGCTGACCCCGTCTCGGTCAGAGGTGGCAGGGTCTACATCACTGAAAAATACGCGGGTGCGCCCTTCGGGCTCTCGATCGTCAACCCTGTGAAGGCCGGCCCCTTCGACCTCGAGCACGACACATCGAGCCCGGCCAACCAGCCGCCATGCGACTGTGTCGTCGTCAGAGCGAAAGTCGAAGTCAACCCCAGGACCGCCGAACTGACGATCACCACCGACCCCTCCGGCCCGCACGCGATCCCGCGCCTCATCGACGGCATCCCAGTCCAGATCAAGAACGTCAACGTCACCGTCAACCGCGAACACTTCACCTTCAACCCGACCAACTGCAGCCCGCTGGCGATGACCGGCGCGATCACAGGCTTCGAAGGAGCATCCCAGCCGCTATCGGTCCCGTTCCAGGTCACCAACTGCGCCACACTCAAATTCACACCACAGATCCAGGCGTACGTCGGCGGGCACGCCTCCAGGGCTGACGGCTCCAGCCTGTTCGTCAAGATCTCATACCCGAAAGGCGCGCTCGGCTCGCAGGCCTGGGTCAACGAAGCCAAACTCCAGTTCCCCAAGCAGCTCCCCGCCGAGCTCAGGACGATCCAGAAAGCCTGCGCGGCCGCGACGTTCGAACACGACCGCGGCGCGTGCCCGCCACAGTCGCAGATCGGGCACGCCGTCGTGGACACCCCCGTCCTGCCCGTGCCCTTGCAAGGACCCGTCTACTTCGTCTCCAACGGCGGCAAGGAATTCCCCGAAGCCGTCCTCGTCCTCGACGGCTACGGCATCCACGTCGAGCTGCACGGCGAAACGCACATCGAAGGCAAAACCGGGGTCACCACAGCAACGTTCCGCAACACCCCCGACGTACCGTTCGAATCCCTCGAAGTCACCATCCCCTCCGGACCCTACAGCGAGTTCGGCACGAACCTACCCGGCGAAAGCTATGACCTGTGCGGCCAGAAGCTCGTGATGCCGACGTTCTTCAAAGCCTCAAACGGCGCCGAAATCCACCAGAACACCACCGTCGGCGTCACAGGCTGCCCGACCAAGATCGCGATCAAGGCCCACAAGGTCAAAGGCCGGACCGTCAGCCTCACCGTCTACGCACCGACAGCAGGGAAGCTCAAGCTCAACGGGCCGTCGCTTGGCACCGCCACCAAGACCGTCCACGGGACCGAAACCGTCACGGTCACGCTCCACGCGAAGCGAAACAGCCACGCCAAGCGGAAGATCACCGTCACGTTTGCTCCCGCGAAAGGGCACAAGCAGAGCGCCTCCATATCGCTGCGGGTGTGAGCCCGACATGGCAAGCGACGCCGCCGGCGGACACCCACGAAGGAGAGCAACGAGATGACAGCTCGCCCACGATCCGAGCCGCAGATCCGCCCCCGGCTCGCACGAACGACGCTCGCTCGCCGCGGCGCCGTCGCGCTAATGGCCACTTCGCTCGCTGCGGTACCCGCGTGGCAGGCCGGGGCCGCCGGAGCGCAGAGCATCGCCACCAGCGCCCGCACCGTCTCGATCTCAGAGACCGCCCACCTGCACAGCACGAGCGGCCATGCGATCAACATCAACCAGACGCTCAACGAGCGGGGCACAGCGTCCGGGACGATCTCCGGCACCATCTACATCCACCTGCGCTTCCCCTCCTACGGCCATGTCTCCGCCGAAGTCAGCATCTACCCGAACGGCGGGTCGATCACCGGCATCGCCAGCGCCGCCTACCACCCCTCCGGCGCCACCGCCGGCTTCAACGGGACCATGAACGTGGTCCGAGGAACCGGCGCCTACAACCACGCTCACGGCACCGGCCTGAAGTTCAGCGGCACCGTCCAACGCTCAAACGACGCGGTCACCGTCCACGTCAACGGCCGCTTCTCCACCTGAGCACCCGCCGACCCTCGTGACGCCCAGGACCCTCCTCGCCGCAGCGCTGGCCCTGGCGCTCGCCGCCGCCAGCGCTCCTGCCGCCCTCGCCACGGGCGAGCACGCGGCGCTGCACGCATCCTTCAGCCCCGACCGCCTGGGCACGCCGACCAACATTTCGTTCTCTTTCGACCTGCAGACCGACGAAGGGGTCGCACCGCCGCCGCTCACCGCCCTTGTCCTGCACATGCCCGCCGGGATGGGCTACGCCGCGACCACGCTCGGGCTCGCGCTGTGCAAGCCCGCGGTGCTGGCCGCCAAGGGACCAGCGGCCTGCCCGGCGAACTCGCGGCTCGGCGCCGGCAGCGCCCGCGTCGAAGTCCCGTTCGGCACCGGCGCGGGCCAGGAGGTCCCCGAAATACAGGCGCTCGCCGGTCCGTCCAAGAACGGCAACCTGCTCGTCCTGTTCTACGCCAACGGCCTTTACCCGGTCGACGCCCAGCTCACGTTCGCAGGCGAAGTGCTCCCCGACCACGGAAGCTACGGCTCACAGCTCTCCGCCACCGTACCGCTCGTCGCGAGCGTCCCAGGCGGCCCCGACGTCTCGATCGTCCACGTTCAGGCGAGCCTCGGCACCAGCCGGCTCATCTACTACCGCCACCGCCACGGCCGCCTGATCCCGTTCCACCCTCGCGGGATCGCCGTACCTGAACACTGCCCGCATGGCGGCTTCCCGTTCGCCGCGACCTTCACCTTCCAGGACTCGAGCCAGACCAGCGCGCAGACGACCGTCCCCTGCCCCGCCCGGCACCGGTGAGGCGATGAGCAGCGCCACCCACACCCGCAACGCCACGATCGCGAGCCCAGTGCCGGCAGCCGAGCGGCGGTCCGGCCTCCCCACCACGACCCGCTCCCCTGGAGCGTCCCGGGTCTCGGGCACGTTCCCGCGCACCGTCGCCGCTCACCTGATCGGGGTTCCCGCGATCGCCGTCGAGCTCGCCCACTGGCGCAGACACGCACAGCGGATCCCGAACACTGCGCTGCGCGCCACCGCGCTGTGCTCTCTCGAGAAGCGCGGCAACATCGAAGGCGCCGCCCTGTTCGCGACGCTCGCCCCGCCCCGCTCTCGCCGCCGCACGATCCGCGCGCTGGTCGCCTACCAGGCCGCCTACAACTACCTCGACACGCTCTCCGAGCAGCCGAGCGCTGACCCGGCCGCGAACGCGGAGCAGCTCCACCAGGCGCTGCTCGTGGCCCTGCACCCCGACGCCTGCCACGAGGACTACTACCGGCTTTGCCCCGAGCGCGAGGACGGCGGCTACCTCACCGCGATGCTCGACACCTGCCGCCGCGGCCTCGCCGGGCTCCCGTCCTTCCACGCAGTCGCACCACACGCCCGCGCCGCCGCCGCCAGGATCATCGACTTCCAGACGCTCACCACCACGACCCGGCACGGGGGAGAGCAGGCCCTCCAGGCCTGGGCGCAGCAGCTCACACCGCCATCCAGCGGCCTTCACTGGTGGGAGACCGCCGCCGGCGCCGGCAGCTCGCTCGCCGTCCACGCCCTGATCGCAGCCGCCGCCCATCCCGCAACCGACCCGCCGGCCGGCCGCCGGATCGACCGAGCGTACTTCCCCGAGCTCGGCGCGCTGCACTCGCTGTTGGACTCGAGCGTCGACCGCGACGAGGACGCACGCCAGGGCCAGCCGAGCCTGATCGCCCACTACGGCCCGGGACCCTACGCCCCGATCCGCCTGAGCTGGCTCGCATCCGGCGCCGCCCACGGCCTCCGGGTCCTGCCCGGCGCCGCCCGCCACCGCGTGATCCTCACAGCCATGGCCAGCTACTACCTCACCGACCCCGAGAGCGACAGCGCCGAGGGCGCCACGCTCACCGCCGGGCTCACCGAAGCGCTCGGCCCGCGCCTCCCGCTCTGCATGCACCTGTTCCGCGCCAAGCGCCTCGCGCACAGCCTCCCGCGCGGACGCTACGCCTGAGATGCCCGCCCCTGTCCTCGAGTCCGACCGGCCAGGGCGATGCTCGAGCTAGAGGACCTCGTCAAGCACTACCCCGCCGCCGGCGGCGAGACGATCCGGGCCGTCGACGGCATCTCCCTGACCCTCCGCGCCGGTGAGATCTCGGCGATCTACGGCCCCTCCGGCTCCGGGAAGACGACGCTGCTGCTGATGATCGCAACGCTGCTCGCCCCGACCAGCGGCACGATCGTGCTCCGCGGACGCGATCTCGCCACCCTCACAGAGCGCGAGACCGCCGAGTTCAGACACGCACACCTCGGCTTCATCCGCCAGAGCTTCGACCTGCTCCCGGCGGTCAGCGCGATCGACAACGCAAGCCTGAAGCTCCTGAAAAACGTCCCCTGGCGCGAGGCGCACCGCCGCCTCGCCCCGTTGCTGGAGCGCCTCGGGCTCGCAGAACGGCTCACCCACCCCGCAGAGACGCTCTCGATGGGCGAGCGCCAGCGCGTCATGATCGCCCGCGCGCTCTCAACCGAACCCGGCCTGCTGCTCGCCGACGAGCCGACCGGCAGCCTCGACAGCCAACGCTCCACCGAAGTGCTCGGCCTGCTGCGCGAGCTTGCACGCGAGCGCCGTGTCGCGGTGATGCTCGTCAGCCACGACCCGCTCGCCGCCGACTACGCCGACAGCGTCTACTCCCTCACCGACGGCCGGCTCACGACCGGCCCGCCGAGCGCCCCCACAGCGCTGCGCCCCCTCGCCTGACCAGCGCGCCGATGCCGGTCCGCAACATCGTTCACCTCTACCGGGTGCGGCTGCGCTCACGTCTGGCCCACGAGTCCCTCGCCGTACTGGGCATCGCCGCCGGGGTCGCGCTTCTGCTCTCCGCGCAGATCGCGAGCGAGAGCCTCACCTCGAGCGTCGCCACACTCGCCCGCGGCGTCGACGGGAGCGCCGCCTTGCAGCTGCTCGCGCGCGGCCCGCAGGGCATGCCGCAGGGCACCCTCGCGGCGGTCCGCGCTACACCGGGCGTCGAGCACGCGGCGCCGCTGCTGGAAGCGCCCGCCCAGGCCGCGGGGCCTCGAGGGCAGCGCTCGGTGCAGCTGATCGGAGCCGATTCGAGCCTGCGGGCGCTCGGCGGAGCGCTCGTCGCGCACACGGAACTGGAAACCTTCGCCGGCGTCGGCGCCGTGCTGCTGCCCGCACCCCTCTCAAGGACCCTCGGCGTGACACGTTACGGGGAGGAAGTGACGCTCAACCTCTACGGCCGCTCTGAGCGCACCCCGCTCTATCAGCAGCTCACGGCGCGTACGGTCGGCGCGATCGCGGACAGCCCCGTGGTCATCGCACCGCTCGAATACGCCCAGGAACTGGCCGGGCAGTCCGGGCGGATCACACGCATCCTGATCGCGCCGGCCCCAGGAGCCCGCCGGACGGTGGAAGCCCGCCTGCGGCGTCTCGCGGGCGGCACGCTCGACCTGCAGAGCACGGGCTACCAGCAGCAGCTGTTCGTGACCGCCGCCGCCTCCACCGACTCCTCGACGAGCCTGTTCGCGCTGATCAGCGCCCTTGTCGGGTTCCTGTTCGCCGCGAACGCCACCCTGATGACGCTCCCGTCCCGCCGAAGGCTGATCGCGGAGCTCCGCCGCGACGGCTACGGGACCCCGGCGCTCGCGGCGATCCTGGCCTTCGACGCGCTGATCCTCGGGGTGCTCGCCGGCGCGATCGGGCTCGCCGCCGGCGCGGCGATCTCGGGCGCCCTGTTTCGCTCGAACCCGGGTTTCCTCGGCTCCGCGTTCACGCTCGGCACCCAGCGGACGATCGGCTGGAAGCCGGTCGCGATCTCACTCGCCGCCGGGATTCTCGCCGCCCAGCTCGCGGTGCTCGCGCCGCTCCTGCCGAGCATCGCGCGCGGACCGGCCGATCGCGCACGCTCAGCGCGCGCGCGCCCTCCCATCGTAGCCTGGACGGGCGGCGTGTCGGCCGTTTGCCTGGCCGCGGCGGTCGTGATCCTGCTCGCAGCGCCCGCCCGGGCGATCGTCGGCATGATCCTGCTGACCGTAGCCCTGATCGCCGCGCTCCCGGCCCTGCTGACACTCGCCGTCGTCCTGCTCCAGCGGATCGCGCGAGCACGCACCGGCGCCGCCGCGCACATCGCCGCCGCGGAGCTCCGCGCAGCAAGGACCGGAGCGCTCGCGGTCGCCGCGACCTGCGCGGTCGCGGTCTTCGGCGCCGTCGCGATCGGCGGCGCCCACGGCGACCTTCTCGCCGGGCTGAAGGAAGCCGCGCGCCAGGAGAACGCCTTCACCGACATCTGGGTCAGCCCTCCAGGAGCATACGACCTGCTGCGCACCACACCGTTCCCCGACACCACCCGCTCGAAGCTCGCTGCACTGCCGGGCGTGAGCACGGTCGCCGTCTACCGCGGCGGGCTGCTGGACTGGGGCAGCCGCAGGGTGTGGGTGATCGCTCCCCCCGCGAAGGTCCAGCCGCTGGTCCCCTCGACGCAGCTCCTCGAGGGCAACGCCGCGCAGGCCGACGCCCGCCTGCGCTCCGGAGGCTGGGTCACGCTCTCACAGGCCCTCGCCTCCGAACACCATCTGCATGCCGGCAGCCGTCTCATGCTGGGAAGCCCGCACCCGCTCAACGTGCGCGTCGCCGCCCTAACCGGCAACATCGGCTGGCCGCCCGGAGCGATCATCACCACGGCAGCCGTCTACGCCCGCGGGTGGGGGTCAACGGAGCCCTCCGCGTACCTGATTCGCCTCGCACCCGGCGCGAGCTTGTCGAGCGTGATCGGCGCCATCGACAGGGCCACCGGACCGGGGCTCACCGCGCAGAGCGTCGCCGCGCACGAAGCCCAGCAGAACTCGCTGAGCGAACAGGGCCTCCAGCGGCTCTCGCAGATCGCGATCCTGATCCTCGCCGTCGCCGTCCTCGCCAGCGCCGCCGCGCTCGCGAGCATGATCTCCCAACGCCGCCCGCGACTGGCGACGCTGAAGCTTGAGGGCTTCACGACTACCGAGCTGTGGCGCACGGTCCTACTGGAGGTGCTCGTGTTGCTCTCGCTCGCATGTGTCTCCGGTGCGCTGTTCGGGCTGCTCGCCCAACAGCTGCTCGACCGCGCGCTCTCGCAGGTCATCAACTTCCCGGTCGTCGAGTCGCTGGCGATACCGACGGCTGTGGTGGCGGTCGCCATCGTGACGGTAACCGCGGCCGTGATCGTCGCGATTCCCGGCTACCGAGCTGCGGGCGTACCCGCCGCGCTCGCGCTCGAGGACTAGGTGATCGCCTTCTTCTTCGCCGGGCGGGCGCGTTTCGGCTTCTGGTGGGCGTCGATGAACCGGTTCGCCTCCGCGGGGCCCAGGAACGGCGTCAGCCACAGGTGCGCGATGTAGGCCAGCGCCCCGGCGATCTGCAGCTCCTCCCCGCGGCGCGCCTGCGAGTAGATCACCTCGAAGACGCTCGCCACGATCGCTTCCATCGCCACCCGTGTCGGCGGCGTCTGGAGCGGCCGGTAGACGAGCCCTTCCTGCAGGAAGAACATGAACGCGGCGTGGCTGTCCTCGATCCGCTGGACCGCTCCCGGCCCGACCGCGTAGGCCTCGACGAACCCCACGTTCGCGACCAGCGGGTTGTCCTGCAGCAGCTGTGTCAGCGCCCGGCCCGCCTCCCAGCTGCGCTGCGGCCAGCCCTCGGCGGCGAAGAACGCTTTCGATGTCACATCCATGACCTGCTGGAAGCCCAGTTCGTGAACGGCCGTGAACGCCTCCTGCTTGTCGGAGAACAGCCGGTAGAACACGCGGCCGTCGACCCTCGCGAGCTTTGTGATGTCGGAGACCGTCGTGGCGATGTAGCCCTTCTGCTCGGCCATCCGCGCGACCGCGTAGAGGATCCGCAGGCGGTGGTTTTCCGCGATCTCCGCCTCTGAGGCCCGTGGGCGCCCGGGCGGGTAC
This sequence comes from uncultured Solirubrobacteraceae bacterium, assembly GCA_963835865.1. GTDB lineage: Bacteria > Actinomycetota > Thermoleophilia > Solirubrobacterales > Solirubrobacteraceae > Palsa-744. The sequence goes on from CAWIGW010000003.1 coordinate 11,079, forward strand.
ACGCTCGGCATCTGCTGGATCGGGACGTCCGGCACGTGCTTCGAGCGGCCGGGCGCCCGCCCCGGCTCGAGGGCGTGCCAGCGACGGGAAGCCCTCGGCACCCGGTAGGAGCCGGCCCACTCCGTCAGCTCGCCGGTCAGCTTCGAGAGTGTCGCCTCGCCCCGGCGGAGCCTGGTCGCGATCATCCGGAAGACGCTTCCGAGGAGAATCCGGTAGTCGAGGTCCACGGCCGCGGTCCTTGCGCCCAGCTTCTCCTCCGCCATTTCGATGACGGCGGCGATCGCCGCGATCCCCTGATCGCGAGCGTCGAGCGCCGGGCGCCCGCCGCTCATCGACTCGCCCATCAGGAAACGCGCCCAGGCGCCCTGCGCGTCGGCGAAGCCGAGCACCGCCTCGATCGCGCATCCGAGCGCCTCCTTCGGAGTCCCCGCCTCCACGGCCGCGATGACAGCCGCGAGCAGCTCGTCGCGAACATCGTGGATCGTCGCGGCGAAGCACTCCTCCCGGTCGGCGAAATAGTCATAGAACGTGGGGCGCGACACGCCCGCCTCGGCGATCACCGCTGAGACGTTCGCGCCCGCATATCCGCGCCGGTTGGCGGCCTCGACCATGCCTCGCAGAAGCCGCTCGCGCTGTGTCGTCTTTCGTGCGTGTGGTGTCATTTTCTTGCGCAGCCCCGCCTCCGGTCGGAACCGTACCCGAGTTGACACCGCGTATGTCCGTTCGTCCTGCATGTCCAGACACCTCCCCCGGGGCGGCCGCGCACCCACGTCAGCCGCCCGCCTTCAGCAACAGCACAGGCGTTTTCACACGGTTACTGGAAGAGAGCGTCATCCCGGTGATGCTCCCACATTTTGAACCGAAGAATGCGAGGAAATGACGTTTCGGCACACAGTTGGCTAGCCTCTGCGCCAATGTTTATAGGAGCCCCCAGCGTCGGCGGGAAATCAGCGACCAGAAGCACTGAATCCGCCTAGCCGCAATGGCCGCTCGAGCCCAGAAACAGCGCCCCGGCGCGTCCAAAGGAGCCGGTCCGCGCGGAAGCAGCCAGCAGCTCGCCGCGGCGCAGCGCGCACGCCTGATCGCCGCGGCGGTCGCAGTCGTCGAACAGGACGGAATCGCTCGGCTCACGGTCGCGAGCATCCTGCAGCGTGCGCATGTGGCGCGCAAAACGTTCTACGAGAACTTCAGCGACAGCGAAGACTGCTTCCTTGCTGCCTACGAGGAGGCGCTCGAACGCGTGTCCCGCGCCGCCAGGGCCGCCTACGCCGCCGAGCCCGACTGGCGCGCTGGCATGCGCTCGGCCGTGTGCGTCCTGCTCGAGCTGATCGACCAGGAGCGGGGCTTGGCCCGCATCTGCCTGACGGACGCCCAGGCGGCCGGAGAGCGGGTGCTCGAACGCCGGGTCGAGCTGGTCCATCAGCTGGCGGCGGCGATCGACATCGGTCGTGAATGTGCCGATACCCGCTCTCAGCCCCAGCCGCTGAGCGGCCTTGCCGTCGTGGGCGGGATCCGCGCCGTGCTGCAGATGCACCTGCTCGAGGAGGACCAGCGGCCCGCAAGCGAGCTCGCCGGGGCGATCATGTCGACCATCGTCCTGCCCTATCTCGGCCGGGCTGCGGCCCGGCGGGAGATCGACGCTGCCGGCCGGGTCAGGCGGGGCTCGCCCCCGCAGGCCCGCAGCCGGGTCGACCACCGCCTGCTCGCGGACATGGACCTGAGGCTCACCTACCGTACCATCCGGGTGCTCAGCGTCGTGCGCGATCACCCCGGGGCCAGCAACAGGTACATCGCAAACGCTGCGGGCATCCTCGACGCGGGACAGATCTCAAAGCTCCTCAAGCGACTCGCCGGCCTCGGGCTGATTGAGAACACCGGAGCGGGCCAGCGGCAGGGCGCGAGCAACGCGTGGCATCTGACTCCGCTCGGCAGCCAGGTGCAGCGCTCCGTTCGAGTCGGCTGAACCGCACGACCCGCCCGGTCGGTTCCTTCAACGCCCCGGCCGGCCAGCCCGGTGCAGAGAAGGCTCAACCAATCGGGTGAGTCTGCCGATAGGTTGCGAAATAAACACCGATGTTGTCGCAAGACTTCCGCCGGCACGCAATCCCGAAATGCCCAAGCACTCCGAGCCCACCGCCCAGCGTCACCCCGACGGTCGCGCCTCGCAGCACGACGCCCCTACCGTCGAGGGCCTCGGCCGCGAGCTGCACGCCCGCCGCGCGCAGGTGCTCGCCCGCACGATCCAGCGAAGCCGCGACTCCGGCATCGAGCTCGGCCCGGCCGTCGAGGAACGGTTCGAGCGCCTCGGCGAGCTCTCAACCGAAGCGCTCGCCAGCTGGCTCTCCGGACACAGCGCCGAGTCCGCGGTCCAGACCGGAGAAGAGGTATGGCAGAGCTTCGGCGCGCTGGCCGCCCAGCGCGCCGCCCCGCTGAACGAGGTCACCAAGCGCTGCTGGCGCTGGCGGGACTCCGTCGGCGAGGTGCTCGCCGAGTCCTCCGCGCAGCTCGAATGCCCGCAGACGATCCTCGAGCAGGCGCTCGAGATGCTCGAGGTGACACTGCGCATGACGATCGTCGCCGTCTGCCGGTGCTTCGACGAGGAGCGCCGGCGCGCTGATGAGCAGCTCAGCGAGCGCCAGCAGGAGCTCACGTTCATGGCGACCCACGACGCGCTGACCGGTCTGCCGAACCGCACGCTGATCGTCGATCGTCTCGAGCAGATGCTACTCCGCGCCCGTCACACCAAAGCGCCGGTCGCCGCGTTCTTCATCGACCTCGACAACTTCAAGTCGATCAACGACACGCTCGGCCACGGCGCCGGCGACGACCTGCTCCGTGCTGTGGCCGCGAGGCTCGACGGTGTCGTCAGGGACGTGGACGCGTTGGGGCGTCTCGGCGGCGACGAGTTCGTCGTGATCGCCGGGGACCTCTCCCTCCTCGCCGGGCCCGAGCTGATCGCCGAACGGGTCCTCGACGCCCTCAGACAGCCCGTCAAGATCGGCGACGAGCAGACCCCGGTCACGGTCACGGCGAGTATCGGCATCGCCGCCGGGGACCGTGCGACCGCGGCTGACCTGCTACGTGACGCGGACATCGCGATGTACCGCGCGAAGCTGGGCGGACGCAACCGCCTGGTCCTGTTCGAGCGCGGGATGGCCGACGCGATGCAGGACCGCATGGAGCTCGAGATGGACCTCCGTGTGGCACTCGCGAACGACGAGTTCGTGCTCGCCTACCAGCCGACGTTCAACCTGGGGGACATGACCCCGACGGGCCTAGAGGCGCTGATCCGCTGGAACAGCCCGACCCGCGGTCTCGTGCAGCCCGACCAGTTCATTCCGCTGCTTGAGGAAACCGGCTTGATCGTGGACGTCGGACGATGGGTGCTGCAGCACGCGTGTGCCCAGGCGGCGGCGTGGCGCGACGGTGGCTTCCAGGTCGGTATCGCCGTGAATGTGTCCGCGCGCCAGCTGGACTCCGACGCCGTCGTCGCCGACGTCCAGCACGCACTCGACACCAGCGGCCTCGACGCCGCGGCGTTGACGCTCGAGATCACCGAGACGACATTGATGCGCGACGCCGAAGACACCGTGCGGCGCCTGATCGACATCAAGCAACTCGGGGTGCGCGTCGCTATCGATGATTTCGGGACCGGCTACTCGTCACTCGCGCATCTCAGCCAGTTCCCGGTCGACGCGTTGAAGATCGACCCTTCGTTCATTTCGGGTCTCGCGGACAACCATGAAGGCGAGAGCCTGATCCACACGCTGGTGCAGCTCGGTAAGGCGCTGTCGATCGAGACGATCGCGGAGGGCATCGAGCAGGACTCCGAGCTCTCGCTGCTGCGCGAGGAGTGCTGCGACGGAGGACAGGGGTTCCTGTTCGCCAGGCCGCTCGACGCCGAGGGCGCCGAGCAGTTCCTGCGCGAGCACGCGCCGTGCGCGCCGCTCGCCGAGCAACGGCTCGGCGGATCCCCTCACAGCGTTTAGCGCGCCGGCCGGGAGCAGTCCCGCTGGACGGATGGTTTCCGACAGTTGGGAGGCGGGTTGCGTTAGCCGGCGCCGGGAGTCGCTAGACTGCTCCATGACGTTTATAGCTGCGCATCGGGAGGGAATGAGATCGACACCGGGGCACTCTACAGAACCGCGTAGTCGCCGCGTTGCCCGTTGTGTGTGCGCCCCCCACGGGCGCCTTGGTGGGGCTCCGGCCGGTGAGGCCACGCGCGGATCCCCTCCACGCGCGGGCCACATCGGGTGCCGCGGCCAAACCCTCAGGCCGCGGCACCCACACTGCATGGGACGGCGCCCATGACGCGCTCCCAGCGCCGCTCGACGCGGGCGCTGTCGCGCTCCCTGCGCGCCGGTCTTCTGTCCCCCGTCCGCCCTGACAGGGCGCTGCGCGCCCAAGCGGTGCTGCGGCGCTGGGGACCGACCCCCGCGGCGGCATGCCACGCGGCTGCGATCTGCAGCCCGAACAGGCCGGCCGTCATCGACGACGAGGGCACCCTGACCTTCGCCGAGCTCGACCGGCGCACGAGCGCGCTCGCCAACGGCCTGAGCGCGCGCGGGCTCACCGCCTGCGACACGGTTGCGGTCATGTGCCGCAACCATCGCTGGCCGGTCGAGATCCTGATCGCCTGCTCGAAGCTCGGGCTGAACGTTGAGCATCTCGATCCCGAGCTGCCGGCAGGCGAGAGCGAGCGGATCCTCCGCCGGACCGCGCCGCGCCTGGTGATCCACGACGAGGAGTTCCACGAGAAGCTTCATGTCATTCCGCAGTGCGCTCGGCGCCTGATCGCTCAGACGGGAGCTGACCGCGACATCGGGGCAGACCGCCTCGATCAGCTGATCGCCGCGAGCGCCTCGGTCCCGCCGCCGCCGGTCTCGATTTCGATTCCGCGTAGGGTCACGTTCAGATGGCTCGACGACGCACTGGGCCCGCGGAAGCGGACGGTCCGCGGGTCGCTGGTGATACCCGGCGTCCTCTCATCCGGCATGCCGCTGCGACCCGGCCGGACCACGCTGATCTGTGCGCCGCTGTCACGCCACTGGGGACATCTGCATCTCCTGCTCGCGCTGCGGCTCGGCTCGACGATCCTGCTGCACCGGCAATTCGATCCGCTGCAGGTGCTCGCCTCGATCGACGGGCACCAGCCCGACGCCCTCGCACTGCTCCCTGAGATGCTCGAGGAGATCATGAACCTGCCCCGCGAGACGCTCGCCTGGTATGACACGACCGCCGTTCGTGTGATCGCGATGCGCGACCGCGAGCTCGCCGGGGAGCTCGCGATACCGGCGATCGCACGCTTCGGCACGATCCTCTACAGCCTGCGCGGACCGTCGATCGTCGCGCTCTCCCGGTAGAGGTCTCTCGCGTTGTGCTGGCCGGCCTCCGCCGGATGACGTGAGCGGCGTCCGGTGCGGCGCTGAAGCCACCTGGGCGGGCGCCGGTTCACCCTCCCTGGCGACGCATGTCCTCTCGGCGCGCCCCGCGGATCGCGCGCTCGGTGAGCGTGTCCCGAAGATCCAGGATCTGAGCCGCGATCGCCTCCGCGCCCGGGTCCGCATCCGCCACCATCTCCGCGTCGGAGCCGACGCGACGATCCGCCGGCTCCAACTCACCCAGCGCGAGTTCGATCCGCTCGAAGCGCTCTCGCTGCTCGCCGTCGGGTAGCTCCTCACGCGAAAGTCCTCTCAGCACGATCGCGCCGGCCATCTCGACCCGCCCCCGGATCCCGCCTGTGCCGAGCGCCAGGCACCGTACGGCGTCGTCGAGAACCTCACGGCTCTGCGCGGGTCCGCCCGACCCCGGCGGTTCGCCCGTCTCCGCGCCTGAGCTCACGACCCACCGAACGGGCGCGCCTGGACGCTCCGGCCGAGCGCAGCGCTCATCCGCGAGGCTCCTCGAGGGCGAGCGCCGCGGCGATCACGCGCCCGGGCGCATCCCACATCAGCATGTGACCGCATCCGCTCCATGTCTCGACCTCCGCGTGGAGAGGGAGCTGCCCGCCTCTGCGCGAGCCCTTCGGGACGGAGCGGTCCTTCGCGCCCCACACCACACGCACCGCCGTGCTCGCCGGGATGCTCGAGCCCCCGAGGAAGCGCAGCTTCCGCGTCTTTGCGAAATGCTCCGGGAAGTGCTCCGAGGACCTCACCGTCCTGAGCATCGAGACGGCGGCCTCGCTGGGCACGTCCGCCGCACGCCGTGAGATCTCGCGCAGCAGGAGCCGTCGCCCGGCTCTCGTCCGCAGCGGCGCCTCGCAGCACCCGCCGAGCATCCGGGCGGTTCTCCAGCCGCCGCGCAGGACCACGTCGGTCCTCAGCGGCGAGCGTGTTCTCCACAGCCCGGCGGGGGCGAGCGCGAGAACGGCCCTGGCGCGTCCGAGCTTCGCCAGCTCGAGGGCGGTCCAGCCGCCGGAGGAGTGCCCCGCCACGGCAACAGACTCGAGGTCCAGATAGTCCATCATCGCGGCGAGGTCCCTCGCCCATTCCGGCGGGGTGACGCTGCTGCGGATCGACCCGCCGTGCGCCGGCAGGTCCACGGCGATGACATCGCGCTGCGCGGAGAGCTCCGCGATCAGGGGCTCTCAGACGCGGTGTGAGCTGTTCGTTCCGTGCAGCAGCATCAGCGGTGGCCCGCCGCCGCAGCGCTCGAACGCCAGCCCCATCGTCGCGCTCGTCAATCCGGTGGCCTTCGACTCGAATTTCGATCCGGCGCCCGCGGGGGCGAGCGGCGGCTCCACGGCCGCATCGGGCCGTCGAGCGGCCCGATGCGATGGTCTCTCTCCCGAACCTCGCCCACGAGCGAGGCAACCTACCACGTATAGCCACCGGCAACGTTTATGCGGCGCGGAGGCTTCATAGGGGCGGCGCAGCCACGCGAGGCCGGCGACACGGGGTTCCGGGGCGCTATCGCGTCAGCACCCTGACGGCGTTCGAGGCGCCCGGCGCATAGGGGAGTCCCGTCTGGCCCGCGGGCACGCTGGCCCGGAACGGGAACGAGCCGACGGCGCCTTCGAAGCGGTAGCGGACCCGAAAGCGCCCGTGGCGGTCGGTGCGCGGGGTGCGAAACGGCTCCCACCGGCCGCGGTAGAACACGAGCAGGTTCACCTGCACGTCGCCGTCCACGCCGTACACCCGTCCGGAGAGCGCGATCGTGCCGTGCGGGTCGGTCCGCCGTGGTGTGACGTTCAGGCTCACGCCGGCGGACACGGACTCGCTGACGGACCCGGTCACCCCGCCGGTCGCCTGGCCGGCGTAGGCGGTGTAGGAGACGATGACCGTGCGCGACGCACCCGCCGGGACGCTGACGCGGAATGAGCCGTCGGGCGAGGTGATCGTCGCGCCCATGTTCGAGTCGGTCTGCGATCCAGCGTTCCGGCTCAGCACGTCAAGCCTGGCTCCCGCGACCGGCCGTCCCGCTGCGGTCCTCAGGTGCCCGGTGAGATCCAGGGCGCTGGCCCCGTAGGCGCGCGTGAGCCTGCTCGGCCCGTCGAGGCGCAGCGACGCGTCGGCGCTCGCGGGTGTCCCGTTCGCGGGGCCCGGCGCCAGAGGGGACACGAGCGGGCCGGCGGGCGGGGCCGCTGTGACGGGTTCACCGGGCTGGCTCGCGGCTTCGCTCGCGCCGTCACGGTCGCTGGCGCTCACGAGGACCCGCAGCGGGCGCCCGGCCTGCGCGGCGCTCGGCGTGAAGCTCTGCCCGGTGGCGCCCGGCACGTCCACGCAGGGCCCGGTGATGCTCTGGCAGGCCTGCCAGCGGTAGGCGTAGCTGACCGGGCCGGCGCCCGCGGGGGCGATCCACGCTCCCGGGTCCGCCTCCAGCGTCAGGCCCGTCACGGGGGTCAACGCCGGCACACTGGGCGGCGCGGTCTCCGCCGGCGCGTTGTCCGTCGTGATCGTCGTGTCCAGCACGACGCTCGCGTTCCCCGCCGCGTCGGTGACGGTCACCTTCAGCGTGTGCGGCCCGTCCGCGAATGCGGTGGTGTCGAGCGGCTGATCGACCGTCTCGCTCTGGCGGCACGGCTGGGCCGAGGTGAACATCAGTGCGCCTTCGCGTTCTCCGCTCGTGGCGCATTCGCCGCCGTTGAGGTCCGGCGTGCCTCCATACAGGGTGCTGGTGTCCAGCCGGATCGCGACCCGGTACACACCGGGGCCCTCCGGATCCGCGGCGGTGAACGCGAGGTCCTGGCTGCCTCGGGCCGCACCGCCCAGCAGCCCGCCCGCGAAGTCTTGACCGGTCGGGGTGGACGAGTTCGCGAGCGCGATCTGCGCCCCATGCACGCTCACCGCCGCGTCGAGACCCCCGTCTGCCGGGCATTCGCCGGCGCCCTGCACCGGGGCGACGCAGACCGCCGCCGCAAAGAGATGCGCGCCGGCCGCATGAACGATCGGGAAGCTCCCTTCGAGGGTCCCGGAGACCCCGCACGCGAGGTTGTACTGGCAGTTCGCGAGCACGTCCGCGGAGTCGTAGGTCAGCGCCGGTGTCCCGAGCCACGCCTGTCCGTGCGGGGCGCTCAGCGTCGCGGTGAGTGTCCCGCCGGTGATCGCCGATCCGGCGGGTGCCGTGAACACCCAGTCGGGTCCCGCATAGGGGCTCTGCGGCGAGGCGCCGCTGACGAGCGCCTCAAGCGCCCCGCCGCTCGCGCAGGTGTTCGCGTCGCCGCTGTTCGGCCCGACCTGGCCGGTGCTCCCGCCGCTCCAGCCGTCGGTCGGCGCCGGCGTGCCGTCGGGCAGCGAGCAGGACAGCAGGATCCAGGATCCCGCGCGCGCGCCGGGCACGCCGAGTGCGCCGAACGTCACCGCGGCCAGCAGCAGCGCCAGGAGGCACGCGCGAGCCCGGGGCGCACCCCGCTCGCGTGGCGGGCGGACGCTCATCCCGTGCTCACCGTCACGCTCGCGCTCTGTCCCTGGGCGTAGGGGAACCCCGCCTGCGCGGCCGGTACGAGCGCACGGAACGGGAAGCGGCCCAGGGCGCCCTGGAAGGCGTAGCTGACGCGGAACCGGCCGCGAGCGTCCGTGCGGGGGGTGCGAAACGGCTCCCAGTGCCCCAGGTAGCGCACGAGCAGCTCGACGATCACACCTGAGCCGGGCACGGGCCCGCGGACCACCCCGGAAAGCGTGATTGTCCCGTGCGTCGCGGTCCTTCGGGGGCTCACACGCAGCCTCACCCCGGCGCCGACCTGCTCCCGCACGACGTCCCTCGCGGTGTAGCTGGGGTCGCTCGAGAACGCGCGGTACCCGATCAGGATCAGGCGGGAGGCCCCCTGGGGAACCCGGACGGCGAAGGTCCCGTCCGGGTGCGTGCTGGTGCGGGCGATCAATCGCGCGAGGCTCGGCACCGAACCCTCGACCTGCTCGCTCACATCGAGGCTCGCGCCGGCGATCGGAGAGCCACTCGGAGCGGACAGTCGTCCCGTGATCCAGAACGCGCTTCGCGCGAACGGGCGGGACAGCACGCCGGCGCCGTCCAGGCGCAGCTGCGCGCTCTCACTCGCACCACTGCCGTTGGCCGTCCCACTCGGGGACTTTGGGCGCCCTGCCGGACCGCCCTCAGGAGGGGCCGGCACGGCGTTGCTCACCTGCACGGTCCGGTCCACCACAAGCGACCCGTTCCCGGCAGCGTCTTCCAGAAGCACCTGCAGATGGTGTGGGCCGTTGGGGAGCTTCGTCGTGTCCAATACGAAGGTGCGACCGCCGAGTGAGGTCTTACACGGCACCTGGTAGGCCCACGTGTAAGCGTCCCGGCCCGGGACCGGCACGCAACGTCCATCGTTGGCGTCCACGATCTGCGTCTCGGCGCTGACCCCCGGGTCCGCGCACAGGAGCTGCGTGTAGTTCCCCTCGCCGTCCGCAGGAACCGCGAGCACCGCCGTCGCGCATACTGCGACTGGGCAGGCCGAGCAGACAACGCACGCCGCCACGCCGACCACCTTCGCACGCACCCCATGCGGGCGCTCCGGTGCCCGACATCCGCGCGCCGCCACCACGGCCGCCGCGAGCCATTGCATGGCCGTCGCCGCCACGGTCCTCGCCACAGGCGGAGAGTCCGCGTCCTCGACGGGGTCAGAGGGCGCCCGAGCGCTCACGTTGTTCTCACCGTCACGGCCGCGCTCTGTCCCTGCGCGTAGGGGAACCCGGCCTGTTCGCCCAACACCCGTGCCCGGAACGGGAACGAACCGAGCGCGCCCTGGAAGCGGTAGCTCACCCTGAATCGCCCGTGAGCGTCGGTCCGCGGCGTGCGGAACGGCTCCCACTGGCCGCGGTAGTGCACGAGCAGCTCGACGATCACCCCTGCACGTGGGATCGGGCCCGCCACCCGCCCTTTCAGGGTGATCGTTCCTTCTCGTGATGTCCGTCTCGGGGTGACCGTCAGCGAGACCGCCGTCCTCACGGTCTCCCGTAGCTGGGCGCTCGTGCTGTCCCTGCCGTCGCTCGAGTAGGCGCGGTAGGCGATCACGAGCCGCCGCGAGGGACCGGCTGGCACGGGCGCGGTGAACGTCCCGTCGCTCTGGGTTCGTGCCTGACCGAGCGTCCGCGTGCTCCCGTCCGCCGTGTGTTCGCTCACCTCGAGTGTGGCGCCGGCGATCGGCGTCCCGTCGCTGTCGCTCAACGCTCCGTGGAGTGTCAGCGGGCTCGCCCGGTAGCCGCGCGTGAGCGCCGCTCGTCCGGTGAGCGTCAGGTGCGCGCTCTCGCTGGCGTGGCTGCCGTTCGCCGTCGGCTGCGGCGGGTCGGGCTCAGCGCCATTCGTCGGCGCGTTGTGGGTGGTGATCGTCCCGTCGTAGGCGATCGTCGTGTTTCCCGAGGCGTCGTCGACCGTCAGCTCGATCGTGTGCGTCCCGTCGGCGAGCTTCGCGGTGTTCAACGCCAGGCTGCCTGACGCGCTCTGAGGGCACGGGTCGGGGTGGGCGAACGCGCGCGTGCCGTCGCTGGTCTGCCCGAGATCGCGGCACCAGCCGTCGTTTTCGTTGAGGATCTGGCTGCTACGCACCGTCCCGTCGACGGTCAGCGTCGCGCTGTAGACGCCGGGGCCGCTGTCGCTCGCGTTGAGCACGACATCGGCCTCGCCGGATAGGCTCGCGCCCGGCTGGAGCGCCCCGGCGACGGATGTGATGGTGGGGCTCGTCGGGTCGCTCAGGGTTACTTCGGTCGCGGGCACGTCGATGCTCGCGACCCGCGGCCCTGCCGGGCAGGGCCCGGCCTGCCCGTCGCACGACGCGTTGATCGACAGGGTGCTGTCCGGTGCCGGCGGGGTGCGGGTGATCGTCTGTGCACCGAGCGAGCCAGCCGCCAGGTTGCGGTAGTCGTAGTTGGGGTCGGACTCGTCGGAGGCGCTGATGAAGGTCTGGCCCTCCCCGGCGCCCGCCCACGGCATCGCGTAACTGCCGGCGACGCTCACACGGTAGGCGAGGATGCTCCCCCATGGCGGCGCGGTGAACACCCACTCTGTTCGCGCCGCATTCGGATAACCCGCGCCGTTCGCTGCGAGTTCGAGGCTCATGCTGCCCTGCGAGCGTGCGGCGCAGGAGTCCAGCGCGTACATGTCAAGATCAGCGGTGCGCTGGTTGACCCAGCCGTCGTGCCCGACAGCGTTCCCGGCGGGGTCGTGGCAGCTGTAGACGGTCAACTCGTGCCCGCTCGCCGGTGTGACGGACATCGCACTCACCACGAGCAAGGCTGCGAGCGGACGGGCGAGGCGTTCCCCGATGTCGCCGGGGCCCATCAGCGGGTGCTCACCGTGACAGGCGCGCTCGTCGCGCGCGAGTATGGGAACCCGTTCTGCCCGCCGGGGACCTCCACGCGGAACGGGAAACGGCCTTCGGCGCCCTGGAAGCTGTAGGCGACGTGGAAGCGCCCGTACCTGTCGGTCGTGGGGTCGCGGAACGGAACCCATCGCCCGCGGTAGTGCACGAGCAGCTCGACGACTACGCCGTGCGCGGGGATCGGTCCCGTCACCCGTCCGCGCAGCATGATCCTCCCGGTCGGCCTGGTTCGGCGTGGCGTGACGCTGAGGGCGACGTTCCCTTCGACGGTCTCGACCGTCGTTGTGCTCGCGCTGTAGCCGGCGTCGGCTGAGAACGCGCGGTAGCCGACCTTCACCCGCCGCGACGGCCCTGGCGGGACCGGCACGGCGAACATGCCGTCGGCGTCGGTGTGCGCGAACCCGATCAGGCTGGAGTCAGGCGTTCCGTCCGGCTGCTGGGTGATCTCGACCGTGGCGTTCGCGATCGGTGCGCCTCGGCCCCCGGTGAGCTGCCCCGTAAGGCTGAACGCACGCCGCCTGTATCCGCGTTTGAGTGTCGTCGGGGAGGTGAGCCGAAGCGTCGCCTGCTCGCTCGCTCCGGCGCCGTTTGCGATGTCCGGCGTGGAGCGGACCGGTGTGCTGGCTGCGGTTGTGGTGCCGTCCGTGTCGCTCGCGCTGACGAGGACCCGGACCGTGCCGTCGGCACGCGATTCGCCGGGAGCGTAGTCGGGCCCGGTTGCCCCCGGGATCGTCTCGCAGCCCTGGCCGTCGGGGTGGCACTGCTGCCATGAGTGGGTGTAGCTGATCGGCCCTGCGCCGGGCGGGGCGCTCCAGCTGCCGGGAGAGGCGCGCAGCACCGAGCCGGGGGCGGATGCGTCGCCGCTGATCGTCGGTGGCGCGAGCGCCTCGGGGGCGTTTCGCGTCGTGATCGTAGCGTCGTCGACGATGCTGGTGTTCTGCGCGGCGTCGCTCACCAGCACCTTCAGGGTGTGCGTGCCGTCCTCCAGGCCGGTGGTGTCGAGTGTCTCGTTGACGGACTCGCTCTCCCGGCACGGCTGGGAGCTGTCGAACAGTAGGGCGGCGCCGATGCTCCCGACGGGCACGCATCTCCCGCCGTTCGTGTCCGGTGTGCCGGAGTAGAGGGACTGCCCGTCCGCCTGGACGGTGACGCGGTACACGCCGGGGCCTTCCGGGTCGCTCGCCGTGAACGTGAGTTCACGCGATCCCCTCCCGTCGGGGTTCAGCAGCGTGCCGGCGATCGCGAGCGCCGACGGCGTCGAGTCGTTGAGGAGCCGCAGCTCGGCGCTGTAGAGCTGTACGAGCGACCACGTTCCGGCGCTCCCGCCCGCGTTGCAGACGGCTCCTGGGGAGCCTCCACACCCGGCGGAGAGGTAAAGCGACCCGCCGCGCCCGGCGGGCAGTGTGAGCGTGCCGGTGTAGTCGTCGGAGCCGGGCGCGCACGGTGTCAGTCCGGCGGCGCACTGGAAGAACACGCTTGAGCTGTTGTAGGCGTATTCGGGGCTGTACGCGACGGCGGTCCCGGACGCGTCATAGCCGTAGCCGTCGGCGCGCAGCGCCACGTTCACCGCACCTCCGTTGAGTGTGGACCCCGCGGGCGGCGAGTACCTGAGCGTCTCCGCGGAGCCGACCCCGACCGCCACGTCGCTCGAGAGCAGCGCGTAGGCCGGACTGCCCGGCCCGCACGCCGAGCTTGTGTTGGAGCCATAGCCGCTGCCGGCGATCATCGCGCCCCAGCCGTCGCTGCCGGCGGCGCTCCCGTCGGGGTTCACGCAGGACACCTGCGCCCATTCGCCGGCGTGTGCGGCGCCCGCACCCAGCAGGGCCGCGAGCGTCACGAGCGCACAGATCTGCGCGACGCGGCCGGCGGCTCGCATGAGCGGACCTCCCGCTGTCCCTGCAGTGTGTGTCTTGTGGGTGTGTTCAATCATCGGCTCTGTGTCTCTCGATCGCCTCCGTGGCGTCGCGCCGGCGGAACGATCTACGTGTAATGACCGCGAACGCGCTGGCGCGGCCAACGAGTTTCGTTTCACGGGCTGAACGCTCCGCCGCCGCTCTGCGTGGGTTCCCCGCCGGGGGCCTGGGAGGACCTTGCGGGGGTCCGCTGAGTGGTTGCGGCGCGCGCCCGTGCGGTACCGCTCGCCGTGCCCTGGTTGCCTGCGACGCCCAGGAAGGCGAAGCCGCCGGGTTCCCTCGATCGCCGCTCGCCTCCTGACGTCCTGGATGAGCTCCCCGTCGTGTCGCTGCTGGTGTTCGAGGCGGCCTGGGGGATCTCGCCTGCGCCCGCCGCACGCGGGCGGCCTGTCGTGGAGATCGAGGACGCCGCGGCCCGTGTGTGGTGCGCGTGCCGGCTGGAGCGGTGGGTCGGCGTGAGCACGGCGCTGGCGCCGATCGTGCTGCCCGCGATGACCACGGCTGTCGCTCCCGCGGCGGCGAGCTTGGCGCCCGCGCCGCCGCTCAGCAGCAGCGCCACGGCCCGTTCGCGCACCGCTCCGCCGGTCGGTGGCGGCCCGTAGATCCCGACCCGCTGCGCGACCCCTCTTGCGCGCAGGTCCAGTCTCGCCAGGAGCCCGAGGCGGCCCGTCAGCAGCGGGATCGGGAGCAGCGCGGCGGCCTGCCCCTGGAAGGAGCGGCGCAGCTGGCGGCGGTTCGTCTGGTGCTCCGCGCGGCACCTGGCGCAGGACTCGAGGTGCGCGTAGGCGCCGAGCGTCAGCTGTTCGCTGACGGCGCCGCCGGCTTTCATCGCCCGGATCGTGCGGGAGCGGTATCCGCAGAGCCGCCCGGTGTCATAGAGGAGCTGGAAGCGGGCCCGCTTGCTCTCGCACGATCTGAATGCTTTGCGGGCTTCGTTGATGGGGATCTCGAGGACGGGCGCGATCGCCCGGTAGCGCATGCCCTCGGCGGCGAGCCAAAACACACGCCGCTCTAGGTCGCTCAGCTCTGTCAGGAACTCGCTGACGACGAGCCGGTCCTGGGCGAGCACGACCGCCAGCTCGGGTGTGCGCTCTTGCTCGCGCCGCGCAGCGGCCTCTTCGAGCTCCGGGCCGCGCTGGTCGAGGATCTCTCCGCGCCGGCGCTCGTTGCGGTGCATCTGCAGCGCGCGGCGCTTCAGACCCCAGCGCAGCGCGTTGCGCAGGTGCTGCGCGTCGTGGTGGGGGCGAGCGAGCAGGACGATCACCGTCTCCTGGTAGATGTCCTCGAGCTGCGCGTGCCCGACGTCCCTGCACTCGGGGTAGGCGCGTGCGAGGCGTAGCTCTCCTGCCTGCCATTCCCCGAGCTTGCGTCCGACGTCCTCGCTGCTCAGCAGCCGGGTTCGCCGTGGTGCATCGCTCTCTCCCGGCTCGTGCTCTCCACGCGAGCCGGACTGTGATCCTTGAACATCCATGTTCGTTTCTTCTCCAGGTCAGCCTTGACGATTCGACATGTTGAACTACGCCGCAAAGCCTGCAAAACAAACGGGTCCGCTGCAAGATTTCTTGCAAGAGGCCTGATCGACTAGAACACCCGTCCAGTGACGGGAAACCACCTTCAGTCGTTTCTCAAGCGTCGGTCGTGGGTTCTAGCCGGATGGCACCGCCATCGTCTCGAGCGCCGCGGCCGCCAGCACGCTCGTCGTGATCGCCGCCAGCCAGATGAGGCGCTCTCGCCCCGAGAGCGCCCGGCGGCGATCGATGATCCAGGCCGCCACGCCGAGCGCGACCGCAGCCCACTCCACGGGGAGCTGAGGGACGTACGCGAGCAGCGCGCTCCCGTACGCGCCGAGGGCCGCACCGACCGGCAGGGTGCTCGCCGCCGCGCTTGCCAGCACGAGCAGGTCGCCGATGCATCGCCCAGCCCGGCTCCGGTCTGCACCGGCGATGCCCAGCAGCAGGGGCCAAGCGGCGATCGGCAGGTTGTGGCTCGCGAGCACGGCGATGCTCGCGAGCCGGTGCACGTGGACCCCACCGCCAGCGAGTTTCAGCCCTAGCGCTTCGCGAACGGCAGCGGCGGCCGGTCTCCCGCTCACGCGGACGAGCACCGCGGCGAGGCCGGTCGCGGCCCACACTCCTGTGTAGCTCACGGCGCACGCGGCTTTGACTCCTCGGGGCGCCGGTGATGCCCGCGGTGGGGATCTCAGCTCTGCGGCAGCCATTCGCTCACCGCGTAGCCATAGTGGATCTCGGCGACTCGCGCCAGGGTCACGTGATAGCCGGCGGGCAGCCCGTGGTATTCGGTGTTGCCGCTCGTCCGCTCGAGGGTGGTGATGACCCAATAGCCGCGCCTGATCGTGTCGGGTGCGATCGCGAGGACCCGCCCGCTGTTGCGGATCTGCCCGCGTCGGATGGCGGGATCGCTCGTGCTTGCGGCCGCCGCCTGCCGCTCGGCGATCCGTGCCGGGCCGACCGAGTTCGCCGCGAGCAGCCGCTGGCGGGCGGCGAGATTCTGATAGCTCCAGTTGACGTACACCTCGGCGAACGCGTCGAGCGCTTCGCGGGGGCTCGCACGCGGTTCGCGGGCGAGCTGCCTGCCCGGCGGTATCGGTGCTGGCGCCGCCGGCTCTCCCCGCCCGCCGGGCGAGACGGCCGGCGAGCTGGCCGCTTTGGACGGCGCGGCATCCGGGTTCGTGCACCCCGTGAGCGCGAGCGTGCAAGCCAGCATCGCCGCCGGAGGTCTCGGCGGGATCCTCATAGCCCCACCGGATGCCTGACGACCCAGCGCGCCCAGCCGGGGACCGTCGCCGAAACCCGCCATCTCGGCCCTGGCTTCCCGGAGTTCGGCCCGGTGTCGTAGGCCCGAGCTTCGACCGTGTCGAAGCGCAGCCCGGCCACGTAGATGAACGTGTGCGCGGCGTTCGCGTAGATCGTGACGAACCGCCCGGGGCCCGGTTCGCCATAACGTTCGAGAGCCGTCGAATCGAGCGCGCTCACACCGAGCATCCCGGCGGCGTGCAGCAGGTATGACACCGCCGAGGAGCAGTCGTAGGCGGGCTGCAGCGTGTCGAGCGAGCTGCCGTGCGCGCCGCCGTAGAGGTAGGCGGCTGTGTGCAGCCGGTTCCCGGCGGCGACCATCGCCTGCACCGCTCCGGGTGCCTCTCTGCCTGCGGCGGCGAGGCCGCTCGCGAGGATCCGGGTCCTGGTGCCCGCCGCCAACGGCAGCGGGACGCTCCCGGCGCCTCCCGCGCCGGTCGGGCAGCCACCTGCGTCTCCTGTCGGTTCTTCGCCTATCGGTCCGCCGCGTTCCGGGATGGCGCCGAGCGTCCCGGCGGCACCGCTGGCGGGCGCGAGCTGGATCTCGACCGCGTCCTTGCTCACACCGAGTGCTCGCGCCGTCTGCCACCAAAGGTCGAGGCGATAGGGCTGTCCGTTTGCGATCCGCTGTCCGGGGCCCTGCCCGTAGCCGATGTCACGCTTGTAGATCAGTGCGGTGTGACCGTCGTGTGAGACGCGCAGGGGAGTGAGGTAGGGGAGACGGTCGAGGGCGTTCGCGTCGGCGAACGTGAACGTCCCGCCGTTCGCTGGGTTGGAGTCCAGCACCGACAGCTCGGCGTAGCTGTCGGGGTGCGCCGGGAGGTAGGACTGGCCGGGGTCTGGAATCGCCCCGTGGTCGCCGCTCGAGGGGTCTCCCGGTCCGCCGTACTCCGTTGCGCCGACCTCATAGGAGCGCCCCGGTTCCAGCTGCAGGGGCACCGCGTATTCCCCTCGCGCGATCGCGCCGCCACCCGCTGGCGTCTCCAGCAGCCCGGCCGCCGTGCAGCTTTCTTCTTCGCCCTTCGCGACAAGGCCGCTCACTGCCGCTGCCGCGAGCACCGGCAGCAGGATCACGGATGCCGCTGCGATCAGGATCGCGCCGCGCACGTGGCGGTTCCTCAGGAGCGCGAGTGCGATCCGCGGCTCCATCAGAGCGCCGTCTCGCTCGACGCTGCTGATCGCTCCTGCCACGCATCGTCTGAGAGCAGCGCCAGCGCCCGCCACGGATCATCGGCGCTCTCGCGCATCGCCCGGCGGCGCACCGGCTCGTCGCGCGCGGGGTCAGAGCTCGCGATCCAGTACTCGAGCGGGCCGACCGGGATCTGGATCGTGCCCTGTCCGCGGGTGCCGTTCATCAGGAACGCACTCGAATGCCTGCCGCGCACCGTCTGCAGCTGGGAGATCGCTTCGATCGCCTCGTCGGTCAGCCCCAGAGACTCCTTGACGTAGGCGAGCTCCCGGGCCTCCTGGCGCAGGAACAGCCGCATCGCGGCGTTCGCCAGGAGCGCCTTGCCGTGCTCGTTGTCGAAGTCCGAGAGCTGCTGTGAGATCGCGATCAGCCACAGCGCCTGGTGTCGGCTGCGGCGGCAGAACTCGTTGAACCAGCGCCCGGTCGCCGGGCGCTCGATCAGCTTCCACGCCTCGTCTACGACGAGGAAGCTGCGCCCGGCCCATGCGTGCGCGGGGCCGTTCCCGGCGAGATGCTCGCGGCGTGTCCTCGAAATACGGCTCTTGACGTGCTCGCAGATCACGAACAGCGCCGCCGCGGACTTCGCCTCGGGGATCATGCGGGTGTCGAACACGACCAGCGGCGACTCGCGCGGGATCGTCGTCGGGCGGTCGGTGAGGTATCCGTATGGTCCCTCCCGCAGATAGTTGTTCAGGCGCATCGAGAGGTTCCGAAGCGCCTCCGCGATCCCGACCGAGCCCTCCTCGCGCTCGCGGTGGTGGCGGCGCTCGAGCTCCTCCTGCAGCAGCAGCTCCCTCGGTTCCTCGCCGGTCAGCGCGCAGCGCTCATAGACCTCGCCGATCGCGAGGCCGAGCAGGTTCGACTCGAGGTCGCTCAGCCCGTAGGAGTCGCTGCGGCTGTGATGCTCGCCCAGCAGGAGCGCGTGAAGCGCCAGCAGATAGTCGATCTTCTCGGCCGGCACGCACGCCGGGTCATCGACGTCCCACGAGTTGATCGCATGCCCCTCGGCGCCGATCTCGACAGAGCTGGCGTCCGGGAGCAGCGAGGCGAGGAACTCGAAGTGCCCGGCCCGGTCGATGATGAACCCGCCCGCGCCCTGGGCGATCGCCCGCGCGAGCAGGATGATCGCGGCCATCGTCTTTCCCGCACCCGACATGCCGTTGATCAGCAGCAGATGGTTGGGGTGCGCCTCGTCGAACGGATCCAGGCGCTCCAGTGTGCGGCCCGGCAGCGCATAGCCGAGCGGGATCCCGTCGGGGCTCCCGCATCCGGTGCCGGTCAGCGGGAAGCTGTCGCCGACGTTGCGGCTCGCGTACCTGCGCCGCCGCCGGGCGACGTCGACGCCGAGCGGCAGCGTCGAGCGCCACAGCCGCTCCTGCGCGAACGGCCCGCTCTGGACCCGTGCATCGCTTGCCATCGTGACCTCACGAGCGACGGCAGCCGAGTCCTCGGTGAGACTGTCCACGTCACCGGCGCTGTCTCTCAGTGACAGGTAGATCGAGAGCCGGTAGATGCCGGCGCCGCCGCCGGTCGTCAGCTCCTCGGTCAGCTGCGCCGCCTCCTCCTCCGCGCGCGCTGCCTCCGGGTCGAGCGGGCGCCCGCGTCCTTCGACACCGCGGTTGACGCCGAACAGGCGCCTGTAGCGGCGCTTTTGAGCCATCCTCTCGCGGTAGCGCTCCGTCGCCTGGACGTGGACGGCGAGCGTGAACGGCCGTGGCGCCTGTGTGAGGTGCATGAGCCACCCGAGCCAGGTCTGCTCCGGCGCCAGCGCGACGTGCAGCACCTGCTCGACCGAGCTTCCGATCTCTATATGTCCGCGCTCGGTCAGGCTGACGGGTGCGCTGCAGATCGCCTCGGCGAGCGCCCCGGCTCGAATCCCGGCCTCGTCCTCACCGTCGATGGAGACCGGGCGGCTGAGCGCTCCGGCGTGCAGGAAGCTCGCGGCCGGGGCGCCGCGGTCGGAGGCCTGCGGGTCGAACCGGCCGTGCAGCAGGTCGAGGACCTCCTCCCCGTCCAGCATCCGTGCCGCGAGGCCCATGGTTTCGAGGTCCGCCCGCACCCCTTCGGCGCGACGCAGCGACTCCCATGCGCCGCGTCCCCGCGCGTCCTGCCCGGCTGCTCGCAGGCGGCTCGATCCGCCGAGATGTCGCGGCTCGCGCGCGGGCTTCCACGGGCACACCACGAGGTGGCGGATCCGCAGTGGCGCGACCGTCTCCGCGCTCGCCCGGATCGTCTGCTCCTGTGCGCCTGCGAGCGCGCGCACCGTCGCGGCGCGCGCCGGCTCGCCCGCGTCTTCGCAAGCCCCTGCCGCAAGCTCGCAGCGGTGCGCCTCCAGCGCAAGCAGCTCGTCGATGTCGAGCGACTCGGCGTGCGTGTAGAGCTGAAGTGCCTGCCCGTCTGACAGGCGACTCGCAAGCTGCAGAAACGCGCCGGCCGCACGCTCCGCTTCGGCGCCGTCCATCACGAGCGGATTGACGGATTCGGTCTCGATGTAGCGCAGGTGAATGCCGTCCGAGGCGATCAGCAGCCCGTCCACGGTGATCGCATCGACTCCGAGCAGACGTGCGGCCGACGGACCGCGTGCTTCACCGTCGCATCCGGCGGCGCGCAGCGTCTTTGCCCTCAGCCGCCAGCGGCAGATGTCTGCCAGCAGCCCACCGAGGCGCAGCCCGCCGCCCTCCGAGACGTAGGTGAGCGCCGCCGGCAGCCCGACCGTGAATGTCAGCAGCGTGAGCGCGGCCTTCGCATGAAGGCCGGTCGCCTCGACGATCGCGAGCACGGCGCACCCGGCGGCGATCAGCGCCGCCCACTGTCGGATTGTGAAGCCGACGAGCTTCGGCGCGTCGTCCAGGGAACGGAAGGTGGAGTGGATCACGTCCGGCCCTTCCGCCGGCCCTTTGGTCGGGGCGCAGGCCGGGGTGTGACGGGCTGCGCGGGCTCCGACACGGATGTCGCAGGGCGTGAGGCTCCACGCGGTATCGGCTGCCGTCTCCTGCCCGCGTTCGCTGCAGGGGTCCCAGGCCGTGTGGACGCTGGGGATCCGCCGCCGTCGCCATCTCTGCGTTCGCGGGCTATCGGTGTCGGCGCAGGCGGAGCGTCGGGAGGTCTCGGAGCCGCCCACCGGTCTGCCCTGGGCGCTCCTGGCGAGGGGGAAGCCGCCGCTGTCCTCACCGGGCGAGGTCCCTTCGGCGCTCGGGTGCCGCCGCCGGCCGGTGCGCGTCGCGTCCGCGACGCCGTGACGGCGCCCGCGTTACGGGGACCCGCGCCGCGCTGCTCGCGCCGGGCGGCGGGCTCCGGGCGAGCTGTACTCGAACCGCTGCCGCCGCCTGGCCCGCGCACGTTGCTGGCCCGGGGCCGGCGGGAGCTCGCGGCGACGGCCGCTGCGGCGTCTCGCGGGGCGTCCGTGAGAATCCTCCGCGCTCGCGCGATCCGGCCCGGTGCGCCCGCCTGGCGTTTCCCGGGCGCCGCGGCGACGCCCGGCCCACCGTTCGACGACCCGGCGCGCCGGTAGGTGCTCGCGGCCCGCCGCCCGGTGGCACCCACGAGACCCCCGGAGGGCGCACCGAGGGCTCCAGCCGCCCGCCCGACGCTCCGCCCGACGGAGGGGATGCCCTGCAGTCCGACGGCCCGCAGCCGAGCGTGGGCCGAGCGCACCCGCTCGACTCCGGGCGCACGGCTCGCGCTCGCGCCGCCGGCATGTCCGCCCGTGGGGCCCTGGAAGATGTGGCGCAGCTGACCGGCGGCCATCAGCGGCAGCCGCACCGCGATCACGAACGTGATCAGCCCGCCGAACGCCGCCGCGACATGCCCTGGGAGCCCGCCGCTGGCGCCCGTGAAGCTCGTCGCGTCCAGGCACAGCGCGCCCGCTGTCGCGAACAGGATCGTCCAGCCGACCGGCACCAGCGAGACGGCGAGGACGGCGTACCCCCAGCTCCGCGCGAGGTGCGAGAGCTCCGGGATCGCGGAGATCGCGATCAACGGCGGCCCGGCCACGATTAGCACCGCGAGCACCACGGTCATCAGCACCTGGGCCGCGAACAGCCCGGCGGCGAATACGACGCCGACGATCACGAGGAACGCGCCGAACACGCCGCCTCCGCCGGTCAGGAGCGCGCCGCCGAACAGCACCCCGATGATCCGTTGCAGCCCGCCGCCGACGGCCGGCAGTTCGAGGATCCCGTGGGTAAGCGTGTTCGTGCCCGCCACGGCCTCCTCGATACCCCACCGGTAGACGACGAGCACCCCGGTGACGGTGACGCTGCGCGTGATCGCGGTCGCGGGGTGCGCGGCGCCGGTCAGCCCGACGGCCCAGTAGCGCACCGCGCCGATCGTGAGCGTGACCGGGAGCAGCATCGCGCCGAGGAAGGTCGTGTCGCTCTGCAGCCGTCCGACGTGCGGCCAGGTGGCGGGGTCGGGTAGCGCGACGAGATGCTGGATCGTCGCGACGGTCCCGTGCTTGAGCCAGCTGGGCACCAGCGCGCTGGCGAGCGCGCTGAAGAACCCGTTCGCAATCGCCTGGATGATGCTGTGAAGCGACGGGATCCCGAACAGTGCGAAGGGGACAGGCGGTTTGCCGTCGAACGCGGAGGCCGCGGGCGCGAGGACCAGCTCGGCCGCGACGGCCACGGCCAGAAGTGCGGCTGCCCGACGCCTGGAGATCCGCAGCGACATCTACGCGACGATCCCGCTGATCGACGCGAGGATCGCAAGCCCGGCGATCGTGCGGATCGCGATGTCGTGTGCTCGGGAGTGCCCGGCCATGAACATGATCCCGACGACCGCGACCACCAGCCCCATCGCCGTGCCTCCGAGCCAGACGAGGTTGCCCTTCAGCTTGTCGACGAAGTTCGCGATGCCGCCGATCGCTTCCCCTTTGAAGGCGCCCGCCGCGTTCAGCGCGTGCATCTGCACATGCGGGGTGATCGCGAGAGCGAGTGCCGCCAGCCCGATCGCGACCGCCGGCAGCCACCGCCGTGCTCGGCGGTCCTCGCCCCGTGAGGGCTTTATTCCTCTCCGTGCGGTCATGGTCGTGACCTCCTGCTCGTGGTGTTGGTTGTCATGGCGAGAACGGGCCTCCGGCGGCCTCGGACGTCGTCTCATTGCTCGACGGGGCGCTCGCGGGCGCCGAGTCGGGAACCGCGGCCGCGGCCGCGCGCGCACGGCCCGGCCGCACGGCGGCGGAGTGCTGACGCGGGCCTCTGCGGGACGGCACGGTCCGTGAGACGACCGCGCGTCGGCGCTCGTGCCGCGGCGTCCTCGCGGGTGTCGCCATGACCGCGGCCAGCGGCGCTTCGCGGCCGATCCCCGCGCGCCGGGCCGGGCGGCTGGACGTCGTGTGCCCGGCTATGACCGCGGCCAGCAGGAAGGCGCCGAGTGTTGCGAACCGGTGTCGCCACAGCCACATCCGCGCGCCACGCAGCGTGAGCGCCACCGGCCTGCGGGGATAGACCTGGCGGAACCTCGCCGCGCCCCCGGCGTCGTGAGTGAACGGATCGTCGAGGACTGAGGGCGGGCGATCGTCCACCTCGGTCGCCTGCTCAGCGTCGCCGCCTGCTGTGACGAGGTCCTCCGCGACGTCGGCCTCAGTCGCCTGGGGCATGACGACTCGACGCGGACGTGACCGCTCGGAGGAATCCTCGGGCAGGAGCGCCGCCGCTGTGTCGTCGCTGCTCGCGTCGCGATGTTCGACATCCTGCTCGCCCGGGCCGGCCTCGGCGCGGCCGTGTGTCGTCGGTCCCGGTGCGGGCGCCGCGACGTACAGCGTGACCATCGCATTGCGGGCGACCTCGGTTCCCGCGGCCGGGTCCTGCTCGACCACGAGGCCGGTCTCGGCCGCGTTGTACCCGAACGACCGGTCCAGGGCCGGCCGCATCCCGGCGCGGCGGACGGCCTGCGCGGCCTCGCCCGCGGGCTGCCCCACGTGATCGCCGACCACGAGCCGCGTCGGCCCTCGCCGCGCACCGCTCTGCGCGCTCGGCCCTCGCGTCCTCGCCTGTGCTGTGCCGCTCATCGCATGTTTCTGTGCGCGAACCTCCGTCGGCGGCCAACGGATTTCGCGACCTGTCCGCTCTCAGCGCGTTCGGTCGCCCACGTGGTGTGCGAGTCGCGGGTCCTCGAACCAGCCGGGCGCTCTGACGACCGCGGGCGGGAGGTCGCGGTAGACGAGGATCGCGCGACCACGGCCGATCTGCCTGAGCCAGGGCGCGGGCCCGGCCTTCTGGTGGGACACGGCGAGCGTCTCGTGCGATCCGCCACCGGAGGCGTTCGCGACCGGCTCCTCCCCGAGCAGCTCCGACAGATACCCGGCGCTCGTGGGCTCCGCGAGCGGCGGGATGAAGATCTGCGCGGTGGAGGCCGCGCAGATCGCGTCCCGCGCCGCCCGTCCGTAGCGGTGGTCGATCTGGGCGATCGACTGCCAGATCGTCGCGATCAGGATCCCGTGGTCGCCGCATTGCGACAGCCACGAGGCGAGGTTGCGCACCGGCGCGATGTTCGCGGCCTCGTCCATCAGCAGATAGAGCCGGGGATCGAGCGGGCCGTTGCGCCGTGCCCGCTCGACGGCCGTCTCATACGTCGCGGCGAGCAGGGCGAGGATCACGGGCCGCAGGATCTCCTGGTCGTGCCCCGCGGCCACGACGTAGATCGTGTTCGCTCCGCCGTCGAGGAACTCTCCAGGCGTGATCTTCGGCGCGCCCGTGACGTTCAGCTGCGGGTGCCGGTAGGCGCGCAGCAGGTTCAGCGCGCTCATCACCGTCGTCTCGCGGTTGCGCTCGTCACGCCGGCCGACTCCCTCGAGCTGGTCCGCCGCGGCCGATGCGCCCGCGCTCTTCAACAGTGCGGTCGCCTCGCCGAAGTCGCGTGCGTCGAGCCAGCGCACCAGCTCGCCCATGTCCGACCCTGCGAGCGTGCAGGCGTGAAGCAGCGGCGCGAGCATGCTCGCGGCCTCCTTGTCCCAGAACTCGTTCGCGGCGTTCGCCTGGTCGGGATGCGCGGCGGACGCGAGCGCCTCTCCCGCACGGATCGCGCCCGACCATGTGCGGGCGGGGATCAGCGGCGTGAAGGCGGCGCTCGCCGGATCCCCGAACGGGTCATAGACCCAGACCCGCCCGATGCGGCGCCGGTGAGCCTGGGTGGCCTCGTAGACGTCACGCTTGGTCGAGAGGACGAGCGCCGGCCCGTCGTGGTCGAACAGCCACGGCACGACGAACCCGCTCGACTTCCCTGCGCGTGGCGGCGCGATGACCATCGGCTGCACCTCGACCTCGGCCGCGAGGAGCCTCCGCGGTCGGCTCCCGATCACGCCGAGGTACGGCCTGC
This sequence comes from uncultured Solirubrobacteraceae bacterium, assembly GCA_963835865.1. Classification (GTDB taxonomy): domain Bacteria; phylum Actinomycetota; class Thermoleophilia; order Solirubrobacterales; family Solirubrobacteraceae; genus Palsa-744. The sequence goes on from CAWIGW010000003.1 coordinate 36,069, forward strand.
CGCCGACCGCCGAGGGCACCCACAGTCGCCGCAGGTCGCCGGCTCGAGCCCATGTCCGCTGACGCACCCATCCGCGCTGCAGCGCCTGGCGCCCGAGCGCGCGGTCCTCACCGAGCGGGGACCCGGCCTGACGCGCCGCGATCCAGCTCCGCAGCGCCCAGCCTGTGCGCAGCGCGAGGAGCAGCGCTGCCGCGGCCACGGCCAAATACCCCCAGACCGACGGCGCGCTCGAGCGCTCCAGCGCAGTCGGGAATGCCGCTGCGGGCCTCGCCCACCAGCCGTGGGTGATGAGTCGCCATGTCGCGAGCGCGGCATCGTGGTCGCTGAGGCGCATCGGCGCTCGCAGGGATGCCAGGCACGCCGCCTGTGTCCAGACACGCGCGAGCCGCCCCGTCAGGAGCCCTGCGCCGATGAGCAGCGCCGCGCAGCTCAGTGTCAGGCGAACGGCCGGGCGCGTCCCGAGCGAATTGACCCGCATCTCTGTCTAAGACCGCAACCGTCCGGCTGCGGCCAACGCCTGTCGAGGCGGGGATGCATCGCACTCGTTGGCCGCGTCGGCCGCCTCGCGGTCTTTCACCGATAGCTGCGGGGGTCCTCCTCGCGGTCATAGGAAGAGCAGGCGAGGAAATGTCCACGGGTCGCAGTCGCATACGGGTCAACGCCACGGCAGGGTCGCGTGGCCGGGCCGGCTTCAATCGCGGTCCCCGTGCGTCCGTGGCATCTCGGCGTCTGCCCGATTCTCGACGCCGCCCCGTGCGCGGTGCCGTTCCCTTCACGCGGTGTCTCCCCGCCGCGCGAGTCGGGGGCCGGCACCCGTGCGGGCGGCGTCGTACCGGGCGCCACCGAGCGCCACCAGCGATCAAAGGAGTGCCCAATGAGCATCAACAGCTACTCGTGTACCGGAAACCTCACCCGCGACCCTGAGCTGCGCGAGCTGCCGTCCGGTACGGCGGTGTGCGAGCTGCGCGTGGCGGTCGACGGTATGGGCCGCGCAGGTGAGCCGGGCTTCATCACGGTCAACGTGTTCGGCAAGCCCGGCGAGGCCGCCGCTGAGATCCTCGCGAAGGGCTGGCTGGTCGGCGTCAACGGCCGGCTCGAGTTCCGCCAGTGGGAGATCGAGCCGGGGCAGAAGCGCACCGACTACCAGGTCAACGGCGACGTGGAGTTCCTCGCGCCGCCGCGAAACCTGGCCGAGCCGCCCGAGCCGGCGCGCTCGCGCAGGCAGCCGGTCACCGCATAGAGGCGTCGAGTCCGTCCTGTCCCGTCGCGGGGCAGGACGGGCGGCGCATCGCCACCCGAGGAGCACCGATGAGCACGCAGTCCAACCGTCAACAGCAGCTGACCTATCTCCGGATGATCGCCGGCACGTGTGGCGAGAGCCGGTACTTCGACCTGCGCTGGCGCCGTCCGGCCGGCCCGATGCGACGAAGATTCTTCCCGCTCGCAGCCCTCTCCGACGCACAGCACACGATCGAGCATCTGGCCACACGGAACGAAGTGTACGTCGGTGTCGCTCCACGGGACACCGACACCCGGGGCGGCCGGTCCGCTATCAGCGCGGCCGAGGTGCTGTGGGTCGAGTCCGATGACCCACAGACGGCGCTGAGGCTGCTCGCCTTCGCGCATCCGCCCTCGATCGCGGTGGCGTCCGGCTCACCGGGGCACCTGCAGCTCTACTGGCGTCTCCGTTGCGGTTGCGACGTCGCTGCACTGGAGAGCGCAAACCGTCGCCTGGCGCTCGCGCTGGGAGGCGACCCGGCGTCCACGGACGCGGCCCGGATCCTTCGTCCCCCCGGCACGCTGAACCACAAGCATGACCCGCCGCGCCGGGTCGAGATCCTCGCCTGCCGCCCGGGTCTCACCGTCACCCTGGACGCCCTGCTGAAGGAGCTCGCACCCGACCAGGGCCCTTCAGTCCCGGCGGCACGTGCCTCAGACCGCAGGCTCCCACGCTCGCCCGTGGACCGGGCTCTGCTCGCGATCCCCGCCGCCGAGTATGCGCGTGTCCTCGCGGGGTGCATCCCGAACCGGGAGGGAAAGGTGCGCTGCCCGTTTCATCCCGACGCTCAGCCGAGCCTGCAGCTTTACCCCGACGGCGGCTTCTACTGCTTCGGCTCGGGCTGCAGGCGGGGCGGGACGATCTTCGACTTCGCCGCGCACCTGTGGGGGATACCGCCCAGAGGCGCCGGGTTCCGTGAGCTTCGCAGGCGGCTGACCGAGCGCTTCGCGCACGCCGAGCTCGACGCTCGAGAGAGAGCTGTGCGGCCGTGAGCACGCCCGAACGCGATCCGAGCCCCTCATCCGTCGGGGTTGGGCGTGCCCCTGAAGGCCAGCAGCCCGACGTTCCCCGGCGAGTCAAGCCCATCGCTGCGCGTCGCCTGCGGCGATCCCTGTCGGGACAGGGCTTGACACGCCTCATCGGCCTGCTCTGGCCGGGGCATGCCCAACCCCGACACGAGGAGAACGACATGAGCACCCCAAACCCAGCAACTCCGACGGAGCGACAGTTGCGCTATCTGCGGGTCCTCGCCGCCCGGACCGCGACGACGTTCGTGTCCCCCGCGACACGTGCCGAGGCAAGTCGTGAGATCGGCAGGCTCCGAGGACTCGACAGCGCAAGGCCGATCGAGCACACACACGATTACGACGACGCCACACAGCCCTATGCGACGGCGGTCAACCCGGATGAGGTGACCGGCTTCGGGTCCTCCGCGAGATGGCGCGGAGGGACTGTACGGCCTTCACGGTCCGCCGCCCGCGGCGATGACGCGGCGCGGGCGGGCTCCCAGCTTGCTCGCTACTCGATCTCAACGGGCGAACGGGTCCTGCACGCCCAACCGCACGGAGGGTCGCTGCGAATCGTCGACCGCCCGGTGGGGCCTGGACGCTCGTATGTCGTGGAGGAGCAGCTTGAGCAGGACGGCTGCCCTGCGCTGATCGCGGACTACCTGAGGCAGGCCGCGGACCTGGACAGCGTGCCGATGGCGAGCGGCGCGGTCGGCCAGCTTCTCCGGGTGGGCGCAGATGTCTAGCGCCACCGCTTCACCTACGCCTCGGATCGAGCGGCCCCGCCATCCGGTCGCGAGGCGAAGGCGACCTCCGCTCCGTGAGAGTCCGCCCGTCGCTGCTCCCCCGGAGCCCCAGACGAGCGTCGCTTCCATGCTCGCAACAACGACGCAGGCGACTCTCGGCAGCTACCGGACCGATGACCCGCCGAGAGAACGCCGCATCGTGGCCGTCGCGATCCGCGACGAGAGCGTTCTCGTTCTCGACTGTGAGGCGCCCTCGTGCGCCGATCCCCGGGTGCTGGCGCGCATCGCAGCGGAGGAGCCGCCGGGTAACGCGCAGCTCGTCGCCGATATCTACATGGCCGACACTCGCCGCGGCCGATGCCGAGCACTCACGGTCGCGGATCTCGAAGGCTCAGCAGCCGTCTCCCGCTCGCCAGACGGGACGCGCAAGTCGAGCTCCGACCCTGAGATCGCAGAAGATCTGGGTCGCTTCCACCTCCGGGTCACCGCGAACCCCGGCAGGTTCCCTCAACTCCGCTGGGTGCAGGTCACCGAGCGCCCGCGAGGGCCGCATCGTCCCGTCACGTTGAGGGACGTGATCGGCGCGCTCGAGCACTACCAGCCTGCGATCGCGATGACCCGCAGCGCAATAGACGCCCATCCGCTCGGTGGCGCCGTCTCGACGTCGACGCTCCGAGCGGAGCTCCAGCGAATGGACTCCAGCGCGATCGTTCTCAACCGTGGCCTGCGGGAAGCGGTTGAGCACGCCCTGGCGTCGGGCATGTCGATGAGCGAGATCGCGTTGCGCTGCGGGCGCACGAAACGCGACCCCCGCGGAAACGTCAGCGGTGAGACGAGCTGGCTCGCCAGGCGCATCGGCCGCCTGCCGGAGAGCGGCAAGTCAACGCCGACACCGTGGGTGCATACGAGCACCCTCGCCCTGATCGCGCGTGAGGGCCTGCGTGTCAGTCCGCGCGAGGTCGAACTGTGAGTGAGGGGCCGGGAGGGGAGCGCCGCAGCGGGCCGACCCCATCCCGATCTTGGCACGCCTGCGGCGTGCGCGGGATGAGGGGATCGGTCCCGCACCGGGCGGGATTCACATCAAAGGTGGGTCCGCTGCCGCGGGCCCGCCACGAAAGAGAGGCTCTCTGATGAGCACCGTTGCCGCAGCAGGAAGGACCGCCTCGCTCGATCTGATCGACGTCGGCGAGAACACGAGGGAGCTGGATCCCACACACGTTGAGGCGCTCGCCGCCTCGATCGCGCTCCGCGGCCTGATCGTCCCGCTCGTCGTTCGCCCGGACGGCGTGCGTTTCATACTCGTCGCGGGCCACCACCGCTACGCCGCGTGCCGCAGCCTCGGCCTGACCGAGGTCGAGGTGACGCTCCGCGAGCACGAGGGCACGAGCGCCGACACCGCCGCCGAGAACGTGGTGCGCAAGCAGCTCTCGCCGCTGGAGGAGGCGCACGCCGTCAAGAACATGCTCGACGAGGGCTACACACTCGACGGCGCGGCGACAGTCCTCGGCTTGAGCCGCAGCCTCGTGAGCGCGAGAGCGAAGATCCTCGAGCTACCGGAGGACGCGCAGCGCCTGCTCGGCACCGGCGAGATCCCCGTGAGCGCCGTGGGCGTGCTCGAGACCATCAACGCCGTCTCGCCGGAGCTCTGCGAAGCCGCGGTGGTCCCGGTCGCCAACGGCGAGCTCAGTGGCGGCCAGCTCGCCAGTGATCCGGGATGGGCGCTCGGTCATGCGCTGCGCGAAGGTCACACCAAGACCTTCGCCGCATATCTCAACAGGCTCGACAGCTCCCAGATCGGCGAGCTGCGTCTCGGCAGGAAGACCGACGCCGTCTACGCGGAGGCCGAGGCCCTCCACCGGCAGATCGATCGGCACGCCTATGCGCCGCCGGCTGTCCGATTCGCAGAAGCGGAAGTCGACCAGGCGCGGGCCGCGGGAGTTCTGATCGAGTTCGACCACGGCACGCCGATCATCACCGACAAGCCGTTCTTCCGCGAGCTGGCCAAGCACGCGATCGAGCGTACGCTCGAGGAGCTGCGCGCCGCCAGGCAGGCCGACGTCTCCGACCGCGCTTCGCGGCGGTCGCAGGGCAAGGACGAGCCCACGCCGCGGCAGAAGCTCGATTCCGAGCATCGCGCGACGGTTCGCCGGCTGACGGCCCAGGCCCACGGCACGAACCTCGACCTCGGCGCCGCGCTGCTGCAGAGGCTCGCGACCGTCGACCCGTCCGACATGGATGTCGCGCGGTTCTTCGCCTACGGCCTGCTGGGGCCGGATCAGCGTGGCTACCTCGGCACGGGCGATCACACCGTCGCGACGATCGCCGCGAACGGCATCCGGCTCGTGTTCGATCAGCACCGCGAGACAACCACGCCGACGCTGAAGAGCGGGGAGCCCGGCAGGACGAAGGTCACCTACGGCGAGATCGAGGACGCCGCCGCGTGGCTGTGGAAGTTCGTCGAGGGCGCCAGGACCGCGGGCGAGCTCTACGGCCGCGTGCTCGTCGTGTTCGCCGCCCAGGCTTACGCGACCGACCTGGTGCTCCCGGCGAGCAAGCGCCGCGGGCCCGTGCTCCCCTCCTCGCGCAAGGACATAGCGCGCAAGGCGTTCGAGCGGGTGACGAAGCAGGTGCTGCCGGCGTCCCACGTCCAGCTCCGCCGAGCTCTGGACCGAGAGGCACGCGTGTACGCCAAAGGCCTCGCGGAGCTCAGCGCACCCGCCTCGCATGAGCCGGACGCCGCCGTCCGCGGAGAGACCGAAGCGAGCGAGCGCGAGAACGCGGTGCAGGCGACCGAGGACTAGCTCCCGCGCCGGGAGGGGCCGACCGCCGTCCCGAGTTTCGCACGCCGAAGGAGTGCGTCGGGCGCGGGGATCGGTCCCTCCTCTCACGGGGCCGCGAAAGCGAAAGGACGCTGACCATGGGAACCCAACTGACCGAGACAGAGCGAGCCCACCGTCGCGCAGCCGACCGCGACCGGCTCGAGCAGGCCGCCCGTGAGCTCCTGAGCACCGAGGGCTGGAGGCGATGGGTGCGTGTCCGCTCCACGAATGGGCTGGCGCGGTATTCGTTCGGTAACCAGCTGCTGATCGCCATGCAAAGTCCGGACGCGACATACGTCGCGGGCTTTCGTGCGTTTCTCGAGCTCGACCGTTGTGTGCGCAAGGGCGAGAAGTCGATTCGGATCCTCGCGCCAATGAGCGTACGAGCGCGCAAGGACGAGCCCACCGCCGAGGCACACCCGGGCGAGGAAACTGAGGCGCGCCATCTGCGCTTCCGTGCCGTGCCGGTGTTCGACGTCTCCCAGACGGACCCGCTCCCCGGTACCGATCCGCTGCCGCTCGCACCGCCGTCCGAGCCGATCGAGGGCTCGACCCACGCACACCTCTTTCTACCGCTTCAGGAGCTTGCGGCGGAGCTTGGCTTCTCAGTATCTGTTCGCGCCCTCGACGGCTCGGCTGACGGATGGTGCGACAGCACGCTGCGCGAGATCGTCGTGAATGCGAGCGTCTCTGAGAACGCTCAGATCAGGCTGCTCGTCCATGAGATCGCGCACGCTCTCGGCGTCGACTACGAGCAGTACGGCCGTCGCGACGCCGAGGTCCTCGTCGACACCGTCACCTTCATCGTCTGCGGCTCGGTCGGCCTCGACGTCTCCGCTTCGAGCGTCCCGTATGTCGCGGGCTGGGGCGAGAGCGACGACCTCGACGCGATCCGCACCTACGCCGAGACGATCGACCGGATCGCCCGGCGCATCGAAGAGACCGTGCGAGGGGAGGACTCCTCCGAACCGGTGGCCGAGCGCCCGTCACTCGCCGGTGTCCCCGCGAGCGAGGGCCAGCCCCGATGAGCGCCTACGTCGTCAGCAGGGCTCAAATCGACTTCCTGGTGCAGGCAGCGCTGGCCGGCCCCTGCGACGGCGTCGGATGGAGCAGCGAGCCCGAACCGAACTTCAGCTGGTACCACGATGATCGCTGGCACCGTCTCGACCCGCGAGCGGACATCGGTGATGAGCGACCCGCCGCGATCCCCGGTTTCACCTCGATCGAGCTCGTCGGTCCCTCCGTGCTCGGCCAGCGTCTGCTCGATGAGCGCGTGGCGAGCGTCCACAGCCGCTACCCCGACACGAGCCCGGATGAGGGCGGCCTCCCCGGGCCCAGGGACGCGTACTACATGGGCCCCTACGTCTGGGAGCCCTACCTGCGCAGCGAGACTCGCCTGATCGCCCATGGAATGGCGCGGGTCATCCCTCCGCCCGCGGCCACCGTCGTGATCGCCAAGCAGATTGCCAACTACGAATACCAGTCCTGCGAGCATGACTCCTGGGAGTCGAGCGAGGCGCACGCGTTCTGCCGTGCCCTGGCCGAGCGGCTCCTTCGCAGCCTGCCCGGCTGGGAAGAGGCTCCATGGGGCATCGACGGGCGCGCGGCCGTATAGGCGACTCGCCGACGTGAACCCACGGCCGCATTCGCTCGACAGCTGCACCGTGGCGCAGGCGACCATCGCGCTGCTGCAGGCCCGGGTACGGTCCCGCCTGGCCGGCCACGGGCCCCACACGTAGCGCTCAGCCCAGCGGCGGAGCGGGGAGCCCGGCGCTCACCCGCAGCTCGTGCAGCGCGCGTCCGGCCAGCCCGTCGCAGGTCGACGATGTCGCTCGCGAGTACCCGCTGAACCTCGGCGGCCGCCGTCCCACCGGCCTCCTTCCCGAGCAGGTCGAGCTCGAGCAAGCCGAGCAGGATCCGGTCGAACATGGCGAGATCCTCCTCGTCCAGGAAATCCGTCCGCGACAGGCCTCCCGAGAGGATCGAGCCCGCAGCGCGCACGCGATCGCCGAGCAGCCCGGGGCCCACGGCCAGCGCACGGACCGCCAAGTCGAGCGTATCCCTCACGTGGGGACCGCTGCACGCCTCCCACTGCTCGCCCCCTCCGGCATGGGAGGGCGACGGCTGCTGGAGTGCGATCCACACGCGCGAGCGCAGGAGCCCCGCGGTCATCCCGGCGCTGAACAGTGCTCCGGCCCGGGCAAAATAAACGTTGACACACACGCTAGAGTCTGGGGCCGATCCTACCAGTCACATCCCCCGCGGAGCCCGCCCGGATCCGCCCGCCCCCGACGGCCAGGAGAACCCGCAGCCATGTTCATGACCCGGCCCGAGAGCTCGCCCGCCGGCCCCGCCGAGGCGGCCGACCCGATGCGCCGCCCGCCGGGGGTGCGCCTTCCCCGCGCGCTGCAGATGCTCCGCTTCAGCCACCGGCAGATCGAGTTCGTCTTCCACGCCCGCCGCGAGCTCGGCGAAGTGTTCGAGATGCGGGCGGGCATCGCCGGCGGCGCGATCGTCAGCTGCCACCCCGAGCACGCCAAGGCCCTGTTCACCGCGAAGCCCGAGCATGTCCCCACCCTCACCGCCGAGTCGCCGTTGCGCCCGATCGTCGGCCCCGGATCTGTGCTCACCGCCAACGGCGAGAGCCACCTGCGCCAGCGGCGCCTGCTGCTCCCTGCTTTCCACGGCGAGGCGATCGAGCGCTACACGCAGATGATCGCCGAGGTCACAGAACGCGAGATCGACAAGTGGGCGCTGAACGAGCCGTTCGCGCTCGCGCCGCGCATGCAGGCGATCACCCTGGAGGTGATCATGTCCGGCATCTTCGGGATCGAGGGCCGCCCGCCGGCCGGGAGCCCCGAGGCCAGGCTGCGCGCGGCGATCAAACACCTGACCGCCGCCTCCACCTCATGGGTCGCGACCCTCGGAGAACTGCTGAACACGGGACGTGCGGAGCCGATCGGGCTCATGAAGACGGGCCTTGGGATCCTGGACCGCGCGACATACGCGGTGATCGACGCGCGTCGCAGGGCCGAGGACCTGGCCGAGCGCGAGGACATCCTGTCGCTGCTCCTCTCCGCGGGCGCCGAGGACGGCGAGGGCCTCTCAGACAGCGAGCTGCGCGACGAGCTCGTGACGCTGCTGCTCGCGGGCTTCGAGACGACCGCCAACTCGCTCGCGTGGACATGGGAGCGGCTGCTGCGCACACCCGACGCGCACGAGGCGCTCCTCCGTGCGGTGCGATCGGGCGAGCAGGCCGAGGAGCGGGTCGAGGCGACGATCATCGAGGGCATGCGAAACCGTCCCGTGATCCCGATCATCGGACGGCGCGTCGCCGTACCGTGGCGGCTCGGGGAGTACGTGCTGCCCGCCGGCAGCGCGATCAGCATCAGCGTCCTGCTGCTGCACCACCGCGAGGACCTCTACCCGGACCCGTTCGCGTTCCGCCCCGAGCGATGGATCGACGCCAGGCCCGGCACGTATGAGTGGATCCCGTTCGGCGGCGGCACCCGCCGCTGCCTCGGCGCGACCCTCGCGATGGCCGAGCAGCGGGTCGTGCTCTCGACGATGGCCCGGCGGCTCGATCTGTCCGCCGAGCGCCCCGAGCCCGAGCACGCCCAGCACCGCAACGTGACGATGATCCCCCGCCAGGGCGCGAGGGCGCTGCTGCGCTCGCGCCTCGGCTGAGCCGCCCGGCAGGCCATGGTGAGCGTACTGGCCGTCTGCGCCACCGTCGGGGCGAGATGAGCGACACCCCCCTCGCCGCCACGCCGTGGGGCCGCCGCGCCGGCGGGCAGCGAAGCTCAGAGCGCGAAGCTCTGCTCGACGCCGCCTGCGAGATGATCCGGACCCGTCCCTGGTCTGACATCCGGATGGCGGACGTCGCCACGCTCGCAGGTGTCAACCGCGGCGTGATCTACAGACGGTTCGGCTCGCGCTCGGCGCTCTCCCGCGCGCTCGCCGCGCGGGAGACGTGGCGCGTCACCGACACCGTCGGGCGAGTGCTCGCCGAGAACCGAGCGTCACCGCCCGACGCGTTGCGCTCGGCGTTCGAGGTGCTCACCGCCGCCTCGGAGCGCCCGCTGCTCGCCGCGTTGATCCTCGGCCCCCGCGCCGAGCAACCGGTCTCGCCTCCGCTCGGTGGCGCCGCTGCCCTCGAGGATGCCATCAGCCGGCTCGCCGCCCTGATCCTCAACACCTGGCCGTCGATCGAGGCGAAGGACGCCGACCTGCTGAGCGAAACGCTCGCACGTCTCGCCGTCAGCTACCACCGCCGGCCCACGACCTCCACCTCCGTGAGTCCCGACTCCCTCATGGCCGTCCTCGGCGCGTTCCTCGAGCATCGTCTGACCGACCGCCGCCACCCTTAGGCTCGGTCGGCCCGCCGGAGACATGGGGGAGGGGTGATCGGGGAGGCGCGCGAACGCAGGTTCGTGGAGGACCCCCCGCGCTGGCGGCTGGCTCGCCGCCGGGTTTGTGCCGACGGCAACGTTTCAGGATTCTCCGGCAGCTGTCCGCTTCCCTCTTCCGGCTCCAGGCGCGAGCCCCGTACACAATGGCTTCACAAGCCGATCACCGCGCGAAGTTTGACCTTTCGGCATTCTTCTTGGAAAACCCTACGAGAACGTTTATCATCACGCCCAGAAGCGAACCGGCGTTCGCTGCGCGGTGACCGGTCCCCCGATCCTCGCCTGCGAGCGCCACCCACCAGCCCGACAAGCGCCCATGCCACCAGCCCAGCAAACCACAGTCAGCCCAGCGCGACGCGCGAATGCGCCCCGGCGTCCCGGCAGCCTCAGCGGCGCCCGCGTCACGAGCGCCCGAATCACCAGAGCGATGCTCGACCTGATCGCGGAGAACGGGTACGCGGGGGTATCGGTCACGGCGATCGTCAAACGCGCCCGTGTCTCGAGCAAGACCTTCTACGAGCACTTCGACGACTGCGAGGACTGCTTCCTCGCGACCTTCGAACAGTGCCTGTCCGACCTCAAGGACGCGGTCGCTCCCGCCTACCACCGCGAGGGCCGCTGGGTCGACCGTGTGCGTGGCGCGCTGTGGGCGCTGCTCGCGCGTCTCGACAATGAGCCCGCGACCGCCACGCTCGTGTTCCTCGAGGCGCCGCGCGCAGGTGCCGCGGTGCAGGAGCGGCGCGCCCGCGTGACCGAGATCCTGCGGGTGATCATCGACGCAGGACGGATCGAAGCGACAAGCACCTCCGCTCCGCCCGACCTGACCAACGAGGTGGTGGTCGAGGGGGCGATCGCCGCGATCCAGCGCCGCCTGGCACACCCCGAGCCGGCATCCCTGACGAGCCTCGTCGACCCGCTGATGAGCGTCATCACCCACTCATACCTGGGCACGAGCGCACCGGCTGAGACGCTCGACCCCGCCGCCGTCGACGGTACGCCCAACGCCGCACAGCACGCTCCGAGCACCAACGGCCTGCTTGCGTCCATCCCGATGCGCATCACCTACCGCACGCTGGGGGTCCTCACCGCGATCTCCCAGAACCCCGGGGCCACCAACCGTAGCGTCGGTGATGCCGCCGGCATCAGCGACGCCGGGCAGATCTCGCGGCTGCTCTCAAGGCTCGAGAGCGCCGCGTTGATCCGAAACGGCTCGGACAGGACCAGCTGGGCACCGAACGGCTGGCACCTGACCCCCCTCGGCGAGCAGGTCGAGCACACCGTGCGCCACGAGACGCGGTAGCAGCAGGCGCCCCGGGCCGCAGGGCGCCCGTAGGAGGCAATCGTAGGGCCCGGCCAACTGATTGGACGCCGGCCACGCCGACCCCGCAGGCACACGCAGCCCGCATCGGCGCGACGCCAGCAAGTAAACGCTTGCGTTGTCGATAGAGTTCCCGTGCGTCGACCCAGCGGCGCGGTCCATGCTCACCGAGAACGCCAACATCACAGCGAGCCCGCGCATCACACCGTCCAGGTCCCTGCCGCGCCCTGACGCAAGCATCGCCGCGCAGCTGGCCACCGAGCGATCGTTCCGTGGCGCAACCGCCACCGCCGGCCGTCCGAGGCCGTGCAGGTGAGCCGATTCTCGGGGTCGTCCTCTGTCGACGTCGCGGCGCCCGCCGCCGTGTGCTTCGAGCTCGTGTGCGACACGCCGCGCACACCGCAGTGGCATCATGCAATAACGGCGGTCGAGGTCCTCGACCGTGACGCCGACGGGCGGACCTCCCTCGTACGGGCGAAGGTCGACGCTCTCGTCGTCGGGGTCGAGGTGATCCTGCGCTTGAGCTACGAGGAGCCGCGCGTCGTTCACATGAGCAGGGAATCCGGTGACCTGCGCGACCTCACGGTGACCTGGACCTTCGAGGACCTCGGCGACGGACTCACTCGGGCCGGATTTCAGACCGAGTTCGACCCGGGCCGCATCCTGTCCATGCTCGCCCGGGGACCGGTGGTCGCACAGCTACACACACGTCTGGCCGAGCAGCCGCCCGCCGGGCTGAAGCGAGCGATCGAGCGCGATCGCAGCCCAGCGTCCCCGACACGGTGAGCGGACCGGACCTCCGCCGGTCGTGCGCCGGCCCTCCGCGCGAGGGTAGCCGCCAGAGCGCGCGACGCAGAGCACACGAGCCGCTCAAGCGCCGGCGTCCCAGGCCTCAGGAGACGACCTCCGCACACCCATCGCGCTGCGCTCAGTCCATGACCGGGAGCCTGTGCCCGAGCCAATGCGGCATCCACCATATGCGGGGTCCGACGGCCCGCATGATCGCGGGCAGCAGCACGAGCCTGACGATCGTCGCATCGAGTGCCACAGCGATCGTGAGCCCCGCGCCGAACTGGCGCAGCGGGATGACGCTCGCTCCGGCGAACGCGAGGAACACGGCGGTCATGATCGCCGCCGAGCCGGTGATCACGCCCGCGGTGTGGCGCAGGCCGTAGCGGATCGCGTCCTCGGCGTCGTGGGTGGCGAGCCACTGCTCGCGTATGCGCGTGAGCAGGAACACCTCGTAGTCGATCGACAGCACGAACATGATCGCGAGGATCCCCGCTCCGGAGGCCGCGTCGATGTAGCCGGGGCCGGCGAGCACGTGCTGCTCGGTGAGCAGCTCGAGCGCCCCGAGTGCGACCGCGATCGTGGCGAGGTTCAGCGCGACCGCGATCAGCGCCAGCAGCAGCGCTCTGAGTACCACAATCAGCGTGAGTGCCGCGACGATCGCAAGCGCGAGTATCAGCCAGGGGATACGGGCCGTGTTGGCGTTCTTGTAGTCCAGCAGGTACTGCGCGCCCTGTCCGATCTCGACCTTGGCGCCGGTGGCCGCGGCGAGCGCTGGCAGGCCTGCTTGCAGCCGGGTGCTGAGAGCAGCGGTCGCCTGGGAGTTGGGTGCGCTTGAGGCGATGACCATGATGCGCGCGGCCTGCCCGCCGCCGTCGACGTTGACGAGCTGGGCTACCTGTTCGCGCATCGGTGAGACCGTCCCGTCGAGCGCAGTGAGCACGAGGTAGCCGGAGTCGGGCGCGTTCGGGGCGTCTGCGTGGAGCAGCCGGTAGTCGCGCTGGTAGCCGTGCAGCATCGAGGCGTAGCTTGCGAGCGGCCTTTGCGCCCGGTCGAGGCCGCTCGCGAGCGCTCCGGAGTGGCGCTCGCCGGCTGAGAGCCCGTGCGCGAGCTGCGTGTTGCCGATGGCGAGCTTGCCGAGTCCGCCGGCGAGCCGCCCGTTCGCGCCCGCGAGCTTGCCGAGCCCGCCCGCCAGCCGTCCGCTTCCGCTCCTCAGCTTGCCGAGTCCGCCGGCGAGGCGCCCGTTGCCGTCGGCGAGCTTCCCGAGCCCGCCCGCCAGCTGCGCATTGCCGCCTTCGAGCTGCCCGAGCCCGTCGGCGAGTCTTCCCGCTCCGCCGCTGAGCCCGTTGAGTCCCCCTGTGAGGGTGTGTCCGCCGCTCGCCAGGCGCTGCAGTGCGCCGTGCAGCGCGAGCGCGCCTTCTTCGGATTCCCTGATGCCCGTGGCGAGCCGGTCGGCTCCTGAGCGCAGCCGGTCCAGACCGGCGATCAGCTGTGAGAGCTGCCCCGGGAGATCGGCGAGGCTCTGCAGGCCGCCGAGCAGCTGCTGCTGGATCTGGGCGAGCTGCGAGAGGTTGCTGTGTTCGATCTGCTGCGTCACGGCGGCGAGGTCCGCGGCGAGCGCCTGATAGCGCGGGTCGCCGCGCCCGACGGTCATCGCTTCCAGTTCGCGCGTCGCCGTGCTCATCCGGGCGCGCAGCTGCGCGTCGGAGGCCCGCAGTGCTTCGATCCAGCCGGCCCAGCCCTGGAGCTCGCGTGCCAGGAGTTCGATCGGGGTGAGGACCGCGTGGACGGTGTTGTCGAACGTGTCCATGCCCTGCGCGAGCTGCGCCGCTCCGGCCGTGAGCTGTCCGTCGGAGCCGGCGAGACGTTCGGCGCCGGCGGAGGCTTCGTCGATACCGTCCGTGAGCCGGGCCGATCCGGCCGCCGCCTGGGCGAGGCCGCTCTGCAGCGCTCTCGCGCCGCTGCCGGCGCCTGCGGTTTCGCGTGCCAGTCGATTGGCGCCTGCATCTGCCCGGGCTGTCTGGCGCGCCAGCCGCTTGGCGCCCCGGTGGGCGCGCCCGGTTTCGGCTGTGAGCCGCTCGGCGCCCGCGTACGCGTGCCCGGTTTCGCTCATGAGCCGCTGCGCCCCGCTCTCGGCTGCCGCGGTCCCGCCGCCGAGCGATCTCGCGCCGCTCGCGGCCGAGGCGAGTCCCTGGCGCAGCCGGGCGACGCCGTCGCTCGCGCGGCCGAGCCCCGCGCGCAGGCCCTGGACTCCATGCTGGGCGCCTTCCAGGCGCTGGGGCGCTGAGGCCAGTGCGGCGTGGGCCTGCGCGAGCTTCGCGCGCGCCCCTGCGACCGACGCCGGGCCCAGCACCGCCGCCACGTCGGGCCCTCGGGCGACCGCTTCCTGCCAGCTCATCAGCGCCCGCAGCCGCTGCGGGGTGGTGATCGCGCCGTCGCTGGCGCTCGCGACGATCACGAACGGCGCCGACCATCCGGGCCCGATCGTGCGCTGCACCATTTCCACCGCCCGGCGTGCCGGGCTCGAGGAGGGAAGCTCCGCGGCGTCCGGCGGGCCCATGCGCAGCGCGCCGGCCGGGGAGGCCAGCGCGAGCATCCCGGCGAGGATCACGGGGACCGTGATCGCGGGGTGGGCGATCAGCCGCTCGGCTAGAGCGCCCGCTCCGCCGCGGCGGCGCTGTGAGCGGGAGCGGGGGAGACGGATCTCCCAGCGGTTCAGCGAGGGGCCGAGCAGGCGCAGCAGCGCCGGCATCGCGCTCAGCGCCAGCGCGACGCTCAACAGGCCCGAGATGACCACCCCGATCGCGACCGGGCCGAGCAGACCGGGCGTGGCCACGGCGCTGGCGGCGAGCATCGTCAGCGCGAGGGTCCCGCCGGCCGACGCGATCGTCCGTCCGGCCGCCCTCGAGGCGATCGCGACGGCTTGCTCATGATCCCATCCCAGGGCCAGCTCCTGGCGCACGCGCGAGACCATCAGCAGCGCGTAGTCGACGCCCAGCGCGAGGCTCATCATCGCCGCGATTGCGACCCCCAGCGAGTTGATCGGCGTCAGGAAGCTGGCGAGCCACAGCAGCCCGTGCCCCGCCATCACGGTCGCCGCCCCCATGGCGAGGGGCACCGCCGCGGCCACCGGGGATCCGAACACCACCAGCAGCACGAGGATCAGGACCGGCAGCGCGATCAGCTCTGCCCGCTCGGTGTCAGCCATTGTGGCTTCTTGGATCGCGCGGCCGATCACGGCCACGCCCGTCAGGTAGCTGCGCACCGGCGCCCTGATGGTGCGGGCGATGACGGCTTCGGTGCTCGGCACGACTCCCGGCGCGGCGTCTGCCGGTCGGACGTAGTTCACGAGCACGAAGGCGGCGCCGGGCGCGGGGCGCAGCGAGCGCACGGTGCTCGCCTGATCCCAGGGCGAGAGCACCTTAACCTGTCCGAGCCCGCGCAGTCGGGAGACCAGTCGCCTCCCCTGCACGTCGACCTGGTCGGGTGGCCCGCGAAGCAGGATCGCGATCGGGATAGTGTTGCCGAACTTCGCTCGCAGCATCGCTTCGGCCCGCGAGGAAGGCGTGCCGGGCACCTCCAGCGACATCGGCGCCAACCGGCCGGCGATGCCCGTGCCGAGGAGCGTGAGCACGAGGACCGCGACTCCCCACGCGACGAGGATCGACCGTGATCGTCGCCTTCCGACCACGGTCTCCGATCCACGTCGCCTGCTCATCGCCGTCCCCTTTGTTCCCCTTCGTGGGAGGAGTAGCTCGGCACATCTTTATGTCGCAGGACAATGTATCATAGATTCATGGGCCAATGATCTGCGGATCATTAGAGACTGATACGCTGGGCGGATGGCGAGTGGGGAGAACAGGCAGCCAGCGGGACCCGAAGCCGAGCGACCAACGGCGACCCGTGCCGAGCAGCGGCTGACGATCGACCAGCTCGCCCAGGAGACGGCGCTGACCGTTCGCAACGTGCGCAGCTACCAGTCGCGCGGGCTGATCCCGCCACCGGATGTGCAGGGCAGGATCGGCTACTACGGCGCCGAGCACCTCGCTCGGCTGCAGCTGATTCGCGAGATGCAGGCGCAGGGGTTCAATCTCACCGCGATCGGCCACATGCTCGAGCAGGCACGCGGATCGGGGGAGGAGGTCCTCGGTTTCACGCGCTCGCTGATGGCTCCGTTCGAGACCGAGACCCCGGAGATCATCGATCACGCCGAGCTCGCCAGGCGCCTGGGAGGCGACATCGAGCCGAAGCTCCTCGCCAAGGCCGAGAAGCTCGGCCTCGTGATCGCGATCGCAGAGAACAGTTATGAAGTCCCCAGCCCGACCCTCCTGGGCGCCGGTGAGCGACTCCTCTCGCTGGCCGTGCCGCTGGAGGCCGCGCTCGAGACGATGGATCAGATCAGGCGCAACAGCCACCGTATCGCACAGACCTTCGTCGAGATGTTCCTCGAGTTCATCTGGAAGCCGTTCGACGACGCCGGCCAGCCCGAGGCCGACTGGCCGGCGGTGCGAGCGGCGCTCGAGGAGCTGCGCCCACTCGCCACCGAGGCGCTCGTCGCCGGCTTCGCGCCCACAATGAGCAAGGCCGTCGAAGTCGCGTTCGGCAAGCAGCTCGACCGCAGCCGCACACGTGGAAAGTGAGCGGTCAGCGATGACCGACACACCTCGTCAACGTGACAGAATGAACGATGACATGTGCGCTGGACGGCGCCCATGATGCTCGCCGTTTGCCTCTTCGCGGCAATTCCTTGCAGGCACAAACGCCAAGGTCATGGTTTGCGCGGTCCCCTCGCGGCGCTTCGAGCCATCGTGGCTGATGACGGGCGACCGTGCGCCGTGCAGCGCTACCGTGAGCCTCGCGGCCATCGGCCCGCGTGAGGCGTCGATCTTCAGCGCTCTCGCCGACGCCTTCGTGGCGCCCGAGCCGCCGCTGCCGGCGGTCCGCGACACCGACGCGCTCAGCCTGCGCGCACGCAGGAGCTGATGCTCTCCTATCTGCACCTCTCCCACGGTTTCCTCGGGTTGTTGGTCATGTGGTGATGGCCTGGACAGGACGGATCTGGGAGGCCTCTCGTGCCAAGGACGGCCGCGACTGGATGCTGAACTCCGGCGTCCTTCACATGGACCGTCGCCGTGCCGGCGCCAGGACCCATGCGATCTCGGCTCTGATCTTCGCCACGTACCCGCTGTAGCTGAGGCTCGGGGAACGGCGCGGGCGCAGCTGACGTCCATCGCGGTGACGGCCGGTGCACCTCCCTCGACCGGCCTGCCGCGTCTCACCGGACGGGAAGAGACGGGACGCCGCGGGCGAGGATCCCGCGGCGCCCACCTGAGCGCGCCCTGCGGGAGCTGACACGCTCCGTGCGTCAACGCACGGCGACCTACGCAGGTCAGTCGTCACCGCACCACATAAACGATAGCGTAGGCGTAAGCTCCCGTCCACCTCGTTGACAGCAGGACGCGTGGATGTAAAGCCCGGGTCGAAAGCCTCCGGCCTCCTCAGCGCAGATCCTTCGCGACAATTATGGCCAAGACCACCCCTGAAGCCGCCTCACAGACGCGACCGAGCGCAGTCATCGCTCCCACCCGCCACGCCCCGTTCACAGGAGGCGGCCGTCGTGGTTGATGCACCCCGCCGCGTGGCCGTCCTCGGCGGCAGCCGCATCCCGTTCGCGAGGGCGCACGGCACCTACGCCACCGCGACGGCCCGCGAAATGCTCACCGCCGCCCTTGACGGCCTCGTCACCCACCACGCCCTCGACGGCCAACGGCTCGGCGAGGTCGTCGGCGGCGCCGTGCTCAAGCACACACGCGACCGGGACCTCACACGAGAGAGCCTCCTCGAGACCAAGCTTTCACCCGAAACCCCCGCCTGCGACGTCGCCCAGGCCTGCGCCACGGGCCTGCAGGCCACGATCCTGATCGCCAACAAGATCGCGCTCGGACAGATCGACGCCGGCATCACCTGCGGAACCGACTCCGTTTCCGATGCCCCGATCGCGCTCAACGAGCGCATGCGTCTCACGCTGCTCGAGGCCAACCGTCAGCCGAGCAGACCCGGCAAGCTACGCGCCCTCACCAAACTCCGCCCGCGGCACCTGATTCCCGCGATCCCCCGCAACGAGGAGCCCCGGACAGGCCTCTCGATGGGTGAGCACTGCGCGCTCATGGCCGAGGAGTGGGGGATAGGACGCGCAGAGCAGGACGAGCTCACCGTGCAGAGCCACCACAACCTCCTTGCTTCCTACGAACGGGGCTTCCACGACGATCTCGTCCTGGAATACCGCGGCCTCCGCCGCGACCAGAACCTGCGCGCAGAGATCACCGCCGAGCGCCTGGCACAGCTGTCAGCCGCGTTCGGTGGCCCCGAAGGCACACTGACCGCCGCGAACAGCACACCCCTCAGCGACGGCGCCTCCGCCGTGCTGCTCTCGAGCGAGGAATGGGCCCGCGAGCGGGATCTTCCGGTCCTCGCTTACCTCACCCACGCCGAAACGGTCGCGGTCAACCACGCTGTTGGCCAAGAAGGACTGCTGATGGCTCCGGTCCACGGGATGGCACGGATGCTCGACCGAGCCGGGCTCACCCTCCAGGATTTCGAGCACTACGAGATCCACGAGGCATTCGCCGCGCAGGTGCTCTGCACGCTCGCGGCCTGGGAGGACCCCGAGTTCTGCCGGGCGAAGCTCCGGCGCGACACGCCGCTCGGCGAGATCGACCGCGCGAAGCTGAACGTCAACGGCGGGTCGCTCGCGGCCGGACACCCGTTCGCCGCCACCGGAGGACGCATCGTCGCGGCCCTCGCCAAGCAGCTCGCCGAGAACGGCGGCGGACGCGGCGTCGTGAGCATCTGCGCCGCCGGCGGGCAGGGCGCCCTCGCGATCCTCGAAGGCCCAGGCGAGAGCTGATGGCAGACCGCTACGCGCAGCTCACCCGCTCCCGCGCCGGAGCGCTCGCCGCACGTACGCTCGGACTCCCCAGGCCGGTCGCCCTCGAGCGCGATCAGCCGGCGGGAGCGCCGATCGAGGGCACGGTCCTGATCGGTGCAGCACCGGGCGGTTCGCTCTCCGGTCCCGCCGCAAACGCCCTCACGGAGGCGGGCGTGGTCGTGTCGGGGAGCCCGGTCTGGGGCGGTGTGAGGGCGCTGATCTTCGATGCGTCGGGTATCTCCCACTCCGGCGAGCTCCTCGAGCTGCAGCGCTTCTTCCACCCGAACGTGGGGCACCTCCAGAAGTGCGGCCGCGTGATCGTTCTCGCCCTCGACCCGCTCCACGCTGGCTCCCCGCGCGCGCAGACCGCCCAGCGGGCCCTCGAGGGTTTCACCCGCTCGCTCGGCAAGGAGCTCGGCGGACGCGGCATAACCGTCCAGCTCATCCACGTCTCCCCCGGAGCCGAGGCCCACCTGGAGGGCACGCTGCGGTTCCTGCTCTCGCCTCGCTCGGCGTTCGTCTCCGGGCAGGTGATCCACGTCAACACCCCCGTGGCGGATCCGCCCACGATCGACTGGGAGCGGCCCCTCGCCGGGCGCACAGCGCTCGTCACCGGCGCTGCCAGAGGAATCGGCGCCGCTATCGCCGAAACGCTCGCACGCGACGGCGCCGAGATCGTCGCGCTCGACGTGCCCGCGAACCGCGATCAGCTCGAGACGCGCACCGCCGCCATCGGCGGCGAGGCGATGGCACTCGACATAACCGCGCCCGAGACCCCCCAGCTGATCGCGAAACGCTTCAGCGACGGCCTCGACATCCTCGTGCACAACGCCGGAGTGACGCTCGACCGGACCCTCGCGAAGATGCCCGCCGAGCGCTGGCAGAAGCTGATGGAGGTCAACCTCACCGCACAGGAGGACATCAACGAGGCGCTCCTGAAACGCAGGCTGATCGGCGCCCACGGACGGGTCGTATGTGTCTCCTCGATGTCGGGCATCGCCGGGAACGCGGGGCAGACCAACTACGCCACCTCAAAGGCCGGGGTCATCGGCATGGTGCAGGCGCTCGCCCCGCAGCTCGCAGAGCACGGCGCGACGATCAACGCCGTCGCCCCGGGCTTCATCGAGACCGCCATGACCGACGCGATGCCGCTCACGATCCGCGAAGCCGGCCGGCGGATGAGCAGCCTCGGCCAGGGCGGGCACCCGGTCGACGTGGCGGAGACGATCGCATGGCTCGCGAGCCCCGGCGGCGCCGCGGTCAACGGGAACACCATCCGGGTCTGCGGACAGAACCTGCTCGGAGCATGACCAGGACACGCACCCTCATCCGCCCGCCGCGGATGCTCTACCTCTACGCCAGGGCCGCCGCGTCCCTGGTCCCCGGCGCCTCGATCACCCCCGGCCTCGGGCCCGGCTCCGGGCCGATCCCGGACCTCGCACTGAAGCTCGCAGGAGTGCACGCCGAACCCCGCCGGCTCGAGGCATACCGCGCCCTCTGCGCGTTCCCCGCCGACGGGCAGCTGCCCGTCACCTACCCGCACATCCTCGCCTTCGGACTGCACATGCGGCTGCTCACAGACCCACGATTCCCGTACCCGGCCGTCGGGCTCGTGCACATCGAGAACTCGATCACCCGCCACCGGCAGATACCCGACACCGAGCGGCTGACGCTCTCCGTCCGCTGCACAGGAGCCCAGCAGCACCCCCGCGGACAGAAGTTCTCGCTCATCACCGAGGCCACCATCGCCGGCGAGCCGGTGTGGGAGAGCACCAGCACCATGCTCCGCCGCGAGCCAGGCCCCGACCGCGCATCCGACACCCCCGACCGTGAGCCGCGCGAGCCCGCACCGGGCGGTCGAGCGAGCACCTGGTCACTCCAACGTGACCTCGGCCGCCGCTACGCCGCCGTCTCGGGTGACCGCAACCCGATCCACACCCACCCACTCGCCGCGCGGGCATTCGGGTTCCCCGGCCCGATCGCGCACGGAGCGTGGACGAAGGCCAGGGCGCTCGCGGCGCTGCACCACGAGCTCTCCTCCGACTGCCACGTCCAGGTGAGCTTCCGACGGCCGATCGTGCTGCCCGCCACCGTCGCGCTCACCAGCCACCGCGCAGCGGGCGAGACCACGTTCGCGGTACGGGACGCGCTGCGCGACACGAACCACCTGGACGGGCACCTCTCGAGCATCCCCCGAGCATCTGACCAGCCGACCAAGGAGCGCCCACGGTGAACGCCACACGCACACGCAAGGGATTCGCCGAGCGCGGCATGGGCTACGGCCTGCGCGCGCTCGGACGCATCGCGGGCTCGAACACGCTGGAGCGGATCGGGATGCGCCGCCCGCTCCAGCGCGCCGTCTTCCGCGGCAGCCGCGGCGGCTTTCGCACAGCCACCCGCGCCTCACGGACGTTCAAGGCGGCGCAGCAGCTCGCCCGCCCCGCCCGCCAGACAAGCCGCCAGCCCGGCGGCGAGTTCGACATCACCCCCGACGAGGAGCAGCAGCTGCTCAAGGACACCGTCAGGGGGTTCGCCAAAGAGCGGGTCCGTCCGCACGCCGCCGAGGCCAGCACCGCCTGTGCCAGCCCCCATGCGCTGCTGGAGGAGATCGCGGAGCTCGGCGTCGGCACACTCGGGATCCCCGAACAGCTGGGCGGGCCGATGGGCGAGCGGAGCGCCGTCACCGGTGTTCTCGTCGCCGAGGCCCTCGCCCACGGCGACATGGGCATCGCCTACGCCGCGCTCGCGCCCGGGGCGGTCGCCGCCGCGATCGGCCACTGGGGCACCGGCGAGCAGCAGGCGCGCTATCTCCCGGCGTTCGCCGGTGAGGATCCGCCCGTCGCGGCGCTCGCGATGCTGGAGCCCCAGCCGTTGTTCGACCCTCTGGAGCTCGACGCGAGCGCGAGAAGGGAAGGGGAGGGGTGGGTGCTGAACGCAACAAAGACACTCCTCGCACGGCCCGGAGAGTGCGAGCTGTTCATCGTCGCCGCGAACGCCGAGGACACCGGGCCGGCGCTCTTCCTGATCGAATCCGGCCTCGACGGGATGTCGGTGCAGGCCGAACCGGCGATGGGGCTGCGCGCCGCCTCCACAGGCCGGCTCGTCCTCAAGGACGTCCGCGTCGGCCCGGGAGCCCTGATGGCCGACGGTGAGATCTCGTGTTACCTGGAGTGCGTCAACCGAGCACGCGTCGCATGGTGCGGCGTGGCGCTCGGGGGCTGTCAGGCGGTGCTCGACCACGTGATCCCCTACGTCAACGAACGAACGGCGTTCGGCGAGCCAATCTCAAACCGGCAGGCCGTCGCCTTCGCGGTCGCCGACATCGCGATCGAGACCGAGGGCGCCCGCCTCGTGACCCAGCGCGCGGCCGCGCGCGCCGACCACGCCGAGAGCTTCGCCCGCGAGGCGGCGCTTGCACGCCAGCTGGTCGGACAGTACGCCCCGGTCATCGGCTCGCAGGGCGTGCAGCTGCTCGGCGGCCACGGCTACATCACCGAGCACCCGGTCGAGCGCTGGTACCGCGACCTGCGCTCCGCGGGCGTCATGGAGGGCGCCCTGCTCGTCTAGAGCCAAACCACAGCGATGATCAATCTCGAGACACCACGGAAGTTCAAGCCACTCGTCGCGCAGGCCAACCAGGTCGCCACGGAGATCCTTAGGCCGATCTCACGCAAGTACGACACCGCAGAGCACACCTACCCCCGCGAGCTCGACATGCTCGCGTCGCTGATCGACGGCATGAGCGAGGGCGGCGAAAGCGGCGCCGGCGCCTCCGGCGTCAGACGCAACGGCTCAGGCCCCCGGGAGGGCAACCGCAACGCCAGCAACCTCTCGACCGTCCTGTCGATCATCGAGCTCGCCTGGGGCGATGTCGGGCTACTGCTCACCATGCCCAGGCAGGGGCTCGGCAACTCGGCGATCGCGAGCGTCGCCACGGAGGAGCAGCTCGCCACCTACGGCGGGCGCTGGGCGGCGATGGCGATCACCGAGCCCGAGGCAGGCTCGGACTCGGCCGCGATCCGCACCACCGCCGTGCTCGACGGCGATGAGTATGTGCTGAACGGCGAGAAGATCTACGTCACCTCCGGGGAGCGAGCGGAGCTGGTCGTGGTCTGGGCGACCCTCGACCCCAGCAAGGGCAGGGCGGCCATCAAGTCGTTCATCGTCGAGCGTTCCAATCAGGGAATGAAACTCGAGCGCCTCGAGCACAAGCTCGGGATCCGCGCATCCGACACGGCGGCGTTCCGCCTCGAGAACTGCCGGGTCCCGCGGGAGGCGCTGCTCGGTAACCCCGAGGTCGACACCAAACAGGGGTTCGGCGGCGCGATGCAGACGTTCGACAACACCCGCCCGCTGGTCGCCGCAATGGCTGTCGGCGTCACGCGAGCGGCACTCGATGAGACCCATCGTCTGCTGGGAGAGCGCGGCAGCTACATCGACTACGACCGGCCCGGGCTTTCCCACACGGCGTCCGCGGCTCGACTCCTCGCCATGGAAGCGCAGAATGAAGCGGCGCGGCTGCTGACGCTGAGCGCGGCATGGATGGCCGACAACGACCGGCCGAACTCGCTGCAGGCGTCGATGGCGAAGGCCAAGGCGGGCCGAACCTGTGTCGATGTCACCATGGGCTGTGTCGAGATGTGCGGCAGCGTCGGCTACAGCGAGGCGCGGCTGCTCGAGAAGTGGGCCCGCGACGCGAAGATCCTCGACATCTTCGAGGGCACCCAGCAGATCCAGCTGCTCGTCGTCGCACGACAGCTCCTCGGCAAGAGCAGCAGCGAACTGAGATAGAAGGGGAGGATGCGCCCGGCGGCGTGCGGACATCGAGCGTCTCGCCGAGCTGCACGAGAGTGTGGACTCGCCAAGTAGGCGCAGCGAGGGGGTTGGCCAGCTCAGCGCGCGCCCCGGTCATGCCACGATTCCGGGTCCTCCGGAGATGTTTATGGTGCGTCGCGCGACGCCTGTGCGAGGTCACTCACACCCAGCGGCAGGCTGCCCTTCTCGCAGGCCGAGCACTGGATCGCCCATAATTCCAGCGCTCACGTTTATCCAAGCCCCGGTTCCTGTAGGGCCGGCGCATGGCGAGACCGCACTCCGACACCCCCAACGTGGCGGTACGGGCCCTCGGCGTGGTCAGGGCCCGCTCGAGGAATTCGGGGACATGATGATCCTGAAGCGCAGAACGCTCGTCTCAGCGATGCGTCCGCCGTTTCCGTACGGCGAGGAGTTCGTCGCGCAGTTCCTGTTCGCGCTGCGCCTGTGCTGGTTCCCTCTGCTGATCTCGACAGTCTGCCTCTGCTACGCGGCACCGGGTCTGCAGGCCGCGAACTTCCTGACCATCTTCGGAGCGCTGGATCGCCTCGGCGGCTTCTTCGTGCTGGGCGCCATCCGCGAGATCGGCCAGAGCGTGACGGCTGTCGTCGTCGCGGGCGTGGCAGGGACCGCCATCACGGCGGACCTCGGCGCCCGTAAGATCCGCGAGGAGCTCGACGCGCTGCAGGTCCTCGGCGTCGACCCTGTCAACAATCTCGTCGTCCCCCGTTCCCTGGCACTGATGCTCGTGACGGGCCTGTTCGACATCTACGCCCTCCTGTTCGGGATCTTCGGGGGACATCCTCGCCGAGCTCGTGAACGCCCAGCCACCGGGTCCCTTCTGGGCCACGTTCGCGAACGCCAACATGACCGACCTGTGGGGCTCGGTCCTGAAGACGACGATCTACGGCGCGATCATCGCGATCGTCTGCTGCTACAAGGGCATGAGCGCCTCGGGAGGAGCCGAGGGCGTGGGGCGGGGGGTCAACGACGCGGTCGTAATTGCGTTCACGGCGATCTTCAGCTTTGACTATGTCTTCACCCAGACCCTGTTGGCGACTCATCCGCAGATCCTCGTGATCAAGTGACGCCCGCGAATGGCGAAACAAACTCCGGCGAGCTGCCACGCG
Source organism: uncultured Solirubrobacteraceae bacterium (assembly GCA_963835865.1). Classification (GTDB taxonomy): domain Bacteria; phylum Actinomycetota; class Thermoleophilia; order Solirubrobacterales; family Solirubrobacteraceae; genus Palsa-744. Next base: position 61,306 of record CAWIGW010000003.1, read on the forward strand.
TCGACCGAGCGCTTCATCCACGTCGAAACCCGCGTCAAGGAAGTCCCGTGTGCGCAGGACACTCTCAGGCTGGCTCCCCCTCCTCACGACCGTAGCCGTTGTTGCATCGGGGGCTGTCTTCGGTGTGCCAAGCGTGACGTTCAAGGCGAAGGTCGTGCCGATCGCAGGCTTTCCCGAGCCGGGAACCTAGACGGCTCCGGCCTTCTGTGCGACGGCGTACAGCACCGCCCGGCTACGGCTACAACTCCCGAAAAAAGGATGACAAACAGTCGCCCTGACGGGGTCAGACCGGATGGCGGACGATCACGATGGGTTCGCTTCGACGAGTCGGCGCGGGCCCCCGTGCGCGTCGGTCGCGTTCCCAGGGGTAGTCCTCGTAGGTCGGCCCCCTTCGATCATCGGCCCAGCGGCCCCCGTCGTTGAAATACGGCCGGGACGCCCGAGCATAACCGGCGACGAGCGGAATCCAACCGCGCTGCACGACTCATCGAATGGCCGGCCCTCGCCGCACCGAAGGCTCGCGTGCGAGTCCGGCGTGCTCGGGGACGAGCTGTCGTTTGCGGCCCGTTCCATCGCCTCCTCGGCGATCGACGTAGCGTTACGGGGTGGTGGAGGCCCATGGTTGTCGTGATCGTCGATCAGGCATCCAGGTTGCATCGACCGGAGCAGTCGGCGGGTTGGCCGGCTCCGTACTGTTGCCCGGCCTCCACCCACGGCAGCATCCCCACAAGGCCAAGCGTCTCGAAGACCCGCTGCGGCCCCGGGTGCGACGACGGGACCAGCGAGAGGCCGGCACTGTGCGACTCGCACTCGTCCCGCGCCTGTAGGATCGCTCGGACGCCCGAGGAGTCGATGAACGTCACCTCGCAGAGGTCGAGCTCGAGCGACGACACCCCGGAAGAAACCGCCCCGGAGACCGTAGCTATCAGCCTGGGACCGGCGTTGAGGTCCAGCTCGCCGGAGAGTACCAGCCGGTGCCCGGCGCGGCCCTCGCGCTCGTGGAGGATCAACAGCCCGCGGCCCTCACCCGGCGGACCGGCGATCCGACGGTGAGGTCCTCGCCGCCTGCCGGTCACGCGCCTGATCGCGAACGGCATCCAGGTTGTCCAGGCCGTACCGGAGCTTGATCTCGGTGAGCGTCGCACCGGGAGTGAACACGCTCAGCTCCGGGTACCTCAGCGCAAGCGTCCTCATCGTGCTCGTGCCCGCCCTCGCGGCTCTAGGGTCGATCGTTCCCTGTGACTCGGTCTCGTGCATCGCTCTCCTTTCCGCCATCTGGAGGATCTCTGCGGCAAGCTAACGGCAGCGCAGGACATTTATGTCTGCTCGACTCCGTTTATGGTAGTCGTCACCGGCGTGCGCTGCGTGAACGTTTCGGGGTTGAAGGGCGCTGCAGGAGGCGAGAGCCGCCATTCGGCTCTGTCTCAGAAGGGGACCATGACGTCAAGAAGGGAGAACCTCGAGGCCTGTCCCCGCTCGCGCCATATCTCCGTCGGACCCGCAGCAGAGCCTCGCCGTCGGGTGGGACAGGCCGGGCACCCGACTCTCGCCACAAACAACAGCACGACCGTTTACACGAAGGCTAAGTTCTGGTAGTGTCCCCATCCGATGCGGGCTGCGCTCGCTACGGGCTTCGCTCGTCATCGAGCCGCCCTTCGGCGATCGCTTCATCTGTCCGCCGTCCGTCCGGATAACCGAGGGAAGGAAACGTTCATCATGCGCAGCACGATCTCAGGCTCCCTAGGGGTCCTTCTCGCTACGGCCGCTCTCGGACCGGGGATCGCATCGGCTGCACCCGCCGTCAGCGTGAAGTCAAAGATCGTCCCGATCGCCGGCTTCCCGAACACCGGGGACAAACTCGGAGCCGGTGCCGCGGTCGAAACCCAGGTCAGGATCTCCGGCACCGAATACGGCGGGTTTCCAGCGCCGCTGATCGGGGTCAACGTGTTCCTGCCGAAGGGGACGGTGCTGCATCCCGCGGGCTTCCCCACGTGCTCGCGATCGACTCTCGAACCCAGCGGCCCGGGTCCGAAGTCCTGCCCGAAGGGCTCGGCGGCCGGTCCCATCGGGAAGGCGCTTGGCGTCGTCGCGTTCGGGAGCCAGATCGTGCCCGAGGAAGTGAGCATCCAATCCTTCTACGCGCCCGGCGGTGGCCTCGAGTTCTTCGCCTTCGGTCACGAACCGGCCATCATCGAAATCGTCTCCACCGGCCATCTCGTGAATGCGGGAGGCCTCTTCAGCCATGAGCTGATCACAGAAGTACCACTGGTGGAAACGGTTCCCGGAGCACAGGACGCGTCGGTGAAACAGATCTCCGTGAAGGTGGGTTCCGCGATCAAGAAGAACGGCAAGACGATCTACTACGGGCGCGTGCCGAGCAAATGCCCCAAGGGAGGCTTCCCTGCCAAGGCCGAACTAACCTTCGCCGGTCTCGGCGGTCTGACCCAGGAAACGGTGACGAACAACACCAAGGTTCCCTGCCCACACAAGTAGATAACCGGGCGGCGTTCCGAATGTCTCGCACTTTGAGCGGCTCGTTACCACCTCGGGGTCATCCCCCAGATCCCGACGCGCTGCCCGTGCCAATGTCACGGGCAGCGCGAAGACCGCTGTGGCAACGCCACCACCACATTGGACCGATTCGGCTGAACGCTTGCCGCCTCGCCGGACGGTGCTCGGTCGGTCCGTTCGCGGTCGCTGCGCTCGCGAGAGGACGTGGTGCCTCGCGCGCTCGGGGCTGCACGCGACGGAGGCAAGCGCGGCCATGACGCACCAGAGCGTGAGCGGCCGTAAATCGGCACGTGAACCGCGTCGAGGCTGGCGGCTTCAGACCCTCGCGAACGCGAGGTATTCCCAGTCGCTCGAGCGTGGCCTCGCCGTCCTGCGGTGCTTCGAAAAGGACCGTCCGGTGCTCGGTATTGCCGACATCGCCGACGGCCTGGGCATGAGCCGGTCGACCACGCACCGGTACGTCATCACGCTGGTCGCGCTCGGATTCCTCGAACAGGGCCCCTCCCGAAAGTACAGGCTCGGACTCGGCGTTTCGGACCTGGGGCTGGCGGCGATCGCCGGATGGGAGATCCGCGCCGCGGCGCGTCCGTTCCTTGAAGAGCTCCATGCACGGAGCTCATTCCCCACGAGCCTCGCAGCACTCGACGGCGAGGACGTCTGCTGGCTCGACGTGGTGGCCGAGGGAACGCTGCCGTCCGGTCTCGGGACGCCGCTCCTACAGCCCGGAACGCGCACACAGGCGCACTGCACCGCCGAGGGCAAGCTCATCATGGCATTTCGGCCGAAGCCTGTCCGGGCCGCGCTCGTCGCTGAGATGAGGCTCACGAAGCAGGGTCCCAACACGATCACGACCAAACGCGGGCTGCTGGCGGAGCTCGATTCGATCCGGGACTGCGGGTTCGCGGTCGCCGACGAGGAGCAGGCGGCCGGCGTGATGAGCATCGCCGCGCCGGTCCGCGATCACCGAGACGAGACGATCGCGGCGCTTGCCGTGACCGCTGCGAGTTCAACAATTGCGCTCGGTGAGATGATCGATGCCGTCTGCGGGGAGCTGGTCGCGTGCGCCGGGCAGCTGACCGAGCGAATCGGACCTCCGCCCGAGTCAGACGCCGGCGCCACCTGAGCAGTGAGCCCGTGGCGTGGGCGCGCTGCGCTGACACCGCCCGAGTCCACAGGGGCCGACCCCCACCACGCTCACCCCGCTCGGCGTTCAGTGTCCTCCCTGCAACCGCAGCGCCGGGCGGACCTACGGGACGTGGGCCTCGCGTCCATCGATGTCATGAGCCGCGGGTCACGTGCGCCGCTCATCGATGGGGGAGAGGGCCACGGCCACCCGCGCTCGCCGGCAGGATCCGTCGTGGTTTCGATCGTTCGCATCGCGCGCTCCGCTTCCAGTCCGAGCAAGTCACGCAGCCGCCGCTCAAAATATGCGCGCCGTGCGCTCTCATCGCCCGACAGGGCGAGCCACTCGCGGGTGGCGCGCCTCATCGTCCTCTCGGCCTGTCGCCTCGCGCGCTCTCCCGCATCCCACGGCGGCGTCAGCGCGGCCCAGAGAAGCACAGCCACGGCCATGGCCATCGCTTCGACCGAGTGCCGCTGCGCAAATGGTCTCACCCGCCCGCCTGGGGTCGAGTTCTCCATCGATCAGAGCGGTGATCGGTCCGCGCAGCTCGTCGATGGAGTCCAATGGAGTGCTGCCTTTCGCGAGGGGGTCCAGCACGCGCGGCGTTCACCGGCGCGTTACTCACTAGATCCGGTTGTGCCCCGTTTGTGACGCCAAGCACGCTCGTCGTCACCAGACAAACATCAAGAACGGGTGGGAAGCTTGGCAAACGGCACCAGGATTGCCGTCACGCTTGGACCGAAACGGCATCAGGGAGGTTGGCCATCGACTGGCCGACCGTCCGCTGCCCCGGTGACTGTCAAGCGCTCACGTCAGCGTCACTGAGCGCCCGGTGCGCCTCGCTACGGCGCGCCGGCCTGGTCTGCCGGGCTGCTGGCTCGAGACTCGGCGACCGCTGTTTCGGGGTGGACGGGGGTGGCGGGCGAGCCCGCCTGTCTGAGCAGGCGCGCGGCGAGCGTGTGAGAGGTGTCGGCGATGGCCGCGTCGTTGCCGAGAAGGCCCGCGGCACGCAGCATGTTCGACGCGTGGCCCGCGAGGGGCGCTGCTCGCATCGCGGGCGTGAGGGGGTTGCGGCTGAGGCCAACGAGGCGAGCGGCCTGCGGGCCGAGCATGTAGGCCAGCAGCGCACTTGTGAACGGCACGGTGAGGAGCGCGAGGTCGTTGGCGCGGGAGGCGGGGATGCCGAAGGCGACCTGTGGGAGCCCGTGGCGTACGAGCGCCGCGGTCAGGGCCCTGCCGCCGTCGGGGTCGGTCCGTTGGTCGAACGCGTCGTAGATCTCCTGCATTTTGCGGGCGCGTTGGTAGGAGAGCGGCTGCAGATCGTGTGCGATCCCCATGACGTGGCCGATCCAGCGCCACATGTGAGCCATCGCCTCGATCTCGCTGGGGGAGTAGCGGATCCCGAGCTTTTGCACGCTCTGCACGTGCAGAGCGAAGAACGCGATGCTCAAGGTGGCGGCCGTGTCCGTCTCGTTCAAGGGGATCCCGTCACGGTGCAGATCCCAACCGTCCTGGGCGAGCATGTGCCGGCGAACGTAGGCGTGCACGAGACGCACCCGCACGGACGCCGCGATCCCCGTGCCGGGACGTTCGGGTCGCATGTTGGCGGGGGCGGTCGCTGCGAGGATCCACTGCCCGGTCTCGAGCATGCGTTTGCCGGCCGTCTGATCGATCCGCCCGGTCGCGAGCAGGACCTTTGCGATCCGGGGAATCGGGTAGCCGTAACCCAGGCTCAGCGCGCCGCCGACGGCGACCGCGGGCCCTGCCCGCCAGTGGGCGATACGCCCGGCTTCGAAGAGCTCCCAGTTGACCCACTCGGGCGGGTCGAGGATCGGCTCGAGCATCGCCCGCAGCGCGGACGGGATCTCCGGTACTCGGGACAGCCCGTGCGTGAGCGCCTCGTCGAGCATCTGCCAGCCCGTGCCTTCGCGCAGGCCTGAGAACTCTGCCACGACGTCGTCGGCGAGGCGGTCGGAGTCCCAGAGCCCCCTGCGCATCCGCTGCGCCAGGTCCTGGTCGAGGGCTCGTGGCAGGTCCTCGAGGCTGGCGGCCAACATGGTCTCGGCGGGATCGATCTCCTGTCCCATCTCGTAGGCTCTCCGCGCCGTCGGCGTGGTGCTCATCGAAATCGCTCGGGTACCAACCAGATCAATATGGTCAAGCATACACAACGCAACGTATAGCGTTACAGTGTTGCAAGCCCCGGGTACGGCGTCGTTATCGTTGTCCCTGATGGCTACAAGAGACCGACAACCAGCAGCTCTCGGCACGCAGCCGACTCCAGGCGAGGGGAGCCCGGGTGTCGAGGACGTCCTCGATGCCGCCCTCGCGGAGTTCGAGGACGTCGGCATTCGACGCAGCACGATCGAGGACATAGCGCGCCGCGCGGGCATCGACCGCGTCACCGTCTATCGGCGTGTCGGCTCCAAGGACGAGGTGATCCAAGCCGTCCTCGCCCGCGAGGCCCAGCGAGTCATCGCCCGGGTGAACGCTGCCACATCGACGCTGCCCACACTCGATGAGCGCATCGCCACGGCGTTCGCGACTGCGACCCTGCACCTACGCCAAAACGCGCTGTTCAACCGGATGCTCGCGCTCGACAGCGACACCGTGCTCCCCCAGCTCACGGTCGAGGCGACGCCTCTGCTCGTCATCGCGATCGCCGCAACCGAGGGACTGCTCCATCAGGCCGAAACGGACGGCCTGCTTGATCGCATCTCCGACCCAGAGGGCATCTCGGAGATCCTCATACGCCTGGTCCACTCCTTCGTCCTCACCCCCAAGGGGACCGTCAAGCTCCAAACCCGCGTCGAGCTCGAGGCATTTGCCCGCACCCACCTCACTCCCATCGTGACCCGAAGCAGCCGGCCGCCGCAGAACACCACCCCCTAGCTGCAGAACCGCCGTACTCGCACGGGGCCAAGAGCCACGAGCGACCACGCTCCGCATATCTCTCTCCCTCGCCGCAAGCCGACGGCCGAGCCATCTAGCCGTGCCGACGCCAGAGAACCGAAAGCCAGCGCTATCCGCTCTAGGCGCCTGCGGGGTTTCGCTCCTCTCTCCGTAGTTCGCCGTCCTCGCGTGCGGGTGTCGGACGGATGATGCGGGGCGGGGGCACCTAACCTCGAGCCATGCCTTTCGGCAACTGTCCTCTGAAGCTCTCGCGGGGGTTGATTGGTGTTGTTGTCCTCGCGTCGCTGCTCGCCACGACGTCTGTTGCCGCTGCGCCCGGCTCCAAGGGCATGTACAGCGGGGTGATCGTCGTCGGCCGGGGTGTCGCCGGTGCCAGGCTGGGCATGACCCGGGCACAGGTGATCGCACGCCTCGGAGCGCCCGTGAGCGAGATGCCCGGTCGTGGCATGAGCTATGAGGCGCTCCCGCCGAGGAACCCCCACGGACAGTTCGACATCGCCCTCAAGGGGGGGCGTGTGCGGATGTTCATCATCTCGCCGCGCGGCACGTGGCGTCTGGCAAACGGGATCCACATCTTTGCGAGCGGTGCGATCGCCCGTCTCATGCACCGTTACGGGCACCGTCTGAAGCCGACCCGGATCGAAGACGGCGAGCGTGTCTATCGCATCACCGAACACTACGTCGGCCGCACCGTCTGGACCGAGTTCTACGTGGAGCATTTCGGGCCCAGGGCGAGGGTGTACGGGTTCGACTTGCTGTTTCCTCTCACGCGCTGAAGCGCGCCCAACAACGCAGAGCCCTCGCGGCGGCCCAACTCGCGTCGTCTCGCTATTCGCGCCGGAGCCTGGGGGGGCTGTAGCGGCGCTGCAAACGAAGCCGAAGTGTTCGTATTGGCGCTCGTACCGGCGGGCGCAGTACTCACCGGCACCGAGGCACTTGTGTGCCCCTGCCATGGTGGCGGGACATCGCGGCCAGAGGCAATCGTTGCTGTCGGTTCGGCGGCGCTCCCTCCCGGTATGGCCACAGCAGCCACGACGCCGGCCGCGACCAGAACTCCGTGCAGAGGTCTCTTTGGCCTGTCCATCCGGGCCGCCTCTGCCCTCGAGATGATCACGAGAGGTGCAGAAAATGAAGACCCCTACCTTCGCCCTGGTCGTCGTTGCCGTTTCGGGTTATTGGCGATCATCGGCGGCTGGGTTATCGAGGGAACGAAAGGCTACGTTCCCGGACTCCTCGCCAACCTTGGGACAGCGGCGTTCCTTGGGGTTGTGTTCCTCGCGATCCAGACGCGTATCGGCACTCAAATCGAAGAAGTCAGCGACCAGGCGGTCGAAGCGCGCGAAGAGGTCCGAACGCTGCGCCGGGAGTTTGAGAGTCTGGAGGAGCTGACACCTCAGACGCTCGCGAAGGTCCAAGGTGCTAGAGCCGAGGTCGCATCGGATCTTTCCGCGCTTCGGGAGGGAGGGACGTTCGAGGGGCTCGAAAAGGTGTTCGCCCGGGGCTAGCGCCTTGAAGCGTTGTCTCAACAGGCGGTGCGCGTCGCCATGAGCAACGGTGACCGGCTCGCCTGGCGTCTGCTCCACGCGGTGTCCCAGTTCGACGCGTCACAGGAACCTACGCTGTGGATTGGCGATGAGCACGAAGACGGCACCCGGACTCCCGCGATGGCGATTTGGTCAAGCGGTGAGTACCTCCCCGACGTCATGGCTCGACTCGTGGACGCAATGCAGCAGAACGGCGAATACCCGGGAGATCATGGGCTCGATACCACCACGCTCGTCGGCGACCTGTTGAACACGGTAGAGGTCGCGATCAAAGCGCGAGATGGCGCGAGCGGCAGCACGGGGATCGGCGGGGTAGCCGAGGTGCTGAACAGCGAGTGGGTGCTGACCGAACGGGGATGGATCGCCTCGTGGAGCCACGAGTTCACGTCTCGGCAAAGCAGCTTAGGGAGCCTGCGGCGCGTCGTCTACGCTCGGTTGAGCACGTTGCAGTTCACCTCCGCCTGAGTCATCTCTTGCGGAGGAACGGGGTCCGGACCGGAGATTGATCCGGGGCCCAGTTCCGCAGCTCGGGTGGCGAGAGGGGCGGTCGGAGAATGACAATGCGCGGCGCGCGCATGGCCCGCAGCGCCGATTCGTCGACCCGGTCAGCTGCTACCGGCGAGCGATAACCCAACGGAAGCGCGTACACGTGCAAAGCCCACAGTCGGCGCCACGGCGGTAGTGCTGGTGGTCATGGCGGTGGTGACCGCATCGGCACGTGTCGTGCCATCGACGTAGTGTGGTGACAAGGCGCATGTCGGTTGGTCGCTCCTGGGGCTAGGTGGGACGGTCCTTTAGCTATGGACGGTCGAGGACTCCGATTGTGACCGCGAGGCTTGGATGAGATGCGTACGTAAGTTGAAGGCCGACGGAGCGTGGGGGCTCGCACCCCCGTCGGCCACGGGCGAATACCAGATGGAGGACCGACACCCGCCGCTGTCACGACCACCGTGACGAAGCGGACGCCGCAACCGGAGGTCAGGTCAAGGGCGCAGGCACGTCATGGCGCGAGGTACCGGGCGGTGGCGCGGTGAACCGGACCCATCCCCGGGCCAACTTGCAGCCATGACTATTCCGTCGTGGGAGCGTCGAGTTCCTGACTGCGCCGAAACGGCCGAGCAGCCCAAACTGCTGGTTGGACCAGCTGCTAGGCTGTCCAGCCATGGCACTCAGAGCTGTCGCGAAGAGGTCGCTGCCGGACGAGGTCTTCGAGCAGCTCACGACGGAGATCGTCAGTGGCCGCTACGTGCCCGGGACACTTATCCCCTCCGAGCGTGACCTCAGCCAGATCCTTGCGGTGAACCGTCACGTGGTTCGCGAGGCGGTCAAGCGCCTGCAGCAGATCGGCCTCGTCAACGTCGCCCAGGGCGGCCGCACGAAGGTCCTGGACTTCCGTCAGAACGCGGGACTCGACCTCCTGGCGATCATCGCGGAGCAGGCCGACGCCGTCGAGGCCTATGCGTCGCTGCTTGCGGGCGTGCTCGAGATGCGCACGGGGATCGGCGTCGACGCGGCACGGCTGTGTGCGCAGCGCGCCGACAGCGGCGTCCGCACCGAGCTAGTTGAGATCTCCGGGCGCCTCGCCGACCTCACGGAGGGCTTCGAGCTGCTGGCGCTGGACGAGCTCTTCTGGCGGCGCATGCTCGACGGCGCCGGGAACCTGGCCTACCAGCTCGCCTTCAACAGCCTGATTCGAGCGGTCCATGTCCAGTACGCCCTGAGTGTCAGCTGGCTGGAGCAGGAACTGGCGCGAAGCGACTACCGCCGCCCGATCGCCACGGCGATCGCCGCGTGCGATCCCCAGGGCGCCGCCACTGCCACTCGCGAAGCACTCGCCGTCCCCGAATACGCCTCACTTCCGGCCGGGTCCTCCGAGAAGCGTCGGCGCAAGCGGTGAGCTCCGAGCACCTCCCCGCCGCCTACCAGCGGACGCTCACCTCAAGCCGCGACGATCTGCGGGACCTGGGCGCGTGCTCACGCGAGTTCATCGCCCATTTCTCGCCCAGAGCGGTGCTTTCCGCGTTCGTGGTCGCACTCGCTGCCCGGGTCTATGTCGGCGAATGGTCCTGGCGTGATCTACTCCCGCCGCTGTTGCTGCTCGCGGCGCAGCCATTCGTCGAGTGGGTGATCCACAAATATCTCCTGCACCTCCCTCCGCTCGAGCTGTTCGGGCGCCGCATCGAGCTGTACGGATCGATCCAGCACCGCAACCACCACCTCGACCCCGCCGACCTCAGCCGGGTGCTACTCAAGCCGGTAGAGGTGATCAGCTTCATCGTCCAGATCGCGATAGTGATCACGCTGATCACACTCGCGGTCTGCGCGCTGGCCGGCTCGCCGGTCCTGCCGCTTGCGCTGACGGGGGTGGCGTTCGCCTCTCTGGGCCTGCTGCGCTACGAGTGGTCGCACTTCCTGATCCACACTCCTTATGTGCCGAGGACGCGGCGGTACCGGACGGTCTGGCGCAACCACCGCCTTCATCACTTCAAGCACGAGGGCTACTGGATGGGCGTCAGCTCAAACCTCGGCGACCGTCTGCTCGGGACGAACCCCGACCAGCGCGCGGTCCAAAAGTCGCCGACCGCTCGGACCCTCGGCGCGCAGGACGAGTAACGCCGCCTATCGCCGACACGACCACGGCCTCGCCACATCGAAAGGGCCCGGATGACAGCTACCCACCTCGCAAGCAGCTCGGCAGCGACCGCCCCGCCAGGTCCGCGGCTTCCAAGGATCCTCTCAGGTGTCGCTGTGCTCACCAGACGCGAACCCTTGATGCGGCGCTTCCGAGCGCAGTACGGCGACGCGTTCACGATCAACCTCCCTACGTTCGGGCGCACCGTGGTCGTCACAAGCCCCGATCTCGTGAAACAGGTGTTCCAGGCGAAGCCCGACGTGCTGGCCTTCGGCGTGCGCAGCCCGCTCGGGGATGTCCTCGGGGCAGGCTCGCTGTTCTCCATGGACGGCGAGCAGCACCTGCGCGAGCGCAGGCTGATCCTCCCGCCATTTCACGGCGAGCGGATGAAGTCCTATGAGCGCATCGTCGAGGAAGAGGCGTCGCGCGAGATGGACAGATGGCCGGTGGCCCAGGAGTTTGCGACGCTGCCGTCGTTTATGCGCATCACTCTGAGCGTGATCCTGCGCGCGGTGTTCGGTGCCGGCGAGGGCGAGACCGGCCAGCTGTCGATCCTGCTCCCCAGGATCGTCACGCGCGCCTCACTGCTCAGCCTCTTGCCCGCTCTGCGCCGCGACCTTGGCCCCGGCAGCCCGGGCCGCCAGCTGCGACAGCTCCGCGCACGCTACGACGCGATCATCGAGCAGATGATCGACGCGCGGCTCGCCGATCCCGTCGCCGGCGAGCGCGACGACGTGATGTCGTTGCTGCTCCGGGCGAACTACGACGACGGCGCATCGATGTCACGCTCGGCGATCGCCGATGAGCTGTTGACCCTGCTCGCGGCCGGCCACGAGACGACCGCGACCTCGCTAGCGTGGATGATCGAGCGGCTTCGCCGCCATCCGCTAATCCTGCGGCGCCTGGCCGAGGAGGCCGAGGGCGAGAGCAACGAGCTGAGGATGGCGAGCATCCTGGAGGTCCAGCGAACCCGGCCGGTGATCATCGGCACGGGAAGGCACGTGGTAAAGGACTTCCGGCTCGGCGACTTCGTGATCCCCGCCGGGCATCATCTGTTCGTCGTTGCGACGGCCATCCACAACGACGAGCGATTCTTCGAGCGACCGCTGCAGTTCGACCCCGACCGTTTCGTGGGACGCAAGCCGGACACCTACACGTGGATCCCGTTCGGGGGAGGAACGCGACGCTGCCCCGGCGCCGCCTTCGCGCACATGGAGATGGACATCGTGATCCGCACGCTTCTGCGTAGGTTCGAGCTGCAGCCCACCTCCGAGGCGGATGAGGCGTGGCGCAACCGCGGCGTCGCCTTCGCCCCGCGGCGCGGCGGCCGCTCGGTCGTCGGCCGCCTGAACCGCCCTGTCTCTCAGGCCGGCTGGTCCGGCGAGGCGCTCGCTCCCGCCTTCTGACCCCAGCACCGATCGGGCGACACCCGACGTTCGCAGTACCGTCAGTAGGGGGACGAACGTCGGCGAGAAGCGTCACGATTACACCGTGGAACCTTGCGTTCCTCACCGCGCCGAGCTCGCCGAGCGGTCGGCTGTAAGAGGCCCGCCCACGATGGCAGCAAGGCAGAGGCCAGCGTCGGGCGAGCGAAAAGACCGACTCCGGCGAGCCGGGGCGCGGCCTGTCTGAATGCCGTGAGTGATGGCTCTCTCCCCGCGTCGCTGAGGCCGCGCAAGGGTAGCCCTCGCCGGGGCGTTTATTCCTGCGTATGGGAGTACAGCCGACGCTACATGTCGACGGGACAATGCCCGCTGAGAGCTCCAGCCCGCGCCGCGACCGCACGACGGTCGCCGACCTGGCGATCATCGTGGTCTCCACAAACGAGGCCAAGTGGCTGCATGACTGCCTCTCGACCGTCTTTGCCCACGCGGGAGGGGCCAGTCTCGACGTGGTCGTGGTCGACAACGAATCGACCGACGGCACGCGTGAGCTTGTCGAGTCGGGCTTCCCCGAAGCGCGTGTCGTGGACTCACCCAACCGTGGCTTCGGACACGGCAACAACCGCGGCATGGAGACGACGGACGCCCGCTACGTCCTGTTCCTGAACCCCGACACCGAAATCGTCGAGGGGACCTTTGGCGCGCTTGTGGCGATGCTGGACGAGAATCCCGATGTCGGGCTGCTGGGCGTGCGCCAGCTGACTCCCGATCACGAGCTGTTCCCGACCGTGCGGCGCTTTCCCAACGCCAGCCGCGCGATGGGCGAGGCACTGGCCTCCGAGCGCTGGCCCGTGACTCCCGGCTGGGCCGGCGAGCGGGTTCTCGACCTCGACCTCTACGAGTCTCGCTTCGCGTGCGACTGGACCTCGGGCTCCTACATGCTGGCCCGCCGAGAGGCACTGCTCAGCGCCGGCTGCATGGACGAGCGGTTCTTCATCTACGCCGAGGAGCCCGACCTCTGCCTGCGGATCAAGCGGGCCGGCTGGAAGGTCCTCCACGTGCCGGATATGACGATCGTCCATCACGCCTGCAAGGGCGGAGTCCGCCCCCGGATGATCGCTCAGGACGCCTTCGCCAGGCGCCAGTATGCGGAGAAGCACTTCGCTCGCGCGCACCGCACGTTCTACCTCTCGGCGATCGGGACCCGCCACGTGATTCGAGCAGCCGCCGCGAGTGTGCGGGGGCATGAGGCAGCGGTCCACCGCGAGGCGGCACGCCGCGCGATCACGAGCCTGCTCGGCCGGGGTGAGCCCCCGTTCGGCGAGCCGCCGGCGACGGCGCTGCCGCCCCTCGCACCGCCCCGAGACAGCTAGGAGCTAGGCCACACCGGCAGTGGCGGCTTTCGCTGCTGACAAGTCCCGCAGGCTGAAGCGGGGGCTAGCCCTCCGCGTTTGCCTCGGTGCTCTCTTGGCGGGGTGGCGGTCGTGGTCATCACGGCCGGCCTCCCTCGGGTCGTCTCCCCACCACCGCGCAGTCATCTGCCCGGAACCGCCGTATGCGACCTTTGAGGACCTCCTGTGCCCTCGTGTGCCGTCGGGATTTCGGTCCCGCCGCCCGTGAGCGAAATGCTCAATCAGGGCGTGAGCTACGAGGTGTCCCGCTCCGATCTGAGGTCGAGCCTCCTACGCGGCACCAAGTCCTCGTGCCTCTCACGCCGCCGGAGAGGCGGCGCGAAGCGCATCGTGCTCGCGCACGAGCGCCTCGATCCCCTGCGGGGGGCTCGGGCGCCCGAGAAGATAGCCCTGCCCCATTTCGCAGCCCATCCCTTCCAGCGCGTGAAGCTGAGCCTGATCCTCGATCCCCTCGGCGACGACGCTCAGCGATAGGGCCTGCCCGACGCCGAGAATCGCGTGCAGCAGCTCGCTCGCCTTGTGAAGCTCCCGGCCCCAGCCGCCGCTCAGGGCCGGCATGAAGCTCCTGTCGATCTTCAGGATGTCGACCGGCAGGCTCTGCAGGCTTGACAGCGACGCGTAGCCGGTCCCGAAGTCGTCGATCGCGATCCGGACGCCGAGTGCCTTGATCTGCTCGAGCTGCTCACGTGCCGCGGACGCGTTGCGCATGATCGCCGTCTCGGTGATCTCGAGCGTCAGGCAGGACGGCTCGATCTGCGACTGCCGCAAAGCCCGCTGCACGTCCGCGGTGAACCCGTGCTGGCCGACCTGGTGCGCGGAGACGTTCACCGAGACGCCGACGCGCAGGCCGTTCGCCGCCCATGCGGCCGCCTGCCGGCACGCCTCGCTCAGGACCCAGCGGCCGATCGCCACGATCATCCCGCTCTCCTCGGCCAGGGGGATGAACTCGTCCGGTGGGACGATCCCGCGCTGCGGGTGGCGCCAGCGGATCAGAGCCTCCACGCCGAGCAGCTCCCGGCTCGGCAGCGCGCAGATCGGCTGGTAGAGCAGGAACAGCTGCCCGGTGTGGATCGCGGCGCTCAGGTCCGCCTCCAGGCCCGGGCGGCCGTGCGCCTCGTGCATGCGGGCGTCGTAGAGCACGTGACGGTCCTTGCCCGCCGCCTTGGCGGTATAGAGCGCAAGATCGGCGTCCCGCAGCAGGCCGTCCGGGCTCGCGTAGCGGCCGACCGCCACGCCTATACTCGCCGTCACCGAGACTGTCCTTGAGTCCTCGCCGAGTGGCACCGGCTCGCGCAGGATCTCGCTCAGCCGGTCGGCCAGCAGCTCGAGCGTCGGCTCGCCCGGACGAAGCTCGCTCAGCACCACGAACTCGTCCCCGCCCAGGCGACCGACCGTGTCCTGCTCTCGCACCGCCCCCCGCAGCCGCCGCGCGACCGTGCTCAGCAGCAGATCACCCGCCGCGTGTCCCAGACTGTCGTTGATCGCCTTGAAGTCGTCGATGTCGATGAACAGCGCTCCGGAGAGCATCTCCGGCTGGCGCGCCGCACGCGCGAGGAGCTGCTCGGCGCGGTCGAGTACCAGCGCCCGATTCGGCAGGCCCGTCAGCATGTCGTGCAGAGCCTGGTGGGAGAGCTCCCGGTTCTTCTGGGAGAGCTCGCGCAGCGCACGACCCCGACCGGTGGAGAGCAGCAGCATCAGCAGGCTGAGCGTGACGCTCAGCAGGCTGCCGCCGAGGAGGACCGCAACCGCGTTCCAGTTCCCGAGCACGCTGCCCACGGCCGGCGCTCCGAACGTCTGAAGCGTCCAGCCTTCATGCGGTCCCAGCAGAGCTTCTCGCCCGATGAGCAGATCGATCGTCGCGCTCTGGGCTCCGGCCGGAGGGTTCCCTCGAGCGAACGCGACATGCGTGAAGCGCGACTGGTAGCGCAAGCTGACCGGTAGGTTCTGGTGGCCCTGAAGCGCTCTGCCGAGCACCACGCTCGGCGTCAGCAGCTCGCCGAGCCACCCGACGAACGCGCTCCTGCGGGCCGCAACGGTGCTGGGCACGGCCCGCCCACTGTAGACGGGAGCCTCGACCCCCAACAGCGTCGCGTGCCCGTCCGGGAAGGGCGCATAGGCGGAGCGTGCGAGGTCCCGGGCCAGGATCAGCCGCGGCGAGACCGCGCAGTAATCGATGCCGGGCGGGAAGTAGCTCGCCCGGCTGCGCGCCACCCCGACCACAGCCAAGCAGTAATAGGGTCTCGTGCCCGCGGGGAGGGGCTGAATGCGCCGGGCGGGGGGGACCGCTGCCGGGCTCGCCGCCCCGCTGGGGTCGAGCGAGCGTCGAGACTCGAACGCCCGCAGGCGACTCGCGGGCACGAGCGCCGCCAGACCGATGTTCTGAAGCTCGGGGTAGCCCTGCATCGCATACACCGATTCCGTCCATCGATCGAATTCGGCCGGGGTCGCGCGAGGATCGCCTCGGACGAACGCGCCGGCCGCGACGACCAGGTCTTCCTCGTGCCGGATCGTCTGTTTCAGGCTCGCCGCGATCTCCGCGGAAGCGAGACGGAACGCGAGCCGGGCATGGTCGGCATCCGAGTGCGCTACGGCGCGCGCGCCCAGAAGCGCCGCGAGTGTGCCGCCCAGTGCCAGCACCGTCGCGAGCGACACTCGCGCCATCGTCCGCTCGCCACCGCGCCGCGAGGGACCTGCGAGCCACAAGGTCCGCCGGCCGGGGCGCTCGCTCTTCGGCTGCGTTTCGGTATCGGGCACGGCCGCTCAGCTTTCGCGGTAAGCACTGGCGGCCGAGCTATCTCGCCCGATGCGAGACCCCTGGCTTTGCGTCCCCGACTCACGCCGGGTTTGCCTTTTCAGCTTGGTTGTCAAGCTCCTCTCGGCGTTCCATGAGCGGCTCTTGAGCAGTCCAGCGGCTCTGTGGACGCCTATCGTCGTAAAACCATCCTGGCGCGTTTATCAACGGACCGTCCACCGGGGCGCGCAGCGCGAGGCGCCAGCGGCCGCCCGCGCGGTCCGCCTTGGCCTGGGCGACCCGGCAGATGGAGGCGCCGAGACCAACCGCACGGCGGTATGGGCATATCGACCCGCAGGCCAGCGTGGAGATCAACAACTCTGGCGGCGCCAGCCTACGCAAAGGCTGAGGATCGGGGTGCCCCGCTTCAGTCCTCGGGGCGCCAGAGGCGCCACACCCGCCAGAAGAACAGCCAGCGCGGCCGCCACCCGCTGCACATACAGTGCCGGCATTCCTTGCCGTGTCGGTAATGCTTGTGGTCCGCCCTGGCGTGGCCGCAAACGCACAACGTGCCCATTCAAAACCCCCCGCTCTGTGGCCCTTTCCTATGGGCCCGACCGAGGAAGACGCATCGCCGCAGTACCCCGAGCCATGGTCAAGGGACCCTCAGTCGGCCTGGCCATTCTATACCACCGCCCCCGTTTATTCAGTGCTGACTCGTCGCCCCTAATGCATGGGGCCGTCCCGCCTCCACCGTCGGCCGAGGGCACCGGACGCCGTCGAGCGCTCAGCGGCAATGCGGCTTGCTGTCGTGCCTCTCCTGCGTTGCCTGGTGCTGGACGTGTCTTGTCTCATGTTCGCCGCTGCCGGTCTGGCGCTTCAACCCCCGCAAGGGGGGTTCCCCTCGTCCCTTCGGTCCTTCGGTTCCGCTCGCCGGTCAGCGGCGTTCTTCGACTGCGTCACTAGCACCAATCAATCGAAGGAGAGCAGCGATGAACATCAACAAGATCATCTGCACGGGCCGTCTGACCAAGGACCCGGAGCTCCGTCAGGTCTCCGAGGAGATGAAGGTCTGCCAGCTGCGGCTGGCGGTGGACGGGATGGGCCGTGGCCGTGAGGTCGGCTACGTGAACGTGGCGGTGTTCGGCAAGGCCGGTGAGGCCTGCGCCGAGTACCTCGCGAAGGGCTGGCTGGTCGCGGTGGACGGCCGTCTGGAGTACGGCGAGTGGGAGACCGACGGTGGCGAGAAACGCCACGACTACAGCGTGGTCGGGAACGTCGAGTTCCTGACCGCACCGAAACCGGCGGACGACGCGACACCCGCGAAGCACTCGCGCAAGCGCGAGCCAGCAGCGGCATAGCCGCTTTGGAGGCCGCGCCCGCCCCGGGGGCGCGGCCTCCTGCCGTTACTCCGACACTCCAGCGGAAGCCGCGCCGCGCCGATAAGACCACGGTGGACACGCCCTCGCCTACCGATCAAGGAACCGCGGGCGCAAGCGCCAAGCGCGAGGCCGAACGCTGGCGGGCACGGCGGACAGCCGAGAAGGAGTCGCGCTCGAGGCTGGCGAGAGCGCTGTTCGGCGCGTCGGCCCAGGAGAAGCAGCTGGGCGCTCGCGAAACGCGCTGGGCGACCGGGGCCAGAGGGGAGACGATGCTCGCGGAGGCGCTCGCCCGGCAGTGCCCGGCCGCGGCGCTGCTCCACGACCGCCGGATCCCGCGCAGCCGGGCGAACATCGATCCCATCGCGGTAGCGCCGTCAGGCGTCTACGTGATCGATGCAAAGCGCTACCGAGGCAAGATCCAGGTTCGCCGGCCTTTGTTCGGCAAGGAGAAGCTGACCATTGCCGGCCGGGATCGAACGACCCTTGTCGCGGGGCTCGAACGCCAGGTCACCCTCGTGACCGCAGTGCTCGGCGATGCCGCGCCCGAGGTGGCGGTCCACGGCTGTCTCTGCTTCGTGCCTCCCGAGGGCCTGCTCGCCGACAGCGGCCTCCCGGCTGTCAGGACTCTCAAGGTTGGCGAGGTCCCGCTCTTCTCCCCGAGGCGTCTCGCAAAGCGCCTGAATCGGCCGGGGCCGATATCTCCTGAACGGATTGCGGAGATCGCCGCGACGCTGGCGGACGGACTGCCACCCGCGTGAGCATCGGCACTCCGATCTCGGGCGCCTTACCGAGGTAGACGCCTACCGCGAGGCAGGGCCGGCGAAACCTGCGCCGAGTGCCTGGCCACGGCCTGGCTCGTCGCGGTCGACGGCCGTCTCGAGTACGGCGAGCGGGAGACCGAGGGTGGCTGAGAAACGTCACGACTACGACATGGTCGGCAACGTCGAGTTCCTAACCGCCCCGAGGCCGCTCGAGCAGCAGCCGTCGGCAAAGCCGGCCCGCAGCGGCAGAAAGGCAGTCCCGGCATGACAGCCGAAGTGGGTCCCCCGGCTTTGCAGTCAGCCCGGCAAGGGTGTGTTTGGCTTTCCTATACGGTTTTCGGGGACCTCATGTGCCCTCAGATCACCCTCGAAATCGGTGTTTTGGGGCGCCTTTGGGGCGCCTGGAGCCGCTCGCCTGCGGTCAGCCTCCTCGATCGCGTTCCACGACGTGTCCGGCCGGGATGGCACCATCTTCCGGTGCCCCAACTGCCATCACCAGGGCGGATACGCGACCCTGTACACGGCTACGTCGCGTTCACCGGCATCGAGCGCGCGCTGCTCGACCATCCGATCGCGCAAAGACTGCGCTACATCGGTCAGTCTGCAGCCGCGCACCTTGTTTTCCCGGAGATGCGGGTATCGCGGATGGCTCACAGTCTCGGCGCGATGCATCTCGCGTCACGGTTTTTCGATGCGAGTTTGGCCAACGCGGCGAATAGCGAGCGGACCGCTATCTTGGCGGGTTGCAACGCCCTGGTTGAGACACACGAAGGTCTTGGCCTCGGGCCCAGCCCGGAATCGGCGTTGGCTGGCCAAGGCCTCCTCACCGGTCGGGACGCTGACTCTGAGTCACGGATCGCGGTTGTGCTGGTTGAGCAAGCGCTTCGCCTCGCCTCGCTGGTGCACGACCTAGGGCACCTTCCCTTTAGCCACGACTTTGAGGAGGCGTTGGAAGAGCATTGGCGCGAGCGACCCGCGGAGCGCGAGCAGGCGGCTAATCTGCTGGCCCAAGGGCCGGGGGCTGACGCGATCCATGAGCGCATTGGGTACGAACTCGCCTCTGTTGTCCAGCGCGAGGTATTCAGCGGGCTAGCCAATGGGCCGTTCGGTAAGCCGGCGGAGGTAGCGTTGCTAATCGCCCGGGACATTCTGCACGCTCCGCCGGCTCCCGAGCTAGATGCCGAGGAGCACGCGCCCGTGCTGTCCTGGCTGCATTCGCTCGTCGCGGGCGAGGTCGACGTCGATCGTGCCGACTACGTGCTGCGTGACGTGCGGCATTACGGGCTCACTGCGGCAGGGTACGATCTTGACCGTCTGGTCGACCACCTCGTCCCGGTGCCAACTAACGGGGGAGGGCTCGAAACCGCGATCAAGACGCAAGGGGTGAGTGCCGCCGAGGCGTTTTTCGTGGCCCGGTTCCGGATGTATACCTGGGCGGTTTACCATCATAAGATCCAGCAGGCCGCTGCTGGACTGCGCTTATCGATCGTAGACCTCCTCGGAGCCGGGACGGAGCCGCTCGTCACGTTCCTCACCGATCTTGAGGCGATCGCCGGCGGATCGGAAGATCCGGCGGTTCTAGACCGATTCGTCGACTACGACGACGGTTGGTGGGCGGGACTGATGCGCGATCGCCTGCGAGAAGTCGTTGGGACCCCGGTCGAGCCGTGGTTGGCATTGTTCGTACGGAGGCGACCTGGCCCGGTAAGCCTTTGGAAGCGCGCCGCCGAGTTTCCAGATGAGAACCGAGCTGCATGGAACGCGCGGCTCCCCGGCAAAGACGACTTCGACCAGCTAGCAGTTTGGGATCGGATACGGCGAGACCTACGTGCCGAGGGGGTCCTGGTTGAGCGCCTGCCCTTTCGCCCGTGGACGGCGGACGACGCCGGCGAGTCAGCGCTCCAGGTAAACACAGCAGAGGGCCGTGTGCCACTCACTCGCCTGAGCCCGCTGGTTCGGGCCCTTGGCACCGCTTGGTCTGAGGAGTTGCAGGTTCTTGCGTTCGCTGACCGCTCCGGCCGGACAACTCCCACGGAGCTACTTGAGCGACTCGAGCCTGCCCTGCAAACATAGGAGGAGCAATGACCATGACCGTGTACACCCCAGCCCAGCTATTCGCGGAGCTGCCCGCCCGGCGGTTCGAGGATTATGAGTCGTTTGAGGCCGCCTTCGTTGGCGGGTTCAACGCGCACCGATTCGAATTCCCCAACCGTTACGGGTGGAGGGACGCATTGAGCTGGGGGATTCGTCACGGGGTGGTGCGGCGGCAGGGGCGTGAGGTGCTGATCGAACCCGGCGACCAGTCGGGAGATCCATGGCAGGCGTAGGCTCATCGCGGGGTCTCAGCTAAGTCCCGACAACTCCTCCTGTCTGAGATTGCCGATCACGGCTGGTCGGGTTCCATCTCCGCCACGCGTTTGCTCGCCCGCGGCGAGGCGCGGGTCCTCAGCGGAGACAGGAGCGCCGACTAGGAGCACCTCGGAGTAAGGGACGCGCCGATCGGTTCGACGGCTCACTCGCTGTTGCCGTGTCAGCGTCCTCGCGATCCAGCCTGGGTACAGGCCCTCGACGCCAGAATCGGCACCCGCCGTCAGAAACACCGTCGCTCCACGAGCCACAGCAGCGTGGGCAGCCTCCGCGAGTCGCTCTTGGTCCGTCCACGTAAACGCCGGAAAGTGGTAGCGCGCAAAATTAGAGCGCGGAGCCGTCCCACGGCCGACGTACGGAGGGTCTGCGTAGATGACGTCGCCACCGCGTGCCTCCGCCATCGTTACGGCGAAGTCCGCAGCGATGAACTGTGTCCCCGCCAGCGCCAATGCCGCGTCAACAACAAGCGCCTTTCGACATATCGACCTCCCGCTGTTACCAAAGGGGACATTGAATGCGCCGTGCTTGTTCAGCCGGTAGATCCCGCCCCATGCGGTGCGGTTTAGATAGACGAACCTCGCGGCTCTTCCGACGGGGGTCCGAGGCTTCGACGTGCGGACACGGTAGTAGCACTCGGCGGTGTTCGAGAACCGCCAAACAGCGTGGACGACCGCCTCCGGACATCGCTTTACCGTGTCGAACGTCTCGATCAACTCGCTGTTGATGTCTCCGAGCACTGCGTCCGGAGGGGACAGATGCATCAGCATTGCCGCGGCCCCTCCAAACGGCTCGATATATCGACCTGACAGCCTCGCCATGATCCCAGGCGCCACCTCGCGTGTTAGCCAGCGCTTGCCGCCGGGCCACTTCAGGAAGGGCAACGCTGGCCGATGGCCGGCGAGGAGCAGGGGTTGGTCATCTGATTCAGCCATGGACAATCCGGTCGGTTATCCGCGAACCGGTACAGTCGTCAGGTCGGAGATCGTGTAGCGCCAGTACCGACCCAGCGGGACGATTGCGGTCTCCTTATGGTTGGCGGGCTTGGCGTACATGACGCTCGCTTGGCCGTCCACGAGCGCGTCAAGCGCAAGCCCGAGCGCTTGTGGCTTTGTACCGGCCGTCAGGTAGAACGTTTCGGTGCCATGCCACCGTTCGTGTCCGCTATCGACGGCACGCCAGGTCGCGATCGCGTCTCCCGCGGGCGCATCGATGAGTTCCTCGCGGCTGACCCCGAATTCATCGAAAAGGATCTGATTGGCCTGTTCGGATCGCTGCTCGTACTCCGGTGCGACTGCCGGGCGCGGGAAGACCACCGTAATCGCGTCAGCGCCCTCGTTGGACAAGGCTCGCAGCGTCTTCGAACCCTCGAATCCCACGGAGACCACGTAATGACGCGGGAGGCCGGGCGCCGACCTGCCCTCCAGCAGCGGGACTGGGACGGTCTCCCAGCGGCCGGCGGTGAAGGGCTCATGGGGATCCTCAGGGGTCGGGGGCGGATACCTCCCCTCGGCGTAGAACACGACTAGCTCAGCAAAGAGATGGGACCTAAACCCGGCCGCGAGCAATGCGAGAGCGAAGTAACGGGGACAGGTTGATAGGTCGAGCATCACCCGGAGCGCGCGCCCAGTCCCAGCCCGAGCATCCAGCGTCTCTTGCCAGATTGCATTCCAAAGCTCGTCGAGCGCGTCTGATCCATACCGAAGCTCGCTCACTTGCGGGCTCGCACGGTTTAGAAACGCTCTGACCTGAGGGTCGTGAGAGTCTCGAAGCTCGCCAGCACCGCGATTCTCAAAAAATATGCCGACTGCGCGGTCGGCCCGGATCTCGCACTCGAGGAGGCACAGACACCGGGAGTCCCAGCTCGATGTCATCACCAGTAGGTCGTACTCGCCGTCCACGAGGCCGCGGGGCGTGCTCGCATCGGTCGAGTCCGCAGCAAGCCAAGCTCGCCTGAAATCAGTCATCGGCTGTTGTCTCAGATAGGAGCGAAACATCCGTTCCACGGAGGCGCTGGTACAGCGACGACACGACCCGCCGGCGCTCTGCATCGGTCGCGGCCTCACATAAGTCCAGAAGGTCTTGGGGCTCAAGCCGCACCTGATATTGGGCTCCACGGTATGAGAAGCCGTAGTGTGCCGCCAGCGAAGTGTGCACCCGGAAATGCCATGGACCCTCGTCGCCTGAGCCGATCCGGAGATAGCCTGCGTCGGCGGCATCAGCGACTAAGCCATACACCCTCACAACGCCGTCCTGCTCGGAATCATCAAGCGGCCACTTTGGCGGCGCGGGGAGTACCCAGTTGCCTGGCTCTGGGCTCCGCAGGTGCGCGGCTCCGGATTCGGCGAGCTCTTTGCGCGGGCGCTGGAGTTCTGCAGTGAGCGCTCCGAGACCATCCACGAGCCGCTCGGCCTGTCTAGGGCCGGTGATTACGAGCCCAGCGATACGCGCCATCTTCTGCTCGCTGGCCCGCTTCAGGGCCTTATCCTGATCCGCGTCGCGGATCCTCTCCTTCAGGAAGCGTGCTGGGGCGCGCCTGTGGATCTGCCAGAGCTCATCCATCTGCCACAGAAAGTCGCGTACACAGCAGTCGCTCATCTGCATCACCATCTCAACTGACGCGTACCACGGCTCCGTCGACAACTCACGACAGATCGAAAGGTAGGCCGCCACAATCTTCTTGCGGATCTCGGCGCTGTGTTGGCCGCGTTTGGCCCACGCAGCGGTCCCCTCCTCGGGGACTTCCAGGTTTAGCCGCTGCACAAGGTATGTCTGGTAAATCGGGGGCGCCTTGCTGCGCGAATCGCTGAAGTACGGACGAGCGCGATTGGCCTCCGCCTCGACCAGTAGGCGGCGTCCGGTGCTTGAGCTCGATCGTGCGATTATTTGCTCGAGCAGTCCGTTGATATCGAGTGTGCCGAGGCACTCCTTGAGGTCCACGTGCGCCCCCGCGTCGGGTTCCGTATCCATGATTCGCACGGTCGCAACTCCTTCCGCGAACTCGCGAAACTCAGCGTCGCTCATTTGATCGAGCGGGACATCGGCCACATCGGCCTTACCGACTGTCAATGGGCTGTCCGTGACATTTGCCCAGGTGCTCAGGGAAACCCATGCGACCACCGGCAAGAGCGGCCACTCTGAGTTACGGACGACCGAGTTCATTACGACTCGCTGTCGCTCGCTCATCGACTCGGCCTCATCGATGCAAATTCGAAAGGACCATGGCGGATCGTCTGCAGGCGGCATCAGCGTTAGCAGGGCCCGCGCGACAAAGTGGGCCATCGCGGTCAGGCGCTGCACGGGGAACTCGTCGGCAACCTCCTCGATCGATCCCCGCATCTGCGCTCGCCGCTCGAGCGCGCGATGCATTTCGCGGTAAGCCCTTGCCGCCGCGCGGAGCGTGCGAACCCGGTCTGGGTCGAGATGCTGGCGGTAGCCGGAGTTCGTGTACTCGTCGCAGAGTTGAGCCACCACTTCGCGTTCGGCCTTCAGTGGCACCTGCAACTCTGACGCCTCGATGAGGCCCGCGACGGCGTCACACATCAGCTGTGCCCAACCCAGACTCAGATAGAGCCCAACTAGGTCGGAGTAGATCTCCCGGTCGGCCTTGGTGTCGGCGATCCAGCGATCGAAGACGTACATCTGCGACTTTGGGAGCTTCATGTAGACACCGATGTAATGGCCCGCGAAGAGCTCGCCGTCGCGCTCCCGTAGTTGCCTCTGTAGAGAGGTGTTCTCGAGGCGCTCCGACGATGTCAAGGCCTGGAGGAACGTAGTCTTGCCTGCACCGCGTGTGCCGATGAGATGGACAGGCCTGTTGATCTCAACTCTCGAAAAGGAGCTCGGTAGGAAATAGGACCGGCGCCCCTCGTGCTCCCTCCGAGCGAGCGAAAACGGTCCTATTGCTGCTCGCGGGCTCATATAAGGGGGAGGCTCACAATCCATTGGGCGGCGGGTTCCTCGACGTTCTCGACATGGACGAGACCGGCCCAGTCCCCCTCAACGAGTCCCTGCTGGAGGTCCTCCTCCGCTCGTGAGACGCCGAATTGGTCCCGGTACCGCTTCAAGAACTGGGAGTAACGGGCACGGGGCTCAGATGCGAGCACGGTCAGAATCTCCTCGGTGGCGTCATGGTTCTCCTGGTTCGGGCGGCGGAGGGAGATACACACGGAGGCTTCCTCGCGCACTTCCCCATAGGCGTAGCGCCAAGGCTCGATGGTGACGCCGATTGGGAGGTCGCGTTGCCCGAACGTCACACGGATGATGTTGAAGCCGGCCTGTACCTGGGGCGCAGAAATCGCGATGAGCTTCCCGTTGTGGGGGCGCAGCTGCTCGATAACCTCGACTGGGTCGTCGTGTATGTGCCCGTGGAGATAGATAACTGGGCGGTCGCATGCCGCAAGTCGCGCCCGGGCCGCCCCGGCGTTGATCATCTCGGCATATATCTGCAGGCGAGGCTGAAACTGCGGCAGGACGTTGTGGTGGGCGAGCACGATCGGGACGCGGTTGGGAGGCAGTGAGCGGATTCGGCCTGTGACCTCCGCTAAGTGCTCGTCGAGGAAACCCGGGCTATCTAGCTGCTCGAACAGTGTGTCGCGCGCGCTGAGGTCGCCGGCCGTAATCCGCTCCTTGAGCTCTTCCTCGATGGCGGCGTTCAGCACAGTTTCGCGGTACTCGCCGCAACCCACACACGAGTTCATGCTAAAGAGCTCGAGTCCGATCCGTCCTTCAACGACCTCGGTGGTTCTGACAGCGGCAGGCTCAAGGATCGGGATCGACCGATCTCTCCATGCCTCGCGCAGCGGCTCGAACTTGGCGAGGATGTCAGCTAGCCCGCGATCGCCTGGCGCAATCAGTGTGCGGTCAACGTCGTGGTTTCCCACAACTGCGTGGACGATCTCGACATTGCGCTCCGGAAGCGCGAACGCCTTGTTCAGGTACGTGACGGCCTCGCCGTAGACGTCGAGATCTCCGTAGGACGAGAGATCCCCGACCACCATCATCGCGTCGGCGCGGTCGAGTTGCTCGGCCATCGGCTTCATCACGGCTTGAAGCGGGTGGGCCGACACGGCGGCGAGGAGACCAGCGGGAAAACCGCTGTCTTTCGAATCGGTGTCCGGCTTGGCGGCAAGCAGATCATCGAAGTGCAGGTCCCCAACCTGCAGAATTGTGAAATCCCGCACGTGGTCAGCGAGTAGTTCGGGACGATCGGACGAAGCTTGCGATGGCTATGGCGCGTAGCTGGCTTGGCCTCCTGGGCTCCCATCTTGTGGGTCGATCACCGGCTAGGACGGCGCGCGTGGGCCTAGCCGGATTCTGCATCGGCGGGACAATAGCGGTGCCGACAGGCCGTAGCCAGCGTTTGGCCGCTAGACCTTCTTGTGCTCGGCGACCCATGACCCGTCGGTGGCGAGGTTGAAGTCGGCGAACAGCGTAGGTGCCTCTTCGAGCATGATCTCTGCGACGTTGTGAAACACAGCTCGCATCTCCTCCTCGGCCGATCGAGCCGATCTCAACTCGATCACGTGACGAATGGTCCGCGCGTTCGCTGTCCAGATGATGTCTGTGCTCAACCCGAGGGGTGCGAGGCGACGCAAGGCTGAGGTGATTTCCTTCTTTGCGTCGAATGGCATGTCGACGTCGTCAACACCGAGGCGCTCCGAGGCCGCCACTTGGAACTCCTCGAGTTCCTCGACGATGTTTAGGACGCGCTCCCGCAGCGGCTCGAGTGCCGGAGGCATCCGAAAGCCGATGTCCACCAGACGGACGTAACGGAGGCTCTCCTGGCTGAAGGCCGACCCGGCTCGATGGCGGACGAGCTCATGCGTAAACACGCGGGAGACGTTGCGGAATGCAAAGGTCCAGGTCGCATGCTCGAGGACGCTGCCGTGGCCAGACGAGATCAGGTTGGCAAGATAGGCCCGCGGGTCGTCGCGAACGCGCGTGATATTGGGGTTCAGCCCAGGCTCCCACGACCTGTAGCAGACACGTCCGCAGAACTCGACAAGGAGCTCGGCGTCTCGTGGCGCATCGACTTGGCGCCGTTCAAGCCAAGTCTCGCCGCCAGCTGACGCGAGGTATGCCGTCATCCCCTGAAGGTCAACCGACGGCCGGGCTATGAGGTAGACAGCGGGCTCGGTCTCGTGCACACCAGCGATGATCGCAAATAGCCCGCTACATGGTCCTCGCCGAGGTGTCGCCCCGGTCAGTCGCCGCGATGACAGTGCTCCGTGCCAGCGTTTATCAAGCCGCCCAGATGGTCGAGCCCAGTCGAAGCCTCCGAGCTACACGAACCAGACAGACTAGATGCACCGCTGTGCGAGCGCTGTGTCCGCGCTGTGTCGTCTCGTTGGCCGCCCCAAGGCCCTTGCGGTCTTTATGCGTTGTGATGACCGCATCGAGCCTCCGCGCTGCCAAGGGCGTGGGGTATGCCCGTTACCTCGAGTCGAAGACAGTCGAGCCTGAACGCGGGGACTACTACCTGTCTCCCGCCGGGGAGCCGACTCAGGCTCCCGGCCGCTGGTTGACTACGGCTGAGACCAGGGTTCTTCTGGGGATCGGCGGCAGCGAGGTCGACGGCCAGGACTTCATCGCTTTGATGGAGGGCCGCCATCCGCGGACGGGTATTTGGATTCGCTCCGCAGGTGCCGACGGAAACAGAGGCGGCGGCATCGACTTGACGTTCAGCGCCCCGAAGTCTGTGTCCGCCGTGTGGGCGCTCGGAACCGAAGATCAGCGCCGCGCCATTGAGCAAGCTCATTCCGCGGCGGTCGATCAGGCAATGGCACACCTTGCTGCGACCGTCGCGACGGTGCGCCGAGGTCACGGCGGGCTCATCGAGGAAGCCGCTCGCGACCTCGTCGCCGCGGAGTACCTCCACACCACGGCTCGGGGTGTCGTCGATGGTGATGTCCCCGACCCGCAGATCCACAGCCACGTCGTCGTGACCAATGCCGTGCGGACTGACGGTCGGATCGTGGCCGTCGCTTCGAGACCCGTCTTCCGAGCTGCCCGCGAGGTTGGGGCCTACTACCGTTCGGCTCTGGCAACGGAGCTTTCAGACCGCGGCTATGCGATCGAATCGGGCACCGGCAACCGCGGTCGCTATTTCGAGATTGCTGGCGTTCCTCGCGAGCTCACCAACGCATTCTCGGCTCGCACACGCGAGGTGACGCGTGCGGCCGAGCGGTTCCGGGCGAAGTGGGGGAGGGAACCTGAGCGTGGCGAGCTCCGCCGGCTTAAGCTCGAGAACCGCAAGTCGAAGACGCTGGTCACCAAGCGTGACCTTCAACGCTCATGGAATGACACTGCGGAACAGAATGGCCTCCCCCTAGACGAGCTAAGTCTCCGCCTGCGCCAAGCTGTCGACGCTGCGCCCGATCGGTCGCTCGAGTCCCGTATCGACACACGACTCACCGAGCGAGCCGCGACGTTCGCGCCGGCTGAGTTCCGCGCCGTCCTGCTCGAGCAGTCGGTCGGCCAGCTATCTCCAGGTGAGGCATTGAAGCTCGGTCGTACTCTGATTTCGGATCGGCGGGTGCTCCGGCTGAAGGGGGGCGCGATGACTACGCGAGAGGTCCGCGCGAGTGAGGAAGCGATCGAGAGTCGTTTTGCTCGCATGGCCGTACCGGCCGACCGCGACGTAGGTGCTAGGCCGCGCGCTGCGGCGGTCGAAGAAGTCGCCGAGCGCATCGGTGCTCAGCTGAACGCGGAGCAACTGCACGCCGTCGAGTTGATCACCGGGCCGGGGCGGGGTGCGGTCGTGATCGGTCCGGCGGGGACCGGGAAGGGCGTTGTCATCGACGCTGCGGCGCGGGCTGAGCAGCTCGACGGCAGGGATACGTTTGGGATAGCCGTCTCGGGTTCGACGGCGCAACGCCTCGGACGGGACAGCCCCGGCCTGCTCGACAGGACCTTGACCTTGGACGCCCTTGTCAGTCGTGTCGAAACTGGACGCGTGAGTGTCGACGAGGACACAACGATCTACTTCGACGAGGCGGGGATGGCCGACACCCTCCGATTGGACCGCCTCACCGAGATGGTGGACCGGACAGGCGCAAAGCTGATCGTCATCGGAGACGGCGAGCAGCTCCCCTCGATCGGCGCCGGCGGGATGTTCGAACGCCTCGCGACGATCGCGCCGTGCGCGGAGCTCTCCGCGGTGCATCGCACTCCCGACCGGCGCGAGCAACGAGCCTGGGCCGACTTGCGGGCAGGACGTAGCGACCGCGCGATGGCCCACTACCGTGCGCGGGGCCGTGTTCACATGGCGAATACGCGTGCCGAGTCGGTCGAGGGCGCCGTCGCGGCGTGGGCCACGCTCACCGAGACGGTCCCGATTAGCGAGGTGGCGTTGATCTCGGACGCCTCAAACAAGGAGATTGCGCGTCTGAATGCCAGGGCACAGCATTATCGGGCGGAGCGCGGGGAACTCGGCCTGTGGGAGGTCGAGGTCCCGGGGGTTCCCTACGGCATCCGCAAGGGGGACCGGGTGGCAATGATCGGCCAACATCGCACTCCGGGCGAGGAGCGCGTCGAGAATGGAAGCCTTGGCGAGGTCGTCGAGATCAACGAGTCAGGTGCGGTCCTGATCGAGTTCGACGCAACAGGACACCGCCGGGTCCTCGAGGGCGATGATCTAGAGCGGGTGCGCCTCGGTTATGCGCAGCACATCGCCCGGGCTCAGGGGGCGACCGTGACCCGCGCTCTGGTCGTTACCGGCGGCTGGCAGACAAGCAAGGAGCCGTCGTACGTGGAGGCCTCGCGAGCGCGACACGGTACGGACTGGTTCGTGAACCGCGAAGAGCTGGGTGAGGATGGTCAGGACGCCGACCGTATTGAGCGGTTGGCTGATTCGATGCGCCGTAGCCGCCGCCAGACGCCGTCCCTCGACTATCGCGAGCTCGCGAACCGCGAGACTGGTCCCGAGTCCGACCGGGCGCTCGCTCCCGCGCGAATGCCTCTCCCCCGAGCCATCCGCGTTATTCAGCGAGTTGTCGAGCCGGAGAATCCGCCGGAGCGGCCGCGGTGAGCCACAGGTTCCAGGTGGTGGTTCCGGATCCGGTGGCGGCCCAGCTCTTTCAGTTGGCTGAGACTCACGGCGAACCGCCGTCCACGATCGCGGCTCACATGGTGCGTGGCGCAGTCGCGGAGGCTTCCGGCACCGGGAACGTCAGACCGCTCAGATCCGCGCCGAGCGTCGTCCCGAGAGCAGGCGGCGCGCGTCCGCGGTGGCTTGAGCCCTACGGGGGAGACCGCGACTGGCGTCTTGAGATGTGGGGCGCAATCGTGGCGCTTCGCGGCCGTTACCCGCGCCATCTCGCGTCTTTGAAAGACCTCTGGTGGACCGACGAGTCGCACACGGAGACCCTCTGCGCTCTGGCCGTTTGGCGAGGTGATCTAGACGACGGGGGACTCGACCCACGAGAAGAGGTCTCCTTTCAGGCGCAGCTGGCCGAGTACGCCGGGATTCTCCGTCGCGAGGCCGGCGGAGTCGATCGGGCGTGGACCCCGGGGGTACCGCCGGAGGATTGGCTCGTCGAGCCGTCTTGATGGACACGCGATGTCGTCGAGCGGCCGGCCCTGACGCGCCTCAACATTTCCTCGCCGTTTGAAGGTGCTCACGCACTGAAACACGATGGGATCTACTTCTGAGAACGGCCTGCTCGTCGGCACAATGGGGTCCCGACCGAGCGCCTCGCGGTCTCGCCGGCGCCGTGATGTCCCGCGCCTGGCGTTCAACCAGCAGGAGGCGGCGGAGGCGCTCGGTATCTCTGTCGATCACTTCGAGCGTCACGTGAAGGCGGAGTTGCCGGTCGTCTACGCCGGCTCGCTCCGCCTCTATCCGCGCAAAGTCCTCGAAGATTGGCTCGATGAGCGTTCAACTCGCTCGAGTCGGCGTGTAGCGTGAGGATCGTGGCGAAGGACACCAAGACCCGCTCAACGGGGGTCTTTGCGAGGCACAAGACGGGCTGCTCGATCGAGCGGACGACGCGATGCAACTGCTCCCCGTCGTATTGGGGCAAGGTCTGGGATCGCGACGCCAAGAAGGCCTATCGCACCCGGTTCCTCGCGTCGCCCGCTGCAGCTCAGAATGCTCGAGCCGACCTGTTTCGGGATGTGCGTAGTGGAACGCTGCCAGCGAGCGACACTATGCGCGTCAAGGCGGCCGTCGACTCATTCCTGAGAGCAGCCACGGCCGGGACGGCACTCAACAAGCATGGGCGTCGATACAAGCCGTCGGCGATCCGTGATCTCAATGGAGCACTCAACGGTCGCGTGGTCAACGCCTTTGGGGCCAAGAAGTTGGGGGATGTGCGCCGACGCGACGTTCAGCTACTCGTGGACGAGATCACGCCAGAGCTCTCGGGGAGCAGGGTCCGCTCGATCGTGAACGCGATCCACTCGTTGTACAGGTGGGCTCAAGCTCGCGAACTGGTCTATCACGACCCGGCGGCCTTGGTGTTGCTCCCCGCGATGGAACCGGAGGTCCGTGATCGTGTGGCGACGCCGCAGGACATGAAGGCGCTCCTCGCTGTTCTCGAGCTGGCGGACGCCCTCCCGTTTGCACTGGCGGCCTATGCCACAGCAAGGCGGGCTGAGATCCGACATGCACGCGTCGCTGATGTCGACCTTAAGCTTGGGGTGATCTACCTCGGCGTGGACGAGCACGGGCGGAAGTCCAAGGCAGCGAGACGGGCCGTACCGATCGTCAAGCCGCTGCGATCGTTGATGAGAAGAAGCCTGTTGGAGCGAGGTCGCCCGGACGGATCGGAGTTGCTTTGCCCTGGACTGAAGCCCGGCGGACGCAACAGCGGAATGTTGTCGTTCGAGGGCCTGCAGAAGCGAGTCGATGACACCTGGCTACCCAAGGATGAGGACGGGAAGCCGACGGGCACGAAGCTGGGGGAGAGGATCACGGCTCATGAGTGCCGACACACGTGCGCGACCTGGCTCGACGCCGCTGGTGTGCGGCCTGTGGTCGTCTCCCGGCTGATGGGCCACGCGACGCCGCGCTCGCAGTCCGGCGCTGCTCAGATAACCCAGGAGCGCTACACGCACGTGCTTCCAGGCGACCTGGAGTTGGCATGCGAACTGCTCGATGCCTATCTGATTGAAGGCACAAAGAAGCGCATCTCAAACTGACTTCGGTCACTCCTGCGGTCACTCGGCCCCCGACATCCCTATAAACACTGACGCAAAGCCTCGTTCACGGTGGTCTCCAAAACCGCAACGCGAGGTTCGACTCCTCGGTCCCCCGCTCGGCTCTACACCGCCGAATCCCGCACTGGAATGCGAGATTCGGCACGTAGCGGCGCCATCTCGCGTGGCGTCAGGGACGCTTGAAGCTCGCGCGCGCCCGCTCCGCCGGGCCGTGCATCTCGCAGCTCTCACTGTGATCGTTGACCAGGCCCATCGCCTGCATGAAGGCATAGACGGTCGTCGGGCCGACGAATTTCCAGCCCCGGCGCTTGAGGTCCTTGGACAGCGCCGTGGACTCGGGGGTCATCGACGGCAGTTTTCCCAGCTGGTCGGGCCTGCTCTCAGGGGAGGCCGGCTCGAAGCTCCACACGTAGCGCGCGATCGACCCCTCGGTCTCGACAAGCTCGGCGGCTCGCCGTGCGTTGTTGATGACCGCCTCGATCTTTCCGCGATGACGGACGATGCCGGCGTCCGCGAGCAGGCGCTCGATCTCCTTCTCGGTGAAGCCGGCGATCCGCTCGTGGTCGAATCCGGCGAAGCCCGCGCGGAATGCCTCCCGCTTGCGGAGGATCGTCAGCCAGGACAGTCCCGCCTGGAAGCCCTCGAGGCTCAGCTTCTCGAACAGCCGTCTGTCATCGGCGACGGGGAAGCCCCATTCAGAGTCGTGGTAGCTGTGGTAGTCGGGGGTCGAGCAGGCCCATCCGCAGCGCCTGACTCCGTCCTCGCATGTCCTGGCGCCGTCCCCCGGCGGTGGCCCGGGCATGTCTGGCGCCTAGGCGGAAGCCGACCCTCCCGCACGGCGCTCGACGCCGCCGGGAGTCCCGATCAGGATCAGGCTGACGAGCTCGGGCTCGAACAGGCCGTGCTCGATGACGCCGGGCGTCCCGGCCAGCCGCGCCGCCAGCTCCGAAGGGTCTCCGATCGAGCCCAGGTAGTCGGCGATCAGGCCGCCGTCGGGGCTCGGCGGAACATCGCGAAGGCGCGCCGGGGAAAGCGCTCCGAGGGTGCTCTGGACTGCGAACTCGAGGAGCTCCAAGGGCACCGGCGCGTTCAGCTGATCGACGATCTTCTCGGCGGAGGCGATCACGACGAAGCTGCGCGCGTGGGAGGCGACGATCTTCTCGCGCGTGTGGGCACCGCCGCCGCCCTTGATCAGCCACCCCGCCGGATCGATCTGGTCGGCGCCATCGATGGCGATGTCGAGCTCGCCGAGGCGTTCGAGGCTTTCGACCGTCAGGCCCAGGGCGAGCGCCGCCCGTTCGGTCGCGGGGGAGGTGGCGACGCAGCGCAGCCCGGTCAGGCCTCGCCGGGCGATCGCCGGAAGGAGGTGGGCGACCGTCGAGCCGGTCCCAAGGCCCACACGCATCCCGTCCTGGATCAGTTCGGCCGCGGCCCTCGCAGCGGCGGCCTTCTGGCCCTCGCCGGGGTTCGCGTCGTTCAGGGGCGGCTGCTCGTGCCGCCCAGTCGCACCAGGGGACGCCATGGGGCGGACGTTACAGACCCGACCGGGTCCCTGAGGCGAACGCTGCCGGGTGGTGTGGGGTGGTGCAGGAGGAAGCCCTGTCCGACGGAGCAGTGCAGCTCGCGGGCGAGAGCCAGCTGGCGGTTGGTTTCGATGCCCACGGCGACGGCCGTCAGACGTGCCTCCTTGGCGAGGGCGATTGTCGCGGCGAACATCGCCCGACGGTCCTTGTCGCGGTCGAAGCTGCCGGTCAGGCCGCGGTCGAGCTTGACGATGTCCAGCGGCAGGTTCCTGGGGAGGCCCAGGGAGAACTCGCCCGAGCCGAATTTGTCGAGCGCGATCGAGACGCCCAGGCGCTTGACGTCGTTGAGCGCCTCGCGGGCACGCTCGGGGTCGCGCATGACCGCCTCCTCACTCACCTCAAGACAGAGGGCCCGGCCGGGAAGGCGGCAGTAGGTCAGCTCCTCGCGGACGCGCTCGGCGAGGTCGAGCTCGGTCAGCTCGCGGCCGGAGATGTTGACCGAGATGGGGATCTGGATACCGGCCCGCCGCCAGATCTCGGCCTGTGCGCACGCGGCGTGGAGGACCCACTTGCCGATTTGCATCAGAAGCTCGCTGTCGGTCCCGGGCCCGAGGAAGCTGCCGGGCAGCATCTCCCCATGAGCCGTGATGCCGTCACCCTTGGGGTGCCAGCGGACGAGCGCCTCGATGCCGATCGCATAGCCACCGGCGAGCGGCATGATCGGCTGGTAGGCCAGGAGCAGCTCCTGGCGCGGCAGCGCGTGGCGCAACAGGTTCTCGATCTCGACGCTGGTGCTCAGTTCCTTGCGCAGGTTGGCGTCGAAGATCTCCAGGCGACGGCCGCCGGCACCCTTGGCCTTGTACATGGCCAGATCGGCCTCGCGGAGCATCTCCTCGGGGTCGCAGTCCGCGTCGCGTGAGACGGACACCCCGACGCTGGCCAGCATGGCGACTTCGGCGGTGCCCAGCGGGAAGGGCTGCTCGAGCGCGTCGAGGACCCGGCCTGCCAATGCCATCGCCTCGTCCTCGCTCTCGATTTCCTCCGCGAGGATCACGAACTCGTCCCCGCCCAGGCGGGCGATCGTGTCGCTGTCGCGCATCAGCTCGGCCAGGCGCTTGGAGACTGAGACGAGCAGCCTGTCGCCGGCGTCATGCCCGAGGCTGTCGTTGACGGCCTTGAACTTGTCGAGATCGATGAAGAGCATCGCCAGGACTCCCTTGGAGCGATCCAGGCGCGCCACGGCCTGGTAGGCCCGGTCCATCAGGAGCATCCTGTTGGGCAATCTCGTCAGCGGGTCGTGCATTGCCTGGCGCTCCAGCCACATCCGGTCGGTTACGTCCTTGGCGGCGGCGTACCAGGTGTCACCGTCGCGGCGGGCACTCCAGAGCAGCCAGTGCCAGGAGCCGTCCCGGTGGCGGTAGCGGGTCGTGAAGTTCTCGACCTCGGCGGGATAGCCGCCGCCGGCTCTCATCGGCCCGAGCAGCTGCTCGGCGTCGTCGGGATGCACGAAGTCGGCCACGGGGCGCGACCGCAGTTCCTCGGGCGTCCAGCCCAGCAGGTGCTCCCAGGCAGGGTTCAGCAGGGTGAAGCGGCCATCCAGCGAGATCGTGGCGAGCAGGTCGCTCGTCATCTCGAACAGGCGGGCGATGCCCGAGTCGCCGCCCGCGGAGGCGCTCCGTTGAGGCTCTGGCTGCATGCTGAATCGGTCGGGACCCATCTCTATTGACCCCCTCGGCCATCGGACCCGCTTGTGGCGTCGTGGCCGGACCCCGTGGACGGATTGACTAGCCGAACCTCCGCATAGCGGAGCACCTCGGCAGCGGCGCCCGGGGAGCCGGGGACTAGGAGGCGGTGGCGAGCGGTGCCTGATCCTGCGCGCCGGCGTCGTCGGCGGGCGGGGGGGGAAGAGGTCGCGTGTCCTCTCCGCGCAGGAAGCGCCAGACCGACAGCAGCATGATGATCGTCAGGAGCACCGCGCTGCCGACGCACCACTCGCAGATTTTTTCCAGCGTGAAGACCTCGCGGTAGGTGAGGTACATGCTGAACCCGAAGCCGCCCAGCGCGATCGCGGCGGTGGCGAGCCTCGAGGTCTCGTTTTCCGGTGCGAGGAGGGTGCCGAGGATCGCGACGTAGCCGATCAGCCCCATCAGCGCCACGGGTATACCTGCAAGCTCGGAGTACTTCGATTTCTGGACCTGACTGCAGGGGTTGCCCTTGATCGAACAGGGCGGTTCGACGCCGGAGTAGTGCACGTAGGTCAAATAGATCGCGAGCCCCACTCCGATCGTGGAGAGCACGATCAGCGTGATCCTCAGTGACCTCGTGCTCACCGGAGGCCTAGCCCTTGAGTGCCTTTTCGATCGCTTCGTTGAACCCGGAGGGGTCTGTCAGCGAGGTGTATTGGTACTTCGTCAGGGGGGAGCCGGTCTTCCCGATCAGGAAGGCCGGCGTGCCTGTGAAGCCGTTGTTGTTGGCTTCCTGCGTGTCGACGGCGAGCTGCGCCTGAAGCTGCTGGTCGCCGCGATCGGTCGTCCATTTGGTGAGGTTGAGGCCGGGAATCTGCTGCGCAAGGCCCTTGAGGTAGCTCTCGGTGACATAGCCGGATCCCTCTTCTCCCTGCTCGTGGTAGAAGAGCTCGATGTAGTTCCAGGCCTTTTTTTGCTTGCCGGCCGCCAGAGCAGCGACCTGTTGGGTCCTGAAGGTTTCCGGTTCACGGGTGGCCGTCTCGAGCGAGCGGTACTCGATCTTCAGCTTCCCCGACTTGACCCACTTCTGGATGATCGGGGGCAGGGCGCCCAGCGTGAAGTCCTTGCAGATCGGGCACTCCAGATCGCCGTAGTACTGCATCGTGACGGGCGCGTTCGGGTTGCCCAGGACGTTGCCGTTCTGAGTCGTCCCGGCAAGCTCGTTGCTGACGACGGCCGTTTCCTTGGAGGCGACCGTTCCGGTGGCAGCGGGCGGTTTGTTGCTGCTCCCGCCGCCCGTGGCGATGAGGACCGCAACGATTGCGACGACGACGACGGCGACTGCTCCGCCGAGCTGCGTGAGGCGGCGGCGTTTGGCCGCGTCGCTCACGGCGGCCTCCTCGGCGGCTTTGCGCTCGGCACGCGCCTGCTCGCGCCGCTGCTTGCGGGTCAGGTCCTCCTCGTCACTTTCCACTGGGCTCATGGGTGGAACTTTTACAGGTTTCTGTTCAAGAGCGCCTAAGTAGGAAACCGGGACATCGCGTTCGTCTCGCCCGCCCGGGCGAGGTCTGGCTTCTCATCGGGGGTCGGACCAGCGAAGATGAACGGCGAGCCCCCGTAGCTCAACTGGATAGAGCGCCGGCCTTCTAAGCCGGGGGTTGCTGGTTCGAGTCCAGCCGGGGGTATGGCCGCAGCGGGCGCCCGGCCGAGCGACCCCTCGAGAACGCTGCTCCGCCCTGGCCTGCGGCACCGCACCAGCGGGAGCACCTCATGGGGAGATAGATTTCAATGGGCTCGGCATCGTGCTCACCGAGGCAGAGGAGCGGACCATGTTTCACAACGTTCTCGTCGCGATCGACGGCTCACCCGACTCCGAGCAGGCGCTGACCCAGGCGATCGACCTGGCCGCGTCCCAGCGGGCTCGCCTGACGATCTTCACCGCCGCCGTGGCGCCTCCCGCCACGGCGTACGTCGGAGGAGGAGCGGCGGTCGCCGCAACGATCGCGGCCGATGCCGAGTCAGAGGCCGCGCGGCTGCTGCGGGCGGCGGTGGCCCAGGTGCCGGAGGAGGTCTCGGTCCGGACCGTCCAGAGCAGCGATCCCGTGCGGGTGGCGCTGATGGCCCAGGTCAAGTCCGGCGAGCACGATCTCGTGGTGATGGGATCCCGTGGCAGGGGAGCGGTGCGCTCGATGCTGCTGGGCAGCGTGAGCCATTTTCTGTTGCATCACAGTCCCGTCCCCGTCCTGATCGTGCACCTGGATGCCGAGCGCGGCTCGGGGGATCTGAACGGCGAGTCGCTCGACGCCGCCGTGCCCGCGGCTGACGCCGCTGATCCCATCGGCGAGCACCCGTAACCTCACCCGGGTGGATTCCGCGGAGGAGATCGGGCCGAGCGACACGATCCTGCTGGGTGAGAACCTCGAGCTGCTTCCGGGGCTCGGGGACGAGAGCTTCCAGCTGATCTACCTGGACCCGCCCTTCAACACGGGAACTCCCCGGCGCCATACGGCGCTCAGGGTGACCCGCGACGAGCAGGGGGGACGCACCGGCTTCGCCGGGAGGAGTTACCGATCGGAGAAGCTCACCTCCCACAGCTATGAGGACAGCTTCGACGACTATCTGTCCTTCCTCGAGCCACGGCTGCGCCACGCCCATCGACTGCTCTGCCCCGAGGGGACCCTCTACTTCCACATCGACTATCGCGAGGCGCACTACTGCAAGCTGCTGCTCGACGAGATCTTCGGCAGGGCCTGTTTCCTCAACGAGCTGATCTGGGCCTACGACTACGGAGCCCGGGCCAAGCGCCGCTGGCCGGCCAAGCACGACACGATCCTTGTCTATGTGAAGGATCCGGCTCGCTACCACTTCGACTCCGAGGAGGTCGACCGTGAGCCCTACATGGCGCCGGGACTGGTGACGGCCGAGAAGGTCGCGCTGGGCAAGCTCCCGACGGATGTCTGGTGGCACACGATCGTTCCGACGGCGGGCCACGAGCGGACGGGCTATCCCACCCAGAAGCCCGAGGGGATCGTCAGACGGATGGTTCAGGCCTCGAGCCGGCCCGGGGACTGGTGTCTTGACTTCTTTGCGGGCTCCGGGACCCTCGGTGCGGTGGCAGCCGCCCTGGGGCGCCGCTACGTCCTGATCGATTCCAATCCCGAGGCCGTCAGGATCATGCGCGAGCGCCTGACGCCCTGCTCCGACGGCGAGGGGGCGGCTCGCGCGGGCGTGGGCGCATAGACTCGGAGGGGATGGCGCACTACCACCTCGAGTTGCGGCAGTTCCCGCGCAACTTCACCCGCTTCAATCTGACCGGTCCTGAGATCGGGACGATCGCTTTGACCTGGGCCGAGGAGCGGATGCTCACGATCGACGGCGAAAAGTGGAGCCCCGCCGAGGCGACGATCATCATCGTCGAGGGGCCCTCGATCCCGATCGAGCGCCTCTCCATGGGTCGCGGCTGGCCGACCGCCCTGCGCGAAGGTGAGGACGTGACCGAGCGGGTCCTGGCGGAAGCTCGTCAGGCGATCCGCGAGCCGCAGCCGGGAGGCGCAGCCGCCGCGACGCAGGTGCCAAACGGCGCTCTCTCCTCCCCGGGCGGCGACCCGCTTGCTCTGGCGGTTGAGCTGGGCGGACTGCTCGGCTCGGAGCCCGGCCGCCTGCTGGGCGCTTGGAGGACCGTCGCCGCGCGCAGCTCGGGCCTTGCGCCCAGCGAGAGCCTTGCCCTGGCCGAACGTGAGCTTGCGTCGGGCACCGGCCCGACGGACTGACACGACGCTAGACTTGCCGCGTATCGCGTGGTGGGCGTAGCTCAGTTGGTAGAGCTCCTGGTTGTGGTCCAGGCGGTCGCGGGTTCGAGTCCCGTCGCTCACCCTCGAGAAGTGCCTGCTGGTTGGTTCTTTCCGGGATTCCGAGTGCGGAGAAACGCCGGGCTTGGGGAACAGTTGGGGAACAATTCTTCATCGGCAGCGCCGATCGTATGCGTCTCGACGCGAGAGATCTATGGGGTGAGGGAGCCTGAGAGGTTCTTGAGGGCCGAGACGTGATGGGTCCGCGCAAGTTGCTCGCCCCGTAAGGTGCCCCTCGTGGGAATGATGTCGACCACAGGCGGCCGGGACTGGCCGGTACTCGCATGAGCGCGCGGACGCTGCGGATCACGTTGATCGTCCTGACGGTCGTCGGTCTGGGAGTCGCGAGCTACCTGACCTACATCCACTACGCGGGGATCAAGCCCATCTGTGGGCGTGGCGGGGGAACCTGCCTGAAAGTACAGACGTCGCGGTACTCGAAGATCGAAGGTGTCCCGGTCGCTCTGGTCGGCCTGATCGGGTACATCGCGATCTTGATCAGCCTGCTTCTGCCCGAAAACGAGCGCACCCGTTTCGCCACCGGAGCCCTGACGCTGGGCGGCTTCGGTTTCAGCGCATACCTGACCTACCGCGAGGTCTTCTCCCTCGAAGCGATCTGCGAGTGGTGCGTCTCAAGCGCCGTGATTATGACGATCATGATGGTCTCCGTCTGGGGATTCCTTCGAGGCGGTGGCCCCCGCAACACGAACGAGCTCGGAGCAACCCGATGGATGCGCCCGCGGTGGAATGATCGCTAGACGCTGGCTCGTTGCGCCCACGTTGATCAGCGCCGTGGGCGTAGCTTCACTGGTCGGCCCGGGGAGCGCACAGGCCCATGGGATCGTCGGTCGTGCCGATCTTCCAGTGCCGGTTTGGTTGTTCAGCTGGGCCGCGGCGATCGTCCTGGTCGTCTCGTTCGTGGCCCTGTCGGTTCTCTGGACTCGGCCACAGCTGCAAAAAGAAAGACGTGTTCGCCTGTTCGATCTGCCCGCGCTTCTGCCCTGGCTGGCAAGCCTCCTCGGCCTGTTCGTATTCATCGCCGTCGTCTACAGCGGTTTCGCAGGGACCCAGGTCTGGTCGGCCAACCTGAGTCCCACGTTCATCTACGTGATCTTCTGGATCGGAGTGCCGCTGACGAGCGTCCTGTTGGGCAATATTTTCGCCACGCTCAGCCCCTGGCGTTCCACCGCGCGTGCCGTCCGCTGGGCGGCGCGGCGGGTCGCACCAGACGCGTTCGCTCGGCCGCCGTTGCGCTACCCGGAGCGGCTGGGACAATGGCCCGCAGCAGGCGTTCTGATCGGCTTCGCGTGGCTCGAGCTTGTGTATGTGGCACGGGACAGCCCATCGACCCTGGCCGCCCTGTCACTTGGCTATTTCCTCGTCATGCTCGTCGGGATGCTCGCTTTCGGCATCGATGGGTGGGGTGAGCGGGCAGACGGCTTTGGCGCGTACTTCGGACTACTCGGCCGGATGGCGCCGCTGTGCAGGGGCGAGGACGGCGTGGTCTACCTGCGGCGGCCGCTGAGCGGGCTGACGCAGATGCCGATCCTGCCGGGGACCGTCGTGCTGATCTGTTCCGTGATCGGAACCACGACCTTCGACGGTTTCTCGAATGATGTGGTCTGGCGCAAGCTGGAGCCGCATCTGCAGAGCCTCTTCAGCGGCGTGGGCTTCCACGAAACGGTAGCGATCGAGTTCGCGTTCACGGTCGGGTTGTTGCTCTGCGTAGCCCTGATCCTGGGCATCTATGCGATCGGCATCAGGGGCGTCCACAGCGTCAGCCGACGCTACGGCGAGGCCGAACTCAAGGCGAGCTTCGCGCACACGCTCGTGCCGATCGGATTCGCCTACGTGCTGGCGCACTATTTCTCGCTGCTGATCTGGCAGGGCCAGGCCATCTGGTCGCTCGCCTCGGACCCGCTCGGCAACGGCGCCAACCTGTTCGGCAGCAGCGGCTACCACATCGACTACAACGTGATCTCGTTCGCGGCGATCTGGTACGTCCAGGTGGCCGCCCTGGTAATTGGCCACGTTGGAGGTTTGACGCTGGCACACGACAGGGCGCTTGCGATCTACCGCAATCCTCAGGAGGCCGTGCGCTCGCAGTACTGGATGCTCACCGTGATGGTCGCGTTCACGAGCTTCGGGCTATGGCTGATCTCAGCCGTCGGTACTTGAGGATGAACCCCATCCGGTCGAGGAGTAGGGTTCGTCCGGTCGTGTGGAGACGAACAACTTCGGGCCGTTTCATGGGCGCGCGCATGCAGCGTGGGGCACTTCTGTGCGTCTCCCTCTTGATCCTCGCGGCCGTGTGCGCCGCGTCACTTGACCCCGGCATACTCTGCGCGGTTCCAGCGCTCCTGTTGCCGCTTGTGCTGCTTGGGCTGGATCGCTACCCCGGCGAGCGGATCCTCCTGCTGAGGGCCGCACCGCGTCACCGACGAGGCAAGCGTTCAGCCACGGTGTCCGAGCCGCGCGTTGCAACCCGTCTGGCGCGCCCGCGAGGCGGGCTGCTGATTGCCAGCTCGTTGGCTAATCGCCCGCCGCCGCGCGGCCTGCTCGCCGCAGCCTAGATCGGTCCCGCGACACCGGCACCGCGACCTGTCAGAGGTCGCTTTAGGGCGCTTTCGTGAGGCTGGCGCGATTCGTGCGGCGGGGCTGCCTGTCTGTTCCCTTCGATCTCATCAGGAGACGCGATGTCACGCCCGAAGATGCTTGCTCTGACTGTTGTGCTGAGCCTTGTGCCCGTGAAGGCCGGCCAGGCGGCCACGCAGGAGAGCGGGAACCCGATCAACGATCAGGGCTCCAGCTACCACTACCGCACCTACATCAGGTCGATCACGCCGAAGGTGCCGGGGCTCAGCGTGGAAGTTCTCGAGTTTGCCGACCGGCTCCTGCTGCGAAACCACACCGGGAAGACGGTCACGGTCTACGGGTATTCGGGAGAGCCCTATGTCCGTATCCTCCCGGACGGATCCGCGGAACAGAACCGGCGTTCGCCGGCGGTCTATCTGAACACGAACTTCTACGCCAACGTAAAGGTCCCGCCCTCCGCCAACGCCTCGTTTGCCCCACGGTGGGAAGCGGTCGACCGCACGGGACAGTTCGAATGGCACGACCACCGAATCCACTGGATGAGTCCGGTCACGCCCTCCCAGGTCAAGGACACGGGAAAGCGCACCAAGATCTTCGACTGGACCGTCCCAATCGCGGTTGGAACTCAGAAGGGGATGATCTCTGGAGAACTGTTCTGGGTGCCCAATAACTCGAAGGCCCCAACCGGAGCGTTCGTCGCGCTGATCGTGATCATCCTGCTCGCGATTGGCACCGTGGTCCTTGTCAGGCGCAGGCGAGGCCCGAGGGCCTCTGCGGGCGACAGCGCCGGTCAATCGGTCGAGCCGGATGAGCAGCGGGAGGCTTGGTGAGATGAGCACGTGGGCTGCCGGGGCCAGGTGCCGGCATCTCTTCGGCTTGGCGCTCCTGGTCGCGTCCGTCGCGACGCTGTTCGCCGCGCCCCAAGCGCTCGCTCATGCGCAACTGATCGGGACCTCCCCGGCCGCTGGAACGACCGTCGAGGTCCAGCCTCAGCAGGTCATCTTCGAGTTCAACCAGAACGTCGGTGGCACCCTTGGCGCGGTCCGTGTCTACAACGCGCAGGGGGCCGAGGTTGACAACCTCGCTGTTTCCCACCCGAATGGCAACGAGCATTGGATGGGGGTCGGACTCAAGCCCGGGCTTCCGGACGGCACATACACGGCTACCTACCGGGTTGTCTCGGCGGACACCCACATTGTCTACGGCGGACTGGTGTTCGACCTCGGATATGCCGGAGCAGCCCCGAGGTACTCGGTCGCGGGCCTGATCGGGAAGAGCGAGACGGGCAAAGTCACCAAGCTCGTGTTTGGGGTGGTACGGACTCTGAGCTATCTGGCGATCGCAGTACTAGTCGGTGGTTTGGCGTTTCTGCTGGCGGCATGGCTGCCGGGATTCAACGCCGTCGCCGGCCCACAGTCGGAGTGGGACACGGCCGCGGAACAGTTTGCGGCTCGTTTCCGGCGGCTGCTCCTAAGCGCCATCGCAGTGGGGCTTGTGATGAGTGTGCTCGGGGTCCTCCTACAGGGAGCAAGTGCCGCAGGCGTATCTCTTTGGAGTTCCGTGAAAGCCACGGTCATCGAAAGCACCATGGAAAGCAGATTCGGAAGGGTTTGGGCGCTGCGTGCTCTCGACTGGCTCCTGCTTGGCGCACTCATACTTGTAGCGACGCGGGGTGGCCGCCTGTCCGCGCGCACCCAGGTGGCCTCTGGCGAAGGCACCCCGGGGCGCCTATCGGCGCCGCCGCGCGGGGTGCTCGCGATGCTCCTGGTGTGCGCGGCCTATCTCGCCGTTTCACCTGCGCTCAGCGGTCATCCGAGCATCCAGGGCCCAACCGTCGTGTTCTTCCCGGCGAGCGTTCTCCACGTGCTCGCCGCGAGCGTATGGGTTGGCGGCATCGCATGCATGCTGTTGGCGCTGCCCGCAGCGACCGGGCAGCTGGCGGCCCCCGACCGCAGCCGAATGCTGCTCGCGACG
The DNA here is from genome assembly GCA_963835865.1 of uncultured Solirubrobacteraceae bacterium. Classification (GTDB taxonomy): domain Bacteria; phylum Actinomycetota; class Thermoleophilia; order Solirubrobacterales; family Solirubrobacteraceae; genus Palsa-744. The sequence goes on from CAWIGW010000003.1 coordinate 104,849, forward strand.
CTCATTCGGTTCTCTCCCCTGGCGCTTGCGTCCGTGGTCGTGATCGCCGCCACGGGTGTGGTTCAGGCGTACATCGATGTGCGGAGCATCAACGCCCTCTTCCACAGCACCTATGGCGCGCTGATCATCGCCAAGACCCTCCTCCTCCTGGTCCTGATCGGACTTGGGTGGGTCAATCGCGCCCGGGTGATCCCGAGGCTTCAGGAACTCGCCGGAGCAGGTGCTCCACCGAGAGGCACGGGCATTGCGGCCAGGCGCACGATGCGCGCCGAGCTTACGCTGATGACTGTGGTCTTCGGAGTGACTGCGGCGCTCGTGACCTACGCGCCTCCGATCGATGCGGCGTCAGGGCCCTTCTCTGCGACCACTCGACTCGGCCCGGCGGTGCTGGAGATGACAGTCGAACCGGCGAGGGTCGGATCGAACACGATCCACCTCTATCTCATAGACGCAAAGTCCGGCGCCCAATACACGGCCACAAAGGAACTGACCGCGACCGCCAAGCTCCCCTCCAAGGACATCGGCCCGCTGCAACTCCACCCGACGGTCGCAGGGCCTGGACACTTCGTCTTCAACTCCGCCGTCCTCAGCCCCGGCGGAACGTGGGAAATCGAGATCAACGACAGGGTGTCCGAATTCGAATCGTTCAGTCGCACGGTAAGGGTGCCGGTCGGATGAGGCGACGTGGCACCCAGACGCACATGAACCTCGCGCTGCTGCTCGCTGCTTCGCTGATCTCGCTAGCCCATCTGGCAGGTGCGCCGGGAGTGGCGGAGTGCCTGATCTACCTCGGGCCGGTGATCTTCGCGTTGTTGCTTCTGTGGTTTGGACGCTACCCGGGCGAGAAGGTCTTGCAGGCCCAAATTAAGCCTAGAAAGCGACGCCTGAAAGCGGGCCGGATAGTGAGCCGCCAGGTCTGTGTCGGGATTCCCCGAGGCGCCGCGCTCCTCGCCTCGGCTATGGCGGGACGTGCTCCTCCTGTGGCGCGCGACTCTCGACTGAGAGGCCAAATTCCGGTCGCGCTAGACGATCTTTCCAAGCCAGCCATGGCTTGAGGCTCGGCCTGCGGCGACGCTCGTCAATTTCAGGAGGAACAAGTGAATATCAAGGTTAAGAGGATCGCTTTGCTGCTCGCGGCCGGTGTCTTGGCAGGGCCGGCGAGCGCGCAGGCGCACGTCAGTTTCCACCCGAACACCATCCCGGAGGGCGCCTTCGCGACCGTTGACGTGCGGGTGCCCGGCGAGGAAGAAGGTGCATTCGTCAAGCAGGTTGCGATGCAAATCCCGGCAGGCTTCACCGGGGTCGACTACGCCAACGTTCCGGGATGGTCGACGAAGATCGTTGAAAAGAAGCTCGCGACCCCGATCCAACAGGACGGCGAAACCATCAACGAGCGAGGTCTCTCAGGTCGTCTGGAAATGGGTCGGACCGGCCGGAAAGGTCGAAAACGGTCAATTCATCAACTTCCCGCTCTCGATCGCGATGCCCGAAAAGGTCGCGGGGCAGGCGCTCCTGTTTCCGACGGTCCAGACCTACAGCAATGGCAAGGTCGAGCACTGGATCGAAAGCTCGTTGGAAGCCGAACATCCCTCGCCGCGGGTCAACATGACCGCCGCCGGCGGCGTGATTGAGGACGTCGCAGGTCACGAGGCGGGTCCAGAAGCGGGTCAGACCGGCTCCTCCGCTGCGCCCGCCGCTGCGACAACGACAGCGTCGAGCTCTAGCGGGGCGAGCAAGGGCCTCGGCATCACCGCCCTGATCCTCGGAGCCTTGGGGCTGATTGCCGGGCTTGCGGCGCTAATGGCCTCGCGTCGTAACAAGCCCGGCGCGTAGAACGGGTGGGAAGCAGCCTGCCGACCCCGCACCCAGTGACCCCGGTCCGCCGGCGGCGATCTGGGTGTGGGGCGGCAACGCTCCCCGGTCGTCGTCTCGGTCCAAGAGCACTGGTTGCGGTCCTGCTCCTGCTCGCTCTCGCGTTCCCACAGGACGCGCTGGCGCACGGGATCGTGGGTCGCGCCGGCCTGCCAATTCCGGGCTGGCTCTTCAGCTGGGCAGCGGCGATCGTGCTGATCGTTTCGTTCGTCGCGCTATCGGCAATGTGGCGTGTACCCCGTCTTCAGCACGAGCAGCTGCTCGGGTGCGTGGCAATCCCTCGGACCGTTCCGGTGCTGGTGAGTACGGCTGGCTTGGCGCTCTTTGCTCTCGTCCTCTACAGCGGATTCGCGGGTGCCCAGGTCCCCGGGGCGAACTTCTCCGTCACATTCATCTACGTGGCGTTCTGGATCGGGATGCCGCTGCTCAGCGTCATCGCCGGCGATGTGTTTCCGGTTCTCAGCCCCTGGCGGTCGCTCACTCGCTGCCTGATCTGGGCGGCCCGGACTCTGACCGGCGGCGCTCGGAAGCTGCCGCTGATGCGCTACCCCACGCGCCTCGGCGTGTGGCCAGCGGTGGTCTGTCTGATCAGCTTTGGCTGGCTCGAGCTCGTCTACACGAACCGCGACCTGCCCTCGATCGTGGCGACGCTCTCGTTGGGCTATTGCCTCGCGATGATCGTCGGAATGCTCGTGTTCGGCATCGAGCTTTGGGAGTCCCGGGCCGACGGGTTCAGCGTGTACTTCAGCCTACTCTCGCGGCTCTCGATGGTGAAGTACCGAGGCGGAATGGCATACCTGCGTCGACCCTTGAGCGGGCTTGCGGATCTTCCCGTGATCCCCGGCACGGTCGCCCTGATATGCGCGACCATCGGTGTGACGACGTTCGACGGTATGAGCAACGGTGTCCTCTGGAGGAAGGCGGCTCCCGGCCTCGAGAGCGTGTTCTCAGCGGCAGGGATTTCCGGGACGGCAGCCATCGAGCTCACCTACACCGTTGGTCTGCTGCTTTGTATTGGGTTGGTGGCGGGCGTGTTTCGCGCTGTTGCAGGTGAGCAAGGCGTGGGTCTACGCCGAGACACGCGCGAAGCGCATCCCCCACGTGCCGCTCGGCCGCTACGTTCGCTACCGCCGCTCCGCGGTGCTGGAGTGGGTGCTGGCGCTTGAGCGCCAGGCGTCGGTTCGCGTCCGCGTCCCGGTGGGCGAGGGGTAGGGGTGGGGGCGAGACGTCATCACGGCACCGGGCATCTCTACGAGAAGTCCGGTGCATACTACGGGCGCTGGCGAGCACCGGACGGGCGCCTGTTGAATCGCCGGGTCGGGCGCATCCGCAGCCCGGGAGAGCGGGACGGCCTCACCCGCGTCCAGGCAGAGCGCGCCTTCCGGCGGATGCAGGAAGAGGAGGACCGGACGCCTCGACCGGCGCACGACGCCGATATCCCGACCGTCGAGGAGGTGAGCTCGTCGCTGCGCGAGGTGCTCGAGCTCCGCGGCCGGCGCCCCTCATACCTGGAGAACTGCGAGTACATGCAGCGCGTCAACATCGCCCCGGTCCTCGGCGATCATCGTGTCACGGAGGTCACCCGCGGGGATGTCGAACTGCTCACGAGGGCCCTGCTCAAGCGTGGCCTCGCGCCGAAGAGCGTGCGCAACATCATGGGTTACCTGCACGCGGTCTTCGAGCACGCCATCGACCGCGGATGGACGCGCGAGAACCCGGTGCGACGCGCCGAGAAGCCAGGCCGGCGGCGAAGCGGGGGGAACCCCGATCTGCAGTTTCTGACGGTCAGCGAGCTCGAGTCGGTCCTGCGTGCAATCCCGGATGAGACGGTCGTTCGCGAGCCGGCTCCACCGACCCGGACGGGGCCGGCCCCGCCACCCTCGCCCGACGTGCTTGGCCCCGTCCTGCGCGTCGTGATCCTCACGGCCGCGATGACGGGGCTGCGCCAATCGGAGTTGCTCGGGTTGCGCTGGCGTGACATCGATCTGGAGACTCAGCGCATCCGCGTTAGGAACACGTTCGTGCGGGGCGAACATTCAAGCGACGGCAAGTCCGAGCTCTCCACGCGCCGCTCGGTGCCGATGGCAAGCCGCCTGGCGAGAGAGCTCGAAGCATGGTCGCGCCGCAGCGCGTACGACGAGCAGGACGACCTCGTCTTCGCCCACCCGACGAAGGGCACGCCACTCGATGGGTCCAAGGTCAGCAAGCGCTTCAAGGCGGCCTGCACAGCGGCCGGAGTGAGATCCGTGCGTTTCCACGACCTGCGCCACACGTTCGCCACGCGCCTGGCCGCCTCGGGCACGCCGGTGCGGACGATCCAGGAGTTTCTCGGGCACGCCGACAGCAAGACCACCCAGATCTACGCGCACTACGCGCCCTCCCACCACGAGGTGCAGCTCGTGGACGACGCGTTCGCTCCATGGGCCAACCCTCGGCGGACGTAGGGTCTTCTAGTCGGGCCCGGAGCAGGACGGTCTCGGCTCCACCGTCTGCAACGTTGGTTTCCTCCTCGCGCTTTCCAAGCTTACGTACTAAGGTTGGAATATGGCCAAAGAACTTCAACCTTCTCACGGGCGCCTCGAGCGTCGCCGCTGGGAACCCGAGCGCGACTACGGCGGGGGTCACCGACACCGCACGACCCAGCAGATCGAATGCTTTGTGCCCGACCCGATCGCCGGCTGGGATCCAACGCTGACCGGAGGCGTTGCCGCGACCCTCGCCGAGGCGGATGCGGCGGTGCGCGATCTCAATGAGAAGGTGCCGCACTTGGCCAGCCTCGAGGCGCTCTCTCGCCAGCTGCTGCGACAGGAGTCGGTCGGGTCGAGTCGGATCGAGGGCCTTGTGATGGGCCAGAGACGCTTGGCGCGTGCTGAGGCTGGGGTTGGGAGGGACGACACCGCACTGCAGATCGTGGGCAATGTTCGCGCGATGGAGAGCGCGATCGCGTTGTCCGCGGAACCGCGCGAGTTCGAGCTCCACGATCTCCTGGAAATCCACAGGCGATTGCTGGACTCCACTCGCGACGAGCACCTGGGCGGGGTGGTGAGACGTGAGCAGAACTGGGTCGGGGGCAGCGCGTTCAGCCCCGCGGGAGCCGAATTCATCCCGCCGCCCGAGGACGCGGTGCCCGGGCTGCTCGAGGATCTGGTCGCGTTCATCAACCGGAACGACCTGCCGGTCGCGATGCAGGCGGCGATCGCGCACGCTCAGTTCGAGACGATCCATCCGTTTATCGACGGCAACGGACGGGTCGGTCGGGCTCTGATCCACGTGATTCTTCGTCGCCGGGGTCTGGCCGGGTCGGTCGTCCCGCCGATCAGCCTGGTGCTCGCGACCCGCGCCAAGGACTACATCGGAGGCCTCGAGGAATACCGCTTCGGGGAGCTGGCCGAGTGGCTGGTCTTCTTTTCGATTGCGACGATCTCAGCGGCCCGCAGGGCTCGCGGACTGGCATCGCGGGTCGAGTCGCTCTACGAGGAGTGGCTTACACAGCTCGGAAACCCGCGATCCGACGCGAGCTCACGCCGGATCGCCGGCCAGCTGCCGGCTGAGCCGATCATCACCGTGGCGCGGGCGTCAGCAGTGGCTGGGGTGAGCAACACCGCCGCCGAGAACGCCGTCCGGGCACTCGAGACGGCTGGCATCCTGAAGCGGCTCAATGCGAGGAAGTGGGGGCGGCTTTGGGAGGCACCGGATGTCTTCGGGCTCCTCGACGCATTTGAGCGTGAGCTCGCTACACCGGAGGGCGACGAGAAGCCCGCCCGGCCCGCCCCACGCAAACCCTGAATGTTCCCGTTCCCTGTCTGCAACGGTCTTCGACGCGGTATGGCGACGGCCGTCGTTCGTCCGAGCAGTCCGGAGGTCGCGTCGTATTGAGTTGCGTCAAGCACCCTGGGGAACAATTTGGGGAACAAACTGAGGAAAACCGAGGGGTACCCATAGCTCAGAAACCCAATGAATACGGGGCCCCTAGCTCGACCAAGACCCGGTATGGGTGGTTGTGGTCCAGGCGGCCGCGGGTTCGAGTCCCGTCGCTCACCCCTCGTGAAGCCCTGCAGAGGCGGTTTGCCGGTGGCGCTACCGACTCTGTCCCCATCGCCAGGCAAGCACAAAGACGATCCCGATCGCAATGACGCTGATTGTCCAACCCGCGGTGTCCACAGGTCACGTGTACCCGTCCGAGTTCGGTTCAATCCCTGAGCATCATTTGATCTGGCGGGCGAGGTGGCCTTCAGCAGGTGCCAAATCGCGCCGAAGCTGTTGCGCCTGTAACTCCCGGCGTTGAAACGCGGGGACGAGACGGCGGCCGAGGTCGGCTTCCGTCGAAAAGCTGGCTAACCTGAGGTCCCCATGAATCCTTCAGAGCCGAAAGCATCCAACGGCGCCCATTACACGGCACTGCTCGAGACGATGGACCGCCAGGGGGCGACCAAGCTCCACGCCAAGGAGCGCGAGCAGCTGCTGGCAGCCGCGGATGCCCTGCTGTTCGGCGAGCCCGAGGGCCCGGCCCTGCTGAGGACGGCTGAGGACCTGATCGAGTCCCTCGAGACGAGCGAGCGCTGGTCTGCCGAGAGCTGCGACCAGCTCCGCGAACACCTCTACGGCTGCGACGCCGCAGCCGGCGTCGCCTGACACCGAACGCCGCGACGGCGGGGCCCCCCGCTGAGGGCCCGCACCGGGTCGGCCGGTCGATGAAGGACGATTGACGGGTGTCAGTCGAGGAGATTGCGCCCGGCCTCCTGCGGTGGACGGCAGCCCACCCGGAGTGGAAGCCCGCAGCCGAGCCGGGCAGCTCTGACGATTGGGATCCGATCGTCGGGTCGGTCCTCTACGAGGCTCCCGGTGCTGTCGTCCTGTTCGACCCGCTGCTCCCGGCCGAGGACCGCGACGGCTTCCTCGGCTGGCTGGACGACCGTGTCGCGGGGCGGGCGGTCAGCATCCTCACGACGATCCGCTGGCATCGGCGCGACCGCGAGCTCCTGGCGGGACGTTACGCGGCCAACAGCTCAAGGGCCTGGAATGCCGTTCCGCGCGGTGTCGCATCCAAGCCGATGCGCGGGGGAGGGGAGACGATCTACTGGCTCGAGGAGGTCTCGGCACTGGTCTTCGGCGACACCCTGATCGGAGCAGGACCGGGCGAGGTGACCGTCTGCCCCGAAAGCTGGCTGAGCGAGGTCCGGGTTGACCGCCCGGGTCTGGCCCACCTGATGGGACAGCTGATCGAGCTGCCCGTGGAGCGGCTGCTCGTCTCACACGGCGAGCCGATACTCCACGACGGCCGGGCTGCCCTCGCCCGCGCCCTCCGGGAGGCGGGTGCGTCCGTCAAGTGAGGGCGGGAAGCTCCCGATAGTCCCTCAGAGCGCATGAGCCGGCACCCTGTCAGCCTGATGGTCCGCGACGACCTCGAGCGTCGCCGCCTCACGGTCGCGCTCAGGCTGGTGCTGGCCATCCCTCTCGCGATCTGGCTCGTCCTCTGGTCGATCCTGGCGCTCCTGTTGAGCATCGTCAACTGGTTCGCGACGCTCCTCCTCGGCCGATGCCCGGCCCGGCTGCACCGGTACCTGAGGGCGTACGTCAAATTCGTGACTCACTACCTCGCCTATGTGAGGCTGGCGGCCAGCCCCTACCCGTCATTCGACGGCCGCGACGGCTATCCGATCGACGTCTGGATCGGCCCCCCCGAACGCCAGAGTCGCCTCGGCGTGGCGCTGCGCCTGCCGCTGGCGCTCCCGGCCCTGGCGATCGCCGAGCTGCTCGCCGGGAGCACCCAGATCAGCGCAGCGAGCCGCTCGGGAGGAGCCCTCAGCGGACGTCTCACCCAGGGGGGACTGGCCGGCACCGTGGCGATCCTGGCCTGGTTCGCGATCCTGGCTCGCGGGCGGATGCCCAGGGGGCTGCGCGATGCGGCGGCCTACGGGATCGGCTACGGGGCGCAGCTGTGGGCCTACCTCCTGCTGCTGACCGACCGCTACCCCGACAGCGACCCGATGACGGCGATCGGCGAGCTGCCCGAACGGGAAGATCCAATCAGGCTGAGTGGGGAGGACGACCTCAGGCGGAGCCGCCTGACCGTTCTCTTTCGCCTGCCGCTGAGCTTCCCGCATCTGCTCTGGCTGACGCTCTGGAGCATCCTGGTCCTCCCGGCGGCGATCGGGAACTGGGCGGCGACCCTCGCCCTCGGCCGCTCGCCGGTGCGGCTGCACGGCTTCCTCTCGGCCTACCTGCGCTACCTGGTCAGCGTCTACGCCTTCCTGCTGATCGTGGCCAACCCCTTTCCGGGGTTCGTCGGCGCTCCCGGGGCATACCCCTTGGACACGCTGATCGAGGTTCCGCTCCGCCAGAACCGATGGAGCGTCCTGTTTCGCCTCCTGCTGGCGATCCCCGCGCTGCTGATCGAGACGGTCTACTCGGCGATCGGCTCGCTGCTGGGCTTCTTCGGATGGTTCTCCTCGCTGGCTCGCGGGCGGATGCCCCGCGGCATGCGCAACGCCGGCGCGATGGCTCTGCGATACCAGGCCCAGACGATCGGCTACCTGCTGCTGCTGACGCCCTCCTACCCCTACAGCGGTCCCTGCCGCAGCGTCGGGGCGGCGCCGGATGTCGCAGCCCCCATGCCTTCGCCCGAGCTCCCTCCCGGGCCGGGGCCGGCGCTGCCTGGGGAACTTCCCGGGCCGATCTTCGGGGCGGTCGGCGAGGGTTGATCCCGGTGGCGGGGAATGTCGCCGGGGATCGCCCGGCGAGTCGCCCGGGCGCCCGGCGGCTTGTGATCCTGGCCGGGTTTAGCGTCGCGGCGCTCCTGTGGGTTCTCGCGGCTCACGCCCTCTGGCATTCGACGGTGCCTGCCGGACTTCACCCGCCGGCGGTCGATCCCGGGACGCTGTTCAGCGCGCGCTTTCTGAGCCGGAGCCGCGCCTACGAGCGGTTGCTGGACATCGACCGGCTGCTGAGCGAGATCACCCTCCTGATCGTCCTCGTCATCTACGCCAAACAGGGACACCGCCTGATGCGCGAGTCGGCGGCGGGGCGGATCGGCACGGGAATGCTGCTCGGGATGATGGGCTTCGCAATCGTCTGGCTCGCGGAGATCCCCTTCGGTCTCGTGGCGGTCTGGTGGGAACGCAGTCACGGCGTATCCCATGAGGGCTACGTCAGCTCGGTGACCTCCAGCTTCCTCGGCCTGGGCGGGGAGTTCCTGTTCGTCTCCTTCGCCCTGCTCGTGGCGATGGGCCTCGCGGGACTCAGCCGCCGCTGGTGGTGGGTCGGGGCGGCTCCCCTGTTCGCCGCCCTGGCGCTGCTGTCGAGCTACCTGAGCATCTATCTGATTCCCGACACCCACCCGCTGCGGGACCCTGGGACGAGCGCCGATATGCGATCGCTGGCGCGCATCGAGGGCATCCCGGGAACGAAGGCCGAGGTGCAGGAAGTCCGCCGTTTCACGACCGCGCCAAACGCCGAGTCCGTCGGCTTCGGTGCGACTCGGCGGGTGATCCTCTGGGACACCCTGCTGGACGGCCGCTTCGACCGCCGGCAGGTCCGGGCGGTGATCGCACATGAGCTGGGCCACCTGGCCCACAACCACATCCTCAAGCACATCGGCTGGCTGATGCTCTTCCTGATTCCCGCCACGGCGATCGTCGCGCTGGCGACGGGCAGGGTGGGTGGACTGGGCCGTCCGGAGGCGGTGCCCCTGGCGCTGCTGGTGTTCGTGGCGCTGCAGCTCCTGACTGGGCCGCTCACGAACATCGTCTCCCGCCGCGACGAGGCCGAGGCGGACTGGTCATCCCTTCGGGCCACCCGGGATCCGCAGGCGGCAAAGCGGCTGTTCGAGGGGTTGGCCAGAACCAGCCTGGCCAACCCCGATCCGCCGAGCTGGTCCTATGCGCTGTTTGCCGATCACCCCACGATCGTTCAGCGGATCGCCATGATCGACGCCTGGCACGCCCGCAACCCCGGCCCCTAGGCGGGTCATCTCACCGCTCGATGACGAGCTTCGTCCAGTCGCCGGCCGCCAGCGCGTCGGGCGCCTGATCCCAGGGGACGCTCAGGCTCGTGACCCGCTCGGGATGGAGCGCGCCCGAGGAGGCGAGCTCGAGCACGTGGGGGATTGCCTCGATCGCGTTGGCTCGCCCGGTGCGAAAGGTGATGCCCTTCGTGTACATCTCGAGCAGCGGGATCGCGGGCTGCTCGCCGAAGTAGATCGCGCAGCTCGTGCAGGTCCCGTCGGGCGCGGTCGAGCGCAGCGCCAGGGCGAGCCCCTCCGGGTCGGCGCTCGCGTCGACGGTGATCGGGAACGGCCCCAGGCGCTTGGTGACCTCCGCCATCGTCTGGGCGCCCAGAGCTTCGGCTCGGCCCCGGCGGAACTCGTCGGGGTCGACGTAGAGGACCCACTCCGAGCCGAGCGCCCGGGCGATCCCCGCGGCGTAGAGGCCGATCGACCCGGCTCCCGCCCCGCCGACGACGAGAACGGCGGCCCCGGGGTCCTGCTCGAGACCGGGAGCGACGGCGCGATAGGCGTCGGCGATGTTGTCCGAGGCACTCGCCACGCTCGCCGGCTCGAGCCCATCAGGGAGCGGCACGAGCATTCGCTCTGCATAGGGGACGTGGACGAGATCGGACAGGAAGCCGCCCCACTCGGCGACGGCCGGCCCGAAGCCGTAGGTCGACATGAAGGGCACGGCGGAGCAGTTCGACGAGCGCCCCCGCAGGCACTGAGGGCAGCTGCCGCAGGAGATCTGGAAGGGGACGCTGACGAGTCTGCCCGGCTCGAGGGTCGCGCCCGCGGCGTCACCGAGCTCGACGACTTCGGCGACGCACTCGTGGCCCAGGGCGAAGGGAGGCGGGAACGGCGAGCTCCCCGTCACGATCAGCGCGTCGAGGTCGCAGGTGGCCACGGCCACCGGCCGAACCAGGGCGCCGGCGTCCGAGCCGAGCCGCGGCTCGGGTGCCTCGCGCCACTCGAGTTGACCGGTGCCGACGTAGTTGAGCTGCTGCATGACGCGCCTCCTTATTCGGTAGACCGATCGGTATAATAACTGGATGGACGAAGCACGGCGGACACGCGCACCTGGACGTGCCTCGCGTGATGCCTTCATCGACAGCACCGGACGTCTGCTCCGCAGAAAGGGGTACGCGGCGACGGGGGTCAACGAGATCGTCCGCCGCAGCGGCGCGCCGCGGGGATCGCTCTACTTCCACTTCCCGGGAGGCAAGGAGGAGCTCGCCGCCGCTGCGATGGAGCGGACCGGCGAGCAGCTTCGCAACGCGATCGCGGCGGTCATCGGCTCGCGTCCCCGGGCCTCGGAATCGCTCGGCGTGCTGATCGACGGGCTCGGGGCGGGCCTCGAGGCGTCGGGCTTCCGGGACGGCTGCCCGATTGCGACGGTTGCACTGGAGGCATCGGCCGAATCCGAGACGGTCCGCCTGGCGGCCGAGAACGTCTTCTCCTCGTGGCTGCAGGCACTGCAGACGGGTCCGATGTCCGATGGGCTCGACCCCGAGCAGGCGGCTCGCCGGGCCCTGCTGGTCCTCTCGGCGATCGAGGGCGCGCTGCTGCTGGCGCGTGCGCGGCGTGATCTGGCGCCCCTGGAAGCCGTTCGCGACGAGCTCGCCGCGCTGGGCGCCCAGGTGTAGTTCCTAGGAGCCGGGCGGGAGCTGCATCAGCTGCATCGACTGTCCGCAGCTGGTCTCCGGAACCGTCCAGGCGTGAAATGTCCCACCGAGGTCGACCGGGCCGGGCAGCTCCTCGCGGATGTCCGGACCGCAGAAGCGGACTCCCCGTCCGCGCAGCTCCGCACAGACCGCCTCGATGTCGGCGACCTCGTATGCGACGTGGTCGAGCCTCATCTCGGCGTCGCCGAGCCGGCGGCTGAGCAACTCCGGGTCGGTGAACGAGAAGATCTCAATGCCGGCATGGCCCTCGCCAAGGTAGATGCCCACGAGATCGAAACGGGGACGCTCGAAGCGCTTGACGATCGGCACTCCCAGGCGCTCGCCCATCGACGCGGCTGCACCCTCGAGGTCGGCGGCGAGGTAGCCGACGTGGTCGACCCTGCCGATCATCGTCCGGTCGGAAAATGCGGCTGTGGGCGGCTCTCGGGGCGGGTCGGCACCAGGGCGACCGTATCAGCCTGGCGTTCCCTAGGATCGCCCGACACGGCCCGTCCGGGGCCCGACGAAAGGGGAGAACATGATCAACGACTTCAAGACCTTTCTGCTGCGCGGGAATGTCGTCGACCTGGCCGTCGGCATAGTCATCGGGGCGGCCTTCGGGGCGGTCGTGACGGCACTGGTCGCCGATCTCCTCACGCCGATCATCGCCGCCATCATCGGCAATCCGGACTTCTCAAATCTCACGTTCACGATCAATGGCAGCGTGTTCAAGTACGGCAGCTTCCTCAACGCGCTGATCGCGTTCGTCTCGATTGCGGCGGCGGTCTTCTTCTTCGTCGTGCAGCCGATGAACGCGCTGATGCTCAGGCGCCACACCCACCCGGACGCAGACGCAGAGACGCTCCCCTGCCCGGAGTGCCTCAGCGAGATTCCCCGGGAGGCGCGCAGGTGCGCCTTCTGCACCTCGGCCATCACGCCGGCCCAGGCCTGAGGGTCAGAGGGGCTCGCGGGCCGGCCCCCGGCCGAACCTGTCCGCACGGCATCACTTGACATGTGACCATTTGGTCACCTATAATCCGCCGCGTGGACGAGGTATTCAAGGCGCTTGCCGATCCGACCCGCAGAGGCCTGCTCGACGAGCTGGCCCGCGAGGACGGACAGACACTGGGCGCGCTCGAGCAGCGCCTGCCGATGACCCGCTTCGGTGTGATGAAGCACCTGAAGGTGCTCGAGGAGGCCGGTTTGGTGGTCACAAAACGCCGCGGCAGGGAGAAGTTGCATTACCTGAACCCCGTCCCGATCAGGCTCGTCCACGACCGGTGGGTGAGCAAATACACCGAGCCCTGGGCGGCATCGCTCGTGGGGCTCAAGAGCGAAATCGAGGATGAGACGATGGAGAAGGTCTTCGAGATCTACATCAAAACGACCCCCGAGCGTCTGTGGGAGGCGATCACCGACCCGGAGCAGCGCTCGCGCTTCACGTTCGGCGTAGCGCCCGTCACGGACTGGACGGCCGGCTCCACCTACGAGGCCAAGCACCTCCGATCAGGGGCGGTGATCATGACGGGAGAGAACCTCGAGGTCGACCCGCCGCGCCGGCTGGTACAGAGCTTCAACGCCAAATGGAGCGAGGACGTCGAGCGCGAGGGGACCTCACGAGTCACATGGGAGATCGAGCAGGTCGCCGACTCCTGCCGGCTCCTGGTGACCCACGACCAGCTGCGCGAGGGGGCCAACAGCGAACTCTACGGCGGCTGGCCGATGATCCTCTCAGGCCTGAAGACGCTGCTGGAGACCGGCGAATCACTCACGACACCCGGCTCCCTGCGCTACGAGGAGGCCTCACCCGCGGGCTGAAGCGAATCTGCCGCGGCCCGAGAGCGTAACTGTGCTCGGGCCGCGGTCGCCAACGCTCGATGGGGGCTCAGTCGGTGATCGCGATGTGACCCGGCTGTGCGGCGACCCGCTCGAGCCACGAACCGACCGCCGGGTATCCCGAGATGTCGAATCCGCCCTCGTGGGCCACGTGCGTGTATGCGTAGAGGGCCATGTCGGCGATCGTGTACCGCTCGGCGACCAGAAAGCTGCGGCTGCTCAGGTGGCGCTCCATGGCCGCCAGCGCGGCATGGCCCCCCTGGCGGCGCACTTCGATCTCGGCCTCCGGGGGCGGAGCCTCCGAGAAGGCGACCCAGAAGCGGACGACGGCGATGTATGGCTCATGTGAATACTGCTCGAAGAACAGCCACTGCATGACCTGTGCGCGCAGGAAACGGTCCTCGGGCAGGTAGGGCGTGCCCTCTGCGAGATAGGTGAGGATCGCACCCGACTCACCGAGCGAGCGTCCGTCCTCCAGGAGCAGGGTGGGGACGCGCAGCGCCGGGTTGAGCTCACCGAGCAGCTCGAGGCGCCCCTCTCGCCGGACGACGTCGACCGCGCGGCGCTCGAACTCGAGACCGAGGTGAGTCAGGAGCTGACGAACCTTGTAACAGTTGCCCGACACAGCCGAGTCGTAGAGCAACATCGACTCAGCTCGCCCGACGCTCGGTAGGGGCCGCCGCAACAGTGCGCGGCGAGCGGAGGAGCCTCACGCCGGTGGCCGAGCGGATCACGGCGAGGGCCAGGACGCAGATGGCCGCTGCCAGCAGGAAGGGAATCGTGTCCCCGGTCGCCGCGGCGATGGTTCCAGCCGCGGCCGGACCGACCATCGCGCCGACCGCCCAGGCCCCGTTCATCAGACCGAAGGCGATCCCCTGGGGCAGACCCGAACGGTCGGCCCCCTCGGAGATCAGCGCGAATGACGGCGTGAAGAGAGCCCCGAACGCGACGCCGGCGAAGACCACCATGGGTGCGTAGAGAGCGGCACCGGGGTCTCCCGCGAGGACCAGCGAGACGAGAAGGCTCGCCAACAGCCCGTAGCGGATCGGCATCAGCGGGCCCAGCCGATCGCTGAGACGCCCGATCAGCGGTGACTCCCACGCCTCGAGACCCGCACTCATGAGCCACATGGCCCCGATCGCCACCGCACCCCAGCCGTCGGCAGCGAGCCGCAGCGGGGCGAGGACCGACAGGACACCGAACAGCAGCGAGGCGATCAGCAGGGTCGCAAGGCCGGCTCCCATCTGAGGGTGCCGCAGGGCCCCTGCGAGAGTCGTTCGCGAGGGCGCCAACAGCGGCGGCTCGAGGCGCAGGGTGGCGATCGCCAGACCCAGGGCAAGAACCGCCAGGGCGGAGAAGATCACTTCGCGACCGGCCAGATCGGCCGCCACGCCCACGACCGGGCCGAGCAGGGCGCCCACGACGGCCGCGCCCATCGCCTTGCCGATGAGCTCGCCACGGGTCTCACCTGCCGCGTCGAGCAGCCAGGCAAACGAGCCGGCCCAGGTGAACGCACTGCCGGCTCCCTGGCAGATTCGCGCGGCGAGAAGCGTCGGGTAGCTGTCGGCGAGCGCGAAGCCGAGGCTTGCCAGCCCCATCATCGTCAGACCGGCAAGGATCGCCCGGCGGGGTCCGAAGCGCACGGCGAAACGTCCCGCCGGGAGCCCGGCGATCAATGCGCCGGCGGCATAGGCGGCGACGAGCGTTCCGGCACCGGCCTTCGACAGTCCCAATTCGTCAGCGAAGCGGGGCAGCATCGGAGTCAGGGCGGCGAACAGCATCGTGTCCACCATCACGAGCGACGAGACGAGTATCAGCAGGCGGCGCACCCGCTCAGTGGGGAACGGCCGTGACCGGCACCGGCGAGGACTTCAACAGGTCGCTCGTCACCGTCCCGATCGCCTTGCGCAGTCGCGAATGACGCTGACATCCGACGACGATCCCACTGGCACCATGGCGGCGTGCCGATGCGGTGAGAGCGCTCACCGGGTCCTTGTCGGCGACCTCGGCGACGATCTCGCGGTCGAGCATCCGCTTCGGGCCCTCCAGCAGAAGCTCGTCCAGCAGCGCCCGCCCGAACCGGCGGCGAGCAGCCGCCGAGGCCAGGGGAGACGTCGGGGCATGGAGAGGCCGGGATGCGTGCACCAGGACGATCTTGCCGTCGACCGGCAACACCTCCGCTGCCCAGGCGACAGCGGCTCGGCCGCTGGCGCTTCCGTCATAGCCGACGACGAGGCAGGCGCCCTTCGCCGTGGGTTTCGATCTGGGCCCGGGCGCGGCTGTCGCCCCCTGGGCGGCCCTGGCTCGGGCCCGCGCTGCCGCCTTCGGCTTCCTCCTGACGGCGGCTCTGCTCTTGGGCCTCGCGGTGGCCGTTGCGCCGGCAACCGCCGGGGTGCGCTTCGCCGCAGGCTTGGCTTTGGTCGCGGGCACGGCTTTTCCTTTGCCGGTCGCCGCGGGCGCGGAGGGCCCCCGTTTTGTCGCGGTCTTCTTCGCAGCGGGTGCAGGACTCATGCTGGGACCCCCTCGTTGTCCAGTGATTCAAGGTAGGGAGTCAGATAGCGCGCCGTGATCTTCTGCTCCCCGCCTCCGGCCGGCGGGTTCTCACCGAAGTGCGAGCTCTCCCCCTGACCGCCGATGATCTTGGCGCTCATGTACCGGGGGCGGTCGTCCGTCAGCAGCATGCCGTGGATCACGGGCTTGAAGGGCTGCGGCTCGATCTCGGCGCCCGCCAGCGCGGCGATCGATTCGGCCGCCACATCGGCCTGCTGAGAGCCGAGGCCGCCCTGCTTGATCGGGAAGTCGATCGCGTCGCCCGCCGCGTAGACGGGGCCGGCGTCCGGGACACGGCCGAACCGGTTGACACGGATGAACCCGTGATCGCTCACCGGTACGCCCCTGACCGCCGGGCCGTAGAGTTCCGGAAGCGCGACGATTCGCTTGAAGTGCATCCTCCGGTCGCCCGGGTTGATAACGAGCTCGCCGGGCGCAGGGACCTCGACGTAGGCCGAGCTGATCATCTTGATGTTGGCCTCCTCGAGCAGCTCGGCGACGCCGCGGCTCACCTCGGCACCGAAGATCGCCAGCGGCCCATCCTCGGATGTGATGATCGTCGTGTCGAGCTTCACGCCCATGTCGTAGGCGCGTCCCGCCGTCATCAGCGCGAGCTCATACAGCGGGAAGGGCCAGGCCATCCGAGCGGGTGCGACGAAGGCGATGCTGTCGGCGTAACCGCCCTCGACGTCCTGGATCAACCCGTGGAGCGCCTCGTCCATCCGGCCGTCGTCGATCGTGATGCAATGCGTGTAGCGGGAGGTGATCCGTGCCCCGAGCGCCAGCAGGAGCACGTCGTAGGGAAGCTCTTGCTCGTCGCCCGTGTGAACGATCTGGGCATCCCGGTCGACCCAGCCGAGCTCGCCCTCGATCAACTCTGCGCCGGCGTGGCGAACGATCGGCGCGAGCTCGTAACGCCGGGCCTGTGAGTAGGCGAAGGGCTCGCGAACGGTCATCGGCCGGTAGACGAACTCGCTGTTGGGGGCCAGGACGCTGACGGAGACACGATCGCCGGCGAGATCGTGAAGGGCGAGGATCGCCTCGATCGCGGCGACGCCTCCGCCGGCGACGAGGACCCGCAGTTTCTCCTTTGGGCTGCTCGGTTGGTTGCTCATGCTGATGAATCTATTGAAGAAGGGCTCGGCGGGGAGCCGAGAAACCCCGCCGCCCGTGTGGTGGATTACTACGTAGCTCCGGCGTCGGGCGGGCGCGTCTGGAAGCAGGCCCGGTGATAGCACTCGCGGGCATCGAGCTCGCCGCGAATGACGGCCCTGCGGTTCCCCGCTCGCGGGGTTCCCGCGATCAGCGAGAGCAGCGGCTCATAGGCTCCGATGACGTCACCGCAGAGCCGGCATCGGAGGCGCTCGTCGATGGGCACGGGATTGATCGCCAATTGTCTCGGGAGGTTGGGAAGCTCGTCGCCGGAACGCCGGCGGGAAGCCCGCGACGGGGCGGCAAAATTCAAGCTAGAGAATGCCGAAGTTCGAACAGTCGGTAAAAAGCCGCACTCCGTCAGGGTGTCTCCTACGGGGTATTCTGTGAGTCGGACGATGGCCGTCGACATCAACGAGTCCTGGAGCGAGCGCCTGCTGGAAGTGGGCAGGACGCTCATGTCGGACCTCGACGAGAGCGTGGTCCTCGATCGAGTCCTGCACACCGCCCGGGAGTTGACGGGGGCCCGTTACGCGGCGCTCGGCGTGCTCAACGACGAGCGCACCGAGCTGTCCCGGTTCCTGACCTCGGGCCTCGACGAGGAGGCCCACCGGGCGATCGGAGATCTGCCGCGCGGCCGAGGCGTGCTGGGGGTTCTGATCGAGCACCCGGAACCGCTGCGTCTCGCCGATGTCGGCGAGAGCCCCTCGAGCTACGGGTTCCCCGCCGGACACCCCGCAATGCGCAGCTTTCTGGGGGTGCCGATCCTGATCCGCGGTCAGGCCTGGGGCAACCTCTACCTGACCGAGAAGGAGACGGGCGAGTTCACCGAGGCCGACGAACAGGCGGCGACGATCCTCGCGCAGTGGGCCGCGATCGCGATCGAGAACGCCCGTCTGTACGAGGAGAGCCAGAACCGCCGCGAGGAGCTCGAAAAGGCGCTTCGCGGACTCGAGGCGACGCGAGATATCGCGGTGGCGATCGGCGGTGAGATCGGCCTCGAGCATGTCCTCGAGTTGATCGTCAAGCGCGCCCGCGCGCTGATCGGCGCCCGCAGCCTCGTGATCATGCTGCGCGAAGGCGACTCTCTTGCGGTCCACTCGAGTGCGGGGCACGCCGAGAGCGTTCAGGGCGTCCGTCTGCCGATTTCCGGCTCGACCTCCGGCGAGGTGCTCGAACGGGGGCAGCCCGAGCGCATCACCGACGTGACCTCGCGGCTGCGGATCGCGCCGTGCGAGTTCGGTGTTCCCGATGCTCGGACGGCGATGCTCGTTCCGATGCTCTACCGCGGCGCCGGACTGGGGATCCTGGCGGCCTTCGATCACGGAGACAACAGGGGCGCCTTCAGCGACGAAGACGAGCGGATGTTGAAGACCTTTGCGGCCAGCGCGGCGACAGCCGTCGCGCTCGCACAGAGCGTTCAGAGCGACCGCCTGCGCGCCTCGCTCGCGGCCGCGGACGCCGAGCGGCGCCGGTGGGCGAGGGAGCTCCACGACGAGACGCTCCAGGGCCTCGGAGGCCTCCGCCTGCTGCTCTCATCCGCCGTCCGCAGCGAGGATCCGGCGCGCTCGCAGGAGGCGATGAAGGAGGCCATCGGCCATATCGAGCAGGAGATCGAAAACCTCCGGGCAATCATCACCGAGCTGCGCCCCGCGGCCCTCGACGAGCTGGGCCTGGCAACGGCGATCGACGCGCTGCTGGACCGCCACCGCGAACAGAGCGGGCTGATCGTCGATGGGGCGGTCGACCTCGGCGCCGCGGGAGACGAGCTGGGCCTCGACGTCGAGCTCGAGACGGCCGTATACCGCCTCATCCAGGAGGCCCTCACCAACGTCGCAAAGCATGCCCATGCCACCTCGGTGCGGGTGGCGCTCGGGCGCGAGGCCGGACTCATCTCGATCGAGGTCAGCGACGACGGACGGGGCTTCGACACCGGGAGCGCCACGGAGGGGTTCGGACTGGCGGGGATGCGGGAGCGCGTGCTGCTCGCCGGCGGGACGCTCTCGATCGAATCGAGCGAGAGCGGGACCACCCTCTCGGCGACTCTCGCCGAGCCCGCCCCGGGGGTCAGCTCAGCCCGACAGCAGGCCGCGGGCTAGCGCGTAGCGCACCAGTTCCGCCCTGGTCCGCAGGCCGAGCTTCTGGTGGATGCGGGCACGGTGGGTCTCGACGGTACGCGGCGAGAGCTTCAGCATCCGCGCGATTTCGACGCTGGTGTGGCCGAGGGCGATCAGCTGCAGGACCTCCGCCTCACGAGGGCTGAGGTGCTCATCGGTGAGGGCGCCGCGCAGCGCTGCCAGTCGCGCAGCGACCCGCGGGGTCACATAGGTGTCACCCTGCGCTGCCGCACGAACGGCGGCGGCCAGCTCCTCCTCGGCGTGATCCTTCAAGACGAAGCCCGTGGCCCCCGCGGCGAGCGCCCGCTGGGCGAAGCCCGGGTTGTCCTCCATCGTGACGACCACGATCTGGGTGTCCGGTGCGGCGCGGCGCAGGTTTCCGATCGCCGGTAGTCCTGAGCCGTCGGGCATGCCGAGGTCAAGGACGAGCACGCGGGGCTGGTGCCCGTGGACGTGGCGCTCGACGGCTGCGAGATCGTCCGCTTCGGCGACCACATCGATCGTCGCGTCGCCATCGAGCACGAGTCGCAGGCTGCGCCGCATGAGCGCATGGTCATCGGCGAGAACGACGCTTATGGCGTCCGGCAGGCTGACGGGAGGCTCCGATACGACGGGCACCGGAGCCAGGTGAAGTCGGGTGGGCGGCATATCCGACACGCTAGATCCCGGATGGCCTCCGAGCCACCGTGAAAACGCGCGAATCGGGCGCGGGAAAAGACCTACGGGCATTCAGGGACGGCCACGAGCCGCCCCCGCGCTGATGTGACACCGGCCAGACATCGGCTCCGGCACTCCCGACCACGATCTTCTCGGCCATCGTGCGAACGTAAGCCGCCCCGCGGCCTCTGCCATCAGCAGTAGACCGCCAACGGCTGCGGATTGCTACCGACAGGCGGGGGCCGCCGCGTGGACGGCTCCTCCCGCGCCTTCCGCCGGTGTCGAGCGGCAGGCGCCCCCGCCGCGCCGGCCCCGTAGTTTCCCGTAGAAAGTTCGGTGCCGAGTCCCGATCTCCGAGCCTGGGAGCCCCCGTAGATTCCCCCGCGTGAACACTCTTGAACTAGCCCGAATGCAGTTCGGCATCACGACGCTCTTCCACTTCATCTTCGTCCCGATGTCGATCGGACTGGCCACCTGGGTGGCCTTCTGCCAGACGCGCTGGTACCGCACCGGCGATGAGGTCTACCTGCGGATGACCCGCTTCTGGGGGAAATTGATGCTGATCTCCCTGGCCATCGGCGTCGTCACCGGGATCGTCCAGGAGTTCCAGTTCGGGATGAACTGGTCGCAGTACTCACGCTACGTCGGCGACATCTTCGGAGCGCCACTGGCGATGGAGGGCCTGGCCGCGTTCTTCCTCGAGTCGACCTTCATCGGCCTGTGGCTGTTCGGGTGGAACAAGCTCTCGCCCAAGCTCCACCTCGCGACGATCTGGCTGACGGCCTTCGGCGCCGTGCTCTCCGCCTACTTCATCCTGGCCGCCAACTCCTGGATGCAGCATCCCGTCGGCTACCACCTCAACACCGTCTCTCACAAGGCTGAACTGACGAGCATCTTCAAGGTGCTCACCAACTCGACGGTTCTGCTGGCATTCCCGCACACCGTCCTCGGCGCGATGCTCACCGCCGGCATGCTCGTGCTCGGCATCTCCGCCTTCGGCCTCCTGCGCGGGCGCAGCGTCGACGTCTACCGGCGCTCGATTCGGCGGGTGCTTCCATTCACGCTCGTCGCGGCGATGGGCACCGGCATCTTCGGGCATGCACAGGGGACGCTGATGGAGACGCAGCAGCCGATGAAGATGGCTGCCGCCGAGGCGCTCTACAAGACGACCAAAGGGGCCAGCCTGTCGGTCTTCGCCGTCGGTCCCTTCGAACGCCACCCGGAACGCCTCAACACGGACATCCGGATCCCGCACCTGCTGTCGATCATCGGCACCGCCTCGTGGAACGGCGAGGTCAAGGGGATCAACCAGATCAACGCCGAAGAGCAGGCGCGATACGGCAAAGGCGACTACGTCCCGATCATCGGCGTCACCTACTGGACGTTCCGTCTGATGTCCGGCGCCGGCGTGCTGCTGCTGCTGATCCCGCTGATCGGGCTGCTGCTGCTGAGCAGGGGCACGCTTGAGCGCAGCCGCTGGTTCCTGTGGGCGGCGGTCGGCGGCATCTTTCTGCCCATCATCGCCAACCTGACGGGGTGGATCTTCACCGAGATGGGCCGCCAGCCCTGGGTCGTCTACGGGCTGCTCAGGACGAGCGACGCGCGCTCGCCCCTGGTGGGCTCCACCTCGGTCCTCATCACCGTCGTGGGCTACACCCTGCTCTACGGCGCTCTCCTGCTGGTCGGCGGAAAACTCTTCCTCAAGGACATCGCCGAGGGTCCCGAACCGCCGTCCGATCCTGCCGCGCCGGAGGAGTCCGAGAGCCCCTCCCGCGAAGAGCTGATCCTCGCCTACTGAGAACGGAGCCCGACCGTGCGCGATCCCAACTTCCTCCAGACGCTCTGGTTCTTCCTGATCAGCGTCCTCTGGATCGGCTATTTCGTACTCGAGGGCTTCGACTTCGGCGTCGGCATGCTGCTGCGGGCGCTCAGCCGCGACGACACGGACAAGCGCATGATCATCCACAGCATCGGACCCGTCTGGGACGGCAACGAGGTGTGGCTGCTGACCGCCGGAGGCGCCACCTTCGCGGCGTTCCCCGGCTGGTACGCGAGCCTCTTCTCGGGCTTCTACCTGGCGCTCTTCCTGATCCTGGTCTCGCTGATCATCCGTGGCGTCTCGTTCGAGTTCTGGGGCAAGGAGGACTCGGCGCTCTGGCGCGCCACGTGGGAGTGGACGGCCGTCCTCGGCAGCGGCCTCGCCGCGCTGCTGTGGGGTGTCGGGTGGGCCAACATCATCCACGGGGTCCCGATGAACGCCCGGCACAACGTCACGGCGCAGCTGTGGGACCTGTTGAACCCCTACGCGATCCTCGGCGGGCTGGTCACGCTGACCCTGTTCCTGTCCCACGGGGCGATCTTCCTGGCGCTGCGCACCAGCGGCGAGATGGTAGGCCGTGCACGCGCAGTCGCCGTGCGCGCGTCGATCGCCGCGACGGTGTTGATGGCCGGCTTCCTGGTTTGGACCGCGATCGATCAGAGCACGGGCGGCGTGAAGGGCTTTGCTCAGCTGCTGGCCGTCGGCGCGGTCGCTGCGGCGGCCTGTGCGCCGGCATTTCTGCAAAAACGACGTGACGGCCTTGCCTTCGCCCTGAGCGCCGGCGCGATCGCACTGCTGTTCGCGAGCCTGTTCGTGGAGGCCTTCCCGCTGGCGCTCCCCTCGACGACCAGCCATGCCTTCGACCTGACGCTCGTGCAGGCCTCATCCAGCCACTACACGCAGAGTGTCATGACGGTCGTCGCGGTCATCTTCCTGCCGATCGTCCTGCTCTACCAGGGCTGGTCCTACTGGGTCTTCCGCCACCGCCTCGGCCGGAGCGAATTCGAGGGGACCCCCACGCCTGTGGCCGTGCTCGGGACGCTCAGCCACCCCGACGCCGGCGGCGGAGCGGACGCGGCGGTCAAGCCGCCCGGCACCGCCTGACATGGCCGGCCCGCTGGACCGGCGCCTGCTTCGCGAGAGCCGGGCCGCCCGGGTCCACCTCGGGGTCGCCGGCGGGCTCGGTCTGCTCAGTGCCCTATTCATCCTCGCCCAGGCGGTGCTGCTTGCGGGGATCATCGACAGGGCTGCCTTCCACCACGCCTCGGCCGCGGATCTCGAAGGCCGGCTGATCGCCCTCGCGGCGGTGCTGCTCGGCAGATCGCTGATAACGGGCGGGTTCGAGCTCTCGGCGCGGCTGGGGGCCGCCGGGGCGATGTCCGAACTGCGTCGCAGGCTGGCCGGCCACATACTCGGTGACGCAACCGTCGCGGGAGGCTCAGCGCTGAGGACGGGTGAGCTGGCCGCCGCCGCTGTGCAGGGGGTGGACGCTCTCCAGGCCTACTTTGCGGGCTATCTGCCCCAGCTGGTGCTGGCCACCGTCGTCCCGCTCGCCGTCCTGGCCTGGGCCGCCATCGTCGACCCGATTGCCGCGGCGATCCTTGCCGTGACGATCCCAATCCTGATCGTCTTCATGATCCTCGTCGGACGTGGTTCACGCGAGCAGGCCGGGCGGCGGTGGGGCGCACTGGCCCTGCTGAGCGCCCATTTCCTGGATGTCGTCAAGGGCCTCGCGACGCTCCGCGCCTACGGGCGCGAGCATGTGCAGGCCGAGACCCTCGAGGCGGTGGGGGAGAGCTATCGCTCAGAGACGATGGCGACCCTTCGGGTGGCGTTCCTCTCAGCCTTCGTCCTCGAGCTTTGCGCGATGATCGGGACGGCCATGGCCGCGGCCGCGATCGGCCTCCAGCTCGCCGGTGGCCACCTGGGGCTGACGGCGGGCCTGACCGTCCTGCTCCTCGCCCCCGAGCTCTACGGTCCCCTGCGCCAGGTCGGCCAGCAGTTCCACGCCGCCCTCGACGGAACCGGCGCCGCCGAGCGGATCTTTGCCGTCCTCGATCAGCCGGCCGCGATCGTTCCGCTGCACGAGCACCCCGGCAGGCCCCTGGTCGACCCCTCCCGCCGGCCGATCACGCTCGAAGAGATCAGCTACGCCTACCCGGGCCGGCCCGAGATGGTCCTCGAGCACCTCGACATGGAGCTGGCTCCAGGCGAGATCACGGCGCTGCTCGGGCCGAGCGGCTGCGGCAAGAGCACCGTCGCACGTCTGCTGATGCGACTTGCCGACCCCGGGGCGGGCGTCCTGCGGTGTGGCGGCACGGACCTACGGGAGATGGACCTTCAGGCCTGGCGCGGTCAGATCGCCTGGGTGCCCCAGCGCCCTGCCCTGTTCGCCGGGACGGTCGAGGAGAACCTGCTGCTCGGCAGCGGCGGCAGCGGCGCCGAGCGCCTGCCCCGCGCGCTCCGTGACGCCGGCGCCGAGGAGTTCGTCGAGCAGCTCCCCCAGGGCATCCAGACCCTCGTGGGGGAGGGAGGACGCCGTCTCTCCGTCGGCCAGTGCCAGCGCCTGGCGCTCGCCAGGGCGCTGCTGCGAGAGACGCCGCTGCTGATCCTGGACGAGCCGACAGCGCATCTCGATGACGCCAACACGGGGCGGATCGCCGATTGGCTCGGCCGGATCGGAGGGGTCCGAACGACGCTGCTGATCGTTCACCACCCCGCCCTGGCCGAGCAGGCCGATCGCATCCACAGGCTCGCTCCGCGGGAGACCGTCCCGGGCGGGCGTCCCGTGGCGGAACCGGCGCTGGCGGTGGTATGAGCAGTCCCGGCGTGCGCGCACTTCGCAGCCTCGGCGCGCTGCCCAGCGGCGAGCGCGGCAGATTCATGCTCGCCGTCCTCCTCGCGGCGGGCGCCGTGGCGGCCGCGATCGGCCTCCTCGCGAGCTCCGGCTATCTGATCTCGCGAGCTGCCCAGCAGCCGCCGATCCTCTCATTGATGGTCCTGATCGTCACGGTCCGTGCTCTTGGGCTGTCGCGTGCCCTGCTGCGCTACGGCGAAAGACTGGCCTCGCACGATCTCGCGCTGCGCCAGCTGGCCCGCCTGCGGGTTCACTTCTACGAGCGGCTCGTGCCGCTCGTCCCGGGGCAGCTGCGCCGACGCCAGGGCGATCTGCTGGCCCGTTTCGTGGCGGATGTCGACGCTCTCTCCGATCTCTACCTGCGGGCCCTGATCCCGACGGCGGTGGCGCTTCTGGTGATCGTCGGATCGGCCTTCGCCGCGTGGCTGATGCTGCCCCTCGCCGGAGTCGTCACACTCGTCTCGCTGATGGCCGCGGCAGTAGCCGTGCCCTGGCTGACGACGCTCATCGGCAGCCGCTCCGACCGCCGACAGGGCGCCGTGCGGGCACGCCTGCTCGGCGAGCTCGTCCAGTCGATCGACGGCGCCGAGGAGCTCGTCATGTGTGGCCGCGGGGCGCAGGAGATCGGGCGCATCGAGCTGCTCGATGCCGAGCTCACCCGGCTGGCTCGCCGGGACGGGCTGGCGGTGGCTGTCGCCGAGGCGCTCGGCGGGATGATCGCGGGGGCGGGCCTCGTGGCGGTTCTGATCGTGGGCATTCAGGGCGTCTATGACGGGGCGCTTCCGGGCGTCCTGCTGGCCGCACTGGCCTTCATGTTCCTTGCCTCCTATGAGGCCGTGGCGCCGCTGCCGGCAGCGGCTCGCAGCCTCCGCGCCTGTGCTCAGGCGGCGGGTCGCGTGCAGGAGGTCTGCGAGATCGAGCCGGCCGTCCTCGAGCATCCTGCGCGCAGGTCCCCCTCGGGCGGGGGTTCACTCCGGGCCGAGCAGCTCTCCTACCGTTACGAGCCGGGCGAGCCGTGGACGCTTCAGGGCTTGGACCTGGAGATAGGGCCCGGCGAGCGAGTTGCCGTCGTCGGTCCGAGCGGGGTCGGCAAGAGCACCCTGGCCGAGCTGATGGTCCGCTTCCGCGACCCGGGCGGAGGCCGGGTGACCCTCGATGGGATCGACCTCCGCGAACTGGACGGCGACGACCTGCGCCGGGCCGTGCTGCTCTGTGGGCAGGATGTCCACCTGTTCAACACGACGATCCGCGAGAACCTTCTGATCGGCCGGAGGGACGCCGGCGAGAGCGCCTTGGCGGATGTCCTTCGAGTGGTCGAGATGGACGACTGGGTGGCCGGGTTGACTCGTCGGCTCGATACGCGAGTCGGCCCCGAGGGCTCGGCGCTCTCCGGCGGGGAGCGCCAGCGCCTGGCGCTCGCCCGCGGCCTGCTCTCGCAAGCCCGGTTCCTGATCCTCGACGAGCCTACGGCCCATCTCCAGGAGGATCTTGCGTCCCGGATCGGGCGGAGGATCCTCTCTCGCAGGCAAGGAGCGCAGGGCCTGCTCCTGATCACCCACGACCGCTCCCTGGCGGAGGGCTGTGACCGCGTCCTCGAGCTGCCGGCCCCGGACCGGGGTGCACGGCGGGTCGCTCGTCGACCGCCCAGGATCGCCGCTCGGCCGGTGAGGGAGTCCGCCCCCGCTCTCTGATTGCCAGAGGTAGGTGAAAACCCGCAATGGCGTGCGCGGCTTACCCGGATTGCACCGCGCGGGCGACTGCGTAGGTTGATACTGCATCCCGACCGACTCAAAGGAGAGCAGCCATGTTCAAGAACGTTCTGGTGGGCATCGAAGGCGGCCCCCACGGTCGCGACGCGATCGCCTTGGGCAAGCGCCTCTGCGAGCCCGGCGGGAAGCTCACTCTGGTTCATGTGTTCAGCGGCGCGACGAGGCCAATCGACGCGGTCACGCCGGGGATGGTCGAGGAGGACCGCAAGCGGGCGCGCAAGCTGCTCGACGATGAGCGCAGGGCCAGCTCGACGGATGCGGATCTGCTGGCGGTGGACGCGATGACTGCGGGGGAAGGGCTGCACCTCGCCGCCGAGCAGCTCGGGGCGGACCTGCTGGTCGTGGGATCCTCGCGCAGGGGTCCCTTCAAGCGAGTCCTGCTCGGGGACGACACCCGCGCATCCCTCAACGGCGCTCCCTGTGCCGTGGCGATGGCGCCCGCCGGTTACAGCGAGCACGTTGGCCCGCTGGCGAGGATCGGGGTCGCCTACGACGGCTCACCCGAGAGCGTCGCGGCGCTGGAGGCGGCCAGAGCGATCGCCGCGCCGAGTAGCGCTTCGATCCGAGCACTCCAGGTCATCTCGGTCTCCTACTACGAATACATGGGCATGATGGCCCCCGGCGGTGGCGGCATCGACGAGATGGTCAAACAGGCCGACGCTCAGATGAAAGCGCTCCCCGGTGTCGACGGCCACGCTGAATACGGGCTGGCTGGGGAGGGGCTCGCAGCTCTCAGCGGAGAGGTCGACCTGCTGATCGTCGGCTCGCGCAACTACGGCCCCGCCCGCAGGATGATGGTCGGAAGCACCTCGAACCAGCTCACACGGCATGCCCGGGGCCCGTTGTTGATTCTCCCTCGCGGCACGAGTCACGGGGCGTCGGCGCTCGCCGAGGGCGCGGATGCCGAGTCGATGTCCGTCTCAGCGTGACAGGCGGCCGCACCTCCCCCGGCGGCGCGCCTGCCGGCACGCGACCGCGGCAGCCGCTACCGTCCGACACGATGGAGGAGCAGGTTCCTGATCCCGGAGAGCCCGAGGCGGCTGCCGAGGGGACGATTCGCATCGTGCTCGCCGACGACCACCAGGTTGTGCGCAGCGGCCTGCGACTGCTGCTCGACGGCGAGGAGGGACTCGAAGTCGTCGCCGAGGCGAGCGATGTCGAATCGGCTCGCCGTTACGTTCGCGGCCACCATCCGGCTGTCCTGGTCCTCGATCTGAACATGCCGGGCGGCTCCAGCCTCGAGGCGATACCCCTGATCCGCGAGGAGTCCCCCGCGACGCAGATCGTAGTCCTGACGATGCAGCAGGAGCCGGCTTTCGCCCGCGAGGCACTCGGCGCGGGAGCTCTGGGGTACGTGCTCAAGGAGGCCGCCGACGACGAGCTTGTCGAGGCCGTTCGCAACGCAGCAGTCGGCGAGAGCTACCTCAACCCCCGGCTGGGTGCAAGGATCGCCTCGGAGCCGCCGCCGGGACCGCCTGATGACCTCTCCCAGCGCGAGGTGGAGGTCCTCCGTCTGATCGCCCTCGGCCACACCAACGCGGAGATCGCAGAGCAGCTCTTCCTGTCCGTCCGGACCGTCGAGACACACCGCTCGCACATCCAGCAGAAGCTGAGGCTCTCAACCCGTGCCGAGCTCGTCGGCTACGCGCTCGAGCGCGGCCTGATCGATCCGGCCGCCCGTAACGATTAGGCGTCTGCGCCTGCCGGGGTGGCGCTCGGATAGCGAGCCGCTGCCAGCCGCCAGGCCGAGGTGGGGAATTCGACGACGTCGAGTCCCTCGCGCCAGCTGACGTGGGCGTCGAAGCCCTCCTGGAAGACATCCAGCATCGCTCGGTTGTCGCCAAGCACCTGAGCGACGAAGGTCTCGATACCCCTTGCCTCCGCGAGCTGCGCGAGTCGCTCGATGAGAATCGTGCCAAGACCCTCGCCGTGCAGATCGTCAGAGACCTCGACGGCTACTTCCGCGGTTTGGGGGGAAAGGCAGATCGCGACGGCGTGGCCCGCGATCTCCCCGCCGGCGTCGATCGCCAGCAGCCCCAGGCGACCGGGGCCCGTCGCCGCTACCTGGTGCGCCAGCTGCTCGATATCCACGCCGCCCGAGAAGAAGCGCAGACGCCGGGCTTCGAGGCCGAGCGCCGTGAGAAACCGGCAGAGCTGCTCCTCGTCGGCGGCGAGCACCAGGCGGAGCAGGACGGGCTGTCCGCTGCGCAGGCTCGCGGACAGCGAATCCTCGGACGGCGCGGGCCGGTCGTCTTGGGGGAGGGATTCCTCGATGGAATCATCATCGCCCGGGTGGAGGGGGATGCCATCGGCTGTGGCCCACCTGGCTGCGGCGGGATCTACGGGCGAGAGTGCGTGGTTTTCACGGGCCCCGGCCTCAGGCGCGACTGGTCTTCTTCTCGCGCTCGACCAGCAGCGCGAACGTCGGGCAGGCCTGGGCGGCCCGACGGGCGTGGTCGACCAGCTCCGGCTCGAGCGGGCGGGAGTCGAACATCGGGTAGCCCCACTCGTCGAGGTCGATCCGCTCAGGCAGGAGCTCGTGGCACATGCCGTGTGCCTCGCAGGTGATCGGGTTGACTCGCAGCCGGTAGCTCATCGGCGCGTCGCCGGCAGCGGCAGCCGGGCCGGGGCCGTGCAGGCCTCGCAGCCGCCGTGCGTGGCATGGTCGAGGAATTCGTCGTGGAACGTCTCAAGCGCGCTGAGGGCCAGCCGGGAGACACCATCCGGGTGCGCGCAGGCGCCTCTTCCGCGCACCATCTCCGCCAGATGCGCCAGGCGCCGCGGGTGCCCCGGCCCGGAGCTTCCGTAGGTGAGCTGCTCGAACTCCGTCGCCAGCGCGTGCAGGCCGTGCAGGCAGGGGCCGCACTGGCGGGCGCTCTGATCGGCCATCCAGCGGATCACACGTGCCGTCTCGGCGACGGGGCAGGCAGCCCCGTCGAGCAGAACGATCACGCCGGCGCCCAGGGAGGCGTTGTGGCGAGCGAGTGCCTCGTCGCTGAGCGAGAGGTCCGCGAGGTGCTCCGCGCCGATCCATGTGCCCCCGTAGCCGCCGATCAGAGCCGCCCTGGGGGCCGACGTCAGCCCGCCGGCGGCCCTGACCAGTGCGCGCAGCTTGGTGCCCCACTCGATCTCATAGACGCCCGGGTCGGCCACCACGCCGCTGAGCGTCACGAGCGCCGATCCCGGCTCCGTGGGCGTGCCGAGTTCGCGGAACCAGTCGGCCCCGTGGCGGCAGATCATGGCGATGTGCGCGTAGGTCTCCGCGTTGCTGACCATCGTGGGTCGTCCGCCGACTCCCCGTTCGAAGGGCCTCGGCGGAGTGAACCGCGGCAGGCCCGGCCCGCCGTCGAGGTGGCTTGTCAGCGCGGACTCCTGACCGGTCAGGTAGCCGGGGGGGAGCGGGCGGAGCGTCAGGCGAGGCCCGTGGCGGTCCCGTCCCCGTTCGGCGATCGCGATCGCCAGTGCGTCGACGTTGTCGGGGAACGACTCGCAGACCGCGATGAGAACCTCATCGGCCCCCAGCGCGCGGGCGGCAAGCACGGCCCCGTCGAGCGCGAGGTGGGGGACGGTTGTGGCGAGCGTCGCGTCCTTGCGGCTGGCCGGCTCCCCCTCGGTTGTGTTCAGAACGACGATCGGGCGACGACGCGAGGCGGCGACGGCGCGCATCTTCTTCGCAGTCGGGAACCCCGCCCCACCCCGGCCCCGCAGTCCGGCGTGGTCGATCTCGGCGATCAGGCCCGTCTCGCGCCCACGGCGCTTTCCCGGAGTCAGCTCCCCGTGGATTGCCAGGTGCTCGTCGAGCGTCAGGGCGCGATCAAGGGCCGTCGAGGTGAGCAGCCGCGGGAGTCCGCCCCCGGCGACCTCCGGGATGTCCACTCGCTCCTCGGGCAGCGTCGACGCCGGGTTCATCGCTTGGCTCCGCTCGGTTTGTGGTGGAGGTTCGTGGTTGGAGTGCCTGATTGCTTGGCCCAGTCGGTGGCGAGTGGCCCGCTGGGGACCCAGAAGGCAAGGAACACGAGAAACACGGCGGCGCCGCCGAGCGTAAGTCGCCCACGCTCAGGATAGTTCGGCCAGATCGTGCTCAGGCGCGTTCCGAGGGCGAAGAGGATCGCCACCAGGCAGAGCAGGTCGAGCGTCAGCATCCAGGTGCCTTTCGTGTCGCTCCCCGTGCCCAGACCGTGCACGAACGCTATCGGCCAACTGGCATAGGACAGCCAGTGAACCGCCCGCCAGGTCGAGTAGCCGAGCCGCTGGCGCAGCAGGCTCGTGATCGTGACGGCGAGGATCAGGTCGAAGGAGACGGCTCCCAATCCCAGCCAGAACGGCCTGTAGGAGCCGATGAACGGGACGACAGCGTCGATCAGTGGAATCGACGTGAAGGTGTCGAGCACCGCCGTGATGATGTGGACGGCCAGGAAGACGACGGACAGCAGCGCAACGTTGCGGTGGAGCGCATCGATCACGAAGCGCGGCCAGCGCTCGCTGCTGATGCGCCGGACGTCGGCGACGCCGAGCACCACCGAGCCGGTCAGCAGGATCAGCGCGACGGCCCCCGTGGAGCGCGTCAGATACCAGCTGAGGCTTCCGCTGGCGAGCGGCAGGCTCAACATGCGGCAACCTCCTGTTGCTCCGGCCAGCCGGCGAGGCACAGGACCGTGCCGTCGAGGGCCACCAGTCGCGCCGGCAGGTGCTGAGCGCGTAGCCACTCGGGGGCGCCCGCGGGCCTGACGAGGGCCGCGGTGGCAGCGATGTTGGCGTCGGCGCAGCTGGCTGCCGCCACGCTGGCGGTACGCCAGGGCGACTGTGCGGGGCGCCCCGTCGCCGGGTCGATGATGTGATGCATCTGGGCTCCGCCGCGCCGCCAGCGCCGGACGGTCGTACTGGACGTGGCCAGGCCGCCGCCGTTCAGGGTGATCGTCTGTCCGGGCGCGTTGAGTGCCGCCCGGTGATCCTCGGCGACCCGCACCGTCCAGCCACCGGCCGGCGGCTCGCCGGCAAGGGCGATGTCCCCGCCGATCGCGACCAGCACGCCGCGCGCCCCCGCCCTGAGAGCTGCAGCCGCGGCACGGTCGGCGGCCCAGGCTTTGGCGGTCGCCCCGAGGTCGAGGCTGACGCCCGCGGGCATCATGACCGTCTTCGACTCGGGATCGAGGCGCACGGTGCGCCATCCCGAAAGACGATGCATGCGGATCTCCATCGCGCCGTCGCCGTCCGCCCCGCTGTCGCGCAGCTGGGAGAAGTCGCGGTCATAGCCGGCGACCCGCAGGCTCTCGCCGATCGTCGGATCGACGGCACCCTCGGTCAGCGCGGCCGCGCGCAACGCCAGCTCGAGGGCCTCCAGCAGGAGCGGCCCGAGGTGGGTGGGACGTCCCGCGCGGGAGTTCAGGGCCGAGAGCTCCGAGTCGGGCCGAAACCGACTGCAGGCCTCATCGATCGCCTCCAGCTCCCTGCGGACCGCGTCCTGGGCTGCTCCGATCGAATCGGCGTTGCCGACCTCGAGGATCGCGGTGCTTGCGAACGCCTCCCAGCAGACCCGTGCGGTGCGGCGCTCCGGACCGCCCACGATCAGGATCCTCCTGAGACGACCGGGGGTTCCGCGGCTTCTTCGGGCGCCTGTTCGGGTTCCGCTTCGACGCGGGGTTCTTCGGTGGCCTGCACTTCGGGCGCAGTTTCTTCGGTCTGGGGCGCGGCTTCGCTCGAGGGAGCCGGTTCCTGTGTCGGCGTGGCTTCCGGTTCGGGTTCGTGTTCGGAGCTGCCCGAGGGGCTTTCGGCGGGCGGCAGGAGCGGCGAGGGACGCGCCGGGTCTGCGGCCTTCGATTTCTTGCTCGCGCTCGCGTGGCGGGCGCTCGCCCGCTTGGCCTGGGATGTGCCGCCCGCGAACGTGTTCGCGGCGGTGTCGGCGAAGATTGCGGTCAGCGCAACGCTGCCGGCGAGGATCGAGCGGTTGATCACGCGCAGCCTGTCGAGGGCCGCATCGCGCCCCGAGCTCGAGTGGCGAAGGTGGAGATGTGAACGCAGTGACATCTAGTGACGGAATTCCTGAGCGTGGATCCACACGGCGTATTCAGGGATAAGGATGATGGCCAGGACCACTCCCAGTATCAGTACCCCCAGCAGCGAGAGACTCCTGCCGATACCACCGCCTCTGACCTTGGGCGCGGGCCTGATACCTGCCACGTCTATGTGCAGGGCGCTGGCCATCCCGGGCAGATGACCCAGGACGTGCACGGCGAAGAAGATGCCCCAGATGATGAAGCTCGCCTTGTGCAGCGGCAGCACGGAGTCCCGCGAGGAGGGGCCCGCCAGCAGGAGCCAGACGCCGGTGGCCATGACCGAGACGGTCGACAGGACGACGATCGGCGCGATCAGCCGCAGCGGCGTCGGCGGCGGACCCTTCTCGACATAGGTTCGATTCCCCGTGTAGTAGCGAACGAACCTGTATCCGGTGCTGGCCATCTTGAGGGCCAGCGGCCCCACCAGGATCAGTCCGACGAAGAGATGCACCCAAAGAAGACGGCTGAGCGCGAGGATCGTCAGGCCGATGACGGCCAGCAGAACGATCAGCATCGCACCCGTGAGGGAGGTGAGAAGCTCGTTGCCGTCCGCGCCGCCGGTGCGAAGCCGCGATCGGCGCAGCGCAGGACTCTGGGCCTCGTAGGCCGTTGAGGAGGGGCTGGGCATCGTAAACGAGTGTCGGCGCAAGCATTAAGCGATCCCTAACCTGAGGATGAGAAACCTCATGTAATGAAATTCCCGCTGTTTGCGACTGCCGAGGGCCCTACCCTTGGAAGATCGAGATCCTGGGGACCACCGACCTGAATATCGATCGCGCATCGGCTGAGTCGCGCGAGTCGGCTGTGGCGGACGCCGCGGCGATGCAGGAGCTCCGCGTCCTCGTCGTCGAGGACGAGCCCGGCATCCGCGACTTCCTCTCACGAGGTCTGCACAACGCCGGCTTTCTGACGAGCACCGCGGGGGACGGGACGACCGGCGAGCAGCTCGCGCTGGCGGAGACATTCGACGCGATCGTCCTGGACCTGATGCTCCCCGGTCGCAGCGGGATGGAGATACTCGCCTCGGTCCGAGAGGCGAAACCCAACGTGCCGGTGATCGTCCTTACCGCCCGGGGGCGGGTCGAGGACCGGGTCGGGGCGCTCGAAGCCGGCGCGATCGACTACCTGGTCAAGCCCTTTGCGATGCCCGAGCTCGTGGCAAGACTCCGCGCGCAGCTGCGCGCATCGGCTCGCGTGTCGGAAACGGTTCTCAGCGGGGCGGGTATCGAAGCGAACCTGGTGACGCGACGGGTGCTGCGGGACGGCCATCCCATCAACCTCTCCAGCACGGAGTTCGACCTGGTCCTGTTCCTTCTGCGCCACCGCGGCCGCGTGGTCACCCGCCAGCAGATCCTCAGTTCGGTGTGGGGCTACAAACACGACACGGCGACCAACAACGTGGACGTCTACATCGGCTATCTGCGCAAGAAGCTGGCGCTGCCCGGCAGTCCCGCGCCGATCTTCACCGTCCGCGGCGTCGGTTACCGGCTCGGCGAAGTGGGCTGAGCAGACACCATGGGACGGCGGATCGCGTCGCTGGGGCTGCGTTGGCGGATCGCGGCATGGGCGACAGTCGTCATCGTCTCCTGCCTGGGCGTCGCGTTCGTGGCCGTCTATCGCGGCACGGGGAGCCAGCTGCGCGGCCAGATCGACAGCGAGATCAAGGGCGACATCAACGACCTGCAGCATTCACTGAGAAACTCGGGGGGCGCCTCGTCCGCCGATCTGTCGGCGGCCGCAACCCAGTACGTTCGGAGCAGGCCCTTCAGCTCGTCCTCGACGCTCATGTTCGCGACCGTCCAGGGCCGCGGGACCAGCACCAACCGCCCCGAGCTGTTCCGTGCGGAGAAGCCGGACAACGGGGAGAGCCGCTCACAGCAGGAACGCGAGAACCTCCTGTCCGAGCAGCTTCTGGCCGCGCCCCCCGGCTTCTCGACTCTCGCCCTTCCGGACGTGGGGAACCTGCGTGTCCTGACGCGGACGCTCCGGGTCCGCAGCGCCGATGGGACTTCGACGGTGGTCAGGATCGGCGTCGGCGAGCCGCTGGCCAGCGTCCACCGAGCTCAGGATGGCGTCGCGCGGGCCTTCATTCTGGGTGGGGTGCTGGCGGTCCTGGGGGCTCTGCTGGGCGGCATGCTGATCGGCACTCGCGCATCCCGGCCGCTGCGCCGGATGGCCGGGGTGGCAGAAAGGGTCGACGCGGGTGACCTGCAGCCGAGGATCCACCCGGCGGCCGGGGTCACCGCCGAGGTGACGGTCCTGGCGAATGCCTTCAACCACATGCTCGATCGCCTGACCGCCGCCTTCGCGAGCCAGCGCGAGTTCGTGGCGGACGCCTCACACGAGCTGCGGACCCCCCTGACGGTGATCCGGGGCCAGCTCGAAGTACTCGCCGAAACTCCGTCCCCGACCGCTGAGGAGGTGCGCCGGGTGGAGCGGCTCCTGCTTGCCGAGGTGACACGGATAGACCGCCTGGTGGACGACCTGCTGCTGCTCGCCCAGCTCGAACAGTCTGAGTTCCTTCAGGCCGAGGAGCTTCCGCTGCGTCCGTTCATCACCGAACTGTGGGAAACGACGACGCTGCTGGCAGATCGCCGGTTCGAGCTGGGCGAGGTCCCCGCCGGGACCCTCCTGGCGGATCCCGATCGCCTGGCCCAGGCGCTCCGGAACCTGTTGACCAACGCGATCAAGCACACCGCCGAGGAGGACGGCACCGTTCGGCTGCATGTCGAGCGCGAGGCCGCCGACCGGCTGCGCTTCCTCGTCGAAGACGACGGGCCCGGGATCCCGGTCGAGGACCGCGAGCGTGTCTTCGACCGTTTCCACCGGACCGATCCGGCGCGCGACCGCGCGTCGGGCGGCGCCGGCCTGGGCCTCGCGATCGTGCAGGCGATCGCCCGTGCGCACGGCGGCACGGTCAGGGCAGGCGAGTCGGTCGACGGAGGAGCCCGGCTCGTGATGGTGCTGCCCGGGTTCGCACCCGGCTCGGATGCCCGAGGTGCCACCCCGGCCCGTGCCGGGGCCGAGCACCGACCGGAGATCCCCTCGCGCTGAGGCGGGCCTGCGCTAGTCGCCGGTGCTTCTCGGTAAACGCTTCGCGCACACTCTGGCGCCGGTCGCTGCGATCACGCTGCCGAGAGCCATCAGCGCGGCGGCGAGCAGCATCGGAGCCGCGAGCGCCGAGCCTCCGGAACCGGTGATGCTGCCGTGCAGGACCCATGGCGCGTCGGTGGCGAGCGCGGCCCACCACACGCAGGCAGCGGTCGTAGCGGTGATCGCGGCGACAGCGACCGCCACACCCAGTCCGGCCTCGACTCTCATGACGGTCTCCGAGAGCGAGATCCGTCGGCCGCAGGCGACGGCGGCGCCGGTCCAGGAGAGGAGCGTTGCCGCAGCCAGCGCGGCCCAGGCCAGAAAGGCGAGCGAGTAGGCAAGATCACCGCCGTTGCGCTGGGCGCTGTCGAGCTGATGCGCCCACAGTACAAGGCACCCCGTGGCGGCGGCCGCGGCGACTGTCACAGCCGCGGCCGCCGCGAGCGGACGCCTGACGGTGGTCAGGCCCCCGGCCCGCCACAGGCGTCCGAGGCCCGGCAGGGCGATCAGGATTCCCGTCGCGATGAGGGCGCAGCCGAGCGCTCCGGCGATGACGAGCACTCCGAACGCGGCCGAGGGGAGCGCACGCGCGGAGGCCGGCGTGGTCGCTTCCCAGTGCTCGGAGAACCGCTGCAGCGCGCCACCGCCGAGGACGATCAGGGCCCACGAGGAGAGGATCGCCAACAGGGCGCTGCGTGTGCGCTGCTCGGATGGGCCGTCGCCTGAGAGGCCCCAGCTGCGCAGGCGCTCGCGCAGTCCTGCACCGGCGACATCGATCGTTCCTCGCCAGCCTCCGCCACCGTCCGCCCGGCTGGCCAGGATCAGGGCCTCGAGCTCCTCGCCGTAGCGGGCCCGCCAGGAAGGGGGGTAGAGGCGGAGCAGCCTCGCGCGTGTGCGGGGGTTCACGCCGGCGCTCCCGACAGGCCGGGGGTCGGCGAGAGGGTCAGCCGCGTCCTTCCCTCGAGGACGACGGCGCCGAGCTCCTCGAGCGTTCTGGCAAGGGAGTCGCGCCCGGCTGCGGTGAGGCGGTACGGGCGGGTCTTCCCGCTCGGCTCGAGTGCCTCGATCAGCCCTCGATCCTCGAGCCGGCTGATCCCGCCGTAGAGCGTGCCGGGGCCGAGCCTCGTCGCGGCGAAGGCTTCGATGTCCTTGAGCAGGGCGTAGCCGTGCTTCGGCCCGCCGGCGAGGCTGGTCATGATCAGCAGCGCGGCATCGTTGGGCCGGCGCGCGCGGGTGGGGCGAGTTCTTGTCATGGCCCCAGCTTACTACGACAAGCGTAGTAACGCAAGACGTAGTATGCGGCGGGTCGTGGAAGACCCGGCTCGGCTATGGTCGGCGGGCTGACAGCCCGCGCGCGAGGAGGGGTGCGCTCGTGCGGGCCCACCATTGAAAAAAAAAGAAAGGCCCAATTGATGGTCATTGCTTCAAGCTTTCCGCTGCTCGAAGTCTTCTGGTTGATGCTGATCTTCTTCGTGTTCGTCGTCTGGCTCTCGATCCTCTTCACGATCATCGGGGACCTGTTCCGCCGGCACGACACGTCTGGCTTCACGAAGGTCCTCTGGGTCATCCTGCTCATCGTCCTGCCCTATCTGGGTGTGTTCATCTACCTGATCAGCCAGCACAAGGGGATGACCGAACGCCAGATCGAGCGCCAGAAGGAAGCCGAATCGCAGTTCTCGCAGTACGTCCAGGCCGCGGGGGCGAAGAGCGACCCGACGGAGCAGATCGCCAAGGCCAAGACGCTGTTGGACAGCGGGACGATCAACCAGGCCGAGTTCGACAGGATCAAGCAGCAGGCGCTCGGCGCCGCCTAGGCGCCGCACCCCGCCCGGCCGGTGACACGACGATGAGGCGCTTCTCGTGACACCGGCGGGGCGGCGGATCGCCAGGAGTCGGTGGGCGGCCATCACGCTTGTCGGGGCCGCGCTCGTGGCGGTCGTCGCGATGGTGCTCGGCGGATTGCGCTTCACGGTCCTGAACGACCAGCGCTTCAGCGATTCGGTCGCAGCTTCGCTCGCCAAGCCGCAGGTCGCCAGGTTCGTCGGGGAGCAAACGGCGACGCAGCTGGTGAACGCGCGCCCGCAACTGCAGGGCCTCGAACCACTGATCGCCTCGACGATGACGGCAGTCGCGCGGACGCCTCCGGTGCGTGGACTCGTGCGCGTGTCGGCCAGTCAGTTCCAGCGGATCGTCATCGGCGGTGACCGGAACGCCGCCGCTCTGGTGGTAGCAAATCTGGCCGTGTTCATCACCGAGGCGCTGAAGTCCCTGCGCCCGGACGTCGCCGCGCAGATACCCCGCAATCTGGCGGTGAACATGGCCTCGCTGCAATCCGGCGGCGCGGGCGCGGCGATCAACGACATCGCTCACACCGCGCAGCAGCTTCGCGTTGCGCTCTGGATCTCGATCGGTCTGGCACTGGCGCTGCTGGGCGCCTCCGTCGCATTGTCCGAGGATCGAGCCCGGACCGTCCAGCGTGCGGGCTTTGCGCTGGCGGCGGCCGGGCTCACCGCGGCCGGGCTGTTCGGACTCGCGATATCGGCCCTGCCGGCCGGACTCGACGACGCCGACGCGCGCCAGGCCGCCCGCGGCGTGCTGGCCAGCGTTCTCGACCCGGCCCTGCGCCTGAACATCGGCATCGCCCTGATCGGTGCGATCGCCGGGGTGTGCGCGCGCAGCGTGATCGAAAGGGAGCGGCTCGACCTGCTTGCCCGGCGCGTCGCGCTCGCCATGTGGCGCGGGCCGCTCACCCGATCGCTGATGGCCGTCGTGATCGGCGGCTATGGGCTGTTGCTGACGGTCAGCCCGCTGCTGGGGCTGAAGGTCGCGGCGGTGCTCAGCGGCGTGGGACTGATGCTCTTCGGGCTCGAACTGCTGGCTCGCTCGCTGGTGGAGTTCGGCTCCGCGATGGACCCCTCGCCACAGCAGCTGATCTCGGGGGCCGTGGCGCGGATCGATCGCAGGAAGGCCCTTCGGGCGGGTGGGCTTGCGATCGTCCTGATCATTGCCGTGGGGCTGGCGATGAGCGAAGCGACGCTGGCACCGGGCGCCCCGACGGATGAGTGCAACGGCATGAAGGTGCTATGCGGGCGACGGTTGGACCAGGTCGTGTTCCCGGCCACCCACAATTCCATGGGGGCCGCCCAGCAGGGATTTCTGTTCGCCAACCAGCGGACCGGGATCGATGCGCAGCTCACCGGCGGGGTTCGCGGCCTGCTGATCGACACGCACCTGGGCGTGAAGACCCCCAAAGGCGTCTACACCGAACTACCCGAGGATCAGAAGTCGCGCACCAAGCTGGAGGAAACGATCGGACCGCAGGCGACGAGAACGGCCGAAGTTGTCAGAGCACAGCTCGGCTACCGCGGCGGTGGCTCCCCGGAGGTCTACCTCTGTCACGCCTTCTGCGAGATCGGCGCGTCCCTGGCGCTGACGCAGTTCGAATCGATCCGCGACTTCCTCGTCACCCATCCCGGCGCGGTGCTCCTGTTCAGCGTCGAGGACGAAGTGCCGCCTCAGTCATTTGCCGAGGTCGTCAGCAAGAGCGGCCTGCTGCCGTTCGTCTGGCAGGGACCGGTCACGCCACTTCCCACGCTCGGGCGGATGGTCGAATCGGGTCAGCGGGTCCTCTTCATGGTCGAGCGTGACCCCGGCAGTGTGCCCTGGCTCCACAAGCAGTTCCAGCTGGCCCAGGAGACGCCCTACAACTTCCAGACGACCGGGGAACTGCTCGGCCCGAAGGGTTGCGACCCCTACCGCGGCGGGATCACTCCGCCGCTCTTCTGATCAACCAGTTCATCGAGGAAGCGACCCCCTCGACAGCGTCGGCCGTGACGCTCAACGAGCCCGCGACGCTCGTGTCACATTCAGGCAGGTGTGCGTCGCAGCGCGATCGCATTCCGACGCTGCTGGCGGTGGACCAGTGGCAGATCGGCGATGTGGTCGGCGCGGCGCGGGAGCTCAACGAACACCCGCCCGTCGCCGGCGGGGGCCGTCAGGGCTCCGGATGACCCTCCGCCCCCAAGCACCTTGTCCCTCCTGTCATGATCCCGGGCCTAAGAGCGGCTCGACGCGGGGCGGATGAATGACATCGGAAGTTGTTGCGGACGGCAGCCGTCAAGTACGGACTCGTGCTGCTGGTCGTTGTTGCGAACGTCCTGTTCGTCGCGATCTCCTCCGGCGACGACGTCTCACGCCTGTTCTCGACAGCCCTCTCGGGCGCCACGGCGCTCGCGGCCATGCGCGCCGCCGGAGCCCGAGCAGGACCCCAGCGCCTGGTGCAGCCTGGCGGTCCTGCTGGCGATCCTCGGCTCGGCCCTGGCGTTGATCACGGACGGCGGGTCGCTTGTCCGAGGGACCGTCGCGCTGGCCAACGCCGCCTTCATCATCCTCTCGCCGCTGGTGATCATCCGGGGGCTGCTCAGGCACGTGCTCGAGGAGGGGGTGGACATGCGGGTCGTGGCGGGGGCGCTGGCGATCTACATGATGCTGGGCCTCTTCTTCGCGTTCGTCGTCGCCGGCGTCACCGAGTTCTCCTCGACTGCCTATTTCGTGCAGCACCCCACCTCGACCGCCTCCGATGATGTCTACTTCTCCTTCATCACCCTTTCGACGGTCGGCTACGGTGACTACACGCCGGCGCTGGGGATCGGGCGAGGGATGGCGATCCTCGAGGGCGTCTCAGGACAGCTCTACCTGGTGACGGTCGTCGCGCTGCTCATCGGCAACCTGCGCGGGCGCATGCGCAAGGCCCATCCGGGACCCCGCCCCGGAGGAGGGGGAGGTATGAGGAGACACCGCGCTCGGCGCTGGTAGGGTCCGACCCCTTGGAGGGGAGGGGCCGTCGGCCCCGTGTGTCCAACTGTGAGCAGGGGAGGTGGGGGCTGTGGCGATCGTGCGGGTCTCGCCCGTCGACGAGGCTTGGCTGCTGCTGGAGTCTCGCGACACGCCGATGCATGTCGGCGCGCTGATGGAATTCACTCGTCCGCGCGGCGCGCCGGCGGATTACCTCAAAGTCCAGCTCGAGCGGATGCGTGCCTCGCGGACGCTTCCCTCGCCCTGGAACCTGCGTCTGCTGGGCGCTCCGATCGTCGGTGAGCGCCTGCCGTTGATGCAGACCGTTGCCGACGTCGATCTCGACCTGCATGTGCGCCACTCGGCGCTTCCTGCGCCTGGTGGGCAGCGCGAGCTCGGCGTTCTCGTATCGCGACTCCACGGTCATCAGCTGGACCTTCACCGGCCGTTGTGGGAGGTTCACCTGATCGAGGGCCTGGAAGGCGACCGCTTCGCGATCTACCTGAAGATCCACCACAGCCTCGTCGACGGCGTCAGCGGAATGCGGCTGCTGCTGCGGGCTCTCTCGAGCGACCCCGCCGACCGCGACACACCCGCCTTCTGGATGGTCGGACCCGAAAGAAGCCGTCAGGCGGACGCGGCCGGCGGGCCCCTGGATGGCCTGCTGGGCGCGCTGCGCGGGGGCGCCGCAACGGCCGCGGGAATTGGGCGGACGGCGGTCGACCTCGCGGGCGCGGTGCTGGGCGACGGGCCGCTCAGGGCACCGTTCACAGCGCCCTCCTCGGCGCTTGGGGGGAGCATCGAGGGCCAGCGGCGCTTTGCGACCCAGCAGTACGAGCTCAAGCAGATCAAAGCGCTCGCCAAAGCCGGCGAGGGAACGCTCAACGACATCGTCCTGTACCTCTGCAGTACGGCGCTCCGGCGATACCTCTCCCAGCACGCCCGGCTGCCGAGCCGCTCGCTGACGGCGAGCATCCCCGTGAGTCTGCGCACGCTCGAGGACAACCGCACGGGGACGGCCATCGGGATCATGATCGCCGACCTGGCCACCAACGTGGCTGACCCGCTCGAACGCCTCGAGGTGATCAAGCGCTCGACCCTCGCCGCCAAGGGCCAGCTCGGAACGCTGCCTCACGAGGCCCTGGCGATGCAGGCGGTCGTGATCAACGCCCCCTACATCCTGGGGCTGCTGGCGGGGCTGGAGGGACGTGCGCCGATCCCCGGCAGCGTCGCGATCTCCAACGTCCCCGGGCCCGCCGAGCCGCTGTACTTCAACGGCTCCAGGCTGGACGCGATTTATCCGGTGTCGCTGCTGCTGCACGGGACGGCGCTGAACATCACCTGCGTCAGCTATGCGGGGACGCTGAACTTCGGCCTGATCGGAGCGCGGGACACGCTCCCGCATCTGCAGCGCCTGGCCATCTACCTGGGCGAGGCGCTCGAGGAGCTGAGCGCGATCCTGCTCGGAAAAGGGCGGCGGACGAGCAGCTAGCCTCGTGGTCCAGATGAGCCGCACAGCCGCAACGGCACCCATCCCACCCGAGCTGCGGGCAGGAGCTTGCTCGCTTCGCTGCGGCGGCACTGGAGCACGATCGAGGAGATCCGAGAGTCAGAGCTCTCCGATGCCGATCTCGCCGGCCAGCGCGCCCGGGGAGTCTCGATCACCGCGTCGCGGCTCACCGCCGTCGATCTCTCCGAGTTCGCAGCTGGAGCACCTCCGGATCGCCTCGGCTCAACTGCGCAACTGCAACCTGGCCAACCTGCATGCCCGTTCGGGGCACCTCTCGAGGGTGCGGATCGAGTCGAGCAGACTGACCGGCATCGCCCTCGCCGGCGGCGAGTCTGAGCGACGTCCGGATCAGCGGCTGCCGAATCGACCTCGCATCGTTCGGCCACGGCGCGCCTGGAGCGGGTCGCCTTCGAGGACTGCGTCCTGTCGCAGACGGACTTCCTCGAGGCGCGGCTGGAGTCGGTCTGCTTCACCGACTGCGAGTTGAACGGGGCGGACTTCCGTGGCGCTCGCCTTGAGCGCTGCGAGTTCCGCCGTTGCAGGATCGCCGAGCTGCAGGGGGT
Source organism: uncultured Solirubrobacteraceae bacterium (assembly GCA_963835865.1). Taxonomy (GTDB): domain Bacteria; phylum Actinomycetota; class Thermoleophilia; order Solirubrobacterales; family Solirubrobacteraceae; genus Palsa-744. The sequence goes on from CAWIGW010000003.1 coordinate 147,139, forward strand.
CGAGAGCCTGCGAGGGGCGGCATTCGAGTGGCCGGCGATCGTCGAGTTCGCTGGAACCTGGGCTCAGACGCTGGGCATCGAGGTGCTCGAGGACTAGGGCCGCGACGTTGCCTTCACCGGGTCCCGAGGCCTCGCTCCCGGCCTCCGCGAAGCTCCTCGCGCCAGGCGGCGCGGGCATGCTCGATGCCGGAGGAGTCGCGTAGCAGCTGTCGCTGCCAGTTGGCTGCCATACCGAGGGCGTTCGAGCCGGAAGGCCAGCGCCTGCGGGCCCGTGACCTGTCGGGTAGATCGCCCGCGGCCATGGCGATCCTGATGTTCGACTCCAGCAGGGACAGCCACTCCTCCATGACGCGGGCGACCGCATCGCGTACGGGCCCCGGCCGGCCGTCCATCTCCGCCGACGCCGCACACAGGAAGCAGCCGCCGGCAAAGACCTCCGAATGCCGAGGTAGTCGCACCAGGCCTCGCCGATCGCATGCAAGCCGAGGGCAGGCCCTCGGCGCTGGGCCAGGCCGGGGAGGACGACCTGCTCGATCAGGATCCTCCGGGCGGCAGCGAGCGTCTCGAGCTGCAGCTCGAGCTTGGAGCCGAAGAGCGCGTGGACCGAGCTCTTGTTCGCCTCGAGGTCGGCGGCCAGCGCGCCGATCGTCAGACCTTCCAGCCCATCCCTGCGAGGCCATCTGGACGGAGCGCTCGAGGATCGCCGCCCGGCTGCGCGAGCCGCGTGCCCGGCGGCCGTCCAGGGGCGTGTCGGAACGGGTCCGGGGAGCCGGGCTGAGGCGCCTGGGCGGGGACGTCGGCTCGGTGCATCCTCGAACACATTATAGAAATATATATGGACGATCGTCTATATTCTCGGCCCAGCGGAGACGGCCGTCTCCGCGGCATGCGAGGAGAGGAGCACGCGACGATGTCCAGGCACAGCCGGCACCGAGGACGACACGCTTGAGGATTTCGAGCGCCGCTCGATCGAGCTCGAAGGCGTCAGCAGAGCCCGTCCACGTCGCGGGCCGCGGCCCGGCCGTGATCGTGATGGCCGAGATGCCCGGCATCAGCCCGCACGTCGCACGCTTCGCCCGCTGGGTCGTCGAGGGGGGCTTCACCGTCTACATGCCGTCGCTGTTCGGCCGCGACGGTGCCGTGCCCCGCGCGGAGGAGGGGACCGAGGTCATGCGACGGGCCTGCATCAGCGCCGAGTTCCGCGCCTTCGCAGGGAAGGGCTCAAGCCCCGTGACGGCTTGGCTGCGCTCGCTCGCCCGGCTGGCCCACGAGGAGTGCGGCGGCCCCGGGGTCGGGGCGATCGGGATGTGCTTCACGGGCAACTTCGCGCTCACGATGATGCTCGAGGAGTCGATGCTGGCGCCGGTCCTCTCGCAGCCCTCGTTGCCGCTCGACGATCCGGCGGGCCTCGAGATCTCCGACGAGGAGCTGGCCGCGGTGCGACGGCGCCTGGATGAGGAGGACCTCACCGTGATGGCCTACCGCTTCGCCGGAGACAGGTACTGCAGGGCGGAGCGCTTCGCCGCCTACTCCGAGGCCCTGGGGGAGCGGTTCGTCGGGCGGGTGCTGCCGGACAGCGCCGCCAACCCGCGCACGACGCCCTTCTTCGAGCATGTCGTCGCCAGCCCTCACAGTGTCGTGACTGCCCACCTGATCGACGAGGCAGGCCAGCCGACGATCGAGGCCCGCGATGAGATCGTCGCCTTCTTCTCCAGCGCGCCCTGGCTCCGTGAGCCTCGAAGCCCCGGTCATGTAGCTTCGTCGCCGATGGAGGGGATCAGGAGCGACCGAATCTGATCCTGCTGCTGACCGATCAGCAGCGCCAGCCGCAGCATTGGCCGGAGGATCCCGAGTGGCTGGATCGGCTCGCGCCGAACGACGCCGAGCTTCGCCGGACGGGCGTCAGCTTCACCCGGGCCTTCACGGCCTCGGCGATGTGCTCGCCCAGCCGGGCCTGCCTGATGACGGGCAAACGACCGTCGCGCCACGGCGTCACGCTGACGCATGACCGAGGGCGACCTCTGGCCCGACCGGGCCAACGCGCGGGACGCCCTGCGGGCCGCCGTGCGCGATGGCGCGCAGCGGCGAGATGCCGCGCGGGCGGCTGGCCAGGAGCATCCTGCGCAACGTGCTGCGGCTCGGACCGAAGAGCGGGAACGAGCCCGAACTGCCGCCCGGGATCGCGACCCTCGCGAGCATGCTGGGACGCGAGGGCTACCACGTCGCGATCAAGGGCAAGTGGCACCTGAGCAAGCCGATCAACGGTGAGAGCTGGGGCCCCGGGGACGCCGAGCGCCTCGAGCGCGACTACGGCTTCGCCGACTGGGAGCCGCCGGACACCGGCGGCGACACGAAAGCGGAGAACTTCGGTGGCGGTATCGCCGGGCGCTCCGGCGAGGGCTGGGACGAGGACTACACGCGCCAGATGGAGGCCTGGCTGGGCCGTGAGGAGCTGCCCGGAACCCTTCTGCCTCGTCTTCTCGCTGGTCAACCCCCACGACGTGCTCGGCTTTCCCGGCTCCTATGCGCGCGGCGGATATGACAGGGACGAGTTCCGCGGCCTCGGGGTGCCGCTGCCGCCGACGATCGACGAGGACCTGCGCGAGAAGCCGGCCGTGCAGGCCCTCTCGAAGCTGGGGATGGACAACTACCTCGGGGCGCTTCCCGACAGGCAGGCCCAGCAGGACTACGTCGACTTCTACGCGCACCTGCACCGGGTCGTCGACGAGAAGATCGGCCGTCTCCTCGACGCCCTCGGCTCGCCCGAGGACCCCGCCTCGCTGCGCTCGCGGACGGTGATCCTGCGGACCTCCGACCACGGTGAGATGGGCCTCTCCCATGGGGGCCTGCGCCAGAAGATCTTCAACGCCTACGAGGAGACGATCCGGGTCCCCTTCGTGGTGTCCAACCCGCGCATGTTCGAGCAGCCACGTGAGAGCGACGCACTCACCTCGCTGCTGGACGTCGTGCCGACGTTCCTCGGCCTGGCCGGCGCCGGCGCCGGCCACGAGCCGCTCGACGGGCATGACCTCGGGCCCGTTCTGCGCGGCGAGGCCGACGGCGTCCGGGACGCCGTCCTGTTCACCTACGACGACCATCAGGCCGGGTACGGCGCTGCAGGACGGAGCCGGGCAGCCCAACCGGATTCGCTGCGTTCGCGACGAGCGCTGGAAGTACGCGGTCTACCTCGACCCGAACCGCCGGGCCGCCCCCGAATACGAGATGTACGACCTGCTCGAGGACCCGAACGAGGTGAGCAACCTGTTGGACCGCGCCACCGGCCGTCCCGGCAGCCCGCAACACGAGCTCGAGCGCCGGCGACTCGCCGCGCGCCTCGCCCAGCTCTGCGCCGAGAGCGGGACGTTGACTCCGACGCTGCCCGGTTTGAGCGCGGCGAACTGATGGCCGGCTCGCGCAGGCGAACTGCTGGAACGTCGCGTCCTGCCGGGGCTGGTGGTCCGCCTCTCGCGGAGTCACCTGGCCCGCCCGCGCGGGGGCGGCTGCGCGCAGGCGCCTCGGCCGGCGCGGCCGGGTCGAACTGTTCTTCGCCTTTGACGACCCGTGCAGCGCGATCGCCCTGACGCGATCTCGCCGCGCGGTTGTCCGGGCGCGACGTGCTGCTGCTGCTTCGGCCGGTCGTGCGCCGCGGGATCCCCGGGGACCCGGCCGTCGAGCAGAAGCGCCGATACGCGATCGACGACGCCCGCAGGCTCGCCCGCCGGCTTGGCCTGGGCCTGTCGCGGAACGAGCCGCTCGCCGCCGAGCAGACGGCGTTCCTCGCCGAATGGGTCGCCCGTGGACCTCAGGGTCCCGCGCTTCAGCGATTCTGCCTTGGGGCCGTCGGAGACCTGTGGCTGACCGGAGGCGGGACCCTCGAGCGGGCCGAGCTTGAGGCGCTCTGGCGGGAGTGCCTCGGCAGGGCTCCCGTCGCCGCCCACGAGGGCGAGGCGGCGGTTCACCGCAACGAGCGCCTGATGAAGCGCAGGCGCCCATATGACGTGCCGGCTGCCTGGGTGCACGGGCAGTGGTTCTTTGCCCATGACCGGCCGGCGCAGATCTCAGAACGCCTGGACGAACTCGGATGGAGGGTGCGCTGATGGCCTCCGAGCGCGTCGACTTCTTCTTCTCCTTCCGCAGCCCCTACTCATATCTGGCCGGCCCGCGGGCGTTCGCCCTGCCGGAGCGCTTCGACGTCGCGCTGGTCTTCAGGGGTGTCATCCCGATGGTCATGCGGGGACAGTCGGTGCCACGCGAGAAGGGTCTTCACACGCTGCGAGATGTCGCCCGCGAGGCACGCCGGCTGGGGATGGCCTTCGGACGCATCCACGACCCGCTCGGTCAGGGGGCGATCCGCTGTCTGATCGTCTCCGAGCATGCCGTGGAGAACGGGCGGGAGCGGGACTTCGTGCTCGCCGCGAGCCGGGCCATCTGGGGCGAAGCCGTCGACGTCGCGACCGATGAGGGTCTGCGCCCGATCTGCGAACGCGCCGGACTTGGCTGGGAGGCTTGCCGGAAGGCGCTCGCGGACCCGCAGATGATGGCTCGCGTCGAGGCGAACACGCGGGCCCTGGGGGAGCTGGGCCACTGGGGTGTCCCCGTGTTCGTCCTTCGGGGCGAGCTGTTCTGGGGGCAGGACCGGATCGAGGATCTCGAAATCGCGCTGACGGACGCGGGGCTGGCGCGGTCCGAGCACCGCGGGGGCGGCGCGCCCGCTAGCTGAGCTGTTCGAGGCCGACCGCGGATGCCGCCTCGGCCGCGTCGGTGAACCAGGCGGTGTAGACGATCAACCCGTCCCGGAACCTGTAGGCACATGCGAGACGCTGCTCGATCGGTGAGTCCGCGCCGGGAAGAACGCCGCGCCAGAGCAGCGATGCGACCAGGGAGTCCCCCTGTTCGTGGAAGGCCTCGGGGATCAACTCGCTGCTCTCGAACGCCGCAAGGATCGATTCGAAATTGGCGATCACCGCCTCGACGCCCTGCTCGGAGCCTTCACCCTCGGGCCACAGGCCGCCACCCTCCGCCACCACGTCGGGTGCGTACATCTCGCGATACACCGAGATGTCACCGTCGGACCAGGCCTTACAGGCGCGGCGAACCATGTCGGCATGGACATTTGCCATAAGCGGAAAGTATGCCAATGGTTGAACCCGGTCGAGTTATCGTGATGGCAATGGTGGCCCGCTCTCGGGCCACCACCGCTTCGCCGCCGGGAGACCTTCCTGACCTTCGAGGTTGAGATGGAGATGATCGCCGAGCCCGGGCGGGTCGTCGCCCCATTGCCGCCGGGGCTTTACACGGATTCCACGGCCCGCCATGATCCGTTGATGGCCGCCGGGGGTTGCGCACGGTGTGGAGCAGCCAACAGCCTCAACGCGAGGTTCTGCATGGCCTGCGGTGGAGCCCTTGCGCGAAGCTGTCCCTCCTGCGGAGCGCCCGCGACGCTCGAGGCGAGGTTCTGCAGCGCCTGCGGATCGCCGCTCGAATCTGACGGGCAGAGCAACGGCCGTGCCACGGTGCCATCGGAGGAACGACGGCGGGTCTCCGTCCTGTTCGCCGACATCGTCGGCTACACGACGGTGGCCGAGCGGCTCGACCATGAGAGCGTCAAGGCTCTCACGGCGCGCTACCTCTCGCGGCTGGCGCTCGAGGTGGAGCGCTACGGAGGCTACGTCGACCAGTACATCGGCGACAACGTGATGGCCGTCTTCGGCGCCCCGATCGCCCACGAGGACGATGCCGAGCGCGCCGTCCGCTCGGCGTGGGGTATGCAGGCCGCGATGGTCGAGCTGAACGAGGCCGCTGCCGAGGACTTCGGGCTCGAACTGGCGCTGCGGGTGGGAGTCAACACGGGCGAGGTCCTGGCCGGGCGGATTGGAGAGGAATACACCGTCGTGGGCGACGCGGTCAACGTCGCTGCCCGACTGCAGGGTGCGGCACCTGTCGGAGGCATCCTGGTCGGCGAGGCAACGCGTCGCTCGACCGGCGATGCCGTGGACTACAGGCAGCTCGGGCCGTTGACGCTGAAGGGCAGGTCCGAGCCGGTCGGCGCCTGGCAGGTCGAGGAGGTCAACGACGCGACCGGCCCGCGCGCCGCCCGGAGTGCCCGGACGCCGATGGTCGGCCGTCAGGCCGAGCTCGCCGCGCTCGTGAAGCTCTGCGACCGTGTGGTTGGCGAGCAGCGGGCCCATCTCGTGAAGGTCGTCGGGGAGGCGGGGATCGGTAAGACCCGCCTCGTCGGCGAGCTCGAGCAGCGCCTGAAGCGGCGGGTCCCGCCGACCTACTTCCTGCGCGGGCGATCGTCCGGGTTCGGGTCGGAGTCCGTCTATGGCCCGCTCGCCGAGATGCTCCGCAGCGAGTGCGGGATCGGCCCCGCGGATGACGGCCCGGCGATCGAGCACAAGCTCCACACGCGGCTGGGGCCACTGATCGAGGAGCCCCAGGGCTCCGCCCAGGCCAAGCAGCGCCTTGCCGCGTTCGTGAGGCTCCTCGGTGCCGACCCTGCCGGCCCGCGCGAGCAGGCCCGGGAGGACGATCAGCGCGATGCCCGCGACAGCTTCTTCGGCGTGGTTCGAGCGCTGTTCGAAGATCTCTCAGGGGCGCGCTTGCCGGTTGTGGTGTGGGAGGACACGCAGTGGGCCGACGAAGGCACCCTCGAGCTGATCGACTACCTCGCCGAGTGGACGCAGACACCGCTGCTTCAGATCTGTATCACCAGGGAGGAACAGGTCAGGAGCGGGGCGGAGTGGACCCTGGCCCGTCCACGGACATCCACCATCCAGCTGGAGCCTCTCTCCGGCGACGAGTCGGCCGAGCTGATCGAGGCGCTCGGCGAAGGGGGCGTCCGTCCCGACGGGGACACTCCGGCGGCGCTGGCCGAGCGCTCGGGCGGCAATCCGCTCTTCGCGGAGGCCCTGTTCGACTCGGTCTCCGGTGAGGAGACGGGGACGCAGGACATGCCCGAGACGGTGCGGGGCGTGCTCGCATCCCGCCTTGATGCTCTCCCCTCCTTCGAGCGCCAGCTGCTCGGACATGCCGCCGTGGTCGGCACGAGCTTCTCGACCGAAAGCCTCGAGCCGCTCGCCGCTGCCGGAGGACATCCGCGAGAGCATCGCGGGATTGCAGCGCAAGAACATGATCCTGCCCGCCGAGCCGACTGCCGGCGAGGACGAGGATCAGTTCACCTTTCGTCACATGCTGATCCGGGAGGTCGCCTACGAGATGCTGCCGAAGGCGCTGCGCGCACGGAAGCACGCCGAGGTAGGGAGGGCGCTCGAACGGAGCGAGGGCGAGCTCGCCGATGCCCGTGCGGCGGCACTCGCGGAACACTTCACCCGCGCCGCGACGCTGGCCGGCGGAGGTGCATCTCCCGGCCCCCGAGCTGGCGCGGATGCGCGATGCCGCACTGGTTCACTGCATCCGCGCCGGCGACGTCGCGGCGGGACTGTTCTCCAACCGCGAAGCCCTTGCCCGCTACCGGGCCGCGTCGGGTTTCGCGGCCCCCGACGATCCGATCCGCTTCCAGATCGCCGAGCAGAGCGGTGATGTCCAGTCGAGGCTGGGACGCGTGGGTGAGGCGATCGAAGCCTGGCAGGGCTGCATCGAGCACCATCGCTCCCGGGCCGAGACCGAGCGGGTCGCCGAGATCCACCGGAAGATCGCGGCCGCGCTGGTCCACCATGGCGAGCGCGACGCGGCCGTCAAGCAGCTGCAGCGCGGAATCAACATGATCAAGGACGGGCCGCCCTCGGTGGCCCTCGCTCGGCTCTTCGGGGAGGCCGCGACGCTGTACATGCAGGTCGGGGCCAACATGCTGGCCGCGTATGCAGCCGAGCGGGCCCTGAACGTGGCCGAGCAGCTCGGCCAGCCCCGGGTCGCGAGCCGGGCCTACGGGATCAACGGGCGCGTTCTCGGCCGGATCGGCGATGTGTCCAGAGCCCGGGAGAGCCTCGAGCGCGCCGTGGACCTCGTCCGTGAGAGCGACCCGGAGGAGGCCGTCTTCGCCCTGCTCGCCGCCGGTCAGAACATGGAGGTCTGCGAGGGCGACTACGAGGGCGCCGAAGGACGCTACCGCGAGGCTCTGGGCCTGGCCGAGAGGATCGGCGCGTTGCCGGCGCAGATCGAACTCCACGCCGCCATCGCGCAGCTGGCTCTTCACCGATGCGAATGGGATTCGGCACTCAGCGCCTCGAGCCGGGTGACAGGCCTTGCCGAGCGCGAGGGGCTTGTCAGCAAGCTGTGCCTGGCCGACGCGGTGAACGGGCGCCTGCGCTGGTGCGACGGAGAATGGGAGGAGTCCGCCATGCTGCTGCGCAGGGCCAACTCCACGGCCGCAGGCCTCGGCTGGTCGGAGGTCTCGGCGGGTGCGCTGGTGAGTCTCGCCGGGAGTCTCTGTGACGGAGGCGATCAGGACGCCGGCGAAGTCGCCCTGCGCGAAGCAGCCGCGGTCTGCGAGTCCTCAGGCCTCACGCCGCTGGCGATTGAGATCTGCAGCACCCTCACCCGTCTCAACAGCGCTGCCGGGCGGCCTGAGATCGCGCATGAGGAAGCGGACCGGGCATCCAAGCTCGCCAAGCAGGTACGTGACCCGATCTCCCAGGCGGCCGCTCTCGAGGCGAAGGGGATCGTCGCCGAGCTGGACGAGGGCCTTGCGGCGCTGCGGGACGCCCGGGCGGTCTGGGAGAGGGTTGATCGAGGGCTGGACGCGGCGCGCTGCCTGTCGCTGTCGGGGCTCAGAATGCGCGAGCGCGATGCCGGCGGTGCCGGCACGATCATGCGGACCGCCGCGCTGAAGTTCGAAGAGCTGCGCGTTCCTCACCTCGCGGCCGGCTCCTGGGAGCTCGCCGAGCTCTGAGTGTCGGTTCGATCTGGGAGGCTTTCGCCGTGACCGCCCCCGTTTCGTTTCTCGAGCGCCTTTCGGAGACCGAGCAGGCAGACCTGATCGCACTCGGCATCCGGCGCCGGTTCGCCGGTGACGCTGTCCTGATGTACCAGGACGAGCCGGAGGAGCATCTCCTGCTGTTGCTGGAGGGGCGCGTGAAGGTGACTCGCTCCGCGGCCGGCGAGCACGAGCTGCTGCTCGCGATTCGCGGCGCCGGGGCGCTGTTGGGCGAGCTGGCCTTCATCGACAAGCGGCCCCGCCTGGCGACCGTCACAGCACTCGAAGGCGTCGAGGCCGCGATCCTCCCCGGCCCGGATTTCCGAGCGCACCTCGAGTCCTCGCCGCATGTCGCTGTGGTGCTGCTGGAATCCGTGGCTGCGAGGTTTCGGGAGGCGACAATCATGCGACTGCAGTTCGCCGCCTCCGACACACTCGGGCGCCTCGCGGCCCGGATCACGGAGCTCGTGGAGCGCTACGGCGAGCAGAGCGGGTCGGACATCGTCGTCGAGATGCCGATCTCTCAGGATGAGCTGGCGAGCTGGACAGGTGCCTCGCGGGCCGGCGTGACCCACGCTCTGCAATCGATGCGCGAGCTCGGCTGGCTGACGACGGAACGTGGTCGGCTGATCGTGCATGACGCGGATGCGATCCGCGCCCGCTCGGCCTGAACGGTCACCCCTCCCCGCTGAGCGTGTCCAGTATTGGACGGTTTCTCCCCCCAGGACTGGGTGGTGGCTCCGGGCCGGCTGATCGATAGTGAGTGCGTGGTCCGCGGAGCCGGTCGAAGGGGGCCACGGGGAGTGTCCACCGACGCAGGGAGCCTCAGATCATGAGCGAAGTCGACGTCGCACGGACGGACTGGGTCGCCTACTTCGCGGCGCTCTCGACGCTCGGTGCCGGCGCTCGCACGACGGTCCAGGTGGTCTCGGCCCCCTCGCCTGGAGCGGAGCGATGTCCCACGCCCTGGTTGCTGCGCGAATGCCGCTACGACGACGGAGGAGACCTGCTCGAGCTGACCCTCCTTGGTGCGGGGGGAGAGTCCCCTGAGCTGCGCTGTTTCGTCTCCGGGCCACGGCAGATACGCGCGCTGGAGTCTCAGCTTGAACGCCGCATTCTTGTACGCGATGCGGCCGGTGTGCTCACACTGCTTCGCCTGCGCCGCCGTGCCGCGCCGAGCCATCTGACGAGGGGTCGCTCCTCCTGGCGGACGGATACGCCCGCCGCGAGCCGGATACGGCTCACGAACCAACCCCACCGGTGGGGAGCAGCGTCGTGGTCCTGAAGCACAGGCACCTGGCGTACTTCGTCAAGGTCGCCGAAACGGGTCAGATCACCCGTGCCGCTCGGATTCTGCACATTGCGCAGCCCGCGCTTTCGCAGGCGATCACACAGCTCGAAACCCAGCTTGGAGTCAAGCTGCTCGAGCGCCACCCTCGGGGGGTCTCGTTGACGCCGGCGGGCGCGGTGTTCCTCGAGAAGGCTCAAATCGCACTTGATGCCCAGGCCGATGCTGCAGCCACCGCCGCGTCGCTCGCCCGCGACCTGCGCGGCGCGCTCCAGATCGGATTCCTGAGCATCCCGCCGATGCTGATGGCTCCCAACCTGCTCGAGGCGTTCGCGCGGACGAACCCCGGGGTCGAGGTCTCCTCCCGAGAGCTCAGGTTTCCGACGGGACCCACATCGAGCTGGCTCTCCGACGTGGACGTGGCGCTGTGCCACTCACCCGTTCCCGGCCCGGACGTGGAGATCCTGACCCTGCGCGAGGACCGCCGCTCGGCCGTGCTGCGCGCCGATCATCGCCTCGCCGATCGCCGGGAGGTCCATGTGGCGGACGTGATCGACGAACCGTTCTACGGATGCCACCCATCGGTCGACGAGAGGTGGGCGTCGTTCTGGAACCTCGACGATCATCGCGGCGGGCCGCCGTCAGAGGTGACCGGGGACGAGGTCGGGAACACTCTCGAGTTGGTCGCCGCGATGACCTCGGGACGCGCCGTCAGCACATTCCCCGAATCCGTCGCCGGCGTGATCGTCGATCTCGTGCCGGACCTCGTGGCGCTGCCCCTCGTTGACGCCGCGCCGGCTTCCTGCGCGCTGGTCTGGCATCCCTCGCGGCCCAGCTCGGTCGTCGCTGACCTGGTATCTCTCGCTCGAACCGGGGCGGGCCACCCGGGCCCGTCGCCGACACCGCCCCCCGGCGGGGAGCGGCTGACCGGGCTACCCTCCCGGCCGCGCCCCCGCAAGGGCGTCACATCTCCGCTCAGTCTCGACGAGGTCGCGGGTAATCTGCGCGCCTGACCTGAACGCGGAGGCTTCGATCGCGGTTAGGATCGGGAAATGCCCAGCTCGCTGCGTGCCCGCATGGCGCTCGCCATCGTGGCGCGGCGGCTCCCGGCCCTTGTGGCAGGAGATCCCATCGCGAAGCTCGGGGACGGGCTGCACGTCGCGGTTGTGGGCTCGGGGTCGCCGTTGACGGACGCCAAGCGGGGGAACCCCTGTGTCGCGGTGATCGTCAGCGGGCGGATCTATCTGGTGGACGCCGGCGAGCGCTCGGCCGAGACGATGAGCCGGATGCAGCTCGCCTTTGACCGGATGGCAGCGGTCCTGATGACCCATTACCACTCCGACCACATAGGCGGGCTGGGGACGGTCAACCTGCAGCGGTGGGTCGCAGACGGGGCAGACACCCGGCTGCGTGTCATCGGCCCGCCCGGCGTCGAGCGTGTCGTTGGGGGCTTCAACGAGGCCTACGCGCTCGACAACGGATACCGCATCGCACACCACGGCCCCGAGGTCGTGCGACCTGCGGGCGCCGGGATGGTGGCCGAGCCGTTCTCCTTCCCGGAGGGCGAGGATTCGCTCATCGTGCTCGATGAGGACGGCCTGAGGGTGATGGCCTTCGTCGTCGATCACACGCCGGTCGCTCCGGCCGTCGGCTATCGCTTCGACTACCGCGGCCGCAGCGTCGTGATCAGCGGGGACACGGTCTACTCGGCGAGCCTGGTGCGTGCCGCCAAGGGTGCGGACCTGCTCCTGCACGACGCGCTCTCGCCGGAGCTGCTGGGGATGGTCGCCGCCGCTGCCGGGAAGGCCGGCCTGCGGATGCGCCAGAGGATTCTGGACGACGTGCCCGACTACCACGCGTCCGCCCCGCAGGCGGCCGAGGCAGCCCGGGACGCCGGCGTGGGGGCCCTCGCCATCACCCACGTGATCCCGCCCCTCCCACTGAAGGGCCTCGAGGAGATCTTCCTGGCTGACTCCGCCGAGCGCTACACCGGGCCGTTGTGGCTCGCCCGGGACGGAGATCTCTATTCGCTGATGCCCGGCGCCGGAGGCGTCGAGCGCTCGCGGATGATCAGCCGCATCCCCGGCGCATAGGCTCTCGCCATGCGCTTCGCGGGGTCGCCGCCGGACCCCGTCGGCCGGCGGGGTTACTACTTTCCGGTTGCCCTGTGAGCGGTGGCGCGGGTGTGACCGGAGCTGCCGTGGCCCTGTGTCGAGCCGGCACGCGGGTTCCCCTTCGTCGGTGACGGGGTGCGCCGGATCAGCAGCCGCAGTGCCTTGTCGCTCGAACCCTCCGTCTCCCGCTCGGTCAGCGTCCTCGGGTGAACAGAGCGGAACACGGGACCCCTGGCGTCGTCCATCACCGCCACGACCGTCTTGGACCTGCTGGGGGTGTCGAACACGATCCCGTCCGTCTCGCTGTGCTCGCCGGCGACCGTCACCAGGGCGCCTATCGCAGGGGATTCCATCGACACAGCCTATTGGCGCGATGCTCAGAGAGGGGCGCGGCTCCTAGCCGATGCTCAGACCCTCGGGGGTGAGCTCGGTCTCGATCGCGGCCCGCAGGGCCTTCAGGGCTGCTTCGCGCGCGCGCAGCTTCGTGGCGTGGTGGGCCGTCATGTTCAGCTCAGCCAGGGCGGCGGCGGCGCCCATCCCGGCCGCTGAGATCTCCCCCGGGGAGACCAGCTCGTCGAGGAACCCCGCCTGAAGGGCCTCCCGCGGCGTGTAGCTGGCCGCGCTGATCACGCCGCGATCGAAGTCCCTCGGCGTGAGGCGCTGGCGGGCGACCTCGATCGCAAACCAGGGCATCGTCAGGCCGATCCTTACCTCGTTCATGCACACCTGAAAGGGGCCGTCGACGCCGACCCGGGCATCGGCGGAGAGCACCAGGAATGCGCCGGCCGCCATCGCGTGGCCCGTGCAGGCAGCCGCGATCGGAGTCGGGAAGGACAGCATCCGCTCGTAGAGGGTCGCGCCGAGCCTCAGCATCCGTAGCACCTCCTCTCCGCCGGCTGCGAAGACCTTGAGGTCGAACCCCGCCGACATGTAGCCCTCGCGGCCGCTCAGCAATACGACCGCGTTGTCACGAGTTGCGTGATCAAGGGCGTCGTGAAGGGCTTCGAGCATGACGATCGACAGCGCGTTGGCCTTCCCGTCGTCCATCGTGATTCTCGCCACCGGCCCCTCGAGCGCGTAGGTCACCGGGGAACTCACGCCCAGCCCCCGGCGTAGGCGACGAACTGCCCGGTGGTGAAACGGCTCGAGCCGTCGACGAAGGGCATGCAGAAGGCGGCGAACTCGTCCATCGTGCCGAGCCGGCCGAGGGGCACCATCGACTCGATCTTCGCCCTGACCTCGGGGTCCTCGGCGCCGCTGGCCCTGATGAACTCGGGGAAGTCCATGAAGTTCGTCCCGACGGCGTTCACCTGGACCCCGTGGCGGGCAACCTCGCCGGCCACGTTGCGGGCGAGCATCGTCGCGCCGGCGCGGGCGGCCGAATACAGCGGCGCCCCCGGGGTAGGGCGCGCTCCAGATGCGCTGGTCACGAGGAGGATCTGCCCGTCGCCCTGCTCGATCATCGGCCCCACCATGGCCTTGAGGAAGTGGTAGGGCGCCTCCAGGCAGCTGCGCGTCACCGTGCGCAGCTCCTCCAGGCTGGAGTTGACGAATCGTCCCGTGACAATGGCCCCTGAAAATGCGAGGGCGCAGTCGATCCGCCCGAACCGCTCGAGCGCTGCCGCGGCCAGCCTGGGGGCGGAGCCGGGGTCGGCCAGATCCGAGACGCCCGCCACGGTCTCGACCGTCGCACCCGCGGAGACGAGCTCGGCGAGGAGCGACTCGGAGGCGTCCCCGATGACGATGTCGTGGCCCCTGGCGGCGAGCAGCCGTGCGGCCGCGGGCCCGACGTAGAAGGCGCCGCTCCCGACGATCGCGACGCGGCGCTGGGGGTCGTTCATCCTTGGAGTGGGGGTTCGATGGGCATGGGTTGGCCGCCTTTGCTGGTCGAGTGACGAACGGATGGCGTCATGGCGCCATGTCGGGATGGTCGCCGCCGAGAGCGTCGATGATCAGCCCGCGTACCCGCACCGGCTCGCGTTCGCGTTCGCAGGGTACATCAGCGACGGTCCTGCTGACCGGAACGGACAATCCGCCGGCCGGCCGGATCGACGGCTCGATGCCGGCCTCGCGGCCGGACGCTCCCGGCGGGCTGATGTAGCCTGAGAAGGCGATGGGTCAGATCTCACCCGCGCTCTACCGGGCCGGCGCCGGCGAGCCGCTCCTGCTGCTTCACGGGTTCACGGGGACCTGGCACCACTGGCGTCCTCTGCTCGGCGAGCTGGCCGCCCGCTATGAGGTGGTGGCGCCCACGTTGGCCGGACACGACGGCGGCAAACCCCTCCCGCCAGGTACCGAACTGAACTACGCCGGCTCGACGGACCTACTCGAAGAGCATCTCGACCAACTCGGCCTCGGCACTGTGCACGTCGCCGGCAACTCGATGGGCGGGGCGCTGGGGCTCGAGCTGGCAAAGCGCGGCCGGGCGCGCTCGGTTGTCGCTCTGGCGCCCGGAGGAGGGTGGACCGTCGGTGACGGCGAGGCGAAACGACTGAGCCGCTTCTTCGCCCGCCAGCTTCGCCTGACACGTGCCAGCGCCCCGCGCTTGGGAACGATCCTTCGCCGCCCCGGGCCGCGCCGCCTGGCACTGTGGGACATCATGCGCCACGGTGAGCTCGTGTCACCGGCCGAAGCGCTCGCGATGGCACGGGCTTCGATGCGATGCGCCGTGGCGGACGAGGTGATCCGTGCTCTGGCGAGCGAACGGGAGGACCTGATGATGGGAGACCTCGACAGGATCTCCTGCCCCGTCAAGCTCGCCACACCGCAGTTCGACCGCATCCTGCCGGCCGCCCTGCACGCACCCCGCTATCGCCGTGAGATCCCGGGAGTGGACTCGGTGATGCTTCCCGGATGCGGACATGTCCCGATGTGGGATGACACGGACCTCGTGATGCGCACGATCACGGAGTTCGTCGACCGGCACGCAGCGGGGGAAGCCGGGCGTGGTCAGCCCTTGGCCGAGGACACGCCCGGCCCTCTCCTCAGGTAGCGAGAGACATCTCGGGCGTCCTTTGCCAGCGCGCCCTCATCCCGCTTTGAGAGGGGGTGGAACGGCGAGAGAACGACCTCGCCTCGGGGCATTCCCCAGGTGGCGACGGCTCTGCCCCGAACCAGGGCGATCGGCCGGAAGATGCCGTTGGTGGTGACGACGCTCTTCTCCGAGCCCAGGATCGCCTCGCGTGAGCGCCATCCGTGAAGGATCGGATCGAAGGCGCCCAGGAGGCGCGGCGGAGGCAGCGCGGCCGGAGGGGGCGTGCGCGAGAGTTCGATCAGCCCGTCCTCGCGCAGGGTGAGCTCGGAGGCGATCGCCGCGAAGGCGGCCCTGGCGTCCCGCAGGGGAAGGCCCGCCCAGTAGGCGAGATCGCGCTCGTCGGCCGGCGCATGCCCGCCCAGATAGCGGCGCGCCAGCTCGGCAAGGGCACCTTCGCGGTCGATCCGTGGCCGTGCCCCGAGCCAGTCATCGACGAGGACGTAGGCATGTTCGCCTTCCACGATGGGACCCCTGACGATCAGGCCTCTCAGCGAGGCGGCGAACAGCAGGTGGACGAGGGCCTGGCCGTCCGTGCGGACTCCCTTCGCGGATATGCGCCGGCCCAGTTGCGGGCGTGTCAGCGGGCCCTCCTCCCCGAGCGAGTCCTCGATCACGGCGATCCCCTTCTCGACGGCACTTGGAGTCAGGCCCTCCTGGGCGAGGCGGGCCGAGCTCGACGTGAGCCGCCCGGGCGCGGTGAGGGCCAGAAGCCAGTGGTAGTCCTCGCTACGAACGAGATGAAGGGTCCCCCGGTTGAGCCAGCCGATCACCAGGCTGCGTTCCTCCGTGAGGCTCCGGTCCACCTCGTCCGCCGTCAGGCCGCTCGTTCTCGCACGGATCGCCAGCCGTACGCCGCGCTTGTCCTGGCCCTGCACGGCGAGGAGACGCTCGACCACCCCCAGCGGGTCGTCGGCGGGCTCTCCCGCGAGCAGCTGTGAGGTCAGGCGCTCGGCGATCATCTGCCCGATCAGTATGCGTCCGTCCGCGGAGGGCTCACCCCGGAGGCCGGCGATGGCCGTCGCCGCGAGCGAATCGCCGGGGTTTCAGCGGGCGTCGACGGCCAGCGCCGGCGTCGGAAGGCCGAGCGTCATCCAGTCGTGAATCCCGCCGCGGTAATAGAGAATCGCCTGTGCGGGGTAGTCGACGGCGAGCAGCGCCCGGATGGCTGCGGGTGTCGCCGCGCACTGGGGACCGTTGCAGAAGAAGACCGTCTTGACGCCCCGATCGAGCAGACCGACCGATTGGGTGATCTGCTCGTGCGGGATGTTCTGCGCACCGGGGAGGGTGCCATCCTCGTAGAAGTGCTGAAGCCTCGTGTCGACCAGCGGGAGACCCGCGGTGATGTGAGCGATCACCTCGAGCTCCCCGACCGTCGCGACGCCGGGAGCCAGTTCGATCGGCGAGATGGTGCCCCAGGTCGCGTCGACGATCAGGAGCCCTGGCTCATCCGCCACGGCCTGCGGCACCATGCATGTCGCCTGGCGGCTTGCCAGTCGCTGGATCGGCTCACTCATGGCCGAATCGCACGTCCGGCAGGGCACGACGCATCCATTTGGGCAGATACCAGGCTCGGGCACCCATCAGGCGCAGCAGCACCGGTAGCAGGAGCAGCCGCACGAGGGCCGCGTCCAGGAGGACGGCGACGCCGAGGATGATCCCCATCTCCTTCGGTGGCAGCGGCCCGGAGATCGCAAAGGTGAAGAACACGGCGACCATGACTGCGGCGGCGGCGAAGATCACCCGCCCTGAATGGGCCATCCCCCCGACCATCGCGTCCCTGGCGCTTTTGGTCCGGTCCCAATGCTCCTTGGAGGCGGAGAGCAGGAACATCGTGTAATCCATCGAGATCGCGAAGATCATCGCGAAGAAGAAGACAGGGCCCCATGCGTCGAGGAAGCCCTGCGGCTGGAAGCCGAGCAGGGAATGCAACTGGCCGTCCTGGAAGATCCACTTGGAGACCCCGAAGGCCGCGCCCGTTGCGAGCAGGTTGGTCAGCACCCCCGCGGCAGCGAGCAATGGTGCCTGCAGCGCGAAGAGCAGCAGCAGGAAGCCGAGCACCAGGACCACCCCGATCACCAGCGAGGTCTTGGCCGAGAGCAGCTTCTGCAGGTCGTGGTTTTCGGCGACGGCTCCGCCGATCACGGTGCCGGCCGGCAGCTCGGCGCGGAGGCGGTTGATCGTCGCGCCCACAGCCGGGTTCGACGGGTCCTGTCTGGGGATTGCCGTGACAAGGACGAGGCCGTTGCCGCCGGGTTGTGGCGGCATGAGGTTGGCGACGCCGGGATCTGCCTTCACGATGGCCGTGACTCGGGTGACATCGGCCGCCGGGGTGACGAGCTGGAGCGGGCCGGTTGCTCCTGCCCCCATTGCGGCCTGAACCTGGTTGTAGCCGATACGCGATGAATCGCTCGTCGGCACGACCTTGATCGAGGGCATGGATGTCTTCAGCTGCGTCACGGGGTAGGCGAGAGCCAACAGCACCAGCAGGGCAGGGGTTCCGTACCGCCAGGGGTTCCTCCAAAGCCGTTCACCCCAGGCCGCGAAGCGTGGCGAGCGATGCTCGCCGCTGTGTGCCCAGGGGAGCGCCAAGCTGTCGACTTTCGGGCCCAGCTTCGCGAGCACCGCCGGCAGCAGCGTCAGAGTCGCAGCGAGGACGAAGGTGACGGCGAGCATGATTCCCAGGCTCATGCTGCGGAATGCAGGGCTCGGTACCAGCATCACGGCGGTGAGCGAGATCAGCACCGTGACACCGCTGAAGAGCACGGCCTTACCCGCGGTGTCCATCGTCACCGCGGTCGCCTCGACCCGATCCAGCTTGGAGCCGAAGAAGGCGCCCCTGAAGCGCATGACTATGAACAGGGCGTAGTCGATCCCCAGTGCCAGAGCGAACATCAGCGCGAAGTTCATCGCCCAGATCGAGATCGGCATCACGCGTGTGCCGAGGTAGAGCATTCCGGCAGCCGCGAGCAGGCCGACCATCGTCAGCATCAAGGGCAGGCCGGCCGCGACGAGCGACCCGAAGGCGAGCAGCATGATGGCGAGCGTCACGGGCCAGGAGATGACCTCGGATTTCAGCATCGCCGAGCGGTTGGCGGCGTTGAAGTCCGACCACATGCCGGCCGCCCCCGTCAGATTGACAACCACCGCGCCCGTCGAAAGCGAGTGCAGCTTCCCCTTCAGCTTGTCCGCCGCCGCGACCATTTCGTTCGGGTTCTTCGCCGCGCCTCCCTGGATGATCGCCGTGTGTCCGTCCTGGGAGATCGAGAGCCCGGGAGTGGGGGGTATGACGACTCGGACGGCACTGTTGCCGCGGAGTGTCTGCTCGGCCTTGGTGATTGCCGAGGTGAATGCCGGTGAGCCAACGGTCTGTGTAGGCGAGTAGACGACCGTCATCAGCCCGTAGCTTCCGAGGCCGGCAAAGTTCCGTTCAACGAGCTTGCGTGCCTGGGCCGACTGCGAGCCGCTGGCTTCCCAGCCGGCGCCGGAGAGGGCGGTCTCTACTTTCGGCGCGAAGAAGCCGAGGACCACGGCGACGACTGCCCAGCCGAGGAGAACGACGCGAAAGTGCGTCGCCGTGTAACGACCGAGGCGTCCGATGGGTCCGACGTTGGTGTGATGCCCATGAGGCGACGGCGGGGTCGTCGGGGCGGGGCGTGCGGCGGTGGTGGCGCTCATGGGCGTGCCTCCTGTCGGGGGTAGAGAACCGAGCGAAGCGCGAAGAGGCGTCCCAGCACAAGCGAGGCCGGGCATGCTCCCAGGAGCACATACAGCCACTGGTTGACGCCAACGAACGCTGTCAGTAGGAGAAACCAGGGGGAGATGAGCGCCGCAGCTGCCGCACTGAGAAGCGTCATCGTGCCCGCGAGCGCGAACAGGACGCGCTCGAGCGGCCACAGCGATTCACCGCGAACGCCAGGCCCGGACTGCTGGAGCGTGCACCTGGGCGCGTTCATCGTTGGCCTGCTGCCTGCAGCGAGGCGTTGAGATCGGAGATCCGCAGGCGCATGCCGCCGCAAACCTGCTCGCATAGATCGAACACCCCGTCATCGGCGATCGAATAGACCGAGAAGTTGCCTTCCTTGCGCCGGCTCACGAGCCCGCTCTGGAGCAGAACGCCGAGATGCCTCGAGACGTTCTGCTGGGAGGCCCCGGTGGCCTGCTGGAGCTGCTGGACGCTCATCGGAGCATCCCGCAGCGCGTCGAGCAGGCGAATGCGCATCGGCTCGCCGAGCACGCGGAAGCGTTCGGCGATCAGCTCGATCAGCGCCGGCGGTGCTGTTTGGAGTGTCGTTTCGGTGGTCATGGGTGGACCATAGCACAATTGTAAAGTTGTACAAGGGACTAATTGTGCCAGTGAGAACGACTCGCCTGAGCCCGTCGGGCCGTCATGCGCTTCGGTCCCGCGATGCGCGGCTAGTTCTTGCCCTGAACCACGGCGGTGAGCCCGGCCAACTGGTGCTCGATGCCGCCGCAGACCTGCTCGCAGAGTTCGTAGACGCCGCGATCGGCGATGCTGTAGATGGAGCTGCTGCCTTCTTTGCGGCGTGCGAGGATGCCCGCCTGCAGGAGAATGCCGAGGTGCTTTGAGGCGTTCTGCTGGCTCGTTTGCAGCTCGTCTGTGATCTCCCTGACCGTGAGCTCGCTGTCGCGCAGCAGGTCCAGGATGCGAATCCGGGTGGGGTCGCCGATCACCCGCAGGCGCCCTGCGATCATCTCTGCGAGATCTGGCGGTATCGGGCTCGGAAGCTCCATCGATCGTGACTCCTTCGCGTTGGCCGACTCTAGCGTGCAGGAGCCTGCCTGCCGAGGCGATCCGAGCTGCGGCTGCGAATCCCGGTGGGGGTGGCCGGGCCTCTATTTCGGGCTGTCTCCATGGTGGCTCTGGCGGATGATGCCGATCATTTTCAGATTGATCGCCGCGAACCGCCACACCTGCCACGGCAGGAACGTGCGCATGAAGACGGTGAATCTCGTCGGCTTGGTCGCGTAGCTCGAGTGCTCGGTTTCCATGCGTCTACTCCGGGATCCGGCGCCATCCGGGGCGAAGGCGCGCCTTGTAGAGGAACAGGTGATGGAGAAGGATCTTGATCCAGTGCCCCGCCAGCCCGATCTCGCCGAAGGTCCGATTGGAGTCGCGGCCGTACTCGGGGTAGCGCTCGAAATCCGGGACGATCGGGAAGACGGTCATCGAGGCCGCCGTGCCGCGGAAAGGGTTGGCGCCGGCTGATGCCACACAGGCGGCTCCCATCTCAGCCATCGAGGCGGTATGGGTCGGCGCGCCGGCGCCGCGGGACATATCCACGATGCTGCTCGCGACGGCCTTGCCGATCATCGCTGAGGGCATGCCCGTGCGCGGAGGTGCGGGTGCGATGACCGTTCCGCTGGGGCTCGCCCTGGGAATCGAGATGGGGTGCGGCGGAGCGAAGGCGATGCCGGCCGCGAAGATGTTCGCGTAGTCGGGCGACTGGTAGGTGCGGGGCCAATCGGAGGCGCGCCAGTCCTCGTGGGACTTGGGCGTGTAGTCGGCGTCGACGCGCATGAATTCGTTGGGCATGAAGAGGCGCTCCGTGATCTCGGCGCCATCCCGGTCGAACGCCTTCAGCCCGACGCCCGAGAACGGCGGCAGGAGCATCGCGAAGTCGAACGCCGCCTGGCCGGTGTTCCCGTCGAGCGTCTCGTAGTGGACCCGGTCGGACTCGACCTTCTGGACATGCGCGCGGGTGATCCAGTCGATCCCACGCTCGGCGAAGAGCGAGGCATTGAAGATGCTGCTCGGGGTGACGTAGCCGCCGCGCTTGAGATGCATGCCGCCCATCCCGAAGTCGCCGAGCTCGTACTCGTTCGTTATCCAGGTGATCTCGGCGCGGTCACGCACACCGCGGTTGCGGAGCTCGAACTCGAGGTTGACGATGTACTCGAACGCGGCACCCTCGCATGTGCACGTGCCATGGCCGACGCCGACGAGGAAGCGGCGCCGCTCGCCTTTGCGCATGCGCTCGACCTCCTCGGCCAGAGCAGCAGCCGCCTGTGCCGCGTGGTCGGGCTGACATACGGAGAGGCTGTTGCCGCCGTCCGGGCCCAGGCCCTCCGTCTTGTCGAAGCGAAGCGCCGGGCCGGTGGCGTTGATCAGGAAGTCGTAGGGAACCCGGGTGAGGACGCCGTCGGCGGATTCCGCCGTGACGTACGGGTCGCCGGCGGCCGAGTCGCCCTCCGGGTGGATCTCCCTCGCCGAGGCGAGAACGAACTCGATCCCGGCCCGTTCATAGATCGGGGCGAGGGGGAAGGTCACCTGGGAGGGCTGCATGAGCCCGACGCCGACCCAGATGTTCGAGGGGACCCAGTTGTAGTCGGGCTTGGGGGAGACAACCGTGACCGTGTCTCCTCGCCCCAGCCAGCTTCGCGCGAAGGCGGCGGCCGTGTGCCCCGAGATGCCTGCCCCGAGCACGACGACGCGGCTCATCGGGCCACCCGCCGCGGTGGAGGGTCGGATTGAGCCCTGTTTCGCATGGTGCCCACAAACTAGGCAGCGCGGAGGGGGTCGCCATGCGGGTGAACTACCGGGCGGCGCCGGCGGGTTTTCCCATGTGCCGCACACCGAGATCCCCGTGCGGGGAGCCGGTCGACCTCAGGGGCCGTCCTCAGGCGGGTCGCTCACAGGAAGCATTGCCCGTCCCCCCGATAGGTCGGGACCTGGTCGACGATCTGACTGCCCTGGAGCAGAAAGAGGCTGTTGAAGCGCTCGCAGAGCTCGCCCGCCTTGGTGTGGCGGAAGTAGATGTTGCCGCCGACTCGCAGACCGTCGGCGGCCCTGCCATGAAGCGGGGTCTGAACCTCGCCGGTGCCCTCCAGGGCGTTGAGCTTGAGGCCCTCCGGGAGGTAGGGGGTTGGCATGCGGTCCTTCGCACCGGGTCCGGACGCGAGATAGCCCCCGCCGAGCGCCGTGACGATGCCGGGGCCGGGTCGCCGTGAGACGGGCTGGGCGAACATCGCGGCCGGCTCGAGCCGAAAGCCGGAGTAGTTGTCAAACAGCGTCGGCGCGTAGAAGCCCGAGCCCGGCCGTTGCCTCGGTCATCGCCGGCTCGGTAGCGACCAGTTCGAGGTCGCCGGTGCCGCCGGCGTTGACGAACGCCAGCGGCGCGATCTGTGCGACGGCCGCAACGGCGGCGGCGCGCCGCTCGCGGAGCTCGGCGTAGGAGGCGCGCTGCATCCGGGAAACGAGGGTGCTCTTGATTCGCTTCCCCGCAATCCTGTTGCCCTGACCGGCGATGTGACCCTCGTAGGACATCATCCCGGCGAGTGTCACCGAGCGGCGCGCGACGATCGCCTCCGCCAGCTGCCGGGCCTGCTCGGGCGTGTGGACTGGGGTGCGCCGCGGCCCGATCTTGACCCTCTCGCCCGCGGGCCAGTAGGAGGCGTCGAAGTCCAGGCACACACGGATGGGCGCGCCGCTGTCGCCGAGGACGGATTCGATCAGCTCGAGATGCTCGATCGAGTCGACCATCACGACGGGGGCGCCGTCCGGGTTCTCCGCCGTGAGCCGGCTCAGCTCGCCGTATGCTCCGCGGTCGGCAGACGGGTAGGCGAGGAGCAGATTCTCGAAGCCCTCGCGTGCCAGCCAGACCGTCTCGGGGAGCGTGAACGTCATCAGGCCCTGGTAGCCGGGGTCGCGATCGAGTATCGCGCGCATCAGAGCACGGCAGCGAAGAGACTTCGATGCGAGCCGGATCGGCTTCCCGGCGATCCGTCGCAGCATGTCTGCCGAGTTCAACCACATGGCGTCGAGATCGACGAAGGCGAATGGCGCGTCGATCTCCGCAAAGGCCCTCTCGTAGCGCTCGAAGCGCTCGGCCGCTGTGAACATCAGCGCTGCTCAGCCGCGACGGGGCCGATGACGCGACGGATGTAGTCATTCTCAAAGACGCCGCCGGGATCCAGGCGCGCACGCACGGACTGGTAGCGATCCCACTCCGGGTAGCGCTCGCGCAGCGCGGGGGCGGTCTGGTAGTGGCGCTTGCCCCAGTGCGGGCGCCCGCCGTAGGAGTTCATGATCTCCTCAAAGGCGCGAAAGAACGACTCGTACTCCATGCCCGTGTACTGGTGGGCCGCGATGTAACAGGTCTCGCGTCCGTGGGCCGTTGAGAGGAAGGCGTCATCTGCTGCGGCGAAGCGCACCTCGAAGGGAAACAGGATCGGAAGCCTGCGGCGCTCGATCAGAGCGAGCGCTCGCTCCAAGGCCTCACGGGCATCGCGGCGCGGGATCGCGTACTCGGTCTCCGTGAAGCGCACCTCCCGGCGGGTCGCATAGACCCTGTAGGCCCGGTCCTCGACCCGCCCCTCGGACATCGCCGAGGCGATCAGCCGGTTGAGCCGGGGAACCTGGCTCGGGAAGCGGCGCCCGGTTCGGCAGACCAGGCCGAGCGCCTGGTTCTCGACCACCCGCTCCTGGATCACCCGCTTCCAGTGCGGCGTCGGCGCCGGCTCGATGTCGCTGCGCATTGTCGACCGCGTCATGGCGGTGCGGGTGTATGGCCAGAGGAAGAACTCGAAGTGGTCGCTCTCCTCGACGTGCTCGTCGAGGCGGTCGAGGACCCGGGCAAGGGGAATGGGCTTGTCGTGGCGCTGCAGCGTGTAAAGGGGAACGCACTCGAGCGTCACCTGCGAGGCGATTCCCAGGGCGCCGAGGGAGACCCGCGCGGCCAGCAGCCCCTCGGGGTCCTTGTCCCGGGTCAGCTCGACCACGTCGCCCGAGGCGGTGACAAGCCGCATGCCGACGACGCGCGCCGAGAGGTTGCCGAAGCGAACGCCCGTCCCGTGGGTCGCGGTCGCGAGGGCGCCGGCCAGTGACTGAGCGTCGATGTCGCCCTGATTCTCGAGGCCGAGCCCGTGGCGGGCATTCTCCGGACCGAGAGCGTGGAGCGTCATCCCCGCCTGCACGGTGACGAGTCCGGAGTCGGGGTCGGCATCGATCAGGCGCGCCATCGCTGACGTGTCGATGAGCAGCCCGTCGGTGCAGGCGATGTCCGTGAACGAATGTCCGCTCCCGGCAGCACGTATGGAAAGGCCGCGGGCGGACGCCGCCGCGATCGTCTGCGCGAGCTCGTCCTCGCTGCCGGGGCGCGCGATCTGCGCCGGGGCGCATCGCTGCTCGCCCGCCCAGTTCTCCCAGATCTCGCTCACCGGGCGATCATATGCAGGCGCCGGGGGCCCGGTGCGGCGCTAGTTGTAGTTCCTGAGTAGGTTGGTTCATCCGGGTCCCCTTGGAGGCTGGGAGCTGCCAAGCACCCCAGTCCAAGGAGAACCGGATGAATCTGCACGCTAACGCGGCGCTCAGCCTGAATAAGCGCCGGCTGCTCTGTGAGCGAGTTGTTGATGAGGCATGGACGGTGAGGAAGGCGGCCGAGGCGGCCGAAGTCAGCGTCCGCTGCGCCCGGAAGTGGGTGGGCCGCTATCGAGCGGAGGGCGAGACCGGCCTGTTCGACCGGTCCTCAGCTCCGCACCGGATCCCGCATCGCACTAGCGAGGAGCGGGTGCAAGCGATCGCTGCGCTTAGGCGTCTGCGGTTCACGGGCCCAGAGATCGCTGAGACGCTCGGGATGGCGCTCTCGACCGTCTCAGGCGTCCTGCTCAGCCTCGGGATGGGCAAGCTCGGCAGGCTCGGCCTGGAACCCGCGGTCCGTTATGAGCGCGAGCGGCCAGGCGAGCTGATCCATATCGACGTCAAGAAGCTAGGCCGGATCCAGCGCGGCGCTGGGCACCGGATGACCGGCCAGCGTCACTACAACAGCAGGCGTGGTCCACGCGGCGCCGAGCGGCGGACAGTTGGCTGGGAGTGCGTGCACATCGCGATCGATGACTGCACCCGCCTGGCCTACGCCGAGGTTCTCTCCAACGAGAAGGCCAGCACCGTGATCGCGTTCCTTCACCGCGCAATCGTGTTCTACGAACGCCACGGGATGAAGGTTGAGCAACTGCTGACCGACAACGGCAGCGCCTACCGCTCTGCCGTGCACGTGATCGCCTGCCGCGCCCACGGGATCCGCCACCTGCGCACACGCCCTTACCACCCCCAGACCAACGGCAAGGCAGAGCGATTCATCCGCACCATGCTCGGCGGCTGGGCCTACGGCGCGATCTACCGCGACAGCGCAGAGCGCACCGCAGCCCTTGACGGATGGCTCTTCCACTACAACCATCACCGAAGACACTCAGCCCTCAGCCACAAGCCCCCGATCGCTCGCCTCCACGAGCGCACCAACCTTCTCGGTACCTACAGCTAGTGCTTGACGCGCCTGCGCACCCGACGGCGCTGCTTGGCCCGCTTCAGGGTCGCGGTCGCGGGTCTTCCCCTGAGCATGTCCTTGCCGCCGACCGCCGTGACCGTCGCGGTGAAGCTCTCGAATCCGAGCACGTTGGGGATCAGGACGCTCCGCGCGGAGGCCTTGAGGATGTGTGTTTCCAGACGTCCGTCGCTGCCGCGGATGGAGATCCGGTAGCTGCGAGCCCCCGCCACGGCGCTCCAGCTGGCCAGGGCGGTGCTCCTGCGCCGCCTGATCCTCATCTTCCTCGGCTTGGCAGGCCTGAAGGGACGCGGTGCCGTGTAGTGCCCCACCGCCAGCTCGCGCGCCTCGACACCTTCGGCGTTGAGCAGATAGGCGACGATCGTGCGGCCCCGCGAGAGGGCTTCAGCGGGCGCGAAGCGCAAGGTCCCCCGGGCGGACCTGGCCGTGCCGAGCACGTGGGTGCTGTCACGGCCCCGTTCGACGAACCGCACCGAGGTGCCGTGCACGTAGTGGGCGATCCTGTATGCGAGCCCGTAGCTGCGGCCATGCTTGTGGCGCACGCGCACGTGGACGCTCGCCGGCGCGACGTCTTCGGCCGTTTCGAGCTTGCCGAGCGGCCCCGAGCCGGGCAGCGTCTGAACGGTCCAGGTGCCGCCCTTGGGGTGCTTCAGGAAGATGATCACCTGATCGGGGTTCGGGGCGAGCGCGGCGATGAACTGGTCCTTTACGCTCGAGACCTGTTTTGTGGCCGAGGGGGTCGTGTAGCTCTCCCCGCCCGGCCCGGTGATGCGGAGGACGGGGCTGCCCGCGGGGGAGGTGATGCGCAACTCCTGGGCCTGTGCGCCTGCGGGCAGGTTGAAGGTCTCGCTTTCACCGTTCGCCGCTGCAACTGCTCGACGGCGGGCGGAGCTTCCTCGGAACCGCAGCGATTCTTCTTTGACGAAGCCGCCGCTGTGCTTCATCGCGGGCTTTTCCTTGAATTCCTTGAGTTGATCGGAGCAGTTGCTGAAGCCGAACAGGGCGCCCCCGATACCGCCGTCCTTGAAGTGATAGTGGCCCTGAGCTCCGAAGCCGTTGAACGCGGCGCAGCCGGCCAGGTATTCGTTGTTCACGAGCACCTGGCCTTCGACTTCGAGGACCCAGATCTTTACGTACGCTTCGCCCTGAACCTGCCAGAGGGCTTCGGGCTGGTGGTTCGTTTCGTCCCAGAAGGAGGCGCCGCCGCGTACTTCGGCGAGCGGTTGTTTCGATCCGAAGGGCAGGCTCAGCTGAACCTTCAGGGCCGCGTCGACATAGCCATCGCTGTAGACGTCTGCGGCGAGCGAGGCGATCTTGTTTTCTTTGAACGAGAGGCGGCCTTCGCCACCGAAGTAGCCCAGTTCTTTTTCAGTCTGTTCGCGATACCTGAATTCGAGTTCCAACTCGAGCACTTCGGCGATGTTCGCACCGAGGCTGCCCCCGAATTCGAGCGGTTCCACCGCGAGCGTGGCGCCGATCTCGTTGAGGAACACACCGGCGTAGATCGGCACCCCCGGTTTGATTTTGAGACTCATGGCGGCCTTCCGGAAGTTGCCCTTCGCGAACGCCATTTCCGCTTTCAGCTGAGCCACTTCTTCGCCGAAGGTGATCGTTCCCTTGGCCTGCCAGGTGTCGGCCTTGGACGCTTCGGGGTAGGACGGGAAGAAATATTCGAAGGCGGCCCCCTTGATCTTGAAGATCGGCTTCAGGGCGGCTTCGCCGATTTCGAACTTGAGCGACTGGAGTTCGAGTCCGCTTTCGTCGTTCACCTGCATCTGCAGCGCGCCCGTCGCTTCGAGGCTGACTTCCTTGAGGTTCAGCCCCACCTGGACATAGAGGATGGTTTTACCGGTGTTCGTCAGGTAGACATCGACCAGGCCGGTAATCGGAAAATTGCCGGGGATTTCGGCACAGACGATGTGCCCGTTCGGCGGCGGGCAGCAGCCGGCCTTCTTGGTTTCTCCGGCCTTGCACTGCTTGCCGACACCGAAGACGTAGAGAAGCGTCTTCGACGGTTTTGCGCTGCCGGAGTTCGGGGAGGTTCCGCTTCCGCTTCCGCCGCCGCCGCCGGCGGCCGAGCGGGCTCCAGGCGAGCGAAGGCCGTGAAAGACGCCTTCGAATTTCGGCGGCACTCCGCCCTGGACTTCGAGCGGTATCGGTTCGGCTTCGAGGTCGCGCTCGCCGAGCACCAGGGTGCCGAGGGGCGTGTTCGCGAGCTCGATGTCGACCGTGCCGCCCGTCAGAATCGTCTCGTTGCCGCCACCCAGCGCGGCGCCGCGAACCGTCTTGATCTTGAGAAAGCCGCTCTTGGGGAGGAGCAGCGTCCCGTTGATCTCCAGGGTGCCCTCGATCACGTAGCCGCTGCCGGCCTTCTGGATGCATTCAGCCAGCAGCCGTGCATCCCCGATTTCGAGTCTTGGCAGGCATTCGCCTTCTCCCCCGTCGGGGATGCGGGCTTTCAGGGTCGGTGGGATCGTCAGGCCGAAGCGCGTCGTCGCCTGTTCGTGGTTCGAGTTCGTAACGGTCAGCGTCACGGTGTGCTGTCCCGCTCCGAACATGATGTGCGCCTCGGGGTCTGTGCCCGTGCTCGTTTCTTCCTTGTCGCCGCCGCGGAAGTTCCAGCCGTAGGAGACGATGCGTCCGCCGCCCGGGGTCGAGCCCGCGCCGCTCAGCACGAGCGGCTGTCCGGCATGAGGGTCGGGTGTCGTCAGGGCGATCGACGCCGTCGGCGGCGTCGGAGGGGGTGGGGGAGGTGTCGGCGTCGTGGTCGTGCCGGCGGGCGCTTCGAAGCCGAGGTCGTCGATCGCGATTTCCTGCGCGGTCACGATCCCCGTGGCGACCGCGAAATAGCTGATCTGACCCTGGCCGTTGAGCGTGGCCACGATCTTCTGCCAGGCGCCGCCCGTCGCTTCCCCTTCGCCCTGTGCGACCACAGCTCCGGCGCTGCTGTAGCCGACCAGGGTGACCGCGACGGGCGCCGATGAGGATTCAACGTTGCGGACCTCGACCGACAGGGACCCGCGGGCGGGCGCGGCCAGGGCACCGAACGTTCCCTGCGTGTTGTTTGGGCCGAAGCAGGTCGCCAGCAGAGCAAAGTTCGGTGCCGATGCGGCGGGGGCGGCGGCGGTTTCTTTCGCGACGGTGGGCTTGCCGCAGTTGCCGGCGACATCTGCCTGGCCGAATTCCTCGGCTTTGCCCAGCTTCAGCCCTTCGGCTTCCCACTGGTTGCCCGCGATGGTCCCCGCCGGCACCGCGGCACCGCCGGGGAAGTTGTCGAAGCCGATGAGGGTGTCTGCTCCAAGGGCCGGCGCGGCGAGCGCGAGGGAGACCAGTAGCGCGATAGCTACGAGGGAAAGCCGAGCGACCCGGGTAATCGTCACAACCAGACCACCACGGCTCGACGCTATACATCTCAGCACCCGGATGTCAACGGTCCTGGACCAAACTTCTATGGGTCGACGGCCACCTCCGGCAGCGATCTGCGGGCGATCTCGCCTGCCTCGGCGCTGGGTACGCCGAACATGCGCAGGACACCCTCGGCGTGGATCGAGTCGGCGTGCGGAATCTCATGTCCCGTGAGCATCGTGCGCATCGCGGCTATCAACGCGCCGCCGCTGGCCTGCAGCGCGAGCTCGCGCCCGGCGACCTGGAAGCGCCCGCATTCGATGCCGCGGTCCAGGTCTTTCAGCGCCGTGTCGCCCTGCGTGGCCGCGACGAGCTCGAAAGAGGTCTCCAGGCGCACCACAAGCCATGCCCACTCGGGGCCCTCGCTGGTCAGCCGGATCCAGTGACGGTGTGCGATCGCGACCCTCTCGGCCGGATCGTCGATGCCGGCGCGCCGTGAGTTGAGCGCCGCCAGCTGCTCGGACAGGGCCTGCTCGAGCAGCGCGGCGAGCAGCTCCTCCTTCGAGTCGAAGTGGTTGTAGAAGGAGCCCACGCCGAGGTCGGCCCCGTCTGTGATGTCGGCGATCGTCGTGTGCTCGAAACCGCGCTCCGCGAAGAGCGTGCGTGCCGCGTCGAGGAGCGAGGAACGGGTCCTGGCCTTGCGCCGCTCGTTGCGTCCAGTGGAGGCGCCGCGGGAGGGTGGCGGTGTCGTGCTCGGGTTCGTCCTGGCGGGCATGGCCAGCATTATAGTGAATCAAGCTTCGGTATTGACGATCTATTCAGATATGTGTATGTTTCGCGGCCATGACCACTTCAAGCTCCACCTCAAACAAGCCGCCGGCCTTCGATGAGGAGGTGCCCGTCCTGATCGTCGGCGGTGGCGGGGCCGGCCTGACAGCCTCAATGCTGCTCGCCGGTCTCGGCATCGAGACGCTGCTCGTCAGCTCACTGCCGACGACCTCCAGGCTGCCGAAGGCGCACGTGCTGAACATGAGGGCGATGGAGATCCTGCAAGACACGGGGGCCGCGGAGGAGATCGAGCGCCGGAGCACACCTGCCGGGTCGATGGCTGCGACCGCCTTCTACGCGGGCGTCGCCGGAGGCAAGGGGTACGGCCGGCGGATCCGGCGGGTCGAGTGCTGGGGCGCCGGCGGCGCCGATGAGAGCTGGGCATCGGCGAGCCCGACCCGTCAGATGAACCTGCCCCAGATCCGGTTGGAGCCCATCCTTCGCGATCGTGCCGAGGAGCTCTCGCCCGGGAAGATCCGCTTCGGGCACGAGCTGGTCGATCTGGTCCAGGACGCGGAGGGGGTGAGCGCCGTGATCCGCGAGCGCGAGAGCGCCCGCGAGTACAACGTCCGCGCGCAGTATGTGATCGGCGCCGACGGAGGCCGCACGGTTCCCGGCCTGGTTGGTATCGACTATGAGGGTCTTGGGGTTCTCGGTCGTGCCGCGACGATCCACGCCAGCGCAGATTTCTCGCAGCTGCTCGGCGATGAGGACGTGCTCCTGCGCTGGGTCCTCTCGCCGCAGGCGGGGACGGGCGTGGTGATGGTCCCGATGGGCCCTGAGCGCTGGGGCACCACCTCGGAGGAGTGGGTGATCCATCTCAACTATCAGCCCGAGGACCCCCGGGCCGAGTCCGACGAGGCCGTCGAGCGCGACATCCGCGCAGCGATCGGGATCGGCGATCACCCGATGGAGATACACATGATCACCCGCTGGACGCTGGAAGGGGTCCTTGCCTCACGGTTCCGCGCTGGTCGCGTACTGCTTGCGGGCGATGCCGCCCACCGCCACCCGCCAACCGGCGGCCTGGGCCTGACGAGCGCGATCCATGACGTGCACAACCTCTGCTGGAAGCTCGCCGCCGTGCTCGCGGGCCACGCCGACGACGCCCTGCTTGAGAGCTATGAGGCAGAGCGCCGGCCGGTCGATGCGCGCAACGTCCAGCGGTCGCTCGAAAACGCCGTCAACCACCTCCAGATCACCATGGCGCTCGAGCTCAGCCCCGACAGCACCGAGCAGGAGAACTGGGCGCGACTGCAGCGGCTGTGGAGCGGGCGCCCGGAGGATGAGGCGCTGCGCGGGGAGGTGCTGCGCCTGATGCGCGCCTCCTCGATGGAGTTCGGCGAGCTGAACGTCGAGTACGGCTACTCATATGAGTCGTCGGCGGTCGTCGCGGACGGCAGCGACGCCGCCCCGAGCCTCGACGACATTCGCCTCTACGAGCCGGGCACCCGGCCGGGCTCCCCTGTGCCGCACGCGTGGATCGACGACGAGGACGGCACGCGCCGCCCGATCAAGGATCTGATCGCGCCAGGGCGATTCCTGCTGATCGCCGGAGAGGACGGGCACGCCTGGTGCGCTGCCGCGAGCGAGCTGGCCGAGGCCCACGCGCTGCCGATCGACACGGTGCGCATCGGTCACATCGACGGCGAGTTGTTCGACCCGCGCTGCGGGTGGCTGCGACGCCGCGGGATCGGCGCCGACGGGGGGGTCCTCGTGCGGCCCGACCGGTTCGTCGCATGGCGGAGCACCGGAGCGTCCACGGACCCCGAGGGGGCGCTCTCCCGTGCGCTCGAGCAGATCCTCGCGCGGCCGGTCGCTGTCGAGCGTGCGCCCGCAGCAAGCTGACCCGACGACTGATCTCGGGCTGGCGGGTGGAGACGGCGCGGAGCCAGGCACGGCGAGCGGGCCTTCGATTCCGGCCCAATGGCGCTGCATCCGAATCGTGGCCGACTTTGCCACCGACGAGTTTTCGAAGTCGGCAGACTCAACAGCTGCATGTCATCGATCCCGGAAAGGAAGCAGCGTATGGCCTCGCTGATTTTGAAGATGTCCGTCTCGCTCGACGGCTACGTCGCACCGGCCGACGGGAGTTCCGACTGGGAGGCCGCGGGACGCTCTCCCGACGGCGCCGAGTGGGTGCTCGACACTGTGAGCAAGGCCAGCGCGCACCTCGTAGGCGCCGCGACCTACGCGCGCTGGGCAAGCTTCTGGCCCGGTGCATCCGGGCCGTTCGCGGCGGCGATGAACGAAATCCCGAAGGTGGTGTTCTCGAATTCGCTCGCGTCGGCCGACTGGGGCGAGGCCACGATCGAGCCCGGAGACCTGGCCGACTCCGTCGCGCGCCTGAAGCAAGAGGACTCAGACGGATACGTTCTCGCGCAGGGCGGCGTCCGATTCGCTCGATCGCTGGTCGAGACCGGACTGATCGACGAGTACCGCCTCGTCATCCACCCGGTCATCCTCGGCGCCGGCGAGCGGCTCTTCACCGCACCGCTCACGATCAAGCCCCTGAGCACCACCGCGTTCAGCCGTGGAGCCGTCGCTCACGTCTTTACAGCGCACCCATGATCGAGCCGCACCGGCACCTGGAGAGCGCCCGCTCATCTCGCGCGAGTCGTGATTTCCTCGGTGCTGAGCGGCCGCTCGGCGCTTCGGACGGACCTGCGCATCGCCCGCCGAGGTCTTCGGCGAGGCCGACGAAACGCCGTCGGGCCCCGTTGTCCCGCCTGGGGAGAGTTGAGCACCCACCCGGTTCGGCCACCAATGCGCCCGAGTGGACTCGAACCACCACGGGGAAAACTCCCCACAAGGCCCTCAACCTTGCGCGTCTACCAATTCCGCCACGGGCGCAGAGTGGGCGAGTATAGCCCCGGCCCCTCGCCGCCAGAGCGCGCCCTGGGGCCTTGAGAACTTGCATCCGTCCACGGCCGGCGCTAGATTGCGAACACATGTTCGTCGTCCCTCACAGCCCATCCGAACGGGGAGTCAAGCCGCAATGGACCTGACAAAGCGCCAGCAGGAGATCTTCGACTTCATCCGCCGGTACTCAGCCAAGTACGGCTACCCGCCGACCGTCCGCGACATCGGCAAAGCCGTCGGGCTCGCCTCGTCCTCGACGGTACATGCCCACCTGGCCAATCTCGAGAAGATCGGCCTGCTCCGCCGCGACCCCTCCAAGCCCCGGGCGATCGAGCTGCTCGACCGGGCTGTGGGCAACGCCGTCGGCACGATGCGCGGGGTCATCGGGGCGGAAGGCCTTCCGGTGCTCGGTGCCGTCGCAGCGGGGCAGCCGATGCTCGCCGAGGAGAACATCGAGGAGTACGTGACGATCCCCGACATCGCCGGTGGCCGCGAGGGTGAGTATCTCCTGAGGATCCGCGGTGACTCGATGGTCGAAGCGGGCATCCTCGAGGGTGACCACGTCGTCGTCCATCCCCAGGACACCGCTCAGGACGGTCAGATCGTCGTGGCGCTGCTCGGCGAGGAGGCCACGGTCAAGCGCTACTTCAAGGAACCCGACCACATCCGGCTGCAGCCGGAGAACGAGACGATGGAGCCGATCCGCAGCAAAGAGGTCAAGGTTCTCGGCCGGGTCGTCGGGCTCCTTCGCCAGGTCTGAGCCGGGCAGCGCGGCCGTCGCCGCACTTCACATCGGCACTGCGAGCCTGTAGCTTGGAGTTGCAGGTCAGGCAGTCGCGGAGGCGCGAGCCTTCGAGGAAAGTCCGGACATCAAAGGGCAGGGTGGTCGAGATATCGACCCGGGGAAACCCGCGGGAAAGTGCCACAGAAACAAACCGCCTACGTCCGCCGTCCCACGTGAACGGCGGGCCGGCAAGGGTGAAATGGTGCGGTAAGAGCGCACCAGCGCCGCGGTGACGCGGCGGCTGGGCAAACCCCACCCGATGCAAGGCCAAACAGGACCGTTTGCAGGTAGCCCGCCGAGGTCCAGGTAGGCCGCACAGATGGATGGCTGCTCAACGACAGAATCCGGCTTATCGACCTGCTAACGAAAAGCCCCGCTCCGGCGGGGCTTTTCCATTTCAGCTACGTGAGAAGGCACTCATCCTCATCAAGATCGGTGGCGGGGCGTCGATAACAGCCGCACCCAACGGAAGGAAGTTCGATGAGCATCAGCCCAGTAGGCGGCGTCGGCGCAGTCCCGGTCCACCTGCCTGTCACAACCGCCAAGCCCGCGAGTCGCGAAGCTACGTCTGCACCCGACAGCGACGGCGACTCCGACAACAGCGGCGCACCGACTGCACCCGCCGCGAACGCCACCGTGAACGTCAAGGCGTGAACACCTTCTGGCAGCGGCTCCCCTCGCCGGGACGCCGCTGCCGGAAGCCGTCTGAGTTGCAACATGTGGCAGCTCTCACGCTGTGCTGAATCGGCCCTTAGCGTGAGCGGGGAATCTTGTCCTCATGGTCGGTCCCCTCAGACGCCTCGGGACGCGTCGCCTCGCCGTGGCAGCAGCACTGGCGACGATCGCCGGCGGCGCGGCCGCCGGCGTCGGGGTCGACCCCGACGCCCCGGGAATAGCCTCGGGGGCCGTCGCCTCCCCGTGCGGGGGCTCGACTGCCGCGACGATCGCGGCAGTCGATGCGGTGGCCGCCCGCCGGATCTATTCCTCTGAGCTGCACGGCACAGAGACACGAGCCGACGTCGGGCACATCACCCACTCGACTGCGCTCCTGAACGCGTTGGCCGAATCCAACGACGCTGCGGTCCGGGCGGCGGTTCACGGCCTCGTCTACGCGCCCCACTGGCACATCGTTCGTCTGCGCGTGACTCGGGGGAGCCGCCTGATCTCCGATGTCGGCGGCCCGTACGTGATCGCCCCCGTCACGGGTGCCCTGAAGCGCCACGGCAGGGTTCTCGGGCACTATGTGATGTCGGTCCAGGATGACGTCGGTTACGTGAAGCTCGTCACGCGCTTCATCGGAGTACCGCTCGAGCTCTATCGAACCGGTGCATCCCTGATGGGGACCGTCGGCCATCCGCCCTCGAGCGTGACGGGCGGCTCGACCTTCACAGCGGGCGGGCGCGAATATCTGCCTATCGTGCTGAACATGCATGCCTTCCCGACGGGTGCGCTGCGTGTCGCGCTGATGCTGCCCACATCGAATGCGCCAGCCAGTGGGCAGCGGAGCTGCTCAGCCGTCAGGGTGGCCGCCTGGGGGTCGATCGCCAAGCACATCGCCGCGCGGTTCAAGCCGCTCTCCGCCCACTATCAGGACCTGGTCGGGGTCTTGAGAGCAATCACCGGCGATCCGGCATATGTGAGGTCCGGCTCCCGGAGAATCGCGGGTGGGGCCGGGCCTGCCGCGATTCCCTCGCACGGCATCGTCCGGTACGCCGGGCACTCCTGGTCGGTCTTCTCGTGGGAAACCGAACCGCGCGTTCGCGTCTATCTTCTGACACCGCCGGCCTGACGCCCGACGTGGGGAGGACCCCGGACAGCCGGATCTACATGAGAAGGCGGCTCGGCCTGGCGGGCCTGCTTGCGCTGGTCGTCCTTGTCGGTCTCGCGCTCGCGTCCCGCGGAGGCGGCTCACGCTCGCCGCACGGCGCCTCGCCGTCCGCGACCAGGGCGAGCCAGGAGACCACGCCTGGGACCTCGACGGTCGCTTCGGTCACGACCCCCGCCAAACCACCCCCGCCGGCTCTGGTGGTCACCGCAACCACCGCCGGTCCGACTTGGCGTGCTGTCGCGTTCGCCCACGGTGTTCCCGCTGCATGGGAGGCCCAGCGCTCCGGGGTGACGCTGCTCCGCTTCGACCAGGCGCACCTTCGCCTCGACCTGCATGCCGGCAGCACTGACGGCGGCAGGCTGGGCTGGCGCTACGGAGACCAGATCGAGCCGAGTGAGATACACCACGTCGTGGCCGGATTCAACGGCGGTTTCAAGTTCACCTATCCCGACGTCGGATTTCTCTCGGGGGGGCGGACGGCGCTGCCGTTGAAGTCGGGACTGGCGTCGATCGTCACCTATACCGACGGAACGACCGCCATCGGCGCCTGGAATGAAGGGGTTCCAAGCTCCCGGCGAACGGTCTACTCGGTGCTTCAGAACCAGCATCTGCTTGTGGATCACGGCGAAGTGGCGGCCAATGCCGCAAGTTGCATCGCAGCCTGCTGGGGAGAAACCATCAAAGGTCTCACCGCCGTTGCACGGTCCGCTCTTGGGGTGACCGCGAGCGGCCGGCTCCTCTGGGCGGCCGGCGAGTCGCTGCTGCCGAGTGACATCGGCCAAGCGCTCGTCGCGGCAGGTGCCGTACGGGCGGTCGAGCTCGACATCAACCCCGACTGGGTTGCCGGCTACCTGTACGAACACCACAGCTCCGGGCCGGTGGCCGTACCTGTCGTGCCCGGTCAGGTCGGCATCGCCGGGCAGCTGCTCCAGCCCGACGGCCGTGACTTCTTCACGATCGTCGCCCGCTAGGCGGCCCGGCGGACCGTCCCCGTTGTCACGACTCGCTCCTCGATCTCAAAGCCGACTTCGAAGGCCCGCCGCACGGGGCAGGTGTGCGCGACCCGCTCGAGCCTGCGGACCTGCTCGTCCGTCAGGCCGGCTGGAAGCCTCAGCTCGACCGTCAGCGATCTGGGGACCGACGTGGGGTCGTAGTCGACTGACGCCTCCGTCTCGCCGATCTCCCATCCTCGGTTGTGCGCGTACATGGCGACCATCGTCGCCACGCATGAGGCGAGTGTCGCCGCCAGGAGCTCATGTGGGGCGGGGCCGGCGTCTGTTCCGCCCAGGCTGGCGGGCTCGTCGGTGAGGATGGTGTGGCGGCCGTTGACATCAACCTCATGCCTGAGGCTCGTCCCGATTCGCCGGGCTGTCGCGTTCATGCTCATCACCTACAGCCTGTGACGGTGGCAATCCAGCCCCATCCGGAGCAACTACCTCCACTGCTCCGTGACTGGCGCGGATACCACCCCGGCGCCGAGGAGCGGCGCAGAGGTGCGCCTCTCTCAGCCGGCCCGAGGTGCCCTGGGCAGCCGTCCCTCGAGGCCCGAGAGCTCAAGCAGGCGGGCCACCTGGGGGCTCAGCTCTCCCACGAGCAGCCGGCAGGAGTTCACACCGCAGAGTTCCTCGCTGACGAGAAGGGCGCGGAGTCCCGTTGAGTCCATGAAGCTGAGCTCGCTCATCTCCAGGACGATCCCCGTGGCGCCGTCCGCGCAGAGTTCGGCGATACGAGTCTCGAGCAGACCCGCGGAGACGAGATCGAGTTCGCCCTCGAGCCACAGCGTGTGGAGGGCCCCTTCGCCCTCGCCACGGATCTGCAGACCGGTGTTGCCCTCGCCGTTCATGAGGCCGTCTCCGACGGCGAGTCCGTTGCCGGAGCTGCTCTCAGGTGCTGCACGCCGCGACTGCGGCCATTCGCTACGGACATTTCGCCTCCGCACACTTCGTTGTCTGGTGTGCGACGGACTGCCCTTGACTGGCACCCGCGGAGGGGTGCAGCGTGCGTTCCGGTCGCTCTGCTCCGTCGGGACCCAAGGGTACCCGCCAGCGGTCCATTGTAACGGGCCGGCGGGGTCTCACCGAGAGCATCGTCTTCGGGAAAACACTGAGCTCGCGCCGGGATCCGGGCGGATAGCCCGCCCGTCATGGGCCGCGAAGCTCTAAGCGAAGAATCATGCGCAACGGGCAGTTGAACAGTGACCCCGAGGACGCCCCGCGGGTTCTGCTCGTGGAGGACGAGTCGTCGATCGCCGACCCATTCGCCCAGGCGCTCACGCGCAACGGCTTCGCGACGGTCATCGCGCGGACTGCCGCCGCTGCCGTCGAGCTCGCGCAGGCCGAGGCGCCCGACGTGATCCTGCTCGACCTGACACTCCCCGATGGGGACGGCCTGGACGTATGCCGCGAGCTCAGACGGCAGTCGGACGTCCCGATCATCATGCTGACCGCACGGGGCACCGTGACCGATCGTGTTCTGGGCCTCGAGCTCGGCGCCGATGACTATGTCGTAAAGCCCTTCGCGACGGGGGAGGTCATCTCGCGCATCAGGGCCGTCCTTCGCCGCACTCGCCCTCCTGCGACTGTGGTTGCGCCGAGGACCGTCGGCGATCTGCGCCTGGATGGGGGTGCCCGGCGGGCCTGGCTGGGCCCGGACGAGCTCAAGTTGACCCGCAAGGAGTTCGACCTCCTGGCGCGGCTGGCCGCCGAACCCGGCCAGGTGGTCACCCGGGAGACGCTGATGTCGGAGGTATGGGATGAGAACTGGTTCGGTTCGACCAAGACGCTCGACGTGCACATCGCCGCGCTGCGCCGGAAGCTGGGGGATTCGCCCCTGACGCCGCGCTACGTCGAAACCGTTCGCGGGGTCGGATTCCGCATGGCGGCCCCTGCGGCACCCGGACGCTGAGCGACGTGCGCCTTCGGACCGGTCTGCAGGCGGCGCTCGCCTACGTCCTGCTGCTGGCGGTCGTGGCGCTGGGGATTCCGCTCGCCGTCAGCCTCAAAACGCGGGTCAACGATGAGGTCCGCTCGCAGGCTCAGGGGCAGGCCGACCTCGTCGCGGCCACAGCATCGGACCTCCTTGGCCCTTCGCGGCGCACCGAATTGGGAGCCCTCGTACGAGCATCGGCTGTGACGGTCCGCGGACGGGTGCTCGTCGTCGACGCCCGCGGTCTGGTGATCGCAGACAGTGCCGGCCCCGGGGAGCTGGGGACGAGCTATTCGGCCCGGCCGGAGATCGCCTCTGCGCTGCGCGGCCACCCGATTCAGCTGCAGCGCTCAAGCCGGACGCTGGGCGAGGAACTGCTCGCCACCGCCGTCCCGGTCATCCACAACAAGCTCACCGTCGGCGCAACGCGGATCACCCAGAGCGTCGCCTCGGTACAGACCGCAGTCAAACGAGCGGAGTTGGGGCTCGGGCTGATCGGAATCGTCGTTCTCGCGCTGGGGCTGGTGATCGGGGCTGTCATCGCCCGCCAGATCGCCCGCCCGCTGGTGCGTCTCGAGCGGGTTGCACGGCGGGTCGCAGACGGCGACCTCGGTGCACGCGCCGCCATCGAGGGGCCCACGGAGCAGCGCTCCCTCGGTGACTCATTCAACGTCATGACTGACAGGCTGAGCCGCCTGCTCGAGTCCCAGAGCGCCTTCGTCGCAGACGCCTCGCATCAACTCCGCACGCCCCTCACGGGGCTGCGACTGAGGCTGGAGGAGGCCTCCGAGGCCGGCGTCACACCCGTCGCGCAGGCCGAGCTCGACGCCGGGATGGCCGAGGTCGAGCGGCTCGCCGAGATCATCGAGGAGCTGCTCCTCCTCAGCCGGGCGGGGGAACGGGAGCTTCCCGGTGAACGGCTCGAGCGCCGAGATCTCATCGACCAGGCGCTTGCGCGATGGGGTGGGACAGCCGCGGAGCGATCGATCCCCCTCCGGCGCGGCGAGGTCTCCGACGGCGCCTTCTGGTGCGCTCGCGCCGACACGGAGCGTGCTCTGGATGTGCTGTTGGAGAATGCTCTCGCCTACTGCCCGCCGGGGACGGTCGTCGAGCTCTCGGCAACCGCCGGGCGGATCGAGGTGCTGGACCGTGGTCCGGGGCTAGGGGAGGGCGAGGAGGAGTCTGTCTTCGAGCGCTTCCACCGTGGGAGTGCCGGTCGCGCAGGGCCTCCCGGGACCGGCCTGGGGCTCGCGATCGCCCGCGACCTCGCACGGGGCTGGGGCGGCGATGTGACGCTCGCGAACCGTCCCGGCGGCGGTGCGGTGGCTGCGCTCCTCCTGCGGGAGGCCCCGCGATGAGGGCAGCACCCAAGCGTCCACTTTGCACGCCCTTGTACATCCGCCCTCTAGCGTGGCGCGGATGAGTCGCAATACCGCACTGTGGGTCCTGGCTGCGATCGGCGGCCTGATCCTGGCCGCGGGCATCAGCTGGGCGACCAGTCAGCTGACAAGCCAGCACATCGGTCTCTCATCCGAGCCGATCTCGGCCGGCAGGGGCCTCGCACCGGCAGGTGCCGCCACTCCCCCGCGTCGGAAACCCTCGAAATCGACCCGTCGCCCGACAAAGACGTCCAGCGCCCGCCCGAGCACCCCGGCGGTTGGGCCCTCGAACACGGTAACGAGCGCTCCGTCCCTCGGCGAATCAGCTCCATACAGCGAAACGGCGACCCCGACGAGCCCTTCGCCCGCCGGTCACTCCCACGACGAGGAAAGGTCCTCTGGGAGCTCGGAAAGGTCCTCGGGGAGCTCTCGGTCCAACGGCGGCCGTGACGACTAAAAGCCTTGCCAAAGCTTTACCGGGGGTTGGGCGGCCTCTGGAGCGCCGCCCGGCACAGTCAGGGTGACCAATCCAAAGGACACCCCAGATGCCACCTCGCCCAAGCAAAGTCAGGATCGCTGCATTCGTCTCCGCACTTGCGGCGGGCGTTCTCGCCGCCGTCGCACTTCGCCCCGCGACCTCGCAGACGGGACAGGCCATCGCGCCCCAGGCCCAGGTGGCACAGGTCCGCACCCAGGTGATACGCCGGACGGTTCACATCGTCCGCCATGAACGTCCCCCGCGTGGGAGCGCAGGCGGAGGACGATCCGGAGGCTCCGCCGGCAAGGGAACTGCCGGCGGAGCCGCGGCGGTTCACACAGCCGCCAGCGGTTCGCACGCCGCCACCCCCTCCTATGGCACCTCCTCGACGGCCCCCCGCAGCCGCACCAGTGCAATTCCCGCGGTAAACCGCTCCAGCGGCAGCGGCGCGTCCTCACCGGCGCCAAGGGCCAGGACGAGCGGCTCGAAAGCTTCGCCGCGCAAATCCTCCGCTCCCTCGGGCGCCGTCCGCACCAGCTCCAGCGGAAGCAAAGCCGCAGGCGGGAGCAAAGGCGCCGTGCGCACCAAATCGAGCGGCGGTGGCGAGGGTGGGCACGATGACTGATCGCCCCACCAAGCCCTCGGGCCGCTCCAGCCGCATCCTGCGGAGCCCCATGACCGTGCTCACCACCACACTGGCGGGCTTCCTGGCCATCTTCGTGATGATGACCGCAAGGGTCTACAACGGGACCGATCCCGGCCTCCAGCCGACCGCGGCGGTGATCTCCAAGAGCGGGAAGACCGTCCTGAAGACGACCGCCAGCGGCAGGGTGATCGCCTCGACGAGCACCGCCCCCGCCACGGCGGGCAAGGCGCCCGCCCCGGTGGTCACCCACGCCAGCGGTTCGATCGGTGGTGGCCACGATGAGTAGGCGGGGTGACCGCGTCTCGGTGGCGTTGTTCTCACTGACGGCCTTTCTGCTGGTGCTTGCCCTGCTGGGCTCGCAGCTCGAGAAGAGCGCCCCTCGGCCGCCCGCCCATGCGGCCGTGCTGGTTCGCAAGATCTACCGGACGACCGTCATGGAACGGGTCATCGGTGCCAGCGCCAGACCCGGATCGAGCCAGACGTCAGTCAGCTCCTCCGCCGGCCCGACGACCGGGACGGTAGGGGTGTCCCCGATCGCGACGAGGACCTCATGAGCGTCGAGTACGACATGACCTTCCGCTCGATGGGCAGCGATGTGAGGTTCCTCATCGGAGCGCCCCTGATCCCCTCGGCCCCGGAGCC
Organism: uncultured Solirubrobacteraceae bacterium; assembly: GCA_963835865.1. GTDB lineage: Bacteria > Actinomycetota > Thermoleophilia > Solirubrobacterales > Solirubrobacteraceae > Palsa-744. Next base: position 188,465 of record CAWIGW010000003.1, read on the forward strand.
CTGGCGGGCGGGCGAGCGCGAGCTCGGCTTCGTCGAGGACTTCGCCGCCCGGCTGTCGAGGTTCCGCTCCGAGAGCGAGCTGAGCGCCCTCAACCACGACTCCCGGACCCGCGTTCCCGCCTCTCCGTTGCTGCGAGCGGCCGTCAGCGCCGCGGTCTGGGCAGCCGAGCGCAGCGGCGGCGTGGTCGATCCCACACTGGTGAGCGAGATCGAGCGGGCCGGCTACGTCTCCTCGCTCGAGGGCTCGACCCCCGCGTCGCTGACGGACGCGCTGGCCGGGGCACCTCCTCGCCGGCCGGCAAGGCCCCGTCCTGTCGAGCGCTGGCGTCAGATCTCCGTCGATGAGAACGCGGGGGTGGTCATCCGCCCTGCCGGCCTGCAGCTGGACACGGGGGGCACCGGCAAGGGTCTCTGCGCCGATGCCGTGGCGCACCGGCTGGCCGGCTACACGCGCTTCGTCGTGGACTGCGGGGGCGACCTCGCAATCGGCGGTGTCGGCGCCCAGCTCGAGCCCTACGAGGTCGAGATCGAGCATCCCCTCACGGGGGAGACGATCCGCTCCGTCCTCGTCGCCTCCGGAGGCGTCGCAAGCTCGGGGCTGAACGTCCGCCTCTGGCAGGATGCCGATGGCCGCTTCGCCCACCACCTGCTCGACCCCGCAACGGGTGAGCCGGCATGGACGGGGCTGATCGGGGTCACCGCCCTGGCGCCGACTGCGCTCGAGGCCGAGACGTTGGCGAAGACCGCCCTGCTGCTCGGTCCTTCCGGTGCGGGCACCGTGCTGGAGCAACATGGCGGCCTGATCGTCCATGACAGCGGCGACGTCCAGCTCGTCGGCGCCCTCGACTCGAGGCGGGGCATCCTGAGCCTCGACGGAGTTGGTGCCTGATGGGCGCCAAAGACCCCTCCACGCTGATCTGGTGGCTCGTCAGCCGAGCCTCGGGAATCGTCGCCCTCGGACTGGTCACCTCGGCGGTCCTGATCGGACTGACGATGTCGAGCAAGCTCCTGCGACGCCCAGGCGTGGGGAAGACGCTCATGCGCCTCCACGAGCACCTCGCCCTCGTCGGCCTCGGCGCGATCTCGATCCACGGCCTCGCGCTGCTCGGGGACCCCTGGCTGCACCCCGGCGCGTCGGGGCTGACGGTGCCGTTCACGATGAGCTACCGGCCGCTGTTCACCGGTCTCGGCGTCATCTCCGGCTACCTCGCGGCCCTGCTGGGCCTGAGCTACTACTTCCGGCGGCGGATCGGTGTGAAACTGTGGCGCCGCCTGCACCGGGCCACGATGCTCGTCTGGGTGCTCGGCGTGATCCACACGCTCGGCGCGGGGAGCGATGCGGCGACGGTCTGGCTCCGGGCGTTCGTGCTCCTGCCGGCCATCCCGATCACCTACCTGTTCGTCCTGCGGACCTTCTCGGGCGGGCGCAAGGCCACCCGGCGGAGTCCCGCGATTCCCGGCTCAGGCGGCGCAGACCGGGCGCTCGCCGGCGCACGAGCAGGGGCAGAGTCCCACGCCCCTTCAAAGCAAGGCCCGCCGCGGCTGGTCAGGGAGACGATGTGAACGCCCCCGACGCGGATCTTCTGATCGTCGGGGGCGGGCTCGCATCGCAACGCTGCTGCGAGACGCTGAGACGACTCGGGTTCGGGGGATCCGTCACGGTGCTCTGCGGCGAGCCGAGCCGGCCCTACGACCGGCCGCCGCTCTCGAAGGGAGTCCTGCTGGGGGATGCCCCCGAGCGAGGGCTCGAGTTCAGGGCAGAGGCCTGGTACGCGGAGCAGGATGTCCGGCTCGAGCTCGGCACGCGCGCCGCGGGGCTCGATCCCGCCTCACATACCGTCGGACTCGAGCGGGCTGGAAGGGCGGCCGGGCGTCTGCGCTATCGCAGGCTGCTGATAGCGACGGGCGCCCGGCCGCGCTCGCTCCCGGGGCTGACGCCCGGTGGCCGGCTGCACGAGCTGCGTACCCGATCTGACGCGGACTCGCTCCAGGGCGCCCTCGGCGAGCGGGGTGGCCGCCTGGCCGTGATCGGCGCGGGCCTCGTGGGGATGGAGGTCGCCTCGGCGGCTCGGAAGCTCGGTCTGGAGGTGACGCTTCTCGAGGGAGCACGGACGCCCCTGGAACGCGCACTGCCGCCGCTCCTTGGCACTTGGATCGCCGACCTGCACCGGGCCAACGAGGTCGATGTCCGGCTGGGGTGCACAGTCGATCTCGCCCGCGAATCGGGGCGGGGCGTCTACCTGAGGCTGAGCGACGGGGAGACACTCGAAGCACAGACGGTCCTCGTGGCGGCAGGCACGACGCCCGCCACCGACTGGCTCGTGGGAAGCGGGCTTCCTCCTCGGGCGATCGAGACCGATCGGGCCGGTCGCACCAGCCTCCCTGATGTCTTCGCGGCCGGCGACGTGGCGAGCTTCCCCGATCCGTTCCTCGGGGAGCGGCTGCCCAGCCAGCACTGGGAGGCGGCCGCTCGCCAGGGCGCCATCGTCGCCCATGCGATTCTCGGGACGGACCCGCCGGCTCCTGTTCCCGCGATGTTCTGGAGCGACCAGCACGGCCGGCGCATCCAGATGGTGGGACATGCTCCCGTGGACCCCTCGATCGAGATCGACGGGTCGCTCGCGGAAGGCGAGCCGTTCGCCGCCTGGATCAGCGGCCCCGGCGGCCCGGCGGCCGTGATGCTCGTCGACCGGCCCGATCTGCTGCCCGGCGCGCGCCGCTGGATCGCCGCCGGGCACCTCTCAAAGGACCCCGTCCCCGTATCCACCCAAGGAGCTGCACCGTGTCCTACATAGCCGTCATCGAGGAGTCCTCATGCCTCGCGCATGGGGACTGCGCAGAACTGGCCCCCGAGGTCTTCGTCCTCGAGGATGTGGCCCGTGTGATCGGAACCGGGCCGCATGAACTGCTTCTGGCGGCCGCTGAAGCCTGTCCCGCCACAGCCATCAGCGTGCTCGATCAGGAGACGGGGGAGACCGTCTACCCCTGACGACCCGGGGCGCCGTGGCGCGGAGTGCGCCGCGGCCCCAAGGAGCGCGGCTTGGCTTCGGCGCGGCGTCTGCGCAGGCGCCGGATGACGGTCGAGCCAACGAGGCCCAGGACCAGAACGATCAGGATGATGCCGACGATCGCCAGCCCGGGGGAGAAGAGGAGGACGAACAGCGCAAGGGCAAGGCCCAGGCCGAGGTCGACGAGCATCAGCCGCCTGCGCCGCACCGCGGCGGCTTCGGCGCGCCTGCGGCGGATCGACGCAGAGCGGTGAGCGTCCTGCTCGTCGATCAATTCGGCCGGGAGTTGTTCCGGCAGACGGGCCCGCTCGTTCACAACGGGAGTCTCCGCATCAGGCCCCGCGGCAGCAGTTGGATAACGATCATCAGCCAACGGAGCCTTGCCGGGGCCCAAACGTTCTGCGAACCGCGCTCGAGGCCGCGCACCGTCGCCTCGGCGACGGTCTGCGGATCGCAGGCCAGCGGAGGAACGGGCAGACCTTCGGTCATCCTGGTTCGCACGAATCCCGGGCGCACAAGGAGAATCTTGACGCCGTGGGGTGCCAGCGCGTCGCCCAAGCCCTCGGCGAGGCTGTCCAGTCCGGCCTTGGAAGCGCAGTAGACGGCATTTGCCGCCCTGGCGCGCTGCGCGGCGACGGACGAGAGCACAACTATCGTCCCATGGCCCTGGTCGCGCATCAGGCGGGCTGACTCGAGCAGCAGCGAACCGGCGCCGGTCGTGTTCACCGCGAGCACCTCGGCTGCCGCCACGATGTCCTGCGGGAATGCTCCCCGTTCACCGAGGACACCGACCGCAAGGATCACCAGGTCGATTCCTCCCAGCATCTCTGCCGCCGCATCCATGGCGGCGCGGTGCGACGTGACGTCGAGAGCGTCCACGGCAATTCGATGGGCCCTGTCGCCCTCGCGCGCGATCCGCTCCGCCGCCGCCGCGATCGCGGGGGAGTCCCGGCCCAGCAGCGCGACCTCGCGGCCCTCCACGCGGGGAAGCCGGCTGAGGATCGCTCCCGCGATCTCCGATCCACCACCGATCACCAAGATCCGGCGGGCCGCTGCCGCCTCAGGCCGGGTCCCGCTGCTCATCGGCGCAATTCCAGGCGCCGCGCCATGTCGGATGAGAGGTGACCCTCGGGGTCGACCTGCTCGCAGATCTCGCGGAAGCGGGGCAGGCCCGGATACATCGCCGCCATCGACTGGGCGGACATGCGGGCGTCCTTGGCAAGGTACAGGCGCCCGCCACCTGAGATGACCATGTCGTCGGCCTCCTGTAGGCCGGCTTCGAGTCCCGCAGCTGCCGCGGGAAGATCGATCGCGATCGTCCAGCCCTCCTGAGGGAAGGAGATCATGCCCTCGCTGTGGCTCCCGAACCGCTTCAGGACAGCCAGATACATGGGAAGCCCGCGCCTGCGCAGAAGCTCGGGAATCGCGCTCAGCAGGGACTCTGTGCCTCGGGGCACGGCGAACTGGTACTGGATCAGTCCTCCCGGCCCGTAGAGGCGGTTCCAGTCGCCGAGCACGTCGAGCGGGAACAGCTGCGCACTCATGCTGAGCCTTCGCCCGCGAGCACTGCTCGGGCTGGAGCGCCAGTGGAATGCGTTGAAGGCCCTGACGGTGGCGGGACGCAGGACCGCTGCCGGGAAGCCTCGCGGGACGGCCAGGACGGGATGCGCGGGGAACGGAGGGGCAGCGGCGGGCGCACCGTTGCGGCGCCTCGCCGCTCGGCTGGAGGATCCGCCCGCGACCGGGGCCTCGCTGGAGCGCGTCACAACGGCCCGACCGAAGGCGCTTCCTTCGCTGATCAGGTCAAGCCAGGAGATCGAGTGGGTGTGTGGCGTGGGCTCGCTCATCAGCGCAACGGCCTCCTCGAGCGAGCCGACGCGGTCGATGTCGGCGGTCGACTCGGCGCTTTGCATCGGAACGACCCTCAGGCTCGCCCGGGTGATGACGCCCGTCAGTCCCATGCCGCCGACCGTCGCGGCGAACAACTCCGGGCGGCTCTCGCGTGAGACCTCGACGGGGCCCAGGGCGGGGGTGCACAGCGTGAAGCTCAGGAGATTTGTCCCGAAGCTGCCGGCATCGGGGTGGTTCTTGCCGTGGATGTCTGCCGCGATCGCCCCGCCCACCGTCAGATGGCGCGTGCCCGGCACGACCGGCAGGGTGTGCCCGGCTCGCGCGAGGCGAAGCAGCAGCTCCGCAAAGGTGCTTCCCGCCGATACGTCGATCTCGCCCCGCGCCACATCCAGCGACGGCTCCTCGCGCAGGAGGGTCATGTCAAGGACGGTCCCGCCGGCGTTCTGGGCCGCGTCTCCGTAGCTGCGACCGGCACCGCGCGCGATCAGCCCGCCCGGCTCGGAGGCCGAGAGCGAGTCCAGGACCTGCTCGGGGTTCCGGGGGCGCTCGAGATTCACCCGCGCTCGGCGTGTCCGTCCCCATCCGCTGAGAACCGCCGCCTGCTCAGTCAACTATGTAGACCCCGACGACGAAGATGACAAGCCAGGCGGAGCCCATGGCCAGAAGGAAGCGGTCGCGCATGATCAGCTCTTCGGGCGCCTGACCCTCGCCGCGGTCGATCAGGAGCGCGTAGCGCAGCAGCCATAGGACGAAGGGGATCACGGTCAGCTCATACCAGGAGAGTTTTGCTTGGTGCGAGCGCTGGAATGCCCATAGACAGTAGGCGGTCGTGGCGACCGAGGCGGACAGCCCGGTGACGAACATCAGATAGCGCTCGGAGTACTGCTCCAGTGCCGCGCGGCTGCTCCGCCCGGCGGTGCTCTGGCGCAGTTCGGCGTAGCGCTTGCCGGTGACCAGGAAGAGGGCCCCGAAGGAGGTCACGAGCAGGAACCAGCGGGAGACCGGAACCGAGGTCGCCACGCCGCCGGCAAGCGCTCGCAGGACGAAGCCGCCGGCGATCGCCGAGATGTCGGCGACGGCGATGTTGCGCCACCAGAGGGTGTAGCTGCCGGTCAAGAGGACGTAGGCCACCGCGACAACCGCCAGCCACGGACGAACCAGCAGGGCGAGGCCGATCCCGAAGGTGACGAGCGCGATTGACGCCACCACCGCGACCGTGACCGGGAGGGCTCCGCTGGCGATCGGCCGATTGCGCCGCCGGGGGTTTTCGCGGTCCTCCCGCCGGTCGTGGATGTCGTTGAGCAGATAGGTCGAGCTCGAGAGGGCGCAGAAGCAGACGAAGGCCAGCAGGATCTTGCCGCCGATCTCGGGTTGCCCGAGCGCCCCGGCCGCACCAGGGGCGGCGACGACCAACACGTTCTTGACCCACTGTCGAGGACGGCAGGCGGCGACGAGCGCCACGAGCACCGCCCCTGAGAGGATCCTCGATGGGTCCTGGGCGGCCCTCGGCGGTTCGGCGAGCTTGGCCAGCGGCTCGTCGATCCCCAGGCCGAGCTCCCCGTCGAGGGTCCCGCTGTCGACCGCAGCTTTCCTGCGAAGCTTTGGTCGGTCGGCTGCGTCCAGCGGCTTGATGGTCCCGGAGCTCCTGTCAGATCGGTCTCGGGCAAGGGTGCCCCGCTCTGCGGCGACTGAAACCACCGTCTGGGCGGCAGCTTCCACCCTATAGCCCACCGGTTGACGGTTAGCCTGAGCTGTGGATCCGATGAGGAACCTCTTATGACCCCCCGGACTCGCGAATTGACTCCTAGGATCGGTCCCGTGGAGTCATCCTCGGCGATTCATTCTGCCCGCGCGCCGGTCCAGACCCCTGAGCTGCGCGTCTACGGGCCGCCCCCGGTCCGGCGCCTGCGGCGCATCCTCCTGGCGGCCTTCCTGTTTCTCCTGATTCCGGTCCTGTTCTCGTATGTCACGACGATGCTCAAGCCGTCCAACTCGAGCCTGGGCATCCGCACCGTCGAGTGGCTCCGGGACCACGGGGCGGCTCAGCTGGTCGCCGACGCGGAGTCCTTCTACTACTCGCTCAACGCACCCGCCAAGGGCGGTCCCCAGCTCAAGGCGCTGCCCAAGGTCGGTGTCGCCGGAAGCCTTGCCGCGAGTGCCAAGGCCGTCGAACGGCCGCCTCGGATCAAGCCGCTCTCATCCAACCCGCTGCCGGGCGAGGGCGTATGGCACACGACCCAGCAGGGCGAGAGCGAGTCCCACCCGCCTCTGCTCGTGACGACCTTCCGCAGCAACCCGATCGAATACCCGCGCCTCGTCGCCGGTGTCGCCTGGATCAACACGGCCCGCTCGATCGTCTCGCTCTACCCCGGCAGGATGGAGCCGGCGGTGACACTTCCGTCCCGAGGCGCCATGGAGGTTCCGGCGGAATTCCGCCACAAGCTGCTGGCCACCTTCAACAGCGGCTTCAAGCTGGGCGACTCGAGAGGCGGCTGGGGCTACCGCGGTCACGCCTACGCGCCGATGCGCAACGGCCAGGCCACCTTCGTCCGATACAGCGGCGGGCGCTACGACGTGATCTCCTGGAACAGCGGGCCGTCGTTGCCGGCCAACGTGCAATTCGCCCGCCAGAACCTGCCCCTGATCATCGAACACGGCCGGCCGACATCTCGATTGGCCAACGGCGCGGAATGGGGCGCGACGGTGGGCAACGCCGTCCGCGTCTGGCGCTCGGGCCTGGGCGTCGACGCGAAGGGCAACCTGATCTACGCGGCCGCCAACGACCAGACGGTCGGCAGCCTGGCTCACATCATGATCCACGCGGGCGCGGTCCGTGCGATGGAGCTCGACATCAACTCCTACTGGATCAGCTTCAACACCTACGCTGCGCCCGGGGCGCTGCTGCCGTCGAAGCTGCTGGCCGAAACCGAACGGCCCGCCGAACGGTATCTGACGCCCGACGACAGAGACTTCTTCGCCGTCTACTCGCGCTGAGCCTCGCGCTCGCGGCGGCCCCGCAAGGGCCCTACTCGGCCTTGTGCTCCTCGTCGGCCTCGCCGTACGTCGCGTCGTCCGCGTCCGTCTCGGCGGCTGCATCGCGCATGATCCGCGAGGGAGCGTGTTCGTCGCCGTGCGACGAGTGTTCGATCAGTTCGGCCTCGGCCAGCTCGAAGCCCTCCGACTCCCCGCCGCCCGCCTCCTCGACCGCGCGTCGCTCCTCGCGCCGGCGCTGCTCGAGGTCCCGTTCGTCCATCGCCATCGTTCAGGCCTTCAGCTGGCGGCGGGCCGCGTCCATCAGCGTCTCTGACTGCTGGAGCTCCTCCAGCGCCGACATCATCGCGTCGCGCTCGCAGTCGACCTTCGCCGGCCAGGCCTTCGGCGGATGGTCATCCAGGGTCTTCATGCCGTTGCCCGTGATCAGCGCGACGACGGTGTCATCGGGGGCAAACGTGCCTTTGGCGGCCATTTTCTCGAGCACCGCAATGGTCGTGCCGCCGGCGGGCTCGGTCAGGAGGCCCTCCGTGGCCGCCAGCAGATCGATCCCGGCGAAGATCTCGGGGTCGCTCGCGAAGCCGCCCGTCCCGCCGCGTTTGAGGACCGCGTCGATGACCAGATATCCGTCTCCCGGAGCACCGATTGCCAGTGAGTGGGCGATCGTCTCGGGGGTCACCGGAACGACCTCCGCCTCCTCGGCGAGGATGGCGCTGGCGATGGGATTGCAGCCGCCCGGCTGCGCGATGTGGATCCGGGTGCCGGAGGTCTCCGAGAGACCGAGCAGCTCCAGCTCGATCAGGCCCTTGTGCATGCGCGAGGAGAGCGTCCCGCCCGCGGCCGGGCTGACGATGTGGTCGGGCGAGTTCCAGTCGAGCTGCTCGACGATCTCGAAGGCGGCCGTCTTGGCGCCCTCGGCGTAGAACGGGCGCAGCGTGATGTTGGCGAAGTCGAGCCCCGTCGCTTCTGCGACTTCGCGGCAACGCCGGTTGGCTTCGTCGTAGTTGCCCTCGACCTGGCAGACCTTCGCACCCAGGGCCATGCAGCCACGCGCCTTCTGATCCTCCAGGCGATTGGGGTAGAAGATGAAAGCGTCGACGCCCGCCTTCGCGGCGAGCGACGCGACCGCCGTCCCCACATTGCCCGTCGAGACGCAGCCGATCTCGGTCTTGCCCCGCTCGAGCAGCCGGGCGATCGACATCGAGACGACCCTGTCCTTGTAGGAGAAGCTGGGCCGCGAGGAGGAGTCGTCCTTCAGGTAGAGGTTGCTGAGGCCGAGCTCCGCCCCCAGGCGGTCCGCCCGGATCATCGGCGTGTAGCCCGAGAACTGCCCGACGCGCGCCTGGGCCTGCTTGTCGATGATCGGCAGCAGCTCCTCGAAATGCCAGATGTTCTGAGGGCGCTCGGAACCCGGTACCTCGGCGAAGTGCCGGGCGGCCAGTTCGTAGTCGTAGACGATGTCCAGGCCCTTGCCGCAATCGGGGCAGGAGAAGACCGTGTCCTCGAGCGGCCAATGGTTGTCACAGCGGTGACAGGTCAGCTCGACCGCACATGAGCGCGTTCGCTGGCCTGACAGAGGGCTCTGTGCGGTCTGTGTGCTCATGCGGGAACCTTGAACGATACGCCCGGCCAGGGCGTCTGTGCGCCGCCCTCGTCATGGCCAAGTGCCAGCCAGAGCTCCTCGGCGATGTGCGGCGCGGACGGCCCGAGCATCTGAGCGAGGATCGAGAGGGCCCCGGTCAGCGCCTCCAAGTTCAGGGAGCTGAGGGCCGGCTCGCGCGCCAGGACCCGCTTCTCGAAGTCCTTGATTCGGTCGAAGAGGCGCATCACGTTGCGCACGGCGCTGTGCATCTCGAGGTTCTCCATATCGGCTGTCGTGCGCTCGACGGCCGCATCGCACCACTGCGACAGTTTCAGGCGCAGGTGCTCGCTGGTGTCGTCGATCGGCTCGCCCTCGACGGTTCCCGCCAGAGCCAGCTTGGCGTGCGAGTAGTCCCAGACCTGGTTCAGGAAGCGATGACAGCGCAGGACGGCTGAGTCGCTCCAGTTCAGCGAGCGCTGCGGCCGGGCCGCGTAGAGCACCGCCAGCCGCACGGTGTCGGCGCCGTAGCGCTCGACGAGCTCGTCGGGGTCCACCACGTTGCCCAGGTGCTTGCTCATCTTGCGTCCGTCTCTTATGACCATCTCGTGAAAGAGGCAGCCCGCGAACGGCTCGCCGTCACCCAGGAAGGCGAGCGGGCCGATGTCCCGAAGCGCCTTCGTCACGGTCCGCTGGTCGAACACGAAGTTGCCGCTGTCCGAACCGGCGACGAGACGCTCCGACGGCAGCCAGTGGCGCAGGTCCGCCAGGGCCAGGATCTCCTCGAGGGAGTCCTCGCGCGACTCCGGCGGAACACAGGCGGGGATCCAAAGCCAGAGCGCGTCGAAGTGGCAGTCAAGGGTGTCCGTCTCGCGCCGCGCCGCGCCTCCGCATGCGGGGCACTCGGTATTGACGAACCCCTCCAGCTCAGCCAACGGGTTGCCCGTTCCCGTGGGGGTGATGTCCAGCGGCAGGCGGACCGGGAGCTGCTCGCGGGGAACGGGGACGGTGCCGCAGTCATCGCAGTAGACGACCGGGATCGGCGTGCCCCAGGAGCGCTGGCGGGAGATGACCCAGTCGGACGCCTTGTAGCGAACCGCGGGACGTCCCGGAGCGGCCGTCGAGGCGTCATCCTCCTCGGCGCCCCCAAGCCCCAGCCTCGCCGCCAGAACCTCATCGGTCCGGTCCTCGGAGGGGACGCCCAGTGCGATCGTCGGGCCGAACCGGGCATCGACGACGGGGGAGATCAGGACGGGAAGCGGTGTGCCCGCCGGGCCCGTGAGTGTCTGTCCCGTGTCGAGGACGGGGATCGACTCCGCATCCCTGGCGCTCCGCTCCCAGCCACCGGAGCGCAGCTTCTCCAGCTGCTCGGCCACGGCCGGCTCCGCGGCCCAGGCCTCAGCCTCCGGATGGCGGGGCGACAGAGCCACGAAGCGAGCCCTCGCGAGCGCGTCTCCATGTGGCGTGAAGACGGTCATCGTCGAGCCGTCCGGCCGCGACAGATCCACCTCGACTCCGTCCACCCGGCCCATGACGTCCTGCTGTGAGTCCAGGGCCACCTTGTCCCATTTCCCGCTCGACTCGCGCTCGGACAGCCGGCTGTCGTTCTCCTCCACGTAGGCGCTGACCTTGAAGTACCACTGGGGCAGCTCGATCAGCCGCACCGGGTTGTGGCAGCGCCAGCAGGTCCCGCCGGCCTCCACCTGGATCGAGGCAAGGGTCGTCTGGCAGTGATCGCACCAGTCGACCGTCCCCGTGCCCCTGTAGACGAGCCCCTCCTCGTAGAGGGTCAGGAACAGCCACTGCGACCAGCGGTACATGATCGCGTCGGAGCTCAGAAACGAGCGATCCCAGTCGAAGGAGAAGCCCAGCCGCAGCAGCTGGCCTTTCATGTGCGTGGCGCAGCGGTCCACCCAGGCGCTGGGCGGCTCGCCGCCTGCGATCGCGCCGAGCTCCGCGGGCAGCCCGAAGGCGTCGAATCCGAACGCGAACAGGACGTCCTCGCCCCGTGCCCGGCGGTAGCGCGCATAGGCGTCCCCGATCGAGTAGGAGCGGACGTGCCCGATGTGCACGTTCCCCGACGTGAAGGGTGCCGAGGGCTTGATGTAGAGATGCGGCTGATCCTCGTTCAGCGGCGGCGTCCGGAAGGCATCCCGCTCCTTCCAGGCAGCCTGGCGGGCAGTCTCGACAGTGTGCGGCTCGTAGCGCCTGGGGGTCACCTCGCTCATGGTCCAACGAGGATATCCGAGGGCCACAGACCCCCCTTGGCCATTGCTATGCTCAGCTTCCCTTGGCCGCCATTGCCGATGAGGCGATCACGCCGCTGTGCCGTGTTGCATCTGGCCCCGCCGAGAGCGGGGCTTTTTCGTCCGTGCCGACTGCGAGGATTCCCCGATGGAGATAGAGATCGGACGTGGAAAGAAGGGTCGTCGGGCTTATGGTTTCGACGACATCGCGATTGTTCCTTCCCGGCGAACCCGCGATCCCGATGACATCGACATCTCCTGGAAGCTCGGGCCCTACCAGTTCGAGCTGCCCATGCTCGCCTCCGCGATGGACGGAGTCGTCTCTCCCGAGACAGCCGGGATAATCGGGCAGCTTGGCGGTCTCGCCGTCCTCAACCTCGAGGGCATATTCACGCGCTACGAGGACGCCGACGAGCAGCTCGAGCGGATATCCGGCCTGCCCAAGGATCTCGCCACCCGCGAGATGCAGGAGATCTACCAGGAGCCCGTCAAGCCCGAGCTGATCACCCAGCGGATCCGCGAAATCAAGGATCAGAAAGTCGTCGTCGCGGCATCCCTGACGCCGCAGCGGGTCCTTCAGTACCACGAGCTCGCGCTCGAGGCCGGCCTCGACGTCCTCGTCATCCAGGGAACAGTCGTCTCGGGGGAGCACGTCTCGACCGTCTCCGAGCCCCTCAACCTGAAGGAGTTCATCCCGACCCTCGAGGTGCCTGCGGTCGTCGGCGGTTGCGCCTCCTACCACACGGGCCTGCACCTGATGCGGACCGGTGCGGCCGGCGTTCTCGTCGGCGTCGGGCCCGGTGCCGCCTGCACCACGCGTGGCGTCCTGGGTATCGGGGTTCCTCAGGCGACGGCGATCGCCGACGTGGCACACGCCCGCTCGACGCACATGCTCGAGACGGGCGAGTACTGCCAGGTGATCGCCGACGGCGGCATGAAAAACGGCGGAGATGTGTCCAAGGCGATCGCCCTGGGCGCCGACGCCGTGATGATCGGCTCGCCCCTGGCTCGTGCCTACGAGGCTCCCGGAAGGGGCTTCCACTGGGGCATGGCGACGTTCCATCCGAGCCTGCCCCGCGGCGCGCGGGTCGCCACTCACCAGAACGGCACCCTCGAGGAGATCCTGGTCGGCCCGGCACGCGAGAACGACGGTAGCTTCAACCTGTTCGGCGGTCTGAGGACCTCGATGGCCACCTGCGGCCACAAGGACCTTGCCGAGTTCAACCGGGCAGAGGTCGTCGTCGCACCGTCCCTCCAGACCGAGGGCAAGTCGCTCCAGCGCGACCAGCAGGTCGGGATGGGCGCGACCAACGGGAAGGTTGCCGCGTTGGTGAACGACTAGCGTGGCAACCGAGGCCGCAGCCACGATCCAGCCAGAGGGCCGGCAGCGGATCGCGCCCGCGGGCGCGGCGGCGCACCCCATGAAAGGGCACAAGCAGGAGATCGTCGTGCTCGACTACGGCGGGCAGTACTCCCAGCTGATCGCCAGGCGGGTACGCGACTGCGGCGTCTTCAGCGAGCTGCTGCCGCACCACGTCTCGATCGACGAGGTCGCAAGGCGCAAACCCCGCGGGATCATCCTCTCGGGCGGCCCCGCCTCGGTGTACGCCGAGGGGGCACCGTCACTCGATCTGGGCCTGCTCGAGCTCGGGATCCCTGTGATGGGGATCTGTTACGGGATGCAGCTGCTGGTACACACGCTCGGCGGCCGGGTCGAGCAGGCGGAGATCGGCGAGTTCGGGCGCTCCGAGCTGACCGTTCGCGAGCCCGGCGTCCTGATGGCCGGCCTGCCCCGCGAGCAGACCTGCTGGATGTCCCACCGCGACACGGTCTTCGAGCCGCCCCCCGGGTTCACCGCCCTCGCCTCGTCCACCGGATCTCCGGTCGCCGCCGTCCAGGACACCGATCGCGGGATCTACGGGATCCAGTTCCATCCCGAGGTCGTCCACACGCCCTACGGCCAGCAGATCCTGACCTCCTTCCTGACAGAGGTCTGCGGCTGCGAGCCCGACTGGTCACCCGCCTCGATCGTCGAAGAACAGATCCGGCGCATCCGCGAGCAGGTCGGTGACGGGCACGTCATCTGTGGCCTCTCCGGCGGAGTCGACTCCTCCGTGGCGGCCTTGCTCGTCCACCGGGCGATCGGCGACCAGCTGACCTGCGTCTTCGTGGACCACGGCCTGATGCGAAAGGACGAGGGCGATCAGGTCGTAAAGACCTTCAGGGACACCTTCAAAGTGCCGCTCGTCGCCGTGGACGCCGAGCGCCGCTTTCTGGACAAGCTCAAGGGCGTCACCGAGCCGGAGGCAAAGCGCAAAGCGATCGGGGCCGAGTTCATCCGCGTATTCGAGGAGGAGGCGTCGCGTCTCGCCGGCGGCGGCGAGGGCGCCCGCTTCCTCGTTCAGGGAACGCTCTACTCCGACGTCATCGAGTCCGGCGGCGGGACGGGGGCGGCCACGATCAAGTCCCATCACAACGTTGGCGGCCTGCCCGACGACCTCCAGTTCGAGCTGGTGGAGCCGCTTCGGGCACTCTTCAAGGACGAGGTCCGGGCAGTGGGTGCCGAGCTGGGCCTGCCCGAGCGGCTCGTCTGGCGCCAGCCCTTCCCGGGGCCCGGCCTGGCGATCAGGATCGTCGGCGGCGAAGCCACCCGCGAGCGGCTCGACGTGCTCCGCGAGGCCGATTACATCCTCCAGGATGAGATCCGCAAAGCGGGCCTCTACCGCGAGCTCTGGCAGTCCTTCTGCGTCCTCCCCGACATCCGCACCGTGGGGGTCCAGGGCGACGAGCGCACCTACGGCTATGTCGTGGTCGTCAGGGCCGTCACGAGCGACGACGCCATGACAGCCGACTGGGCACGGCTGCCCTACGACCTGCTCGAGACGATCGCCTCGCGGATGATCAACGAGCTGCGTGAGGTGAATCGGGTGGTGCTGGACATAACCAGCAAGCCTCCCGGCACCATCGAGTGGGAGTAGTCGGGCCGGGTCCGGTCCCTCAGCGCCGTCGGGAACCCTGGTCCGCGGCTCACGCCGACTTCGCCTATGATGTCTCCTCCGCCGCGCTGACGCGTGGCCTTTTTCACGCCATGGCACCCTCTGCAAAGACCTACGTAGCGAAGCCGACCGACCGCGAGCGGAACTGGGTGCTGGTCGACGCCAACGGCAAGACCCTCGGGCGCATGGCGACGCAGATCGCCGATCTGCTGCGCGGCAAGCGCAAGCCCGAGTACACCCCGCACATCGACACCGGCGACTTCGTGGTGGTGATCAACGCGGAGAAGATCCACGTCAGCGGCAACAAGCGCCAGGACAAGCGCTACTACCGTCACTCGGGCTACCCGGGTGGCCTCCGCTCGCGGACCTTCGAGGAAATGATGACCCGCCGCCCCGAGGAGATCATCCGCCTGGCGGTCAAGGGCATGATGCCCCGCAACCGGCTCGCCCGCAAGCAGATCACCAAGCTCAAGATCTACGCCGGTCCCGAGCACCCGCACGTGGCACAGCAACCCCAAAGCATCGAGATCGAGGTTTGATGGCAGACGAGGAGACACCCGAGACCCCGCAGCACGCCGTCCCCAGCGAGGAGGCGGCAGAGATCGCCGGCTCCGCCGAGGACGCCGCCCTCGAGGCCGCTCAGGAGGCTCAGGAGTCACCCGCCGGCCCGGCCGGAGCAGAGTCACCCACCGTGGAGCCCGCCGGTGAGGGACACGCCGTTCCCACGGCCGACGCGCAGGAGATCGCCGGGTCAACCGAGGACGCTGCCCTCGAGGCCGCCCAGGAGGCTGCCGAGGAGCCCACGCCGCGCGAGAAGCCATCCGTTCCCGGCGCCCACCTCGAGGTGGACATCGTCCCCGAGGGCGCGGACCCACTGGGCCGGGGCGAGGAGTACGCCGACCCCTATGCGATCGAGGAGGAGGGCGAGCAGCCGCCGGTCAGCGAGGATGGCGAGCCCGAGGAGCCCATCGCAGAGCCGATTGCCACGGCCGCGATCGACCTCGCCTCCGGTGCGCGCTACCGCGCCACCGGCAAGCGCAAGACGGCGATCGCCAGGGTCACCCTGCGTCCGGGCACCGGCACCTACCTGATCAACGGCAAGACGCTGGACACCTACTTCCCACGCGACACCCTGCAGCGCAACATCCGTCAGCCGCTGGAGACAGTCGGCTACCAGGACCGGATGGACGTCGTCGCCCGCCTGCACGGCGGCGGCATCTCGGCTCAGGCCGGCGCGCTGCGCCACGGTGTCTCCCGGGCACTGCTCGAGGCCGACCCCAACCTTCGTGGCGAGCTCAAGCGCCGCGGCTTCCTGACGCGCGATTCCCGTGCCAAGGAGCGCAAGAAGGCCGGGCTCAAGAAGGCGCGCAAGCGTCCGCAGTTCTCCAAGCGCTAGGGCCACGGCTCAAGCCGAGAGGGAGTTAGACGATGACCCGTCAGCTGTTCGGGACAGACGGCGTTCGCGGCGTCGCGGGCGAGTTCCTGACCGCCGAGCTGGCCCTCTCGCTCGCCCGTGCGGCCACCTCGCAGACGCCCTGCCGGCGCCCGCAGGTGCTGATCGTGCGCGACACCCGCGAGTCGGGCGAGATGCTCGAGGCGGCCGTCGCGGCGGGCGTCAGTGCCGCGGGCGGCGACGCGTTGCTCGGCGGGGTCCTGCCGACGCCCGCCGCGCCGCTGCTGATCGGGCGCTACGAGTTCGATCTCGGGGTCGTCATCTCGGCCTCGCACAACCCCTACCGGGACAACGGGATCAAGTTCTTCGCGGGGGACGGCTACAAGCTCTCCGACGAGACCGAGCTGGCCATCGAGCGCGGGCTCGAGGAGCCGCCGTCGGTGCCGGACGAGATCGGCCGGATCCGCCGGCTCAACGGCGCGGGCGAGGACTACCTGCGCGAGCTTCAGACCCGCTTCGCCACGCTCGAGCTGAACGGCATGGATGTGCTGCTGGACTGCGCCAACGGGGCCACCTACCAGGTAGCTCCGGAGATCTTCAAACGTCTCGGGGCGAAGGTCACCGTCCTCGCCGACGAGCCGGATGGGCGCAACATCAACGACGGCTGTGGCTCGACGCACATCGAGATGCTCGGGCATCGGATGCGCACCGCGGGGCACGAGATCGGCTTTGCCTTCGACGGGGACGGTGATCGCGTCCTCGCCGTCGACCGTGCCGGCGAGGTCGTCGACGGCGACGAACTGCTTGCGCTTGCGGCCCTGCACCTGCGCGACGTGGGACGACTGCCCGGCAATGGGGTGGCCGTCACCGTGATGAGCAATTTCGGCTTCCACGCCGCGATGGAGCGGGAGGGGATCGCCGTCGCGCGGACGGCCGTCGGTGACCGCTACGTGCTCGAGGAGCTTCGCTCCAGCGGATGGACACTCGGCGGGGAGCAGTCGGGGCACCTGATCGAGCTCGGATTCAACCGCACCGGCGACGGCATCGCCGGTGCCCTGCTGACGCTCGAAGCGCTGGCGGGCCGCGACCTGGCCGACCGCGATGCCATGCAGAAACTGCCCCAGCGGCTGGTCAACGTCCGCGTCCGCGACCGCCAGGCGATCGCCGGCGCCGCGGGCGTGCAGGCGGCCGTCGAGGACGCCGAGCAGGAGCTCGCGGGGCGTGGGCGGGTGCTGATTCGCCCCAGCGGCACCGAGCCGCTCGTGAGGGTCATGGTCGAGGCGCCCAGTGACCGGGAGGCCGAGGAGATCTGCGGCAGGCTCGTCGCCCTGGTCGAGCGCGAGCTCGGCTGAGCGCCAGGAAATCCGTCCAGGCGCCGTGACGGCGCTGGTATCTTCGAATGCGTGTGCGGGATCGTCGGCTACGTCGGGGGGCGCCCTGTCCGGGAGCTGCTGCTCGCCGGGCTGTCGAAGCTGGAGTACCGCGGCTATGACTCGGCGGGGATCTCGGTCATCGCCGGCGATCACATCGAGGCGGTCCGCGCCGTCGGCAACCTGAACGCCCTGCGGGAGAAGCTCGCCGAGGGATCCAGCGGGGCCGTCGCGCTGGCCGAGATGCCCGCGACCACCGGGATCGGGCACACCCGATGGGCGACCCACGGCCGCGTCAGCGAGGAGAACGCCCACCCGCACTACGACAGCGGCGATCGCATCCACGTGGTCGTCAACGGGATCGTCGAGAACTACCTTGCTCTCAAGGAGCGCCTGCTCGAAAAGGGCAGCGTCTTCACCTCCGAGACCGACGCCGAGGTCATCGCCCACCTGATCGCGGAGCTCTACGACGGCGATCTACCGGAGGCGGTCAGGGCCGCCTACGCTCAGCTCGAGGGGCACTACGCATTTGTCGCCATGAGCCTCGACGAGCCCGGCCTGCTGGTGGGAGCCCGCAAGGAGTGCCCACTGATCATCGGCCGCGGCGAGGGCGAGCAGTTTGTCGCATCTGCAGTCCCGGGTTTCCTCGCCGAGACCCGCAACGTCCAGTACGTCGAAAACGGCGAGATAGTCGTGCTCGAGCCCTCCGGGGTGCGGATCATGACGGCGGACGGGCAGGAGGTCGAGCGCGAACCGGTGTCCGTCGACTGGGATGAGGAAACCGCCGAGAAGGGCGGCTATGAGACCTTCATGTTGAAGGAGATCCACGAACAGGCAGATGCCGTCGCCGACGCGATCGCCGACCGGACGGCTCGTCGTGACGGCGTGGACCTGCAGGAGGAGGGCGCCTTCGACGAGTCGATCCTCGAGGGCGTCAGGCGGATCGTGATCGTCGCCTGCGGGACCTCCTACCACGCCGGCCTGATCGGGCGATACGCGATCGAAGAGTGGGCCCGCGTCCCCGTCGAGATGGACATCGCCTCCGAGTACCGCTACCGCAACGCGGTCGTGGGGGAGGGCGATCTCGTGATCGGCATCTCCCAGTCGGGCGAGACGGCCGACACCCTCGCGGCGATGTGTCTGGCCAAAGATCGCGGCGCCCGGGTGCTTGCGATCACGAACGTCATGGGCTCCCAGGCGACGCGTGACTGCGACGCCGTCCTGTTCACCCGGGCGGGTCTCGAGATCGGCGTCGCCGCCACCAAGACGTTCATCTGCCAGGTCGCCGCCATGTACCTGCTGGGCCTTCGCCTGGCAGAGCTGCGGGGGACGCTCGGCGCCGAGCGCCTGTCGGAGCTCGTGGGGGAGGTCAAGCGCCTGCCCAGCTGCATCGACCAGGTCCTCGCGGCCGCGGAGGAGCAGGTAGAGCCGATCGCGGAGGCCTACTGGCAGAGCGAGTTTTTCCTCTACATCGGCCGCCACGTCGGCCTCCCCGTGGCGCTGGAGGGCGCCCTGAAGCTGAAGGAGATCTCCTACATCGCCACCGACGCCTACGCCGCCGGTGAGATGAAGCACGGCCCGATCGCCCTGCTGGACGACTCCACGCCGGTGGTCTGCGTCGCGACCGACTCGCCCGTGCTGGACAAGGTCCTCTCGAACATGCAGGAGGTCCGTGCCCGGGGGGCTCACGTGATCGCTGTCGCCACGAGCGGAAACGCGATGATCTCGCAGCAGTCCGATGCGGTCATCACGGTGCCCGACGTGGACTGGATGCTCCAGCCGATCCTGGCGGCTGTCCCGCTGCAGGTGCTGGCCTACAAGATCGCCAGGCGGCGAGGACTCAACGTGGACCAGCCCCGGAACCTCGCCAAGACGGTAACCGTCGAGTAGCGCCGGGCCGCCCACCCGGCGGCCCGAGCATCTAGCATCGCTCCCGTGGAGCCCCTGCCCGCCTGGCTGACGCCGCTGCCCGACGCAGAGACGATGCGTGGCATCGACCGCTGGGCGATCGACGAGCGTGGCGTCGACGGGCTCGAGCTGATGGAGCGCGCCGGCGCGGCGGTCGCGGGCTCGGTCGAGCGAATCGCTCCGGATGGTCCCGTGGGCATCCTCTGCGGCAAGGGCAACAACGGCGGCGATGGGCTCGTCGTCGCCCGGCTCCTGCGCCACGCGGGGAGGAAGGTCACCGTGATCTGCATCTCCCCACCCGCGGAATACCGCGGCGACGCGGCCACGAACTTCGAACGCCTCCCCGGCGAGCCACCCCTGCCGCTTGACGCATTCCTGGCGGACGGCTGGGCGGTCCTCGTGGACGCCATTCTGGGAACCGGCGCGAGTGGAGCGCCGAGCGGGGACACGGCCTCGGCGGTCGAGGCCCTCAACGCCTCACATGCGCCGGTCGTCAGCGTCGACGTGCCCAGTGGCGTGGATGCGTCGGACGGGACCGTCGCCGGGGCGGCCGTCCGGGCAGCCGCCACGGTCACCTTCCATGCCGCAAAGCCCGGACTCTGGATCAACCCGGGCAAGGCTCACGCGGGACGGATCGAGCTGGCCGACATCGGCGTTCCCCGTGGAGCGCCGACGGCCGCGGGGGTGGGTCTGATCGAGCGCTCCGTCCTCGACCTGTTGCCCCGGCGCGGAGCGGACTCGACGAAGTTCGCCTCCGGGCACGTCCTGGTGGCAGGCGGGTCGCGCGGCCTGTCAGGTGCGCCTGCAATGGCCTCGAGGGCTGCCATGAGGGCCGGAGCGGGCTACGTCACGGCTCTCCTCCCGGACGGCCTGCAGGCGATCGTCGCGGGGTCGGGGACTCCGGAGCTGATGAGCATCGCCTTGGCCGAAGCGGACGGCTCGCTGCGGGAGCCGGCCGTCGATGCGGCGCTCGCGGCCGGCGAGCGGGGCGGTGCCCTGGCGCTGGGGCCGGGTCTGGGTCGCACCGATGGCGCAGCTTCATTCGCACGCCGCCTGGCCCGCGAGTCGCTCCTTCCGATGGTGCTCGACGCGGACGGGCTCAACGCCCACGCGGGCCGCCTCGGCGAGCTCGCGGGCCGTACGGCGGCAACGGTGCTGACGCCCCACGCAGGCGAGTTGGGCCGGCTGCTCGAGCGTGAGAGCAGCCGGATATCAGCGGAACGCCTCGCGGCCGTCCGGGAGGCCGCCTCCGCTTCACGGGCCGTCGTCGTGCTGAAGGGCGATGACACGCTCGTAGCCGAGCCGGACGGCCGGGTCGCCGTCAGCCGCGGAGGCAGCCCCGCGCTCGCGACGGCCGGCACGGGTGATGTCCTGACGGGTGTGATCGCGGCGCAGCTGTCGGCCGGGCTGGACGCCTTCACGGCCGCGGCCGCAGGCGTCTGCATGCACACCAGAGCCGGGCAGCTGGCCGCGCTGGCCGTCGGGGCGGCCGAGGGCGTGATCGCCACGGACGTGATCGAGGCGCTGCCGCAGGCCCGCGGCGAGGCTGCCACCGGGGGCGGGGCATGACGATCGAGCCGCTCGCCCCCTCGCTGATCGAGTTGCCCATCTCCGAGCGTGTCCAGGCTCGGATCAATCTTGCCGCCATCGAGCGCAACTGCACGCGGCTCCGGAGGGCTCTCGAAGGAGAGACGGCGCTCTGCGCGGTCGTCAAGGCCAACGGCTACGGCCACGGCGCCGTCCAAGCGGCAAGGGCAGCCATCGCGGGTGGCGCCACCTGGCTCGCGGTGGCGGGTGCCCGCGAGCTGCGCGAGCTCCGGGAAGCCGGTCTGCAGGAGCAGCGTGTTCTTGTGATGGGGGCGCTGACCCCTGTCGAACTGGGGGAGGCGCTGGCCTCCGGCGGAGATGTGGTCGTCTGGAACGAGGCCTACCTGCGGGCCGTGGCGGCGGCCGGGGGAGGACGGGTGCACGTCAAGTTCGACTCGGGCATGGGACGGCTTGGTACGCGGGACCCCGAGCAGGCCACCGAGGTGGCCCGACTGGCCGCCGAGCTGCCCGGGGTGGAGCTCGCGGGGGCGATGACCCACTTTGCAACGGCCGATGACCTGGATGACAGGGGCTTCTTCGCGGCGCAGCTGTCGACCTTCACGAGCTGGGCTGCCCGGATCGCCGAGCGGTATCCGGACGTGCTGATCCACGCGGGGAACAGCGCCGCCATGCTCCGTGACGCGGGCGCGCAGTTCGGCATGGTTCGCTGCGGCATCGCCGTCTACGGGATGGACCCCTTCGGCCGGGATCCGGCCCAGCGCGGACTGGAGCCCGCCCTCGAGCTGAGCTCCTATGTGGCCGAGGTCAAGCGATGCGCGGCGGGCGAGAGCGCGGGCTACGGCAGGCGCTTCGTGGCCGAGCAGGACACCTGCATCGGCGTCATCCCCGTCGGCTACGGGGACGGCTGGCGGAGGGGGCTGTCGAACAACGCCGACATCCTGATCGGAGGCGAGCGCCACCCGCTGGTGGGAACGATCAGCATGGACAGCATCACCGTCGACCTGGGCTCGGAGAGCGGCTCGGCAAACCGGCTCCAGGGCTCCCGGGCGATCCTGATCGGGATCCAGGGCTCTCAGCGGATCACCGCCGAGGAGGTCGCCAGGCGTCTGGACACGATCAACTATGAGGTCACCTGTGCCCTGACGCCCAGGGTGCCCCGCCTCTACCACCGCGACGGCGCTGAGCTCACGGCCTCACAGACGGGCGCACCGCCGGCCGACAGGGCATGAGCGCGGGGCTGGAGGCAGCACGCGCGGCGCTGGGTGGTGCCGAGGCGTGGCTCGTGGGGGGAGCCGTCCGGGACCGGCTGATGGGACGCAGCGGCAGGGATCACGACATCGTCGTCGCGGCGGACCCCGAGGATGCCGCCCGGGCGGTTGCCAGAGCCGCCGGGCGGGCGGTCAGCTTCGCCCTCTCGGAGGAGTTCGGCGCATGGCGGGTCAGCGCCCGCGACGGAAGCTGGCAGCTGGATGTCGATCCGCTCAGAGCCCCGACGATCGAGGGAGACCTCGCGCTGCGGGACTTCACCGTCAACGCGATCGCCGAGCCGCTTGCAGGCGGCGCCCCGATCGACCCCCTGGGCGGTCAGGCCGACCTGAGGGAAGGGCGGCTCAGGGTCGCCGGACCCGGTTCCCTGATGCTCGACCCGCTGCGCGTCCTTCGCCTGGTTCGGGTCTCCTGCGAGCTTGGCCTACGGGCCGACGAGCAGACGCTCCTCCTCGCCCGTGAAGCTGCCCCCGGCCTGGCCGGGATCTCAGGGGAGCGGATCTTCGCCGAGCTGCGGAGAGTCCTCGCCGCCGGCTCCGCCCGGGACGGTCTGGAGCTGGCGAGCCAGGTCGGAGCCCTGGCGGTCGTGCTGCCCGAGCTCGAGGCGCTGCGGGGCGTCGAGCAGAGCCGGTTTCACCATGCCGACGTCCACGGGCACACGCTCGAGGTCCTCGACCGGACGGTAGAGCTGACGATGCCGGGTGGCCCCGTCCTGCCCGAGGCGAAGCCGGCCATCGGGGAGCACCGTGCGGCCGTCACGGCGTTGCTGGGCGAACCGCTGGCCGACGAGATGACCCGCGGCGAGGCTCTGCGCTGGGGGGCGCTGCTGCACGACGTGGCCAAGCCCGCGACCAGGCAGGTCCGCCCGCAGGACGGGCGCGTGACGTTCATGGGACACGACCGTGCCGGCGCAGCGATGGCCCGAAAGGTCCTCGAGCGGCTGCGTTCGAGCGAGCGGCTGCGTCGCCACGTGGCGGGACTGGTTCGCTGTCATCTACGCCTGGGCTTCCTCGTCCATGAGCCCCAGCCGCTGGCGCCACGGACGGTTTACTCCTACCTGCGGGCCTGTGAGCCCGTCGAGGTCGATGTCACGCTGCTGTCCCTGGCCGACCGACTGGCGACCCGTGGCGAGCGCTCCCAGGACGCGATCGCGGCCCACCTCGATCTTGCCCGGCGGATGCTCGGTGACGCGCTGCGCTGGCGGGCAGACGGTCCGCCGCCGGCGCTTCTGCGAGGCGATGAGCTGGCGGCGGAGCTCGGAATCGGAGCCGGGCCCAGGATCGGGACGCTGCTGGAGGCGCTCAGCGAGGCCCGCTATGCAGGTGAGCTCGCCACGCGCGAGGAGGCGCTCGCCCGGGCCCGCGAACTGCTCGACTCGCAGGCGGCTCCGGAGAGCCTCGCTTGACATAGGATCCGCTCCCGATGGCCGACCCGGACTGCATCTTCTGCAAGATCATCGCGGGCGAGCTGCCCGGCAGGATCGTCGATGAAGACGAGCGGACGATCGCCTTCATGGACATCGCGCCGGCAACTCGGGGTCATGCCCTGGTGGTCCCCAGAGCGCATTCTCGAGACCTGCTCGAGATTGAGCCCGAGGACCTGCAGGCGACGGCGATGGCCGCGCAGAGGCTCGCCGCGCGCGCCAAGGAGCGCCTGGGCGCCGATGGGGTGAACCTGCTCAACGCCTGCGGGCCGGCCGCCTGGCAGACGGTCTTCCACTTCCACATCCATGTGATCCCGCGCTATGAGTGCGACCCGCTGCGACTGCCCTGGGTACCATCTGCGGGCGATCCAGACGAGATCGCCGCTGCGGCGCA
This sequence comes from uncultured Solirubrobacteraceae bacterium, assembly GCA_963835865.1. GTDB lineage: Bacteria > Actinomycetota > Thermoleophilia > Solirubrobacterales > Solirubrobacteraceae > Palsa-744. The sequence continues at coordinate 212,438 of CAWIGW010000003.1, forward strand.
GGAGATTTCAGGCCCGTAAAGAAAACCAGCCTGACCGCTACATCACGTGGTCGGGCGTGTTGAATGGCAATGATGAGACGCACAAAGATCGCATTTCTGCTGAGCACACTGCTCGCTCTTACGCTTCCTGCGGTGGCGCCTGCAAAGCTGACCGAAATCGGAGTGATCGGGTCAACCACCCCGGCCACCCTCGCCAGCTGCCCCGCGAGCCCCTGCCTGGCCGTCAGCCGCACGACCGGCTTCCAGGTGAAGGTCGGCACCGTCCGCAACCCCATGGGTGTGACCCGTAACGGCACGATCGTCGCCTGGACGATCACGCTTGGCAAGCCGAACACCACGCAGATCAGGTTCTTCAACGCCAACGAGGGCGGCGTCGCCGAAGCGGCCGTCTCCGTCCTTCGCCCACAGCGCAAGCCGAACCTGACCTACAAGTTGGTGGCCCAGAGCCCCTTGATCAAGCTCCAGCCCTACTTCGGAAAAACCGCCCAGTTCGCGCTGGAAAGGACGATCCCGGTGAAAAAGGGCGATGAGATCGCCCTGACGGTCCCCTCCTGGGCGCCCGCCCTGGCCCTGGGCTTCGGCAACGATACGTCCTGGCGGGCCAGTCGTCCCCGGAAGCAGTGCACCAGCACCAACACCCAGACGGCTCACACCCGGATCGGCAGCCCGATCCAGTACTACTGCCTGTATCAGACGGCCCGCCTGACCTACAGCGCGACGCTGATCTCGACTCCCTGAGGCAGGGCGGCCCGAGGGGCTAGGGGGCGCTGGCGCCGCCTAGGGGGCGCTGGCGCCGCCGGTGGGGCTCGAGTTTTCCGGTTCTTCGGTTTTCGAGGGCGTTTCGGCCGCTTTTTCTTCGCCGCCGGTGCCGCCGGATTCGGTTTCTTCGCTCGCGGATCCGCCTGTTTCACCCGACGGGGTTTCGCCTTCGGGCGATTCGGTTTCCGAGGATTCGCCCGTCGAGGTTTTCGTGCTCGTCGTCGAGGTGGAGGTCGTCTGGACGGCGGCCTTTTCAGCCGAGGTGTCGTTCGGGGGGAGGATGTCGGGGGTGCTCTTGGGAACGGCGTCGGAGACGCTGCTCGACCCACAGGCACCGAGCGCCAAACCTGCGAGCAGGGCGGTGCTGACGGCCAGGGCGATGCGCGGGCGCACCATCGTCACGAGTCAGTTGCGTCCGTCGGTCCCGAGCGGACCCATCCGCCGGCCGCAGGTTGGGCAGTCGTTGAGATCCTTCTGGGACATCTGCTCGCACCAGGGGCAGAACCGGAGATTCTCGACGGCCCAGGGCAGTTTCGACTCCGACGGCGCCAGCGGAAGGATCTTGCCGAGAACTTCCAGCGGCTCGCCCGACTCGCGGTCGCGGTAGACCTCGTGCTCGTCGGCCTCGAGTACGAGTTCGCGCCCTGTCGAGGGGGCGCGGAGGCGATAGCGCTGTTTGATGCTCACCGGGGGGACTTTACCTGAGCCGCACGGCGGCAGAGGCGCCGCCGTAGCCCGCGCGGCGGATGGGGGCCCCGGCGGGGGCGCGGGGAGCCGCGGGTAGGCTGACCGGCGTGAGGATCCTGATCTTCCACGGCTACCTGCTCGGCGGTACCGGCTCGAACGTCTACAACTCGCGCCTGGCCGGCGCGCTCGTCCGGCTCGGCCACGAGGTCCATCTCCTCTGCCAGGAGCGCCACCCCGAGGAGCATCCCTTCCTCTCAGCCGCCGGGGACTGGGACTCCGGCGAGCTGCGCGTCGCGCAGCTCTCGCCGTCCGGGGGCGCGACGCCCGACGGACCGGCGGGCGGGCGGGCAACCCTGTATCGCCCAGATCTCGGCGGCCTGCTCCCGGTCTATGTGTCCGACCGCTACGAGGGCCTGAAGGCAAAGACCTTCGCCGAGTGCTCCGAAGAGGAGATCGCGTCCTACATCTCGGCGAATGTCGCGGCGGTCCGTGAGGTGACGGAGCTGACCCGTCCCGAGCTGGCGCTGGCGAACCATCTGGTGATGGGCCCCCTGATCCTGGCCAGGGCCCTTCCAGCGGGGGTCCCTTATGCCGTCAAGGTCCATGGGAGCGCCCTCGAGTACACCGTCAAGCCCAACCCGGATCGCTTCCTCGCGCCGGCACGAGAGGGCCTCGCGCCGGCGCGGGCGATCCTCGTCGGCTCACGCCATACCGCAAACAGCCTGTGGCAGGCGATGGCCGACGAGACGCTTCCGGAGCGGACCCGGCTGGGACCGCCGGGTGTCGATGTCGATCATTTCGCGCCTCGCGAGCCTGCCGCCGCCGCGGCCGGGGTTCGCGATCTGGCAATGCGCCTGCAGGACGAGGCGCCGCCGGCGGCGACGAGCGCTGTCGAGGCGGGCAGCGCCTTCGACCGCGACGGCCCCGCTGCGGGACGGGAGCTCGCCCGCCTGGACCCCGAGGACGACGTCCTGGTCGCCTACGTGGGGAAGCTGATCATCAGCAAGGGGGTGGACCTGCTGCTGGCCGCCTGGCCGCTGGTCCTGGCGCAGGTTCCCGAGGCCCGGCTGGTGGTGGTCGGCTTCGGCGCCTACCGGGCGGGCTTCGAGCGCCTGGCGGCAGCGCTGGCGGGGGGAGACCTCGGCGAGGCCCTGCTGATCGCCCGGGCGGGCCGCTCGCTCGAGGGTGACGGGGCGCCCGCCAAGCCGCTGGGCCACCTGATGGCCTTCCTCGAGGGGCTGGACGGGGAGGACCTCGAGGACTACCTCTCCGCCGCGGCCCTGCTGCCGGAGCGGGTCGTGATGACCGGGCGCCTCGATCACGAGCAGCTCGTCGAGCTGCTGCCTGCCTGTGAGGCACTGGTTGCCCCCAGCACCTTCCCCGAGGCCTTCGGGATGGTCGCCGCCGAGGCGGCGGCCTGTGGGGCGCTGCCGGTCTGTGCCCGCCATTCGGGTCTCGCGGAGGTCACCGGCGCCCTCGCCGAGGCAATCCCGGCAGAGGCTGCCGGGTGGCTCTCCTTCGGTGTTGACGACGGTGCCGTCCGGGCCCTCGCGGGATGCCTGTGCGGCTGGCTGAGAGCCGAGCCGGGGCTGCGGCGCCGGGTGCGGCTGGGCCTGGTGGAGACGGTCCGCGAGCGCTGGTCCTGGGAAGGCGTCGCCGGGGGCGTGATCGCGGCTGGGCAGGGGAAGCTCGAACCCCTGCAGCGCCCCTGAGCAACCGGCCCGTCACCCGGTCCTTCGGATAGTGTTCCGGCCTCCGATGAGCTCGATGCCCGATCACCGCGCCCCCAGGCGCCAGGTTTCTGAGCGCCGTGGCGGGCTCACCCGGCGCGTCCTCGCGGGCTGCCTCGTGGGAGCTGTCGGCCTCGTCACGGCCGGCTGTTCGGTCAAGGGCGCCGACAACGCCAACCTGATTGCGGGCAAGAAGGCCTTCGTGTCCAAGTGCGGCTCCTGTCACACGCTGGCACGGGCGGAAACCAAAGGCATCGTCGGGCCGAACCTCGACGACGCGTTCCGGGCGAGCATCGACGAAGGCCTGGGCCGCGGCACCGTGCGGGGTGTCGTCGAAAAGCAGATCGCCTACCCCAACAAGGGCGGCGTCATGCCGAAGAACCTGGTCTCCGGCGCGACGCTCCGTGACGTCTCCGCGTACGTCGCGGAATTCGCGGCGCGCCCGGGCAAGGACGCCGGCCTGCTTGCCACTGCCGTCGAAGCTCCCGGCGGCGGTAAGCCGGCCGTCGAGACCGCCGGCAAGCTCTCGATCGCGGCAAGCCCGACGGGCCAGCTGGCTTATGTGACGAACAAGGCCACAGCAAAACCCGGTGCCGTGACGATCGAAATGCCGAACATGTCGGGCGTCTCGCACAACATCGCGATCGAATCGGGCGAACACGGCGCGACGGGCGGCGGGGCCGTGATCGGTGCGAGCGGCTTCAGCACCAAGGGCGCCGTCAGCTTCAAAGCGACGCTCGCACCGGGCAGCTACACGTTCTTCTGCCAGGCCCCGGGCCATCGTGCCGCGGGAATGTACGGCACGCTGGTAGTCAAGTAGCTAGGCTCAGGGTATGGCCCTCGACCGCACGATCCTCGGCAAGGTGGCCGCGGAACAGATGCAGGCTCTCGAGGAGAGCTATGGCGAAGACGACACGGTCGAGATCGGGGCGGTCATCACGATCGTCCAGGTTCTGCGCAAAGTCGGCGAGGGCGAGGACTACGCGTCGGTCGTCAGGATGCGCCACAACGTGGCAGACCCCTACGCGGCGATCGGCTACCTGCGTGCCGCCGAACAGACGGTCGTGCAGGCGATCAGTGGCGGAACGCCCGAGTAGCTAGAAGATCGCTCGTCCCAAAAGGACGAGGGCGATCAGGGTGAGGATCACCCCGAGGGCGTAGAGCAGAAACCGGAATGCCTCGCCCTCCGAGCGCAGCGGGTTGAGCACGACCGGCGCCTCTCTGTCCCCGCGACGCGCCGGCGTCGCTAGAGGATGTAGACGGTGAAGTAGACGACCAGCCACATCACGTCGACGAAGTGCCAGTAGATCCCGGGCACCTCGACGCCGCGGTGCTCCTCGGGGCTGTAGTGCCCTCGGAAGGCGCGGATCGTCACGAACAGCAGGAGCATCAGCCCAATGAGGACGTGGGCCCCGTGAAGGCCCGTCAGCGAGTAGAAGATCGTCTGCTGCGCGGAGTCCTGAGGGGCGAAGCCGATGTTGGCGTACTCGTTGATCTGGATGAAGAGGAACGAGCAGCCCAGCAGGAACGTCAGCAGCATGCCGGCCTTCAGGCCGAAGTGGTTTCCCCGCTTGATCGCCTGCTCAGCCCAGTGGATCGTGAACGACGAGGAGACGAGGATCGCCGTGTTGACGCCGGCCACGCCCACCGGCAGCGTGGTACCGGCCGCCGGCCAGGGGTCGCCCTGGGCCACCCGAATGAAGAAGTAGGCCGTGAAGAACGCCCCGAAGACCATGATCTCCGAGATGATGAAAAGCAGCATCCCCAGCAACTGGGGCTCGGCGCGCGAGCTTCTGTTGGCCGGCGGCGGGCCGTGATGCTCGTGGGCGCCCGCGTGGGCGATGCTGGCGGCCTCCATGAGCCCGGTCTAGGCCGCCGAAGCGGGGGTAGGGGAGCCCTGAGGGTCCACCACGACGTGCTCGACCTTGGCCGAGGTGGCGCCGCTGACGCGCTCGACGAGGTGGCCTCGCATCCAGCCGGAGCGCTCGTCGGGAAGCGTGGAGATGACGACCTCGTCGACGCGGAACAGCTCCAGGGCGTTGATCGTCGCCGTGTATGGATCCGGGACGCCGATCATGCCCGAGCTGAGCAGGCCCGCCTGGCTGAGCCTGTCGAGCATCTGTGCGAGCTTGGCACGGGCTTCGCGGGCTGCCTCGCCGCGTCCGTCGAGCTGGGGGACGACGGCGATGAACAGATGCGCTCCGTCCAGGGCCTTCCCCTTGAGGTGCTCGATCAGCTCCTCGCCGGTGGAGGTCTTGTTTGCGACCACCAATGTCACCTTGAAGAGCGCACCCTCGGCATCGAGGTCGACGACCACATGCTCGACGGGGAGACCCGTCGCGTTTTTGATGCGCTCGATCAGGTCGCGGCGCAGCCAGCCAGAGCTCATCGCCGGATGGGTCGACACGATGATTTCGTCGGGGCGATGCTCGGCGACGGCGTCCATCGTGGCCGAGAACGGATCCGGGTCACCGACCTCGCCGGTTGCCTCCATGCCCTCCGTCGCCACCGCCGAGAGAGCGAGGTCGACGCGCACCTGGGCAGATTCGCGGACGGCCTCGTCATAGATCACCAGGCCCGCGGAGGGATTGCTCTGGGGCACCACCAGGCGGAAGCGGACAGGGCCCTCGGCGGCCCTGGCGCGGACGGCCTCGAGCAGCTTCGCTCCGCCCAGCGTGCGGTTGGCGACGACGAGTACCTCTCTCACGATGCTCTCCTCATGGGCTGGGGGCTCTCAGGACCCCCGCTGCCGCTGCCGGCGTGGGGGCGAAGATGCCGTGAACCGCACCCGGGACGCCGTACTCGTACGGGCCGCCGACGACGGTCGGCACGCGGTCGAAGTTGAAGACCGGCGGGGGCGAGGAGACCTGCCACTCGAGCGTGAGGGCGCGCCAGGGGTTCGAGACCGCCCTGGGGCCGCCCCGCCAGCTGGTGATCATGTTGTACATGAAGATCAGCGTCGAGAGGCCGAGGCCGAAGCTGGCCAGCGAGATCACCAGGTTGAGGTCCGCGAACTTCGTCGCGTAGGTGGAGACGCGCCGGGGCATGCCCTGCAGGCCGAGGATGTGCATCGGCGCGAACGTGATGTTGAAGAAGATGAAGGTGCTCCAGAAGTGCCACTTGCCGAGCTTCTCGTCGTACATCCGCCCGGTCATCTTCGGGAACCAGTAGTAGACCCCCGCGTAGATCGTCATCAGGGATCCGCCGAACAGCACGTAGTGGATGTGGGCCACGATGAAGTACGTCGCGCTGACGTGGATGTCGAAGGGGATCATCGCGAGCATCACGCCGCTGATTCCGCCCAGCGTGAAGGTCGTCAGGAAGCCCAGCGCGAACAGCATGGGCGTGTCCAGGTGCAGTACCCCGCGCCACAGCGTGGCCAGCCAGGAGAAGATCTTGATGCCCGTGGGCACGGCGATGATCGCCGTCGTGACGGCCATCGGGATGCGGATCCACGCCGCCATGCCCGACGTGAACATGTGGTGGGCCCAGACCGTGAAGCCCAGGGCGACGATCGCCAGCAGCGAGAAGGCCATCATGCGGTAGCCGAAGATCGGCTTGCGCGACTTGACGGCGATCACTTCGCTGATGATCCCGAAGCCCGGCAGCATCATGATGTAGACAGCCGGATGGGAGTAGAACCAGAAGACGTGCTGGTACATCAGCACGTCACCCCCCTTTGCGGCGTTGAAGAAGTTGAAGCCCAGCGTGCGGTCGAGCAGGACGAAGAACTGCGAGGCGGCGATGAAGGGCGTGGCGATCACGACCAGCAGGGAGGTCGCGAAGTTCGCCCACACCAGCAGGGGCATCCGGAAGAAGCTCATTCCCGGCGCCCGCATCGTGATGATCGTGACCAGGAAGTTCAGGGCGGTCATGATCGATGAGGCTCCAGCGAACTGTACGGCCATGGAGAAGAAGGTCTGTCCCACCGGCGCGGTGACGGACAGCGGGGCGTAGGCGGTCCAGCCGTCGGCGAAGGCGCCACCGGGGGCGAAGAAGCTCGCCAGCATCATCACGCCGGCAACGGGAAGCAGCCAGAAGGACAGGGCGTTCAGGCGCGGGAAGGCCATGTCAGGTGCGCCGATCATCAGCGGGATGACGAAGTTCCCCAGGCCCGCGAACACGGGGATTATGAACAGGAAGATCAGCAGCGAGGCGTGGACGGAGAAGAGCCCGTTGAAGGTGTTGGCGTCGACGAAGTGCGAGCCCGGCTGTGCGAGCTGCGCTCTCATCAACATCGCGATCAGGCCGCCGATCAGCAGGAAGATGAAGGAGTTGACCGTGTACTGGATCCCGATCACCTTGTGGTCGGTGTTGATCCGGAAGTAGTCCTTCCACGAGTAGGCGCCGTGGCTGGAGTGGTCCTCCGGCCTGGTCGGCTTCCCGGCCGCCCAGTAGAACCAGTAGTCGAAGCCCCCGATGCCCATCAGGAAGGCCAGCGGAACCGCGATCAGCGAGACGGTCAGGATCGCTTCGCCGTCGAGGTAGTGGTTGAACGTCGAGTGGCCCGTCGAGGAGCGGACGATCCACGTCAGCGCGGCGGCGAAGGCCACGGCGAGCACCATCATGACGCTGGCGCGATAGAAACCGGGGGCTTTGATTCTGGCCGCCATCAGCGTGTCCTAGTGGAACCGTTCATCGACGTGGCGCACATTATCCCGAACTCCCGGCGCTCGTGGTCGAAGCGCTCGACTGGGTGGCGAGCCAGGCGTTGAAAGCGGTCTTGCTGACGACATGGATCCGCGAGCGCATCAGCGAGTGCCCGATGCCGCAGAGCAGGTTGCAGACGACCGGGTAGGTGCCCAGCCGGTCCGGGGTGGCGCGCCAATGGGTCGTGATGCCCGGCACGACGTCCTCCTGGATACGGAAGGCCGGGATCCAGAAGGCGTGGATGACGTCGGCCGATTTCAGGTTGAACTCGACGGACTCGCCGTTGGGAACATAGAGCTGAGTCGTCTTCAGCGGCTTGCCGCCGGTCACCGAAGGCGGGTATTCGTAGCTCCAGGAGAACTGCTGTCCGACGACGGCAATCTGGATCTCGCGGGCGGGCTTCTTCTCGTTTTCTTTGAGGACCACGAACGAGTAGCCGACCATGCCCAGTAGCAGGACCGTGGGGATGGCGGTCCAGAACACCTCGAGACGGGTGTTGCCGTGAATCGGCGGGCCGTCCTTGAGCTCCTCGCCCGGCTTCATGTGGAACTGCCAGACGGAGTAGAGGACGACCGTGACGACGAGGACGAAGATCGGGATCGAGGCGATCACGAGGACGTGGTAGAAGCGGTCGGTGTTGTGGGCCTGCGTCGAGGCCTGCGCCGGGAACCAGTGGATGGCGAAGCTGATGGCGATCCCGATCGCTGTCGCGATCACGGCCGCCACGGCGGCAACGGTGATCGAGCGTTGCCTAGACACGGGGCTTCGCTCCGCGGCTCTCGGGTGGGCGCTCTGGGGAGTTCCTGCTCATCGGGAGCGTGATCCTAATGCCTCTGTCCTCGGACCGCCGCGAGCTTGACTGCGAGCGTCCCGCATAGTAGATTGCGACAATAGTTGCAAGCCTCGAAACCGGCGCTTGTGAGCCGGCCTGCCGGGGCGGGCAGACGGGATAGCCCGGATTCTTCAGAGCCATTCGAGTGGAGGCGCGACCGACGAGATGCAAGTTCACGAAGGCATGAGCCAGACGGTCCTGACAGTCGGCCCGGGTCATTCGCTTCGGGCTGTGGCGCGTCTGATGGCCGATCGGCGGGTCGGTGCGGCCGTCGTGATGGACCCCGAGGGCCATGGGCCGGGGATCATCACCGAGCGCGACATTCTGGTGGCCATCGGCAACGGTCAGGATCCCGACGTCGAGCTGGTTGCCGAGCACCTGACCCGTGACGTCGTCTACGCGGCGCCCGACTGGTCTCTCGAGGAGGCCGCCGCAGCGATGGTTCGAGGAGGCTTTCGCCATCTGATCGTCCTCGATGGGGGAGAGACGGTCGGGATACTCTCGGTCCGCGACATCGTTCGCTGTTGGACCGAGGATGGCGCGATCTGTCCGGTGCCAGCCCGGGTGGCCGTGGGGTGAGAGGGGAGGTGTTCCCGCCGGGGGGCGGGCGCACCCTCGCCACAGCGACCGGGCGCGGCTGAGGGACCGCGTCCGGCGCTCCACGGAGTCTTCAGGGACCCCGCTCAGCCTTCGGCCGAGTCGAGCGGAAGCTCGTTGATTTCGCTGCGGGTGTCTTTGATCCAGCGGACCAGACAGAAGATCGTCAGCAGGCCGCCGATGATGGTCAGCTCGATGAAGGTCGTTATTCCCACCACCGTCAGCGTGACGCCCAGGGCCGTCAGGATCGGGAGGATCGATGGGCCGGGGAGGTGGATCTCCTCACCGACGGGCGGGACCTCGGGGTCGAGCGGGCTCACGAGATGTAGACCGCTGCCACGACGAAGGTGATCCCGAACATGAACATTACGATCGCCGTGACGACGAGCCCTGTCGTGATGTTCCTGCGTGCGAGGCGCCTGGTCAGCATGTGCAGTCGCGCATTCTATAGATGGGCGTCCGCGACCATCGCGCAGAAGAGCAGCGCGAGGTAGGCCAGCGAGTAGAGGTACAGCCGCAGCGCAGAGGGACGGTCCGCGCGCCGGTACAGGCGCACTGCGCCGGCGATGAACCCGATCCCCAGGGTCAGCGAGGCGACGAGGTAGATGTCACCGAAGCCACCGGCGCAGAAGGGCAGCTGGGTGACCGCGTAGAGCAGGATCGAATACAGCAGGATCTGCCTTCGGGTCTCGTCCTCGCCGCGGACGACCGGCATCATCGGCACACCGACCTTCTTGTACTCGTCCTTCATCAGGAGTGAGAGCGCCCAGAAATGCGGAGGCGTCCAGAAGAAGACGATGAAGAAGAGGAACAGGGCCGTGCCGCTGACTGTTCCGGTGACGGCTGCCCAGCCGACGAGCGGTGGCACGGCCCCGGCGGCGCCGCCGATGACGATGTTCTGGGGGGTTCTGCGCTTCAGCCAGACCGTGTAGATGAAGACGTAGCCCAGGAAGCCCGAGAACGACAGAGCGGCCGCCAGCGGGTTGACCGTAATCGACAGCTCGACCAGCGAGAGCAGGGCCAGCAGGCAGCCGAAGATCAGGGCGTTGCGCGGCGCGATCCGTCCGGCCGGGATCGGCCTGGAGGCGGTCCGGGTCATCAGCTTGTCGATGTCGCGGTCGTACCAGTGGTTGACCGCGCCCGCGCCGCCCGCCGACAGGTACCCGCCGAGGCAGGTCAGCGCGACCAGGCCGGGGGAGGGATCGCCCGCGACGTACATCGTCGCGATCGTCGTCAGCAGCAACAGCGACTGGACCTTGGGCTTTGTCAGCTCGAGGTAGTCCCCGATGACCTGGCGTGTCCTGGGCGCAAGTCCGATCCGCGGCCCGTCGATGGCCGACGCTGAGCCGGGCTGCGGTGCCAGGCTCATCAGATACCAACCTGGGTGGCGCCGGCGGGCACCGTCGCGCCGCCGGACGGTACGGCCGCGCCGGTTCGCCGCTCGACCTCGCGGCGGATGTCCTTCATCGGCTCGGCCGAGCGTACGCGCGGGACGGTGTCGAAATTGTTGACCGGGGGCGGCGAGGAGGTGAACCACTCGAGCGTGTTGGCCTTCCAGGGGTCGGGGCCGGCGACCGTCCCGTGCTTGACGCTGCGCGCCGCGTTGACGATTGTCGCGAGGACGCCCAGGCCGAGGACGAACGAGCCCGCCGTTGAGATCGCGTTGTAGAGCCCCAGGTGCCCGACGTTGTCGTACTCGTAGACGCGGCGGGGCATGCCGTCGAGTCCCATGACGTGTTGAATCAGGAATGTGATCAGAATTCCAGTGAACATCAACCAGAAGCTGAGCTTGCCGAGGCCCTCGCTCATCATACGGCCTGTGATCTTCGGGAACCAGTAGTAGATGGCCGCGAAGATCGGCAGCACGGCGCCGCCGAGCAGGACGAAATGCAGGTGCGCCACGACGAAGTACGTTTCGTTCACCTGCCAGTCGATCGGGAAGGTCGCCAGGAAGACGCCCGAGAGGCCGCCGATCAGGAAGATCGCGATGGCGCCCGCACAGAAGATCAGCGGAGTCCTGTATTCGATCGTCCCGCGCCACAGGGTCGCGATCCAGTTGAGGATCTTGACCCCCGTGGGAACGGCGATGAAGTAGGAGCTGAGCATCACGAACACGAGGATCGCCTCGGGGATGGGCGCCGTGAACATGTGGTGCGCCCAGGTGAGGAAGCCGAGGAAGGCGATCGCCACGGTCGATGCCGCGATCGCCTTGTAGCCGAAGATGGGCTTCCGCGCGAAGACGGGCAGGATCTCGGAGATGACCCCGAACCCGGGCAGGACCATGATGTAGACCTCAGGGTGGCCGAAGAACCAGAACAGGTGCTGCCAGAGGATCGCCGAGCCGCCCTCGGTCGAGTCGAAGAAGTGCGTCCCGAAGTGGCGATCGGTCAGGAGCATCGTCACCGCGGCGGCGATCACGGGCAGAGCGAAGATCAGCAGGACCGAGTAGGTCAGGATCGTCCAGACGAACAGCGGCAGCCGGCCCCAGCTCATGCCACGGGCGCGCATGTTGGCGATCGTGACGTAGAAGTTGATCGCCCCCAGGATCGAGGAGAGCCCCGTCAGATGGATGAGGTAGATCCACGCGTCCTCTCCGCCACTGGGCGAGTAGGTTGAGCTCGCCAGCGGCACGACGCTCGTCCAGCCCGCTTCGGGCGGGTTCCAGAAGACCGATGAGTAGAAGACCAGCCCACCGGCAAGCAGGAGCCAGAAGGAGAGTGCGTTCAACCGCGGGAAGGCCATGTCCCGGGCCCCGATCATCAGGGGCAGGAAGTAGTTCGCCAGGCCCGCCATCATCGGCACGACAAAGAGGAAGACCATCGTCGTCCCGTGCATCGTGAACAGCTGGTTGTAGGTCTCGGGGGTGACCAGCGTGTTGTTGGGCGAGCCGAGCTGGAGGCGGATCATCAGAGCCTCGACGCCGCCCAGGCAGAAGAAGACGAACGTCGCGACCATGTACATGATCCCGATCCGCTTGTGATCGGTCGTGGTGATCCAGCCCGTCCAGCCGCGCGGCTCACGCTTGACGCGGTGGGCGCTCACCTGGGGGATCGAAGGTGCGTACGTGGCCATTTGGTGCGCTGGACTCCTGACTCGCTTAGGGGTTTTCGACCTGTCCGGCGCCGGTCGCCTGGCCCAGTTTGGCCCGAGCCTTCTGGGCTTCGGCGTTGGCTTCGGCGATCCATTTCTTCTGGGCCGAGAGCCAGGTTTCGAACTGGACCGGCGAAACCGCTCTGACGGTGGCCTTCATCGTCGCGTGCCCGCGGCCGCAGAGGAAGGCGCACTGGCCGCGGTAGATGCCTGCCTTGGAGATCTTGAACCAGGTGTGGTTGTGGTAGCCCGGGACGGCCTGGAACTTCCCGCCGAGTTCAGGGATCCACCAGGAGTGCACGACGTCGGCGGAGACGATGTCCAGGGTCACGGTCGTATTTGTGGGAACTACCAGTTCCTCGTAGGAGAACGGAGCGCCGAGGCCGTCCGGTTCGGTGGCCCCCGGGTAGACGAACTGCCACAGGTACTGGCGCCCGATGACCTGGATGTTCAGCGATTTGCCGTTCGGCGGGAGCTTGCGTTCGGCGCTGGCGAACTCCCGACCGACCTGCGCGCCCTGGAGGCCGTCGGCGCTCGAGTTGGGGGGGTTCTGGATCGAGGAGAGCTTGGTGAACGTCAGCACGGCCAGGGCGGTCAGGATCACCGCTGCGGCGACCGTCCAGCTGACCTCGAGGCGGGTGTTGCCGCGGATCTGAGCGGCGACGGCGCCCTTTTTCGCACGGAAGCGGACCAGCGCATAGATGAGGCCCCCCTCGACGGCGATGAAGATCACGAGGGCTATGTAAAGCGTGACCTTGTAAAGGCTGTCGATCGAGTCGGCGTTGGGCGAACCTCCCGACTGCGGGGTGAAGAAGGCGAGCGTTGTGGGGAGGATGTGGCCCAAGGCGGCGGGGATTCTATTCAGCCCCGGGCCGGAGGCGCTTGATGACGATTGTCACGAGACTCTCCTAACGGCCCTTGAAGGCCGCCGGGCGCTTCTGGATGAAGGCCAGTGCGCCCTCCACGAAGTCCTCGCTGCCCGACATCTCGCGCTGGATCCGGGCCTCGAGGTCGAGCTGCTCATCCATCCGCGAGTAGAGCCAGTTGTTGAGCTGTCGCTTGGTCCCCGCGAAGGAGCGCGTCGGCCCGGCCGCCAGCTTCCTGGCCAGCGCGAGGGCCTGCGTGCGCAGCTGATCGTCGGCCACGACCCGGTTTATCAGCCCCCACTCGAGTGCCTTGGGTGCCTGCAGCCGTTCGCCTAGCATGCACAGCTCCGTCGCCCGTGCCATCCCCAGGCGGGTCGGCAGCCACAGCGAGGAGCCTCCGTCGGGAACGAGCCCGATGTTCACGAAGGCCAGCAGGAAGTAGGCGCTCTCGGCGGCGACGATCAGGTCGCAGCAGAGAGCCAGCGAGCAGCCGATGCCCACGGCGGGCCCGTTGACTCCGGCGAGGACCGGCTTGGGGAGCTCCCGGATCTCCTGCATGATGGGGTGATAGATCTCGGTCAGCTGCTTGTAGACGTCCGGGCGGCCGTCCTCGGTCTGCTCGGAGCCGATCTCCTTCAGGTCGGCTCCCGAGGAGAAGCCGCGGCCCGCCCCCGTGATCAGCACCGCGCGAACCTCGTCGTTCTCCGCGGCGTGACGGATCGACGCGAGCAGGTCCTTGCCGAACTGGGTCGTCCATGCGTTCAGCGCGTGGGGGCGGTTCAGCTCGATCGTCGCGACGCCGTCCGTGACGTCCAGGTTGATCGTCTCGAGCTCTGTCAGGGTCTGGCTCATGGGGCTCCTCTCCTCGTCGCGCGCCGGCACGGCGCCCTGCGCGGCTTGATCCTATGGTGTAAAGCGTGAGACGACCCGTGATCGGTATCTGTGCGGCCCTCGAGAAGGCTCAATGGAGCGTCTGGGACCAGCCGGCGGCGCTCCTTCCCGTCAACTACATAGCGGCCATCCAGCGAGCCGGCGCAGTGGCCGTCATGCTGCCCCCCGATGGACAGCTGGCGGAGGAGCCCGATGAGGTGCTCTCACTGCTCGACGGGCTGATCCTCGCCGGTGGTGCCGACATCGACCCCGCGAGCTACGGCGCGGAGCCCGAGCCTCACACGATCGGGACGGTCCCCGAGCGGGACCGGTTCGAAATCGCGCTCGCGCGAGCCGCCATCGACCGGGACCTCCCCCTGCTGGGCATCTGCCGGGGGATGCAGCTCCTGAACGTCGCCTGCGGTGGAACCCTGCTGCAGCATCTGCCCGACCGCCTGGGCCACGAGGAGCACCGCCGGGTGGTGGGCTCCTTCGACGGGGCGGAGCACGACGTGGAGCTGGCCGAGAGCTCGCTCGCGAGCATCGCCGCAGGCGAGCGGACCCATTCGACCCGATCCCACCACCACCAGGGGATCGACCGCCTCGGCGCAGGGCTGCTCGTCAGCGGCGTCTCCGCCATGGACGATCTCGCGGAGGCGATCGAGGCGCCGGGCAAGAGCTTCGTCCTCGGGGTCCAGTGGCATCCGGAGGCCGATCCTGAGAGCTCGATCATCGCAGCGCTGGTGCAGGCCGCCGGCCGTTTCGCGCTCGCCGGCGCGCGCCGCTAGGACCCGGCAGGACGATGCGCGCCGGACGGCGCTGAGGCTGTCCTTATACTCCCCGCGCAGTGCGGCTGTCGAAGGCGATCCGAGCTACCGCATGGGGGGTCGTCGCCGCCGGCATCGCGGCGCCGCTGTTGCGAAAGCGCCTTCCGCTCCCGCCCGTGGTGATGCAGTCGGTCGCCTTTGCGGCTCCGGTCGGGCTCTCGGTTGCGGCGCGCCGCACGCCGCGCCGTGACGTCGCCGTCTGCGTGCTTCAGATGTGGGCCTACCTGGCCGCCTACAAGTCGCCGCATGACGATGAGGCGGCGCAGCGCGACCGGGTCCATGTGCGCTATCCGATCGTCGCGGACCGGGTGATCGGCCTGGGTGTGCTGCCCAACGTGCGCCTGCAGCGGGCACTGGCCCGCACCGGGCCGGATGGCCCGGAGTGGCATCTCGTGGACCGTGTCCTGGTGTGGGCCCACTGGAGCTGGTTCGCGGTACCCCACGGAACGCTCGCCTACGTTCTGGTGCGCCATCCCGAGCGTTTCCCGAGGGCCGCTCTGATGACGTACGCCGTGTTCGATCTGGGTGCCGCCGTCTACTGGCTCGCTCCGACGGCCCCGCCCTGGTACGCGGCCGGCGCCGCCGAGGACGGATCGGGGGGCGAGGCCGAGGTGCGCCGAATGATGGTCGAGTACGGCGAGCATTTCTGGCGAGACGGCTGGGGCTCGCTCTACAGTGTTCTGGGAGGCAACCCTCTCGCCGCGATGCCCTCTCTGCACTTCGCCACATCCCTGATGGCCGCGCTCCTGCTCGCCGAGTCGGGGCCGGTTGCGGGTGCGCTCGGGTTCGGCTACGCGGCAACGCTGGGTTTCGCCCTGGTCTATCTCGGGGAGCACTACGTTGTGGACCTTGCGGCGGGAGCCGCTCTGACGGCGGCAGTCCGGCGCCTCGGGCCACGGCTGGGCCCGGCCCTCGCGCGGATCGGGCGCGGAATCGGGGCACTGGAGGAGTTCGCGCACACGACCGGCTGAAGGCGAGGATGAGCAGCAGCGAGATGGCGCATGGTGTGACAGAAGGGGGGAGAGACGAGGTCGATCCGGAGCTCGCCGGCTTCGAGGTGCTGACCGGCGAAGAGGAGATGCCGCGTGTGAGGCTCACGCGGCGGCAGGTCGTCGCCTTCGTGATCTTCGTCCTCTCGGCGGTCGCCTTTCTGTACTTCGTCCTGCCCAAGCTGACGGGGGTGGGGACGACGGTGCACCGGATCGAGCGGGGCAACAGCTGGTGGATCGCCGTCGGGGTCGTGCTCGAGATGCTGTCCTTCGCGGGCTACATGGTCCTCTTCCGGGCTGTCTTCGTGACCGGTAACGGGCGCATCGGCTGGCGCGAGAGCTACGAGATCACGATGGCCGGGCTGGCGGCGACGCGCCTGTTCGCGGCGGCCGGGGCCGGCGGCGTGGCGCTGACCGCGTGGGCCCTGCGTCGCTCGGGCATGGAGCCGCGGCTCGTGGCATGCCGGATGGTCGCCTTCATGGTGCTGCTCTACACCGTCTACGCCGCATCGATCGTGATCGACGGCATCGGGCTCGGGATAGGCCTGTTCCCCGGCGGAGGGACGTTCGCGATCACCTTCCTGCCGGCGATCGTGGCGCTGATGCTGTTCGGCGTGGCCGGGGCGATCGCGCTGCTCCCAGGCGACATCGAGCGGCGCCTGGCCAGGGGCGCCCCGGGCAACGGCCGCATCCACAGGCTGCTGGGGAGGCTTGCGACGGCGCCCGCACTGACCGCCAGCGGCGTGCGCACCGCGATCGGCCTGATCCGCGAAAAGAACGTGGGCGTTCTCGGCGCGGTCGCCTGGTGGGGCTTTGACATCTCGGTCCTCTGGGCGATGTTCCACGCCTTCGGCTCGGTGCCGCCCTTCACGGTCATCTGGATGGCCTACTTCCTCGGCATGGTGGGCAACCTGTTGCCGCTTCCCGGCGGCCTGGGAGGCGTCGAGGGAGGGATGATCGGCGCCTTCGCCGCGTTCAACGTGAATCTCGAACTGGCTGTTCTGGCCGTCCTGTCCTATCGGGCCATCAGCTTCTGGCTGCCGACCTTCCCCGGTGCGGTGGCCTATTTCCAGCTGCGCCGGACCGTCGCGCGCTGGCGTGAGGAACAGAGCGGGGAGCCGGCCGGCGGACAGCGGGCCGAACCGTCGGAGCCGACCACCGCGGCCGAAGCCGTCTAGGTGCAGGACGCGGGGCAGGCGTAGGATCCCGCTCTGGCGCGTGCATCGGAGCGGCCGGCGACTGCTACACTATACAAAGTAAAGTGATGGCCGTCCACTGGATGGTCGTTGGGAAATGGAGAACCGGATGAGCGACCTCGAGAACGTGATCATCATCGGCAGCGGACCCGCTGGATACACGGCGGCGCTCTACACCGCGCGGGCCGAACCTGCGCCCGCTGGTGTTCGAGGGGTTCGCCTGGGGCGGGCTGCTCCAGCAGACGACGGACGTCGAGAACTACCCCGGCTTCCCCGAGGGCGTGATGGGGCCGGAGATGATGCAGAAGTTCCGTGAGCAGGCCGAGCGCTTCGGGGCCCGCCTGGAGACGGAGGACGTCGACCGCGTCGAGCTCTCAAACGAGCCCGGCGGAATCCACAGCGTGTGGGTGGGTGGAACGGAGCACCGCACGCGGACGGTCGTCCTGGCGATGGGCGCCCAGCACAAGAAGCTCGACATCCTCGGCGAGGAGGAGCTCTCGGGGCGCGGCGTCAGCTACTGCGCGACCTGCGACGCCGCCTTCTTCCGCGGCGCCCCCACGATGATCGTCGGCGGCGGGGACTCCGCCATGGAGGAGGCGATCTTCCTGTCGAAGTTCGCCTCCAAGGTCACGGTCGTGCACCGCCGGGACGAGTTCCGGGCGTCGAAGATCATGCTCGAGCGGGCCCGCTCGCAGCCCAACATCGAATTCCTGACGCCGTACGCTGTCAAGGAGTTCCTGCCCGGCGAGAACGGCGCACTGGGCCATGCCAGCCTGACCAACACCGAGACAGGCGAGGAGCCGTGATCTGCCGGTCTCGGGCAGCTTCATCGCGATCGGCCACGAGCCCCAGTCGGCGCTGGTCGCGGCCAGGTGGACGCTGGACCCGAACGGCTACGTGGTGACCGAGGGCCGCTCGACCCGGACGCGCCTGCCGGGGGTGTTCGCGGCCGGCGACCTTGTCGACCACACCTACCGCCAGGCGATCACGGCGGCCGGCTCGGGCTGCCAGGCGGCGCTGGACGCCGAGTGGTATCTGCGCGACACGCCGGGCATACCGGTCCCGCGGGGATGCCCGATGGGCGACCCCGCCGAAGCGGAGTGGACCCCGATGGCCGACAGCGCGCCATAGGCCTCGCCAGCTGCTCCAGCAGGCGGGTCTCAGGCGCGCGCGCGTGAGGCGCCCGGGGCGAAGGTGCCCTCGAGCTCGAGCAGGAAGCGCTTGCGCTCGATGCCGCCGCCGTAGCCGCCGATGAACCGCCGCCCGCGAGCACCCGGTGGCAGGGGATCGAGGAGCGGAATCGGGTTGGAGCCGAGCGCATTGCCCGCGGCCCGTGCGCCGCGTGGGCTGCCGGCCTCGGCAGCGATCTCGCCGTAGCTGAGGTAGCCGCCGTAGGGGATCTCGGCGGTCGCCTCAGGACCCGCGTGCGAACGGCCCGACGAGCGAGCAGTCGACCCGCGTCCGGAACCGCCGCAGCCGGCCTGCGAAGTAGTCGTCGAGCTCCGCTCGAAGTGCGTCGAGCCGCCCGCCGTCCTCGAGGATCGGGGCCGACAGCGCAAGGCCGAGCTCCTCGCCGAGGCGATCGAGGTCCTGCTCGGGATAGGCCAGGCGGAGGAGTCCGCCTCGCCCGATCGCGCCCGCCATCGGTCCGAAGGGCGAGTCGAGATTGCCGAGATACAACTCGGAAGCGGCCATCAGCGGGGGTAGTCGAAGAACCCGCCGCCGGCCGTGAGCCCCGTGCGCCCGGCCGCCACCAGCCGGCGCAGCGCCGGCGCCGGACGGTAGCGCTCCTCGCGGTACTCGTCGCAGAGCGCGTCGAGGACACCCAGCACGTGGTCCAGGCCGATCTGCATCGGCCCAGCGGAGCGGGCCGCGAGGGTGGCTCAGCCCGAGCAGCATCCCCGTGTCGATGTCGGCCGCCTCGCCGACGCCTTCCCCGAGGGCGAAGGCGCACTCGTTGACGAGCTGGCAGACGATCCGCCCGAGCACCAGTCCCGGAGCGTCTCCGACCCAGGCGACGTGCTTGCCGAGTGCCCCCAGCAGCCGCTCGGCTCGTTCGCCGGCCAGCGGGGAGGAGCTCTCGGCGCGGGTCAGCTCGACCAGGCCGGCCTCGCCGAAAGGCGGCAGGACGTGGAAGCCGACGGCGCTGCCCGCCGGGTCCAGCGCGCCGAGCGATCCCTCGGCGCAGAGGATCATTCGGCCGGCGCCCCGGTCCGCCGCCTCGCCGGGCCCGGTCTCGCTGCCGGCCGGAAGGCGGTCGCATTCGATGATCAGCGAGGGGAGGACGCCGCCGTGGGGCTGATGGGGGCCGCGGACCTCATAGCCGGCGGCCTGCGCCGCCGAGCGAAGTTCGCCGGCCAGCACGCCGGAGCCCGAGATCACGAGGACACCCTCGCCGGCGTCGCCGGACGGCGCGAGCGGCTCAGGGTCCGCCTCGCGGTAGCTGCCGCCGTCGGACACTGCCGCAGTAGTCGTAATAGCCTCGCCCGCTCTTGCGCCCGTGGAGGCCCGCGGCCACGTAGCGGGCGCTGATCGGGGAGGGCCGCCAGCGCGGCTCGCCGAAGCTGAGCTCGTAGAAGCTGCGGGCGACCTCGAACCCCGTGTCGACACCGACCAGGTCCATCAGCTCGAAGGGGCCCATCCTGAAGCCCCCCTCGACGCGGCAGATGCGATCGATCTCCTCGATCGAGGCGATCCGCTCGGAGAGCAGCCGCAGTGCCTCGAGGCCGAAGGGCCGGTTGCAGCGGTTGACCAGGAAGCCCGGGCCCGTCGGCCGCGTCGATCACGGTCTTGCCCATCGCCTCGCCGGTGGCCCGGGTCAGGGCCAGGGCCGCCTCGCCCGACTGGACGCCGGCGATCACCTCGACCAGGGCCATCACCGGCGCCGGGTTGAAGAAGTGCATTCCGACGACCCGCTCGGGGTGCGTGGCGCCCGGCCGCGATCGCGGTGATCGGCAGCGACGAGGTGTTGCTCGCAAGGACACAGTCCTCGCCGACGATCTCTGACAGACGGCCGTAGATCTGGTGCTTGAGATCGAGGCGCTCGGGGACCGCCTCGATCACCAGCTCGCAGTCGGCCAGCGCCTCGAGCTCTGAGATCGTGTTCAGGCGCTCGCCGGCGGCCGCGCGCCTCGTCGGCGTCCAGGCGGCCCTTGGCGGCTTCCCGGCGCAGCCCGTCGAGGGCCTTCTGCGCGGCCCCGCTCGAGGGCATCTCCGAGGGGGTCGTAGAGGAGCGTCTGCGCGCCCGAGCGGCAGGCGAGCTGGGCGATGCCCGAGCCCATCGTCCCGGCGCCCAGCACGCCGATCACAGCGGCCCCTCGGGAGTCGTCCATCGTCGGGGACGGCGGCCCGCGCCTCAGGCGGGGACCATCGCGCTGATGCCCGTGACCTGGCGCCCGATGATCAGTTTCTGGATCTGGGAGGTGCCCTCGTAGATCGTCGTCACGCGGGCGTCCCGCAGATAGCGCTCGACGGGATGGTCATCGACATAGCCGGCGCCGCCATGGACCTGGATCGCCGTGTTGGCGCACTCCAGCGAGGCCTCCGTGGCATGGAGCTTGGCGACCGAGGTCTCGAGCGTGTTGGGCAGGCCCTGGTCCTTCAGCCACCCGGCCCGCCAGACCAGCATCCGCGAGGCTTCGGTCTTGACGACCATGTCGGCGATCATCGCCTGGACGAGCTGGAAGCTGGCGATCGGGCGCCCGAACTGTTCGCGCTCCTTGGCGTATTTGACGGACTCCTCGACGCAGCCCTGGCAGATCCCGACGCAGCCCGCCGCGACCGAGTAGCGCCCCGAGTCGAGGTTTGACATGGCGACCTTGAAGCCGTCGCCGACACCGCCGAGCATGTCCTCGTCGGAGACCTCGACGTCGTCGAGCGAGATCGACGCCGTGTCGGAGCCGTGCAGGCCCATCTTGTGCTCGATCGTCTGCGCGGAGTAGCCCGGCTGATCGGTGTCGACGATGAAGCAGGCCAGGCCCTTCGTGCCGAGCGACGGGTCGGTCTGGGCGAAGATCAGGGCGACCTTCGCGTAGTTGCCCATCGAGATCCACATCTTGCGCGCCGTTGATCCGCCAGCCGTTCTCCGTCTTGACCGCGCGGGTCTTCTGGTTGGCGGCGTCCGAGCCGGTGTCGGGCTCGGTCAGCCCGAAACAGCCGAGCCACTCGCCCGAGCAGAGCTTGGGCAGGTACTTCTGCTTCTGCTCCTCGGTGCCCCATCGGAGGATCCCCGAGCAGACGAGCGAGGTCTGGACCGAGATGACCGTCCGGATGGCCGAGTCGCCACGTCCGATCTCCTCGACGATCAGCCCGTAGGAGACGTAGTCGAGGCCCGCGCCGCCGTACTGCTGCGGGACGACCGCGCCGAGGTAGCCCTGGTCGGCGATCTTCTTGACGAGATCGAGGTCGAAGTGGTGGTTGCGGGCGTTTTCCCGCGACTGCAGGACGATCTCGTTGTCGGTGAACGCGCGCGCGGTCTCCTTGATCATCTGCTGCTCGTCGGTCAGCTGGAAGTCCATCCGGTTCCTTTCACTGCTTCGGGGTCGTCCAGGGCGCGCTCACGCGACGCTCGATCTCCTCGGCGATGCCGTCGATCGGCAGCCGCTCCTGCTTCAGCGAGTCACGGTCGCGCAGCGTGATCGTGCGGTCCTCGAGGCTCTGGTGGTCGATCGTAAGGCAGAAGGGGGTGCCGATCTCGTCCTGGCGGCGGTAGCGCTTGCCGATCGCGCCGCCCGTGTCGTACTCGGACTGGACGCGGGTCCGCAGGAGCCGATGGACCTCCTGCGCCAGCTCGGGCTGGCCGTCCTTGCCGACCAGGGGCAGCACGGCGGCCTTGACCGGCGCGAGCCGGGGGTGCAGCCGCAGGACCGTCCGCATCTCGCCCTCGCCGGTGCCCTCGCGCTCGACGAGTTCCTCGTCGTAGGCGTCGACCAGGAAGGCCAGCGTCGCCCGGTCGGCGCCGGCGGCCGGCTCGATCACATGCGGGACGTAGCGTTCGCCGCTCGCCTGGTCGAAGTACTCGAGCTTCTCGCCCGAGAACTCGGCGTGGCGGCTGAGGTCGAAGTCGCCCCGGTTGGCGATCCCCTCGAGCTCCGACCAGCCGATCGGGGAAGAGGTATTCGACGTCGCTCGTGCCCGAGGAGTAGTGCGAGAGCTCGTCCGCATCGTGGGCGCGCAGGCGCAGATGGTCGGGGCGGATGCCGAGCTCGACGTACCAGCGCTCGCGCTCGGAGAGCCAGTGCTGGAACCAGTGCTCGGCTTCCGCCGGGGGGACGAAGAACTCCATCTCCATCTGCTCGAACTCGCGGGTCCGGAAGATGAAGTTGCCGGGGGTGATCTCGTTGCGGAAGGACTTCCCGACCTGGGCGATCCCGAAGGGCGGTTTCTTGCGCGAGAACTGCAGGACGTTCTTGAAGTTGATGAAGATCCCCTGGGCGGTCTCGGGACGCAGGTAGGCGATCGAGCCGGACTCCTTGACCGGTCCGACGGTCGTCTCGAACATCAGGTTGAAGTCGCGCGCCTCGGTCAGGTCGCACTCGTCGGTTTCGCCGGGATGCTTCGAGGGTTTGCGCCCGCAGGCGAGCTCGCCGATGTGGTCGGCCCGGAAGCGCTGCTTGCAGGTGCGGCAGTCGATCAGCGGGTCGGTGAAGCCCGCCAGGTGGCCCGAGGCCTCCCAGACGCGGGGGTGCTGGAGGATCGCCGAGTCGATCGCGACGATGTCGTCGCGCTCCTGCAGCATCGACCGCCACCACTCGCCCTTGACGTTGCCCTTCAGCAGGACGCCGTAGTGGCCGAAGTCGTAGGTCGAGCCGACGCCGCCGTAGATCTCCGAGGAGGGGAACACGAAGCCGCGGCGCTTGCAGAGCGCCACGATCTTGTCCATCGTCACGACGTCGTCCCGGCGGGTCGGTGGGGCTGGGCTCGGAGGGTGATGCCATGGCGGCGAGGGATGGTAATCGACCTGCGCCTCCGCCACGGCAGGGGCGGTCTCGGCGGCGGCCTTCGACCGGACGTCTGTTCTAGGTGCAACAGGGCCGGTCAAGTCGTTCGCCGGGAATGCCGAAGTGATTGATGCCCGGACGAACGCCGACCGGCGACACGGGCGCCCGAGACCGGAGACCTCGACGTCAGGAGTCCAGATGCAGGCCGTGGGAGACAACCAGACGAGATTCCTCGGGGGCGATCGCCTTCGTGATCTCCCAGCGCGAGCTGGCCCACGACACGAGCGTGATCAGCGTCGAGGGCGACCTCGACCTGGCCTCGGCACCCGACCTCAAGTGGGCTCTCGGCGACCTGCAGGCGGCGGGTGCGCGCCACGTGGTCGTCGACCTGTCCCGCGTCACCTTCATCGACTCGACCGCCCTGGGCGTACTCGTCGGTGCCCAGCGGGCGCTCGACCCGGGCATCCGCATGGCGATCGCCTGCCGCGATGAGAACGTCCTGCGGATCTTCGAACTGACCGGTCTGGACTGCATGTTCGAGATCGTCCCGACACTCGAGCAGGCGCTCGAGTTCGTCCATGGGAGCACGACGGCGGCCAGCTGATGGCCCGGCGCACACTCGCGATTCCGACTTCCCGGACCTCCCGCGAGCCTGGCGCTCGCGCTATCGATCCTCTGCGCACTGCTGCTCTCCGGCTCGCTCCCGGCCGCCTCGGCGAAGCACTCGCCGAAGAGGCCCTCGCCGGAAGTCCGCCGGCTCCGGCGCTCGGCACGGCACCGGCCGTCGAAGCCTCCCGCTGCGACGAACACCAGCCGTCGCAGGCTCCCAAGCGCCGCGGCCAGGGGCGCGGGCCGAACGCCGCGGCCGGTCCCGGCGGTGGCCAGGCGGCCCACGGGATCGCGCCCGAAGCCGTAACGACCGGAACCGGGCAGAGCTCGAAAGGCCGGCCCGGCGCGCACTCGGGCGGCCGAAAGGCGGCGGCCGGCGAGCCGCAGAAAAGGCGATCGCAGAAGACGAGCTCCGAAGGTGCGGCAGCTCGCCGGACGTGCTCGCAACGCCGCAGGCCGCAGGCGCAGACGGGCAAGAGCAAACACGAACGTGAACGCGAACGCGAGCAGCGCCGCCGCGAACGCAAAGCCGAAAAGGAAGCGCTCCAAAGAAACGAAGAAGGAACGCGAAGCACGGGAAGCCCGGGAAGACGCGAACGCGAAGAACCGGCCCACCAGCCGGCGCCCGCCCGCCGTGGCCGCAGCCGGCTGCTCGCCCCGACCACACCGCGGTGCACGCCGCGAGCCCTCCGGCGCAGGCCGCGACCAGTCCCGCTCCCGAAGATCGTCAGCGAACGCGCCGCCGGCTCCAGGGCCCACACGCAGCTGCTCGCTCGGCAAGGCTCCACGGCACGGCACGGGGCGGCCGCGCTGCCGGTCGCGCCGGGCGCCGTCGCTGCGCCGCTCGCCACCGCGCCGGCGAGCGCGGCGGCCGACGCGGCACGGCACGCCACGCCAGCGGCGCACCAGGCCGCCAAGGCGAGCGGCCCCGGCGCGCAGCTGGTCACGACCGTCACACGGATCATCGGCGTCGTCCCGCCGCTGCTCTGGCTGCTCGTCGGCGTGCTCGGGCTGCTGGCGATCGCCTTCGCCGTCAGCTCTCGCCTGAGCGCCCGGCAGGGCGCGGCCGCCTGGCCCGCCAGCGCCAGGCGCTGCTCGAGGACGTCGGGCTGATGCAGGCCGCCCTGCTGCCGGAGCTGCCGGCGAGGCTGGGCCCCGTGGCGACGACGGCCGCCTACCGTCCGGCGTCCGGTCCGGCCGCCGGCGGGGACTTCTACGACGTCTTCGCGCTCCCGGACGGCCAGGTCGCGGTGATCGTCGGCGACGTCTCCGGTCACGGGCGCGAGGCGCTTCCCCACACGACCCTCCTGCGCTTCACGCTCCGCGCCTACATGGAGGCCGGCCTGCAGCCGCGCGAGTCGCTGCAGGGCGGCCGCGCCGGTCCTCGAACGCCAGCTCGGCGGCTCGTTCGCGACGGTCGTGCTGGCCGTCTACAACCCCCGCGAGCGGACCCTCACCTACGCCTGCGCCGGGCACCCGCACCCGCTGCTCACCGGCATGCCCAGCGACGCCGCGATCACGGCCTGCTCGGCCCCTCCGATCGGCGCCGACCGCACGACAGGGACACGCCAGACGGTCGTCTCGATCCCCGGCGCAGCGGTCGTCTGCCTCTACACCGACGGCGTCATCGAGGCGCGCGTCCAGCGACGAGCTGTTCGGCGTCGAGCGACTGTCCGGCTCGCTGGGCGCGATCGCCGAGACGGCGACGGCGGCCTCGCTGCTCGATCGCGTCCGGGGCGAAGCCGACCGGCGTCCAGACGACATGGCCGCCTGCCTGCTGCGGATCGAGGGCGGCTCGGAGCCACCCGTCGATCAGGACCGAGGAACTCGAGCTCGACCACGCCGAGCTTCAGCCGCGGCGGGTCCGCCGGTTCCTCGCCGCCGCGGGGCTCCAGCGAGGGTGAGATCGAGCGCACGCTGCTGGTCGGCGCAGAGAGACCGCCGCCGACCCATGGCAGCGCCCTGCTGAAGCTCCGCCTCGGTGAGGGATCGCGCCCTGATCACCGTGACCCACGACAACGTCGCGCCCCTGCGGGCGCGAGCAATCGCCCGCACCCAGGAGGTAGCAATATGAACACGATCCCGCCCCCGATCTCGACGCCGCGATGGTTCTCGGCATGGCATCGACAGCGATACCCTTCGCCCGCTCCCGGTCCTCGGAGGCCGAGCGCTGGCTGCGGATCCTCCGCCTCCACGGCGAGGCCGGGACGGCCCTGCAGGCCCTGGGCGTCAGCGAGGCGCCGCTCGAAGCGGCCGAGCATCCCGACCCGGCCGACGGAGGTGAGCGCGGCCGAGCGCGAGGATGTCGTCGCGCCGTCAGCGCCGAGCGCCGCGGAGATCGCCCGCCGCCGCGAGGCCCCGGCCGTCGCCACGCGAGACATCCTGCTGGCCGTGATGGACGTCTACGGGAGCGAGTTCAGCGAGGTGCTCCGCACCCATGGGACCGACCGCGACGAGGTTCTCGAGCGGCTGGAGCCGGCGAGGGCCTGAGCAGACCGCTGGCGGGGACGGCCGGCCAATAGGATGGCCGGCCGTGGCACGGATCCTGCTTCTCGGAGGGGGCTGTCGAGGCAGGCAGCTCGCCGCCGGGCTCGTCGATGACGGCCACGCCGTTCGCGATCACGACCCGCAGCGAGGACGGCCGCGGCCGATCGAGGCGCTCGGGCGCCGAGTGCTGGGTGGGGACGCCCGACCGCCTGGCGACACTGCGCGGGGCACTGGACGGTGTGACGTCGCCTGCTGGCTGCTGGGGACGGCGCAGGGGACTCCCGAGCAGCTCGGCGGAACTCCACGGCACGCGGCTCGAGTTCTTCCTGACCCAGGCGATCGACACGACGGTGCGGGGCATCCTCTACGAGGCGGCCGGGGCACGCTCGTACCCGTCTCGGCGCTCGCCGGCGGGGGAGCAGCTGGCCCGCCGGATGACCGAGCTCAACCAGATCCCCCTGGCCTGCCTGGCGGTGGACCCGGCCGACACGGACGCCTGGGTCGCCTGCGGCGCGGCGGTGCGATCGACTCACTGCTGGGCCTCTGAACGCATCGCGCCGACGGCGGCCAAGAGGTGCCGGAGGGGTCAAGCGAGCGGCGCCCGAGCCGATGAGTAGCCGATGGTGGGGGATCGCTCAAGATATGGCCTGCTCGTCTCGGCGCTCGGCGCGATGATCCTGATCGTCTCGGTGTTCCTGCCCTGGTACGAGGTGAGCTTCACGGCCAACGGTGTCGCCTTCGTCTCGCAGCTCGGCGACCAGTTCGTCGCGCAGTTCGGCAACTCCCACCTGCAGTCCTACCTGGCGCCGATCCACGGCAGCCTGGCGGCCCTCTCGGGGCAGGGAATCGGCGCTGTCAGCGCCCACCAGGTTCTGCATGACATGAACATCGTCCTGATCGTCCTGGCGATCCTCGTGCTGCTCGATTCGCTCTTTCCCGCTGGCGCTCGGCGCCAGCGTCGTCGCCGACGGCGCGGGCGGGGCCGCCGTCCTGCTGGGGCGCGCTTGCGGCGCTCTGCGTCGTCTTTCCGGATGGTCTCGCCGCCGACCCCCGCGGGGGACATCGTCTCGCTGTCCCTGCGCGAGGGCGCCTGGCTGGCGCTGCTCGGCTCGATGATGATGGTCCTCGGCGGGCTCTGGCCGCGTGCCGGGTCGATCATCGGAGCTCCGGAGCGCAGCGCTCCTGATCTCTGGTCGGGCCTCTCCGGCTGGACCCCCGGCTCCGCTCAGCGACCGGCCTGAGCCGGCGTGGCGCCCGGGCAGGCCTCCGTCGAGCCGCTCGAAGCAGGTGTTCGATGATCCTGGCCGTGGCGCCCCAGATCAGATGCTCGCCGACGATGTAGGCGTCCGTCTCGAAGGTGAATCCCCGGCGGGTCATCTCGTCCGCGTCCCGCGAGGCGCGAATCTCCTGGACGCTCAGCTCGAGGACGCATCGACCTCGCTCTCCGACGGAGATCCATCTGAAGGCCGGCCGGGATCGAGGCGACGAACGGGTGGATCAGATAGCCGGTCACGAACGTCGAGGTCGGGGGCAGCTCTCCGAGCAGGCTGGCCTCGGCGCGGGGCAGGCCGATCTCCTCTTCGGCCTCGCGCAGGGCCGTCTCGGCCAGATCGGCGTCCTCGGCGTCGCGGCGCCCGCCGGGGAAGGAGATCTCCCCGGCATGGCGGCGCAGGTCGGCCCGGCGCCGCGTCAGGACGAGGTGCGGAGTCGCCGGCCAGGTCGAGCAGCGGCACGAGGACGGCCGCAGCGACGACCTCGGCGCTGGTCTGTGGGAACTCGCCCGGGTTGGAGCGGTCAGGCGGCCAGGTGAACGCGCTCAATGCGCTCCTGGAACATGACCTCGCCGTCGAGGGCGCGGTGAACAGGGCACTTCGCGGCGATCACCCGGAGGCGCTCGACCTGCTCCTCGGGCACGTCGTCGGGAAGGCGCATGACGAGCTGGAACTTGGTCGGGCAGCCACGCTCGGCGGGGCTGTACTCGACATCCACCTCGACGTGGCCGATGTCCCAGCCCTTGCGGGTCGCGTACATCTCCATCGTGATGGCCGTACAGGAGGCAAGGCTGACGGCGAGCAGCTCGAGCGGGTCGGGCCCGGCGTCCTCGCCGCCGGCCTCGATCGTCTCGTCGACGAGTCAGCTCTGTGGTCGCGCACCTGCACCGTGTGCCGCAGAGTCGGTCCCGTCGCGGCGAGCAGTGGCTTTCATCCTTGCTAGCCCTTGCGTCTGACTCATTTACGTCCCTTCGGTCGAAGCTTCCCCGCCTGCACGAAATTCCTCCACTCCGACGATAGTACCCCCAGCCCCGGTTAGGTGTGGGAGGCAGACCTTTCAGGCCAGCGGGTTGAACAGCAGACCCGTCAGCAGCTTCGGATAGAAGAAGGTCGACTTCGGGCGGCATGTTCTCGCCCTCGGCCGCCAGTTCGCGCACCTGGCGCACCGGCGTGGGGCGCATCACGAAAGCGGCGTCGTACTCGCCTGAGCGGACCATCGTGACCGCCTCGGCGGTGTCGCGCGCGTAGAACATCCCGTTGAAGTGGGAGATGTCCTCGTCGGTCATCCCCAGGGCGCCCTTCAGCAGCAGGGTCTCGAGGACGCCCGTGTCGAGGCGCCGGTAGGGGGCGGTATGCTCGGCCAGGGCCTGCCTCGGCGATCGACTGGTCCTTCAGACGCAGCCTGACGCTGCGCCCGCTGCGTCCGTCGATGTAGCCCATCTCCAGCGGGTGCCGTCTCCTCCGAGGGCTCGGGCGCGAGCTCGGACTCGGGAATCTCGGTGATCTCGAAGTTCTCCTCCAGGGCAGCATCGAGGGCGGCCCAGCGGGCGTCGTCGAGCCCGCGGATCAGCCGGTGGGTGGGGAAGATCGTCAAGGCCGGGATCCTCGAGCGCAACGAGGCACATCAGGATGTAGCGGTGCTCGCCCTCGCCGCCGATCTCCTCGGCGTAGGCGTCCATCGTCTCGTAGCGATGGTGCCCGTCGGCGATCAGGAGCTCGGCGTCGCTCAGCGCCTCCTGGACGGCCGCGATGGCCGCCGGATCGGACACGTGCCAGAGCCGGTGACGGGTGCCGTCGCCGTCGGTGACATCCCCCCAGGGCGTCTGCGCCGTGAACGGCCCGAGCGCCCCCCAGGCCGCACCGGCCGGGTCGGAGTAGAGCGAGAAGATCGGCGAGATGTTCGCCCGGGTGGCCCGGGTCAGACGCAGGCGGTCCTCCTTGGGCCCCGGGTGAGTCCGCTCGTGGGGCCGTACACGGCCCGGCCCGTAGCCCTCGATCCGAACCCGGCAGAAGAAGCCCTGGCGGGTCCGGGCGACTCCGTCGGGGCCCGCGTAATCCTGGGTGTGGGCCCAGAGGGCCGGCTCCTCGTCACGCGCGAGGACGCCATCGCTCTGCCAGCTCTCGAACAGCTGCCGGGCCGCCTCGTAGGGGTCGCCGCCGGCCTCGGACGGCGCGGGCAGATCGACGGCGACGACGTTGAAGGGCGAGCGCTCCAGCAGCGCCGCCCGCTGGGACGGGTCGATCACGTCGTAGGGAGGCGCGACGACATCGGCCAGCGGGCCGGCAGACGGCCGGGGCGTAGTGGAGGGCGCGGAGCGGTTGGATGTCGGCCATGCGCTGGCGGAGGCTAGCAGTGCGATGGGTAATTCCCCCGTACGCGGGGCGCCTCGGATCTTCACATTGACGGACTTGCTGAAAGGATCAGGCCATGAGCGCCACGGAGGGAGCCGTTCGCCGGCGGGGACCATCGCCGCGAGCTGTGCTCGCAATCGCCTCGCTGGGCGCGAGCGTTGCCTTCGTCGACGCGACGATCGTCAACATCGCCTTCCCGGACATGGCGCGCTCCTTTCCCGGTACGCCGATCTCCTCGTTGAGCTGGGTACTCAACGTCTACAACATCATCTTCGCGGCCTTCCTGGTCGCGGCCGGCCGGGTCGCCGACCTGCTGGGGCGCCGCCGGGTGTTCATCTTCGGCCTCGAGCTGTTCACGGGCGCCTCGCTGCTCTGTGCGGTCGCGCCGTCGGTGTCGGTGCTGATTGCCTGCCGTGTCCTTCAGGCACTTGGCGCCGCATTCCTGGTGCCCTCCTCCTTGGCTCTGGTGCTGAACGCCTTTCCGGCGAGCCGGCGCTCCCACGGTGTGGCGCTCCTGTCGGCGGTCGCGGCTGCAGCCGCCGGCCTGGGTCCGTCGCTCGGCGGCCTGCTCGTGACGCTCTCGAGCTGGCGTCTGGTCTTCCTCGTCAACATCCCGATCGGCCTGGTTGCGGTCCTGCTGGCTCGCCGCCACCTCGTCGAGAGTCGCACGCCCGGCCGGCGCCGGGTTCCCGACGTGACCGGTGCGATCGTCTTCGCGCTCGCCGTCTCCGCCTGTGTACTCGGAGTGGTGAAGGGCCAGGAATGGGGGTGGACCAGCCCACGGATCATCGCCTGTGCGGTGATCGCCCTTGTCCTGATGGTGGTGTTCGTGCGCCGCTGCAAATGGCACCGCGCGCCGATGGTCGACCTGTCGCTGCTTCGCATCCGCACCTTCAGTGCGGCCAACGGCATGACGATCATCGCGGCGGCCGGCTTCTACGGCTACACGCTGACGAACGTTCTCTTCCTGACGGGCGTCTGGCGCTATTCGGCGCTGTCGGCCGGACTCGCTCTGACGCCCGGGCCGTTCGTGGCAGCTGCGGTCGCCGGCCCGACGAGCCGGCTCGTCGGGCGGATCGGGCACCGTCCCGTGCTCGTCCTCGGCGGCCTGATCTGGGGCGGAGCGGTCGTCTGGTTCATAGAGCGCGTGGGGATCCAGCCGGAGTTCCTCAGCGAGTGGCTGCCCGGGATGGTGCTGCTGGGCATCGGTGCGGGGACTCTGTTCCCCAACCTCTCAAGCGCCGCGGTCGCCTCCGCGCCGGGCGAGAGCTTCGGCACGGCCACGGCGCTGAATGCCGTCTCGCGGCAGCTGGGAGCGGCTTTCGGTGTCGCATTCGTGATCGCCATCATCGGCACACCCTCACCGCTCGAAGCGATGGATGCCTTCGACAATGCCTGGGCCTTCGGCGCGGGATGCCTGTTCCTCGCGGGTCTCGGCGGGCTGCTGGTCCAACGACTGCCAAGCGTGGCCGAGGGCGCCCAGCCGAGAGCCGCTCCGATCGCCCCCGGCGGAGGCGCGTCGCGCGAGCTCCCCGCCGGGTGCGGAGGGGGATCGAGCTGGCCACCCAGGACGGGGCCGCGCCGCGGGCGGAGTCCGTCGCCGACTTTCTGGGGCGGGTTCCGATGTTCTCGCATCTCGAGCGGGGACTGCTCGAGACACTCTCCGAAAGGGCGCGGCCCATCCGGGTCGAGGCGGGGACGTGGCTGTTTCACCGGGACGAGCCCGGTGATGCCATGTATGTGGTCCGCACCGGCCGCCTCGAGGTGGTCGATGAGGACCAGGAGGCGGTTCTTCGCGAGCTCGCCCGGGGGGACGCCCTCGGCGAGCTGGCCCTGATCAGCGCAGCTCCGCGCTCAGCCTCGGTCCGCGCGGCGCGCGCCAGTGATCTCCTGGAGGTCGACCGGAGCGACTTCGAAGTCCTGCTGAGAGACTCGCCCGAGCTGTCCCTCGCGCTCAGCCGGGTGCTCGCCGATCAGCTGCGGGAGACGCGCTCGCCGCTCGGTGCGTCCCGTCCCCGGCCCACCACCGTGGCGCTCGTGGGTCTCACCGCGGGACTCGACCTGGAACGGATCGCCCGAGGGCTGACCGCCGCGCTGGGAGGCTACATGTCACCCGCTCTGCTGACCGGGCAAGAGGTTGATGCGCCCGCCGACGACGCCGGCGCGGCGGGGGTCTTCGGCCCGGTCCTGGATCGCTCGGAGTCGAGCAGCGATGTGGTCGTCCTCAACGCCGGCCCGCTGGACTCGGGCACGGCGTGGACGGAGTTCTCCCTGCAACAGGCCGACCGGATCCTGGCGGTCACCGCCGGGGGGCCCCTGCCCGCCGGCCTGGCCGGGCATGCCGAGTTGCGTGGCTGCGACCTCGTCGCGAAGGATGTCCCTCCCGGCTCGGGACGGCTGGCCCAGTGGGCGCAGGAGCTCGACCCGATCGAGGCCCACTCATTGAGTGACGCCGACCTCGAGGCCGATCTTCAGCGCATGGCCCGTCGTCTGAGCGGGCGCTCGGTCGGCGTCGTGCTGTCCGGCGGAGGGGCGCGGGCCTTCTCCCACATCGGAGTGCTCGAGGAACTCACGGCCGCGGGGATCACGATCGATCGGGTCCTCGGAGTCAGCATGGGCGCCTTCATCGGTGGGCTGTTCGCCCTGGGCATGGATGGCGATGAAATGGACGCTCGCTGCTTCGAGGAGTTCGTGCAACGCCGGCCCCACGCCGACTACACACTGCCCCGTCACGCTCTGATCCGCGGGACACGCGCCGAAGCCATGCTTCAGAGGACCTTCGGCGAGACGTCGATCGAGGAGCTGCCCCGGAGCTACATGTGCGGGGCCGCAGATCTGCGCAGCGGGCGGCTGGTGATCGTCCGGCACGGACCCATGTGGGATGCCGTCGGATGCAGCATGTGCATTCCCATCCTCGCCCCACCACAGCCCCGCGGGAGGGATCTGCTGGTCGATGGCTCGCTCGTGGACAATCTGCCGGTCGCCGCGATGGCCGACCTCTGTGAGGGGCCGGTGATCGCCGTCGACGTCAAGGCGAGCTTCGACTCAAGCGGAGCTGCGCGCCGGGGCGCCAAGCCCCGCCAGGCTGCCACGCCACGGCCACCCAGCCTCGGCGAGACCCTCACGAGGGTTCTCCTGCTTGGAAGTTCGAACACCTCCGAGGCCGCCCGTCGCCATGCGGATCTCGTCATCAAACCGCGGGCAGAGGGCGTGGGGCTGCTCGAGTTCCACCAGATCGACGCCGCCCGCGACGCCGGGCGCGCGGCGGCGCTTGAAGCGCTCGAGCAGGAGGCCTCGGCCCTGCTCGGATGAGGGACTCCTCCCCAAGCGACGGTAAGCTCATCTGACTCGGGGCGTGGCGCAGCCTGGTAGCGCACCTGCTTTGGGAGCAGGGGGTCGTGGGTTCAAATCCCGCCGCCCCGATTGGAGTGGTCAGCCTGCAGCCGTCAGCGGGCCGTATACGCCCGCGGCAGGTAGTCGCTTCGCAACCACTCGAGCGTCGCCTGCAGGCCCGTCGCGTAATCGACCCTGGGTTCCCAGCCGAGCAGATCGCGCGCCCGCCCGTTGCTGAAGTCCTGGTCGCTGCCGAGCACCTGCACGGCCTGTCTGGAGAGCAGCGGCGGCGCAGAGATCCCTGTAGTCCTGCGCAGCAGCCGATAACCGTGCTCCAGCGAGCTGCCGACGGCGCTCGCCAGCCAATAGGGCATGGTCCAGCGGGCACCCGCGTGGCCGAGGCCCGCCGCGAGGCCGTCGGTGAACTCTCTCCAGGTGACGGCGAGGCCGTCGGTGACGTTGAACGTGTTTCCCGGGGCGGCGTCGTGGCGATGGGCGAGGAGGGCGGCGTCCATCAGGTTCTCCACGTAGCAGAGGCCGGCTACGGCGCGTCCCCTGTCGATCAGCACCATGTGGCGAGCCTCGATCGCGCGGGCGATCTCGCCGACGACGTCGATCGACCCCGGCCCGTAGACAGTCGCCGGCCGCAGGATGACGGCGTGCAGCGAATGCTCGCGGGCCGCGCGGCGCACCTCCACCTCCGCCTGGCGCTTGCTGTGCGAATACCAGTTCCGAAAGGGCCCCGGGGGGTGGCTCTCATCCACCCCTTCGCCGCCCGGGTATCCGTACACGTCGGTGCTGCTGAAGTGGATGAAACGGCGCACGGAGGCCCTGCCGGATGCCTCGAGCAGGCTCCGCGTGCCGCTGACGTTGGTCTCGAGGATCTCCTCTCGGGTGGCCCAGTCGGAGACGAGCGCGCCGCAGTGGAAGACGTAGCGGCAGCCCTCTACGGCCCGCTCGAGCGAGGCCATGTCGGCCAGGTCGCCGACGGTCAGCTCGACATCGAGCTGCTCGAGCGCCGCCGTGTCGCTGCCGTGACGCACCAGGCAGCGCACCGCATGACCCTCATCGCTGAGTCGTCTGGCGAGATGTCCGCCAATGAATCCGCTTGCCCCCGTGACCAGGCACACGTCGTCTCGGTCGCGGTCGATTGTGATCCTGCGGGACGGCCTCGGTGCGCTCGCAGTCGGGGGTGCGGGCGGTCTGCGTCGGAGCGTCGCGGTGGCGATGTCGCGCACGACCGACCAATTCTTGCCGCCGGGGGCGTGAACATCGGCCAGGACGCTGTCGAGGGCCTCCAGGAAGCTGCCGGCCTCGGCCTCGGAGAGCGTAAGCGGCGGCAGCAGCTTGATCACGTCGTTCTTGCCCGCCGCCATCGTGATCACGCCGTGATCGCGGTGCAACGGGATCACGATCAGCTGGGGGAACAAGCCCTCGCTGGCAAGGTGGATCAGGCGCCAGTTGATTCGCGCGAGCCGGGAGCTGGGCGCCTGCAGCTCGATTCCGATCATCAGGCCGCGACCGCGGATCTCCTTGATCATCTCGTAGCGCCCCTGCAGCTCGCGCAGGCCCTGGACCAGGAGGCCGCCGATCTCAGCAGATCGCTCGACGAGGTGGTCGCGCTCGATGACCCGGATCGTTGCCAGGCCCGCAGCTGCCGATAGACGATTGCGCCCGAAGGTCGACTGGTGGACGTAGCTGCGCTCGAGCGTCCCCACAGCCCGTTGGTAGATCTCGCGCGTCGTGACCATCGCAGCAACCGGCGCGTAGCCCCCGCTCAGCGCCTTGCCCACGAGCACGAAGTCGGGCTCCACACCCGACTCCTCGAGTGCGAACCATCTCCCGCTGCGCCCGAGCCCAGTCTGAATCTCGTCGAGGACCAGCAGGGTGCCGTAGCGGCGGCAGAGCGCGAGGGCGCCGGCAAGATAGCCGTCGGGTGCAGGGGTGACCATTCGACCCTGGATCGGCTCAACGATGAAGGCGGCGACATCCTTCGAGCGCAGCTCGGCCTCAAGTCGTGCGAGGTCGCCGAAGGGGACGCGACCGCAGCCCGGGAGCAGCGGCCCGAAGCCCTCCTTGAAGAACTCGTCGCCAACCAGCGAGAGGGGCCCGAGGGTCACTCCGTGGAAGCTGTCGTCGCAGGACAGCAGCCGGGGCCGACCGGTCGCCGCACGGGCGAACTTCATCGCCGAGTCGACGGCCTCGGCGCCGCTGCTGGCGAAGAACAGGGCCTCGAGGCCGGCGGGAAGGCGTGCCGAGAGCGCCTCGGCGAGCATCCCCGCGAGCGGCGAGTAGTGCAGCTGCACGCCGTCCACGAGGTCCGCGTTCAGCGTCGCCTGCAGGGTCTCGCGCACATCCGGGTGGTTATGTCCGAGGCTTGCGAAGCCCTCGCCGGTGTGGAAGTCGAGGTACGCCCGCCCGGCCGCGTCGTACAGGTAGGACCCCTGCGCGGATTCGTACTGCTTGTCGAAGCCGAGAATCCGCAGAACATCGACGAGCGAGGGATCGAGGTGCCGCGAAGCCAGTTCGAGGGTCTCCTCGGCACGGGCGAGGGCGTCCGCCACCACCCCGAGCGAGTCGGGTGTGGGGAGGACACGGGCAGGCGGGCTCACCGGGGCGGTGGCGCTGGGGTCGTTGCTGGGCCGCACGTCTGGGCCACGAGCCTAGCCAGGAGGACCCGGCCAGGCGGTATATGTGGGCCTACAGTCCGCGCGAGAGCGGTCAGGTAGTCGTCGTCGGCCCTTTTGGGATGTCTAGGCGTTGAGGACTTTTGCCTTCGCGGCTGCGAACTCCTCGTCGGTGAGGACGCCCGACTCGTGTAGCTGACCGAGTTCCTTGAGCTTCTCCATCGGGTTCTCTTCCGGCGGGGGTGGCGCGGCGGCCATCTGCTGCTGTTCCTGGGCGGCCCGCTGTTCTTCTTCCTGCCGGGCCCACCGGCCCTGCTGACGATGCTGGACAGCATTGGCTGTGCCCCCGGCGACAGCGCCGACGGCGGCTACGCGGGCAACGCGGCGAAGTAGTGGCATGGTGGTCTCTCTTTCTACTCTTGGACGCCGACTAGGCGGCGTCGAGGGCTTGAACAGCGGCGATGATCTCCTGAGTTGGGACCCGCTGGAAATCCAACAGCCGGCCCCCGTTGCGGCGCACAGCCGCGGCGAAGGGTCCGGCCCAGGTGTTCTCGAAACAGATCAGCACGGCCGCCTCGCCTGGGTCGAGGGCCTCGCCGGCCAGGCCGGCGTCCTCGTCGCCGAGCAGCCCCGTGCGTGCCCCTTCGAAAACGACCAGGTCGCCCGCGCCGTCACCGTCGAGATCGGCGATCTCGATGCCCGAGACGGTGCCGCTGGCGTCCTTCTGGACGACGAGCACATCGATGACCCTGATGATCCCGCGGTCCACGAGGTCCACGAACATCGGGATCGCCTCGCCGGTTCGCGGCGCGTCCGCAGGGAAGCCAATCACGACGATGTCAACCGGGCCCAGCTCCAACTCCTCGCTGCTCAAGGCTCCTCCTCTGTTAGGCCTGCTGTCCTCCGAGAATTGACTACCGTCGTCGGCTCATCGGGGGTATTTCCGCGGAGTGTAGCTGGCATCTCTTCCGCGGACTTCGAAGCGCGCGATCCGCAGAAACGATCGCCGCCGCCGGCTACCGCATCGAGCGCCGGCCCGGGCGGCGGAACGCGACCTGCGGCGCCTTCGACCAGCGCGTTCGGGTGCGTGCGCCGCCTATATTGCACCGGGCCAACGGACGGGGAGCAGCGGAGCCCCCCCCGGCTCCCCGTCCGTCAGGCCTCGGTGATCGAAGCTGATCTAGACGATCACTTCGAAGCTGTTGAAAGTTGGCCGCGGCCGGTTCGCCGGCCGGGGGGACGGGATGCGCAGGGACACGATCCGTCGCGCCCCTGCGCCCCCCACAACACGCTCGGACCCTTGGAGGGGACGGATCCGGGCGCGACAGGAGGGGTGCAGGGAGAACGTTGCTCCCCTCCAGGTTTCGAGGAGTCAGGGCGCTCAGCCGCCCGCAGCGTCCACACCGCCTCGTGAGGCGAAGAGTGGCGTCCTCATGGAATGAGCTCGGTCGCGTCATGTCTTCACCGCGGCCTGAGTTGCGAGATCTCAGCATTGGCCCCTCCGTCAAAAGCGCGCGAGACCGCGCGCCGAGGTAGGGAGTCTCCACCGGGCCGGCTCCCGAGTCCAATACAAGTTCGACCTGTTGGCATAGGCAGTACTTATTGGAAGCTCCACGGCGGGTCAGGCCGCCCGCGGATCCGGTGGTTTCCCGGAGCGGCGGGTGGGGAATCACGGATTCCCGGGCTCCCCGGCGGGCCTTAGTCTGCCTCCATGGCGGAGAACAGGACGGAGATGTCGATGAGGTGGTCGGACCTCGATGAGCGGATCCGCTTCCCGCGGGTGCTCTGCGCCGTCGATGGCACGCCTGACAGCTACGCGGCCGTCGAGCAGGCCGCAGCGCTGGCGGGGCCAGACGGCCGTCTCACCCTGCTTGCCGTCACCTCCTACGAGGCCGAGGGGTCCTACCGAGGTCCCGCGATTGGGCCTCTGCGGGTCGAATCGATGCTTCACCACGCCGCGGGCATCGCTGAAGCGGCAGGAGTCGACAGCACGATCGACGTGGATCCTGAGAGCCCGCCCTCGGAGGTGGTGCTGGACTGGGCCGTCGACCGGGACCTGCTGGCGATGGGCGCCCCCACGACATCTTGGTTCGGGGCGATGTTCTCCGGTGGCGTGGCGGTTGCCGCCGAGAGCTCATTCACAACCCCCCTGTTGATCGCCCGTCACACGGATGGGGCTCCCGACGCCTCGCGTCCGGTCCTCGTGGCGAGCGACGGGCATCCAGGGTCCGAGCAGCTCGTCCTGCTCGCGGGCAGGCTTGCCCGGGACAGAGGGGCGAAGGTGATCGTGCTGCATGCCACGGGCCTGGAACCTCACACCAGACGCGAGGAGGTCGAGCGCCAGGCTGAGATGCTCGCGGCGCTGATGGACGGGCGGTCCGAGCTCGTGATGGGGGCCGGGCGAGCCCACAGCAAGATCGTCGATACCGCGACCGCCGAAAAGGTCGGGCTGATCGTCATGAGCAGCCGCAGGCTCAAGGGCCCGCGGGCGCTCGGGAGTGTGAGCCGCCGGGTGATCCATCAGGGGCCCTGCTCGGTCCTGCTGGCCCCTCAGGAGCTGCTCGAGGCTCCCTCGCCGATCTGATTGAGGGCTCCTCCCGCCGGTCAGTCCTCGGACCCGGCTCGACGCTCGGCATGTGCCGCGCGCTCACGCCACCAGCCGAGGAGGACCATCGCAAGGACGACGGCGATCACGATCAACGCCGGGGCTTCGTCGTGATGAGGGCCGAGCAACAGGACGATCACGGCTGCACCGAGGACGAAGACCATCGCGCCGCCCGCGGCGCTGAGGCGGTGGGCGCCCGGCCGGCGCCTCACGGGGAAGCCTCCGCGGCTCGCTCCTCGATCGCCCTGGGGGCGGGACCCTCAGCGCTGAGCGAGAACAGCGGCCAACGCCCGGGGACGCCCTTGAGGTTGTGCAGGCCGCGGTCCTCGAAGCCGAAGGGACCGCCGACAACGGTCCCGAAGACGGTTCCGGAGACGAGCACCTCGCCTGCGGAGGCAAGCCCGCCGACCCGCGAGGCGATATGGACCGCCATCCCGCCCACATCTTCCCCGATCAGCTCGCACTCACCCGTGTGAATCCCGATCCGTACCTCGATCCCAAGCGCCCTGGCGGCGTCCGTGATCGCCAGAGCGCAACGCAGAGCACGTGACGGGGGGCCGTCGAAGGTTGCGAGGAAGCCGTCTCCGACGGTCTTCACCTCGCGCCCGTCGAAGCGCTCGAGCTGGCGGCGAACCTGTTCGTCGTGGCGTGCCAGCAGATCTCGCCAGCCTCCGTCGCCCAGCTCGGCTGCGTGCGCCGTCGCCTCGACGATGTCGGTGAACATGACCGTCAGGAGCGCCCGCGCGAATTCCCCTCCGCGCCGCACGCCGGTGAGGAACTCCTCGATCTCCTCGACGATTGCGTCGCTGTCGCCCACGAAGGGGAACGAGTCGATCCCGGCCAGCTCGACGTAACGGGCACCCGAGATGTTCTCCGCCAGATAGCGGGAGTGGCGGACGTCCCAGACCCGCTCTTTCGGACGGTGCATCACCAGGGTGGGTACGCGGATCCGGGGCAGCACCTCACGCACGTCCAGGTCGATCATCGCGCGCGCGATGACCCTCGCCTCGGCGGGGCTCGCGGCAAGCCGCTGCATCCGCTCGAACCAGGCCACGAGGCCGGGGTTGTCCGCCATGGAGGGGGCCCAGAGCTTCATCGCCTCGCCTTTGTCCTCCCCCCAGGAGGCGATGTTCTCCTCGCTCAGCGCCTGGCGCTCGGCCAGTGGCATGGCCCAGTGGTAGTCCGGGGCCCAGGAGGTCCTGGCGAGGGAGGCGTACATGATCAGGGCGCCGATCCGCCCGGGATGGTCCGCTGCCAGCTGAGCCCCCACCAGTCCGCCCTGGGCGTAGGTGATGACGGCGGCCCGTTCGCTGCCGGCGGCATCGAGCACGGCCAGGGCGTCCTTGGTCTCCTGCTCCACCGTGTACTCCTCGAGCAGGCGCTCGGAGAGGCCCGTGCCACGGCTGTCGAAGAGGATCAGCCGCCCGAAGGACGACAGGCGCTCGAGGAAGCGCCGGTTGGCGGGCTCCTCCCAGAGATGCTCGATCTGGGTTATCCAACCGGTCAGGAACAACAGGTCCAGGCCGCCCTCGCCGCTCACCTGGTAGGCGATCGTCGTCTCGCCGCTTCGCGCGTAGCGGGTGGTTGGGGTGGTCATGGCTCTTCGATCCAGGCCCGGAAGGCGCCCGACGCCTCTACCGTCGCCCCCGCCACGCGGACGCGGTCGCCCAGCCAGTGGTCGGAGGTGACGACCCGGACACGCCCGGGCTCGGGCATCGCCATCAGCAGTCTGACGATCTCGTCATCGGCCGAGTCCCGCCGCGGTCTCGGCGCGTGGGCCACCTCGATCACCGTGGAGCGGATCGGCGGGGAGGGGGGCTGCTCGAAGACGACCGTCACGTCCTCCCCGTTGACCGCCGCCCAGCGCTCGAGCATGTCGACCAGCCGGACCATCGCACCATGGCGATCCTTCCACCAGGCGTCGGGTCTGGTCCCGATCACGTTCATCCCGTCCACGAGCCAGCGCACGAGAGGCAAGGCTACGCACTCGGGGGAGCCCTTCGCCTCCCAGTTCCACCGGCGGCCATGCGCCCAGGTCGCGTCCGCCGCCGGATCCTGCTGGAGTTGGGGCCCATGAGACTCGAGGGAATCCAGACCGGGGACATCGTCGAGGTCGACCACAAAGGCCGTCGCTTCCATGCGGTCGTCACCGGTCAGGCGCCGGGTGGCCTCGCGCTTCAGCCGACGGACCGGCGGATCAACTACTACAGCTGCCGCAGTCGAGAGGTGATCGGTCACTGGTCCAAGCGTGGGCGCCCCCGCCAGACGGCTGAGCCGCTTCGGCCGTCGCCGCGCCAGCTGGAGATCGACCTGGGCACAGCCTCCGATCCGCAGGGCACGTGAGCTTCGCTCAGGCGCCGGGCATCGCCGCCCGGTCGGCCGCCGCCCGGTCCAGTTGGTCGTCGCCCCAGTAGAGCTTCCCGCCGAGGACGACGCTGGGCACGCCGAAGACGCCAAGCCCCAGCGCTTCGTCCGTGACGCCCCGCAGGCGCTGCTTGACCTGATCGGAGTCGAGTGCCCCGTCGAGCTCGGCCGGCTCGAGGCCGGACCGCCGCCCGGCCTCGAGGACGGCATCGCGCGTCCCGAGGTCAGCGCCCTCGAGAAAGGCAAGTCTCATCGCTGCGAGCGAGAAGCGCTTCAGCAGCCCGGCCGTGTCGGCATAGGTCATCCCGCGGGCCACCAGCAGGTCGCTCGTGGGCCATGGCTCCGGCCAGCGGATCGGCCCGAGGCCATGCAGTGCAGCCCTCGCGTCGCAGTCGGCGATCCCCGCCTCTCGGCGATCGGTCAGGCCCCACGAGACTCGGTCGTTGGCCTTGAAGATCCCGCCCGCCAGGACACCGCTCCAGCGCGTGCCCGGGAGGAGGCGATCGATCCGCTCGGCCGAGAACCACGAATAGGGGGACATGGCGCCGAAGAAGAAGCGCGGGGTCGCCTCGGTCATCCGGCAATCATCGCTCAACCAGGCTGGCCGCCTCGCCTCGGTAGGGTCATTGCATGAGCGACCGCGTGCTCATCCTCTCCTGGGAGTACCCACCCGTGATCGAGGGCGGTCTCGCACGCCACGTGCGCAAGCTCGCCGAGGCGCTGGCCCGCCAGGGCCTGGGGGTCGATGTTCTCACGAGGGGTCTCGTCGAAGGGGCCGAGGGGGAGGGCGCGTGGCGCGGGCCGCTCGGAGGCGTCGAGGTCCACCGCGTCCGGGAGCCCGGCTGGCCACGGGATCTGGACCGCTTCGTTGCCTGGGTCGAGCAGATGAACGCCGACATGGTGGCGGCCGGTGAAGCGCTGGCGAGGGAACACAGCTATGACCTGATCCACGGGCATGACTGGCTCGTCGCGAAGGCCTCAGCCGAGCTCGCGGGGAAGCTGGAGATCCCCTACGTCACGACCATCCACGCGACCGAGCACGGCCGGCACCAGGGTTGGGTGGCCGATCCGCCACAGTCGCACATCCACGCCGTCGAGCGCCAGATGGCGCACCGCGCCGACCGGGTCATCGTCTGCTCCTACTACATGCGGGGGCACGTGGCGGACATCTTCGATCTCGACGAGGAGCGGGTCACGGTGATACCCAACGGGGTCGACCCCAATGACCTGCGCCCGGTGGCGGACCTCCACACGCTCCGCGCCGAGTTCGCTCAGCCGCAGGAGAAGCTGGTCCTGCTGGTGGGACGGCTGGTCTACGAGAAGGGCTTCCAGCTGGCACTGGATGCCCTTCCTGACCTGATCGAGCGGGTCGGGAACGTCCGTTTCCTCGTCGCCGGCAGCGGCACCCACGAGGCCGAGCTGAGGGCGCAGGCCGAGCGGCTGGGGCTCTCCGGCCACGGCACCTTCCTCGGCTGGATCGGGGATGACGTGCTGCATTCGCTCTACCGGATCGCCGATCTCTGCGTGGTGCCCTCCATCTATGAGCCCTTCGGGCTCGTTGCACTCGAGGCCATGGCCTCAGGCTGCCCATGCATCGTCGCCGACACCGGCGGCCTTCGTGAGGTCGTCCCGATGGGCGAGCGCGTCGGGCTGCGGTTCAACGGCGGGGACGCCGAGCATCTCGGCGTGATGATCGAACGGCTGCTGATCGACGACGAGCTTCGGGACCGGCTCGTCGCGGAAGCCTCCGAGCACGTGCTGCGATTCGACTGGGACGACATCGCCCAGCGCACCCGGGGGATCTACGATGACCTGGCTCGCCCGGTTGCAGCCGAGGAGGGCGCCGAGCTGAACGACACAGAGGGGGTTTTCAGGGGATGACGCAGATGCTGCCGTCGTTGATGCAGGACGACTTTCCGCTCACGTTGCACCACATC
Source organism: uncultured Solirubrobacteraceae bacterium (assembly GCA_963835865.1). GTDB lineage: Bacteria > Actinomycetota > Thermoleophilia > Solirubrobacterales > Solirubrobacteraceae > Palsa-744. The sequence continues at coordinate 255,055 of CAWIGW010000003.1, forward strand.
CGCCGCGCCTTGCGTGCCAACCGCCCCGACGCCACGGTCGCGACCCTGACCGACCCGGGCGTCGTGCAGCGAGCCACCTTCGCGGAGGTCGCCGACCGGGTCGATCGTCTCGCAAGGGCACTCGGCACCCTCGGGATCAACCAGGGCGACCGCGTCGGGACGTTCGCCTGGAACAACCAGCGCCACCTCGAGCTCTACTTCGCTATCCCCTGTGTAGGCGCCGTCCTTCACACGCTCAACATCCGCCTCTTCGAAGAGCAGCTGACCTACATCGCCAATCACGCCGAGGACCGAGTCATCTTCGTCGACGACTCGCTCGTGCCGATCCTCGAGAAGCTGGCGCCCAGCTTCAAGACGGTCGAGGCATACATCGTCATGGGCGACGGTGACGTGGGGAGCCTGCCCAACGCGCTGCGCTACGAGGAGCTCCTCGAGCAGGCCGGCTCGGGCGACTTCGACTATCCCGAGTTGGATGAGCGTCAGGCGGCAGCCCTTTGTTACACGAGCGGCACGACGGGGAACCCCAAGGGCGTCCTCTACTCCCACCGCTCGATCAGCCTCCACTCGACGGCGACGATGTTCAAGGACGGTCTGGGGCTGAGCCGCTCCGACAGGGTGCTGGCGGTCGTGCCGATGTTCCACGCCAACGCCTGGGGGCTTCCCCACGGGGCTGCCCTGGCCGGCTCGGACCTGCTTCTACCCGACCGGTTCCTGGGCGCTGAGCCGCTGGCCGGCCTGATCGCCGCGGAGCGCCCGACCCTGATGGGCTGCGTACCGACGATCTTCAGCGATCTGCTGCGCTACGCGGACGCGCACCCCGACGTCGACCTCTCCTCGCTGACGAACGCGACCTGTGGAGGCTCGGCCGTCCCGAGACAGCTCATGAAGGACTTCGAAGAGCGCCACGGGGTTCGCATCTTTCAGGCCTGGGGAATGACCGAGACGAGCCCCGTCGCGACGTTCTCGCGGCCGGATGAGGGCGAGATGGACGACGCCTATTGGGACGCCCGGGCGAAGCAGGGCCGGCCGCTGCCATGGGTCGAGCTGCGCCTGATGGGCGACGACGGGAAGACCGTTTCCTGGGATGGCTCTTCCACCGGTGAGATCGAGGTTCGCGGGCCGTGGATCGCCGCGGGCTACTTCCGCGAGGAGAAGGGCGGAGAGAAGTTCGACGACGGATGGCTGCGTACGGGTGACATCGCCTCCGTCGACGCCGGCGCCTTCGTGCAGATCACAGACCGCTCGAAGGACGTCATCAAGTCCGGTGGTGAGTGGATCTCCTCCGTCGAGCTCGAGAACGAGCTCATGTCCCACCCTGACGTCGTGGAGGCCGCGGTGATCGCCAAGCCCGACGAGCGCTGGGCCGAGCGCCCGCTCTGCTGTGTCGTCCTGCGTGGTGAGGCGGAGGTGACGCCGGCCGAGCTGGTCGACCACCTCAGCACCAGGGTGGCCCGCTTCTGGCTACCCGACGAGTTCGCCTTCGTCGAGGAGATTCCCAAGACGAGCGTGGGTAAGTTTGACAAGAAGGTTCTCAGGGGTCAGCTCGCCGAAGACCGTCTGGAGGGGCGTGTCAAGGTTTCCTGAGCTCTGTTTGACCCGCATTTTGGGGGCAAAAACCCGCTGGGTGCGTGTTTCTCGACCGCCGGGGCTGATAGACCTTTGCCCCGTGGAGGCAGGCGCCAGCCCGTCTACGCCGAACCAAAGGCAGAGCATTGCGACTTGAAGCGCCGCGACCGGCAATAAAGGAGGCCCCATGAGGGGCCGAAACGCTCATCACACCCACCAAACGGAGGTTGGCATGACTCGGACCGACGTCATGGCCTCGAGCAGGCCACGGACAGTACTTGCAGCGTCAAACAGGAAAGGATCCCGCGCGATGCGCAGGCTGACACTACTCCCGATGATTCTCTTGCTGTGCATGGCGCTGCTGGCGCCGGGATCCGCGCTGGCCGCCGAAGAATCGAACACCAGCTCCGGTTACAACCAGGAACCGAACAAACCGAAAACGGGCACGTCGCCTTCGAAAGAAGCCGAAGAACCCGCGGCGAGTCCGTCCGCCGAAACGACTCCCACGACCACGAGCGAGCCGGAAGCGACCACGAAGACGCTGCCCTACACGGGCTTCGACCTGCGCTGGAGCTTCGGACTCGGTCTGCTCCTGATGGGAGCGGGCTTCTCGATCGTCGCCGTGCAGCGCCGCCAGCGCCGCGAGGGCGGTCGCTAACAAGGCTTCACCGGACCGGCCCCCCGGGCCCGGTCACCATTTGCGGAAAGAGCCACCGGCCCCAGGGGCGGTGGCTCTTTCACGTTCTGCCTGGGCTGGGAGGGGCGATCCGGCCGGCCTGCTCCTCCCCGCATTGTCCGGGGGTGGCGCGGTGCGTTCTATCGCATATAGCCAACAAGACCAGTGAGCAAGTTCGGAAGTGCGATACTTACCACGAAACCCCCGAATCCCGATCCGAATCCAGGAAATGGCAGTCACGACAACCGACATACATTCCATCCCGGCCCGCCCGGGAATGCTGAAGAGCCTGTTCTCATTCCCCGACCCCGTCAACGAGGTCTCGGCGCGCGTCGTGGCCGGCGGAGTGATTGCGCTGAGCCTCGCGACGATCGTGCTGGACTCGCCGCTGCTCCGGGTCCTCCTCGCCTACGGCTTCCTGGCGCGGGTCCTGACAGGCCCCACCCTGAGTCCCCTCGGGCAGTTCGCCACCCGGGTCGTGACGCCGCGCCTGGGCCTCGCGGCGAAACCCGTCGCGGGACCCCCCAAGCGATTCGCGCAGGCCATCGGTGTCCTCTTCTCTCTCAGTGCGGCCGTGCTGGCGCTGGGCTTCGGTGAGACGCTCGTGGCGGACGCCGTTCTCGGAGCGCTGATTCTGGCCGCCTTCCTGGAGTCGGCCTTCGGCCTGTGCCTGGGCTGCAAGGTCTTCGCTGTGGCGATGCGGGCCGGGCTCGTGCCGGCCGAGGTATGCGAGCGTTGCAACGACATCTGGGCCGGGAGAGAACTTGACACCCACACCGACATACTGAAAGGACACGCTCTATGAGTTTGCAGCTGGGCGATACGGCCCCCGACTTCGAGGCGGACACCAGCGAGGGCCCGATCCACTTCCATGAGTGGCTGGGAGACTCCTGGGGGGTCCTCTTCTCGCACCCGAAGGACTTCACGCCGGTCTGCACGACCGAGCTGGGCTACATGGCCAAGATCAAGCCCGAGTTCGATCGGCGCAACGTGAAGATCATCGGTCTGTCCGTCGACCGGACCGGCAAGCACGCCGAGTGGGCGAAGGACATCGAGGAGACGCAGGGCCAGGCTCCCAACTACCCGATCATCGGCGACGGAGACTTCAGCATCTCCAAGCTCTACGGGATGCTTCCGGGCGGCGTCGAGGGCGACTCCGACGCGCGCACGCCGGCGGACAACCAGACCGTTCGAAACGTCTTCGTGATCGGCCCGGACAAGAAGATCAAGCTGATCCTCATCTACCCGATGACGACCGGCCGGAACTTCGACGAGGTTCTGCGGGTGATCGACTCGCTGCAGCTGACCGCCAAGCACAAGGTCGCGACGCCCGTCAACTGGAAGAACGGCGAGGACGTGATCATCTCCGGGTCGGTCTCCGACGAGGAGGCAAAAGCGACCTATCCCGACGGCTGGAAATCACCGAAGCCCTACATCAGGATCGTGCCCCAGCCTCATTGAGGCATCATGCATGCATGCTCTTCCGCCAAATCACGCATGACGACCTCGGCTGCGCCTCCTACCTGATCGGGGACGAGCGTGCCGGGGTCGCGGCGGTCGTCGACCCCCGCTATGAGATCGACCAGTACCTCGAGCTGGCCCGCTACCGAGGGGTGGCGATCGAGCACATCCTGGAGACCCACAACCATGCCGATCACGTATCCGGCCACGGACGCCTGGTAGCGGCGACGGGCGCAAGGATCCACGTCCACCGCCTCGCTGAGCCGAGCTACGAGCACGAGCCGTTCGACGACGGCTGGGAGCTGCAGCTCGGCGCCCTGCTGGTGCGCGCGGCGCATACCCCCGGGCACAGGCCGGAGCACACGGCCTTCCTCCTGATCGACACGGCTCGCGGCAGCGAGCCGTGGGCGGTGCTGAGCGGGGACAGCCTTTTCGTCGGCGACGTGGCTCGGACCGATCTTGCGATCGAGCGCTCCGAGGGCGCCCGGCAGATCTTCCGCTCGGTTCACGACAGGCTGTTGTCACTGCCCGATGACTGCGAGCTCTGGCCGGCTCACCTGGGTGGCTCGATGTGCGGGGGGGCGGGGATGAACATGAAGATCTGCTCCACGATCGGCTACGAGCGCCGGCACAACCAGACGCTGGCGATCGATGACGAGGAGCAGTTCATCGCCGAGTCGATCGCGAAGCTGGGGCCCCAGCCGCCCAACTTCGAGAAGATCGTCGCACTCAACAGGGGGCCGCTGCTGACGAGCGGGGTCGAGGTGCCGGCCCTCTATCCCCACCAGGTCCAGCTCAAGCGCGACGATGGCGCTCTGCTGATCGACGTGCGGACGGATCTACAGTTCGACGACGTCCACATCCACGGCTCGATCTGCATCCCGTCCTTCAGCTCCGGCTTCGGATCGAAGCTCGCCTGGATCGCCGATCACGATCGTGAGATCGTCTTCATCGGGCGTGACGACGCGGACGGCCGTCGGGCGGCGCGCCTCGCCCTGTCCGTCGGTGTGCGGAACGTCGCGGGGCTGCTGGCCGGAGGAATGACCAACTGGCGCCAGGAACGCCATCCGGCGACCCAGACCGAGCGGCTGCCGGCCGCGGAGCTGTCCGAGCGCCTGGGCGAGGAAAGCGATCTGCAGCTGCTCGATGTGCGCGAGCTCAACGAGTGGAACGCCGGGCATGTGCCGGGCTCGATCTTCATGCCCTGGCACGACATCAAAGCGATCCCCGAGGGCCTTGACCCGGAGCTGCCGATAGCGGTGATATGCGCCGTCGGGGTGCGTGCCGCGACGGCAGCGAGCCTGCTGAAGCTGTTCGGCGCCAAGCGCGTGATCCATGTCACGGACGGCGGCGTTCCGCGCCTGGAGGAAGAGGGCGTCATGCTCCAGACCGGCGGCGGAGCCGGGAATAGCTAGGCCCTGACGAGCGGCGCCCGGGCCTTCACGCTGCGCCGCTGAAGAGCAGGGAATCGAGGGCTGAGAGCCGGCTTTCGCCCTCTTGTTGTGGGTTCGCGGCGCCGATAAGTCAGATGTGAGCCGCTCCACTGAGAGCCTTACGTCGAACAACGCGCTGATGGCCTATACGGCTGCGGCGATGTATGGCGGTGCCGCCCTCGACGAAGTGATCACCGGCTCCCTGCCCGGTGACCCCCCGACGGACTGGGTTTCGGTGCTGCTCGCGGTGGCGCTCGCGGGGGCGCTGGCGCGCTTCGGCCCGCGCCTGGGAACGCGGTGGCTCGCGGTTGTCGGGCCGATCGGGGTGGTGATGATCGCCCAGGCCCTGATCGGGGCTCCACAGACGGGCGACGCGGCGGTTCTCTACGTCTGGCCGGTCGTCTGGAGCTCCTTCTTCCTGGGCCGTCGGGGAGCGATCGGGATCGTCGGGACGATCGCCATCGCCCAGGCTGTTGTGCTGGCGGAGCTTCCGCCGGGACGCGGCTATGCGGGGCGCTGGTTTGAGGTGATGATTCCCGTCTGTACGGTCGCGCTGGTCATCGTCCGTCTGGCCGAGAGCAACGACCTGCTGGTTGGGCGCCTGGCGGATGCGGCGAGGGTCGACTCGCTGACGGGACTGCTCAACCGTCGTGGTTTTGAAGAGCGGGCTGCAGCTCGCCCTGGCGTTGGCCAAGCGAGAGGGGAGGCCGATGGCCCTGGCGATGTTCGACATCGATCACTTCAAGCGGGTCAACGACGATTGCGGGCACGACGTGGGCGACCGCGTCCTGGCACGTACAGGACGGATCATCGAGCGCCAGGCGCGCGAGACCGATGTCGTCGCCCGTTATGGCGGCGAGGAGTTCGTCGTTCTGCTCGCCGGATCAGACCTGGGGGCTGCACATTCGTTCGCCGAGCGCGTCCGGGAGAGCCTCGCGGCGGTCCACGCGCCCGGCATGCCGGTCGTCAGGGTCAGCGTCGGTATCGACGCCGGAGGGGCCGTCCCGGACCTGCTCGAGCTTCAGCGCCATGCCGACGAAGCGCTCTACCGGGCCAAGCGGGCCGGGCGCGACCGGACGATCGCCTTCGAGCGCTCTCGTTCTAGTGGGGGCGGCGGTGACGTCTACGGGGGGCGGGCGGTTCGAGCGTGACGAGCGCCGCCGAGCTAGAGGCGATGCTGATGCTCAGCTCTCCGTCCTGCAGGCCGGCCCGCTCGACATGTACCGGCGTAGCGGAGCGAGCCGTCCGCCGAGACGACATGGCCACCCAGCTCGACCCCGGACGGTTGCCTGGGGGGAGGGCGCCGTGAGCCGCAGAACCTGCCCGCGGGTGAGCCCCGGACCGACGCCGAGCTGCAGAGACAGGGGGGGCGTTCCGGGCGGTTCGTCATCGACGAGCACGAGCTTCATCAGGTGCCCCGGTGCCCAGAAGGCCGCCACGACCAGGTTCGGTGGCGTCGCCGGGGCGGGCGGCGAGGCGATCCGCTCTGCAAGGGACGGGCTCCGATCAGCGAGTGGGTCAGCTGCAGGGCATACCAGTCGGGGCGGGCCGTCAGGTGCCCGCCTGCGAGGCGGCCTGTGGGTCGGTGGCGCAGATCGGCGTGTAGCCGGGGCAGTTGTTCGGGTTGCCCTGCAGGTTCACCCCGACGGTTCCCGCGGCCATCGCCTGCGTTATGTAGGCGCTCGCCCAGAGTGCCGAGGCGAAGGTGTTGCTGATCCCCGGAACACCGCCGCAGGAGACGGAGTTGGTCTCATCCATCCGGAAGGGCAGTCCGGTGCGCCCTGGAGACCCTCAGGTAGGTGGCCAGCGAGCGCGCCTCGAGTCCCCTGATGGGGGGGCTGAGCAGCTGCTCGATCGAGGGCGGCGGGACCTTGGCGCAGCCGAGCGGGTAGTGGTGGCCCGTCAGCAGCGCCGGGGTCTGGCCGAGAGCCTCGGTGAAGCCCCAGTCGGGGAAGATCCCCGAGCCCGAGACGTCCGGGCCGGCGATCTTCACGCCGTGAGTCAGTCGTCCGATCGCCTCGACGGTAGTCGGCGACCTGTTCCTGGTAGCCCTGCGAGCCCCAGGGACCTTCGCGGAAGCCGTGGCGGCCGTAGGAGTCGGGCTCGTTGCCGATCTCCACGGCCGCCAGGTAGGGCCCCAGGGCGGCGTGGGCGGAGGCGACCTCACGCGCGGCCGCTTCGGGGTCGTAATGGGCCATCCCGACGGTCAACAGGACACTCCAGCCGCTGCGCCTGGCGAGTCGCCCGAGGGCCTTCATGTCGGCTGGGCCGATGACGCTCGATGCCCACGGCGGGCGTGGGGTGGCCGGGTCGCTCCAGGCGACATTCTGGTCGGCCGTGACGCCACCGAAGCGCAGCATCCCCGGACCCAGCGAGCGGAGCAGTCCCACCAGGTTGCCCTTCGATCCGTCCTTGGCGAGCTCGGCCAGGGCCGCGACCTCGAAGGACAGACCCAGGAAACGAGCCGGTACCGGCCGGCCGGGGGCGGATCGGCTGATCGTGACCGCCACGGGGACCGGCGGCGGGCCGGGTTCGGTCGGTGGTTCGGCGGCGATCGCGGTGGAAGCGCAGAGGAGCAGGCCGAGCAGGAGGACGGCCGGCGTGATCCGGATTCGCCGCGGGGAGCCTCGACGGCGGGGGCTTCTGTGGGCGGTCTTCATCGGGGGGACCCTCATCTTGGCGTGCCGCGGCGCGGCGGCGTCGCACCACGCCGCCCGAGCATCCGGCCACGGCCCGGCTGCTCAGGGGGCCGGTGAGCCATGGACGGCGACGCGGGCGATGGTGGTGAGGGACTGGTAGTAGAAGTCGCGGCCGAACCCCGGGGCTGGGAACAGGTAGCCCTGGGTGGGGGAGGGGATCGGCACACGGGCCTTGTCCTCCCCGGTGTCGAGGTCGAGTACGACCAGCCGGTCGCTGCCGGTGCGCAGGGAAGCCCGCCGTGCGAAGGCTGAGTGGGCGAGCATCTGAACTCCTCGACGCGAGGCCCGCCTGATGGCCGGGCGCCTCAGGACAGCGGCATCGACCCAGTCCTCGACGATCAGCTCGCGGGTCCCGGGGTAGAGGACGGGGTGCCCCGCATGGGCGAACCCGTCACGCCGCCAGAGCGGCTCGAGCTGATCGCCGACGAGTCGCCAGGCGCGCAGGACGGCGTTGCCCGCGTCATAGGCGATCACGACACCCTCGGCCGGATCCCAGGCGGGAGGGTTGGACTCGGTTCCGTGGGGCAGGCCGCTGATCTCGACCGAGCGGACAGCCTGCTGGTCGTCTCGCCTGGCCCACCAGAGCCGGAGGGGGTCGGGCGAGCGCCCCGTCCCCAGCATCGTGCGGTCGGTGTCATTTCGCCCGTTGTCCATCCAGAGGATGTGTTCAGGTGTGATGACGGGGTCCCATCCGTAGCTGCGCCCGGGTGCCGGGCCGTAGGAGGGCATCCACTGCTCGTCGATCTCCAGCCGTCCCCTGTCCCGGTCGAGGCTGCAGGCGCATCAGGGCGGTCGTTCCCACGGCGATGACGCTCTCCCCGTCGCTCGACAGGCGAGCGACCGATGGCTCGGGGAGCAGAAGGGGCGCAGCCACCGGCAGCAGAGTCTCGGGATCGAGGACCGAGACGGTTGAGCGCTCCCGGCCCTCGGGCGCGTCGCAGTCCTTCATCACCAGCTCTCCGCCATTGAGGACGACGAACGAATTGTGGGGACGAGCGACCGGCAGACGGTGAGAGGCAAGCACCTCGAGGTCGGAGCTGAGGCGGTGGGCCCAGCGGCCGAAGACCATGTGCAGGCTGCCATTTGCGATGAGCCGCCAGGCCGCCCGGCCAGAAGACTCCCCCGGGGAGGCGCGGAGTACTCGCCAGCACATCCAGGGTGATCGGGTCGAGCCGCTCAACCCACGCTTCGACCGGCTTCGAGCGGGGCCCGCCGAAGGTCGGGATGTCATGGCGCAGCGCATACAGCTCACCGGGGTCGCGCAGGACGAGCGCATCGGTGGCGAAGGCTTCGATCGATGCGGTCACCTCGAGCCGCTCGTCGGCTCGCCAGCCCCAGCCCGGGGAGACCCTGGACCGCGCAGCGGCGCATCGGGCCGCCGTCCTCGGAGGTCCAGGGCCTGGGCCAGTAGGCGCCTGCGGTTCCCCCGCCCGGCGCATGGGCGTCGGAGCAGTCGGGGGAGCCTTGCATCCCAGCGAGTCTAGGTGGCGCTGCTGCGCCGCGTACTTATCCCGGATGACGAGGGCTCGATCGCTGGACAGCCTGTCCTCATGGCCCTCAGACCCAGGACCGCTCTTCCCCTCGCCGCCGGGCTCACGCTTCTCTACGGGCTGCTCCTGCGTGGGCCGATCCTCCGTTGGGGCGCCACCGAGGCCGAGGCCGCAGAGCGCCTTCCAGGTGACGAGCTGCTCGAGAACCCCAACGGCACCTCCACGCGGGCCATCGACATCGATGCCCCGCCGAGCGCGGTCTGGCCATGGCTGGCCCAGATGGGTCCGGCGCCGCGGGGAGGCGCCTACACCTACGACTGGATCGAGAACCTCCTGGGCCTCGACATGCACAGCGCCGATCGGGTCCTGCCCGAGTTCCAGCACCCGGAGGCCGGCGAAGAGATCAGCTTCGGTTCCAACACGATGCGCTTCGAGCGGGTCGAGACCGAGCGCGTTCTGGCGATGAGAACGCTGGACGGGAACTGGGTCTGGTCATTCGTGCTGAGGGAGACGCCCGCCGGCACCCGCCTGGTGAGCCGAAATCGCTTTCGGCTGACGACTGTCCCGGCGCGGATCGGGATGCTGCCAATGGAGCCCGCATCGCTGCTGATGGAGCGCAAGATGCTCGTCGGAATCAAGCAACGGGCGGAGGTGCTCGCTCGTACCGCCGCCGGGGGCGACTCGCGCATCGAGCTGAAGGCCGGCCCCTGAAGGGCCGGTTCCGGCGACCGGTGGTCGCCTCATCGCAGTTCGCCACCTATCGGGCGGCGGCCTGAGGAGCTCCGAGACCAGGTCGTCGGACCCCTCAGGGGCTCTCCGACGGTGGGGGTGGCTTGGCGATCGCGTAGCGCTCATCGCCCAGATGGCGGATCTCACCGCTCGCGACGGCCTGCCGGAGCGCCGTTGTGAAATCTCGCGCGGGCCAGCGATCCGCCCAGCAGATCTCTCTGAGCTCGCTGAGCGTGAGCACACCCCGCTCACGCAGGGCGGCGACGATCTCCTTGATCTCCGCCTGCTCTCGAGCACCGGGGCGGAGCGGCGGCGAACCGTCCGCTCGGGTGCTCTCAGGCTCGTCCGTCATCTCTCGCCAGCGTAGCGCGCCTCGGAGGGACAGCCGCCGCCGGAGCGCTTTGAGTCCGAGTACCTGGCTTGCTGAGCGATGCGGATGAGAGGACTCGAACCTCCACCTGATTTCTCAGACACGGACCTGAACCGTGCGCGTCTACCAATTCCGCCACATCCGCGCGGGGAGCAGCGAAGATATCGCACCGACTCCGTAGCGGCGGGCGCCGGAGGACATCCTTCGGCGCCCGTCACCCATCCTGGGCTTTGCTAGCCTGCGATCGGTCGGACAACCTGCCGCTATCGTCCAGGGGACTAGGACGCCGCCCTCTCATGGCGGAAACCCGGGTTCGAATCCCGGTAGCGGTACTTGATTCGCCCCGTCTTTACGGGGCGTTTCGCGTTTCAGGGGGCCTGAGTGAAAGCTTGAGTGCAAGTCATGGCGAGGTCGGACAATCCGTCCGGGGCGCCCGCTAGCTTCGGCAGAGCAGTCTGCGGCTCACCACAGCTCTCATCAAGCCGAGCCACGTTTCGCTTTCTCCGAGAAGTGCAACATGATGATCCGCCCGATCGATCCCCCAACATCGGCGCCGATGAGACTGTGGACCGACAAAGAGGAGCTGGAACGCTCGACCAAGCGGATGCGGCGGCAGCTCTCGCGCCGTCGCAAACAGCTCGACCGGGCAGAGGCGAAGGTCGCTCGACTGGAAGCCAACCGCTCCTTCGACGGATGGGTGCAGGTCGGCCTCCCGACCACGAGCCCTTGGGCCACGGCTGGGACTGAACGGCACATCGACCTTCGCATCGACGCCTGCGATGCAACCCGTCCTGTCCGCGGCGCCGCGACCAGCGCGTCGGCATCAGCGCGCGCGCACGCTGCGAAGGCCGCTCCCGTCGCCGCTCTGTGCGCGGGGCATCGAGGCGGTCGTCTGCTCGCTCTGGCGATAGCCCAGGTGAACCCGAGCCGGGAGAAGCCCGGCACGTAGTCCTACACGAGGCGCGGGTATGAAGCCCGCGGCCTCCACATACGCCGCAGGGTTGAACGGCAACGGCCCCGCAGGGATCGCCCCGTTCCCGCTGACCGACCTCGGGAACGCCGAGCGGCTGATCGCCGCACACGGCCGCGACCTGCTCTACGTCCCCGGCCTCGGCTGGCACGTCTATGCGGCCGGGCGGTGGGAGCGTGACGACACCGGGGAGGTTCAGCGCCGCGCGAAGCTGACCGCTCGAGCGATCCTCCACGACGCCGCGAGCTGCGACGACGACGACGAGCGCAAGCGGACAGTCAAGTGGGCGGCGCTCTCCGAATCCGAGCCGCGCCTTCGCGCCGCGATCAAGCTCGCCGAGTCCGACGCCACAATCGTCGCCCGCCCGCCCGAGCGACCTCGACCTCGACCTCGACCTGTTCCTGCTGAACGCCCAGAACGGCACGATCGACCTCCGCACCGGGGAGCTGCGCGACCACGCGCCCGCCGACCGGATCACGATGACGACCGGCGTCACGTTCGACCGGCCGGGCGTTGCCCACGGTGGGAACGGTTCCTGGCCGAGATCTTCGCCGGGGATCTCGAGCTGGTCGAGTACGTCCAGCGGTTCGTCGGCTACTGCCTGACCGGCGACACCCGCGAGCAGACCCTCGCCGTCCTCCACGGGTTCGGCTGCAACGGCAAGAGCACCCTCCTGACCGTCCTCAAGCGGCTCCTCGGCGACTACGCCATGACCGCCCCCTTCGACACGTTCATGCGGGCCAGGAGCGACCACGGCCCCGGCAACGAACTCGCCCGCCTCCGCGGCTCCCGCCTCGTCACAGCCTCCGAGTCCGGCGAAGGGAAGCGCCTCGATGAGGCCACCGTCAAGGAGATCACCGGAGGCGACACGATCGCCGCCCGGTTCCTCTACGGCGAGCACTTCGAGTACACCCCGCAGTTCAAGCTCATCCTCGTCACCAACCACCGGCCCAAGGTCGACGGCGCCGACGACGCCATCTGGCGACGGATACGGCTCGTCCCCTTCGAGGAGAACTTCGAGGGCCGCGAGGACAAGACCCTCACCGCCACCCTCCACCACGAGCTGCCCTGCATCCTCGTGTTCGGCCGCACCACGACCGTCCCGTTCACGTCTTCGACGGTGGGAGAACGGGCGCGGAAGGCGTGGGGCTGGAAGCCCGTACCGAACCCGGCGCTCAAGGACGACCCGAAGGCCACGCCGAGGGAAGTGTGGGTCAAGACGCGCGAGGATGCGTTGGAGCCCATCGGGTTGTACGAGGCGCGACACAGCGCGGCGAGCTACCTGATCGAGGCTGGCCTGAACGACATAGAGCTGACGGCGATGGTCGGGCACAGCGACTCGCGGACGACGGAGAACATCTATGGGCACCTATTCCCCGACTCGCACGAGAAGGTGGCGGCGAAGCTGGACGCTTATCTCGAACCCGGTACCATCGCCGATTCGAGATAGCCAAATGCACCGGCTATCGACCGTTCAAGGGCGAAGGGGGAAGAAGTGGCCGTTACCGATTATCGGCATTGCTCGAAGTGTGGCAAACAGGTGAAGATGATCCGCTGCGAGTCGTGTAAGGGTCAAGGCCGAACCGCGACCACGCATTGCAAGAGCGGCTGCAACGAAAAAGGCTGGCTGTGTCCCGTCCACGGCAAGAACTACTGAGCGGGGCGACCCATGGGACTCTTTAGCAAATCTAGAAAGGAGCCAGAGACTTCCCTCGCCGATCTTGAAGCCGAAGCGGCGGCCGCAACGGCCGCGTATGTTCCCCAGCCGCCGATCGGAGGCAATGCGCTGTTCACGGCCTACAGGTCGAAGTCGGCGTTCATGATCGATTGGGCGGCCAGCGTGTTCTTGGAGGCTGGGAAGGACCCGATTGAGCACCGCGATGGCGTCGAGCACATGGCGAGGATCGTCACATTCGCAAGGGTATATATGGGTTTGATCGGGCTGGCGGACAGCCATGGCAGCAAGCAGGCGCTCGCCACGCTCAACGCGTTCGACCGCGGGAACCTCGTGCCCGTCCTCGACATCATGTACCCAGCCGTAATCCGCTCCATCGCGGCGTCGTCAGGCGCCCGCGGCGACATGGAGGTCAGGCAGTTCGAGTATGGAGTCGAAACCGCGTTCGAAAACATCTTTGCCGAGGCGCGAGCTGAGTACCTTGAAGCCGTTATGGCCGACGAGTACTAGCCGACGTCTTGAGTGCAGGTCGGGGTCGGTTTGGAGCGGTTTGGAGCGGTTGCCAGCGGTACGGACTTGGCTTTGGAAAGCGAAATATGGCTCTGTAGAGTCACCGGAGGCAGCTTTCGAATCCCGGTAGCGGTACTTGTTGAGCGCGAGCCAGCCTCATTCTCCAACGCTGAATTTGCATGCCGGCGAGCTCGCCTGAAGGTGTGAGGCGTCGCCGGAGTAGCTCGCCGAGGCGCTGCCCGGCCCGACGTCTGTGAGGTCGACGTCGAGGTTCGCCGTGAAGCTCCCGTCGGGTTGGACCGTTGCGCCGGCCGAGCGTGATCCGGCTTTCGTTTCGATCGTCACCGTCACCTGCTGCCCGCCGAGCGGCGGAGAGGTGTCCCCCGTGAAGCTCGCAGTCCCTTTGCCGGTGGCTGGGATCAGCGGCACGCTCCCCGCCGGGCATTCCAGCGTCAGCACCTCGCTCGCCTTCTGCGAGACGGGGATCGTGCAGGTTGCCGATGCGCCGAACATGACGCTCGCCTGGACCTGCCAGGCGCCTGGCTGATCCGCGGCGATGGGTATCGACAAAGCGCCCGCGGCATTGCTCGCGAGCATCATCGACCGGCTCGTCCCGTCAGGCTGCGTGATCGTGGCATCCACGAGGCTGAGCGGCGGGGCTTGGCCCGTCACGAGGAGCGCCTGAGAGGCGAGCGCGCCCGTGGGGCAGCCGAGCTGGACCGCCGGCAGCAGCGGCGAGGACTTCACAGGCTGTGGCAGCGGTCCCGCGAGCACGCCTCGAGAGACCTGGGCGGGCTGCGCCCCGGCGGTCCGTCCCACTGCGCCCGAGAGGACCCAGCGGCCGGCGCTGGCGAGCGTGAGCATCGCCGTGAAGCGCCCGCTGGCGTCGGTCTTCGCGTGAGCGCCAAGCACCTCGGCGTCGGGGCCGACGGCTGCGATCTGCACGAGTGTCCCGCGGGGCCTCGGTCGGACCCGGCCGGTGATCGTCATAGGGGCGCCCACGGTCGGATGAGCCGGGGCCAGCAGCGTGATGCTCGACTGCGCAAGCAGTCTTGCGCTGACCCTTTTCGGCCGCAGCCCGTGTCCGTTGAAGAGCGCCGTTACCCGCAGGCCTTTGTGCAGGCGCACCCGCGAGAAGACCGAGAACGTCTTGGTCGTGCCGGCTCTCAGGGAGACGCGGGCCTTGCCGATCACGACGCCGGCGGCGCGCAGCTCGAGCGGTCCCCTGCAGGGGACGCCGCAGCCGAGCTGGACGAGCAGCCTCTTCTTGCCGTGGTGCGCCGGCGGGGACAGCTTGACTTTCTGGAAGGGGATCCGGTGCACCGTCTGCGGCGGGGTCTGCCGGCATACGGTGGGCTGCAGGTTGTCGTAGCGGATCAGTGCGCCCCCGTACGGTGATGTCACGTAGAGGTTGCCGTGGCAGTCAAAGGCGAGCCCGGTGAAGTCGCCGGTCACGATCGAGGTCTGTTCGGGAAACGGGGGTCTGCCGAGCCTTGCCCAGTTGCCGATGTTCGACGCGTATCCGATCGCGGCTTCCCCCTGTTTTGTCACATAGTCAAAGCCGCTTGTCGGGTCGACGGCGACGCCGCTGATGTCGTCGTTCTTCTCGAAGCCCTGGTAACAGCTCTGTGGCAGGTTGGGTACATCGAGCGCGTCGAGCGGGTTCCCGCTCTTGTCGTAGCGCTGGATCTCATCCCACCCCGAGACAGGGGGGTCCGGCGGCGTGTAGTAGCTCTGCTTGCTGCACGCTTCGGCGTAGTGAAGCTGCTCGTTGAGCAGGATCAACGGGCGGCCCAGAGCATCGGTGGCGATGGCCCGCACGCCGCAGGTGAGCGTGTTGACGCCGTCGGAGGAGCTGCTCACGGGGCAGGCCTGAAACGTTCCGATCGAGGCACCCGTGGCGGAAAGACGCTTGACGAGGTTGAGCAGGCGTGTGAGCACCCAGATTTCACCTGACGGTGAGACCGCCACGCCGAATGCCCCTGCGACCGGATAGGCCGAGAGAAAGGCGCCCGAGGCGGTGTACTTGACGACACGCCCGCTGCCCTGGTCGGCGACATACACGTTCCCGGCACTGTCGGTGGCGATGCCCGTCGGTTCGTGCAGCTGCCCGGGTCCCCCGCTGTCCCCGAGGGCCCGCACGAATGAGCCGTAGCTCGTCATCTCGAGCACGAACCCGCGGCCCGAGTCGGCGACGTAGAGGGCTTCGCCGTCGGGTGACGCCGCGACGCCCCGTGGCATCACCAGCCCGCCGACGAAGGGGTTCTCCGGTTCGAGCTGATAGATGTGAAAGTGAGCTGAGCTGAGGGTCGCGGCGTGGGCCGTCACCGTGCAGGCGAATGCGATCAGAACGACGAGGATCGCCGCAGGGAGACGACGAGCCGACGTGCGAGATCGCACCATGCGCGACTCAAAGTCTAGCCCGATTCCTCCGGCGGGGTGAGGCGTCCGCGGCTTGCCCTTGCGAGCGAGGAGTGTCCGTTGACAGCGGCTCGCGCGCTGAACTAGGATCGCCCGAAGTGAGTCTGCTGCACAAAGACCACTCCGGCTGGATCCCGTCGACGGGCCGTGTGCTGGCGGAGCATGGGACCTACTGGACGAACGGCGACCAGGCCGCGGGGCGACCGGAAACGGCACGGAAGTACAAGCTCGATGTGCGCATCGAACTCCCCGGTCGAAACGCCTTCGAGACGAAGATCGAGATGTGGCTCCCGATCCCCCACGCCGAGGACTCACTGGTCGGTCAGAGCGTCCCCGTGATCGTGCATCCCGAAAAGGACCGTGCCGAGGCGCCGGATGAAGCGCCGGACGACGTCACACCGCCGGCCGCCGTGACGATGCTCAGCGGGGCAGATCTGACCGGCGCCCTTGGCGGGGCGACGGCCGGCCCTCCCACCGATGAGACGCTCGGTCTGCTGGCGCGTCTCGGTGAACTGCACGACCAGGGGATCCTGACGGATGATGAGTTTGCGTCGCAGAAGGCCAGATTGCTTGGGGGCTAGAGCCGGCGTGGCACCCGCCCGCCTGGGCGCGGCGACGCCGAAGGGAGGCAGCCTGGTCTGGTCCTGCTCGGCCTGAGGGATACTCCCGCCATGTCGGAGGAGTCCACGACCGTCCACCGTCTCGCCCCCGGGGCTTAGGGGATGTCGCAGGAGAATCTTGCGGTGGGCGCAGGGATGATTGATGCCTTCAACCGGCGCGACATCGACCGGTTCGTCGAGTCGACCACTCCTGACTTCGAGTGGTTCCCCGCTCTGGGCATGGCCGTCGAGGGCGGCAGCTTTCGAGGCCGCGCGGGCGTCGAGAGCTACTTCGAGGTGCTGCAGACGACCTGGGAGGAGGTTCGGCTGGTCGCCGAGGAGGTTCGCGATCTCGGCGGGAGCGTCCTCTGGCTCGGCCGGATTGAGGGGCGGGGCCGAGGCAGCGGGGTCCCCGTCGATTCCCCGATGGGCGCTGTCATCGACTTTCGAGACGAAGGCGGCAAGGTCTGGCGAATGCGGTCATACCTGGATCACGGCGAGGCACGGCGGGCGGCCGGCGCGGCCGAGTAGGGGCCAGGCGCCGATTGGCCGGCGGTCAAACTCGATGCCCGTGGGGTTCCGGCTCACGTCCCGCGTCCGGCCTGCCGATGGAAGAGATATGGGTATGAAGCACCACGAGGGCTTCTCCCTCGTCGAGCTGCTGGTCACCGTCCTGATCATCGGCGTCCTGGCTGCAGTCGCGATTCCCACGTTGCTGGGCGCGCGGGGCGTCGCAAACGACGCCCCGGCCAAGGCGATGGCCGTGACGGCGCGGATTACCGCCCGGACGGTAGGCCTCGACAACGGTGGGAGCTTCAGCACCGTAAGCAAGGCCACGCTGCACAGCTATGAGCCCACGCTTCCAACCAAGCCCGCCAACACCGACGCCTATTTGAGTGCCGCAAAGGGCACCGCCAGCACCTTTACCCTGACCGTCACAGCCGCCGCATCGGGCAACAGGTTCACGATCAGCCGACAGGCGGATGGCACGGTCGAACGGACATGCCGACTCCCGAAACGCACCGGACCCCACGGCGGTTGCACCATCGTCAAGGGCGTCAAGGGAACCTGGTAGAGACGGCCCCTCCCGGGGTGCGACGGGCTCGCAGCCTCGACGGAGGCTGGTAACATGCGGCGTACCGCTCGCCGGATTCTCTTGTAACTCTCGACCCTCCGCGCGGACCTGCTCCTTCCGAGAGTGGCTAGATCGAGGAAGCGATGTGTCCCAATGAGTTCGGCGACGAGTCGCCGCAGGAGTACGTCAGGGCGAGCTGCAAGTCCTTGCACGGGGTCCGATGCGATACGAAATTCCGCGCCAACAGCCCCTCTGAGGTCGTCGCCATGGCGAACGATCATGGCGCCCATGCGCATGGGTTCACGCCCGTCTACTACAGCTCGGCCAAGCTGGACGCGATGCTGGCCAGCGTGACGGGGCAGATGGGCTGAGAGCCACAGAATCCCGCCGCGGGGCGCTCCGTGGCGCCCTGGGAGCCTGAACGGATCCTCATCTGAGACCGCCGCCGTATAAGGTCGGACGACCTCGGCGAAAAGGGAGACTCGAAACAATGAAGAGGATCATGCTGCTGGCGCTGCCGGCGATGCTGATGACGACCGCGGTGGCGCAGGCCGGACCGTCGGAGTGGACGAGCGCCGGCTTGCCGATCGCGATCGGCGAAACGGTCGAAGCGACCGGTACGGGCTCCGACGTGACGGTCGCCGTCAGCCTGGCAGGTAGAAAGCGCAAGCTGCGGGAGAAGTGCGCCATTCGCTACTCCCTTGCGCTGAGAGACGAAGGCGAACACGGCCAGGGCACGGTGACCGGCGCGTCGCTGACGGGCTGCGCCCTCGCGTCGAAGGGCGGGCCGTGCAAAGTCGCACAGACGGCCGTCAACATCCTGACGCCGTTCCCGACGATCTTGCAGGCGACGGGTACCGGGCAGACGGGCTTTCGCGATGAATGGGCCATGAGCGTCGAAATGCCGTGTTTCGGTCTGTTCACAGGGACCCTGACGCCTGACGTGGGCGACAACGACTACGTGAAACTGCAGGACGACATCGATCACTCGATCAAGTTCAGGGCGACGAGTGGAGAGCTCGAAGACGCCGCGGGGGACACGCTCACAATCGTCGGGCCGACCTCGCTCGGCGCGCGGGTCACGGCCGAACGGCTCGGTGGGATGACGCGCCTCGGGATGCTCCCGGCCAATACCGACGACGGTGGTGAAGTTGACGCGGGCGGCGGCATACTGCCCTGAGCGTGTCGGCCCCTTGCCGATCTGAGACGATGCCCGCGTGAGCGACCCCGGCCCAGCCAGCCGTCACACGCGGGAGCTGAACCAGCGCGCCGTGGCCGGTCTGCCGGCGGAGGACCGTGAGGATTTCGCCGATGCCTCACGCGGTCTGATTGCCGCCGAGGAGAGCCTGGTCCTGAAGGATGCCGCCGGACGGACCGTCTGGGACATGGCCTCCTACAGCTTTCTCGACGGCGACCCGCAGGTGCCGGAGACTGTCAACCCGGCCCTCTGGCGGCTTGCCCGTCTGAACCTGGCACATGGGCTCTTCGAGGTGGTCCCGGGCGTCTACCAGGTTCGTGGCTATGACATCTCCAACGTGACCTTCGTCGAGGGCGCCGAGGGAGTGCTGGTGATCGATCCACTGGTCTCGACGGAGTGCGCCGCCGCGGCGCTGGCGCTCTACAGGAGCCATCGGGGCGAGCGCCGGGTGAGCGGCGTCATCTACAGCCACAGCCATGTCGATCACTGGGGTGGTGTGAAGGGCGTTGTCAGCCAGGCCGAGGTCGACTCGGGGGAGGTTCCCGTGTGGGCGCCCGAGGGCTTCATGGATTGCGCCATAAGCGAGAACGTCCTGTCGGGGACGGCGATGATGCGGCGGGCCGACTACATGATGGCCCCGCGCCTGCCCCGCGGGGAGCGCGGCCAGGTCGATGCCGGGATCGGCAAGACGACCTCATCGGGAACCGTCACCCTGATCGCCCCCACGAACGAGGTCACCGAGACGGGGCAGGTCGAGGAGATCGACGGGGTCCGGATCGTCTTCCAGCTGGTTCCCGACACCGAGGCCCCGGCCGAGATGAACTTTCACTTCCCCGAGCTGCGGGCTCTCTGTGTGCCCGAGAACGCGACCCACTGCCAGCACAACCTTCTGACCCCGCGGGGGGCGCAGGTGAGGGATCCTCTCTCCTGGTCGAAGTACCTCGGGCAGACCATCGACATGTTCGGGGCGGACACCGATGTCCTCTTCGCCCAGCACCACTGGCCGCGGTGGGGGTCCGAGCGGGTGAGGAGCTTCCTCGCGGGCCACCGTGACATGTACCGCTATCTGCACGACCAGACCCTTCGCCTGGCCAATCGCGGGCTGACGGGAAGCGAGATCGCCGCGGAGGTCAGCCTGCCGCCGTCCCTCAGGGGAACCTGGGCCTGCCGGGAGGGCTACGGGACGACCAGCTTCAACGTCCGGGCCGTCTATCAGCGATACCTGGGTTTCTTCGACGGAAACCCAGCGCATCTCGATCCGCTTCGCCCGGAGGATGCGGCGGCACGATACGTCGATCTTGCCGGCGGCCAGGCGGAGCTGCTGACGCGGGCGCGTGACGCCTACGAGCGCGGCGACTATCGCTGGGTGGCCGAGCTCGTCTCCCACGGGGTGTTCGCAGACCCCGGCTTTGAGCCGGCGCGCGAGCTCCTGGCGGACGCGCTGGAGCAACTCGGCTATCAGGCCGAGAGCCCGATCTGGCGCAACTTCTACCTGGTCGGAGCCAAAGAGCTCCGCGACGGACCGCCCAGGAGCAACACTGCCCGTCGCCTGGCCGGCGCGGATGTCGCCAGGAGCCTGCCGATGGAGCGGCTCTGGGACGCCATCGGGGTTCGCCTCGATGGGCCGCGTGCGTGGGAGAGCCAGATCGCGATCGCCTGGGACTTCACGGACACCGGCGAGCGCTGGACGACGCGGGTCGAAAACGGCGCCCTGTCGGCCTCCGCCGGCAGGCTCGACCCAGGTGCCCATGCCAAGGTCACCCTGACCCGGGCGGCGCTGGACTCGATCCTCCTGCAAGAGGGCGAGATGGAGGCGCTCTTCGCGTCCGGTGCGATCGTGATCGAGGGGGACGCAATGAAGGTGGGCGAGCTGTTCGGTCTGCTGGAGGACGGGGATCCCGCGTTCGCGGTCGTCACGCCCTGAGCCTACGACGGCCACGGGCGTTCCCGACCAGCGGATCGGAAGAGCGAGATGAGGCGGGCAGGACGATCGCCCGGATCACAGCCTGCGCCTCGGCTGCCACGGGGTCTCCCCGCCCGGCCATCGTCCGGGCGCCCGGGGGGAGTGTCGGCACGCCGTAGCCCTGGGGCAGTCCCTCGTGAACGTCCCGCTCGGCTACGAAGAGAATCCGTTCGCGACCCGGATACTCCCATGCCGACGGGTACTCGCCTGCGTAGGCGCGCGACGCCCGCAGCAGTCCATCGGCTCGTCCTGCGGCGGCACGTGCACGCGGCCTGTCCCGGCAGATGAAGACCGCCAGGGCATCGGCCCGGCCGTTGGCGCCGTAGCGGCTCGTCTGCGCCGACCAGCCGGCCAGGAAATGGTCGTAGCGCTCGAGCTTGGAGACCCAGGCGTCGGCCATGATGCGGTCGTCTCGCTCGATCAGAATGTCGAGACCGCGTCCTGGCACTGCGCCTCGGAGTCCGACGATCGTGTCCGGGCGCAGGCTCTCGAAGCGCACCGCCTCGCGGAGATCTCCCGAGCGCAGACGGTGCAGGAAGTCATGCGCCACGCGGCCACCGGGAAGAGTCAGATCGGCGGGGCTCAGGGGCCCGCCGATGGGCCCGCTCGGGCGGGGAGGGTGGAGGACCGACCTCGCCGGGCCCCAGAGCTCAGAGCCCTCGGCGCCGGGGAGCGCTCCGAGCGCGAGAGTCCAGGCGGCGACATGTAGCTCGCGCCGGGCTCGCCTGAGCCGGCCGTCCCGGTGCTCCGCCGATGACCTCCCAGGGGACGCATTCTGATCGTCAGGGGCGCTCCCGATCTCATGTCCCAGATCACCGAGCGCTCGGGCGCCGGCGGGGGAGATCGCGTAACACATCGGGACGCCGCCACCGTCAGCGCGATGGAACTGGAACCGCTCGACCAGGCCTCCGTCGGCGAGCCGCTTCAAGCGGCGCTGGGTGGTGCTCGCCGCCCGGCCGGGATTGAAGCGGCGGTGGATCTGGCTGCTGAGGAGATGCCCGAGCTCCGCCACCAGAGCGAGGATCTCGATATCCAACGGCTCGGGGACGAGCTCAGCCCGCCGACTCTGGGCCACACGGCGAAAGCTCTGGGCCTCATCCACCGTCGCGAGCTCGCTGAAGCTCGCCGCTGCACCGGCGGGGAGCCGTGGCATCTCCGGCAACACCCCCGCAGGAGCGGAGAGCTCCGGGGGCGTCTCGGCGGTGGGCGACCCGCGCCGAGCCGGCTCACCCTCCGCCGCTGAGTCCTCCCAGTGCGGCTGGCGCAGGTCGGTGAGATGTCGTGCGCCTCGACCGTGCTGGGCGCGGGCATGATGCTCCAGGCGGATGGGGTCGACCGTCATCGGCAGTGTCCGGGCGATGAACGCCCCCTGGCGTCCCTCGGGTGTGGTCCAGCTCGCAATCGCATGGTGCTTGGGAAGACGCAGTCGAACATCGGGCCGGCCCAGGGTCGAGAGGCGGCCGGTGTCCGGCCGGACGGTGTCGGAGAACTCCGCCATCGTCAGGGCCGCGGCCGCACGGGCGTCCTGCGCCGAGGCGGTGGCGAAATAGACGCGATGGGCGAACAGGCCGTCGAGCTGATCGCGAACCTCGCGGTCGGCCCACTGCGCGTCCGTCTGCCAGCAGGCGACGGTCTCCAATCCCGCGGAGCGCTTGAGGGCCATCGTCTCTGCGAAGCCGCGGTTCAGCACCAGTGGGGCCTCGTCGATCTTCAGCGCCACCGCGACCCTGTCCGCGGCCGCGACGAGGTCCTGCTGGCGGGCCAGCGCCGCGTCGAGCATCCCGACCAGCAACTGCATCAGGACGGAGGTGTTTCCCGCCCCCATCGATCCCAAGGCACCCTTGACGATCAGGACCTCCCCCGCTGAGATCACCCGGTCCAGGTCGATCCGCAGCGAGTCGTTGAGCAGCACCCGCTTGATCGAGGCCGAGTTGAGCAGTCGGGCCAGCTTGTTGACCGGCGCGTCGAGCTTTGACGTGGTGGCGCTTTTCGCGTCAGCCAGCTGAGCCGAGAGCTCCGAGGTGAAGAATTGGCTGATCTCCTTGAGCTCCGGCAGGGCTCGGACCGTCGAGCCGACGACCCGCCTGTAGGCGTAGCCCTCCTCACCGACCGACAGCAGCCTGGCTGCGTCCCACAGCGAGCAGCGCCGGTCGTAGGCCAGCACGGCGATGATCGCGTTACGCAGGTAGCGGTCCGAGGACGCCCGGATGTCCGCATCGGTGAACAGGTTCCTCAGCGCCGCAACCGCGTAGTCGGCGATCACGTCCCCGGGCGCATCGACCGCCAGCGGGTTGAAGCCGCAGGTTGGGTGGGCGAAGTCGAGCAAGGTGCAGGTGCGTTGCTCCGGGACCGCGCTCAGGGCGGCATCGGCGGCGTCCCCCTTCGGATCCAGGACGATCACGGCGCACCGATCCCGAAGCAGGTCCTCCGCGATGCTCGCCACCAGGTAACTGGACTTTCCCTGCTCGACCGTCCCCGGAACGGCCGTGTTCTGCCGGCGCATCGAAACGTGGACGGCGACCGGCCCGAGCGCGTCGCGGAGCGTTCCCGGCCCGTCGATCGGCCTGAAGACCTCCGGTGGGGCGGGGGCCAGCGGCAGGCCGCTGCGCGAGAAGGGGACCCTCGTGTACCCGATCGAGGGAAGCTGCCAGAGGGCCGCGAGCTCGTTCGTCGCAAAGACCCCTCTGAGCAGTCCGGGAACGGGGTTGCCCTCGCCCCGCCGGACGCGACGGGTGTAGCTGCCCAGCGCTCGCTGGCGAAGTCCCGTCGTGCGCTCGACCAGCCGGTTCTCGGCCCGCTGGGAGCGGAGGACCGAGCCGATCTGTTCGCAGGTCCTCCGCTCGGGTCCGATCACCCGGATGTCCGCGAAGAAGAGCGGGCGGTGTTGAAGCTCGAGACTGCCGCGAAGCTCGACCTCATCCAGCAGCGAGCGATCCCTTCTTCCCGGGCCCCTGCCCCGGGCGCGGCTGACGTCCGCCTCACGGCGCCTGAAGAGCCAGCGGGCCAGGGCCTCCAGCGTCAGCGGTGCGGGCGTCAGAGCCATCTGCACGATCGCCGGCTGGCCGGTCGCCCCCATCGCCGTCAGGAGGCGGTCCATCAATGGCTCCGGTTCCCGCTCGAAGCGCTCGATCTCGGCTGTGATGCGCTCGACGAAGGGCCTGTGCTTCTTCAGGCGCAGAACACAGGGCGGGGGGCCTGTCTCCTCCGAGCCGCCCACGAGCCTCATGTTGGGGTAGGCGACCTGCAGCGCCGCCTCGACCGTCGCCGCCTCCCGGTCCAGGCAGGCCACAGCCAGCCAGCAGCGTGCTCCCTCGCCCGAACGGGACGGCCTGTGGTGTACCTCGAGCCCCACCGAGGGCTGACCCGAGTGCAATCGCTGCCACCACCGTCGAAGAAGCCTGCCCTGAAGGGCCGAGAACATCCGCGCGAGGGCCTGCGGATCAGCAACGTCCGTTCGGTAGGGGAGCACGCGCAGACGGACGTAGGTGCGGCTTCTCCTCGCGCGCAGCCGAAGCAGGCCCAGACCGGACATGACACCGAGCCCCGACAGTGCGATGCGCCCGGGCAGGACGCTCGGGGCCCCGGGGAGGGCGTGAGCGAACGAGCGGACGCCCTCGCGCAGCATTTCCAGGAGCTCCGGAGGCGACGGGCTCGGGCCTCCCTTTGGAGTGCCCCGGAGAATTCGGCCGGGATCTCCGTTCAACAGGCGCGCGAGAAGCCCGATGGCAGCCAGGGTGGCGAGGAGTCCGACCATCCGCCAGAGCAGGAACCGAAGCACGGGTTCCGCTCCGACGGAGCGGGGTGATCGTGACCGGCCATGTGCCGGTCTTCGCTACCGGCGGAGGGTCGGCTCAGCGCGGCCGTGTTGCCCGCTCGACGGCGAGGCCCCTGGCGGTGAGCTGCCAGGCGTTGGCGGCGCCGCGCTCCTGGCCGTCGCCGCGGTTCTCGATCAACTGGAGACGGCCAAGCCTGTTCAGCAGCTTCGAGATCTGACCCTGATCGGCGATCCCCGAGCCGAGCGCGATCTCGCGGTTGCTCGCACCGGGGTTCTCCGAGATGACCGTCAGCACTCGAACGGTCCTGTAGGTGAGGCGCATGTTCAACCCCTCCAACGGATCCGACGCCGGCCTGCGAGCTCGACCCGTGGGCGGGCCGGCGATGTCCGGTGCCGGGAGCTTCAACTCACGTCCCGCCGCGCGGGCGCCGAGGTAGGGGAGGACGATCATGCTCATCAGCGGGCCCAGAAGCTCGATCAGCGGTCTCCGCTCCTGCTGGAGAACGCGTGTGTGGATCACCGTGAACAGGGCACCCACGAGGCCTTCTGCGGTCACCTCCGGAGGCTCCCCCGTCGCGCCGGGCGCCTCCCGGCCCGCGTCGATGGCGCCGGCCATCTGAGCGAAGGCCTGCGTCCGGTGCTCGAGCACCTTCGGCCCGCCGCCCTGTGCCTCGACGACGCACAACCTGGTGAGCCCGGGCTCTTCGTCCATCGATGCCAGGAGGGTCGCGAGGGCCACCCTGATCCCCTGACGCCAGTTCCCCTCGCGCTCATATGCCTCTTTGACGCGGGCCCGGCCCCGCTCGACGGCCTGGTCGAAGGCGGCGAGGAAGCAGTCCTCGCGATCGGCGAAGACGTCATAGAAGGTCTTCCGCGAGACCCGGGCCCGGCTGATCACCTCGGCAACCGTCATGTGCGCATAGCCGACATCCTCGACAGCATCTACGGCGGCCGTCAGCATCCGGCGCCGCTGGATCTCGGCGACCTGCCCCCGAGGCAGTCCGTTGGGCCCGGGACGCAGGCGTGAGCTGCCCGAGCGCTTTGTGTGTCCTGGTTTCGTTTTGCCTCTGGTGGTCATCATCCCGCTACGTACAAAACGCCGACCCGTGAACGATCGTACCCGCCCTCATACCCAGGATTGCGCCTGCCCACACACATCACCGTAGATCTGTCAATTGGCTTTACGCACGTTGGGAGCTGTGACGGGCGGTTGAGCCGCCCGTGTACGCTTAGGGTCAACCACCTGGGGAGGGGACAAGAATGTCTCAAGCAGAGGCCCGCTCGATTGGGGGATCGACGGACATCGATTCGCACTGCCGCACCATGGCTTCAACGGGGGCGAGGTTTCGCTCGATCCTGACGGCGCTCTTCATCACCCTGATCGCGGTCGCCGCAGCTCCGGCACTCGCATCGGCGGTGACGATCTCACCGATGCCGGGCACACCGGACGCATCTCCGCAGACGCAGATCAGCATCCTCGGCACTCCCGCCGCGAACATCACCGGGGTGATCGTCACCGGTTCGGAAACCGGCACCCACGAAGGCCAGCTCGACCCCTACAGCGCCGGGCAGGGAGCAAGCTTCGTCCCGAACGCGCCCTTTCAGGAAGGCGAGGAAGTCTCCGTCTCGGTGCACCTGACCGAAGGTGGGCCGCTGACCGATTCCTTCACGGTCGCCCATCAGACGGCGCCGCAGCCTTTCCTCACGCTGATCGGCGAAGAGCCTGAAGAACAGCAGCACTTTCAGAGCGAGCCCGCCCTCACTCCTCCGAAGGTGAACGTCACCAAGCCGGATACCGCGCTCGCGGACGATCTCTTCCTCGACCCCCTTCCGGGGCCGATCATCCACCCGGGCGGCTCCAAACTGCTCGAATTCAAAAATGTCGGGCCGAACGGCACGATGATCCTGAACCCCGCCGGCCAGCTGCTCTGGTGGCGCCAGCTTCCTGAAAACTACGCCGCGGGAGCCCTGGAACTGAAGACCTACGAAGGCAAACCGGTCCTCACCTGGTGGCAGGGCCGCGTGACCGAAGTGGCCAACGGCGAAGGCGAAGGAATCATCGCCAACAGCGCCTACGAAACGATCGCCACCGTCAAAGCGGGCAACGGCTACGCAGCCGACATTCACGAGTTCGAAGTCCGGCCGGACGGCACGGCCATCGTCGACGCCTACACCTCGGTCTGCACGCCGGTCTGCTCGGAAGCCAATCCACCGGTACAGGATGGGGTGATCGAGGAGATCGACATCCACACGGGCCTCGTCATGTGGGAGTGGCACGCACTCGGGAACGTTCCGCTGAGCGACAGCGAAGTGACCCCTGCCGGGGGTGTGTTCGACGCCTACCACCTGAACTCGGTGCAGCAACTGCCCGAAGAACGGATGCTCGTCTCGATGCGCGACACCTCGGCGATCTACGAGATCGATCAGAAGACCGGTGCGATCCTCTGGACGCTGGGCGGCGTGAAAAACCAGTTCAAAATGGGGGGCGGCACACACTTCTTCTTCCAGCACGACGCCAGGCTGGAAGGCAGCAAGCTGAGCATGTTCGACAACGAGGCCGGACCACCGCTGAAGGGCTTTTCGCGTGGACTCATCCTGCACCTCAGCGTCGCGGGAAAACGAGTCTCCCTGTCACGCGAACTTGTCCGCCCCGCAAAAACCGTCGCGGGCTCCGAGGGCAACACTCAGCGGCTGGCCCACGGCCTCGTGATGGTCGGCTACGGGACGACGAACTTCATGTCCGAGTTCAACTCGAAGCAGGCACCGGGGACGCACAAGCAGGGAACACAGCTGTTCGAAGCCCAGCTTCCGATCGGTGACGGCACATACCGCGTCCTGCGCTACCCCTGGAGTGCAACCCCGAACACGCTGCCGGCGCTCGCCGCCGTCCGCGAATCACCGACGCAGGTCGACGTCTACGCCAGCTGGAACGGCGCTACGACGGTGGCAAGCTGGCGTGTCCTGGCGGGCGAAAGCGCGATGACCCTGAACCCCGTCGCCTCCGCTTCCTGGAGCGGCTTCGAGACGAACATCAGCGTCCCGAGTTCGGCCTCGACATTCGAGGTGCAGGCACTCGACGCCAAAGGCACGGTCCTCGCTACCTCCGCACCGGTGAGCGCCCCATAGCGCCTCGCCTGGCTCTGCCGGCGCTCCCTCGGGGGTGCCGGCGGCGCCGGTTGCGGACCTGACCGGCGCAAACCCGTAAGCGCAGTTGCCCCGCCCCGGCGGGGCTTTACCCCCGCGCTGGGGCAGTCGCGTCCGCGCGATCGCCCCTGCAACTGCAGTCACGCTCGCCCGGATAGTGGGGGCGACGCCCTGGAGGCGCTCCGTTCGCCCCGCGGTCGCGGGGCCGGGCGATCGCGCCGTCCGGACGCCGCCCGCCGGCGCGGGGGACTGCAGGGCGACTCCGCCGCGACCACCCCGTCGAGCTCTAGCCTGGGCGCTCTAATCCATCTCCCCTTCACGCGCCGCAGAGCCCCGCCGCACAACCCAGTCGGTGGGCCCGTAACAGATCGAGGATTCCAGGCCGCCGCCAAGCCGGCTGCGTTCTTGCGCCGGCTCTCCAGCCGCTCGGCCGTCCCATCCCGCCCCCGAGACCCCCTCCGGGATCTCGGCCCGGCCCGTCATGGGAGTTGCCTCGTTCGAGGGTACTTGACGAGCTGCTCGTCGGATTCGTAGAAGCCCCGCCTGCACCCCGCCCAAACGACGACCGGCATGGAGACCTCCGATGACCAGCACCGCGCTCGAGAAGCCAGAGACAGGCGATCACCGATCGCGTTCCGCCCGTCGTGCCTCCTCCTCGGCGGGCCCGACCCGCCAGGGGGCCTCCGCCGGCTCGAGGAAGATCGCCGAGCTGGCGGCGCCGTCGGGACCGCCACGGGAGCTGATCCGGCGGCCGGGCGCCGACGGAAGCACACTGATCATCGATCGGGAAGCGAGCTCCGGCGGGGATGAGCGCCTCGTTGCCCATCTCCCCGCGGACGAGCCGAGCGGAAACGCGGCCCTGATATGCCGGCTCTACGCTGCGGCCGAGCCGCACGCTCGCCGATGCCGGCGCGTCGAGCATCGTGATGCGCTGACCGTCCCGATCGACGGCCGCGGCTCGGTTCGACCCGAGGACGCCCGGGACGCGACGTTGCCCCCGGAGGTCGCCCTGGAAGGCTTTCGCCTCGAACGGTGCAGGTCACGGATGTCGATCCCCGAGCTGCGCTGGACGGCGCCCTCGCCGGAGGGCTCCGAGCGGCGGACCGTCAGCCTGCGCGACGCGATCGCAGTGGCGGAGGACTACGAGCCGTTTCGTGCCATCACGGCGGCCGCCCTTCTGCGCGACGGGAAGGACCCGACGGTTTCGACGACGACGCTCAGGGCTGAGCTCACGAGGGTCCTCGACAGCCCCATCGTCCTCAACCGAGCGCTCCGCGAGGCCGTCCAAGCAAGGGTCGGGCGCGACCAGTCGAGTCTCAGCGAGATCGCGATTCGCTGCGGGAGGGTCAAGCGTGACGGCCGGGGCAACCAGAGCGGCGAGACCAGCTGGCTCGCCAGGCGCATCGGCATCCTGCCCGAGGGCGGCCAGAGCGCCCCAACGGTCTGGGTTCACAGCGACGTCCTCGGGCTGATCGCTCGAGAGGGCCTCGGGATCAGCCCGATGGAGGTCGAACTGGGTTGACCGGTGGGACTCCGATCCTGCTCGTCGAGGGCGATCGGCCTCTCGGTCGGACGCTCGCTCGAGAGCTGGCGGCGGACGGCTTTCGGGTGCGCCTCGCGCACGGCGCCGAACATGCGAGGAGTCTTTTCTCCCACGGCACACCGGCGCTGGTTCTGCTCGGGGACCTCGAGGAATCGGGGGCCTCGGCGCTGCTGCTGGCGGAGATCCGCGGCCATGACGGATGTCCGGGCCGGGAGAACCGAGACGTGCCCGTTCTCGTGCTCGGCCGCGGTCACGAGCGGACTGGAGGTCCTGCGGGCTTTCGACGCGGGGGCCGATGACTTCATGGCAACCCCGGTCGCCTACCTCGAGCTGAGGGCGCGCATCCGGGCGATCCTCCGGCGGGCATCGGCGAGCGCAACGAAGCGCGTCCTGGTGGTCGGCCCGCTCGCCGTGGATCTCGACGCTCACCGGGTCACACTTGGCGGCCAGGCGATCGACCTCTGCCGAACGGAGTTCGAGCTGCTGGCACGCCTCATCCGTCATCCCGACAGCGTCCTCACCCGCGGCGAGCTGCTGCTCGACGTCTGGGGACGGGGACCCGGTTGGCAGTCACGGACGCTCGACACTCATGCGAGCCGGCTGCGCCGAAAGCTCTGGGCAGCTTCGCCGGAGTGCTGGATTCCAAGCGTCAGAGGAGTCGGCTACCGGCTGATCTGACGCCGGCGCGCGCGCCGCCCCTTCCGCGCCTGGCGATACGCCCCGAGCGCGCACCTCCCTCCTACAGCGGCCGCCACCGCCTGCCTCACCCAAGCTGCGCGCCGGCAGTCGCCTGCGCGACCACGTGCCCGCCCGGGGACGGGTGGGCCGAACAGAAAGGAGCGGCATCATGCCCTCCCTCGCAACACCCCTGCAACCAGGGGCTCATGGGCCTGCGCCGATCACGGTGCTCACAGACCCCGTTCTGGCCGGATCTGCCAGCCTGCTCGTCGCTCTCCTGCTGGGACTGCTCGCGGCGCGGCTCCTGCGTCGTCGCGGCCTGCACTGGAGCTGGGGCGCCGTTCTCGCCCTCGCCGTGCTGGGGCTCCGTCCCCTGCTCGGAGAGCTCGCCACGCCGCTCACCGCTCAGCACTCGCCGCGACTGTTCGTGCCAGGCGCAGCCATCGCAGGGATCTCGATGCCGGAGCCGACCTTGCTTTCGACGCGCGCTCACGTCTCGCGCCGCAGATGTGGGTCAAAGCGCTCAATGCAGGTTCGCTGACCGTCGGCGGCGCCCGGTTCCGCACGGGAGCCCGCAACGGCGGGGAGATCCTTCTCGGGCGGGGCGCGGACGGGCGCAAGGTCGCGATTCCCTTCGGGCAGGACGCCGGGCGGCACACGCTGGTCGTCGGCGCGACGGGTTCGGGCAAGACCGTCACCCAGACGCTGATGGCCGTCGGCGCCATCGAACGGGGACTCGCCGCCATCGTCGTCGACCCAAAGGGGGATCGAGGCTTGCGCGAGGCGCTGCGCGATGCAGCGGCGCTCCAGGGGCGCCAGTTCCTCGAGTGGACGCCGGGCGGGCCGGCGCTCTACAACCCCTACGCCCGTGGCAGCGAGACGGAGATCGCCGATCGCCTGCTGGCCGGGGAGCGGTTCACCGAGCCGCACTATCTCCGTCAGGCGCAGCGCTATCTGGGACATGCCATCCGCGCTCTGCGAGCCGGCGGCGTGGATGTCTCGCCTCGAGAGCGATCGTCCAGTCACCTCGACCCGCCGACGCTGGAGGAGCTGCTGCGAGAGCTCCCCGAATCGGCCGCCGCGGCCGGCCACGCCTACATGGACTCGCTGACACCGCGCCAGCTGCGCGATCTGGCCGGGGTCCGCGACAGGCTCGCGATCCTCACCGAGTCCGACGTCGGCGAGTGGCTGGATCCGGCCCGCCGGCGCGGCGGGGATCGACCTGCTCGCTGCGGCCCGCTCGGGGGCGGTCGTCTACTTCAGCCTCGAGTCCGACAGCCGCCCGCTGCTGGCCCAGATGCTGGGCGCGGCGGTCGTGCAGGACCTGCAGAGCACCGTCGCGGCCCTCCAGGGCGAGCCGGCGCCGACGCTCGTCGTGATCGACGAGTTCTCGGCCGTGGCGGCCGAGCACGTCGTCGCGCTGTTCGGCAGGGCACGGTCGGCCGGCTTCAGCCTGCTGCTCGGTACCCAGGAGCTCTCCGATCTGCGGCTTCCCGGACATGAGCGCCTGCTGGAGCAGGTCCTCGGCAACCTCTCGGCTGCTGCTCGCCCACCGCCAGGTCGTGCCGCGCTCGGCGGAGCTGATCGCCGAGATGGGTGGCGTCAGAGGCGCCTGGCGCACGTCATTCGCAAGCGACGGCCGCGCGACGAGGACGAGGACCCGGGAGCCGATCCTGAGCCCGGAGCAGCTGATGCGCCTCGAGCCGGGATGGTGCGTCGTGATCCCCTGGGCTCGGGCGAGCGGGGCGCGGGCTCGCCGGGATCATTCCGGGCCGCGGGTGGCGTCTGATGCCCGTCGCGGGAGCGGCGGAGCCCTGCTTCACAGGGATCTGGCCGCACTACTCACGCTGGGTGGCGGGGCTCGGCGCGGTGACGGCCGAGGCGCTCGCCCGCCGCTGCTGGCTCGGGCGTGCCCTCGGCGCGTGCGCGGCTGTCCGCCGCCGAGCGCAGCGGGCTTGCTGAAGTCATGGCGCCCGCTGCGCGACCAGCCGGCCCTCCACACGGTGACCCGGGCCGGGCTCAGGGCTGCCGGCGTGCGGGGCATCGATCCGGCCCGGGTCAGTCCCGGAGGCGCTCGCCATGACGTGCTCTGCTCGCTCTGCGCCGCCGAGCTCGACCGCCTGCTATCCCGACACATCGGGTGATCGGCGAGCCCGAGCTGCGCCGCGAGGAGCGCCTTCGGTGGTCGTCGCATCGCGAGCATCGCGGCGACGGCGGGCGGAGCTTCGGCCATCGTCCCGACCTCGCGTTGCTCCCCTGCGGTGGCGGGCGTGGCGCGATCGCCGTCGAGGTCGAGCTGACCGTGAAGTCACCCCGGCGGCTGGCGGCCATCTGCCGGGCCTGGGCGCGGGCCCGTCACGTCGAGGGAGTGATCTACCTCGCCAGCGAGCCCGGTCAGGCCGGCTCTGGGCAGGGCGATCGCACAGTCCCGAGCCGCGGGGCGGATCGTCGTGCTGGAGCTCGAGAAGCTCGAAGCGCCCGAGGGCTCCACGGGTGCGATCGAGCGAGCCATCGCAGGCGGTGCGTAGCTTGCGCCGCGGGGGGTCAACCAGCGAAAGCAACGGAGACCAACATGTTCACCATCAATCGAGTGGTTCTGATCGGCCGACTGACAAGGGACCCGGAGTTGCGCTCGACGCCGTCGGGGACCGCCGTCTGCGGCTTGCGGATCGCCTGCAACTCGAGCCACCGCGAGCCCAGCGGCGACTACGTGGAGCGGCCGAACTACTTCGACGTCAGCGTGTTCGGCGCGCCCGCCGAGAGCGTGGCGGAGCACATGCGCAAGGGCAGCCGGGTCGGCGATCGACGGCCGTCTGGCGTGGCGCGAGTGGGAGACGACCGACGAACAGCGCCGTCAGGCGGTGAGCGTGATCGCGGACACGGTCCAGTTCCTCGACCGCCCCGGCGAGCACGGCGGCTCCGAGCCGGGCGAGTGCCCTCGACGGCGAGCTCGTCGGCGCCGGCGTGGGCGAGGAGGCACCCGTTCTCTGAGCGCCACTCCGGCGCAAGGCGGGGAGAGGCCGCGCCGTCTCTCCCCGCGCGGGCCCTTCGGGGTCCCTTTCGCGGTTAAGGCCTCCCTGGCCCCCGCCGGCCCGTCCTGTTCCCGGCGCGTAATCATGCATAGACTGGCGCGCCGCAGCGCAGATCGAACAGCCGCCCGAGGAGCGAGATCGATGCCAGTCAACAGCCGAGCGATCGGCAAGCACTACGACCCCGTCAACTACGCGGTGGGGCGGGAGAAGATCCGCGAGTACGCGCGGGCCGTCGGTGAGAGCGACCCCGTGCACCTCGACCTCGAGGCCGCGCGGGCCGCGGGTTACGCCGACCTCGTCGCGCCGCCGATGTTCGCGGTCGTCTACAGCGCACCGGCCGTCGGCCCGCCGATCTTCGACCCGGAGATCGAGCTCAACTTCGCGATGATGGTCCACGGCGCACAGGAGTTCGTCTGGGGTCCGCCCGTCGTCGCGGGCGACGAGATCACAACGACCGCGTCGGTCAAGGACATCTCCGAATCCGACGGGACGCGGCTACTACGTGTTCGAGTCGGTATCGGTGAACCAGCGCGGCGAGGAGGTCTGCCGCGGGACATGGACCAACATCGTCAGGGGAGTGTGAGATGACCGAGCTGGAGACGGGCGGGCCGATCCCGGAGCTGAGGATCACGCCCGACAAGTACCTGACGGTGCGCTACGCGGGGGCGTCGGGTGACTTCAACCCGATTCACATCGACGAGGAGTTCGCGCGCGCCGTCGGGCTTCCCGGGCGGATCCTGCACGGGCTCTGGACGATGGCCCAGGTTGCCCGCGCCCAGACCGAGGCGGCCGGAGGCCCCGAGCGCCTCAAGCGGCTCTCGGTCCAGTTCCGCGGGATGGGAGTCCCCGGAGCAGGAGGTCATCGTCACCGGCACCGTCCGCGAGGTCGGGGACGGCCGGGCGATCATCGACACGGTCGCCGAGCAGGCCGGCAAGCAGATCATCCGCAACGCCGAGGCCGAGCTCGAGCTCTAGCGCCGGCGCCCGGTCGGGCGCCATGGCCCCGCCTACAATCAGCCCATGCTCACCCCCCGCCAGGAGCGCATCCTGAGCAAGGTCGTCGAGGACTACCTGCACACCGGTCAGCCGGTGCCCTCGCGCGTGGTCGCCGCCGACCCCGAGCTCGACTGCAGCCCCTCGACGGTTCGCAACGAACTCGCGCAGCTCGAGGAGCGCGGCCTGCTCGACCATCCCCACGTGTCGGCCGGGCGGGTGCCCACCGACGCCGGACACCGCTACGTGGTGGATCGGCTGCTGCAGTCCGGGCGGCGCTCTCGCCGCGCCCCGCCGGCGCCTGGAGCTGACGCTGATCCGGCGCGAGGTCGACGATGCGATGCGCGCGATCAGCGAGACGCTCTCGCAGATGACCAATCTGCTGGCGGTCGTCTCCGCCCCGTCGATCAACACGGCGACGGTCCGCCACGTCGAGGTCCTCGAGCTGCAGCCCCAGCTCGTGCTGGTTGTGATCATCACCTCCGGCGGGGGACGTCTCGAAGATGCTGGCGAGCTTCGACGCGCCGTCGACCCCGGGCTGGTTGCCTGGGCGGGGGAGTACCTCAACGAGCGCCTCGTGGGACTCGGGCTCGGCTCCAGGACGCTCGGCCAGCGCCTGGCCGACCCGGCCCTCTCGGCCACGGAGCTCGACTTCCTCGGCCGACTCGCGCCGGCCTTCGCGCAGCTTGCCGCCGCAGGGGAGGACGCGCTCTACCTCGACGGGACGGCCCGCCTCTTCCAGGCAGGACAGATAATGGAGGCGAGCCGGGTCAACGAGCTGATCGGTCTGCTGGAGCGCCGTGTGGCGCTCCTGCGGGTGCTGCGGGCGGCGCTGACCGAGCCGGGCGTCTACGTGCGCATCGGCCAGGAGAACGAGCTGCCCGCGATGCACTCCCTGGCGGTTGTCGCGACCGGCTACGGGGTTGCCGAGCCGAAGGCTCGGGGCCGTCTCGGTGATCGGGCCAGTGCGGATGGACTACGCCGGCGCGATCGCGACGGTCCGCGAGGCGGCCCACGAGCTCTCCCGCTTCGTCGAAGACGCCTACGCCGAGAACTGACCAGCGCGTGCCGAGAGATCCCTACGAGGTGCTGGGCGTCGCCCGCGACGCTCCCGAGCAGGAGGTCAAGAAAGCCTTCCGCGGCCTCGCCCGCGAACTGCACCCCGACGTCAACGCCCACGACCCGCAGGCCGAGGAGAAGTTCAAGGAGGCCGCCGAGGCCTACGAGATCCTCTCCGACCCCGAGCGCCGGGCGACCTATGACCGCTACGGCCATGACGGGCTGCGCTCAGGGGGCTACGCCCCCAACTTCGATGGGTTCGGCTCGATCGGAGATCTCTTCAACGCCTTCTTCGGCGGCGCCGGCGGCGGGTTCGGCCCGGCCTCGGGCGGCGACGTCGCGGTGGCCGTCGAGATCGAGCTGCTCGAGGCCGCCGAGGGCAAGACCGTCGAGGTCGCCTTCGAGGCGATCGAGCGCTGCGAGCACTGCCACGGCAACGGTGCCGAGCCGGGGACGCCGATCGAGACGTGCGAGCGCTGCGGCGGAACCGGACAGCTGCAGGCCGTCACGCGGACCCCGTTCGGCCAGATGGTCCGAACGGTCGCCTGCGAGACATGCAACGGTGACGGGCGGATCCCGACCGAGCCCTGCGGGGAGTGCCGCGGCCGGGGGCGGCTGCGCACGGAGCGACGGCTCGAGGTGGAGATACCTGCAGGCATCGCCGACGGGCAGCGGATACGGATGGGCGGCCAGGGGCACGCCGGCGAAGCCGGGGCGCCTCCGGGCGACCTCTACGTTCTCGTCAGCGTTCGCGAAGACGAGCGCTTCGTCCGCGAAGGAGACGATCTGATCACGGCCCTCGACGTGCCCGCGCCGCTCGCCGCCCTGGGGGCGAGCATGGAGGTGGCGACGCTGGCGGGGTCGGTCAGCCGTCGAGATCGCCGCCGGGACCCAGCCGGGGGAGGTCCTCACGCTCCGCGGGGAGGGCATGCCGGGGCTGCGAAGAGGACGCCAGGGAAACCTGCGGGTGGTCGTCAACGTCGTCATACCCCGACGCCTGAACGCCGAGCAGCGCGAGCTGCTCGAGCAGCTCAGGGACAGCCTCACGGAGGAGAACCTCCGCACTCCAGGAGGGGATGTTCGCCAAGCTTCGCCGCGCCCTGGGCAGCCAGGCCGCGTGATTCGCCTCGCGCTGCGCGTGCCGCGCGCCGAGGCGGAGCTTGTCCTCGCGGCGCTGCTCGAGCTGGCGCCCGCGGGCGTCGAAGAGACTCCATCCGACGGGGGCGAGACGGTCGAGTACGCCGTCTACGGAGCGCCGGGAGAGCTGCCGGCGCTCCCCGACCTGACCGCCGCAGTGGGCGAGGCCCTGGTTGAGATCACGACCAGCGAGATCGCCGACGACTGGGGCGAGCGCTGGAAGGAATTCCATCGCCCCGTTCTGATCTCGCCCCCCCAAGCCCGGAGGCCCGATACCGGCGTTGAGAGTCCGCCCGCCCTGGGAGCCCGCCGCGCCCGAGGCGGACGGCCTGAGGGAGATCGTGATCGATCCAGGCCAGGCCTTCGGGACGGGCGGTCATGCGAGCACGAGGCTCTGCATCGCCCTGATGCTCGAGCTTGCCACCCTGGACGGCGACCGGGGGCCGATGCTCGATATCGGCACCGGATCGGGCGTGCTCGCAATCGCCGCCGGGAAGCTCGGCTACGGGCCGGTTCTGTGTCTCGACAACGAGGCCGAGAGTGTCGCTGCCTCGATTGAGAACGCGGACGTCAACGGCGTCCAGCTCGAGGCCCGCCGCTTCGACCTGCGCCACGGGCAGCTGCCCTGGGGTTCGCTCGCCGAGCGGCCCGCCGGGCCCATTGTTGATCACCGCCAACCTGCTGCGCCCGTTGTTGATCGAGCTCGCCCTCAAGCTGCCGCCCGAACCCGCTGATCTGATCGCCGGCGGGCTCCTGCGTGAGGAGGCCGACGAGGTCTCCGGCGCGCTGCGTGATGGAACGGGCCTGTCGGAGCGCCGGCGCCTCGAGGAAGGCGAGTGGGCAGCCCTCTGGCTCACCGCCTCCTGATCAGCCCGCGTCCAGGATCTCCGTCGCCGCCATGACGTTGGAGCGGTAGACCAGATCGATCGCGGCTCTCACGCCGTCGTCTTCGCGCATCAGCACGCCGGCCGCCTCGAGCGCCCGACCGATCGTCTCGAGCGCCTCGCCCACATCTTCGGGGTCAGGGTCGCGGCAGGCGGCGATCGCCATTTCGAGCATCGCAAGTCCCTGCTCGGTCGCGCCGGTGAACAGCGCCGGTCCGACGAGGCTGGCGTAGCCGTAGACGCGCACCAGTCGTCCCGAAAGCCGGATCGACGGGCCGCGCCGGGGCGCCGTGACGGCGGGCAGCTCCTCGCCGTCGATCAGCGCGCCCATCGTGCCGCCCAGCACCAGGCGGGTGGTCGCGTCGTCCAGGCCCGACTGGCGCGCCACCCGGAGGGCCATGTAGAGGGTCGTCGCCGGCATGCCGTAGGGCGGGTCCGAGGCGAACACGATCCGCTCCGCGGGGGCCCGCGCGAGCAGCTCGATCACGTCCAGGGGGAAGAAGCAGGACATGTCGTAGAGGATCGCCGGGTGTTCGGCCAGTCGTGTGGTCAGGATGCCCTGGTCGCAGATCGCCCCATGGGCCAGGATCAGCGGAGTTCCAGGGTGCCGGAGGGCGAGGTCCGCCAGGCCGTCGGCGAGCGGGGGGAGGCCGCGGCCGGCGTGGATCAGGACGGGCACTTTTGCTTCTTCGGTCAGTTTGAAGACGTCGTCCAGTTCGCCGCCGTCGAAGGTGAAGTCCTGCGCACGGGGATGCAGCTTGATTCCCCTGGCACCGGCGTTGAGGCTCCGTTCGGCCTCGGCCAGCGGACCTTCGGCCGGGTCGAGCCGGGCGAACGGGACAAGGCGTCCCTCGCTTTCGCCGGCCCAGGCCAGGACGCGGTCGTTGGGGAGGCTGTAGGCGGGCTTTCGCTCGGGGTCGTGCAGCGGGAAGACACAGGCTCGCCGGGCTTCGGCGGCGTCGAGTTGGCCCAGCAGCTGCTCGAGGGTCAGCGAGCGGCCGTCCTCGTCGAGACCGAGGTGGGTGTGGGCGTCGATCACTTCGGCGCCGGCCGGGCGCAGACGAGCTGTCTCGGCGAGAAATGGAGCCAGGGCGGTGGTGTAGAGGGTGTGGTTCATCGGACGCAGCCTATTGTGTCCTCGTGGCTTGGCAGGTGGTGATCGCAGGCGGCGGATTCGGCGGGTTCTACGCAGCCCGGGCGCTGGAGCGGCTGCTCCCCGCCCAGAGCGCCCGCGTGACGCTCGTCAACGACGCGAACTTCCTGCTCTACACGCCGCTGCTGCCGGGGGCGGCCGGAGCGGCGCTGGACCCCCGCCACGTCTCCGTCCCGCTGCGCTCTGAGCTGCGCCGGACCGAACTCGTGATCGGCCGCGTCAGCGGGGCCGACCCGCGCCCGCGCCGGCTGGCTGTCGAGCGGATCGACGGCGAGTCGATCGAGCTGCCCTACGACCAGCTGATCGTCGCTCTCGGCTCGGTCTCCCGGACACTGCCCATCCCGGGCCTCGCCGAGCACGGGATCGGCCTGAAGTCGCTCTCCGACGCAACCGCCCTGCGCAACCAGGTTCTGCGCTGTCTGGACATCGCCGAGACGCTCGAGGACCCCGAACGCAGACGGGAGTACCTCGGCTTCGTCTTCGTCGGCGCCGGCTATGCCGGAGTCGAGGGGCTTGCCGAGCTCCAGGACTTCGCCGCCCAGGCGATCGAGCTCTACCCCCGCTGCAGGACGCAGGGGATGCGATGGGTGCTGGTCGAGGCCCGCGATCGGATCATGCAGGAGGTCCCGCCGAGCCTCTCGCGGTTCGCCGAAGGCGAGCTTCGCCGTCGCGGCATCGAGGTCCTCACCAACAGGACCCTCGGCGAGATCACGCCGCAGGTGGCAAGGCTCTCCGATGGCGCGTCGATCCCGGCCCGGACCGTCGTCTGGACGGCCGGCGTGAAGCCCAGCCCCGCGATCGCCCGGCTGGGGCTCCCGCTCGACGATGCCGGGCGCGTGAAGGTGGACGCGACGATGGGCGTCGACCCCGCCGCGCTGCCTGACGGCGCCGGCACGGGCGGCGCCCGCGTGTGGGCGATCGGCGACTGCGCCTCGATCCCCGACCTTACACGCGGAGGGAAGCCCTGCCCGCCGACCGCCCAGCATGCGATCCGCCAGGGGAGGCTCGTCGCCCGCAACGTGATCGCGGCCCTCGGCGGCTCTCCCCCGAAGCGGTTCCGCTACAGGACCAAAGGCGTCGTCGCCGAGCTCGGCCGCAGCCAGGCCGTCGCGATCACGCTGGGCATCCGCTGGCGCGGGCTGCCCGCATGGTTAATCGCCCGGACCTACCACCTGCTTCTGATGCCGGGCATCGGACGGCGCCTGCGCCTGCTGGCCGACTGGAACGTGGCGCTCGTCTTCGGGCGCGACCCCTCCTCGCCCGGGCGCCTGGGCAGCCCGACACCACTTGACGGCCAGGAAGTTCACGACTGAACCGTCCCGGGCGCGTATCCTGGGAGGGGAATGGCGATAGCTGATCAGATCAAAACCGACCTTCAGGGTGCGATGCGCGCCGGGGAAAAGGAGAAGGTCGGGGCTCTGCGCCTGGTCCTGTCCGAGTTGCAGAAGGCCGCCAAGGAGGGCTCTGACGACGAGCTCGCCGTGCTGCGCCGGGAGCGCAAGCGCCGTCTCGAGGCCGCCAGGGCATACCGGGACGCCGGCCGCGAGGACCTCGCCGGCGGTGAGGAGACCGAGGGTGAGCTGATCGGGGCCTACCTTCCCGCGGAGCTCTCCGATGAGGAGCTGCGGGCGATCGTCACCCAGGCGATCTCCGACAGTGGAGCCGAATCCGCCAAGGACATGGGCGCCGCGATGAAGAGCGCGATGGCAGTCGTCGACGGCCGGGCGGACGGGAAGCGCGTTTCGGGGCTGGTGCGGGCGGCGTTGCAGGGATGAGAACGCAGATCGAACTCTCCAACGAAGTCGCAGCCGAGCTGGCCGGCAGCCAGGATGCGGTCCTCCGGGCACTCGAGTCGCACCTCGACTGCCGCGTCTACCTGCGGGGCAACCTGCTGACCTTCGACGGCGAGGAGGAGGAGACGAGCGCCGGCGAGCGGGTCGTGCGTGAGCTCTCGGACCTGATCGCCCGCGGCCACCAGATCGGCCCCGGCACGATCACGGCGGTGACCGGAGCGCTCGACGCGCACGAATCGCCGGCCCGCGTCCTCGAGGACGTCGTCTGGTCGCACCGCGGTCTGCGCGTGGCGCCCAAGACCGTCAATCAGAAGCGCTACGTCGACTCGGTCCGCTCCTCGACGATCACCTTCGGGGTGGGCCCCGCCGGGACCGGAAAGACCTTCCTGGCCGTCGCGATGGCGGCCGCTGCGCTCTCCCGCCACGAAGTCAACCGCATCATCCTCACCCGGCCGGCCGTCGAGGCCGGCGAGCGCCTCGGGTTCCTGCCGGGCGATCTGATGGCCAAGGTCGACCCCTATCTGCGGCCGCTGTTCGATGCGCTGCACGACATGATGGACCCGGAGAAGGTCTCCCAGCACATCGATCGCGGGGTGATCGAGATCGCGCCGCTGGCCTTCATGAGAGGGCGGACGCTGAACGACTCGTTCGTGATCCTCGACGAGGCGCAGAACACGACGCCCGAGCAGATGAAGATGTTCCTGACGAGGCTCGGTTTCGGCTCGCGGATGGTGGTCACAGGCGACATCACCCAGGTCGACCTGCCGCGCGAGCAGCAGTCGGGGCTGATCGTCGTGGGCGATGTTCTGCAGGCCGTCGAGGGCGTCGAGTTCGTTCGCTTCGGGGGCGACGACGTGGTCCGCCACAAGCTCGTCCAGCGGATCGTCGAGGCCTACGAGTCCCACTCGCAGCGCGACGCGGCGTCCGTCTCCGCGCAGCACGCCCAGGGTTCAGCGAAGGCCGCCGGCAGGGCCTCGATTCGCAGCGCCTGAGCTCGATGGTCGAAGTCGAGCTCTTCGGCGAGAGTCTCGCGCCGGACTCGCCGCCCCTGGGCGAGGTCGGGAAGCTGTGCGAGATGGCCGCCGCCAGCCGCGGCGTCAGCGCCGGCCACGTCGCCATCGAGTACGTACCGAGCAGCCGGATCGCCGAGCTCAACCAGCGCCACCGCGGCAAACCGGAGCCGACGGATGTCCTCTCGTTTCCGATCGACGGGGTCGAGGGCGCCGACGAGGAGAGCACTTCCGGCGGCTGCTCCGCAGAGCCCCGCGAGCTGGGGGACATCGTGATCTGCCCCCGTCACACGGCCGATCTGCGCGAGGCGATAGTCCACGGGATGCTGCATCTGCTGGGCATGGACCATGAGACCGACGACGGGGAGATGCTGGCTCTGCAGGACGAGCTGCTCCGTGAGGCCGGCCGATGACGCGCAGTGGGTTCGTGGCGCTCGCGGGCAGGCCCAACGTCGGCAAGTCGACGTTCGTCAACGCCGTCGTCGGCGAGAAGGTGGCGATCGTCTCCGATCGCCCCCAGACGACCCGGCGGGCGATCCGCGGGGTCCACCACAGCCAGAGCTGCCAGATGGTCCTGGTGGACCTTCCCGGCGTTCAGCGCCCGCGGGACATCCTCACCTCACGCATGGCCAAGCGCGTCCAGCAGGAGCTCGACGGGGCCGATGCCGCCCTGCTGATCCTCAACGGGCGCGAGGGGGTCGGACCGGGGGACCGCTTCATCGCGAAAGCCCTCGCGGGGACGAGCAGGCCGGTCGCCATCGCCGTCAACAAGGTCGACAGGATGTCGCGGGCGGCGCTGGTCGAGGTGCTCGAAGAGGCTGCCGGCCTGGAGCTGGAGGGTGAGGTCTTCCCGATCTCGGCCCGCAGCGGCGCCGGTATCGATCCCTTGATCGCGCATCTCGCCACGCTCATGCCGGAGGGTCCCTTCATGTTCGCTGCGGAGACCTCATCCGACCAGACCCTCGAGGTCCTCGTCGCCGAGCTGATCCGTGAGGCAGCGATCAGGCGGACCTTTCAGGAGATACCTCACGCCGTCGAGGTGATCGTGGAAGAGATCGAATCCCTCGACGACGGGATGACACGTATCAGGGCGCTGATCTGGGTCGAGAGCAATTCCCAGAAGGGGATTCTGATCGGGGCGCACGGCAGCATGATCAAGGCCATCGGGACAGCCGCTCGCAAGGAGCTGCAGCGGGCGCTGGACCGACGCGTTCACCTCGACCTGTCCGTCCGCGTCCGCCGCGACTGGCGCGGAGACGAAGGCCTGCTGGACCGGCTGGGGATCACCTAGCCCGCGATCGGGCAACGAACCTCAGTCGGCGGCTCGCCCGAGGCGATGGGCGAGCGTTCTGATCCCGTCGAGCTCGAGCTCTGGCGTCCAGACGAACGGGACGCCAACCACGTGATAGCCGCGTCGCCGGAGACGGGCAAGCTGGCTCTGCTGAACCCGAGCCAGCTCGTGAGCCTCGCGAGCAGCCACGACGACGGACTCCAGCACCGGCGCCGCAAGACGCCCGCGCGCGCCCGTCGCTGCACCGTTGGGCTTCGCGAGCAGCCCCTCGATCTGCTCCATCTCGGCGCCGTTGAAACGCCGCGGGACCAGTCCGTTGACAAGCACGGCCGCGGGCTCGCGGCCAACCGCGTCCTTGAGGCCCTCCTCGAACTCGATCGTCTCGGTGACCGCCAGATCCGTGCCGAGCGCCACCGCCACATAGTCCGTCTGCTCCGGGTCTGACAGGAGTTCCTGAACCTCCTTCGTCTGGCGCACGATCGGGCCGACCCGCGCGATCGCGCCGAACGTCTGAGGTGAGCGCAGCATGCCGAGCGCATGCCCTGTCGCGGGAGCGTCGAGGATCACAAGGTCCGCCGCAGCCGAGCGTCCTCGGCGCCTGCCACGGGTCAACTGCCAGATCTTCACCATGCTGACGATCTCCCTCGCCCCGGGCGCCGCGGCGGCAAAGTACTGGAACGTCCCGCTCGAGGCGAGGATCCTGCCCGAGACCCGGCCCCCCAGCGCCTGAAGCCACTCCAGCAGCGCCTTGTCGGGGTCGATCGTGATGCTCGTCAGGCCTCTTTCCAGCCGGGTTTCCGCGCCGGCCTCGGCAGGCGGCCTCCCCCAGAGCCCCGTCAGGCGCGACTGATCTCCGAACTCGACAACGACCGTCTCGCGGCCGCGTTCGGCCGCCAGGACGCCGAGGGCGGCCGACATCGTCGTCTTGCCGACGCCCCCCTTGCCGGAGACGACCAGCAGCTTTCGGTCGAGAAGCTCGTCCATGCCCCGCAGTCTGTCTCAAAACCGCCCGCGATCAGGGGTACCTACAATCGTCGGCCA
The DNA here is from genome assembly GCA_963835865.1 of uncultured Solirubrobacteraceae bacterium. GTDB lineage: Bacteria > Actinomycetota > Thermoleophilia > Solirubrobacterales > Solirubrobacteraceae > Palsa-744. The sequence goes on from CAWIGW010000003.1 coordinate 298,423, forward strand.
TGGGCGCGGGCCGTGAGACGATTGAGGAGCAGCTCTCCTACGACGGCGAGGGACTCGTGCCCTGCATCGTGCAGGACTGGAATACCGGCGAGGTGCTGACGCTCGCCTACATGAACGCCGAGGCACTGCGACGAACCAGACAGAGCGGTGAGCTGCACCTCTGGAGCCGCTCGCGCCGCGAGCAGTGGCACAAGGGGGAGACCAGCGGCAACGTCCAGACCGTCCGTGCCCTGCGCCTCGACTGCGACGGCGACACCATCCTCGCGCTGGTCGAGCCTGCCGGCCCGGCGTGTCACACCGGTGAGCGCACCTGTTTCCATCGCGGAGAGCTCTCGCCGGGGGCTCCGCACGAGGTCCTCCCGGCCCTCGAGCGAACCCTCGCGCAGCGTGCAGCCGAGCTGCCCGCGGGCTCATACACGGTCGAGCTGCTCGAGAATCCGGGCCTGATCGCAGAAAAGGTGATGGAGGAGGCCGAGGAGGTCACCCGAGCTGCCCGTGAGGAGACCGATGAACGGGTCGACGAAGAGGCCGCCGATTTGATCTACCACCTCCTTGTACTGCTGCGGAGCCGTGGCCGCTCGCTGAGGAATGCCGAGCGGGTGCTCGATGGCCGTCGCTCCTAGCTCACCGCCGCCGGGCGCCCCGTCGCAGCCCGGGCGAGGCTCGGGCGCGACCGTTGAGCCCTCGCTCGCGGACGCCCGCCGGCTGGCTGGCGACTACAACCTGGTCCCGCTGAGCATCACCTTCGTTGAGGACTGCGAGACACCCGTCTCGGCGTTCCTGAAGCTGCGAGCGCTCGCCCCCGGCGAGCCGGCCTTCCTGCTGGAGTCTGCCGATCAGGGCCAGCGCGTCGGGCGCTGGTCGTTCATCGGCTATCGCCCGCGCAGTGTTCTTCGCTGGTCCCTCGCCGATGGCGGGGACCCCTATGCGCTGGCAGGTGAGCACGTGGGGCGCTACCGCCAGGCGCCGATGTCCGAAGCGCCGCCCTTCGCCGGAGGGGCCGTCGGGCTGTTCGGCTACGACCTCGTCCGTGCGGTCGAGCCGCTGGGCGAGCCGAACCCCGATCCGGTCGGGCTGCCAGACCTCGCATTGATGCTCTCCGACGCGCTCGTCATCTTCGACCACCTCAAGCACACCGTCACGATCCTCGTCAACGCGGACCTCGAGGCCGACCCCGACCTCGACGTCGCCTACGCCAGGGCCCTCGCCACGATCGGCGAGCTGCGCGAGGCCCTTTCGGGTCCCGTGCCGCGCCAGACCGGGGGCGGCGCCGCGGCGCGTCAGATGCCCGAGTTCAGGTCGAACATGGCTCGCGAGAGCTTCGAAGCGATGGTCGAGCGGATCGTCCGCTACATCCACGCGGGGGATGCCTTCCAGGTCGTTCCGTCTCAGCGCTGGTCGGCGCAGACACCGGTCGAGGCGTTCTCGATCTACCGCGGCCTGCGAGCCGTCAACCCGAGCCCATACATGTACTTCCTGGACTTCGGCGACTTCCAGATCGCCGGAGCCAGTCCTGAGCCGCTGCTGACCGTCACGGGGCGCCACGTCTCCACCAAGCCGATCGCGGGCACCCGCCCGCGGGGGGCCAACCCGGAGGAGGATCGGCGGATCGCCGCCGAGCTGCTGGCCGACGAGAAGGAGCGCTCCGAGCATGTGATGCTCGTCGACCTCGGGCGCAACGACCTGGGCCGGGTCTGCGAGTACGGGACCGTCAAGGTCGACGAGCTGATGGAGATCGAGTCCTACAGCCACGTCATGCACATCGTCTCCTCGGTCTCCGGGACGCTGCGCCCCGACGTCGGTGCGCTGGACGCGCTGCGTTCGGTGCTCCCGGCCGGGACGCTCTCCGGGGCGCCCAAGGTCAGGGCGATGCAGATCATCGACGAGCTCGAGCCGATCAAGCGGGGCGGCTATGGAGGCGCGATCGGCTACCTCAGCTACGGCGGCGATCTGGATACGGCGATCCATATCCGGACGGTCGTCGTGAAGGACGGACTGGCGCACGTGCAGGCCGGTGGCGGCACGGTGGCGGACGCGAAGCCCGCCTACGAGTACGAGGAGTCCGTCGCGAAGATGAGCGCCGCGATGCGCGCCATCTCCCTGGCATGCGAACAGCCGGACTGGCCATGAAGGTCCTGGTCCTCGACAACTACGACTCGTTCACCTACAACCTCGTCCAGTACCTGGGTGAGCTCGGCGCGGAGGTTGACACCGTCCGCAACGATCGGGCGACCGTCGAGGAGCTGCTCGAGGTGGGCTATGAGCGTTGCGTCGTCTCGCCGGGCCCCTGCACGCCCGATGTCGCCGGAATCTCACTCGAGGTGGTCCGGCGTCTGCCCGAAGCCGGCGTCCCGACGCTCGGCGTGTGCCTGGGCCACCAGGCACTGGCCCAGGCCTTCGGCGGGGAAGTCAGGCTCCACGAGCCCATTCACGGCAAGGCCGCGACGATCGAGCACGACGGTCAGACGATCTTCTCCGGTCTTCGCCAGGGCCTGACGGTGGGGCGCTACCACTCCCTGGTGGTCGATGATCGGCTTCCCGACTGCCTGGAGGAGTCAGCCCGCGGGGGCGGGGTCCTGATGGCCATACGCCATCGGGAGCTGCCCGCAGAGGGAGTCCAGTTCCATCCCGAGTCCGTGCTCACCGAACAGGGGAGAGAGCTCCTGGCGAACTTCCTGGAGCGCTGCTAGATGCCCAACCCGACACTCACCGCCGCGATCGACACGGTGGCCGCCGGACGCGACCTCGACACAGACGGGACCGCCGCGGTGCTCGCGGAGATCATGCACGGCGAGGTCTCCGAGATCCAGATCGCCGCGTTCCTGATCGCGCTGCGGACGAAGGGCGAGACGGTCGGCGAGCTGGCCGGTCTCGCCCGGACGATGCGCCGGCTGGCAGCTCACGTGCCCACCGATCGAGAGGACCTGCTCGACACTGCGGGAACCGGGGGTGGGCGCAGCACCTTCAACGTCTCGACAACCGCGGCGCTGATCGCTGCCGGGGCGGGCTGTGCGGTGGCCAAGCACGGCAACCGCTCGGCGACCAGCCGTTCGGGCTCGGCGGATCTGCTCGAGGCGCTCGGTGCACGGATCGACCTCGGCCCCGACGCAGTCGCGCGCTGCATCGCGGAGTCGGGCTTCGGCTTCATGTTCGCTCCCGCCCACCATCAGGCGACGCGGTTCGTCGTACCGGTGCGCCGCGAGCTGGCCGTCAAAACGATCTTCAACCTGCTCGGCCCGCTGACGAACCCGGCGGGGGCCCGCAGACAGCTGATCGGCGTTTCCGACCCTCACTTCCTCGAGACCATGGCAGGCGCCCTGGCTCAGCTCGGTGTGGACCGCGCCCTGCTCGTCTCCAGCGAGGACGGCCTGGATGAGATCTCGAGCGGAGCTCCCACCCGGGTCGTCGAGGTCAACGGCCAGGATCTCCGGAGCTACGTCATAGACCCTGCCGAGGTCGGTGTCGAACCCGACGGCGGCGAGCAGCTCGCGGGGGGGACCCCGGAGGAGAACGCGCACCTGGCCCGGGCGATAATCGAGGGGGAGCTGCCCGGCGGGCGCCCGCCGCCCGGGGAGGCGCTCGCAGCCATCAACGCGGGCGCGGCGATCTATGCGGCCGGCGCCGCCGCGAGCATCGCCGACGGCGTCGTCGCGGCACGCGAGGCGATCGCCGACGGCCGAGCTGCTCGATCGCTGCAGGGCTACCTCGCCTCGAGCGTGGCGAACGCGCCCCAGGAGGCGGCTCGTTGAGCGCCCCCACGGGGACCGTCCTCGACCGCATCCTGGCGGAAACCCGCGTCGCCGTAGAGCAGCGAAAGCGCCAGGCCGGCGGCGCGCCGGACCCGTTGCCCGAGCGTCAGGGGAGGCCCTTCCGAGAGGCGCTCGCGGCACCCGGTGTCGGGGTGATCGCCGAGTTCAAGCGTCGCTCGCCGTCCGCCGGCAGCCTCCACGGTGCGCCCAGGCTCGCAGCGATCCTCGGCGCGTATGAGCAGGGCGGCGCCGTCGCCGCGTCGATCCTCACCGAGGAAGCCAACTTCGGGGGGTCGCTGGCGGACCTCGCCGAAGCCCGCCGCGCCTGCAGCCTGCCGCTGCTGCGCAAGGACTTCATCATCGATCCCTTTCAGATCGAGGAGGCCGCCCGGGCGGGGGCCGACGCGATCCTCCTGATCGTGGCGGCCCTGAGCGATCGGGAGCTCGCGTCGCTTCACCGGATGTCCCGCGAGGCCGGCCTCGACGCGCTCGTCGAGGTGCACGACGGCGAGGAGTTGGAGCGCGCGGTGGGCGCCGGTGCGGAGATCATCGGAGTGAACAACCGGGACCTGCGGGACTTCAGCGTCGACCTCGAGCGCACGGGGCGCCTGATGGGGCAGATGCCCGCGAATGCGATCGTCGTTTCCGAGTCGGGGATCTCCTCGCCGGCGCAACTGGTCACGCTCGGGGAGCAGGGGGTGCACGCCGTCCTGGTCGGGGAGGCAATGATGCGGGCCTCCGATCCAGCGGCTGCACTGCGCGCGCTGAGAGCCTTCTGAGAGCGATTTAGGAAGTCCGTCAGAGACATTTAGATCCCCTTCACACCGGACACCCATCCTGCTCTCATATGAAACAGCGAACGTTCGTCATCCCATTTGTCGCAGCACTCCTCGGTGGCGGTATCGTCGTCGCCGTCATCGCAGCTTTCGGCGGTCTCGGTGAAAAGACCACGACCGTCACGCAGGTTCAGGCCGCGGTACCCGCGCAGCCGTCCAACGCCTCGCAGGTCAGCGTCGGGCTCACGCCCCACCAGGTCTACGTGAAAGACGCCCCCGGCGTCGCCTTCATCACCTCCACGATCGTCCAGAAGGGCGAATCCCCCTTCAACCTCTTCGGCGGCGAATCCCAGAAACAGGGCACCGCCACCGGCTCGGGGATCGTCATCGACAGCAACGGCACGATCCTCACGAACTACCACGTCGTCGAGAATGCGATCAAGGTCACGGTCAGCTTCGGCAAAGGCAAGAGCCTCGAAGCGCAGGTCGTCGGCAAGGATCCCTCAAACGATCTCGCCGTCCTGCGCATCCACCCCGAAGGTGTGACCCTCCACCCGCTCACGCTGGGTGACTCGAGTGCCGTCACAGTCGGCGACCCCGTCTACGCGATCGGCAACCCCTTCGATCTCGAACGGACTCTGACGACGGGCGTGATCTCTGCTCTTCAGCGGCAGATCACGGCGCCCAACGGCTTCACCATCAACAACGTCCTGCAGACCGACGCGCCGATCAACCCGGGTAACTCCGGTGGCCCGCTGCTCGACACGGCCGGCCGCGTGATCGGCATCAACTCGCAGATCGAGACCGGCGGCAGCGGCGGCGGCAGCGTTGGCATCGGCTTCGCCGTACCGATCAACACCGCCAAGGGCGAGATCGCCCAGCTCGAGAAAGGCGGCACCGTCCGCGGCGCCTACCTCGGTCTGACCTCACTGACGATCGACGGGTCGCTCTCCGCGCTGAACCTCCCGGTTCAGCAGGGTGCGCTCGTGCAGACCGTCCAGAAGGGCACGGCGGCGGCCAAGGCGGGCATCCGCGGCGGCACGATCAGCACGAGCGTCGAAAATGGCCAGGTGGCCGTCGGCGGGGACATCATCGAAGCGGTGGACGGCAAGACGATCACCAGCTCCGAAGACCTCGCCAACGAAATCGGCGCCCACAAACCCGGTCAGACGATCACGATCAAGCTCCGGCGCGCGACGGGCAAAGGTTCCTACAAGCAGGTGTCCGTCCAGGTGACGCTCGGGTCGCGACCCAACTCGATCCCGAACCCGAACACCCCAGGCGGCTAACCCTCATCCGTGGGCCCTGCCGTCAGGCAGGGTCCCACGGCTGGCGCTACCGTTGTGGCCATGAGCGCCACACCCGACGACGATCCGCCCGCCACGGCGCCGGCGCCCGTCATTCCTTATCTGCCGAAGGTGAAGATCTGCGGCCTGACCAACGCGGCGGACGCAGAGGCCGCGGTCGGGCTCGGTGCCTGGGCGCTCGGGATGATCTTCTACGCCGGCAGCCCACGGCAGTGCTCGGTTGAAGAGGCCGCCGTGATCACCGCGGCGATGCGGCGCCGGGTGGAGCTCTGCGGCGTCTTCGTCAACGCGCCGCTCGAGGAGGTCACGGCGGTCAGCGAGGAGATCGGATTGACAATGCTCCAGTTCCACGGCGAGGAGGGTCCCGCCTACTGCTCGGAGGCGGCAAGGCGCACCGGGGCGCGGATCATCAAGGCCGGCCAGGTCGCCGGACCCGGCGACGTCCGCGACCTCGAGCGCTTTCATGTGGATTTTCACCTGCTTGACGGGCGCTCCCCGGAGCGCCCCACGCAGCGCGGAGGGACAGGCCTGACCTTCGACTGGGATCTCGTGGCCGCGCGGCGATCGAAGGTCCCCCTGATCGTCAGCGGTGGTCTGGATGCCGGTAACGTCGCGGCCGCAATCGCTGCCACGGGGCCCTATGCGATCGACAGCGCCAGCGGCACGGAGTCCTCGCCTGGCCACAAGGACCTCGACCGCCTGGCGGGCCTGTTCGCCGCCGTCCGGGCCGCCGTCGAGCCCACCGGGCAGCCCCCCGTCGTGCAGCCCGCATGAGTGCCGCCGAACCGGGCATCGAGCATCGTTTCGGTCCCTACGGGGGACAGTTCGTCCCGGAGACGCTGATGCCGGCACTGCAGGAGCTCGAGCAGGCCTGGCTCGAGGCGCGGCGCGACCCGGCCTACGTCGAGGAGCTGGCGAGGCTGTTGCGGGACTTCGCCGGACGTCCCACGCCCCTCTACCGGACTCGGCGGCTGTCGGAGAGGCTCGGGCGCCCGGTCTACCTGAAGCGTGAGGATCTCAATCACACCGGCTCTCACAAGCTCAACAACGCACTCGGGCAGGTGCTGCTCGCCAGGCGGATGGGCAAGCGCCGTGTGATCGCCGAGACGGGCGCGGGACAGCATGGCGTCGCGACAGCGACCGTCTGCGCCCTGCTGGGGGTCGAGTGCGTCGTCTACATGGGTGTCGAGGACACTCGCCGCCAGCTCCCGAACGTCCAGCGGATGGAGCTGCTGGGTGCGACGGTGCAGCCGGTCGATGCCGGCGCCCGGACGCTCAAGGAGGCCACCTCGGCGGCGATCCGCGACTGGGTGACGAATGTGGAGAGCACGCACTATGTGATCGGCTCCGTCGTGGGCCCGGCGCCCTATCCGGCGCTCGTGCGGGATTTGCAGCGAGTGATCGGCGACGAGGCACGCGCGCAGATGCTCGAGCAGGAGGGACGGCTTCCCCGCCGCGTCATCGCCTGCGTAGGCGGAGGCTCGAATGCGCTGGGGATCTTCGCCGCATTCCTCGATGACGAGGACGTCGAACTCGTCGGGGTCGAGGCCGGGGGGGAGGGGATCGAGACACCCCGTCACGGCGCGCCGCTGACGGTCGGCGGAAGGCCGGGGATCCTGCACGGCGCCCGCTCGGCCGTGATGCAGGACGAGGAGGGCCAGATCATCGAAGCGCACTCGATCTCGGCCGGGCTGGACTACCCGGGGACCGGTCCCCAGCACGCGCACCTGCGAGACATCGGCCGCGCCCGTTACGAGGCGGTGACCGACGCTCAGGCCCTGTCGGCGTTCCACGAGGTCGCCCGCCTGGAGGGGATCATCCCGGCGCTGGAGACGGCTCATGCGCTGGCCTGGGCGATGGACCAGCCGGAGGGCGAGATCGACCTGATCTGCCTGTCCGGGCGCGGGGACAAGGACCTCGCCGAGGTGCTCGAGAGGGACGCCACTTGAGCACCGCCGCGGCGACGGGGATCGAGCGTATTGCCGCCGCCTTTTCCGGCCACGGCAAGCGCGCCGCGCTGATGCCCTACGTGATGGGCGGCTTCCCGACGCTGGAGGACTCGGTCCGGATCGGTGAGGCCTGCGTCTCCTCGGGGGCCGACGTCATCGAGCTCGGCCTGCCCTATTCGGACCCGCTGGCCGATGGACCCGTCATCCACGCCGCAGGCACGCGGGCGCTCGCCGCGGGTTCCAGCGTCGCGGGAGTTCTCGAGGTCGCCCGGTCGCTCGCGCCCAACATCCCCGTGGTGCTGATGTGTTACGCGAACATGGTCTTCGCGCCCGGCGCCCAGGGCTTTCTCGAACGGCTGGCACAGACGGGGGCCTGCGGGCTGATCGTCCCCGACCTGCCGCTCGGGGAGGCGCCCGAGGTCCTCTCGATCTGCGATTCGCTGGGGCTGGCCCTCGTGCCCCTCGTTGCTCCCACGACCACACCCGAGCGGCTGGCCGCGATCGGTGAGAGCGCCCGAGGGTTTCTCTACACCGTCTCCGTCGTCGGCACCACCGGCGAGCGCCAGGCGCTCGGCGAGCGTTTTGCCGAGGTGGTCGCAAGGGCCAAGGCTGCCACCGATGTGCCTGTGGCGCTGGGCTTCGGCATCGGCACTGCCGAGCAGGCCCGCGCGGCCGCCGACGCCGGAGCCGACGGTGTGATCGTTGGTACCCGGCTTGTGCGGGCAGCCGGGGAGGGCGAGGATCCCGCCGAGGCAGTGGGTGCGGTTGTCGCCGCACTCGCCGCGGGCCTTGCCCCGACCGACCCGGGGTCGGACAGCTAAGATTCCGCCCGCATGGGATTGGTACTCACCGTAACCGCCGGCCTGGTCGTGTGGATCGTGCTCTGGGCGCTCGGCGCCAAGGGCTTCGACGCGTTCATGCTCGCGACCGTGATCATCCTCGTCGGGGCTTCGCTGAAGATCCTCTCGGGCTACCTGCCCGGCCGTCGCAGCTAGAGCCCCGTGCTCGCGCGCTGGCTGGGCCTAGCCGCTCTCGCCGCCGTGATCCCCGTGATCGCCGGCTGCGGCGGGGCCCCGGTGGCCGCATCGGAAACGGCCGGTAACCAGCTCACGGTCTACTCGAGCCTCCCGATGCAGGGGGAATCGGCTGCCGTCTCCCGCCAGATCGTCGGCGGCGAGAAGCTTGCGCTCTCACAGGCGGGTGGTCACGTCGGCCCGTTCAAGGTCTCCTACGTCTCCCTCGATGACGCCAACCCGGCAAACGGGCAATGGAGCCCCGGGGAAACCGCAGGCAACGCCAAGCAGGCGGCGCAGGACACCAGCACGATCGCCTACCTGGGGGACTACAACTCCGGCGCCACGGCGATCTCCCTGCCGAACCTCAACGCCGCCGGGATCCTCCAGGTCAGTCCCGCCAGCCCCTACGTGGGATTGACGAGCTCGCTCGACTCGGGCCAGGATGAGCCGGGCCGGTTCTATCTCAGCGGCAAGCGCAACTTCGGGCGACTGCAGCCCGGCGACCCGGCACAGGCCGCGGCACAGGTTCGCCTGATGCACATGCTGGGAGTGAAGAGCGTCTTCGTGCTCGACGACCAGGATGCCTTCCAGATGCCGCTGGCCTCGATCGTCGCCGGGGACGCGACGCAGGCGGGGATCGCGGTTCCGGCGCACGACAGCATCGAAATCGAACCGGGCTCCGTGTTCAAGGGTGAGGTGGAAAAGATCCTTGCCAGCCACGCTCAGGCCGTCTTCGTGGCCGCCGGTGGAGGCGCCGGCACCGTTGCCCTGTGGCGCGAACTCCACAGGGCCGACCCGCATCTGATTCTGCTCGGCGCCAGTGGGATGGACAACTCGACATTCACCTCACAGATCGCCGGTGCGGGATCGGTGACCTATCTGACCACGCCGATCCTCCCTCTTGCGCTCTATCCCCCGTCAAGTCGTCGGGTGATCTCGGACTATCGCCGGCTTTTCGGCGGCGAAGCCGGACCGTATGTCCTCTACGGCTATGAGTCGATGAGCGTCGTCCTGGACTCGATCCGCCGCGCCGGGGCTCGCGGCAACAACCGTTCGAAGGTCATCGCCGCCTTCATGAGCACCCACAACCGCTCCTCCGTCATCGGCCGTTACTCGATCGAACCGGACGGCGAAACGACCCTCCCCACCTACGGCGTTCAGCGCGTCGCCCAGGGACAGCCGGTCTTCTACCGGGCCATCGATACCGCCGCGCCGATCACGCCGGGCGGGTAGCGCCGCTCAGCCGCCGGAACCCGTCAGGCCCACGACCACGCGGAACCGTTCGATTTCGCCGCCCAGGTCCTGGCCGCCCCCGGATACGGTCGTGAGCGACCGCAGGTAGGGCAGAAGGGTGGAGATGGGAGGCGATTCGGTGAGCCCGATGCCTTCGAGGAGGCTCAGCAGCGTGGGGACCTGGAGGATCAGGCTGGGCTGGGCTCCTCCCAGGGCCGTGGTCGCAGCTGCTCTGGTGGCCGAGTTCGCGAGCGTGCTCGTTGGGGCAAGGGCGGCGGTGATCGACGCTTCTCCCAGGCCGAGGACGAACTTCGGCCCACCGTCGCTGCCGCGCCCCGCGGCGATGTAGAGGGCGAGCGGGAACCCGCGGACGCGAGCGCTCACTGCGGCGTCCGTCCCCGGGATCGAGGCGCGCGAGATCGAGTCGCCGCGGCGCGCCAGTTGGGCGCCGAGCTTCGCGACGGCAAGTCGCGAGCGGACGGCGTTGGTCGATGAGATGACGACGGCGCCCTTCAGGTCGAGCAGGCCCGCACCCGATGCGAAGATCCCCAGTGACTGCTGCCAGCTCGCAAAATCGCTCCGAGCCCTGGCGGTGTCGGCGCCCATCACTTCGATCGGCGCAAGGAGCCCCGCGAGGAGCGTCCCGAGGCTGCTCGCTTCCGTCCCGAGCAGTGATGTGACGCCCTTCAGGGCGGCGACGTCGCCCTGAAGGTTCGTTCCGAGATGGCCCAGCCCGAGCGCCAGCCAGGAGTCGCCCGGCAGAGCCGCGAAGGCCTGTGCGGCTTCCGGATCGCCCGACAGAAGCCCCGTGCGCGTCCCGGGTGCGGCGAGCGTGTCCGCGTCGAGGGTGATCGACGTGGCGCTCAGGACGAGGGAGATGTAGGTCTGTCGGGCGCCGGTCAGCGGGCCGAGCAGCCCGGCGACGCTGCCCCCACCGGACTTCGCAGCGACCGTTCCGGGGTTGACATAGAGATGAGCAAGCGCTTCTGCCGATTCCGCCCCGGACAGCTTGGCGTACCCCGGCGCGGCTGACAGCGCCGTGCCGCCCTGTGTCGTGTCGATGACCTCATGCAGCCCCGCGTCGCTGCCGATCACCGCGAAGCGCCCCACCAGCCCGAAGGCGAGTCCCGCTGCGGTCGCTTCATAGGAGACTCCGCGGTAGCTGGCCGCTCGAGCGCCGGCTCGTTTCGCCTGCTGTGCGAGGAACGAGCGCGCCGCCGCGGCATCGCTCGTGTCCATCACGATCGCTCCGTCGGCTCCCGTCCCCCCGAAGGAGATCGCGCCGGAGCTCGCTTTTCCCGTCAGGCCTCCTTCGACGAGCGCGAGCATCGCCGAGGAGCCGCTCAGCGAGCGCAGGAACACCCCCGCCTTGGGCCCGAGCCAGGGGGCGACGTCGGACTTGTAGTCCAATGTAGGGGAGCCGGGGGTCTGCAGTACGGCCAGGAGGCGCTGGTAGGGGTCTTCCTGGTGGGTCAGCGCCTTGCCGGCCGCCAGCGCCGCATCCGCCTGTGACCCGCCCGGTCGGACGGTCGCCCCGAGGTAGATCGGTGCGCTCGCAGGAGTCACCCCCGCCGGGTCGGCCGTCGTCCCGTCGCTGTGGGTCGAGGACCCGCAGCCGGCGATGGCGGCGGCACCCAGCAGCGCGACCAGTCCGGCCGGCAGACCACGGCGGGCGGAGAGAAGGCGGGGGCGGGGAGATGGGTGGCGCTCGGCGGGGTGCAAGTGCGGAGGTTCCTTTCGGGGCTGTGTGCAAGACCCTGCCCAGCCGACGCCGATGCATCGAGCCTTGCGGCTCGGAACCGTCGCGGCGGGCGGTGCTCAGCTTCTCAGTTTCCCAGCAGCGGCGGTGGATTTCGCCACCAGGGGAGGTCCGGGGGAGACGTAGTGGGAGAAAATGTGCAAATCGGGTTGCATTGTGGGAGGAAGTGGGATATGTTCGCCCGCAGCGAGCCGGGGTGGAGGGGCTCCTCCCACTCCTCCACCTCGGCTCGGTAAACAACTTGAGGTCTCCGCAGTGGTCCCTTTCCGTGGCACCTTCGACCATACGCTTGACGCGAAGAACCGCTTGACGGTTCCCTCGCGCTACCGCGCAGCCCTCGCAGAAGGCGTGGTCCTGGCGATGCCGGTGGACCTGAAGCCATGCGTCGGTGTATGGCGGCCCGAGCAGTACGACACATACACGCAGCGGGCTCTGTCCGAGCTGCCCCCGCTCTCCTCCAAGCTCAACGAGATGGAGCGCTTCTTCTACGGCAGCTCGCACGACACCGAGCTCGACGCCGCCGGGAGGATCATGGTGCCCGGTTTCCTCGGAGAGCACGCCGGGCTGGCGAAGGATGTCGTGGTCGTGGGTGTTGGAGACAGGATGGAGCTATGGGACAGGACGGCCTGGTCCGAGCACCGCTCGGTCCTGCTCAACGGAGTCGCGGAGGTGACAGCGCGTGTTGATGCCGCTGCTTGAGCTGACAGGCCGCTGTCCCGCCGATGGGTCGGCCCCCGAGTTGGCTCGCCGCCGCCGAGGCGCCGCAGATGCCGGGCGCTCCCGTCAGGCAAGGACATCCGCGCGAGCGCGCATGGAGAGCTCGGCCTCGTCCACCGGCGGGGCGCATCTTCCGGTCCTCGCCGATGAGCTGCTCGAGCTGCTCGACCCCCAACCGGGGCAGACCGCGATCGACTGCACCTTCGGAGACGGCGGCCATGCACGGCTCGTGGCCGAGCGCCTCGGCTCGACCGGGACGCTGGTCGCGATCGATCGCGACCCCCTTGCAGAGCAGCGGTTCGCCGCCCTCGCTGCCGAGACGACCTGCTCCGTGCGCTTCATCCGTGCCGGCTACGCCGAGGCGCTCGAACAGCTGGCCTCCGAGGGGCTGCGGGCAGACATGGCCTACTTCGACCTCGGCATGTCCTCGATGCAGGTGGATACGCGCGAGCGGGGCTTCTCCTACTCCTATGACGCCCCCCTCGACATGAGGATGGACCCGACCCAGGAGTTCAGCGCACGTCAGCTGGTGGCCGAGTGGGACGAGCGGCGTATCGCGGGAGCCCTGCGCGACTTCGGCGAGGAGCGCCACGCGGGCGCCATCGCCCGGGCGATCGTCAGGAACCGAGCAGAGCAGCCCATCGAGACGACGCTCCAACTCGTGGACGCGATCAACTCGGCGCTCCCGGCTCCGGCTCGCTTCGCCGGGGGGCACCCCGCCAAGCGCTCCTTCCAGGCGCTGAGGATCGCCGTCAACGACGAGTTGGGCCAGCTGGAGCGCGCCCTGCCACTCGCCTGGGGGCTCCTGCGCGAGGGCGGAATGCTGGCCGGTATCTCATTTCACTCACTTGAGGACCGGCGCGTCAAGCAGTTCCTCGGAGAGCGGGCCCGCGGCTGCATCTGTCCGCCGGACCTTCCAGTCTGTGTCTGTGGCCGTGAGCCGGAGGCTGCCCTCATCGCCCGCCGCTCCATCGTCCCCTCGCCCGCCGAGGTGGACGCCAACCCGCGTGCCGCCTCAGGCCGGCTGCGCGTCGCCCGCAAGCTGATCGACGAGGCTCAATGACACCGCCATCCTCCGCCGCTGCCGCGGCTCAGCCGGCCCGCCGGATCGCACCGCCTCGGCCACGGACGGCGCCGGCGCGGCCCCGGCGGATCTCCGGGCCCGTCCGTCCCTCGACCCGCCAGGCGCCCTCGGAGGCCGCCCGTGACGGGCTTGTCGTAGGTCTGCTCGGGGCAGCCGAGTCGCTGTCGAGCAGTCGTCTGATCGACCGTCTGATCGGCAGCCGGGTCTGGATCGGAATCATCGCCTTCGCGCTGATCGGGATCGTCACCCTGCAGCTCGGGCTCCTCAAGCTGAACTCGAGCATCGGCCGGGCGCTGGAGCGCACGGCAAGCCTGCAGCGCGAGAACGCGGCATTGAGCATCGAAAACTCCGAACTTGCCAGCGGCACCAGAGTGGAGTCCCAGGCGGAACGGCTCGGGCTCCGGCTGAGCCCGGTCGAAAATCTGCACTTCCTGAGCGCCCCCACCTCGGTTGACGCGACACGGGCGGCCGACCTGCTCCGCAAGCCGCTCGTACCGGCCGCCGAAGCACCCGGGACGGGCGAAGCGTTGACGGGCGAAACATCCTCGGGCGAAACCTCCTCGAGCGAAGCCTCCTCCAGCGAAGCGTCCTCGAGCGGCGAAGAATCGACAGCCTCCCAAGCCGAATCCGGCGAAGCCTCGACCACGGGCGAATCGAGCACGCCCTCGACCGAAGGCGCCAGCACCGTCACGGGCAACGAAACGGCGGGGGCTCCGGCGGCCCCGGCAGGCGAACCCGCGCCCTCCACAACCGAAGCCGGCGGCGGCACGGCGGGACCGACGGGTTAGCCGGGTGGACGTCGGCCGGCGCCGCATAGGAGCAATCTTCGCGGTCCTCCTTCTCCTCCTGGTCCTCGCGGCGGGCCGAACGGCATATCTCGGAGTCGTCCGCGGCGGCGCCCTCAAGCAGGCCGCCAGCAATCAGCAGATCACCGACGAAACGGTCAACGCGCAGCGAGGGACGATCAGCGATCGAATGGGTGTGGATCTCGCTGTCTCCGAGCCCGCACGAGACCTCGCCGCCGACCCCTATCTCCTCAAGAGCCCGCTGAGGGCCGCCGAACGGCTGGCGCCGCTGCTCGGCCAGACGCAGGCGGCGGTGCTGCGCAAGCTCTCCGAGAATGCGGGCTTCGTCTACCTCGCGCGGGCCGTCCCCGACCGCCAGGCCGAATCGATTCTGGCACTGAAGATTCCCGGCATCAGCGGCACTCCCGTGATGCGGCGGGTATATCCCAGAGGCTCGCTCGCCGCGCAGGTGCTCGGCGTGGTCGGCACGGAAGGGCACGGCCTCTCGGGCCTGGAGTATTCGCGAGACAGCCTCTTGAAGGGCCGCTCCGGTGAGCGGCGGGTCGTCAGCGACGCAATCGGCCAGCCCGTCTCGATCACCGAACCCCACCGCGAAGTGCCCGGGCAGAACATCTCGCTGACGCTCGACGCGAACATCCAGCAGCGCACTGAAGACGTCCTCGACGCGGTGGCGCAGACCTTCAACCCCAAAGATGCGACCGCAATCGTCATGGAACCGCGGAGCGGCTCCATCCTTGCGCTCGCCAACTGGCCCAAGGTCGATGCGAACGACCCCGGGGCATCGCCCGCGGCGGACCTCCAGGACCGAGCGGTCGGCTTCACCTACGAACCGGGATCGACCTTCAAGGTCGTGACGATCTCCGGCGCCCTCCAGGGGGGTCTCGTCACCCCGAGCACGCCGTTCAACATCCCCGACCTGATCCAGGTCGCCGACCGCACGATCCACGACGACACCGAACACGGCGAAGAAACGCTGACGACGTCCCAGATCCTCGCTCGCTCGAGCAACGTCGGGGCGATCAAGATCGGCAAACTCGAGGGCGCCTCGCGCTTCAACGAATGGGTGCACCGCTTCGGCTTCGGCGCGCCGACGGGAGTGGACCTTCCGAGTGAGGAACAGGGCCTCGCGCTTCCCCTCGACAAGTACTCGGGCTCATCGATGGGGAACCTGCCCATCGGCCAGGGCGAGCTGGTGACGCCGATGCAGATGGCGACGGCCTACTCGGTCGTCGCGAACGGGGGAGTCCTGCGCCCACCCCACATCGTCCGCTCGATCGACGGCAAGCTTCAGCCCCAGCCGGCCGGGCACCGGATCATCTCGTCGTCCACGGCGGCCTCACTGCGCCAGATGCTCGAAGGAGTCCTGGGGCCCGAAGGGACGGCTCACGAGGTCTCGATACCGGGCTATGCCCTCGCAGGCAAGACCGGGACGGCCAGCAAGATCGACCCGGCCACGGGCGAATACTCCAAGACGGCCTATGTCGCCTCGTTCATCGGCTTCGCCCCGGCGGCGAACCCGCGGCTGCTCACGGCGGTCGTCGTCGACGAACCCCAGAACGGCTCGATCTACGGTGGCACGGTGGCGGCTCCGGCCTTCGGGCAGATCATGAGCTTCGCGCTGCCCTACCTGGGCATCGCTCCCCACTGACGTTCGCCGCCGGCGGCTCCTTCGGGGGCGGAAACTAGACTCAGCCGCATGCCTGCGCGGGGGACCGACGTTTGAAGCTCGGCGATCTGACCGCCGCCATCTCGGCGCACGGCGCCGGCACGGCTGCGCTCGCAGACCGGGCCGAGGCCGTCGAGATCAGCTCTCTCGCCTATGACAGTCGCGCCGCCGGGCCGGGATCGCTGTTCTTCTGCGTCCCCGGCTTCCGCACGGACGGCCACGAATTCGCCCCCCGGGCAGTCGCTCAGGGCGCCTCTGCCCTGGTCGTCGAGCGGCCGCTGGACCTCGGTGTCCCCGAGCTGCTGGTCGAGTCCGTGAGGGCCTCCATGGCGCCCCTCGCCGCCCGCTTCAACGGTGAGCCCGGCCGAGCGGTTGCGGGTGATCGGGGTGACGGGAACGAACGGCAAGACGACAAGTGCCTACCTCGTCCGGGCGCTGATGGAGGCGTCCGGACATCAATGTGGCCTGCTCGGGACGGTCAAGTCGGTGATCGGCGGGGAGGAGCGTCCTGTCGAGCGGACCACCCCCGAGGCGATCGATCTCCAGGCGGACCTCCGCGCGATGCTCGACGGAGGGGACGAGGCGTGCGCGATCGAGGTCTCCTCGCATGCCCTGGAGCTCGGACGCACCGATGCGATTGGATTCGCGGCGGCCCTGTTCACCAACCTGACCCAGGACCACCTCGACTTTCATCCCACCATGGAGGAGTACTTCCTGGCCAAGCGCCGGCTGTTCGTCCCTCCTTCGGGCCCGGCCCCCGCGGTGAGCGTGCTCAACATCGGCGACCCCTACGGCCGGCGCCTGGGCGAGGAGCTGGGGGAGGCGATCACATTCGCCGTCGAGCGGGAGGCCGACTACAGCGCGACGGGCCTCAGCTACACGCTTTCGGGATGCCGTTTCGCGCTCCGGAGCCCTGAGGGGGAGCGCCGGGTGGACCTTCCGATGCCCGGCCGCTTCAACGTCGCAAATGCGCTGGGGGCGCTCGCGGTGGCACATCGGCTGGGCTGCGAGCTCGACGGGCTGATCGCGACGCTCGAGCAGGGTGTCCGCGTACCGGGGCGGTTCGAGCCGCTCGACGCGGGCCAGGACTTTGCGGTTCTCGTCGACTACGCCCACACGCCGGACTCGCTCCAGAACGTGCTCGGCGCCGCCCGCGAGGTGATCGAGGCCCGGGTGGGCAACCGCGGGCGCCTGATCTGCGTCTTCGGAGCGGGCGGCGATCGCGACCGAGGCAAGCGCCCGTTGATGGGCGAGATCGCCGCCCGTCTGGCGGACGTGGCGATCGTGACCTCGGACAATCCCCGCTCCGAGGACCCCGAGGAGATCATCGCGGAGATCATCGCCGGCGTCACTGAGGGGCACGGCCTGGAGGCGGTCACGGATCGCCGCGAGGCGATCGCCCGGGCCGTGGAACGCGCCGGGCCGGGCGACGTCGTGGTGATCGCCGGCAAGGGCCACGAGCAGGGCCAGGAGTTCGACGGCGGACACAAGATCCCATTCGATGACATGACGGTCGCCCGCGAAGCCCTGGCTCTCATGTCATCGCGGGCGGGAACGCGATGAGGGCCTGGGACCCGCAGCAGATCGCCGTTCTGACCGGGGCGGAACTGCTCCGTGCCGGCGAGCCGAACGGGGACCCGCCCGGTCCTCGGACGGTGCTCGTCGACTCCCGTCGCATGGCGCCCGGTGCCCTGTTCGTGGGTCTTCCCGGCCGGCGCGAGGACGGTGGCGCCCACGCGGCTGCGGCGCTCGAGAACGGAGCCTGGGGGGTCCTTGCAGGGCCCGGCTATGCCGGCGCCGCCCAAGCCGAGAGCAGCCACGGGACGGTCCTGGCTCACCCCGACCCGCTGCTGGCTCTGCAGGTCCTCGCCCGGGCATGGCGGGAGGAGCTCGCGGCGGCGGGTGCGAAGGTGATCGGCGTCACCGGCTCGACCGGGAAGACCTCCACCAAGGACATCCTGGCGGCGCTGCTTGCCCCTTTCGGGAGGGTCGCCGCGAGCCCCGAGAACCTGAACACCGAGATCGGCCTGCCACTGGCGATCCTGGAGGCGCCCGCGGACACGCGGACGCTGGTGTTGGAGATGGCGATGCGGGCTCCCGGGCAGATCGCCGAATTGACCGAGCTCGCCGATCCCGACGTCGGGGTGATCGTCAACGTCGGGCCCGCCCACCTCGAGATGCTTGGCTCGCTCGAGAACATCGCTGCGGCAAAGGCCGAGCTGATCGCCGGCCTCCGGCCGGGCGGGAGCGTCGTCGTCCCGGCGGGCGAGGCGCTGCTGGAGGCGCACCTGAGGGACGAGCTGGCGACGATCACCTTCGGCCCCGGGGGGGACGTGCAGCTGATCTCCCGCCTCGAGGGGGGCGAGGTGCTGATCGGCGCCTCGGGGCAGGAGCTGCGTCTGCACCCCTCCTTCGAGCAGGCCCACCACCTGAGCAACCTGCTCGCGGCGGTGGCGGCTGCCCGGGCGCTGGGACACACACCGAGCGGACCTCTGGAGGTCGTCTTCTCCGCGATGCGCGGCCAACGCGCCGAGGTAGGCGGGGGTGTCCTGATGATCGACGACTGCTACAACGCCAACCCGATGTCCATGCGCGCCGCGATCGACGACCTGACGGAGACCGCCCGCGGACGCCCCGTGGCCGTTCTTGGGGACATGCTCGAGCTCGGCCCGGAGGCGGCGAGGCTGCATCGCGAGATCGGCAGGCACGCCCGCGCCCGCGGTGTCGAGCTGCTCGTCAGCGTGGGCACGCTGGCCGCCGAGATCGCCGAGGGCTTCGCCGGAGAGTCGCGCTCGGTCCCGGATGCCTCGGCCGCGGCCGAACTCGTGCCGGGTCTGCTGCGTGGCGGCGACACGGTCCTGCTGAAGGCCTCCCGCGGCGTCGGACTGGAGCGTGTGGCCGAGGCCCTGCGCGGCGCCGGCCCGCTCGCGGGCGCCGTCCCGGGACAGAGCTGAATGGGGCGAATCCTCTTCGGCGGCATGGCCGCCCTGCTGATCTGCATCTTCCTGAGCCCGAAGTTCATCGAGTTCCTGCGCCTCCGCGAGTTCGGCCAGCAGATCCGCGAGGACGGGCCGCAGGGCCACCATCAGAAGGCGGGGACCCCGACGATGGGCGGGATCCTGATCTTCCTCGCCGTCTCGGTGCCGTTCCTGATCCTCTCGAACTACGAATGGAAGTCGCTGGGAGTCTTCGGCACGGCGATCGCCTGCGCGCTGCTGGGCTTCGCCGACGACTACATCAAGCTCGTCAGGCGCCGCTCGCTGGGGCTCCGTGCGCGGACGAAGCTGATCGTCACGATCGCGATCTCGCTGGGTCTCTGGTACGTCGCCCATGAACTGGTCCATCTGCCCAGCTACCTGTTCCTCAACTTCGCCGATTACCACATCGATCTCGGGCCGCTCTATCCGGTCCTGATCTACCTCGTCGTCGCCGGGCACGACCTCTGCGGTGAACCTGACGGACGGCCTCGACGGCCTCGCCGCGGGATGCGCGGCGATCGTGTTGCTCGCCTACATCGGGATCACCTTCCTGGTTGGCGGGGCCGACTACGACATGGCGATGCTCGCCGGCTGCCTCGTCGGGGCCTGCATCGGCTTTCTCTGGTTCAACGCCTTCCCGGCGACGGTCTTCATGGGCGATACCGGCTCGCTGGGTCTCGGCGGCGCGATCGCCGGCCTCGCCGTGATGACGAAGACCGAGGTCCTGCTGATCCTGCTGGGCGGTATCTTCGTGATCGAGGCCCTGTCCGTGGCGATTCAGGTGATCTCGTTCCAGACGACCAGGCGACGGGTCTTCCTGATGGCCCCGATCCATCACCATTTCGAGTTGAAGGCCTGGTCGGAGACGAAGATCATCCTGCGGTTCTGGATCGTCGCCTCGATCTGCGCCGCGATCGGTTTCACGATCTTTCGCCAGAGCCGGGGCTTCTGAGCCTCCGCACTTCGGGGAGGCATCCGGTCGGTGGTGTCGAATGGGGGCTGGATGCCCTCAATCAGAGCAGGCGGTCCTCGAGCCAAGGCGGGCCACGGGCCACGGTCTGCTGGGGCAAGGGGAAAGAAGGCGAAACGGGTCGCCGCGCGGCCTCAGCCGCTCGAGCATCGCATGCTCATCACCGCCACCATGTGCCTGCTGGCCTTCGGTGCGGTGATGGTCTACAGCGCCTCGTCGGCGACGACGCTGCTGCAGGGCCGCGGCAACGGCAGCAGCTATCTGATCCGCTATGTCGTCTACGGCAGCATCGGTCTCGTGGCGATGCGCCTCCTGGCCCGCGACGGAGTCGCCAAAGTCCACCTGATCACAGGACCGCTGCTGGCCATCTCCTTCGTGCTCGTGGCGGCCACCCACGTGCCTCACATCGGCGTGTCGATCAACGGCGCGAAACGATGGATCGGTCCCAGCCAGCTCCAGTTCCAACCCTCCGAGCTCATGAAGCTGGCGCTTGTCCTCTACACGGCGACCCTGCTGGCCAATCGCCCTCAGCGCGTGATGGACATGAAGGACCTGGCGAAACCGCTGCTGTTCGTCGTCGGCGGAGCCGTTCTGCTGATCTTCACCCAGCCGGATCTCGGGACGGCCCTCGTGGTCGTCTTCACGATCTCCGCGATGCTCGTCGTCGCCGGGCATACCGATGCAGAAGCTCGGCATCATGGCGGCCTGCGGCGCAGCGCTGATCCTCCTCTACGCCCTCGTCAAGCCGTACGCGCGAGCCCGCCTGACCTCCTTCCTCGACCCCTGGGCGCACGCGTCGAGCAGCGGCTTCCAGGCCGTCCAGGGCCAGATCGCGATCGGCTCGGGGGGGCTCTTCGGAGTCGGCCCGGGCCAGTCCGTGCAGAAGATCTTCTATCTGCCCGAGGCGCCCACGGATTTCATCCTGGCCGTCATCGCGGAGGAGCTCGGGATGGTCGGGGTCTTCGCCCTCCTGTTCCTCTACGGTCTGATCGCCTACGCGGGCCTGCGCGCGGCGCAGGCGGCCAGGAGCCTCTACAGCGCCCTGATCGCGGTCGGGGTGACCGCCCTGATCCTCTCCCAGGCGATCCTCAACACCTTCGCCGTTCTCGGCCTGGCGCCGCTGACGGGCGTGCCGCTGCCGTTCGTCTCCTACGGGTCGAGCAGCCTGATCGTGATGCTTGCCGGGATGGGCCTGTTGCTCAACGTCGCCTCGGGAGCGACCGGCCACGTGCGCTCTGTGGCGCCGCCGGCACGAGGGCGCGCCAGGGCCGTCTCCCCGTCCCCCGACGCCGCCCGGCGCGAAACGCAAGGATTGAGCGGTGAACGCAGCGCCCAAGAAGATCGTGATCGCCGCCGGCGGGACCGCGGGGCACGTGGTGCCGGCGCTGGCCGTCGCGGCCGCGCTGCAGGCTGAGGGCGCGCAGGTCAGCTTCATCGGCGGGGACCGAGCCGAGACTGAGCTGGTCCCGGCCGCAGGGCTCGAGCTTCACGGGCTGAACGTCAGGGGCCTGAACAGATCGAACCCCCTCCAGGCGCTGCGCTCGCTCGCGCTGGCGGCGGTTGCCCTCGTTCGGGCCCGGAGGCTCCTCTCCGAGATCTCACCCGATGCGGTCATGGGCGGCGGCGGATACGTCGCCGGTCCCGTTGGCCTGGCCGCGCTGACGCTGCGGATCCCGATCGTCCTGACCGAGGCGGACAGCCACCTCGGCCTGACCAACCGGATGCTGTCCCGCTTCGCGCGCCGCGTCTGTCTGGCCTTCCCGATCCCCGGGCTGGATGGAGGGCGCTACCTCGTCACGGGCCGCCCGATACCGCCGCTGGTGAGCGATCGAGCCGCTGCCCGGGCCCGTTTCGGCATACCGGCGGACGTGCCCTGCCTGCTCGTCTTCGGCGGCTCACTGGGGGCTCGCTCGGTGAACCTGGCCGCCGTCGAAGCGTTCGCCGGCTCGCCCTTCCGGGTGCTCCACGTCTCCGGGCGCCGTGACTTTGAGCTGATCGCAGCGCGTGCGCCGCGGGATGAGCCGGGCTCCGAGGGCCGTCTCCGCGGGCGGCCCGGCGGCTATGACCTGCGCCCCTACCTCGATCTCGACGAGTTCGCCCAGGCGCTCGCCGCGGCGGACCTCGTCGTCGCGCGCGCCGGCGGGTCCGTCTTCGAGCTGGCGGCCTATGGCCTGCCGGCCGTCCTCGTCCCCTACCCGCACGCGGCCGGCGACCACCAGAGCTCAAACGCGGCATGGATGGCCGGGGCGGGGGCGGCGGTCGTGATCCCCGACGGAGAGGTGACCGGGGCACGGCTGGGAGGCGAGGTGGGCGCTCTGCTGGCCGACCCGCGGAGGTTGGAGGCGATGAGCGAGGCGGCGCGGTCGCTCGCCCGGCCCCGCGCCGCCGCCGAGATCGCCACCGAGGTCCTTCGGGCGGCTGGGGCATGAGCGCCGCGGGGCAGCCCTGGGCGGGACGGCGGATCCACGTCGTCGGCGTCGGAGGGGCCGGGATGAGCGCCTATGCCCGTGCCGCACACGCGCTGGGCGCCGAGGTGACCGGGTCCGACGAAGCCGACGGCCCCTACCTGAGGAGGCTGGCCGAGGATGGCGTACTCGAGGCTCAGATCGGGCATCGAGCCGAGAACCTTCCGGCCGGAGAGGGGATCGAGCTCGTCCATTCCTCGGCGGTCACAGGGGAGAATCCCGAGCGCCTGGCTGCTCGGGAGCGGGGAATCCCCGACCTGACCCGGGCCGATCTGCTGGGCGAGCTCTCGGCGCTGCGCCGCACGATCGCGGTCGCTGGCACCCACGGCAAGACGACGACCGCCTCGATGATCGCGCACGCGCTGCTCGGCGCCGGGGAGTCGCCCGGCTGGCTGATCGGGGCGCCGATCGGCGGGGGCCTTGCGAACGCCGAGTGGGGCGAGGGGGAGTGGCTCGTCGTCGAGGCCGACGAGTCGGATCGTTCGCTGTTGAGCCTCGAGGTGGAGATCGCGGTGCTGACCAACGTCGAGCTCGACCACCATGCGAGCTTCTCCTCGCTGGCCGAGCTGAGAGAGCTGTTCCGGAGGTTCCTCACAGGCCCGTCCCAGGCGGTCATCTGGGACCGGCCCGAGCTGCTGGAACTTCGTTCGGGCCCGCACGTGGCCTACGAGGCGAGGGACCTGACGCTGACAGGTGGAGGCTCGCGGTTCTCCTGGCAGGGTCTGGAGGTTTCCCTTCAGGTTCCCGGGGCGCACAACGCGACCGATGCAGCGGGCGCGCTCGAGGCCTCGCGCCTCGCCGGCGCGGACCCGGCGGCCTCGGTCTCGGCGCTGGCCCGTTTCGGCGGCGCGGGCCGCCGCTTCCAGCGGCTCGGGCGAAGCGCAGGCGGAGCGGAGCTGTATGAGGACTACGCCCATCACCCGACCGAGGTGCTCGCCACGCTCAGAGCCGCCGGTACGCTCGGGCACGACCGGCTGGTGGCGGTCTTCCAGCCACATCTGTTCTCGCGCACCCGCCTGCTGGCACGGGAGTTCGGCGAGGCCCTCGCGCTCGCCGACGTGGCCGTCCTGCTCGACGTGTATCCGGCTCGAGAGCGCGCCGAGGATTTCCCGGGCGTCAGCGGGCTGCTGCTCGCCGAGACGACCGCCGACGCGGCCCCGGGGATGCCCGTCTACTGGCTGCCGGGCTTCCGCGACGCCGAACGGGTCCTCGGGGGGCTGCTCGGCGAGGGCGACCTCTGCGTCGTGATGGGCGCCGGAGACGTTGATCGGCTGGGGCGAAACCTCGCGGCGGTTCGGCGGGGGGCCCCGGGATGAGCATCGCCGAGCCCCCCGGCGCCGTGCAGCGCGATCACCCGCTGCGGCGCCTGACGACGATCAGGACCGGGGGCAGCGGCGACTTCTTCGCGAGGGCCGGAACGGTCGCGGCGCTGAAGGAGCTCCTGGTCTGGGCCGCGGGCGCGGGGCAGGAGGTGAACGTGGTCGGCTCGGGCTCCAACCTGCTGATCTCCGACGACGGCGTTCGCGGTCTCGTGATCAAGCTCGACGGCCGAGCTCGCCTCGATCGAGGCGGATCCGCCGCTGATGGTCTGTGGCGGCGGTGCCCGGCTGCCCGCCATTGCTGCCCGTGCGGCCAGGGAGGGGCTCTCGGGAATCGAGTTCGGAGTCAACATCCCAGGGACTCTGGGCGGCGCGGTGAGGATGAACGCAAACGCCTACGGCGGCGAGCTCGGGCGCGCACTCGGGTGGATCGAGGTCGTGACCGCCGCTGAGCTGCGTCGCGTCGGTCCCGAGGATCTGGGTTTTGGATATCGCAGCTCCAACCTCAAACCCGGCGAAATCGTCGCACGCGCCGGCCTGACCCTCGAGCCGGCTGACCCGCGAGCGGTCGGCGAGGCCCTCGCAGAGCTTCGAAGGCGCCGCCACGAGGCTCAACCCCAGGGGATCAGGACGTTCGGGTCGACCTTCAAGAATCCCGACGATCCGCGCGCCGGGGGAGCCAGCGCGGGAATGCTGCTCGCACAGGCCGGCTGCAACGGCGTCGGTGTCGGTGGAGCCCGCTTCTCCCCCAAGCACGCGAACTTCATCGAGAACACCGGCGATGCCACCACAGCCGACGTCCTCGCCGTGATCGCCGAGGGACGCCGACGGGTCATGGCGACGACCGGCGTGGAGCTCGAGCCGGAGGTTCAAACGCTGGGTGACGTTCGCTTCCCATGGCAGTGAGGAGGTAGGGGAAGCGCCGTTCGGGTCGAAGACGACAACCATGGATCGCAGCCTCGCCGCCCGTTCGCCGATCGGTGGTCTCTCTCGCCCGCGAGGGACGCGGCGCCGCAGCAGCGAATCGAGCGGCTTCGCTCCCGCCCGACGGCTTCGCTCAGGGGTCTCGCGCTCGCTTCGCTTCCTGGACGCGCGCCCTCGGCTGCGCCTCACGCTGATCTGCCTGCTCGTCGCTTTGCCGCTCCTGGGAGGGGGCTGGATGTGGTTTCGCCACTCCTCGTTCGTGAGCGCCGAAAGGATCAGCGTCAGTGGTGCCGCCGGCCCGCAGGGGGCCGCCATCGAAGCGGCACTCACCGAAGCCGCCCACGGGATGAGCACGCTCTCGCCACAGGAGGGGGTCCTGCGCGCCGCGGTTGCACGCTTCCCGCAGGTCACTCAGGTGCGGGCGATACCGAGCTTCCCGCACGGGATGAAGATCGTCGTCGACGAGCAGGGCCCCGCGGCCGCGCTTGTGGTGTCGGGCGTTCTGAGCGCCGTGGGCCGCGACGGCGTCGTTCTCGGCCCGACGCTGGCCAATGCCTCGCTGCCCGTCGTCGCCGGAGCTTTCCTGCCGCCGCCCGGGGCACGGCTGAACAATCCTCTGCTGCTCGAGGCCGTGGCCGTCCTCGGCGCCGCCCCGCACGCGCTGAAGGGCCTGATCTCTCGGGCCTTCATCGGGCCGCGCGGCCTGACCGTGGCGATGAAGAACGGCCTCCTGGTCTATTTCGGCGACGCCGGCCGGCCGCACGCGAAGTGGCTCTCGCTCATCACCGTGGTGTCCGATCCGAGCTCCGCCGGCGCGAGCTACATCGACGTTCGGCTGCCCGGCCGTCCCGCCGCCGGGTTCGGCGCGGCAGCCGCCGAAGAAACCCGGATGACGATCCAGGCGAGCACCAAGGCACCGACCGAATCGACCGTGAGCGCGCTGGCCAACAAGCTCAGGTCGGCCACCCCTCAGACCGCCGCACAGTCGGGCGAAGCTGAATCCCCGACCGCCGGCGAAAGCTCGCCGGGGGCATCGGAAAGCGAAGGGTCGACCTCCTCGGCACCCACGGGGGAAGCCGTGGAAACAGGTTCCGAAGCCGGCGGAGGATAACCTAAGGCTCTACTTGAGATTAACACCTGGTGAGGGCTGACCTCAGGGTCCGCTGGAGAGTCGGCGGATCTGCAACGAACGTTGCGAGACTCGCCCCCGTCGTTGACAGGGCGAGATTCCCTGCATAACGTGAGCATCCCGGCGGTTCGGCGACCAGTTATGCTGCGAACCCTAAATTCCTACTGAAGGCTTCGGATAGAACCATCATGGAGAGCAGCGGAAGCTACCTGGCGGTAATCAAGGTCGTCGGCGTCGGCGGAGGCGGAACCAACGCCGTCAGCCGGATGGTCGACGCCGGACTTCGCGGTGTCGAGTTCATCGCCGCCAACACGGACGCCCAGGCGCTCGCCATGTGCGACGCCGACGTCAAGCTGAACATCGGCCACGACTCGACCAAGGGTCTGGGTGCCGGCGCGAACCCCGACGTCGGCCTCGCGGCCGCCTCGGAGTCAAGGGACGACATCAAGGAGTCCCTCAAGGGCGCCGACATGGTCTTCGTGACCGCCGGCGAGGGTGGCGGCACGGGCACCGGCGCCGCGCCGGTGATCGCCGAGATCGCCAAGAACGAGATCGGCGCGCTGACCGTTGGCGTCGTGACCCGCCCGTTCGACTTCGAGGGCTCACAGCGCGGGCGCCAGGCCACCGAGGGCATCGAGCGCCTGCGCGAGGTCGTCGACACGCTCATCGTGATCCCCAACGAGAAGCTGCTGGCCGTGGTCGAGCGCCGCACTTCGATGCTGGACGCATTCCGCGAGGCGGACAACGTCCTCCGTCAGGGTGTCCAGGGAATCACCGACCTGATCACGATCCCCGGCCTCATCAACCTGGACTTCGCAGACGTCCGCACGATCATGCAGGACGCCGGCTCGGCCCTGATGGGCATCGGCACCGCAGCGGGCGAGAGCCGCTGTGGAGACGCGGCCCGCGCGGCGATCTCCTCGCCGCTGCTCGAGGAGGCTGTCGACGGCGCCACCGGGATCCTGCTCAACATCACCGGAGGCAAGGACCTGGGGCTGTTCGAGGTCAACGATGCGGCCGAGATCATCCAGAACGCCGCCGACCCGAACGCGAACATCATCTTCGGCGCCGTGATCGACGAGTCGATGTCCGACGAGGTGCGGGTGACCGTCATCGGCACGGGCTTCGACCACCGGCCGGGCCGCGGCGCCCGGCGCGAGAGCAAACCGGGCCGGCCCGACCGCAACCCCCGCATCTCCGATCGACAGCGTTCGACGCTTGAGATCTCAGACGACGACATAGACGTCCCGCCCTTCCTGAGGTAGCCGGCGGGGCGCGCTAGCCTGCGTGCCGTGAACGCCACCCTCCGCCGGACCGCCCTGTTCGACCGACATGTCGAGGCGGGGGCCAAGATGGTCGATTTCGCGGGCTGGGAGATGCCGGTCCTCTACGGTGGCCCACCCGCCCTGCGCGCGGAGCACATGGCCGTACGTCAGGCGGCGGGGATCTTCGACGTGTCGCACATGGGCGAGATCGAGACCTCGGGGCCCCAGGCGCTCGAGTTGCTGCAACGGCTTCTCTCCAACGACGTCGCGGCGATTGCAGTGGGTGGAGCGCAGTACAGCGTCCTCTGCCGCGAGGACGGAGGGATCATCGACGATCTGTTCACCTACCGGCTGGGGTCCCAGCGCTTCCTGACGGTGACGAACGCCTCCAACCACGAGACCGACCTCGCCTGGTTTCGTCGGCACGCTGCGGACTTCCCCGAGACCGAGGTGGCAGATCAGATCGACGATTGGGCGATGCTCGCCGTCCAGGGCCCGATCGCGCGCGAGATCGTTCAGGCCGGCGCCGAGTCGCCCCTGCCGGAGCGAATGACGATCGGCACCCGGCGGATCGCGGGCGCCGAGATGCTCGTCTGCGGCACCGGCTACACGGGCGAGGACGGTGTCGAGATTCTCTGCCCCGCCGAGCTGGCCGTCGATGTCTGGGACCAGATGGTTCGCCGGGGAGCCTGCCCGGCGGGGCTCGGAGCGCGCGACACGCTGCGCCTCGAGGTCTGCTTTCACCTCTACGGAAACGATCTCAGCATCGAGCGCGGGCCGATCGAAGCCGGGCTCGGCTGGTGCTGCAAGGAGGACACGGGCTTCATCGGCGCCGAGGCGGTCCGCGCCGTGCGCGAGCGGGGCGCGGCGGAGCAGCTCATCGCGTTCAGGATCGACGGACCCGGGATCGCCCGTCAGGGGAATCCCGTGCTCGGAGGCGGCGAGGTCACCAGTGGAACGCTCTCGCCCTGTCTGGATGTGGGGATCGGGATGGCCTACGTCCCCGCCGAGCGATCCACCGTCGGCACCCGGATCGAGATTGACGTTCGCGGCCGCACCCGCCCCGCGATCGTGGCCGGGAAGCCGCTCGTCCCGAAGCGCGGCTGAGCGGCTCCGCCTCCTCCTCGCCCCGTATTGTGCGCCGCACAAGCGCCGGGATCGCGATCGACTATTTTGGTCCGAGACCGCCCCACCACGAGCTGAGGAGCGAACGCCGATGGCCCAGGAGACCTACCCTGAGGACCTGCTCTACCACCCGGAGCATGACTGGGCGCGCATCGATGGAGGCGACCCCGGCACGGCCACGATGGGCATCACCTGGTTCGCCCAGGACGCGCTCGGCGAGGTCGTCTTCTTCGACCCGCCATCGATCGGGACGCAGCTGAGCAAGGACGCTCCCTACACCGAGGTCGAGTCCGTCAAGGCCGTCTCGGATGTCATCGCTCCGCTCTCGGGCGAGATCATCGAGGTCAACGAGGCCCTCTC
The DNA here is from genome assembly GCA_963835865.1 of uncultured Solirubrobacteraceae bacterium. Taxonomy (GTDB): domain Bacteria; phylum Actinomycetota; class Thermoleophilia; order Solirubrobacterales; family Solirubrobacteraceae; genus Palsa-744. The sequence goes on from CAWIGW010000003.1 coordinate 327,020, forward strand.
GGACAACCCCGCCATGATCAACGAGAACCCCTACGGCGAGGGCTGGCTGGTCAAGGTCCGCCTCTCCGACCCGGCCGAGTCGGAGGGCCTGATGGACGCCGCCTCCTACAAGGCCACCCTCGGTGGCTAGGCTGGGAGCGAGTTGAGCCGCTACACCGCCATAACAGCAGAAGACCTCGACGCGATGCTCGCGGCGATCGGGGTCTCGAGCGTCGGAGAGATCTTCGAGCGCCAGATCCCCGAGGCGGTCAAGCTCGGCAGGCCACTGGACCTGCCCGCGGGCAGGCCCGAGCAGGACGTCTTCGAGCACCTGCGCGGCCTCGCCGCGCGCAACACCAGCACCGAAGACGAGCTGAGCTTCCTCGGCGCAGGGATGTACGACCACTACGTCCCCGCCCTGATCGACATGCTGATGGAGCGCTCGGAGTTCCTGACGCCCTACACGCCCTACCAGCCCGAGATCTCCCAGGGCGGGCTGCAGGTGATGTTCGAGTATCAGACCGCCATCTCCGAGCTGACGGGACTGCCCGTATCCAACGCATCGACCTACGAGGGCCCATCGGCCGTCGCGGCCGCCGGATACCTGGCAAAGCTCCACAACGGCCGCCGCCGGTTCGTGGTCAGCGCCGGGCTGCACCCCCACACGATCGAGACGCTCCGGACCTACGCCCACGGCTATGGGATGGAGGTCGTCGAGGTTCCCCTGCGCGACGGCGTCACGGACGCCGTCGCCTGGAGCGAGGCGATCGACGGCGAGACGAGCGCCGCGATCTTCGCGCAACCGAACTTCTACGGCGCCGTCGAGGACGCGGCCGCGCTGAGCGCCGCCGCCGGCGCCGCCTCGGGCCGGCCGGAGGGCGATGGGCCCGTGGTGATCGCACAGGTGGATCCGCTGACGCTCGGGATACTGCGCCCGCCCGGTGACTGCGGCGTGGACGTGGCCGTCGGGGAGGGCCAGTCGCTTGGCAACAGGCTCGACTTCGGCGGTCCCTCGTTCGGCCTGTTCGCGGCCCGCGAGGCGTACCTGCGCCGGATGCCCGGGAGGATCGCGGGGGAAACAAAGGACGTCGATGGCCGCCGGGGCTTCGTCCTGACACTGCAGACCCGCGAGCAGCACATCCGCCGTGAGAAGGCGACCTCGAACATCTGCACGGCACAGGCCCTCAACGCGCTCGGCGGCGTGGTCTACCTGTCCTGGCTGGGCAGGCGCGGGATCGTCGAGCTGGGCGAGCTGATGCTCGCTCGGACCCACTACGCCCGCGAGCGCCTCAGCGCTCTCCCGGGCGTCGAGCCACTCCACTCCCAGCCGGTCGTCCGCGAGTTCGCCCTGCGCCTCGACGCCGACGTCGCCGCGGTGCGCAGCCGCTGCGCCGAACACGGGATCAACGCGGGGGCCGACCTGCACGCGCTGACGGGACGCCCGGAGGACCGCGGGGGCCTGCTCGTCGCGATCACCGAGCGGCGCACCCGGGCAGACATCGACCGACTGGTCGAGGTGCTCGGAGCGGCAGTCGCCGCAACCGAGCCGTCACCCGCCGAAGAGGCCGTCGCCGTATGAGCCCGATCGACGAGAACCACCTTCACTCCGACCCCTCGATCGACGCGCATCCGGATTCTTCGCGGGCCGCCGCGGTGACGGCCGCGGGACCCGGTCCCCTTCAGCGCGACGCGGCCCGAACGATCTTTCAGAAGGGCGCTCCCGGCCGCCGGGCCTTCATGTGCCCCGAGCTCGACGTCCCGCCGGTGGACGTCGGTGAGCTGCTGCCCGATCGCTTCCGGCGCAGCACTCCCCCGCGCCTGCCGGAGGTCTCCGAGCCGGAGATCGTCCGCCACTACGTGGGCATCTCCAAGCGAAACTTCGACCTGGACTCGGGCTTCTACCCGCTCGGCTCCTGCACCATGAAGCACAACCCAAGGCTGCACGAGCGGGCAGCCGCCCTGCCCGGGCACGCCCGGCTCCACCCGCTGCAGGACCCCGAGCGCTCGCAGGGCGCCCTCGAGCTGATGTGGAACCTCCAGGAGGCGCTCGCGGAGGTCTCAGGGCTGGCGCACGTCAGCCTCCAGCCCTCGGCGGGCTCCCACGGCGAGCTCGCCGGCGTCCTGCTGACGCGGGCCTACCACGAGGACCGCGGCGAGACGAGGCTCAAGGTCCTCACACCGGACACCGCCCACGGGACGAACCCGGCGACCGTCACGATGGCCGGCCTGCAGGTCGTCAAGCTCGCGACGAATGCCGACGGCGGGATCGACCTCGACGACCTGCGCGCCAAGGCCGAGGAGGATGTCGCCTGCCTGATGCTGACGAACCCCAACACCCTCGGGCTGTTCGACCCGAACATCAAGGAGATCGCCGACATCGTCCACGGGGTCGGGGCGACGCTCTACTACGACGGAGCCAACCTCAACGCCGTCATGGGACTCTCACGCCCGGGCGACATGGGGTTCGACATCGTCCACTTCAACCTGCACAAGTCGTTCACCCAGCCGCACGGCGGCGGTGGGCCCGGCTCCGGGCCGATCGCCGTCTCCGACCGCGTCGCCCCCTACCTGCCCGTACCGGTGCTCGCCCGCGACGAGGACGGTCGCTTTCACCTCGACCATGACCGCCCCAAGACGATCGGTCGCCTGCGCGGATTCCAGGGCAACTACGGCTGTTTCGTGCGCTCCTACGCCTACATCTGCTCGCTCGGAGGCGACGGCCTGAAGGATGCCTCCGAGGTCGCCGTCCTGAACGCCAACTATCTGCTGGCCCGCCTGCGTCAGCTCGGGGTCGAAGAGCACCTGCCGCTCGCATACGGCGAGCTTTGCATGCACGAGTTCGTCCTTTCGGGCGGCCCGATGAAGCGGGCCCTGAAGATCAAGACGCTCGACCTGGCAAAGCGCCTGCTGGACTACGGCTTCCACCCGCCGACCGTCTACTTCCCGCTGCTGGTCGACGAGGCCCTGATGGTCGAGCCCACCGAGACCGAGACCAGGGAGACGCTGGACGCGTTCGCCGAGGCGATCGCCGCGATCCTCTCCGAGGCGGGGAATGACCCCGAGATCGCACTCCAGGCGCCATATTCGACGCCCGTTCGACGGCTCGACGAGGTCGGGGCGGCGAAGAACCCCGTAATCCGACAGGTCATGGAGGTCTAGGGCGATGGCGATCGAGCGGCGCAAACTGGGCGGCACCGGTGTCAGCGTCAGCCCGCTGTGCCTCGGGGCCATGATGTTCGGCGCCTGGGGCAACACCGACCACGACGACTCGATCGGAATCATCCACCGGGCGCTCGATGCCGGGATCAACTTCATCGACACCGCCGACGTCTACTCGCGCGGAGAGTCCGAGGAGATCGTCGGCAAGGCGCTCGCCGGCGGCCGACGAGACGGGGTCATCCTGGCGACCAAGGTCCACGGCACGATGGGCGATGACTCCAACGAATTCGGCAATTCGCGCCGGTGGATCGTCAAAGAGGTCGAGAACAGCCTGCGGCGACTGAAAACCGACTGGATCGACCTCTACCAGATCCACCGTCCCGAGCTCGACACCGACATCGACGAGACGCTGGGGGCGCTGACCGACCTGGTCCGGGCCGGCAAGGTCCGCTACATCGGCAGCTCGACGTTCCCCGCCCACCAGATCGTCGAGGCGCAGTTCCTGGCCGAGCGTCGCGGCCGCGAGCGCTTTGTATGCGAGCAGCCCCCCTATTCGATGCTGATCCGCAGGATCGAGGGCGACGTTCTGCCCGTCTGCGAGAAGTACTCGATCGGGGTGATCCCCTGGAGCCCGCTCGCGGGAGGCTGGCTCTCGGGCCGCTACCGCAAGGGCGGAGACTCGCCCGGTGACAGCCGCCGGGCGCAGATGCTGCCGCAGCGCTACGACATGTCGCTTCCGGGCAACCAGGCCAAGCTCGACGCGGCCGATGCGCTCGGGGCACTGGCGGACGAGGCAGGCATGTCGCTGATCGAGATGGCCCTCGCCTTCGTCACCACGCACCGCGCCGTGACCGCGGCGATCATCGGACCGCGGACGATGGAGCAACTCGAGAGCCAGCTCGGTGCGCTCGAGCGGACGCTCAGCCCGGAGCTACTGGACCGGATCGACGAGATCGTCCCGCCCGGCACCACCGTCAACCCGGCCGACACGGGCTGGGACGCGCCGTGGCTCACCGACAGCTCGCTACGCCGACGCTGACCCGGCCCTCTGAGATGCGCATCTTCTCCGGCATCCAGCCCACCGGGCGCAAGCACCTGGGCAACTACATCGGCGCGATCGCCCAGTACATCTCGAGCCAGGACCGAGGCGAGGGGATCTTCTGCATCGTCGACCTGCACGCGATCACCGTCGCCTATGACCCGACGGAGCTGCGAGCTCGCGTCTACGACACCACGGCGATCCTCGTCGCCGCCGGCCTCGACCCGGCCCGCTGCATCCTCTTCCGCCAGTCGGATGTCCAGGAGCACGCCGAGCTGACCTGGCTGCTCTGCAGCGTCACGGAGCTCGGGCGCCTGCAGCGGATGCACCAGTTCCGCGACAAGTCGATCGCCCAGCGCGAGCTCGTCTCCGCCGGGCTGCTGCTCTATCCGGTGCTTCAGGCGGCGGATGTCCTCGCCTACCGGGCCCAGGAGGTGCCCGTCGGGGAGGACCAGCGCGAGCACCTCGAGCTGATGCGCGACGTCGCACGGCGCTTCAACAGCCGCTTCGCCGACGGCGATGAGGCCCTCGTCGTGCCCGAGCACAGGATCCCCGCCGTCGGGGCACGGATCATGGACCTGCAGGACCCGACCAGCAAGATGTCCACGACAAGCGGCTCCGAGCAGGGAACGCTCTACGTGCTCGACGAGCCGAAGGCGATCGAGAAGAAGTTCAAGAGCGCCGTCACCGACTCGGGCAGCGAGGTCCGGATCGACGCGGACAAGCCCGGCATCAGCAACCTGATCGAAATCCTGGCGGCCGTGAGGGCGAGCGACCCGGCCTCGGTGCAGGCCGAGTTCGCCGAGGCGCGCTACGGCGAATTCAAGGTCGCCGTCGCCGAGGCCGTGACCGACTATCTGGCTCCGGTGCGCGAGCGCTACTCCGAGCTGCGCGCCGACGAGGCGGCGCTCGAGGCACTCCTGCGCGACGGTGCGGAGCGGGCACGCGAGATCGCCGCCGCGACGCTGGCCGACGTCAGGGCTCTGATGGGCGTCGGTGGCGCGTGATCACGGCGTCGCCGTCGGGGGGAGCCGGTACGGTGAGCCGGTGAGCCTCGCCACCCTAGACCTCGACCTTGAGGTCTTCAGCGGTCCCTTCGACCTGCTGCTGACACTGATCCTGCGCGAAGAGGTCGACCTGCTCGAGCTCTCGCTCGCAGATGTTGTGCTCGCCTACCTCGACCACCTCGAAGCCCGTGGCGAGCTGGACCTCGAGACGGCCACCGAGTTCATCGTCCTGATCGCCGCTCTACTGGAGCTGAAGTCGCGGCTGATGCTCTCGGCCGAGGACGAGGAGCTGCTCGAGATCGAGCCCGAACAGGCTGCCGAGGAGCTGCTGGCCCGGATGCTCGATGCGCGCCGCTACCGCTCGGCTGCGGGCCACCTGCGGGAGCTGCTCCACGCTGAGCGCGGCGTCCGCTTCCGCGCCGTGGCGCTGCCGCCGGCCCTGCGGCGGCGGATCCTGCCCGCCCCCGAGGGTTCGGCCAACCCCGAGGTGCTCGGGGCGGCGATGGGCCGGCTGCTGCTGATGCCTCCCGCGATCAACCTGCGCCACATCGCCGTCCCGCGCGTCAGCGTCGGGGAGCGTCTCGCCCACCTGCGCTCACTGCTGCGCAAGGGGGCCTTCAGCTTCGACGACGCCGTCCGCGGCGCCGATCGGATGACCGTCGCCGTCACCCTGTTCGCACTGCTGGAGCTCTACAAACTCGGCGAGGCGGGCTGGGAGCAGCCGGAGAGCTTTGGCGAGATCGCGGTCCGGGCGGCGGTGCCGCGACGGGCCGACGGGCGCCTGATGTCCGCACTCCCGTCCGGGGGCCTGGCGGGGTGAGCTCAGCCGAGGGCACGGAAGCCGCTGCCGAGGAGACACCGGAGCTGGCAAGGACGGTCGAGGCGCTGCTGTTCCTCTCGGCCGACCCGCTCAGCCCCGCCGACCTCGCCGAGGCGATCGAGGTGGGGGAGGGAGCGGTCAAGGCGGCCCTGTCGCTCCTGTCCGAGCAGTACGCGCCCGGCAGGCGCGGCATCGCCCTGCGCGAGCTCGCCGGGGGCTGGACGTTCGCAAGCGTCCCCGATGCCGAGGATGCCGCCCGTCGCCTGTTCTCAAGGCCCCGCATCGCTACGCTCACGCCGGCCCAGGCCGAGACGCTTGCCATCGTCGCCTACCTGCAGCCGATCTCGCGCCCGGAGATCTCGCGGATCCGCGGCGTAAGCGCCGACTCGGCGACGGCCACCCTGCTCGAGCGGGCTCTGATCGAGGAGTCCGGCCACTCCCAGTTCGGGGCGGTCCTCTACCGCACGACGACCCAGTTCCTGAAGCTCTTCGGCCTGCGCGACCTGGATGAGCTACCCGATGTGGCTCGCTGGGACCCCACGCCCGAGGAGCAGGCCGAGCTGCGCGAACGGCTCCTGCGCGCCGGCGAGGCCCGCGCCGGCTAGAGCGACGTGGACGCGGCGCGTGGCCGGCTCCGCGCCGGTTCCGGGCTACGCGGCACTCGCGGCGAGCTGGCCGCAGGCGGCCGCTATGTCGCGGCCTCGCGTCAGGCGCACCGTGGCGGGGATGCCACGGGACTCCAGGGCGCCGCGGAAAACGTCGATCGACTCGCGGCCCGAACCCCTGAACTCGGTGCCCGAGGGGTTGAAGGGGATCAGGTTGACCTTGAAGATCGAGGGCTGCGACTCGTGTCCCGCCCGCAGGACCCGGGCGAGTGCCAGCGCCTGCTCGTAGCGGTCGTTGACGCCGCCGAGCATCACATACTCGATGAAGATGCGCCGCCGCCGGCGCTCGTAGAAGGCCCGGCAGGCCTCGATCACGTCGCGCAGGGGGAAGCGCTCGTTGACCGGCATCAGCTCCGAGCGCAGCGCTTCGTCCGCCGCGTGCAGCGAGAGGGCCAGGCGTACCGGCATCTCGCTCTCGGCGAGCCTTTCGATGCCGGGGATCCACCCGACGGTCGAGATCGTCGTGCGGCGGTGCGTGATGCCGATGTCAGGCAGGCGTTCACAGGCTTCCAGCACGGCGTCCAGATTGAGCATCGGCTCGCCCATGCCCATGAAGACGCAGTGATCGATCGCTTCGATGCGCCGGAAGTGCAGAGCCTGATCAACGATCTCCGAGGCCTTGAGGTTGCGAGCGAAGCGCATTGTCCCGGTCGCGCAGAACCGGCACGTCAGGGGACAGCCCGACTGTGAGGAGACGCAGATCGAGCGCCTTCCCCTGCGCCCGCCGCCGGGGCTGTCGCGGTAGCGCATCAGGACGGCCTCCAAGGGCCTGCGGTCAGAGGTCTCGAAGAGCGTCTTGACGGTCCCGTCACGGGAGTGAGCCTCGTCGCGGGCGCTGAGTGTCGAGAAGGGCAGCTCCCGCGCGAGCGTCTCTCGCAGTGCGCCCGGCAGATCGGTCATCTCGTCATAGCCGCCGGCACCGCGTGCGGCCCACGCCCAGATCTGGCGGGAGCGGAACGTGGGCTCGCCGCGATCGGCCAGCAGCTCGTCGAGCAGCTCGAGGTCCATGGACCTATGGTTGCAGCCCATGAGCAACCTCCCCGGGGCGGGCCTGTGCGCCTAGCCAAGTTCCTGGCTCACGCCGGCGTCGCCTCGCGCCGCGGAGCGGAGACGGTGATCGGCGAAGGCCGCGTCAGGGTCGCCGGGCGGCTCGTCAGCGATCCGGCCCTCGATGTCGGAGCGGGAGCCGAGGTGTCGGTCGACGGCCGGCCACTCGCGGGGCCGGAGAAACGCGTCCTCTACGCCCTCAACAAGCCGCTTGGCGTCGTCTCGACCGCGAGCGACACCCATGGACGCAGGACGGTCCTCGACCTGATCCCTGACGCCGGCCTGCGCCTGTACCCGGTCGGACGGCTCGACATCGACTCCACCGGCCTGATCCTCCTGACCAACGACGGTGAGCTCGCCAACCGCCTGACACATCCCCGCTTCGAAATACCGAAGAGCTATGTCGCAGAGCTCGAGCGGGGTCCCGTCGGCGAACGGGCGATCCGCAGACTCCGCGCGGGCGTCACGCTTGAGGACGGCCCAACCGCCCCCGCACGGGTGCGCCGGCTCGGCCCAAGCACCCTCGAGCTGACGATCCACGAGGGCCGCAACCGGCAGGTGCGACGGATGTGCGAGGCCGTCGGGCATCCCGTCGCCTCGCTGCGGCGGACCTCCTTCGGGCCGTTGCAGATCGGCGGCCTCGCACCCGGGCGGTGGCGGCTCCTGAGCGACGCCGACCTCGAGGGCCTGCGCGCCGCGGTGCTCTGACAGAATCGCTGGGATGCGACTCTTCGCCCTCCGAGGGGCAAACAGCGTCGAGCGCGACGAGCCCTCACTGATCCTCGAGGCTACGACGGAGCTGATGCTCGAGATCACAAGGCGCAACGGCCTCGAGCCCGTTCGCACGGTCAGCTGCATCTTCACGGCAACCGGCGACCTGACCTCCGAGTTCCCCGCGGTGGCCGCCCGGTCGATCGGTTTCGACCGCGTCCCGCTGCTGTGCGCGCAGGAGATTCCCGTCCCCGGCTCGATGCCCCGCGTCATCAGGGTCCTGATTCACTACTACGCCGAGGACGAGCACCAGCCCGATCACGTCTATCTCGGCGACACCAAGGCACTGCGGGCCGACCTTCACGCGGCACAATAGGCCGATGGCGATCGAGTTCTCAGAGCGCATCAGGCGCATCCCCGTCTACCCCGCCGCGGGTGGCTATGGCGAGCACGAGAAGCTGGCTCTGCTGGCCAGCAACGAGTCCCCCTTCGAGCCCCTGCCGGCCGTACGCGAGGCGATCGAGCACGCCCTGCGCAACCTCAACCGCTACCCCGACCCGTCCAACTCGCTGCTTCGCGCGAAGCTCAGCGAGCGCTACGAAGTGCCGGCGGCGCGAATCGCCATCGGAAACGGCTCATGCGACATCCTCCTGGCCGCCGGCGAGGCGCTGCTCGAGCCGGGGGCCGAGCTCATCTACGCCTGGCCGTCGTTCTCGATCTACCCACACCTGGCCGCGGCCTCGGGTGCACGGGCGGTGACGGTCCCGCTCGACGATCGCGAGTGCCACGACCTGGGAGCGATGCTGCGTGAGGTCACCGTCGCGACACGCCTGCTGATCGTCTGCAATCCGAACAACCCCACCAGCACCGCCGTGCCCCTGTCGGAGATCGCCTCGTTCATCGACGAGGTCCCGCCACACGTCTGTGTAGTCCTCGACGAGGCCTACTGCGACTTCAACCTGCTCGATGACCCGGACGCCTCGCTGGATCTGCTGGGCAGGCACCCGAATCTCCTGCTGCTCCGCACCTTCTCGAAGGCCCACGGGCTCTGCGGCCTTCGCGTCGGTTTCGCCCTGTGCGGCTCGGAGGCGCTTCCGCGGGCGCTCAACCAGGTGCGCCAGCCATTCTTCTGCAACGCCCTGGCGCAGGCTGCGGCGGTCGAGGCGCTGGCCCACCAGGACGCCGTCCTGGACCGGGTCACGCGGACCGTCGCGGAGCGGATCTCAGTCGACGAGCGCCTTCGAGCGATGGGAATCCAGCCGGCCGACTCGCAGGCCAACTTCTGCTGGCTGCACCTCGGCGAGGACCGCGACGAGGAGGCCGTCATGCGGACCCTTGCCGAGCAGGGCGTCCTGGTGCGCGGCGGGAGCGCGCTCGGAAGCTCCACTCCGGCGCTCCGCGTCACCTACGGATTACCGGAGGAGAACATCCGCTTCCTCGATGCTCTCGCCGGCGCGATCGCCTGACCCGGCGGGCGCCCCGGCCCGTTGCCGTGGGCCGGCCGGCCCTTTACCGCTCCTGGATTCTCTGCTACAAAGACTCGCACGACCATGAACGCGACGGTTGAAACATCAGCTCTCACCCACCTCGCCTATGCCTGGTCGTTCGCCTTCGCCTGGCGATTTAGCTAGGCGCCAGGGTCTGCGTCCGTCGTGAGCGGGCGCATCCTCGAGTCCCAACCGGGACCAGGCGCCGCCCCCAGCAGGGACGCCTTCCGCGCCCCCCCTCACGGCTCCGTCACATGGCGGGGCGAAGCCCGGCTCTACCATCTCCAGGCGTTGTTGAAAGGATGAATTGATGATGATCGTGATGAAGGAGACGGCCACCGAGGAGGACGTTCAGGCGGTCGTCGAGAAGATCGAGGGTGCGGGGGCGCTCGCGCACCGGATCCGCGGCGCGCGCGTCAGCGTGATCGGGGCGATCGGCGACGTCGAGCAGGACGTGAGCGTCGAGAGCCTCGGCCTTGAGGGCCAGCCGGGGGTCGATCGGGTGATGCCGATCCTCAAGCCCTACAAGCTCGCCTCGCTGCAGATGACCCATGGCGAGCACAGCGTGCTCGAGATCGGCGGTCGCAAGGTCGGCGGAGAGAACTTCGCGATGATCGCCGGCCCATGCACGGTCGAGTCTCGTGACCAGCTGATGCAGACGGCCCGTGCGGTGAAGGACGGGGGGGCAACGCTGCTCCGGGGCGGGGCCTACAAGCCGCGCACATCCCCGTACGCCTTCCAGGGCCTCGGGCAGGAGGGTCTGCGGCTGCTCGCCGAGGCCAAGGCGGAGACGGGCCTGCCGATCGTCACGGAGCTGATGGACATCGCCGATCTCGACGCGGTCCTCGAGGTCGCCGACGTGATCCAGATCGGTGCTCGCAACATGCAGAACTACCCGCTGCTGGCTGAGATCGGGCGCTCCGGGCGCCCCGCTCTGCTCAAGCGGGGGCTGTCGGCGACGCTGGACGAGCTGTTGATGGCGGCCGAGTACATCCTCAAGGAAGGCAACCCGGGCGTGATGCTCTGCGAGCGGGGCATCAGGACGTTCGAGAACGCATACCGCTTCACGCTCGACCTGATGGCCGTGCCGGTGCTCAAGGAGCTGACACACCTGCCGGTGATCGTCGACCCGAGCCACGCCGCGGGCCGTCGCGACCTCGTCACGCCGCTGTCGCTGGCGGCCGCGGCCGTGGGAGCGGACGGGATCATCGTGGAGGTCCACCCGAACCCCGATGAGGCGATCTGCGACGGGCCCCAGCAGCTGCGCGCCGACGAGTTCGCCGCGTACGCCCGCTCGGTCGAGCAGGCTGCGGCTCTGGCCGGCAGGGCGCTCGCCGGGAGGGAGCCCGTCCTTGCCTGAGACACCGCCCGCCCCGAGCACGGCTCGCCCTTCAGAGCACGTTCGCGACAGCCGCATCGAGCGGGTCGTCCCGCTGCTCCCCCCGGACACGCTGCTCGAGGAGCTGCCGCTCGGCGACGGCCACGCCGAGGTCGTCATCGCCGGGCGGAGCGACGTCCAGGGGGTGCTCGACCGCAGCGACCGGCGCCTGCTGGTTGTGGTGGGGCCCTGCAGTGTCCACGACCCCGAGGCGACGCTCGAGTATGCGGGCCGCCTCGCCGCCCTCGCGGGCGAGCTGAGCGGCGAGCTGCTGATCGCGATGCGTGTCTACTTCGAGAAGCCGCGGACCACGACGGGCTGGAAGGGTCTGATCAACGACCCCGCCCTCGATGGCTCGTTTGACGTCAACGCGGGCCTGCACCTCGCTCGGCGGGTGCTGATCGGCGTCCTCGACGCCGGCCTGCCGGTCGGCTGCGAGTTCCTCGACCCGATCACGCCGCAGTACATCGCCGACGCGGTCTGTTGGGGGGCGATCGGCGCCCGCACGACCGAGAGCCAGATCCACCGCCAGCTCGGCTCCGGCCTGTCGATGCCGGTCGGCTTCAAGAACCGCACCGACGGCAACGTCCAGGTTGCCGTCGACGCCGTCCGCGCGGCGGCCACGACGCACGCCTTCGCCGGTATCGCCCCGAGCGGGACGCCGGCGATCCTGCACACCCGCGGGAATTCCGACTGTCACATCATCCTGCGCGGCGGCAGGGGCCGGCCCAACCACGACGAGGCCGGCGTCGCGGACGCGCTGGAGCTGCTCGCGGCGGCCGGGCTGCCCCAGCGGCTGATGATCGACCTGAGTCACGACAACAGCGGCAAGGACCCGGAGCGCCAGCCGGCCGTCGCGGCAGCGGTGGGCGCGCAGATCGCAGCCGGCAACGACGCGATCGCCGGCGTCATGCTCGAGTCGTTCCTCGTCGCCGGGCGCCAGGACCTCCTCCCGGGGGCGGAGCTGCGCTACGGCCAGTCGATCACGGACGGATGCATCGGCTGGGAGACGACCGTCGAGGTGCTCGAGGGCCTGGCCTCCTCCGTCCGCGACCGCGCCGCGCACGAGCAGCGCTGATCGGATGCGGATAGCCGTCCTCGGAGTCGGCCTGATCGGCGGCTCGATCGGCCTCGCCGCACGGTTGCGTGCGGACGCGGAGGTCTGCGGATACGACCCCGAGGAGAGCGTGCTGGCCCGCGCCCTGGAACTGGGCGCGATCGACCTGCGAGCCGACTCCGTCGAGGCAGCCGTCGAGGGGGCCGACGCGGTCTTCGTGGCGGCCCCCGTGGGGGCGCTGGAGCCGACCGTCGAGCGGGCTCTCGCCGCCGCCGGCCCCGACTGCGTGGTCAGCGACGTCGGCTCGACCAAGCGGCTGCTCGCCGCCGCCGCCGAAGACGAGCGCTTCGTCGGTGGCCATCCACTGGCGGGAGCCGAGACCGAGGGGGTCGAGCACGCGCGCGAGGACCTCTTCGACGGGGCCACCTGGTACCTCACACCGGCTCCCGAGCGGACCGCCGGGATCCTCTATGAGCGTCTGCATGCGCTCCTGCGGCGCTTCGGCGCCCGGCCCGTGGCGATCGACGCCGAAACCCACGACCGCATGATGGCCTGCGTCTCGCATCTGCCGCATGTCCTGGCAAACCTGCTGGCGGCTCAGGCCGCCGGGCTGTTCAACGAGCCGGCCGGTCAGGGGGAGGCTGCACGTCTTCCCGCGGTCGGGCCGAGCTTCCGCGACGCGATCCGGGTGGCCGGCGCCAACACCGCAATCTGGAGCGACATCTACATATCCAACCGCGATGCGCTGCTGGACGCCGTCGACGAGTTCGCGGGCCGTCTGACGGAGCTCAGGAAGGCCCTGGCGAGCGCCGACGCGGGACGCGTCAGCGCCTGGAACGACGCGGCCCGCTCCGACAGGGATGCCCTCCTGGGGGCCGCCCTGACGGGCGACACGGTGCACGAGCTGAGGGTCCCCGTGCCCAATCGCCCCGGTGTGCTGGCCGAGATCGTCCTGGCGCTCGGCCAGGCGGGCGTGAACATCGTCGACCTGGCCCTCTCGCCGTCCCGGGACAACTCCCGCGGGGTCGTCGCGCTGTGGATCGGCGGCGAGCAGCAGGCGGCCCGGGCGGAGCAGTTGATCGGCGGGCTGGGTCTACAGGTCGTGCGCCCATGAGGGCCCCGCCGGCGAACGCCCGCTTCGAGCCGGCACGCGGCCTCAGCGGCGCTGTCGAGGTGCCGGCCGACAAGTCGATCTCCCACCGGGCCGCTCTGCTCGGGGCGATGTCATCCGAGCCGGTGCGGATCGAGAACTACCTCGAGGCCGCGGACACCCGCTCCACGCTCGAGGCGGTTCGCGCTCTGGGGGCTCTGGTCGAGGAACACGGCAAGGATCTCGTGATCAGGGGAACGGGTCTACGCGAGGCGCGCGAGACGGATGAGCCGATCGACGTCGGCAACGCCGGCACGCTGTTGCGGCTCCTCCCCGGCTGGCTGGTGGCCCAGGTTGGTCGGTCCTTCACCCTGGACGGCGACGCCTCGATCCGCAAACGGCCGGTCGACCGGATCGCGGAGCCCCTGCGGCAGATGGGCGGGAGGCTGGACGCCACGGACGGCCGCTTTGCGCCGCTGCGGGTCCACGGCACACGCCTCCACGCGATCTCCTACGAGCTCGACGTGGCAAGCGCGCAGGTCAAGTCCTGCGTCCTGCTGGCCGGTCTCGCGGCGGACGGCTCGACGAGCGTCACAGAGCCCGCACGCAGCCGCGATCACACCGAGCGGATGCTCCTCAGGGCCGGCGTCCCGGTCGAGCGCCACGGCCTGACCGTCTCCGTGGTGAACGCCGACGAGCTTCAGCTCGAGGGCGTCAGGGTCCCCGCCGACCCCTCCTCGGCGGCCTTCCTGATCGCGGCGGGCGTGCTCGTTCCCGGCTCGCGCCTGCTGCTGCGCGACGTTGGCGTCAACTGGACCCGGACGGGTTTCCTGCGGATCCTGCGCCGCATGGAGGGGATCGTCCTGGGGGATCTCGAGGGGCCCTCGGCGGAGATCTCGCCCGATGAGCCCGTCAGCGACCTGGACATCGCCCACGGCGCCCTCGAGGGGACCGTCGTCGAGGCGGACGAGGTTCCGCTGGCGATCGACGAGCTGCCCTTGGTGGCCCTGCTCGGCTGTTTCGCCGAGGGCGAGACGATCGTGAAGGGCGCCCAGGAGCTGCGCCTGAAGGAGTCCGACCGGATCGCCGGCGTCGTCAACGGTCTCAGCGGCCTGGGGGCCGACATCGAGGCCACCGAGGACGGCTTCGTCGTTCGCGGCACGGGAGGGTTGCGCGGCGGGACGATCGACTCGCTCGGTGACCACCGCCTGGCGATGGTCGGCGCTGTTGCCGGCCTGGCCTCCAGGGAGGGCGTCGAGGTGATCGGCATGGATGCCGCCGCCGTCTCCTACCCGAGCTTCGTCGAGGACATCCGCCGCCTCTGCGGAGACTGAGCATCGAGGCGCCCGGGGAATGGTGATCGCGATCGACGGACCGGCCGGGGCGGGGAAGTCCACCGTCTCCAGAGCGCTCGCCGAGCGGCTGGGCTTCACCTACCTCGACAGCGGTGCCATGTACCGCTGCGTTGCCCTGTTGGCCCTGCGCAACCCCGCGGGCGACCATGCAGCCCTCGCGGCGGGCGCCCGGATCGAACTGGGCGCGACCGTGCGCCTCGACGGGGGAGACGTCAGTTCAGCGATCCGCACCCCCGAGGTCTCGAAGGAGGCATCCCTGGTGGCAGCCGAGCCGGCTGTGCGCGAGGCGCTCGTCTCCAAGCAGCGGGCGCTGCTGGCCGGGGGCGACTGGGTCGCCGAGGGACGCGACATCGGAACGGTCGTCGCACCCGGGGCGGAGTTGAAGGTCTACCTCGATGCCGACCCCGCCGAGCGGGCCAGGCGAAGGGCCGCCGAGACCGGGGCCCGCGAGGCCTCGGTGCTGGCGGAGCAGACGATCCGCGACCAGCGGGACACCTCCCGCCGCGACAGCCCGCTGCGGGCGGCGGATGGAGCGGTGGTGCTCGACACCACCGGCCTCGACCGTCGAGCAGGTCGTGGATCGGATCGCCGCCCTGGCTGCGCAGCGGGGCGCCGGCAGCGATCATGGCCCGCCGCGCCCCCAGCGGAGGCTGCGGACCGGGGAAGCGGACCTCTGAAGGGCATACTGGGTCGATGAAGGTCGCCGTCGTCGGGTATCCCAACGTGGGGAAGTCCTCCCTGATCAACCGCCTCACGGGCACCCGGGAGGCGGTCGTCCACGAGCGCCCCGGCATCACGAGGGACCGCAAGGAGCTCGACTGCGAGTGGAACGGGCGCCGCTTCACGCTGATCGACACGGGCGGTGTGGACTTCCAGGACGAGGACCCGCTGGCCGGTTCGATCCGCGACCAGGCGAAGGCCGGGCTGGCCGACGCGGAGGTTGCGGTCCTCGTCGTCGACGCACGCGCGGGCCTTCGCCCCGGCGACGAGGAGATGGCGGACCTCCTGCGCCGCTCCTCGCTGCCGGTGATCGTCGCGGCGAACAAGTGCGACAGCGTGCGCGAGCTTCCCTATGCGGCCGAATTCCACGCCCTCGGCCTCGGCGAGCCGCTCGGCGTGTCAGCCGCCCAGGGGCTCGGCTCGGGCGACCTGCTGGACCGCATCGTCGAGCTGCTTCCCGAGGGCGACGAAGAGGAGCCCGACGACACGATCCGCCTCGCCGTGATCGGGCGTCCGAACGTCGGCAAGTCCTCGCTGGTCAACCGCTTCCTCGGCGAAGACCGGGTGATCGTCTCCGACGTCGCGGGGACGACCCGGGACTCGATCGACATGCCCCTGATGGTCGATGACCGCAAGCTCACCCTGATCGACACGGCCGGCATGCGCCGGCAGTCGAAGGTCGCGGACTCGGTCGAGTACTACACCGCCCTGCGCTCCCAGCGGGCCGCCGAGCGCGCCGATGTGGCGCTGGTCGTGTGCGACGCCTGCGACGGCGTGACGGCCCAGGATCTGCGGATCGCCGAGCTCGCGATGAAGGCCGGCTGTGCGACGGCGATCGTCCTGAACAAGTGGGACCTGCAGGCCGGCAGCGGCGACGAGGACGGCGCCGGAGGGCCTCGACCTCGACCACGAGCGGGCCCGGGTCGCCAAACAGCTGAGGCTGCGCCCGCGGGTCCTCACCGTGAGCGCCAAGAGCGGGCGCCATGTGCCGCGCCTGCTGAACGAGGTGATCACCCTGGGCGAGCGCATGCTGGGCCGGATCCCGACCCCCGAGCTCAACCGCTTCCTCTCGGAGGCGACCCAGGCCCGCCAGCCCCCGATCGGCTCCCGGCGCAGCGCCGGCGGGCATCGCCTGAAGCTGATCTACATGGCCCAGATCGGCGAGCGCCCGCCGCGCTTCGCGATCCAGGTCAACTCGCGGACGCGGGTGACCCGCGACTACGCCTACTACATCGAGAACCGCCTTCGAGCCCGCTATTCGATGGACGGCGTGCCCGCTGATCATCGACTTCGTCGAGCGCGGTCAGCGCGGAAGCGCCCGCGCCGCATAGACTTCCGCGCACTTTTGCCAATCCCGGCCGGCGGACCGCCGTCGCGGCCGCCCACGACCCTGGAGTTGATCCACCTCGCCATGACTGAGCTATCCGACACCGAGTACCTGTTCACCTCCGAGTCGGTCACCGAGGGGCACCCCGACAAGATCGCCGACCAGATCTCCGACGGCGTCCTCGATGCCGTCCTGAAGGACGACCCCTACGGCCGCGTCGCCTGCGAGACCCTCGTCAACACCGGCCTGGTCGTCGTCTCGGGCGAGATCTCGACCGACACCTACGTCGACATCCAGGAAGTTGCCCGCGAGACGATCCGCGCGATCGGCTACACCGACGCCGACCTCGGCTTCTCGGCCGACTCCTGCGCCGTCCTGAACGCGATCGACAAGCAGTCGCCCGACATCGCCCAGGGCGTCGACAAGGCCTACGAGGCCCGCACGGACGCCAACGACGAGGACGAGCTCGACGTCGCCGGGGCCGGCGACCAGGGGATGATGTTCGGCTACGCCTCGAACGAGACCGACGCGCTGATGCCGCTGCCGATCTCCCTCGCCCACCGGCTCGCCGAGCGCCTCTCGGCGGTTCGCAAGTCGAACACCCTCGACTACCTGCGCCCGGACGGCAAGACCCAGGTCAGCGTCCGCTACGAGAACGGCAAGCCGGTCGAGATCGAAAAGCTCCTGATCTCCACCCAGCACGCCCACGGCGCGGAAGCGCTGATCGCGGACGACCTCTGGGAGCACGTCGTGGAGCCGATCCTGCCCGACCTCTACGACGTCGGCGAAGCTGCGCCGTAACTTCCTGGTCAACCCGACCGGGCGCTTCGTGATCGGCGGCCCCGTCGGCGACTGCGGCCTGACGGGTCGCAAGATCATCGTCGACACCTACGGCGGGATGGCCCGCCACGGCGGCGGCGCCTTCTCCGGCAAGGACCCCTCCAAGGTCGACCGCTCCGCCGCCTACGCCGCGCGCTGGGTCGCCAAGAACATCGTCGCCGCCGGCCTGGCCGAGCGCGCCGAAGTCCAGGTCGCCTACGCGATCGGCGTCGCGCACCCCGTCTCGGTGATGGTCGAGACGTTCGGCACCGAGCTCGAGGGGCGGACCCGCGGGCAGATCGCGCGAGGCCGTCGATGCGGTCTTCGACCTGCGCCCCGGGGCCTTCCGCGAGGAGCTCAAACTGCACCGCCCGATCTACCAGAAGACAGCCGCCTACGGCCACTTCGGCCGCGAGGATCACGACTTCACCTGGGAGCGGACGGACAAGGCCGACGCGCTGCGCACCGCCGCCGGTCTCTGACCGCGCCGGGGTCTAGTGTCGGGGAGGTGTCTCCGACAGCCCAACTGGAGCCCCGGGCGCTCCCGGTTGCCCCTGCGATCGCCCAGGTCCAGCCGATCACGACGGCCCGCTCGCTGCAGGGGCCGTTCGACTACCGGCTCCCCGAGGAGCTGGCCGAGCGGCGTCGAGGTCGGCTCGCTGCTGGTCGTGCCCTTCGGGCGCCGCGCAGATCCTGGGGGTGCTCGTGGGGCTGTCCGAGACGAGCGAGGTCGACGAGGCCAAGCTGCTCGAGCCGCTGCGCCTGCTCGAGCCGGGGCTGCCGGGCGAGCTGGTCGAGCTCGCCCGCTGGATCGCCGCCGAGTACTGCTCGACGTTCGCCCGGGCGCTCAACCTCGTGCTGCCGCCGGGTGCCGCCAAGGCGTCTGAGCGGACGCAAACGGCGAGCGGTGGCGCGCCCCAGCCACCGCTCGGTGGGCGATCTCGCGCCCCGGCGCGCCCGAGCTGACGGACGATCAGCAGGCGGTGCTGGAGCCGCTGCTCGAGGCGCTTCGCCGCGGCGGCGCCCGCAGCAGGCTGCTGCACGGCGTGACCGGCTCGGGCAAGACCGAGATCTACCTGCGCTGCGCCGCCGAGGCGCTCGAGCAGGGCCGCGGGGCGATCATGCTGGTGCCCGGAGATCGCGCTCACGCCGCAGATCGTCGCCCGCTTCATCGAGCGCTTCGGCGAGACCGTGGCGGTGCTGCACTCGCGCATGACGCACCGCCCAGCGCTACCAGGAGTGGCGCCGGCTGCGCGAGGGCGAGGCGCGGGTCTGCGTCGGGCCGCGCTCGGCCGTGTTCGCCCCCGTCGGCGAGTCTCGGGCTGATCGTCGTCGACGAGGAGCACGACTCCTCCTACAAGCACGAAGGCGATCCCCGCTACGACGCCCGCGACGTGGCCGCAGAGCGGGCCTCGCCGAGCGGGCGCCCTGCTGCTGCTGGGAAGCGCCACGCCGCGGCCGGAGAGCGTCCGGCGGACGCCCGGTCTGCGAGCTCGCCGCGCCGGGTGGACGGCCGGCCGCTGCCGCCGGTGGAGGTGCTCGACATGCGCGGGCAGCGAACGGGCCTGCACCCCGAGACGGCATCGGCGCTGGCCGAGGTCCGCGCGCGGGGCGGCAAGGCGATCGTGCTGCTCAACCGGCGGGGCTGGTCGAACTTCCTCTCCTGCCGCTCCTGCGGGCGGGTCTGGAGCTGCCCGGAATGCGACGTGGCGCTCGTCCTGCACCGCGCCGGCGGCTACCTCGCCTGCCACCACTGCGGCCATCGCGAGCCGACGCCCGTCGTCCTGCCCGGACTGCGCCTCGCGGGCCGTCGCCCGCCACGGAGCCGGGACCGAGCGCCTCGCCCACGAGCTCGCCGGCGTCTTCGACGACGGCGACTTCCCCGTCTTCCGCCTCGACGCCGATGTCCTGGCGGGCGGCGCCGATGGCGAGCCCGGGCGCGATCCTGAGCGAGCTTCCAGGCCGCCTCGCAGCGGGGTGCTGATCGGCACCCAGATGGTCGCCAAGGGCCACGACTTCCCCGACGTGCAGCCTCGCGGTCGTGCTGGACGCCGACGCCACCCTGCGATTCCCCGACTTCCGTGCCGAGGAGCGCACCTTCGCGCTGATCTCCCAGCTCGCCGGCCGCGCCGGGCGGGGCAGCGGACGGGCGCGTGCTGGTGCAGACGATCGCCCCCGAGGCGCGGGCGATCCGCCACGCCGCGAGCACGACAGCGACGGCTTCATCGCCGATGAGCTCGAGCCGGCGCGAGGCGCTGCGCTATCCGCCCTTCGCCCACCTGGTCAGGATCGTCTTCTCGGCCGAGGAGGGCGCGCCGGCCCGGGCCGCCGCCGCCGGCGGTCGCGCGAGCTCCTGCTGGGCTCGCTGTCGCAGCGGGCCTGAGCAGAGCGCCGTGCTCGGCCCGGCCGACCTGTTCCGACTGCGCGGGCGCGAGCGCCAGGTGCTCGTCGTCAAGTCCGCCGAACGCCGGCCGGCCGTGCGGGCCGTGGGTGAGGCGGTCGCAGGGTGGCTGCGAACCGGGCGCATGCCGAGGTCAGCTTCAGCGTCGACGTGGACCCGCAGTAGCCGCTGCAATGGCGCCACTGCGCCTATCCTTCAGGGTATGAGCGAGGACCAGCTCGGCCGAGGAACCAGATGAGCCCCCCGCCTCCCAGGACGAGGACGTCGAGGTCGAGCGCGAGGAGGGGGCCCCCGAGGAGCTCGACCCCGAGGTAAGAGCTCGCCGCGACGCCGCGCTGGCCCATGTGCGCCGCCTCGGGGACCCGGTGCTGCGCGCACCAGCGCGCTCCCCGTCGAGCGCTTCGACGGGGAGCTGGCAAGGGAGGCTGAGCGGATGGGCGAGCTGATGCACGACGCCCTCGGCGTCGGCCTGGCGGCGACCCAGATCGGGATCCTGCACCGGATGCTCGTCTACCGGGCCTACCCGGATGACCCGCTGACGGTGCTCGTCAACCCCGAGCTCGAGTGGGCCAGCGACGAGCTCGAGACCGGCCGAAGAGGGATGCCTCAGCCTGCCCGGCGTCCACGTCGAGGTCGAGCGCCCGGCGGCTGTTCGGGTACGGGGCAGGGACGAGCGCGGCCAGGAGCTGCGGATCGAGGCGGAGGGTCTGGACGCGCGGGTGATCCAGCACGAGATGGACCACCTCGACGGGATCCTGATCCTCGACCGGATCTCCCGCTCGGCGCGCAAGGAGGCGATGCGGGCGATGCGCGAGGCTCAGAGGTCGCCCAGCGCCGCCTAGGCGGACCGGGCAGGCGCGCGCTTGAGCACCGTCTATCTCGGGACCTCGGACTTCGCCGCGGCGATACTCGATCGCCTCGCCGGCGCGCCGCCCACCGCCCGTCGCTCGTCATCACCCGGCCCGACAGGCCCGTGGGCCGGGGCCGGCGGCTGCTCCTCGCCGCCGGTGGCCGAGATGGCCCGCGAGCCTCGGGCTGGCCCTCGAGCAGCCCGCCAAGGTCAACGATCCAACGGTGAGCGAGATGATCGCGGCCGCCTCACCGGGCGAGCGCCCTACGGTCCTCGTCTGCGCCTTCGGGGCGCTGATCACGGACCCGCTGCTCAGCGCCTTCGAGATCCTCAACGTCCACCCCTCGCTGCTGCCCAGGTGGCGCGGAGCGGCCCCGATCGAGCGGGCGATCATGGCCGGCGATGAGCAGACGGGTGTCAGCATCATGCGCCTGACCGCCGGCCTGGACAGCGGGCCGGTGTGTCTCCAGGGCTCCGAGCCGATCTCCGCCGAGGACGACTTCGCCAGCCTCTCGGCACGCCTGGAGTCCCTCGGTGGAGATCTGCTGCTGAGCGCGCTCGACGAGCACCGGCCATTCATCGAGCAGTCCGAGGACGGTGTCAGCTACGCCGAGAAGATCGTGGCCGCCGATCGCCTGCTCGACCCCAACCGCCCGGCGGCCGAGCTCGAGCGTCTGGTGCGGGCTCTGCGCCCCCACATCGGCGCACGTCTGGCGATCGACGAGGAGCGGGCGATCGGCGTCATCAGGGCGTGCCTCACCGATCATCCCGCCCCGCCCGCCGGGGAGCTCGCCGCGGTCGACGGCCGACTGCTCCTGGGATGTGCGCCCGGGTGCGCTCGAGCTGCTGGAGGTGCAGCCGGCGGGCGGCCGGGCGATGGATGCGGCGGCCTACCTACGCGGTCACGGCGCGCCGGGAGCGCGATAGGAGCGGACGTGCTCGGGGACCGCGATCTCCTCTCCAAGGCGCGGGTCGGCGAGAGGCGCCCCGACTGCCATCGAGAGCGGGATCACCCCGGCCCAGACGTCGAGCTGGTAGTCCGCCTCGTCATCGATCGGCGGGCCGGTTCGGACCTTGGCGGATGCCTCCTCGATCCCGATCGCCACGACCGATGTGGCTCGCATCTCCTTGGCGGTTGGATGGCGCACCTCACCCCAGCGGCCGGGGACGATCCGTTCCACGATCGCCTCGAATGCTGCTCGCTTCTCCTCGGGGTCCTCGACGGGCCGGGCGCGCCCCAGCAGGATCGCCGAGCGGTAGTTCGCCGAGTGGTGCATCGCCGAGCGAGCCAGGACGAGGCCGTCGATCAGCGAGACGGTCAGGCAGGCGGGAACGCCCTCGGCCATCCTCCGCATGGTCCGTCCGGCGCTGGCGCCGTGGCAGTAGACGACATCGCCGGAGCGGGCGTGGAGCGTCGGGATCGCGATCGGCTGCCCATCGCCCATGACGATGGCGAGGTGCGCCACGATGGCCTCGTCGAGGATCGTGTCGATCGTCTCCCGGTCATAGCTGCCGCGGTCGCGCCTGCGGCGCAGACGGACGCGGTCGGAGGCCGGCTTCGCAGGCACAGCTTGAGATTCCACCACTCGCCCCTTTCTGTAATAGTACAGAGTAATGACTGAACTAAAACAGTATCGGATCACGGCTCGCAGCGCCGCGGGGCTCGTCGGCGAGCTCGAAGCCGACGTGGCCGCCGGGAGGCTCGGGCCCGGCCGGCGCCTGCCCTCCGTGCGGCGCCTGGCCGCCGATGCGGGCATCAGCCCGGCCACCGTGGCGGCCGGGCTGGCCGAGCTGCGCCGCCGCGGCGTCGTCGTGACCGAGCCGCGCCGGGGGACCCGTGTGGCCGAGGGCCCCCCCGTGGGGCTCCTGGCCGCTCCGATGCCCGTCCCCGCGGGCGCCAGGGACCTGTCGCGGGGCAACCCCGATCCGGCACTGCTCCCGGATCTCGCCGCCGCGGTCGCCCGCGCCGAGATGCCGGTTCGCCTCTACGGAGAGGAGCCCGAGCTCGAGGGGCTCCTCGACCGGGCACGGGCCCGGCTGTTGGCCGACGGTGTGCCGGCCGGCGAGATGTGTGTGGTGAGCGGGGCCATGGACGGTGTCGAGCGGGTCCTTCAGGCGAGCCTGCGCCCGGGTGACCGGGTCGCCGTGGAGGACCCCGGCTACTCGGACCTGTTCGATCTCCTGCGCGCTCAGGGATTGAAGCTCGAGCCGGTCGGTATCGACCCGCGAGGGATGCTCCCGGCCGAGTTGGACCGGGCGATCGGACGCGGCGCGGCGGCGGTGATCCTGACGCCACGCGGGCAGAACCCGACCGGGGCCGCGTTCGACGCGCAGCGTGCCGCAGCGCTCGGGGCGGTCCTGGAGGGGCACCCCGGTCTGCTGGTCGTGGAGGACGACCATCTTGGTCCGGTCGCCGGGAGCCCGCTTCACACACTGCTCGGCGGGCGCGGCCGCTGGGCGACGACACGGTCGGTGGCCAAGGCGTTCGGCCCGGACCTCCGGCTCGCGGTGCTGGCGGGCGATGAGACCACGATCGCCCGCGTCAGGGGGCGACAGCAGCGCGGGCCGGGATGGGTCAGCCATGTGCTGCAGAGGCTCGTGCTGGAGCTCTGGCGCGATCCCGCCGTCGATGCCCTGATCGAGCGGGCCACAGCGACCTACAGCGAACGTCGCGCGCGGCTCATCGGGGCCCTGGCGGAACGGGGGGTCGAGGCCCGGGGCGCCTCGGGTCTGAACGTCTGGGTCCCCGTACCTGAGGAAGCAGGGGTGATGGGCGCTCTGCTGCAGCGCGGCTGGGTTCTCGCGCCGGGTGCCCGCTACCGCCTGGCCTCAACGGCCCCTGCGCTCCGCGTCACCACGGCCGCCCTTGAGGCGCCGGAGAGCGATCGCCTCGCGGGGGACCTGGCCGAGGTGCTCTCCCCGGCCAGGGCGAGCCGCACGGGATGAGCCCCCCACGGGCGATGGGACCGCATACGCCCGCGCCCGCCCGGGCCTGCGCCTTCCGCGTGCTGCGCCGGGTGTTCGAGCAGGGCGCCTATGCCGAGAAGGCACTGCAGGGCGAGGCCGGCGAGCTCGATCCGCGCGACCGGGCGCTGGCGATGCGCCTCTCCTACGGGGCGGTCCAGCGCCGGGGGACGACGGACCATCTCATCATGGCCCTCGCCGGTCGTCCCCCCGATGAGCTGGACCCTCCTCTGCTGGCGGCCCTCAGGCTCGGTCTCTACGAGCTCCTCTATCTAGGCGGCGCGCCCGATTATGCGGTGATCGACGATGCCGTCGAGCTCGCCAAGTCGCCCCGCGGAAAGGGACACGGCCTCGTCAACGCCGTGCTCCGGCGGGCAGCTCGAGAGGGGCGCGAGCGGTTGCTCGGCGCGCTGAGCGAGGAGAGCCCCGAGCAGGCGGCTGTCAAGCACTCCCACCCGGTGTGGATCGCCGAGCTCTGGTGGGAGGCCCTCGGTCCCGCAGAGGCCCGGGCGCTGATGGCACGGGACAACGAGCCCGCGGAGCTGGCGCTGCGGGCAAACACCCTGCGCATGGACGCCGGGGCGCTCGCCGAGCGCATCGGCGTGGCCACCCACCGGGACCCGCGGATCGCCGAGGCGCTCGTCATCGACGGGCCGCTGGACATCCACGCCTCGCCACTCTGGGCCGAGGGCGCCTACACGGCCCAGTCACGCGCGGCGATGCTCGTCGCGCTGGTGCTCGCACCCCGGCCGGGGGAGCGGGTGCTCGACCTCTGCGCGGCGCCCGGCGGGAAGAGCACCCATCTCGCGGCGCTGATGGGGGCCCGCGGTGAGCTGGTGGCGGTCGAGCGAAACGCTCGCCGGGCGAAGAAGCTCGCCAAGACGGCGACCCGCCTGGGAGCCTCGAACGTCCGCGTGGAGGTGGCCGACGCGGAGCACCCACGCCAGGACGGGCCATTCGACAGGGTGCTGGTCGATCCCCCCTGCTCGGGCCTGGGGACGCTCCAGGCCCGCCCGGATCGCCGCTGGCGTGCGAGTGCCGCCGCCATCGAGGAGATGCGCCGCTCACAGCACCGAATTCTGGGCGTCGGAGCCGATGCCCTCCGTCCGGGTGGCGTGCTTGTCTACTCTACCTGTACGGTCTCCCCGACTGAGAACGAGTGCCTGATCGACGAATTCCTGGACTCCCGCCCCGACTTCGCCCTCGACGACCTCACCGCCGAGTGGCCGGAGTACGCGATCGCGAGCACTGACGCGGGGGGTGCCCTGCTGACGCTTCCCCACCGCGATCAGACGGCCGGGTTCTTCATCGCCAGGATGAGCAGGAGCTGACGGTGGAGGGTGACGTCCCGGGCCCCGCCAAGGCGTCGATCGACCTTGGACCGCAGTGCCCCAACTGCGGCGAGCCGTGGCTCAGGCCGACGAACCTCCCGGGGCGCTACCGCTGCGTCTACTGCCTGCACCGCTTCGAGCTCACATCGGTCTGCCCGAACTGTGGCGAGCACTCGACGATCGTGAGGATGTCCTCGACGGCGATTCTCAAGTGCAACAACTGCGGCGATTCGATGCTGCAGGCCGTATGAGCGCCCGTACGGGCACCCCGCCCTCGGGCCTGCCCCCGCGATGACTCCCAAGCAGATCCTCGGCAGCGTTCGCGTTGCTCCTTCGATCCTCTCAGCGGACTTCGGCCGGCTTCGCGAGCAGGTCAGGGAGGTCCTCGATGCGGGGGCGCGGGTGATTCATGTCGACGTGATGGATGGGCATTTCGTGCCGCCGATCACGATGGGCCCGAACGTCGTCGGGGCGATCGCCGAGACGGTCCACGAGGTCGGCGGGATGCTTGACGTGCACCTGATGATCGAGCGCCCCGAGCGGAGTGCGGGCGACTTCATCGGCGCGGGAGCGGACTCCGTGACGGTCCATGCCGAGGCGACCCCGCACCTGGCCTATGCGATCGGCCTGATCCGCGATGCGGGCGCCTGCGCGGGGGTGGCGATAAACCCGGGCACACCGCCCGAGGCACTGGCGGATGTCGCGGAGATGGCCGACCTGGTCCTGTGCATGACCGTCAACCCCGGCTGGGGAGGCCAGGCCTTCATCGAGCATTCACTGCAGAAGCTGGGCCGTCTTCGCGCGGTGGCCGGCGAGGGCAGGGCGATCGAGGTGGACGGCGGGATCGACACAGACACGGCGCCGGGGTGCCGCCGGGCGGGGGCGGGGCTGTTCGTGGCCGGCTCGGCGATCTTCGACTCGAAGGACCCGGCGGCCGCCTACAGTGCCCTGGCGAGCGCCGTCGGCGCCGTCTGAGGCTCCCCCGGGAGGACCGCATCAGGTGGGAGCGTTCTCCATGCGGGCGGTGCCGCGGCGGTAGAGGATCGTCAGGCTGATGGCCAGCAGGCCGGTGGCCGCGGCGTAGCCGGTCTCGGTTCGCAGGACCTCGTCTGAGATCGCCGGGATGATCATCCAGACGACGAAGGCGACTGCCGCGAGGATCCAGCAGGCCGCAGCGGCGCGGGCCCTGTTGCGGGCGAGGGCAGCCTGGTTGAGGGCGCCGGAGATCAGGTGCAGCCCCATGCCGACGCCGATCATGGCGAGCCCGACACGGCCATAGGAGTAGTTCTGACCGAAGAGGATGTGTTCCATGACGAACGGGCCGACCAGCAGCAGGCCGAGCGCCACGGCGGCGGCGAAGCCGGTGATCGCCAGAACTGTGACGCGGATCGCATGGGCGAACGCCCTGTGGCCGGCGGTCGCCTCCAGGCCCGTCAGGTGGGGCAGCAGGGATGTCTGGATGGCCTGGAAGAGCTGCAGAGGGGCCCGCGCGATCAGCAGGACGTTGAAGACGATCCCCGCCAGGGCGGCATCGCGCGCGGTCGCATCGACGGTCAGGACCGCGGCGTTGAGGAGCGTCTGCTCGGCGAGCATGATTCCCGAGACCCAGATCGCGAAGTGCCCGCCACGACGGAGGGACAGGCCGTCGTGAGCCGTGACCTCCTGAACGCCCTCGGTTCCCGGACCGGCGAGGGCCGCGTCGGCCTCATCGACGGTGATGGGGCCGTCGAAGGCGTGGCTGGGGGGTGTCGATGAGCGGGCGAAGGCAACCGGAACGACGACCAGCGAGACGAACGGCGCCGCGGCGATCCCCAGCGCGACGGCGGTCTGGCCGCTCGTGATGCCCAGGGCGACGGCCAGAGCGAAGGCGACGCGGGAGATCGACTCCATCAGGACCAGGCCGCCGAACAGCCCGAAGCGCTGGTGTCCCGCGAGCCATCCCCGGGCGAAGTAGCTGGCCGCGTAGGCGAGCGTGCCCACAACCAGGATCCAGTAGAGCGGTTCGTCCTGGTCGAACAGCTTCAGGAGCTGTTCTTTGAGGACGAGGGCGAGGATCAGGAAGACGAGGGCGAAACTCCCCTGGATCAGCATCGGGACGCGCAGCGTGTGCCGGGCGTGGCCCCGTGCCCGGCGCTCGGCGATGGTGCGCGAGAGCAGCTGTTCGATGGGCCGGTAGATCACCGAGATGATCACGAACATGACCGACCACAGGAGGTCGATCCGCTTGGCGGAGGCGCCCGGCAGGACGTGGCTGGCGATCGAGAAGTAGGCGAACGTCAGCAGGCCCGTCGAGGCGATCCCGATCGAGAGGATCCGGGCGCCGCTGCCGTAGGAGGCGGAGGTCCCCGGCTCCGGCGCCTGCTTAGAGGCGGACAAGCAACATCGTCCAGGGGAAGGGCGTCCGCACCTCGACGACCTCCCCGTGCCGGGCGAGCAGGCTGACGAAGGAACGTCGCGACCAGTGGTTCAGATGGCCGGGGGTGTTGCCCAGGTCCTTCCAGTATGCGCCCCGTGCCATGTTCAGCATCCTCCAGAGCGGCTCGCGGGGAACGGAGACGAGCAGATGGCGGCTGGCGCAACGGGCCATCTCGGCGACCGTGTGTTCAGGATCGGGAACATGCTCGAGCACCTCGATCGCGCTGGCCAGGTCGAACTCGCCGTCGGCGAAGGGGAGGTTCTCAGCCTGCATGACGCGGTATTCGAGGTTGGGCGCCTGGTGGGCGGCCCAGCCGGCCTGGATGGACTCCTCCTCCAGGTCGATCCCCACGACCCGTCCCTGACCCATCCGCTGTGCCCACTGATGCACGAGGACACCCTCGCCGCAGCCGACATCCAGGACGGAGGCGGGGGAGGCCTTCACGAAGAGATCCTCCAGGGCGCCCT
The DNA here is from genome assembly GCA_963835865.1 of uncultured Solirubrobacteraceae bacterium. Lineage (GTDB taxonomy): Bacteria > Actinomycetota > Thermoleophilia > Solirubrobacterales > Solirubrobacteraceae > Palsa-744. The sequence goes on from CAWIGW010000003.1 coordinate 355,109, forward strand.
CGAAGCCGGCCATCAGCCGCCGTACGACCGGGTTCGAGGAGCCGTACTTGTCGTATGTGTTCCCTGTGACGACCCCGTCCTCGGAGACCGTGACGCCGCCGCTCACAGCCTGACCCTCTCGAGTCGCGGGGGCGCCGGGGGCTCCCGGGACGCCTGCTCGGACTGGCCCGGTTCGTAGTGGGAGGGCTCGACGCCCAGTTGCAGCTCGATCCGCCGGACCCGCTCGAAGGTCCGCTGGGTGAGCAGCCGCTGGGCGGCCAGCAGGTCGCCGATCACGCCGAGGACGAACAGGACAACCGCCGCGATGAACAGCACGGCCCCGAGGATCAGCGACTGGACGTGGCCCTTGCCGTTGCCTTCGATGTAGGCGACGGCGAAGCGGATCCAGACGGCGATCGCGACGGTCCCCATCAGCAGGGCCAGGCTCCAGAAGATCCTGAGGGGCTCGTACTGCGCATAGATCCGGAAGATCGAGACGGCGTTTCGCCGCACGTAGGCACCCATCGACGGGAACAGCCGAGACTCGCGCGTCTTGGGGTTCGTGCGCACCGGGACGTGATCGATGGCCACCAGCTGCTTGCCCGCCTGGATGATCGTCTCGAGCGTGTAGGTGAACTTGGAGACGACCACGATCTGGATGGCCGCCTCGCGGTTGTAGGCGCGGAAGCCCGAGGTGGTGTCGGGGATCGTCGTCGAGGAGGCCTGGCGGACCACCCAGGAGCCGAGCCTCTGAAGGGTCTTCTTGAGGGGAGAGAAATGCTGGATTCCCGTCACCTCGCGATCCCCCACGACCATGTCGGCGCGTCCCGCCAGGATCGGCTCGACGAGACGGACCACGTCGGGGCCGTAGTACTGGTTGTCGGCATCGGTGTTGACGATCACGTCGGCGCCGAGCTTGAGGGCCGTGTCGATGCCCGCCTGAAAGCCGGTGGCAAGGCCCTTGTTGTTCGTCAGGCGGACTAGATGGTCGACACCGTGGGCCCTGGCGACAGCGATCGTCTCGTCCGTGGAACCGTCGTCGATCACCAGCCACTCGACGGACTCGAAGCCGTCAACCTCCCGGGGAAGGTCGGCGAGCGTCGCCGGAAGCTGCTCCGCCTCGTTGTAACAGGGGATCTGGATGATGAGCTTCATGGGCCTGGATTGCCTAGACTTGGCTACCGGCAGTATCCCAAAGCGCAGGTCACGGTCTTGGCGCCAAGGGTCTAGACGACCACGGGCCCGGCGCCGGTGCCGGCTCTCCTACCGCCAAGGCTAGATGGAAAGCGCGATTCCCACCCGGCGAAGGCCGGGCTCGATCAGGCTGGCGCCCCTCCGCGGCCTGTCCTCGCGCACCTGGGAGCGGATCGGGCTGGGCGTGCTCTGCGTGGCCGCCCTGATCGGCTACCTGACATACCCCACCTACCCGACCTACGACTCGTTCTACGCGCTCCTCTGGGGGCGCGACCTGCTCCACCTCCATCTCCCGGACTTCAACGTCTACCGCGGGCCGACGGAGCATCCGCTCGCGATCGCCTTCGGCATGTTCTGCTCGATCTTCGGGGAGGGCGGGGCTCGGCTGATGATCTTCGGCTCGATCGCCTCGTTCGTCGCGGCGGTCGCCGGCCTGTACAGGCTCGGTCGCCTCTGCTTCGGCCCGGTCGTGGGCGTCATCGCGGCGCTGCTCCTGCTGAGCCGTTTCTTCGTCGAGAACCTCTCCGCTCAGGGATACCTGGACATCACCTATATCGCCCTGATCGTCTGGGCGATCGTGCTCGAGGTCGAACGCCCCCGCAGGGGCACGGCCGTCTTCCTGGCACTCGCCGCCGCCGGACTCCTTCGTCCGGATGCTTGGGTTCTCTCAGGCGTCTACTGGCTCTGGTGCCTGCCGGGCTCGAGCAACCGGGTGCGACTGCTGCGGATGGCCCTGGCCGCCTCGGCGCCGCTGATCTGGGTGGCCCTCGATGCGATCGTGACGGGCAACCCGCTCTATTCGCTGACCGCGACCTCCGGCCTGGCGCAGGAACTCGAACGGACGCAGGGCCTCGGCAGCGTGATCTCCTCGATCTGGACGTTCTCGGAACGGATCGACAAGATCCCGGTCCTGTTGGGGGCGGCGGTGGGCATTCCGCTGGCGATCTGGATGGCGCCCCGGCGCGCGGCGGTGCCGCTCGTCTCGACGGTGCTCCTCTATGCGGTGTTCGTCCTCGAGGGTGCCGCGGGGGCCTCGGTGATCGACCGCTATCTGCTGGGCGGCGCGACCGTTCTGCTGCTCTTCTGCGCCGTCACCCTGGGCGGCTGGGCGATGCTCGTCCCGGGGTCCGCGGCGCGCCGCGTCTGGATCGCGGGGGCCACGGCGCTGGTCCTGTTCGGAACGGTCTCCGCCGCGACCACCCTGAGCCTTTCGAGCCTGCGGACGACGCTGGCCTATCACGAGGAATTCCACACGGGTCTGGCCCAGGCGCTGCACAGCCCCCGGGTGGCCGCCCAGCTCCGCCGCTGCCCGCTGCTGTCACTGCCGAACAACAAGCTGATCCCCGACGCCCGCTGGATCCTTCACAGCGTCGACCAGCACGACATCGTCGCGCGCAGCCAGGCGCGGGCCGACATCGCCAAGCATTCACACGCGCTCCAGGAACGGATCGAACGCGGCAGCGTGGCCGTCTACCCGCTCGGGAGCGCGGTCTTCTTCGAGGCGATCGTGGATGTCGGCGACGACCCGCGTGACCAGGTTCCGCTGCCGGGCTTCAGGCGGATCTATACGAGCCGCTACTACGCGGTCTATGGCAACTGCTGAGAGCCCTGGCCCCGGCCCGCCGCGGGCAGGCGAGCGGCGATGGATCTGGGCCGGGCTGACGCTCGTGCTGGCCGGAGCGCTTGCGCTGCGGCTGTGGGGGATCCGCCAGGGGCTGCCCTACGTCTACAACACGGACGAGGGGGACCATTTCGTGCCGCATGCCGTCGAAATGTTCGCCCGGGGGACGCTGAACCCGCACTACTTCGCGAACCCGCCGGCCTTCACCTACGTCCTCCATTTCCTGTTCGCGATCTACTTCGGCGGGGGAGGCGGGGTGATGCGGGCCTATGCGCATCACCCCGCCGAGCTCTACACGCTCGCCCGGGTCGCCTCGGCGGTGCTGGGGACGATCGCCGTCTGGCTCCTCTACCTCACCGGCGCCAGGTTGTTCGGCCGTGCGGCGGGCCTGCTTGCGGCCGCGATCGAGGCGGTCGCCTTCCTCCCGGTCTTCTACTCCCATCTGGCGCTGAACGACGCGCCGACGCTGGCTCCGCTGACGCTCTCGCTGCTCGGCACGGCGGGGGTCCTGCGCAAAGGGCGGCTGGGAGATCACGCGCTGGCGGGGATCGGGCTGGGACTGGCCTGCGCGACCAAGTACACGGCCGGGATCGTGATCGTCCCCTACGTCGCGGCGGTGGTGGCCGTCCACCTCGACGGCGCGGGGAGTGCGGCCCGCCGGACGCTCGCCGGAGTCACGCTGATGGGGGCCGGCGCGCTGGGGGCCTTCATCGTCGCGAACCCCTACGCGCTGCTTGACTACACGAGCTTTCACGCGGGACTGATCCACCAGTCCTCGCAGTCGGCTGAAGCTCAGGGCAAGCTGGGCGCCTCCCGGGAGGGCGGGCTCCTCTACTACCTGTGGTCGCTCACCTGGGGGCTCGGCTGGGTGCCCGCCCTGGCGGCCCTGGGGGGAGCGGTGACGGTCTGGTGGCGCGAGCGCCGTCTGGGCTGGCTGCTCGTCCCCGCGCCCGTCCTGTTCCTCGCATTCATGGGTGTCCAGGGCCGCTATTTCGGGCGCTGGGTGATACCGGTCCTGCCGATTCTCTGCCTCCTGGCGGCGGGTTTCGCCCTGCAGGCGGCGAGCCTCGCTCGAGTTCGGGCCGGGCGCCGGGATGGCGCCCAGGGGATCACCCCGGCGGACGGGCCCGGGGGGCACGGGCGATCGGGCCTGCTTCCGGCGGCGCTCGCCTGCGTACTCGTCCTCGTGCTGCTCGCGCAGGGCCTGGTGCACAGTGTCCATGCGGGATTGACCCTCTCCCGAACGGACAGCCGGACGCTGGTGAGGAACTGGATGGTCGCGAACATCCCCGCCGGGACGAAGGTGGTCGTCGAGCCCGTCTCGCCGGACCAGTGGGCTCGCGAAGCACCGGGACTGCCGGGTGCCTGTGCAAGCTCGAAAGTCAACTACCGCTGGTGCAAGTGGCCGTCGCTGTTCTCCTACATCACGCCCGCCGGGACGATCGACGTCGCCGGGCGCCACCAGGTCGGGATCGAGAACTACGTCCGCACCCTGGCGCCCGCCCTGATCCCCTTCTACGAGTCTCGGGGCTTCTGCTGGGTGATCACCGGCTCGACGGAGGCCGGCCGTGCCCTCGCCGACCCGCGAGCCGTCCCGCTGGCGATCGCCTACTACCGTGCCCTCGCTCGCCAGGGCACGGTGGTGCACAGCGAGTCGCCCTACTCGCAGGGCAAGGGCCCCGTCCCCTTCGGCTTCGACTGGAGCTTCGACTACTACCCGCTGGCCTACCACCGGCCCGGCCCCGCGATGACGGTCTACAGGCTCGGCGGCGGGCGCTGCCGAGCCTGAGCGCCCGCGGCCCCGCGAGGCCGCGGGGATATCCTGGATTCAGATGCAGAGCGTCACCGACACAGACCTGATCCACCTCGAACGTGCCGTCGAACTCGCCGGCAGAGGCGCGGGTTCCGTCAAGCCGAATCCGGTCGTGGGAGCTGTGGTCGCGCGCGAAGGCCGGATGCTTGGAGAGGGCTGGCATCAGGAATACGGCGGGGCCCACGCCGAGGTCAACGCGATCGAGGCCTGCGGGCTGGCCGATCTCACGGGCGCAACGATCTACGTCTCGCTCGAACCCTGCTGCCACGAGGGCAAGACGCCGCCCTGCACGGACGCGATCATCCAGTCGGGGATCCGGCGTGTGGTGATCGCCTCGGACGATCCCACCGAGAAGGCATCGGGGCGGGGCCTGGGGATCCTGCGCGACGAGGGGATCGACGTGGTCGTGGCCGACGGCGATGTGGCAACGAGCGCGCGCCTGCTCAACCAGGCCTTCCGCAAGTCCGCCCGTGTCGGGCGGCCCTGGGTGCTGTTCAAGTCCGCCATGACCCTCGACGGGAAGGTCGCGACACGGACGGGCGACTCGAAGTGGATCAGCGGGGAGGAGAGCCGCGAGCTGGCCCATCGCTGGCGCGCGTCGGTGGACGCCGTCGTCGTGGGGATCGGGACGGCCCTGGCGGATGATCCTCAGCTGACGGCCCGCCCCAGTGGGCAGGCGACTGAGCCGGACGCCCAGCCTCGCCGCGTCGTCTTCGACTCGCTGGCCCGGCTCCCGCCCACCTCCCAGCTGGTGACGGCCGCCGCGGAGATCCCGCTCAACATCATCGTGTCGCGCGCAGCGGCGCGGGCCGACACGGACGCGCTCGAGGCGGCCGGTGTCCAGGTGCTCGTGGCCACCGGGGAAAACGAGCCCGCACGGGTGCGCTCCGCACTCGATCAGCTCGGCTCGCTGGGCATCAGCGCCGTCCTGCTCGAGGGCGGCCCGCACCTCGCCGGAGCCTTCCTCGACGCGGGTGAGATCGATGAAATCCGCCTCTTCCTGGCGCCCATGCTGCTGGGGGGGTCCAGTGCCCGCGACCCGCTGGAGGGCGAAGGCGTCGAGCGCATCTCCGAGGCGATGAGGGCCACGGCGATGAGCTGCGAGCCGATCGGCGAGGACCTCCTGATCTCAGCCCGGCTGCGAGAGTGGTGAGATGTTCACGGGCCTGATCGCGGACCTCGGGAGCGTCGAGTCGTTCGAGGCGAGGTCCGACGGCGCGATCCTCGTCATCGGCACGCGTCTGGCTCCCGAGCTCTCCGCGGGCGACTCCGTCGCCGTGAACGGCGTCTGCCTGACGGCGATCGCCGTCGAACAGGGCGCCTTCCGGACCCAGGCGATGAACGAGACCCTGAGACGCTCATCGCTCGGCGGTCTCCGAGCCGGGGAGAAGGTGAACCTCGAGCTCGCGCTGAGGGCGGGCGAGCGCCTCGGAGGCCACGTCGTCCAGGGCCACGTCGACGGAACGGGCACCGTCTCCGCGATCCGCGAGGAGGGCTTCTCGCGGGTGATCGAGGTCGAGATCGAGCCGGATCTGGCTCGCTACCTGGTTGAGAAGGGATCCGTGGCGATCGACGGCGTCAGCCTCACCGTCAGCGCCCTCAACGACGAGGGCTTCTCCGTCTCGCTGATACCCGAGACACTCAAGCGAACAAATCTGGGCAACGTCCAGGAGGGAGCACCGGTGAACATCGAGGTCGACATCCTCGCCAAGCACGTCGAGCGGCTGTTGGGGGCGAGGGCATGAGCGCGCCGCGCACCGATGCGGCCTTCGCGACCGTCGAGCAGGCGATCGAGGCGATCCAGGAGGGCAAGATGGTCGTCGTCTGTGACGACGAGGACCGTGAGAACGAGGGCGACCTGACGATGGCCGCCCAGTTCGCGACGCCCGAGGCGATCAACTTCATGGCCAAGGAGGGACGCGGCCTGATCTGCCTGTCGCTGACCTCCGAGCGTTGCGACGAGCTGGGCCTGGACCTGATGGCCGCGAAGAACGAGTCGGCCTTCGAAACCCCCTTCACCGTGTCCGTGGAGGCCCGCGACGGCGTCACGACGGGCATCTCGGCACACGACAGGGCACACACGATCCAGGTCGCGATCGACCCCGAGAGCCGCCCCCGGGACCTGGTTCAGCCGGGGCACGTGTTTCCCCTCAAGAGCCGCGCCGGAGGCGTTCTTGAGCGCGCCGGGCAGACCGAGGCGGCGGTTGACCTGGCACGCCTGGCCGGCCTCAACCCGGCGGGTGTGATCTGCGAGATCATGAACGACGACGGGACGATGGCCCGCGTCCCGGAACTCACCGAGTACTGCGCCCGGCATGGGCTTTGCATGATCACCGTGGCCGACCTGATCGCCTACCGCAGGCGCCACGACAAGCTCGTCGAGCGGGTCGTCTCGACCGGCCTGCCGACGACGTTCGGAGAATTCCAGGCCGTCGGCTACCGCTCGCTCGTCGACGACAAGCACCATGTGGCGCTCGTCAAGGGCGAGGTGGACGGACAGCAGGACGTGCTCGTGCGGGTCCACTCCGAGTGCCTCACGGGCGACGTCTTCCACTCGCTGCGCTGCGACTGTGGCGAGCAGCTCGAATCGGCCCTCGCGATGATCGAGGAGGCAGGCCGGGGTGTCCTGCTCTACCTCTCCCAGGAGGGCCGCGGGATCGGCCTGCTGAACAAGCTGCGTGCCTACCGGCTGCAGGAGGACGGACTTGACACCGTCGAAGCCAACGAGCGCCTCGGCCTGCCGGCCGACCTGCGCGACTATGGGATCGGCGCGCAGATCCTGGTCGACCTGGGTCTCAGCTCGATCAGGATCCTCACGAACAACCCCAAGAAGATCCGCGGCCTCGAGGGGTACGGGCTGTCCGTCAGCGCCCAGATCCCGATCGAGCACGCCCCCAACAAACACAATGAGGCATACCTCCGGACGAAGGCCCAGCGGATGGGGCACACGCTCCACCACCAGGGCCTCAACCTCGACGAGGAGCTCCTGCGTTCCGAGCGAAGCAGCTCATCGGAGAGGGCCGGCGGGGAGCCCAAGCCGTGAGCGACGTCTACGCGGTCGGGGTCGCCCGCTTCTACGAAGAGCTGGCCGAGCGGCTCGTCGCCGGAGCGGGCGCGGCGTTCGAGGAGGCCGGGGTGAGGTTCGAGGTGCTCGACGTGCCCGGCGCCTTCGAGCTGCCCCTGGCGGCCTCCTACGCCGCCCGCTCGGGCCGCTTTGCGGGCGTTGCCTGTCTCGGCGCGGTGATACGGGGCGAGACCGATCACTACGACTTCGTCTGCACGGAGGCGGCGGCAGGCGTGATGCGTGTGGGCCTCGACACGGGAGTCCCCTGTGCCTTCGGGGTTCTGACCTGCGAGACGATGGACCAGGCTCTCGCGCGCTCCGGCGGGGGAAAGCGCGACCAGGGCCGGCATGCCGCCGAGGCGGTTCTCTGCATGGCTGCGATGCGCCGGGCGCTCGGAAGCGGCTAGACTGCCCGCATGGCCAAGGTATGCCACAGCTGCGGGAAGGGCCCTGCGTTCGGTCAGAGCCGCAGCCACTCGATGGTCGCAACCAAGCGACGTTTCGATCCGAACCTCCAGAAGGTGCGGATCCTCGTGGGCGCAGCCCCAAAGCGGGTCTACGTCTGCACCCGGTGTCTGAAAGCCGGCAAGGTCACCAAGGCCCTCTAGGCCGCTGGCCTGCGCCAGGCGGCGTCCTCGTGCGCTCACCTGCGGAGCGGGCTTCGCTCACTGCGTCCCGGCCTGGCTGGGCCATCGACTCTGGAGACGCCTGAGGCTTCGGTCGCAGGTTTCGCGGCTGTCCCGACGGGACGAATAGTTGGACTTTCGGCGGTCCTTGTGGGCTTTCAAAGCGCCAAGCTGATAGAGGTGTGGCCGTGACGGATACGAACCTGGTCCGCTTCCGGGCCGCTGTCGCGGGCGCGCTGGCCCATCTTGAATCGCGTCGCGAGGAGGTCAACGACCTCAACGTCTTTCCCGTGGCGGACGGCGACACGGGCGACAACATGGCGCTGACCCTTCGTGCGGTGCTGGACGAGCTCGACCGTCTCCAGGGCAACGACGAGGAGCGGACGATCGACGAGATAGGCCGCGAGGAGATCGTCCAGTCCGTCGCCAGGGCTGCCCTGCTGGGGGCCCGCGGGAACTCAGGGGTGATCCTCTCGCAGCTGATCCGCGGAGCCGCCGAGGAGCTCGTCTCGCGACCGGGGCAGCTGATCGACGCGACCCTGATCGGCGCGGCGCTTGCCAATGCCGCCGACCGCGCCTACTCCTCCGTGCGGGAGCCCGCCGAGGGAACGATCCTGACGGTGGCTCGCGAGATGGCCCACCGCATCGCGACGGACGTCGCCCACAGCGAGGACGACCCGCGGCTCGATCCGGGGACGGAGCCGACACAGCAGGACCGGGCTATCGCCGCGGCCCTCGAGAGCGCCGTCCACGCCGGAGAGGATTCCGTCAAACGAGGGCCCGAGCTGCTCGCGGCCCTGCGCGAGGCGGGGGTGGTCGACGCGGGCGGCTACGGGCTGACGATCATCTTCGCCGGCGTTGTGGCCGCGCTGCGGGGCGAAGACCCACCAGACCTCGAGCACCACGCCCCGGCCCGAATCACCCACCCGCAACACAGCTCCGGCACCTACAGGTTCTGCACCAACTTCGCCGTCACCGGGTCGGGCCTGCGCCCGACCCGCTTCATCGAGCCGCTCGAGGACCTGGGTGACTCGGTGCTCGTTGTCGGCGACGAAGTCACGCTCAAGGTCCATCTGCACACGGATGAGCCGGAGCGCGCCACGGCGCTGTTCGACGGCGTCGGAGAGGTCTCGCGCCTGGACGTGGCCGACATGCGTGTCCAGGTCGCACAGCGCGACGGGCGTCTCGCACCGGGACCCGCCGAAGAGCCGCCCCCCGTCCCGGAGGAGGTTCCGCAGGTCTCGCCCGACGGCTTTCGTCCCGCCCCCGGCGCCGGCCCTGACGTGCGTTGCGGCGCCGTCGCGGTGGTGAGCGGCGAGGGTCTCAAGCAGATGTTCAACGAGCTGGGCGTTCACACGATCGACGGCGGCCCGACGCTCAACCCCTCGACCTATGACCTTCTCGCGGGGATCCACGACGTGCCGACCGAGGAGGTCGTCGTGCTCACCAACAGCGCCAACGTGATCATGGCCGCCGAGCATGCGGCGAAGCTCTCCGACAAGCAGGTCCTGGTGGCACCCACCACGAGCCAGCAGGCCGGGCTGGCGGCGGCTGTGGCGCTCGCCCCGGACCGCTCGGTCGAGGAGAACGCCCAGGCCCTCCAGGACGCCCTTTCGCGGGTGCGCACCGGTGCCGTCGCGCCGGCTGCGCGAGACGATGCGCAGGGCCGCTTCACGGTCGGGGACGCGGTTGGCTTCATCGAGGATGAGGTGCTTGCCTGGGGCGAGCCGAAGCAGACGCTGCAGGCCGTCCTCGAGGCGCTCTCGGGAGGCTCGGATGGCGATCCCCGCCCGGAGCTGATCAGCGTCCTCGCCGGGGAGGACCCGCCACTCGGGCTGGGTGAGCTGGAGGGGATGACGGACGGCGACATCGAGCTCGAGCTGCGCCATGGCGGCCAGGCCGCCTACTGGTGGCTGATCGCGGCCGAGTAGCCGGCTCGGCGCGGGCGAGGAGGGTTACGACCGCCGCCGCGATCATGATGCCCCCCAGATGCCGGCGAGAGCACTCCATGAGCCGGCGCCGCGAGCTGCCGTGAGCGGGGCCGGTGGCGAGCAGCGTCCCCGCGCCTTTGCCTCCTCGGACCGGCTCAGCGAGGCTCAGCTCAACTCGGCGCCGCTGCGCTGGCCGCGCCCCTCGCGCCTGAACACGCCGCTGGAGGCTTCGGGGAAGCGGGTGGCGGCAGGTCTGAGGGCGCTGGAGCTCGAGACCACCGGAGATCTCCTGGAACACCTCCCCGTCGACAGCCGCGAGGCACGCAGCGTCGCGGGCCTGCGCGCCGGCGAGCAGGCGACGGTCGCCGTCGAGGTGCGCACGATCGCGGCACGCCCCGTCAGGCGGCGGAAGATGCGGCCGCTGGTCGAGGCGGTCGTGTTCGACGCGACCGGCTCGATGCGGGCGACCTTCTTCAACCAGCCCTGGCTGGTCGACCGCTACCCCCCAAAGACGCGCCTGCTGCTGCACGGCAAGGCTGACGGCCGGGGCGGTTTCGGTGTCTCCCACCACGCCCCCTCCGCGCAGCCCCTGGGCGCTCAACCGGCCGGGCCGCAGCGGGAGGCCGTGGCGCACTACCCCGCCTCCGACGGAGTCACCTCGACCCAGATCCTCACGCTCGTAGAGGGAGCTCGCGATGGGCTCCGGGACATCATCGAGTTCCTCCCGGCAGGCGCCCGGGTCTGCGAGCGACTGCCCGATCGCGCCGCGGCGCTGGCGGCGATGCATTTCCCCCGCGTCCGAGGTGACCTCGAGGCCGGCCGGCGCCGGCTGGCATACGAGGAGCTGCTGCTCGCCCAGCTGCTGTTCCTCCGCCGGCGCCACCGACGCAACCAGGACTCGGGTGCCGCGGCGCTCGAGGAGCGCCCGACGCTCACCGCCCGCTGGCTCGGGGACGCGCTCCCGTTCACCCCGACGGGCGACCAGCTGCGGGCGATCGAGGCGATCGGCTGCGACCTGGCTCGGACCCGCCCCATGCAGCGCCTGCTGATGGGTGAGGTGGGGAGCGGCAAGACGGTTGTGGCCCTCCACGCGATGCTGCGGGCGGTCGAGCATGGGCACCAGGCGGCGCTGATGGCTCCCACGGAGACACTCGCCGAACAGCACTTCGCCACAATCCAGCGGCTGCTGGGAGCCGAGTCGGTCAGCGCTGCCCTGTTGACCTCCTCGACGCCCGCGCGCCGGCGGGCCGACACGCTGGACAAGCTGGCCAGCGGCGAGCTCTCGCTGCTCGTCGGCACCCATGCCCTGATCGAGCCGGACGTCGTCTTCCGCTCGCTGGCTGTCGCGGTGATCGATGAGCAGCACCGCTTCGGCGTCCGCCAGCGGGAGGCGCTCGTGGATCGCCGGGGAGGGCGGTCCCCGCGTCAGGCCCACGTCCTGCACATGACGGCGACGCCGATCCCGCGAACCCTCTCGCTCGCTCGTTACGGCGACCTCGACACGACATCCCTGCACGAGCTGCCCAGCGGCCGGCGGCCGATCCGCACGCGTCTGGTGGCCGGCGAGTCCGAGCGTCCGGCAGCCTACGAGCATCTGCGGGCCGAGCTCGCCGCGGGCCGGCAGGCGTTCGTCGTCTGTCCGGTGATCGACGAGCTTGGGGAAGGTGAGACTCCCGGCGAGAGCGTCGGGGGCGCCGCCGGAGCGGATGCCCGCAGCGAGCTGAAGGCCGCCACGGCGGAGCTGGCACGGCTGCGCGACGGAGAGCTCGCCGGGTGGGATCTGGCGCTGCTGCACGGGGCGATGCGGCCCCGTGAGAAGCAGCAGGCGATGGAGGCCTTCGTGTCGGGGCGGGCCCGGGTGCTGGTGGCAACGACGGTCATCGAGGTTGGAATCGACGTGCCCAACGCGACCGTCATGCTGATCGAGAACGCCGAGCGTTTCGGGATCTCCCAACTGCACCAGCTGCGCGGCAGGGTCGGCCGGGGCGAGCACCCGGCGAGCTGCTTCCTTGTCGGGCCGGTCGGCTCGGCTCGGCTGAGGGCCCTCGTCGAGCATTCGGACGGCTTTCGTCTGGCGGACATCGATCTGGAGCTCCGCAGCGAGGGCGACCTCGCCGGGACGCGCCAGTCGGGCCTGCGCCAGTTCGAGGTTGCGCGCCTGCCCGAGGATGCGCCGCTGCTCGAGCTCGCGCGGGCACGGGCCGAGACGATCTTCACGTCCGATCCGGGCCTCTCCTCACCCGAGCACACGCTCCTCTCGGCGGAGCTCGAGCGTCGTTTCGGCGAGCTGACGCTCGCTCCCACTCGGGGCTGAGTCCCGTCGCGGCTACGGTTTGAGCGATGCGGGTCATCGCGGGAAGCCTCGGCGGGCGCCGGCTCAAGGCTCCCGGCGGTCGCAACACACGCCCGACCTCCGAGCGTGTGCGGGAGGCCCTCTTCGCGATGCTCGGCCCGCTCGACGGTGAGGGGGTGCTCGACCTCTTCGCCGGCACGGGCGCACTTGGGATCGAGGCCCTCTCCCGTGGTGGGGGGACGGTGGTCTTCGTGGAGCGCGACAGGGCCGCCGCGAGAATCCTCCAGGAGAATCTGACCGCGCTCGCGATCCCCCAGCAGGCCGCTGAGCTTCGCCGCAGCGATGCTCTCATGGCGCTGCGCAGCGCACGTGAGAACGGGGAGGCATACGATCTCATCTTCATCGACCCTCCATACGGCGAGGCGCGGTTCTGGGGTCCCAGACTGGCGGCTGAGCTGGGAGCGGTGCTCGCTCCGGAGGGGCGGATCGTCGTCGAGAGCGACCGCCGCGAGCAGCTCGAGTTGGACGCTCCCGTGCTGAGGACACGCCGTTACGGCGACACTTCGATAACAATCCACTCTCACCCATGTCCAGATCCGCAAGCGCGATAGCCGTCTGTCCGGGCAGCTACGACCCGGTCACCAACGGCCATCTGGACGTGATCAGGCGTGCCGCAAAGCTCTACGACGAGGTCGTGGTGGCCGTCGTCAACCGCTCGGTTCGTAAGAGCAGCGCCCTGTTCGGGATCGAGGACAGGGTGGCATTCATCGAGGGCGCACTGGCCGATCTCGACAACGTCCGGGTCGAGCCCTTCTCGACTCTGGTGGTCGAGTTCGCGAGCCAGATCGGGGCCCGGGCGATAGTCAAGGGACTGCGCGCGATTTCGGACTTCGAGTACGAGCTCGAGATGAACCAGCTCAACCGCCGTCAGAACCCGGATATCGAGTCCGTCTACCTGATGGCCAGCCCGCAGTACAGTTTCCTTTCATCCAGCGGCGTCAAGGAGCTGGCAACCTTCGGCGGCAAGATCGACGACCTTGTCCCGGAGCAGGTGGCCCGGCGCATGCAGGAAGAGCTGACACGCTGACGAAATGACATCCGATACGCGGGCTGCGAAGCTCCGCGGAGGTGCCTAAAACAGATGGACGTCCTGGTTCTCATAGACAAGCTCGACGACTTGGTGCACAACGCCAAGCCTGTGCCCCTGACCGATCAGGTGCGGGTCGACAAGGAGGAGATCTACGACATCCTCGACCAGATGCGCGCGACGATCCCCGAGGAGATCAAGCAGGCGCGCTGGATCGTCAAGGAGCGTCAGGAGATGCTCGCCGAGGCCAAGAAGGAGGCCGAGCGGATCATCAAGGACGCCCGCGAGCGCCAGGAGCGCCTGGTCGGCGAGGAGGAGGTCACCAAGCAGGCCGAGCGCGCCGCCGAGGACATCGTCGAGGACGCCCGGGCACGCGAGCGCGAGATCCGCCTCGGCGCGGAGGACTACGCCGACGAGATCCTCAACACGCTCGAGGTCAACCTTTCCAAGTTCATCGCCGCCGTCCAGCGCGGGCGCGAGCGGCTGCAGGGCAAGGACGAGCCGGCCGAGGTCGGCTAGCGCCGCACCCGGGCGCGTCGACCTCCCTTTCTTTGGGTAGGGTCAGCCGGTGAGCGCATCCGCCGCCGCCAGGCACAAGCTGTTCGTCGCCAAGACGCTCCTCGACACGGGGATGATCGCGCCGATGCGCCCGGACAAGGCCGTCCGCTCGGTCCTGGCGCTTCAGCGCTGGGGCCCTACGCCGGCAGCCGCATACCTCGGCTCGGCGATCCGCTACCCCGACCGGCTGGCCATCTGCGACGACCGCGGGACGCTCACCTTCGGCGAGGTCCAGGAGCGCACGAACGCCTTGGCGCGGACGCTGGCGCAGGAGGGCGTCAAGCAGGGTGACGGCGTCGCGATCATGTGCCGGAACCACCGCGGCTTCGTCGACATCACGGTCGCCTGCTCGAAGCTCGGGGCGAACGCCCTCTATCTCAACACCGCCTTCGCCGGGCCTCAGATCACCGATGTCCTGGCCCGTGAGAACCCCGTCGCGGTCGTTTACGACGAGGAGTTCGCCGGTCTGGTCGAGGAGGGCTCCGCGGGCCGCAAACGCTTCATCGCCTGGGGCGAGGATGGACCGGCCGCCGGAGAGAGCACCGATCCCCGCATCGAGGATCTGATCGACCGGGGCGAGGTGGGCGAGCTCGATCCACCCACCGAGAAGGGAAGGGTCGTGATCCTCACCTCGGGCACCACGGGGACGCCCAAGGGAGCCGCCCGCAAACAGCCGGACTCGCTGGAGCCGGTCGCCTCGCTGTTCTCGAAGATCCCGCTGCGGGCTCGCCAGACGACGATGATCGCGGCCCCGATGTTCCACTCCTGGGGCTTCGCTCACTTCACCCTCGCGCTCCCGCTCGCCTCGACGCTCGTGCTTCGGCGCCGCTTCGATCCCGAGGAGACGCTCAGGGCGACCGCCCAGACCCGCGCCAGCGCGCTCGCGCTGGTGCCGGTGATGCTCCAGCGGATCATGGATCTGGGACCCGAGGCGATCTCCCGCTACGACCTCTCGGCGCTGAGGGTGATCGCGCTCAGCGGATCGGCTCTGCCCGGTGACCTGGCCACGCGGGCGATGGACGCTTTCGGCGACGTCCTCTACAACCTCTACGGCTCGACCGAGGTCGCCTGGGCGACGATCGCGACCCCGGCAGATCTTCGTGCGGCGCCCGGCACGGCCGGGTTGCCTCCCCTGGGCACGATCGTAAAGCTGCTCGACGAGCACGGCCGCGAGGTCCCGCGCGGGCACAGCGGCAGGATCTTCGTGGCCAACGAGATGATGTTCGAGGGCTACACGGGCGGTGGCGGCAAGGAGATCATCGAGGGCCTCATGAGCACCGGGGACGTCGGGCATCTCGACTCGGGAGGGCGGCTGTTCGTCGACGGCCGGGACGACGAAATGATCGTCAGCGGTGGGGAGAACGTCTTCCCCCGGGAGGTCGAGGATCTCCTCTCCGACCATCCCCACATCGAGGAGGCGGCCGTCACGGGCGTCCCGGACACCGAATTCGGTCAGCGCCTGAAGGCCTTCATCGTGGTGCGGGAGGGTGGGGATCTGAGCGAGGACGAGGTCAGGGCCTACGTCAAGCAGAACCTGGCCCGCTACAAGGTCCCCCGCGACGTGGTTTTCCTGTATGAGCTGCCGCGCAACGCGACCGGCAAGATCCTCAAGCGCGAACTGGACTGAGGCCCGCGGAGCACCTGCCGCGCCGTCGCCGGCGAGGCGACCGCGCCCGCCGGGCTGTCTCGGAGCGGTCCCGCCGCCGCTAGCCTAAAGCGATGCCCGCACTGACCGCAGAGCTGGATCTCGCGAGCCTGCGCCTGACCCCGGGCGAGGGGCGCCGGCTCGAGCTGTCGGTCCCCGTCGAGGGGCTCGAGCTCGGCGGCGAGCGCTACGAGGCGCGGCCGGTGAATGTCCCGGTTCGCCTGGAAGTCTCGCGCATGACGGGCGGCGGCTACGCGCTGCATCTCCGGTTCGAGGCTGCGATTGCGGGACCCTGCATGCGCTGCCTGAAGCAGGCCGAACCGGCCATCGAGGTCGATGCGCGCGAGGTCGACCGCCCGAGCGAAGGCGAGGAGCTCCAGAGCCCCTACGTCAGCGAGGAGAAGCTCGACCTGGCCGCGTGGGCGCGCGACGCCTTCGCCCTGGCCGTGCCCGCCAAGGTCCTCTGCCGCGAGGACTGTGCCGGGCTGTGCCCGATCTGTGCAGCCGACCTCAACGAGGCCGCTCCGGATCACGGCCACGAGCAGGAGCCCGACCCGCGCTGGGCGAAGCTCCGCGAGCTGAAGCTCGACTAGGGCTCGCGCACGCCGGGCTGTTACCCTTCCTGGCCGCATGGCCGTCCCCAAGAAAAAGCAAAGCCACAGCCGCACCGCCAAGCGGCGGGCGCAGCACAAGATCGCGCCCCCCGGGTTGAACAGCTGTCCGCAGTGCCACAGCCCGCGGCGCCCGCACCGGGTCTGCCCCACGTGTGGGACCTATGCCGGACGCGAGATCATCGCGCCGGTGTCGCACGCGCACGATCACGATCACGACCACTAGCGGGCAGTGACACGGGAGGCGTCGCCCTCTTCTCCGCCTGACGGTGGGCGGCTGCAGGACGTGCCGGTGGTGGCCGTCGACTGCAACGGCGCCGACATGGGCCCGGCCGAGGTCGCCGCCGGCGCCGCCATGGCCGCCGCCGAGGGCGCCCGGGTGCTGCTGTTCGGCCCCGCAGCCGAGCTCGGCGAGGCGGGGCCCGGGGTTGAGATCGTCGACGCGCCTGTCTCGATCGCCAAGGCGGGCGACCCTGCGAAGGCCGTTCGGGGGAACCCGGACGCCTCGATCGTGCTGGCCGCCAGAGCAGTCGCAGAGGGTCGCGCCCAGGCCCTGGTCTGCGCGGGCGGCACGGGCGCCGCGGTCGCTGCCGGCACCTTCAACATCAGGCGGGACCACGGCATCTACCGCCCTGCCCTGGCGATCCCGTTGCCCGTCCCGCGCCATCCCGTGACGCTGCTCGACGTGGGAGCCAACGCCGAGGCCCGCCGCGAGCACCTGGTCCAGTTCGCCTTCATGGGCGCCGCGTTGTCGAGGATCGTGCTCGGCGTCGAGCTGCCGCGCGTGGGACTCCTCTCCAACGGCGAGGAGGAGGCCCGCGGGGGATCGCTGATCGTCGAGGTGGGCGCCGAGCTGCGTGAGCGCGCCGGAGCGGGAAGCGAAGCGTTCGAGTTCGTCGGGAACGTCGAGGGCGGAGACCTCGTCAGCGGGCGGGCCGACGTCGTCGTGACGGACGGCCTGACGGGAAACATCGCTCTCAAGCTGATGGAGGGCGTCTCGCAGACGATTCTCGGCGCGATCCGCGAAGCGGCGGTCTCCTCGGCGCGGGGCAAGCTCGGGGGACTGCTCCTCAAAGGCTCGCTGAAGGGGCTGCGTGAGGAGATCGACCCCGAGGCCAGCGGCGGCGCCTACATGCTCGGGCTGCGCAGCCTGGGCGTGGTGCCGCACGGACGCTTCGGGCGCCGGGGGTTCGCCCAGGCGATCCTGCGTGCCCGCCTGGGGGCGAGCGAGGACCTCGTGGCGCAGACTCACCTGGCGCTCTCGCGGGCGGGCGCGCTGAGGCGCTCACCGGCGTCCGCGCCTGACGCTAGCCTGCGGCGATGACGTCTCTCACGCGCGAGCACGTGCTCGACCTGATCCGCGAGCACCTGGCCGACGAGCTCGATCTGGACCCGGCGGTGATCACCGAGCAGACTCGCTTCAAGGAGGACCTCGAGGCCGATTCGCTCGATCTCTACACGCTCGTCCAGGAGCTCGAGGACACCTATGGCGTGCAGATGTCCGACGAGCAGGCAGCGGGGATCCTGACGGTCGCCGCCGCTGTGGATTTCGTGCTCGCCAACAACCCCGCCCTAGATGAGCCCGAGCACGCTTAGCTGCGAGACGGATGACGATGTTGCTGGCCGACCTGCTGGAGGAGCTCCCGGAGGATCTGGCGCGCCAAGTCTTCACCCATGCCTCGTGGAGCGAGCGGCGGGGGGACTCCTACACGCGCCTCGCCTTCCTCGGCGACAGCGTGCTCTCGCTGGCGGTGACGACGTACCTCTACCCGCGACTGGAGGCCGAGCGTTTCGGTGCGGGACGTCTGACGAAGATCCGCGCCCAGGCCGTCTCGGGCGTCTCCTGCCGAGCCGTGGCGGAGCGCCTGGAGCTGCCGGCGCGTCTACGAGCGGCGGCGCCGGAGAGCGTTCGCGAGAGTGCCGCCGCGCTGGTCGAGACGGAGCGAGTGCTTGCCTCGGTGATCGAGGCGGTGATCGGGGCCTGCTACCTGAACTCCGGCTACGAGCGGACTGCGGAAGCCGTCGTGGAGGCGTTTGCGCCGGAGATCGAGGACTCGCTGTCGAACCCGGTCGATTTCAAGTCTGCGCTTCAGGAGCTCCTCGCGCGCAGGGGGGCCGAGGTGGCCTACGAGGTGACCGCCGAGGAGGGCCCCCCGCACGAGCGTGTCTACTCGGTAGCCGCTGTCGTGGAGGGCCGGGAGCTCGGCACGGGCACGGGCAGGAGCAAGAAGCACGCAGAGCAGGAGGCCGCACGCGAGGCCGTCGACAGGCTGGCGGCGAGTGATGAGGGCGGAGGGGGGAGCGGCTTGCGACTGAAGTCCGTGACCCTGGACGGCTTCAAGTCCTTCCCCGGGGAGGACCCACCTCGAATTCGGCGAGGGCGTCAGCGTGGTGGTCGGCCCCAACGGGTCGGGCAAGTCCAACGTGACCGATGCGGTCCTGTGGGCGATGGGGGAGCAGTCGCCGCTGGCCGTCCGGGGGCAGTCGATGCAGGATGTGATCTTCGGCGGGGGACACGGCGTTCAGGCGCGATCCGCCGCCGAGGTTGAGATCGTGCTCGACAACTCCGACGCCACCGTGGACCTGCCGTTCTCGGAGATCTCGATCGCGCGCCGGCTCGATCGAAACGGTGACGGCGGCTACCGGCTCAACGGCGCGCGCTGCCGGCTGACTGACGTGATCGAGGTGCTCTCCGACACGGGTCTCGGCAAGGAGACGCACTCCGTGATCTCGCAGGGGAAAGTCGAGGCGATCGTGACATCGAAGCCCCGGGAGCGCAGGTTGCTGATCGAGGAGGCCGCGGGCCTGGGCAAGCACCGAAAGCGCCGCCGGCGGGCTCAGCTGAAGCTCGAACGCACGCAGGAGAACCTCGACCGGGCGCTGGACATCGAGCGCGAGGCGCGAACCAGGCTTCGCCCGCTCAAGCGCCAGGCAGAAGCGGCCGAGCTCCATGAGCGTCTCGAGCGCCAGATACTCGAGGCTCGGTGGAGATAGCCCGCGACGTCCTGCGGGCCCGCCGGACGGGGCTGCTCGCCGCCGAGAGCCAGGTCGCCACGGCGCGGGCGGAGCAGACCGAGATCGAGGCGGGGCTTCAGGCGGTCATAACGGCTCGCGGGGAGGCGGAGCGGGCCCTGTCGGAGCGTGCCGCCCGACATGACGCGCTCTCGCGCCGCGTCTATGAGGCTCGCTCCGCGAGCGAGCGGCTGGGCCTGCGGGCCGAGCAGGTCGCCGCGGACGGCGAGCGGTTGGCCCGTCGGATCGAGCGGGCCGAGGTGGAGCTGACGGAGCTGACGCGGACGGACGACGGAGCCCGCCGCGGGCGAGGCCGACGCCACGACCGGCGACCGCCTGGCCACGCTGGCCGCCGAGCTGGCCGAGATCGAGGCGCGCCGCTCTGAGCAGCTCGAGGAGGAGCTTCGCGATCTGGAGTCCCAGCTGACGGCGCAGCGCGACGTGCTCGAGGCGGCTCTGGGCGAGGCCGAGGCGCGCCGAGCGGCACGCGAGCGCTCCGACGCGGCCGCCCGGCAGGCGCGTGAGGTCCTCTCCGAGTCGGAGCGGCGCGTCGAGGGCGCTCGCCGCGAGGCCGCGCGGGTGGGTGCGGAGCTCGCGGCCGCCAACCAGTTCCTGCGCAGCCAGCTGGGTGTCGGCGGAGCGCAGGCCGATGCCCCGGCCCGCTCGAGTGGGGAGCTGCGGATCGAGGACGGCTTCGAGCTGGCTCTCGCGGCGGCGCTGGGAGGACGCCTGGACGCGGCGCTGGTCGAGGATGTCCCGGGCGCGCAGCGGATCCTCGACCGAGCCGGACCGGAAGGCGGCAGCGCACTGCTCGCAGGCGGGGCCCACGGGGGCGATGTCCCCGCCACGGGCCAGGCGCCTGCGCCGGGCGCAAGACGGCTGATCGATCTGCTCAGCGGGCCCCCGGCGGTGCTGGAGCTTGCAGCGCGACTGCTCGCCGACGCCTGGGTCGTCGAGCGGCTCGAGGAACTGCCCGGCTCGTTCGGCGGGATCGCCGCGACGCGGGCCGGCCGTGTCTGGTTCGCGGCCTGGGGCGAGGTTCGCCAGCTCAGCGAGGGCGGCACGGAGCTCGTCCTCGCACGGCGCAACGAACGGGACCGCCTGATCGCCGATGTCGAGCGTGCAGCCCAGGCCGAGCAGCGGGCCAAGGCCGCAGGTGAGGAGGCGCTCGAGGGGGTGCGGACAGCCGAAGCGGCTCGCGCCGAGGCCGATGACGCTCTGCGTGAGGCCGAGCGCCGCCACAGTGAGGCCAAGGAGAACGTCAGGCGCATCGAGTGGCTTCTGAGCAGCGGCGCGCGGCGCCGGGGGAGGGTCCGCTGGCGGTGCGCAAGGCCGAGCTCGAAGGCGAGCTCGCGGCCGAGCGCCGCCAGGCCGAGCAGCGGATGGCAGAGCTGCGCAGCCGCGAGGCCCGTATCGCCCGGCTCCGCGCACAGCGCGAGTCCGACCTGGCTCTGGCGCCCAGGGCCGAGCGGCTCGGTGATGCCATCGGGGCCGCCGCGGCCGCGGTCCTCGAGCGTCGTGGCCGCGCTCGAGATCGAGCTCGGGGAGGACCGCCAGGCGGGCGAGGAGATGACGGGGAAGCTGCGCGAATGCGCGGCGCGCGAGGCGGACATCCAGAGCCGTCTGCGAAGCGCCGGCGAGCTTGTGACGGAGGCCGAGGTGGCGGCCCAGCGGCTGCGCGACCAGGCCGCGGAGGCCGAGCTCGAGTCGGCGGCTGTGGCGGAGCGTCTGGGCCTTGACGCCGCGGCGGGGGAGGACGCCGAGCGGGCTGCGCTGTCCGAGACGGAGCTGGCCGAGCTGGCCTCCCGCGTCGAGCGCCTGAACCGCAGGCGCGAGCAGCTCGGCCCGGTCAACCCGCTGGCACAGGACGAGTACGCGGAGGCGATCGCCCACGTCGAGGAGCTCGAGACCCAGCGCGGCGATCTCGAGACGGCCCTGCGAGAGCTGCGCACCGTGATCCGCGAGACGGACCGCCAGATCCAGGAGACCTTCGAGCAGACCTTCCAGGCAGCCGCGAAGAACTTCGAAGAACTGGTCGGCGACGTCTTCCCGGGCGGCTCGGGGCGGCTCCGGCTCGTCGAGGAGGAAGAGGGGCCCCGCGGTGTCCTCGGTGGACAGCCCCTGCCCGCCGAGCAGGACCCCGATGAGGCGATCGAGCAGGCCGCCGAGGCCGAGGCGCAGGCGGAGGAGAATGCCCAGGAGGAGCAGCTGCCGGGGGTCGAGATCGAGATCACCCCCGCAGGCAAGTCGAGCAAGCGCCTCACGCTCCTCTCCGGCGGAGAGAAGTCGATGACCGCGCTGGCCTTCCTGTTCGCCGTGTTCCTGGCTCGACCATGCCCCTTCTACATCCTGGACGAGGTCGAGGCGGCTCTGGATGACCTCAACCTCGACCGCTTCCTGGCTCTGCTGCGCCGCTACGCGGGCAGCGCCCAGTTCATCGTGATCACCCACCAGAAGCGCACGATGGAGGCCGCAGACTGGCTGTTCGGGGTGTCGATGGGCGGCGACGGAGTCTCGAAGGTTCTCTCCCGCAGGCTGCCGGGCGAACCGGCCGAGACCGCAGAGGTCTCGGCACTCGCCTGAGGCGGGTGCCGGGGAGCTATCATCGCGGCCCCCGTGGCGCGCGAATGGAGTGACCTGTTCATAGGTGCCGACCCCGAGGGGCGGCCCCCGGACGAGCCCCCGGAGCGCAAACGCGGCGGTCTCTTCAAACGCCTGCGCGAGAGCATGTCCAAGACGCGGCAGGCGCTCGGCTCAGAGATCCAGGCGACGCTGTTCGGGGTGCTCGACGAGCAGACCTGGGAACGGCTCGAGGAGGCGCTGATCATGGCCGACGTCGGTGCCCGCACGACGGCCACCGTGGTCGAGACGCTCGAGAGTGAAGTTGACGGGGGATCGCTGGAGGGCGGCGAGGCCCTCAGCGAGCGTCTTATCGCCCTGCTTGCCGACACGGCCCGAGTGGGGGAGGCGACGATCGACATCCGTCCGAAGCCGACCGTGATCATGGCGGTCGGCGTCAACGGGACCGGCAAGACGACGACGATCGGCAAGCTCGCCTGGCACCTCCGGAAGGAGTTCGGCGCGAGCGTTCTCCTGGGCGCGGCCGACACGTTCAGGGCGGCCGCGGCGGAGCAGCTCGAAGGGTGGGCCGAGCGGGCCGGCTGCGCGATCGTGACGGGGGAGGAGGGCTCCGATCCGGGCGCCGTGGCGTTCGAGGCGATCGCCCGCGGCAACTCGGAGGGGTTCGACGTTGTGATCATCGACACGGCCGGGCGCCTGCACACCCAGGAAGACCTGATGGGCGAGCTCTCGAAGGTCCGCAGGGTCATCGCCCGTCAGCTCGAGGGTGCCCCTCACGAGACCCTCCTGACGCTCGATGCGACGACCGGGCAGAACGGCCTGCGCCAGGCGCGGCTGTTCGCCGAGGCAGCGGGCGTCACCGGCGTCGTGCTGACAAAGCTCGACGGCACCGCCCGCGGCGGGATCGCGCTGGCGATCGCCTCGGAGCTGCAACTGCCGGTCAAGCTGATCGGAATCGGCGAGTCCGTCGAGGACCTGCGTCCATTCGATCCCGATGATTTTGCGCGCGCCTTGATCGCGGAGAGCTAACCTCCTGCTATGGCCTGGATTCTGTGGCTGGTGGCAGCGTGTCTATTCGGCATCGGAGAGATGCATTCAGGCGGGTTCTACCTGCTCCCCTTCGCCCTCGGAGCAGCCCTGGCCGCCGTGTTGAGCCTGCTCGGCGTGGGCGCTCTGCTGACGGGGATCATGTTCGTGGCAACCTCGCTCGTGGTGGTCGGCGCGCTGCGCCCGGTGGCCCGCCGCCATCGCCGTCTGCCGCCGCCGATCCGAACCGGCGCCGCGGCTCTCGTGGGGCGCCGGGCGATGGTCCTCGAGCGGATCGCCAACGACGAGGGTGTCGGTTGTGTGCGAATCGAGGGCGGCGAGGTCTGGACCGCTCGCAGCTACTCCGAGGATGATGTGATCGAGGTCGGACAGCGGGTGGAGGTCGTCGAGATCAAGGGAGCCACAGCGCTCGTCATGCTCTGACGGCGGCGAGGGTAGTCTGTGGGTCGAGTGAACCGAGAAAGGACGCCGCCCCAATGGCAGCACTGATCGTCATCGCAGTGATCGTCATCTTCCTGCTCGTGGTGGCCGGGCGCTCGATCCGCGTCATACCGCAGGCCCGCGCCGGGGTTGTCGAGCGGCTGGGCCGCTACAGCCGCACGCTCGAACCCGGGCTGACGATCGTGACGCCCTTCATCGAGCGCGTCCGGCCGCTGGTCGACCTGCGCGAGCAGGTCGTCAACTTCAGCCCTCAGTCGGTGATCACCGAAGACAACGTCGTCGTGGGGATCGAGACGGTGCTCTATTTCACCATCACGGACCCTCGCTCGGCGACCTATGAAATCGCGAACCCCCTCCAGGCGATCGAGCAGCTGACCGTGACGACGCTGCGCAATGTGATCGGCGGCCTGACGCTCGAGGCGACGCTCACGGCGCGCGAGAACGTCAATACCGAGCTCCGGGTCGTTCTCGACGAGGCGACCGGCAAGTGGGGAATCCGCATCAACCGAGTCGAGATCAAGTCCGTCGACCCGCCGCCGGACATCCGCAGCGCGATGGAGAAGCAGATGCGGGCCGAGCGTGACCGCCGTGCGGCGATCCTCACAGCCGAAGGCGAGAAGCAGGCGCAGATCCTCACGGCGGAGGGCGCCAAGCAGGCCGCCGTGCTCAACGCCGAGGGTGCGCAGCAGGCGGCTGTCCTCGATGCCGAGGGCGAGCGCCAGGCGGCGATCCTGCGAGCCGAGGGTGAAGCGAAGGCGATCGACACGGTCTTCACGGCGATTCACGAGGGCAACCCCGACCGCGCCCTGCTCAGCTACGAATACCTGCAGATGCTGCCCCAGCTAGCCGAAGGGGACTCCAACAAGGTGTTCGTGATCCCCTCCGAGTTCGCTCAGGCATTCGACGGCATCGGGGCCGCGCTGAAGGGTTCCGCCAAGCCGCCCGAGGGCGGACCGCCGAAGCTGCCCGGCCCGCCTCCCGAGCACTAGCCGGGCGCTCTCATGCCGCACCCCGGGGGGCCGTGGAACCCCTCAACCCACGCATCCACCGCGGCGCGAAGCTCCACCTGATTCAGCGATACCCAGGCGTGGGACCGGCGGCTGCGAGAATGGCCCACGATGTTCGACTCGCTCGCCGAGAAACTCCAGACGACGCTCAGCGACGTCCGCCAACGGGGCAGCCTGACCGAGCAGGATGTCGACGCCGCGATGCGCGAGATTCGCCTGGCCCTGCTCGAGGCCGACGTCAACTTCAAGGTCGTCCGGCAGTTCACCACCCAGCTGAAGCAGCGCTGTATGGAGGCCGAACTCGTCGGCAAGCTGAATCCCGGCCAGCAGGTCGTGAAGATCGTCGGAGAAGAGCTGACGGAGCTGATGGGCGGCGCCTCCGCGGGCCTGAGCTTCTCGCCGCGCCCGCCGACGGTGATCCTCATGGCCGGCCTGCAGGGGTCGGGCAAGACGACCGCGACGGCCAAGCTCGCCCGCTACCTCGCCGGCGAGAACTCCTCGAGCGTGGCCGTCGCCGCCTGTGACGTCTACCGCCCGGCGGCCGTCGAGCAGCTGGTCAAGGTGGGGGCCCAGGCCGGTGCGGCGGTCTACCAGCAGGGAACCGACAAGGACCCCGTGGAGATCGCGAGATGGGCTCTGGAGCGGGCCCGCGAGGAGGGCAAGGATGTCCTGATCGTCGACACCAGCGGGCGCCTGCACGTCGATCAGGAGCTGATGGCCGAGCTGGTGCGGATCCGCGATGCCGTCAAACCCCACGACATCCTCCTGGTGGTCGACGCGATGACCGGGCAGGACGCCGTCAATGTCGCCGAGAGCTTCGCCGAGGCCGTCCAGTTCGACGGGGTGATCATGAGCAAGCTCGACGGTGACGCACGAGGAGGCGCGGCCCTGTCGGTCAAAGCCGTCACGGGCAAGCCCATCCTGTTCGCCTCGACGGGGGAGAAGCTCGACCAGTTCGAGCGCTTCCACCCCGACCGGATGGCACAGCGGATCCTCGGCATGGGCGATGTCATGAGCCTGATCGAGAAGGCCGAGAAGGAGTTCGACGAGGACGAGGCCAAGGCTTTCGAGCGCAAGCTCAGGCGCAACGAATTCGGGCTGGACGACTTTCTGGACCAGCTCAGGATGGTGAGGAAAATGGGACCGCTGACCTCGATCTTGGGGATGATCCCGGGGTTCGCCGGCCACCAGCTCCAGAACATGAAGGTCGACGAACGCGAGCTCGACCGGATTCAGGCGATCGTGCTTTCGATGACCGCCGAGGAGCGCCGCAGGCCGGAGCTGATCAACGGCTCCAGGCGCCTGCGGATCGCCCGCGGGTCGGGGACGAACGTCCAGCAGGTCAACAAACTGGTCAAGCAGTTCGGCCAGATGCGCAAGATGATGCGCCAGGTCGGCAGCGGCAAGATGCCGGACATCGGCGCGGTGATGCGCAACGCCCGCTGAGCATCCCGGCGGGCGCTGGTCCGGCGCGCGGGCCCCGCACCGTCTAAGCTCTCCGTCGAGGATCCACCGATCCCCGTCTTCAAGCACCAGAGAGGAAACCGTGGCAGTCAGGCTAAGGCTCACGCGAGTGGGCGGCAAGAAGGACCCGATATGGCGTGTCGTGGTCGCCGATCAGCGCTCTCCCCGCGACGGACGGGTGATCGAGACGATCGGCCACTACAACGCTCAGACCGACCCCTCGACGATCGTGATCGACGAGGAGCGCGCCCGCAGCTGGCTCGCGCGTGGGGCGCAGCCGTCGAACACCGTCAAAAAGCTCCTGCGCATCCAGGGCATCGAGACCCGGACGAGCTAGGAGCCCCTCGGGTAGCTCCGAATGGCCAGCGAGAACCCGAAGCGGCTCCTGGAGTACCTGGCCGAAGGCCTGGTTGATGACCCCGAGGCGGTCGCCGTCGAGCAGTTCGAGGAGGACGACGGGACGATCGTGCTCGAGCTCTGCGTCGGCGCCGACGACTACGGCAGGGTGATCGGTCGCGGCGGGCGCACGGCCCATGCCCTGCGAACGGTCGTAAAAGCCGCGGCGGCCAGCGAGGACTGCCACGTGCTCGTCGACATCGTCGATTGAGCGGTCCGGAGGCTCCTGGCGGAGGGGCGCTGCCGGCGGGCCGGGTGGGTCGCCCGCACGGCCTGGACGGAAGCTTCTACGTGACCCGTCCGAAGCCCAGGCTGCTTGCGAGCGGGACCCTCATGACGGTCTCCGGGGAGGCGCGGCGGATCGTGCGCCATGCGGGGACCGAGCAGCGCCCCATCCTCCGCCTGGAGGGGATCGACAGCCGCGAGGCGGTCGAAGCTCTGAGGGGGGCCGATCTGACGGTGAACGGCGCGGAAGCGCCCAGGCTCGGCGAGGGTGAATGGTGGGCCCACGAACTCGAGGGCTGCGAGGTCTTCGACGGCTCACGCCCGGTTGGGACCGTCCGGCGGATGATCGAGCTGCCGTCATGCGAGGCACTCGAGGTGGAGCCGCCCGGCGGTGGGCCGCAGGTGCTCGTGCCGATGGTCAAAGCCGCCGTCCGCAGCGTCGACGCCGCCGGGCGCCGGATCGACATCGACACCGCCTTTCTCGGCCTCGAGCCCGGCGCTCGGGATGAGGCCAGCTCGTGAAGATCGACGTCTTCACGCTCTTCCCGGAGTGGTTCGGCTGGCTCTCCGAGCAGCGTCACATCGCCAACGTCACGGCGAGCGGATCGAGCATCGAGTGCGTCAACTTCCGCGAGCACACCCCGCTGGGAGCGGGCCAGGTGGACGACACGCCGTTCGGAGGAGGTGCCGGGATGGTCCTGCGGGTCGATGTCCTCGACGCGGCGCTGCGGGCCCGCTACGGGGTCGATCCCGTCGATCTGCGCCGCAGCCGCCGGGTGATCGCGCTGGCGCCGGGCGGGCGCCTGCTGGATGACGCGCTCCTCGGCGAGCTGGCGCTCGAGCCGGAGTTGACGCTGCTCTGCGGACGCTACGAGGGCTTCGACGAGCGGATCATCGAGCATTTCGCCTCCGATGTCATCTCGATCGGCCGTTACGTCCTGAGCGGCGGGGAGGCGGCCGCGATGGTCATCTGCGACGGCGTCATGCGCAAGCTCCCCGGCGCCCTCGGAGATGATCGCTCCGCCGCCGAGGAGTCGTTCAGCGCGGCGCTGGAGGGCAACCCCGAGTACCCCCACTACACGCGGCCGGCCGAGTACCGGGGCTGGACGGTCCCCGAGGTCCTCCTCTCGGGCCATCACGCACGGATCGAGGATTGGCGCAGGGAGCGCAGCCGCGAACGCGCCAGGGCGCTCGGGGAGGGTTCGCCCGATCCTCAGTGACCCTGGAGGCGCGCGCCCGGCGGACCTTCCGCTACCATTGCGTCTCGCACCGTTTGCGTGCCCCCGGACTGGCCCGGGCGCGTCGAACGAGGTGCGTTTCCTTTTCTCATGAGCAGCGTCATCGCAACCATCGAGCGCGCGCAACTGCGCCGCGTCCCAAGCTTCTCGCCTGGAGACCGGGTCAAGGTCCATTTCCAGGTGATCGAGGGGGCGCGCAGCCGCGTCCAGGTCTTCGAGGGCGTCGTCATCAAGCGCCAGGGCCACGGGGCCCGCGAGACCTTCACGGTGCGCAAGCAGTCCTTCGGTGTGGGGGTTGAACGCATGTTCCCGGTGCACTCGCCCAAGATCGAGCGCATCGAGCTGGCCGCGCGCGGCGACGTCAGGCGCGCGAAGCTCTACTACCTGCGCGACCGGGTCGGCAAGCGCGCCCGCGTCAAAGAGCGCCGCTACACGGGCCCGGAGGAGCTCGTGGAGCCGGGGTTGCTGCACGAGGCGGCGGAGGCGACCGACGCCGATGGGTTCACGGCCGAGGAGGCCGTCGCGCAGGAGGCGGTGGCGCAGCCGGCCGACGAGGCGGCTGGGCAGGATGTTCAGGAGCAGGGGGGATCAACCGGTGATCCCGAGGGAGAGGCCCAGGCAGAGGCCGCCTCGGAGGCGCCGGATGCCCCGGACGCGCAGGACGCGTCCGTCGATCCCTCTTCCGATGCCGGTGACGCCGAGGAAGGCGTACCCGCCGGCGATCCGCCCGCGTGAAAGCCGGGCGTTCCCGTCCGAAATCAACGATCAACTCGGTCATCGAGTTGGTCCTCATCGTTGCCGTGGCGCTGGGCCTTGCGCTGGGAATCCAGGCCTTTGTCGTCAAGCCCTACAGGATCCCCAGCGGCTCGATGGAGCCCACACTGCAGATCGGCCAGCGGGTCCTGGTCAACCGCATCGGGGCGCGTTTCTCGGATCCCCATGTGGGCGAGATCACCGTCTTCCATCCGCCCAAGGGGGCCGAGCAGGAGCAGTGCGGGCCCCAGCCTCATGTGATCCGCCTCGGTGGGGCCGCCTGCTCGCAGCCCGTTCCCGAAGAAGACGGCTCGATCAACTTCATCAAGCGTGTCGTCGCCGGCCCGGGCGATGAAATCAAGATCGAACAGGGCCACGTCTACCGCAAGGCGGCCGGCAAGACCGAATTCGTGCGCGAGAAGGACTCCTACATCCGCGAATGCGGAGCCAGCCAGGAGTGCAACTTCCCCACGCCGATCAAGATTCCGCCCGGACACTGGTTCATGATGGGCGACAACCGTGGCGAATCCGACGACAGCAGATTCTGGGGCCCCGTCCCAACCGGATGGATCATCGGTGGCGCAATCGCCACCTACTGGCCCCCCGACCGCATCGGAATCCTCTAACGCCACTCCCGGCAGGGGCGCTTCGGCGCGCTCCCGCCGACGCGCGCGGCGGGCCTCAAGCGGCAGGCGGTTGTTCGCCTTCGATCGCCGGCTGGGCCACAGGTTCATCTCTGGCGCCGACGAGGCCGGCAGAGGGTGCCTCGCGGGGCCGCTCGTCGCCGCCGCCGTCCTGTTCGACTACCAGGCGCTGACAACCCGCGAGCTGCGCCTGCTGAGCGCCCTGAACGACTCCAAGCAGCACACCCACGAGGCCCGCGAGGAGCTCTACCCGAAGGTGATGCGAGCGGCTGCGCGGGTGGTGGTCGTTTCGCGATGCGTTCGCGGGATCGATGCCCGCGGCCTGCACAAGACGAACCTCGCCGCTCTCCGCGAGGCATCGATCGCCGTCACGGCTGACGTGCCCGACGAGGTTCTCTGCCTGTTGGACGGCTTCGGGGTCACCGACTTCGGCAGGCCCCAGCGGGCGATCGTCGACGGGGATGCGACCAGTGCGGCGATCGCGGCGGCTTCGATCGTCGCCAAGGTCAGCCGCGACCGCTACATGCGCCACGCCGAGACCGAGCACCCCGGCTGGAGCTTCGCCGAGCATGTCGGTTACTCGACGCCCTCGCACCGCGAGGCGATCCTCCGCCAGGGCGTCTCGCCGCTGCACAGGATGTCCTTCCAGTCGCTGGCCTACCAGCAGCTGGCCCTCTGAGCTCACCAGGCGCCCTCGATGTGATCGAGGCGGGCGAGGTCTCCCCGACGGTCCACCAGGACGCCGATCGCGTCGAAACGGATCGTCGTGGCAGAGGGGCGCTGCGGCGTGTCTGCCAGCCAGCGGACGGCCAGCCGTCGCAGGCGCCTGCGCTGGACCGTCCCGAGGCGCGCCAGGGGGGTTGAGCAGGACCCGTGCCGAGCGCTGCGATCGCGGGCGGTCTTGACCTCGACGAAGACGAGGAGGCTCCCGCCGAAGGCGATCAGATCGATCTCACCGGCCCCGACGCGGACATTCCGCGCGATGACGCGTAGCCCGAGGCGCTCGAGGTGACTCGCCGCAAGGTCCTCGCCGCGGGCGCCGATCGCGTTTGCGCACTGCGCGCCGGAAGCAGGCCAAGGAGCTGTCACAGCGCCGACCCTAGGCACCGGCCGGTGACGGCAGGGTGAGGAACGTCACGACGGAGTGACGGGCACGTGACCGGCGTGTCACAGACGGCCGCCGAGGCATCGGGGCCCCTCGACGCCGCGCTGGCGTTAGCCTGCCGGACCATGGAAGAGACTCCCGAGCAGACCGCTCCGCCGCCGGACAATCAGCGCGTCCCTCCGCGTTCCACCGACGGGGGCAAGTCCGGCGGCCCTCGCTCGCTGGACGGGATCACCAGCTTCATCGGGATGCGCTGGGAGAACGCCGAGACGGTTCGCCTGACGATCCGCCCCGAGTTGATCAACCGCGGGGGCCTGCTCTCGGGTGTCGTCACCTACGCGCTGGTGGACTACTGCATGGGCTCGACGCTCTGGGCGCAGACCGGTGAGAACGAGCGGATCGCGACGATCAGCATCTCGATCAACTACATCGCCACCGCGACGGAGGGCGAGGTGGTGTGTCGGACCGAACTCGACCGGCGCAACCGGACCGTCGGGATCCTCAAATCGGAGGTTCGCCACGAGGACGGCCGCCTGCTCGTGACGGCCATCGGGAGCTACTCAATCCGCGTGCCCCCCGAGCTGCGCGGCTAGCAGCGGACCTGCCTCGAATGACCGCAGTCGCGCTCACGATCGCGGGCTCGGACTCCGGTGGAGGCGCCGGGATCCAGGCCGACCTGAAGGCCTTCTCGAGCTGTGGGGTGCATGGGACATCGGCGATCACCGCGATCACGGCGCAGAACACGATCGCCGTCCGCGCGGTCCACACCATGGCGCCGGAGATCGTCCTGGCCCAGGTGCGGGCAGTCGCGGAGGACATGCGCATCGACGCCGTCAAGGTGGGGATGCTGGGGACGCGCGAGGTGGCCCTGGCGGTCGCAACGGCGCTCCGCGAGCTGCCGAGCGGCACCCCGATCGTGGTCGATCCCGTGATGGTCGCCGAGTCGGGGGCACGCCTGCTCGACGGGGACGGGGAGGAGGCCCTGATCGGCGAAATCCTGGCGCTCGCGACCGTCGTGACACCGAACGTGCTCGAGGCCAGGGTGCTCCTCGGTGAGGCACCCGAGCCGGGAGCCGACGACGGGGAGGCCGAACGGCTCGGCCGCCGGATCCTCGAGCTCGGCCCGCGCGCCGTCCTGCTCACCGGCGGACACCGGGCGGAGGTGACGGACTTGCTGATCGACCCGGCGGGGGAGCAGACCGTGCTGAGGATCGAGGGGCCCAGACACCCCGATGGAGCAGCCCACGGCTCGGGTTGCACACACTCCTCCGTCCTCGCGGCGCGGCTGGCCCTGGGTGATGAGCTTGCGAGCGCCGCTCGCGCAGCGAGGAAGGCCGCCGGCGCGGCCGTGGGGCGGGGGCTGAGGGACATCGGTGCGGGCGCGGGGCCCGTTGACGTCATCGACCTGGCGGCCCGGCGCGGAGACTGACCGCCCCGCGGTGCCCGTTTGTCATAATCGGGGCGATGAAGCTCCTGCGGATGAAGCCCGGTCATGGCGAGATCGTGCTCGCCGAGGGCGATGTGGAGGTCCCCGAGCAGGAAATGGAGCTGATCGAGGCCTTCCGCCGCCAGCTCGAGGAAGGGATGTGGGCCGCGGTGCCAACGCAGAGCTCCGCCGGACGCCGCGAGGCCGAGATGGTCAAGAGCTTCGCGGAGGTTCCCCGGGACGCCGACAGGGTGATCTTCTTCCCGCGGGCCGCCGGCGGCGCCCCACAGGATCACTGAGCCGCATGGCGCTGGGCCTGGGCACCGCCGCGGTCGTCCTCGTGGTGCTGCTGTGGGAGCTCGTTCGCCCGGCGGTGGCCGGCAACCTCGCCCGCGCACGCGGCGCCCTCTCGCGACGGGGCGCCTCCTCGCAGCTGGACGGATATGACCCCGGCCGGGAGCGGCGAGCCGAGCAGCGCGCCCGCGAGCTGCTGCGCTCCTGCGTCGGCCAGGAGGATTGGGAGATGTACCGCGACCTGGGCCTGCTCCGCGTGCTCGGCCCGGTCGGCGCGGAGCCCTCGGATGGGACGGCTCCCTACGCCTATCTGATCTACCCCCACAAGCCGATCGTCGCCTACGTGCCGCATACGGGTGATCTGCTCAGCGAGTACTGCGTCGCCTTTCCCGACGAGTCCAGGCCCTACGGAAGCCCCCGTCTCCCTGACTCCGATGACGTACTCGCGAAGTGGATGGCCCTGGCCGGCGACGAGCGCGGCCTGATCGGCGAGGCCAACATGCATCTGCCCGGGCGCCAGGTGGATCCTGAGCAGGTCAGACGAGACCTGCTGCGGATCGAGCGCTGGGAGCGCAGGCGGGCGGGCCTGCCGCCCCTGCAATCGCCCGGTAGTGTGCGCGCCGCGTGAGCACTGCAGGTTTCGATCCAAAGCACCGCAGCCGCGCCCTGACCGAGGGGCCCGAGCGTGCTGCGGCGCGCTCCTATCTGCACGGGATCGGCTACTCGGCCGAGGACCTGGCCAAGCCGATCATCGGCGTTGCCCACTCGTGGATCGAGACGATGCCCTGCAACTTCAACAACCGGGTCCTGGCGGGGAAGGTGAAGGAGGGCATCCGGGCAGCCGGGGGCACCCCGATGGAGCTCAACACGATCGCCATCTCGGACGGAATCACGATGGGCACCTCGGGGATGCGCGCCTCGCTCGTCTCGCGGGAGATCATCGCCGACTCGATCGAGCTGGTCGCAAGCGCCCATGCCTTCGATGCGCTTGTGACGATCAGCGGCTGCGACAAGACGATACCCGGCACCGTGATGGCGCTGGCGCGCCTGAACATCCCCGGCCTGATGCTCTATGGCGGCTCGATCAAGCCAGGCTGGTTCAAGGGCGCCGAGGTCACGATCCAGCAGGTCTTCGAGGGTGTCGGCCAGTTCGCCGCCGGCAAGATCACCGAGGATGAGCTGCACGAACTGGAGGAGGCGGCCTCGCCAGGCGCAGGGGCCTGCGGCGGCCAGTTCACGGCCAACACCATGGCCATGGCCTTCGAGGCGCTCGGCATCTCCCCGGCGGGCACCTCGATGGTTCCCGCCGAGGACGGTCGCAAGCTCGAGGTGGCCAAACAGTGCGGCGAACTGGTGCTCGACGTTCTGCGCCGCGGCCAGCGACCCAGCGACGTGATCACCAAGGCCGGTCTCGAAAACGCGATCGCCGCGGTGGCGACCAGCGGCGGATCGACCAACGGCGTATTGCATCTCCTGGCCGTCGCCCGCGAAATGGGCGTGCCACTGGAGCTCGAGGAGTTCGAGGCGATCTCCGAGCGGACCCCGCTGCTCTGCGACCTGCAGCCGGGCGGGCGCTACGTGGCCACCGAGCTCTACGAAGCCGGCGGCGTGCCGCTCGTGCTCGGACGTCTCGCCGAGGGGGGGCTGCTCAACGGGGACGCCCACACGGTGACCGGCAGAACGATCGGAGAACACGCCGCCGAGGCCGAGGAGACCGAGGGTCAGGTGGTCGTGCGGCCGCTGTCCGACCCGATCAAAGCGACCGGCGGCTTCGCGATCCTGCGCGGCAACCTCGCGCCCGACGGCTGCGTCGTGAAGCTCTCCGGGCACGAGCGCCGCAAACACTCGGGCCCAGCCCGCGTGTTCGACGGCGAGGAGGAGGCGATGGCGGCGGTCCTCGCTCACGAGATCAAGGCCGGCGACGTCGTTGTGATCCGGGGCGAGGGCCCCGCGGGCGGCCCGGGGATGCGCGAGATGCTCGCCGTCACGGCGGCGATCGTGGGGGAGGGCCTCGGTGAGGAGGTCGCCCTGATCACCGACGGCCGCTTCTCCGGCGCGACCCACGGCTTCATGGTGGCCCACGTGGCACCGGAGTCCGTCCGGGGCGGGCCGATCGGAGCGCTCACGGACGGGGATCTCGTGACGATCGACGCGGACAGCCGACGCCTCGACGTGGACCTCGATGACGCCCTGATCACCGAGCGGGCGGCCGCCTACCGCCAGCCGCCGCGAGCCGATGAGCACATCGACGTTGCGATCCAGAAGTACGCCAAGCTGGTCGGGAGCGCCGCCGAGGGCGCGATCGCCCGCTAGCTTCGGGAACGCCCCGCCCTCAGCCGTCGAGGAACTCCCGCAGCAGCCGGTTGAACTGGCGCGGGCGCTCGAGCATCGCAACGTGCCCGGTGTCGGCGTAGATCACCCGGCGCGAGCCCTTGATGGCGGCCCCGAAACGCTCGGCATCACGGACGCTGATCAGGCGGTCGTTGGTTCCCCAAACGATCAGCGTGGGGCAGGCGATCAGCGCCAGGCGGTCGCGGACGTCGTACTCGATGATCGCCTCCAGCGCTCCCAGGAAACCCTCCGTGCCCGCTCCCCGGACCTGCTCTGCCGCAAGCTGGGGCGTGAGCCTCGAGGGGTGGCGCATGACTCCCTTCAGCGCCAGCTCCCGGAGCCGCGGCCGGCGGGTGATCGAATCCGAGTTTGCAGCCGACCATGCCGCCGCGAGCGCCAGCAGGCGGTCGAGGCGGCGCATCGCCGGCATCGTCCCTCGCGTCAGCCGGTCGCGGTAGGTGGACATTCCCGCCGGGGAGATGAGCACGAGATGCCCGATCCGGTCGGGGTATGCCGCTGTCAGCTCGGCGGCGATCAGCCCGCCCATCGAATTGCCCACCACCGTGGCGCGGGCGATGCCGAGCTCCGCGAGCAGGCCATCCATCAGCCGGGCGTAGCCCTCCATCGAGATCTCACCACCGAAACCGGGGGAGTGCCCGAACCCCGGAAGGTCCACTGCGATCACCCGGTTGCTCGCGGCGAACGGGCAGAGCTGCTCGAGCCAGTTCGCCCAGCAGCCCGACAGGCCATGGACGAAGAGGATCGCCGGACCCTCCCCGAGCTGGATCGTGTTGATCTCGTGGCCCTCGACGCTCACCCAGGACTGGTGGGTCCGCCAGTCGACCCTCTCCCAGCCCTCGGGCCGGGATCCGTTGGTCGACGACGCGACGTCCCCCTGCGCGTGCAGATCAGGTTCGGCGCCCACCCGCTTCAATCTACCCAGTCGGGAATAATGATGAGGATGTCCATCAAGCCAGGGATGGCAGTCCGGCCCCACGCGTGCAGGCCGATACCCGCGCGCGGCGAAGAAGGACCGGCATGAGCGGCCCAGCGATGACCGACGCGCCCCCGCCGGCCCTCTCGGGGCCGTGGTCGAGCGCGCTCTCCCTGCTCGAGGCCGACCTGCAGCGACGGGATGCGGCGCCCCGCACCGTCCGCGCCTACAGGGTCGACGTGGAAGGCCTCGCGCGATGGGCGGACCCCCAGGGGCTCGATCCCGCCGGCGTCGGTCCCCGTGAGGTCCGGCGCTATGTCGCCCACCTCTCAGAGCTCGGCGCGGCGCCGAGCACCTCGGCGCGCAAGCTGGCGGCGCTTCGGGCGCTGTTCTCCAGCCAGCGCGAGCACGGGATCATCGCCCAGAATCCGGCCGATCTGGTTTCGACCCCTAGGCGCGGCTCGCACCTCCCTCGGGTGCTGAGCGCCCGTGATGCAGCGAGGCTGCTCGACGGCATCCCCGCCGGCAGCGCCCTCCAGACGCGAGACAGGGCGATGTTCGAGCTCGCCTACTCCTGTGGTCTGCGGGCCGAGGAGCTCGTCTCGGTGGAGCTCGGCGACATCGACCACGACGGCGAGCAGCTGCGGGTCGAGGGCAAGGGCCGGAAGACCCGTTTCGTGCCTGTGGGCGAGCCGGCGATGGCCGCCATCCGTACATATTTGGAGCGCGCCAGGCCCGCGCTCGCTGCATCCTCCGAACCGTCCGGAGGGGGTGGCGCTCCGGCGAATCTCTTCCTCAGCCGCACCGGCCGCGGCCTGGGCACCAGCGACGTTCGCCGCAGGCTCCGCCGCTGGTCTCAGCAGACCGGCGTGGGGCGAGAGGCGTCGCCTCATTCGCTGCGTCACAGCTTCGCGACCCACCTGCTCGACGGCGGAGCGGACCTGCGGGCGATTCAGGAGATGCTCGGGCATGCCAGCGTGTCCAGCACTCAGATTTACACTCGGGTAGAGTCCGCCCGGCTTAGAAGCGCCTATGCGCGCAGTCACCCTCGGGCCTGATTACAGGGGAGGAAAGCCCTGGAGACGAACGTCAAACCGATCGAGCTGCGCGAACTCTGGCGGCGGTATAAGGAGGACGGGGACAATCGCGTTCGCGAGAGGCTGGTCGTCGCCTACTCCCCGCTGGTGAAGTATGTCGCCGGGCGCACCGCCGCGGGACTGCCGCCGCATGTCGAGGAGGCGGACCTGATCTCCTACGGCCTGGTGGGGCTGATCTCCGCGATCGAGCGCTTCGACCTGTCCCGGGACATCAAGTTCGAGACCTACGCGATCATGCGCATCAAGGGCGCCATCATCGACGAGCTCCGCTCGCTCGACTGGGTTCCCCGTTCGGTCAGGGCCAGGGCGCGGGAGGTCGAGCGAGCCAACGCGAAGCTCGAGCATCTGCTTCAGCGGGCCCCCACCGATCAGGAGATCGCCGACGAGATGGGCATCACCCTGGACGAACTCAACGACTCGCTGCTGGCGATCTCACACTCGTCGATCGTCGCCCTGGACGAGCTCTGGAGCGTCTCCGATTCATCGGGAGACTCGGTCTCGCTGATGGACACGATCGAGGACCCCGGCGCCCCCGACCCCGCGAAGGCGCTTGACGTGGGCGACCTGAAGGACCGGATCGCCGACTCGATCGCCAAGCTGCCCGAGCGCGAGAAGCTCGTGATCGCGCTCTACTACTACGAGAATCTGACCCTCCGAGAGATCGGCGAGGTCCTGGGCGTGACCGAGTCACGCGTCTCCCAGATGCACACCAAGGCCGTTCTGCGCCTGCGCTCGCGTATGCAGGAGGAGAGCTTCGACGACTGAGCAGGCGCGCCGGCCGGGACGGGACTTTCCGGATGGGCGTCAACGCCCGTCCATTTCGTCGGCTGATACGGGTAGACCGTGGAGATTCGCGGCGGTATGGTGATTTCACCCATCGGAAGGAGATCCCAATGCACCCCGCCGCGGACAGGATTCGCAACGTCGCCCTCGTAGGCCATCGAGGGGCGGGGAAGACTTCTCTGCATGAGGCCCTCCTGTTCGAGGCAGGCGCGATCAACCGGCTCGGGTCGGTGCCCGACCGAACCACCGTCTCGGACGCCGACCCCGATGAGCAGGCGCGCCAGATGTCGATCTCGGCGGCTCTGAGCTCGCTCACCTGGCAGGACCGCAAGATCAACCTGCTCGACACCCCCGGCGAGCCGAGCTTCGTCGCGGATGCCCTGGGGGCGCTGCGGGTCTGCGAGTCGGCCGTCTTCGTGATCAACGCCGTCATGGGAGTCGAGGTCAGCACCTCGAGGCTATGGGCCCGGGCGGCCGAGCTGGACATCGCGCGGATGTTGTTCGTGAACATGCTCGACCGGGAGCGGGCCGACTTCTTCAGGACGCTGGAGCAGCTCAAGCGAGCCTTCGGCCAGCACGTCGTCGCGACGGAGATCCCGATCGGCTCCGAGCACGAGGTCAGCGGGGTGATCGACCTGGTCGACATGAAGGCGTTCCGACAGGACTCGGCAGAGCGGGGCGGCTGGAGTGAGATTCCGATCCCCGAGGAGTTCGTCTCCCTGGCCGACGATTACCGCGAGAAGCTGATGGACGAGGTCTCGGAAGTCTCCGACTCGCTGATGGAGCGCTACCTCGAGGGTGCGGAGATCTCACACGGCGAGATCGTCGACGCTCTGAAGGAGGGCACCAACCACGGCAAGATCTTCCCGGTTGTCTGCGGCGTGGCCACCTCCAACCTCGGCACGACGCGCCTGCTCGACGCGATCGTCGAGGACCTCCCCTCGCCCGTGAAGCACGGTTCCCTGCAGGTCGGTGGGCTCGAGCTCCAGGCCGTCGAGAGCGAGCCACTGTTCGCCTACGTCTTCAAGACCCGCGCGGACTCCTACGCGGGGCGGATCAACCTGATGCGCATCTACCAGGGGGTCCTGCGGGCCGACAGCCATGTGCTCAACACACGTGCTCATGTCAAGGAGAGAATCGGCCAGCTGCTCGTCTCGGCGGGAAAGGGCGTCGAGCATGTCCAGGAGTTCGGACCTGGTGACCTCGGCGCGGTGGCCAAGCTCAAGGAGACCCGTGCGGGGGACTGGCTGGCCGACCGCGACGAGCCGATCGAGATGCCGCGCCTGACGCTGCCGGCACCTGTGATGGCGTTCGCCGTCGCGCCTCGGAGCCGGGGAGACGAGGAGAAGGTCCTGGCCTCCCTGCACAGGCTCCAGGAGGAGGACCCGACGATCGACCTTCATCGCGACTCCCAGACAGGGGAGCAGATCGTCGCCGGTCTGTCGCAGGTGCACGTCGAGGTGATCGTCGACCGGCTGCGGGACAGATTCGGTGTCGAGGTCACGCTGAAGCCGCCGCGGGTTCCCTACCGCGAGACGATCCGCGCCGCGGCGGCCGCCCACGGGAGGCACAAGAAGCAGTCCGGTGGGCGCGGGCAGTTCGGCGACTGCCAGATCGCGATCGAACCGCTCGGCGGTGTCAGCGAACGGGACGGGTTCGAGTTCGTCAACCAGATCAAGGGCGGCGTCATCCCCAGCTCCTTCATCCCCGCCGTCGAGAAGGGCGTCCGCGAGGCGATGGAAAGCGGGGTCCTCGCGGGATACCCGGTGCAGGGTGTGCGCGTGAAGCTCTTCGACGGCGCCTTCCATTCGGTCGACTCATCCGAGATCGCCTTCAAGCTGGCCGGCTCACAGGCCATGAGGCAGGCGCTGAAGCAGGCGCAACCGGTGCTGCTGGAGCCGGTCATGATGGTGACGCTGTCCGTTCCTGAGGACCATGTCGGCGATGTGATCGGAGACCTCAACAGCCGGCGCGGCCGCCCGCAGGGGATGGAGCCCGCGGGCGAACTCACCGAGATCCGTGCCGAGGTGCCGATGGCCGAGATGCTCACCTACGCTCCCGATCTCCGCTCGATCACCCAGGGTCAGGGCGACTACACGCTCGAGTTCCTCCGCTACGAGGAGGTTCCCGGGCACCTCGCGCAGCGAGTCGTCGATGAGGCGGGCGCCGAGCTCCAGGGAACCCACGCATAGGCCGGCTCGCCTTGCAGCTCTGGTGGTGTCAGCCTCCTCGCGGTACCCTCCAGGGCGATGACGACGCGAACGATTGTCACCTCACAGCCCGATGTCGAGTGCGATGTCTGCGAGCGTCGGCTGCTCCGGGGCGAGCAGCCGGACATATTTCTCGTTGCCGGAAGGCGCCGGACCGTCTGTGAGCTCTGCGCCCCCCGGGCCGCCCATGAGGGCTGGCAGCGGGAGACGAGCCAGCCGTCCGTCGAGCTGCCGCCGATGCGCCCACGCCGCGGACGGAGCCTGCTCGATCGCTTCCGCCAGGGGCCCCGCGAGCCGGACGCCCTGCCCGCCGGCTGACAGCCCGAGGGCGAGCCGGAGTACGATTTGTTCGACCCCCTCCCGGCACCCGAAACAAGCGGCCGTGTGACCGCCGAACCGGCCCGGGCCTCCTCGGCCCCGGTACCGGCGCCGGAGGAGCCCACGCGCGAGGAGATAGTCCTCGGGACGGCGCTCAGGATCTTCAATGCCGGCGAGTACCCGCGTCGTGTCGCCGGAGTCGCGCGGTCTCTGGGCGAGCCCGTCATCAGTGTCCGAGCGGCGGAGCATCACGAGGACGTCATCCGGATCGTCGTCGCGTGGGAGCTCTGCTGGTACCGATACGAGGTGGACATCGGAGAGGGCTCCTCGGCGAGCGCCGTGGCGGCCGGTCAGGGCACCGAGCTCTCAGAACTCGCCCGTGTGGAGTGCGAGGGCAACGCGATCGCGGACTCCTCCGGCGCGATCACTCTGGCGCAATAGCGTTCGCCCCCCTTGTTTCTGCGGGCGCGGGGAGTAAGATCCCTCCCCTGATGATCTACTGCGTCGTACCCAGGGCACTCGCGGACGAGCTCTACCCGAAGATGGTGGAGCGCTACAAGGACGACGAGAACGTAACGGTGATCGTCGAGCGTCGCGAGTTCGACCGCCGTGCGCGGAGCGTCCGCACCGGCGCCGCCGACGACGGTGCACAGCGCCGCGTCATAAGGGACCGCCGCCGTGCCCGTGTTGCCGGCGACCACCTGCCGCTCGCCCAAGCCGTCTAGTCCCGCCGAGCAGAGCGAGAGCCCCGGACCGTCCCGCCGTGAAGGTCATCGTCCACGTCGACGGGGGTGCCCGTGGCAACCCCGGGCCCGCAGCCGCGGCATGTGTCATCAGCTCCCCAGATGGCGAGGTGCTCGCCGAGCGCGCCGAGCTGCTGGGCCGAGCCACCAACAACGTGGCCGAGTACCGCGCCCTGCTGCTGGGACTGGCGAAGGCCCGCGAGCTGGGTGCCGACGAGGTCGAGGTGGTCGGCGACTCCGAGCTGATCGCCAAGCAGGTGCAGGGCATCTACAAGGTCAAGCACGAGGCGATGCGCCCGCTCTACCTCGATTCGATCCAGGCCCTGAGGGGATTCGAGAGCTGGTCGATCCGCACCGTTCCCCGTGCCCAGAACGCAAGGGCCGACGCCCTGGTCAACGCCGCCCTCGACGGCGCCCGCGCCAGCGGTTAGCTCGCCCCGCGGCGAGCACCGCGTGCTAGTGCAGCGTCTGGGCCGATTTCGCGATCGCCAGCATCTGCGAGTTGGAGAGTTCCTCGAGCAGCGTGTTCGTGAGCCAGTAGAGGGCCTTGCCCGACCTCCAGCCGATCACGTGGATGTGGGCGCCGTCGTTGACCAGTTTGAAGTTTCGCCCGCCGATCGTCGAGGTGTGGGAGTGGTTGAAGATGGGCGGGCTCATCCAGTCGGTGCCCTCGAAGTCGTAGTAGCCGCCGATCGTGTTCGTCTGCCACACCACGACATAGGCGAAGTGGATCTTCTTCTGGAAGTTGCGAAGCGCATACGGACGGACCTCCAGCTGCCTCGCCGAAGCGGTCTGGAGGGTGGGGTAGAGGACCCCCGCGAAGGGGATGTGCAGCGACGCCGAGACCATTTCGCTCTCGCCGGTCGTCGGGACGAGGCTGAGCTTGGCCGCGGCTGCCGCGCTGGACGCGCTGGATGAGCTGCTGTGGTGGTGGTGACCCTTACCGGAGCTCGAGCTCGAGCTGTGCGAGGCCGGCAGATGGACCCGTTCGGTGCCGTTCAGGAACTCGGCCAGCGTTTCTTTCTCGAGCTGGGGGGTCGAGGTCACGAACGATTCTCCGCCGGGTCCGGTGAAGGCCGCGTTGCTGTAGCGGAACTTGACCTGGCGCAGGGGCTTCGTCTGGGAGAAGGCGATCAGCTTGGAGAGCAGGATCAGCTGTTCGGCGGAGGCGTGGAAGTTCGTACGGATGGCGTGTCCGACCGCCTTGGCGATCCTGTCGATGCTGCTGATTTCCGGAGAGACCTGCTCGCGCAGCGAGCGCAGGAAGTCCTGCTGGCGGGCGACCCGGACGAGATCAGAGTCGTAGTGGCGGAAACGGACGTAGGAGAGGGCGTTGTTGTAACAGAGCTTCTGGTAGCCCGGCTGGAGGTTGATGGCCGAGAAGTTTTCGCTGCCCGGGCCACCTCCGAGGTAGCGGTGGTCCACGTTCACATAGGCGCAGCCGAGCGCATCGACGACTTTGATGAAGCCCTGGAAGTTGACGTCGATGATGCCGTTGAGCTGCCCTTTCAGTTCGGGGAAGACTTCGCGCTCGATCGTTTCCGCCGCGAGCACGCTGCCCCCGTCGTTTCCGTGGCCGGTGCCGCCGATCGTGTAGGCGGCGTTGATCTTCGTCTCGGGGTAGAGCTGGCCCTTGGGCGTGCGGATGTTGACCATCAGATCACGGGGTATCGACATCACCGAGGTCTGCCCCTGGTCGGGGTCGAAGCGGACCAGCAGGATCGTGTCGCTGCGTGGCGGGGCCGTCTTTTCAAGCAGGTTCTTCGAGCCTGACCGGCGGTCGGAGCCGAGGATCAGGAAGGTCTGGGGTCCGCCGCCGTATTCCGGTGTCACGAGGCCCTTGGGGGTCTTGATCTGATTGATCTTCGGGAACAGCTCTTCGGCGATGCTCGTCGCCTTGTTCAGAGCGACGGTCGCCGTCGCCACGCCGCTCAGCGCGATGATCAGCACCGCCGCCAGGACGAAGCGCAGCCACATCGGCCGGGCGAGGGAGGGAGGACGCTCGTCATCCATGGGTTATCTGCTCTTGGAAGCGCATAAATGCCGAGGCCGACGCCCCCAACCCCCCGGCGGGCGCCGCCAACAAGGGTAGCGACCGCGCCGGAGCGCAGCGCCGGAATGGCGGGTACGCTCGGAAACGTGTTCACCCCTCGCAATCGGGAGCTCCTCGGCCTGATTCCGTCGGCCCTGCTGGTTGTGGCCGGCTTCACGGCGATCTTCATCCAGTCCGAACAGAACGCGCCGCGGGCGTCGACCAACCTCACCCTCAACCATGCCTCCAGCCTCTCGCTGAGCTACGGGCTGCTGTTCCTGGGCATCTGTCTCGCGGCGCACCTCGTGATCCGCTTCGCCCTGCCGGATGCAGATCCCTACCTGTTCCCGCTGGTGGCGGTCCTCTCGAGCGTCGGGATCGTGATGGTCTACCGGATCGACCCGGTCCTCGCCCGCCAGCAGGCGCAGTGGATGGTCGTCGGCCTGATCCTGTTCGCCGCCACGATCCTGGCCCTTCGGAAGGAGGGGGTGGGGGTCCTCGAGCGCTACCGCTACACGATTGCCGCAGTGGGGATCGGAATGACCCTGCTGCCCCGTCTTCCCGGCATCGGCCAGCAGGTCAACGGCGCATACCTGGCGATCCACATCGGCAGCGTCGCATTCCAGCCGGCCGAGTTCGCCAAGGTGGCGATCGTCATCTTCCTGGCCAGCTACCTGCGTGACAACCGCCAGGTTCTCGTCACGGCCGGCAGGCGCTTCCTGGGCCTGACGATCCCGCCGATGAAGCAGTTCGGCCCGATGCTGATCGTCTGGGGAGCTGCGATGGCCACGCTGCTGATCACGCGCGAGCTCGGAACGTCGCTGATGTTCTACGGGGCATTCCTGGCGCTGCTCTACGTCGCCACGGGCCGATTCTCGTTCCCCTTCATAGGGCTGCTGCTGTTCGCCGTGGGGGTCTGGTTCGTGATCGGCCACGTCAGCCATGTTCAGGCTCGCGTGGATGCCTGGGAACACCCCTTCAACAAGATCCTCTACGAACGCACGGTGGGCGGCAGCTACCAGCTCGCGCAGTCGCTCTTCGCCCAGGCCGACGGCGGCCTGCTGGGGACCGGCTTCGACCGTTCCCTGCTCCAGCAGACCGTCGAAATCTCGCCGCACCACACGGTGCGCGCGCCGATCCTTCCGGTA
The DNA here is from genome assembly GCA_963835865.1 of uncultured Solirubrobacteraceae bacterium. Taxonomy (GTDB): domain Bacteria; phylum Actinomycetota; class Thermoleophilia; order Solirubrobacterales; family Solirubrobacteraceae; genus Palsa-744. Next base: position 398,759 of record CAWIGW010000003.1, read on the forward strand.
CCGGAAAGCGACATGATCTACGCGGTCATCGTCAACGAGCTGGGACTGGCCGGCGGGGTGGGGCTGCTGCTCGTCTACCTGTTGCTGGTCGCCCGCGGCCTGAAGACCGCCGTCCTCGCCCGCGACTCGTTCTCCAAGCTGCTGGCGACGGGCCTCTCCTTCATCATCGCCCTTCAGGTCTTCGTGATCGTGGGGGGTGTGACGAGGTTGATCCCGCTGACGGGCGTGACGCTCCCCTTCGTCGCCTACGGCGGCTCATCGGTCGTCATGAACTTCGTCCTTGTGGCGCTGCTGCTCGTCATCTCAGACCGGGCGCGCAGACCCTACCGGGCAAGCCGACGGGCCTGAGCGGGGTCCCGCGGCGCGTCGGCGGCCCGCACGAGCGCGGCCGATCGCAGGTACCCGGCCGGAGCCGTCGAAGATCACCCCCATGCGCAGCTCGACGAGCACGAACGCGATGCCCCGCGTCTCGATCAGGACGCCCCCTGGGCCCCGTCACGGGCGCTACCGGGGCGGTTCGCCGGGTGCCGCGCTCTCCTCTCCGGCGGGGCTCCACGGCCGCCCCTGGGTCGCACGGCTGCGAAGGGCCCTGGAGCGCGACTCCTTCGAGCTGCACTTCCAGCCGATCGTCTCGCTGCGTGACGGGACGATCTCCCACTACGAGGCGCTCCTGCGGCTGGTCGACGAGCCCACCGGCGAGCTGGTCGCGCCCGGTCGCTTCCTGCCTGCGGCCGAGCGCTACGGCCTGATCTCCGAGATCGACCGGATGGTCCTGGCACGCGTCACACGCCTGCTGGGGGTGGAGCCCGGGCTTCGAGGCGCTACCGTCGCGGTGAACGTTTCGGCGCTGTCGGTCACGGACGGTTCGATGCTCAGCTTCATCGATCGCAGCCTCCGTCGCCACCGCGTCGATCCCTCCCGCCTGGCGGTTGAGATCACCGAGACGGCAGCGATCTCCGACATGGGCCGGGCGAGGATCTTCTGTGGCGGCGTCCTCGATCTCGGATGTGGGCTGGCGCTGGACGACTTCGGTGCCGGGTTCGGTTCGTTCCAGTACCTCAAGCAGCTTCCCTTCAGCCATCTGAAGATCGACGGTGACTTCATCCGCAACCTCCCCTCCTCACGGACCGACCAGCTCGTCGTTCGCGCGCTCGCCAGGATCGTCCGGGGGATGGGCCGCGAGACGATCGCCGAGTTCGTCGGTGACGCTCCGACGCTCGCGATGCTCCGGGCCTATGAGGTCGACTTCGCCCAGGGCTTCGAGGTCGGGCATCCGCAGCCGCTGGCTGCCCTGTCGGTCTGATCGTTCCCGCTCGGCGTCCCGTCCGCGCGCGTGGAGGTAGGCTCCAGCGATGACCACTATCTCAGCAGACGCACTTCCCGACGCGCTCGCTGCACCGGCACGCGAATTCATCGCCCAGTCGCACCGCCTGCTGATCGGGGCCGAGCGCCTCGATGCCGCCGACGGTCGAACCTTCGCGACGCTCGATCCCTCAACCGGACGCGAGATCGCCGAGGTGGCACAGGGAGGCGCCGAGGATGTCTCACGTGCAGTCGCGGCCGCCCGCGAGGCATTCTCGGACGGGCCCTGGCGAACGATGCCGGCAGCCGGCCGCGAGGGGCTGATGCACGCCCTCGCAAGCGCCCTCGAGGAGCGCGCCGAGGAGTTCGCCCAGATCGAGTCGCTGGACAACGGAAAGCCGGTCGGGCTGGCCCAGTACGTGGACGTCAACGGCGCCGTTGCCCACCTGCGCTACTTCGCGGGCTGGCCCACGAAGATCGAGGGGTCGGTGCTGCCCGTGGCGGTGCCGAACATGCACGCCTACACGCGCCGCGAACCGGTTGGGGTGGCCGCCCAGATCATCCCCTGGAACTTCCCCCTGCTGATGGCCGCATGGAAGCTCGGGCCCGCCCTGGCAGCCGGTTGCACGGTCGTGCTGAAGCCGGCCGAGCAGACACCGCTCAGCGCGCTGCGCCTGGGCGAGCTGGCGCTCGAGGTCGGCTTCCCGCCGGGTGTTCTGAACATCCTCACGGGGGACGGAGAGACCGGAGCCGCACTGGTGGATCACCCCGACGTCGACAAGATCGCCTTCACCGGCTCGACCGCCGTCGGGCGCGAGATCGGCGCCAAGGCGGGCAGGGCGCTCAAGCGGGTCACGCTCGAGCTCGGCGGGAAGTCGCCCAACATCATCCTTCCCGACGCCGATATCGAAGCGGCCGTCAAGGGCTCCTTCCAGGCGATCTATTTCAACTCCGGTCAGGCCTGCAACGCCGGCTCGCGCCTCTACGTTCCAGCCGAGCGCTACGACGAGGTCCTCTCGGCGCTGGCCGAGGCGGCCAGGGGAGCCCAGCTCGGGGCAGGGCTCGCACCCGGCACCCAGCTGGGCCCGCTCGTCTCCGCCGAGCAGCAGGAGAGAGTCATGAGCTACATCGAGTCGGGACGTGAGCAGGGGGCCGAGGTGCTCGCCGGCGGAGAGGCTGCACTGAGCGACAGCGGCGGCTACTTCGTCGCGCCGACGCTCTTCTCCACGACCGACGACAACCTGAGGATCTCCCGCGAGGAGATTTTCGGGCCCGTGCTGGTCGCCTCGCCATACGACTCACTCGAGGAGGTCGCCGAGCGGGCCAACTCGAGCGAGTACGGCCTCGCCGCGGGCGTCTGGACGAGGGACGTGAGCAACGCCCACCGGCTCGCAGCGATGCTTCGCGCGGGGATGGTCTGGATCAACACGTGGGGTCTGGTCGACCCTTCCATGCCGTTCGGAGGCTTCAAGGCATCGGGAATCGGTCGCGAGCACGGCCGCGACGGCCTCGACGCGTACCTCGAGAGCAAGTCGGTCTGGACGGCGTTGTGAGCCTCGTCGCTTCGTGAGCATCGCCGTAGGAAGCGAGCGAGCACCGGCCGGTGCCCGCTCGGCGAGGTGGGCGCCCGCGCTGGCGTCCATCCTCGGGCTGCTGATCGTCGCGGCGACGCTGGAGATCATTCTCGACTCGGCGGTCGGGCACTCGCCGCTCGTGCCCAAGCAGCCGGCTGTCGCGGGGTGGCTGTCCGGGATCGGCGAGCGTCTCGGCTTCAGGGTCTTCCTGATCGCCCTGCTCGTCTGCTGCGGTGCCTACATCGGGCTCCTGGCCCTCGCATCCCGGCGCCGGGATGCGGCGGTCTCGAAACGGTTCGCGATCGGCCTGATCGTCGTCCTGCACGTGATCGTCTTCCTCGGACCGGTGCTGATCTCGACGGACGTCTTCAGCTACATCGCCTACGCCCGGATGGGCGTCGAACACGGCATCAACCCCTACACCAACGGTCCCTCCTCGATCGCGGGCGATCCCATCTTCCGCTACGTCGGGCAGGTCTGGCGGGACACCGCCACGGCGTATGGGCCGATCTACACGCTGCTCTCCTACCCACTGGCGCCGCTGGGCGTCCACGGCGCCGTCTGGGCGATGAAGCTCGAGGCGGCGCTGGCCAGCGCCGCAACGCTCTGGCTCGTCTGGCGCTGCGCGAAGGTTCGTGAACTGGACCCCGTCTTTGCTCTGCTTGTCGTGGGGATCAACCCGCTCTACTTCATCTACGGCCTCGGTGGAGCGCATAACGACCTGATCATGCTGGCCGTCATGATGTGGGCGGTCAGCCTGATGCTGATCGGCACTCCGACGGCGCGACGAGAAGGCTCAGCTGCCGCGATCGTGGTCACGGGCGCCCTCATCAAGGCGACCGTCGCGGTGCTGCTGCCGTTCATGATCGTCTCCAGGCGACGGCTGGCGCCGATCGTGGGCGCTGTCGGCGCGATCCTCGCCGGGGCCGTCATCGGCTACGTCGCCTTCGGGATCCACGGGGTGAACATCGTCGCCGCGCTCAACCGCGACGCGGCGCTCGTCTCGACGGACAGCTTCGCCAACGAGATCGCCCATCTCTTCGGCAAGCCGGGGGTCTTCCCGATCGACCACGACCTGCTCAAGGCCGGACTGGTCGTGATCTTTCTGCACATGCTGTGGCGCACCTGGCGCGGCTATGACTGGATCGCCGCCTCGGGCTGGGTGCTGCTGGCGATCTGCGTCACGAGCACCTGGCTGCTGGCCTGGTACATCCTCTGGCCGCTTCCGCTGGCGGTCATCTCGCGCGACCGGAGGCTGCTGATCGCGACGCTGGCGATCCAGTTCCTGTTCGTCGCCCACCAGATCTCGCCCCTGCTGGCGCCCGTGCAATGAGCGAGCTGCCGGCCACCACGCCCGCGGGCAGCTTCTGGGACCGTCTGCCGCCGCGCCTGCGACCGCGGGACAACGAGGTGGTGGGGACCGGCCGTCTGCGCCTCATCGAGACGACCCTGCTGCTGATCGTCGGCGTCCTGCTCGCGGTGGCGACGATCAACGACGTCGCACGCCAGACGGGGATCAATCATCGGCTGACAGCCGATCTGAAGACATGGCGGACCTACACGGCCCACGACTACAAGAACATCTCGATCAGCCAGGAACTGATGGGCATAAGGACCCAGCGCGACGTCGTCTGCGGGAACACCACGGGCGGGGCGCCGAAAACCCGCACGCAGATCTGCCTCGTGGTGGCCGGTCCGACACGCTCCTCCAGACGGCAGGTGCGAGGTGGCTGGTATCTGCCGCCAAACACCGACGACAACCTGCGCAAGTATCGCTACGGCTGTTTCGGCGCCGTCACGGCAGGGCTCTGCGCGAAATGACGGCGGAAGCCCAGTCGGTGGGCTCGGCCCCTCTCAGCGCCCGGACCGAGCTCCCGGGATGGTGGCCGCTGGCGGCGCTCACGCTGCTGGCGGCGGTCCTGCGCCTCTCGACGCTGGACCTCCAGAGCTTCTGGTACGACGAGGCGTTCACGCCTGTCCACGTGCTTCACGCGAGCCTCTCGGCGACGCTGCGGGCGGTCTCGCACACCGAGAACAGCCCTCCTCTCTGGTACCTGATCGAGTGGGTCGATTACCGCCTGCTCGGCAGCGGCGAGTTCGCATTGCGCCTGCCGTCAGCGCTCGCCGGGATCGCCGCGGTCCCGGTCACCTGGGCGATCGGCGAGATCGTGGCAGGCCGCAGGGCCGCGATCGCCTCGGCGGCGCTGGTCGCGGTCAACCCGCTGTTCGTCTGGTACTCCCAGGAGGCTCGCGCCTACGGTTTGTTCGTCCTGACGGCGGCGCTTTCGATCCTCTGCTTCCTGCGTCTGCGCCGGCGTCCGGACGCCCGGCGGGCGGCGGCCTTTGCCGTCGCGGGCATCCTCGCCCTCCTCAGCCACTATTTCGCCGTCTTCATGCTCGCGGCGATGGCGATCTGGCTGTTGGGGGAGCCGCGTACACGGCGTGCATGCCTCCCCGCACTGCTGGCCCTGGCGCTCGCCGGGATCGCGCTGCTCCCGCTGATCTCCGCCCAGGGTGGGCACGGAACCCAGTGGATCGGACGCTGGCCGCTCTCCGAACGTCTCCAGGCGATTCCCCAGTACTACCTGACGGGCAACTCAGGGGCTCCGCTGGGGCACGGGGTCGAGCTGCTGATCCTGCTCCCGATCCTTGCCGTCATCGCGCTGGGTCTCTGGCGGATGACCGAACCGTCGGCGAAGTCGGAGCGCTGGAAGCAGGAGGCCGAGGCGCGCCGGAGTGCCGCCGGCGCTGCTGGCGATCTCCGTCGCGGGAGTCCTCCTGCCGATCGCCCTGGCCGTCCTCGGGGCCGACTACCTGGCGCCTCGCAACCTTGTCGCCGCGATGATCCCCGTGACGGTGCTGATCGCCGTTCTGGGGACCTGGCCGCGCAGCGGCGGGGCCGGTGTCCTGCTCCTCTCCCTGGCGGCTGCGGGCTTCCTGGCGATCACAATCGACGTCGACCTGAGCCCGCGCCTTCAGAGAGGCAACTGGCGTGACGTCGCGAAGGCCGTCTCGGTGGGTCCGGGGCCTCGTGCGATCACGACCGTCGAGCTCGGTGCCGCGCCGCTGGAGTACTACCTGCCCGGTGTTCACTACCTCCGGCCGGGGTCGGTCGTCAATGCGCGCGAAGTCTTCGAGACAGGCTACCGTCCGCTGCGCCCGTCGGCGGGGGCGCCGCCCGCAGCCGGGGTTCCACCTGCTCGAACGCCAGGACATCGACGGGCTGCTGGTCTATCGCTTCGCGGCGCCCACGGCGCGACCCGTCGGCGAGGCCGAGCTGCGCCGCCACGTGATCACACTGGCCCACCCGGAGGTGCTCGTCCCCGAAGTCGTGACAGCGGCGCGCTAGGTTAGCTTTTCACCATGCAGCAGGTGACCTTGGATGAGATGAGCCAGGCTCAACGGGCCCTGAACGCAGGACGTGAGCACCTGCTCTCGCTGCAGGACGATCGTGGCTGGTGGCGCGGCGAGCTGCAGACGAACGTCACGATGGACGCCGAGGACATGCTCCTGCGGCAGTTCCTGGGTATCCGCCGCGCCGAGGAGACCGAGCGCTCGGCGGCCTGGATCCGCTCCCAGCAGCGGGTGGACGGCACCTGGGCGAACTTCTATGAGGGTCCAGGGGACCTCTCGACGACGATCGAGGCGTACTGGGCGCTGCGGCTCGCCGGTGACGAGCCGGATGCCGAGCACATGCTCACGGCGGCCGAGTTCATCCGCGGGCAGGGCGGCATCGAGCAGGCAAGGGTCTTCACCCATCTTTGGCTTGCCCTGTTCGGCCTCTGGTCCTGGGAGCGGGTGCCGGCCCTTCCCCCCGAGATCGTCCTGCTGAGCCCTCGGATCCCTCTGAACGTCTACGACTTCGCCTGCTGGGCCCGGCAGACGATCGTTGCGCTGGGCCTGGTCAAAGCCCACCGGCCCGTCCGCAGGCTGGAGTTCGACCTTCGCGAGCTCTGGACGCGGCCCGGCGAGCCGGGGGAGAGCGCTCCTCGCGGGTCGTTTCCGCCTGGCGCTCGGGTGGGCTGGGCCGCCTGGACAGGCTCCTGCGGATCTACGAGCGTCACCCGATCGAACCGCTGCGGCGGCTGGCATGCGCACGCGCCGAGCGCTGGATCGTGCGTCGCCAGGAGGCCGACGGCTCCTGGGGCGGGATCCAGCCGCCCTGGGTCTATTCGCTGATCGCGCTGAGCGTCTGCGGCTATCCCCTCGAGCACCCCGTGATGCGCAAGGGCCTGAAGGGGATCGAGGGCTTCATGATCGAGGACCACGACGACGCGCACGGCGTCGGCGCTCCCGCCGGGGCGAGCCGGCGCCTCGAGGCCTGCCAGTCACCGGTGTGGGACACGGCGCTGGCGATCGTGGCGCTGTCGGATTCCGGCGTCCCCGAGGACGATCCGGCGCTTGTCAGGGCGGCCGACTGGCTGCTTGGGGAGGAGGTCACCCAGAACGGTGACTGGTCGATGGTCCGCCCGGGACTTGCTCCGGGCGGCTGGGCCTTCGAGTTCGCGAACGTCAACTACCCCGACGTGGACGACACCGCCGAGGTCGTCCTGGCGCTCGAGCGTGTCCGTCACCGGGCGATCGGAGCGCGCCGCATAGGAGCGCGCTCGAGGGCGCTGGACTGGGTCGAGGGGATGCAGAGCTCAGCCGGCGGCTGGGGAGCCTTCGACGCGGACAACACGCGCTCGCTGGTGCGCGACCTCCCCTTCCTGGACTTCGGCGAGGTGATCGACGAGCCCAGCGCGGACGTGACGGCCCACGCAATCGAGATGTTCGGAGCGCTCGGCCTGGGTGAGTCCCCCGCGGCGCAGGCCGGGGTTCGCTGGCTGCTCAGCGAGCAGGAGGCCGACGGCTCCTGGTTCGGCCGCTGGGGGGTAAACCACATCTACGGCACGGGCGCGGCGGTCCCGGGCCTGATCGCGGCGGGAGTCCATCCCGAAAGCGACTCGATCCGCAGAGCCGTCGCGTGGATCGAGCGCCACCAGAACGACGACGGCGGATGGGGAGAGGATCCCCGCTCCTACGCGGAGCCGCGCTGGATCGGCCGCGGGCCGAGCACCGCCTCGCAGACGGCCTGGGCGCTGCTGGCACTCCACGCCGCCGGGGAGACCTCCGACGCGATGGCCGAGGGCGTTGCCTGGCTGGCCCGTACCCAGCGCCCGGACGGGACCTGGGACGAGCCGCAGTACACCGGCACGGGCTTCCCCCTGGACTACTACATCAACTACCACCTCTACCGGCTCACGTTCCCCGTCATGGCGCTGGGGCGCTGCCTCGATGCGTTTGCCGGACGGGAGCTCCGGGACGGCGCGGGCGCGGTCGTCGAGAGCCGGGGGTGACGCTCCTGGCCGACGCGCCCTTCCTCGCTCCGTCACCCGAGGCCGTGATGGCCCGGGCGCAGACCGAGAACTTCCCTGTCGCCAGCCGGATCCTCCCGCGGGCGGTCCGCGCTCACCTGCTCGCGATCTACGGCTTCGCGCGACTCGTCGACGAGCTGGGAGACAGCGCCGGCGGCGACCGGATGGCGGCGCTGGACTGGCTCGAAGGGGAACTCGACGCTGCCTTCGAGGGCCGGGCGAGCCATCCTCTGCTGATCCGCCTGACCGGCACGCTGCGTGAGTGCCGGCTCCGACGCGAGCCGTTCGCGCGCCTGATCGAGGCCAACCGGATCGACCAGAGCCGCAGCCGGTACGCGACCTGGGATGAGCTGCGCGGCTACTGCCGGCTCTCGGCGGATCCGGTCGGCGAGCTCGTCCTCGCCGTCCTTGGACAGGCCACCCCCGACCGGGTCGAGCTGTCCGACCGGATCTGCACGGCTCTGCAGCTCACCGAGCACTGTCAGGACGTCGCGGAGGATCACCGCGCGGGCCGTGTCTATCTGCCGTTTGAGGACCTTGAGCGGTTTGGCTGCTCGATCGACGAACTCGCGGAGCCCCACGCGGGGGCGCCGCTTCGGGCCGTTCTGGCCTTCGAGGTGGCCCGCGCCCGCGGGCTCTTCGACGAGGGCGCACCCCTGGTCGGGGAGCTTCGCGGAAGGGCACGGATCGCCGTCGCCGCGTTCGTGGCCGGTGGCCGCGCCGCGCTCGGCGCGATCGAGCGGGCCGACTACGACGTGCTGGGAGGACCGCCGTCCGTCGGGCGCGCCCGTCTGCTCGGCTCGATGGCCAGGACGCTCCTCTCACGCGAGGACCGAGCCGGATGAGCGCAGCGTCCGAACTGGCGCAGGCCTACGCCCGCTGCGAAGAGATCACCCGCGAGGAGGCGGGCAACTTCTTCTACGGGATCCGCCTCCTGAGCCACGAACGCCGGCGAGCGATGTGCGCCGTCTATGCCTTCGCCCGCCGTGTCGACGATATCGGCGACGGCAGCCTTCCCGACGGCGAGAAGCTGGCGCGCCTGGACGCCGAGGCGGAGATGCTGACGGCGCTCCGAACGGCTTCAGAGCCCGGTGGGGACCTGGTTGCGCGGGCGCTGCGCGATGCGGTGATGCGCTTCGGAGTGCCGATCGATGCGCTGGAGGCTCTGATCGAGGGGGTCCGGATGGACGTCGCGGGGGTCGGCTATGAGTCATTCGAGGAACTGGTCCTCTACTGCAGGAGGGTCGCCGGGGCGATCGGGCGAGCCTGCCTGGCGATCTTCGGCCTGCGCGAGCCCGGCGGGGACATGGCCGCCGCGGCGCTGCTGGCGGATGACCTCGGCGTGGCGCTGCAGATCACGAACATCCTGCGTGACGTCCGCGAAGACGCGGTCAACGGCCGCGTCTACCTGCCGGCGGCGGACCTGCGCGGCTTCGGGCTTCCTGCGGGGGAGCCCGCCGTCGCGGCGCCGGCTCTGCTCGGCGAGATCGAGCGTGCCGTTGCCGGCTCTGATCCGGCGCCCCTGGAAGGGCTGATCAGGATGGAGGCGGAGCGCGCCCGGGAGTGGTTCGAGCGAGGGATGGGCCTCGTGCCGCTGCTGGACCGCCGCAGCGCGGCCTGCGTCGTGGCGATGGCGGGGATCTACCGCCGCCTGCTGGAGCGGATCGACGCGGAGCCCGGCCGGTCTCTGACAGTCCGTGTCTCACTCCCGGCCAGAGAGAAGGCATGGGTCGCGGTGAGGGGAATGCTCAGGGCCGGGGCATGAGCGAGGTGATCGTCCTCGGCGGCGGTCTGGCGGGCATCACGGCGGCGCTCGACTGTGCCGAGGCCGGGCGGCGGGTGACGCTCCTGGAGGTGCGGCGCCGTCTCGGCGGTGCCGCCTATTCGTTCGAGCGCGATGGCCTGCAGATGGACAACGGCCAGCATGTCTTCCTGCGCTGCTGCGAGGCATACCGGGCGCTTCTCGCGCGCCTCGGCAGCAGCCACCTGGTCGAGGTGCAGGAGCGTCTCTCGATACCGGTCCTGCGACCGGGTCGGCCAGCGGCGCTGCTGCGGCGGAGCTCCCTGCCGGCTCCCCTGCATCTGGCGGGGGCGCTGGCGCGCTACCCCCACCTGAGTGCACGCCGGCGACTCGGGGCCGCCCGCGCGGCGCTCGGCCTGATGCGCCTGGACATCGGTGACCCGGGTCTCGACCGGGTCACCTTCGGCGAGTGGCTGGCCCGCCACGGACAGGATCGGGAGGCCGTCGATGCCCTATGGGACCTGATCGCGCTGCCGACCCTCAACCTGCGGGCGGCGGACGCCTCGCTCGCGCAGGCGGCCTTCGTCTTCCGCAGGGGCTTGCTCTCGGGTGCCGACGCGGGGGACATCGGATTTCACCTCGGAACGCTGCAGTCGATCATCGGCGACCCCGCGCGTGCGGCCCTGGAACGAGCCGGAGTCGAGATCCGCCTTGGCTGGCGGGCGGAGAGCCTGCGGCGCGGCGGGGAGGGTTTCGAGCTGCGGGGCCGCAGCGGCGAGGGCGAGGACGGGCTCACGGCGGGCTCCGTGATCGTGGCGCTCCCCCACAACCGGGCCGGCGCGCTGCTCGAGCCGCTGCTGGGGCCTCACGCCGGCCTGCCGGGCGAACTCGAGAGCTCTCCGATCGTCAACCTGCACGTCGTCTACGACAGCCGGGTGCTCGATCAGCCGTTCGCGGCGGGCGTGGGCACGCCGGTGCAGTACCTGTTCGACAGGACCCAGGCGGGTGGCGCCCCGTCGGGCTGTCAGTATCTGGCCGTGTCCCTCTCGGGAGCCGCAAGGGAGATGGAGATGAGCGTCGATCAGCTGCGCGAGCAGTATCTTCCCGCGCTGGCCGAGCTGATCCCACGGGCCCGCGGTGCCCGCGTCGAGAAGTTTCTCGTGACCCGTGAACACGCCGCGACGTTCAGGGCGGCGCCGGGCACAGCCTCGCTGAGGCCATCCTCGAGAACGGCTGTGGCGGGCCTGACGCTGGCAGGCAACTGGACCGACACGGGCTGGCCCGCGACGCTCGAGAGCGCCGTCCTGAGCGGCCATGCGGCCGCGAGGGTGGCACTCTCAGAGCTGCGCGGCCGCGAAGCGGGGAGCGATGTCGCGGCGGTCCGGGGCTCGCGATGAGCGATCTGCTCGTGGCCGCGCCGATGCGGGTCGAGGCGGTACTGATCTCCTCCGCGGCCCGGGGATCGCTGGTGCGCAAGACCGGAATGGGTCCCCAGCGCGCTCGCCTGGCCGCCGAGGACCTCGGCGCTCAGTCGGCCCGGGCGATGCTCGTGCTGGGCTTCTGCGGAGGTCTGGACGAGAGCTCCGTGCCAGGCGAAGTGATCGTCGCGGATGAGGTCTACGCCGCCGCCGACGAGAACCATGCGGAGGAGCCGATCGTCTGCGACCTCGCCACGCCGCTCCTCGGCCGGCTCACGGGGCTGGGGATGAAGGTCCGCCGGGGCAGGGTCGTATGTGTCTCCAAACTGGCCCTGGGCGAGCGCCGCACGCAGCTCTATGCCGACGGCGCGATCGCCGTGGACATGGAGTCCGTCTGGCTCGCGGCCGGGGCCAGGGGCCGCCCGTTCGGGGTGGTCCGGGTCGTGCTGGACAGCCCTTCCCACGAGCTGATGCGTCCCCGCGCGGTCGGCGGCGCGCTCCGTGCGGCGGCGGCTCTCAGGAAGGTCGCTGCCGCGCTTCATGAGTGGGCCCCTGCGGGCTAATGTAGGCGTCGATGGCCGCCCGGATGAAACAGAGCACGCGGATGGGCTGGTATCTGATGCGCCAGCGCCTCGCCAGACGGGACAAGTTCCCGCTGATCGTGGAGCTCGAGCCACTGTTCCAGTGCAACCTCGCATGCTCGGGTTGCGGCAAGATCCAGCACCCCGAGCACGAGTTGCGACGCAGGATGGGAGTGGAGCAGGCAATCGGCGCGATCGAGGAGAGCGGCGCGCCGATGGTCTCGATCGCGGGTGGCGAGCCGCTGATACACCCGGAGATCCATGTCATCGCGGACGAGCTGATCAAACGCAAGCGCTTCGTCTATCTCTGCACGAACGCCCTCCTGCTCGAGAAGAAGCTCGAGAACTTCAAGCCCAGCCCGTATTTCGCCTGGGCCGTTCACATGGACGGACTGCGCGAGCGCCACGACGCCTCGGTGGAGCGCGAGGGCGTCTTCGACAAGGCCGTCTCGGCGATCCGTGCGGCGAAGGCCGCCGGCTTCCGCGTGACGACCAACACGACCTTCTTCACCCACGACTCCGCCAGGACGATCCGCGAGGTGCTCGACTTCCTCAACGACGACCTCGAAGTGGACGAGATGATGATCTCCCCCGCCTACGCGTACGAGAAAGCTCCCGATCAGGAGCACTTCCTCGGCGTTCAGCAGACGCGCGAGCTCTTCAGCGAGGCGTTTGCCGATGGCCGGCGCAAGAAGTGGCGTCTGAACCACAGCCCGCTGTTCCTCGATTTCCTGGAGGGCAAGGCGGAATTCGACTGCACCGCCTGGGGGATCCCCAGCTACTCGCTGTTCGGCTGGCAGCGCCCCTGTTACCTGATGGCGGACGGCTACACCAAGACCTACAAGGAACTGCTCGAGACGACCGACTGGAGCAGCTACGGACGCGGCAAGGACCCCCGCTGCGAAAACTGCATGGCCCACTGCGGGTATGAGCCGACGGCCGTTCTGCAGACGACCCGCTCCCTCAAGCAGTCAATCCGCGCCCTCGCCGGCTGAGTCGCGTATACCACTGCGCAGCTCCCCCCAGGTGAGTCCCTCGCCGAGCAGGGCCGGGATCCCCAGCCCGACGGCGGTCAGGACCTCGATCGCCTGCAGGATGATCCCGTAGGCAAGGCTCGGCCCGGCACCGACCCCGTAGGCGGCGAGCACGACCAGGCATGCAGCCTGAAAGACGCCCACGTTCGACGGCGTCGCCGGCAGGACGGCGCTGACGTTCACCGCCAGGAGGATCGCCGCGGCCCCGGCCAGGCCCGCGGCGTCGGCGAGGCCGAGCGCAAGCAGGACGGAGTAGCAGGAGAGCCACTGCAGGGCCCATGCCAGCAGCTGGAAGCTGATCGCGGGAGCGCCGTGGCGGGGTCGCGCGAAGACGACGAGGCCCTGCCGCGCCAGTCGCAGCAGCTGAGCGGTCCTCTGCGCCAGGACGGCCACCCGGGTGAAGCGGGTCTGCTCGCCGAGCGCGAGCAGGCGCGGTCCGGCGAGTACGAACAGGCAGATGGCCAGCGGTATCGCCAGGGCGATCGCCACCGCCGACAGGTGCCCATGTCCCAGCGGCACGGAGGTGAAGGTGACGACGGTCAGGGCGGCGAGCGCCATGAGGTTGATGAGCGTCTGAGAGAAGACCGTGCCCGCCACGATCGGAAGCAGGGTCCGCCTCGACCCCGCCAGGCGCCGGGTGAGGACCACGACCCGGGTGGGCTCGCCGATGCGCCCGGGGAGAAGCGCCGAGGCCATCACGCCGATCATCGTCGCGCGCACCACCGCCGGCCAGGGAATCGGGAGGTCCGGGAGTGCGGCCCGGAGCGTCTGCTGCCACGAGGCCGAGCGGAGCAGGAGCGAGGTGGCCATCAACGCGAGGGCCAGGGCGATCCAGCCGGGGCTGGCCGTGATCAGGGCGTGCCCGATTCGCTCGAAGTCCAGCCGTGAGAGGGCGAAGGCAATGATTCCGGCGAGCACCACGGCCACCACGAGCGCCGCTGCGCGGCGCCGGCCCCGTGGGCGGGACCGCGATGCGGAGGACTCACTCGCGCCCATCGGCGGGGGTCTATCAGTTCCGCCCCCGCGATCCGGCGGGAGGGGCGCCCGCTATCCTCACCGACGCAGCGATGAGGCCCGCTCTTTAACCGCGGCTTGGGGCCGCTGATGGCTTCTACGTCACCCGCACACCAACGCATGTGAGGCCGTCGTGGAGCGCCCCGAGAGCATTCAGCAGGAAATCTCCTCAGCCCGACGCTGGCGCCACCTCGCCGGTCACGATCTCCTCGCCGTCTTCCTCGGCGGAGCGATCGGCTCGATCGCCAGGTCCGGGCTGGCCCACGGTTTCCCGGTGGCCCCCGGCGGGTGGCCCTGGCCGACGTTCGCCGTGAACATCCTCGGATCGGCCATCCTTGGATACCTGATCGCCCGCACCCAGGAAGCGAGCCCGCCCTCGATGTACGGGCGCTCGTTCGTCGGGATCGGATTCTGCGGTGCGCTGACGACCTTCTCGACGATGATGATCGAGCTTCTGGGCATGCTCGAATCCTCGCGCTGGGAGCTCGCGGCGGGCTACGGGCTGGCAAGCGTCGGCGGCGGGCTTGCGGTCATCCTCGCGGTGAGCAGGCTCGGGCGCCGGAGGCGTCCCGGATGAGCTTCCTCGCCCTCTGGCTCGCGGTGGGGGTCCTCGGCGGGGCGGCGGCGCTGCTGCGCCTGCTCGTCTCGCGGCTGGTCTCCGGCCGCACACGCGGCGGGTTCCCCCTGGGGACGCTCGCCGTCAACCTGTCCGGGACGATCGTCCTGGGCGTGCTCGCGGGCGCGGCGCTCAGCGGCAACGGCTATCTGCTCGCCGGCACCGCCACGCTGGGCTCCTACACGACGTTCTCAACGTGGATGCTCGAGTCCGAGCGGGAGGGTGAGGCGGGACGTGGGTGGGTGATGGTCGCGAACCTCCTGCTCAGCCTTGCGCTGGGGCTGGCGGGCGCCTGGGCGGGACGGCGGATCGGCGGTGGATGATGCCGGGGAAGCGCATCGCCCAGGACTCTTCCTCGATGGCGAGCCCGTTGCAGAGGTAGGCGATCAGGTGATACCAGCCCGCCGTGACGATCAGCTCGATCACCTGCTCCGGGTCCAGCGCCTCGGCCAACCGCTCCCAGAGGCCCTGGGAGATCGAGCTTGTGTCGTGCAGCTCATCGGCCAGTTCCATCACGGCCGCCTCGAGCGGCTCCCAGCACTGATCCGACGGCGCGCCCAGTGCCGTCGATCGCAACTGCTCCTCGGTGAGCCCCGCGACGGCGCCGAACGCGGCGGCGTGCACGCCCCACTCGTACTCCGCCCCGGTCAGGGCGCAGGTGCGGTCGATCATCACCTCGCGCAGCCGTGGCGGGACCGTGGCAGCGGAGCCCAGGATGCCCGCTCCGAGCGGGCGCATCCTCGCCGCGAGGCGCTCGTGGATCATCATCGTCCGGAACAGGCCCAGCGGTTCGACGGCCGCGCCCGGCGGCATCCACCTGTTGAGCTGCTCCTCGACCTCAGGGGCGTATGGCGGGCTGAGCGGGTTCAGGCGCGGGGAGGAGGATTGCCGTTTCATTACACTCCGATCCATAGTGCTTCGATTTTCACAGCATCGAGGGTATCGCTTTCTTTTTAGAAGCGCCAGTGGGGGTCTCCGATGAGCTCAGGGGAGCCGGCCCGGCCGACGCCGGGGGTCCCCGTTCGCGGTTCCGCCACCGGGCGCCCCGTGATGGCGCTCCTCGACCTGCTCGGCCGTCGTTGGGCACTGCGGCTGGTCTGGGAGCTCCGCGAGGGGCCGCTGGGGTTTCGTGCCCTGCAGGAGCGCTGTGACGGGATGTCATCGAGCGTCCTGAACCAGCGCCTCGCCGAGCTGAGAGATGCCGAGGTGATCGCGCGCGAGCAGCAGGGATACCGCCTCACTGCCGAGGGACGGCAGCTGCTTGCCCCGCTCGCCGATCTGAACGCCTGGGCCGAGCGCTGGGCGGAGCGCTCGCGGCCCCGCTGAGCCTTCTCAGGCCTCGAGCATCAGCGTCACGGGACCGTCGTTGACCAGCTCGACCGTCATGTGAGCGCCGAAGACCCCGCGCCGTGCGCCGGCCCGCTCGCAGAACAGCTCATACAACGGCTCGGCCTGCTCAGGACGCGCGGCGGCGAGGAAGCTGGGCCGGTTCCCCTTGCGCGCATCGCCGTAGAGGGTGAACTGACTGATGCAGAGGATCTCGCGCTCGCCCAGGGCCTCGTTCATGTGCCCCGCCGGGTCCGCGAAGACTCTCAGCGCACGCACCTTGTCCGCCAGGCGCTCGGCGACGGGGGCGTCGTCCTCGTGGGTGACGCCGAGCAGGACCAGCAGGCCCGGGCCGATCTGGGCGAGCGTCTCTCCCGCGACGAGGACCGAGGCGCGGCTGACACGCTGAACGAGAGCTCTCATCGCCGCCGAGTATGGCGCAGCGCCCGTGGCCTGTGCCCGAAGGTGCCGGGCCTGCGCTAGCCCGTCACGCGGAGCACCGCGGCGCCGCGCTCGTCACGGCGGATCGTGACGGTGGGCGGACGCTCGATCACCTCGTGGGAGCCGTCCTCCAGCACGATCACGCCGCCCTGGGGGAGCCAGCGCCTGGCCGCCAGCGGCCCGGCGAGAACGGCGGCCTTGGCGCGGGCCTCGGCGACCAGGGCGGTCGGAGCCAGAGCGCTCACCTGGACGATGCCCGTGAAGGCCGGACTGCCCGTCGAGGGGTCGAGCAGGTGGTGGGCCGGGCGCCCATCCGCGCCGATCCAGCTCCGGCGCCCGATGCCGCTCGTCGCGACTCCGGCACTGCGCTCCTCGAAGACGTGCAGGATCGAGCCGTCGAAGGGGCTCTGCACCTCGATCGCCCGGGCGGCGCCGCCCGTGCCGCCGACGAGCAGGTCCCCGCCGCAGTTGACGGCGAAGCTCCGGTGGCCTGACAGCCACTCGCCGAGGACATCGGCGAACATCCCCTTGGCCAGGCCCCCGCTGTCGAGCTTCAGCCCGGGAGGCCGCAGGAGCGTCCCGGTGATCGGGTCGATCCGCAGTTCGCGCCAGCGCCTCTGCGAGCCCGCCCGGGCGGCGCGCCTCGGCGGGGCGAGTGCCAGCGTTCGGGCGAGCTCCACGGAGCCTGTCAGGTCCTCGTCGTAGCCGGCCTGCTCGATCTGCCCGACGAGTGTCCCGTCGACGAGACCGCCGGTGATATCGCCGGCGTCGGCGATCGAGCGGGCCAGCCGCGCCATCAGCGGGCTGACCGGCACCGCCGCGCGCGGGTCGCGGTTCAGCCGTGAGAGCTCGCTGTCGGCGATGAAGCGGGAGAACCGCGTGTGCCATTCGAGCAGCTGTTCGCGGGCCAGGGCGGCGGCCTGGTGTGCGCTGCCCGCGGGGCCGTCGCCCTGCACGAGCACGACGCAGGTGCCGCCGAAGCACTCGAACCGCTCGATCGCCTCGTCGCTCATGACTGGGAGGTGGTCACGGAGGACGGCGAGCTTTCTTCGGATTCTGCGGAGGCGCTCGCGCTTTCTTCCCCGGCGCTCGTGCCCGATTCTTCTTCGGCTTCCCCTTCGGTGCTGCTCCGCTTCACCGCGGACGGCGGCGAGGGCCGGGTCGTGTCCAGAGGCGAGCTGAACATAGACGCCCAGGAAGGCGGCGGCGAACAGGCCCGCCGCGGTGAGGGCGATCGTCTGTCTGATCCGGCTTGCCCGGAGGCGCATCTGCTCGCGCTTGGCGCCGGCAAGCGCCTTGCCCTCGAGTGCGCGGCTCGCACCGGAGGGGCGGGGCGGGGTGGTGGGCTCCTTGGGCTGCATGTTCACTCCGTTCGCGCTTGGATTGGGTTGAGGGGGCTGGTGGCTGAGGATCCGCCCAGCCGGCGGGTGGCAAGCAGGATCAGCGGGGGCACCACGACGATCGCCGTCATCGCGAGGAACCAGGTCTGGCCCGCGTCGGTTCCCTCGCCCAGCGAATGGACGATCCCGAGCAGCCAGGCGAGAGCCGTGAAGCGATGCAGCTTGCGCCACCGCTTCACTCCGACCCAGCGACGGGCGTAGTAGGAGAGGCCCAGCACGGCCAGGGCCCAGAAGGCGATGATCCCGGTGCTCGTCCAGAGCGTCTTGTAGGTGCTCGCGAAGGGAACGGCGATATCGGTGACGCTGAGATTCAGGAATCCATCGCCGAGCAGCGCCAGGCCGTGTACCAGCAGCGCCGCGAGGGTGGCCAGCGACAGCGCCTCGTGCGTGACACGCAGGTCCGGTCCGCTGACGCCCCTGAAGCGGCGACCCATCAGCAGACCGATGCAGACGCTGGCGCTGGAGAGGATCAGGGCCACGATCCCGGCGGCCCGGCTGGTGATCCAGAACAGGTGAGGCCCCGTCGTCGTGACGAGCGTGGTGGCGTTGGAGAGGCTCATTGAGGGAATCAAAGCTGTCAATCCTGTGAAATTTGTGAGTGGGCGCTGGGGAGCCGCTCAGAACTTCACGCCGAGGCCCTTGAGGTAGCTGCTGACGACGTCCGAGGAGATCGCGAAGCCGACGCCGCTCGAACCGGCATCGCCGCTGACGGTCGTCGTGGCCGAGGCGATCTGCGAGTTGACGCCGATCACGGCGCCGGAGCTATCGAGCAGCGGACCACCCGAGTTACCGGGGTTGAGGGCCGCATCCGTCTGGATCGTGTGGGCGATGGCCGACCCGTCCGGGGCCTTGATCTGACGGTTCAGGGCAGAGATCACACCGGTGGTGAGCGTCCAGTTCAGGCCGAACGGGTTGCCGATCGCAAAGGCGGGGTCGCCAACCTGCACCGTCGAGGATGGCGCGATCGTCAGCGGGTGGAGTTTCAGCCCGGAGGCGTCGATCCTCAGCACGGCGAGGTCCAGGGCGCGGCTCTCGCCGACGACGGTCGCCGTCCGGCGCTTCGAGCTGCTGCCGTCGAGCGACACGGTGATCGAAGCTGCGCCGTCGACGACGTGCTCATTGGTCAGGATCTGACCGCTGTTGTTGAGGACGATCCCGCTGCCCGTGGCGACCCGCGAGGGTTGGCTTTCGACGCCTGGGAAACCGCCTGCGCCACCCTGCCCCGAGGTGCTTGCGGCTCGGATCGAGACGACGCCTGGAGCAGCGGTCGAATAGATCGCGCTGGCCGTCGAGGTGGATGAGCTCCTCAGTGAGGCGTACGCGCGGGTGCCCGAGACGGTTGTGAGGACATGCTTCTGGTTGGCTGAAAAGGGGTGGGCCAGGAGGACCACGACGGCCGCCATGACTCCCCCGAGGGCACTGGCGATGAGGGGTATGAGGTGTTGGCGGCGCATCTGGGATCGACCTCCGTGCTGTCGGGAGGCTCCACTCTCGCGCGCGGTCACTGAAGGGTCGCTAACCGGTTGGTAAGCGCGCGCTAAGAGGTGGCGCGCGGCCTGCTCGTCGGCCGCCTCGGGCGCGGGAGGCGTTCTCGGCAGGCGCACCTCGAAGGTCGCGCCGCCGCCGGGCGTGTCGTTGATGCTCACGCTGCCTCCCTGCGCCGAGACGACGCCGTCGACGATCGCCAGTCCCAGCCCGGCCCCGCCGCGGCCGCGTTCACGGCCGATCTCTTTACGCCAGAAGCGCTCAAACAGCTGCTTGCGCGCCTCCGGCGGGAATACCCGGGCCGTGGTCGCGCACGCGCAGCGTGACGCAGGCCGGCTCCGGGTCGACAGAGACCTCGATCGTCGCTCCCCGCAGGGGTGTGGATGATCGCGTTGCGCAGCAGGTTGGCGAGCACCTGGCGCAGACCCAGAGGGTCACCCGTGATGACGGCCGCCGCGTCCGCACGCAGCTCGATCGCTCTGTCCGGGGCGGTCGCCCGGGCGTCCGCCGACTGCGTCGCGGGCGAGCACGGCGACGTCGAGCAGCTCGGGAGGGCGGTCGGGTCCCTCATCGAGGCGGGCCAGGCTCAGGAGATCCTCCACGAGGATGCCCATCCGCTTGGACTCTTCCTCGATCCGGCGCATCGCCGTCTCGGTCTCTTGCGGGCCGTTGGTGGCGCCCATCCTGAACAGCTCCGCGTAGCCGCGGATCGAAGCCAGCGGTGTTCGCAGCTCATGTGAGGCGTCGGCCAGGAACCGGCGCAGCCGCTCTTCGCTGGCGGTGCGGGCCGCAAAGGCCTGCTCCAGGCGCTCGAGCATCGCGTTGAGGGCCAGGCCGAGACGGCCGACCTCGGTCTTGCTCGTCGCCGGCTCGACCCGCCGCGAGAGGTCACCCGCTGCGATCTGGCCGGCGGTGATCTCGATCCGGGTGAGCGGGCGCAGGCCGACTTTGACCACGAAGAACGCCGACAGGCCCAGCACGAGCAGAGCCCCGCCGATCACGAGGGCCTCGACGATGAGCAGTCGGTGGAGTGTCGATTCGACGTCGCTGAGCGGTACCGCAACGACGGTGATGCCGGTGTCCTCGGGATCCTTCTGAGCGTAGACGCGGTAGTGCAGGTCCGAGGAGCCTGTCGCGTCGACGGTGATCAGTTGATTCAAGCGGCACGCTGGCTGGGAGCTTCGGCGCCGGAGGAACGGTTTCGCTGGTGCTGTAGTTGAACTGTCGATGAGCCGATGACGCGTCCGGAGGCTTCGCGGCGCTGGCCGTAGGTGCCCGGGGGCAGCAGCGGCTGGCTCGCGGCGGGCCCCCCGCCGCCGCGCGGGGTGCCCTGGCCCTGACCGGGGGTCTGGTCCTGGTTCTCCCCGGGCGCGCCTGGCTTCTCGGACTCGTTCTTCTGGGTGGCCTCGTTCGACTCCTCGCCCGACGGTTTCGGGTTTGCCGTCGGCTCGGCGCGGGACGAGGCCGGCGTTGTCGAGCGCCTGGGACATCGCGCCGACGGCCGAGTCTGGCCTGCTGGTCCGCCCGGCTTGCGAGGAAGGAGCGCTGCTCCGCGTAGGTGGCGGCGCCGACCGCGACCATCCCGATGGCGGCCAGCGCAAGGACGCTGAGCAGCAGGCGGGCCCGCAGGGATTGCATCAGGCGGGCGGAGCCTGCAGGCCGTAGCCGACCCCCCGGACCGTCCTGATCAGCGACGGGCCGTGGGCATCGAGCTTCTTGCGCAGGTAGCTCACGTAGGTCTCGAGGACCCTTCCGTCGCCCCCGAAGTCGTAGTTCCAGACGTGATCCAGCAGCTGCGCCCGCGTCATCACACGGCGCGGGTTGAGCATCAGGTAGCGAAGCAGGCGGTACTCGGTTGCGGTCAGGTCGATGATCGCGCCGCCCGCCTGACCTCGCGCGACTCCTCGTCCATCTCGAGGTCGGCGAACTGCAGGACGCCC
The DNA here is from genome assembly GCA_963835865.1 of uncultured Solirubrobacteraceae bacterium. Taxonomy (GTDB): domain Bacteria; phylum Actinomycetota; class Thermoleophilia; order Solirubrobacterales; family Solirubrobacteraceae; genus Palsa-744. Next base: position 419,988 of record CAWIGW010000003.1, read on the forward strand.
GTGTCGGCCTGGGCCTGCCCGGTGCGGCGCAGGATCGTGCGGATCCGAGCCAGCAGCTCCTCGAGGCTGAAGGGCTTGGTCATGTAGTCGTCGCCGCCGCCGCTGAGGCCGCGGACCTTGTCCTCGGTCGAGTCGCGGGCCGTCAGGAAGATGATCGGCACGCCCGAGCGCTGGGCGCCGAGCCTGCGGGCGACCTCGAAGCCCTCCATGTCGCCGAGCATCACGTCAAGGACGATCAGATGCGGCTTGAAGGCGGCGACGGCGGCGATCGCCTCGCGGCCGGAGGAGGCGGTCTCCACGGTGAAGCCCTGAAAGCGGAGGGCCATCGAGACGACCTCGACGAGGTTGGGTTCGTCATCGACGACGAGGACGCGGCTGCCCGCGGTCTCGTCCTGGACCGGGATCTCCTGTTCGATCGGCATGGTCAAGAGGTTCCTCCTTGCGTCCTGGGTTTCCATGTGAGCCAGAATCGCGCCCGGCCGTGGGCGGACCTGTGGGAAACCTGGGAGTTGGCTGGGAGCGTCCTCGACCGGGATGCTAGCCCCGGCTGCGGACGCTCCGGCCGGAGCTCCGGCGTCCTCGGCCGCGAACGGGCGCAGGCCCTCGCGGACCCAGTCGGGAATGTCCGTCTTCAGCCAGGTGTCTCGTCGCCACGCAGACGTGGCGCAGGCGGCCCGCGACGAGCAGCTCCCCGTCTCGCATCACGTCGATCTCGGTCGTGATCGCCGTGCTGCCGAGCCTGGTCACGCTGGGCCTCGAGCTGGAGCACGTCGTCGAAGCGGGCCGGGGCGCGGAAGTCGATGTTGGCGTTCGCCACGACCGCATCGACGCCGCGCGTCGACCATCTCCTGCCATGGCCCCACGCCGGCGCGCCAGAGCTCGGTGAAGGCGACGTCGAAATACATCAGGTAGTTGGCGTTGAAGACGATCCCCTGGGGGTCGCACTCGCCGTAGCGGACACGCAGCTCGTGGACGAAGGGCCCCGCCATCGGGGCCTAGCCCCGGGTGCCCGGAGCGGTCCGCTCGACGATCTCGCCGACCAGCTCGCGCAGGTCATGGTTGGCCTCGAAGACCATCTGCTGGCGAAGCGCGCCGTTCCCGGCGCGCAGCAGCTCCGAGATGCCGGCGAGCTCCTCGGTGCAGCCGAGCTCGCGGGCGTGCGGCTCGAGGCGGACCGAGCAGCTCCTGGGTCAGCGTCGCGCACACCCTCGTCGCTGACCGGTCTCGAGGGTCGAGCAGTTCGGCCTCGAGCCCGTGGCGCGCGGCCAGCCAGCGGTTCTCGTCGAGCAGCTCCCACGGCGGGTCGAGGATCTCGCCGCCGGCCTGGAACTCCTCGGTCAGCAGCTTGACCAGCGACTGCACCAGGGCCGCCAGGGCGAGCGTGTGCTCGACCCGGGTCTGGCTGTCCATCGCGCGGATCTCGATCGTCCCCAGGCGCGGGTGGGGCCGCACGTCGTACCAGAGGTAGGTGTAGTCCTCGATCACGCCCGCCTCGGAGAGCATCTCGACGCGGCGGCTGAAGTCCTCCCAGCCGCCGAACAGCGGCGGCAGCCCGACGCGGGGGAAGGCCCTGAAGATCGGCACGCGGCTGGACATCAGGCCCGTCTCCTCGCCCCGCCACAGCGGCGAGTTGGCGCCCAGTGCGATCAGCAGCGGGACGTGGGGGCGCAGGTTGTTGGCAACGGCGATCGTCTCCTCGGGGTCGGCCATGCCGACGTGGACGTGCATGCCGAAGACGAGCTCCTGGCGCGCGACGAAGCCGAGCGAGCGGATCAGGCCGCGGTAGCGGTCGTCGCTGACCACCCGCTGGTCCTCCCAGCGCGCGAACGGATGCGTTCCGGACGCGCCGATCTCGAGGCCCGCCCCGCGCGCTCGGCGGCTCGTCTCGGCGCGCAGCGCCGATCAGTTCCGCGCCGGCCTCGGCGATCGATGAGCAGGGCAGCGGTCGCGATCTCGAGTACCGACTCCAGCAGCTCCGGCTTGATCTGATCGGAGGCGGGTCCGGCGGCCATGATCCTGTCGATCGCGCTGGCCAGATCGAGCGAGTCGGCATCGAGGATCATCAGCTCCTCCTCGATCCCGACGGTGTAGCGCGGGCCGGTGAAGTGATGGTCCATGGGCTGACCCTACCCCTGAGCCGCGATTTCCCCTGCGCTTCGGATCACGGTCAGCTGACCTCGTAGCGCACGGGGACCTCGCGCTGGCTGTCGCGCGGCGGCCGCTCGTACTCGCGCTTCTGGCGGCTGGGGCAGCTTGACCGGCTTGGGCGGATCGAGGTGCTCGTAGGGGAGGAGCGAGAGCAGGTGGCTGATCAGGTTCAGGCGAGCCGTGCGCTTGTCGTCGCCCTCGACGACGTACCAGGGGCTGTGATCGGTGTCGGTCCGGGCGAACATCCGGTCCTTGGCCTCGGCGTAGTCGACCCAGCGGGCCCTGCGCCTGCAGGTCGACGGGGCTGAACTTCCAGCGCTTGCGAGGGTCGGTCAGCCGTTTCTGGAAGCGGTGCTCCTGCTCGGAGTCGCTGACGGAGAGCCAGTACTTGACGAGCGTGATCCCTTCGTTCTGGAGCGACTGCTCGAACTGGGGCGTGAAGCGCAGGAACTCCTCGTACTGCTCCTGTGTGCAGTAGCCCATCACCCGCTCGACGCCGGCGCGGTTGTACCAGCTGCGATTGAACAGGACGATCTCGCCCTTCGCCGGGAGCTCGGCCGCGTAGCGCTGGAAGTACCACTGCGACTGCTCGCGCTCGTTCGGCGTCGGCAGCGCCACGACGCGGCAGGTGCGGGGGTTCAGGTAGGCGATGATCCGCTTGATCACCCCGTCCTTGCCGGCGGTGTCGCGCCCCTCGAAGAGGACCACCAGGCGCCTGCCGGTGCATGACGAGCCACTCCTGCATGTAGACGAGCTCCGTCTGCAGCCTGAGCAGCTCGCGCTCGTACTCCTTGCCGTCCAGATGCTGGGTGCCCTGCACTCGCCTGCGATATTCGCGCATGGCGCCTGCCCGCGGTGCCCGGGTGCTCCGGCGGGGCTAGCATCCCTCGGGTGCCCGAGGAGCCAGAGCGCGAGTCCCTGAGCCGCGGCGACGCGCACCCGCCGCTTCCGCGAGACAAGCGCGGCTGGCATGTCTCGCCGGCGCCCGACGGGCGCGGGATGCCCGAGCAGGCCGCCGCAGCGGCAAGCCCCGCCGCATCGCCGGCCCGCCTTCCTGTACTTCGTCCTCGCCCTGCTGGCGATCAACTGGCTGTCGGTCCTGTTCTTCCAGCCCTCCAGCGGCGAACCGCGCGTCACCGTCCCCTTCAGCCCCTACTTCCTCGAACAGGTCAAGGCCGGGAAGGTCAGCTCGGTCAACACCAAGGGCGACACCGTCCAGGGTCACTTCAAGGAAAAGCTCCGCTACCCGCCGAGCAAGAAGGATGCCGACGCCGACGAAGCTGTTCGCGACCCAGGTCCCGAGCTTCTGGAACGGGGGCGCGCTGTCGGCCCTGCTCGAGGAAAAGGCGGTCGAGATCAACGCCGAATCGACGAGCACCAGCCAGTCGCTGCTGGCGGAGCTGCTGCTCGGATTCGGCCCGACGCTGCTGATCGTCGGCCTGTTCGTGCTGCTTGCCCGGCGCGCCGCCAAAGCCGGCGGCGGGATGGGTGCCCTCGGCAGCTTCGGCCGATCCCAGGCGCGGAGGATCGACCCCGAGACGATCCGCGTCACCTTCGCCGACGTCGCCGGCATCGACGAGGCCAAGGCCGAGCTCTCGGAGATCGTGGACTTCCTGCGCACCCCCGAGCGCTACGGGCGCCTGGGCGGGCGGATGCCCCACGGCGTCCTGCTCTCGGGCGCCCCGGGCACCGGCAAGACGCTGCTCGCCCGGGCCGTCGCCGGAGAGGCACATGCGGCCTTCTTCTCGATCTCCGCCTCGGAGTTCATCGAGGCGATCGTCGGCGTCGGCGCCTCGCGCGTCCGAGACCTGTTCGCGAAGGCCCGCGAGGCCGAGCCGGCGATCATCTTCATCGACGAGCTCGACGCCATCGGCCGCTCCCGCCAGGGCTCGGTGGCGGTCAGCGGGGCCAACGACGAGCGCGAGCAGACGCTCGACCAGATCCTCACCGAAATGGACGGCTTCGAGAGCTCCGAGGCGGTCGTCGTGCTGGCCGCGACCAACCGTCCCGACGTGCTGGACTCGGCGCTGCTGCGGCCGGGGCGCTTCGACCGCCGCGTCGCCGTTCAGGCGCCCGACAGGGACGGCCGGGTGGAGATCCTGCGGGTCCACACCCGCTCGATCCCGCTGGATGAGGACGTCGACCTCGGCGCGATCGCGGCCAGCACGCCCGGGATGGTCGGCGCGGATCTCGCCAACCTCGCCAACGAGGCGGCCCTGCTCGCCGCCCGCCGCGAACACGCCAAGGTCGAGATGGCCGACCTCACCGATTCGCTGGAGAAGATCATGCTGGGCTCCCCCCGCGGCATCCTGCTCTCGCCGGCCGACCGCGAGCGGACCGCCTACCACGAGGCCGGCCACGCGCTCGTCGGCATGCTGACCCCGGGCGCCGACCCGGTGCGCAAGGTCTCGATCATCCCCCGCGGCATGGCGCTGGGGGTCACCCTCTCGACACCCGACAGCGACCGTGTCTCCTACTCGCTCGAGGACCTCCAGGCGAAGCTCCGCGTCGCCCTCGGCGGACGGGTCGCCGAGGAGGTCGTCTACGACACGATCACCACGGGCGCCGAGTCCGACATCCAGCAGCTCACCCAGATCGCCCGCCAGATGGTCGGCACGCTGGGGGATGAGCGAGGCGATCGGACCGATCGCCGTGCTCCCCGCGGACGGGCAGGGGCCCTTCTTCCCGGGCGCCAGCGAGACCTCGGAGACGACTCAGCGGCTGCTCGACGAAGAGGTGCGGCGGATCGTCGAAGAGGCCCACGGCGGGGTCACGAGGCTCCTGACCGAGCACCGCGAGCAGCTCGAGAGCCTGGCCCGCGCGCTGCTGGCGGCTGAGACGCTCGACGCTCCCGAGGCCTACGCGGCCGCCGGCGTGCAGCCGCTCCCGGGGAGCCGGCTGAGCCCGCGCCTGCCTGATCCTGCGCGGCATGCTTGCGCTATCTTCGCCGCAGGGGAAACGCACGAGAGGGGAGCTTCAGAGATGTACGACTACGTGATCGTCGGCGCAGGATCGGCCGGATGCGTCCTGGCTGCGCGCCTCACCGAGGACCCCGACGTGAAGGTCCTGCTGCTGGAGGCCGGGCCGCCGGACACCAACGAGAACATCCACGTCCCGCTGGGCTACCTGCAGCTCGGCTCCACGGAGGTCGACTGGGACATCCACTCCGCGCCCGAGGAGCACTGCGACAACCGCCGCATCACGCTTCCCCGCGGACGTGTTCTGGGCGGCTCCTCCTCGATCAACGCGATGGTCTACATCCGCGGCAACCGCCTCGACTACGACGAATGGGGCGTCCCCGGCTGGGCCTATGAGGATCTGCTCCCCTACTTCCGCCGCTCCGAGGACAACGAGCGTGGCGCGGACGAGTTCCACGGCGCCGGCGGGCCGCTGCCGGTCTCCGAACCCCGCTCCGGAAACAGGATGTCCCAGGCCTTCGTCGACGCGGGGGTGCAGGCCGGCCTCGCGCGCAACAACGACTTCAACGGCGCATCCCAGGACGGCGTCGGCCTCTACCAGGTGACCCAGCGAGGCGGGATGCGCGGCCAGCGCCGCCGTCGCCTACCTGCACCCCGCGATGGAGCGGGCAAATCTCACCGTGATGCCCTACATGCAGGTCCAGAAGATCCTCTTCGAGGGCACCCGCGCCGTCGGCGTCCTGGCCAGCCGGCTCGGGCAGGCGCAGGAGTTCCGCGCCGAGCGCGAGGTGATCCTCTCCGGCGGCGCCTACAACTCGCCGCAGCTGCTGATGCTCTCGGGCGTCGGGCCCGCCGAACATCTGATGATGCGCGAAATCGAGGTGCTGCTCGACCAGCCGGCTGTCGGTGCGAACCTCTCCGACCACCCCGCGACCCAGCTCGTCTGGACGACCCCCGAGCCCGAGAGCCTGCTGCTGGCCCTCGAGCCGGCCGCGCTCGAAGAGTTCGAAGCGACCCAGACGGGCCCGTTCACCTCGAACCTCGCCGAGGCCGGCGGCTTCATCCGCGTCGAGGAGGGTGCCGCGGCGCCCGACATCCAGTTCCACTTCGCGCCCGTGCATATCGTCGACGAAGGGCCTCAGCGATCCCGAGGCCCACGGTATCTGGGTCTCGCCGTGCCTGCTGACACAGCGCAGCCGCGGCTCGGTCCGGCTGGCCTCGAACGACCCCTCGGCCAAGCCGATCGTCCACAACGCCTTCTACAGCGAGGGCGACGACATGGATCGGATGATCGCCGGGCTGCGCCGGACGCTGGACATCTGCGCCCAGCCCGCGATGGCGCCCTACGCCGCCGAGCCGTTCAACGTCCCCGCCGGAGACAGCCGTGAGGATCTGCGCGCGCACGTCGCGAAGACGACCTTCGCGATCTACCACCCCGTCGGCACCTGCCGGATGGGAACCGACGAGGCGGCCGTCGTCGACGATGCAGCTGCGCGTCAACGGCCTCGAGGGCCTGCGGGTGGTCGATGCCTCGGTGATGCCGACGGTGCCGCGGGGGAACACGAATGCCCCCGTGATCGCGCTGGCCGAGCGGGCCTCGGACGTGATTCGCGGGCGCGCCGGGGGCGGGGTTGATCAAGCTGACACAGCCCGCCGCCGCAGGAGCAAGCGCCTGACCGTCGAGGGGCGCCGCCACTGCAGGGCATAGGCTTTCCGGGGTGACGCCCCTCGAGAAGCTCCGAAGACGCTTGGCCGAGCTGGTCGATCTGTCCTCGCTGGAGATGCTCGCATCGTGGGATCAGCTCGTGATGATGCCGGGCGAGGGGGCCGCCGGCCGCGGCCATGTGCTCGGCACGCTGGCCCGGATCACCCACGAACGAGCGACCGCCGAGGAGATCGGCGAATGGCTCTGCGGCGCTCGAGGAGATGGAGCTCGAGGACGTCGACCGGGACATCGTCCGCCTGGCCCGACGGGACTGGGAGCGTGCGCGGCGCGTGCCCGCCGATCTGGCGGCCGAGCTCTCCGAGGCCCACGCCGACGGGCAGGAGGCCTGGCGGATCGCCCGCGGCGGCGGACGACTTCAGTCTCGTTCGCCCCGGCACTGTCGCGCAACGTCGAGCTCGCCCGGGCCTACGGCGAATGCCATCAGAACGGCTCGGGCGACGGGGCTCTATCAGGCGCTTCTCGACGACTACGACTTCGGTCTGCGGGCCGGGGACCTGCGGAGCCTGTTCGGTTCGCTCTCCGGGTCGGCTGACGGCCCTCGTCGGAGGAGTCGCGCGACCGCGCGCCGGTCGACGAGCCGGCGGTCCCGGCCGAGGCTCAGCAGCGGGCCGTCACGGCGACCCTGAAGCGGATCGGCGTCGATGAGAGCCAGCTGGCGGGTCGATGTCTCGGCGCACCCCTTCACCGCCTGGATGGGTCCGCGGGACACGCGTGTCACGACCCGCTACGACGACGGCGGGATCGAGTCGCTGCTCAGCTCCCTGCACGAGTACGGCCACGCCCTCTACGAGCGCCAGGTAGACCCGGCACTGCAGCGGACGAACCTCGGCAGCGGCACCTCGATGTCGATCCACGAGTCCCAGAGCAAGCTGTGGGAGAACCACGTCGCGCGCCATCCCGGCCTTCGCGGGGGTGCTGGCGGCAGACCTCGCCGACGCCGGCTTTCGCGTCGCGCCGGCGAGCTCCACAGGGCGCTGGTCGCGGTCGAACCGTCGCTGATCCGCGTCTCGGCCGACCCGCTGACCTACCCGCTGCACATCGTTCTGCGCTTCGAACTCGAGCTGGCCATGATCGAAGGCGACCTGGCCGTCGCGGATCTGCCGGGAGCCTGGCGGGAAGGCGTCAGGCGGCTGCTCGGGCATCGAGGTGCCCTCCGACGCGCTCGGCTGCCTGCAGGACATCCACTGGGGCGGGGGCAGCTTCGGCTACTTCCCCAGCTACGCGGTCGGCTGTCTGATCGCCGCTCAGCTGTGGGAGGCGATGGAGCGAGACATCGGCCCCCGTGCGGGGGACCTGGAAAAGGGCGAGGTCACGGCGATCCAGGGCTGGCTGGCCGGGCGGGTGCACCGTTACGGGCGCCGCCTCGACACGATCCCGCTGGTCGAGGAGGCGACCGGGTCGGGCCTGGAGATCGAGCCGTTCCTGCGCTTCGTCAGCCCTTTTGCCACCGTCTGAGCGGTTCCCGGTCGGACGGCTCGTCCGGCCGGCCCGCAGACCGGGCGCGGACAGATGTTTGATTGCGCGTACCGTCGTAGCTGGGCCACGATGGGCCGATGAGCTCAATCGCGTCGGGGGCGCCAGACATCGCTATGGACGGCCGACCACCAATCTCAGGCGCACTGCGCAAGCTTCGCCCCGCGAAGATCCGCCGCGCGCTCCGGCGGCGCTGGTTCGAGTTCCGGATCTCGCGCTGGCCCGGCGCGCGGCGCCCGGACTCGAGGACATCGGCAGCAGCTACGGCGGCTGGATGATGCCGACCGGCCTGATCGAGCCCGCCTGGACGTGCTATTCGGTCGGGGCCGGCGGCGACGTCAGCTTCGACCTCGAGCTGCGCGGCGCTTCGACGCGACGGTGCGTGCGATCGAGGCGGTTCCCGACCTGGTGGAGCTGGCGGCCGCTCGAGGGGGCGGGGGAGAGCCGCTTCTCGGCGCATCATGCGGCCGTCGCCCCGCATGACGGGCCGATTCGGATGCAGGTCACCCACGACAGCCAGCAGCCGCTCGGTCTCGCCGGCGGGCCTGTATGAATCAGAGGATTACGTGGAGGTCCCGGGCGCTCGCTCCAATCGCTGATGGCCGAGCTGGGGGACGAGCACATCGACCTGCTCAAGCTGGACATCGAGGGCGGCGAGTACGAGCTGATGCGGACGCTCGACCTGCGCAGCCTCGGCGCGAAGATCTTCGCCACCCAGGTTCACCACACCGGCACGGTCGCCGACGCACGGCGCCTGATCGAGGGGCTGCGCAAGCAGGGCTATGAGCTGGTCGGCTGCCGGCCGGCCGTCAAGCTGACCTTCGCGCTCGCGGAGCTGCTCGAGCCTGCCCCGGAGGCGCAGCGCGCCGCAGCCCGCGAGCGGATCTCCGCCTGGGCCGCCGCGACACGGGCGATCGGGACACGGTAGGGCGAGCACGAGACGTAGTCGATCCCCGAGTTGTGCAGGAAGTCGATCGAGTCGGGATCGCCGCCATGCTCGCCGCAGACGCCCAGCTTCAGCTCCGGGCCGAGTCTTGCGCCCCAGCCAGGCGCCCATCCTGATCAGCTGCCCGACGCCGGGCGTGTCGAGTGTCTCGAAGGGCGAGCGGTCGAGGATCTTGACGTCGATGTAGCGGGCCAGGACACGGCCCTCGATGTCGTCCCGGCTGAAGCCCAGGGCCGTCTGGGTCAGGTCGTTGGTGCCGAACGAGAAGAAGTCCGCCACCTTCGGCGATCCGGTCGGCCTGCAGGCAGGCCCGGGGCAGCTCGATCATCGTGCCGATCAGGTAGCCCGAGTAGCCCTGTGCGTCGGCGACCCGGGTGATCATGCCGCGCACCAGCTCGAGCTCGCGCTCGTAGGCGACCAGCGGGACCATCACCTCGACATCGGCTGCCCGGCACCCGGGCGGCGGCGGCGAAGAGCGACTCGACCTGCATCTCGTAGAGCTCGGGGAACAGGAGCCCCAGACGCACGCCGCGCGTCCCGAGCATCGGGTTCGTCTCCTGCAGCTGCTCGACGCGACGCCGCTCGGGCGAGCCCTCGGGCAGGGACTCGGGATGGGGCAGGAACTCGTGCAGCGGCGGGTCGAGCAGGCGCACGGTCACGGGCGGCCGTCGACGACCCGGTCAGGATCTCCTCGAAGTCGGCCTCCTGCAGCGGTCGCAGCTCGCGCGATCGCCTCGGCCCGCTGTCGCGTCGTCGCCGGCCATGATCACGGCCGCCATCAGCGGCTGGCGCTCGCCCAGGAACATGTGCTCGGTGCGGCACAGCCCGATCCCCTCGGCGCCGAGCTCGATCGCCTTGGTGGCGTCCAGGGGCGTGTCCGCGTTCGCCCTGACGCCGAGCCGCCGCAGCTCGTCGCACCAGCCCAGGACGATCTGCAGGTGCTCGGAGACCTCGGGCTCGACGAGCGGGACGTCGTCCGTCGTGATCGTCCCGTGGCTTCCGTCGATCGCGATCCGGTCGCCCCGATGGAGCGTCTGGGAGCCGATCCTGGACCTCCCCGGCGGCCAGGTCGATCTGGACATCCGAGGCACCCGTCACGGCGGGACGGCCCATGCCGCGGGCGACCAGGGCCGCATGGCTGGCCTTGCCGCCCTCGCTCGTGAGGATCCCGCGGGCCGCGTGGAACCCGCTGACGTCGTCGGCCTCGGTGAAGGTTCGCACGAGGATGCAGTCACGGCCCTCGGCTCGCGCCTCGACGGCCTCCGGCGCGCTCAGGACGATCTCGCCCTTGGCGGCCCCCGGGGAGGCGGCGACGCCCCGAGCGATCACCCGGAAGGCGGCGTTGACGGATCGAATGTGGGGTGCAGCAGAGCGTCGAGCGCCGCCGGGTCGATCGTCATCAGGGCCGCCTCGCGGTCGAGCAGGCCCTCCGCGACTGCGTCGACCGCGAAGCGCACGGCCGCCTGGGCGGGGCGCTTTGCGTTGCGCGTCTGGAGCATGTAGAGCCGGCCCTCCTGGACGGTGAACTCCGTGTCCTGCATGTCGCCGTAGTGGCGCTCGAGCAGCGTCAGGATCTCCCGCAGCTGCCGATCGACATCGGGCATCCACTCGCGCAGCTCGCGGATGTCGACGGGGGGTGCGGATGCCCGAGACGACATCCTCGCCCTGGGCGTTGGCGAGGAAGTCCCCGAGGGCTCGGGGCGCCGGTCACCTCGTCGCGCGAGAAGGCGACGCCGCTGCCACTCGTCGGGCCCAGGTTGCCGAAGACCATCTGCTGGACGTTGACCGCCGTGCCCCACTCGTCGGGGATCCGGTTGAGGCGCCGGTAGGCGATCGCCCGCTCGCCCTGCCAGGAGTCGAAGACCGCGCGGATCGCGCCGCTGAAGCTGCTCGCGAGGGTCTTCGGGGAACTCGTAGAAGCTCTTGAACTCGGCGGTCAGCTCCCGCAGCGCGGCGGCGTCGAGTTCGGTGTCCTCGGTGACGCCCGCTGCTCCTTGGCGGCCGCGATCGCCTCCTGGAAGCGCTCGCCGGGGATCCCGATCACGACGTTGCCGTACATCTGGACGAAGCGACGGTATGAATCCCATGCGAAGCGCTCATCTCCCGAGCGAGCCGCCAGGCCGCCGACGGTCGCGTCGTTGAGGCCCGAGGTTCAGGACCGTGTCGAGCATGCCCGGCATCGACTCGCGCGCGCCCGAGCGGACCGAGACGAGCAGCGGCGCATCGGGATCGCCGAGCCGGCGGCCGGCCAGCAGCTCCAGTCGCGCCAGTGCCAGTCGAACCTCCTCCTCGAGGCCCTCGGGGAACTCCCGGTTCGCGCGCATGTAGGCGACGCAGGCCTCGGTCGTGATCGTGAAGCCGCCCGGGACGCGCTCGGGGCCGAGCACCCGCGTCATCTCGGCGACGCCGGCGCCCTTGCCGCCGAGCAGGTCGCGCAGCTCGCGCGAGCCGTCCTTGAAGTCCATGACCCAGCTCATCGCGGGAGCCTAGTGGCTTTGCTGGCGGCATCTCCTGCGCCATCCTGCCGGTCGCCGCCGGGCGGGCATGCGCCGGTAGGCTGCCGCTGCGAATCCGCCGGCCGCCGGGCCGCCGCGCCGCCACATATCGAAGGAGGAGCACCCCAATGCTCACCCTCAACGGCCTCGAGGAGGTCAAAGGCTATGTCGGCAAGGAGCTCGGCGTCAGCGACTGGCTCGAGGTGACGCAGGAGAAGATCGACCAGTTCGCGGCCGTCACGGGCGACGACCAGTGGATCCACGTCGACGTCGAGCGGGCGAAGGAGAGCCCCTTCGGCGGGACGATCGCCCACGGCTACTACACGCTCTCGCTGGCGCCACGCTTCTCCTACGACATGTTCAGCTTCGAGGGCTTCGCCTTCGGCGTCAACTACGGGCTCAACCGGCTCCGCTTCCCCGCCCCGATGCCCGTCGGCGGACGGGTCCGGATGCGCGCGAAGCTGCTGAGCGTCGAGGAGATTCCCGGCGGCGCGCAGCTGACGACCGAGCTGACGTTCGAACGCGAGGGCGGCGAGAAGCCGGTCTGCGTGGCCGAGAGCCTCTCGCGGGTCTACTCGGGCTGATCAGGCGCTTCTGAGCACCCCTGCCGTTCTCTCTAGGTCTGGCGCTGCTCGCGGCGAAGGACCTTCAGGAGCTCCTCGCTCGGGCCGGCCAGGTAGGCCCGGTCACCGGGCGCGAAGCGGGTGTCCCTGCGCGGTGGGTGCTCAAGGCCCGCTGTGTCCCCGGCGCGGCGGATCGCCACGACCCGCATCTCCGCTGAGAGATCCTGCATCGCGACGCCGGCGAGGCCACCGTGCTGCGCGACCGTCAAGCGGGCAAGCAGGAAGGGCTCATGATCCACGTAGAAGGTCGAGAGCACGTCAAGGCCCAGCGCCGCACCGATGAACCATGGCGCTGCGATCGCCGATGTCGACCAGACGTGATGGAAGCGGAAGCTGCGCTGGACACGCTGGCTGAGGGCCGTGTCGAACACCCGCAGGACGATGGGAATCTCGCCGAACCGGTCGGAGAGCGCATCCCGCACGGCAAGACCGGTCTCGATATTGGTCAGGTCGTCGCTCGTCAGGATCGCCACTGCCGCCGCGCCCTTGAGGTTGACCAGCTCGAGCGTCCGCGGCAGGGTCGCGTCGCCGACGATCACGCGGACGCCCAGCGCCCGTGCCTGATTCAGGTAGCGGTTGCCCTCGTCACGCTCGACCACAACGACCCGCTGTCCTCGGGCAAGCAGGCCCTCGAGGACCCGCATCCCGACCGCCCCGAGACCGACGAGGATCGTGTGCGAGGTGAGCCGTGTGGCGCCTGCCCGCCCGAGCGACTGGTCGATCCGCCTGCGCACAAGAGCGTTCGTGATGAGGCTGAAGAGCGTCGTCAGGATCGCCGCGCCGAGGACGATCAGCAGGACACCGTAGGCCTCGAGCCAGGCGGACTGCCCCGAGAAGGAGAAGTCGCCGAAACCGACCGTCGAGATCGTCTCGACCGTGAAATAGAGGGAATCGAGCACCGGCAGGTGTTCGTGGGTCCCGCCGTGGTGGTACTCGAAGTGCAGCAGCAGAGTCGAGCCGAGGATCAGCCCCAGGACGGCGGCCAGGACCACGAGCATCGAGCGATCGGGGCGGCCGAGCACCGTCAGCGGGTTCCAGGGCGTGGCGGGCGCCCCGGACCGCTCGACGACACGCCCGGAGAGCCCTCCCCGACGGCCGACGAGGCGCGCGGCCGCGAGTTCCTCGATCGTTCCGAAGACCCAGGCCCGGTCGCCGCGAGCGATCGCCGTGTCGCGGCCCGGGCAGACCAGCAGGCTTCCGTCCGCGGCCCCGGCGAGTCCCATCGGCGCGAGGTCTGCGAAACGCTCGCGGAGCGTCGAGGCCCGATCGACGACGGCTTCGGCGAGCGCGAACTCGTGTCCCTCGAGGCTCAGCCGGTGAGCGTTCTCGCGCGTGCATGTCTCGATCACGCTGGGGGCGAAGAGCCCGGCGATGTCGAGCACGCTGCCGGGGCCGAGGACGCCTTCGACGCCGCGGCCCACCGCCGGGTTGTCGAGCCCGAGGATGACCCGTGTCTCGGGGCGGAATTCGTTGACCAGAAGGCCTGTCTCGAGAGTCCTGCAGGTCGTCTCGCTGAACGCAGGCGACGGCCGCGGCGCCGTCCAGGCCGGCGCTGAGGAAGGTCTCCAGCTCGCGCCAGGAGCCGCTCAGCCGGGGCACCCCCAGAGCCGCGATCGAGCGATCCAGCAGCGCGTCCGATTCCTCGTCGATGACGACGACCCGCGCCCCCGCGGCGTTCAGCTGCTCGACGATTCTCAACCCCACACCCCGCAGGCCGCAGACGATCACGTGGCCACTCCAGGCGCGGCAGTCCGGGGCGCCCGGGTGGGGCACCTGAGAATGCTCCGCTGTCGATGCGTGAGGTGTCTGTGCCATGTGGCTGTGCGACGCCGACGCATAGTCTGTCCTGCGGCTCGGCGAATGCAGGGACGGCCGTCGAAATGGGCGCCCCCTCTGCTTGGACGACTGACGCCGGCGGGGCGCGGGAGGCGGCGGGGCTCGCCCGGATGTAGCTTTCCGGGATGAGTGAACGGCTGGCGGGGAGCGTTGCCCTGGTGACCGGTGCGACGGGCGGCATCGGATCGGCGCTCTGCAGGCGTCTGGCATCCGAGGGTGCGAAGGTCGCGGTCAGCGACCTCGATCTCTCGGCCTGCACCGCGCCTGGCGGCAGAGCTCGACGGCCTGGCGGTTGAGCTGGACGTCTGCGAGAGGCACTCCGTGAGCACGGCCATCGTCCGGGTTGTTGAGTCCCTCGGCGCGCCGGGGATCCTCGTCAACAACGCCGGGATCGACGAGTTCGGTCCCTTCGCAGACAGCGACGAAGGGCGCTGGGAGCGCCTCTGGAGGGTGAACCTCCGAGGCGTCCTGATGGTCACCCACGCGGCCCTGCCGGGGATGCGTGCGAGGGGCGGCGGGACGATCGTCAACGTCGCGTCGGAGGCAGGGCGACTGGGCGGTCACGGGCAGGCCGTCTACTCGGCCACGAAGGGCGGCGTCATCGCCTTCGGCAAGGCGCTCGCCCGCGAGGAGGCACGTCACGGGATAACCGTCAACGCGGTCGCCCCGGGACCGGTCGAAACGGCTCTGATGGAGGCGGCCCGCGAGCAGATGGGGGAGCAGCGTCTGGAACAGGCACTCAGGGCGATTCCGGCGGGGCGAGCCGGCACCGCCGAGGAGGTCGCCGCCGCCGTGGCCTTCCTGGCATCTCCCGATGCGCGATACATCACCGGCGCGACCATTCCGGTCAGCGGCGGCCTTGGCATGGTCTGAACACCAACCGAGCGAGAGGAGCAGCGAGATGACCGACGTGAACCACCAGATACGCCTGGCAGAGCGCCCGCTGGGGATGCTCACGCCGGAGGTGTGGGAGATGACCGAGGAGCCGCTGGCCGACGCCGGCCGACGGGCAGGTGCTGGTGGCCGTCGAGTTGCTCTCGCTCGACCCGGCGATGCGCGGCTGGCTCAATGATGTTCCCTCCTACGTGCCTCCGGTGGGCATCGGCGAGGTGATGCGCGCAGCCGGCGTGGGGCGCGTCGTCAGCTCCGCACACGAGCGCTTCTCCGTGGGCGACTGGGTGACGGGCGTCACCGGCGTGCAGGAGTACGTGCTGCTGGACGGGGGCGCCCTGACACCGATCGACACCTCGCTGGCGGCTCCTGAGACCTACCTGGGAGCCCTGGGGATCTCGGGAATGACCGCCTACTTCGGGCTGCTGGACGTAGGTCGCCCGGAGCCCGGTCAGACGGTCGTCGTGTCGGGCGCAGCCGGGTCGGTGGGGAGCCTCGTCGGGCAGGTCGCGAGGATCCGCGGCTGCCGCTCCGTTGGCATCGCGGGAGGCCCCGAGAAGTGCGAGTGGCTCACCGACGCCCTCGGCTTCGACGCGGCCGTGGACTATCGCGCGGGCGATCTGCGGACTTCGCTCAAGGGGGCGGCACCGGAGGGCATCGACGTGTTCTTCGACAACGTCGGAGGTGAGATCCTCGACGTGGCGCTGACCCGTCTCTCGCGAGGCGCCCGGATCGTCATCTGCGGGGCGATCTCGCAGTACAACGCCTCCGAAGCGGTCGCCGGTCCCGCCAACTACCTCTCGCTGCTGGTCAAGCGGGCGACGATGACGGGCTTCGTGGTGTTCGACTACGCGGGGCGCTACGGCGACGCCGCACGGGAGATCGCCGGCTGGCTCGCCGACGGGTCGCTGCTGGCCCGCGAGGAAGTCATCGACGGGGGAGTCGAGGCCTTCGGCGAGACGCTGATGCGGCTGTTCAGGGGTCAGAACACGGGCAAGCTCGTACTGCGGATCGGCGCCGGGCAGAGGAGCTAGACTGCGCCGATGACCACCTCCGACGACGACCTGTTCCTCGCTGAGCATGTCCGGGTCTACCGTGAGACCGGGGGTGAGCGGGGCTACCACTGGCGCGGGACGACGATCCTGCTGCTCACGACGCTGGGCAGACGATCCGGCGAGCAGCGGACGACTCCCCTGATCCACCGGGTGGACGGGGACCGCTACATCGTGGTCGCCTCGAAGGGCGGGGCGCCTGAGAACCCCGCGTGGTTCGAGAACCTGATGGCCGAACCGGTCGTGACGTTGCAGGTGCTCGACGAGGTGTTCGGAGCCCGTGCGAGCGTCGCCGAGGGTGCCGAGAGAGAGCGCCTGTGGGGGCTGATGACGGAGGTCTGGCCCGCCTACGACGAATACCAGGAGAAGACCGACCGCCGGATCCCGGTGGTCGTGCTCCAGCGGACCTAGCGGGCTAGGCGGCCCGGTGGCGCTCGTCCAGGACGATTCTGCGTCCCTGGGCGAGACCGGCGGCGATCACCGCCGAGCGGCGCGTGCCGTCCATCAGGTTGGTCCCCATCGCGGCCGAACTGCCCTCGTCGGGCGAGATCGTCGTGACAAGGGCCCCGCGGTGGCGGAGGGCCAGCGCCTCCGCCGCAGCGACGCCGCGTGAGACCGACCCGAGGGCGCCGAGGACGGAGCCGACGCTGGGGCGCATCGAGCCGGTCGGGTTCAGACAGGCGATGAGCATGCCGGGCTCGACGTCGATGGCGTCCATGTTCGTGGGGCTCCAGGCTCCCCCGTCGACGTAGGTGCGCTCTGCGATCCTCACCGGCGCGAACACTCCCGGGATCGCGCAGGACGCTTCGACGGCGCGCCCGACGGATACGTCCGGCGCGCCGGGCGAGCCGAAGATGACGCGGCGGCCGCTCTCGATCTCCACGGCGCTGACCCGGAGTCGCCCGTCCCAGCTCGCTCCCGCCCTGTCGACCGCGGCGCCGAGGCCACCCAGCGAGCGCCGGCCGCGCGGGAGGCGACCGAGGGCCGCACGGCGCAGCAGCGCTCCGCCGCTGGCGGTCGAGCCGATCGCGAGCGAGGCCAGCGAGGCTGCGGCCGCGCCGCCGAGCCCCCCGATCAGATCGGGCGGGCGCCAGCCGGGTCCGGGGTCGGGGGCCGCTTCGTCGCCATCGAGCGGCGGTTGCTCGGGGAGCCGTCCCAGTCGCGAGCCCGGCTCGATCCCGGTGGCCAGCGACGCTGCGACGATCGACCCGGCGGAGGTGCCCAGGTAGAGGCCGCAGCCCCGCGCGTGGAAATGCTCGCTCTCGTCGAGGCCGGTCAGCAGTGCGCTCATCCACGCCTCGCCGAGGATGCCGCCGCCACCCAGGACGAGGGCGTCGGGAGTGCTCATTGCGGCTCTGCCTTCCACGGAGCATCAGGTTAGGGGCTCGGGGCTCGCTCCTCGGAGGAGCTCCGGTCCGCTAAGCCGGAAGATCCTTCCCCAGCCAGCCCCGGTAGAAGCCCGAGCATGTCCGGCAGGAACTCGTGGACGACCGGATATCCGGGCTGCAGCGCCTCGACCTCGAGCTGCCGGGCGCAGCCGGGGCACAGATACTCGCGGATCTGCTGCAGCGCCGGGTCGGGGCCGGCCATCTTCGGGTAGATCTCCAGCAGCGCCTCCTCCGTCTCGCGCACATGGATCACGGCGTCCATCTTCCAGTTGCGGTTGTGGGCGCAGAAGTCGTGCCCGCAGTCGCAGCGATAGACGAGCTCCCCGTCGGATCGGCGGCGGACGATGTTCAGCCCTTCGCCCGCCGGAAGCACGATCGGGTCCTCGTAGCGGACGCGCGCCTGCAGGACCGAGAGCCACTTCTCGAAGCGGTCGGCGTCCTTGTAGCCGGACTGGATCTCCTTGACCTCGCGCCGCGTGAGGCGTTCCTCGAGCAGCGCGGCGAGCGTCTCCTCGTCGAGCGTTCCGGCGGCTGCGCCGAGGAGGCGAGCCTCGCCGGGTTGAGGGTCGGAGGCCGCGAGGAAGGCGTCCGCCGCGGCATCCGGGCTGAACTTGCCGGGCTGCGAGCGCTGCGCCTTGACCGTGGGAGTGGCGACGTCGAACTCGAAGTCCTCCGGCAGGTCCCAGAAGCCGCGGTACTCGGCCGCCCAGCGCGGGGAGAGCCGCATCGACTCGGCGTACATGGCCTTCACGGGCTGGGCGAACTCCTGTGCCAGGATCCGCTCGCGCTCCCGGGCGACCCAGTCGCGGACGGGGACAGCCCGCGCCATTCTCCTGCGGCGGAAGGCCTCGCGGTCGGAGACGCCGTAGACCGACTCGGCGAAGCGGGGCAGCAGATGCCCCTCCTCGACATCGTGCGAACCTGCTCGGGGGGTCGCAGCAGGGGGTCGCCGAGGCCCGCCCCGCCCTTCATGACAGACAGGTACAGGTCGCCGTTGGCGAACGGCTCGAGCAGGGTCATGCCGTCGCGCTTGTAGTCGCGGGAGCTTCCCTGGATCTCCATCAGGGCGGGGCTCTCGAAGTCACCGTCGGCGACCGGGTAGGCCTCGCCCCGCCGAGCGCGCTCGATCAGGTCGGCGCCGTGGATGTTGTGGATGTAGGCGGTCGAGCCGGGATAGCCGCCGAACAGACCTGACGAGGAGAGCACCCGCCCGGTGCCGATGTTCTGAAGCTCCCAGAAGGGTGTCTTGTTGACCATGAACAGCGACTCGAAGCTCGAGCCGCCGCGGTGGCGTCCGGCCCCGCCCGAGGAGGCCTTGATCCTGCGCGAGAGGTAGACGAAGGGCGAGATCAGCTCCCACATCTCGACGTCGCCCATGTCGCCCTCGGGGTTGAACATCGCGGCGCAGTAGTCGGTCCCGTCGAGCACGTACTTGGCGCCCATCCCCTGGGCGGAGACCTCGAAGTTCATGATCGCCGAGGAGCTGCCGTACTGGTCGATGCCGCCACCCTGCTGGACGTTCCCGGAGACCGAGTAGGCGGCCAGGACCTCCTCGATGAACCCGCGCGACTGCAGCGCGCGGGAGATCGTCCGGGGGAAGCCCGTGAAGGACGGCTGCAGGAAGGCCCACGCGATCGCCGTCGAGCCCTCGGCGTCGCCGAGGTTGGCGATCGTCCCCTCGGGGAAGTTGGTCTCGATCGCGAAGTAGGCGCCGTCGTTGACCTTGTCGTTGCAGATCAGCGTCTGGGTGAACATCACCCAGATCGCGCCCTGCATGCCGGAGGGCGTGCAGTTCATCGAGTGCCAGCCCCAGGCCGAGCAGCCGTCGTAGTCGAGCTCGTAGGTGCCGTCGCCCCCGATCCGGACCTCGAAGGGCGAGTGCATGATGATGTCCCGCCTGCGCGCGGGCTGGAAGCTGCGGCCTTGTCGGCGAACTCCGCGTCGAAGCCCGCCGGCGAGCGGTAGCGGCCCGGGAACGGTCATCTCGCGGATGCGGGACTTGAACGAGCGGCGGCCCTCCTCGATCACCTCGCGGCTGAAGCGCTTGAAGCGATCGGCACCCTCCTCCGTGCAGGATGCGCTCGACCGCGTCGCGGATCATGTGGCAGCCGGCCAGGCGGGTGCGCTCGTCGAGCAGGTAGTAGACCGACGCGCGCGTGCGCTTCTTGCAGCGCTCGAGATGCCAGCGCGCGAGCTCGTCGCGCTCGCCGATCTTCATGCAGGGCAGGTCGATGCCGTCCTCGTAGCGCGTCGTCGGCCCGACGGGCACGCCGCCGGGCGTGCTCGCGCCGATGTCCAGGACGTGCGTGACGCCACCGGCCCAGCGCGAGCAGCTCGCCCTCCCAGAAGATCGGGACGAACGTCTGGACGTCGGCGTTGTGCACGTCGCCGATCGTCGGGTCGTTGTTCGCGAAGATGTCTCCCGGCCGGATCCCGGGGTTGTCCTCGTAGCCGTTGCGGACCATCCACTTGATCGCGTCGGACATCGTGTGGACGTGGACGATGATCCCCGTCGAGAGAGCGATCGAGTCGCCCTCGGGGCTGTACAGCGCGAAGCACAGCTCGCCGAGCTCGCGGACGATCGGTGAGGCGGAGATGTTCAGCGCGGTCTCGCGCGCGGAGACGAGACCGCCGCGCAGCCGCGAGAAGAGCTTCTCGTAGCCGATCGGATCGGAGGCCATCATCTCGAGCCGATCGAGGCCCCCGTAGTGGCCGGTGTCGGCGAACAGGCGCTCGGAGTCGTCGAGCATCTCCTCGAGGCGCCTGCCGTCCCATCCGATGCCGCCCCGGGGCTCGAGCTCGCGCGCCGGCCTCGACGGTCGCCATCGTGTGCTCCCTCCGTGGCGGTGAGGTGGAAGATCTGGTGCGCGTCGAGCCGCGCTCGGCGTCCGGGCGGGATCGCGAAGGTGGTCGCGGAGTGCTCGACGATCGCCGGCCCCTCGATGGTGTTGCCCGCCTCGATCGGCTCGAGCTGGAAGATCTCGGTCTCGACGAACCTCGCCCGCTCGCGCGTCCCCAGTGAACCGGACGCCGAGCCTTCAGAGGCGGCGTGCCGGGTTCCTCCTCGAGCTGCGGCAGCGCGGGCTTCTCGACGTCGACGGTGCCGTGGACGATCACGTGCGTGACGAGGTAGCCGAACTCCGGGGAGCGCGCCGAGGAGGCGTACATCTTCGCGTAGGCGTCCTCGAAGGTCGCGATCAGCTCATCGACCTGCGCGGCGCTCTCGAGGGCCGGCGTGCGGCGAGATGAACTCGATGTCGTTGAGCTGCCCGTAGTACTGCATGCGCACCGCGTGCGTGAAGCGGATCGCCTCGCGCTCGATGCCCGACTTCGCGAACTCCAGCACGACGCGCTCCTGCAGCCCATGCCACGCGGCCGTGATCATCGCGCCGATCCCCGCCCTTTCAGCCTCGCCGAACGCGGGCAGCAGCGGAAGGTCGACGGTCTGGTCATAGCGGTAGTCGAAGTCCGCGCACGCGCAGCCGAAGGCGGAGAAGCCGGCGGCCCAGGCGGGCACGAGCACCTCCTCGTAGTCGACGCCGTCGGTGTAGCCCGCGACGTGGAGCGGGCCGCCGCCGCCGTAGCAGAGCAGCGTGTAATCGGCGGGCGAGTAGCCCTTGCCGAGGATGTGCCCGACGGCCTCGTTCTTGAGCGTCTGCTCGAACAGCTCGATCACGCCGGCGGCCGCCTCCTCGACGCCGAGGCCGAGCGGACGCGCGAGCTGGCGCTCGACGGCGTCGTGCGCGCGCTCGACGTCGAGGTCGACCTCGCCGCCGAGGAAGTAGTCGGGGTTCAGGCGGCCGAGGACGAGGTTGAGGTCGGTCACCGAGACCGTCTGCAGGCCCCCCTCGGGCCAGCACACGCCGATCCGCGAGCCCGCCGAGTCGGGGCCGAGCTCGGGGCGGTTGGAGTTCGGGTTGACGCGCACGAACGACCCCGTGCCCGCGCCGATCGAGTCGATCCGGACGAGCGGCATGTTCAGCACGAAGCGGGCGATGTCGGGGGTCTGGGTGATCTCGAAGCGTCCGTCGGTGATCAGGGCGATGTCGAACGAGGTGCCGCCGATGTCCGTGCAGAGGACGTTGCGCAGCCCCATCCGCTGTGCGAGCGCCTGCCCGCCGACGACGCCGCCGATCGGGCCCGAGACGAGCGTGCGCCCGAGCTCTCTCGCCTCGATCGAGATGGTGCCGCCGTGCGCGGCCATCACGCGCAGCTCGAACGGCGCGCCGTGCTGCTTGGTGACATCTCGGACCGCCTTGAGCGTCGCGCGCGACGGCTCGGCGGCGTAGGCCTCGATGACCGTCGAGTTGAGCCGGGGAAGATCGCGGCGCATCGGGTAGAGCTCCGAGGAGAGGAACACGGGCACGTCGCCGTCGAGCCCGCGGCGCTGCTTCTCCTCCGCGACGATCTCCGCCACACGCTGCTCGTGTCCGGGTTGCGGTAGGAGAACAGCAGCGAGACGACGATGCCCTGGACGCCCTCGTCGAGCAGCGCGCTCGCGGCCTCGCGCGCGTCCTGCTCGCGCAGCGGGAGCACCTCATCGCCGAACACGTCGATGCGGCCACGCACGCCCTTCATCCGCTCGCGCGGGACCAGCGGCTCGTTGTGGTAATGGGTGGCCAGGTGGAGGCGGTCGGAGTAGGAGGAGCCGAGGTACGTCTGGATCCCGCGCTCGAGCCGCAGGTAGTCCTCGTGGCCGGCGTTGACGATGCAGCCGATCCTCAGCCCCTGGCGCTGAGAGCAGGCGGTTGAGCATCGCGGTGCCCGAGTAGATCCCCGAGACGATCGCCGGGAAGCCCTGCTCGGGGGTGCGAACCCCACTGCGCGAGCGCGTCGCGCGCCGACGCGATGAACCCGACCGACTCGTCCTCCGGAGTCGTCTGGGCCTTGCCGACGACGAACGAGCCGTGCTCGTCGACGATGAACGTGTCCGTCATCGTGCCGCCAGCGTCGATCGCAAGGACGCGTGGGACCTGCGCAGAGCTATCCCTCATGGACCCTCCTAGGCCGAGTCCGCCGAGCGTAGGCGCAGCGCCACCCGAGGTCCAGAGCGCTTTGCCACAGGCGCTCGCGGAGAACTACGCAGCCGATTCCACGACAGGAGGGCCCGGCTACGGATGCACTCGGCCGCCCGATGCGTGAGGATCTGCGGATGTCTGATCTGAGCGGGCGGGATCTGCTGGAGG
Source organism: uncultured Solirubrobacteraceae bacterium (assembly GCA_963835865.1). Taxonomy (GTDB): domain Bacteria; phylum Actinomycetota; class Thermoleophilia; order Solirubrobacterales; family Solirubrobacteraceae; genus Palsa-744. The sequence continues at coordinate 442,670 of CAWIGW010000003.1, forward strand.
AGTGGCGTGGAGTGGTGGAGTCGCTGCTCGCCTCGGCGAGCGCTGCGAGGGGCCGGGCGGAGATGCCCCGTGAGGTGCTGGCGGCGATGCGCAGGCAGCTCGAGCTGATGCAGGAGGTGCTCGACCGTGAGCAGCTTCTGCAGAGGGATCTCGCCGGCAGGGTCGCCGCTCCGTTCGACGCGGTCTTCGACCTGCTCGAGCAGACCGGAGCCTCCCTGCGTGGACAGGCGGAGGCGCTCTCGGCTGCAGGGAAGGCCCTCCAGGAAACGGCGGGACTGATCGAAACGCAGGCCGACCTGTTCGAGCGGACGATCGGGGTTATCCGCCATCCGGCCGAGATCGCGAAGAGCGCAGCGGGACTCCCGCGGCGCGCCCCGAAGTCCCCGTGAGCCGGACGCGAGGATCGTCTGCGCGATAACGCTCGACGGTGTCCTAGACGAACAGCGGACTCGACTTCGTCCTCACCCGATCGGCGGTGAAGCTCATGACTCCTCCGCGGCTGCTCCGGCGCCTCCCAACCGGTCGGCGAGGGCGGGATCGGCGTCGGGAGATGTCTCGAGGCGGCCGCGCGGCAGCCATGCCAAGGTGATCAGGAAGGTCACCGCAAGGACGCCGGCCATCGCGTAGAAGACCGGCTGGACCGAGTGGGCGAAGGCAAGCTGCACGTCGTGCAGCAGAGCCGGAGAGGAGCCGGAGCTGTGACCGCCGGCGCTCGCGGGGCCAAACGATGAGCCGGCACGCTCAGCGGCGGCTCTGGGGACGCCGTGGCGCGCCAGGGCGGCGGTCACGTTCGTCCTGGTCTGGCTGATCAGAACGGCGCCGAGGATCGCCAGTCCGAGGCTGGCGCCGAAGTTCCTGGCGGTCTGGGTTATCCCGGTCACCTCGCTGTAGCTGGCGCGAGGCGCCCGGCTGACCGCGTCGGTACTGGCGGGTGTCGTCATCAGGCCCAGCCCGGCGCCGCCAAGCATCAGATCGGTGATCTGCTTGTTCATCGAGAGGTCCGTGAGTTTCCCGGCGAGGAGGTAGAAGCCGATGGCGCCGAGTGCTCCGCCGAGCACGACAGCCGGGCGGGCCCCGCGACGGTCGAGCATCCGGCCGCCGACAAGCGAGCCGACGACGAAGCCCAGGAAGAAATACATGATGTAGAGGCCGGCGTTGGTGGCCGTCTTGCCGAGGGAGACCTGCGAGTAGACGCTGGCGAAGAAGAAGAATGGGACGAAGACGACCGACATGAGTCCCAGGGCGGCTGTCTCGACGGAGAACCCGCGGTCGCGGAATATCTCCAGTCGAAGCAGGGGGTGCCGGACTCTCAACTCCCAGTCGATGAATAGGGCCATCAGGACGAACCCTGCGACGATGCAGCCCCAGGTCGCGATGCTTCCCCAGCCCCACGCGCCCGACTGCTGCAGGCCCAGGACGATCAGGCCCATGGCGGCCGTGATGAGCACAGTGCCGCGGCGGTCCAGCGGGGCCGGATGGCGCTCATCATCCAGTTCCGAGCGCCAGATCAGGAACAGGGCGATGATCGCTACCGGGATGTTGATCCAGAAGATCGACCGCCAGGTCCACTGGGTCAGATAGCCGCCGGCGATCGGGCCGATCGCCGTCAGGCCGCCGGCGATCCCGAAGAAGATCGACATCGCCCGGCCACGCTCGTGCAGGGGGAACGAGGCCGACGACGATCCCCACGGCGGCCGGGAACAGCAGAGCTGCGGCAGCACCCTGAAGGACCCGGAAGGTGACGATCCAGGCCTCCGCGAGCGATCCGGTCGGCGTGGCACCGCAGAATGCCGAGGTGACCGCGAAGCCGGCCACGCCGATCACGAGGACTCGCCTGCGTCCGAGGATGTCGGCGATTCGACCACCGAAGGCGAACAGGGCCGAGAGGGCGAGCAGGTAGCCGTTGATGACCCACTGCGACCCGGTGGGAGTCAGGGAGAGGTTCTTCTGAATGCTCGGGATCGCGATCGCGACGATCGTCTGATCGATGAAGGTCATCGCGACCGCGAAGACCATCGCCGCGAGGACGAGATTCTTTCTTGGCAAGGTGTCGCTAGCGGCCATGGGAGATCCACCCGTAGTTTTTCCGGACGATAACTTGTCGCGTGGTTTCAGGAGCGACACCCCGACCGGCGGCTGGGGCCGAGGCGGGTGGGAGACTCCTCCTATCTTGAACCGGATGAAATCGATCGGGGCGCCGGGGGCGGTGGGACTGGCGCTGGCCGCCATCTGGATGAGTGGCTGCGGCGAATCCTCGGCGGCGCGCCAGAGGAGGACGGACGCCCGCAAGCCCGTCACGACGACGGCCGCCCGTGCGCCGGTGCAGCTCCACAGCGTCGCCGCGAAGATCGACGTCAGCTCGGACAAAATCATCGCCGAAGGAAAGCTCCATATCGCCTCGGGGGCGCCCTCGGACGCGGAAATCCGCCGTGAGATCCGGGAAGCCAAGAAGGCCGGGATCATCCTTCCCTCGGGCGAATCGGCGGCCTCGTTCGAAGCCGGCTCGAGATACACCTCGACGGCCCTGATCGAGACGCCCGTGACGAGCTGGAACCCCCGATCGAAGCCGATCGCCACGTGGATCGTCCCGATCCTCGAATGGGCCGCCACGCACGGCTGGGGCGGCGCCGTGACGAGCGGCTACCGGACCTACTACGAACAGCTACAGCTGAACGCCGCCGGCGCCTTCAGCGCTCCGGCGGGGCTGAGCAACCATGAGACGAGCGCCTATCCGGGCGGTGCGGTGGACGTCACCGCTCCGGGGCAGCTGATCGAAGTGCTACGGGGCTACCGTGGCCGGCTGAAGCTCGTCGGCGGCGTGCTCGGGCCCGTGGACCCCGAGCACTTTTCGGCCACCGGCGACTAGCTGCTCAGGCGGGGTCCCCGGCTACCGCCCGCGTGCTCAGACGGGGTAGCTGGGCGCGGACCATCCAGAGCTGCTCCTCGAGCGCACGGATGACTTCGATCAGTACGTCTTCGGTGGCCGGGTCCAGCTCGCTGACCCGCTGGGCTCGCTCTCGGGTGCGCTCGGCGACGGAGGCGAGGCGCCCGGCCAGGAGCTCGACGACTTCCCCGTCGTTGAGCGCTCCCCGCTCGACCGGGTCGATCGGGCTGTCGGCGGCGATCGTCGCAGCCTGCCCGTCGGGGAACTGCCCCAGTGCCACGGCCCGCTCGGCCACCGTGTCCGCCAGCTCGCGCCAGGAGTCCACGAGCTCGTCGAGGTGGAGGTGCAGCGGGCGGAAATTGGGTCCGACGACGCTCCAGTGGAGCTGCTTGCCGAGCAGCGAGAGGTCGACGAGCTCGACGACCATCTCCTGCAGCTGGTTGCCAACCTCGATGCGCTCATGCGAGCCGAGGCTCGGAAGGTGGGCCTGATCGGTGATGCTGGGCATCTGGGACCTCCGGGGGTCGTTTGGGCTGGGAACACGAATCGGATTCGACCAGCGCGATCATCTCCAGACTAGCCTCGCCGGAGAGTGCAAGGCGGTCAGCAACCGCACGAGCCTTACGATGGGACCGATGGCCGACGCATCGCCTCTACCCGTAAAGGCCGGTCCCGTGCCGGATCGCCTGACGATCTGGCCGGTGGACGACGGGCGCTACGGGCTCGACGCGTCCTTTCAGGGCGAGACGGGTTACGAACGAGCGCAGGTGCATCAGCGAGAGCTCGAGCGGGCGTCGGTGCCGCACACCTTCCGCCAGGAGCTCGACGGCGCCTGGACGCTGCGCTTCGGCCCGCTGCCCGCGTCGAGCATCGGGCAGGCGCTGTCGGCATTCGTGTACTGACGTTCGAGCGCCTAGAGTGCGCCCATGAGCAAACAGGCGCGACTGCTTGCCGCCTCGGAGGTTCCCGTTTCCCCCGCCCGCACCCGGCCGCCGGATCGAGCTCCGTTGCGCATCGGAGCGGTTCAGGAGCGCTGGCACGCCGACCCCGATGAGCACGCCGAGGCGCTCTCCTCCGGGATCCGCCAGGCCGCCGCCGCCGGCGCCGAGCTGGTCTGCCTGCAGGAGCTGACCCTGAGCCGCTACTTCGCCGTGGACGCAGCGGGCCCGGAGGCGGTGGGCGCCCTCCCCGAGGACCTTCCCGGCGGGCCGACCTTCAGCTTCGCGGCCGCGATGGCAGCGGAGACGGGGGCGCACATCCACGCCTCACTGTACGAGCGAGCCGACGGCCCCGATGGCCTGGGCTTCAACACCGCGATCATCGTTTCGCCCGGCGGAGAGCTCCTCGCCAGGACGCGGAAGCTGCACATCCCGATCACAGCCGGCTACTACGAGGATCGCTACTTCCGCCCCGGCCCAACGGAGGGTGATCCCTACCCGGTGCTCGAGCTCGCCGACGCACGTCTCGGCCTGCCCACCTGCTGGGATCAGTGGTTCCCCGAGCTCGCCCGCGCCTACAGCCTCCGGGGCGCCGACGTTCTCATCTACCCGACCGCGATCGGCTCCGAGCCGGATCACCCGGGATTCGACACGCAGCCGCTCTGGGAGGGGGTGATTCGAGGGAATGCGATTTCGAACGGGATGTTCATGGTCGCGGTGAACCGGTTCGGGAAGGAGGACCCCCTCACCTTCTACGGCTCGTCCTTCATCTGCGATCCCTACGGCCGAACGCTCGTCCGGGCACCGCGGGACGAGCCGGCCGTCCTGGTCGCCGAGCTCGACCTCGACCAGCGCCGCGACTGGCTCGAGCTGTTCCCCTTCCTGGAGACCCGGCGCCCGGATGCCTACGATTCGCTCGCGGAGGGCGCTCGGCCTGGCTCAGCGCCGCTGTGAGGCGTCGCCCTGCTCGCGCAGAGCTGCCAGCAGGGACTCCTCGGTCTGATCCACAAGACCGAAGCCCCGCAGTGTCAGCGCCGCCTGCAGGCCGCCCGACTGGGGCTCGGGAAACAGGTCGAGGTAGTCCCCGCGCTCGAGCTGCCCGAGCAGTGCCCGAACCGTCTCCTCCCCGGAGGAGGTCCGCTCGACCAGTTCAGCGACGCTCAAGCCGTCGGGGCCCGGGGGGTAGAGGAGGGGCAGGTGCTCGGGCGTCACACCCTCGTACCTGGCCTCCCTCCAACCCTCCACGATCCGCCCGACGACGGATGGATCGAGGCCCTCGCTCGTCGGCGGCAGCTCGGACACTTCCCCACGGCGCCGGCGCTCGCGCCGGCGCCCGTAGAAGTAGAGGCCGACGATCGGCACCAGGAAGGGCAACCACTCCTCAACGGGAATGTTGCCGATGTGAGCGAGCTGAGCGAGGGCGGCGATCCAGGTCATCGGCTAGGTGTTCACCGCCGAGAGTAGCCACAAGCCGAGGCTCGTGAAGCCCACCATGACGACCAGCATCCAGTACTGCGAGCGGATCGCCAGCTGTGGCGAGCGGTAGGTCGCCAAGGCCCGGTCGTGGGCGAGGGCGAGACCGCAGACATGCCCGGTCACGAGCGCCAGGACCTGCACGTACCAGATGCCGGTCGAGCCGATGAAGTTGTAATTGACGTGCCAGGAGGCGGTGCCGAAGTAATCCGTTCCGTGACCCAGCGGATTGGAGGCCAGGTACCCGATCGCCTGGCCCTGCCAGATCAACAACGAGAAGTAGTGCGCCAGGACGTAGGCGAAGCCGATCGGTACGAGCGTGTGGGCAAACAGCCTGGAGAGCTCGGCCGTCCCGTGGCGACGGGAGACGGTGTGCATCCCCAGGACACCGATCCGGTAGAAGCCGACGACCACCGCGATCGCGAGCAGCAGGCCGAGGCTGTCAGCGATCTCATCCGGTGCAGGGTCGGAGAGCCCCATACCCGAGAAGACGCTCTGGACATGAGGCTGCAAGGTGTTCCAGACGACGCCGTTGGAGGCACCGTCGAACGTGGTGATCCCAATGATCACGAGGATCATCGCGACGCTCCCGGGCTCCATCTTCAGAGACGGGAGGCCCGAGAGGACCCGACGCCGCCACAGGCTGCCGTCGCGGACCTCGAACGGGCCGAGGCGGCCGAACAGAGCGAAGTAGCCGCCGAAAGCATCGCCCCGCTCGGTCCACTGCTCGATGCCGAACAGTGCCATTCCCACCCCCATGAGGACGAAATAGGCGAGCGACAGCGAGGCCAGCGTCGAGGGGTTGTCGTGGTCGTGGTAGATCAACTCGAGCCAGGCGAAGCCGAGCAGCCCCGCGACGACCGGCCAGCGCCCCAGCCAGTCCGGATAGGTAAGCGGCGGTCGCGGGTTGAGGTTGAACCGGCCGGCGATCCAGCGGCACGCGCGAGCGAATGCACGCCAAGGGCTGAAGGCCGAAAACCAGTTTCCGAACAGGATCGTCGAGACCGGAACCGCAACCCAGAAGATGACAAAGATAAAGGTCGGGTCGATGTTTTCCGTGAGGTAGGGCGAGCCCTCATAGCCGGCGTAGATGATCAGTGCGAACAGGCCCAGGCCGATCGCGCCCGCGGGCACGGCAAGGATTGCCGGCCACCGGCAGAGGCGGCTCTCCCGGGGCTCCTGAAGCCTCGGGGTGGGCCACATCATCGAGAGCAGCACGAACGAGATGACCAGAACCGCCGCGGCGGCCCAGGCGAACAGCCAGGCCGGCACGGGCAGGCCGGCCCTGCCCGAGATGCCGTGCGCGCTGGCCAGGGCGGGGGAGAGTGCTCCAGCTGCCAGGAAGCCGGCGGTGAGCGATGCCACGAGTCGCCGCGGCGACGCAGAGCATCCTTTGAGAGTCCTATTGGACATGGTTCCTCCTGAGAAGTACGTTGCCGGCGCCGTGCGCCGTCGCACAGCAGCCGCTAGACGGGCAAAGCGAGCCGGCGGGGAGGGGGCCGCACGGCGAGCGAGCAGGCGATGAGACGTCCTCCTCGAGGGCACAGGGCGCGAAGGGGCGCCCTCCACTCCGCAGCTGGACCGTGGGAGGTCCTTCGCGGGGGTGTGGAACCGATCGCGGCCAGCAGGGCCCGTTCGCCGGGGTAGCGCCGCGCATGAAGGACGGCCAGCAGGCCCAGGGCCGGCAGCAGGTAGGCCAAGGCCTCCAACAGAGGGGTGGAGAAACCGTGCGCCGCCACCACCCAGGCGAGCAGGAGCGTGAGGGAGACGGACAGGAAACGCCCTGAGATCCTGAGCCTTCGCGCCGGCATGAGACCGGACGATAACCCTCCCGGCTCTCGATTGGCGCAACGCCGTTCTCCGGGATGGAATAATCGGCCGATGGACAGTAGCCAGCCAGTCCCCGAGGCACCCGAGGCACCCGAGGCCCCCGAGGCCCCCGACGGCGCCGATGGCGCGCAGACGCCGGAGGCGGGCGGCCCGAACCCCCTGAAACTGATTCTGCCCATCGTCGTGATCCTGGTGATCATCGGCGGCATCACGCTGGTCCTCGCAGGCAGCTCGTCCAAGCCGACGCTGCCGGGCAACGCGGGTACGGTGAAACTGTCGAGCTTCCAGGGTCAAACGCTCGCCCCGCCACAGCCCGCCCCCGATCTCTCGACGCTGCGCAACTACAACGGCGAAGGCTTCAACCTGGCCTCCGATCGGGGCAAGGCCGTCTACGTGACCTTCCTCTACACGCACTGCCCGGACGTCTGCCCGCTGATCGCGGCCAACCTCCACAACGCCTACGCGAAAATGACCCCCGCCCAGCGGGCGAAGGTCGACATCGTGGCCGTCTCGGTCGATCCCCACGGCGACACTGCCGGGACGGTCGCCTCGTTCATGAAGGCCCACCAGCTCGCCGGCGAGGGCAAGTATCTGATTGGAAAGTCCTCCCAGCTCGTTCCCGTCTGGAAGGCCTGGCAGGTCGGTTCAGAAGCGGACGTCTCCCATCCCGAACTCGTGAGCCACTCGGCCCTGATCTACGGCGTCAGCGGCAGCGGCAAGCTCTACACGATCTACCCGTCGAACTTCGCCCCGGAACAGATCGTCCACGACGTCGAACCGCTCGTCGCGCACTAGCTGCAATTCCTGAGCAGGTTGCCGCGGCGGGCGGGACGCCGTTGACCGTGCGCCGTCGACTACGCTCCAGCGATGAGGCATCTCGGCGACGGGCCGTTTCGCAAGGGCGAGCCGATCTGGGTCATCCAGGGCGATGGCACCCGGCGGGCCGCCGAGTTCGTCGGCGACCGCGAGTCGGGCACCTGGTTCGGGGGCGCGGCGAGCGTGTTCGTCATCTACGTCGACTCGAAGACGACAGACGCCGTCGAGCTCGACCGCATCCTGGCGCGCGAGACCTAAGGCTTCCCGTCATTCTGCCCCGGCGCCGGAGCGGGCTGGCCGGCAAGCCCGTCCCTCTGCCTTTGTCTTCGTAGGGGACCCAGGGCGACTCCCCGAGGCATTCCCGGCCCCGGAGGCCGTCCACAACCCGAGTGTTAGAGGCCGTGTACCGAGTCTACTCCTTGACCTCCCGCGCCTACAGCCGGAACGTCAGCGACCCGGCGAATGAGCCAGGGCTGCATGGGCTCGGCGGGTGGCTTACGAACCCCTTGCCGGGCGGGCCGGGAGGGATCATTTTGTTGGTACCCCCGGTTACGGCCACCTTCAGCACGTATCCGTCCTTCTTCTTGCTGAACTTTCCCGTGATCGAGGCGGTGGTCGTGGTGCTGTCCGACCAGCTCACTTCAACGACGCCCTGGACGGTCTTTGAGATACAGGGGCCGGGGGGATGGGTCACGCTTCCGCTCATGTTGATGGCGAATGTGCCCCCTGCAGGAGCGCCTGCCTGACAGTTCTTGGTGCACATCGACGCACCGGAGTATCCGAAGATCGGCGTGCAGTCGATTTCGTGTGAGCAGTCGTTGACCGCGTAGCTCCCGGTTGTGCTGTAGCCAACGGTCTTCGGCGTGGCTTGAGCGCTCGCGGCGAGAACCAGGCCGAGGACGACTGCTGCCAGCGATGCGTGGCGAAACCTCATTTGCGCGACGTCCTCTCCTGTAGGTGTCCCTCGAACCTACTCCTATTGATGGCGATGATGGTCGAGCTCACCGGCCACGGTCGTCCCTCCGGCCCCATCTACCGTCGCATCGAGCGTGTTCGACGGAGCGTCCAAGCTGCCCGCCCGCAGCGCGGTACTCCGATGCGATCTTCATGTCGCCGTCAGCCGGGGTGCTTCCGACCGGTCTCGGGTCGCGTCGAGCGGACTGTTGAAGCGAGGTCGGCGTCTGCACTTCTGTTTGCACCCTGGCCCTGCGTGTGACCCGCGGGCGTCACTTTTGGCTCTGCAGAGCGATGCCGGAGGAGGGACTCGAACCCCCGACACGCGGATTATGATTGCCCGCGTCAATGGGCATTTCAGCCTATAAACACTGAGGTCTAGCGTCGCGTTGGACACGCCGTTGGACACCGATGTCACGCGGAATGGGTTGGGCTGACTCCCCGCGTCGGGTCTTCACGACGCCGCTACCCCACGCCTGATGAGTCCACAAGGGGTACGGTCGCCCGGTGGCCGCGCTCGGCCGACTGGTCGCTGAGATACGCTCGCCCCAATGGCTGCCCGGCAGCTCGACAATGATCGCCTCTATCTTCGACACGCTTGACCGCCACAGTGGCTCGGCCACGGTCCTCCTGACGGCGGCGCTCGTCCTTGTCACGGCGTACTACGCGTGGATGAACCGTCGCGCCGTGTCTGAGATGAAGGCAGCCCGCGATGCGACCCTACTGCCAAAGCTCGCTCTGGAGTTCCACAGGCTCGGTCCGAATGTGGTTGACCTTGCCATTCGCAACGTTGGCCCCGGAGCTGCTCTCAATATCGACGTTGTGGTGGAGTGGTTGCCAGCCGACGCAGCCGATGGTCCGACGGTGCGTTGGAGACGCAATCTGATGTCGCCGGGGGAGCAGGTCGAGCTATTTCCACCGGGCGACCTCAACGGGAACCTCGACGTGCTTCCAACGCGCTATCGGGACATCAAGCTGCGTGGCGCGATGGAAGACGCCGCAGGAAAGGCATACGAGGTCAACGAGGAGTTTGGGAATATCACGGAGTGGCGCGATCTACTTGGCGATGCACATGAGAGCTGGCATCCCCCCGAGTCGGAGCGACGATTGGCTGACGCTTTCTCACGCGAGTTCAAGCCCACATTGAAGGAACTTAGCGGCGCGCTGAAAGACGCCGCGACGGCGCTTTCGGAGCCGGGAAGGCGCCCATGAGTAACCCTGTGGCCTCGGTGTTTCGATGTGCCATTTCAATCTGCGCGCTGGGAAGTGTCCTCGTCGCCTGTTTCGTCGCCCCGGCGGTTGGGAGGTCATCGACGCCGATCCTCGCTGGACCGTGGGGCACCTACCAAGAAGGCTACGGGCACGTAGAACCGCCAACGATCTTCAACGGCGGTGACGGCTCCGGCCTGGTCAGCCACATCGAATGGCTCGCGTGGGGCGGATCACGAGCGGTTGGTCTCGGCAGGGGCCTCTGGATCGCTCCCGGCCAGTCCTCCGTCGAAGGCACGCGTCAAGCGGCAGTCGTCGTGCTGTTCCACCTGGGCTACTGCCACGGGCGGCGCGCCTACAACGCGATCACATGGTTCTACCCTCAGCACGGCCAGCACTTCAACCCGCGTATCTATATCAACGCCTGCAACGGCAGCTACCACGAATAGCTGCTCGCGCTGATGGTCCTGGGGTACGCTCCCGGCATGGGTTGGCGCTCTGGGGCAACGCTGGCGGTGACTGCCGTCAGCACAATGGCGATGTTCGGCTGCGGAGAATCGGCGCAGACAACAACCAAGGCAGCGTCCACGGCTGCGAATACGTCGGCGGGGTCGCTCTCCGAACCCCAGGCGCAGCACCGGGCCGAAGTGATCTTTGAACGTCAAGGACTCAGCTATTACATCGGGGTCTTGAAGCCGTCCACGGTCAGGTTCTCGGACCCCTGCAAGCAGGCGATGGAAGGCGAAGAAGGCCACGAAACGCCGGTCGCTGGCAAGTGGCATTGTGCGGGCTGGGGCTTGATCGCCATTGTCGGCGGGGAAGGCAAACCGGGCGAATGCCAGTTTGTCGAGGGCGAAGTGACCTCTCACGGCCTGGTCGGGAAACCCGAAGGCACCGCCGAGACCTACTCAGAATCAACGTGCCAGTTGAACCTCGGTCTTGGCAGCCCTGGAAAGAAGCCGAAGCCCGCCCTAGTCGCATCTTGGACGCACAAGCAGGAAGCCGAACGGCGGCACGTCAACGAACTTGAATCCTCGCCCGAAGCTCAGGCGCAGAAACGCGAAGAAGCGAAAGAAGAAGCGGAAGAAGCTAAGCGGACGGAAGAAGCTAGCCGGGTCGAAAAAGGGGAATAGTCCCGCCCAGCCCGGCTCTTGGGTCTCGCGCACGACGGACGGCCAGGCGGTCGCTATGCCGGGGCGTCGAGGGTCGCAGCGTCAATCCACGCAGGCATGAGGGCGGTCTCGGGCGGCGGATCGGGAGTCTCGGGGTTGGCCTCTCTGAGCTGGGGGGCTTTCGCTTGCCACGCCTTGAGGCCCTGAACGATGGTCGCGGTAGAACGCAACTGCCTGCGCGCTCGTCTCTCGGACAAAGGACCCCTCAGACCGGCCTCGCTTGTGCCCCATCGTCCGTGCCTGGGAGACGATGAACGTGCGCGGCTCACGCTTCGGGTCTGGCGGATAGTGAAGGGCCTTCACGTCCTCGCGTAGCGCTCCCAGACTGGCAGCGGTCGTCACGCGAGCGTTCGGGAATCGGGCCTCGATGAGGAGGTCGTCGGGAGCCTCGGCAAGCTGTTTTAGGAGCCACGAGAACCGCGAGCGGAGCTGCCCTTCTCGGGGTGCGTCGATGGTGACGCTGATGATCGTCTGACGGGAGCGCAGGTCCGCCCGAATGTCGAGTGGCCCAATCGCGTCTGGTATCCGCAGCTCCGAGTGCATCTGACCGGCCGTGGCGAGCGACTTGGAGACATCTTCGATCCGAACCGCTGTCGTCTCTTTGCGCTTGCGAGGGACGGTGACGGCGGCGCCTAGCTCCTGGGAGAAGCTGAGGGCGAGATATTGCGTGAATTGCTCCCAGCGCTCTGACACGTCGCGGGCGGCAGGATCAGACGGCCTCAGAGTGCCGTCATGGGCGGCCTTGCGAACCGGGACCCAGCTCTCGCCCATGTCCTCGAATCCGAAGGCGCCCGAGGCTTCGCTACTGAGGTAGTGGATCAGCTCGCGTAGGACCCACTCCTGGTCAGGATCGGAGATGTGGTGGTAGCGCTGCTGCACGACGGCCTCGGTGAGAATGCGCCACCAAGGACAGGTGCCACAGACAGATCGACTTGAGCTTGCGCCTATCGACCGGCACCGGGGATTCTTCGACTTCCGAGCTGATCTGGTTGGAGATAGTCAGCACGCCGTCGAAGCCATTTGCACGGGCCACGTCCAGGTAACTCGTGATCTGCTCGTCCCGTAGGCGAGAGGCGCCGGTCTTGACCTCCACGAGGCATGTCCAGGCCCGCCCAGCGCGTCGGCACACAATCGCGCCGTCCGGGATCACGGTCTTGCCTTCAGCGTCCTTGAGACGGACCTCCGCGAACGTCTCGATCACGGGGGACTTCGGAGCGTCCAGTTTGCGCAGGAGCGCGTGTCCAAACTCTGGGACCCCGTGCATGACGGCAAGCAGGCTCGATGTCGCGCGCTTCTCCTGCTCCTGCTGCGAGCGCGTCCCGTACGGAGGGATCAGACGGGCGTGGCGCCAGCCTTCCGGCTCGCTCCCAACTTGTCCTAGCTGACTCCCCACGGCCATCGCGGCGAGCCTACAGGAGCGGGCGGGCGCTTCGGAGAGCACCCCCGGCCCAGGGTGCCTTGCCGTTCAGCGCAAGACCTCCACATTCCCTGAGCCGGGAGCTGTTGCTCTCCGAGACCCTTTTGCAACCCGCGCCGAGAGTCAGGGTCAGGTTCTCAGGCGCCTTGACGAGCGGAGAGGCTCGGGCAAGGTTCTATGCCGCCCAGGAGCGGGGGAGGGGCAGCTCTCGGGGGTCGTCTGGGACTTCGCGCCCCGTGAAGGCTCGGGCAGCCGTGGCGATGCTCGCGCGCTCGTCCTGAATCTGGTGCAAGCGTCGGTGGACGGCCTCGTACTCCTTGGCATACGCCTGGGTCACGCGACGGGCGTCCGGCGCCAACTCCTCGACCAGTTCCCGACCGTGGGCGTCGATGAATCCGTAGTAGGGCGCGGCCGCGTCCATTGCCAGCTCTCGGGCAGCGGCCAGCCTCGGGTCCCAGATGTCTCGAAGCTGAAAGGCAAAGGCACGTATCTCGCCAGGAGAGCCTCGTCCTTGTCTGAGACAATTCCCTCCTCGGCGCATCGCCTCAGCTCGGCGTGGTATTCGGATTCGAGCTGCCCAACTTCTGCCTTGCGCTCCTCGATCCTGGTGCGAATCTCCCGGACGTAGGCTGCTCTTGTTTCCCATTCTGAGAGCAGGCCGCGTGCCTGTTTCAGAAGCGGAGTCTTGATCCGCTCGTCGGGAATGGGGAATTGGGGCGGCTGCTCGGGATTCGGTGCTTGGCGTTGCATTTGTGTTCTCCTGTGGGTTGCGTTCTACTCATTGCCGAGACGTATGCCGTCCGGCGGGGGAAAGGCTGGGGACTCAGTGAATGAATCGGTGAAGGTCCGGGTGATAAAGGCCCGGCTGAGGCCTTGGGTAACGACCATCGGGCACCGATGGCGGGAGAGTGTCGGGTTTGCCGCCATCAATCACTCTCTTTACTCTTGGGGGGATCGGCTTGTTTGACTGCCGGAATGCGTCGGCAATCGTCCGGGCGTGATCCTCTTGTCGGATACGAGCCTGGTCACGCTCACCGGCAAAGCGTCCTCTGGGGTCACGGGGTTGGTCGGTCATTGGAAGCTCCAAGGGTCGTTACAAAGGCTGCCCCGTCTGCCGGGGCTTGCTCTGCCGATTGCCTGCCAGCGAGCGGAGCGCTCGTCCAGGATTGCCTCGGGGTAGGTCTTGAGGCAGTAGCGGAGAAGGTCATCTCCGTCGCCATCGAGAAGCGCCATTAGCTCCTCGTCCACGAGGGCTTCTACCTCGACTCCTCGGCTGACCCAATCGGCTGCTCGCAGCTCGACGGCGGCCAGGTTCCTCTCGAGGTCGCACGAGATGAGGCGACCGTCCTTGTCATGGATCGGCGTCCGCTCATCGGGGCCTGAGGCTGAGTCGCGGGCCTGGAGCCTCTGTCCTAGCTTTCCCATGTCAGCGATACACCCGGCCGTTGCGACCCCTGTAGGGCGCGGTCGAGCCTTCGGCGTCGTCCAGACCGAGCTGCGCCACGAGGCGCGAGAAGGCTGCACGGGCGTCGCGCTCAATGGCGACGGCGGGATGCGCTCTGGGCGCGTCGAAGCGATCCGTGTACGTGACTCCCTCCCGCTGAATGATTCGCCTGGCGGTTGCGGCGCGGTCCAGAGCTTCGGCGGCGAGCAGCACGAGCTTGATGTCGGTCTCGGTGGCCTGGTCACCGGCCGTGTTCAGCACCGACTCTGCCCATGCACGACTCTTGGCGCCGAGATGGGACGGCAAGGCATGGCTGGTCATGTTTCCTCCTGTAGGGCACCACGGATTACGGCTCGTGATGACGGTGTTTCGCCCCGTCAATTGGGCGTTCTGGGCGAGAAATTGAAAGCTGTCGATCCTGCGCGGAACAAATAAGGGTGGGGGGCAGGCGGCCGTTCGCCCGCGCCTACTGAAGGGGGGGTGGGGGGTGCGCCATCCCGTCGTCACAGTCAATGCCGATTGTCTTGAGCGGTGACGCGAGGCCGAGATGCGTTGTCCTCCCGCTGAGTCGGCGGGTATGCTCGCGGCGCTATCCGCTGAGCGACTGCCCGAGGAGCTGCCATGTTCGACCGCTGGAAGGAAACCCGTGCGCTGAAAGCCCACGCAACGGCATTGGCGACCTGGAAATCGGAACGTGACGCCCAGGCCGAACTGCTCGAACTGGCAGAAGACTTCGAGGGCGTCGATTCCGACGAAATCATGCTCAAGAGCGGGGAGCGACTGTTCCTCCAGGTATCGGACGTGGCGCTCATCGAGGATCGAGTCCGGGGCGGTCATTACGAGGGACGATCCAAAGGCGTGTCGGTCCCGATAGGGAGCATTGGCGGCCGGTCTGTTCGCTACCACGTGGGCGCTCAGAAGGGCCATTACGTATCGGGCGCGCCTACCCCGACTTCAATCGACACAGGGACCGTCTACATCACGAATCAGCGCGTGATCTTCGCTGGCTCCAAACAGACGCGCGAGTGCGTCTTCACGAAGCTCATCGGAGTCCAGCACGACGGAGACTCAACGACCTTCGCAGTATCAAACCGGCAGAAGCCAACGACGATCTTCTACGGCGCGAGCGTGTCCTCCGCCTTTGACTTCCGGCTCGAGCTGGCACTCGCACACTTCAAGGGTGACGAGACCGGGATCGTCGCTCAGCTCAAGAGTGACCTGGACGCGCTCGATGCCGAACGGCCAAGCGACCCGGCGCTCCCTAGCGGCACATAGTCACCGATCCCGGCCAGGGCGTGGACGGGGCAAATCGTGGCTGCTTGGCGTCCGGCCGGTCATCAATCTGCGGCCCGTGGCGTTAGGACCCCCCCTGGGGGTCGTGGACTTTCACGGCACGGCCTACGCGGGTTGACCGCCTCGGCGGCCTACTGTACGTTGGTGCAATGAAGGGCGGTGCCCGTCATCTCTGCCTGCTTCTCATGCTTCCCCTGTTGTTCAGTGGCGCCGTTGCCGCGCCAGCAAGCGCGCGAAGTTCCCGGACTGCTCTTCGGCGCACCTACGAGACCTTTTTGACGCGTGTCCTGAGTGGTAATACGTCGGCGTGCTCCCTCGCGTCCAGCGAGGGGAAGGTTACGCTTGTCCAGTTATCTCCGTTGCCTTACAGCGATTATCTCGCTCCCAGGCCAGCGGATTGCAGAAGCGCGGTCTCCAGTATCGGCGCACACCTGCAGATCGTCGAAAGAGGGATACCGGTTCCACCGACGGAGGTTCCTTCCATTACGAAGTCGATTTTTGAACATGTGACAGTTACACTGCACGGCCACCACGGTCTTGTTCATGTTGTTGATAAGGGCGGGTTGAGCTTTTATCTTCCAAAGTCTCAATGGGTGTTGCGATCAAATCGATGGGTATTCGACAGCAATCCAACTGGGCCGTACTCTCCCGAAGGATTCAGAGCCTCGAGACTTATTGCCGGGGCGCTTGAAGGTAGTACCGTAGCCACACCTTTCGCACCGGTATTCACCGAGGCACTCTGCCACGGCGGAGCGTCAACCCTCGTCACGGTGGACGGCAACGTCATCCCAGAAGGCGGTCCGTGGCTGATCAGAGGTGGCGAATCCGATACTGGCCAGATTGTTCCCCCGTTCCTCCCAAGCGGGCAAGCCGTAGGAAGCCTTGAAATCAGAGCGCCCATCATTTTCGAGGCCAACGTGACTCTCACGGGAAGCACTGTGACGGTCGTGTCCGGCCAGTCCCCCCCGACTGCGGACGTCGTGACACCGGGCGCTGCTGGCTGTTGAGTGCCGCAGGAGGCCCCATCGGCTCAGTCATTGCCGCTCTCCTCTCGCTTCGTCGTGCTGGGGCGTTCCTACGGCTTCGCTCCTGCTCGGCCTGTCCGGCCAGGCGTCGATGGTCGAAGGCGTGACGGGCCATCCTGGCCCTGCCTGGTCATCCGAATAGGGGGAAGCTCGCCCATAGGGCAGCAAGGACAGCTCTCGGTTCCAGCTCGCCTGGAGGGATGCTCTCTCTACTGTGCGCGTGACCAGGCGACCGCCGTTGCTCGGCTGCTACGGACGTGCCCAATGCCGTCGTCTGCCAACTCGCCACCCCCTAGAAGGGGGGGTTGGCTGGCAGTATGGTCCTGCCACCTTCTGCCAACTCAATCTGCCAACTGGCAGACGTAGGAGCCATCGTCCAATCGCTCGACCAGTCCTTGGCCTTTGAGGCCCTGGAGCGCTCGGCGGAAGGTGCCATCCTCCGGGCGCCTGCCAACTTGGCAGGCGATGTCGGTCCGGGTCGAACTGCCAACTGAGATGGCAGTCAATATCTCGCCTTCGAGCTGGGTCCTGGTAGAGGCGCGATTGGGTCTCGGCTCGGCCCGGTCGGTCTCAATCAGCCGGCCGTCCTCCCAGCGGTAGAAGCGTGGCGAGGGAGGGACGCCTGCTCGGAACTTGAGCGTGGGCGCCAGCTTGATCGTGCCACGGTCGGCGCTCAACGTCAGGACCATGCCCGCCTGGTCTTCAATCGCTGTGGACCCTCGCAGCGTCGGCGCGTCGGTCTTATTTGAGCGATGGTGAATCAGGACAATTGCCGTCCGGGTCCGGCGCGCCAGCTCGGACAGCCGAGCGATGTAGGGGGCCATGTCGTTCCGAGGAGTTCTCCGAGAGGCCAGGAGCGAAGCAGCGCAAGCTGTCAATGACCACGAGAGGCGCCCCCAGGGCCTTGTGCCGGGCAAGGGAGGCTATACCGATGCCAAGCAGCTCCCGGCCGAGCGCATCGACGGTCTGAGCGTCAGAGAGCGCGAGTCCTCTGATGTCAACGGTCTGGACCCGCTCCGAGTCCAGTCTGAGCTGCCGGGCGAGGCGTTGGAGGTGTTCGGGTTCGTTCTCGCTGTCCAGATAGAGAGCTGGAGTCTCGGGACCGCCTGCCTGCTCGGCTAGCTGGAGCGCGAGGGTACTCTTGCCGACCTCTGCCTGGCCCGCCAACACGGTGAGATAACCGCGAGCCGCAATGCCGGGGATCGTCCAGTCAATCGGAGGCGGTGTCTCGGAGAGGTCGATGATTCTTGCGGCAATGATGCCTGCGCGTTCGCGCTCTACAGTCATTTGCGTTGTCCTTGGTTGTGAACTTGGTTGTGAGTAGCGGCATCGTCCTCGAGGTGAAGGTGAGGGCGAGGCATCGGGGCCGTTGCAAGCGGCGTGTGTCCCGAATACCTCGCCCATTCCTCCTGCGCCAAGGACGAGCGCATAATCCCTCCCCGGAGTAGAACCGAGGCGAGGCCATCAGGGATTGGCGGACCATCGGAGGGACGGAGCCAGAGGGTTGTCACACGCCCCCAGCCCATCCCTCGTCAGGCCCTATCTCCCGTACAGGAAGGCAGCACACGGCCTCGAGCCGGGTGCGCGTCACGGATGACTAATGTCCGCGACACTGGCCGTCCCCGGCATCGCAACGGGAAGGCGGCGTGGTGACCGCAACGGCCTAGCGGAGCAGACCTATCAAGAGGGCGTACCTCACCAGGTCACAGACAGAAACGCGACGAGTCTCGGCCAGCGACCTCAGCTTGTCGGCCTCCTCGGGAGAAAGGCGGGTAGATACCACGACGGTTGCACTCATGGAGTTGCTCCAATTCTTGTTTCGGTGTTACTGAGAGACGGGCGACGCTTTCCACGCGCGCACACGCCACAACCAAG
This sequence comes from uncultured Solirubrobacteraceae bacterium, assembly GCA_963835865.1. GTDB lineage: Bacteria > Actinomycetota > Thermoleophilia > Solirubrobacterales > Solirubrobacteraceae > Palsa-744. The sequence continues at coordinate 461,000 of CAWIGW010000003.1, forward strand.
TGACGGCAGACTCCAGAAGGGGAAACCCCAACCGGCCTGCTTCTGCCTCTCGATATTCAGGCGCTTCAACTTTTCCCTGCGCGGCGTGAGCGACGGAGCTGCTAGAGCGGTTAGGCTCGGCTCGGGGTGAAGCTATGTCCTGGCGTCTCCGTCGCGGACAACACCGTCAACAACCAGTCTATGGACGCCACTGACAGAAGCGAGTTTACGTTCCGTTGAGTGGGTCGGGCAGGCAATCTAGGCAGTCACAGCGGCACGAAGGTGAAGCGGAGACGCCTCTATTGGGTAAGACCCAGCTCTTAGCCGTACTTCCTAGTCATATGACCAGGAGAACGTGTTTGGCTAGAAGAAAGCTGGTCACTGTAAGACGTGTTCAGAGAAGCCGAGTTACGTCGTTGAGTCTGACCGCGACAACGGACAGGAGCCGAGCCTCTGCCAGTAAGTGGATCTAGCGTGTCTCTCGATGACTCGCACCCTGCTCAGTCGCAAGGAGGCAGCGGCCTCGATGGGAATGAGTCTCCGCTCGTGGGAACGCCACGTTCAGCCGGAGGTCAGAGTCGTGGTCGTGGGTCAGCTCGTCAGGGTTAGACCGAAGCGAGCTAGACCGATGGGTTCAGGAGAGGGAGAGGGGCGTCATCCCACGCCCAGGTACTCGTTGAGACGTGAGGCGAGGTTGGCCTCCGAGGGCTGCGGGAGCATCTTCACGTAGCGGGAGGTAGTCGTGAGGTCGGCGTGTCCGAGGTACTCCATGACCTCCTTGAGGTTGTATCCGGCCGCGACAAGCAGGCTCGCGTAGGTGTGGCGGCACTCGTGCAAGCCAATCGGCTCTAGAGGCGTCTCCCGTTCCTCGTGCGGCTCGCTTGCCTCGTGATCGAGGTATCGCCATGCCTTCTTGGCCTCGGCGGCGTGCTTGCCCGCCATGACGGAGCGCCTGCAAACTTTCCCGCTCCGCTGTCCAGTGTTCTCGAGGATGTCCACGAGCGGAGCGACGATTGGCACCCTCCGGCCGGTCCCGGCATCGGACTTGGACCTGCGGACGGTGATGGAAAGGCCGTCGAGGTCCACGTCGCACCAGTCCAGCCGATGAATCTCCGAGCGGCGCAGACCGGCATAGAAGGCGAGCGCGTACGCGACCCGGATGTCATCGGGAAGGGCATCGAGCAGGGCAGCGGCTTCGTCGGCGGTGGCGACACGCTCACGCGGCTTCTCATCGTTCGGGGGAAGCTCGACAGCCGTTGTCGGGTTGTGTGGGACGATCTTCCGCGTCGAGCGGGAACCCCATCCGTAGATGGCAGAGACGACGGCGAGCTGGTTGGCTATGCGCGACCTGGACAGCCCCGCCTTCGCTTGCTGGTCTACCCATGCCTGCCAGCGCTGCTCGTCCAGGGACGCGGCGGCCTCATGCTCGAAGGCGGGGAGCAAAGTCAGGAACAAGGTCCGCTCGTAGCCTTGGAGCGTCGTCTCCGAGTAGCCCTCGCCCTTCCGCCCCTTCCGCTTGCCAATGGCCCCGCTCTGGACGCCCTCCCACCATTGGCGGGCCAACTCCCCGAACGTCAGCCCCGGAGAAGCCTTTGCGCCCTCCGTCTCAGCTCGGGCCTGGGCCGACGCCTTCCACTCCAACGCTTGGTCTTTGGTCTTGAACGTGGGGGACCAGCCGAGGTCCTTGCGTCGCGCTCGGTAGGAGGGCGTGCAGTCGCACCGAGACTTTGATTTGGCGAGGCTCTTACACGCCTTCTGGTGGCGCTCAAACACGCCTGGCGCTCTGGTCGTGCGGTAGTCGGACATTGCGAGACCGTACCACCGTTGGACACCAGATTGGACACCGATGTCAGGATTCGGGGCGTTTGCTGACGTTCGTTGACGTTCGCCAGTGTCCAACAATCTAGCCCGTGATCCCAATGTTAGAGCGGGATTTGGCTCTACTTCTGCGATGCCGGAGGAGGGACTCGAACCCCCGACACGCGGATTATGATTCCGCTGCTCTAACCGACTGAGCTACTCCGGCGGGGTGGCGCAGTTTAGCCTCGTCGGATGTCCCCACCAACCCTGCTAGCCGTCCCCAACATCTCCGAGGGCCGAGACACCGCCCTGATCGAGCGACTGCGGCAGTCGATCACTGCATCCGCCGCCGCGGAGGCTGCCGGCACGACGCGCCTCCTGGACGTCCACTCCGACGTCGACCACGACCGCTGCGTCTTCACTTTCACCGCCCACCCTCGAGCGCTGGCGGATGCCGTGCTCGACCTGGCATCGGTGGCTGTGGGAGCGATCGACCTGAACGCACCGGGCCGCCGCGGGCAGCACCCCCATGTGGGAGCGGTGGATGTCGCCCCCGTCGTCTACGTCCGCCCCGAGGAACGCGGAGCAGCCTGCGCGGAGGCGCTGGTCATCGCCGAGCGGATTGGATCTGAGCTCGAGATCCCCGTGTTCCTCTACGGCGAGATCACCTCGGATGAACCCGGTGCCGGGCGGACTCGGGCAGAGCTGCGGCGGGGCGGGATCGCTGCCCTCTCGGCGCGGATGCAGGACGGGGGAGACGGCGGCACGCGGCTCGCTCCCGAGTTCGGCCCGGCGAGACCGCACCCCACCGCGGGGGTGACCCTCGTGGCGGCGCGCCCGCCGCTGGTGGCCTTCAACCTCCAGCTCGCGCCTCCCGCGCGCCTCCCGGACGCCCGCAGGATCGCCGCGCTCATCAGGGAGGGGGGAGCCGAGGGCCTGCCGGGTCTCAGGGCCATCGGGATCGAGCTCACCGGTGGCGTGGCCCAGGTCTCGATGAACGTCGAGCGGCCCTTCGAGGTGCCGCTGAGCGAGGTCGTGAGGACGGTTCGCCGCCACGCCCGGCTTGCAGATGCGGAGCTGGTCGGCCTCGTTCCCGGCGCTGCCATGGAGGGCTTCCCAGAGGATCTGGAGATGCCCGGATTCGACCCCGGCCGTCATGTGATCGAGAACGCAATAGGCTCCTGAGATGGCTCAAACCAGAAACAAGCGCAAGACCAAGCACCGCGGCAACGCCGCCGGGGTCGTTGAATCGCGAGGTCGGACCGGCCGCAAGCCGACAGCCGCCGAGAAGAAAGGCGAAGCCGCCGGCGCCGCCGAGCGCAACCGCCAGAAGCTGATCGACAAGCGCGACCAGCCGCCGACCTGGCGCGGGGCCTTCTACAAGGCGATGATCGCCTCCGTTCTGCTGCTGCTCGTGATGCTCCTCTTCTTGAAGCAGTCCACAGGGGTCGCAGGTCTCTTCCCGATCGTCCTCGGTGGCTACACGGTGGTGAGCTACTACACCGACAAGTGGGTCTATGACCGCCGGATGCGCAAGAAAGGCAACTCCGGAAAGGCGAAGACCCGGTGAGCGGCCTGGACGTCCGGTCGTTCACGGTCGGGATGGTGCAGGAGAACTCCTACATCCTGCGCGCCGACTCGCAGGCCGACCGTGCCGTGATCGTCGACCCGGGCGATGAGCCTGAGCGCCTGCTCGCCGGAGCTGAGTCGCTCGGCGTGAAGATCGAGGCGATCCTTCTGACGCACTGCCACTTCGACCACATCGGCGCGGTCGCCCCCGTGGCCCGCGCAAGCGGAGCGCCCGTCTACTGTCCCGTGATCGAGCAACCCCTCCTCACTGATGTGATGCGCTGGGTCCCGCCGGGCTTCGGCCCGTTCGAGAGCTACGAGGCCGATCACACCCTCGCCGGGGGGGAGCATCTGAGCCTCGCCGGGATGGAGTTCGACGTGATCTTCACCCCCGGTCACAGTCCCGGACACCTGACCTACGCCGTCGATGGGGCTCTGCTCTCGGGTGACGTCCTCTTCCAGGGCTCGGTCGGGCGCGTGGATCTGCCGGGAGGTGACTGGGGCACCCTGGAGCGTTCGATCGAGGGTCTCTTGCGGGCCTACCCCGCCGAGACGACCGTCTATCCGGGTCACATGGGCGTGACAACGCTGGGACGCGAGCTTCAGACGAACCCCTTCCTCAGCGAGCTGCGGCTGAGCCTTCCCGCGCAGCAGGCGGCGGGCGTCCCGCCGGCCGGAAGTTGAGCGACGCCAAGATCAAAGCGCCCCGCGGCACGTTCGACGTGCTCGGGGACCAGGTGCCGGCTCGCCTCGCGATCGAGTCGCGGGCCCGTTCGATCCTCGGGGGCGCCGGCTACGAGCGGATCGAGACCCCGGCCTTCGAGTCGACGGAGCTCTTCGCTCGCGGCGTCGGCGCCTCGACGGACATCGTCAGCAAGGAGATGTTCACACTCCAGGACGCAGGCGGGCGCTCGCTGACCCTTCGTCCCGAGGGCACCGCACCCGTCTGCCGCGCCTACATCGAACACGGCATGCACAAGCGCCGCCAGCCGGTGAAGCTGTGGTACCTCTCGAGCTTCTTCCGTCACGAGCGCGCCCAGGCCGGCCGCTACCGGCAGTTCTGGCAGGTGGGGGCGGAGGCGATCGGCTCCGCTGACCCGGCCGTGGATGCCGAGGGGATCGTCTTGCTGGAGCGCCTGCTCGAGGAGCTGGGGGTCCGCGAGCTACGGCTGCGCCTTTCCAGCCTCGGCACACCGGAGACCCGAAGCGAATATCGGGAGCTGCTTCAGGCGCATCTGCGGGCGAACGAAAGCCGGCTCTCGGAGGAGGTCCGAGGACGGATCGACCTGAACCCGCTTCGCGCCTTCGACACCGACCATCCGGGAACACGCGCGGTGATGGAGAGCGCCCCTCTGCTGATCGAGCATCTCGATGCGGTGGACCTCGAGCACTTCGCGGAGGTGCGCGAGCTGCTCGATGAGGCCAACGTCACCTACGAGGTCGATCCGACCCTGGTCCGGGGGCTCGACTACTACACCCGTACCGTCTTCGAGTTCACCTCCGAGGCCCTCGGAGCGCAGAGCGGTGTCGCCGGCGGAGGCCGTTACGACCGCCTGGTGTCCCAGCTCGGTGGTCCCGAGACGCCCGGCATGGGCTGGGCAGCGGGGATCGAGCGCATCCTTCTGGCGGGCGAGTCGACACATGCCGCTGCATCACTCCTCGAGCTGTTCATCGCCCTGGACGGAACCGACCGCCTGCTGCGCCGGACGGCCTTCGGGCTGCTCAACGAGGCACGCTCTGCCGGCCTGGCCGTGCAGATGGAGCTGGGCGGGCGCTCGCTCAAAGGGCAGCTCGGGCAGGCCGCGGCGCTTGGCGCACGCTTCGTCGCGATCGTCGGGCGGTCCGGTGAGACGGTCCTGAAGGACATGCAGGGAGGCGACCAGCAGACCGTTCCCACGGGCACGGTCGTACACGCCGTCCTGCGCAGCCACCACTCCCTCTGAGCTTTCGAGGGACCGGCCGGAGGAGAGGCTCTAGAGGGCCCCGAGACGGGCCCGCTGCTGCATCACCGCGAGCAGATCCTCCTCGGTCCTCGCCGCCACCGGTTGGACGAAACTGGTGGCGTAGAGCTCGATCTCGGCCGGGTCCGTAGTCGAACGCCACGGCGTCCACGAACAGGGAGATGGTAATGCCGCTCTTGACCCCTGAGATCCGGGAGGTGATCCTGATCCCTCGAGCCGTCGGTCCCTGACTCGGGGCGACCGTCAGATGTGAGACGACGACGTGCCCGACGCTCAGGCGGGAGGTCGATTCGCCCGCCAGTTTCTTACGCAGAATCTTGCCGTAACAGGCCAGGCCCGCGGCGCTTTCGGCGAAGGCGAGGTCGGCCCGGGCGGCTCGCGTGCTGCGCAGGACGATGACGCTCGAGGAGATCGATTCGCTGTTCAGCTCGGCCCCCCGGTCGAGCTTCGCCGAGCGCCCGCCTCCGATCGCCTGTGCTTCGCTTGCGCCGCACTCGGCCGCTTCTTCCTTCTGGCTCTCCAGGTTCGGCGAGCGAGGAGTCCGATGCGACCCGGGCACATCGACCGGAACCAGGTTCACGCCCCTCGCGAACTTGCCGGCGCGCGCCGCAGTCAACCTCAGAGGGATCGCGACGACCGCAGGTGGACCAGCCCTCAGGGCGCCGGGTGTCAGCGAAGAATGGGCCTCGGTGCTCGCATGCCCGCCCTGACGGACGAGGTCGCTCTTGCCGCAGCCCGCCCCGAAAATGCCGGCCGCCAGCGCTGTCGCGAGAGCGAATGCCCGCTCAGGCCGGAACACTGCGGCTCACACTCGAGCAATGGGCACCCGGCAGGAGGCAGGCGAGGGTGTTGACCAGGACGAGGGACCGACGGATCCGTGCCGGGGACAGGTTGCCGCGCACCTGTCCGGCCGGAGCATCAGCCACCCGATAGACCCGTGAGCCGCGTGCCAGATAGACATCGGTCTCCGCGACATGGTCCGGGTTCAGCCAGGCGAGATTGCGCGCCTGGGGCGGGGTGGGGTGGTGCCGGCGAGCGCCACATGCCCGCAGCGGGCGCCGGCCGCAAGCTCCAGGAACCGTGCCGCAGTCGCCGGGTCGGCGAACACGAGCACATCCGCCACGACATCATCTCCGTTGGGGGCCCACCAGCGCATCTCATAGCCGCCCGGGCGCTTGGCGGTGGGCGAGACGGTCGGCCCGCTTGGTGAGGCGTCCGTCCAGACGCTGGAACCCCCGATCGTCCCCTCTTCATAGAGTCGACCCACTCGCTGGGGCAGGACCCGGACGACGCTGGCTCGTAGCCTGCCCAGCTCCCGTCCAGCGACGTTCTGGACCTTGGGCGCGCCCTCTCCGGCGCACGCCGCAAGGTGGCGAGCGCCACTCTTGCCGGTCCCGCCAGTGAGCAGCACAAGTGCGAGAGCCCCCGCAATACATGCCGCCAGGACAGTCCCGAACAGGCGCCAGCGGCCCCCGGACCGCCTTCTCGCGACCGTCTTTTGCGGCTCGTTCGTACTCATCGACCCCCTGAACGTATCGGTGAGAACCGTCCAAGGCATATACCGGCACTCAACTTCTTCGGCCCAGATGCCGAATGAGGTGGCGTATGGCTCAGCTTTCCCGCCCCTACCAGTTCGGACTCCTTGGTGTTGTCCTGCTCGCTGCCGTCTGGCTGTTGCTGATCCAGGGCCACTCGAGCAACTCGCCCACGGCGGGTTCGGGCTCCTCGGCGCCGGCGGTGCAGACGGTTACGACGAGCACGGCCGTTCCCGCGAAACACGCGAAAGCCAAGGTCTACCATGGCTCCGCGCCGGGGGTCGCCGGGTTGACCGGTGCCGTCGCCAAAGCCGAAGGTGCCGTCAGCACCTCGCAGCAGAACGCCAACACTCTTGAAAAGAAGTCCGCCGCAGCTTCAAACGAAGCCGCCGCGACCAGCCCCGCCTCGACGCCTGCGGCGAGCGCCGCGACGCCCACCAAGGCCGCGGCAACCACCAAGACGACCAGCGTGACCAAGGCGACTCCAACCAAGACCACGCACGTCACCACCACCAAGACGGTGGCGCCCAATGCATCCACGCGCAGCACGATCGCTGTCAACCAGCGGATCGTCGAAGCTCAGCTCCACAAGGGCAAGGTCGCCGTCATCCTCTTCTGGGACCCCCGCGGCTCCGACGATGTCTCGGTCCGGAAGGCCGTCACCCAGCTGAGCGGCAACGGCCGGGTGAAAGTCGCCGTCAACTATGCACGGGCCAACGAGGTCGCATCCTTCGGGACGATCACCCGCGGCATCCAGGTCTACGGGACCCCGACGCTGCTGGTCGTCAACAAAAAGGGTCAGACGATCACACTGACCGGGCTGCAGGACAGCTTCGCAATCGAGCAGGCGATCTCCGAAGCGCGCCACGGCTAGCCGTAAACTCGCTCGGGTGAACCCGAGCGCGGAGATTCTCCTCAGCCACCTCGAACACCCGCTCGGCCGGGGCCACACGCCTGCCGGCTCGCTCACCGGCGCCGCCGGTGGAGCGGCCTGCGGCGATCTCATCCGGATCTCGCTCGCGATCGAGCCGGGAAGCCCCGACGGGACGATCCAGGACGCCGGATTCCAGGCCAGTGGATGCGGAGCGGTGACCGCAGCGGGCAGCGCCACGGTCGGCCTGCTGCGGGGATCGGCGCTGCTCGACGCCGCGAGGATCGGGTCCGCCCGCATCGCCGAGGAGCTCGGGGGGCTGAGCGCCGCGAAGATGCACGCCGCCGAGCTGGCGGCCGACGCGCTGCACCGCGCCCTGGGCGCCGCAGCCCGCGAGAACGCGCCGCTCGAGTACGACGCGGGCCGGACGCTCGTGGCCATGAGCGGCGGCGTCGACAGTGCCGTCGCTGCGCTCCTCGTCTCCGAGGCGGGGGAGGCCGTCGGGGTGACGCTCGAGTTGTGGTCGGACCCTGAGAACGACGGCGATCTCAGCTGCTGCTCGGCGCAGGCGGTCCGTGGCGCGAGGGATCTCGCGCACTCCCTGGGCATGGCCCATCTCTCGATCGACCTCCGCGCCGAGTTCCGGGCGGGAGTCGTCGAGCACTGGCTGGCCGATCACGCGGCCGGCCTGACGCCGAATCCCTGCGTTCGCTGCAACGGCAACGTCCGGCTCGACGCAATGATCGAGCTGGCCGAGCGGCTTGGCGCCGGGAGTCTTGCCACCGGCCACTACGCACGGGTCGTCGAGCAGGCCGAGGTGCCGTTGCTGCGCACCGCCAGCGATCCGGCAAAGGATCAGAGCTACGTGCTGGCGGGCCTCTCGCCGCAGTCGCTCGCGCGCCTGCGCTTTCCCTTGGGGGACCTGCACAAGCCGGAAGTGCGCGCCATCGCCGAGCGCGCGGGGCTGGCGGTCGCCGGGCGACCCGACTCCCAGGATCTCTGCTTCCTCGCAGGTACCCGCCAGCGGACCTTCCTCGAGCACCATGGCGGGCTGACCCGTCGTCCGGGGCCGATCGTCACCCGTGAGGGCGAGCGCCTCGGCGAGCACGACGGCGCACACATCTACACGGTGGGTCAGCGCCACGGCCTCGGTCTCGCGGCCCCCCAGCCGATGTACGTACTGGAAACGGACACCGGATCCAACACGGTCACCGTCGGGCCGCGCGAGGAACTCCTCTCCCCGGAAATCCCCGTCCGGGAGCTGACGCTGCACCGCCCGGGGGAGACGGTCGATGGCGTCCGCATCCGCGCGCACGGCAGGCGCTTTGCCTGTCGGCTGCCGGGAGGCCTCGCTGCGGGGATCCACCCGTGCGCGGGGATCGAGCTGCTGCAGGCCGCCGAGCGCACCGCTCCGGGCCAACTGGCGTGCCTGTATTCGGGCGAGCTGGTCGTCGGCCACGCGACGATCGCAGCCTGACCCCGCCGGCGCAGCCTAAGATCACTCGCGTGATGAGCACAGACGAGATCCGGGAGCGCTACCTGAGCTTCTTCGAGGAGCGTGGCCACAGGCGCATTCCGTCAGCGTCGCTGGTTCCCTCGGCGCACGATCCCTCGGCGCTCCTGACGGTCGCCGGGATGCACCCGCTGAAGCCATACTTTCTGGGTCAGGAGACCCCGCCCGCCTCACGGCTGACCAACTGCCAGAAGGTCTTCAGGACGGTCGACATCGACAACGTCGGGAACACCGCCCGCCACCTGACCTTCTTCGAGATGCTCGGCAACTTCTCGTTCGGCGACTACTTCAAGAACGAGGCCATCGAGATGGCCTGGCAGCTCTCGCGCGACGTCTTCGGCTTCCGTGAGGAGGACATCTGGGTGACCGTCTTCGAAGGCGACGAGGGCCTGGGGCTCGGACCGGACGTGGAGGCGATCGAGCGCTGGCTGGAGATCGGCGTCGCGCGCGCCCGGATCGTCGAATGTCCCCGCTCGGAGAACTTCTGGCAGGCGGGTCCCAGCGGCCCCTGCGGCCCATGCTCTGAGCTCTACATAGACAGGGGCGCGGAGTTCGGCGGCCCCGATGATCTTCCAGGAGGCGAGAACGAGCGTTTCCTGGAGTACTGGAATCTGGTCTTCATGCAGTACGACCAGCGCCCCGACCCGCGCGAAACGGGGACGATCCTGGCGCCTCTCCCCGCCAACAACATCGACACGGGCCTCGGCCTGAACCGCATGGCCGCGATCCTCCAGGACAAGCAGTCGGTCTTCGAGACCGACCAGTTCGCTCCCCTGATCGAACTGGGCGAGGAGCTCTCCGGTTGCCGCTACGGCGAGGACTTCGCCACCGACCGGGCGATGCGGATCCTCGCCGACCACGCCAGGGCGATGACCTTCCTGACCGCTGACGGCGTCGTCCCGTCCAACGAGGACCGCGGCTATGTCCTTCGGCGTGTGATGCGCAGGGCCGTTCAGCAGGGCCGCAGCCTCGAGCTGGAGCCCGGGTTCCTCGTCCGCTACTCCGAGCGCGTCAGGGACATCATGGGCTCCGTCTATCCCGAGCTCGCCGAACATGCGGACGCGATCGAGATGTGGCTGGCGGCTGAGGAGGAGGGCTTCGGGCGCACGCTGGCCCAGGGCATGAGCACACTCCAGGGGCACATCGAGCGGGCCCGTGAGGGTGGTCTGAAGATGGTTGCCGCCGAGGACGTCTTCCGCCTGCATGACACCTACGGCTTCCCCTATGAGATGACCAGCGAGCTGCTCGGCGAGGAGGGCCTCTCGATCGAGGGGGACTTTGACTCCCTGATGGAGGAGCAGCGCGAGCGCGGTAGGGCCGGCGGGCGCTCGGCAGCCGTCCGAGGCACAGGCATCGACGCGCGCTCTGCGGCGAGCGCATTCGCGGTGCAGAGCGGCTCCCCGACCCGCTTCACGGGCTATGAGACCGAGGAGCAGCAGACGACCGTCGCTGCGCTCCAGACCGTCTCCGAGAACGGCGGCTCGGGCGCCCGCTATCTGGTCAAGCTGGCGGAGTCACCCTTCTACGCTCCCGGCGGAGGCCAGGTCGCAGACGTGGGGACGATCGAATGCGCCGACGGCGACTGCCGGGGGAGCGTCAGCGACGTGTTCAGGCTGGGAGACGATCAGGCCATCGAGGTCCTGCTCGAGCGGGGAGCCCTGCACGAGGGCGAGCCCGTCCTGGCCCGGGTCGACAGAGTTGCCAGGCATGCGACGCAGTGCAACCACACAGCCACACACCTGCTGCAGGCGGCTCTGCGCGAGCGGGTGGGCCCCCACGTCAGGCAGGCCGGGTCCTACGTGGGGCCGGACAAGCTTCGCTTCGACTTCAGCCACGGACAGGGCCTCACCGAGCAGGAGCTCAGCGGCATCGAGGACCGGGTCAACGAGTGGATCTCGCGCAACGATCCCGTTCGCGCCATCACGACCACTCTCGATGAGGCGAAGGAGCTCGGCGCGATGGCTCTCTTCGGGGAGAAGTACGGGGACGTGGTGCGGATGGTCGAGGTCGGCGGGGGCGAATACTCACGCGAGCTGTGCGGGGGGACCCATGTACGAAGCACGGCCGAGATCGGGCCCTTCCGGATTCTCAGCGAGACCTCGAGCTCGGCCAACGTCCGGCGCATCGAGGCGGTCACGGGCCCTGCCGCGGTGGAGCTGCTGCGCGAGCACGACGCGTTGCTGGGCGAGATAGCCGGGGATCTGCGGACGCGCCCCCAGGATGCTCCCGCAGCGGTCGCCTCCCTCGTCCAGGAGCGCAAGCGCCTGGAGAAGGCCCTCAAGCTCGGAGCGGCCGGGGGGGATGGCACCGACGGCCTCCCCGACCTCGATGCGCTCGCGGCGCGGGCCGTGGAGCTCAGCGGCGCAACAGTGCTCGCCGCGAGCGTCGAGGCCCCCGACGCGAAGCTCCTGCTCGATCTGACGGATCGACTGAAGGGCAGGCTTCAGGGGGCTGCAATCCTTCTTGGTGCCGCGGCCGACGGTCGCGTCCACCTGATCGCCAGCGTCGCGCCCGAACTCGTCGAGCGGGGCGTCAGGGCGGGGGAGATCGTCAAGAGCGCTGCGGCGATCGTCGGCGGGGGTGGCGGTGGGCGTGACACGCTGGCACAGGCCGGAGGCCGCGACCCCGAGCGCCTGGACGAGGCGATCGCGGCAGGGCGAACGGCGATCGAAGCGGCGCTCGCGGGCTAGAGCGGCGTGCGGGTGCTGGCCCTGGATTACGGCAGCGCGCGCTGCGGCTGTGCTGTGAGCGACCCGTCGGGAACCATCGTCACGCCGATCGAGCCCGTTCTTCGGCCCGCGAGCAAACGCGGCTTTCAGACACTCCGGAGGCTCGTCGCCGAGCGCGAGGCGGAGTTGGTCCTGATCGGGCTTCCGCTCGGCCTCGACGGCCGCGACACCGAGCAGACACGAGAGACGCGCGATTTCGCACAGCGCCTTTCCCACGGAATCGGCGAGGGCATCCCTGTTGAGATGTACGACGAGCGGTTCACCACCAAGATGGCGCAGCGGATGAAGGGCCGCAGGAGCACCAGCGAGGACTCACGGGCTGCCGCCCACCTCCTGGAGAGTTGGCTAACGGCCCGGGCGCGTTAGGGTCCTTAGCTTGTCTCGCAGCGATCGATCACGTTCTGAGAGGACCACCGAGGATCGCGAACGCGATCGCGAGGAGCGCGAACGCCGTCGCGCCGCACGGAACCCCGGATCCCAGCCGCCCGTGGTGCCCGTGTCCGCGCCCGAGGAGCGGCAGCCGCCCACGGTCGAAGAGGAGCCGCTCGCGCCGTCCACGGCGTCCGTCCCGCCCCCGCAGGATCCCCCGCCGTTCGCAACCGAGCCGGAGCCGTGCAGATCCCGGAGGAGGTCGAACTCGAGCCTGAGCCGGAGTCTTTCGAACAGGCGACCCAGCAGCTCGATGTTGTCCCGTCCGAGCCTGAGCCCGAGCCTGAGCCGGTGGAGCCTGAGCCGGTGGTGCCCGAGCCTGAGCCGGTGGAGCCTGAGCCGGTGGTCCCCGAGCCTGAGCCGGTGGAGCCAGAGCCGGTCCTGTCGGAGGCCGAGCCGGAGTTGCCACCGGAGCCCTCCCCGCCGGTCGTGCCCGAGTCCGACCCGCCACTCGATTCGGAGCGCGCCGGGGCGGCGTCGCGCCTGGGTACCCCGCCGCCGTCGGTCTCCGAGCGAAAGCGGCGGCCCCGAACGGGCGCAGCGGCCCCCGCCGCCGCTGCCTCGACCAGCTCGCGGCGGCGCCCCGCCGCCTCGCGAATCACGGCTCTGATCGCCCTGGGAGCGGTCCTGGTCGCGGTCGTGGTGGCCGTCGTCTCGCTGTCCTCGAAATCGAAATCCAACACGCCGCCCCTGCCGGCCGTCGTCAACATTCTGATCCCCGAGGGCAAGACCCGGGCCCAGATCGCCGAGATCGCCACGGCCAAGGGCCTGGTGGGCTCCTACCGCAAGGCATCGCAGCACTCGGCCCTGCTCAACCCGGCCCACTACGGTGCGCCCAAGCGCACCCCGGACCTCGAAGGATTCCTGTTCCCGGCGACCTACGAAGTGAACAAGGGGGCGCAGGTGGTGCGCCTGGTAGAAGAGCAGCTGACGGCCTTCCCGGAACACTTCGGGCCGAAGGAGTTCACGGCCGCCAAGGCGCTGAAAGTGACCCCCTATGAACTGCTTACGGTCGCCTCGCTTGTCGAGCGCGAGGCTCAGGTTCCCGCCGACCGGGCGAAGATTGCGGCGGTCATCTACAACCGGCTCGCCCAGGGGATACCGATCGGGATCGACGCGTCGATCTACTACGCCGTCGAGCAGGAGAAAGGCATCGCCACGTACACGAAGGAACTGACCGAAGAACAGTTGAGCATCAATTCGCCCTACAACACCCGCACCCACACGGGCCTGCCGCCGACCCCGATCTCGAATCCCGGGGCGGCCTCGATTCAGGCGGCCGCACACCCCGCCAAAGTCTCCTACCTCTACTACGTGGCGTCCGCCGATGGCTGCGGCGAGCAGGTCTTCTCCGATACCCAGGCGCAGTTCGAAACGAACGTCGCCGCGTACAAGGCGGCGGTCGAAAAGAACGGCGGGCATCCGCCGACCTGCAAGAAGAAGTGATGCGCCGCCTGGGGGTCCTGGGCTGGCCCGTGGCCCACAGCCGCTCCCCGGCGATCCACAACGCCGCGCTCGCCGCGATGGGGCTGAAGGACTGGCACTACCAGCGCCTGCCGGTTCCGCCGGCCCTGTTCGCGGAGACCACCATGGCGCTGGGGGGAGCCGGCTTCCATGGCGCCAATGTCACGATCCCGCACAAGACGGCGGCCCTCGCGCTCGCCACCCAGGCGAGCCGCACCGCACGGGAGATCGGCGCTGCCAACACGCTCACCTTTGGTCCGCAGGGCGAGATCCTGGCTCACAACACCGACGCGCCCGGGCTGATCTCGGCGCTCGGCTTCTCGCCACGGGGAATGAGCGCTCAGGTGCTCGGGGCGGGGGGAAGCGCCCGAGCGGTCGTCTGGGCACTGCTTGACGCGGGAGCCGGGCCGGTGTGGATCTGGAACCGGACTCCCGAGCGCGGCGAGGCGCTGGCAGCCGATCTCGGGGGGAGCGCCGTCGAACGTCCCCGGAGCGCCGATCTGCTCGTGAATTGCACGTCTGTGGGCTTATCCGTAGAACGCTCGGCCACTGAGGATCGTGCGCTCAACCAACAGGGTTTGACGGGCGATCAGGTCGGTGAGTACTCACATGTGGCCGATCTCGTCTACCGCTCAGGAAAAACCCCGCTCCTTGCCGCCGCCGCAGCTCGTGGCATCGGCACGACGGATGGGATCGAAATCCTCATCGCGCAGGGGGCGCTCAGCCTTGAGTCCTGGACGAAACTTGTCCCGCCCCTCGAGGTCATGCGCGCCGCTGCGGGGGACGCTCACTAGGAGCACGAGCTCGAGGGGTCGCTCGAAATGAGCGACCTTCGCCAGCCGGCAGGCCCGGACCTGCACGCGATCTTCGGTATCGACGGCGAGCCCGACGGCGTTGCCGAGCCGGTGCTCGCCGCCCACTCCGGCGAGGACGCCCTCGACGGCTACAGCGAGTCCGGTGAGGGATTCGGCGCGACGCTTGAGGCCGCACCGGAGATCGAAGTGGAGATCGAGCGGACCGGGGATGAGGACTGGGGCGTGGAGGATGCGGACCCGGTCGAGCAGCCGGCGGCACAGCCCGGAGGGCCCGAGCCGGGATGGTCGGGGATCACGCGCCCCTCACGCCGCGGCTCCTCCTCGCGCTTCCTGACGGATGTGATCATCGCCATGCAGCTTGCCACGGCGCGGCAGGTCGAAGACGCGATTGAGACATCGCGCACCTCCGGCTCGCCACCCGAGCGGATCCTGCTTGACCAGGGTGCGATCACCCACGACGGCCTGGCCCGGGCCCTCGCCGAGCGCTACGGCCTGGATCACCTCGACCTCGGTGTCTTCCAGGTCGACATGTCGGCTGCGAATTTGGTCTCGACGACGATCGCCAAGCGCTACCAGGCCGTCCCTGTCGCCTTCGCCGACAAGCGGACGCTGCTGGTCGCGATGGCGGACCCGTCCAACGTCCTGGCGGTGGATGACATTGCGATCATGACGGGCCACGAGGTCCGCGTCGCCGTCGCTCCACCGGACGACATCACCGCGTTGATCTCGCGCCTGGACCGCCTCGAAGACGTGGTCGGCGACTCGACCGAGGAGCAGCAAGCGGAAGACGACGCCGAGGTTGTAGCCCTTCACGAGAGTGACGAGGACGCCCCCGTCATCAAGCTGGTCAATCAGATCGTCGCTCAGGCGGTCGAGCGGGGCGCCTCGGATATCCACTTCGCTCCGGACGGCAAGGAGACGCGGGTCCGCTTCCGGATCGACGGAGTCCTGCAGGACATCACGACGGTGCCCAGGCGGATGGCCGCCGGAGCGGTCTCGCGCGTGAAGATCATGGCCGAACTGGACATCGCCGAGAAGCGCCTGCCGCAGGACGGACGCATCGGCCTTGTGGTGGACGGGCGCCACGTTGACCTTCGTGTCGTGACGCTCCCGAGCGTCCACGGTGAGGGCATCGTGATGCGCGTCCTGGACAAGTCGAATGTCGTCGTCGACATGGAGAAGCTCGGTATGGCCGACGGGGAGCGGGAACGCTTCGAAGCGTCCTGCAAGGAGACCCACGGCGCCGTGCTCGTCACGGGTCCGACCGGATCGGGTAAGTCGACGACCCTCTACGCGGCCCTGCAGATGCTCAACACACCCGAGAAGAACATCATCACCGTGGAGGATCCCGTCGAGTACGAAATGGCCGGCCTGACGCAGGTGCAGGTCTCAAACAAGACCGGGCTGACCTTCGCCACAGGCCTTCGCGCGATGGTCCGCGCCGACCCCGACATCATCATGGTCGGGGAGATCCGCGACAAGGAGACGGCCCAGATCGCGATCGAGTCCGCCCTCACCGGCCACCTCGTCCTTTCGACCCTGCACACCAACGATGCACCCTCGGCGATCACACGGCTGATCGAGATGGGGGTCGAGCCGTTCCTGGTCGCCTCAGCCCTGGAGTGCGTCGTCGCCCAGCGCCTCGCCCGAATGCTCTGCCCGAGCTGCAAGCGCCGCATGATCATCCCGGCCAAAGTGCTGCAGGATGCGGGATACAAAACGGTGATGGAGCTCGAGGCCTACGAGCCGGTGGGCTGCCGCCGCTGCGGAGGCAGCGGCTACCGCGGCCGGGTGGGCCTCTACGAGGTGATGAAGATCACTCCCGAGATCCAGACGATGGCTCTGGAACGCCGTCCCGCCGAGGTCATGCGCGACCTGGCCGTCACGCAGGGAATGGTCCGTCTGCGCGATGACGGGCTGAACAAGGTCCGCATGGGACGGACCTCGATGGCCGAGATCTCAAGGGTCATCGGGACCAACTGATTCTCGAATTTATGTCGATTCGCGTTCAACCCCTCCTGAAAACGTCCTCTTGAGCCGATAGGGGGGTCATGGACATCGATTTCGCAGACCTCCTGATGGAGGTAGTCAACCGCCGTGCCTCGGATCTTCACCTCAGCGCGAGCGCTCACCCGACGGTGCGGGTGCGCGGGAAACTGGCGCCACTTGAGGAATATCCGAAGCTCTCCAGCTCCGATACCCGCGAGATCGTCTACTCGATCCTCACCGGCGATCAGCGTCAACGCCTTGAGACGAACTGGCAGCTGGACTTCGCGTACTCGATCCCCGGCCACGCCCGCTTCCGTGTCAACGCCTACTACCAGCGTGGCGCGATCGGAGCAGCCTTCCGTCTGATCCCCTTCGGCCTGACCTCGATCGACGAGCTCGGCCTGCCGCCGGCGGTGCACGAGTTCACACGGCGCCCCCGTGGCTTCGTCCTCGTAACGGGCCCGACCGGTTCGGGCAAGTCCACCTCGCTGGCGGCGATGATCGATGAGATCAACTCCACCCGCGAGGAGCACATCATGACGATCGAGGACCCGATCGAGTTCCTGCACGGGCACAAGAAGTGCATCGTCAACCAGCGTGAGCTCGGCTCCGACGCGCAGAGCTTCTCGCTGGCTTTGACCGCCGCCCTGCGCCAGGACCCCGACGTCATCCTCGTCGGCGAGATGCGAGACCTGGAGACGATCTCGACGGCCCTGACTGCCGCCGAGACCGGCCACCTGGTCTTCGCCACCCTTCACACCCAGGACTCCGCCCAGACGATCGACCGCATCATCGACGTCTTCCCCGCCCACCAGCAGGGTCAGGTGCGTGTGCAGCTGTCGGTTGCCCTGCAGGGCATCATGACCCAGCAACTGCTGCCCAACGCCGACGGTTCGGGCCGTGTAGTGGCGACCGAGGTCCTGGTCCCCAACCCGGCGATCCGCAACCTGATCCGCGAGGGAAAGACCCACCAGATCTACTCGGTCCTGCAGACCGGCTCGGCCACGGGCATGCAGACGATGGACACCTCCCTGGCCAGCCTCGTTCGCTCGGGCAAGATCTCCGCCAAGCTCGCCGAAGCCCGCTCCTCGACGCCCGAGGAGCTCCGGCGGCTGCTCGGCTCCGGCTCCCTCCAGGCCGCCTAGGTCCGCGGATGAGCACCTTCGTCTTCAAGGCAATCGATCTCACCGGCGGCAAGGCCCGCGGCGAGGTCGAGGCCGAGTCAAAGCAGGCGGTCTCCGACCAGCTCAAGCAGCGCGGGCTGATCGTCCTGGACATCTCCGACAAGCACTCCTCCAAAGAGATCGAGCTTGCCTTCCTCAAGCGGGTCAAGGCCAACGATCTGGCCGTCTTCTCGCGCCAGCTCTCGACGATGATCTCCTCGGGGATGAGCATCCTGCGCTCGCTCTACGTGCTCGAGGAGCAGACCGAGAACAAGTTCCTCAAAGAGACGATCGTTGCCGTCCGCAAGGACGTCGAGGCCGGCCTGTCGCTGAGCGATTCGATGGCCCGCCACCCCAAGGTCTTCAGCCCTCTGTTCGTGGCGATGACTCAGGCGGGGGAGACCGGTGGTGTTCTCGAGGACGCCCTCATGCGAGTCGCCGACCAGCTGCAGAAGGACGCCGCCCTGCGGCGTCAGATCAAAGCGGCCATGGTCTACCCGATCATGGTCGTGATCTTCGCGGTCGGCGTGATGATGGCCCTGGTCGCCTTCCTGGTGCCCGTCTTTGTCGGCGTCTTCAAGCAGTTCGGCGGCGAACTCCCCAAGCTGACACAGGTCTCGGTCTTTCTCTCCGAAGTTGTCACCGGCTACTGGTGGCTGCTGATCCTCGTCACCGTCGTGGTGACCGTCACGTTCGTGAGGTGGAAGAAAACGACCTGGGGGCGCAAGCAGTGGGATCACTTCCGGCTGCACGTGCCAATGAAGATCGGGACGATCGTCCAGCAGGTCGCCGTCGCGCGCTGGTCGCGCACGCTGGCCTCACTGACGGGCGCCGGCGTGCCGCTGCTGCAGGCGCTGGAGATCACCGGCCGCACCGGTGGCAACGTCGCGATCGAGGAAGCGATGGACGGGGTGATCAGCTCCGTCAAGCGCGGTGGAACGATCGCCGCGCCGCTGGCCCAGGCGCCCATCTTTCCGACGATGGTCACGCACATGGTGGGCGTCGGCGAGGAGACCGGTGCGCTCGACTCGATGCTCGACCGGATCGCGGAATTCTACGAGGAACAGGTCGAAGCTTCCGTCAAGGCACTGACCTCAATCCTCGAGCCGATCATGATCATCGTGATCGGCGGGATCGTCGGCTTCATCGTCATCTCGATGTACCTGCCGCTGTTCGAAGTCTACAACCACATCGAATAGGAAAAGCGGCTCTGTAGAGCCGTCGGGTCATCGCCGAGGCGCGGCAACCATCTGTAGCGGCACGGGCGGGTCAGCGCTCAGCGCGAGTGTCGCGGCGGTCTGCCTGAGGAGATGCAGGGCGTCCGTCGGGACACCGGTGGCCGGGATTGGCTGCTGGTCGATCTGAAGACGCGCGCGGTCGAGGTCGAGCGCCCGCCAGGTGACGCCGAGCAGCTCGCTGCGGCGCATGCCCGTTGTCGCGGCAAGCCTCCACGGCGGATAGAGCCGGTCGTCTTGCACGCGGGCGAGGAACGCGCGCAGCTCGCGCCCGCTCCACGCCGCGTCACCTAGCCCGTTCCCGCCCGCGAATGTCGGCTAGCTCTTGACAGCCTGACTCGCACTGTCGCGGAGACCGTTCTTCTCCCCGTGGTGAGGCGCGCTGCGAGAGAGATAGACCTCCCGCACCATGAAATTCGACCGGTCGGCCGGCCATTGAGCGGAGCGTGGGCGATGAGTGAGAGCTACCTGCTAATCCGCCAGCCCCACGGCGTTGAGGGCCTCGTTTCGATCCTCGTAACCATCCATGCGCAGGGCCTTCCCGTCCCGCACAGTCCAGACGTAGGCCCAGGTGCGCTCCACACGGACCCCGCTCGTCTTCCCGCGTCCAACGAGACGCGCGACCAGAACGACCCGTTCGCCTACGTCGATGTACTCCTGGGGCTCGAAGCGGATCTCATCCCAGTAGTTGGCGAAGCTTTCGATGTAGTGCTGGACCGCGTCGATGCCCACCGCGGAGGCGGCACCGGGCAGCGTCTTGGACTCGAACATCGCTATCTCGGGATCGAACCGCTCGAGCCCCATCTCGCCACGCATCCAACCCTCATAGATCGCACGGATGAGTTCGACGTTCTCCTGCGACATCGCCGCCTACCTCCGTTCCTCGGCGATTCGTTCGGCGCCAGCGTGGGACTGGCTCGTGTTGGAGCACATGTCGGGCACGCGATTGGACGCCTTTCAGTTGAACATCACGTAGAAGCCCGCGTATTCTGCGTCGCCGGTCTTGGTGGCGAATGTGAAGACCTCGGCGTCGGTGTAGCCCGGCGCGCAGCCGCCGTTCACATCCACGTAGGGCTGCCCCGGGATGCCGACGCGGGCCGCCGATTCGATCGACTCGATCTGCGTGCTGACCACGGCGTTCTTCGGGGTGAAGCCGAGCTTGAAACAGTAATCGATCGCTTTTCCCGGCGGCGGCGGCACAGCGCACGCCGCGAAGGACCCGCAGCGGGGACGCACATCGATTACGTTCTTCGAGTGGGCAGCGTCCAGTGTCCCGTCCGGGTTGACATGGGCGAAGGCGAGCGCCGACCCCGGTGTGCCGTCCTTGCCGGGCGTGCCCTGGCCGGTAGCGCCGGTTGGGCCCTGCTGGTTCCACGCGATCACCGTCTCGGCGGGAATGCGGACGCGTTTCCTGCCGTGTTTGACGGTCTTGGCCTTCCTACACGACGAGGGGTTGGCGACGACGCGCAGGACGCCGGTCTTCGGGTTCACGCATCCGTGGTAGCTCCCGCCGTGGTCCGGGATGCCGCTGAGCGCATATGCGCCGCCTCCCAAAGCTACGAACATCGCGCCCGTGGCCATCACGTTCGCGTAGGTCAACCGAGCACGAATCCCCCTGAGCATCTCTCCTCCAATCGGTCGTCGCTGGCGTCGCGTCGCCCGTCCAGTATCCCGCGTCGCGCGCCCAGGCGTGAGGCGGACAGGCCCGGCCCCCTCGAACCTCTGACGGTATTCCTGTGGCCCCGCTCAGGTCATGCTCGAACGCCAGGCCCCCGTTCCTCAGCGAGGCGTTTGGCGGCGGCCCGGGCCGCGCCGGGGTCCGTGAAGGTCTGACCGAACACCGGCCTGCCCCCACGCACAATCCAGACCATCGCGAATGGCTGATCGATCTCGATGCCACTGCCCTTCGCGCGTCCGCTACCTCGCCCGTCAACGACGACGCTCGTGCCGTCGTCCACGAAATGTTCCGGCTCGAAGTGGAAGTGATCCCAGATCTGCTGGGTTCCGTGCCAGTAGTCGCGGAACCCAGCGTGGCCGTGGTAGACCGTCGCGCCGTCCGGCGCAGCACCGAACGCGGGACGCCACTCCAACTCCGGGTCCATGAGAGCGAGCATCTGCTGGAGGTCGCCGGAGTTGAATGCCTCGATGGAGCTCCGGATCACATCCACATTCGCCTGGGAGATCAGGTCGGGGGTCGTGGACTCCTCAGACATCACCCAGCCAGTATCCCGCCTACGAACGCCAGGAGCCGGACGAGCCCGGCGCCCCTCGCCGGCCCCTGAGGATCTTGGCCCTGTGGGGGTCGCTGTGTGGGATGCCGTGTGGCGTGAGGAGCAGGTACTTGAGGGCGACCGGCTCGCGGCTGAGAGGCTGGCGCGGTTGGAATGCGAAGCGGCTGAGCTGCCCAGAATGGCGAGTTCATGGCTGTCGGGGAGCCCGTATCTCCGATCAGGGTGTGGCGCGGCTCCCTAGCCCCGCGACAGCCAGTAGCGAAAGGCAACGCTTACAACGAGGAGCCCAAAGAACGGCCCAGGCTTGCCGATCCAGATGACCACCGCGACGAGCGCCGCGACCTGGATGGCAACCGACGCGAGTTTTCGATTCACCAAACGAGCATCGGATCTTGGCTACCCGAGCATGAGGTGGAGCTTCCTAGCCCTCCAGGCCGAGGTCGGCGAGGGCACGCTCGGGGTCCCAGTAGAGCGCCAGCCGAGTGACCTTGCCGTCGCGGACGTGAAACACGCTCGCTCGGCGCTGGTTCACCTCCACGCCGCTGCTTGCCCCACGCCCCCTCATCCGGCTCATGACGAGCACCGAGCCGTCATCGAGCTCCCGGTATTGCTCTGCATCAAAGCGAAGCGTCTCCCACAGCGCGACGAAGGCTTCGATGCCCGGTGCCGCGGCAGCCCCCGTGCGCGTGCTCGGCTCCGGACCGTCCGGGACCACGAACTCAATCCCTGGATCTGCCCACGGCGGCGTCGCTCGGAACTCACCCCGTTCCCATTCGGCGTAGATCGAGCGCACCAGGTCCAGCTTCGCCGACACCGCCTATGTCGCCCGGCCCACGGCTCTGAGGGCCTCCGCGGGCGAGGAGTAGGCCTCACTGCGGATGATCTTCCCGTCCTGGACGGTCACGATGCTCGCGACCTGCTGCTCGGGAAGGGTTACGCCGCTGGACATGCCCTGAAAGCGAGTCGGCGTTATCGCCAGAACTCGGTCCTCGTCGATTTCGGTCACGCGTTCAACCATGGAATGGGACCCCACGGTTTCGTCCATCTTCATCAGCCAGTCGCGGAAGCCGCTCAATCCCCGGTGGCTTCCGCCCTCAAGGGTAGCTATGAGGGAGACGAACTCGTGGTCGGGGTGATAAAGCTCGCCGAGGGTTGCCAGGTCTGGCTCCGGCCTGCGGAAGGCAGCCTCGATCCCCCGGCGCACGATCTCCACATTCTCCTGCGACATCGCCTACTCCTCCACGCCGAGGTCGGCGAGGGCGCGATCTCGGTCGAAATACTCAACGACCTTCCTGACCTTGCCGTCGGCGACTTCGAACAGAGTCGCCCCGTTCACATGCACCCTCCCCAGTCCTTCCAGGCGCCCAGGAAATCACGGAATCCCATCGGCCATCCCCTCGAGCGCACTCCAGGTACCAGGCGAGGGGCCGTCACGGTACTCGTACTCGATCTGCGGGTCCGCCCACCCGGCGGTCCCGAAGTCGCCGCCTTCCCACGCCCCGTAGATCGAGCGCACAAGATCGAGGCTCGCCGACACCGCCTAGGCCCGTTCCTTCTGGCCGAGGCCGACCGACGAAACATCAAAGGCGGCAACCGGAGCGAACCTCGTGGAGGACAGGTCGCAGTCGCCGCGGTTGGCGGCCTCGATGGACCGCCGAGGCATCTCGACCGGGCCGGGGATCCTGGACTCCTCAGATATCACGCGGCCAGTATCCCGCCTGGGGAGGCAGGACGTGACCCATCTTCGCGACCGCCCGGAACCGCCCCCGGGTTGGATTTCCCGCGTTTCGGAGGTAGGCTCGTGGAGAGCACTGTCATCCGGTCAAGGGGTAAGGGGATGCTTGACACCAGGAGGATGCTTCTATCGGGCGCGCTGACAGCGGCGAGCCTGGCGGCCATGGGAGGCGCGGTCGCCGGGGCGAGCGGCGGTAGCGCCAAGATCGCGGCTCACCCGCACAGGGTGATGGTCGGCGCTACGACGAGCCTGAAGGGCAAAGGGTTCCCGGCCGACACCATGGTGCGTCTGCAGGAGTGCGGCGCCATATTCTGGCTGGCGCCGGCCAACCCCTGCCTTGAAGACCCCGTATCGGTGATGACCGACAG
This sequence comes from uncultured Solirubrobacteraceae bacterium, assembly GCA_963835865.1. Taxonomy (GTDB): domain Bacteria; phylum Actinomycetota; class Thermoleophilia; order Solirubrobacterales; family Solirubrobacteraceae; genus Palsa-744. The sequence goes on from CAWIGW010000003.1 coordinate 484,386, forward strand.
CAAGGGCAAGTTCCAGACGGCCTTCCAGGTCGGGTTGTGCCCGGAAGGCGAAGCGACCAAAAAGCCGACGCAGCGCGTCTGTTATGTCGGGGAGTTCGTCGCCGGTGAAGACACGGGCAGCCTGGTGGGGGCCGCCCGGCTCGTGGTCACCTATCCGTAGCTCGAGGTGCCAAGCCCACGACCGAGCGTCACCTCGCTCAGGCGTCGCCGCGGTGCTCGACGCTGACCTGCCGCGAGCCCCCGTCCCCACCGACGGACAGCGAGATGTGCCCCTCGAGAAGCTCGAGCAGTTCTCCACCTACCAGCTCGCGCCGCCATCCGCGGAGCGTTCTCACGTCGGGTGGCTCGGCGCCGACCCGGACGGAGGTGACGATCGCCTGCAGGTCAGCCCGGGCGGCCAGAAGCTCATAGGCCAGGCCGGCTTCTCTGCGCGCGTCCGGGCCAGGGCCTCGGCGAGCGCAACGAGGGGTAGATCCTCGCCCTTGGGGGCAGGCGGCCTCGTGGGTTGGAGGAGATCTTCAGGCTCGCGGTCGCGACGCGCGGTGGACTGCGTCGAGCAGCTCCTGGGCGCGACGCCCCCCGCTGCTCGCGCCGACCCCCCGGATCTTTGCGAGATCCTCACGTGACCTCGGCTGGCGTCTTGCAACCTCGACCAGTCCGGCGTCGCCGAGGACGCTCTGGACGGGGCGGTTCTGGCGCTCGGCGGTCTGCTCTCGCCACTCGACCAGCTCGCTGGCGACGAGGCGCGCCGCGCCGCTCAGACCGTTAACCCGCGGCAGGCGTTCGAGGATCGTCCGGGGGTCTCGTTCGTCGCTTACGTGGGTCAGCGGCTCGCACTCCTCGAGGGCCCAGTCGAGCCGTCCCAGGCCCGCCAGACGGCGCTGCAGCTCGGAGGCCATCTCCAGCAGGTGCAGAACGTCATCGCGGGCGTACTCGAGCTGCTCGGCCGACAGCGGCCGAGCGTCCCAGCGGGTGAAGCTGGCCGTCTTTGCGACCCGCAGGCCGAGCACGTCGGCGAGCAGGGAGTCGTACGAGGCCTGGGCGCCCAGGCCGGCGAACCCGGCGGCGACCTGGGTGTCGAAGAGGTTGACGATCTCCGTCCGGAGGTGGCGGCGGAGCAGGGCGATGTCCTGGCGACCGGCGTGCATGACGATCTGCACCGACGGGTCGGCCAGGATCGCGGCCAGCCGGCTGTCGATCGGGTGCTCCTCGAGGGGGTCCACCAGAGCGATCGGGTCGATCCCCGGCTGCTCGGGAACCGCGAGCTGGATCAGGCAGAGAAGCGTCCGGTAGCGACCCTCGCCCATGAACTCGGTGTCGACCGCCAACCTGCCGCTCTGGCGGGCGTGCTCGAGCAGATCGTTCAGGGCGCTCGCGTCGGCGACGCCGCTCATGGCTTCGCTCCGGGCAGCAGGTAGAGGACGCCTCCCCGAGGGAGCCCGGCGGCTCTCGAGACGTCGGTGCCGTTGGCCCGGATCCACTTGACGGGGGCCGCGCAGGCCGCGTTCACGGATGATGCGCGGTGGGTGCAGAAGGTGTTCAGGAACGCATAGCGGACCTTGCCTTCGGCGATCTGACGTCGCAGCTTGGCGATCGAGGTGTAGACGCGGGCGTTGTAGGTGGTGATCACGTCTATCGGCAGGGCGTCCTTGACGATCAGCGATCCAATCGAGGTTGCCGACTCTGCGGCGATCTCGTAGTAGGCGCCGCGGTTGTGGGCACGAACGTAGGAGCTGAGGGCAGCCTGCTCTTCACCGGGTATTTGACCGACGAAGCCGGCGTCACTGACCTTGTTGGAGATGGCCGTGGCATCCGCTTTCACGCCGACCGCCAGGATCGCGACGAGCGCCAGGATCATGCTGAGAGAAACCAGCATGCCGGGGTCGCGGCTGCCGGCGCGGCGGTGGGCAAGCAATGCTGCGACGGCTGCCCCAAGTGCCCCACCGAGGACGACCCACCAGGTGGCGGGCCGGCCGAACAGCAGCCGCTCCGCGTAGTAGACGACGATCACCATCACCGCGATCAGCGCAACCAGGCGGATTCTGCCCCGCGGGGCGACGGCCCAGGCCAGGCCGATCCCCAGCATCGCGGCGACGACCGGGACGAAGCCCTCGACATAACGGGGGTGGAGCCTCGCCATGTGACTGAACAGAACGATTCCGGTGGCCATCCACAGAATCAGCCCGCCGGCCGTCGCACGCCTGATTCGCCGCCGCCGCTCCGGCGTCGCTCCGGGTGAAATCCGGCTCTGCGCCTTGGATTCAGGGGTGACCTCGCCGTCGGGCCCCTCGGGACCGTCGCGCGTCGGCGGACCGCCGGGCCCAGCCTGCCGAGCGGGATCCTCCGCGCCCTCTTTCAGCCCCAGGAGCAGCGCAGGCAGCCCCAGCAGGAGCGCCACCAGGATCTCCATCCCCAGGCGCTGACCCGAGAGCGGCCCCACGCGGGCGAGCAGCCGGGTGGCCGAGGGGGGGAGGATCGGGATGTGGTCGCGCTGGGACTGTGTCGCCGTCGGGTAGACGTGCCCCGGCTCGTAGACGGTGCCTGACGGTTCAGGTGATTTGCCGCCGATGCGGTCCTTGCCGTTGAAGATGAAGGCCGCATTCCAGGCGCTCCCGTTGGTCGATCCGATCGCGTAGGGCCGGTCACTGGCAGGGGCGATCAGGGTGGCTGTCAGCCAGGCAAGGGCGATCACCACGTAGACGATCCCGGCGACCCCCATCTGCAGCAAACGTCGCTTGCGGCTGCCGGGCATGCCCAGGTAGGCCAGGACCGCAAGGCCCGGCAGGGCGACCAGGGACTCGAGCAGCTTCACGTCGAAGGCGATACCCAGTGCGACGGCTCCGGCCAGCAGCCAGGCGGTCGCGCCGGTCTCGACAGCCCTGACGATCAGCAGCAGCGCCACGACGATCAACGTCATCATGACCGCGTCCATCGTGTCGCTGCGCGACGTGATCACCTCGATCGGCACCACGGCGATTGCAGCCGCTGCGGCGAGTCCCGCCTCCGGGCTCCAGAGCCGCCGGACCGCCTCAAACAGAAGCGGTACGGCGAGGATTCCCGCCAGCGCCTCGGGCAGCTTCAGAGCCGTGGAGGTGAAGCCCAGGATCTTGACGCTGGCCACCTGAAGCCACAGATCCACAGGCGGCTTGTCGATCGAGACGCTGCCCCCAGGCTCGAAGGCTCCGAAGAAGAAGTTGTGCCACGACAGCGACATGCTGCGCACCGCGGCGTCGTAGAACGGGTCGGGTGGAACAGCCCCGATTTTGTCCAGGCGCAGGATTGCCGCACCCAATGTGATCAGCGCGAGAATCGCCCACTGGGTCCGGCTGACCGGTCTGCTCATCGCGGGAACGCTAGTCTCATCGGCTGATGGCGAGCGACGACGACGACAGCGAGGATCTGACCGGCGGGAGCATTGAGGCGCGTGAGTGTATGGCCTGTCGCGGCACCGGACGGGTCATCTCCAACCTCGGCGGAACCTCCAGCACGATCGAGTGCCCGTGGTGCGGGGGCACCGGGGTGCGCTCTCCCGAGATCGACGCGCAGGCCCGCTGGCCCGCCAACGAGGCTCCCGCCCCGCCGGAGGACAAGAGCAAGCAGGACGAGGGGGCTCCGGCGGAGGAGAGCACCGAGGCCGCGTCGCCCGCAGGCTGAGCTCCCACCCGGGTTCCACACACCGCCGCCCGCCCCGAGTCACTCCTTTGCGCAGTCATGCGTCCAACCTTGCATGCACCTGTAAAGGTCAGTGAAAGCGCAGTCGATGCACGGGCTGACAAAGCCAGTACCCGAGGTGCCAAGGCAGAGCATCGTTGATGCGTAGCAAAGCCGGCGGCTCTCAAACAGGGGGACGCATCGCCGCTTGAGGCGATTACCGAGGGCTGGCGCCCTGTAACCGGATCCTAGGAGGATCAAATGCTCTACCGACTGCGCCAGCGCTCGAAGGATGAGGGTGGTTTTACCCTTATCGAGCTTCTGGTTGTCATCCTGATCATCGGCATTCTTGCCGCGATCGCCATCCCGTCGTTCCTGAGCCAGAAGAGCAAGGCTTCCGACGCTTCGGCGAAGGAGCTCGCTCGCACGGGTCAGACGACAGCTGAGACCTACGCCACCGACCACGAAGGCAAGTACACCGGCATCTCGCCGGCGGAACTCAAGAAATACGAGCCCTCGATTCAGATCGCGGCGGAAAACAACAACGCCTACCTGAGCGTCGCCAAAGAACTCGAAAGCGGCGCAGGCTACGAAGTCGTCGCCACTTCGACCAGCGGTGACACCTTCAAAATCAATCGCACCGCCGAAGGCGTTGTGACAAGGACCTGCAAACAGGTCGCCGGCAGCAAAGGCTGCGCGACCGAATCCTGGTAACAGGCCCGGCAGCATAGGAGTGTGATGGGAGGGCGGCCCACGGGTCGCCCTCTCTCGTTTAACCATCTCGCGGGGACGCCCGCGCCCTTCTATGCCGACCCGCTGTGTTTTGTGTGTGGGCCTAAAGTCGATGGGGAGGTGCGCCGATGGAGCCCCATGACTTCAATCTTCCACCGGCGCGCACGCAGCGAGAATGGTTTCACCCTGATCGAGCTCCTGGTGGTGATCCTGATCATCGGCATCCTGGCGGCGATCGCGATCCCCTCCTTCTTGAGCCAGAAGAGCAAGGCCTCCGATGCAGCGGCCAAGGAGGTCGCCCACGCGTCACAAACGGCGGCGGAGACATATGCGACCGACCACGAAGGCAAATACACGGGGCTCTCGCTCGAAGAAGTCAAGAAATACGAGCCGGTGATTCTGATCAAAGCTGAAGGCAACAACGCCTATCTCAGCACCGCGAAAGAAATCGAATCCGGCGCCGGCTTCGAAGTCGTCGCAACGTCGAGCAGCGGAGACACATTCAAGGTCACCCGCACCGCCCAAGGTGTTGTCACAAGGACCTGCAAACAGGTGGCCGGCAGCAAAGGCTGCCAGACCGAAAGCTGGTAGGGGGCGACTCGCCACGCTGCGTGGCGCGCCCTCTCGAGCCGGCTCCCACGGTCACGGCGACCTCTGCGATCGGCGACAAGTTCACCTGGAGCCGCAGCTCCGGCGGCGAGGTCAGCCGGACCTGCGAAATCAAGCCGGGCAACAACATGGGTGGCTGCCAGACCGGCAGCTGGTGGCGCCCGGGCGGCCTCGAGCGCCCCAAGCTGATTGGCCCCACGCCGGTACTCCCCTCAAGTGTCCGGGGCGGGGCGCCGATCAGAACCTCATGGAGGCAGCGACCTTTGCCGGGCTTCTCGGCACGATCATGGGCTCGTTTCTGAACGTGGTCGTCTATCGCCTGCCGCGCCACGAGTCGCTGATCACCCCGGCCTCGCACTGTCCCGGCTGCGGCACGCCGGTCAAGCCCTACGACAACATCCCGGTGCTCTCCTGGCTGTTGCTTCGGGGGCATTGCCGCAGCTGCGGTACGGCGATCTCGGTTCGCTATCCGCTCGTCGAGGCGGCCACCGGCCTGCTGTGTGTCGGCGCGGTGCTGACGCACGACTCGGCAGCTGAGATTGCGCTGAGTATCGGATTGATCCTGCTCGTCGTGCCGGCCGCCCTGATCGATCTCGAATGCCGGATCATCCCGAACAAGATCACGATCCCGGGCGCGGTCGCGGCGATCGTCATCGGGCTCGCGCTCGATCCGGGCGGGGAGCCGGGCCGGCTGATCGCGGGAGCGGCCGCCGGCGGCTTCCTGCTGCTGGCTGCGCTCGCCTACCCGGGAGGGATGGGGATGGGGGACGTCAAGCTCGCGGGAATGATGGGACTTTTCCTGGGGGCCGCTGTCGCACCGGCGATTCTGATCGCGCTCCTCACAGGAACCGCTGTAGGAGCCGTGATCATCGCCCGCAAGGGCGCCAAGGAGGGCCGCAAGACCGCCGTTCCCTTTGGTCCCTTCCTCGCCGTGGGGGCCCTCGTCGCTGTCTTTGCGGGCCAGCAGATGGTCGATGTCTACGTCAATCACTTCCTTCACTAAAGCGGCGGGTCACACGCGCCGATACCCCCCCTGCGGATGATCCGCAACCAGCCCCGTTCTCCACTGATGAAACTCCCCTCACCAAACATCAAGCTCGGCCGCCGCTCGGGCGCCGATGTCGTCGGTCTGGACATTCAGCCAGGCTTCGTCGCGGCTGTCAGCGCCAAGGTCAACGGCTCGATCGCCGCCGAGAAAGCCGCCACGATCGCCCTCGCGGCAGATGCGATGCGCGACGGTGAAGTGCTCGACGAGGAGGCCCTGAGCGACGCACTGCGCGAACTGTTCGCGTCAGCCGGCCTGGGCAAGCGCGTCCGCGTGGGGGTTGCCAACCAGCGCACCGTCCTGCGGATCCTCGAGCTCCCCCCGGTCACCGATCACAAGGAGCTCGCCGCCGCCGTCACCTTCCAGGCTCAGGACCAGGTCCCGATGCCGCTCAACAACGCCGTCCTGGACTTTCACCCGCTGGGTGTCATCGACACGCCCGCGGGCCCGCGCCAGCGCGTCGTGCTGGTCGCCGCTCAGCGCGACATGGTGGAACGCCTGCTCGGCGCCGTGCGCCGCGCCGGCCTTACCGCGGAGGGCGTGGACCTGTCGGCCTTCGCCCTGATCCGCTCCCTCTACCGCCCCGATCCGGAGCAGACCGGCCGCGTTCTCTACCTGAACGTGGACGGCCTGACCAACCTCGCGATCGCCGAGGGCACCGTCTGCCGTTTCACCCGCGTCGTCGGCTCGGGGCTCGAGGGTATGGCCTCGGAGCTGGCTGAGCGGCGCGGCATCGCTCTGATCGACGCCCGGGCCCGTCTGGCCGAGGCCGACCTCAGCGCGCCGGCGCCCGCCGCTGCCCCCGTCGAGCCCGTCACCGAGGTCCCCGAGCACCCCGACTCCGAGGGCGAGCCCGCGGAGCAGGCCGGAACCTTCGAGACCCGTGAGGAGCTCGAAGCTCACGAAAGCGAACTCAGCTACGAGGACCTCGCCAGCGTCGCTCCTCAGCCCGTCGAGCCGGCACCCCAGGCCTCGGAAGCCGACGTCTGGACTGTTCTGGACAACGGCATCCGCGAGATCTCCGGCGAGGTCCGCAACTCACTTGACTTCCATCGCTCGCAGGACGGAGGCGGGGAGGTCTCCCACGTCGTCCTCAGCGGCGCCGCCGAGGACATTCCCGGCTTCGCCGAGGCGCTTCAGACGTCGCTGGGCGTGGACGTTCGCTCGGCGGACATCAGCGTCGTCGCGGGTGGCCTCGACGGGCAGGTCTCTCCCCACCGCCTCGCGGTGGCGACTGGACTCGCCGCAATGGAGGCGCCCCAATGAGAGCCGTAAACCTGATTCCCAAGGACCAGCGCAGCGGCAACGCCGTCGGCGCGGGCCGCTCCGAAGGCGCCGCGTATGCCGTCCTGGTGCTGCTCGCCGCCGTGGCTGTACTGGCCGTCCTTTACGGCAAAGCAAACCGTGACGTCAGCAGTAGCAAGGCGGAAGCCACGACGATCAACGCCCGGGCCGCGCGTGCTGAGGCCGAGGCGAGCCAACTGGCTCCCTACACGAGCTTCGTCGCCCTGCGCCAGGAGCGCGAACAGGCGGTCACCGCACTCGTGAACTCCCGCTTCGACTGGGCCCACGCCTTCCACGAGTTCGGCCGCGTCCTTACTCCCCAGACGCAGATCGCGACGCTCGACGGATCGATCGCCTCGGCCGGCTCGGCGACGGAATCGGCGGCCCCCGCGGCTGCCGGCGCGGCTGCCGCAACGGCCGCCACCACCGCTCCCGGCGCCGCACCCGCGGCAAGCACGACAGGCGCAGTCGCCGCCACCGCGTCCGTCTCCTCTGCGACCCCCGCGGGAAGTGTTCCGATCTTCAACCTCACGGGCTGCGCCACCAGTCAGAATGCCGTCGCTCAGATGCTCAACCGGCTGCGCCTGATCGACGGTGTCAGCGCCGTGACGCTTCAGAGCTCGACCAAGGGCAGCGGCGGCGGCGGCTCGGGCGGATGCCCCGCCAACGGCCCATCCTTCTCCGTGACGGTCGCCTTCGTCGGACTGCCCAGCGCATCCGCCAGTGCGGCCGCCGTGAAGACGACAACCAAGACCGTCGCCGTCACGAGCACCGGCTCGGCCGGTGTGGCGAGCACCAACAGCACTTCGGGAGGTACGAACCGATGACCGGCCGTGACCGAATGGTCCTGATAGGGCTGATCGTCCTCGCGGTGATCGCCGGCGGCTGGATGTTGGTCGTCTCGCCTGAGCGCCAGAAAGCCAAGTCGCTTGAAACCGAAGTGAGCACCGCCCAGGCGGCCCTCTCGGCGGCTGAAGGTCAGCTGTCCAGTGCCCGCGCCGCAGAGTCTCAGTACTCCAAGGCGTACGCCTCGGTCGTGAGCCTCGGCAAAGCCGTGCCGCCGACGGATGAAGTCCCGTCCCTGATCTTCCAGCTGTCCCACGTGACAACGCAGCGCAACGTCGACTTCAACTCGATCGTCACCGGCTCCAGCGGAGGCTCGAGCGCGGGCGCCGGAGCGGTCGCCACCGCGGGCTTCACCCAGATGCCCTTCACCTTCGGCTTCAACGGCGGCTTCTTCGAGCTTGAAAAACTCTTCCGCTCGATGACCGGATTCGCCACCTACACGAAGTCGGGTGCGGTCCAGGTCTCCGGCCGGCTGCTGACGATCCAGAGCGTCAAGCTTGCTCCCGAAGGCGCGACCGGTCCCTCGGGATCGGCCGCCAAAGCACAGACGCTCTCCGGGACGATCACCGCGACGGCCTACGTGCTGCCTGCCAGCCAGGGCCTGACCGCCGGCGCCACCCCGTCATCGCCGACGGGCGCCGCCGGCTCTTCCGCTGTCGGCGCCAGCGCCCCGGCCGCTGCCACTGCACCTGCGATTGCGAGGGTCACCCCATGAGCGAGTTCCTGAAGTCCGTCAAGGCGGACCTGACCGACCGCCGGCTGCTGCCGGTCGTCGCCCTCGTCGCAGTCGGTCTGCTGGCCGCCGTCGGCTACGCCGTGATGGGAGGCTCAAGCTCAACGCCGAGCACGCCTGCGTCGGCCACGGTCGCGCCGGTGACGCCCAGCCGTGGGATCGTCGTCAGCGCCACGACATCCGAAAAGGCAGTCGCCGAGACGACCAACGGAGTCTCCGAACAGCAATCGGGCAAGGCTCGCAACCCCTTCGACCCGATCCCCGGTACGGGCACAACCGCGACGACGAGCCCCGCGGCCACGACCGCCAGCTCGACGACCACAACGGAAACCTCCGGCGGGGGTGGCTCCACGTCGACGGAAACCAGCTCGAAATCGACTGAAGAACCCTCCAAGCCGTCGACCAAGCCGAAGACCAGGACGGTCTACCACGTGGCGATCGAGTTCGGTGTCTTCCCGCCCGGGGCGACCCCCGAAACCGTCGAACTGACCCCCTACGAGAACCTCAAGCTGCTGACGGCCCTGCCGACGGCCAAACAGCCCCTGATCGTGTTCCGGGGTGTCACCAGCGGCGGCAAGGCAGCGACCTTCTCGATCGTCGGCGAAGCCATCCTTCACGGCATCGGCGCCTGCCTCCCGCATGCCAGCCAGTGTCAGGCACTGGACCTGAAGCCCGGTCAGTCCGAGACGCTCGAATACCTCCCGCCCGGTGGCGAAACGATCGACTACGAACTTCGGGTGGTGAGCATCAAGGCCAGCAAGGCAAGCGCCAAGGCATCCGCCGCGAAGGCGTGGGGCGAGTCGCGCGCCGGCGCCGAAGTCCTGCGCAGGGCCGGGCTCGAGGCGCTGCCGTTCCTGCGCTATTCCTCGCAGCGGGGAGTGCTCGTCTTCCCCCGCCACGGTGCCTTCTCGGCCCGTGCGCACACGGCCCTGGTGCCGCGCCGCCGCAGCCGCTGAAGGCTCAGCAAATAAGCTAGGCGGGTGGTGCTCCGCCTCATAACCGCCGGGGAGTCGCATGGCCCTGGGCTGACATGCATCGTCGAGGGGCTTCCGGCTGGCCTGCGCCTGACCGCCGAGGAGCTCGACCGCGACATGGCCCGCCGCCAGCTGGGCCACGGCCGGGGCGGGCGCATGAAGATCGAGACGGACCGCGCCGAGGTGACCGCCGGAGTCCGCCACGGGCAGACGCTGGGCGGGCCGGTGGCACTTCAGGTGGCCAACCGCGACTACGCCAACTGGGAAGACCGGATGAACCCCTGGCCGACCGGCTCGGAGGTCGCCGAGGTGCACCTGCCGCGACCCGGTCATGCCGACCTGGTGGGCACCCAGAAGTACAAGCACTCAGACGTCCGCAACATCCTCGAGCGGGCATCGGCCCGCGAGACGGCCGCCCGGGTGGCCGGCGGTGCGCTCTGCAAGGCCTTCCTGAAAGCCGTGGGAGTCGAGGTCCGCTCTCATGTCATCCAGATCGCCTCCGTCCACGCGCCGCCGCCGGCAAAGCCGCTCGAGCTGACCGACTTCGACCAGGTGGACAGCTCGCCCGTCCGCTGCCTCGATCCGGAGGGGACGAAGGCGATGGTCAAGGAGATCAACGAACTGCGCAAGGCCAACGAGTCCCTGGGGGGCGTCTTCGAGGTCCAGGCCTTCGGGGTCCTACCGGGCCTCGGCTCGCATGTCTCCTGGGAGGAGCGCCTGGACGGGAAACTGGCTCTTGCGATCTGCTCGATCCAGGCGATGAAGGGGGTCTCGATCGGGGATGCCTTCACGGTCGCCGGGCTGCCCGGGTCGGCGGCCCACGACGAGATCTTCTATTCCGAGCAGCGGGGCGGCTACTACCGCGAGACCAACCATGCCGGCGGCCTGGAGGGTGGGATGACGAACGGCGCCCCCGTCGTGGTTCGCGGCGCAATGAAGCCGCTGCCGACGCTGACCAAGCCGTTGCGCTCGGTCGACACCGAGACCCACGAGGCCGCACAGGCGTTGCGCGAGCGGACCGACTCCTGCACCGTTCCGGCAGCCGGCGTCGTGGGCGAGGCGATGGTCGCGCTGGTGCTGGCCGACGCCTACCGAGCCAAGTTCGGAGGCGATCACATCGACGACGTCCTAGCGGCGGTGGCCGCGTACCGGGAGCGGATCGGTTGGCCTACGTCCTGATCGGCTTCATGGGTGCGGGCAAGTCGACCGCCGCCCGTGAGCTCGCGAAGCTGATGGGCGTGGAGTGCCTGGACAGCGATGAGTTGCTGGCGGCCCGTTTCGGGCACCCCGTGGCGCGCGAGTTCGAGCTCCACGGCGAGGCCTCCTTCCGGGAAAAGGAGGAGGCGATGGCCTGCGAGCTGCTCGCTGGCGCGGACGATCAGGCGGTGATCGCCCTGGGCGGAGGCAGCGTCCTCTCCGAGCGGGTCCGGGCCGCGCTGGGAGACCACCTGACGGTGCTGCTGGACGTCCCTGCAGACGTCGCCTGGGAGCGCGTCCAGGCCCAGCAGGGGGGGCCCGAGCGGCCACTTGCGGGCGACCCCGAGGCGTTCCGGAGACTTCACGCCGAGCGGGGGAGCCTGTATGGATCCCTCGCCGACGCCATCCTCGTGGGGCTGAGGCCCGCCTCGCTCAGAGGTGTCGCAGGGGCACTCGGATCGCTGGCCGCGGCGCCCGCCGGCACCAGGCTGCTGTGGGCGGGCTCGGACTCCGGCGGGTACCCCGTCCTGATCGGGAGGGGGCTGCTGTCGGGGGATTTCGCCGAGGCCGTCTGGCCGCTGGACAGGACCGCCTCGCGGGCCTTCTGCGTCAGCGACGAGCGGGTCGCCGCCCTGCACGGCGCCCGCCTGGGCGGGCTGGCGGAGATGATCACCATCCCCCCGGGTGAGGCCTCCAAGACCCTGGCCCAGGCGGAGCGCGTCTGGCGGCGGTTGCTGGACGGCGCCATGACGCGGGCGGACCACGTCGCAGCACTGGGCGGCGGAGTGGTCGGGGACCTGGCCGGCTTCTGTGCCGCGACCTATCAGCGTGGGGTGCCCGTGGTGCAGGTGCCGACGACGCTGCTGGCACAGGTCGACTCGGCCTACGGCGGCAAGACGGGGATCGACCTTCCCGAGGCCAAGAACTACATCGGCGCCTACCATCAGCCGGCCGGTGTGATCGTCGACCCCGACCTGCTCGCGACGCTGCCGCAGCAGGAGCTGGACGCCGGCTGGGTCGAGGTCCTGAAGACGGCACTGATCGCCGGAGGAAGCCTCTGGGAGGCCGTCTCAGAGGGGGCTTCGGCGGACGAGAGGACGATCTTCGCCTGCGCCCGCACGAAGCTGCAGACGGTCGCGGCCGACGAGCGCGACGGCGGGCGCCGACAGGTCCTCAACCTCGGCCACACGGTCGGCCACGCGATCGAGACGGTCACCAATTACTCCCGCTACAGGCACGGCGAAGCGGTGGGGCTGGGCCTGCTGGCGGCGCTGCGGCTCTCCGGCCAGGAGGAGCTGCGCGCCCTGGTCGGACGGCTGCTGGAGGAGCACCGTCTGCCGGTGAAGCTCGAGGATGCGGAGGTGACCGCCATCCTGGACGCAATCAGACGCGACAAGAAGCGGATCGGCGCGGACGTCCCGTTCGTCCTCGTGAGGGCTCCCGGGGACGTCCGGTTCGGCTGCGAGGTGCCCGGCGGGGAGCTGCGTGCGGCGGTCGAGGAGCTGGCGGCATGAGCCAGCGGCACTTTCGCGTCGAGGTGATGCACGGCGTCAACATGGATCAGCTGGGCCGCCGCGACACCGCTCTGTACGGCTCGCTGACACTGCTCGAGCTCGAGGCCAAGATCGAGCTCGAGGCGCGCTCGCTGGGTTTCGAGGCGAGCTTCTTCCAGAGCAACCACGAGGGCGCCTTCGTCGAGCGCCTGCACGGATTGCGTGGCGAGGTGGACGGGATAATTCTGAACCCGGGCGCCTGGACGCACTACGCATGGGCGATCCATGACGCCCTCGAGATCGCATCCGCTCCGGCCGTCGAGCTGCATCTCTCCGACCCTCTGGCCCGTGAGTCCTGGCGGCACGTCTCGGTCATCGGGGACCTCTGCTTCGCCAGCGTCCGCGGGCTCGGAGCGGACGGATACCGTAGGGCCATGGAGCTGCTGCGCGAGCACCTCGAGCAGGACGGGGCATGAGCACCGCCCCCGATGACGCGGCGATCGCCCGCCGGGTCGCGCGGCTGCGGGGTGCCCTCGCGCGGGAGGGCGTTGACGTTCTGCTTGTGGACGACGCGATCGACCTCCGCTATCTGACGGGGTTCACCGGCAGCAATGGGATGGCGCTCGTGAGTGCCGAGCCCGATGGCCCGCTCCATTTCCTGACGGATTTTCGCTACACCGCCCAGTCGGGGGAGGAGGTCGGTGAGGTGTTCGCTCGCCAGACCGTCACGGGGGAGCTCTACGAGGCGCTACCGGGCCTGCTGGGTCCCGAGCCGGGACGGATGGGCTTCGACGAGGCGAAGCTGACCGTACGAGGACACGCACGCCTGCAGGGCGTCATCGGGGAGGGATGGGAGCTGATCGGTTGCAAGGGCCTCTTCGAGGGCCAGCGAGCCGTCAAGGAACCGGCTGAGATCGCGCTCATCGCCGAGGCCTGCAGGCTGGCCGATGAGGCACTCCGTGAGACGCTCGACGAAGGGCTCCTCGGGCGTACCGAGCGCCAGGTCGCCTTCGAGCTCGAGACCCGGATGCGCCGGATGGGCGCCGATGCACCGAGCTTCCCCTCGATCGTCGCCTTCGGCGAGCATGGAGCCCTCCCGCACGCGCAGCCCCGCGACGTCGAGATACCGCCGGACGTCCTCGTGACGATCGACTGGGGGGCCGTGCTGAACGGCTACTGCTCGGACTGCACACGCACCTATGCCACGGGCGAGGCGATAGGCGACCGTGCCCGTGACGTCTACGGGCTCGTCCTGGCGGCCCAGGAGGCAAGCCTCGCCGCGGTGTGCTCAGGTCCCAACGGGCGAGAGGTCGATGCGGTGGCGCGCGACATGATCGATGCGGCCGGTGAGGGTGCGAACTTCGGTCACGGCCTCGGTCACGGTGTCGGGATGGAGGTCCACGAGGCCCCGCGGCTGTCGAGGACGGCCGGTGATGAGCCGCTCGTCGAGGGGAACGTCGTGACCGTCGAGCCGGGTGTCTACCTGCCCGGGATGCTCGGCGTGCGGATCGAGGATCTCGTTGTCGTCCGTTCCGAGGGGCCCGAGGTACTCACCACGGGCCTGTCGAAGGCGCTCAGGGTCATCGGCTGAGACTCGGGCGCTCCCCGCCGGTCCGGCGACAGCGGCGCGGGGCTCGAGACCAGCCGGATCCCGAGCCAGCCGGCAAGCGGCAGCGACCAGGCAAGAAAGACGAGCGACTGCACGTCGGGCGAGGTGTGGTCGGGTAGCCAGCGGAAGCTGAACCAGACGAGGGCGCTCGCAATCAGGGTGAGCAGGGGAGGCCGGCTCGAGGGCTCGCCCGACTCCCAGGCGAGGAGCGCCAGCAGGAACGGGAGGGGGTAGTAGAGGGCGTCCCAGGTGTCCAGCAGGCAGCGGGCCAACAGGATCAGGGCGAGTGCCAGCAGGGCCCTCTGAACACTCAGGCGAGCGCCCCTCACCGAGACCCAGAGGAACCCCGCCAGTGCCGCTCCGGCAAGCACCACGAGGGGATGGGAGATCGTCCCGGCCCATTCCGGCCCGATCCGGAAGCCGGGCTTGGCCGCTCCATAGGCGCCATGGACGAGAGCCCCATGACGGCCGAGGAACCAGAAGATCTGCCAGGGCTGGAAGATCGTCGATCCGGGCGCCGCGACGGCACGAGTGCCGGTCGCGAAGCCGCCGCCGGAGCCGAGCAGGAGGGGAGCCAGGACGGCCGCTGCCGTCGCGAGAGCGGCGCCCAGCGAGACTGCTCTGCGCCCGGGAGGGAGAGCCAGCAGGAAGGGCCCCACAGCGATCAGGGCCCACTCCTTGTTGGCGATGGCCAGGCCGAGCATGGCTCCTGCCAGCAGCGCGCGCCGACGGCTCACGGCGGGGGCGGATGCGAGCAGGACCGCCATCACGCAGAGCGAGCCCCCGAGGAGCTCCTCGGGGTGGCCCACTTCGAGGGCGATCAGCGTGACGGGGTTGGCGACGCAGAGAACCAGGACGAGGGCGCAGTGCAGACGGGGACGCCCGGCGGCGCGCATCCTCGCGACGAGCCAGACACCGAGCAGCGCCGCCGCCAGCAGACAGGGGACGGCGACGGAGCGGTAGACGGCGAGTGCTCCGCCGCCCCAGAGCCCCGGCAGTGCCGCGAAGGGGGCCCGCTCGACGAGCGACCCGCCGTAGACCGGGGCGAGGCTCAGGAACGCGCCCAGATGCCCCTGTGCCAGGGCTTCAAAGGCCGGGCGGGCCTCGACTTCATAGTCGTTCCAGCCGGGACCGTAGAGGCCCAGCCAGGCCATCGCAGCAGAGCCCGCGAGTGCGAGCAGCGCGCAGGTGGCGTTCTCGCGCAGAGCTCGCCGCATAAGTTCGCATCGGCGGCCCGGACGGCCGACTTGAGCTCCACAGCGACCCGTCCGTGCCCGTGCGGGCCGGGCCTCAGCGGGACGGGACCCAGCCCGCGGGGTAGGTTCCGGCGGGAATGGTTCCCGCGAGCGCGGGGAAGTTGCGCCTCCCGACCTGCTCGGCGGCACTCCCGGCGAGCAGCCCGCCGAGGTCGGCGAGCGGCATCAGGACGGTGACGGTGGCGCCGATCTGCAGGTCGGCGGCGTTCGGCTGCTCGCCGCCGATCACCCCTGAGCCGACGAGCTCCTCGATGTGGTCGAGCTTCGCCGGCAGCTCCGCGAGGTCGTCGTGGAGCCGGGCGGCCGTGATGTTGTGGTACTTCCAGCCGGCGCGGATCATCCGGATCGCGTAGTCGGTCCCGGGGCCGTCGAGCTGGCTGCCGCCGAAGATCGTGGCGAGCAGCTCGGGCCTGAAGTGGAGGGCTCCCCAGGGCAGCCTGCGGCCGAGATCCTGAAAGACCTCGTCGCCCCACCGCTCGGCCTCGCGTACCTCCTCGGAGGGGTAGAGGACAGGCTCCGGTTCGATCTCCTCGAGCCGGGCCAGGATCGCTCTCGAGCCATGGACGGGCTCGTCGTCGATCATCAGGCCCGGAACGGTCGAGTGGCCCTCACCGTAGATCTCCTGCATCTGCTCGACGTGCGGTCCGGCCGGCAGGTCGACGCGGTCGAACTCGAGCCCCTTCAGCTGCAGGGCGGCAGCGACCGTCATGCAGGGGTGGGAGGGGGGCAGTGCGTGGAGGGTCAGCTTGGGTGCCATTGCGCGAGCCTACGCGAAGGGGGCCCCTCAGCGGGCCGCCCGCCACATCGTCGTGATCACGGGGCCGCCGGGGGGACCGAACTCGGAGCGGCCGCGGAAGCCCAGGGCCTCATAGCGGGCCAGGTTGGCGGGGTTGGTCGACTCGAGGTAGGCCGGCATTCGCTCCGCATCGATCTGCGCCAGGCACTCCTTCAGAAGGGCCGTCCCGATGCCCTTCCCGATGTGGTCGCGGTGGGTTCCGAGCAGAGACAGGTAGTAGTGCGGCTCCTCCTCCGGGTGCTGGGACTCGAACTGGCGGAAGAGCTCGTTGAGCTCCTCCGCCCGATCCTCGAAGAGCTGCTCGACGAGCTCTTCGAATTCGACCTCCTGGCGCTCCGTCAGTTCGGCCACCCCCGGAGGTATCCAGACGGCCACCGCCTCGATCTGCCCGGCGACCCGGACCCAGGGCCGGCCGATGGCCGCCTCCGCCCAGAAGCGCAGCAGCCGAGGCAGCCGGGATGCCCGGGAGACGGCGTCGGGAAAGGCCCAGCGACCCCAGACGGGGTCCTGGAAGAACGCGCCGGAAAGGCAGCGCCCGATCGCGTCGAGCTCGCCGGGCTTCCCCGCACGCCCGATCCGGCCTTCCGCGGTCATCCCGTCTCAGCCGATCTTGGCCGTGAACCTGGCCGTTCTCAGGGTCCTCACCAGACCTGCCTGAAGACGTTCGGGGACCTCGATGTTCGTCTGCACTTCGATGCTCGCGCTGCAGGCAGGGGAGACCATGTCGGGAGGCTACTGCCAGGGGAAGTCGCTCTGGGCCGCTGCCGCCGTTCTCGGTCGCCCTCACGCGATCCGCTCAGACCGGCCCGTTCTCGGCGCTCACAGCCTGTCCGCCGCCCTCCACCTTCAAGCACGCCGGCCGGCACAGACCTCCCTGCGCCGCCGGCTTCGCGGTCAAAGACCGCGGGCACGTCGTCCCTTCGCTCTGATCTGGAAAACTGATGTCGTGCCTGCAGCTCAGACCATCGGTGCGGCTTACGCGCGGGCCGTCGCCGCCAAGGACTATGACCAGCTCCGGCGGTTGCTGGCTCCCGAGATCGACTTCCGTGCGCTCACGCCGAACCGCACGTGGGAGGCGAGTGACGCCGAGACGCTGATCCGCGAGATCGTCCAGCAGTGGTTCGACGACGAGGACGAGATCAAGCGCCTCGAGAGCGTCCAGACGGACGCCGTCGGGGACCGTGAGCGTGTCGGCTACCGGTTCGCCGTGCGAAATCCCGAAGGGGACTTCCTCGTCGAGCAGCAGGCCTACCTCACGAGTCGTGACGGGCGGATCGAGTGGATGAGGGTCGTCTGCTCCGGCTTCCGTCCCGACGGGTAGCGCACAGCGGCGTGTCCGCCGGTCAGCCATATCTCGGCTTGACCCGGCTCCGCTACCCTCCCTGGTCGTGATTTCGACCAACCAATTCAAGAACGGCAACCACATCGAGGTTGACGGGACGATCTTCAAGATCGTCGAGTTCCAGCATGTCAAGCCCGGCAAGGGCGGGGCGTTCGTGCGGACAAAGCTCCGGCGCTCCTCGGATGGGAATGTCATCGATCGGACGTTCAGGGCGGGCGAGAAGTTCCGTTCCGTTCGGACCGAGTCGCGCAAGATGCAGTATCTCTACGCCGACGGGACGGACGCGCACTTCATGGACAGCGAGTCCTTCGAACAGATCGCCGTTCCGGAGACCGCCGTCGAGGAGCCGCTGCGCTTCATGAAGCCCAGCGTGGACGTCGAGGTCCTGTTCATCGACGGCACCCCGGCTGACATCCAGCTGCCGAGTGCCGTCGAGCTGACCGTCACCGAGGCGGACCCGGGGCTCCGCGGTGACTCGGTCTCCGGCGGTGGCACGAAGCCGGCAACGCTCGAGACGGGGGCGGTGATCCAGGTTCCGCTGTTTGTGGAGCCCGGGCAGCTGATCCGCGTGGACACCCGCTCCGGCGAATACGTCGCCCGCGCCTAGATGCGCCGGTCCGAGCAACGACGGGCCGCGGTGATCGCGCTCTATCAGCACGACCTCACAGAACGCACGCTGGCCGAGACCCTCGGACCGAACGCATCGCTCTTCGCACGCGCTCTTGCCCACGCGGCCGCCGACAGGGCCGAGGAGCTCGACGCGATGATCGAACGCCATGCCCACGGTTGGTCGGTGGAGCGGATCCAGCCGCTGGAGCGGAGCATCATGAGGGTCGCCCTGATCGAGATGATCCACCCGGACGCGGCTCCCGCCGACGAGCCGATCTCGCCGGAGGGGGCGATCGAGGAAGCCGTCGAATGCGCCAAGACCTTCTGCGGCGCGGACGCTCCGGGCTTCGTCAACGGCGTTCTCGCAGCAGTCCTCCGCGACGTGCGCGAGAATGCGAGCACCCGATGAGCAGCGCCGAGCAACTTGACGATCTGATCACCCGCCTTGGGCGAGCTGCCGAGCAGCTCCGCTCGGGCGAGCTGTCCTCCGACGCGGCGGCGACGCTGGTCGAGGACTGTGCGGCGCTGGCCACGCAGGCGGCGGCCGAGCTCGAGCAGCTGACGCGCGCCGAGGTGCTCGCGCCCGCTCCGGGCCAGGACCGGCTCCTCTAGGCCGCGGCCGGCCGGCACGTGAGCGCCAGCTACCCGGACCATCTCCGCGAAGAGGTCGAGCGCTACCTGGAGGGGATGCGCTTCTCCGAAGAGCCGATGACGGCCGGCCTCGAGGAGGCGATGCGCTACTCCCTGCTCGGCGGGGGCAAGCGGATCCGACCGGTCCTGGCGCTCGCCACGGCACGCGCCCTGGGCATAGAGCAGCAGGAGGTCCTGCCACTGGCCGGGGCGATCGAGCTGATCCACACCTACTCGCTGATTCACGACGACCTGCCGGCGATGGACGACGATGCGCTGCGCCGCGGACAGCCGACCTGCCACGTGAAGTTCGGCGAGGGCGTGGCGATCCTGGCGGGAGACGGCCTCTACGCCGAGGCCTTCCGCCACCTTCTCACCCACCAGCGCTCGGCTCCCGAGCGCGTCCTCTCGGCTGCCGCCGAGCTCGCCACGGCGACCGGGGTCAACGGGATGGTCGGCGGCCAGTACGCCGACATCTCCGAGCCCGCCCCCGATGGGCCGACGGCGCTGCGGCGTCTGCATGAGCTCAAGACGGGCCGTCTGATCGGCGCCTCTGTGCTTTGCGTACTACTGTTGACGGGGATCGTCGACGGTCCCGAGACGGCTCCCTTTCGCCGATTTGCGGCTGAGCTGGGTGTCCTGTTCCAGATCGTCGACGACATACTCGACGTGACCGGGACCGATGATGCACTTGGAA
This sequence comes from uncultured Solirubrobacteraceae bacterium, assembly GCA_963835865.1. Classification (GTDB taxonomy): domain Bacteria; phylum Actinomycetota; class Thermoleophilia; order Solirubrobacterales; family Solirubrobacteraceae; genus Palsa-744. The sequence continues at coordinate 503,889 of CAWIGW010000003.1, forward strand.
AGCCCAGAGGAAGTGATGAGCGCCACGGGAAGCGAACCTACGTGAGCGAGTTCGGAATCGATCGCGCCCGTGAGCTGGCGGCCGAATCGCACCGCACAGCGCGGGCCGCCCTCGCGGAGCTGAGCGCGCTCGACAGATCAGCCACCGGCGACGGCGGTGCATCGACGGCCGAGCTCGAGGACATCGCCGACTTCATCTTCACCCGCACCTCATGAGCCTTCTCGATCAGATCGACGGTCCCGAGGACCTCCACGAGCTCTCCGAGCAGGAACTCGGCGCTCTGGCCCAGGAGGTGCGCGAGCACATCATCGACACGGTCGGGGAGATCGGCGGGCACTTCGGCGCCAACCTCGGCACCTGCGAGCTGGCCGTCGCTCTGCACTCGCTGCTGGACTCGCCGAACGACAAGATCCTCTGGGATGTCGGCCATCAGGCCTATCCGCACAAGATCCTGACGGGCCGCCGCGACCGGCTCGCGACGATCCGCCAGTACGGGGGCCTTGCGCCGTTCTGCTCGATTGCGGAGTCGCCCCACGACATCATGGGCGCCGGTCACGCCTCGACCTCGATCGGCTACGCCGTCGGGCTCAAGGAGGGCATGCGCCAGGGCACGGCCGGGGAGGACGGCAAGGTGGTGGCCGTCATCGGCGACGGCGCCATGACCGGCGGGGTCGCCTTCGAGGCGATCGGGCAGGCCGGTGGCCTGGGCACTCCGATAGTGGTGGTCCTCAACGACAACGGCATGTCGATCGCGCCCAACGTCGGGGCGCTCTCGCGCTACTTCAACCGGATCAGGCTGAACCCCAAGTTGTGGCACGCCCGATCGGGCGTGGAGGGGGGACTGACCCGTCTGCCCGTCGGCATCGGGTCCGCGTTCGAGCGACTGGGCCCGCACCTGAAGGAGTCCATCAAGGCATTCTGGGCGCCCGGACTCTGGTGGGAGGAGCTCGACTGGGCCTACATGGGGGTCGTGGACGGGCATGACGTCAAAGCTCTCCGGGCGGCGCTGCGAGAGGCGCTCGCGGCAGAACGCCCCGTCGTGGTTCACATCGCGACCGTCAAGGGCAAGGGCTTCGCCCCGGCCGAGGCCGGTGGGCTCGAGGGGATGGAGGAGTGGCACGCGGCCAAGCCGAAGTCGATTCTCAACGGCTCGCCGACCCGTCCGGCGGCCCGCGAGCCGGGCGAGGCGGCGCCCAAGCCGCGCCCGCCCCAGTACACGCAGGTCTTCGGTGAGGCGCTGGTGCGCGAATGCGAACGGGATGAGCGGGTTGTCGGGATCACCGCCGCCATGAACTCGGGCACCGGCCTGAGCATCCTGCAGAAGGCGATGCCGGACCGTTACTTCGACGTGGGTATCGCCGAGCAGCAGGCTGTCCTGTTCGCCTCGGGGCTCGCCCTCGAGGGCATCAAGCCGGTCGTGGCCATCTATTCGACCTTCCTTCAGCGTGCCTACGACCAGATCGTCCACGACGTCTGCCTGCAGCGCCTGAATGTTGTCTTCGCGATGGACCGAGCGGGACTCGTCGGCGATGACGGCCCGACCCACCACGGGGCCTTCGACATCGCCTACCTGCGCTGCCTGCCCAACATCGTCCTGATGGCACCCAGAGACGAGGCGATGCTGACCCGGATGCTGCGGAGCGCCCTGGACTATGACGGGCCGATCGCCCTGCGCTACCCCCGCGGCGAGGGCGTCGGCGTCGAGTTGCCCGAGCAGCCCGCCCCGATCGAGATCGGGACCGGCGAGATCCTGCTCGAACAGTCTCCCGATGGCGGTCCCGCGGCCGGGCGCCGGGTTGCCTTTATCGGCTATGGCAGCGGCGTCGGAAAGGCGCTCGAGGCGGCCGAGGAGCTACGCCGCCACGACGTCGCCGTGACCGTCGCCGATGCGCGCTTCGCAAAGCCGATCGACGCCGGCCTGATGGCCCAACTCGCAGCCGAGCACGACCTCCTGGTGACGGTTGAGGAGGGTGTCCTGGCGGGGGGCTTCGGCTCGGCGGTCTGGGAGACGCTCAACGAGGCCGGGGCAGGGACGGGCAGTGCCCGGATCATGCGCGTCGGCCTACCCGACCGCTACGTCACGCACGGCAAGCCCGCCCTGCTCCACGAGGAGGTCGGCTTCACCGGCGGGCACATCGCCGAACGAGTCCTCGCTGCGATCTCCGCCCGCGCCGGCGCAGCCGTCATCGAGGCCTGAGCGGGAGCGTTAAATGAGACGACCCGCCGGGGAGCGGGCCGTCTCGGTGATCCAATGAAACGACCCACCGGGGAGAGTGGGCCGCTTCGGGGAGGAGGGATTCAGGAGAGATAATGTTGCACTCTCGATCGCTCTCAATATTGCCCACCAACCTGGTAGGAGACTGTGACATAGCTCACAGTCCGCCGAGAATGCCCGGTGGCCCGGTCGTGCAGAGAATCAGTCGGCGAAAGGGTTCTTCGTGTGCAAGGGTTTCTCCGATGGGCAAGCGTCGCCTGGACACCCTCCTCGCCGAGCGGGGGCTGTTCCCCTCACGGACCCGGGCCGCAGCGTCGGTGATGGCCGGCGAGGTCAAGGTCGGCCGGGGCGAGCGCCGGGCGGCCAAGCCGGGTGAAATGATCGATACCGAGGAGCTCATCAGCGTCGAGGAGCGCCCCGCCTTCGTCTCGCGTGGCGGCATCAAGCTGGCCAACGCCCTGGACGCCTGTGGATTGGATGTCATCGGCCGCCGGGGTCTCGATGTGGGCGCCTCCACCGGGGGCTTCACCGACTGCCTGCTCCAGCGGGGGGCCCGCGAGGTGATCGCGCTGGACGTGGGTTACGGGACGCTGGACTACCGGCTGCGAACCGACCCGCGGGTGATCGTCATGGAGCGGATGAACGCCCGGGCGCTCGAGCCGGCCGGGTTGCCGCCGGCGAGAATCGGAGCGGACCTGCTCCCGGACCTCGCCACGGTCGACGTCTCCTTCATCTCCCTCACAAAGGTCCTCCGAGCTGTCCTCGGCTGCCTCGGCGAGCCCTATGACGTTCTGGCGATGATCAAGCCCCAGTTCGAGGTCGGCCGTGGACGGGTCGGCAAGGGAGGGGTCGTGCGGGACCCGGACGCCCGCCGGGGAGCGCTGATCGCCGTCGGGGAGCACGCGCTGGGCCTCGGGGCCGGCGTCGTCGGCTTCCACTCCTCCGGTCTGCCGGGCCCGAAGGGCAACCAGGAGACCTTCATCTGGCTCGCCGAGCCCGGGCGCCCCGGCGCGGTGCTCGACCCGGCCCACCTCGACGAGCAGGCCAGGGCGGTGGAGCCATGATGGAGATCACCGTTCTGACCCACCGCCGCCCCGAGGACATCAGCGGGGCTCTGCGGACGCTGGCCGAGCGGGCTGCCGCGGCGGGGGCGGTGCTGCGGCTCGATCCCGAGGAGACCCGCAAGCACGCCATGCAGCCGGCTGCGGGCCTCGAGCTGAACGCGGACGTCAAGCGCGATGCCGACATCTGCGTCGTGCTCGGGGGCGACGGGACGATCCTGCGGGCCCTGCAGTACTACGCCGGGACCGAGGTCCCCGTGTTCGCCATCAACTACGGCCAGATCGGGTTCCTCGCGACCGTCGAGCCGGCCGACCTCGAGGACGGCATCCGCCGCGCCCTGGAGGGCGACTTCGAACTTCTGAAGCTGCCGGCGCTGATGGTCGAGCTGCCGGGGGGAAGCCGCATAGCGATCAACGACGTGGCGATCCACAGGAAGGTCGGCGAGCGGGTGGCCGAGCTCTCGTATTCGCTCGACCACGAGGAGGCCGGGAGCGTCCGCTGCGACGGGCTGGTCGTCGCCACTCCGGCGGGCTCGACGGGCTACAACCTCGCCAACGGCGGTCCCGTCATGGCGTGGGGCGTGGCGGGCTTCGTCGTCTCCTTCATCGCTCCACACTCGATGACAGCGCGGGCGCTGGTCGTCGCTCCGGGCGATCGGCTGACGATCCGCAACCGTTCGCAGGAGGCGCTGGATGTGGCCGTCGACGGGCGACCCGTCGGTGAGATCGAGGCCGGAGGCTCGATCGCCGCCCGGTTCATGGACGATCAGGCGACGCTGGCCCAGCTACCCGGGTCGTCCTTCTACAAGCGCCTGCGGGAGCGCTTCGGGCGCCTGGCCAGCTGAGCCGGAGGGCTTCCCTCAGGCGACGCGGGCGCCCGCGGGTGAGCTGCTCGAAGAGCCTTCGCGGCTCATCGAGGTGATGAAGTCGTCCAGCTGGACCCGCGAGAAGCGACGCTGGCCGCCGGGGGTCCGGTAGCAGTCGATGTGTCCCGCGTCCGTCCAGCGGCGGATCGTCGCCAGCGACACGCCCAGGTAGAGCGCCGCCTGTGAGCTGGTGAATACCAGTCGGCGCTCGTTGCGGGCCGCCGGAGCTGGCTGTGTCGTGGACATGTGCAGGGCCTCGATCGGTTCGGTGGGGTCCATCTGTCTGTGCTGCTTCTCATGTTTCGTCAGAACGGGCTCGCGGCTTGAGCGGCGCTGAGGTTTGTGGACGTTTGGTCCGTCACGAGGGGGTTTGGCGCCGCGCTGACGACTCAAGGGCATCCCGTCGCCGGGCGCTCTGTGATCCCTGCAAAAGGTGCAGGATTGCAACCATTCCTGCACAAAACGCCCCAAACTGGACATTTCGTCCAGCGCTCCGTTATCCTGAGCAAACCTACTCATAGGTAGCGGCGGCTTCTCCTCCGGAGGGAACCGGTCGGATTGTCGCCGTCACGACCGGTCGGAGACCAAAGGAGCACAAATGGTTGAATGGCCTCACCGATAGAAGCCAAGTTGTAGATCTAGGGCGTTCGCGATGCGGGCGCCCTAGATCGTTCTGCCTCTGTGCTCCGACCCGATCAGCCGCCGGTGCTCGGTTCGGCCATGTCACGGACCCGGCGCTCGAAGTCAAGCTCCAGCTCGAAGTCGGCGTCGTGGGCGAAGGTCAGGCCTTCGCGCTCGAGGACACCGATGAAGGTCTCGACGAGGTCGCCGTCCAGCTGGCCGTTGGCTGCGGAGGCCCGCAGCTCCCTGATCGCTTCTTCGGGCGTCATGATTGTGCCGGTCTCGTCGGAAGGGGTCCTGTAGCTCTCGCGGGCGGTCATCGTGTCGTACACCGAGCAGATCGTCAGGATCCGGGAGGCCAAGGGGATCTCCTTCCCGATCAGGCCGGCGGGGTAGCCGCGGCCGTCCACCCGCTCGTGGTGGTACAGGATCGCGTCTGCGACAGGCCCGTAACCATCCAGGGCCCCCACCAGAAGCGAGCCCTCCTGCGGGTGGTTGCGGACGGTCGCCATGTCCTCCTCGGCGACGACCCGGGCGTGAAGGACACGGTCGGGCCATGTGAACTTGCCGATCTCGTGCAGCAGGCCGGCGGCATGGACGGTGTCCTGCTCCTCCTCGCTGCAGTCCAGCTCGGCGGCCAGCGCCTTCGCGTAGAGGGCAACCGCCGCGGCGTGGCGGGCCGTTGTCCGATCGCGCATCCCGAGTGCCCGGACGAGGGTCCTGAGAACGCCGAGCTGCAGCCCGACGAGCTGGCGCGAGCGGGCGAGAAGCTGCTCGGCCCGCTCCTCCGAGCGCAGCAGCGCGACCGTCAGCTGGCGGAAAATGATCAGTACCGTGATAGCCGCGAGCAGCGCCGGGAGCCCCACACCGATATAGGCGACAGCGAGGATCGTCGCGAGCACGCCCACGGCCAGCTCGCCGGGCAGCACGGCGATCAGCTCGGAGGCGATTCGCCTGAGCGGTCGGTGCTCCTCGACGCGGACGTCGACGGCGAACAAGGCGAAGCTGATCGCCGTCGTCAGTACAACGACCGCGAACAGGACCAGGCAGAACGTCAGGTTGTCACTGACGTGGTGGTTTGGATTGCCGATCCCGCCTTTCCACTGCTGCACGATCAGTCCGCCGAGAAACGGCGCCGTCGTGTAGACCGCAAGGTTGTTGAGCCACTGCGCAGGACCGAGGCGCCTGACCGCCGATGTCAGGATCATCGCGGCGACGCCGCACGCTGCGGCGACGGACGGCCCGACGACGCCCATCGCCAGGATGATCGCGACGAGCGAAGCGCTGAGCCCCCCGCCGCTGATCTCAACGCTGAGCCACTGACCGGCGAGCGAGAGGGCCAGCAGGAGAACCACCAGGGAGAGCGGCTGCCATTCCTCCGGACTCGTCACAAGCGCGACTCCGGCTGCCGTCGCTAGCAGGAGCAACAGCTCCCCGGCCCAGAAGAACCGTCTGATCGCGTTGTCTGACATCTCTGTCGTCCTTAACGGCCGACAGAGAGCCGTACTTAAGGGACGTACCCAAGTTTCTAAGGGACGTACTCAGGTTTCCGCCCGTGTGGCTCGTGTGGTGAGCGGACCCGGAGAAACGCCACCCGGGTCAGTTCGGTATCTGCTCGGCCGGGCCGCGAATCGCGGCGGCGGGAGTGGTGCTCTCGAGGCCCGGCTCCGTTTCGGCTGGTCTGGTGCCGGCGATCCTGACGCGGAGCAGGGCGAGGCCTCCGAGCAGGGCGCCGATGCCGACGGCGATGAAGGCCGCCCGCGGCGAACTCAGGGCCACGAGCAGGCCCCCGAGCGGAAGTCCGATCGCAACGCAGAGCGCGCCCAGCGATTCGGCGGCGCCCATCATTCGCCCGTGCAGATCCTCGGGAGTCAGGCGCTGTACGGCGCTGATCAGCGATGGCCACTGCATCCCGTTGCCGATACCCCCCACTACGCCCGCGAGGCACGCGAGCAGCAGCGAGGGGGCGCCCGCCAGGCCCAGGTACGCGGCGGCGATTCCGAACGCCCCGGCGCTCAAGAGGATCCGCAGAGGCCACCTGACGAGGCGGGCGAAGATGATGCTCCCGAGGACCCCGCCGGCGCCCCACATCGCCAGCAGAATACCTACGCCGCGGTCCCCTGCACCGAGCGTGGACTTGACGTAGGTGACCTCGATCGGGGCTCCCGACTCGATGAACAGCAGGGCCAGGAACTCCGCCATGAAGAGCCGCCGGAGCATCGGCGCCTGACCGAGGTGCTTCCAGGCCGAAGCGAGCCGCGCCCTGACCGAATCTCCGCCGGCGTTCTCGACGTGGGGGTGGAGGTCGTACAGAAGCGCGCCGCCGATCAGGAAGGAGCCGACGTCGACGAGCAGGGCGGTGGGGGCTCCGACGGCCGCGACAAGCGCTCCGCCGAGCGCCGGGCCGAGGACGAAGGTCGTCGAGAAGCCGAGGTTCAGCGCCGCGTTGGCGTTGCGCTCGGCCTCGGCCGTTCGGGCCTCCAGCTCGCCGTGGGAGATCTGAGCATCGCCGGCCGCGTCGGTGGCAACCCAGTCTCGTGCCGCCCGGGCGACCTCCGAACGGAGCAGTGCGCTGGCGGCCAGCGCAGCCGTGCCGTCGAGCGCCACCAGCCCCAAGACGATCGGAAGTGAGAAGTGGGAGAGCAGCACCGCCAGGCTCGCCGTCACGAGCGCCTCAAACAGGTAGAGCCCGGTCAGCTCGCCGCGTCGCTCGGATGCCTCGACACGGGCCACGAGGGCGGGGACGACCAGCGCGGGCAGTGCCTGGCCGGCGAAAAGCAGCGCGGCCACAGCAAGGGCCGAGTGGGTGTGGTCATAGACGGCCAGCACGAGGGCAAGCAGGCCGAACCAGCCGCCCAGCCGGTTGATCGTGTAGGCCAGCACGATCCTGCGCAGCTGCGGTGAGCTCATCACGAGGCGCATCGAATGGAAGCTAGCCTCTGGCGCCGTACCTGTCGAGGGTTGCACAGCGCCCGCCGTCGGACGAACGTTGGATCGGTCCAGGGCACCCGATACGGTGTGTTCCTCATGGATGACGGCACGCCAGGGGTGAGCAGGCCGGTGAGGGTCATCATCGCCGACGATCACACGGTCGTTCGCGACGGCGTCCGGGCGGTCCTCGAGCGTGAGGCGGGCGAGTTCGAAGTCGTCGCCGAAGCCGCCGACATCCCCTCGCTGATCCGTGAGGTCCGCGAGCACAAGCCCGACCTCCTGACGCTCGACCTGACGATGCCGGGCGGATCGAGCCTGGGGGCGCTGCCGTCCTGCTTCATCGCCCATCCCACGATGGCCGTGGCGATCCTGACGATGCGCGAGGACCCCGAGTACGCCCGCCAGGCGCTGCGGGCGGGGGCCCGCAGCTACGTCCTGAAGGAGGCCGAGCCTGCCGAGTTGCTGCAGGCCTTCCGCCTGGCGGTGGCGGGCGGCAACTACCTGCACCCACGCCTGGGCGCCCTGATGGCGACGGGTGAGGAGAGCGCGGGAGACAACGTTGTCCTCTCCGAGCGCGAGCGCGAGGTCGTCAGGCTGATCGCCAACGGCTTCACCAACCCCGAGATCGCCGAGCAGCTGAACGTCGCGGAGCGGACCGTCAAGACATACCGCGCCCGGGCGATCGAGAAGCTGGGCTTCTCATCGCGCGCCGAGATCACCGCATACGTGCGGCGCGTCGGCCTCGCCGACTAGCAGTACCCTGGGCAGATGTCCTCCTCATCGCTGCCGGTCGAGGGTCACCAGCTCAAGAACATCTCGGCGCGAGCCTTCCAGCATCCGGCCGACCGCGCAGCGACGGCGGCGCTGGGATCGATCCCCTATCTGGACACGGTTGTCCGCAAGCTGATCGAGCTCGGCTATGAGAGGGCCTTGAGGCAGAGCTATCTGGGCTCTGCGGTGAGGCTCTCCGAAGAGCAGCTGGGGGCTGTCTGGCGGGAGCATGCGATCGCCTACGCGACGTTGGACATCAATGAGGTCCCCGACCTCTACCTGACCCAGTACCCCTCGCCCAACGCGATGGCGATCGGCGCACAGCACCCGATCGTGGTGGTCCAGTCCGAGCTGGTTCACATCCTCGACGCCGGCCAGCGGCGCGCCGTGTTCGCGCATGAGGCGGCTCACATCCTCTCCGACCATCAGCTCTACCGGACGGCTCTGCAGATCCTTGTGCTGATGTCCCGCACGGCCCGCCTGCCGCTTCCCCTGGCACCGGTCCGCACCGCCCTGATGGAGTGGGGCAGGGCCACCGAGCTGAGCTGCGACCGTGCGGCGGCGATCGTCACCCGTGACCCGCTGGTGGTCTGCAGGACGCTGATGTCGCTGACGGCCGGGGCGATGGTCGAGGAGCTGGACCTCGACGTCTTCATGCGCCAGGGCCTGGACTACACCGAGCAGGGCGGAGGCCTCGAGCGGCTGACCCGCCTGATGCTCGACCTGGGCGTCACGCACCCGCTGCCGGTCAAGCGGACGCATGAGCTGATGGCCTGGGTCCACTCGGGCGAGTTCGACAGGATCGTCGGCTCGGGGGAGTACGTCCGGCGGGGCGACCCGGTCGATCCGAGAGCGGACGGGGGCGAGGCCGTCTCCTTCTACGCAGAGCGGGTCCGTGACGCGTTCCGCGATGCGGGGGAGTCGATCAACTCGGTCGGGCAGCAGCTGGCCGGCTGGCTGCGGGGGAAGGGCGAGGATTTCGAGGAGCAGGAGACCGACCCGGAGGCCTAGCCGTGCGTCGGCTCCGCCGGGGTGTCGTGCCTCGGGCGCCCCGCCAGGGGGACCGTCAGGCGGACGACCGTCCCGCCGCCGGGAGCGGCGAGCCATTCCAGCTCGCCGCCGACGAGCTCGGCGCGCTCACGCATCCCTCCGGTGCCAAAGCCGCCCTCCAGGCCATCGCCGCGAGGGCCCATCCGCTCGGCACCGGGCATCCCCTTGCCGTCATCCGTCACGGCCGCGCGGACGTAGCCGTCGCTGCCGGTCAGGCTGATGACGGCCTGGTTGGCCTCGGCATGACGGCTGACATTGGTCAGGGCCTCCTGGACGATTCGGTAGATGGTGCTCTCGAGCTCCGGGTCGAGCCGGCCGCCCGCGTCCTGCTCTTCGCGGCCGAACTCGATCTGGGTTTTCACGTCCAGGCCGTCGATCGCCTGCGCCCGGCGGGCCAGCGCCTCGAGTGCCGCGGCGAGACCGAGATCGTCAAGCGCGGCCGGACGAAGCTCGGTGATCAGGTGGCGCAGCCCATCGATCTCGTTGCCGAGTCCCTCGAGGACGTCATCGACAGCCCGTTTGAGGGCCTCTCTGTCGTCGAGGTCACGGGCGTTGGCGAGCTGCAGGCGCAGGGCGCCGATGCCCTGGATGCTCTCATCGTGGATCTCACGGGCCCAGCGGGTCCGCTCGCGCTCACGGGCCTCCATGCCGTAGCGGAGCCTTTCAATCTCGACAGAGCGCTCGGCTGCCAGGCGAATTGCGACGCTCTCGGCGAATGCGGCCAGTGCCTGCTTGTCCGGGCCGCGGAAGCCGCCGTCTTTGCGCAGCGCGATGATCATCCCGCCGCCTTGGTCCTCCATCGTCAGCGGCTCGACGACAACCGAACGGGCTTCGAGGCCCAGTTCGTGGAGGAAGGCCGCCTCGGAGCCCCGTGGCCGGTCGAGCGTGACGGACTTGCCTTCGCTGTAGAGGGCACCCAGCGCGCTGCCCTGCACCGGGGCGATCCGCAGGCGCACGCTGCCCCCGGCGGCGGCCGCCACACGCAGCTCGCCCTTCTCCTCGATCACGATCAGCAGCATGCTCGCGTCCAGCAGCGCGAGGCCGCGGTCTGCCATCAGGCGCAGGAGCCAGAGCTCGGATCCGGTCAGCACGGAAAAGGATTATGAAGCGGTGAGGGGCGGCTCGGGCGAGGCCGTCTCCTCATCGGGCGGGGGCGCTGCGGCGGATTGCTCTCCGTTCGTGGATCTGGCGGCCGCCGAGCGGGCCCGCTGGAGCAGGAGCGAGGAGGTGCTCTCGGGGCGCCAGGAAGCCAGGCCGACGGATATCCGCAGTGCCTCGCGACGCTCTGACGCTTCGACCTTGATCGCGCGCAACCGGTCGATCACACGACGCGCCACCATCTCCCCGCGGGGGCCGTCCGCGCCCGGCAGCAGGATCGCCAGCTCGCGGTGGCTGGGAATGGCGATCCGGTCGAAGCTCCTCAGCTCGCGATCGAGGGCACCGGCGATGTAGGCGAGCGTCTGCTCGCGCAGCTCGGCGCCGTGCTCACGGGCTATCTCTTCGAGGTTCTCGACGACGACGAGCAGGAGACTGAGGGGGGTCCCGTAGCGCTCGGCGCGGCCGATCTCCTCGTCCAGGCGCTCGGAGAGCCCCGACGCGTCGGGCCAGTCGACAGGTCCACCTGCGGGCGGACGAATACTCGAGGTGGGTTCCGTGGCGACCATGCCCTTACAGTTGAATTCCAGAGACGCCTGGTTTCCTTACTACCGCGTCGAGGGGGATTATGCCCTGCCCGGGACGATCCCGCCAGGGCAGCAGACGAACTTGCCCGCGCACTGCCACGGCCCGGGCGGCTGCGGCGATCCGTCGGCACCCACTGCTAGACCTGCTGGAGTGCTCCAGGAACTGCGTGTCGAGAACCTGCTTCTGATCGAGCAGGCCCAGTTGCGGCTCAGCGCCGGCCTGAACGTCCTCACCGGCGAGACCGGCGCGGGCAAGACCGTCCTGGCACACGCCCTGGACCTGCTCCTCGGCGGGCGGGCAAGACCGGGCATCGTGCGTCCCGGTGCCTCCGAGGCCTACGTCGAGGGGACGTTCGATCTCTCCGATGCGCTTCGGGAGCGACTGGGGGATCGGCTCAGCGAGGACGCCCAGGAGATCATCCTCGCCCGCCGGGTCGCGGCCGACGGGCGCACGCGCGCATACCTCAACGGCCGCTCCGCAGCGGTCGGCGATCTGCGTGACATCGGCGGCATGCTGCTCTCCTTCTACGGCCAGCACGAGCACCGGAAGCTGACCCTGGCGGCGGCACAGCTGCAGATCCTGGACGGGCTCTGCGGCGAGGAGCAGGCCGAGCGTCTGGCCGCCTGTGCCCGCGCCTACCGCGAGACACGAGAGCTCGAAGGCTCGCTCGAAGCCCTGCAGGAGCTTGCCGAGCAGCGTGAGCGCGAGGTCGGGCTGCTCGAGTTCGAGCTGGGCGAGATCGAGGCGCTGGCGCCCGACGAGGCCGAGCACGAGCAGCTCCTGGCCGGACGTGAGCGGCTTCGCAGCAGCGAGGCGCTCCGCTCGGCGGCCGGCGCCGGCGCCGAGGCGCTCTCTCCGGAGTCGGCCGACGCGCCGGGGGCGACGCAACTGCTCGCGCAGGCGAGGGCCCAGCTCGACGCGATCGCGGGACTCGACCCCGGGCTCGACGCGATGGCCGAGCGTCTCGCCGCGACGCTGATCGAGGCGCAGGACCTGGCGGGCGAGCTGCGCGAGTACTGCGACAGGGGCCTGGACGGGACCGGCCTGGACATCACCGGGGTCGAGCCGACGCTGGAGTCCGTCGAAGAGCGCCTCCAGGGTCTCGAGCGGCTGATCCGCAAGCACGGCGGCAGCATCGGCTCGGTGCTCCAATACTCCGCGCAGGCCGGTGCCAGGCTCGACGAGCTCAACGGGGCGCAGGGGGCCCTGACGGAGACAGCTGCTTCGCTCGAGGCTGCGCGAGGCGAACTCGAGGCGCTCTCAACGTCGCTGCGCGAGGCCCGCAGGGCGGCCGCCGGTGGTTTCTCCGCCGCCGTCCGGGAGCAGCTCGAGACGCTCGCCATGGGCGAGGCCAGCTTCGAGGCGGTGCTCGGTGAGGCCGAGCCGGGGCCGGGCGGAAGGGACTCGGTCGAGTTCACCATCGCCCCCAACCCCGGGGTGCCGGCGGGACCACTGCGCGAGATCGCGTCGGGTGGAGAGCTCTCGCGGGTGATGCTGGCGATCATGAGCGCCGCCAACGCCAGTGCCCAGGCGAGCACCCTGGTGTTCGACGAGGTGGACGCCGGAATCGGCGGGCACACAGCCAAGGCTGTCGGTGCGCGGCTGCGCGAGCTGGGCGAACGAGGCCAGGTTCTCTGCATCACCCACCTCCCGCAGATCGCCTCGCTGGGAAGCCGGCACTTCTCGATCGTCAAGGACACCTCGGCCGAGCCGACCAGGACATCGGTGGTCGAGCTGGGCGAGCGCGAGGTGGTCTCCGAGCTGGTCAGGATGCTGGGGGCCGACAGCGACGACACCACTGCGCGCCGCCACGCGCGCGATCTGCGCCGCGCCGCCTGACTCCCATGACATGCGCCGGGGGCCCTCTGCGGGTACTCTCGGATGCGATGGCTGCGACGCGATCGAGCCCTCCGGGCTACCTGCCGCCGGCCGGCTCTGAGCCGGGTGGGTCGGTGACGAGCGTCGCCGGTCCTGTTCGCCCCGGGCGGCGGACGAAGCTGCTCGTCAAGCATCTCGTACCGGGAAGCATCGCGCTGGTCGACCATCTCGACATCGACCGGGTCTCCGCCGAGGAGCTGATCGCCGCCGAAACGGTGGCCGTCCTCAACTGCAAGCCCTCCTCGAGCGGCACCTACCCGAACCTGGGTCCCCAGCTGCTGGTGGAGGCCGGGATCGTGCTGGTGGATCTCCCCGATGACGCCCTGTTCGAGAAGCTCTCCGACGGGGACCCCGTGGAGATCCGCTCGCTGGCGCCGATCGAGGGACGTGTTGGGGCCGACGTCCTCTCGCGAGGCGTCGTCCTGGCTCGGGGGGAGGTGCTCGATCGCGACCGCGTCCTGGCCGAGACCGAGGCCCGGCGCCTGGAGGTGGGGGAGGCCCTGGAGCGCTTCGCCCACAACACGATCGAGCACATGAGAGAGGAGCGCGAACTGCTGAGCGGCCGGATTCAGCTGCCGCGCTTCGCCACGGACTTCAGGGATCGCTCGACTCTGCTGGTCGTCAGGGGCGTCGAGCACCAGCGGGACCTGCGTGCGCTGCGCCCCTTCATCAGGGACAAGCGTCCCGTGATCGTCGCAGTCGACGGCGGCGCCGATGCGGTGCTCGAGGCCGGGATGAAGCCGGACATGATCGTCGGCGACATGGACTCCGCGGGCGAGCGGGCGCTCCGCTGCGGGGCCGAGCTGGTCGTCCACTCCTACCCCGACGGCAGGGCTCCGGGGCGCCACCGCCTGGAAGAGATGCGCCTGGATTTCAAGCTGGTCCCGGCGCCCGGAACAAGCCAGGACGTGGGGATGCTGATCGCGGCGGAGAAGGGCGCACGGCTGATCGTCTCGGTGGGCTCCCAGTTCAACCTGGTCGAGTTCCTGGACCGAAACAGGAAAGGGATGTCATCGACCTTCCTCACACGCCTCCGCGTCGGGGAGATCCTGGTCGACGCGAAGGGCGTCAGCCGCCTCTACCAGCCCCGGCCGGGCCTCACGCCGCTGCTCGTGGTGATCGGAGCGGGGCTGATCGCCATGATCGCCGTCATCTGGACCACCCCGGCGCTGCGTGATGTCGCAGAACTGATCTGGCTGAAGCTGCAGCTGCTGTTCGGCTCACGAGGCTGAGCGACCGGACTCGATCCGCCGATGTTCGACTATCGATATCACGCGCTCTCCCTCGCCGCGGTCCTGTTCGCGCTGGCACTGGGCGTCCTGATCGGGGTGGCGATCGGCGACTCGAACCTGGTCTCCTCGGCGAAGAGCGGGATCGTCCACGACCTGAACTCCGAAGTCAGCGAAGCGCGCAAACAGAACGCGGAACTTCAGAGCCGCCTGACAGACGAGGAAGCCTTCTCCAAGGGTCTGTATCCGCTGGCCGTCCACGAACTCCTCAACGGCCGCAGCATCGGCCTGCTGTTCCTGGGCAGCTCCTCAGACGCGGTCAACTCGCTGACGCGGGCCGCCGTTACAGAGGCCGGTGGCAGCCTGACGACCGTCGTGGCTGTGAAGGAGCCACTCAACCTGGCGGGGATCGCGAAGGAGGCCGCCGGTACACGCTACGCGGAACTCGCCGGCTCGACCGCCCTGCTCGAACGCTTCGGCGAACTGGTCGGCCGCCAGCTGGTCAGCGGCGGTGAGCTGGTCGACAAGGAGCTCGTCAGCCGGGTCAAGACGGCCCTCTTCAGTGCCTTCGACGGGTCGCTGACCCACCTGGAAGGGCTGGTCGTGATGCGGGCCGAGCCCAAGGAACTGCAGTCCGCCGAAACCGAAGCCTCAGCCCAGTTCGAGTCGGGTCTGCTGAAGGGGGTCGCTGCGGCGGGGGTCCCGCCGGTGGGTGTCGAGCTGACCGAAACAGAACCCACCCAGATCCCCTGGTACAAGAGCCGAGGCATCTCAAGCGTCGACAACCTCAATCAGACGGCCGGACAGGCGGCACTTGCCTACACCCTCGCCGGCGCCAAGGGTGCCTTCGGCGTCAAGTCGACGGCCGACTCGCTGCTGCCGACCGTCAACTCGACCGCCAGCGCCCCCTGAGAGGCGTCCGCCGGGTGCGGCGTTAGCGTCAAGCCATGCCTGCCCTGCCCCTGATTCTGGCTCTTGGGAGCGCAGCGATACTGGCTCCGGGGTTCGTGCAGATGCTCCTGCGGGCGGGGTTCACCCGGCCCAACTACCGGGGCCGCGAGCTTCCCGTCCCGCTGGGCGCAATGGTCCCGGCGGCCGCCCTCCTGGCGCTGATACCGCTGACCCTGATCGACCGGCTCGGGCCAAGGGAGGTCTTCCAGCCCGACCTGCTGCCGATCGCCATCTACGTCCTGGGCGTGGCCTTCCTGGGCCTGATCGACGACGCGATGGGACTGCAGGACGGCCCGCGCGGCTGGAGGGGACATGGTGCAGCGGTGATGCGAGGCGAGTTCTCCACAGGCGCGCTGAAGGCCGCAGGCTCGCTTGGCCTTGCCCTGTTGGCGATGAGCTACCTGTCGCTCTCCGACGGGCACTGGATCCTGGCCACGGCTGTGCTCCTCCTGGCCACCAACCTCTTCAACCTGCTCGACCTGCGACCGGGCCGCTCGACGAAGGCCTTTGTCCTGCTCGGCGCCGGCCTGAGCATCGGAGCGTGGGAAGTCAGGCCTCTCTGGGCGCTGGGCCTCTTCGCCGGCCCGGCGCTCCTGGCCGGCGTCTATGACCTGCGCGAGCGGGCCATGCTGGGGGACACGGGATCGAACCTCCTCGGAGCCTTGGCGGGACTGTGGCTGGTGCTCACGCTGTCGCCGACGGGACAGCTGATCGCCCTCGTTCTGCTTGCAGGAATCACGGTATATGGAGAGATTTCCTCGATTTCTGCGCTCGTCGAAAGAACTCCGGGGCTGCGGGAACTAGACTCTTGGGGCAGGCCCTCATGACCCCGCACCATTCCGACCGCCACGCGCAGGCGCCAAGCAAGACCCGGTTCATATTCGTGACCGGCGGCGTCGTCTCCTCGCTCGGGAAGGGGATCGCCGCGGCCTCGATCGGCAGGCTGCTCGTCTCACGCGGTCTGACCGTGGGCCTGCAGAAGTTCGATCCCTACATCAACATCGACCCCGGCACGATGTCCCCCTACCAGCACGGGGAGGTCTTCGTCACCGAGGACGGCGCGGAGACGGACCTCGACCTGGGCCACTACGAGCGCTTCACGGACTCCAACACGAGCCGGGCCTCGAATGTGACGGCCGGCGGGATCTACGACGCAGTGATCCGGCGTGAGCGACGCGGCGACTATCTCGGCGGGACCGTCCAGGTGGTGCCTCACATCACCGACGAGATCAAGCAGCGGATCTCCCTCATCGCGCAGTCCTCGGACGTCGACTTCGTAATCACCGAGATCGGTGGGACGGTCGGCGACATCGAGTCGCTGCCCTTCCTCGAGGCGATCCGCCAGTTCCCGGTGGATGTGGGCCGCCGCCGCTGCATGTTCATCCATCTCACCCTGGTCCCCTACATAGGCCATGCGGGCGAGCTGAAGACGAAGCCGACGCAGCACTCGGTCAACGAGCTGCGGCGAATCGGCATCGCCCCGGACATGCTGATGTGCCGCTCCGAGAGCCAGCTCTCGTCGGAGATCCGAAAGAAGATCGCCCTGTTCGCGAGCCTCCCCTCGGAGGCGATCGTCTCTGCCTGCGACGTGGACAACATCTACAAGGTTCCTTTGACCTTCCGCGACCAGGGTGTCGACGACTTCATCCTGGATCACTTCGGCGTCGAGGCCGATCAGCCGGAGCTGACCCGCTGGACCGAGCCGATCGAACGCTCGGCAAACGCCACCAGGACGGTTCGGATCGGCCTGGTGGGCAAGTACATCCAGCTCGAGGACGCCTACCTGTCCGTGTCGGAATCGCTCCGCCATGCCGCCTCGCTGCAGGACAGCCGGGTCGAGATCGAGTGGATCGACTCCGAGCAGCTGCTCGACCCGCAGCAGGCAGCCGAGCGCCTCGGCTCGCTCGACGGGATCCTGATCCCCGGCGGCTTCGGCGGACGCGGCTGGGAGGGCAAGATCCACGCGGCCCAGGTGGCTCGCGAGCGCGAGATCCCCTACCTGGGCATCTGCCTGGGCATGCATGTGGCGGTCAGCGAGTTCGCACGCAACGTGGCGGGCCTGGAAGGGGCCAACTCGACCGAGATGGATCCCGAGACCCCGCACCCCGTGATCGACCTGCTCCCGGAGCAGAAGGAGGTCTCGGACCTCGGCGGCACGATGCGCCTGGGCGCAGACCCGATCAAGCTGCACGACGGCACCCGGGCACGCGCGATCTACGGCGAGGCGGTCATCTACGAGCGCCACCGCCATCGCTACGAGGTCAACAACTCGATTCGCAAGCGCCTTGAAGGCGCCGGCCTGGGCGTCTCCGGCACGTCGCCGGACGACCGCCTGGTCGAGGTCGTCGAGCTGCCCGAGCACCCCTTCTATGTGGCGTCCCAGTTCCACCCCGAGTTCAAGTCCCGCCCGGAGCGCCCGGCGCCACTGTTCCGCGACTTCGTCGCGGCATCGCTGACGCGCGCCTCCGAGCGGGGTGAGGTGCGGGTCAAGGATGCCCGCCTGTCCTCGCTTGACGAGGGTGCCCCCGTCGCCGGCAGCTCCGGCGACGGCGCTGCGCGAACGTGACGGCGCCCTCGCCGGCAGGGCGGATCGGCGAGCTGGAGCGCCGCTATCTCAACGAGACATTCGCGGCGCTCTGCCGCATCGAGAGTCCCTCCCTGCAGGAGCGCGCATGCGGGGAACGGGTGATCTTGGAGCTGAGCCCGCTCGGGGTGCAGGTGGCCGAGGACGACGCCGGCTCGAGGATCGGCTCGGACTGCGGGAACCTGCTGGCCCGGATCCCCGGTCGCGGCCGCCCGGTGGGCGAGCAGGAGCACAGGCCATCGGTTCTCCTCTGCGCCCATCTCGACACGGTCCCGCTTGAGGCACCCGTCGAACCCGTCCTCGAGGAGGGGGTCTGGGAAAACGCCAACGAGGGGATCCTCGGGGCCGACAACAAGGCGGCCATCGCGGTCATCCTGGCGGCGGCCCGTCACGTCGCGAGCGAGGGCGCCCCGCTTGACCTCGAGCTCCTCTTCACCGTCGGCGAGGAGATCTCGCTGGCCGGCGCGGGAGCCTTCGACGCCTCGGTCCTGCACAGCGACTACGGCTACGTGTTCGACCACGCCTCGCCGATCGGGGATCTGATCGTCGGCTCGCCCTGCCACTTCCGGATCGAGGCGTCCTTCCGCGGCGCCGCCGCACACGCGGGGATCCGCCCGCAGGACGGCCGCAGCGCGATCCTTGCCGCCTCTCAGGCCGTCGCCTCACTGCGCCACGGGCGCCTGGAGGGGGAGGGGACGGTCAACGTGGGCACGATCAGCGGCGGGACGGCCATCAACGTCGTCCCCGAACGCTGTGAGCTCCTGGCCGAGGTCCGGGGGATCGATGACGAGCAGGGCGAGGCCCTGGCCGCTGAGATCGTCGACCGGATCCACGAGGCGGCAAACCGCCCGGAGTGCGAGTGCGACGTCGACATCTCCGTCCAGCGGACCTTCTCGGGCTATCGCCTATCCCCGAGCAGCACACCCGTCCAGGCCGCCGAGGCGGCACTCCGTGTGTGCGGATACGAGCCGAGCCGGATCTGGAGCGGGGGCGGCTCGGATGCCAACGCCCTCATCTCCCAGGGCTTCGCGACGGTCAACCTCGCGAACGGGACGGAGCGCAACCACGAGCCGGGCGAGAGCGTCACGACGCAGGCCCTCGAGGAGATGCTGGTGGTCGTTCTGGCGCTCCTGGACGAGGTGGCGGCCCGTTCCCCCGCGGCGGGCCTGTAGCTTGCAGCGCCGATGCTGAAGCTACGCCGCGCAAGAGTCCTCGAGGCCGACAGGCCCGGTGAGGCACGGGAGGGCGCCTCGAGCGAGCAGCAGCTGACGGTCGAGCTGATCGGCGCCGAGCAGCCGGGCCCCCGCCCGGCGATTGCCGACCTCGCCCTGATCGGCCCGTCCGAGGCTGGGGACGAGGTGGTCGTGAACGTCGAAGCACTCGACCTGGGCCTCGGCTCGGGCGGCTTTGACGTGGTCCACGTCAACCTGACCCGGGGCCTGGAGGGCGGCGGGTCGCGCGGGGCGAACGTGATGAAGCTCAACTACACAAGCCTGCAGCACGCGATCCGTCCGGTCGAGGGCGAGGCACTGGAGCTGCCGCTGGACCGGCCCGTGGCGGTGCTCGCCCTGCACGGCCAGCTCGCCCCCGTCGCGTGGGCCTTCGCCCAGGCCAACCCGGGCGCGACCCTCGGCTACGTGCAGACAGAGGGAGGAGCCCTGCCGGGTTCGCACTCCCGAACTGTCAGGACGCTGAGAACGAGGGGGTTGATCTCGGGCCATCTCACCGCGGGCGCCACATTCGGCGGCGAGGGAGAGGCCATCACCACCGGCGGGGCTCTCCACCACGGTCTGCACACCCTGGGCTGGGATGCGGCCCTCTGCGGCCCCGGGCCGGGCATCGTCGGCTCCAGCTCGCGCCTCGGCCACGGTGGGATGCTGGCCCTGGACTCGGCCCACGTCGCGCTGGCACTGGGCTGCCCGACGCTGGTGGTCGCCCGCATGTCCTCCGCCGACCCCCGCGAGCGCCACCGGGGCATCTCCCACCACACCCTGACGGTCCTTGACCTGCTGCTCGAGCCCGTCTCTGTCGCCCTGCCCGCGGGGATCCGCTCGCCGGTGGGGGCGGACCTGCGCGCGGGTCTCGGATCGGTCTTCGGCGGCTCGGGTCCCGTCCCCTCAGCGCCGCCCGTGGAGGTCGAGCGCCCCGCGCGCATAGCGCGCCACGACTGGCGCCGGGCCGAGGTCGACCTCCCGGCCTTCGCCGGCAGTGGCCTGCCCGGCGAGACGATGGGCAGGGGCCTGGCGGAGGACCCCCTCTTCTTCGCCGCCGCCCTTGCCGGCGGGAGCGCGCTGGGCGAGCTGCGGGTGACGGTCGGCTCGAGCGAGAGCCCCGGCGAGCCGGGATGAGCTCGATCCGCCGTTTCGAGGCGCTGGGCGGCGAGACCCTCTACCGCGGGCGAATCGTGGACGTGCGGATGGAGCGCTTCCGTCACGCCGACGGAGAAGAGGTCTCACGGGAGGTGGTCCGCCACCGCGGCGCCGTGGGGATAGTGGCCTATGACGAGCAGATCGTCTGGCTGGTTCGCCAGCCTCGCGAGGCGGTCAACGAGCCCGACCTGCTGGAGATTCCCGCGGGGCGCCTGGACAAGGAGGGCGAGGAGCCACTGCAGAGCGCCAAGCGAGAGCTGGCCGAGGAGATAGGCCGTGGCGCGCACAACTGGGAGCCGATCGTCGTCTACTACACCGGCGCCGGGTTCACAGACGAGCAGGTCCACCTGTTCGCGGCGACGGGCCTCTACGAGGCCAACGCCGAGAGCGGCGAGCAAGAGCGGATCGAACTGGTCCCCTGGCCGCTCGAGCGTCTGGACGAAGCGATCGCCGAGTGCAGGGACGCCAAGACGCTGATCGCCCTCTACTGGCTCTCCGCGCGCCTGAACATCTGATTGCACTGCCAGGAGCCCCGGTGGGGGAGGCGAAGCTCATCCCATGACCCAGCTCGGGACAATGGCCGCCCCTCCGCCGCCCTCACCGCTCCCCTCTCGCGGGCCCGGGACGGCGCGGCTGGTGAGCGACTTCCTCGCCTATCTGGAGCTGGAGAGGGGCCTCTCGCGCAACACCCTCGAGGCCTACAGGAGCGATCTGCTGCAGTTCGGCGAGTTCCTCATCCGCAGCGGTCGTACGGTGGAGGACGCCGGGCACGGGGATCTGGCGAATTTCCTGACCGAGCTCTCCAGTGGCCGCGACGGCCGGCCGCCGGTCGCGGCAACGACACTTGGGCGCAAGGTCGCCTGTCTCCGCTCCTTCTACCGGCACCTGCGCCGCGAAGGCCTGATCGAGCACGATCCCACGGCGGAGCTGCGGGGTCCCCGCAAGCCCCAGCGCCTGCCCAAAGTCCTGACCCGAGAGGAGGTTTCAAGTCTCCTCTCTCAGCCCCGCGGACAGGGTCCACTGGCCCTTCGCGACCGGGCTCTGCTGGAGGTCATGTACGCCTGCGGACTGCGGGCCTCGGAGGCCGTCGGGCTGGACCTGGCCGACGTCGACCTCGAGGAGGGACTGCTCTGTGCGCGGGGGAAGGGCTCCAAGGAGCGCATCGTCCCGATCGGGCGCCAGGCGCTGACGGCTGTCAGGTCCTATCTGCACTCGGGCCGTCCGGCCCTGGTCGGCAATGCGGTCCAGCCCCGTCTGCTGGTGAATCATCGCGGAGGGCCGCTGACCCGCCAGGGCCTATACAAGATCGTCCAGGGTCACGCCCGCAGCGCCGGCCTCGAGGAGCGCATGAGCCCCCACACGCTGCGCCACACCTTCGCCACCCACCTGCTGGCGGGAGGCTGCGATCTGCGCTCACTTCAGGAGATGCTGGGCCATGCCGATCTGGCGACCACGCAGGTCTACACCCACCTGTCGGCCGACCGGCTCAAGGACGCCTATTTCGGCGCGCATCCGCGCGCCTCCCGTTCCGGGTAGACATACGCGGATGAGCGATCCCAAGGCCCGGCGCGCGGTGGTGCTGGTGATCGACGCATGCGGCGCAGGTGCCCTGCCCGACGCGGCCGACTACGGGGACACCGGCGCCAACACGCTGGCTCACCTGGCCGAGGCGGTCGGCGGTCTCGAGCTGCCGGTCATGGGTGAGCTGGGCCTCGGCTCGATCCTCGCGCTCGCCGGAGTCCCGCCGAGCGCCGACCCCGCCATCTACGGCCGGCTCGCCCCGCTGGGTCCCGGAAAGGATTCGATCACTGGGCACTGGGAGTTGATGGGCGTGACGCTGACGAAGGCCCTGCCGACCTACCCGGGCGGGTTCGGTGAGCAGCTCGTCGCGCGCCTCGAAGAGGCGATGGGGAGGGCCGTCATCTGCAACCGCCCGGACAACGGGCTGGCGGCGATCGAGGAGTACGGCCCCGAGCACATGAGGACGGGGGCCCTGATCCTCTACACCTCCCAGGACTCAGTCCTGCAGCTGGCGGCTCATGTCGACCGGGTCTCGCAGGAGGAGCTCTATGAGGCGTGCGCAAAGGCCCGCGAGGTGATGAGCGGCCCGGATGGCGTGGGCAGGGTGATCGCCCGCCCGTTCGCAGGGACCGAGGGCGGCTTCGTGCGGACGGAGGGCAGACGGGACCTGGCCCTGGTGCCGCCCTCGAGGAGCTACCTGCAGGAGCTGGAGGAGTCCGGCGTCGAGGTGATGGCCGTGGGCAAGGTCAACGATCTGTTCGCCGGCCGGGGGATCAGCTCGGCTCATCCTGGCGCGAACAACTCGCAGGCGCTGGCGAGCGTCGAGAGACTGCTCGCTGATGCGCGGCCGGGTCTGATCTTCGCCAACCTGATCGAGACGGACCAGGTCTACGGCCACCGCAAGGACACCGACGGCTTTCACGGTGCTCTGCGCCGGATCGATGAGGCCGTGGGCCGGATCATGGGCTCACTCGCCACGGGGGACCTGCTGGTTGTGACGGCCGACCACGGGGTCGACCCTGCGCACCGGGGAACGGATCACACCCGGGAGTACGTGCCCCTGCTGGCCGTCACGGGCGAGATGGCCGCGGCTCGCACGTCGGGCGGCTCGCGAGGCGGACGGCGACACGACGGCCCGATGGCAGATGTCGGAGCCAGCGCCCTCGATTGGCTGCTCGGCGCTGAGGCCGAGGGGCTGGGAGGGGAGAGCTTCATAAGCTAGGCCGATGCCCGAGCTCCCGGAGGTCGAGACGATCCGCCGCCAGCTGGCCCCGATCGTCGAGGGCCGCAGGATCAGGAAGGTCGAGATCATGGACCCCCGCTGGTCGCGCCCGCTTGCCCCGCAGGAGTTGGCAGAGGCGATCACAGGCCGCAGGATCATCAGCCTGGGGCGTCGCGGCAAGTACCTGCTGTGGGAGCTCGAGGGTGACGTGCACCTGGCACAGCATCTGCGCATGACCGGTGCGGTGCTGGCCGATGCCGATCCCGAGCCGCCCCATACCAGGGTCCGCATCGAGCTGGGAGCGCGCGGCGGCGCCGCGAAGGGCAGCCCCGGCGCCCGGGCGGTGCGCCTGGCGATCTCCGACCCGCGTCGCTTCGGGACGGGAGAGCTGCTGCTGGGTGGAGAGGCCCTCGACGCCTTCCTCTCCGCCCGGTTGGGGGTCGAGCCCTTCGACGAGGAGTTCACGGCGGCCCATCTGCGCTCGGTGATGCGCGGTCGCCGGACTCCCGTCAAGGCGCTGCTACTCGACCAACGCCGGATCGCGGGGGTCGGAAACATCTATGCGGACGAGGCCCTGTTCGGTGCGGGGATCCATCCCCGCCGCGCCGCGGGGGCGCTGACCCTCGCTCAGACGACGCGGCTGCGGGAGACGATCATCCAGGCGCTGAGCGCCGGAATCGACTCGAAGGGGGCCAGCATCGACGACTTCCGCCACGTGGACGGCTTCCGGGGCTCCTTCCAGGATCGCTTCATGGTCCATCTGCGCGAGGGCGAGCCCTGCGTCAAGTGCGGCGGGACGATCGTGAAGATGGTGGTCGCCGGGCGCGGGACCTACGTCTGTGAGAGCTGCCAGCCCCCGCCGCGGATCAGGCGGCCAAAAGCTCCTCGAGGCGGCCGTCCTCGACGGCTCGCTGGACCTCGCTGAAGCCGCCGATCAGGCGGTTGCCCACGACGACCTGGGGGAAGCTCATCATCCCCGTCATCGCCACGAGCTCCATGCGGCCATCTGCGTCCTTCGAGAGGTTGACTTCGGAGAACTCGACCCCGTTGGCGCTCAGGAGTCCCTTGACCTTGGCGCAGAACGAACAGGGCTCGGTTGTGTAGACGGTGACGTTGCTCATTACTTCATAAAGTATAGCGGTGGCTGGACGGGATCGGCGTCGGCGCCGCCAGCGGTCATAGACTCGGTGGGCGATGCCTGGTGCCCTGAAGACCGAGGCTGTGGTTCTGCGCTCGCTCCGCTACGGCGAGGCCGACAGGATTCTTCATCTCTACACCCCCGCCAGGGGACGTCTCGGTGCGATCGCGAAGGGGGTCAGACGGTCCCGCAGCCGGTTCGGCGGGCGGCTGGAGCCGTTCTTCCGCCTGCAGATCGAGCTGCACGAAGGCCGCGGCGAGCTGCTGACGGTGACGGGAGCCCAGACGGTCTCTCCTCACGCGAGGCTGCGCGGGGATGCCAGGGCGCTCGACGGCGCGGCCAGGGCGTGCGACGCGGTGGGGCGCCTGTTCGAGACGGGGGAGCCTCACCCGGGGGTCTTCAACCTGCTCTGCAGGCAGCTGACGCTGCTCGATGAACAGGCCGGCAGCGAGGGCGAGGCGGCCAGCAGGTCCGGCTCGCTGAGCTTCCGGCTGAAGCTGCTGCTGGCCGCGGGCCTCGCACCGCAGCTGGGGGCCTGCGCGAACTGCGGCGAGCCGGAGCATCTGGTCGGTTTCTCCGGTGCCGCCGGTGGTGTCGTCTGCGGCGCCTGCGAGGCGGGATCGTTCGCGATCGACGAGGAGGCCCACGGGTTCATGGCGGAGGCCCTGGGACGTTCGCTGACAGACGCCCCGGGCGCAGCAGACCCGGTCCTGGCACAGGTCGAACGGGCCATCGCTGCGACTCTGGAGCATCACGCGCATCTGCGCCTGATGCCGGCCTTCGCGGGGCATTAGGCTCGCTTCGGTCCCGGCCAATATGGTTATCCGATGGACGAGGGGCTGCCGATCGCCTATCCGCTGCTCGAAAAAGGCGTGCCCGTCCTCTCGAGCGACGGCGACCAGGTCGGGACGGTTCACCATGTGGTTGCTGACGAGAAGCAGGACATCTTCCACGGCCTGGTGATCTCGAACTCGCGGTTGGGCCGCCGCTTCGTGCCGGCCGAGGACGTGCGCGCGCTGCACGAGCAGGGCGTCGACCTGCGAATCGACGCGGCCGAAGTGACGGCCCTGCCGGCCCCCGGCGGCGGCGCCCCGGTCTACACCGAGGATCCCTCGACGAGCAAATGGAGCCACTGGACCAACCGGCTGAGCGGTCACGGTGACTGGAAACCCCGCTCCTGAGCGGGACTCTCCGCGTTCGCTGGCACAATCGAAGGGTGAGCGCCACCAGCGAACAGGGAACGGTCGCCGAGGCCTTCGCGGCGCGCCGGCGAGATGAGGAGGAGCGGCTGCTCTCCGGTCTGGCGGCCCGCTCCTATCCCGCGCTGAGGGCTGAGCCGGAGGAGGACTGCAGCCTGCGAACGCCCTTCCAGCGCGACCGCGACAGGATCGTCCACTGCAAGGCCTTCCGCCGCCTGACCCACAAGACCCAGGTCTTCGTGGCGCCCCAGGGGGACCACTACCGCACGAGGCTGACCCACACGCTGGAGGTCACATCGATCTCGAGGACGGTCGCCCGGGCGCTGCGCCTCAACGAGGACCTGGTCGAGGCGATCGGACTGGGGCATGACCTGGGCCATCCGCCCTTCGGCCACATCGGCGAGGAGGTCCTGGACGGTTGCCTGAAAGAGCGCTTCGGTCTGGACTTCCGCCACTACGAGCACTCGCTGCGGGTGGTTGAAGTGCTGGAGCGGGACGGGGTCGGCCTGAACCTGACCGAGCAGGTCCGGGACGGGATTCTCGGACACTCCAGCAGAGCGGAGCCGCCGCGGACACTGGAGGGGAGGATCGTGCGCCTGATCGATCGGGTCGCCTACATCAACCATGACATCGACGACGCCCTGCGGGCCGGCCTGCTGGCGGAGGGGGACCTTCCGGCGGGACCGATCGCGACGCTGGGTGAGACGGGCTCGAAGAGGATCGACGCTCTGGTCCACGACGTCGTCGAGCATTCTGAGCTTCAGGGGGACATCGTCCAGGGCCCGACAGCGGGGCCCGCGATGTCGGCGCTGAGGGACTTCATGTTCGAACGGGTCTATCTCGGGCCTGCCGTCAGGGCCGAGCACGCCAAGATCTCAGCCGTTCTGCGGCGGCTGTTCTCCCACTACGTCGAGCACCCCGAGCTGCTGCCGCTAACCCAGGTGCCGAGCGTCGGGGGTGGCGAGGCGGTGCTTGCCGCGCGGGTGACGGACTACCTGGCGGGGATGACCGACAGGTACTGCATCAGGGCCTACACGGACCTCGAGGTGCCAAGGGCGTTCGCCCGCTAGCGTTGCCGTCGTGGCGCTCTACACCAAGGAGTCAAAGGACCGGGTAAGGGACGCTGTCGACTTCGTCGAGCTGGTCTCCGCCCGGACGGACCTGCGCAGGGCGGGCCCGGCCCGCTACGAGGGCCTGTGCCCGTTCCACGAGGAGAGGACGCCTTCGTTCGGGATCGACCCGACGCAGAAGGTCTACTACTGCTTCGGATGCCAGGCATCGGGGGACCTGTTCACGTTTGTCCAGGAGTCCGAGGGCCTGGACTTCCGGGGCGCCCTGGAGCTGCTTGCGGAGCGCTACAACGTCGAGCTGGAGCTGGAGGAGGAGGATCCCCGAGAGGCCGAGCGCCGCCGCAGGCGTGAGCGCCTCCTTGAACTCCTCTCGCGGACGGCCGGCTACTACGAACGCTGCCTGTGGGAGTCGACGGAGGCGCTCAAGGCCAGGGAGTACCTGCAGGAGCGGGGCCTGGGGGAGGAGATCCTGCGCGAGTTCCGGGTGGGATACGCACCGAGTGCCTGGGACCGGGTGCTGCTGGCTTCGCGCCGTGGCGGCTTCTCCGAGCAGGAGCTCTACGCGACGGGCCTGGCCCAGCGCTCGCGGGAGAACGGCAGGCCCTACGATCGCTTCCGGGCCCGGATCACGTTCCCGCTCTCGGACATCCGCGGGCATGTCGTGGGCTTCGGCGCGCGGGCGCTCCGGGACGAGGGCCCGGCCGAGAGCTCGGGGAAGCGGCCGAAGTACCTGAACACCTCGGACACGGACGTCTACCACAAGGGAATGCACCTCTACGGTGGCGACCTTGCCCGCTCGCATGCGGCCAAAGCGGGCTCGGTGATCCTCTGCGAGGGCTACACGGACGTGATCGCCCTGCACCAGGCGGGGCTGCGCAACGCGGTCGGCTCGATGGGGACGGCGCTGACGGTCGAGCAGGTCGCCGAGCTCGACCGGATGGCGAACACGGTCCTGTTGGCCCTGGATGCCGACAGCGCCGGGCAGGAGGCGATGCTGAAGGCCTCGAGGCTCGCCGACAAACGCAAACTCGAGCTGAGGGTGGTGCCGCTGCCGGCCGGGATGGACCCTGCGGAGCTGGTTCAGCGAGACGGCCCGGAGGCCATGACGGGGGCGATCGCCAAAGCCGTCCCCTTCGTCCGTTTCCGCGTCGAGCGCATCCTCGCGGCGGGCGACGACGCCAGCCCCGAGGGCCGGGACAAGATCCTTGAAGAGCTGCGGCCGGTCTTTGGGACGCTGCCCCAGAGCGCGATGAGGATGGAGCTGACGCAGATGGTTTCCAGCCGTCTGGCCGTGAAGGACGTCGTCCTGGAGGAGATGCTCGCCGCGGCCCGCAGCCGACCCCGCCCCGCCCCCGGCAGCCCCGCCGGCTCGCCGGCCCAGCGCGAAGCTCGCTCCCGCAACGGGCCGGTCTCGCGGCGAGGCGACACGGAGCGGGCCTTCCTTGCCCTCTGCATCGCAGCGCCCGAGGAGGGCGCCGTCGCGCTGTCCGGCCTGGACGTCGAGGAGGATTTCTCCAGCGATCTGCTGCGAAGGGCTGCCCGCCATCTGCGCGGGGGCGACCTCGCGGAGCCAATGGCCGAGCGCCCGGGGGAGGCCCCGGCGCTCGAGGAGGACCCCGAGCTCAAGGGCCTCCTGGCCGAGCTGATCGTCGAGGCGGGACGAGAAGCGCCCGACCCGGCGATGCTGGAGGTGCAGCGCCTTCAGCTCGAGCTGGCCCGTCTCGAGCGGGGCATCCAGCAGGCGCGGGGGAGAGAGGACACCGACGTGAGCGGCCTGGCCCGGGAGAAAGCCGCCAAACAGGTCGAGTTCGACCAGGCCTACTCGAGGGTGCTGGAAAAGACGGGGGAGCAGAGGGTGTAGACGGGGCGCCCGCTCCTCGTCCGGTTGCAGCGATGGAAATGCAGGCATTTCGTCCCAAGCGCCCGGGACAATATGGGGGTGGATCGGGACTCCCTCAAAGCCATGCTCGATGAGGATTTGTCGCTGGCTGAGATCGGCAGGCGGGTCGGGCGGCATCCATCGACAGTGGCCTACTGGGTCGGAAAACATGGGCTCGAGGCCGCAAAGAGAACCACGCACGTAGCGCGCGGAGCGATCCAGCGCGACGAACTCGAGGAGCTGGTTCTCAGCGGCGCTTCGATCGCTGAGATTGCGGAGCAGCTGGGGCGAAGCCGCGGCAGCGTGCGCCATTGGCTGGCGCGCCACGGCCTGAAGACGCGGGGCGGCAGAGGCAGGCGGTCCCCGGCTCTCACACGCTCCGCGCGTGAATCCGGTGCGATGGCGCTGATCACCGAGTGCCCGAGGCACGGCAGGTCGACGCATGTTCGGGATACACGGGGCTACTTCCGTTGCCGGCTGTGCCGACAGGCGGCGGTGGTGCGCCGCAGGCGTCGGGTCAAGGAGATCCTGGTCGCCGAGGCCGGCGGCTGTTGCAGGCTGTGCGGGTATGACCGGTACCACGGCGCTCTGGTCTTCCATCACATCTCACCCGAGTCAAAGACGTTCGGGGTGGCGGAGGGAGGGATGGCCCGTAGTCTCGCGCGTCTTCGTGCCGAGGTCCGCAAGTGCGTCCTGTTGTGCTCTAATTGCCACGCGGAGGTGGAGAACGGTCGAAGCTCCATCTCCGAGGTAGCTCAGATTGACAGTCCGGGGTAGCTCAATCGGCAGAGCAAGATCCTGTTAAGATCGAGGTTGTGGGTTCGAGTCCCACCCCCGGAGTTCCCTGGGCGGTTGACTCGCCCGTGTATCCGGTAGCGAGCGCCTGAAGCTGGCGCCCAGGCGCCAGCAGCCAGGAGGCTGTCGTATCAGTCGAGCATCCGCTCGACCAACAGGGCGGCGGCCTCCCCGGCATCGTGCGACTGGGCCCATTGTGCGATCTCGGCCGCTCGAGCGGCGATCGACGGTTCGACCAGCGTCC
The DNA here is from genome assembly GCA_963835865.1 of uncultured Solirubrobacteraceae bacterium. Classification (GTDB taxonomy): domain Bacteria; phylum Actinomycetota; class Thermoleophilia; order Solirubrobacterales; family Solirubrobacteraceae; genus Palsa-744. The sequence continues at coordinate 533,166 of CAWIGW010000003.1, forward strand.
GCTCGACAGCCAGTCGTAGCCCTCGCGGGGAGACGAATCGCCGGGGCAGCCTCACGCCGGCCCCCGCCCAGTCCAACCTTGCGGCGTTCTCGTTCATGTCCCCGACGGACGGGCAGGCCACCACGGCACAGCCGCTCGAGAGAGCCCGCGCCAGGGTGCCATGTCCGGCGTGGCAGATGACCACATCACAGCGGGGCATCGTCCGCGAGTAGGAGACCCATGGGACGAGACGTGCGTTCTCCGGCACCGGGAGGGCCCTCGAGGGCAATCTGCGGTTCCAGGTTGCAAGAACCCTCACGGGGGCATCGGCGAGGCCCTCGAGGGCGGCTCGGAGCATGTGGTGCTCGGAGTCCTGGGCCGTGGAGGGGGCGACCAGGACAAGCGGCAGCTCGTCCTCCGCGGTTGCGGAGCCGGGAAGCTCGACATCCTCGGCGGGTGGCTCCCACATCAAGGGCCCCACGACATGGACGTGGTCAGGCCAGGCGCGGGGATACTCGAGCTGGGGGAAGGTGCCCACAAGAGCTAGACGCCGGCTGATTCCCCCATGGACGTGGTCGAGCTCGGCCAGTCCGAGCCGTGAACGGGTTTCGTTGAGCTCGACGCGTCCCCGCTCCAGGCCCCGGCCGATGATCGGCTGGGCCCGGCGCCAAAGCCTCCGTCCCGCCTGCGTTCTGGGCATCCGGGCCCCCAGCGAGTAAATGGGGAAATCCGGCTCTCCGTCCGGATAGACATGGGGGATCAGCGTCGCCCAGGGGACGCCCTGACTCTCGGCCGCAAGGGCCGGGGCGAGGGTCAGGATGTCCGCCACGGCAAGCTCGGGCTTCAGCTCGCGCACGAGCGGGATCGTGTCCCTGGTCGCATGGACGACCGCCTCATAGAAGTCCAGCGGCTCGGGTCCCTGAGGGAACACCTGGTATTCGGGGGCCGGAGCGAAGGCCATCCCCTCGGCCTCCACGTGCTCGCGCCAGCGACTCCAGGTCTGGAGCGTCACCTCGTGACCCCGGGCAACGAGGGCCCTCCCGAGGGCGATCATGGGGAACGCATGCCCGGGGTCGCCGAAGGCGCCCAGGAGAATCCGTCTGGGCGCCACCTCGGCGTCCGCCACCGGCGAGCTCCTCAGGCTGCGAGTTCGGCGAGCGTCCGGAGCTGCTCGAGGCGCTCGTCCGCAGTGAAGGCGGTGGGGGTCACGCCGAGGGTGCCGACGCCGGCGTCGCGGTAGACGGCAAGGCGCTCCTTGATGACCTCCTTGGGGCCGCAGAGGGAGACCGTGTCGATCAGCCTGTCGGGGATTGCCGCCATGGCCTCGTCGCGCTTGCCTTCGAGGTAGAGGTCCTGGATCTCCTGGGCCTCGTCCTCGTAGCCGTAGCGGCGGACCAGCTGGTTGTAGAAGTTCTGCTTGCGCGAGCCCATCCCGCCGACGTAGAGAGCGATGAAGGGCCGCATCGTGTTGCGCCCCTCCTCGAGGTCATCCGTGATGCAGAGGCTGACGCTGGGGGCGATGTCGAAGTCGTCCAGCGATTTGCCCGAGCGGTCGGCTCCTTCCTGAAGCAGGGGCCGCAGCTCCGAGACGTGCTCGGGCGAGAAGAGAGTCGGGATCCAGCCGTCGGCGACCTCGCCCGCCAGGGCCGTGTTCTTCGGGCCGATCGCGGCCAGATAGATCGGGATGCGCTCCTGGACGGGGGAGATCGTCAACTTCAATGCCTTCCCCGGACCATCCGGCAGCGGCAGTTCGAGCGTCTCGCCCCTGAACTCGACCCGTTCGCGGGCGAGCGCCATGCGCATGACGGCGACGTACTCACGTGTCCGCTGCAGCTGCCGAGCGAAGCGCTGACCATGCCACCCCTCGGCGACCTGGGGTCCCGAGGAGCCGATCCCACAGACCATCCGGCCGTTGGAGAGCTGGTCGATCGTGGCGGCTGTCATGGCGGTCATGGCCGCCGAGCGTGCCGGCATCTGGAAGATCCCCGAGCCCAGCCGAATCTTGCTCGTCTGCCCGGCCAGCCAGCCGAGGACGGTGGCCGTGTCAGAGCCGTATGCCTCTGCCGCCCAGACCGAGTCGTAGCCGAGGCGCTCGGCCTCCTGGACGATGTTGAGCTGGTCCTCCGAGGTGAGGCCGAGACCCCAGTAACCGATGTGGACGCCGAGCTTCATGCAAGTTTCCTTTCAGCTGCAGGGATTCTTTGCCGAGGTTGATGCCTTGACCTAGTCTTGGCCGCGACCCGGCCCAGCGGCACTGCGGCGGGCAAGAGCCTATGCGAAATCGTCAATCCCGATCCCGCAGCTCGATCGAAGGCCTTCGGCTGGCAATCGACTGCATGCCCGTTGCCACCAGAGAAGCGATGCTCCAGGGGCTCCGCAAGAACGAACGGATCATCGTCGGGGCCTATGTGGACGAGTTCGGAGGGGTCTGCCCGATGCTTGCGGCCCACCGCAACGGGGGCAGGACGGATTTCCTCTCCTTCGCCAAGTCCTGGGACCGCTTCACCAGAGCAGCAGGAAAGTCCCGCCGGGCGACTGAGCGGGAGCTGCGGATTCTGGTCTGTCATCTCCAGGACAGCCTCGATCAGGCGAACGGGACAGAGTTCGACGAGGCCATCGCCGAGCATCGCGCGCTGGTGATTCGCAACCGCCCCCGGCGCCGGCGCCTGCCCGACGCGGCCGACCCCACGGGTCCCGTCCGCGCCAGGCGCCTCCTGCGGGCTCTTCGCGGCCGTCGTCCTGCAGCCGTGGACAGCCCGGGGGCCGACCGGCGCGCCGCCGCGCCGGTCCTCTCTCACCGCTGAGCACCTCCCCGCCGCGCGCCGGCGAGTCCTACAACGACTCTCCGGGCCGGACGAACATGATCTCCGGAACCACGCAGGCGGGGGAGACCCGCAGCATGAAGCGGACCGACTCGGCGATGTCCTCGGGCCGGATCATCTCCTCCGCCGGGACGTGCTCCTTGACGAAGTCCGTCATGGGCGTGTCGACGAACGCGGGGCAGAGGGCGATCGACTTGATCCCCTCTTTGCCGAGCTCCTTGTTCATCGCTTCGGTCCAGCCGACAACCCCATGCTTGGAGGCGGAGTAGACGGACAGCCAGCCCTCGCCGTGCTTGCCCGAGATCGAGGAGGTGTTGACGACCAGTGCGTTCTTGTGTCCTGCTGCAGCCTCGCGGAGCATCCCGACGCATTCGCGGTAGAAGAGGACGATCGAGCGCAGATTGATCCCCAGCTGCATGTCGATGTGCTTCGTCTGGATCTCGGCGACGTTGCCACCGATGCCCACACCGGCGTTGTTGACCAGGACATCCAGGCGCCCATAACGCTCCGTGTGAGCCGACACGACCCGCTTGATCTCCTCCTCGTCGGCGACGTTGGCGGCGACAGCCTGCACATCCAAGCCATCGTCCTGGAGGCCCTTGACGGCGCCGTCCAGCTTCTCGGCCCGGCGGCCGGACATGGTCACACCAAAACCTTCTTCACCCAGCATCCGGGCGATCGCAAGCCCGATGCCGCTCGAAGCTCCCGTGACAATCGCTGCCTTCTCTGCCATCTGCCATCCCTCCTGTGGTGAGCGGAACCTGCACGGCCGCCCGTCTAGAACGGCGGCGGCGAGAGCATTCCATATCTCGCTGGTAGCGTCTGCCCGGTCACGCCCGGGAGAAGTCCCGAGTTGGCGACGGGCCCGTAGCTCAGTTGGTTAGAGCTGCCGACTCATAATCGGTAGGTCCCTGGTTCGAGTCCAGGCGGGCCCACTCGAAAAGGCGTGGCCGGCGTCACATCTCGGTTCCGTACGCTGGATACTGGACCGGCGAAGTCGCGAAGCCGGCGACGCGCACGGCAACGACAGATCGGAGGAGCCATGTTCAGCGCGGTTCGCTCGCGGTTGACATACGCGAACGTGATGGCCACGGGGGCGATGTTTGTCGCCTTGGGGGGTGGTGCATATGCCCTGTCGGGTGTTCCCGACAAGAGCGGTGTCTTTCATGGATGCGTGAGCGGCCGGACGGGCGCGCTTCGGGTTGCGAAGAGCGCGAGCTCCTGCCACAAGGCCACCGGCCACGGGCGGCACCGGAATCCCGGTGAGTTCGCGGTCGAATGGAACCAGAGGGGCCAGCCGGGGGCGAACGGGCTCAACGGCACCAATGGAGCCAAGGGAGCCAGCGGCACCAACGGGACCAACGGGGCAACGAAGCTGACCGTGAGAGAAGCCACCGGTCCGCCGGTCAAAGAAAAAGCAACCAGTGTCGCAGCAGCATCCTGCAACCCGGGGGAGCACATGACGGGAGGCGGCGTGAGCGTGACCGACGTCAATTTCGAGGTCGTCGACAGGAGCTTTCCCAACGGGACACAATGGGTTGCGGAAGTGAGGAACACCGCAACGGGCGCACCAACACTCGAAGTGAGCGCCGTGGCTTACGCAATCTGTGCCTCCCCGTAGAAGCGGTGATGTTCGAGCAGCCCACGCCCCGACCCGGTGGAGCTTGTGCGCCCCAATGTTGACGCCGGCAACCGGCGTGACCTTGAGCCGCCGTCGACCTTTCTCGGCACCCGGGTTGGCGGCCTGCCGGTGCACGACCAGGCCCCCGTTACCACCGAACACCTCGCCGAGGCACGGGCCTAGGTGATGTCGGCGAACCTGGACCTCGTGCGCTCGATCTACGTCCACGTGGAGCGCGGCTCCCTCAGCGTTGCCAAATGGGCCGACCCCAACATCGAGTGGGTGAACGCCGACGGGCCCGAACCTGGGACACGCGTAGGCGTAGCCGCTATGGAAAAGGGTTTGAGCGATGTGTTGGATGCCTGGCAGGACTACCGCGTGAAGGTCGAGGAGTACCGCGAGCTGGACGACGAGCGCGTTCTCGTGTTTGTCCGTCGAAGCGGTCGCGGCAGGGTGAGCGGATTGGAACTTGAAGAGATGCGAACCTCCGGTGCGAGCCTCTACTGCATTCGCGACGGGAGGGTGACGAGGCTCGTCAACTACATGGACCGAGACCGTGCACTGGCCGACCTCGGCCTGGAGGAGTAGGCGATGTCGCAGGAGAACGTGGAGATAGTCAGCCGCACATTCGACGGGTAGGCCATGTCGCAGGCGATCGCCGGCCGCCGCAGCGAGGATCAGCCACCTCCTCCCGGGTAAACGGCCTAGACGGCCTGTTCGCTGTGGCTGGTCTCGAGGATGGTCTTGAGTCGGGCAAGGTCCTTGCGATTCGCACGGCGCATCGCAGCGGCCATGAAGGGTGCGAGGAAGATCGAGAAGCCGGACGGCTCCCCGCGGTTTCGTAGCGTCATCTTCGTCGCGCCGTCCGGTCCATCCGCCCAGGCATACGTCGTCTCCATCTCAAACGGACCGTCCGCCGTCGCCATCACGAACCGCTCGTCGCGGACGTTCTCGGTGACCTCGTACACATAGGCCAGGCGACGGCCGAGGAACCGGGCGACGAACGCAAACCGCGAACCGACTGCGGCGGGACGCTCAGTCTGCCATTCGACGCTCTTGATGTTCTCGTACCACGCTGTGGCATTGTCCGGATTCGAGGCGAAGGCGGCAACTCGGCTGCGCCCACAGTCAATTTCGACAGCCGTTGTGACATCGACGCTCCGTGGCATCGCCTACCCCTCCAGGCCGACGTCGGCGAGGGCGTGCTTGCGGTCAAAGTAGATGACGAGCTTCGTCACCTTGCCGTCGCGAACGTGGAACAGGTTCGCGCCTCCCTTCATCGCCCCCCACTGCGCGGCCTCCAGTCCACTGGCCTTCGCGCGTCCGCTGAAGTAGACGAGCACAAGCACGCGCTCCGGGTCGAGCTCGCGGTACTCATCGACGACCGTGCGGAAGTCCTTCCAGGTGCTCAAAAACTCGCCCCAGGCGCGCCCCATCCCGGCCAGCCCGGTCCATGTACCCGGCGACGGTCCTTCGACGATCGCATACTCGATCTCGGGGTGCGCCCAGTCGGCGCCGGTGAACTCGCCGCGTTCCCAATCCGCGTAGATCGAGCGCACGAGGTCCAGGTTCGCCGACATCACCTACCCCCGTGCCTCGGCGAGGCGTTCGGCGGCAGTGCGGGCCTCGTCGATGTCTGGGTGGTTCCAGACGCGTACGGCCTTGCCGTCCACCCATTCCGCGTAGGTTCCGTAGCGCAGATGGACCGTGCCGTCGCTTCCCGCCGGTCGGCCCTGTTGGACGAGGATGGAAAAGGTCACTCCGTTGCCGAGGTCATAAATCGCCTCGGGTTCGATCCTGAAGTCGTCGTACGCACCCATCCAGTCGATGAAGAAGCCGCGCACGGCCGCGAGGCCCTCGAATACCCCCAGTCCCATCGGTGACATGTCCCAGACCGGATCTGGCCCCCAGAAGCCGAGTGTCCGGTCAAGGTCGCCGCTGGTCCCGGCATCGAGCCATTCACGGGTGAGCTGAATCAAGTCAATGGGCGTCGTGGACTCATCAGACATCACCCGACCAGTATCCCGCCTACGAATGCCAGGAGTGAGCCGGAGGCGGTGGCAGACACTCTCAAGTGCCGGCGCGCTCGAGGTCTTTGATGGTCAGGCATAAAGGGTGAAAGCAGTTCCTCCGCGATCCGTCCGGTAGGGACTCGGCCGCTCGAGACGTTCGGCGCGCGACACCGTCAGACACCACCAGCATCGGCTCATAGACGCCGATGACGTCGCCGCAGTAGCGGCACCTGATCTGCTCCATAGCCCGACGCTAGGTGGCGCACCCTCGAGCGCCATCCGCGGTTACCGCCGAACGGACGCGGGAACTACCTGGCACCGTGTCGAAGCGGGGCGGCCAAGCGGAGTAGCCTCGACGGTGGATGGAGGGAGCCCCCCCGGTCTACCTGCGGTGTGTCGGTGGGACGCACGACGGGTCGACGCTCCCGGTCTACCCGCCGCTTGTCACGGACGGAACGCACTGCGCCTTCCCGTCGCTGCCGGCATTCGAGGCGATACGCGATGCGCCGAAAGACGAACCCGTGAGCATCGAACCGGACGATACGTGGGAGCGCTATGTCGTTCATGGCGAGGACGATGGCTTCGTGCTGCGCTTCGCCGGGACGCTCGCAAAGATGCCTCCGCCCTGGAACCCGCTCGACGAGGCCTGACAGGACGTCGCCCGAACCTGCACCTGGCGAGTTCAACGGTCGCCGGGGAACGCAGTCCCTGCCTGCATTGGTCTCGTAGCCGCTCGATTGGGACTTGTCTCGGCGGCGGACGACCCCGGAGGCGCGAGGACAGGCGCGTCCGTCCCCCGGGGTCGTCGTACGCCTGTCCCTTCGGCGCGCTGCTTTCTCCCAACCACCGCGCAGCCAGTCAAACAACGCCGCACCGGCCCGTGGCCTTGCGGGGGCGGGTCCAGGCGCTCAGGCGTCGAGCTCGAGCTTCAGCTCGCACGCATCGACTGAGACGCGCGTGCCGGGCGTCTCGGAGGCGTCCATCGCGGCCATCACCTTCGCGCCTGCCTCCATGTCCTGCGCCGACGCGAAATGCTGGAGTACCACGGCGGTTTCCTGCTTCTCGTCGAACAGGACCTTAAGGCCCGTGGACGGCACGCCCGGGGGTGGTCCCCCGGAGTCCTTGATTCGCGCCAACATCCCGTCCAGCCGGTCGGCGCTTACGCCTGTGAACCGCACAACACGTACGTTCATCTCCAGAACCTCCTCGTGTTCGGTAGGGCGTCGTCAACATACACCCGGTCTGACCTGCCGGAGCTCACGGCAGCCCGGCATGCGGCACGTCGACGGTTGTCGTGAGCAGGACGGCATCCCGCGCGCCGGCACGATTGATCTCCAGGAAGTCCGGAGCGGCGGCCATCAGAAGTGTTCGCCCGTCTGCTCCTCCGAGCATGCACGCGAAGATCCCCAGGCCCTCGGGCGCGGGGATCTCATCGACGATCTCGCCGCCCTCTGCGACGCGAGCGCAACGAGCTCCCACGGCATCGGCAGCCCAGATGCACCCCTCGCGATCCAGGGTGCAGCCGTCCGGGCCGAATTTCAGCTTGGGCAGGGTCTCAGCCAGCGGTCCCAGCTCAGGAGCGGGAGCCACCTGCGCCCAGGTGTGGCGCTCCTGAACCGATCCGTCCTCTGCCAGGGAGAAGGCGGTGTAACGCGAGCCGGCCGTCTCACCGACGATCAGCGTCCCGCCGTCGGGTGTGATCACGGCGCCGTTGGGGAACATCAGGTCGTCGGCCAGCACCGTGACCTCACCGTCGGGGTCGACCCGCATCAGCTTCGCCGGAGCCGGATCGGCGAATCCCTGCAGGTCGAAGCCGAACTCGCCGACGTAGGCTCGGCCTCGGCGGTCGAGGACCATGTCGTTCAGATGCCCGGAGCAGAACGCGGAGAGGTCTGCATGAACGACCGGCTCTCCCGATCTCGACAGACGCAGGATCCGCTGGTCCTTCATCGATACCACCAGCATTGAGCCGTCCGGCAGCCAGCCGATCCCGGACGGCTGCCCGGCTACCTTCATCATCTCCGACGTCGAGCCGTCGGGCTCGACAGTCAGGACGAGACCCCTGTAGAGGTCCGATACCCACCAGCGCGATTCCCGCCACCGAGGCGCCTCGAAGAACCCGCCGCCGTCGAGGAGTCTCACCAGCTCGCGCTCAGGCATCGCCCCGAGACTATCCGTCACGGGAGGCCGCGGGGCGGCCCGCTTGACAGCGCCCGCGGGGCGCCACTAGCGTGGCCGGCTGATGGAACGTGGTGCCGGAGATGAGTAAGCGGCTCCTGCTGAGGGGCGGTCATGTCCTGAGCATGGACCCCCAGCTCGGTGAGATCGCCGGCGGTGACGTCCTGACAGAGGACTCGACGATCGTGGAGGTGGCTCAGCACATCGAGGTCGAGGATGCCGAGATCATCGACATCGCCGGCCACGTCGTGATGCCGGGCTTCGTCGACACCCACAGGCACACCTGGCAGACCCCCTTCCGCGGCATCTGCGCGGACTGGACACTCGAGGACTACTTCCGCGGCATCCGCATGTCGATCTCCCCGAACTGCGGCGCCGAGGACGTCTACGCCGGCAACTACCTCGGAGCGCTCGAAGCCCTCGACGGGGGCGTCACAACGATCCTGGACTTCTCGCACTGCAACAACACGCCCGAGCATGCCGACGGTGCACTCCAGGGGTTGCGCGATGCGGGGATCCGCGCAATGTTCGCCTACGGCTACTACCCGGCACCCAGTGCCGACCCGGTGTTCACCGAGCACGAGCAGCGCCTTGCCGACGCGAGGCGGATCCGCGAGCAGGAGCTCGCCGAGGATGACGGGCTGATCACGATGGGTGTCGCCCTGACCGAGGTCGGCCTGCTGCCGTTCGAGCAGACGATCGCCGAGGCTCGTTCAGCGCAACAGCTGGAGGTGCCCAGTGTCCTTCACACCGGCTGCAACTGGGGTTCGCTCGTCACCGAGGGCATACCCGAGCTCGACCACCACGGTCTCTTGGCGGCAGACCAGGTCCACGTCCACTGCAACACGCTCGACGATCGCGACTTTCGCCGCCTGGCCGAGAACGGCTGCAAGATCTCCTCGAGCCCCGAGACGGAGATACAAATGGGCATGGGCCATCCCATGATCCGCCGGGCGCTGGAGTTCGGCATCCGGCCGAGCCTCTCCTGCGACGTGATCTCATCCAACTCCGGTGACATGTTCAGCCAGATGCGGATCGGCCTGCAGTTCGAGCGGTGCATGCGCAACGACACCTTCAACGCGCGCAACCTGATGCCGCAGGAGCTCGATCTGACGGTCCGCGACGCTATCCGCTGGGGCACCTCCAATGGCGCGCATGCGATGGGTCTCGAGCATCGCATCGGATCCCTGACGCCCGGCAAGCAGGCCGACATCATCGTCATCGGAGGGCGGCGGCTCAACATGGTCCCGATGGCCGATCCGGTTGGCTGCATCGTCGCGCAGGCAAATCCCGCCAACGTCCGGCACGTGCTCCTGGCGGGGCGCTTCGTCAAGCGCGACGGGGAGCTCGTGGGCGTCGACATCCCACACGCGCTGAAGCTCGCCGAGCAGGCCTCGGAGCGCGTCCTCGGGGCGGTCACAGGCGCAGGCCGGTCGGTGCTGGGAGACCTGCCCGAGGGCTTCGCCGACCTCATCAACACGATGGCCGCCCAGAACATCGCCCGAGCCTGGGCCATCGAGGTGGGAGGGAGCGGCCCGTGAGTAGGAGCCGGCTCGCCCTTGGGGGGACGGCGGCTGCTCCTCGCGACCGGCCGGCTACTCGACGGTAGGCGCTCCGAACCATCTCGACAGTGCCTCGGGGAGTCCCAGCGCCGTTCGCTCTCCGACCCAGGCGACGTATCCGTCCGGTCGGATCAGCACGGCCGTGGGAGCCTCGACCGGGCCGATCACCGGCAGCTCCCAGCCCCCTTTGTAGGTCGCCTCGATCAGCTTGATCCGGTCGTTCCACGGATCGATCTCCAAGGCGCCCGGCCGATCGAGGTTGAGCAGCACCGGCCTGGCGTCGTGCAGCAGTTCGAAGACCCGCAGCGAGCCGCCGGCACTGACGAGGTCGAGGTCGGGCATGCGTCGTCCGAGCAGCGGATGTCCCTCGCCGAGGTCGTAGCGGATGTCGAGCCCCGAGACGATTCCCGCGAGCCGTGTGCGAGGCTCGTCCATCGCCGCGAGCTCCGCGACCAGCTCGGCCAGCGCCCTCGTGCGCTCGTCCTGGCGCTGGAGCGCGGTCTGGGCCATCGTGTGCCGCAGCGCCCGGGCGGCGACGGGGTGGCGCTCCTCCCTGTAGGTGTCCAGGAGGCTGTCCGGCGAGGTCCCGCTGAGCACCTGGGCCAGCTTCCATCCCAGGTTGACCGCATCCTGGATACCGAGGCTGAGCCCCTGTCCGCCGGCGGGGTAGTGCACGTGCGCCGAGTCGCCCGCGAGCAGGACTCGCCCCCGGCGATAGTCCGCTGCCTGGCGTGTCATATCGGTGAACCTGGAGATCCAGGTTGGACTGTGGATCCCGAAGTCGGTGCCGTAGACCCTCACCAGCGCCTCGCTCAGATCGTCCAGCCCTGGCTCGCTGCCACGCCCGATCTGCTGCTCGGTCACCATGACCCGGACCGGTCCGCCATCCCCGTAGACGACCTCGCCGTCGCGGATCTCGTACTCCAACCGGCCGATCGCGTGGATGCCGGCGGCGTCCTGGCGCATGCCCAGCTCCGGCTCCTCGGTCACCTCGGCCTCGGCGATCAGGTTGCTCCTGGTTGGATCCCATCCGGGGAACGCGATGCCGGCTGCTTTTCGGATCAGGCTGCGTCCTCCGTCGCAGCCGACGAGGTACTGCGCTCGCAGCGGCTGACCGTCCGCCAGCTCGATGTCCACGCCGGTGTCGTCCTGCGCGAAGCCCGTCACCTCGCACCCGTGGTAGATCCGCGCCGGCAGCTCTGCCAGCCATGCGGCCATGATCCGCTCGATCTGGTTCTGCCAGATCCCGAGCGAATAGGGATGACGCGTCGGGAAGTCGCTCATGTCCAACACCGTCGTGGCCAACATCGCGGCCTGTGCCACCTGACCCTCCGCGAGGAACCGATCGGCGACACCGCGCTGATCGAGCACCTCGATCGTGCGCGAGTGAAAGCCGCCGGCCCGCGAGCCCGCGAGGACGTGGTCCGGGCGGCGCTCCACAACCGCGACGTCGATCTTCGCCAACGCCAGCTCCGCCGCCAGCATCATCCCCGCCGGTCCTCCTCCGGCGATCACCACCTCATGCTCGGTCACGGACGTACTCCCCTCCCATGAATTGAACGCGCGACGCAGATCTCGAGACTGCGATCTCGCTTCGTTCTGGCCTTGGACGGGGTTATACAGATGGATCGGTGGCCTCATGAAGGCCTCCGATCCGGTATAAATTGGAGCTGGAGAGGGGGCCGGTACCTACGGCGAGAGTCCCGCTGCTTTGAGCGCCTCGTCGACCTCGCTGTACATCTCCATCCGCCTCTCGAGGCCTTCTCTGACGGTCCACACCTGCGCGAGCAGCATGTCGACCGGCAGACCGGTTGACTTGGAGCGGCCGTGTTGCCGGAGTATCCCGACGACCTTGTCCCCGCCGGCGTCGTGCACCTTCTCAATCTCGATTTTCCATTCGTCGAACGCGGCCGTCCAGTTGCGGATGAACTCCCGCGCTTCCTCGAGCCCTTCGTAAACCTGCTGCTCCGGCCAGTTCCCGAACTTCGACATGTCCCAGACGAAATCCGGCGCCAGGATCTCCTCGAGGAAATCTCCGGTGGCCTGTCGGTGTGCGTAACCACGCATCACCAGGTCCACGTTCTCCTTGGACATCTCTACTTGCGGCCCTTCCCGGCATGCCTCGTTCGCAGCCGCGCGTCCCCACTCAGGCGCTCGTTGGCGCCGTCGGCTCGCCGGACAGGTTGATCTGCTCGCTCGTCGATGGCGATAGTCTCGCATTCGATGGTGGGAGAGGCACCGGTCCTGAAGCAACCCGAGGAACTCACGGCCGCCTGGCTCAGCGCGGCGCTGGGCACGGGTCCGGTCGAGGGGTTCACGGTCGAACCTGTCGGCACCGGACAGATGAGCGAGAGCCGGAGGGTGGACATCGACTACGCCTCCGAGGCGGACAGCGGCCCGCCGAGCGTCGTTCTGAAGACGGCCTCCGCCGATGAGACGAGCCGCTCGACGGGCATCAGCCTCGGCGTCTATGACCGGGAGGTCCGCTTTTATCGCGAGCTGGGACCCCGCATCGGCGGACCGCTGCCGGAATGCCACCTCGCGACGATCGACGTGGACGGTCTCTTCACGCTGCTCCTCGAGGACGTCGCGCCGGCCGAGCAGGGAGACCAGATCGCCGGCTGTGGAGTCGGGCACGCGCGTCTTGCCATCCGCGAGCTGGCGAAGCTTCACGCCCCGGTGTTCGCCGACCCGCAGCTCGGTGCCACCCCGTGGCTCAACCAGGGAAACCTCCTCAACCAGGGCGTGCTCAGCCAGCTCCTGCCGGCCTTTCTGGAGCAGTACGCCGAGCGGGTCTCGGCAGAGCACGCGGAGGTGTGCCGCCGATTCGTCGCCAGCCTCGACGGCTGGTTCTCCGATCGCCGCCCGCCGCTCGGCCTGGTCCACGGCGACTACCGACTCGACAACATGCTGTTCGGCGCCGAGGACGCCCCGCGGCGTTTCGTAGCTGTCGACTGGCAGACCGTCAGTTGGGGCCCCGTGATGACCGATGCGGCCTACTTCATCGGCGGGTCGCTCCTTCTGGAGGATCGCCGACTACACGAGAAGACGCTCGTCCGCGAGTACTGGGAGGCCCTCCACGCACACGGTGTACGCGGCTTCGAGTGGGAGCAGTGCTGGGAGGAGTACCGCCGCCAGGTCTTCCTTGGCATCGTCATGACGGTCGCTCCGGCGATGATCGTCCAGCGGACGGAGCGCGGCGACGAGATGTTCATGGCGAGCCTCGCACGCTACGCGCAGCAGGCCCTCGACCTCGACTCGCTCGCGCTGCTTCCCGCGGCGGGGTCCGGCCGCCCGCCGGCGCTCCGGCCTGAGCCCGAGGACGAGGGGCGCCACCCACCGGGCCCCGAGGAGCTCTGGAACGAGAGCTGGTACTTCGACCTCGTCTCCGACGACGGCAGCCTCGGCATCTACACCCGGCTTGGGCTCTACCCCAACATGGGCGTCTCCTGGATGACCGCCTTCGTCTGCGGCCCGGGCCGCCCGACGCTCGCCGTCATCGACTTCGCCGCTCCGATGCCCGCGGGCGATGAGCTGAACCTCCGCAGCGATGCTCTGACGGTCGAGCACCTCTGTGAGTCAGCCCTCGAGCGCTTCCGCGTCCGGCTGAACGGCGCCGGGGAGTCCCACGCCGACGCCTCCGCGCTGCTGCGGGGCGAGGCCGGCGAACCGACCGATGTCGCCTTTGACCTCCTCTGGGAGACGCTGGGGGAGCCCTACGCATACCGTGTCGCCACCCGCTATGAGATTCCCTGTCGCGTCAGCGGGACCGTCACGATCGGCGATCAGGAGCTATCCATCAGCGGCGTCGGGCAGCGCGACCACTCATGGGGCCCGCGGGACTGGTGGTCCGCCGAGTGGATGTGGTCCGCCGGCCACCTCGAGGACGGAACGCGCCTGCACGGAGTCGAGTTCAGGATCCCCGGCGCGCCCCCTCTGGGTGTGGGCTATCTCCAGCCACCGGATGGCGGCGTCCTCGAGCTCGACGTTGTCACCGCATCCGAGAACGCCGCAGAGAACGGTCTCATCACCGCCGCTGAGATCCACTACGGAGAGCTCGCTGTGGCTGTCCAGCCGCTCGCCTTCGGCCCATTGCGGCTGGAGGCGCCGGATGGGCGGCTCTCGTTGTTTCCCAGAGCCATGTGCCGGATCCGGACGGAGGACGGACGCAGCGGTGTCGCCTGGGTCGAGTGGAACCGCAACGCCTCGCTCTAGCCCTGTCGCGGCCTCCGCGGGTAGGGTCTGTGGATGGTCGGCCCCATCCGAACATTTCAGCTCCCGGCCGTGCTCGGAGCTGTCGTGATCCTGCTCGCGGGCTGCGGAACCGCCGTCGAACGGGGTGCGGACGACTTTCGGCGCGAACACGGCGCCGAAGCGCGCCGCGCCGCAACGGCGATCGGCAAGCTCTCAGCCGGGGTCGCCGCACTGGGAGCCAACCCCTCCAAGGCGCAGCTCGAATCCGTCGCGGTCCAGCAACACCTGGCGCGGCGCCAGCTGCTTGCGGCCACCTCATGGGAACAGGTTGAAGACAGCGAAGAAGAAGGCGTCAGCCAGGCCGAGCGTGAAATCCACGAAGCGGCCGGAGAGCTGCTCGAGGGCGATGACGGAACTGGGGCGCTACACGCAGAGCAGGAGTCCGGCGGCGCTGGCCGCCTATCGTCAGCAGTTCGCCGACGCCCGCGAATACTGGAACCAGGGGATCTCCCAGCTCTGGCACATAGCGAAACTGTCGGGTGCCCCGACGATCTGAGCCGATCTCCCGATCGTCCATTCCAGAGCCGAAGATGCCCTCCGCCGGGGGTGCGAAGGACGGGGGTGAGACGGTGGGCATCCTCCCCGCCGCGTGGCGTGTCGCATCCGTGAATTCCCGCAGGACCCGGGCGGTATAAGCGCGCCGGGCCGACTGCAAACAACCGATCCCGAGCTGCCGCTCGGCTGCGAGGCTTGACGCAACGGCATTTCAACGGGGTTCACCGGATCCGCAGCCCCTGGAAGGAGCGAGCCAGATGACTTCAGAGATTCCGCCCGTCACGGTGGGCGAGGTGATGCACACCGGCCTGATCGCGGCGCCCCCGCAGACGCCCCTGCTGGAGGTGGCCGAGATGATGGCCCGCAGCCGGGTCCACTGTGTAGTCGTCGAGGGACTGGCCCGTGATGCGGCACAGCAGGAGCGTCTGGTCTGGGGGATCCTCTCCGATCTGGATCTGATGAGGGCACTTGCGGCCGGGCGGATCGATGCCACCGCCGGAGAACTGGCCGCGACCGAGATCGTCACCGTCAGCCCCTCCGAGCGGATCGACAAGGTCGCAGCGCTGATGGCCGAGCACCAGTCCTCCCATCTGGTCGTCGCCCGTGACGGTCGCCCCGTCGGGGTCATCTCGACGCTCGACGTGGCTCAGGGCATCGCGGCGGCAAGAGCCATCGAGGTCACCTGAGCACGCCGGCCGTCATCGCCCGCGAGGTGCGGGTGCGCCGTGGCGCAATCGATGCGCTGAAGGGCGTCTCGTGCGAGATCCGGGCGGGCGAGGTGACCGGCCTGTTCGGCCCGAGCGGCAGCGGCAAGTCGACGCTGATCCGGGCGATCGCCGGAGTGCAGGCGAACGTTCTTGGGGAGCTGAGCGTCCTCGGCCGCGAGGCGGGAAGTGCCGCCGTGCGGGGTCAGCTCGGCTACATGACCCAGGCGCCCTCGGTCTATGAGGACCTGAGCGTCGCGGAGAACCTCCGCTACTTCGCTCACATCAGGGGCACCGACACGGGGGCGATGCTCGCCAGAACCGGTCTGCAGGACCAGGCCGCCCAGCTCGTCCGTGATCTCTCCGGCGGTCAGCGGGCGCGAACCTCACTGGCGGCGGCGCTGCTCGGCTCGCCCCGTCTGCTGCTCCTCGACGAGCCAACCGTCGGCCTGGATCCGCTTCTGCGGCGGGAGCTGTGGCGGCTCTTCGGCGAGCTGGCATCCGAGGGTGCAGCCCTGGTGATCTCGAGCCATGTCCTCGATGAGGCCCGTCACTGCGACCGGCTGATCCTGCTCCGGGACGGCTTCCTGGTGGCGGCCCTGACCCCGGCGGAGCTGCTCGAGCGCACCGGCACCGACGACATGGACGAGGCGTTCGTGCGCCTGATCGAGAAATGATTGCCTCGGCGAGCTCCCGCACGGTCGCCACCGGCCACCGGGTCCTCGCCCAGCTGCGCCACGACCCGCGGACGATCGTCCTGATGCTTGCCGTTCCCTGTCTCCTGGAGACGCTCCTGCGTTTGATCTATGACCACCACCGCCTCGCCTTTGACCGTGCCGGTGCTCCGCTGCTTGCGATCTTCCCGCTGACGACCGTCTTTCTGGTCACGTCGGTCGCCCTGCTGCGCGAGCGTGTCAGCGGCACGCTCGAGCGGCTGCTCACCACGCCGCTGGGTCGCCTCGAGCTGCTGCTGGGGTATGCGATCGCATTTGGGTTGCTGTCAGTCCTTCAGGCGCTCGTGGCGAGCGCTGTGACGCTCGGCATCCTGGGCCTGAACGTCGCGGGGCCCGCCGCGATGGTCGTCCTGCTTGCCGTTGCCGTGGCGCTGCTCGGCATGGGGCTGGGCCTGCTCGCGAGCGCCTTCGCGCGCAGTGAGTTCCAGGTCGTTCAGTTCATGCCCGCCATCATCCTGCCGCAGCTGCTCCTCTGCGGGCTGTTGGTCCCCCGCCAGCGGATGCCGGCGGGGCTGCACGCCGTCTCGGATCTCCTGCCGTTGTCCTATGCGGTCGACGGGATGCACCACCTGACGCTGCAGCCGGGTGCGGGCGCGGCCCTCTGGGGAGACGTCGCGATCGTTCTGGCCTTCGCCTTCGGGGCGCTCGCTCTGGGGGCGGGCACACTGAGGCGACAGACCCCCTGAAGGCGCGCGCCGGTAGCGTCCAGGAATGGCTCGGACCCTCGACAGCACACCTGCGGCCGATGGCTTTCGCATGCCCGGCGAGTTCGAGCCCCATGAGGGCTGCTGGATGGCCTGGCCAGAGCGTCGCGACAACTGGCGCCGGGGCGCCGGCCCGGCGCAGGAGGCCTTCGCGGCGGTGGCCGAGGCGATCGCCGTAAGCGAGCCTGTCACGATCGCCGTCTCCGACCGGCAGTTCGAGCGCTGCCGGTCGATGCTCTCGCCGGCCATCCGGGTTGTCGAGATCTCGACCGATGACGCCTGGATGCGCGACACCGGGCCGAGCTTCCTGTTGGACGACGCGGGAGCCCTGCGGGGCGTCGACTGGCACTTCAACGCGTGGGGTGGCCTGGAGGGCGGGCTCTACGCCGACTGGCAGCAGGACGAGCGGGTCGCACAGAAGGTGCTCGAGATCGAACGCGCCGGGCGCCACCGTGCCCCGCTCGTCCTCGAGGGCGGCTCGATCCACGTCGACGGCGAGGGAACCGTCTTGACGACCGAAGAATGCCTGCTCAACCACAACCGCAACCCTGGCCTCTCGCGCGAGCAGATTGAGGATGCGCTACGTGATCACCTGGGCGTCAGCACCGTGCTGTGGCTCGGCAGGGGCGTCTTTGGCGATGAGACCGACGGGCACGTCGACAACCTCGCCTGCTTCGCCGCGCCGGGGGTGGTGCTGCTCACCTGGCCCGAGGATCAGAGCGACCCGACGCGCCCGGCGGCCGAGGACGCCGAGCGCCGCCTGCAGGCCGCCCGCGACGCGAAGGGCCGGGAGATCGAGGTGATCCGTGTGCCGGCCCCCGCTGCGCTGTCGATCACGGCCGAGGAGGCCGCGGGGATCGAGCGGCGCGGAGGGACCCTCGCGCGTCCGGCCGGCGAACGGATGGCGGCCTCCTACGTGAACTTCTTCATCGCCAACTCTCGGGTCGTCTTCCCGCTCCTGGATGGGCGCTCAGATGAACGGGCCGCTGAGATCCTCGGCGCGGCGTTTCCCGGCCGCGAGATCGTCGGCGTTCCCGGCCGTGAGATCCTGCTCGGTGGAGGAAACATCCACTGCATCACCCAGCAGGTGCCACGGCGGGGAGTTCAGCCGAAGAACAGCTCGGCCGTCGCGTAGAGCTCGGGGTCGAGCAGCTTCGGCCCGGCCAGCGCCTCGCCCAGCGGGACCTGGAGGATCTGTGTCCCTTGTAGGGCGACCATGACGCCGAAGTTCCCCGAGGCCACCGCCTGCAGCGCACTCACGCCGAAGCGGGTCGCCAGGACCCGGTCGAAGGCCACCGGGGTGCCTCCTCGCTGGACGTGGCCGAGGATCGTCACCCTCGTCTCGAAACCGGTCCGGGCCTCGATCTCGTGCTCGAGCATCACACCGATCCCACCCAGGCGGGCGTGGCCGAAGGCATCCGTCCCCGCCACGCGGGTGACCGGCGACCCGTCCGCCGCGGTGAGGGTTCCCTCGCGCGGCGTCGCGCCCTCGGCGACGACGACGATCGAGAATTTACGCCCGCGCTGGTGGCGGCGCGTCAGGTGGGCGCAGACCTCGTCGATGTCGAAGGGCCGCTCCGGGACGAGGATCGCGTCGGCCCCTCCGGCGATGCCCGCGTGGGTCGCGATCCAGCCGGCATGGCGACCCATCACCTCAACGAGCATCACCCGGTTGTGCGACTCGGCCGTCGTGTGGAGGCGGTCGATCGCATCGGTGACGATCTGGACGGCCGTCTGAAAGCCGAACGTGAAGTCCGTCCCGCCCAGGTCGTTGTCGATCGTCTTCGGCACACCGACGACGGGGATCCCCTCTTCATGGAGCAGTTGGGCGACACCCAGGGTGTCGTCGCCGCCGATCGGGATCAGCGCGTCGATTCCCCGAGCGGCCATCGAGGCCCGGATCTGTGCGATCCCGTCCGCCCCGTCCGCGAAGGGGTTCGTTCGCGAGGTCCCCAGGATCGTCCCGCCGCGGGGCAGGATGCCGAGGGTGCGCTCGATCGTCAGCTCGAAGCCCTCATCCGCGATCACGCCCGCCCACCCGTACTGGTATCCGAAGAACGTGTGGCCGTCCGGCAGCCCCGTGCGCACAGCGGCCCTGATCACAGCGTTCAGGCCGGGGCAGTCGCCGCCCCCGGTCAGCATTCCGATTCGGGCCATCGCAGGAGGTTAGCCCTCTCAGGTCGTCTCGGGGATCATCTCGATCGCGCCGCAGGGGCACTCGGCGGCGCACATTCCGCAGCCCTTGCAGTAGTCGAGGTCGATCGCGTAGGGCTCGCCCGGCGGTCCGGGCTTGATGACGGCGTTGTCGGGGCAGACCCCGAAGCAGTTGTCGCAGGAGAAGCAGTTGCCGCAGGACAGGCAGCGCCTGGCCTCGAACAGGGCCGAGTCCTCGTCGAGCCCCATGACCACCTCCTCGAAGGTGCTCTGGCGCCGGATGTCCTCGAGGAGCGGTCTGACCGTTCGGGGAGCGTCGGAGTAGTACCAGGTGTTCAGCTCCTCGAAGCCCGCAAGCTGGACCTCCGGAACAACCGGTGCCGGGAGGTCCTTGAGCCAGCTGTCGATGCAGCCCGCCGCCCGGCGGCCATGTCCGATGGCGACAGCCGCCATTCGCTGGCCCGGTGTCATGTCGCCGCCCGCGAAGACCCCGGGGTGCCCCGTCATCATGCGCTCGTCCACCTCGACGACGCTGTCCTCTATGCGAATCCCCTCGAGGCCCTCGAGGAGCGCCAGGTCGGCGCTCTGACCGAGCGCCAGGATCAGGCTGTCGGCGTCCAGCTCTTCGAACTCGCCGGTCGGCTGGGGCATGCCGTCCTCGTCCAGGCGCATGCGCTCGATGCGCAGCGCCGGGCGTGGGGGGGCCCTCGACCGCGCTGCCCGCAGGTTTCTCCGCGGCGGCGATGCTCGAGAGCCAGCGGAAGGAGATTCCCTCCTGCTCGGCCTGCTGCAGCTCCTCGGGGTGGGCCGGCATGCGCTCGCGGGTGCGCCGGTAGACGACGACCGGCTCCACCCCCGTCAGGCGCCGCGCGGTGCGGGCCGCGTCGAGGGCGGTGTCGCCACCGCCGTAGACGACGACCTTGCGACCGAGCCGCGGCGGCTCGCCGTCCTCGATCCCGTGCAGCATCGAGACGGCATCGAGGATGTGCGAGGCCGTCCCGCCGGGGAGATCGACGTTGCGGGCGATGTGGGCACCGACCGCCACGAAGGCCGCGTCGTATTCGCCGCGGGCCAGCTCGCGTTCGAGTCCTCCCACCGGCTCGTTGCAGCGCAGCTCGACCCCCAGCGCCAGGATCCTGTCTATCTCGGCGTCCAGCGTCTCACGCGGGAGGCGGTAGGCGGGGATGCCGTAGCGCATCATCCCACCCGGCTTCGCCGCCGCCTCGCAGATCGTCACGTGGTGGCCGCCGAGGGCGAGGTGGTAGGCCGCACTCAGCCCCGAGGGACCCGCGCCGACGACCAGCACACGCCTCCCGCTGGCCGGCCCGGGAAGCGGGAGTGTCCAGCCATGACGGAGCGCCTCGTCGCCCAGGAACCGCTCGACCGAGTTGATCCCGACCGACTCGTCCAGCTGAGCCCTGTTGCAGGCCGCCTCGCAGGGGTGGAAGCAGATCCTGCCCATCACCGCCGGGAAGGGGTTGTCCCGGACGATCTTCAGCCAGGCATGTTCGTATCCCTCGCCACCCGACTCGGCCTCGTAGAGCCAGCCCTGGATGTCCTCCCCGGCCGGGCAGCCGTGGCTGCAGGGTGGCACGCGACTTACGTAACGTGGTCGTTCGACACGCCAGGCGCCTGTCTGGTTCGCCAGGCTCGTGCCGACATCGAGCGTGATCGCGAACGGTCGGGGTGCGGGCTCGGCGGCGCTCACTGCGGCCCCCGCTCACTGCGGGGCGAGAATCTCCAGCAGCTCGGGCCCGGTGGTCTTCCCGTCATCCTCGAGCAGGCCGAAACGCTCGATGTTCCCGTCCGCGCGGGCCTGCAGCGCCGCGAGGATGTCTCCTCGCCCCTCTCCCGCGAAGAGGTGGGCGTAGCGCTTCTGCGGGCGCAGATACTCCTCGACCGGAACCTGCCGGCGGATCTTCGAGACCTCTCCGATCCGCCCGTCGATCGCCTCGAAGACCGGGAACAGGCCGCTCTCCTTGGCGAGCCTCGCGATCTTGATCGTCTCGGCCGGCGGGGAACCCCAGCCGAGTGGGCAGGGGACGAGGACGTGTAGGTAGCGGGGCCCGCGGTGCTCCATCGCGCGAGCGACCTTGGCCTCGAGATCGCGCAGCTCGGCCACGGTCGCCGTGGCCACGTAGGGGATCTCGTGAGCCATCGCGATCAGCGGCATGTTCTTGCCCTGGCCGAAGCTGTTTCCGCCCGTCCCGCCCACCGGCTCTGTCGTGGCGGTCCTAGCCGCGGGTGGCGTGGCACCCGAACGCTGGACGCCGGTGTTCATGTAGGCCTCGTTGTCGTAACAGATGTAGAGCACGTCATCGCCCCGCTCGAACATCCCCGAGAGGCTGGCCATGCCGATGTCGACCGTCCCGCCGTCGCCTCCCTGCCCGACGACGCGGACGTCGCTCCTGCCCTTCGCTCGCAGAGCGGCAGCGATGCCCGTGGACACGGCCGGCGCGTTGGCGAACAGCGAGTGGATCCAGGGCAGCCGCCACGAGGTCTCCGGAAACGGCGTCGAGAAGACCTCGAGGCAACCTGTCGCGTTCGCTGCGATCAGGCGGCCTTCCGTTGCGCGCAGCGCAGCGTCCAGCGCATACCTGGCACCCAGCGCCTCGCCGCATCCCTGACAGGCCCTGTGCCCCTTCGTCAGCGAGTTGGCCCGCTCGGGGTCTGACTGAACCGAAGACGCGTCGCTGTCGAGCAGCCTGTTTCCCACCGCGAAGGTGCCCGTCTGGTAGAAGCGGGTCTCGCTCATACCGGCCCCGCCGAGACGATTCCGAGCTCGCGCAGGATGTTCTCCGCGTGAGGGCCGGCTCGCCCGCCACCTCGAGTTCGCGTCAGCTCGCGCTCGACGATGTCACGTCGCAGGTCGAGGAACCGCAGCGCCTCGAGCCGGCCGGCCTGCGCATCGTCTAGCAGAGCATGCAGTGAGCGGCGGGTGATCGGACGGCCCCCCAGGCCCGCGATCACCGTATGGGACTCCGCTCCTTCAGGGCCGATTGCGGCTCGCACATCCGCGCTGAGGATTCCTCCGATGCCGACTGCGAAGGCACGCTCGAGGACGATCACCCGGCGGGCGGGCGCGAGGGCCGCTCTCAGCTCCTCGAGGGGAAACGGCCTGAAGGACTTGAGTGCGAGGACGCCGATCGAGAGCCCGGCGGCCCTTGCTTCATCGACTGCCACTTCGAGGGTCCCGACGACCGAGCCGAGCGCGACGACGATCGTCTCCGCATCCTCGCAGCGGTATGTGCCAAGCAGCCCGCCGGAGGCGCGCCCGAAACCCTGCTCGAACTCCTCGGCGAGCCGGGGGATCACGTCGAGGGCTTCGATCTGCTTGGCATGGGCCAGGTAGCGGACCTCGGTGAACGCCTCGGGTCCGACCATTGCTCCGATCGTGATCGGATCCGACGGGTCGAGGACCTGACGGGGAAGGAAGGGGGGGAGGTAGGCGTCCACGAGCGCGGCGTCGGGGACCTCCAGAGGCTCGACCGCATGTGTCAGGACGAAGCCGTCGACGCAGACCATGACGGGCAGCGACAGCGTCTCGGCGAGCCGGAAGGCCTGGACATGCAGGTCGGCGGCCTCCTGGTTGTCCGACGCGTAGAGCTGGATCCAGCCGCAGTCCCGGAGCGCCATCGAGTCGCTGTGGTCGTTCCAGATGTTGATCGGAGAGCCGATCGCCCGATTGGCGACGGTCATCACGATCGGCAGTCCCAGACCCGAGGCGTTGAAGAGGGCCTCGGCCATGTAGAGCAGGCCCTGGCTGGCCGTTGCCGTGTAGGCCCGGGCACCGGTGGCGCTGGCGCCGATGGCGACGGACATGGCCGAGAACTCCGACTCGACGTTGACGAACTCGCAGGGCGTCAGATCGCCCGCTGCGACCATTCTGGAGAGGCCCTCGACGATGTGCGTCTGCGGAGTGATCGGATAGGCGCATACGACCTCCGGCCGGCAGCGTGCCACGGCACGTGCGATCGCCAGCGAGCCCTCGATCTGACTAGGCACGGGCCGCCTCCCGCCGGGCGCCCACATGCTCATAGGCGTCTCTTGCTGCCAGCCGGTTGGCCTTGGCGGCGGGGCTCGCGCCGAAGCGCTCCTCGATGGCACGCTCCAGCGCATCGATCGACGTCAGCCCCACCAGTGCCGTGAGCCCCCCGAGCAGGGCGGCGTTGGGGATCGGGCGGCCCAGCCGGGCGCGGGCGAACTCGCTCGCCGGGACGGTCATCAGGCGCTCGGGGCGGTGACGCCGCGCAGCTCCTCCAGGCCCAGCTCCTCGAGAGTCCGGGTCGAGTTGATCAGCACATAACCGTCGGAGTCAAGTCCGCCGAAGACATCGACGTGGTGAAGCAGGGTGGGGTCCTGCACCACGACGGCATCCGGCTCGGCGATCGGCTCGCGCAGGCGGATGGGAGCGTCGTCGATCCGGCAGAAGGCGATCACGGGGGCGCCCATCCGCTCGGAGCCGAAACTGGGGAAGGCCTGCGCCTTCAGACCGCCGTCGAAGGCGGCCAGCGAGAGCAGCTCGGCGGCCGTCACGACGCCCTGCCCGCCACGGCCGTGGATTCGGACCTCGAACACGTAGCTAACAGTCAAACCCCATCAGCCCTGCCCATCCACCGCGCACTCCCCCCAACACGCTCCGTACTTATCCCGCATGACCGGGAGGCTCCGCGGCCCTAGTGTCAGCCGCCATGCGGGTCGTCTCCGAACGCCAGCTCCATGAGGCCATCGCAGCCGTGCCGGGGGACGAGCCGAGGGTCGTGGCAAGCGGCAACCACGCCGTCCCGCAGCTGGCTCTGCGGATCGTGAACGAGGCGCGGGAGCGCTACCGGCTGTTCATGCTCGCAGCGCAGGCGCCGTTGCCGCAGCGCGAGGGCGTGATCTTCGAGACGCCCTTCGTGGGACCCGGGATGAGAGGCGCCGGCCCGCGGCTGGACTACCTGCCGATGCGTCTATCCCTTGTGCCGCGGCTGTTCGACACGCTGCGCCCGCCCGACATCCTGCTGCTCAACACCACCACCGAGCATGACGGGCGTGTCTCGATGGGCGTCGAGGTGAACATTCTCGTCGCGGCCCTCGAACGAGTGAGGGCGCGCGGGGGCCTCGTGGTCGCGCAGCTGAACTCCGCGATGCCGTACACCCTCGGCGACGGGGAGATCGACTGCCAGCTGATTGACCTCGCAATCGAGGGCCCCCCCGAACTTCCCTCGCCGGTCTACGGGTCGGCGCATCCGGAGGCGCGGCTGATCGCCGAGCGGGTCGCGGCCCTGGTGGGCGACGGCGCCACACTGCAGCTAGGGATCGGGCAGGTTCCGGACGCGACCCTGCGTGCCCTGGAGCCGAGGCGTCGGCTGGGAATCTGGTCGGAGATGATCAGCGATGGCGTCATGGAGCTCGAGAACCAGGGCGCACTCGACCCGGGCAGGCCGATCGTCTCCTCGTTTCTGTTCGGCTCGCCCGCCCTGTACCGGTGGGCCGATCGCAACCCCCGGCTGCTGATGAGGCGCACGGAGACGACCAATGACACATCGTTGATCGAGGCGCAGGCCGGCATGGTCTCGATCAACACGGCGCTTCAGCTCGACCTGGCCGATCAGGCCGGCGCCAGCCACATCGGCGATCGTGTCTACTCGGGGTTCGGCGGACAACCCGACTTCGTAGCCGGAGCGATTCGCTCCAGAGGGGGCCACGCCGTGATTGCGCTTCGCTCCTGGCACGATCCCAGCGACAGCTCCACGATCGTCGGGCGCCTCGGGTGTCCGGTCACCTCCTTCCAGCATTCTGCGGTCATCACCGAGCAGGGGACGGCCCATATCTTCGGCCGCAGCCAGCGCGCCCAGGCGAGGCTGATCATCGAACAGGCGGCCCATCCGGACGCACGCGAGAAGCTGTTTGAAGAGGCAGCGGCACTTGGTATTGCCACGTCCTTCGTTGCTCCTTCGAGGCGCTGATCACGTCGGCGGGGCCCGGGCCGCAGCCCCGCCGAGCGCTCCTCAGACGTGTGTCGTTTCGATCCCGAGCGCCCTTCTCAGGGGCTCGCGCATCAGCAGCCGGTATGCCACGTCACCGATCGCCAGGCCCGCGATCACACGCTGCAGCACCCGCCTGTAGTTCCCCCTTGATTCCCCCATCTCCGTTCCTCCTTGAACTGTGGAGCGGACCGCACCCTCCGTGACGGTCGCGCTCCGGTCACGCTAGGGCATGAGGCGGGCGCAGTCAAATCCCGGCGAGGCCGTTTCCCGCCTATCATCGGCGCTCCCCGTCACCCGGAGGTGCCCCGCCGATGCCGAACATCAACGAGCCGGAGTTCGACGAGCTCCGCGAGCATGAGGGGTTCCTCGCCAGACGGGCCCGGCTCAGCCGCCAGGCAGGAGCCGAGCGCCTGGGTCTGAGCCTGTGGGAGCTCGGGCCCGGTGAGGCCGCCTACCCGTACCACTTCCACTACACCGAGGAGGAGATGCTGGTGGTTCTGGACGGCCGTCCGAGCTTGCGCACGCCCGCGGGCTGGCGCGTGCTCGAGGAGGGCGAGGTCGTCGCCTTCCCACGCGGCGAGCAGGGTGGGCATCAGCTGCTCAACGCGACCGCGGAGCCCGTTCGTTTCCTCAGCTTCTCCACCAGCGGGGAGCCGGACGTCGTCAGCTACCCCGACTCGGGCAAGCTGGGTGCCTACGAGCGCCGACCCGACGGCGACGGCCTGCGATCGATGTTCCGGATGGCCGACCAGGTGGACTACTACGACGGCGTCGAGCCGCCCCGGCCCGGGGGCGAAGCGCCGTTGCCCTGATCCCGCCGGCGGGGCCGGGGCTCGCTCTTCCGACGGGGCGATCCATGCTCCGCCGAGCCGGAGTATGCTCGGCGGAGCACCGGGGATCGGAGGTTTAGCCGCCCGCACCCTCGGGCAACCGATTCGCATGAGCAAGCTGCCAGAGCAGAGCCCCACCTCACCAGGCACCGTTCCCGACGTTGGGCTGCGCGGCGGATCGAGCATCCCGCAGCTCGGCTTCGGCGTCTTCCAGGTTCCGCCCGCCGAGACGGAGGTGACCGCTGCCAAGGCCCTCGAGGTCGGCTACCGCCACCTCGACACGGCGGCCGCCTACCGCAACGAGGCCGGCGTGGGGCTGGCCGTCCGGGCCAGCGGGCTGCCCCGCTCGGAGGTTCACATCGTCAGCAAGTGCTGGAACGAGGACCAGGGCTACGACCAGGCCCGGCGTGCCTTTCACGCGAGCCTCCAGCGCCTGGAGCTCGACTACCTGGACCTCTACCTGATCCACTGGCCGGTCCCCGCTCATGACAGGTTCCTCGAAACGTGGAAGGCCTTCATCGAGCTCCGCGACGAGGGGCTCATACGGGCCATCGGCGTGTCCAATTTCGAACCGGAGCATCTCCGCCGGGTGATCGAGGAGACGGGCGAGACGCCGGCCGTCAATCAGGTGGAGCTCCATCCCTACTTCCAGCAGGCCGGCCTGCGCCGCGAACACGATGAGCTCGGGATCGTCACCGAGGCGTGGAGTCCGCTGGCTCAGGGCGCCGTGCTCGATGATCCCGTGATCCTCCAGATCGCCGAGCGCCACGGCCGCACGCCCGGCCAGATCGTGATCCGCTGGCAGCTGCAGCTGGGCAACATCGTAATCCCGAAGTCGGTGACCCCCGGGCGCATCGAGCAGAACTTCGACGTGTTCGACTTCGAGCTCGATGAAGGCGAGATGGAACGGATCGAGGCGCTGGACAACGGCGGCCGGATCGGTCCGGACCCGAACACCTTCATCCGGCCCTAGCCGCCGATTTGAGGTATTCGCGCCGAACCGCGGCGCGACCGTCAAGAAAACCGCGATTTCAGCCGATGCATGGGTCGTGAACCTCCCGATGGGATCCGGGGCTCCGCCCGACGACCTGATGGCGAGCGCCGACCACGCGGCCGCCGCCGCCCTGCACGAGCTGCCCGAGGCACTGGTGATCGTCTTCGACGGTCAGCTCCGGTTCGTCCTCACGGCCGGGCAGGCGATCTCCCGCATGGGGGACCCCGACTTCTGCCAGGAAGGGCGCTATCTCGCCGATGCCTTTCCGGCCCGCTTCTGGGAGAGCGTCGAGCCTCTCTTCAGCTCAGCGCTCGAAGGCGAGACCCGCACGCGCGAGGTGTGGACGGCCGACGAGCGTCACTGCCTGATCGTCGACGCGGGCCCGCTCTGCGCCGACGGCTCCCCCGAGCGAGGACGGCTCGAACGTCGTCGGTGGCGTCGCGGTGGTGCTGGACATCACGGCACGCCGCCACGCTGACCTGATTGCGCCACGGCGCACCGAAGGCTTCGAGGAGGTCTTCGAGTCCGCGCCGATCGGCACCGGGCTGCTCGACACCGAGGGGCGCTGGCTACTGGTCAACAGGGCTCTCTGCGAGATCACGGGCTACACCTCCGACGAGCTGATCGGCAAGCGCTTTGACGGCATCGTCCACCCTGAGGACGCGGGTGCGGACGGGGCGCAGCGCAAGCGTCTGCTGGCCGGAGAGATACCGGCCTTCCAGGTCGAGCAGCGTTTCTTCGACGCGGCCGGCGAGACGATCTCGGCGATCCTCTCGATGTCTCTCGTGCGGGGCCGGGAAGGCGAGCCGCTGCACTACATCGCACAGCTTCAGGACATCTCCGAGCGTAAGCAGCTCGAGGAGCAGCTTCAGCGCCTCGGCGACCACGACTCGCTGACCGGCCTGCGCAACCGCCGGCTGTTCGAAAACGACCTGCGCCTTCAGGTGGGACGTTGCCGCCGTTATGGCGAGGCCGCCGGGGTGATGGTCATCGACCTCGACGGCTTCCGCGAGCTCAACCGCGCCCACGGCCGTGAGGCGGGCGACGAGACGCTGCGCTCGGTGGCTCGTGCGCTGACCCGCCGGCTGCGGGAAACCGACCTCGTCGCGAGACTCGGCGGAGACGAGTTCGCGGTGCTGCTGCCTCACGCCGACGAGGAGGGTCTGGCGGTCGTCGCCGAGGGGCTTGCCCGGGTGATCCCATCCTGCAGCATCGACGTCGGCGAGCAGGTCGTGCACCCGACCGTCAGCATCGGCTTCGCCCTGATGCATGAGCGAAGCCTGAGCGTCCAGCAGGTCCTGGTCGAGGCCGAGCAGTCGCTGCAGTCGGCCAAGCTGCAGAGCGCCCGCGTCTAGCAAAGCGGTCCTCAGACACGCCCCTCAGCCCCCGCCGACACGGCCAATACGCTGAGGCTGGATGAAGCCCGACGAGCGCCTCGCCGTCATCGACCTCGGCTCGAACTCCTTCCGCCTGGTGGTCTTTCAGGCGGGCGAGGGATGCTGGCGGCGCACCGATGAGATCTACGAGCCCGTCCGGATCGGTGAGGGGCTGATGGCATCGGGGCGCCTGGGGGACGAGCCAATCAGGCGGGCCCTTGCGACGCTTGACGTGTTCGCCCACTTCTGCCGGGCCAGCGGGCTTGGACGTGGCTCCGTCGACGCGGTCGCGACGAGCGCCATCCGCGACGCCGAGAACGGCGAGGAGTTCCTCGCTCGGGCGCTCGATCGCCTGGGCTGGCCGATCAGGGTGCTCAGCGGGGATGCCGAGGCACGCTATGGATATCTGGCCGCGGTGAACTCGACGACGCTCGCCGACGGCTGTGTCCTGGATCTGGGTGGCGGTTCGATGCAGATCGTCAGGGTGGAGAATCGCGAGGCGGTGCAGTCGAGGTCCTGGCGCCTTGGCACGGTGCGCATGAGCGAGCGCTTCCTGCCGCCCAACGGGCCTGCGAAGCGCAGGCAGCTCGAGGATCTCGGCGAGCACGTCGCCGAGGAGCTCGCCAAGGCGGACTGGCTCGCCGGCGCCGCGCCCGGGGCCCGCCGCCTGGTCGGCATCGGGGGAACCGTCAGAAACCTCGCCGCTGCAGCTCAGCGCGCCGAGGGCCTGCCCTCGACCGGGGTACAGGGGATGCTGATCAGCAGGGACGCCCTGGATGCGCTCGTCGAGCGTCTGGCTGCGCTTCCTGCGGCCGAGCGCGCCAGCGTCCCGGGCATCAAGCCGGCCCGTGCGGATCTGATCCTGGCCGGGGCGCTGGTTGTGAGGGGCGCGATGAGGACGGGTGCCTTCAAGCGGCTCGAGGCGACCGAGGCGGGTCTTCGCGAGGGGGTTTTCTTCGAGCGTCTGCTGGCGGATCTTCCCCGCCCCTTGTTCGCCGATGTCAGGCGGGCGAGCGTCATGAACCTGGCTGCCCAGTACCGGGTGGACGTTCCGCACACGGAGCATGTCGCCCTGCTGGCGCTGGGAATGTTCGACGAGCTGGCGGCGCTCGAGCTGCATGGGGGCGATCCACGCGAGCGCGAGCTCCTGTGGGCCGCCTGCATGCTTCACGACATCGGCATGTCGATCGACTACGACGACCACCACAAGCATTCCCGATACCTGATCCTCAACGGCGGCCTCCCGGGTTTCCAGCCGGTCGAGACCGCGATCATCGCCCAGGCTGCCCGCTACCACCGCAAGGGAATGCCCAGCCCCGGACCGATGGCGCCGCTGTTCGGCGAGGGCGACGTGGAGCGTCTGAATCGCTGTGCGGCCCTGCTGCGCCTGGCCGAGGACCTGGAGCGCTCGCGTGACCAGCTTGTCCGCGCCACCGATCTGGCGCTGGAGGGAGACGGCGTCCGTCTGCGCCTGATCGCGGAGGGGGATCCGGCGGTTCCGCGCTGGGCAGCCGGGCGCGAGGGCGAGCTGTTCGCCCGGGCCTTTCACCGTGAGCTCTCGGTGGCGAGCTGAGCCGGCCGCTCTCAGGCGGCGGCCAGGGCCTTTTCCTTGCCCGCACAGTCGAACAGGACCAGGCCGAAGGGGTATGCCACGGGGCTCGACCATTGCGTTGGTGAAAGCTCCCTGCAGACCTTCAGGACGGCCTGGGTGGCGCGGTTTCCGCCGCGCGTCGAGTACTCGCCACCGAGTAGCACGTAGCGCGCTTGGTGGCGTTCGATGAGCTTGGCCAGGCCCGCTCCGTCCAGGGCAGGGTCGGTCCCGCTGTAGCCCCCGACGGCGGCGGCTTCGGAGCCCAGCAGGATGAACGGCGCCGCGGTGTCGGAGGCGACGGTCAGGATCTCGTAGGGACGGGTCCCGCCGCCGCGTTCGACGTAGCGGCGCAGAGCCTTCACGATCGCCTCGTCCCGGGCGCTGACCCCGATGCCGCCCTGGCCCGCGGTCTGTTTGGGTCCGGCCGCCGGGAAGGTCGACTCCACGGGGGCCAGCCAGGTCGACGTGGCGTAGCGGGCGGGGACGAGGAGGAGCAGGGCCAGGAGAACACCCATCGAGATCGTGGCAGCCGCGGCCTGTCGCCGTGGGCGCAACAGGATGATGATCGCCAGAGCGCCGAGCGTCAGCGCGGCGAGGAGCGCCAGGACGGGCACGAACCGGACGAGGTAGTGCTCGCGGTCCATCGCGAGGCGCTCGACGGCGATGGTGCCGGCGACGGCCGCCGTGGCCAGGAGAAAGCCGACGATCCCGGTCCGGCCGAGGCTGAGGCGCGCCATCGCGAGCGCGCCTACTCCCGCCATCGCCGCGGCGCCGGGAGCGATCGCGGAGATGTAGTAGGGATGGACTATGCCCTTGGAGGTGCTGAGGATGAAGGCCTCCGTGACCAGCCAGCCGCCGAGGGTGATGGCGCACGCCAGGCGCGGATCGCGCCGCCCACGCAGCGGCTGCGCTTGCGCCGGCCCGGGAGGAGCCCTGCCGGCCGGCGGCGGCGGGGTCCGGGACCCCGCGATCTCGGCGGTGGCGGGGTCGGGCGCGGCCTCGCCTCCCGCTGTTCCCGAGGGCGCGTGCCGGTTCTCGAACCAGAGCAGGATCAGCAGTGCCAGCAACCCCACGAAAGCGAATGGCAGGTACCAGCCGCCCTGCTCACCCAGGCCGATGCCGAACAGGCGAAACGGCCCCGGGGGACCGCCGAAGGGGACGGGATAGCGGTTTCGCCCGGTCTTCCGTGCGGGCGGGAATTTCGGGTGGACAACCGGGGGCAGAGGGTGGGCGGCCTGCGCCGCCGCATTGACTTCGTGCTGGCGCGTTGCCGGCACCGCGGCGCC
Organism: uncultured Solirubrobacteraceae bacterium; assembly: GCA_963835865.1. Lineage (GTDB taxonomy): Bacteria > Actinomycetota > Thermoleophilia > Solirubrobacterales > Solirubrobacteraceae > Palsa-744. Next base: position 564,434 of record CAWIGW010000003.1, read on the forward strand.
GGGCTTCCCGCGTGTCTGCCCGGGCCCTCCGTTCTGCCCTTCGACGCGACCGAAGCCGTTGTATTCGAAGGTCAGCCCGAGCTGGGTGTTGTTGGTTGAGCTGCCGACATACGGGCGCTTGCTCGCCGGTGTCGCTTCTACGAGGGCGATCCAGCTGAAGGAGACAACCGCCATCGCCAGGCCCGCCGCGAGCAGGTGGAGGATGCGCCGCGGGATCGTGCCGGGCGCACAGACCAGGTATGCGAGGGCGATCGGAGGGACGACGAGATAGGCCGCCAGGGTCTTCGTGTTGAAGGCGAGGCCCACCAGCAGGCCGCTGAGCAGGAGTTCACGCAGCCGTCCCGATTCGCAGGCGCGAATTGCCGCCCCGCAGGCGCCCACCATCAAAAGGATCAGCAGCGGATCCACGCCGTTTGCACGCGAGACGGCGACGAATGACGGGAAGACGATCAAGGCGGCGCCCGCGGCGAACGCGCCCGGCACGCCGAAGCGGCGAGCGAGGATCGTGTAGAGCAGGGCGACGGTGGCGACTCCCATCAGGACCTCCGGCAGCAGGATGCTGAGGGGATGGAAACCGAACACCCGGGCGCTCAGTGCCGGGACCCAGAGGGCGAGCGGCGGCTTGTCGACGGACACCAGGCCGCCGGGGTCGAACGAGACGAACAGGAAGTTGTGCCAGGAGTCCACCATCGAGCGGACCGCGGCGGAGTAGAAGATGTTGGCGTAGCCGTTTTGGGACAGGCGGACCGTGTCCATCACGGCCGCCGCGGCGATCAGGACGGCCAGGCCGGCGAGGCGCGGCCCGCGCCGGGCGCCACTCACTGGGCGAGTGTCTCCACCAGTCGCTCCAGGTCCCCCTCGTCGTTCCAGGCTCCGACGGAGGCCCGCAGCCATGGCCGACCGGGGATGTTGCGCACCACGACACCCGCCTCGGCGAGGAGCAGCCGCTCGGCGGCAGGGTCCTCGCTGGGGAATGAGACGAGCGTCGTAGCCCCGCGGGGCGCCGGCGGACGGCCGATTTCGCCGAGCATGCCCGCGAGCTGCTCGGCGAGTCGCCGCGCACGCTCGTGGACGCCCTCCCAGCCTGCCGAGCTGAGCACTTCGATTGAGGCGAGAGCCAATGCCGCGGCCTCGGCGGACATCGCCGGCGAGTCGAACCGGCGCCCGTCCTCATGGAGGGTCGCCTCGAGTCCCATGTTGGCCTCGGCGAGATTCCCGTAGCCGCGCCGCGGGACGGCCAGCGTCTCCCTGAAGGCCGGCGTCAGATAGAGCATGCCGCTGCCATCCGGTCCGCAGAGCCACTTCTGCCCGGCGCCCGAGTAGGCGGCGCAGCCGAGTGCCCTCACGTCGACCGGGACGGCCCCGACCCCCTGTGCGCCGTCGAGCAGGACGGGGATGCCCAGGTCGGCAAGCTCGGCCGGTGCAAGCGAGCCGCTCACCCAGCCCACGTGGGAGACGGCGACCAGGACCGTCTTCGGGCCGACCGCTTCGGCGACCTCGGCAAACGGGACTTCGCGGACCGTCACCCCGCGAATCTCGCGGGCGGCGCCAAGCGCACCGAGCAGGCCCGGGTGCTCCTCGTCGCTGGTGATGATCTCATCGCCGGGGGAGAGGTCCATGCCGGCGATCACATGGGCCATGCCTTCGGTCGTGCAGGTCGTCAGCGAGACGTCCGCCACATCGGCACCCAGCGCTTTGGCGTACTCGCCACGCAGCAGGCCCGCGAGCTCGCTGCGGCGTTCGAAGTGCGCCATCGCCCTTCCCTCGGCGGCCTCGCGCTCCAGCTCCGCGCCGGCCGCGGCGATCGCCTGCTCGGGCAGCGGGCCGTCCGTCCCCGCGTTCATGTAGGCCAGCTCGCGCAGGACGGGAAAGTGCGCTCGTAGTCCGGAGGGGTTCACGATCGGCGAGAATATCCCCATGAGCAGCGCCGACCCGCAGTCACCCATCTGGACGCCCTCCTCCGAGCAGCTCGAGAGGGCCGAGATGACGGCCTTCATGCGCTGGGCCGGGGAGCGTCACGGCCGCGAGTTTGCGGGCTACGGCGAGCTCTGGGAGTGGTCCGTCTCGGAGCTCGAGCAGTTCTGGGCGGACATCTGGGAGTTCTGCGGGGTCAGAGCCTCTGTGCCCTACGAGCGCGTTCTGAGATCTCACGAGATGCCGGGTACCGCCTGGTTCGAGGGCGCGAGACTGAACTACGCGGAGAACCTGATCTGCCGCCATGACCCCGACCAGGTGGCGCTCCTTCACTGCTCCGAGTTGAGGGACCTCGAGGAGCTGACCTGGGGCGAGCTGCAGACGCGGGTCGCGGCTGCCGCCGCCGGGCTGCGCTCGCTGGGCGTCGGGCGGGGGGACCGCGTCGTGGCCTACATGCCCAACATCCCCGAGACGCTGATCGCATTCCTCGCCACCGCGTCGATCGGCGCGGTCTGGTCGAGCGCGGCCCCCGAGTTCGGGGCGCGCAGTGTGATCGACCGCTTCGCGCAGATCGAGCCGAAGGTCTTCCTGACGGTGGACGGCTACCGCCACGGCGGCAAGGATTTCGACCGGCGCGCCAACGCCGCCGGGATTCTCGCCGAGCTGCCGAGTGTCGCAAGAGCCGTCGTGCTGCCCTACCTGGACACCGCGGCGGATCCCGCCTCCGTGGGGCCCGATGCGATCTCCTGGGCGGATCTCCTGGCCGGCGACCCCGAAGGTGCCGCCGCCGGGATGCAGTTCGAGCAGGTCCCCTTCGACCACCCCCTCTGGGTTCTCTACTCCTCCGGCACGACGGGCCTGCCCAAGGCGATCGTGCAGAGCCAGGGCGGGATCCTCGTCGAGCAGCTCAAGAAGCGGATGCACCTGGACCTGCGCCGCGGAGACCGCATGTTCTGGTTCACGACGACCGGCTGGATGATGTGGAACTTCCTCGTCGGATGCCTCCTGAGCGACGCGGCCATCGTCCTCTATGACGGCAGCCCCGCGCACCCCGACCTGGGTGCGCTCTGGCGCCTGGCAGAGCGCGCGGGGATCACCTGTATGGGCGTCAGCGCGGGTCTCTTGGCGAGCTGCGAGAAGGACGGCGTCAGGCCGGGCACGGAATATGACCTGTCGGCGCTGAGGGCGGTCGGGTCGACCGGCTCGCCGCTGTCACCGGAGAGCTTCCGCTGGGTCTATGAGGCCGTCGGCGATGACATCTGGCTGTTCTCCACCAGCGGCGGGACCGACGTGTGCACCGCCTTCGTGGCGGGCTGCCCGCTGCTGCCGGTCTACGAGGGGGAACTGCAATGCCGGGCCCTGGGCTGCGCTGTCGAGTCCTGGGACGAAGAGGGCCGGCCGTTGATCGACGCCGTGGGGGAGCTGGTCGTGACCGAGCCGATGCCCTCGATGCCGCTGTTCCTGTGGGGTGACGAGAGCGGGGCGCGCCTGCGCGAGAGCTACTTCGAGATGTACCCCGGGATCTGGCGCCATGGGGACTGGATCCGGATAACCCCGCGCGGGGGCGCCGTCATCTACGGCCGCTCGGACTCGACCATCAACCGCCAGGGCGTGCGGATGGGAACCAGCGAGATCTACCGCGCCGCCGGAACGCTTGGAGAGGTCCTCGACACGCTCGTCGTGGACATCCCCGCGCCGCAGCTGGGCGGTGAGCTGCGGATGATCCTGTTCGTCGTCCTGCGCGACGGCGTGACCCTGGACGAGGCGCTGGCCAAGCAGATCAAGGCCCGCATCCGTGAGGACTGCTCGCCCCGTCACGTGCCCAACGAGGTCCGCCAGATCGCTCAGGTGCCGCGAACGCTCTCAGGCAAGGTTCTGGAGGTCCCCGTCAAGCGCATCCTGATGGGCGTCCCGGCGGAGCAGGCCGCCAGCATCGAGTCGCTGGCCGACCCCACGGCGCTCGACTACTTCATCGAGCTGGCGGACGAGCTGCAGCGGGCTCCGGCCGTCTGAGCCGGAGCGTCATCCGCAGCGAGGGGAAGCGCACGCGGACTGAGGGGGGGGAGGGGGAAGAGCCCCATCGAGCGCCCGACGATCTCCTTCATGATCTCGTTGGCCCCGCCGTAGATCCGCGTCACGCGAGCATCGGCGAAGGCACGGGCGATGGGGTACTCGAGCATGAAGCCGTAGCCGCCGAACAGCTGCAGGCAGCGGTCGACGACGCGCCCCTGGAGGTCGGTGCACCACCACTTCGCCGTGGCGGCCTCCTCGGGGGTCAGCTGGCCCTCGTTCAGCGCCGCGGCGCACCGGTCGACGAACGTGCGGGCGATCTGGATTTCGCCCTGCAGCTCGGCGAGGGTGAAGCGGGTGTTCTGGAACGAGCCGATCGCCTGGCCGAAGGCCTTGCGCTCACGGACGTAGTCGAGCGTCCAGCCGAGCGCGGCCTCCGCTGCGGCCACGGCGGAGGCGGCTATCGAGAGGCGCTCCTGGGGGAGGTTGGAGACCAGATAGAGGAAGCCTCGCCCCTCCTCGCCGAGCAGGTTCTCGACGGGGACGCGAACGTCGGTGAAGGACAGCTCGGCGGTGTCCTGGGCGTGCTGGCCGATCTTCTCGAGGTTCCGGCCGCGCTCGAAGCCCTCCATGCCGCGCTCCAGGATCATCAGGCTGATCCCGCGGTGGCGCTCGGAGGGGTCGGTCTTCGCGGCGAGGATCACGAGGTCGGCGTTGATGCCGTTCGTGATGAACGTCTTCGATCCGTTGACGATGTAGTGCCCTCCATCGCGACGGGCCGTCGTGGACATCGCGGCGAGGTCCGACCCGATCCCCGGCTCCGTCATGGCCAGTGCGGTGATCAGCTCGCCGGTGGCGATGCCGGCGAGCCAGCGATCGGACTGGGCCTCGTCGCAGTAGGTCAGGAAGTAGGGCAGGCAGATGTCGTTGTGGAGCGTGATGCCCAGGCCGAAGCTGCCGACCGCGGCACGCTGGCACTCTTCGCCGATCACCAGGTTGAGGCGGAAGTCCTCGGCACCGGCACCGCCGTGGGACTCGCCGACGGCCATGCCGAGAAAGCCGCCTCTCCCGGCGGCCGCGAAGACCTGGCGCGGGATGATCCCCTCGCGCTCCCACTGCCCGTAGCGGCCCTCCTCGCCGACGACCTCGCGTTCGAGGAAGGTGCGGAAGCTGGCTCGGAAGTCTTCGTGGAGGTCTTCGAAGAGGGTGCGCTTCACGCGCCGGACCCTACAACGGGAGCGGCGCCGGTGACAGCGGCTCGGCGCGGTAGGCCGGCTTGGCCAGCATCAGCTGCACATCCTGGATCCGCCGCTCGGCGAAACCACCCTCGCAGTATGCGAGGTAGAGATCCCACAGGCGACGGAAGCGCTCGTCGTAGCCGAGTGCGCCCAGGTGCTCGCTGGCCGCGTGGAAGCGCTCGCGCCAGTGAGCCAGGGTGGTCGTGTAGTGCGCCGTGATGTCCTCGAGATGGACCGGTCGCAGGTCCGTCACCTTCGCGACGGTTCGCGACATGATCTCCATCGAGGGCAGGCAGCCTCCGGGGAAGATGTAGGTGTTGATGAAGCTGCGCCCGGCCTTCTCGACGTGGAAGGCCCGGTCATCGATCGTGATGGCCTGCAGCAGCATCGCGCCCTCGGGGCGCAGCCGTTCCGAGCAGCACTGAAAGAAACGGGGGAAGTACTGCCAGCCGACAGCCTCGATCATCTCGATCGAGACGAGCTTGTCGTAGGTGCCCGTCAGGTCCCTGTAGTCCTCGAGCAGGAGCGTCACGCGGTCCTCGAGCCCGGCCGCGCGGATCCGCTCGACGGCGAAGGCATGCTGTTCGCGGGAGATCGTCGTGGTTGTCACTCGGCAGCCGTAGTTCTCGGCGGCATATTGGGCGAAGCCGCCCCAGCCGGTTCCGATCTCGAGCACGTGCTCGCCGGGCTTCAGGTCGAGCCGCTCGCAGATCCGCCGGAGCTTGGAGAGCGAGGCCTCTTCGAGCGTCGCCTCGGGGGTCTCAAAGACGGCGCAGGAGTACATCATCGTCGGGTCCAGGAAAAGGCCGAAGAGATCGTTGCCGAGGTCGTAGTGGGCTTCGATCTGCCTGCGGGAGCGGCCCGGTGTGTTGCGGGCGATCCAGCGGGCCCAGCGCTGGACGGGGATGAGCACCGGGGCACACAGCCGCCGCAGCCGGTCGAGCCCGGCGACGTTGAGCGCCGCGATACGTGTCATCGAGACGAGGTCGTCACACTCCCAGAGCCCCTGCAGGTAGGACTCGCAGAGGCCGACGCTGCCTCGCAGGAGCTCGCGGTAGAAGCGGGCCGAGCGGATCTGGACCCGCGCCTGGATCGGGCGCCCCGGGTCGATCTCGCCGAAGACGAGGACATGGCCGTTCCCCTCGTCGAGTTCGAGGCGCCCGCCGCGGATGCCCGAGAGCATCCTGATCACGATCCGCCGCGAGAGGCGCCAGCTGACCCGCGGGCGCCGGTTGCCGGCCGCGCGCGCGGCGCGGGCCGGCAGCTCGTGCCGAAGCTCCTGCACGCTCATGCGGACACCGCCGGAGGGCCGCGGGTTGGCGTAGTAGCGGGCTCCACGCAGCCGCAGCCGAAGAGCGTGGCTGTAGATCCGGGCCGTGATCCGTATCGTCAGGAAGGGGTAGCGGGCCAGCGTGCGGGACATGTTGCGGGCCGTCAGCTCACGCCGCCTCAGGGCCAGCGTCGCGTCGAAGACGGGTCTCCCGTCCCTGTCGGCGGAGGAGATGTGGACCGCCAGACGCTCGGCCGGATCCGTCACGCGAAGCTCGTACACGTGCTCCATACCCATCAGTGGTGAGACATGCAGGAGCTTCTCGAAGTTGCCGCTCGAGACGCTCGCCGTGCCATGGTCGGCGGAGGAGGCGACCGGCATGACGTAGGCGTGACTCTCTCCCCAGGGTGTGTTGGTGACGTGGGCGATGACCGCCTCGAGCTCGTCGCCACCGGGCTTCCAGCAGTAGTAGAAGCTGACCGGGTTGAAGCAGTGCCCGAAGTAGCGCAGGTGCGTCAGCAGGCCGATCGGGCCCTCCGGACGATGGCCGGTCCGTTCGGCCACGAGTCCGCGGACGGACTCCTCCAGCGGCAGGTCCGGGTCGCCCAGGTGATCGCGGCGGCGGAACCAGGCCGCTGCCGGGCGCCGTGCCGACCAGAGCCGTCCGGCGTCGAGGGCGCCGGGAAGCTCGGCCAGGTCGAGATAGACCATGAAGAGCCGGTGACGGAACTCGTTCAGCGGCGCTCCGAGGCGGCGGTGGCGGACCGAGCCGACATACAGGGCGCTCCTCACAGCCCGACTCCGAAGGGCGCGCAGGCCTGAAGGGCGCTGCGGACGCCGTCCTCGTGGAAGCCCCAGCCCCAGTAGGCGCCGCAGTAGTGGGTCCGCGAGGCGAGCCCGCTGATCTCACCGTGGCGGTTCTGGCTGAGAACGCCGGCGGGGGTGAAGACGGGGTGGGAGTAGTCGATCCGGCGGATGATCTTCTCCGGGTCGATCGCCGCGGTGCGGTTGAGCGTGACGCAGTAGTCCCTGTCGGTTCCCTCCAGCCGCTGCAGGTGGTTCATCCAGTAGGTCACGGTGCTTCGCCCCTCGGGCTCCACCGGCAGGTGGTAGTTCCAGGCAGCCCGGGCGCCCATGCGGCGCGGCAGCAGCCGGGCATCCGTGTGAAGGACCGCCTCGTTGTGCTGATAGGGAATCGATCCGAGCAATTCGTGCTCCGCCTGGCTTGCGCTATCCAGCATCTCAAGTGCCTGGTCGGAATGCGTCGCGATCACGACCTGGTCGAAGCTCTCGGTGTCGTGTTTCCCCGAGCCGGTCTGGGCACTCACCTCGACCCTGTCGGCGTGGCGTTGGATCCGGCGAACGGGAGTGTTGAGCCGGATTCGCTCACGGAAGGGCGCAGTGATCGCTTCGACGTAGCGGGCCGAGCCCCCCGCGATCGTCGACCACCGGGGCCTGTCGCGGAAACCCAGCATGCCGTGGTTGGCGAAGAACTCGGCCAGGAAGCGGACCGGGAAGCTCTGCATCTGGGCGGGCTCGGCCGACCACACGGCGGCCGCCTGGGGGACGATCAGGCGCTCCACGAAGAACTCGGAGAATCGCCGTCTGCCCAGGAACTCGGCAAGCGACTCCCCGTCGTCCCCGAGCGGCTCGGCTCCCTCGAGGATCGCCCGCAGCTCGCGGTTGAAGCGCAACAGCTCGGCGATCATCCGCTGGAACTTCGGCGAGAGCAGGTTTCGAGGCTGGCAGTAGAGGCCCCTGGGAGTCCCCGCGTACTCGAAGTCCTCTCGCTCGGCCTTGACCGAGAAGCTCATGCGGGTCGGCTGGCGCAGGACGCCCAGCCTGTCCAGGATGCGCGTGAAGTTGGGGTAGTTGCGGTCGTTCATCACGATGAATCCGGTGTCCACGTCCTGGGCCCCGCGCTCGGTCTCGACCCGGATCGTGTTGGTATGCCCACCCGCGTAGGAGCCCGCCTCATAGAGGACGATCTGATGCTCGGGATGCAGCAGATGAGCTGCCACCAGCCCCGAGATTCCCCCGCCGACGATCGCGACTCGCATCAGGCCTCGGACGGGCTTCGCCGCGGGAGGGGGGCGTTCGTCCGGTCGGGTCCGGTCCGCGTGGTGGGCAACATCACAGAGGCTTATACGAGCCGATCGCGCAAACGGTTCATCAACTCCATTGTGACTCGGGGGGAGGAGTGCGCCCTGGACACGTCGAACAACACGGCCGATGAAGCGCACGGCCACCAAGACCCCCGAGGCACCCCCCGCGAACGGCACTTCCGAGCACCAGAGCCTGTCGAAGTACATCCAGGCCCGCTTCGACGAGTGCTCGCGCTCGCAGAAGGATGTCGCGCAGTACATCGTCGACCATCTCGACGAGGCCGCCTTTCAGACGGCCGAGGAGCTGGCCCGCCGCGCCAACACGTCGAGCTCGACCGTCGTGCGGTTCTCGCAGGCTCTCGGCTTCGAGGGCTTCCCCGAGCTTCAGGCGGCCGCCCGTGAGGAATACCGACGGGTCAACGCCAAGGCCGGCCCGGAGGGCACACCGACGAGTTCAACGCCGCTCTTCTCGCTCGATCAGAACGAGTTCGAGTCCGCCCTGGCCGCCGACCACCTCAATGTCGAGGAGACGGCCCGCAAGGTCTCCCGCAGTGCTGTGGAATCCCTGATCTCGGCGATCGTCGAAGCCGACAAGGTCCTCGTCGCGGGGACCGACCAGATGGCCTTCTTCGCAAGTTATCTGCGCCACCTCCTGATGCTGCTCGATCTGCGGGTCGACGTCGTAGCCAGTCCTTCCCAGGAGGCACTGAGCCGCCTGGGACGGATCGACGCGAGCACCCTCGTCATCGGGCTCTCGGCCGGGCGGCCCCATCCACTGGTCGTGCGGGCCATGAAGCTCGCCCGCCACCGTCAGGCGAAGACCGCGGCGATCACCGACGCAACCCTCTCGGAGGTCGCCAAGCTCGCTCAGATCAAGCTCTACTACTCATCCAACAGCCCCGCCTACGTGCGCTCTCATGCGGCGCTGCTGAGCATCATCCAGGCCCTTGCCTACGGCGTCTACGCACAGGACACGGCGTCCTACGACGACCGCATCAAGGCCTTTCGGCTGAAGTAGCTGAGCCGCTTCGGGCCTAGGGGGCCAGCCGCGTGACGCTCCAGCTCTGATCGTCGAGCTCGTAGAGCAACCGGTCGTGCAGCCGGTCCTCCGCTTCGATCCATAGCTCGACCGTCTGCGGCATGACTCGAACCGCGCCCCAGTCCTCCGGACACTCGGGCGGTGCCTCCATGGTTCTCCTCAGGTGCTCCAGGCGCCCACGGATCTCGTCGAGATCCCCGATCGGCTCGCCCTGGCGGGAGACGATCGCCTGCAGCCGGTTGGGAAGGTCACGCTCGGCGAAGAGCTCCACCGCGAGCGAGCGCTCGGTCGCCTGCGCACGGCCGGTGATGTGAACCTGTCGGCCCAGGGCCGGCCAGTGGAACAGCAGTGCCACCTGCGGGTTGGCCGTCAGCTCGGCGGCCTTGCGGGTCCAGAGTGCCGTGGTGAAGACGAGGGCGTCCTGCTCGAGTCGCTTGAGCGTCACCGTCCGCGCCGAGGGCGGCCCTGCTCGCCGACCGTAACGAAGGCCACCGACCATGGCGCGGGCACCCCGGCGCGCTCAGCCTCCTCGAGCCAGCGCCGAAGCTCCTGCAGAGGGTCGGAGGGCGTCATCCGGCAAATCTAGCCGGGTAGGGGCCGGTTGCGGGCGCCCGGATAGCCTGAAGCGATGGGCATGCCGTCGGACACTCAGGGACCCGCCCTGCGCCCCGCCACAGTCGCCGACCTCGCGCAGATCCTCGACGAGCTCGGAGACTTCTGGCAGGAGGGACGGGACATGGGCTTCCTGCACCAAGCGCTCTACGTGCACGAGTTCGGTGAGACCTCCGTCCTGGCCGAGCAGGACGGGCTGATCCTCGGTTATCTGCTGGGCTTTCTCGCGCCGGGAGGCTACGGCTACATCCACGCGGTCGCTGTCCGCAGCGGGGCGCGGGGGAGAGGGATCGCGCGGCTCATGTACGAGCGATTCGCCCAGCTCGTCGCCCAGCGCGGTGGGGACAGCCTGAAGGCGATCACCGCGCCGGAGAACAGCGAATCGCGCGCCTTCCACGCAGCCGTCGGCTTCAGCGAGGAGCTGGTGCAGGGCTACTCGCCCTCCGGCGCCGGGCGAATCGTCTTTCGCCGTTCGCTCTCCGGCCAGCTCTGAGCTTCGGCCCCATCGACCCGTGGCGGGGGACCGAGCACGGCGCCGTGCCTGCCCCGGATAAACTGCTTGGCAATGCGCGACGAGTCAACCTTCAGAGTCAAGACGGGCCTGGCTGAGATGCTCAAGGGCGGCGTCATCATGGACGTCGTCGACCCGGACCAGGCAAAGCTGGCCGAGGACGCCGGCGCGGCCGCCGTCATGGCCCTCGAGCGCGTACCGGCCGACATCCGCCGTGACGGCGGCGTCGCCAGGATGTCCGACCCCGAGATGATCTCGGGCATCCAGGAGGCCGTCTCGATCCCTGTGATGGCCAAGGCCCGGATCGGCCATTTCATGGAGGCCCGCGTCCTGGAGGCCCTCGAGGTCGACTACATCGACGAGTCCGAGGTCCTGACGCCCGCCGACGAGGCCAACCACATCGACAAGTGGGAGTTCAAGGTTCCCTTCGTCTGCGGCGCCACCAACCTCGGCGAGGCGCTGCGCCGGATCGGCGAGGGCGCCGCCATGATCCGCTCCAAGGGCGAGGCCGGAACCGGCGACATCGTCGAGGCCGTCCGCCACATGCGCCAGATCAACGGCGAACTCCGCCGGCTCGCGACCCTCGGTGATGACGAGCTGCCGAGCGCCGCCAAGAACCTCCAGGCGCCGCTGGACATCGTCCGCTCGGTCTCCCGCGCCGGGAGGCTACCCGTCGTTCTGTTCTGTGCCGGCGGCATCGCAACCCCGGCCGATGCGGCACTGATGATGGCCCTCGGCGCCGAGGGCGTCTTCGTCGGCTCGGGGATCTTCAAGTCCGAGGATCCGCCCAGCCGCGCCCGGGCGGTCGTTGCGGCGACCACCCACTGGCAGGATCCCGAGCGCGTCGCCGATGCCTCCCGCGGCCTCGGGCCGGCGATGGTCAGCCTCGAGAGCGCCAAGCTCGAGGGCGACCAGCTTCTCGCCCAACGCGGCTGGTGAACACGAACGGGTGGCGCCGCTGATCGGTGTGCTGGCCCTCCAGGGCGGCTTCGAGGCCCACGGGCTGATATTGCAGCGGCTTGGTGCCGAGACGGTCGAGGTGCGGGTTCCGAAGGACCTCGAGGGCCTCGACGCACTGGTCATCCCGGGCGGCGAGTCGACAACGATGACCCTCGGGGTGGAGCGCGAGGGCCTGGCCGAGCCGCTGTGCTCGTTCGCGGCCGCCGGCAATCCAATCCTCGGGACCTGCGCCGGGCTGATCATGCTCGATCGCGATCACCTGGGGGTGATGGACATCCGCGCCGAGCGGAACGCCTTTGGGCGCCAGATCCACAGCTTCGAGGCCGACGTCCAGCTCGACGGGGTGGAGGGAGGCCCGATTCGGGGGATCTTCATCAGGGCGCCCTGGATCGCCGAGCACGGGCCCGAGGTGAAGATCCTCGGCGAGGTGGACGGGCGGCCGGTCGCGGCTCGCCGGGGCAGGATTCTGGCGGTCTCCTTCCACGCGGAGTTGGGGGAGGATGATCGGCTCCATCGATACTTCCTGGGCCTTTGAGCGAGGGGGCCTCCCGATCCCGGGCGTGGGTTGACAGCGAGGTAGGTAAGCGTTAGCTTACGGTTAGTGCTGGCTTACCAAGAAAGGGTATTCGACGCGCTGGGCGACCCGACCCGGCGGGAGATCTTCGAGCTGCTGGCCGAGCGGCCAAAGGCCGTGGGTGAGCTGGCAGTGGCTCTGCCCGTCAGCCGGCCCGCGGTCTCGCAGCACCTCCGGGTGCTGAAGGGCGCCGGTCTGGTGACCGACCGACCCGTTGGGAATCGCCGGATCTATCAGCTCGATCCGACCGGGATCAGCGCGCTTCGAACCTACCTGGACAGCTTCTGGAACCGGGCGCTCACCTCGTTCAAGGTGGCCGCCGAGGAAATGGAGAAGGAGACGAGATGAGCACCACCGCAGCCGACACCGCAGTCACCGCCTCGATCGTCGTCGAGGTGCCCGCCGAGCGGGCATTCGCCGTGTTCACGGCCGGGGGCCGCCAGGGCGGGCTCGCTCTGTTCGCCGCGCGCGCCGGAGGCTGAACGGCGACCCGGGCGATGTCGGTGCCGCGCGCGACGGCCGCGAGTCGCCGCGCGCGATCAGATCGCCGCGAACCTGACGACGCCGTCGGTCTCGCGTTCCTCGACGCGGCCGTCACGGAGCAGCAGGTCGACGTGGCCCAGGACCTCCGAGAGCGTCAGGTAGGCCTGCGTCACAGCGACGTTGCCCCACAGCTCGTGGGCGATCTCGTGAGCGGTCCGCGGTTCGCCGGCGATCAGGCCGTGGATCTTCTCGGCTCGGCGGGCGTGCATCCGGAAACGCTCGTCGATCAGGGACGCATGCTCCGTTATCGGCCGGCCATGCCCCGGGAGCACAAGCTTCAGATCCATCTCCCGAGTCTGTTCGAGCGAGTGCATGTAGGTGATCAGGGCCTGCGGGCGCGGGCCCTCGCCGCCGGGGGCTGTTCCGAGCGGGCGCGCGATCAGGGGATTGGACGAGATGTGAGCGATCAGGTGGTCGGCCGAGAGGAGGATCGAACGCTCCTCGTCATGGAAGACGGTGTCCGAGGGGCTGTGGCCGGGGCGATGGAGGATCCGCAGCGAGCGGTCCCTCAGCTGGAGCTCCTCCCCGTCCTGAAGCGTCCGGGTCACCTCCACGGACGAGCCCCAGGCGCGGAACCCGGCCGAGACGGCCCGCAGCGCATCCATGATCTCGGTCGGTATCCCGTGGCGCAGCATCAGGTTCCGGGCGAACGCATCTTCGAGATCGGTCTCGTGTCCGTAGCCCGCCAGGTAGGGAGCCAGGATGGCCAGCGATGCGACCTCGGCACCGGAGCGCCGGGCGAGGATCGAGGCCAGGCCGAAGTGATCCATGTGCTGGTGGCTGATGATGAGCAGCTCGATGTCCTCGATCCTGTGCCCGCGGGCGGCAAGCAGCTGTTCGAGCTCGTCCAGGGCCTTTGCCGAGTTGGGCCCCGAGTCGATCAGCGTCAGCGGGGAATCCTCGATCAGGTAGGCGTTGACGCGGCCGACCATGAACGGCGTGGGGATCGCGAGGCGGTGGATGCCGGCCTTCCCCGCCTCGGCGAGTGCCTCGCGCTCGCCCTGCTCCTCCTCGCTCACGAGCGGATCACGGCGAGCACCTCATCGCGGCGGCGTTCCATGTCCTCGCTGGAGATCAGGGACTCCAGGCACAGACGCAGCAGCGGCTCGGTGTTGGAGGAGCGCACGTTGAAATGCCAGTCCTCGTAGTCGATCGAGATGCCGTCCAGATGGTCCTGGCGCGCGTCGGCGTAGCGCTCGGCGATCTCGGCCATCTTCGCCGGTGCGTCGGAGACCTCGGAGTTGATCTCACCCGAGATGAAGTAATGCTCGTGGTAGGGGGCCAGCAGCTCGGACATGCGCTTCCCGCCGGCCGCGAGCATCTCGAGGACAAGCAGCGCCGGGATCGTCCCCGAGTCCGCGCAGTAGAAATCTCTGAAGTAGTAGTGGCCGGAGACCTCACCTCCGAACAGCGAGCCCTCCTTGCGCATCCGGGTCTTGAAGAAGGCATGCCCGACCCTGTTGACGTGGGCCGTCCCGCCCGCGCGCTCGACCGTGTCGGCCACGGCCCTCGAGGCGCGAACGTCGTAGAGGATCGCCTGGCCCGGGGTTTTCGCCAACAGCGACTCGGCCAGCAGCGCCGTCAGGAAGTCACCGTCCACGAAGGCCCCCGTGTCGTCGATGAAGAAGCAGCGGTCGCCGTCCCCGTCCCAGGCGATGCCCAGGTCGGCGCCGCTCTCGCGAACCCTCTCGATGATGAACTCGCGATTCTCGGGCAGCAGGGGGTTCGGCTCGTGGTCGGGGAAGTTCCCGTCCGGAGTCCAGTACGTCTCGATCAGCTCGAGGCCGGCGAAGCGCTCGAGCAGCGGCCCGACCATCGGGCCGGCCATCCCGTTGCCGCCGTCCAGGACGACCGTCAGGGGCCGCGGCGGGCTGCTCAGGGCGTCACCGTCGATGAAAGCCAGGGCCGACTGCTGGAATTCTTCGTAGATCTCCGCCTCCTCGAGGGCCCCGCGCGACGGGCCGGGCAGATCGGCGCGACCCTCTTCGATCACGCGGCGGATGTCCTCGATCCCGGAGTCCCCCGACAGGGCCAGAGCACCCTCGCGGACCAGCTTCGCGCCGGTGTAGGCCTTGGGGTTGTGCGAGGCGGTGCACATCAGCCCGCCGTCCAGACGCGCGCGAGCCGACGAGCCAGTAGAGCATCTCGCTTCCCACCTGCCCGATGTCAAGCACGTCGACGCCCACCGAGAGGAGTCCCTCGCGGTAGCGGCCCGCCAGCTCGGGAGCGCTGAGGCGCATATCGCGTCCCAGCCCCACCCGCAGCTCGCTCACCTGCTTGCCTTCCAGGGCGGCCAGGACGATGCCGAACGCCCGCCCGATCCGCTCGGCCAGATCTCCGTCGATCTGCTCGCCGTAGAGGCCACGGATGTCGTAGGCCTTGAAGATGTCGGGCAGCCGGGTGGAGCTCATGCGCCCGGGCATCCTAGTCGCCCGCCGGGTGGGGCCGGGCGCTCACCCGGACGGCCAAGGGCCCTCGGCGGGCCCTAGACTTGAGGTATGTCAGGACATTCGAAGTGGGCCAGCATCAAGCACAAGAAGGCGATCGTCGACTCGCGCCGAGGCGCGCAGTTCTCGAAGCTGACCCGCGCCATCACCGTCGCGGCGCGCGACGGCGGGGGGGACCCCGTCGGCAACCCCGCGCTGGATCTGGCCATCCGCAAGGCCAAGGAAGCCTCGATGCCGAAGGACAACATCGAGCGCGCCATCGCCAAGGGCACCGGGGAGGGTGGCGAGGCGGATGCCATCGAGGCCGTCCTCTACGAGGGCTACGCCCCGGGGGGCGTCGCCGTCCTCGTCGAGGCACTGACGGAGAACCGCAACCGGACGAGCGCCGAGGTCAGGCACATATTCGCGAAGAACGGAGGCAGCCTCGGGGAGCCGGGCTCCGTCGCCTACCTGTTCGACAAGAAGGGGACGATCCTGATCGACGCGGAGCGCTACTCCGAAGACGACCTGATGGTCGCCGTCGAGGCCGGTGCCGAGGACATCACGACGGATGAGGGGGTCTTCGAGGTGATCACCGAGCCGACCGAGTTCACGGCCGTGCGCTCAGCCCTCGATCAGGCGGGCGTCGAGATCCAGAGCGCCGAGATGGCATACCGGCCCTCCAGCCTGGTCCCCGTCGAGGAGGGGCCCGCCGGCAAGCTGATGAAACTGCTCGAGTTGCTCGAGGAGCTTGACGACGTCAGCGCCGTTCATGCCAACTTCGACGTCGCCGCCGACGTCCTCGAGCGCGCGCTCGGCTAGGCGTTGCAGCCCCGTCCGCCCGTGGCGATCCTCTGCGGTGGGCGGGGGACGCGCCTGCAGGAGCACACGCGAGAGATCCCCAAGCCGCTCGTCGAGATCGGCGGCATGCCGATCGTCTGGCATGTGATCCGGCTCTATGCCGCCCAGGGGTTCAGGCGCTTCCTGCTCGCCACGGGGTACCGGGGCGAGCTGATCGAGAGCTTCGTCGCGGAGACGCCCTGGGGGGAGGGCATCGAGGTCCGCTGCGTGGATACCGGCCTCGAGACCCAGACGGGCGGCAGGATCGCCGCGCTGGGGGAGCACCTGGCGGGCGAGCCCATGTTCTGTGCCACCTACGCCGACGGGCTCGCCGACATCGACCTGCAGGAGCTGCTGGAATTCCACGCCGGCCACGGCGCCCTGGCCAGCATGACCGTCGTGCGGCCCGAGTTGCAGTTCGGTGTCACCGAGATCGACGAGCGGGGCATCGTCCGTGGATTCCGCGAGAAGCCCCGCTCCGATCACTGGATCAACGGGGGCTTCTTCTGCTTCGCCGCCGAGGTCCTCGAGCGGCTCGGAGGACCGGAGACGATCCTCGAGCGAGAGCCCCTGGGCGGGCTTGCCGCCGACGGGGAGCTGCGCGCCTACCACCACCGGGGCTTCTGGGAGTGCATGGACACCTACAAGGACGCCGTCGCCCTGAACGACCTGTGGGCCGAGGGCAACGCCCCCTGGGCACAGGTCGTGCAGGAGCCCAACTCGGCCATGGCCGACCGGGTCTGAGCGCGCCCTCAGGCGGCCGGCTGGCGGACCCGGAACAAACGGACCGGTTCGCGGATGCCCTTCAGCCGGCGCTCGCCGGCGAAGGAGTAGCGGAACCGCTCGCCCGCGGCCTCGCGCAGCCCGCGGTCGCCCAGCAGACTTCCCGGTCGGGCGAGCGACGTGATCCGGCTGGCCAGATTGACCGGCCGCCCGAACCAGTCCCCGGCGCGCAGCAGGGCCGGTCCCCACGCAGCACCGGCTCGCAGCTGGGGGAAGTACTCACCCTCGCCGTCGGCGGCCTCGATCAGCGAGAGTCCTGCGGCGAGCAGCGGCTCAGGCTCCGGCGAGGCCAGCATCGCCGCGTCGCCGATCGTCTTGACGAGCCGCACGGGGCCCTCCGCCACGTCGCTGGCCAAGGCTTCCAGGCGCACGGCCAGGCGTCCCAGCTCGTCCGCCGGGACTTCCTCGCCAAGGCGGGTGAAGCCCACCAGGTCGGCAAAGCAGACGGCGATCTCGCGCGATCCGGGGAGCATGCCGCCCTGGCGCTCCATGGCGCTCACCACGGTGCTCTGGGTCGCGTGGCGCAGATGCAGGGCCAGGATGTTGACGACAAGCGGGTTGACCAGGGGATACAGCTGCTCGGCCACCAGCGCGTACTGCTGAGCCAGCTCCGTCTCGCTCATCCCGGGCTCCAGGACCAGTTTCAGGGGCAGCGCACGAAGGCTTTCGGCGGCCTGGCCCAGCCCCCGGCCGAGGATCCTCAGCAGCTCCAGCAGCTCCTCGTCGTCGATTCCCGCATGCCGCGCCACGTGGATCATCTGCGTCGACTCGACCTCAGCGGCCGTGTAGACCGGATCGTCCGGGTCGGGGATCGGCAGGCCCATCGCGCGGCGGACCCTGACCAGGAACTCCTCATCGACGCCGGTCATCGCGGCGACCTCGGCCGCGGTGTAGCGCTCCGTCCCGACGATCACGCGATCGGCCGGGAGGTACATGATCGTCCCGGTCGTCGTGGTGCGCCGCAGGTCGGTCAGCGGGACGCCTTCCCCGGCCAGCTTTTCGAGCAGCGTCAGGCGCTCTTCCCGCTGGGCTCCCTCGAGACCATCCAGAAGACCCTCGGCCTCGAAGTCGATCGGCTTCCCTGGCTGGACGCTCATCGCCCCGCCACCCTAGGGCAAGGGGGTGCCGCGGGCGCGCCGCGTGAGGCAGGCGTCCGGCACCGGGCGCAGAATCAATGCCCGTGATCGTCCTCGGCATCGACCCGGGTCTCGCCAACACCGGCTACGGCGTGGTGGGACGGCGGGGCGGTCGGCTCGTGGCGCTCGACGGGGGCGTCCTGGAGACGCCCGCCGGTCTGGCGGCCGAGCGTCGCCTGGCCGACATCCACCGGGCGGTGGCCGCGCTGATCGACGAGCACGAGCCCGACTCGATGGCCCTCGAGGAGCTCTACTTCGGCCAGAACGCCCGCAGCGCGTTCGCCGTGGGGCAGGCCAGAGGCGTCGTCATGCTGGCCGCCGGCCAGCGGGGGATCCCCTGCTCCGGCTACACCCCCCAGCAGGTCAAGGGGGCCGTCTGCGGCAGCGGCCGCGCGGAGAAGGATCAGGTCGCCCGCATGGTCGCCACGCTGCTCGGGCTGGCCGATACGCCACGGCCCGATCACGCGGCCGACGCGCTGGCGGTCGCCATCTGTCACGCCAGCAGGGCCCCGATGAGCGCCGCTCTCGCCGGAGCCGGGCTGTGATCGCCATGCTGCGCGGCGAGGTGGCCGTGCGCCGCGCCGACCACGTCGTGGTGCTATGCGACTCGATCGGCTACCGGGCGGCCGTCTCGGCCGAGACGCTACGCCACGTTCCGTCGGTCGGCGAGACGGTGTCGCTTCACACCCACCTGATCGTCCGCGACGACGCCCTGGCCCTCTACGGCTTCCATGCCGAGGAGGAGCGCGACCTGTTCCTGATGCTGCTCTCCGTCCAGGCCGTCGGCCCCAAGGTGGCGCTGGCCGTCCTCTCGGCCGGCCGCCCCCGCGAGCTGATCTCGGCGCTCGCGGCCGGCGATGCCGCGCGCTTCCAGGCGGTTCCGGGGATCGGCAAGCGGACCGCCGAGCGGATCATCGTCGAGCTCCGCGAGAAGGTCGTGGCACAGGACACCGAGCCGTCCGGGCGCACCCCGATCATCGCCCGCCGCGGCGACCCGGTGAACCCCCGGGTCTTCGCCCGCGAAGGCCTGATCGAGCTCGGCTACGCGCCCGGGGAGGCCGAGGAGCTGCTGCGTGACGCCGAGGGCGAGACGGCGGAGCAGCTGATCGCCGCCGCCCTGCGCCTGGCCAGGAGCGCCGGCTGAACATGATGAGCGAGACGAGCGCCCGCATCCAGACGCCCTACCTGGTGCCCGAGGACGAGCTCGACCGCTCGCTGCGTCCCCGCCGGCTGCACGAGTTCGTCGGGCAGGAGTCCCTGCGCGAACAGCTGGCGATCTCGATCGAGGCCTCGGCCGCAAGGGGAGAGGCCCTGGACCACCTGCTCCTCGCCGGCCCACCGGGACTGGGGAAGACGTCGCTCGCGCAGATCGTCGCCGCCGAGCTGGAAGTGCCGTTCGTGCAGACCGCCGGCCCCGCCCTCGAGCGCAAGGGGGATGTCGCGGCCTTCCTGACGGCGCTCGAGCCGCGGAGCGTGTTCTTCGTAGACGAGATCCACCGGCTGGCCCGCGCCCTGGAGGAGACCTTCTATCCGGCGATGGAGGACCAGCGCCTGCCGATCACCGTCGGGCAGGGCGCCGGTGCGAGGGTCGTGACGCTCGAGCTGCCGCCCTTCACGCTGATCGGGGCGACCACCAGGGCCGGCCTGCTGACGACGCCGCTGCGCGACCGCTTCGGAATCCAGGCCCGGCTCGAGCCGTACACCGTCGCGGAGCTGGCTGTGATCGTCAGGCGCTCAGCGGGGATTCTCGAGATCGGCCTCGACGAGCCCGGAGCCGTCGCGATCGCAGCCCGCAGCCGCGGCACGCCGCGCGTCGCCAACCGGCTGCTCAAGCGTGTCCGCGACTACGCCGAGGTTCGCATGGAGGGGGTCGTCACGGCCGCCGCCGCCGAGGCCGCCCTTGAGATGCTGGAGGTCGATGAACTGGGGCTTGACCGTCTCGACCGGGAGATCCTCGGAGCGATCTGCGAGAAGTTCCAAGGCGGCCCTGTGGGCCTCTCGACACTGGCGGTGGCGGTCGGCGAGGAGCGGGACACGATCGAGGACGTCTATGAGCCCTACCTGCTCCAGCAGGGCCTGATCAAGCGCACCCCGAGGGGCCGTGCCGCGACGGCGGCGGCGTTCGAGCATCTGGGGCTGGCTGTCCCGGCCCAGGCCGGTGCGTCGCTCTTCTGAGCAGCGCGGCGGGCCGCGGGGTTGCGGTCGCCGGGCGCCAACCTCGCCTGCCTTGCGTAGTCTGTGTGGCAGAGCATGGCCCACCCCTTCATCTGCCCCAACTGCGGTCACCGCACCACCGAGGTCGATCGGAACCTCGGTTTCACACGTCAGCCCAAGGGCTGCACGAAGTGCGGCTTCGCGTTCCTCTTCGAACTGCTTGACGACTACTTCCCGGCTCCCGACGCCGCCTTCTTCGTCTGCGACGGGGAGGGCCGCGTGATCGGCTGCGGCAAGAACTCCTTTGCGTTCACGGGACTGGAGGAGGAGGACGTCATCGGCCAGCGCGTCGCCCAGGTGCTCGGCCTGAGCTTCGCCAACGGCGATGATCCCGTCGCCACGGTCCTGGAGTGGGGCGTGCGGGCGATGGAGGTCCCGGTGACCGTCAGCGGCGAACGAGACGTGGCCGCGACGGCCAAGGCCGACATGTTTCCAGCGTATGACGATGACGGTGGGCTGCTGCTCGTGCTCACGCCCGACAAGTAGTCTGATCAGTTATGACCGATCGTCGCCGCAACTCCGTCGTGCTGCTGCTGGTCCTGATCCTGATCGGGCTGGCCGCCGCGACGATCGTCGCCAAAAAGACCCGCCTCGGGCTGGACCTCAAGGGCGGCGTGGAGCTCGTCTACCAGGCCAAGCCGACCGCCCAGGCGAAAGTCGACTCCGAATCGCTGAACCGTGCGATCGACATCATGCGCAAGCGGGTCGACCAGCTGGGTGTCGCGCAGCCGGAAATCCAGCGCTCCGGCGAAGACGAAATCACGGTCGCCCTGCCGGACGTATCAAACGCCTCTCGCGCCCAGGACGAGGTCGGGAGGACGGCCCAGCTCCAGTTCTACGACTGGGAGCCAAACGTGATCGGCCCCAGCGGTGAACCGGAACCGACCAACCCCACCGTCACCGGAGGCCGCGAAGCCGGCTCATCGGCCTTCGGTCTGACCGAGTACAACGCCGTTCTGCGCGGTGAGAAACGCCCGGCCGAACTGCGCAAGAACTCGACCACGTGGACGCCCGGCTGCACGCCCGAACAGAAGGAAGGCTGTCTGTACGGCAGCTGGTATCTGATCGACACCAAGGGCGAAAAGATGCTCTGCGTCGGTGGCGCCACGATCTGCCAGGGCGCGGAAACCAAGGCCAATCTCTATGCCGACGGCTACAAGCCGCCGGCCGGGACGAAGCCCAGGGCGGTGCGGGTCAACCCGGGCACCGTGCTGCTGCAGGCACGGCCGACCGAATCGGCCAGCGGCAAGGTGATCAACCGCTCGCCGAACAGCTTCTACGTGCTCAAGGACGACCCGGTCCTGACGGGTGCCGACATCACACACCCGCAGCAGGGCTCCGATGAAAACTCGGGCCAGCCCAACGTCAACTTCGGCTTCACCTCTCACGGCAAGGCGATCTTCGAAGACGTGACCAAGAAAATCGCCGAACGCGGCCAGGAAGCCCAGCTCCCGGGGGTCACCAAGGAAGGCGCGATCCAGCATTTCGCCGTGGCGCTCGACGGCCAGCTGATCACGACCCCCTCGATCGACTACACGGTCTACCCCGAAGGGATCGACTCGGCGAACGGCTCGCAGATCTCGGGTGGCTTCACGATCACCTCGGCCCAGGAACTCGCGGAAGAGCTTCAGTCCGGAGCGCTGCCGATCAGGCTGGTGCTGATCTCGCGCAATCAGGTCTCGGCGACGCTGGGCAAACAGGCGCTCAACCAGGGTCTCATCGCGGGCCTCGCCGGGTTCCTCGTCGTCTGCCTGTTCCTGATCGTCTTCTACCGGATCCTCGGGCTGATCGCCGTCGGCGGGCTGCTGATCTACGGCATCTACTTCTTCGCGCTGATCAAGCTGATCCCGATCACCCTGACGCTGCCCGGTATCGCCGGGCTGATCCTCACGATCGGAGTCGCGGCCGACGCCAACATCGTGATCTTCGAGCGTGTCAAGGAGGAGATCCGAGGGGGAAGATCCGTCGTCTCCGGGATCTCGACGGGTTACAAACGCGGCTTCGCGGCGATCATCGACGCCAACGTCGTCACGTTCATGACGGCCTTCATCCTGTTCGCGCTGGCGACCGCAGAAGTCAAGGGCTTCGCCTTCACGCTGGGTATCGGGACGCTCGTCTCGCTGTTCACCGCGGTGCTGGCCACCCAGGCGGCACTGGGCGCGATGGGCCGCTCGAAACTGGTCACACACCCGGCCGCCCTGGGTGCCTCCTCGAAGGAGCGCAAGGGCTGGACGTTCGACTTCATGGGTGCCTCACGCTGGTTCTTCTCGCTGTCGGGGACGATCCTGCTGATCGGCGCTCTGGCGATCGGCGGCAAGGGACTGAACTTCGGCATCGATTTCAAGTCCGGGACACGGATCCAGACGGCCTTCGTCAAGCATGTCTCGGAGAGCGAAGTCGCCGACGAGATGGCTGTCCTCGGCTTCCCCAATGCCGAGGTTCAGAAGTTCTCGAGCAAGAGCGTCGGCGGCAACGGCTTCCAGATCTCGACCAAGACGCTCAAGCCGGGAGGCCTGAAAAAGGTCGAAGCCGAGCTGAACAGCAAGTTCGGCAACAAAAGCTTCTCATCGACCTCGATCGGGCCGACGTTCGGGAAAACGATCGCCAAGAGTGCCGTCATCGCGATCATCGCGTCACTGCTGGTGATCTCCGCCTATATCGCCCTGCGCTTCGAGTGGAAGTACGCCGTTCCGGTGCTGATCGCACTGATGCACGACCTGCTGATCACGGCAGGGGTCTACTCGCTGACGGGCCGGGAAGTGACGACCGCCACCGTCGCGGCCCTGCTGACGATCCTGGGGTATTCGCTCTACGACACCATCATCGTCTTCGATCGTGTGCGCGAGAACGTCCCGCGAATGCCCAGGGCTGCCTTCTCGCAGATCGTCAACCGCTCGATGTCCGAGGTCCTCACCAGATCCCTGGCGACGACCTTCTGCACGCTGCTCCCGGTGCTGGCGCTGCTGTTCTTCGGCGGTGAAACGCTCAAGGACTTCGCCTTCGCGCTGATGATCGGGGTGGCCTCGGGTGCCTACTCGTCGATCTTCATCGCCTCGCCCGTTCTGACGCACTGGAAGGAGCGCGAGCCCGCCTACCGCTCTCGCCGCGCCCGGCTCGTGAGGGAGCTCGGCGCCGTGCCGGCCTATGCGACGGTCGCCGGCGGCGCACCCGATGACGTCGAGCCCGAGCAGCGCAAGAAACGAGGCAGGAGCGGGCGGCTCACGGCGCCCGAGGAGGCCGGGCAGGAGATCTCCCGCGACGAGTTCCAGGAACTCGTCGCCGATCTGGACATCGAGGCGAAGCCCGCGGGTCGCAGGGCAGCCGTCGCCAGCATCGAGGATGAGGAGCCCGCTCCCGCGCCCCAGCCGAAGGTGGACCCGACAGCCGACCTGACGCCCGAGGACCTGGTCCTCAAGGATGATCCGAAACCGCGCCAGAAGCCTCGGCGGGGGCGCAACAAACGCCACGGGAGGTCTCGCTGATGGGCATGCTCGGCTGGGTCATGATGGGCCTCGCGATCTGGCACTACACGATCTTCCTGCCCGACCGGTTCTGGGGCGGCATCGTGGGTGCATTCGTGGGCTCTCTGCTGGGCTCGATCATCGTCGGCATGCTGATCTTCGGGATCAAAAACTCGGCCTTCGAAATCCCGGGTGAACAGGCGACCGACATCGCCGTCGTCCTGTACGCCGTTCCGGGGGCCCTGATCGGGATGGCGCTGGTCTATCTCGAGGGCATGCGGCGCGAACGCGCCGGGACCCAGCCGCGCCTCAGCGAATAGCCGCGTAGAGGTTCCGTCCCGGCCTGGCCGTAACCTCGCCGGCGTGCCGAGCGTTCGCTTCGATATCTCGCCCTGCCCGCCCGCGCAGGTGGCTGCCCTGCGCGCCGAGCTCGGGGTCAGCGATGCCATGGCGCAGGTCCTCGTGCGCCGCGGCTGCGGCGAGCCTGCGCGGGCACGGGCATTCCTCGAAGGTGCCGAGGAGCACCCGCCGAGCGCCTTCGCCGGGATCGGCCTGGCCGTCGGGACGATCCTCGAGCACGCCGGGCGCGGCGCCCGGATCACGGTCCATGGGGACTACGACGTCGATGGGATCTGCTCGACCGCGATCCTCGTTCGGACACTCCGCGAGCTCGGTGCGGACGTCGACTCCTTCATCCCCGACCGCTCTCAGGGATACGGCCTGAGCCTCGAGACGGTCGAGCGTCTCTCTGCCCGGGGCACCGAGCTCCTGATCACAGCCGACTGCGCCATCACCGCCGTCGAGGAGGTGGCGGCGGCCCGCGGCCTCGGCATGAGCGTGGTCGTCACCGACCACCATCAGCCGCGGGCGGACGGACGCCTGCCGGACGCCCCGATCGTCCACCCGGCGCTGTGCGGCTACCCCTGTCCGGATCTCTGCGCGACGGCCGTGGCCTACAAGCTCGCGCAGGCGCTCGTCGCGGCGAGCGGCGGCGAGGTCCGAGCGCTGCGCAGGGACCTCGACCTCGTCGCGCTCGCAACCGTGGCGGACGTCGTCCCGCTGACAGGCGAGAACAGAGCGCTGCTGCGCCGCGGTCTGCGGGCGCTCGCGGCAACCGCGAAGCCGGGCCTGCGCGCGTTGATGGCCGTCGCCGGGGTCGAGCCGGGGAAGCTTGACGAGCGCTCGATCGGCTTCGCCCTCGCGCCGCGGCTGAATGCGGCCGGCCGCCTCTACCGAGCGGACGCCGGCCTGGAGCTGATCCTGACGGAGGACCCCTCCCGGGCTGCGCAGATCGCCAAGGAGCTCGACACGGCCAATCACGAGCGCCGCCAGATCGAACGCCGTATCCGCTTCGAGGCCGAAGCGCAGATGGCCGAGCTGGGAGAGCGTGACGCCTACGTACTGGCGGGCGAGACATGGCATGCGGGCGTCGTCGGAATCGTCGCCTCACGCCTGGCAGAGCAGAGCGGGCGACCCGTCGTGATGCTGGCCCTGGACGGTGAGAGCGCAAAGGGCTCGGGCCGGAGCATCGAGGCCTTCGACCTGCTGGCGGGCCTGCAGGCATGCGCCGGGCACCTGAGCCGCTTCGGCGGGCACCGCGCGGCCGCCGGGATGGAGCTGCGCCGCGAGGGCATCGAGGCCTTCGCCACGGCGCTCGCGACCCACGCGACGGCCGTCCTCAGCGCTCAGGAAGCGACCGTCGTCGAGCACGTCGATGCCGTCCTCGCCGCAGCGGAGCTGAGCATGGAGCTCGCCGAGGAGCTGAGGGCGCTGGCCCCCTTCGGTCGCGCCAACCCGCCGGTATGCCTGATGCTGGCGGACGCCACGCTGCATGACCCGCGCCCCATGGGCGAAGGACGCCATCTGCGCTTCACGGTCGCCTCCCGAGGCGTTCGGGCGCGTGCCGTCAGCTTCGGGCAGGGAGCGAGCCTTCCCGTGGAGGAGGGCGCCCCGGTCGATGCGACCTTCACGCTCGAGGTGAACGAGTGGAACGGTGTCAGCGAGCCCCGCCTGCTCCTGCGGCGAGCCCAGGCCGTCGCCGTTGTCGCGGCGTCCGAGCCCGGCGAGGAACAGGCGCCCGCAGCCGCTGAGCTCGTGCTCTTCTAGGTCACCTTCAATCCGGCCAGGACGTCCCCTACCCTGTGTAGATGGCTGTCAGTGAGAACCCGAGCGGTCCGCAGACCACCGAGGTCGCCCCCGAGGCGGCCCGGGAGGCCGCCGGGCGATCCGCGTCAACGAACGCCGATCAGCAGGCGCTCGGGCTGAGCGTCGCCGAGCGCCGGCTGCTGAGCGACCTGTTCGCGATCGTCTCCGAGCACGCATCGGATTCCTCGGTCGAGATAGACCACACGCGGGTGCAGGATGCCTTCGTCTTCGCATGCGCCCACCACGCGGCCCAACGGCGCAAGTCCGGCGAGGACTTCATCGTCCACCCCGTCGGTGTGGCCCGTATCTGCGCCAGCATGCGCCTCGACACGGAGACACTCTGCGCGGCCCTGCTCCACGACACCGTCGAGGACACCTCCGCCTCGATCGAGGAGGTGACGGAGCGCTTCGGCGAGGAGATCTCGGGGATCGTCGACGGACTGACGAAGCTGAAGGACATCACCTTCCAGTCCCGCGACGAGGCGCAGGCGAACAACTACCGCAAGATGATGGTCGCGATGGCCACCGACGTGCGGGTCATCCTGATCAAGCTGGCCGACCGGCTGCACAACATGCGGACGATCGAGGCGATGTCCAAGCAGAAGCAGCTCGAGAAGGCCCGCGAGACGCTTGAGATCTACGCGCCCCTGGCCCACCGCCTGGGTATCCACGCGATCAAGTGGGAGCTCGAGGACCTCGCTTTCGCGACGCTCCACCCGCGCAAGTACCAGGAGATCAAGGCCCTGGTGGCACAGCAGCGCGACGAGCGTGAACACTTCGTGACGGAGGCCGGCGAATACCTGCGCGCCGAGCTGAGCGAGGTCGGCATCGAGGCGCAGATCGCGGGGCGCGCCAAGCACTTCTACTCGATCTATTCGAAGATGACCAAGAAGGGCCGCGAGTTCAATGAGATCTATGACCTGACCGCGATGCGGGTGATCGTGGACTCCGTCAAGGACTGCTACGGGGCCGTCGGTGTGATCCATTCGATCTGGAAGCCGCTGCCGGGGCGTTTCAAGGACTTCATCGCGATGCCCAAGTTCAACATGTATCAGTCGCTTCACACGACGGTCATCGGTCCCGAGGGCAGGCCGCTGGAGATCCAGATCAGGACACACCAGATGCATGAGATGGCCGAGTTCGGCGTGGCCGCCCACTGGGTCTACAAGGAGCCCGCCGCGCCCGGTGAGGAGCAGCGAGACGGCTGGCCCGGGGGTGGCGAGGACGCCAAGCTGAAGTGGCTCCGCTCGATGCTGGACTGGCAGAAGGATCTCTCGGACCCGCGCGAGTTCATGGAGACGCTGCGTACGGACCTCTTCGAGGAGGAGGTCTACGTCTTCACCCCCAAGGGCGAGGTTCGCTCCCTTGCCGCGGGTGCCACGCCGCTGGACTTCGCCTACGAGGTCCACACCGAGATCGGTCACCGCTGCGTCGGCGCGCGGGTCAACGGGAAAATCGTCCCGCTCCACTACGAACTTCAGTCGGGGGACATCGTCGAGATCCTGACGGCCAAGCGTGAGCGGGGCCCCTCGAGGGATTGGCTGGCGATGGTCAAGACGACCCGCGCCCGTAACAAGATCAAGGCATGGTTCAAGGCGGAGAGCCGTGTCGACACCGAGCACACAGGCCGCGAGCTGCTGCAGGAGCACCTCCGCAAACAGGGCCTCCCGGCGCAGAAGATCACGGGCTCGGCACTCCTCGCCGACGTGATCCGGGAGGTCGGCTACCGCAAGGCAGATGATTTCTACATCGCCCTGGGCGCCGCCAAGGTCTCGCCCAAGCTGGTGGTCAACAAGGTCATGCAGCGCCTCAAGCAGGGGGAGTCCGCCGACGGGGAGGACTCGGACGCCGACCTGCTGCGCGTCGGGCGCCCGCGGCGCAGGCCCAACAAGTCATCCGGCCAATACGGGATCCGGGTCGAGGGCGTCGACGACGTGATGCTCCGCCTGGCCAAGTGCTGCCGGCCCGTTCCGGGCGATGAGATCGTCGGCTACATCTCGCTGGGCCGCGGCATCACGATCCACCGTGCCGACTGCCCCAACACGGCGACGCTCCAGAAGAACCCCGAGCGCTTCACGAACGTCTCCTGGGAAGGCGACCAGTCGACCGGTTTCATCGTCGAGATCCAGGTCGACGCCTGGGATCGCCACCGGCTGCTGGAGGATCTCTCGCGCGCCTTCTCGGAGTCGGGCGGGAACATCCTCGAAGCGCGCTGCCTGTCGATGGGGCCGATGGTCAAGAACCGCTTCGTGGTAGAGATGGCCGACACCCACACCCTGAAGAGCGCCGTCACCCGCCTGCGCAACACGGACTCAGTCTTCGACGCCTATCGCGTCACGCCCGGCGCCGGCGACTAGGCAAACCCCCGCAGCTCTCGAGCAGCTCCCGCGAGCCTCGTTCCCGACCCAGCCGAAGCACGGTCCGTTGCGAGCATCCCTCCGAGCGGGCCTCCGCTCAGGCGACGACGTTCAGGGCGTCCGGCATGATCGAATAGCGCGCCTCGGCGACCTCGCCGAGATAGTCGCCATCGACCTGGAGCGGCAGTGGCCGCCCATCGGCGCTGCGGACGAGGAGCTCGCTGGCGAGGGAGAGTCCCGTCACCTGCCGGTGGCCCGAGACCTTCGCCCGCGGCGAGAAGGCCCGCCAGGCGATCGAGGGCATCGCCAGCAGCGTCGCCCGGTGGAGGACTCCGCCGGCGAGCGCCCCCGAGTCGAGCGAGGCGCCTTCGGCGATCTCGATCGGACGGTTCTGGAAGTAGGTGAAGGGCGAACCGTTCTGGACGATCGCCGTGACGCCGCTGTGCCGCTCGCCGGCGGACTCGACCTCGAGCCGTGGCGGGCTGACCAGATAGCGGCGGAAGAATGTGGTGACGGCGACCCAGGTGAAGAAGTAGGGGCCCAGGCGGGCCTTCATGCGGGGATTGGCGTCGACGCGCTCGACCACGCTTGCATCGAGGCCGACACCCGAGGAGAAAGCGAAGCAGCGGCCGTTGACGACACCCAGATCCACCCGGCGGGGGTTCCAGTCGTCGGCCATCGCAAGCAGGTGCTCGGTGGCATCGACCGGGTCGCCGGGGATACCGAGCATCTTCGCAAAGACATTCGCCGAGCCGCCGGGCAGGGCGCAGAGCGGGGTGGGGGAGCCCAGCAGGCCGTTGGCGGCTTCGTTGACGGTCCCGTCGCCGCCGAAGGCGACGACGACGTCATAGCCCTCGTGGGCGGCCTCGCGGCAGAGCTCCGTGGCGTGCCCACGCGCCTCGGTGTCGACGGCGTCAACCTCATAGCGGCCCTGGAGGGCGTAGACGACGAGGTTGCGCAGGCGATCGGAGACGGTGCTCGCGTAGGGGTTGACGATCACAAGCATCCGTCGCCTGGTTCCGGGGGAGGCGAAACGGAACGGCTCGCCGCCCTCGGACGTGCGCAGGCCCTGCTCGCTGGTCGAGGTGCTCACGTGATTGGCTACACCGGATCGCGCGACGCGTTACCCGGCAGCGGGAGGCTCCTGGACTAATGGCCCGCCTGTCGTCCTGCCGATAGGGTTGCTAGACTGCCGCACCAGATAGACACATCGAGAGGGGTGGAGGGCCTGGCCCTGTGAAACCCCGGCAACCACCGTCAATGTCACAGACGGGAAGGTGCCAATTCCAGGTGATGTGTGGCGGGCTTCGTGCTCTTCGCCACACGTGACACAGGCGAAGGCATAGCGAAGGAGCCCCAAATGGCTGTCAGTCATCTTCAGTGCAAAGAGTGCAAGGCCCAGTACCCGCTGGAGGCGCTCTACGTTTGCGAGCAGTGCTTCGGCCCGCTCGAGGTCATCTATGACCACAGTCGCCTCGGAGGTGACGTCGGGGAGCTGCGCCGCCGTATCCAGGGCGGCCCCCAGAACATCTGGCGGTACGCCGACTTCCTGCCGATCGTCGACGGGCCTCCCGGCCCCTCCGGACGGCTGGCCTCACGCGTCGGCCTGCCGGCGGGCTGCACCCCGCTGATCCGCGCCGACCGGCTGGCCGAGCGCCTCGGCCTGCGTGAGGTGTGGGTCAAGAACGACGCCGCCAACCCGACCCACTCGTTCAAGGACCGGGTCGTCTCGGTGGCCGTCACCCGGGCGCGCGAGCTCGGCTACGAGACGATCGCCTGCGCATCGACGGGCAACCTGGCCAACTCGGTGGCCGCCCACGGAGCCGCCCTGGGCATGGACTCCTATGTCTTCATCCCAGCCGACCTGGAGGAGCAGAAGGTCCTCGCAACCGGCATCTACGGCACGAACCTGGTGGGCGTGAAGGGCTCCTATGACGACGTCAATCGCCTCTGCACCGAGCTGTGCGCGGACCGCGACTGGGCTTTCGTGAACATCAACCTACGCCCCTACTACGCCGAGGGCTCCAAGACCCTGGCATTCGAGATTGCCGAGCAGCTCGGCTGGGAGCTCCCCGACCGGGTGGTCGTCCCGGTCGCCTCGGGCTCGCTGTTTACGAAAATCGCCCGTGGCTTCGAGGAATGGGCGGAGCTCGGGCTGCTCGAGGGCCGCGCGCCGCGCATGAACGGCGCGCAGGCCGAGGGCTGCTCACCGGTTGCGCAGGCATTCTCCGACGGCCGTGATGTCTGCCGGCCCGTCAAGCCGAATACGATCGCCAAGTCGCTTGCGATCGGCAACCCTGCGGACGGGCCCTACGCGCTCGACCTCGCGCGTCGCACGGGCGGCGGCGTGGACTCCGTCAGCGACGAGGAGATCCGCGCCGGCATCAAGCTGCTTGCCGAGACGACGGGGGTCTTCACGGAGACGGCAGGGGGTGTAACGACGGCCGTCCTGGCCAAGCTGGCGGAACGCGGCGAGATCGACCCCGGCGAACGAGTCGTGCTGGTCATCACCGGCGAGGGCCTGAAGACGCTCGACGCGGTCCGCGGCACGTTCGAGACGCGTACGATCGAGCCTTCGGTGGCGGCCTTCGAGGCCGGTATCGCCGAGACCGCCTCCGTCTGATGAGCGTCGTCGTGAAGATCCCCACCCAGCTGCGCGCCGCAGCCGGGGGCGAGTCCGAGGCCGAGGTGTCCGGGGCGACGGTCCAGGAGGTTCTCAACGGCCTGTTCGAGCGCCACGAGGAGCTGCGTGCCCGGATCGCCGATGAGGACGGCTCGCTGCGCCGCTTCGTCAACGTCTACCTGGCGGGCGAAGACATCCGCTTCCTCGATGGCCTTTCCACTCCCGTGAAGGACGGGAGCGAGATAACGATCCTCCCCGCCGTAGCCGGCGGCTAGGCCCTCAGGCGGCCGGGCGGGCGCTCGCAACGAGGCGCAGACGGTCCGGCAGCAGGGGCATGACTGCTCTGCGGAAGTACTGTGCGCCGCCCTCGACGAGCGCCCTGCGCAGCAGGTTCGGGGGGATCGGCGAGAAGCGGTACTGCTCGCGGATCCGGTCGGGTAGCAGGGCAATGGTGACGAAGTTGGCCGTCTCCAGCGCCGGCCTTGCGAGCCTGGGGACGGGCGGGGAGAGGACGATCTCGCGAGCCCGCCGGCGGGCCCAGTCGGTCACGTAGAGCTCGTCACCCTCGAACATCCGGACGCGGTAGGCGTTCAGCTCGTCAAGCGTCCCCGGCATCTCCTCTCGCCTCAGGCCCAGCAGCTCTCCAACGAGGCGGTAGTCCATCCAGAACCCCGCCTGCTGCTCGCGGCGCAGCGGCCGCACATAGTGCTCGTAGAGGACCATGGCCGAATCGGCGAGGGTGAAGAGGACCCACAGCAGCAGCTCGGGGTCATCGGCCCGGTAGGGAGTCCCGGCCGGGTATGGACCGACGGCCTCCTCGAGGACGCCGCTGACTCGGCCGTGCATCGCTCTGACACGCCGGGTGATTCGATCCGCCTCCTCCCGCGACCCGAAGGCGATCGTGTTCATCGTCTCGGCCGCGCGGGCCAGACGGTCATAGGGTTCATCCAGGGCGGTCGTATGGGCCAGCAGACCATGCACCGCAAGCGGGTGTGCGGCCTGCATCAGCAGGGCCCGCTGGCCGGAGAGCGCAACGGCCCGCTCGGCGTGGATCCGCCTGATCATCGATCCCGAGTCGAAGTAGCCGCCCCGGCCGGCCAACCGGCGGGTCTGGAAGCGACCGGGTTCGGCCACCGCTCAGCGAGCCGCCCGGTGCGCCGCGGGCGCCTTGTGGTTCGATGCGCTGGCTGTCCCTGATCCCGAGATGCCAACGGTCGAGACCAACCCTGCGGCGCACATCGCAGCGATCGTCATGCGCCGCATCCGCCTGGGCGTCAGCCAGCCGAAGTTGTTGCTCTGCAGCCACGTCCTGAACCCGGTCGCGGCCGAGGCGGCTGCAATCGCACATCCGGCGCACATCTGCTCAGCGTAGCGCTCGGCGTCACTCGGTGGCGCCGCTGCGGGTCTCGAGCCGCTGGCGCAGCTCCGGGCCCATGCCCGCAGCCACGGCGCGGGCGGCGCGGGCCTCGCTCAGCTCGAGCCCGTTGGCCTGCGCGTAGTCGATCAGGTCCTGGCGCTCCTCGCCCTCTCTTGCGGCTTTCAGGAAGAGCCAGCAGAACAGGCAGAGGGTCAGGATCGACTCCTCCACCATCATGATCGCCCCGGCCACGTTCTGGTCGGCCAGCGGGGAGATGTTGTAGACGGAGTCCCCGTGCAGGTAATAGGGGTAGAAGACCGTCCCGGACCACAGGAAGAGGTTGCCCAGGACCGTTCCGGTGAGCCGCACGGCGATGATGTAGATCAGCTTGCCCAGGTTTCCGAACCACTGAGGCATCGGAAGCGGGCCGAACAGGCACATCCACATGTTGATCCCCAGACCCAGGAACATCGCGTGCTGGGTCGCATGGACGAAGGGGTGACGCAGGGCGGCCTGGTAGAGGACCGGCAGGTGCCAGACGTAGAGGTCGATCGCCCACAGCGGAAATGCGATCAAGGGGTGGGCGAGGATCCTGAGCCGGTCGAAGAAGCGGATTTTGAGGATCGGGGCGATCAGCGGGCCCGTCAGCCCCAGGACAATCAGGAGAGCCGCGATGTCGCCCAGCAGCAGGTGCTCGATCATGTGGACATAGAGCAGTTCCTCGGCCGGCCCGCCCAATCCCGTCAGGGCGAGCCCGATGACGAGGAAACCGCCGTAGAAGCAGGCCTGGCGCCAGCGGGGGACCGCATTGCGGGTCTTCGAGAGCCTGTTGGCGCGGCGCGCATAGAGCAGGCCCATCGCCGCCAGCGGGCCGAGCTGAATGGCGGCGGTGAAGCTCTCGGAGACGGCGGGAGGCACTGGCGGCATGGTCCATCAGGGTACGCGAGAGGGCCGTCGCGGACCCGGCGAGCTGGTCCGCATCCTGACCGGAGAGCCCTCCGATTCGGCGAAAGTTGGCTAGCGTGAAGTTTTCGCTATTTCTTCGAGGGTATTGAGGTTGTGATGATCGCCGGCGTCTTTACTGATGGCATGAGTTCCCAGACCCTCATCCACACAGCATCCGACGGGATCACCGAGCGCGTCGACGCGGTGGCAAGTCTCGATGCCCGCGCGCGCAGCAGGGCGATCGAGTCCCTGCCGGTCGAGCCGGGACGCTATCTGGAGGTGCCGGGCGCCGAGCGCACGCTCGTGCTTCCGCTGGGCGACGAGCCGCTCCATATCGGACGTGGCCCGTCGGCTGACCTCCATCTTGACGAGAGCTCGGTCTCTCGCCGCCATGCGATCCTGCTCTCGCGCCCGACCGGGGCGAGGATCCTCGACGAAAGCAGCTCCAACGGCACGTTCGTCAACGGCCGGCGCATCCAGCAGGTCGATCTGAGCGACGGAGACGTGATCGTGATCGGGCGCGTCGTGCTGCGCTACCTCGAGGTCGCCCCCCCACGGCCTCGCTAGCCGGGCCGGGCACGCGGTCTCGTCGCGTGCCCGGCCCGACGACCTCTGGAGATCGCCTGCCCTTCTCGTAACGGCTGGGACCTGCGGTGCTACGATTCGCCGGTCCGAGGGAGGATTCGATTGTCCGTGCCGTGCCGGCCCGGGCAGCTTGGAGGGGAATGGCATGATGCGCAGCGGGATGCTTGGAACACGGATTGTTCGTTCGCCGGGGGTTGTCGGACTCCGGCGCGTAGTTCTTGGAGCGCTGGCCTGCGGCCTGCTGCTCGCACTCGGAGCGGCCCCTGCGGGCGCGTTCGAAGACTTCTCCGGAGGCGCCTTCAACATCCTCGCGCCGGGAGCCGAAGGCGGTCTGGGCGGCGGCAAGTACTCGGTCGACCAGGGCAAGCTCTACGACAAGCTGACGGGCAAGAAAGGCAACGTCACGCTGGCGACGATCGAAAAGGACTTCCTGTCTGAGAAATTCGGCGTGACCGGTACCCCGCTGCGGACCGAACTGCCCCGTCCGGGGCTGGAAATCATCCGCGACAAACACGACGTCCCGCACATCTACGGCGCGACTCGGGGCGACGCGATGTACGGCTCCGGGTGGGTCGCCGCCAAGGATCGCGGCCTTCTCCTGAAGCTGGGCCTCGGGCCCGCGTACGCGGCCGCGCTGAGCATCCCGGGCATCAACCCGTTCGGTCTGCTGCTCTCCAACCGCTCCTTCACCCCGAGCGCTCAGGCGATCGAATACGTCACGAACGAGAAGAAAACCCTTGAAGAAAAGGGCGCCCCCGGCATGCAGGTGATCTCAGACCTCGAAGAATGGGTCGCCGGCGTCAACGGCTACGAGAACACGCTGCACGAATACGAACGCCTGAAAACCGTGACGTTCGCGGACGCGGTCGCCGGCTTCGCATTCATCTCATCGATCTTCGGCGCCGGAGGCGGCAACGAAGTCACGGACTCCGAACTGCTCGCCAAGCTGCAGGCCAAGTTCGGTGAAGAAGGCGGCAAACAGGTCTTCAAGGACCTGCGCCAGGTCAACGATCCCGAAGCGCCGACCACGACCACCAAATCCTTCCCCTATGACCAGGAACCGACGGGTCCCACGCCTGGTGCGCTCGTCGTCGAACCGGGCACACAGAGCCCCGCTGCCGTGCAATCGGCGCAGGCCCTGACCGCCTCGCGGCGCAAAGCGTCGAACTTCCTGGTGGTCGGCTCGGGTGACACGGCCAGCGGGCACCCGCTGGCGGTGATGGGCCCGCAGCTGGGCTACTACTACCCGGAGATCGTCTTCCAGGCCGACATGCACGCCCCCGGTCTCGACGCCGCGGGCGTCGTCGCGCCGATCTCGCCCTACGTGTTCATCGGGCGCGGGCGTGACTTCGCCTGGAGCCTGACGAGCGCCGGTAACGAGAACACCCAGCAGTTCCTCGAGAAGCTCTGCAACCCCGGGGAAGAAGAAACGCCGCCGACACGGACATCGACGGGCTACTGGCACAACGGCGTCTGCGTGTCGATGACGACCTTCGACGCCGGTGAAATCGGTGCTCAGGGTGCGGAAGAAGCGCACGAGGTGTACTTCAAAGAAACGGTCCACGGTCCCGTGAGCGGCACCGTCCTGGTCAACGGCGAACCGTATGCGATCGCCAACGACAGGGCCGACCGCGGCCGGGATCCGGCGGGTGAGGTCGCGTTCTCAGAGCTCGACTCCAACCAGGTCCACAACCCAACGCAGTTCTTCGAAGTGGCCAACGAACTCGACACGACGTTCAACATGGCCTACCTCGACAGTGAACACATCGCCTACTTCTCGACCGGCCTGCTGCCGGTGCTGGCCCCGGGCACCGACCCGAGCCTGCCGACTCTGGGAACGGGCGAATACGACTGGCAAGGGTTCCTGCCGCTGGCTGCGCACCCGCACGAGGTCGATCCTGCAAGCAGTACGTTCGTGAACTGGAACAACAAGCCGGCGCCCGACTGGGGGGCCGCGTCGGACGAGTTCAGCTACGGTCCGATTCACCGCGTTCAGCTGTTCAAAGGGTTCAAAGCGGGCATGACCGAGGCGGATGACGCATCGATCATGAACAAGGCCGCAACGCAGGACCTGCGAGCCATCACGATCTGGCCGACGATCGAAGAAGTGCTCAACACCCCCGGTCCCGAACCGAGCGTGTTGGCCAAGGAATCGGAGAAGCAGATCAAGATCTGGGTTCGCACGGGCGCCAGCCGCTTTGGCAAGGAAGGGCCCAGGAAGAGCGCGGCAGCGATCCTGGACGCCGCCTGGACCCCGATCGGCGAAGCGGTGCTGAGCCCGGTCCTGGGCGAACTGACGTCCTACTTCAAATCGATCAACGGCCCGAACAACGCGCCCGGCTCAAGCGGCTCGGCGTTCGGCGGAGGTTGGTACGGCTACGTCTACAAGGGCCTGCGTCAGGCACTCGGTGATCCGGTCGCACAGCCACTCAGCCGGGGATACTGCGGTGCAGGGAACCTCCAAGCCTGCAGGAACTCGCTGTGGGCCGCGATTCAGGGCGCCGCCGAAAAACTCCAGGGTGAACAGGGCGGTGGGCCCAAGACCTGGAAAGCCGCCAAAGTCAGGATCAAATTCGCTCCCGGTCTCCCGGGCTACACATACACGATGGCCTGGACCAACCGGTCGACGTTCCAGCAGATCATCGAATTCACGGGGCACGCCCCGGAATAGCCGGAACCTGAGGGGTTCGCGCCGGAGTTATCCGGCGCGAGCCGCTCGGTAGCAGCGACAGGGGCCGTGCCGCCAGGCGCGGCCCCTCCGTTGCGCGGCTGGACCGCTAGAAGGTGCTCGAGGAGGCCGGCAGCGAGAAGCTGACACCGGTGAGCTCTTCGGAGAGTTCCCACAGGCGGCGCGCCGTCAAGACGTCCCTCGCGGTCTTCGACGGCGTCGAGCGATGAGGATGGCCGCGGAACTCACCGGGACCGTCGGGGCCGTAGTAGGCGCCGCTCTCGACCCCGGGAGCCGTCGCGGCATACAGGCTCGGCAGGGCGCCCATCTCGGCGCTCTGGGCCATGACGAGGTTGGCCGCGCGCATCACGATCCGGTCGATCGCGGGGGCTGCTGCGCTCTGGAGGTTCGTCGCCGCGTAGCCGGGATGGGCTGCGACGCTCTTGGTCGGCGAGCCGGCCGAGCGTAGCCGGCGGTCGAGCTCGAGGGCGAACATCAGGTTGGCGAGCTTGGATTGACCATAGGCGCTCCAGCGCATGTAGCGGCGTTCGGACTGGATGTCCTCGAGATTGATCTTGCCCATCTTGTGGGCGTTGCTCGAGAGCGTCACGATGCGGGCGTCGGAGCGGCCGTCCATGTGGTGGATGAGCCGCCCCGTCAGAGCGAAGTGCCCGAGGTGGTTGGTGCCGAGCTGCAACTCGAAGCCGTCACGGGTCAGTCGACGCGGCGGTGCCATCACGCCGGCGTTGTTGATCAGCAGGTCCAGGCCCTCGCGCTCGTCGGCCGCGAAACGCTCTGCGAAGGAGGCGATGGAACTCTGATCGCCCAGGTCAAGCTCCTCGAGCTGAAGGTCGGCCTCGGGAATCGCCTCGCCGATCTGGGCCATTGCGGACTGTCCCTTGACGAGATCACGGCAGGCCAGGATGACCGCGGCGCCGTGACGGGCCAGCTCACGGGCGGTGACGAGCCCCAGACCGCTGTTCGCGCCGGTGACGACCGCCGTGCGGCCGCGCAGCTTGGGAATCTCAGCCGCGGTCCACTTGGCGCCCATCGCCCCGTCGCCTATCCGTCTTTGAGAGCCTGGCCGCCGAGCGCGGCCGCAGCCAGAGCGGTGGCGGTTACGAGGACGGCCGTGTGCTTGGGTAGATATCCTCCGCGCCCGCCGGCGAGGCCCGCGACGGCATCCGCGAGGTCACATGCGACCCCGATCATCAGCCATTGGCGCTGTGTCTCGCCCTCGGTGCTCATGACGCCCCACCCGAGAGCGATGTCGCGAACTCCGAACAGGCGGGCCAGGTAGGGCGATTGGGGGTTGGCGACAGCGTCAAGCCCGAACAGCTTCCCGGCCACGCGGGGAGTCGCCCAGGAGGCCCCGCCGATGGCGAGTCTCAGCCCTGAGATCAGGTTGATCGCAGCGGTCCGATCCATGTTGCGACTCTATCGCGAATAGGGCGGACGAGTTGTCGGGACCCTGCTCCGCCGCTGCAATCCTGCGCCCGTCTCAGGCGGCCTGCGGGAGACGGGCAGGAGGGAGGCCCGGCGCCGGGGAATACATCCTCATGCGAGGCTGGGGCATCTCGGTGGGGGGGATTCTCACGGCCGCGGTCGTGGCGGCCGGGCCCGGTGTCGCGCTGGCTGCCGGGGGGATCCGAACGGGATCTCGCTCGCCCGCGCAGTCAGGATCGCCCTGGCTCGGGTCCCGGCGCAGTCCTACGAACAGAGCGGCTTCGCCTACCTCCGCTCGGAGCGGTTTCCGGCGCCCGTCTTCCGCTGGCGTTGGGGGGGAGGACCCGTTGCGGGTATGGTGCCGGCGCGCGAGCGGGCGACCGTGGGGCTGAAGGCGGGGCGGGTCACCTGGTGGCGCGACGATCTGACCCCGCTTCCCTGCGTCGACGCCTCCCTCTGCGGGGAAGTCGCCTCGGCCCAGGTCCCCGTGGAGCTCCTCGTGAAGCCGTCGGGGGCCTACTACGCCTACGGAAGCCGCACGGGCCACGGCTGCTTTGGCCGTCTGGGAGGCAGCACGCCGCTGCGGGTCGGCGACAGAACCTGGACGCTGTTCGGTGAATTCGAGGCGCCCGCAGCACACGGAACGACACGCCTGTTGAAGTCGAGCTTCCCCTGGGGTTTGACCGGAGGATCGGCCAACGAAACGGCATCCGTCTCGATCCGCACCCACCTGCCGGTCCGTGAGCAGACGCAGATCTCGCCGCCGGCCGGGGCAGGAGCGCCCTTTGCCTTCACGGCCCGCTTCGGCTACCCCTCGCGTGCACGAGCGCCGAAGGTGACACTCTGCGGCGCCGGCGGGTGACGCCCTGAGGTTTCCTCAAGGTCTGGGCCTGGAACGCCGATGGAAAGCCAGATGAGCGAGTCTCGTGATCCCCTGCGCTACCTCAACAGGACCGAGGTCCGTCTGCTCGGCTGGATCGTCATGCACCTGTTTGACACGGGCAACCCACGGTTCGAGCGGGCGCTTGAGAAGTCCGGCGAAGAGGCAACGGCACGGATGGCCTGTGTGAACGCGCTGCGCCTCTACGCGATCGTCCTGTTCGTGCTCGGCACCATCGCCAAGCTTGCCTCCGTTTCCGTCCTGGCCTATGTGTTCTACGGCCTC
Organism: uncultured Solirubrobacteraceae bacterium; assembly: GCA_963835865.1. GTDB lineage: Bacteria > Actinomycetota > Thermoleophilia > Solirubrobacterales > Solirubrobacteraceae > Palsa-744. The sequence continues at coordinate 603,361 of CAWIGW010000003.1, forward strand.
GCGACAGCCGCAATGGCCTGGTCCTTCTGGTGTCTCTACACGGTCGTCGGCCCCGAACGGGAATTCCGCCGGGCCAGTCGCCTCGGGCGCACGACCGTCTGATCACCCCCGACCCGCTCCGCCGGGTCACAGGTCAAGCAAGTCAGGACGCACCGGCGGGCATCAGCGCGCCCGAAGCCCGCTACGGGCGCGGCGCCGCGGGAGCAGGAAGCAGCCGCGGGGGCGCGGGCGGCATGTGATCCGGGTGCAGGGCGGCCACGTAGAGGGAGGTAACCCGATGGAAAACCACCCCCAAGGAGCCAACATGAGCAGCATCGAGAATCCGATCAGCCGCGGGCAGTTCCTGCGTAACGCCGGGAAGGGCGGGATCGTCCTCGCCACCACCGGCGGTGTCCTCGCCACGGTGACCAGCTCGGCCTTCGCCTCGGATACGACGGCGACGGACATCACGACGCTGCAGGCGGCCTACACGGCGGAGAGCCTGGCGGTCATCGTCTACTCGGCGATCATCAAGAACTTCCACGCCTTCAAGCACCCGAAGCTGGAAAACAAAGACTATTTCGAAGCCGCTCTGAAGAACGAGAAGGATCACAAGGCGTTTCTGGGCAAAGCGCTCGGCTCGAGCACGCCGACGGGTCTGAGGTTCAAGATCCCCGCCAGCGTCACCAGGTCGGGTGAGTCTCTGCTGAAGACCGGTGTGGCGCTCGAGACGGCCTTTGTCGAGGCGTACCTCGGTGCGGCCGAAACGTTCAGCTCCCAGGAACTGCGGACGATCGCCGCCAAGGTCGCAGCCAACGAGGCGACCCACTTCAGCTTCTTCAACGCTGAAGCAGGCGGCCACGGTGTGCTCCCGTCGCTCCCCGGCAGCGACACGATCCCCAACACCGTCAAGAAGCTCAAGCCGTTCCTGGCGTAGACGCCACGCCGGTGACCGCCGGTGGCGGGGAGGACCGGCGCCGACTCCGGTCCTCCCCCGACCCGGTTCCGGAGAGCATGCTCCAGGCCGGCCTCTTGGCGTGGGGGCCCATCCAGGCGTGCGTCCCGGCGAACCCCCCGGAATGCTCTCAAGGGAGTCCGCCGCCGACGCTTGGAGCGGGCTGCGAGCTGCGAAGTCGCTCCTCTGAGCGGGTCGCAAAAAGGTTGGACGGAGCGCGGAAAAAGTATCGGCGATAAACCCACAACGTTCTCCCGCCTGGGGCGTTCCATCATCGAACGCGGGCTCCGGCCCGCAATCCAGGCACGCAACGAAACCTAGGGAGAAACATGCGGATCTCAGCACTGAAGCTCTCCGTTGTCGGTTCGCTGATGGCAGCGATCGCGATGACGGGTGCAGCGTCGGCCAGCGCCGACACAACGACCTGTAGCGCGAGCGGCACGATCAAGCTCTCGCCGGGCCTGACGAACACGCCGACGGTTCAGAACGTGCAGGTCAAGGGCACCCTTTCGGGCTGCGAAAGCAGCGAACGCGATATGACCGAAGGCAAGTTCCAGGCGCACTTCAAGACGGCTGAAGCGATCAGCTGCGCGACCCTCACCTCCGAAGGTGTCGGTGCGGCAGCCGAAGAAAACAAGCTGATCATCAAGTCCAAGCCGAAAGATGGCGGTAACCCGATGGGTACGGCCAGCCTGCTGATCCTCGAAGGCGAAGGCGCGCTCAGCGGGACGATCACCTCCGAAGGCCCGTTCTTCGAAGACACCGTCTCCGGCGCCCTGACGCAGGCCTACACAGGCGGCCCGACGTGCGGGATCGTCCCCGAACACAAGAAGAAGGCCAAGAAGGTCAACAAGGGCACCGTCAGCGGAACAGTGACGATCGCCTAAGGGGGAGTCGCATCGGGCAGGATCTGCCGAGTAGTGAGAGACGGAGGGCCCCGCGCAGGCGCGGGGCCCTCCGTCGTTCCCCATGCCAAGTCGAGGGCGACCCCGGGGGCGCGGAGAACGACTCACGCGCCGCCGGGATCGTCCCGCCCCCGTCCCGTCCAGTTGCGCGGGCTCTCCCGTGGCCGCGCAACTGGGTGACATAACGCGTCGGCATTCCGTCCGCTTCCGGCGGAGGGTGATCCGCCGACCCGCAACCGGGGTCCGGGCGTACGGCGAGGGGGGCACGCAACCTCGGCCGATGAGAGGCGACGTCCTGTGAGAATCGTGACCCCGGGAGCGGGAGGTTTAGAGAGGGTGCCCGCCCCCGGGATCACCAGAGGGACTAGCGGGACTTCGACGTAAGATTACACCGTGTCAATGGATCCCTGCAGATTTCTTTTGACGGGGAGGACCCTGGAGGCGGCACGACCAGCCGGTCGCGCCTGGGCGTAGTCTGTTCGTCATGAGGCAGCTCCACAAGGGCGGCAGCTTCGGCAAGCTGCTCGTCTCCATCTGGATCGGCTTGATCGTGATGGGGTTCGTCGCTCAGACCACTGAAGGGTTCGGCTCGGAGGATGGCGTGATTGTCGGGCTGCTTCTCGGTGCGCTCGGCTTCCTGATGCTGCTCGCCTTCGGGGCGTCGCGGATCATTCACTGGCTTCTCGACGAGGGGGGATTGGCCGAGACGAACTCCAACGAGAGCTCGGGGAACGTCGTCGCACCGGAGGTCGAGTGGGAATGAACGCTCAACGTCGCTCCCCGACGGTCAGGCAATCGAGATGGAAGCAGTCCCTCAAGGACGCCTTGGGCAGCGTCTCGGCAGCGCGCGAGGTCCGTCGCATCACACCGTCGGCCACGACGACCATCGGCTCGTACAGCCCAATGATGTCGCCGCAGTATCGGCACCTGATCTGCTCCATAAGGTGACGTTAGGTGGCGCAACCTCGAGCGCCATCCGAGGTTACCGCCGGTGCGGCGCGGGAACTACCCGCCGCAGCGCGCCCCTCGGCCGCTAAGGCGTGACGAGGTGCTGGATCTCCATGATGACTTCGTCGTCGGGCGGGGGGACACCCTCAGCCACGAGGACGGGCTCGAGGAGGGCCAGGAAGTCGCGTGCGTACACCTCGGACTCCCATATCTGCGCGACGTGAATCCTCCCGTCGATTTCGCCCGTGGCGTGGCTGATCAGCCCGAGCGGATGGTTGTGGTCGAGGTCGACCCGATCGATGGCCGCTTGATACGCGATTCGGGTGCCCCGGCGGGCGGCGATCCTCAGTACCGGCATGGTCGCCCTATCGGCCGGCGCGGCCCCGGGCATGAATGCGGGCGCTCCTACCACCCCGGCAGAGGCATTTCGGGGATACTCCACAGTCAGTGCGCGTCGCAAGGATCAAACGGGGGGTGGCTCGGCTGGCCGACCGCTATCGGCTGATGGCCCACCTTCCGCGGCGCGGGACCGGTGCCGAGGTTGGCGTCTGGAAAGGCGACTTCTCGGCCCAGCTGCTCAGGTTCAACCGGCCGCAGAAGCTCTACCTGGTCGATCCCTGGACCGCCTTTGAGAAGCCCGGGTATGAGCGTGCCGCCTACGGCGGACGTAGCGGAGGCGAGGACAGGATGCAGAGCATCCATGACTCGGTGGCGGGGCGGTTCTCGCGACAGTGCCGTGACGGGCGGGTCGTGATGCTTCGCATGGACTCACAACAGGCCGCCGTGGAGCTGGGCGAGCAGCGGTTCGACTGGATCTACATCGACGCAGACCACACCTACGACGCCGTCAAACGAGACCTCGAGAACTTCCGCGCACTGATCCGGCCGGGCGGGATCCTCGCCGGCGACGACTATGGCGTGCGTGGCTGGTGGGAAGACGGCGTCAAGCGCGCCGTCGACGACTTCGCACGGGAAGTCGGGCTCGAGCCGGTTCTCTACGGCTGTCAGTTCCTGATCCGAGTTCCCTGAAACGCGGCCCCGTAGGAGTGGGAGGGACTCCACGTAGTGGAGGCGATCCGACGAGGCGACGTCCGATGCCGCGCGGGGCGACGGGGCAGGTAGTCGTGGACTCGCGCGCAAGAGCCCGGCTGAAAAGAGCTCTAGAAAGCCGAGAATGAGAGCGCGCCCGGCAAGATTCGAACTTGCGACCTCTTGCTCAGGAGAACGCGACATCGCCTACTCCGCTCCCGGGTGGTTGGAGCGCTCCAGGAGAGTTCGCAGCCGATCGCCGTCTGCACGCCGCTGCCTGCGCAGCCACCGTCTCAACACAGGAGCCAGCAGGACGGCCGCCCCATGCAACTCAGGGCGGTAGGAGACCACGACCTGCGTTCGACCGTCGCCAGCGTCCAGTACTTCGAAGAATCCGCGCGGGCGAGCCGCCCCGACGCCCATAGCGAGCGGTGGGCCGTCCCACGCCACCCGCCTTCCGGCCGTCCACTCAGTCAGCTCCAGGCTGCTAGACCGGGCGCCAGGATCGATCGTGTAGCGAAAGACCGTGCCCTCCGCCGTCGGCCCCGGCGACTCCTTGGTCACGGCTCGAAACTCCCCGATCCACTCCGGCAAGCGCTCCATGTCAGACGCGAATGCCCAGACCTCCTCAGGCGGTCGGGCGATCGCGGTCTCAATACGAACTTCGACGGTCCGCGTCAGCGCCATCGCACCCCCAGTATCCCACGACCCGCCACCAGACGCCGGCAGGGTCCACGCCGAGCCACCCCGGCCGCCCTCAAAAGTTCAGGGCTCTCGACCCCGAGCAACGTCCGGAACCGGATACTCGCGAAGTCGGTCGAGCGGGCTAACGAACGGCTTGCGGAGGCCGAGCAGTCGACTCGACCTCTACCCTAGGAATCCGCCCTCGGATAGTTCCTGTCGGCAGCTATTGCGGCTCCCGCAGCCTCAACGGGGTCTGCGCCCCTCCGCACAAGGTGTCCGAATGTCAGCTTCCGATCAAGACGCCGGCGCTTGAACTCCCTTTCGGCAGCCCGTCCTTCCTTTCGCCATTCGGCGATGGCAACCAGATTCGGATGCTTCAGGTCGCCGTGTGTGGCATCTGCAAGCACTTCAAGGATCGTGTCGCCTTCCTCGAGCCACCGCTGTTCTTCTGCGTCCGGCGTCGCGTTTGCCTCAGCTAGTCCATCCCGTAGCCAGGCGATGTGCTTAGCGACCTCATGGCCGGCGTTGTTGTGCGACCCTCGAGCTAGCTTGCGCATCGGGATCGTTCGGCCGCATCCGCAGAAGCATTTCGCCCCCATGCCGTTTGAGGCTAACCGGTGTGGCAGACCGGCTGCTCGCCAACTGCAAATCCCAGGGTGCGCACTGGGCCCGGCATCGACCGGACGGGCTTAGGGATGTTGCGCTCGGAGCTGGTTGATCTCTGCCCGAGTCGCTTCGTATTCGCTCACGGCCAGGTCGTAGCCGAAGGACCCTGACGGTTCGGTTTCGGTGAGCCGCTTCTCGCGGGCGAGCTTCCCTTCGAGGTCCTGGCGTTCGCGGTATTCGCGGTCGGTCTTTTCCGTTTCGGCCCTTTCTTCGGAACGCTTCTCGGATTCTTCGAGGCTCGTCTGGGCTTCCTGGCCCTTCACTTTGATCGCTTCGACTCGCGCCCGGTATTCGTCGAGTTCTTTGCCGCAGAACGTCGCGCCGAGCCCGTTGCGGGCGCATTCGTGGTAGTTCAGGCCGACCGGGTAGAGGGTCCGGTCGAGGTTGCCGTGGAGGAACAAGACGGCGATGGCTACGACGATGGCGCCTCCGAGCGGGACCGTGAACCAGCGTGCGTTGCTCGACTCTTCGCTCGATGCAGGCGGCTCCTGCTCGGTGCTCATCGTCCTGCGGCGGCGTTGACCTTCATCATGAACTCGCGCGCCTGCGCCCCCTGGTCGGGCGGGACCTTGACGCTGACACCCCATCCTTCGCCCTCGATGAGCAGGTACAGCTCGCGGTGATCGAAGTCCTTCGGTATCCCGAACGCGAACGGCCCCGTCAGCAGGACCCGGGGAAGCGTCGCGCGCTGGCTGATGTTACCCGCCGATTCGACATAGGCCCTTGCGCCCTTTACGGGGCCTCCGCCTTGGCTGCTCTCGACGACATCGCCGTTCAGATAGATCCCGGCGAACGTGTTCGCCTTCCGTGCTGCGTCGAGCTCGACCCGCTGCCTACGCTCTGCCGTTTCTTTGGCTTTTCGCTCGCGGCCCTCGTCGGTCCAGCCGAGGTCCTCGCGTACGGCTTGTGCTATCCGGTCTCGCAGACTCACTCGGCTGCCCTCATCATCTGGTCATAGCCGCCTTGGGTATACCCGTCAAGTTGGACAGCCTAGGGGTCCGCACGGCCGAAGAGTCAAGCCCTGCGATTGTCGCGCCGGTGAGACGCATGGCACGACCGGCGGTCGTGTGAGACTGGCTGCATGGCGAGCTTCAAGGACCTCCCTCCAGGGAACGTCCGAACGGCCGAGGGATGGGCTGCGTATCAGCGCGGCTCGCTCTCCGATGAGGACCGCGAGAAGTACGACGACCTGGTCGACGACGTGAGCAGCTTCATCGAGCGGGAGAGCACCCCGAACAACTCGGTGCGCGGCGGGGCCACGTACCAGAAGTTCAACACGACCAGTTCCGCGTTGACGCTCCGCGTCTACACGCAGGCGATGCGCCGCGACGATGGTGAGAAGGTGCAGCTCCAGGCGCTCGTTGAGGGTGGGCCAGCCGTTGAAACACGCCCGCGGTCCGACCGCGTAGAGGGTGTCTCTGTGAGGTAGCTAGACCCTCGTACGACATAACGGGGGATCGACGAGGAGATGATCTCGATGCGCCAGGCGCGCGAGCCGAAGGCTTCGGGCTGACAAAGCTGGACCCTGGTTGTGGCAGTTGGTGGCAGACGAACCATCATTTGCGACGAGGTGGTTCGAGGGACGCTCCCCCCACTCACAAGAATCGGCTTGCCAGAGCCATGAAGAGAGCGCGCCCGGCAAGATTCGAACTTGCGACCTCTCGCTCCGGAGGCGAGCGCTCTATCCACTGAGCTACGGGCGCCTGGCCTTTGGGAGAGGACCTCTCCCTCCCGGCGCAGGCCTGAGCATAGACCCTGAGCGGGGGCGGATGGCTGCGTGGACCGGGAGGGCAGACCTAGACTGTCGCGGTGGTTTCGCTGGAGAGGGAGGTCTCCGCGGTCGTCTTCGACCTGGATGGTGTCCTGCTCGAATCCGAGCAGGTCTGGTCGGCGGTCAAGCGTGAAGTCTCACTCGGGCGAGGCGGCCGATGGACGGCGGCTGCCGAGACCGAGATGCTGGGGATGAGCTCAACCGAGTGGACCGCCTATATGCGGGACGAGCTGGGTCTGGCGATGGAGCCCGAGGAGATCTCGACCGCGGTTGCCGGGGGCCTGGCCGATCGCTACCGGGCGGAGCTGCCGCTGATCCCAGGGGCGGATGAGGTCGTCGGGGCGCTGGCGGGACGCTACCCCTTGGGCCTGGCCTCCTCGTCGAACCGGGAGACGATCGACCTGGTCCTCGAGCTGGCAGGGTGGGCGGGCTGCTTCCAGGCGAGCACCTCCTCCGAAGAGGTGAGGGCGGGAAAGCCGGCCCCCGACGTCTACCTGGAGACGGTACGTCGCCTTGGCGCAGCGGTCGGCTGCTGTGTGGCGATCGAGGACTCCGGAGCGGGGATCCGCTCAGCGATCGCTGCGGGTCTGGGAGTGGTGGCGATACCCAACCGGGCATATCCGCCGGACCCCGCGGTCCTGGCCGGCGCCGAGCTTGTCCTCGAGTCGATCGGAGAGCTCCCCGCGGCGCTACCGTAGCGACCATGGATCTCTCGATCTTCTTCGCCGGGACGGGCGGGTCTGTGCCCAGCTCGCGCCGGGGCCTGCCGGCGACGGTGATCCAGAGGGGTGGCGAGAAGCTGCTGTTCGACTGCGGCGAAGGAACGCAGCGCCAGCTGATGCGCTCGATCGGCCTGCCCGACCTCGATGCAGTCTTCATCACCCACTTCCATGCGGACCACTGGCTTGGGCTCCCGGGGATGCTCAAGTCGTTCGCTCTGCGAGACCGGGACAAGCCGATGACCGTCTACGGGCCTCCGGGCATCAGGGCGCTGATGGACACGATGCTGGGTGTCATCGGCCGCCGCCTCCCATACCGGTTGAGCATGATCGAGCTCGAGCGCTGGGACGAGGTCGAGCGACGGGAGTACAGGATCGCGTCGGTGCCGGTGAGCCACGGTGAGAGGCAGGCCTACGGCTATGTCCTGCTCGAGGAGGACCGTCCTGGTGAATTCGACCCGGTCGCGGCCCAGGCACTGGGTGTCACGCCGGGACGGGATTTCGGGACCCTCCAGCGGGGTGAGATGGTCGGGGATGTCCGCCCCGAGCAGGTCACGGGCCCGCCCCGGAAGGGCCGCAAGATCGTCATCTCGGGCGACACCACTCCCGCTCAGGCGCTGGTTGTCGCGGCGCATGAGGCCGACGTGCTGATCCATGAGGCGACCTTCCTCGGCGAGGAGTCCGCCAGGGCCGCCGAGACCTCGCACAGCACGGCACGTCAGGCGGCCGAGGTCGCACGGGACGCCGAGGCCCGCCTGCTTGCCCTGAGCCACATCTCGGGGCGCTATCACGGCGGCGAGCTTCGCGATGAGGCCAGGGCCGTCTTCGCGGCGACCGAGGCGCCGCGGGATTTCGACACGATCGAGGTTCCCTTCCCGGAGCGCGGCGAGGCGACCCTGGTGCGCTGGTCGGATCGCCGGTCGCGGGAGCAGCCGCCGAGGGAGTCAGACGATGCCCCTTCGGAGGTTGTCGCGGCGCCCTGATAGATTCGGTCCTGCTCCTTTAACCCGGTCCCGAGAGGCCAGGAAGGAAACGATGGAAAGCGACGAGAAGGTGGTTCTCCGCGAGGAGGACCTGCAGCGGGCACTGACGCGAATCGCGCACGAGATCATCGAGCGCAACCCGGGTGATCGTGTTCCCGCCCTCGTGGGCATTCACCGTCGCGGTGCATTCCTGGCTCAGCGGCTGCACGTTCAACTCGAGAACCTGCTTGACGCCGAGGTGGCGCTGGGGGACCTTGACATCGGCTTCTACCGGGATGACGTCTCGACGCGGCCCGACGCTCCCGTTCTCCACGCGTCCCACATCGATTTCGACATCACCGGGATGACTGTGGTGATCGTCGATGACGTCCTCTTCACGGGCCGGACGATCCGCGCCGCGATCGATGCCCTGTTCGACTACGGCCGTCCCGAGCGGGTCCAGCTGGCGGTTCTGGTCGACCGCGGCCATCGCGAGCTTCCGATCCGCCCGGACTATGTGGGCAAGAACCTGCCGACCTCGCGCTCGGAGCACGTGCATGTTCGGTTGCGCGAGCTGGACGGGGTGGACGAGGTCGCGATCGCGGGCCCGGTGGGCGAGCTGATGAGCGAGGTGGAGGCATGAACCACCTGCTCTCGATCGAGGAACTCGACCGGGCGGCATCGAACGGATCGTCACCCAGGCGGAGCGGTTCGCGGAGGTCTCCGACCGGGAGATCAAGAAGGTTCCTGCTCTGAGGGGCCGGATGGTCCTGAACCTCTTCTATGAGGCGTCGACGCGCACCCGGAGCTCGTTCGAGCTTGCCGCCAAGCGCCTCTCGGCGGACGTCGTCAACTTCGCCGCCAGCGGCTCGAGCGTCGAGAAGGGTGAGTCCCTGAAGGACACGGTCCTGACGCTGAGTGCTCACAAGCCTGATGCGATCGTCCTGCGGACGCCCTGGGCAGGTGCCTCCGAGCTGGTCTCGCGCTGGTGCAGCGCCGCGATCGTCAATGCGGGAGACGGCAAGCATGAGCATCCCACGCAGGCGCTGCTGGACGTCTACACGCTGCGGCGCCGCCTGGGTGGCATCGACGGGGCCAGCATCTGGATCGTGGGGGACGTGGCGCACTCCCGGGTGGCGCGCTCGAACATCCTGGCCTTCCAGCGGATGGGCGCCAAGGTGACGGTCGCCGGGCCACCGACGCTGCTCCCGAGGGGCATCGAGGAGCTTGGCTGCGAGGTCCGCTTCGACCTCGAGGAGCTGGACGGAGCGGACATCGTCTATGCGCTTCGGATGCAGCACGAGCGGATGAACGAGACATGGGTCCCCTCGCTGCGCGAGTATGCCTCCTGGTATCAGATCAACGGCCGGCGCCTCAACGCCCGCCAGGTGCTGATGCACCCGGGCCCGGTCAACCGCGGAGTGGAGCTCTCCGGTGAGGTGGTCGACTCCCCCCAGGCGGTGATCACCGCACAGGTCGAGGCGGGTGTGGTGGTGCGGATGGCCGTCCTCTACGAGCTCCTCGCCGGAGCACGCCCGGCGGTCGATCCGCACGGCGGGCGAGCCGGGTGGCGAGAGCTCGCTCCCCGACGAGGCGACCCTGGGCGGGGTGGCGACGAGATGAGCCGTCCCGCACCACTCCTCGGCGGCCCCGGGACGCCGGCTGAGATGCTCCTGCGAGACGTTCTGGCGCTCGACCCCCGGACCGAGATGGACGGGCGCGTGGACGTCCGCCTCCGTGGCGGGGTGATCGCCGAGCTTGGCGAGGCCGGGACGCTGACCCCCTCCGAGAACGAGGAGGTCGTCCTCGGCGAGGGGCGCAGGCGCCTGTTTCCGGCCTTCTTCGACCCGCATGTCCACCTGAGGGCACCGGGCCAGGAGCACAAGGAGGACCTCGAGACGGGCACGAGAGCAGCCGCCGCGGGCGGATACGGCGGCGTCATCGCGATGCCCAACACCGATCCGGTGCTGGACTCCGCTCCGCTGCTGCGCTCGTTGCGCGACAGTGCCGCTCGCCAGGCGCGTATCCCGGTGGGTTTCCTGCCGGCCATCACCCGGGGACTGCAGGGCGAGCAGCTCACCGAGATGGCCGAGCTCTCCGAGGAGGGCGCCCTCGGGTTCACCGATGACGGAAGGCCGGTGGTGAGCGCGGGGATGCTGCGCAAGGCGCTTCAGTACCAGCGGCTCTGCGGGGGCGTCCTCGCCCTGCACGAGGAGGACCCGACCCTGTCTCGGGGCGGCGCGATGCACGAGGGGGTCGTCAGCGCGGCGCTGGGGGTCGGCGGCATCCCGACGATCGCCGAGTCGACGATGGTCGGGAGGGACGTCGCCCTGGCCGGGTATGAGGACGGGCGGATCCACTTCCAGCACCTCAGCTGCGCGGCCTCCGTCGAAGCTGTGGCAGCGGGCAAGGCGCAGGGCTTCCGGGTCAGCTGCGAGGTCTCCCCGCATCACCTCCTGCTGACCGAGGAGGACGTCCGGGGGTTGGACACGCGGATGAAGATGCACCCGCCCCTGGCACGAGAGTCCGACCGCCAGGCGCTGATCGAGGGGTTGCGCAGCGGGACGATCGACTGTGTCGCGACGGACCACGCTCCCCATGCCCGCGATGAGAAGGAGGTTCCGTTCGAGCAGGCCCCGATGGGCACCACCGGATTGGAGACGGCCTTCGCGGCGATCTACACGGGGCTGGTCCTTCCGGGGATCCTCGACCTGGGCCTGCTGGTGGAGCGGATGACGGCCGGAGCGGCGCTGTTCGGCTTGTCCAACGCGACCATCGCGGTGGGTGAGCAGGCCAACCTGACCTTGCTCGACCTGGAGGCCGAGTGGGTGGCCGGCGAGCACGGCTGGGAGAGCCGCTCGGAGAACTGCTGCTTCGCCGGACGGCGGCTCCAGGGACGGGTGCTGTTGACGATCGCCGCCGGTGGGGTCGCGCACCGCGACCGGGCTCCCGCGATGGCGGAGGGCTGATGGGCCTGCTCTCCCGCGACCGGGCGCTGCTGGTCGTCGTGGACGTCCAGGAGGGCTTCCGCTCCTACCGGACCTTCAACGATGTGGCCGCGCAGTGCTCCAAGCTGGTGCGGGCGGCGCGGATCCTGGATGTCCCGGTGCTGGTCAGCGAGCAGTACCCCAAAGGCCTGGGTCACACCGCACTGGAGGTGGGGCTCGAGGACGAGCGGTTGATCGAGAAGACGGTCTTCTCGGCCGTCCGGGCCGAGGGCTTCCGTCTGGACGGCCGTGACCAGGTGATCGTCTGCGGGATCGAGGCCCACGTCTGCGTCAGCCAGACCGTCCACGACCTCCTGCAACAAGGGGTCGAGGTCCACATCCCCGCCGATGCCGTCGGCTCGCGCAACGAGCTCGACTACACCCGGGGTCTCGAGCGCCTCGATCGTTCGGGGGCCGTCGTGACGAGCGTCGAGGCCGTCCTGTTCGAGCTGCTGGAGCGCGCGGGGACACCCGAGTTCAAGGCGATCCAGGCCCTGGTCATCTGAGATGGGCCGCGAACGGGGCTACGTTCTGCTGGAGGATGGCGCGCGCTTCGACGGCGAGGTCTGCGGCGCCGAGGGCCATGCCGTGGGAGAGGTCGTCTTCACGACCGGCATGTCCGGCTACCAGGAATCGATGACCGACCCGTCCTTCGCCGGGCAGCTCATCTCCTTCACCTACCCGCACATCGGCAACTACGGCGTCAGCGCAGAAGCGATGGAGTCCGACCGGGTCTGGGCCCGGGCGGCGATCATGCGGGAGGCCTGCAACAACGAGGATGCCCCGACGGCCGAGCGTGGCTGGCTCGACTGGCTGACGGACTGCGGTGTGAAGGCGATCAGCGGCGTCGACACCCGTGCCCTGGTCCGCCACATCCGCGATGCCGGGGCGATGCGAGGCGGGGTCTTCGGAGACTCGATTCCCGAGGCCGCGGCGCGCGAACTGGTCGCCGCCGAGCCCCCGATGGCCGGTCAGGATCTCGCGCGGGTGGTCACTCCCGAAGCGGTCTCGAAGCATGGAGAGGGAGGGGATGGGCCGCTGATCGCGGTGATCGACACCGGCATCAAGGCCTCGATGGTCCGTGAGCTCGTCCAGCGCGGGGCCCGTGTGGAGTTGCACCCCTGCACCAGCTCGCCCGAGGAGCTGCTGGCGGGCGACCCGGACGCCATCTTCCTTGCCAACGGCCCCGGTGACCCGGCGGCGCTCTCCTACATCGTCGAGACGGTCCGCTCCGTGGTCGGCAGCAAGCCCGTCTGGGGGATCTGCCTCGGCCACCAGCTGCTCTGCCGAGCGGTGGGCCTCGACACCTTCAAGCTCCCCTTCGGGCACCGTGGAGCCAATCACCCCGTCCGTGACCTGGCGACGGGCCGGGTCGAGATCACCTCCCAGAACCACGGCTTCGCCGCGCTCGGGCCCGGCGGCGGGAGGACGATCGACGACGACGAGCCCGTCCGCTGGGAAACGGACTTCGGGGCGGCGGCCCTGTCTCACGTGAACCTCTACGACCGTACGGTCGAGGGACTGGAACTGCTCGACGTGGCGGGCGGGACCGTCCAGTACCACCCCGAGGCGGGACCCGGTCCGCACGACAGCCTCTACCTGTTCGACCGCTTCCTCAGCCGGATCGGGGAGGCCGCCTGAGCGATGCCCCGCCGCGATGACATCCACAAGATCCTGATCCTCGGGTCGGGGCCGATCGTGATCGGGCAGGCCGCCGAGTTCGACTACTCGGGCGTGCAGGCGTGCAAGGTCCTGCGCGAGGAGGGATATGAGGTCGTGCTGGTCAATTCCAATCCGGCGACGATCATGACCGACCCGGAGTTCGCCGACGCGACCTACATCGAGCCGCTCCTTCCCGGGCCCGTCCGCAAGGTGATCGAACGTGAGCAGCCGGACGCGCTGCTGGGAACCCTGGGTGGGCAGACGGCTCTGAACCTGGCCAAGGCACTGCACGAGGACGGCACCCTGGAGAGCCTGGGTGTCGAGCTGATCGGAGCCAACTACGAGGCCATCAACTGCGCTGAGGACCGCGAACTGTTCCGCGACACGATGGAAGGTGCGGGCCTGCGGATGCCGCGCAGCTTCATCGCGACGAGCATCGAGCAGGCGCGGGCGGCCCTCCCCGAGCTGGGTCTGCCGTGCATCGTGCGGCCGGCCTTCACGCTCGGCGGGCGAGGCGGCGGCATCGCACGAAGCGAGCAGGAGTTCGAGCGAATCGCCTCACACGGCCTGGACGTGTCGCCGATCTCCCAGATCCTGCTGGACGAGTCGGTGATCGGCTGGGGCGAGTTCGAGCTCGAGGTGATGCGCGACGGGGCGGACAACGTGGTGATCGTCTGCTCGATCGAGAACATCGATCCAATGGGGGTCCACACGGGGGACTCCGTCACGGTCGCCCCCCAGCAGACGCTCACCGACCGCCTCTACCAGCGCCTTCGCGACCAGGCGATCGCGGTGATCCGGGCCGTGGGCGTCGAGACGGGTGGCTCGAACGTGCAGTTCGCCGTCAACCCGGAGACCGAGGAGATCATGGTCATCGAGATGAATCCGCGGGTCTCACGCTCCTCGGCGCTCGCCTCCAAGGCGACCGGCTTCCCGATCGCCAAGATCGCCGCGCGCCTGGCCGTCGGCTACCGCCTGGACGAGATCGACAACGACATCACGGGCGTCACCCCGGCCTGCTTCGAGCCGACGATCGACTATGTGGTCGTCAAGTGGCCGCGTTTCGCCTTCGAGAAGTTCCCCGGGACCGACACGACCCTCTCGACGCACATGAAGTCGGTGGGCGAGGCGATGGCCATCGGGCGGACATTCCAGCAGGCCTTTGCCAAGGCCCTGCGCTCGCGCGAGCTGGACAAGCCGCCCTCGCTGGGCGAACGCAGCGACGAGGAACTGCTGGGCGACCTCGAGTCGCCACGGGCCAGCCGCTACGAGGTGATCCTCGAGCTGCTCCGCCGCGGGAGCGCCATCGAGGAGATCCACCGGATCACCCACATCGACCTCTGGTTCCTGCGCGAGCTGCGCGTCCTGGCCCTCGATCCTGAGGCGCCGTTCGCGGGCGAGCGCTCATTCCGCTCGGTCGACACCTGCGCGGCCGAGTTCCCGGCGCGGACGCCCTACTACTACTCCGGCTGGGAGCGTCCCGCCGGCAGGGGAGAGCCTGCTCACGAGGTCGAACGGGGCGCGCGCGAGTCGGTGATCATCCTGGGCGCGGGACCAAACCGGATCGGTCAGGGGATCGAGTTCGACTACTGCTGCGTCCACGCGGCCATGACCGTCCGTGAGTCCGGGCGGGACGCGGTCATGGTCAACTGCAACCCCGAGACGGTCTCGACGGACTACGACACCTCGGACCGCCTCTATTTCGAGCCGCTGACCCTCGAGGACGTCCTGGCCGTCGTCGGGGTCGAGTCGGGCGTGGCCGCCGGCCTGGCGGGCGTGATCGTCCAGTTCGGCGGGCAGACACCGTTGAAGCTCGCCGCCGGGCTGGTCGAGGCGGGAGTCCCGCTGCTGGGCACCAGCGTCGACTCGATCGACCTCGCCGAGGACCGCGGCCGCTTCGGTGCGCTGCTGGCTCGCCTGGGGTTGAAAGCGCCCGCCTATGCGACAGCCCGGTCGGTCGAGCAGGCGCTTCGCTGCGCCGGCGAGGTCGGCTTCCCGCTGCTGGTCCGCCCCTCCTATGTGCTGGGCGGCCGGGCGATGGAGATCGTCTACTCCCACGACGGCCTGGCCGACTACCTGCGCCGCGAGGCGGGGGAGGGCGGCGAGATCTTCCTGGACCGTTTCCTGGAGGACTCCGCCGAGGTCGACGTGGACGCCCTCTGCGACGGGACGGACGTCTGGATCGGCGGGATCATGCAGCACGTCGAGGAGGCCGGTGTGCACTCGGGCGACAGCGCCTGCGTGCTGCCGCCCCACTCCCTGGGGGAGGAGATGCTCGAGCAGATCCGCGCCGCGACCCGGGACATCGCCGTCGAGACCGGGGTCGTCGGGCTGATCAACGTCCAGTACGCGATCCACGCGGGCGAGCTCTACGTGATCGAGGCCAACCCGCGGGCTTCGCGGACGGTCCCGTTCGTCTCCAAGGCCGTGGGCATGCCGCTGGCGAAGCTGGCCTGCAGGATCATGCTGGGCGAGCGCCTCGCCGCGCTGGACCTGCCCCAGGAGCGCCAGGGTCTCGGCTTCGGCGACCACATCTCGGTCAAGGAGGCCGTCCTGCCGTTCGACCGCTTCGAGGGCTCCGACGCTGTTCTGGGGCCCGAGATGCGCTCGACGGGCGAGGTCATGGGGATCGCCCGCGACTTCCCAACCGCCTTCGCCAAGGCCCAGGCCGCCGCGGGGGTCCCGCTTCCCAGCGAGGGCACGGCGTTCATCACGGTCACCGATGCGGACAAGCCGGGGGCCTTCGCCGTCGCGCAGATCCTCCATGACTGCGGCTTCCGTATCGTCGCAACCCGCGGCACGGCCGAGGCGATCTCGAGGATGGGTGTGCCCGTGGAGACGCTCAACAAGATCGGCGAGGGCTCCCCGCACGTGGTGGACTGGATCGAACGAGGAGACGTCCATCTCGTCGTCAACACACCCACGGGGGTCGGCGCGAGAACGGACGGGCACGAGATCCGTCGTGCGGCCGTCAGCCACGGCATCCCCTGCCTGACGACGCTCTCGGCGGGGGTCTCGGCCGCTCGTGCCATCTCGCGTGCCGACCAGGATGGTGAGCCCGATGTCATCTGCCTGCAGGATCTCCACGGGACCGAGCGGAGAGCACCGTCGGCTCCTCCAGGCGGAGCCGTCGTAGCGTGAGCCGGCCCGGCCCGGCGAGCGCCCCGTTCGGGCGCCGCCAGCTCGAGGTCACCGGGATCGATCAGCTCGGGGTCTACCGGGTGCTGCGTGTGGCCGACCCGCACGGCCCCCCGCCCGCCGCGGGCCAGTTCGCGATGCTCGCGGCGGCCGAGCGATGGGGGGGAGGCGAGGCCGAGCGCCCGTTCCTGCCGCGGGCCTTCTCGATCGCCCGCATGGCCGACGGGGAGGCGCACTACCTGCTGGAGGACGTCGGGCCGGGGACCCGTCGCCTCAGCGAGCTGCAGGCGGGTGACCCGATCTTCGTCACAGGCCCACTGGGCCGGGGCTTCACCGCGCCGCAGGAGGGCCGACGTGCGATCCTCGCGGGAGGAGGCGTGGGCATCGCTCCACTGGCGATCCTCCAGGACCAGCTCGAGGAGGAGGGAATCCAGACGACCGTCCTACTGGGGTTCCGCGACCGCTCGAGGCTTCCCGGGGCCGCGCTGCTGCGGGGGGCTCAGATCGCCACGGACGACGGTTCGGCGGGCCATCACGGACTGGTCACCGACCTGCTCACGGCGGAGCTCGAGCGCGGTCCCTCGGCGGTCGTCTACTCCTGCGGACCGGCCGGGATGCTCGAGGGCGTGAGGGCTCTATGCGAGCGCTCCGGCGTCCAGGCCCAGCTCGCGCTGGAGGCGGGCATGGCCTGCGGCTTCGGCGCCTGTTACGGGTGCGTGGTGCCCAGGCGGGGCGGCGGATATCTGCGGGTCTGCGTGGACGGCCCGGTGATCGACGGCGCCGATCTCGAGCACATCGAGGCCCATGCCGGGGCGCCCGCATGAGCGTCGATTTCTGCGGGCTGCGCCTCGCCCATCCCGTGATCAACGGCTCGGGGACCTTCGATGCGATCGCTGCGAGACGGGCGTTCGGCGACGGGCTCGGGGATGCCTTCCCGTTCGCCGCCTACGTCTCCAAGACGATCACCCTGGAGCCCCGGGCGGGCAACCCCCCGCCACGGCTCTGGGAGACACCTGCGGGCATGATCAACTCGATCGGCCTTCCCAACAGGGGCCTCGAGGGCTACCTGCGCGAGGACCTGCCGGAGATCTCGGGGATGCGGTGCGACCCGAGCTGCTCGCAGGACGGCGGGGCTCATCCGGTGCCGTTGATCACGAACGTGATGGGCTCGACGGTCGAGGAACTGGCGGCTCTGGTGGAGGCATGCGATGCGCGCAGCGAGATCTCGGCGATCGAGCTCAACGTCTCCTGCCCGAACGTCAGGACGGGCCTTGACATCGGCGCGGACCCGGCGCAGCTCGAGGCGGTCGTGGCAGGGGTCCGCGGACTGACCCGAAAGCCGCTGATCGTCAAGCTGACGCCCAACGCCGCGGACGTCCCGCAGTGCGCACTGGGGGCCCAGGCGGGCGGAGCGGACGCCGTCTCGCTGATCAATACGCTGCGCGCCCTGGCCCTCGCGCCCGGCTCATCGGGCGGCACGCCATGGCTCGGTGGCGGCACGGGAGGGCTCTCGGGGCCGGCGATCCGGCCGGTCGCCCTGGCCCAGGTCGCCGCCGTCGCGCGCCGGATCGAGATTCCCGTCGTGGGAATGGGCGGGGTTCAGCGCTCCTCCGATGCGCGCCAACTGCTCGATGTGGGAGCCACTCTGGTGGCGGTCGGGACCGAGAGCTTCCGTGATCCAGCCGCGGGCGGGAGGGTCGCCAGGGGGCTGCTCTAAGGAGGCCAAAAACCCCTGCAAACATCGATTGGCACCATCCACCAACCTCGATTCACCTCTACCTGAAGCTGAGGTCGAGGTGAATTCGGGAGGTTTTCTTGATCGACGCGCTCCGGTGTGTAGACTCGCCGCCCATGGTGACGGCGACCGGCCCGACGGGCTCCACGAGCACTTCGACGACCCCAGAGAGGTCTCTCAATCAGAGGATGGATGCGCTCGCGAGGGCCAATGAGATCCGTATCCAGCGGGCCCAACTGAAGCGCGACCTGAAGTCCGGGCGACGCTCGATCCACCAACTGCTGAGCGATCCCCCCGAGTACGTCGAGACGGCCAAGGTCTTCGACATGCTCCTGGCGGTCCCGAAGTACGGGCGCGTCAAGGTCAACAAGATCCTGGTCCACTGCCGGATCGCGCCGAGCAAGACCATCGGCGGCCTCTCCGAGCGCCAGCGCTCGGAGCTCATCTCCCTTCTCCACCACTAGCAGGACCTCGGCGGGCGGCGTGAGCCGGCGTCCACCTCGACGGTTCTGAGGTTTCCTCCGCACCGCTCACTAGGGTCCTGTGGCCGTGGCGCGCGTGTTCGTCATAACGGGACCCTCGGGGGTCGGCAAGGGGACCCTGATCAGGGGACTGCGCGAGCGCCTGCCCCAGCTCGAGCTCTCCGTATCCGCGACGACCCGCGCGCCCCGCCCGGGTGAGGAGGACGGCGTCGATTACCATTTCCTCAGCCGCGAGGACTTCGACGGGCGGGTGCAGGAGGGGGACTTCGTCGAGCACGCCGACTACGCAGGGCGCAGCTACGGGACGCTTCGCTCCGAGCTGGACCGCCGGGTCAGCGACGGCGTTCCGATCGTCCTCGAGATCGAGGTCCAGGGGGCCCGCCAGGTCCGTGCCGCCATGCCCGAGGCGGTTCAGGTCTTCATCGCGCCCCCCTCGCTGGAGGCGCTGCGAACCAGGCTGGTCGGCCGTGGAACGGACGAGAAGGAGGAGGTGACGCGCCGCCTCGCCGTCGCCGAAAGCGAGCTGGCCGCCCAACCGGAGTTCGCCCACGTCGTCGTCAACGACCGCCTCGAGGACGCGCTGGAGGAGCTCACCGCGATCGTCGCCACCGAGCTCCACTGACACCTGCAGCTAGACTGAGTCTGCACCCACCCGGACAGAGAGGCGCCCCCGAAACATGATCTCCCCCCGCATCGACCTCCTTCTCGAGCAGGTCGACTCGAACTACGCCAGCGTGATCGTCGCCGCCAAGCGCGCCCGGCAGATCAACAGTTACTACCACAACCTCGGCGAGGGGACCTTCGACGAGTTCCCGCCTCCGATGATCGAATCGGGCTCGAAAAACTACCTCACGATCGCCCTCGAGGAGGTAGCAGCAGGAAAGATGAAGTACCACTACAGGTAGCCGCGAGCCCGGCGCATTTCTGCGTCCTCGCTCGCTCGTGTGCGGTCCCCGTCGCCGGTTCTGCGGCCGGGCAATCCCTGACCCGCCGGTTGCGCTCACGGCATGGGCCCTCTACAACCTGAGCTATGAGGATTCTGCTTGGCGTCACCGGCGGCATCGCCGCCTACAAGGCGCTCGAGTTCGTGCGCCTCGCGACGGCCGAGGGGCATGTGGTGCGCGTCGTTCAGACACCGACCAGCCAGAGGTTCGTCGGAGGCGTCTCCTTCGCCGCGCTGACAGGTGCACCGGTCCTCGTCGAGGAGTTCACGCGCGATCCGATGCGCGGGGCCTTCCCGGATCAGGGGCTGCCCGATCACGAGCCGATCAGCCACCTCGAGCTCGTCCGCAACGCCGACGTCATGCTCGTGGCCCCCGCCTCGGCCAACACGCTCGCCAAGCTGGCCGGCGGCCTGGCCGACGGAATGCTCACCAGCTGCGCCCTGGCGGCCCGTTGCCCACTGCTCGTGGCGCCGGCGATGAACGACCAGATGTACGAGCACGCCGCCACCCGGGCCAACGTGGCAACGCTGCGCGAGCGGGGAACGATCGTCATCGATCCGCAGGAGGGCCGCCTGGCATCGAAGGGGGAGCAGGGAGTCGGGCGGCTGGCCGAACCGGCGGAGCTGTTGAAGGCCTGCGAGATCGCGCTGCTCGAAGCCGGGCAGGGGACGGTGGGAAGCTTGAACGGACTGAACGTGCTGGTGACGGCGGGCGGCACACGCGAGCCGATCGACAGCGTCCGCTACATCGGTAACAACTCCTCCGGGCGGATGGGCCTGGCGCTCGCCGAGGCGGCCCACCGTCGCGGCGCGAGCGTCACGCTGATCGCCGCCAACGTGGTCCTCCCGGGACCCCATGGGGTCGCCCGGCTGGATGTCCGGACCGCCGCCGAACTGGGAGAGGCATGCGAGCGCGAGTTCGCACGCTGCGACGTCCTGTTGATGGCCGCGGCCGTGGCCGACTTCGCGCCGGCCGAGGCTCAGGCCGGCAAGATCAAGAAGCAGGGGCGCAGCGAACTCGAGCTGCGCCTGGAGGCGACCAAGGACGTGATCGGCAGCCTGGCATCCCAACGGCGCCCGGGCCAGACGCTGGTCGGCTTCGCCGCCGAGCACGGCGAGCAGGCGATCGAGCACGGCCGGATGAAGCTGTCCGGCAAGCGTCTGGACGCGGTTGTCGTCAATGACATCTCGCGCAGTGACATCGGCTTTGACTCACCCCACAACGAGGTGACGATCCTGACCGCCCCGAACGGAAGCGAGGGTGGTGAGAGCCACGTTCCCCGCGCCGGCAAGGAGCAGGTTGCGGTGGCGATCCTGGACACCGTTGAGGGGCTGCGCCGGGCCCACTAGAGTTGGGTCGATGGAGGGCGTATACGAGCTCTACCAACGAGGTCGCACACTGCTCGAGCACGGCGACCATCAGGCGGCCATCGTGCCCCTCAAACGGGCGCGAGACCTCGAGCCGGACAAGGCATCGATCCGCGAGGCGCTGGGGCGGGCGCTGTTCCACGCGCGCCACTACGAGAGCGCGGCGGCCGAGTTCGAGGCGATCGCGGCGGAGTCCCCGACCAACGACTACGCGCTGTTCTGCCTGGGTCGCTCGATGCAGAAGCTCGGCCGCCACAGGGAGGCCTGCAAGCCGCTCGCTCTGGCCTCGTCGCTGAGACCCGAGCGCGAGGATTATCGGCACTACCGGGACCGCGCCCGCAGGGACGCCGAACGGGCCTGATCATGCACCGGCGATGCGCGCCGATGCTATGCTCGGCGGACAGCTTTCGTGCCGGTACGCAGGTGCCGGTAGCAGGACCGAGAGTGGGCGCCCGCCCGCTTTTTTTGCGTAAGGACCCAGAACGGAAACACCCATGACTCCCATCCAGACAGAGATCGAAACCCGGCTTGCGACCAACGAGCCCGACGTCGAGGTGCTCCTCGCCGAGGTGCTCGGCGGACGCTGCCTGCGCGTCTTCATCGATCACCCTGACGGGGTCACGCTTGAACTCTGCGAGCGCGTCACGATGCTGCTCAACGACATGCGCGAGCGTTACTCGCTCGAGGTCTCCTCGCCCGGTAGCGAGCGCCCGCTGACGAAGCCGGCTCACTTTCGCCGCTTCGTGGGGCGCAAGGCACGTGTCCGTACGCGCCACCCGCGTCCCGTGGGAGCGCCCAGCGACGCCGAGACGCGTGCCGCTCGGAGCTTCACCGGAGAGCTCGTGGGAGCGTCTGAGGACGAGGTCACGCTGGCCGCCGACGGGGGCGTCATCGCGATCCCCTACTCGGAGATCCGACGCTCGAACCTGATCGAGGATTAAGGAGCTCTTCCGCCCATGTCACGCGAAATCCTTGAGGCCATGCACGCGCTCGCCCGCGAGAAGGGGATCGAGCCCGAGAAGCTGATGATCGCGCTGGAGGACGCATTGCTCTCGGCCTACAAGAAGCAGCCCGACTCCGCCAAGTACGCCCGCGTGGAGATGGACCGCGAGACGGCCGACTTCCGCGTCATCGAACTGATCATCCCGGAGCGCCTCGAGGCGCACCTGATCGTGGAGACGATCGACGAGGAAACGACCATCGACCCTGAGACGGGCGAGATGCGTGAACCCGAGGAACCGGAAATCGACCCGAAGAAGTTCGCCGAATACCGCGATCAGATCGAGGAGCAGGACGTCACCCCGGACGACTTCGGCCGGATCGCCGCGCAGACCGCCAAGCAGGTGATCCTCCAGCGGATCCGCGAGGCCGAGCGGGACATGATGTATGAGGAATACCGCGACCGCGTGGGAGAGCTGATCACCGGCATCGTCCAGCAGTCGGACTCCCGCTACACGCTCGTGCAGCTGCGCGAGCGCGTCGAGGCGCTGCTGCCCAAGTCCGAGCAGGTCGACGGCGAGCGCTACGACCACTCACAGCGGATCAAGGCGGTCATCAAGGAGGTCTCACCCTCCACCAAGGGTCCCGCCATCATCGTCTCGCGACGCGACCCCGAGCTGATCAAGAAGCTCTTCGAGCTGGAGGTCCCCGAGATCGCCGACGGGCTCGTCGAAATCGCCAATGTTGCGCGTGAGCCGGGCTACCGCTCGAAGATCGCCGTCGTCTCGAACACCGACGGGGTCGACCCCGTCGGCGCCTGCGTCGGCCCGCGTGGCTCTCGCGTGCGGATGGTCGTGTCCGAGCTCCGTGGCGAGAAGATCGACATCATCCCCTTCAACGACGAGCCGGCCCGGTTCGTCGCCAAGGCGCTCTCGCCGGCGCGCGTCCGTGAGGTGCTGGTCGACGACGAGGCCAAGCAGGCGACCGTGATCGTGCCCGACGACCAGCTCTCGCTGGCGATCGGCCGTGAAGGTCAGAACGCCCGCCTTGCGGCACGCCTGACGGGTTGGCGCGTGGACATCCGCTCGGAGACCGAGTTCGCGGCCGAGGAGGCCGAGCACGGCTACGAGGAGGAGGAGGTCCAGGGCCGCTGCGCGGCGATCCTCTCCAACGGCCGCCGCTGCCCGAACGCCGCTCTGCCGAACTCCCGCTACTGCGGCCTGGACTCGCACCAGGCCCTGGCCGGCATCGAGAGCGACAACATCGCCGACCTCTCGGCGGCCCAGGGCGGAGACGCACCCGACCCGCCGGGCGCAGCCGACCCCGAGCAGCCGACCGATGCCGTTGAAGCCGAGGCCGCGCCTGAGGATGATCTGCCGATCGAGAGCACCGCGGAGGAGTCACCCGCCGCGGTCTTTGAGGAGGCGGCGCAGGCACCCGAGCAGGCGCATGAGGACGCCGCCGAGGAGCAGACGACATAGCCCCCCGGCACAGCCCTCCGGGCTGCCGGCCGCCACGACGCCGATGTGTCGGATGTGGAGTGGTCGCGCCTAAGCCGGAGCTGATTCGCATCGCGCTGTCCCCGGGCTCGTCAGGAGCGCCGGCCGCCGCCGTACTTGACGTTGCGAACACCATGCACGGCCGGGGCGCCTACCTGCACCGTTCGGCCGGCTCGGATCTGCCCAGCCCCGAGTGTACGGCTGAAGCGATCCGGCGTGGTGGGATCCCTCGCGCCCTGCGTGCAAAGGTCTCGCTTGACCCCAAGCTCGTAGAATCGATAGGTCGATGAGCAAGAAGCGCGTACATGAGATCGCCAAGGAGCAGGGGCTCACGAGCAAGGAACTGCTCGTGAAGCTGAAGGCTGCCGGTATCGAGGCCAAGGCCGCCGCGTCCTCCGTCGAGGAGTCAGCGGCGCTGAAGGCACTCGGGGTCGGCGGACCAGCCGCCAGCAACGGCGCACCCGCGCAACCCGCCGCCGAGGCGCCGCCGGCGGCGACGGCCCCGGCCGCCGCGGCTGCGGTCGCGTCCCCTCCAACTCCCACCCCGGCCGCGTCGGCGCCCCCCGTCACACCGGCACCCGCAGCCAGCTCGGCGGCACCCGCCGCACCGGCAGACGGCACCGGTCCGGGAGGCGAGCGGGTGCGCCCGACCCGTGACTCGCGCACCGGCGAGCGGACCCCCGGCGATACCGGCCCCGGCGGCCGCCGCCGTGTGGTGATCGACTCGCAGGCCTCCCGTCGCCAGCAGGGCGGCCCATCCAACCAGCCCCAGCGTCGTCCGCGTCGCGGCCGGCGCAGGCGTGGCACCTATGACGACACGATCGCCCCGATCGATACCTCGGCCATGGAGGCAACGGACGACATTCGGGTCAACTCCGGCTCGACGGTCAAGGACGTCGCCGAGTACCTCGGCGTGGCCGTGCCCGAGATCATCAAGAAGCTGATGTCCCTGGGCGAGATGGCCACGCTGACGCAGACGCTCTCAGACGATGCGATCCAGGTCCTGGCGGACGAGTTCGACAAGCAGGTCGAAATCGTTCATGCCGCCGATGACGTCGAAGTCGAGCCCGAATTCCAGGACGACGAGCAGGACCTGGTCGAACGGCCCCCCGTCGTGACGATCATGGGGCATGTCGACCACGGCAAGACCTCGCTGCTCGACGCGATCCGCGAGACCGAGGTCGTCGCGGGCGAGGCCGGCGGCATAACCCAGCACATCGGCGCCTACCAGGTCCACCACGCCGACAAAGAGATCACCTTCCTTGACACCCCGGGGCACGAGGCCTTCACGGCGATGCGAGCCCGTGGCGCCAGCGTCACCGATCTGGCCGTCATCGTCGTCGCCGCGGACGACGGCGTGAAGCCCCAGACCGAGGAGGCGATCGACCACGCCAAGGCGGCCGAAGTGCCGATCATCGTGGCGGTCAACAAGATCGACAAGGAGGGCGCACAGCCCGAGCGGGTCCGCACGGAGATGACCCAGCACGGCCTGCAGCCGGCGGAGTGGGGCGGGGAAATCGAGTTCGTGGACGTAAGCGCCAAGACCCACCAGGGCCTCGAGACACTGCTCGAGACGATCCAGGTGGTAACCGACCTGGAGGAGCTGAAGGCCAACTCCGGCGCAGATGCCTCGGGCGCGGTGATCGAGTCCAAGCTCGACCCGGGCCGGGGCCCGGTTGTGACGGTCCTGATCCAGCGCGGAACGCTGAAGGTCGGCGACGCGCTCGTCGCGGGCGCACACTTCGGGCGTGTGCGGGCGATGCACGACTTCAACGGGATCAAGATGAAGCGGGCCATGCCGGGCCAGCCGGTCGAGGTGCTCGGCTTCGACGGCGTGCCCGAGGCCGGCGAGCACGTCCGGGTCGTCGAGAACGAGCGCCGCGCCCGCCAGCTGGCCGGCGAGCGCGCCAACCGGCTGAAGACGGAGGCCCTGGCGCGCCGCTCGGGTCGCAAGGTCTCACTCGAAGATGTCTTCAAGCTCGCCCAGGAGGGGACCGTCAAGGAGCTCGGCCTGGTCGTCAAGGCCGATGTCGCCGGCTCGCTCGAGGCGATCGAGGACGAGATCGCCAAGCTCCCGCAGGACGAGGTCAACGTCAACATCATCCACCGCGGCGTGGGCGGCATCAACGAGTCCGACGTGATGCTGGCCGCTGCCTCCGAGGGCGTCATCCTGGCCTTCAACGTCCGGCCCGTCGGCGACGCCCGCCAGGTGGCCGACCGCGAGGGCGTCGAGATCCGCTCCTACTCGGTCATCTACCGGGCGATCGAGGAGTTGCGGGCAGCCATGCAGGGGATGCTGGCCCCCGAAGAGGTCGAGACCCCGCTGGGCCAGGCCGAGGTGCGCCAGCTGTTCAAAGCGTCGAGGATCGGGACGATCGCCGGATCCTTCGTCACGGAGGGCAAAATCACACGTGGGGCGCGTGTTCGCGTGGTCCGCGAGGGAACGGTCATCTACGACACGACGATCGAGAGCCTGCGCCGCTTCAACGATGACGTCCGCGAGGTCGCCAGCGGCTTCGAGTGCGGGATCGTGCTGGTCAACTTCCAGGACCTCAAGGAGGGCGACATCCTCGAGACCTACGAGACCCGGCAGGTGGAGCGCGAGCTCAGCTCCTAAGGGATCTCTTAGCAGGTACGCCGCCGTCGGCGAGGAATTGGAGGAATAGGATGACCACGGGACGCATGCGTCGGGTCGACGAGGCGATTCGCCAGGTCATCGGAGATGCCGTGGCAGGAGATCTGAAGGACCCGCGAGTGGGATTTGTGACCGTCACCGACGTCAGAACAACCGCCGACCTGCGTCAGTCGCGGGTATACGTCAGCGTGCTCGGCGCGGACGGTGGAGCCTCCGACGCCGAGGAGCGCGAGGCGAGCCTCGAGGGTCTGCGCAGCGCCCATGGCTTCCTGCAGGGCCGGCTGGCCGCGGAGCTGCGGCTGAAGCGGACCCCGACGTTGGAGTTCATCTATGACGACACGACCGACCGCGCCCTGCGCGTGGACGAGCTGATCGACGAGATCGGGCTCTGATGAGTGACACGGCG
This sequence comes from uncultured Solirubrobacteraceae bacterium, assembly GCA_963835865.1. Lineage (GTDB taxonomy): Bacteria > Actinomycetota > Thermoleophilia > Solirubrobacterales > Solirubrobacteraceae > Palsa-744. The sequence continues at coordinate 629,773 of CAWIGW010000003.1, forward strand.
ACGATCGAGGCGACACGCGAGCTGGTCCTGGCCCGGATCCGCGAGGACTCGAGCTTCGTCCTCGCGACGCACGAGAACCCCGACGGAGACGCCCTCGGCTCGCTGATCGCGATGCAGGGCCTGCTGAGCAGCCTGGGCAAGGACTCGGCGATGTTCATCTCGCCCCACGACCTCCCGCTGCCGCGCGAGTACCGCATCTTCCCGCTCGAGGGACTGATCCAGGAGCCGCCGGGCGACATCGAGAACCGGACGGTCGTCTTCCTGGACTGCGGCAACATCGACCGCAACTCCGCGAGCGTCCTGCGCAACGGCGCGCACCTGCTGAACATCGATCACCATCACGACAACACGGGCTTCGGGACGCTCAACTACGTGCTGGGGCGTGCCTCCTGCACGGCGGAGATCGTCTGGGACCTGATGCACGGCCTGGATGTCGCGCCGACCCCCGCGATCGCCGAAGCCCTCTACATCGGCCTGATCACCGACACGGGCCGCTTCATGTACGAGAACACCGGCCCGCGAGCCCACCGCATGGCGGCCGAGCTGATCGAAGCGGGCGTCGATGTGGCGCTCGTCTACCGGCGCCTCTATGAGGACATGCCGACCGGCAAGCTCACGCTCATGGCCCTGGCTCTGGCCAAGCTCGAGCGCTACGACGACGGCGAGCTGACGATGGCGGCCCTCAGCGCGGAAGACTTCGAGCGGGCCGAAGCCGAGGAGAGCTACGCCGAGGGGATCATCGACCAGCTTCGGGCTCTCCAGGGGACAAAGACCGCCGTCCTGGTCAGGGAGCTCTCCAGTGGCGAGAAGAAGGGGCAGCACAAAGTCTCGCTCCGGGCCACCGACGATGACGTGGACGTCTCGATAATCGCCCGCGCGCAGGGCGGCGGCGGGCACCGGCGGGCGGCCGGGTTCTCCACCAGCCTCCCGGAGGCCGAGCTGATCCTCTTCCTGCGCCAGGCGATCGCCGATCAGCTCCATCCGCACCCCGACGGCCAACGGGCTGCAACCCCGGCCTGAGTCGCCCGCGGCGAGGCCTGCGAGCGGAGCGATGGACGGGGTCCTGCTGATCGACAAGCCGGCGGGACTCAGCTCGCATGACGTCGTGGCGGCGGTCAAGCGTTCACTGGGTGGTCCCAAGACGGGCCATGCGGGCACGCTGGACCCCTTCGCGACGGGCCTGCTGATCGTCCTTCTCGGGAAGGCCACGAAGGCGCAGGCGAAGATCATGAGCCTGCCCAAGCGCTACGAGACCGTCGCCCGCCTGGGTGCCACCTCGACGACGGGGGACACCGAGGGCGAGATCACCGAGACGGGCCGGATCCCGCCCCTCGATCAGGAGCTTCCGAGCGGAGAGATCCGCCAGCGCCCTCCGGCGCACTCGGCCGTCAAGATCGGCGGCGAGCGCGCCTACAGGAAGGCCCGCCGCGGCGAGCGCTTCGAGATGCCTGAGCGGATCGTCACGGTCAACCGCTTCGTCGAGCTGTGGCGCGCCGGCGGAGACGGGGGAGAGCCCCCCAGGGCGGCCTACGCGATCGAATGCGGATCGGGGACCTACGTCCGCTCGCTGATCGCCGACCTGGGTGATGCCTACTGCCTCGAGCTGCGCCGGACGGGCATCGGGCCGTTCCAAGTGGAGGATGCCGTCAGCCTTCCGCCGCGCGGGAAGGCCTGGGAGAACCCGCCCCTGATCGAGCTCGAGCGCGCCCTCGAGCTGGCCCGCCACTAGGCTGTGGCGCCGTGAAGATCACCAGCCTCCCAGATGTCGAGCCCGGGAAGCCCCGCACGGTTGCCGTCGGCACCTTTGACGGGGTCCATCTGGGGCACAGAGCCGTGATCGCGGGCTCCGACAGCGTCCTCACCTTCGACCCTCACCCCGTCGCGGTGGTCGCCCCTCAGCACACGCCGAAGCTGCTGACGACCCCTTCGCGCAAGGCTGAGCTGATCGCTTCCCTGGGGGTCGAGGAGATGATCGTGATCCCCTTCGACGCCGAGTTTGCCTCGCGCAGCGCCGACGAGTTCATCGCGGATGTCCTCGTCGGCGCCCTGGGAGCGAAGAAGGTGGCGATCGGCGAGAACTTCCGATTCGGCAACCGGGCCAAGGGCGATCCGCACCTGCTGCGCGCCGACGGGCGTTTCGAGACGGTGGTCCACGACCTGCTCGAGGTCGACGGCGAGATCGTCTCCTCGAGCCACATCCGGGGGCTGCTGCTGGCCGGCGAGGTCGCACGGGCCAACCGCCTGCTGGGTTCCACGTTCAGGATCTGCGGCGAGGTCGCCCACGGCGACGCTCGCGGGCGCGAACTGGGCTTTCCGACGGCCAATCTGATCCCCGAAGAGACATTGGCCTGCCCGGGCCACGGTGTCTACGCCTGCCGCGCCGAGGGGCGTCCCGCCGCCGTCTCGATCGGAGTGCGCCCGACCTTCCGGACGGGCAGGGGAGAGCTGATCGAGGCCTACATTCTGGACTTCGACGGTGACCTCTACGGCAGGACCCTGTGCCTCGAATTCATCGAGCGCCTGCGGGGCGAGCGGCGCTTCGAGAGTTCCGAGGCCCTGATCGAGCAGATGCACCGTGACGTCGCCCGGACACGAGAGATCGTGAAGGCGGCCGGCTGACCGCCGAGCGACGTCTGCTACCGTCTCCCCGCTATGTCAGCCATCACAAGCGAGCGCAAGCGGGAGATCGCGTCCCGGTTCGGCGCCAACGAGCAGGACATGGGCTCGACCAAGGTACAGATCGCGCTGCTCACCGAGCGGATCAACCACCTCACCGAGCACCTGCGCGAGCAGAGCAAGGACCATCACTCACGTCGTGGCCTGCTGATGCTGGTCGGCAAACGCCGTCGCTTCCTGGACTACCTCCAGCGTCGCGATCTCGAGGGCTACCGCGCCCTCATCAAAGAGCTCGGTCTCCGCAAGTAGATGGCCGTCCTCCCTGCGGGGACGCCTGCGCCCGATTTCCGCCTGGTCAAAGGCGACTACGAGGAGTTCACCGAGAAGGACCTGGCGGGGAAGGGCACGGTCCTGGTCTTCTACCCGTTCGCCTTCAGCGCCGTCTGCACGGACCAGTTTCAGCTCTATGAGCCCCTGCTCGCCGAGCTGCGGGCGAAGGACGTGGAGCTCTACGGCGTCTCCTGTGACGCGGCTCCCTCGCAGAGCGCCTTCAGGGAGAAGCTGGGCGTGACCAGCGAGCAGCTCTCGGATTTCGAGCCGAAGGGGGCCGCGAGCGAGGCCTTCGGGGTACGCCATCCGGGCGGTTTCTCACAGCGAGCCCTCGTGATGATCGATTCCGAGGGCGTGGTCCGCTGGAGCTACGAGGCCGATTCACCGGGCGAACTGCCCGGCGCGGACCTCCTTCGCGAGGGCGTAAGCGCGGCCTTCGGCCTTGCGCTCGGCGCCTGAGCCGGGACCTTCGCCGGGTGCCCGGTCCGCTAAGCTCCCTGCGTTCGGAAAATAGAAAAAGAGAATCGGACCGCCGACCGACGGGCGGAACAGGAAGGCAGTGAATATGAGTAGTGACGCCGTTACCACGGTTTCCGTGGAGATCGCGGGCAGCGAGATCTCGTTCGAGACCGGCAGGATGGCCAAGCAGGCCTCCGGCGCAGTGGTCGTCCGCCAGGGCGACACGATGGTGCTTTGTACCGCGGTGGCGGGAAGCCTCCGCGACGTGGATTTCCTCCCCCTCACGGTCGACGTCGAGGAGCGGATGTACGCCGCCGGGAAAATCCCCGGTTCCTTCTTCAAGCGTGAGGGCCGCCCCGGCGAGAAGGGCACCCTCACGGCACGCATGATCGACCGGCCGATCCGCCCGCTGTTCCCCAAGGAATGGCGCTACGACACGCAGCTCGTCGCGATCCCGCTCTCGATCGATCATGAACACCCCTACGACATCCTCGCCATGAACGGCGCCTCGACGGCGCTGATGATCTCCGACATCCCGCTGCCGACGCCCGTCGGTGCGGTCCGGATCGGCAAGATCGACGGCAACTTCGTGGTCAACCCCAACGAGCCCGATCTGCTCGCGGACGCCGAGAACCCCTCGGAACTGGACCTGATCGTCGCAGGCACCGAGGAGGCCATCCTGATGGTCGAGGCGGGCGCCAACGAGATCCCCGAGGCGGAGATCCTCGACGCGCTGGACATCGCCCATGCGGAGATCAAGAAGCTCTGCGCGCTGCAGCGTGAGCTGGCGGCGAAGGTCGGCAAGGAGAAGAAAGTCTTCGAGACGATCTCCGTCGATCAGGGCATCCTCGACGCGATCCGCGCCTCACACGGCACGGCGCTGGAGGAGGCGACTCAGGTCGAGGACAAGCTCGAGCGCCAGGACGCCACCAAGGCTGCCGAGGCAGCGATCCTCGAGCAGCACGCCCCGGCCGCGCCGGAGGGTGCGACCGAGGAGCAGCTGCTCGCCGCCAAGGCGAACAGGGCCGCTGTGCAGATGGCCTTCGACAAGCTCGAGAAGTCGATCATCCGCGAGCGCATCGCCGTCCACAAGAAGCGCCCGGACGGTCGTGGCGAGTCGGAGATCCGCGACATCTCGATCGAAGTGGGGGTCACGCCACGAACGCACGGCTCGGCTCTGTTCACCCGTGGGCAGACCCAGGCCCTGAGCGTCGTCGCGATGGGCACCCTCAAGGAGGAGATGCGCCTCGACACGCTCGGCCTGGAGACCAAAAAGTTCTACTGGCACCACTACAACTTCCCGCCGTTCTCCGTCGGGGAGGCCGGCAGGATGGGCGGCGTCAAGCGCCGTGACATCGGCCACGGTGCGCTCGCTGAGCGGGCCCTGACGCCGATGATCCCGTCGATCGAGGAGTTCCCCTACTCGATCCGCGTCGTCTCGGACATCCTCGAGTCCAATGGCTCCTCCTCGATGGCGTCGGTCTGCGGATCGTCGCTCTCGCTGATGGATGCCGGCGTGCCGATCAAGCGTCCCGTCGCCGGTATCGCGATGGGCCTGATCAAGGAGGGCGATGACTACATCGTCCTCACCGACATCGCCGGCGTCGAGGATCACCTCGGCGACATGGACTTCAAGGTCGCCGGCACCGAGCGTGGCATCACGGCGCTGCAGATGGACATCAAGATCACCGGCGTGACGTTCGACATCCTGCGCGATGCGCTCGCCCAGGCCAAAGAGGCACGGACGTTCATCCTTGCCAAGATGGCCGAGGTCATCCAGACGCCGCGCTCGGAGCTCAGCCAGTTCGCTCCGCGCATCCAGACAATCCAGATCGACCCGTCGCAGATCGGTCTTTTGATCGGCAAGGGTGGCGAAACGATCCGCGGCCTCGCCGAGGAGTTCGAATCGCAGATCGACGTCAACGACGACGGTCAGGTACTCATCTACTCCGCCAACGGCGAGCTCGGCGACGCGCTCGTCGAGCGCGTCCGGATGATGATGAAGGAGGTCGAGGTCGGCGATGAATACGACGGCAAGGTCGTGAAGACCACCACCTTCGGCGCCTTCATCGAGCTCGCCAAGGGCACCGACGGGCTGCTCCACATCTCCAACGTCTCGCCCGGCGAGCGCGTTGAGACCGTCGAGGACGTCCTCAACAAGGGTGACGAGGTGAAAGTGCGCGTGGTCGAGGTCGACCGCGAGCGCGGCCGCATCGGCCTGCGCCTGGCCCACGACCCGGACATCGCCGGCAAGTCTCCCCAGGAGCTCGCCGGTGTCGGCACCGGCGGAGGAGGCGGAGGAGGCGGTCGCGACCGTCGCCCCTCCAGCAACGGCGGTGGACGCTCGGACCGCGGTGACCGTGGCAGGCGGCGAGAGGGCGAGCGTGGCTCCGGTCGCCCCAGGCATGGCCGCGACCGCGACTGACGCAGAGCAGCGGGCCGCTGGAGTGAGCGGCCCGCCGCATCGGATCACCACGCTCGATTCGGGCGTGCGAGTTGTCACCGAGCGCCTCCCCGGGGTGCGCTCGGTGGCGCTCGGCTTTCTGATGAACGCCGGCTCTGCCGCCGAGCACGACGGCGAGGCGGGGATCTCCCATCTGCTGGAGCACATGCTGTTCCGCGGAACCGCCAGCTACGGCTCGCAGGAGATCGACGAGCTCTTTGACGGGATGGGCGCCGAGATCAACGCCGGCACCGACAAGGAGGCCACCTCGCTCTACACACGGGTCCTCGACCGGCATCTCGAGCGGGCCTTCGACGTGATGGCCGACATGGTCTGGCGCCCCCGATTCGGCGAGCTCGAGGCGGAGCGCGAGGTCGTCCTCGAGGAGATCGCGATGTACGAAGACGACCCTCAGGACCGGGTCTTCGACGTGCTCGGCCGGGCCATCTTCGGCCAGCACCCGCTGGGGCGCGCCGTGATCGGGACGGCCGAGGTCATCGCCGCCGTCCAACGCGAGCAGCTGGCGGCCTTCCACTCCTCGCGATACACGCCCGGCTCGATCGTCATCGCCGCAGCGGGCTCCGTCGACCACGATGCGCTGCTCGAGATGGTCCGGGCCGCCGAGTCCGCGGGGGTACCCGTCGCGCCGGCGCCACAGCCCGGCGAGGACGCCCCGAACCTCCCCGACTTCACGCCCCGGGTCAGCTTCCTGGCGAAAGACACCGAGCAGTACCACGTCTGCGTCGGTGGCGGAGGCATCGGACGCGAGGACGAGCGGCGCTTCGCCCTGCGGGTCCTCGAAGGGATCCTCGGCGGGACCTCCTCGTCGCGGATCTTCCAGGAGGTCCGCGAGCGCAGAGGCCTGGCCTACTCGGTCTTCTCGTTCTCCAACCTCTACGCGCACACGGGCGAAATCGGCCTCTACGTCGGTACCCGCCCCGAGAACCTCGCCGAGGCGCTGGACGTCGTCGCGACCGAGCTCCGGCGCTGCCTGGAGGACCCGGCCACCGAGGAGGAGCTGATCCGCTCGCGTGAGAACCTCAAGGGCAGGATGGTGCTCGGCCTCGAGTCGACCGGGGCACGGATGGGCAGACTGGGAGCCGCCGTCCTGAACGACATGCCGATCCTCTCCGTCGACGAGGTGATCGAGCGGATCGACGCCGTCACCCTCGAGCAGCTGCGTGAGCTGGCCGCGGAGCTGTATGACCCCGCCCGCCTCTCGCTGGCCGGTGTGGGCCCGGACGAGGCGCACTTCGAGGCGGCCGTCGAGCCGCTCAGGGCATCCGCCGGGCCGGGCCGATGATCAAGGTCGCGGTTGCCGGGGCCGCCGGGAGGATGGGCCAGACAGTCTGCGCCGCCGTGGAGGGCGCGCCTGACATGGAGCTCGTCGGGCGAGCCGACCCGGCACTCGGGACGAACCTCGCCGATGTGCTCGAGGCTGCCGATGTCGTCGTCGACTTCACCCGGCCCGACACGGCCCTCGAAAACGCCCTGGCCTGCGTCGAGGCCGGCGTCCACGTGGTGATCGGCACGACCGGCTTCGAGGAGGGTCCGCTCGCCGCCGCCCGCCCGGCCGAGGGGCGCCCGCAGGCCAACGTCCTGATCGCCCCCAACTTTGCGATCGGGGCGATCCTGATGATGCGCTTCGCCGAACAGGCAGCCACGCTGATGGCCAAGGCCGAGATCATCGAGCTCCACCACGACGCCAAGCTCGATGCCCCCAGCGGGACGGCCGCCAGGACCGCCCGGCTGATGGCCGCAGCCACCGGCGGTGCCCCGCCGCCGATCCACTCGGTCCGCCTGCCTGGCTTTGTGGCCAGCCAGGAGGTCATCCTGGGCGACCTCGGCCAGACGCTGAGCATCCGTCACGACACGATCAGCCGCGAGTCCTTCATGCCGGGAGTGCTGCTGGCGATCCGCCGCGTGGGGACGCTCGAGAGCTCCCCGGTGGTGGGTCTCGAGCAGCTGCTGTTCTGAGAGGCGGTTGGCACCCAGCCGGCGGTTTCCTGACCGGAGACTCGCGCGGCGGCGTGAGATACTGAAGTGAATGACCGACCTGGGAGCAGTGCTTACGGCGATCATCACGCCGTTCGATGAGCGTGAGCGGGTCAACGAGGAGTGCTTCGTGGCGCTCATGCGCCACCTGGCCGAGAACGGCTCGGATGGCTTCGTCGTCGCAGGAACCACCGGCGAGGCCTCGACGATGACCGAAGCGGAGCATCTCGCGCTGATCGAGCTGGCGGTCGCCGAGCGCCCGCCGGGCAAGTCGATCATCGCCGGCACCGGGACAAACGACACCGCACAGGCCGTCCACCTGACCGAGCGGGCGACCGAGCTCGGCGCCGACGCGCTGCTTTCGGTCACCCCCTATTACAACCGTCCCAGCCGCCTGGGCCTCAAGCGCCACTATGAGGCCATCGCCGCCGCCACCGACAAACCGGTCCTGCTCTACAACGTCCCGGCCCGGACGGGCACGAACATGGACCCCGAGCTGCTCGCCGAGCTGGCCCAGATCGAGAACGTTGAAGGTGTCAAGCAGGCCAATCCCGCCGAGCTGCAGCTGATCGACGGTCTCGACCTCTACGCGGGCGATGACGGATCCTTCGCACGGGCGCTCGACATGGGGGGCGCAGGCGGAATTCTTGTCGCCAGCCACATCGTCGGCAACGAGATGCGCAGGATGGTCGACGAGCCGGCGCTCCGTGGCGAGATCGACGCATCCCTGCGGGATATCTATGAGGTCCTCTTCCTGACGGCGAGTCCCACCTGCACCAAGGCGGCGCTCAACCTGCTCGGGCACGAGGTCGGAGGACTGCGGCTGCCGCTGGTCGATGCCACGCCCGAGGAGACCGACGCCGTCAGGCTCGTGCTCGAACGCCACGGCCTGTTGGCGAGCGCCCGCGCGTGAGCGGCACTCTGCGTGTCCTGCCCCTCGGCGGGCTGGGAGAGATCGGCAAGAACATGACCGTCGTCGAGCAGGACGGCCGGATCGTGGTGGTCGACGTGGGCCTGCGCTTCCCGACCCCCGAGATGGTGGGAATCGACTTGGTCCTGCCGGACTTCGCCTACCTGCGCGAGCGCGTCAAGGACATCGAGGCGATCGTCATCACCCATGGCCACGAGGATCACCTGGGAGCCCTTCCCTGGGTGCTGCGGGAGTTGGGCGATGAGATCGATGCCCCCGTCTACGGCGGCGCGCTGACCGTTGCGATGGCTCGCTCCAAGCTCGACGAGCACAAGCTCCGCGACATCGAGCTGAACGAGATCGACCCGGGTGAAGAGCTCGATGTGGGCCCCTTCTCGCTGGAGCTGGTCCACATGACCCACTCGATCCCCGACTCCAGCGCCGTCGCCCTGGGGACCGAGCTGGGGACAGTCCTGATCACGGGCGACTACAAGTTCGACCAGACGCCTGTCGACGGCCCGCCCGCCGACGTGTCGCGTCTGGCGGAGCTCGGGCGGGAGGGCGTGCTGTTGCTGTGCGGCGACTCGACCAACGTGGACCGGCCCGGCTTCTCGTTGTCGGAGTCCGTCGTCGGCCCTCACCTCGAGGAGGTCTTCGCCCGCTGCGAGGGACGGATCGTCGTGACCAGCTTCGCCTCCAACATCCACCGCGTGCAGCAGGTCGTGGACGCGGCCGAGGCGCTGGGCCGCAAGGTCGCCCTGGTGGGGCGATCGATGCGCAAGAACGTAGGCATCGGGCGCACGCTGGGCCACATCGAGATCCCCGACGGGCTGCTGCTCGGCCCGCGCGAGATCACCGACCTTCCCGACGAGCGGGTCGTGATCATCTCGACCGGCTCACAGGGCGAGCCGCTCTCGGCGCTGCGCCGGATGGCCTACCGTGATCACCGCCAGGTCGAACTGAAGTCGGGCGATACCGTTGTCTTCTCGGCCACTCCGATTCCCGGCAACGAGCGGGCCGTCAACGAGACGATCGATCGCCTCTACCACGTCGGCTGCGACGTGATCACCCCGCGCGACGCGCCGGTGCACGCGTCGGGCCACGGCTACGCCGAGGAGGTCAAGCTGATGCTGAACCTCGTCAAGCCCCGCTACGTGATGCCATTCCACGGCGACTTCAAGCGACTGCGCCTTCATGCCCAGCTCGCCGAAGCGGTCGGCGTCGAGCCGGACGACATCTTCCAGGGGGACAACGGCCTGCCGCTGGACATCAACAGCCGCGGAGCGAAATTCGGCAAGCTCGAGCAGGCCGGGATGATCTTCGTCGACGGTGTCGAGATCGGCGATATGGCCGACGTCGCCCTGCGCGACCGGCGGATGCTCTCGGCCGATGGCATCTTCATCGTCGTCGTGACGATCAGCGAGCAGGACGGCACGTCCGTCGCCGACCCCGAGGTGATCTTCCGCGGCGTGCCCTTCATGGACGAGGCCGACAAGCTCGAGGACGAGATCCGCCTGACGATCGAGGGCACCCTGAAGGCCGCCCACAAGGAGGGGGTCCGCGAAGTCGACCTGTTGACGCAGGCCCTTCACGATGATCTAGCGAAGCTGGTCTACGACCGCCTCAAGCGCCGGCCCATGGTGCTGCCCGTCGTCGTCGAGGTCTGAGCGGCCCGGCAGCCGCACGACGAAACGTGCTCCAGAGGGCCCGCCCGGCTCCCCGGGTGCGAGCTCGACGGTCCCGCCGTGCGCTTTGGCGACAGCATCGACGATCGCCAGACCGAGACCGAACGACCCGCCACGGTCGCCCGCCCCGCGGACGAAACGCTCGAAGAGGGTGGGGGCGATGTCCTCCGGGACACCCGGGCCATTGTCGGCGACGACGAGCTCGACCCCCCCGTCGGGGAGTGTTCGGGTGCTCGCCTGGATCTCGGTGCCCGCCGGCGTGTGGCGGGCGGCGTTCTCGATCAGGTTGATCACCAGGCGATGAAGGTCATCCCGCGAGGCCTCGGTCGGAGCGGGTTTGATGTCGAGTGAGATCTCGTGGTCGGCCGTCACGGGGCCGAGCTCTCCCGCCGCCTCGACGACGATCTGGCCCAGATCGACCGGATCGCGCGTCTGCGCCCGCGAGGCGTCCGTGCGGGCGAGCAGCAGCAGATCGGCCACCAGGCGGCGCATCCGCCGTGAGGAGCGCAGAGCCGAGCTGGCGGCTTCGCCCTGCTCGCCCTGCAGCGATTCAGCGAGCAGCTCGAGGTTCGCGAGGATGCTCGTCAGCGGCGTCCGAAGCTCATGGGAGGCATCCGCCACGAAGCGTCGCTGGCGGGCGAGCATCGATTCGCTCTCCCCGCGTGCGGCATCCAGCTCCCTGAGCATCCCCTCCAATGTCTGTGCGAGTTCGGAGACCTCGTCATCGGCCACAGGCTGCGGGACTTTCTGCGACGGATCCCGGGTCCTCGCGATCTCCGCGGCGGTGACCGTCAGCGCGGCGATCGGGGCCATAGCCCGGCGCGCGATCGCCATTCCGGCCATCAGCGCGAGGACGCTTCCCGCGATCACCCCGATCAGCAGGAACAGCTCGACCCGCTTGGCCGTGGCCTCCGTCGGTGCCACGGGGCGGCCGTACTGGACGATCACATGGCCGCGGAGTTCCGGCCCGTCGGCGCGCAGCAGGCGCACCGTGGCCACGTGGCTGATCACCCGGTAGCCGTGAATGGTCACGGTTTCGGTCAGATTGGGGGTCCCCAGCGACGGTGAGTTCTTCGGTTCTTCGGCGAGCACGGCCTGCGCTTCGCTGAGGACCTTCACAACCGCATGACTGGCCGTGAAGTCGACCAGCGGTGTTTCGATCTTGCCCGAGGAGAAGACGATGTGGGACTGGTAGACCAGCTCGCGCGCCGTCTCTGACACCTGGCGGTTGAAGTCGGCCCGGATCCGGTGCACCGTCAGAGACCCGATCGCGACCGCGAAGGCGCAGAGAATGACGAACGTCAGCAGCGCCGAGACCGCCGCCAGGCGAACCCTGATCGGCAGTCTGTCGAAACCCGCCGAGATCCGCTCGACGGCCTCCGATCCTCTACGCACGAAGGACGTAACCGGCTCCCCGAATGGTGTGCAGCAGCCGGGGCTCCTGCTCGGCCTCCAGCTTGCGGCGCAGGTTCGAGACGAAGACCTCGATCGTGTTGGTCGTCGAGAAGGGGTCATAGCCCCAGACCTCGTCCAGCAGGCGCTGGCGCGAGATCACGATCCGCTCGTTTCGCATCAGGTACTCGAGCAGCTCGAACTCCCTCTGGGTCAGGTCGATCGTCCGTTGCCCACGCTGGACCTCGTGGGTGTCCGAGTTGAGGACCAGGTCCCCGACCCGAAGCGGAGCCGAGCCGCGCGGTGGACGCCGGCGCAGCAGCGCCCGCAGGCGGGCCAGCAGCTCCTGGCGCTCGAAGGGCTTGACCAGGTAGTCATCCGCGCCGGCATCCAGGCCCTCCACGCGAGACTCCAGCGCGTCACGGGCCGTCAGGATCAGAATCGGCACGTCATCCTCGGCGCGCAGCGTCCGCGCGACGTCCAGTCCGTCCACCCTGGGAAGGCCCAGGTCGAGGATCACCAGATCGGGCGCGAAGACGCGGCCCTGCTCGAGCGCCGTCTGACCGTCGGCGGCGGTGCGTACCTCATAGCCCTCCATCCGCAGCGAGCGCTGCAGAGCCTGGGCGATGTCCTCGTCATCCTCGACGACGAGGACGCGGGGTGCACGGGAGAAGTCGTTCATGATCTTTATCTAAACGGCGAGTGCTAAAGCGATGGTAAGACTCCCAGGCAGGTTACGGGGCGCCGGTGTCGAAGTTGCGCGGGATGCCCGCGACACGCAAACGGCCCGCGGCGCGAAAGAGCGCTGCCCGCAAAGCACCAGCCAAGCGCTCCCCCCGGTCGCGCTCGCGACGCTCGAGCGCCCGCAACGGCGGGCTGTTCGGCTCGCTGTCGATGCCACGCCTGCCCGTCCTCGAGCAGCGCCAGCGCGACGTCCTCGGCCTCGCCCTGGCGGCTCTGGGGGTCTTCATGGGGTTCGTCCTCTACGGCGCCGGCTCGCCGGCACCGGGTGGTCGCGCCGGACACGCCCTGGCGGTCGCATTCGGCTGGACCATGGGTCGCGCCCGCGTCCTCGCCCCCGTCACCCTGCTCCTTGCGGGAGCGGTCCTCCTGCTCCGTCCGGTCCTCCCGGCGCTGCGGCCCCTGCGGACGGGGGCGGCCTGCCTGTTCGCGGGCCTGACGCTCGCACTGGCAGCGGGACTGCTCGGCCTCAGCTCGACCCCGGTCGGAGGGCCGACGGCCTGGAGCTCTGCGCACCTGCAAGATCACGGGGGAGTCCTCGGCGAGGCGCTCTACGCCGTCGCCCACCCCCTCGTGCAGGACGTCGGCGTGGACATCCTCGTGGTGTTCCTGCTGCTGGTCGGCGTGATCCTCCTGACGGGAGCCTCGATCGCGACCGCCATCCGGGCGACCGGCAACGGCCTGATGGACACGACCAGGATGGTTCGCGGCCTCGGGCCCCAACCGGCCCGTGGTCGCCGCGCGGCCGAGGAACCCGTCTCCGGCCGAAACCTCGGCCTGCCGGAGCCCGGACCCGAGGAGCTCCTCGTCCGCGCCACACATGTCGAGGCGCCCTCGCGCGACTGGATGGACGAGCTGCCCGAAGTTCCCGTTGAGGAGCTCGAGGAGCCCACCGCCGGAGAGCCCGAGGGCGATCGGCAGCCAGGAGAGGGTCCCTCCGAGGAGACCGGGGAGGACGCCGAGGAGGAGTCGATCGCGGGAGTGGCCCACGCCGACCCTGCCGAGCTGACACCGCAGGGCCGCCTGCGGGGCGCCGTGACGGACGACCCCGACTTCGTCTGGAAGCTGCCGCCGGCCGACCGTCTGCTGACGCGCTCGACGGGCGAGCAGACAAAGCCCGACACGGTCGGGCAGGAGCGGACCGCCACCGCCCTGGTGGAGGCCCTGGGTCATTTCGGGGTCCAGGCCAAGGTGATCGGCACGGTCGCCGGCCCGCACATCACCCGCTATGAGCTGCGGCTGGCGCCGGGCATCAAGGTCGGCAAGGTCGCCCAGCTGAAGGATGACCTCGCCTACGCCCTCGCCTCGACCGACATCCGCATCCTGGCCCCGATCCCCGGCAAGCAGGCGGTGGGCGTCGAGGTGCCCAACGCGCATCGCAGGATGGTCCGCCTGGGCGACGTCTTCCAGGAGCCGCCCAAGGACTGGTCGCCGCTGACCGTCTGGCTGGGCAAGGACGTCGCCGGTAAGGCGATCGGTGCCGACCTCGCCAAGATGCCCCACATCCTCGTTGCCGGCACCACCGGCGCCGGCAAGTCCGGGGCGATCAACGCGATGCTCTCCAGCGTCCTTTTGCGCGCGACCCCGCACGAGGTCCGACTGGTCCTGGTCGACCCGAAGCAGGTTGAGCTCAACCACTACGAGTCGATCCCGCACCTGCTGACTCCCGTCATCACCAGCCCGCGGATGGCAGCCAACGCGCTGCAGAATCTCGTCAAGGAGATGGAGCAGCGCTACGGGATCATGTCCCTTGCACGGACCCGAGGCCTCGTGGAGCTCAACAGCCACCGGGCCAAGCGCGGAGAAGCGCCGCTGCCCTACATCCTCTGCGTGATCGACGAGCTCGCCGACCTGATGATGGTCGCCCCGGCCGACGTCGAGGACTCGATCATCCGCCTTGCGCAGAAGGCCCGGGCCGTGGGGATCCACCTCGTCCTCGCGACCCAGAGCCCGCGGGTGGACGTGATCACGGGGATGATCAAGGCCAACGTTCCCTCGCGAATCGCCTTCGCCGTCTCCTCGCAGACGGATTCCCGGGTGATCCTCGACCAGAACGGCGCCGAGTCCCTGCTGGGCCAGGGCGACATGCTCTTCAGCCCCGTCGGCAGCTCCCGCCTGCAACGGATCCAGGGCGCCTACATCGACGAGGCCCAGATCGCCAAGCTGACCGACCTGTGGCGCCGCCAGGGCGAGCCCGAACTGCGCGAGGAGCTTCTCGAGGAGGTCGAGCCGGAGGCGAAGGAGGGGACCCCCGACGAGTTCGATCCGGACGAGGACCCGCTGCTCACCGACGCGATCCGGCTGGTCGCCGAAATGCAGACGGCCTCGACCTCGATGCTCCAGCGCCGGCTGCGCCTCGGCTACACACGGGCCGGGCGGATGATCGACATGCTGGAGCGCCGCGGGGTGATCTCCGGCTACGAGGGCTCCAAGCCCCGCCAGGTGCTGATCACCGAGGCCGACCTGCCCAGGGTTCTGGCGGCGCTTGAATCGCCCGCCTCGGAGTCCACCGCGACCGTTAGCGACTAGCCTCTCACCGAGATGCCCGAGATCGGAGCAACGCTACGCGAGGCGCGTATGCGCGCACGAATCGACGTGTCCGAGATCGAGGCGCAGACCAAGATTCGGGCCAAGTACCTGCGGGCGCTCGAGAACGAAGAGTGGAGCCTGCTTCCCGGGTCCGACCTTCGTCAAGAGCTTCCTGCGGACCTACGCCACCGCGCTGAACCTCGACGGCAAGGCGCTGGTCGAGGAATACCGCATGACTCAGGAGCGCCCCAGTGAGGGGATGCTCGAGCCGATCGTGGCGCCCTCCCAGCGAAACCGGGGACGAGGCCGATCCCAGCCCAGCAGCCCGTCGCGCGGATACTCGATCGCGGTCGGAGCGATCGTCGTGGTGATCATCGTCCTGATCGTCCTGCTCGCGACGTCGGGCGGCTCGGGGACGCACACCCCCACGACCGCTGCCAAGACGACGCCCGGGACGACCACCCACGCGCCGGCGAAAACGAAACACTCGACCGCCGCCAGCCAGGTGCTCGCCCTGTCGCTGAAGCCGACCGCCCCCGTCTACGTCTGCCTGATCGGGGACAACGGGCGCAAGCTGATCCCGGGGCTCGAACTGCAGGCGGGGGAAAGCACCTCGACATACCATGCGAAGCACTTCGAAATCACGCTGGGGAACAACTCTCTGACGATGTACATCGACGGGCGTCCGCGTTCCATTCCGTCCTCCTCGGCGGCCATCGGATACTCGATCACGAAGTCCCGGGGGCGCCGGACGCTGAGCGCAAATCAGCTGCCCACCTGCAAATGAGCCCGCTTTGAGCGCCCGGGCGGGGATCGTCGTGACCGGGACCGAGGTCCTGACCGGAAGGGTCAGCGACCGCAACGGCACGTGGCTCGCGGGCCAACTGCTCGAGCTGGGGGTCGAGCTCGCCCACACGACCATCGTCGGGGACCGGCCCGAGGACATGCGGGGGGCGCTCGAGTTCATGGCCCGCCAGAAGATCGACCTGGTGATCACCAGCGGCGGCCTCGGCCCAACGGCCGATGACCTCACAGCCGAGGTGGTGGGGAGCTTCCAGGGGCGGGAGATGTTCCTCGACGAGGAACTCTCGGAGCGCATCGCAGAGATCGTCGCGCCGCTGATGAAACGCTGGCCCAACATCGATCCTCAGGCGATCATCGACGCCAACCACAAGCAGGCCACCGTTCCACGCGGCGCCGAGGTGCTCGAGCCGGTCGGCACGGCGCCGGGTCTGGTCGTGCCCCCCTCCGAGCCCGGCGCGGGGCCGACGATCGTCGTCCTTCCAGGCCCGCCCCGGGAGCTTCAGCCGATGTGGGCCACGGCCCTCGAGTCCGATGGTCTGCGCTCCGCGATCGCGGGCGCCACCGTCTATCGCCAGCGCACCATGCGGATGTTCGGGATACCGGAGTCCGAGATCGCCGAGACGCTGCGGATCGCCGAGCGCGACGGCATCGACCTTGCCCGGATCGAGGTGACGACCTGCCTCAAACGAGGCGAGGTGGAGGTGGTGACCCGCTACGAGCCGGCAGCGGAGACGGTCTATGACTGCCTTCGTCGGACTGGTCCGCCGAGCGCCACGGCGACACGCTCTTCTCTGAGGACGGCCGGACCGTCGACGAGGTCGTCGCCGACGCTCTTCGGGAGGGCGGGTTGACGATCGCCACAGCCGAGTCGTGCACCGGCGGGCTGCTGGCCGGCCGTTTGACCGAGCGGGCCGGATCCTCGGATTACGTCCGCGGCGGGATCGTCGCCTACTCCAACGAGGTCAAGGTCGCTCAGGCCGGCGTTCCGCGCGAGCTGATCGAACGCCACGGTGCCGTCTCGGGGCAGGTGGCCGAGGCTCTGGCGGACGGCGCTCGCACCCGTCTCGGCGCGGACGTGGGGGTGGGCATCACCGGGATCGCCGGCCCGGGAGGCGGGAGCGAGGAGAAGCCCGTCGGGCTCCTCTGGCTGAGCATCGCTCGAGAGGGGCAAGAGCCCCTCACCCGCTCCGTCACGCTCCCCGGCGGACGAGCCGACATCCGAGACCGGGCCACGACCGTTGCGATGCACATGGTCCGCCGCTCGCTGCTGGATTGAGCGCCTACTGCCAGGCGCGACTGTTCGCGGCCGTCGAGCTGCCGGGGGACGTCAGGTGGAGACTCGCCGCCTGGGGGAGCGAGGTCGCCGACAGCCTGGGCTCCGGCCGATCGCCATCTCGCCTGCGGGTGCTGGATCGCGACTCGCTTCACCTGACGCTCAGCTTCCTCGGCGACCGTCCCGTGGAGGAGATCGGACCGCTGGTCGAGGCCTTCGGGGAAGCCTGCGAGGGCGGGTCGGGGTTCGAACTGGCACTGGGCGCCCCCGTCTGGCTACCGCCGAGAAGCCCCCGGACCCTGGCGATCGAGATACGCGAGGAGTCGGGCTCGCTCGCTTCGCTGCAGGGTGCCGTCGAGCGGGCTCTGAGCGGGCAGCGCTCGGGCCGGCGGCGGTTTCGCCCGCATGTGACCGTCGCCCGGACCCGGTCCGGATTCCGCCCGCCCGCCGGGCTTCAGATGCCCGTCACGCCGTCGGTGAGCTTCGCCGCCTGCGAGGCCGCTCTGATTCGCTCCTGGCTCGAGCCGCAGGGGGCGCGCTACGAGGTGCAGGGCAGGGTCGCGCTGGGCCCCGCCTCGGCCTGAAGGCGCCTCAGAAGGTCGCTTCTTCGCCGCCGCCTTCTTCGCAGGCGACACTCGCTTCGCTCGCGTCGAAGCTGGCTTCGCAGCTCCATTCCACCGAGTGGCATTCGCCGGTGGCTTCGGCTTCGCATGGTTCGTCCGGGAGCGGCGACGCCGGATCCCCGACCGCCGGGCACAGCGGGACCCCGCCGGAGGGGTCCGCCGTGGGTTCGCTGCCGTCTTCGCAGCTCGGTTCTGAGCCGTCCTCACAGCTGAATTCGCCTTCGCTGCGCAGGGGGGCGCTCGCGTCTTCACACAGGGCCGGGACCCGGGCGGGCACGGACGGCCTGCGGCCGGCGCCCTTCTTTCCGGGACGGGCGTGCTTCCGAGGCCGGTGAGAGACGGCCTTGTGGTGGCGCTTGGAGCGTTTGACACAGTGGCCTGTTGCTCTGACCCCGCGCCTGATGTGCTTCCCCGCCGACGGGCAGGCGCCCGGGCGAGGATTCGCTCCCTGGGCGGGTGCTCCGGCGGGAGCCATGATCGACATCGCGAGCAGGGCCAGCGACAGAGCGAGCCCCGCCATACGGGCCATACGGGCCATGCGGGCAGGGCGAGATGAGGCGTGGGCGGGGGGCTCTTGAGGTGTCATGAGGGGGGAGCTGCGTCGGCATGGAGGGCATCGTCAACGGCGCCCGGCGCGCCGACTGGCAAAGCGGGAATCTGGACGAAGAGATGTGATCCGGGAGCTCAGAGGGAAGCGCCCATACGAACAGCTGTTCCGTCCGAGGGTGCATCTAGATTGCCCTCTCCATCTAGAACCGGAGGAGTCCGACCATGGCCGTGACCGAGCAGGAGAAAGCCGCCAAGGCGCGCGACGCCGCCCTACAGGGCGCGCTGACACAGATCGAGCGCGAGTTCGGCAAGGGCTCGGTCATGCGAATGGGCGACGAGGGTGCCCAGGTGCGCTGTGAGGCGATCCCCACGGGTGCGCTGTCGCTTGACCTGGCGCTGGGGATCGGCGGTGTTCCCCGCGGGCGCATCGTCGAGGTCTACGGCCCGGAGTCCTCGGGTAAGACGACGCTGATCTACCACGTCCTCGCCGAGGCCCAGAAACTGGGTGGCGTCTGTGCCTTCATCGACGCCGAGCACGCCATGGACCCGCTGTACGCGAAGACCATCGGAGTGGACATCGACGAGCTGCTCGTCTCCCAGCCCGACTACGGCGAGCAGGCACTCGAGATCGCCGACATGCTGGTGCGATCCGGGGCAGTCGACGTGGTGGCGATCGACTCGGTCGCCGCGCTGACTCCGCGTGTCGAGCTCGAGGGGCAGATGGGCGACCAGACGGTGGGCGCCCAGGCGCGGATGATGTCCCAGGCGATGCGCAAGCTCGCGGGGAACCTGAACCGCACCAACACGCTCTGCATCCTGACCAACCAGATCCGCGAAAAGGTCGGCGTCATGTTCGGCTCGCCGGAGACCCAGCCGGGTGGGCGGGCGCTGAAGTTCTACGCCTCGCAGCGACTCGACATCCGCCGCATCGAGACGCTCAAGGACGGCACCGAGGCGGTCGGCAACCGGGTGCGGGTCAAGGTGGTCAAGAACAAGGTCGCGGCGCCCTTCCGTCAGGCTGAATTCGACATCGAGTTCGGCAAGGGCATCTCGACCTCCGGCTGCCTGGTCGACCTCGGCCTGGAGCACAACATCGTCTCCAAGTCAGGCTCGTTCTTCTCCTACGGCAACGACCGCCTCGGACAGGGGCGCGGAAACGCCAAGGCTCACCTGGACGCCAACCCTGAGATGGCGAAAGAGATCGAAGAGAAGATCTATGCCGCACTGGGTCTTGGCAAAGACCTGGTGACGCCGATCGACCGTGACAAGGAGACGCCGGCGCCGATAGCCAGCGAACCCTCGATCGCCGCCGCTTAGCGAACCGTGGACCGGCGCGGAGCGGCGTCCTCACTTCGCTTGAGTGCTCGCCGCACTCCACGCTCGCTGCGTCCTGGCTCCGCTTGGTCCACGATCCGCTGAGTCCATCTGGGAACGACGGTTGAATTGAGCCTCGCGGAGGCCGAAGCGTGGCGGGGAAGCCACCTCCACGGGGTCCCTCAGTTGCGCTTGGCCACCGTCATCGCCAGGCCGATCACGAGGAAGATCAGGAAGACTCCTGCGGCGGCGATCAGCATGGTTGTGAGGCTGGTCGCCTCGAAGACGACCGCGGCGGCGATGACGTAGGCGAACATGGCCGGTAGGCCAAACCATGCCGATCCGGGGCGTTCCTCCATGAGGAGAGCCTAAACGGCCGCGTCCGGCGACGCGGGATGAACCTGGGGCACGTTGCGCTGCGGGCTGGGGGCGTGCAGAGGAGCGACATCGAAGCGGTGTATACGCTGTCCGCGTGAAGCGCTACCACCTGACCACGTTGGTTCGCAACTGCAAAGAGGGGGGAGCATGACGGACTGGACGGACAAGGCCGCCGAAGGGATCATCGTCCTAGGAGGCATCGGAGCGCTCGTCGGCTATGCATGGCGGGAGGAAGACGGAATGTGGGAGAAGCGCCAGGTGCCTGCCCCCGGGAAGTTGGGGCCTCCGACGAATGATCGGGAACAGCTGACCCCGGATGAGCTTCTAGAGGCCCTACGTGGCCCGCTCAGGGGTTAGCCGAGGGCGAGCTGCCGAAGGCGATGCAGGTTGGTTCGCACGGTTCCTGGGTGAGCCTCGGCCAGCGCCCGGGGCTCCCGATCTGGGTTGATCTCCCGCACCACGGCAGCGATGGCTAGCTCGATGGCGTCGAGGCTCCTCCGGTTGGCCTTCCGGGTTTTCCGTCGCCCGTAGCCGGCGCCCAGGTCGTTGACCGGCGTAAGCCCGGCCCACCATTCGACCCCGCTTCCCGATTCCATGTCTCGCCGTTCGCGCACGATGGAAACCTGCCGGTCGAGCCCTCCTGCTGAGAACACTCCGCGCCTGACGAGCGGGCTCCCTTCGAGGGCGTTTTCGTAGCGCCGTCGCTCCCGGTAATCCGCAACAACGTTGATGGTCAGCGGGGCGGGGTCAGATCCCGGGTAATCCGCAACAGCGGGGATGACTTCACCGCTGAGGGAGGCAGTGCACATCTTCCCGTGGTTCGGGTTCGACTTCCACCGTTCTCTCAGATCTGAAAGGCCGAGCAGATGCTCGATCACGTCTGGGTCGTTGAGCAATGCCGATCGGACGTAGTGGTTCAGCGTCTCGACCGGCACGTCGTGGGGTGTGGACAGAGGCATCTCCTTAGCTGAAACGGCCGCCGAAGAGATTGATGGCACCTTCTTGTCACTCATGTCTACGCCAGTTTTACACACAGAGGCGGCTCCCCCGGCATTGCTTACACGGGGGGAAGTCGCAGAGCTGCTGAAAGTCAGCCGCCGGACAGTCGATAGATGGGCCGACGAGGGACTACTTCCACGGGTTCAGCTTGTCCGCGCAGTGCGATTCCGCCCCCAGGACGTAGCGAGCTTGATCGAGGAGGCCATCGTCCGTGTCTAGCTCCCTCTCGCCGGCAGTGGAGTCACAGGTCAAAAGGATTCTCGACGCTGCTGCTCGACGGATTCTCGCCGAACTTACTCCTACAAAAAAGGACAGGCCCGGCGGATATTCCGGACCTGTCCGCAACTCGGGAAGGCACCCCGAATGTCAGATTCTACCCGAAGCACAGAACGCGGCGTCTACTTCCTGAACGCTGACCGGGCGAAAGCTTGGGGTCAGGTTCTCCAGGTCGCCCGCGAGCAGGACCGCACCGAGGAAGAGTCCCGTGAACTGCTGGGCCGTGCCGCGATGTTGGCAGCCGAGCAGCTTCTAGCCAGGAAATCGGCATGAGCATCCTGCCCCAGCATCGCGAGCTGATCGAGGCGTCAGGGATCGGCGAGGAGATTGCCAGCGAGCGCGGCTACTTCAGCGTTTCCGAGGCAAAGGAACTACAGGGTGTAGTACCTCCCTCGCAGCATCTCGCGCCGGCACTGGTAATCCCGATCTTCAACACATGGGGCGAGAAGGAGCTGTTCCAGATACGCCCCGATAACCCCCGCGTGGTGGATGGGCGTATCTGTAAGTCACGAGACGCCCCGAGGAACGGGTCTAACAATCGACTGCCCGCCGAGCACCCGCCCGCACCTGGGAAACCCAAAGGTGCCGCTCATCATCACGGAGGGTGTGCGTAAGGCTGACGCCGCTGCGAGCATCGGGCTGCGGGCGATCGACCTGCTCGGCGTCTGGGGCTTCCGAGGCAACAACGGAGAAGGCGGGATTACGGTACTCGACGCCTGGAACGCGATTGCACTGAATAGCGAGCGTCCCGTCTACATCTGTTTCGACAGCGATGCGATGACGAAGGCCGGGGTCCATTCGGCATTGAAGGCGCTGACACGGTTCCTGGAAGCTCGCGGCGCGATGGTCAGGATCATCTACCTGCCCAACGGTGACGATGGCCGTAAGACCGGCCTCGATGATTTCCTCGCAGCCGGGAACGGGCGGGATGATCTGCTGGCGCTCGCCTCGGACGCGCTGCGCCCGCTCGCCTCCGATACGCAAACGGCCGATAGGCCACCGGAGGGGCCGTTACTGCCGACCGAGCAGCTGCTCCGTGACATCGTGGCGGTGCTCGATCGGTATGTCCGGCTGCCGAGTCGAAGCGCAGCGCTCGCGATCGCATTGTGGTCGCTTCACACGTGGGCGTTGGATGGTGCGCACGCGACCCCTTATCTGGTGATCCAGTCGCCGACGAAGCGGTCGGGGAAGACGCGGTTGCAGGAAACGCTGGAGCTGATCGTCCGGGACCCGTGGATGATCGCCGCCGCATCCGAATCGGCGATGTTCCGCAAGATCGCTGAGAAGCGCCCGACGCTGATCCTGGACGAGGTGGATGCGATCTTCGCGGGGAAGGCTGAAAACGCCGAATCGCTGCGGGGCATATTGAACGCCGGCAACCGGCCCCGTGCAGTCGTCTCCCGTGTCGTGGGTGAAGGGGCGAACCTCAAGTCCCAGGACTTCCCCGTCTACTGCGCGAAGGTGCTGGCGGGCATTGGGACGGACCGTTGGCCCGACACGATCCTCGACCGCAGCATCAGGGTCACACTCCAGCGGAAGAAGGCCGACGAAACGGTCACACGGTTCCGCTACCGGAAGGCTCACGCGGAAACGGAGTCGCTGCGGAACGCTCTGGCCGTCTGGGCTGCTGAGCACACGCAGGCCCTCCACGACGCGGAGCCCGATCTCCCCGATGAGCTTGACGACCGTTCTGCTGAGGGATGGGAGGCGCTATTCGCCATTGCGGACTTGGCCGGCCTGGGCGACGAGGCGAGGAAGGCTGCGGCCAAACTTGCGAAGGATGCCCCGGACGATGAGGACGGCCACGGGGTTCTGCTGCTCAAGACGTTGAAGGGACTGTTCGGGGATGCGTCGGGGCTGCATACGGAGACGATCACGAAGTCATTGAACGAGTCCGAGGAGCTGCCGTTCGGTGGCTACCGCAGAGGGCTGGGGATCGACCCTCGCGGGCTCTCCAAGTTGCTCGGACCCTTCGGGATCAAATCGGAACGGATACGCCTCGGCGAAGTCAACGCCAGGGGGTACAAGGCAGAGAAGCTCTCCGAGGCATGGGAGCGCTACTGCACAGAGCCGAAGAAGGACTCGACAGCTACCGACGCCCCCGATACGGGGTTTCTATCCGGAGCGTACGGAACAACGGCTCCACAGAGCCAAATAGCGGCCATTTCAGATCTGGAACAAAGCGCCGATGTTCAGGATAGAAAACAGGCCGCAAACCCGCATTCCAGAGCCAATGTTCCGGATGTTCCAGGTAGAAACGGGAAACCGGGGCCGGGGACGCTCGCGGACCAGGCCGTGGCGCTACATGGAGAGGGCAACGGATGAGCATCCACGCACCCGTCCGGCAGATGGCCGAAGCCGTCGAACGCCACGGCGGGGACATGGAGGACGTCCGCGACCTGCTTCTGGCGTGGGAACGACTGCACGGCGGAATCAAGGCGGCGAACGAGTTGTTCAGCGCGGGCAAGCACGACGAGGCCGAGAAGCTGTGGAAACAACTTGAGGAACGGTTTGCCAAGCCGCTTGATGATCTCGCCGCCGACCGGATGCGGGCCAGGAGAACGGACCAGTGATCCGCAACCGTCTCCCATTGACCTGCTGGAAGGTGAGCATCGCCGCCCATCCCATCGAACCGAGATGGTTTATCCCTGCTCGCACGGTTCGACTGCCGGCACCCGATGAGGAGTTCGCAGCCGTTACCGCCATCCGTGAATCCCATGCTCTCGCAGGCGTCCCCGCCTGGAGGCCATTGATTCGGACTTCACGGGAATTCACCACGGTTTCACGGACGATGACGCCGACAAAGATGAAGCAGCACGATCCTCGTCAGGCCAAGCTCGCATGAGTACCGAGCCGATGACTGAGGCCGAGTACCGCAAACAGCTCAGGGCGTCGAAGCGCACCGAGGTCGTCTGTCGGGGTTGCGGACGGGCGTTCACTCCTGCCCACGGGAAACGCCGACACTGCTCGGACAGGTGTAAGCAGAAGGCTTACCGGCTACGTCGCGGACGGAATACGTAACACCTTGGACGGTTCTCGTAACAGTTGCCCTTGTGAACCTGTGAACCGTAGTCAGACTCTAACTATGACTCCAGCTGAGAGCACCGTAATCCACGCATTCGTAGACCGTGACTTCGCCGCCCGCGTCAAGCAGGTCGCCGAACGAGAAGACCGATCCTGTGTCCTCCCTCATCCGCCGGTCACTAACGGCCGAGCTTCAACGCGCACAGACGGCCGAATGCAACTGCACCCAGCCGACCGAAGACGACGGCGCTGGATATTGCTTGGTTTGCCGCCGCTCAGTCAAAGGACACGGCAACGATGCGTAGGACACCCGTCCACACATTCGAGAGCCTCAGAGAGCCGTTGACGCGCCCGGAGGAAGGATGAGCTAAAAAAAAAAAAAAAAAAAAAAAAAAAAAAAAAAAAAAAAAAAAAAAAAAAAAAAAAAAAAAAAAAAAAAAAAAAAAAAAAAAAAAAAAAAAAAAAAAAAAAAAAAAAAAAAAAAAAAAAAAAAAAAAAAAAAAAAAAAAATGATCCGTCGCAGCGTCCGGTTGCCGTCCTCGACCGGCGGCCCCGCCGCGCTGCTTGCCGGCCTGGCCCTCGCCGCGGGCCTGCTCCCCGGCCGCGGCGAGTGCGAGGCAGACCGTGAAATTCCGGCTCGTGATCGAAGGTCGGGCGACGGCCACGCGCGACTTCACCGTCAGCGGCGCCGAGGGAAAAAAAAAAAAAAAAAAAAAAAAAAAAAAAAAAAAAAAAAAAAAAAAAAAAAAAAAAAAAAAAAAAAAAAAAGCTATGTGAAGGTTCGGTGACAGGTGTGGGAACTTCTTCCAAAAAAAAAAAAAAAAAAAAAAAAAAAAGGCCGCGACATTCCTGCGTGGAAAGGGCGTGACGCTTGAAGTGACTCGCAGAAAGGTGAAGGGAGTCTTCGAGTACGGAGTCAAGCGTGCCGGCCAGAAGGGCTCGGCCCATTAAGGGCGTCCGCACGGTGATTCGGAGCGCCGAAAAAAAAAAAAAAAAAAAAAAAAAAAAAAAAAAAAAAAAAAAAAAAAAAAAAAAAAAAAAAAAAAAAAAAAAAAAAAAAAAAAAAAAAAAAAAAAAAAAAAAAAAAAAAAAAAAAAAAAAAAAAAAAAAAAAAAAAAAAAAAAAAAAATTCACGGTCGTCACCACGGTGATTCGGAGCGCCGCGGGCACCGAGGTGTGGAAACTGACGTATGCGGAGAACTGCTCGCGAAAGTCAGTCCATCGGTGAGATGCATGCGATGAACACGGCTCGCGCCCGACCTGTCGGCCACGCCCGGATGCAACAAGAATAAGACCGAAAAAAAAAAAAAAAAAAAAAAAAAAAAAAAAAAAAAAAAAAAAAAAAAAAAAAAAAAAAAAAAAAAAAAAAAAAAAAAAAAAAAAAAAAAAAAAAAAAAAAAAAAAAAAAAAAAAAAAAAAAAAAAAAAAAAAAAAAAAAAAAAAAAAAAAAAAAAAAAAAAAAAAAAAAAAAAAAAAAAAAAAAAAAAAAAAAAAAAAAAAAAAAAAAAAAAAAAAAAAAAAAAAAAAAAAAAAAAAAAAAAAAAAAAAAAAAAAAAAAAAAAAAAAAAGCGTCACGAGATCGGGGCTCAAGGTAACCGAGAAACAGCTTCAGCGTGGCGTCCGGGTCCGAACCGCTTTCGGCCCCCCTGAAACCGCCGGTGTGCGGGAAAAAAAAAAAAAAAAAAAAAAAAAAAAAAAAAAAAAACGTCACGAGATCGGGCTCAAGGTAACAAAAAAAAAAAAAAAAAAAAAAAAAAAAAAAAAAAAAAAAAAAAAAAAAAAAAAAAAAAAAAAAAAAAAAAAAAACGGAAACAGCTTCAGCGTGGCGTCCGGGTCCGAACCTGCTTTCGGCAAAAAAAAAAAAAAAAAAAAAAAAAAGGAGATGTGTGCTCCTGCTGTCGCTGGGACCGCGAGCGCGGAGAGAGCGGCGGCGAGGGCGAGGCTAGCCTTGTGCATGTCGAACCTTTCAGTGAGGTTTGGCCGGCCCGCACCGTTTTGCCAATGCCGGGGCGCTTTCGTCTCAGGGTACCATCGGCAGCCATGCACAGTAAGCCGGGCCACGTGAACGTTGTAGACCTGCCCTTACGGGGCGTGCGAGGTTCTGGGTGCCGACCCCTGCCCGAACCGTCGATAGGCTCCTTTCCTCGCCCCCCAGGGAGGCCCGTGGTCTGTCGCAGGAACAGGTTGCTCAGCGAGCTGGGGTCACGATGAACACTTACGAAAGGGTCGAGCTGGGGCAGGCCGCCCCGTCGTGGTCAACCGTGAGGTCTATCGCCGCCGCCCTGGACGTGTCATTGAGGGATCTGGCCGAGGCGGTCGAAGCTCAGGGGTAGCGTCGTGACGCGTTGGGAGCCGATGGCTGTGCACGCGGTTTCGGCTGATCCCGACGACCCGCATGAGGTGTGGCAGAACGATGAGTATGCGGCGGTTCTCAGGACCCGTTCCGACGGGCTTCCCTCCATAACGGTCAGCCGGCATGACCGAGAGCCGTTCCCGGACGCGAAGCATCTTCGGAGCATCAAGAACGAGATCCTCGGAGCTGAACGTGAGGGCTGCGAGCTTTTCCCGGCTGAGAGCCGTCTGATGGACTCCAGCATCGAGCGACACCTCTGGTTCTTCCGGAGGGCCAGGAGTTCGACTTCGGTTTCCCCAGACGGGATGTGAGGACCGTCGAGGAGTCAGCCGAAGCAGGGGCAACACAACGTGATGGCAGCTGAGGGCGTGGCGAAAGGATGAGGCCCGCTGAAACCTGGTCGAGCAGCTCGCGGACGCCACGGAAACGCGGCGAGCCATTCGAGCAGGTTTGGCCCGACGCGTTGAGTAGGGCGTTGGAGGTGGCTGGGGGCCGCGAGCGGAAGGAATGGCGCTCGGTGCTCGGGAGCATGGTCCCGACGTGGCAGGCGGCGTATTTGCGGGTGCCTGCTGATGAGCCGGCGATGGCGATGGTCGCCGACACGCGCAGCAGCGGAGCGAAATGAGTTGTCCGCGCAGCATGTCTCCCGCGAGGGCTGCGATGATCGCGCTGCGATGAGCGACGACGTGATCCACCTCCTCGACCGTCCGACGTACGGGCTTGCCCAAATCGACAAGCTGCTCGGGCTGCCCGGGGGCACCGCACGGCGTTGGATCGATGGCTACAGGCGCGCGGGCAAGCCCTATCCGCCAGTGATCCGCGAACGGGCGACCGGGGTCGAGATCGCGACCTGGGGCGAGTTCGTGGAGACGCGGCTCCTCGCGGAATATCGGGATGCTGGCGTGCCGCTCCTCCACCTGCGTCCCGTGGTTGAGATATTGAGGGAGGAGCTTTGTACTCAATATCCGCTCGCGGTGGCACAGACGTGGTTATCGGTGGAGGGACGCGAGATTGTGCGCCGGGCGCAGGAGGTTGCGTCTCTCGACAGTCCCCTAGTGCTCGTCGAGGTCGCGACCGGGCAGAGCCTCTTGCGCTGGTCGAAAGGGGCTCGGAACTTTCTGACTCAGCCGAATGGGATGGTGAGGGTGAGGCAGCGCAGCTAGTTCGGCTGCGGCCGTTCCCCGGGTTCAGGACGTTGTGATCGATCCGCTGCAAGGATTCGGGGAGCCCGTCGTGCGCGGGGTGCGCACAGAGGTGATCGGCGAGCCGGTGCGCGCCGGGGAATCGCCAGAGGCGATAGCTGCGCTGTACGAGTTGCCCCGGTCGTCGGTCAACTCTGCAATCAGGTACGAGCTGCTTCGCACCGCGGAGCCACGCCCGGGACCGCGCGGCCGTGGCGGCGAATCCTGAGCGTCTGCGGTTCTATGTTGACGAGAGCGCGTTAGGCGTCGGAAAGGGGCGCTCGCCGCCGCTCGGGACGACACGATTCACGTCGGCCACAAGCTGATCCCGGAGTGCCCGTTCGGCGTTGACGACCCGACGTGGATCTCGGCGGTTGCGGCTCGGAACCCCTGCCGTTTCTAGGCCGCGACAAGCACATCCGGACGCGGCCTGCCGAGGTCCAGCACCTCCTCGACGCCGGCCTTCGGTTGTTCGATCTCGGCGGGAGGAAGGACTCGACAACCTGGGGATGGCTCACATGGTTGACCCGACGGTGGGCCGACATGGAGGAGATCATCGAAACCAGAGGGCGGGGGCCGTGGTTCTACGTCGTCACTGAGGGCAAGGTCGAGGAGATCCCGCTGCGTCAGGGGCAGGTTCCCCTCGGAACATAGTTGCGACTATCACGCTCGTCTCGCGCTCTCTCTTCACTTCCCGTGGTCCACGGGAAGTGTCTGCCGGACGCCCTGGCGCAGCCCCGTGAGAAACCCGGTCTAGGTGGCGGTGATGGTGATCCGACCGGCCCCCCGGCCAGGCCCTACGGTCGCACTCTTGATGGTCGCCCGGATCAGCGCCCGCTGCTCAGCAACCGTCAACTCTTCCCAATCCCGGGCGGCGTTCACACTGACGAAGGGGTACGCGGGGCTCGTCTACGCAACCCGATCGCGCGCAGCATCAACAGCGGCTTTCATCTCGCTCAACCGTTCACGGGCGGACTCTACATCGCCGAGGCCGTCGAAGGCCCTCACGGCGGCGTCTAGGGCGTCTTGAGCGGCTGCGAGTTTCGTCTCGGCTTGCTGGGCTCTGTCCTCGGCCGATGCGCTTCCCTCGACGTCTGCGAGCGCCTCACGAACATGTTTGACGATCGTGTCCTCGGCAATCGCGGCAGAGATCGTCATGTGGTGCTCGCAGTCGCTCGTACTGGCGCAACGGTAGATCGTGTAGCCTGACCCTGATGGGGCATCCGCATAGCTGAGCCGGCCGCCGCACGACCTCACCGCAGGCCACCGAGCGAGGCACCAGCGATGTGACGGCTGCCTCGCGATCATCCGCTGCGGAGAACGCAAGCAGCGGCCTGTCCATGATCCAGCTCGCAGCCGGGCCCTGTTTCAAGCTGGCTAGGCTTGGCGGAATGACGCCGCGGTAGGACCGCTCGACGCCGTGGGACCTGAGCATCGTCCGCACCGCGAGATCGGCTGGCCCTCGTCGCGCATCGCGAACGCATGCTGGACGATCGGCACCTCGGCAGGGTTCGGGGTGAGAGCGCCGTCCTCCCGGCTGTATCCCAGGGGCACTCGCGCGAACGGTGTAGCGCCGCGGGCGACCGCGCGGGCCTGCGCCCGGCTGTCCGTTCCGTGGTCGTGCGGCGCTGGTACTCGTTGACGGCCCCGAGGAGCGCCCTGAGAGCCACTGGCCGGCGCTGCGTTGGTGACCTGCCCACATCGACCGCGAGCACCTTCCGCAGCTGCCTCTACCGCTCGATCAACTCGCCTGAACTTTCAGGCTGCGACAGAGCCGGTCGAGGTAGGCGGCGACGAGCACCTGGGCGTCACCCGCCTCGATCCGCTCGACCGCCGTCCTCAGGCCTCACGGCTAGCTAGCGGGGTGCCGCCACTGACGTCCAGCTCGGGGATGACGTCGAGCAGCTCAAGGTCGCCGCGCTCGCACTCCGCCTCGATGGCGTTCGCTGCTCGCCGGGGGACGCGAAGCTCTCCCCGTCGCGCCCCGAGACGCGGGAGACGCGGACTATGCCGATTGCCTGCGCGGTCTGCCATTCTTCGGACTGCATGCCGCCCTCTGATTCGACTATGCCAAGCGCTACCACCTGACGACCTTCGGCTGCCAGATGAACGAGCACGACTCCGAGCGGATGAAGGGGATGCTCGAGTCGCTCGGCTACACCGAAGCCCCCGAGCGGGCCGAGGCCGAGCTGATCCTGTTCAACACCTGCTCGATCCGCGAGGCGGCCGACAGCCGCTTCATCTCCCACCTGGGGGAGGCCAAGCGGCTCAAGCGCGAACGGCCCGAGGTGCTCGTCGGGGTGGGGGGCTGCTGGGCGCAGTCGGTCAAGGAGGAAGTCTTCGAGCGCTTCCCGTTCGTCGACGTCGCCTTCGGGCCCGGCCAGGTCCACCGACTGGCCGAGTTCCTGACGAGCGACTCGATCACGGCCCAGGGCTACTTCGAGTTCGAGGGCTTCACCGGCCACCTGCCGGCCCGGCGCGAGCGCCCCTACCAGGGCTGGGTGCAGATCAGCGTCGGCTGCAACTGCGCGTGCTCCTACTGCATCGTTCCCTCGACCCGGGGGCGCGAGGTCAGCCGCCCGTTCGAGGAGCTCGTCGGCGAGGTCGCCGAGATGGCCCGCGACGGCGTACGCGAGGTGACCCTCCTGGGCCAGAACGTCAACTCCTACGGCCGCGACATGCCCGCCGCCGCAGGGGGAAAGCCGAGCTTCGCAGGTCTGCTTCGCCGCCTTGACGAGATCGACGGGATCGAGAGGATCCGCTACACCAGCCCCCATCCGAAGGACATGCGCGAGGACGTCATCCGCGCCCACGTCGAGCTGGCGAGCGTCTGCGAGCACATCCACCTGCCGCTGCAGTCGGGCTCCAGCCGGATCCTCAAGGCGATGCGCCGGACCTATGACCGCGAGCGCTACCTCGACCGGGTTTCGATGATCCGCGAGCACCTTCCCGACGTGGCGCTGAGCACCGACATCATCGTCGGCTTCCCCGGCGAGACGCGAGGAGGACTTCGAGCAGACCCTCGAGGTCGTCGAGCAGGTCGGCTATGACAGCGCCTTCACGTTCGTCTTCTCGCCCAGGCGGGGCACCCGGGCGGCCGAGCTGACAGAGGGGATCGTTCCCCACCCGGTCAAGGTCGAGCGGATGGAGCGGCTCGTCGAGCTGGTCCAGCGCCAGGCGCGCGAACGTGCTCAGCGGTTCGTGGGGCGGACGCGTCGAGGTGCTCGTCGAAGGGCCCTCGCGGACCGACCCGGAGCGTCAGCGGGGCCGCACCTCCCACAACAAGGTCGTCAATTTCGCCGGCCTCGCATCACCGGGAGAGCTGACCGAGGTCGAGATCGTCAAGGCCACCAGCCAGACCCTGATGGGCGAGGAGCGCCTGCTCGCGCGGGCCGGCTGAGCGGGCCCCCGCCCGTGCGGCGGGCAATAGGATCCGCCGATGAAGATCAAAGCCGCCGTACTCGAGGAGTTCGCCAAGCCCGCTGGTGGTGCGCGAGGTGGATCTCGCCGAGCCGGGTCCGGGCGAGGTTCTGGTGCGCCTGGAGGCCTGCGGTGTCTGCCACACCGACCTCTACACGGCCTCGGGCGTCGATCCGTCCGGCTACGCGCCGACGGTCCTCGGCCACGAGGGCGCCGGCGTGGTCGAGCGGGTCGGCGAGGGGGTCTCGCTCGTGGGGCAGGGCGACCACGTCGTGACGCTCTTCTCGCCCCAGTGCGGTGAGTGCATCCACTGCCGCAGCCCACTGACGAACCTCTGCCTGGCGATCCGCGAGCAGCAGAACCTCGGCTTCCTGCCCGACGGGACGACACGCCTGTCACTGGACGGCGAGCCGCTGCGCCACTTCATGGGCACCTCGACCTTCGCCGAGTACACCGTCATGCCCGAGATCGCCCTGGCCAAGATCGACCCGGAGGCGCCCCTGGACCATGCCTGCCTGTTCGCCTGCGGGCTCTCGACGGGCCTGGGCGCGGCGATTCGCACCGCCGCCGTAAGGGCAGGCTCGACCTGCGTCGTCTTCGGCGCCGGCATGGTCGGGCTCGGTGCCGTCGCGGGCTGCCGCCTGCAGGGAGCCGAGCGGATCGTCTGCGTGGACCTCTCGCCCGAGCGGCTCGAGCTCGCGCGCGGCCAGGGCGCCACGGACCTGCTCGAGGGCGGCCCCGACTCGGTCAGGCGATCCTCGACATGACGGACGGCTTCGGTGCCGACTACACCTTCGAGGCGACCGGGAATGTGGCCGTCATGCGCCAGGCCGTCGAAGCGGCACGCATGGGTTGGGGTCTTGCCACCGTCTGCGGCGTGGCGGGACGAGGGGAGACGCTCGACGTGATCCCGCGCCTGCTGATCACCGGCCGGCGGGTCTGCGGATCCTCCTTCGGCGGCCTGAAGGGCCGCGAAGACGTTCCCGCCCTGGTCGCCCGCTACCTCGTCGGGGAGATCGACGTCGACCCGTTCATCTCGCACCGAATCCCGCTAGCCGAGGTGAACAGGGGCTTCGAGCTGATGGAGGCCCAGGACGGGATCCGCAGCGTCCTGCAGATGGTCTGATCGGCCGCAGGGAACGATGACCGCCCCCTTCGGCCGGCGGACGGACGGTTCTCAGGCCCCGCGGCGAGTGGCCGGCCGGGGTCGCAGGGGCCGGGGGCCGGGGCACCGGCGATCATCGTCGCGCCCAGCATGCTCGAGATATGCATCGTGAACCTCCAGTCGTGAAATGAATGATGGACCGATCGTCGCTCGGGCGGGTAAGGGGAGTGCGAGCGCCGTCTAAGAGGTTGCGCAGAGCCTCCTAGGGGCTCCATAAGGACCCCAGGCATGGCCGTGGCCCCCGGGGCCCGGCTCCGGGGGGAGGCGGCCGGATGAGGGCATCCTGCGCAGATGCGAACATATGTTCGTGCGCTGGAGCAATCTGACCGTCGAGGAATCCACTCAGCATCGACTGCCCGGCTACCGGGACCCTGCGGCGGTGCGGCGGTTCGACGCTCCCGAGGCGCTCGACACGCGCTTCTACGAGGTCCAGGCCAAGTCGATCCTCAACCGCGTCCCCGAGCGCTCGCCGATGCCCTTTCGCTGGAGCATCAATCCCTACCGGGGCTGCAGCCACGCCTGCAATTTCTGCTTCGCCCGCCCGACACACACCTACCTGGGCTTCGACGCGGGCCGGGACTTCGAGCGGGAGATCGTCGTCAAGGTCAACGCGCCGGAGGTGTTGAGGGCCGAGCTGGCCCGCCGCTCCTGGAAACGGGAGCACGTGGCGCTGGGCACCAACACGGACCCCTACCAGTGGGTGGAGGCCCACCAGCTACGCGCGGCACTCGACAACCGGAGGTGGCCGAGCATGCTGCGCGCCATAAACATCGTCCGTGTCTCGCAGGCCAAGGGCGAGGACATCATCAGCCCGGCCGAGCAGCGCGACGGCGGCGAGAAGCTCTGCGACCGTCAGGGATGGAAGCTCGTCCGCCACACAGACGAAATGGACGTATCAGGCGGCACCCCGCTCGCAGAGCGCCACGGGCTCCGGGAAGCCATCGAGGCAGTCGAGCAGGGCCAGGCGGACATCATCGTCGCGCCCTACTTCGACCGTCTATGTAGGTCGCTCTCTGCGCAGGCCGAGCTGCTGGCCCGCGTCGAGGCAGCCGGAGGGAAAGTGTGGTCAGGTGACTTCGGGCAGCTCAGCGAAGACACGGCGGCACAGTGGGTCAGCGCCACAACGATTGGGATGCTGTCGGAGTATCAGCGGCGCTCTGCGAAGGAACGCGCAGGCAACGCTCAGGCCAAGCTCGTTGAAGAAGGCAAGGTGCCCTTCGGTTCGTTTCCGCCGGGGCTCCGCGAAGGACTGGACAAGCGGTGCGAACCGATCCCCGATGAGCTGCCTGCGGTCCGGGAGGTGTTCCGGATGCGCGCCGAGGAACGCGCCACCCTGAAGGAAATCCGTGACTATCTCCGCTCGCAGGGGATCGACCGGACGATCAACAATGTCGCGTCGATGATCCGGAGCCGCCTCTACGTGGGTGAAGTCAGGTTCGGGGAGCTCGTCAACCCCGCCGCCCATGAGGCTGTGATTGATCCCGAGATTTGGCGGAGGGCGCAGACGGTCGAACATCGCGGGCCGAAGACGAAAAGCACCCGCCTACTCGCCTGCCAGGGAATCCTGCGGTGTGGCACTTGCGGGAGCCGGACTACCGCCGCCTATAACACGGCGAACGGGCGACGTTACCCCTACTACCACTGTTGTAACCCGGCGGGTGACTGTCCGAAGCGGATGGCACTCAGCGCCACCATCGCTGAGGAGGTTGTCACAGAGCATGTCCGTAACGCTCTCGCAGGCATAGAGGGCCACGCATCAGCCGAGGAGAACATCCGCGCAGCAGAGCAGACGTTAGAAGCCGCTCAGGGGGCGTTAGAGGCCGCTGTGAGGGCATTCGACGGGCTCGGGGATGAGATGGTCGCCCGTGAGCGGCTCGCGGAGCTACGGCAGGCCAGGGATCAGGCGCAGGCTCATGTTGAACAGGTAGGCGGTGGGCGCTCGGCAATCACCATTGACGCGGACGCGGATTGGGACGAGTTGAAGTTGGAGGGACGCCGGGCGCTTATCCGGGCGATCATCGCGACGGCAACGGTAGGCCCAGGGCGCGGAGCCGAGCGGATCACCATTGAGGACGTGGCCTAAAAGCTTAGGTGATTCGCCTAAGGGTGGCGAGTTTCGCGATTCTCAAGGGCCGAAGCGCTTGTGAAGCCGCCCTTGCGCCAGCGGAGGAGATGGCGGATAAAGCTCTCGTCCGCTTGAGCACAGTTGCAACTGTGCGCTGGCTCATCCCTTCCTCCACGGCAGCGGCAACCTCCTGCGCTGCCCGCCAACCTATGCGATCGCATAGTTTCATCCGCACCCCGTCATTGACCGAACCTCTAGGCGATTCGCCTAAGGGTAGGGGAGCGAACACTTCCCGTGGTCCGCGGGAGGGTTGGAGGGATGATCCGAGGGATCTTGAATAGGTTTAGGCGATTCGTCTAAAGCTATTTCGCCCGGTGCCTATCGACCCGGCAGCGAGTCCCGCACGTTTTCGCATCCCCATTCGCCAGAAACGGCGTCGAGCAAACCTCGCACACACGCGGGGTCCTCATAGCATCGCCCACAACGAGCCACGGCAGCAGGGGATCGGTCCGGGGCTCGCGCACAGTCCCCGTAGACCGGTCACGGCTGGAAGCGCAGCCACGGCAGCGCCGGGCATCTCGAGCGCGAAGCTCAACAAGCCCGCATCGCTCGCAGCAGACGACGTGGGCGACCATTCCGCCGGGCAGGTTGACGGCCGGTAGGGAGGGGACAATCTCGCCGCTGTAGGCAACCTCCCGCCATCCGGTCAGCAGGGAGAAGGTGAGGGCGCTGCTTCGCCGCATGAGGGCTTCACGTCCGTCGCGATTGAGTGAAGGTCGATCCAACAGTCCACCCTTGCACGCAGCCCGGCGACGATCACGGCGTCCAAGGCCAAGGGAAGTACCTCGCGCGCCTTATCTACGTTGTCCTGTAGTCGCTTGAGGGTGGAGGCCGGGCAGGCCGCGCCGACGTTCGCAAGGCAGGCATCGGCGGCGGTCAAGGCGGCAAACGCACGTTCAAGGTCCGTAGTCGTGTCGGGGTCGCCCGTCCACCAGTCGAGCAGTCCACGTGTCGCGCCGGGGGCTCCGAGCTTCACCTGCTCGAGCAGCTCGGGGCCGTGGTGCGCTCGTTCTAGGTAACGCGAGCGCTCGGGGTACCCGTGGAGTTCATAGGACGCGATCCGTTCATGTAACGGATCGGTAGGAACTCCCGCGGAATCTGCCCCGAGCGGTTCACCTATGCCCGATGCTGTTCCCATGATCGCTAACGAGGATACCGCAGACCTGCGCACCCGCAGACTGAGTCTCGGACTGTCACAAGAGGCACTGGCACGCGAGGCCGAATGCTCGACCGCATACATTCGCCTGCTCGAGCGGGGATGGTCGCCCGTAACGAGTGACGTTCTCCCACGAATCGAGAGAGTTTTAGGCGCGGCGAATGCCTAAGCAGCTCTCACCATCCGTGGCGGCAAACGTGCAGAGAATCTTGGACAGTGAAGCCCGGCGGATACTCGCTGAGCGAACGACCTAGAACGACCACGACCGGCGGGGACCGGGCCGAGGCGAAAGGCGAGAGTGTCGGCTCTCTCCGTACATAGTAAGCGACGATCTAGCCGAGCGCTAGGGCTCCCGCGTTGGCGAGTCCGCTGCGAGGGAGTGTCAATCGAGGACGGCCGTTGGACTGTCGCGCCGGAAATGCTTGAGATTTCCGCGACTGATGAGGCCGATGCGCTCGCGTTCGCCGCGCGGCTGATCGCCTGCCGCATAGAGCTCCCGAGCTGGAAGCCGTGGCTGAGACAGCTCTCCGAGCGGCTTACTGCGGAGTGTGTAGTAACAGCAGGCGGCGAGGTGGTCGAGATTGGTCAGCTCCCGGGGCTCGACTGGACACAGATTGCGAGGGCCGCATGAGCGACTCTGAGCACCCGTCGGGCTCCGCATAGTCGCGGCCGATCTCTCACAGGCAAAGCCCCCGCGGTGGGCATGGCAAGACCGGCTCCCCATCGGTTACCTGTCGCTGATTCTGGGCGTCGAGGGCGTCGGTAAGTCAACGCTCGCGGCATACATGATCGCCCGTCTAACCTGGGTGAACTACCCTGGCACCTCCCGGGAACCCCGTGAATGTGGCGCTAGTAGGCGACGAGGACAGTTTCCAGCATGCATGGACCCCTAAGCTTCACGCGGCCAGCGCTGACCTGGGGAGAGTGTTTTCGCTCGACCGGCCCGAAGGCGGGTTTATCGAGCTGAGGGCCGACCGGGAGCGGCTGGCAATGGCAATCGACCTTGAGCAAATCGGTTTCATGTTTCTCGATTCGATGATCGACAATCTCGGCGCGGGGTGCAATGACTGGCACGCTCGGGAGGTACGCGAGGCGCTGCAGCCGCTCCGGTGGATCGCGCGGGAGATGAACATTGCGGTGACGGGCAGCCTGCACCCGAACAAGAGGGGGTCCAACTTCCGGGAGCTGGTCGCAGGCAGTAGCGCGTTCAACGCGTTTTCCCGCTCGTCCTACTGCTCGCCCAACACCCCGAAGATGAGAACCGTCGTTGTCTCGTCCGAGGTAAGGGAAACCTCGCCGCACTCCCACCGTCCGTGGAGTTCGACATGGAGGGATTCGAGTTCGAGTCCAATGGGGACACGTTCAAGGGTGCCAAGGCGGTCAGGTTCACCGAAGGGCTCATAAGCATCGATGAGCTGATCGACAAAAGCGGCGACCGTGTAGCCGAGCATTCCAAAGTGGCCGGAGCCGTCGAAATCATCGAGGCGCTACTACCGAAGGATGCGGAATGGCATCCCGCCGCCGAGATATACGAGGCATGCGAGGCCGAGAGCATCGAGAAGCACACGGTAAAGCGGGCGAAGAAACCACTCGGGCTCGACCAGCGGCGAGCATCAACTTTCCAGGCCCCGAGCGAATGGCGCTGGCCCACACAGAACACACAGGGGACAGGCGTTTTAGAGGTCCCGTGTGTCCCCAGTGTCCCCAGTGCAAAACCCCCATATAACTACACACAGCACACACAGAACACACAGGACACTGAAAACGATAGTCCCCAGTGGGTTCCCAGTAGAAAAAACAGCGATAAAGACCAAAAGCAGACCTCCGAGCCTTTACCGCTTGCCCTTGCTTTTGACGAGGATGCGGCGCGCGAACTGAGCATCCCGGAGCAAACCGCTTTCATCGCAAATGACGTTGCCCCACGCGACCCCGAGCGCGCCGAGGCGTTGTATGCGGATCTTGAGGCCAGGACCAACGGCAATGCCTGAGCCCGCGCTGTCGATCACGTTGGAGCTGAGCGGCGACCAGCTCGACGCGCTGGCTGCCCGCGTAGCCGTGCTGTTGAGAAACGACACGGCGGCGACCCGTCCGCTCGTTGACGCCGCGGCGGTTGCCGACGAGCTTGGAATTAGCCGGGATACGGTCTATGCCCGAGCTGCCGAGCTGGGTGGCCGGCGTTTCGGCGATGGACCCCGCCCGCGTTGGAGGTTCGACATTGACGAGGCTCGCGAGGCGTGGCAACCGCCATCCGAGCCCGAGGTTGCGACCCCACGCCGACGACGTGCCACAAACAACGGGAACCTCCTACCCGTCAAGGGCGAGGACATATGAGCGCCGAGCTTGTCCCGGTGCCGAACACGGTCGAGCTGGCGGCGCTCGCCAACGCCGAACACGCCGAGGCGGAGCGGTCCCTGTCGGACATGCTCGCCCACGCTTGGCGGTCGGGCCACGCTCTCACGCTCGCCAAGCGATCACTCCGTCACGGCGAATGGTTGGGATGGCTCGCTGACAATTTCGCGGGGAACCAGCAGACCGCGAGCGAGTACGTCCGCCTACGCGCAAATTACGCCGACCCGCGTAGTTTGCCGTCCGGGGTAGGAGTCCGCGCCGCGCTCACCCGTGCCTCTGCAGAAAATGGTGGGCCGAAAATCCGGAGGGTGAACACTCCCGAACCCGACACGACCCCCGAGAACACGACGGACCTACTGCGGCGACTCAGCACCCATGAGGGCTTGGACGCACTGGAAGCCGAGCCAGGGTTTGACCGTGTGGCGCTGATCGAGCTATGCGAGGCAATCGGCCAACGGTTACAGGCCCGCGCTCAACATGCTGACCCGTGCATATGCGAGCGACCCGCACCGGACGGCGAGGGTGACTGCTACTCCTGCGGACGCGAACTGCCGAGACTGTCGGTGGTCGCATGAGCGAGCCCGGGTTTTGCAACTGCGACCCGATGGTCATTGAGAATGACGGGGCGGGCTACTGCCTGAACTGTCGACGGAAGATCAAGGCAGCGAGATGATCCCTCGTCCGTGCATCGAATGTCCGCGGCTAATCAACGGCGGCTCGCGTTGTCCCGGATGCCAGTCGCGGTATGAGGCAAGACGCGGCACACCGGCCGAGCGTCGATATGACGCGGAGTGGCGACGGCTCAGCGAACAGGAAACCCAACGAGTCGGCCGCTGCCAACGATGCGGCACGACGGGCACAGCCGATAACCCGCTGACGCTCGATCACGTTTACCCCAAATCACGCGGCGGAGAGAACGGACCAACCCAAGTCCTATGTAGGCGATGCAACAGTTCTAAGGGCGTGGCGGTCGCATGAGACATAGGACGGCCACGCGCATAACCGACAGGCTCAGGCGAGCCGTGAGTCGGCTCTACGGGGCTAGATGGCCCGGCCCCCCGACAACCCTTGGGCGTTGGGTCGGTGCTACCCGCAAATGCCCGAAAAAGGCTCTGTACGGCTCTGGCGACCTGGGGGGCTGTTAGGTGGCTGGTCTTGGTCCCGCCCCGAAGCCGGCGGATCAGCGGCGGCGCAGGAATGTTTCGTCGGTGGAGGTCGAGCTTCCGGCGGAGGGTTATGCGGGGGCGTTCCCGGAGCTGGCGGGGGGCTATGACGACGGCGAGGTGAAAGTGAAGTTTCGTGCGTCTACGCGGGGCTGGTATCGGGTTTGGGCGACCTCTCCGATGGCTGCTCAGTTCACGAGTGTTGAGTGGTCGAGGTTGGGGCGGCTGGCGGTGCTGGTGGATATCTATGCGCGTCGCCCGTTGACGCGGGGATTGGCGGGTGAGATCCGGTTGCAGGAGGCGTCGCTGGGCGGCTCTCCGCTTGACCGGCGGAGGATGGGCGTGAAGATCGCGGCTCGGGAGCCGGTGCAGGACGCGCAGGTTACGGCGCTCGCTGATTACCGGCGGGAGCTGGGCTCGTGAGTGTCGAAACGGTCGCGGCGGCCGTCCGGTCGATGCCTGACGTAACGCCGCCGGAGAACCGGACGCTCGGCTGGCAGGTGCTCGCTTGGACGCGGGCTTATCTTCGCCAGCCGGACGGGGAGAACGCGGGGGCGGACTGGGTTTTCACCCCGGAACAGGCCCGGATCGTTTTGCGCTGGTACGCGGTCGATGAATCGGGCCGGTTTGTGTACCGGCGGGGGGTGCTGCGGCGGATGAAGGGCTGGGGGAAGGACCCGCTTGTTGCTGCGCTCGCGGCGGTGGAGCTTTGCGGGCCGTGCAGGTTCGGTGGCTGGGATGCGGAGGGTGTCCCGGTCGCGATCCCGCATCCTGCGCCGTGGGTTCCGATTGGCGCGGTCAGCCAGGAGCAAACGTCGAACACGATGCGATTGTTCCCGGGGCTGTTTAGTGACGCCGCGGTCGATGAGTACGGGATCGACCTGGGGCGGACGATCATCTATGCCCGGGGCGGTCAGATTGAAGCGATTACGTCGAGCCCGCGGGCACTTGAGGGTAAGCGGCCGAGCCTGTCGGTGCTGAACGAGTCGCAGGCGTGGCTCCGAGCGAATGACGGGCACGGGATGGCCGAAGTGATCCGGCGGAACGCCGCCAAGAGCAACGACGGCTCGGCTCGGACCATGGAGATTTGTAACGCGCACTTGCCGGGCGAGGATTCGGTGGCGGAGCGGACCTATGAGGCGTGGCGGGCGTCTAACGGGGACGTGCCGGGGCTCATGTATGACGCTCTGGAGTCGCCGCCGGTCCCGGACCTGTCGGACGTGGAGGCGGTGAAGGCGGGGTTGCGCGCTGCCCGGGGTGATTCGCGGTGGCTGGACGTTGACCGGCTCGCGGCTGAGGTTGCGGACCCGACGACCCCGGAGCATGTTGCGCGGCGTTTCTACCTGAACGAAATCGTGAAGGTCCGGGCGGAGCGTTGGATGGATATGGACGCTTGGGATGCCGCGGACACTGGCGAGGCGATCCCGGCTGGGGCGACGGTGGTGCTCGGGTTTGACGGGAGCCGGACGGGCGACTCGACCGCTCTTGTGGCCGCGACGGTGGTGGTGGATGGCCCGGCTCATTTGGACGTTGCGGCGTTGCATGAGAACACGGCGGGCGACCCGGGTTGGGAGGTCGATATGGAGGCCGTTATGGAGGACGTGCGGGAAGCGTGTAAGCGGTGGCGGGTGGTGGAGATAGCCGCGGATTTGACGTATTTTGGCAGCTTCCGCTCCGGATTCTCGCCGCTGAGGGTTTGCCGGTGGTGGAGATGCCCCAGACTTTGCCGCGGATGGCTCCGGCGGTGTCGGGTTTCCGTCAGGGGATCGTTTCGGGGCGGCTGACCCATTCGGGGAACGTGGATCTTCAACGGCACGTTGCGAATGCTTGTCTTGTCGCTAGTTCTCGTGGGGACAAGCTGGCGAAGGACGCTAAGGACTCGCCGCGGAAGATTGATCTTGCGGTTGCCGGGACGATGGCGGTGCAACGGGCGGCTGAACAGAACCCGCGGGAACCTCATGTTTGGGTTTAGCCGGTGAGTCTCGACATGAAAGCGGCGATGGAACGCCGGCCGCCTGAGCCCGGTCCCGCGTCGGATGACCGGCTCGCTTTGTGGGCGGTCGAAGTGTGGGCGATGCCAGAGGATGAGTTGAGAAGGCGGGCGGCCGTGTTCGCGGAGGTCCAGGCCGACCCGGAGCGGACCCCGGCTGAACGGCAGGCCGCGGCCCGACTCATCGACGCGCTCGACTACGCGCTGAGTGGTCAAGTCCCGCCGGTCCGTGTTATGCGAGCGGCGGGGATCGCGGTGTCCGAGGTCGCGAAGGGGATCGCGTGAACGTCGGGGTTGCGGCTTACGCCGAACGGCTCCCGAGGCTTTCCGACGCTGACCGGGCGTATGTTCGCGAGCAGGCGACGGAGGTTTCCCTCATATGCCAGCTCGATCCTCTCGCGCCGACCTGGGGGGAGATGTATTACCGCTGGACGGCCGAGGCGATGGATTCACCCGAACCCGTTGCGGCGCTGAACGCGGCGATAGCTGCCGAGGACGGCGACCCCGTGGCAATCTGTTTGGCGCTCGCACGGCTGAACGGTCGGCGGAAGAATGGGAATGGACTTACGGTGAGCTTTGACGCCGTTGAGCTTGTGGACGCGCTCGTTCCTGGGGAGGTTCGGGAGGGGTGGCAGCCGTCCGTTGTTCTGACCGCCCGCCTTGCTGTCCTCTTCGGTGAAATTGACCGTGGGGAGCTGGTGCCCCTCGCGGATGCTTGCCGGGGTATCGCGGCTGGCGATCACTCTCCGGAGGTTTGCGAGCTTGCGGCGTGTACGGCCAGGGCGGCGGAGAGCGCGTTAGATGGTGAACCCTGCCGGCGTTTGCTCGCAGACATGGCAAGAGCGGCGGGCGCTGTGCGGAAAATGCTGGACGTAGACTAGTCAATAAAGGAGACACAAGAATGGCGAAAGTGACAAAAACGCAGGAGTGGCAGCAGGAAATCGAGCTTGCTATCGCGCAG
Organism: uncultured Solirubrobacteraceae bacterium; assembly: GCA_963835865.1. Classification (GTDB taxonomy): domain Bacteria; phylum Actinomycetota; class Thermoleophilia; order Solirubrobacterales; family Solirubrobacteraceae; genus Palsa-744. Next base: position 671,976 of record CAWIGW010000003.1, read on the forward strand.
CTCGCAGATGGGTTGCGGAGAACTCAGGCGTGGAGGCCCGAGGCTAACGGGCAGCTAACCCTTTCCGCTGTGATTGCTAGGGCTCAGGCCCGGGCCGGTGTGGCGGATAGTGAGACTCGCCCGGCTGAGCTACCTGAGCGGAGGGCTGCCTGATGGCTATGGGCCGCGGCATGATGAATCAGCTCGTCCGCAAGTGGGAGGGTCGCGAGGCGAAAGAACGCGAGGCCCGTAAGGCCGAAATTGCGAGGGCTCAGCGGTATGAGGCGAAACTAGAGGCCGAGGTTGAGCAGGAAATGCTCGCGGAGCTTGCCGAGAGGGAGGCCGAGGCGCTGGTGTCTCCCACGGAGAAAATGGAAAGGCGTTTGGCGCAGCTTGAGAGCGGACCTTCGGCCATACCGGCGAAGGGGCCGAGCCATCCGAAGGGATGGGCTATCGCGCGGGAAAACGTCGCGGCAAGATGGAAGCGCGAAGCGCAGGAGCAGCGCGAACAGCGCGAATCGGACCTGGGGATCACAAAGGCCCGAGAGGTTTGGGAGTCCCGCAGCTCGGGGATTCTCGCCGCCCGGGATGAGTCGATCCGTGAGGCCCGCGAGCGGTGTCTTGTGACTCAGCAGGCGGCGCGCGAGCGTTGCGATAAGCAGCTTGCGGAGCTGGGCGACCGGCCCGCACTAAACGAGGCGGTGCCGGTATGAACGGACGGATCGAGATACGCGAGCAGACCCCGGGCGGGCCGGTGGAACTCGTCGGCTATGGGGCGACCTTCGATTCCCCCTACAAGGTCGGGACGTTCACGGAGACGATTCGGCCGGGGGCGTTCAAGCGGTCCCTTGGTGAAACGCCGGACGTGGCCTTACTTGTGAACCATTCCGGGACCCCGTTGGCGCGTACAACGTCGGGGACGATGACCGTTAGTGAAGATTCGCGCGGGCTCGCGTTTCGTGCCGAACTTGAGCCGACCGACCCGGACGTTATGGCGATTCTGCCGAAGCTCAAGCGCGGCGACCTGACGGAATGCTCGTTTGCGTTCCGCGCGACTGCCCAGACGTGGAGCGATGACAAAACGGAAAGGACGATCCGGGAATGCTCGATCCACCGTGGGGACATTTCGATAGTCACGAACGCGGCAAACCCTACCGCGACGGCAGCGCTACGGAAAGAGTCTCTGAGCTTGGAGGCCCGGGAGAGGATCGCCGCCCGCGTCGGGGAGCGTGTGTGTGGCCCTGCGGGCATCCTCCGGACGTATGAATCAGCGAGTGCGCCTACTTCGCTGGTGAAAAGCTACGTTCCGGAGGCGAAGGCGAACCGGGCGCGGGTGAATGCGGGGCGATCCCATCCCGGCACGGATGCGAGCACGGAGGGGCATGAGCCCGGCCCGCGTTACACGGATGCGGAGCTGGCGAAGCTCGGCGCGGAAGGTAAGGCTCTACGTAAGAAGGACGGTAGCTATGGCTGGCCGATTGTTGATCGGCGGGACCTACTGAACGCGCTTGCTGATCTTGCACGGGTAGCGGCGAGGCTTTCACCGGCTGAACGGTCGCGAGTGAAGGCGTGGATAAAACTCCGGGCCGTGGTTATGAGCCTTGACCGGCTGTTGCCCGCGTCGTGGTACACGCCAGTCGCGAAACTGCACCCGTCCGAAAAGGACCGGCTGGGCGAGTAATGGCCGAAACGGTCACAGCTCTAACCCGTGGCAAGAGCGGGATGGATCTCCGGGAGTTCCGGAAGTTCACCCGCGACCTCAAGGGCTTCAACCTCGACAAGCAGACCAAAAAGACGCTCAAGACGGCCATTGGGCATGTTGCGGATGATGCGCGCCTTATCGCCGGGGAGCATTCCAAGACGATCCCGCCGACGATCAAAACACGGATCGCCAAGAGCAGCGCGTCAGTGGTAGCGGGCGGTCCGGGTGTCCCGTTGGCTGGGCTGTTTGAGCTTGGCAACAAGGGCCGCGGGAAATCGCAGGCTGCGGCTCGGTCCGGACGTTTCCGGCACCCCGTCTACGGCAAACGTGACGTGTGGGTGAATCAGGCGATGCACCCGTATCTCATTCCGGCGGCTGAGAAGGGTCGGCGGAGGTTTGAGGATGAAGCGGGGCAGGCGGTCGTGGAGAGCTTCCGTGAACAGGGTTGGAGCAAATGAGCTTCGCGCGGGGTTTTTCTCCTTCCTCGGTCGCGAGCGGGATGGGGGCCGGGCGTCTTGGCCCTTGGCGTCCGGCCTTTCCTGCCCTTACTGACAACGCAAACGATGGAGGTTGAAGCGATGAACGATGAGGCGAACACGGAGCTTGAGGACGAGCTGATCGAGCAGCTTGTTGGCGATGGCGTGACGTGGGCGGATCTACCGGACGGGATGAGGAACGATCAGATACCGGACGGGCTGACCCATGACGGGCAGCCTGCCCAGAGCGAGGAGAGCTAGATGCAGGCCGAAACAACCCACTACAAAATCACCTATGCAATCGCGGCGGACTCCGTCAATGAATTCCCTGCCAAAGTCAGCCAGGTAGGCGCGGAAAAGCTCGATAAAGAACTGTATGAAGGGAACAAACTCGCGGCTGGGCAGAGCTACGGGGTGCCGTCGTCGTTCGTGTCGGGGACGGAATACGAAGCGAGCGCGACACGTCCCGTGCAGGTGACGGTTGAAGTCGAAGCGGAAGCGGGGGTTGGAACCCGTTACGTGGTGGAATGCGGCGGCAAAAAAGTAGCTGAAGTCAAAATATCGTCGGGTGCTTCGGGAGTCACGAACACGCCGTTCACGTTCATCTGCCCCGCAGCCGCCAAATTCAAGGTGACACTGTTCACGGCGTTCAAAGCGACCGCTAGAACCTACCTGTTGCTCTAGGGGAGTTCCCATGCAACGAGCGTGTTTCCCCGCCAGCGGACTGCCTCGATGCATTCGCCCGACACGATGATCGTTGTGCCGCCGGTGGTGCCTTCCATCTCGACGCGAAGCCTGCACCGGACTGTCCGTCCGTGGCGCTGGCAGGCCCGGAGATGCCCGTGGGGGTATTCGGCGCGGAGTAGTGCCTTCGCCTGCCTGATGGTGGGTGCTGTGCCGTGTGCGCTTGCTGTAGTGGGTGCCCAGAGGGCTGCGATGGCAACCGTGGCCGCGAGGCTAGCCTTGCTCATGTTCGGACCTCCTCGGGTCTGGACCGGCCCCGGAGCGGTTTGCCACGCTGCCGGGGTGCTTTCATCCGAGGATACGCGCTTGAGCACTAGCGGTCAACGGCTGCGCCGGATCAGACATTGAGTCGTAGGTGATTCACCTAAGACTTCTCAAGAGCGTGCCCACCATACGGACGTTCATGGTCCCGACGTGGGAGAAGGCTTATTTGCGGGTGCCTGCTGATGAGCCTTCGCTGGCGATGGTCCGGGAGACGCGTTCCGGGGAGCCGGTCGGGTAGCTGCAAAGGCTCGAGCATGGGGGTTTTGCATGATGGTGTAATATCGTCGGCACATAAGTGCCCCCGCGCGACTGGTATCGCCGGGGGCGTGCCCGAGATCTGTAAAGGAGATCCCGAGATGCATGAGATTACCCGCACCGCGACGTTCACGGAGGCCGAGGGAGCAGTCCTGATCCTCGCCCTCGCAGACCTACGGAAGACCCTGCCGTCCGGGCCGATTGACACGCTCGCCCGGTCCGCGATGGGGAAGCTCGGCGTGACCCATCCCGCGCTGCTGCTCGCCCGTCCGGACGCCACTGATGACGAGATCAGGGCCGCGCATGAGCCTTTGAACCGTCGTGAGTGGCGGGTTTGGGACGCAGGTGGCTGCTGATGCTGCTCATAGGGCTGTGCGTCATCTGGGTTTTGGGGTTCACAGCGACGATCCTCGCCGCCGTCCGTGCCCTACTGCTGCTCGTCCGGGACGGGGGTGCATGATGGTCACCGTCACGCTGACCGTCGAGCAGGCCCGGGCAATGGCGTACGCCGCCGAGTTCGTCCGCGAAGTGTTCGTGCATGAGTGGACGAACATGGGTATCCCGGACGATGCTCTACAGGTCGCTCACGGCAGGTTGTTGAGTGCTCTCGAGCGGGCGGGCGCATGATGATCCCGACGATGCCCGTGGAGCTGACGAGAACCGAGGTGGCGGCGCTGGCTAATGCGGCGCAGATGATGGCCGACCTTCGCAGCGAAGCTCATCTCGGGACGGCGGCGTTGAAGTCGGCTGAGCGTAAGCTGAAGAATGCTCTGTTTAGGTTCCCGTCGCTGGCACCTTTCGGGGATCAGCTCCGGATGATCGACTAGACCGTCATACCGAACATAGTCCGGGTAGTCGAGGGCCGCTACCGGCTGATGGAGGGCATCTGGGAGGCTCTGCGGGATGCCTGCAACCCCTGTTCGATCCTGACCAAGTCGCCTCTGCTCCTGCGCGACCTGAAGCTGATGGTCGAACTGAACGAACGCTCGACCTTCACGGCCTGCCTGTCGATCCCGACGCTGGACGAGAAGGCCTGGCGGGCAACCGAGCCGCACACGCCCAGCCCTCGGGCGAGGCTGGAGGCTGTGGCCGAGCTCAACCGTGCGGGTATCGCCACGGGAGTGCTCATCGCCCCGCTCATGCCGGGAATCAACGACGCCCCGCAGCAGGTGGAGCCGCTGCTCGAGATGGCGCTCGAGGCGGGAGCCTCCAACATCGCGGGTGTGGGACTTCATCTGCGCGGAGAAGTCCGCCAGGTCTTCTTCGACTGGCTCCGTGCCGAGCGACCGGACCTGGAGGAGACCTATTCGGCGCTGTACAGACGCGGCGCCAACCTTCCGCAGCCCGAACGGGAGCGGCTTGCGAGGATGGTCCGCCGCGGGGGTTCACCGGGTGCCTTCTGGCGCGATCGCTACGCCGATCGGCCCGCCGCCACCGGCTCGAGGGTCGAGCCGGCCGCCATCCAGCAGAGCCTCTTCTGAGTCAGCGCTTGCCGCGCTGACCGGCGTGCATGTCGCGCGCGATGCCCTCCGCGCCCATGCGCTTGGAGACGCTCGCTGCGAGCTCCGGGGCGATCGCGGCGAAGGTGGTGCCCAGCCGCATCGACAGGGGGGCAACGTCGATCTCGCCGCGGTTCTTCTCGATCGCCGTAACGACCGCCTCCGCCACCTGCTCGGGGGTGCTTGTACCCACGCCCTTGGGCAGCTCGACGTTGGCCTCCGCGAACATTCCCGCCTCGCTGATGAAGCCGGGGAAGATCGCCGAGACGCCGACCCCGGTCGGACGCAGGTCGGTCCTGAGCCCTCCCGCGAAGCCGCGCAGGCCGAACTTCGACGCGCAGTAGACGGAGGCGCCGGGCGTCGTCGCCTTGCCCGACAGGGACGAGATGAAGACGAGCTGACCGCTACCCCGCGCGACCATCGCCGGGGCCAGCTCATGGGCCAGGATGACCGGGGCGCGCAGGTTGACCTCGAGCGCCCGGTCCACCTCCTCGATCGAGAACGAGTCAAGCGTCCCCGAGGCCGGCAGGGCCGCATTGGCGACGAGGATGTCGACGTCGCCCGCCTCCGCCACGAGCCGGGCCACCTCGGCACGGTCGGAGAGATCGACGGCCAGGGCGCGGCCGCCAAGCTCAGCCGCAAGCGGCTCGAGCACGTCGCTTCGCCGGCCCGTCAGGATCAGCTTCGCGCCGCGCCGGGAAAGAGCCCTCGCGATCGCGTGGCCGATCCCGCCGGTGGCGCCTGTGAGGAGGACCCTGGAGCCAGAGATCTGCACGAGCTGTGAGCCTACCCGCATGGAGATGATCGCGCTCTTCGGCCCGACGGGGGTCGGCAAGACCTCCGTGGCCATCGAGCTGGCCCGGCTCTTGCGCGCCCGCGGTGAGGATCCCGTGGCCGTCTCGGCCGATGCGCTGCAGGTCTATGCGGGACTCGAGACGCTGACGGGAGCCGCAAGTCCAGCCGAGCAGTCGGCCCTCGAGCATCGCCTGCTGTCGTTCCTGCCGCTGGACGCCACCTTCAGCGTGGGGCAGTACGCCGAGCTGGCGCACGCCCAGATCGACGAGCTGCTCGACGCCCGGCGGCTGCCGATCGTCGTCGGCGGGACGGGGCTCTATCTGCGGGCCGCCCTGACCGAGCTCGACCTTCGCCCGCCTCCGCCGGAGGGGATCCGTGCGCGCTGGACGGCTGAGCTCGAACGACGCGGCTCACCGGCGCTACACGCACACCTCGCGGAGATCGCCCCCTGGGCGGCCCAGAAGATCGAGCCGAACGATCGCCAGCGCGTTGTCCGTGCCCTCGAGCTGCACGACCTGGGCGAGCTGGAGCCGCCCGAGGGGCCCTCGCAGCTGTGGAGCGGCGAGTTGCGCCACCCGACGAAGCTGGTGGGCCTGACGATGGACCGCGAGGCGCTCTACGAGGCGATCGACGCCAGGGTCGACGCGATGATCGCCGCCGGAGCCCGCGAGGAGGTCCTTCGAGCCCGCGCCGCGGGGGTCTCCGATACGGCCCGCAAGGCGCTCGGCTTCGAGGAGCTCGCCCAAGGTGATATCGAGGGGATGAAGCGGCGTACCCGCAACTACGCCAGGCGGCAGCTGACCTGGATGCGCAAGCTGGCCGGGGTCGGCGTGATCGACGTCGGCGGGCGCGACGCGGCTGCCATTGCGGGGGAGATCCTAGACTCCCACGCCGGATGACCATCGCCTTTGAGAAGTGGCAGGCCCTCGGCAACGACTACCTGATCCTCGAGCGGGACCGACTCCCCTTCGAGTTGACCCCCGCCCGCATCCGGCGGATCTGCGAGGGCCACTTCGGAATCTTCGCCGACGGCATCCTGCTGCTCGCACCGCCGGCGGACTCCGCCGACGTCGCGGACCTGCGGATCTTCAACCCGGACGGCTCCGAGGCGGAGCTCTCGGGCAACGGCGCCCGCGAGGCGATTCTCTATCTCCGCCACAGGGGATGGACCGATCAGGACAGCTTCTCGATTCGCACCGCCGCCGGGCGGATCCGCCCGGCGATCACGGGGCCCGATACCTGCCGGGTGGACATGGGCAGGGCGAGCTTCACCTCGGTGGACTTCCCGGCGGGTGAGCGCGACGGTCGCGGGATGGTGGTCGCCGGCGGGCATGAACGGCGCTTCCAACATGTCTCGATCGGAAACCCGCAGTGCGCCATCCACGTCCCCGACCTGATCGAGCTGGCCTCGCTGGACCTGCCGGCGATCGGCCCGCCCATCGAATCCGACATCCGCTTCCCCAACCGCACCAACGTCTCCTGGTACACCGAGCTCGACCCCGGCGTGCCCGGCCGGATCAGGGCAAGGATCTTCGAGCGCGGGGTGGGGGAGACGCTCTCATCCGGTACGGGGGCCACGGGGGCGGCCGTCGCCCATGCCACCGAATACACCGGCCCCGAGCGACCGTCCGTTGTTGAGGTCCTGCTCGACGGGGGGGAGCTGCAGGTCGAGGTGGGGGAGGATCTTCAGGTCAACCTGACAGGCTGGGCGAGACCCGTCTTCACGGGCTCGATCAGCGCAGAGTTCGAAAAGGAGCTGCATGAAACCGAGTAAGCGCCTCGAGCGCATCCCGCCGTATGCCTTCGCCCAGCTGGAGCGCAAGATCGCCGAGAAGCGGGCGGCCGGCGTCGACGTGATCAGCCTCGGTATCGGTGACCCCGACCGGCCGACCCCCGCCCTGATCGTCGAGGCGATGCAGGAGGCCGTGACCGAGCCCGCCACCCATCAGTACCCCTCGAACCGGGGTCGCGCCGACTTCCGCGGAGCGGTTCGCGACTTCTACGAGCGCCGCTTCGACGTCAAGCTCGACCCCGAGCGCGAGATCATCCCTGCGATCGGAGCAAAGGAGGCGATCTTCAACCTGAATCTCGCCTTCCTCGACCCCGGTGACTACGCCCTGGCGGCGGACCCCGGCTACCCCGTCTACACCGGGGGTCCCTGGCTGGCCGGGGCCGAGCCCGTCCTGATGGCCCTCCAGCCGGAGCTCGGTTTCGTGCCCGACCTCGAGGCGATCGACGAGGAGGTGGCCCGCAGGAGCAAGCTGATGTACCTCAACTATCCCAACAACCCGACCGGCGCGATCGTGCCCGACGGGTTCTTCGAACGGGTCGTCGAGTTCGCACGTGAGCACGAAATCCTGGTCGTGCACGACAACGCCTACTCGGAGATCCTCTTCGACGGCTACAGGGCCCCCTCGTTCCTTGCCACCCCCGGCGCGAAGGAGGTCGGCATCGAGGTCTTCTCGCTCTCCAAGGGCTACAACATGACCGGCTGGCGCTGCGCCGTCCTGGTCGGCAATGCAGAGGCCCTCGAGACCTACTGGCGTCTGAAGACGAACATCGACTCGGGGCTGTTCGAGGCCGTCCAGCTCGCCGGCATCGCAGCTCTCTCCCCGGACGCCGACGCCGAGGTCGCCTCGATGAGCGAGCTCTACAGGCGCCGGCGGGACCTCGTCTGCGACGCGCTCCACCGGATCGGCATCCCGGTTCGCCCGCCGCACGGGACGATCTACGTGTGGGCGCCCGTGCCGGAGGGCTTCGAGAGCTCCGCCGCCTACTGCGAGCACGTCCTCGAGGAGGCCGCCGTGATCATCTCGCCGGGGTCCATCTATGGCCCCGCCGGCGAGGGCTGGTTCCGGATCTCTCTGACCACGCCGGATGACCGGCTGCTCGAGGCGGTCGAACGGCTGGGCGCGCTGGGCCGCTGAGGAGAGCTCCTGCATTGCCCCTAGACTGGTAGGGGAATGGAGAGAGGCCGCAACGGTCGCACAGCCCCCAGCGGGGCATCGCCGAATGGAGTCGAGCCCACACAGCGGGCACGTCAGCGTGCCTTCTGCGTCGGCGCGCTCGCCGAGGGAGACGACCTGCAGGAGCTCGGCGAGCTGCTGCGCACAGCCGGTGTGGCGGTGGTCGGGGAGATGCTCCAGAGGCGCGAAGCGCCGCACCCCAACACCTATCTCGGACCTGGCAAGGTCGCCGAAGCCAAGGCCGCCGCGAAGGCCGCCGACGCGAACCTGATCGCCTGCGACGACGAGCTGACGGCCCGCCAGGAGCGCAACCTGGAGGAGGCGGTCGGGATGCCCGTCGTCGATCGGACGACCGTCATCCTCGACATCTTCGCCTCGCACGCGGGAAGCGCCGAGGGAAAGCTCCAGGTCGAGCTGGCCCAGCTCGAATACAACCTCGCCCGCATGCGGGGGTTGTGGAGCCACCTCGAGCGCCTCGGTGGAGGCATCGGCACGAGGGGCCCCGGTGAGACCCAGATCGAGACGGACCGCCGTCTGGCCCGCGACCGGATCTCGGTCCTGCGCCGCCGCCTCGAGCATGTCAAGGGGACCCGGGCCGTGCAGCGTGCCGAGCGGGAGCGAGCCGCCATTCCCGCGATCGCGCTGGTCGGCTACACAAACGCCGGCAAGTCGACCCTGCTGAACGCGATGACCGGCTCGGAGGTGGGGGTCAGGGACCGTCTCTTCCACACCCTCGACCCGACGACCAGGACCCTCAAGCTTGACGGTAGGCCCTACCTGATGACCGACACGGTGGGCTTCATCAGCAAGCTTCCCCACCAGCTGGTGGACGCTTTCGGTGCGACCCTCGAGGAGACCCGGCGAGCCGAGCTGCTGGCCCATGTGCTCGACGGATCCGCGCCAGAGGAGCAGCGGGCAATCATGCAGCAGGCCGTCGAGCTGACCCTCGAGGAGATCGGTGCCGGCGACCGACCCCGGCTGATGGTGCTCAACAAGATCGATCTGCTCGACGCCGACGAACGCGCCGACCTCAGGCTGCGCCACCCGGAGGCGGTGCTGGTCAGCGGCGCGACGGGCGAGGGTATCGACGAGCTCGGCGAACGCCTCGCGCGCGAGCTGCGCCACACGCTTCGACCGGTTCACCTGCTCGTGCCCTACACCGACGGTGGGAGCCTGGCCGAGCTGCATGAGATCGCCGGCGAGGTCAGCCGCAAGGACACTGCCGAGGGCGTGCGCGTGGATGCGCTGATCCCGGCACGCCTGGCAGGTCGCTTCGCGCGCTTCGCCGTGGCGGGCTAGCTGCTAGACCCCGGCGGCCCGCAGTGCCCCAGCGTGCGTCTGCCTCTCGATCCCGTCATCGACCGGAGCCAGGTCGGCCGGGTCGATCCCCAGTGCACGGGCGATCAGCCAGTCGGCGAACCAGACGTTCTTGGGCAGCAGGGGGCCGTGGAGATAGGTGCCGAGCGTGTTGGCCGAGATAGCGCCCTCGAAGCCGCTTCGCCCATCGTTGCCGTGACCCTTGAGGACCCGCCCCAGCGGTGACTGCCCGGTCCCCAGCCGGGTCCGGCCGCCGTGGTTCTCGAACCCCGCGAGCACCTCGCCCCCGCTCAGCCCGGGAAGGGCGGTGAGCTCGATCGCGACATTGCCGATCAGGCGAGGCCCCTGCTCGCGGACGGTCGTGACGTCCAGCAGCCCCACCCCCTCGATCTCCTCCCCGTCCAGCGTGTAGGAGTGCCCCAGGAGCTGATATCCGCCGCAGACTCCGAGAACCAGCGCTCCGCGCTCGGCGGCCCCGCGCAGGCCGGCCCGCTTGTTCGCCAGCAGGTCCTCGGCGCACAGGCGCTGGTCGCGGTCCTGTCCTCCGCCCATGTAATAGAGGTCATGGGCTGCGGGGTCGAGCTCCTCGCCCAGCCCTGAGGCGGCGAGCTCGAAGCCGATTCCCCGCCAGGCGCAACGCCGCTCCAGCACGATCAGGTTGCCCCGGTCGGCGTAGATGTTCATCAGGTCCGGGTACAGGGCGCAGACACGCAGCCGACGCTCAGACACGGAGGATCACCACCTCGCTGCCGGAGTGCTCATCGGTCTCGCCGATCGTGACGGTCGGTTCCACCTTCCAGCCGGTCTCGCGGGCCTCCTCGTGGAGTTGGGCGGGGGTGAGCTGCTCAAGCTCGATGACGTCCAGTTCGGGTTCATAGACCGGGTCGCCCTCGTGGGACACAACGAAGCGCTCCCGTTCGATCCGGATGCGGTCTCCGCCGACGTCGACCCGGACGGCCCGGCTCACATACAGCTGCCCGTCGATGCTGACGCGCTCGGGCGTCGGACCGAGTCCACCGCTGCGACTGTCGAAGCTCTCCACCTCGGTGACGATCGCCAGCGCCAGCAGCGCGCCGGGTCGGAGCTGGGCGGCGGTGTGCTCGAGCAGGCGCCGACGCTCACCCGCTCCCCGGAGCAGCTGCAACGTCTGCATCGGCAGGAGGGCAAGGTCGTGGTCGGGCCCATCGAGCTGGAAGTCCCTCGCATCGGCCCTGATCGTCGCGATCGGGAGCCCGCCCGCACGTTCGGTCAGCGCCACGATCAGCTCGGGATCGATATCCAGGGCTGTGACCGGATACCCCGCCCGGGCCAGCTCGAGCGAAACGCGTCCGGTGCCGGCGCCGATGTCGAGCACCCGGGCGGGGCGCCCCGGCGAGGACGCCTCGGCCGCCAGTCTCAGCCAGAGGGGAATGTCGGCACCGTAGCCGCCGCACTCCAGGTCATGCCAAACGACGACCGGAGGCATTGGCCGGTCGCTCGGCGGCGCGCTCATCTCCATGCGCTGTCGGCCTCTCCGCGGGCCACCAGCAGCTCACGCAGGGCGAGCATGGCCGTGTAGGTCGGCAGGGCATACAGGGGACGGCCGCGATCACCGGCCACCACGGCAGCCGCCAGGGCGCCCTCGAGATCCTCCTGGATCTCGATCCGGCTCGCTTGGACACCGGCATACTTGAACCGGGCTGCCAGGTCGGCCGCTCGGGATCCGCTGCAGAGGACGCTTGCAACCCGGTCGGCCAGCAGCTCGAAATCGGCGTCCCAGATCCAGGAGACGTCGCGGCCGTCGGCGACCTGGTCGTTGAGCACGCCCAGGAGGTCGTGCTCGCCGGGCTCGAGCGCGAGTGTCCGAAGGACCTCGTTGGCGCCCGCCGGATTCTTGACGAGCATGATCCTCAGCTCTCGGGTGCCGGCGCCTGTTGCGCCGCTCCCCGAGCGATCGATGGAGACTGCGACGCTCTCGGCTCGGCCGAAGGCCGGTTGGGTACCCTGCAGGCCCTCGACGATCTTCGCGAGCGGAACTTCCAGCGTGATCGCCAGGGCCGCTGCGGCGAGCGCGTTGTAGACGTTGTAGAGGCCCGGCAGGGCCAGGTGCACCTCGGCGCTCCCCGCGGGGGTTCGCAGCGTGAAGGTGGCCGCACGGACCCCTTCGAGGCGGACGTTCTCGGCGATCACCTCAGGCAGCGGGCGCCGACGGCCGCATTTGAGGCAGTGATAGTGCCCGAGGTGGCCCAGGTAGACGGCCTCGAACACGTAGGGCGCTCCGCAGTTGCGGCAGTGCTTCGCGTCGGCGGCGTGGGCCATCCCCGCGAGCGCCAGGGAGTCATCCTCGACACCGAAATAGAGGGTCCCGGGGCGTTCCCGTCCGAGGTCTGCGACCAGCGGGTCATCCGCATTCAGGACAGCCGCGGCGCCGCTCCGTGACAGCAGCTGCTGCCAGCTGTCGGCGATCGCCTCGAGCTCGCCGTAGCGGTCGAGCTGGTCGCGGAAGAGGTTGCCCAGCAGGATCGCTCGAGGCTGAAGCTGCTCCGCCAGTTGCGCCAGCCAGAGCTCGTCCACCTCGAACAGGCCGAGCTGCCCGTCGATGGCATGGCCCGAGCGCGCGGCTGCGAGGAGGGTTGTGGCGATGCCGCCTGCCATGTTGGCTCCGGCGCGGTTGTGAACGAGCGTGCGTCCCTCTCCGGAGAGGATGCCGGCTGCCATCGCGGCCGTGGTCGTCTTGCCGTTGGTGGCGGAGATCAGGACGCTGCCCTCGCTCAGCCGGCTTCCGAGCGCGCCGATCGCCGAGGGCTCCAGGCGCATAAGGACCTTGCCCGGGAGGCTCGTAGCCCCCGACCCGCTGAATCTGGACAGCATCGCGACGCCGCGGGCGAGCGCGAGCTTTGCCGTCAACCCGCCTGACATCAGCCGTCGGTGCGGGCGCCGTCGAGGGGGTTCAGCGTCTGCTCGGGTCCTGGCGCAGCCTGGGGGCTGAGCGCCGGGCCACCTGTCCGAGGGGTCAGGATCGTGACCGCTCCCGGGAGCGCGCGTACGTGAACAGGAAGCTCACCGATGGGGTCCCCGTCCGCGTACATGGTGAAGGGCCGGTCCGAGCTGATCTTGACCTCCGCGGCACGAAATACGCGGACACTGGGAAGCTGAACGTGGGTGCCCTTGAAGACCCTTGGGAGGTTTGCCAGGAAACGGAGCTTTCCGACGTGCTCGGTGATCACGATGTCGATCAGGCCGTCGTCCAACATCGCCTCGGGCGCCAGATACATCCCGCCGCCGTACGCTCGCGAGTTCGCGGCGGCGACGGTGTAGCCGGTGAAGGAATGACGCTCGCCGGAGGGCAGCAGTTCGATTTCGAACCGGGCCGGACGCCAGGAGGCCAGGGCCCGGAGGGCGCCGTAGGCATAGACGAGGCCTCCCAGCCAGGCCGGGGCTTCGTTGGCGATCCTGTTCGCATCGCTGTCGAAGCCGGCTGATGCGATCCCCACGAAGGCCCTCTCGCTCTCCCTCGATCCGTCTCCGACGACGCCGAGGTCGACCGGTCTGGGGATGCCCTCCGCGATCGTCCTGCATGCCTCCCTGGCGTCGTCGGGGAGCGCAAGGACCCTCGCCAGGTCGTTCCCGCGGCCGCCTGGAAGGACACCTATCACCGCGCCATGGTGATCGCGCAGAGCATCCGCGATCACACCCACGAGGCCGTCGCCGCTGAGCGTCACGACCGTCTCGCCGGCGCCCGCCGCCTCGCGGGCGAGCTCGCCCGCATGCTCGAGGTCACGGGTATCGACGCGCCGGACGGTGAGCCCGTGGCTGCGAAGGGCCTCCTCCGCCACGGGAGCGAGGCGGGCTGACTTGCCCCCGCCTGCGGCGGGGTTGACGATCAGGCAGACGGGAGCGGGCACCAGGCAAGCCTATTGTCCCACGGCGCCGTCGCAGCGGCGGCGCCGGGTCAGGAGGCTGCAGCCTTCTTGGCTCGATCGCGGCGACGGCGTCCGACGGCTGCCAGGACGCCGAAGACGGCGATCACGAGGAACAGCCCCAGCAGGACGCCGGGGGCGGTCCCGATGCCTCCGAAGGGCAGCGCCACGAGCTCGACTATCCCGAGTCCCAGGGCCAGGAGAAGGATGACCAGCAGGATGATCAGAAGAACTCCGCGGATCCGTATGAGGAGCCCCGCGCTGGAGGAGGGGATGAGCAGGCCCATTGCGCGGAGAGCGAACATCTGCCGCCCCGTGGGGGCCTCCTGTCCGAGACGCTCTACGGCCTGCTTGAGGTCGCCGGGGCGTCGTTCGGCAAGTGCCAGCGAGGCGTCCGCCATGCGCCGGAGCTGCATCCGTTCCTGCGGCCTGGCCGCGGCGATGGCGCGCTGGAAGTAGCCCCGCGCGGCGTCTGCGTCGAAGCGCTCGGCGGCGCGAGCACCGAGGATGGCCATCGCGGCCGACTTGTATTTCGTCTCGGCCTGGAGCTCCTCGTCCGAGCGCAGCTCGAGTGCCTGGACGGCCTCCATCGCACCGCGCTGCTCCATCCTGATCTGCCGCTGTTTGGGGGCCATGGCCGCGCATTCTATGTGCTGCGCGGGCCCCTCGCCGCGATGAGGCCCTGCACGGGCAGCTGCTGAAGTGGGGATCGCCCAGCAGGTATGCTCGCCCGCGTGTTCGCCCGTCGCACCCACCCGCTCGTCACCCTGCGCCTCTGCGCAACGGTGGGGCTCGCAGTCCTGTCCCTCACCGCAATGAGCGGTTCAGCTGTGGCTGCCAGCTCCGTTGAAGGCGGGAGCGCCTTCAACGAACTCTCACAGAAGGCCCAGGAACAGGAACAGACCACGCCGAGCGAAACGACCGCGACGAGCGCCGCGGCGAAAGAAACGCGCAACTCGAAAAAAACGATCCTCATCGGTATCGGGGCGGCGATCGTTCTGCTGCTGGCGATTGCCTACGTGATCATCCGCGATGCCCGTGCGCGTGTGCCCGAGGAGGACCCGGCGGATCTCGAGGCGACAACCCACCATGACCAGGCGATTCGGCTCCGCAGGCGCCGCGCCAAAGCCAAGGCTGCCCGGCAGCAGCGCAAGCGAAACCGCTAGACGCGTTTCAGCGGCGCCCGACGCGGATCGGCCGGCGCGGCGCGGGCGAGCGAGTGCGGGAACGTGGGGGAGTGGGGGTCGATGGAGCCCCGTGTGGTCCCCTGCGCGGCAATCTGGGAAGTGGCGAGCGAGGGTGGGGGTTGAGCGGGCCGCCCGGCAGGGCCTTCGACCCGCCGTCCTCTTCGGATGAGTCAGTCGTGTCCGAGACGTTCTGCGACTCGTCATAGCGGAACGGGATCCAGAGCATCAGCCCCGCGATCGGAAGCTTTACCAAGCCGAAGAGCAGCAGAACCCACATCCACGTCTGCATCGTTCCCCGATGCTACTACTGCGATATGCGCTCGTGGGCGGCGAACGAACTGAAATTGCTCGCGGGCGAGATCTCGGCCTGCAGGCGCTGTCCCCGGCTGGTCGCATGGCGCGAGCAGGTTGCAAGCGAGCGCCGGGCTGCGTTTGCCGATCAGGAGTACTGGGGTCGCCCCCTGCCGGGCTTCGGAGACCCCGCGGCCCGCATCCTTCTGCTGGGTCTCGCGCCGGCCGCACACGGAGCCAACCGCACGGGGCGAATGTTCACGGGCGACCGCTCGGGGGACTTCCTCTACGCGGCGCTTTGGCGGACGGGCTTCGCCAACCAGCCCGACTCGACCGATCTGCGGGATGGACTGGCGCTGAAGGATGTCCGCATCGGCGCCGCCGTCCGCTGCGCCCCTCCGGCGAACAAGCCCACGCCCGCGGAGCGAGACCGGTGCCTGCCCTGGAGCGTCCGCGAACTGGAGCTGCTGCGCGGAGGTGAGGGTCGTCGTCTGCCTTGGCGCCTTCGCCTGGGCGGCAGGTCTTCGCCTGCGGGCCGGAGCGGCCGGGCCGGGTGCACCGGTACAGCGGCCGCTGGCGAAGTTCGGCCACGGCGCGGTGGCGCGCGGTGACCCCTGGCCGCTGCTGGGCTGCTTTCACCCGAGCCAGCAGAACACGTTCACGGGGAAGCTCACCGAGCCGATGATCGATTCGGTGCTGAACCGGGCACGAGAGCTGGCCGACCAATCCCCATAGCCGGGACCCGGCTCGGCCGGGCGTCGAGGCTATGGTGGCCTCGTGAGTTACACGACCGCGGAGGGCTACCGGCAGATCATGGATGCGCTGGCCGGCGCGGTCGATCACCTCAGCAGGGCGCTGGGAGAGCTCGAGGGCGCCTACGACCTGTTGGATGAACGGACGGCCGATGCACTCGAGGAGAAGCTCTTCAGACCCGTTCAGCTGGCATATGGACGCGCCCAGCGGACCTACTCCTCCTTCGCCCAGCGTCACGAGCTCGAGGAGCGCTCCTTTGAGAGCACCACTCCGGGGGCCCCGGCGCGCGGGGTGAAGGGGCTGATTGAGAGTGCCGTCCTGGCGGCGGGGGAGGCGGACCGTGAGCTGGCCGAACTCCAGGACTCGATGGTGCCGGTGGAAGTCGGCGACCCGGAGCTGCGTGCCGGCCTCGAGCAGGTCCGAGCGCAGATAGGCGGCCTCGGCGGCTCCTCGCGCGAGCTGCTGCGGACGCTCGGCCGCTGACGCGCGATCGCCAGGGAGGCGATCAGTCGACCGGCGCTCCGTTGGCGGTCAGGACGACCTCGATGTTTCCCCGCGTGGCGTTTGAGTAGGGGCAGACCTTGTGGGCGGACCGGACGAGCTCCTTGGCCGTCTCGACGTCCGAGACGCTCGGGAGCGAGACGTCGAGCTGGACGCCCAGATCGAATCCCCGCTCCGAGTTCGGCATGAGCGTCACTTTGGAGTCGATCGCGACGTCGCCGGCCTCCGCCTTCAGGCGTCTGGCGATGACGCCCAGGGCTCCCTCGAAGCAGGCCGCATATCCGACCGCGAAGAGCTGCTCGGGGTTGGTGCCGCCGCCTTCTCCGCCCATCTCGCGAGGCAGTCTCAGATCGACCTCCAATGTGCCGTCGCTGGTACGACCGTGACCATCGGCTCGCCCGCCGGTCACGTGTGCTTCGGCGGTGTAGAGGATGTTCGCCATGTTGTGGGCCTCCTGGTCGCGGTTTGGCGCTGATCCTAGCCCTCGGGGTTGCTCGAACGCTCTGGATGTCCCGGCCCCGGAGGCCACCGGCGACGTGCTGTGTTGGTCGTGTCACTCGACGACCCGCCCGCGACGCGCTTCCGCGGGTCCTGTTACCCCGCGAACGTCGCGAAGGTCCAGTGGTTCCCGTCGGGGTCTGCCACGGTGAAGTCGCGTGACGGATAGTCGGTCTGGTCCGTGAGTTTGTGCACGACGGTGGCGCCGACCGTGAGGGCTCGATCCATCACGGCGTCAGGATCAGAGGTCACGACATGCAGCGAGCTGCTACCCGGCCGACAAGGCGTGCTCCGCTCCCCGGTGCTGGAGAGCAGCACGCGGCCGCCCTCGGGCCAGTCCAGCTGGCAGTGGTGGACGAGCCCCTCCTGCTCGGAAGGGATCATCAGATCTTCGGTAAACCCGAGAGCCAGCAACCAGTCGCGCAACACCAACGCCTCGTCGCTGACGACGCTCGCCCAGACGCTCGGCTGGCGGATGCCACTCGTTCCTACGGTCATCGTTGACCTCGAAGCCTACGTGACTGGACTGATGAGCTAGGACTTCGGGTGAATTGTCTTGATCGCGGTCCCCTTGACGGAACGCCAGACGATCGTTCTCGGCGTGGTGCTGAATCCTCCCGGGACGTGGGTGGTGAGGAAGGCCAGGTGGGCAACGAAGACATTGTTGACCACGGCCGCCGACATCCTGACCGGGCGGCCCCGCTTCTGTCCAGTCGACCTGCGGGAGTAGGTGAGTACCACCTTGGCGACCTTGTCGGGGACGACTCCCCAGACGGTCGAGCTCGTGTTGCCTACCAGCGTGCTGAGACCCTGTCCTTGCTTGATCTTGGCCAGTGTCTGTCCGCTGCTACCGCCGAATTCGCCCGGGCCTCGTTCTTCCTCTACAACTTCTTCGCCGAGCGAGCCGCATCCCTTGGCGATCGGGATCAGGTAGTAGGAGGTTTCACCCACGGTCCGGGCGAGCCGTACGTATTTGATGTAGACGCCTTCCCCCAACCCGAAGGAGGGCGGGGATTCTGGCCGCAGTACGTCGGCCGACGTAGCCGGGGTGCGCAGCACGCCGAGCACACGGAGCATGGCGGCGCTCGGTGCGCCTTCGCTCGTCGTTGTCGGGCGCTTGACGCATTCAAATTTTGCTTTGGGCGCGACGCCTTGCCCCGCCAGGGCCCCGCCAGCCGAGAGGAGACCGGCGGCGGCGACTCCGCCGACCGCCCACGCCCGTGATCTAAAGACCCGACCGACCATCTTCCCGCCTCCCAATTCGCAATGTCCGCCCCGAGTCACCGCGACGGCGAACTCCTCGTCCCACATATTAGGACGTTCCTGATAGGCCAGGCCGCGCGTCTTACACCGCTCGTGTGCTGTGACTTGGGGCGGCCGCTCCTCGACCTAAATCGCTATCTCGCGCAGAATCGCGTCCCGCTCAGGTACGCGAGTAGCCCTGTGGGTTTACATAACATGCATTATCGAGCACACATCGGTACAAACCGCTACTCCGGCAACTTCGGTGCAAGACGCGCTCTGTTCTTTCCAGAGGAGACGGAATTTCTGCTTCGATGTGTCCCGTCCAACAAGCGCTTCGGTGATGCATGGCAACGACAGGCCACCGCCGGTGACGGTCAGTTTGCAACGAAAGTGCCCCCGGGTGTGCCGTGGCGTGGGCCCGCATCCAGCTTCACTGGCTCCGGCGCCGGTATGTCCCGGCCGTAGCGCGGTGAGCACTTCCCGCGTGAGAAACCGGGTAGCCGCGTAGGCCCCGTCTTCGCATTTCTCGTGCTTCTGCGGGCGGCAAGGTGGCGGCCCAGCCAACGCCGACTGGCAGGCGACCAACCCAGCGATCACAGCTACTACGACTGCGAAGCCACGCACAAGATCAACTTATCGAGATCACTAGGTCGTGGCAACGCGCCGACCTGTGTTTCTGGCTGGTGTCACGGTCGATGCAGGATCACGGACCTGGCCATCGTCTGGCTGCTCCCACCATGCATTGTCAAGCGCACATCGCGAGCCTGATGTGATCCGTCTCGTCTACCGTTTGCGCAATGCCGCCGCAGAATCCGATTACGCGCATTGAGCAGGTAGCTCTAGACCTGAGGCGCCTGTCCGAGCAGGCTGGTGACTTCCTGGGCCCTGAGGCGAAGACCGCCCTTCTCCATTGGCACGACGAACTTGTCGAGGCATCTGCCCAGCTCGCGGCGCAGAAAATCACCGTCGAGTGAGCGGTCCGCTCACCCCATGCATTATCGAGCACACAAGATGGGGCTCGATCAGGCGGTACAGGACTCGCTCTGTTGTTTCCAGAGGAAACGGAATTCCTGCTTTGGGGTCTTCCGTCCGACGAGAGCTTCCGTGATACATGGCGAGGACAGTCCGCTTCCCGTGATCGTCAGGGTGCAGCGGAATCGGCCCGGCGTGTGTCGTGGCGTCGGTCCGCACTCGACGGTTTCGCCCCGGCTTCCCGTCAGCCGGGGCCGGAGCGTTGTGATGACCTCGCTGCTGAGGTATCGGCTGGCTTCGTAGGCCCCGTAAGGACCACACCGGTGATGCTTCGTCGGTGTGCAGTGCGGCGGTCCGGCGGAGGCCGACTCGCAGATACTGAGCGTAACGACGATGACAGCTAGTGCAGCAACGGGGCGCACAGGCCGAGACTACGCTTCCCGCCACGGACCATGCATTATCAAGCGCGGCAAGGCGAGCCCCGACTCTAGGGCTTAGCGCGACCCGGAAGGCGGTGGAATCGCGAGCTGCCGGCAGATGGCGCGTGCCGCGCCGAGCGGGATCTCGCGATGACGCGGGACTGGAGTTCGGAGGTCCGCACCGGATTGGACCAGATCGCGTGATTGCCGCCCTCCCGGATCGAAGCGCATCCGTGGCTGCGGAGATGAGCTTCAAGATCGCGGCGCTTCAAGCGGCGAGGCTGATGGTCAGGGCCTCGGCGTGCCCACCGCCGATTGGCGGCTCGCGACCCTCGTCGCGATATGACGCGACCATTTCGCTTGCGGCGTCTAGAAGCATGGCTCGCGCCTCCTCGACCGTGGGTGCGCACGTCACGACGGCAGGCCACTCGGCCAGCTGCGCCATGGTCCATCCATTCTCGTCAGGTGTGAAGACGGCTGTCAGAGTCACGGACTTTTCCATAGCCCCATTGTGCACCCCCACTGCGACGGTCCGCGAGGTCTCAGCTCGACACCGACCATGCATTTTCGAGCGTCGGTCGGGACGAGTAGGTCAGTTCGATTTCGGGTGTCGGCCGACCCACCAGTAGACGACGGCGAAGATCACAAGTCCGATGAGGACCGCCTTGAGTCCGAGGACTAGGTTGGCGGGCGTGAAGGACACGCGGCAAGCCTAGTTCGGTCCCTGCATTATCGAGCACCCGTCGACGCATGCAGATTGAGCGCTGGCGGTGGGCGGCGTCTCGCCTCAGGTCGGCTGCGACGGGCGGTCAGCCGACCTGTTCGGCCAGGGCGACGATTATGCCGGCGGGCCCGCGGAGGTAGCACAGCCTGTAGCTGTCCTCGTACTCGGCCACCTCGCCAAGGAGTTCGGCGCCGTGGGCGTGCAGCCGGGCGACGGTGTCGTCGATGTCCTCGACGGCGAACATGACACGATGCATACCCAGCCTGTTGGGCGGCGGGTTCTCCGCCTCAGCACCCACCGCCGCGGGAGCATGGTACTTCGCCAGCTCCAGCCTGCCGTGACCATCCGGGGTCCGCATCATGGCGATCTCGCTGCGGACGCCGTCGAGTCCGACGGTGCGGTCAGCCCAGGGGCCCTCGATCTGCGCTCTGCCTTCCAACTCCATGCCAAGCTCGGTGAAGAAGGCAATGGCGCCGTCCAGGTCTTCGACGACAATGCCCACGTTGTCCATCCGTTGAATCGTCATGGTGGTGGCTCTCCTTCCTGGTCGCGGCACACGAAGCGCGAGGGCATGGTCGGCATCCGCTAGGCCGCTCATGCCCGGCGCACGCAGGGTGTGCATTATCGGGCACGGACGCCCCCCTCCCGGGGTGCGATGCGGACATAGAATCTCCGCATGCCGGATGATTGGATCAGGCAGTGGGGCGACCCTACGCTGCGAGAACGGGCTGCGCCGGTTGCCAGCTTTGACGATCTCCTGCGAGCGCAGGCCAACAGGCTTTCACGCCGTCTCGAGGAGGCAGACGGTGTAGGGCTCGCGGCGACCCAGGTCGGCTTCGTGCGGCGACTTTTCGCCTTCCGGCTCTCGCCGGAGGCCGAGATCGAGGTGCTCGTGAACCCCGTCGTCGCCTCGGCCTCGACACAGCGCACGTACTTCGTTGAGGGCTGCCTGAGCTACCGGGCCGTGGTCGTCGCCGTCAAGCGGCCAATCGCCGTTCGGGTGCAGGCGCAGACACTTGACGGGAAGTCGCGGGTGCTCGAGGTCGAAGGCAGCGAGGCAAGCCTGCTGCAGCACGAGATCGACCACCTCGACGGCATCCTCACACTTGATCGAGCCGAGCCGGCGGAGCGCCGACGCGCCATCGCCGGCCTCATGGAAGCGACTCGCCTGACCGCCTGAGCGCCCGCCGAGAACGCCCTCCCGCGGGGGCGCCCCGAGATGGTGACGCTCGGGGTGACGGTAGTCGACACCGTTCGGGGCTCAGCCCTCTGAGCGTGCTCTTCTCCCCCACGCGCACAGTTCCGCATAGTCGATTGCAGCAGGCAAGCAAACGTCGGCAAGAGTAGGCTTCAAAGTGATGTTTGGGGGCAAGCGCAGAGTGAGGGAGCCGGAGCTTCATACCGCAGAGCCAGGCAGCGGCTCGGTCGATGTCGCGCTGCTCGACGAGCGTTCCGAGTCAGGTGACTCGGGTCAGCGATCTCTGACCCTGAGCACGGCCTGCACCTGCGGTCATCCCCGCAGAGACCATCTCGGTCTTCGTATGGACATCGGAGGCCCCTGCCTGGAATGCGACTGCCAGGAGTTCACCCGGGTGAACGACACGCTGGTACGCCTGCGCGCAGCGGTGGCACAGGCCGAGCGACTCCAGGAGACCGCGTCGGGCATCCGCGCGAGACTGACTCGCGAGCCGACGATCTACGAGCCACCGCCGAACCACCGGAACGGCAATGGCAACGGGCACGCCTGAGTCGGGCGGGTCGGCCGAGCCCGCCGGAGGCTCGCTTACGCGAGGATCTCTATCTCGAACGCGTCGGTACGCCCGATCGCCCGGTCGCGGTCCGCTCTGAGCGCCCCTCGCCGCTCGTCCGCCAGGTAGGCCTCCAGCTCGGCTCGCGAGGGGAACTCGAGCATCTGGATCTCCAGAGGCGCCTCGCCCTCGCCGTCCGTTCTGGCCCGCTGGAGTACGCGGCCACCGTGCTCGGCCAACAGCCCCAGCACCCGGTCCTCGTAGGTGATCAGGGCGTTGGCCTGCCCCGGGTTGGGCCACAGCAGGACGCAGAGCTTTATGGGCATCGGCCAGCAGCCTAGAGCCCAGCCACTAGGCTCGCCGTTGTTGCAACCGATCAGCCCCGGAAGGACAGATGCGACGGTCCGGAGCAATGAGATGCCTGATGAGATAGCGGCGGACCCGACGCCCCCGGCGAAGTTGCTCGCCGGGGACCTGCTGATCCGGCGTTGGCGCGCTGATGACGTCGACGCGCTGCAACGCGCCGTCGCCCAATCGCTCGAGGAGTTGCGGGCCTGGCTCGTCTGGGCGAACGACGACCGCGCTGCGCAGGCGAGCTTTCTCAGGGCGACCGCCGCGGCATGGAAGGAGGGCGAGCGGTTCGAGTATGCGATCGAGGATCGGGAAGGGAATCTCCTGGGAAGCGTGGGGCTGATGCGAAGGATCGGCGAGGGAGGTTTCGAGATCGGCTACTGGGTGCACTCCGCCCACACTCGCCGGGGGGTCGCAAAACTTGCCGCTGCGAGGCTGACCGCCGCGGCCTTCGGGCTCCCCTGGGTCGATCACGTCGAGATCCATCACGACAAGGCGAACCTCGCCAGCGGCGCCGTGCCGGCGGGACTCGGCTTTCGGATGGTCCAGGAGATCTACAAGCCGCCGATGGCGCAGGCCGACTCGGGCCGAGACCTGATCTGGAGGCTCACCCGCGACGAGTACCCCGACAGCCCGGCGCGATCGCTCGTGCGGCGTTTCGGCGTCTAGTCCCCGCGAGGCCGGCCGGTCCGCACTCCAGAATTGGCGGTCGCCGGGCTGGAAAGCGACGCAAACCCAGTCGAGGAGTGCAACAGTGTCTCCATGAGGCTGTTCATCAGAAGACGGCTGCCGCTT
The DNA here is from genome assembly GCA_963835865.1 of uncultured Solirubrobacteraceae bacterium. Lineage (GTDB taxonomy): Bacteria > Actinomycetota > Thermoleophilia > Solirubrobacterales > Solirubrobacteraceae > Palsa-744. The sequence goes on from CAWIGW010000003.1 coordinate 695,356, forward strand.
GTCGCCACCCTCGCCCTCCTGCTAGCCGGCGGGACCGTCGCCGCCATGGCCGCGGGCGGCAACCTGAGCTCACATGGGCATCGCGCCTCTCCCCATCACCACGGCAACGCATCCCCGTCGCGCGGCCGTCGCATCCTGCAGACTGCCGCGAGCTACATCGGGACCACACCTGAAGTTGTGGAGCAGGGCCTGGCCTCCGGTAAGAGCCTCGGGCAGCTGGCCACGGAAGCCGGCAAGAGCGAAGCCGGCCTCGTCCAGGCACTCGCCTCCGCAGCCCGACCGGGCCTCGAAGAACGGATCGCCCAGGCTGTCAAACAGCCCGGCGCCGGCCTGCGTGGCATGCGCCGCCACGCTCACCGCCTGCGGATCGCAGCGGCCGCCTACCTCGGCCTCACGCCCGCGGCTCTCAGGGCCCAGCTCCATGCGGGGCGCACGCTTGCCCAGATCGCCGACGCGACCCCCGGTCATTCCCGTGCCGCGCTGATCGACGCGATCGTGGCGGCCCGTCTGGCCCAGGCCCCGGAACGGAACCTCCTGCGGCCGGCGGGGAAGCGTTCAGCCTCGAGCAAGGCCAGGGCCACTCGGATCCGCCGGAGGGTCACCACCCTCGTCGATCGCGTCCGCCTCGCCCAGCAGGCTCCCCCGGCCGGCGGATAGCTTCCAGAAGCCTGCCGCGTTCACGCTTTGGCTTGCGCCTGTAGCGCTGTCATGAGCCGCTCGACCGCAGCGCCGACCTGGCGGCGGGTCTCGCCGTCGTCATCGGCCCGCGCGATCAGCATCGCGCCCTCATCGATCGCTCCAAGCAGCAGATGGGCGAGCGGCGCCACCGGCTGTTCCTCGAGCTGGCCGGCATCCACGGCGGCCTGCACGGTCTCCTGGATGAGTCCCAGGCCGTAGTGCATGCCGATCTCGCGCCAGCGCTCCCAGCCGAGCACCGACGGGGCATCCACCAGCGCGATCCGCTGGACCGAGGGATCACCCTCGCACGCGTCCAGGAATGCCTGCACCCCGGCGTGTAACGCCTGAAGCGGATCCTCTGTGGCGGACGACGCGACGAGCTCACCGATGCGTTGCACGAGCTGGCTCTCCACCTCCTCATACACGGCCTCGAACAGCTCGAGCTTTCCGGCGAAGTGGTGATAGAGCGCGCCGCGGGTCACGCCGGTCGCCCGGACGATCTCCTCGGTGCCCACAGCCGCGTAGCCGCGCTGCGCAAACATCTCACGTGCCGTCGCGACCAGGGCCGCTCGGGTCGCCTGAGAGCGCTCCGCCTTCAGCGACTGTCCTCTCTCCCCCGTTTTCGGGTCAGCACTCAAGTTGACATCCATACTGTCTGTATGCTAGATACATACTGCCGGTATGTGAAGTATCGGCAGGTCGCTCGACGAGTGTAAGCCCGGACTGTGCACGGCGCTCTTCGGCATCTGAACCCGCAAGGAAAGGACGGAGATTATGAAAGAGGTGCATCTCGCAGCGGGCCCTGTCCGCTACCGCGAATATGGGCGGGGGGAGCCGATCGTCCTGGTCCACGGCTTCCTCACCGACGGGCGGCTCTGGCAGGACGTCGCCCCCCTCCTGGCCGGGGATTTCCGGGTGATCGCACCCGACTGGCCGCTCGGCTCGCACCAGGCGCCGATGAACCCCGGCGCCGACCTCTCGCCCCCCGGGCTCGCATCGATCATCGCAAGCTTTCTCGAGGCGCTCGATCTCGAGAACGTCACCCTCGTGGGCAACGACTCGGGCGGCGCGCTCTGCCAGCTCGTTGCCGTCAGGCATCCTGAGCGTCTTGGCCGGTTGGTCCTGACTCCCGCGGACGCCTACGAGAACTTCCCGCCACCGGTGTTCCGTGCTCTGCGGACGATCGCGCTGTCTCCCGCTCTGGTATTCCTGCTCGTCCAGCTGATGCGCCCTGCCTGGGCGAGAAGGCTTCCGATCGGCTACGGATGGGTGACCAAGCGCGCTCCTGACGAGCTCACGGCATCCTGGCTCGACCCGGCGCGCCACAGCCCGGAGATCAGACGAGATCTGGCCAAGTTCATGAGGGGCGCCCAGCGGCGCCACACGATCGAGGCAGCCAGGCATTTCGGCGAGTTCAGCAAGCCCGTCCTGCTTGCCTGGGCGCCCGAGGACCGCTTCTTCAAGCTGTCCTACGCCGAGCGTCTCGCGCGGGACTTCCCCGACGCCAGGATCGAGCTGATCCAGGACAGCTATACGTTCGTCGCGATCGACCAGCCGGCCCGCACCGCCGAGTTGGTCGGCGAGTTTGTACGTCAGTCGCGGGGCGTGACGGCGGAGGCCGCCCGGCGTTGAACCGCACCGCCCCGATCACAGGCCTCGGCGCCTGGCGCTCAAGCTCTGCCCCCGGAGGCACGATGATGAGAATGTAGGTGCATCCTTCGAATAATTTTTGGGTGTGCCATAATCTATTCTCATGGCTGCCAAGGAACATCTCCGAACCCCCGCCGTCGAGGACTACTCAAAGGCGATCTTCACGCTTGAATCCCGCACTGAAGAGCCGGTTTCGACGAATGCCCTGGCGGAGCGCCTGGGGATCACGCCGGGCTCCGTCTCGGCCATGCTCAAGCGCCTGGACGAGCTGGGACTGATCACCCACGTTCCCTACCGTGGGGTGACGCTGACCGCCGACGGGCGCCTGATAGCCCTGGAGGTGATTCGCCACCACCGCCTCCTGGAGAGCTACCTGGCGGACGTCCTGGGAATGCCCTGGGACCGGGTACACGCGGAGGCCGAGGTGCTCGAGCACGTCCTCTCGGATGATCTCGAGGAACTGATCGCGGCCAAGCTGGGCCACCCGACGATCGACCCTCACGGGGACCCGATCCCCAGCGTCGAGTTCGACCTCGAGGAACGCCTGACCTGGCGACTCGATGAGCTCCCCATCGGCGCCACGGGGCGCTTCGTCCGCGTCTCCGACTCCGACCCCGAGATGCTCCGCTACCTGGCCGAGCAGGGAATCAGCCTGGGCGACCTCCTGGAGGTCGTCGAACGCCAGCCCTTCGGCGGGCCCCTGTTCGTCCGCTTCGGCGAGCGGACGCATGCTCTCGGTGACGCGATCACCCGCGCCATGAGAGTGGAGACGCCCGAGAGCCTCTGATGACCCCTCCCCCGCCTCCGCCGATTCCGGTACTCGAGGGCGAGAGCGCCGCCGTCGCGCTGCGCCGCGAAGGACCCAGCGCCCTGGAGGAGCTGCTCGCCCGCGGCCGGGTGCGCGCGACCCTGGCGATGCTCGGACCGGCGTTCGTCGCCTCGGTCGCCTACGTCGACCCGGGGAACTTCGCCACGAACGTCCAGGGCGGCGCGAAGTTCGGCTATCTGCTGCTCTGGGTCGTCCTCGTCGCGAACCTGATCGCGATGCTGATCCAGTACCTCTCCGCCAAGCTGGGGATCGTCACCGACAGCAATCTCGCCGAGAACGTCCGCGAGCACTACCGCCGCCCCGTGGCCTGGGGCCTTTGGATCCAGGCCGAGATCATGGCGATGTCGACCGACGTCGCCGAGTTTCTCGGCGCGGCCATCGGCCTGAACCTGCTCTTCGGCGTGCCCCTGCTGCCGGCCGGGCTGATCACCGGGGTGATCGCCTTCGGCGTCCTGGGGCTGCAGTCGCGCGGCTTCCGGAGCTTCGAGCTGGCGATCACGGCGCTGCTGGGGATCATCTTCGGCGGCTTCGTCTATGAGACGCTCCACGTCGGCCCGTCCGTCCACGGCTCTTTGAACGGGCTCATCCCCGGTCTGAACGGGGCGAGCTCCGTCTACCTCGCCGTCGGGATCATCGGGGCGACCGTCATGCCTCACGTCATCTATCTGCACTCGGCTCTGACCAACGGCCGGGTTCAGGCGCGCGACGATCAGGAGCGCCACAGGATCATCCGCTTCGAGCGTCTTGACGTCGTGATCGCCCTGTCCCTGGCGGGGCTCGTGAACATGGCCATGCTGGCAGTGGCCGCCAAGCTCTTTCACACCCCCGCGCTCTCCGGGCTGGAAACCATCCAGGGAGCCCACGCCCAGCTTGGCCATCTCGTCGGCGGAGCCGCGGCCCTGGCCTTCGCCGTCGCCCTGCTCGCCTCCGGGGCGTCCTCCTCGAGTGTCGGCACCTACGCCGGGCAGGTCGTGATGGCCGGCTTCATCAATATCCGCATCCCGATGATCCTGCGACGCGTCATCACCATGACGCCCGCGTTGATCGTCCTGGCGGTCGGCATCAACCCGACCACAACGCTGATCTTCAGTCAGGTCGTCCTGTCATTCGGCATCCCCTTCGCGCTGCTGCCGCTGGTGGCGCTGACCTCGCGGCGCGACGTGATGGGTGTGCACGTCAACCGTCCCCTCACCCGTGCGGTGGCGTGGGGCTGCGCCGCGCTGATCACCGCCCTGAACATCTTCTTGATCTCCCAGTTCCTGTTCGGCTGATCCCCGGGTCCTCGGCTCAGAGGACGAGCTGCAGGATCGCCGCGACGCCGACGATGACGATCAGCCCCCTGAGGACCTCCGGATGCAGCCGGCGGCCGTAGCGGGCGCCAATCTGCCCGCCGACGATCGCGGAGGCGGCGATGATCCCCGCCGGCGCCCATGCGACGTGGGCAGCGAACACGAAGTACAGCCCCGCCACCCCGTTGACGAGGCCCGCCAGAACGTTCTTCAGCGCATTGGTCCGGTGCAGATCCTGGTTCAGGGCGACTCCCAGGATGGCCAGCAGCATGATCCCCTGTGCGGCCCCGAAGTAGCCGCCGTAGACACCCGTCAGGTAGACGGCAAACGGCGTCAGGATGCTTCCCTGGCGCTCGAGGTCGATCTCCCTCGCCTCCAGCCAGCGGGCGATTCGCGGCTGCAGGACCGTCAGGAGGAGTGCGACTCCGATGAAGACGGGGACGATCGCCTCGAACGCCGAGGAGGGAAGCACCAGCAGGAGAACTGCGCCCGTGATCCCACCGGCGACCGACATGGTGCCGAGCCGCAGGACCCGGGCACGCTGTCCCGCCAACTCTCGCCGGTAGCCCACCGCCCCTGAGATCGACCCCGGCACGAGGCCGATCGTGTTCGAGACGTTGGCCGTCACCGGCGGATAGCCGAACGCAAGAAGCACCGGAAAGGTGATCAGCGTGCCGCTGCCGACGACCGTGTTGATCGTCCCCGCGGCCATGCCCGCCAGCGCGATCGCGAGGATCTCGCCGAGGCTCAACGGTTGCGCCGGGTTGGGGCCCCGAGGGGCCGGAAGCGGGAGATGGGCGGGCCCTTCTAGGGTTGATGGCCGTGGATGTCGAGCAGGCTATCCGGACGCGCCGGACCCACAAGGCCTACGGGCCCCGGGAGGTCGATCCCGCCGTCGTCGGTGAGCTCATCGAGCTGGCCAGCTGGGCGCCCAACCACCACCTCACCAATCCCTGGCGCTTTCGCCTCCTCGGTCCGCGGACCAGAGCCGCCCTGATGGAGCTGGCAGAGTCCGAGAAGCCCGGTGCGGCCGTCAAGCTCCAGCGGGCCCCGACACTGATCGCCGTCACCGTCCTGCAGACGGGGGACGCCGAGCAGGACCGGGAGGATCTGCTTGCGGCGGGAGTCGCCGCCTACATCGTCCTGCTCGCCGCTCACGCCCGTGGCCTGGCCGGCTATTGGCGCACCGTGGGCCTGCTCGACGGAGCCTCCGCGCGAGAGCTGCTCGGTATTGCCGATCGGGAGTCGCCGGTCGGCCTGCTCTATCTGGGCGACCCCGTCCAGGCGCAGCGTGTCCCCGAGCGTGCGCCGCTCGAGGACATCCTCACCTCGCTCGACTGAGCCGGGCGGGGGCTATTTGACGGTGATCGTTCCTTCCATGCCGGCCTGGCGGTGGCCGGGGACGGAGCAGAAGAACTTGTAGGTGCCCGGTTTGAGGTTGAGGCTCAGCGCCTTGGAGGTGCCCTGGATCGTCGGCGTTGCTCCGACCGTTGCACCCGCGGAGGATTCGACCGTCACGTTGTGGCCCACTTCGGACATGTTCTTGAAGTCGATCGTGACCGGGCCCGCCTTGGCGCTCAGCGCCGTGGTGTTGTAGGAGAGAGCCCCTTCGGGGTTCGCTTCGATGTTCAGTGCACTCGACGCCGAGGTTGAGGGTCCGCCACCGCCCGAGGTCGAGGTGCTCGCACTCGTCGGCGTCGCGGCGGGCGCTTCGGGCGTGCTCGCCGGGGAGCTGGAGCTCGACGAGCTTCCGCAGCCCGCGAGGGCGATGAGCCCCAGGACGAGCACCCCTGCCGCCAGCATGCGGGTGGTCCGGCGCTTCGGTCTTACCTGCGCGTTGGTCGTCACGGTCTGATTCCTCCGGTTGTTGAGGTGTCTCTGGTGCGGTCGCTGACCCCCAAGATGCCCGGGGGACGGATTCCTTCCCGAGAACTCAGGGCTCGGTGTGGATCACCACATCGGCAAGGTCGGCGATCCGCCTGCGCAGCTCGTCCTCGAGCTCGCCCGCGAGGGTGTGGGCTTCGGTCAGCGACTCCCCCTCCCGCCCGGCCAGGGTGATGAAGACGACCCGGCCGCTGTCGGTCGTCAGGAGGCGCACCCGCCGCGCCGCCGCGCCTGTACGGCTGCGCACCAGGCTCTGGATCTCCTCAGTGGCGGCGGTGTCGGCCGGTGGGTCGCCGGGCGCCTCGTTCAGTGGACGCTCGAGGGGCTCGAGATGTGTCTGCACGTCGGTGACCCCGGGGCGCTCGCGGATCTCCGCCTCGACGCGCTCCGCGATCTCGTGCGCGGCGGTCAGGTCGAGGTCATCGGGGAACTTCAGGTGCAGGGAGACGCTGGCCTTCTCGCCCTGTTCGAAGATGGTGATGTCGTGGGCCTCCTTGACCAGCGGCTCTGAGAGGGCGATCGCAAGGACCCGGTCGCGCAGGTCGAGCCCGCTGCGACGCGGCTCGACATGGACGACCACATCGCTCCCCGGCAGCGCCCGCTCGACGGCCTGCTCGATCAGGTCGGCCGCGCGGTGGCCCTCGACGACCGCCTGCCCAGGCGGGACGCTGACGACCACGTCGGCGAAATAACGCCCGGCTGACTCGCGCAGCCGCAGGCGGCTCAGTTCGATGTCTGCTCCCAGCTCGGCGATCGCGCGCTCGGCGGCCGCCCGGGCCTCGAAGGGCGTCCGGTCCATCAGGACGTTGGCGTTGGTCCCAAGCAGCCGGCCCGCGGCCAGGAAGATGATCCCGGCGACGACGAGCGCGGCGAGCGAGTCCCCCTCGCGGAAGCCGGCGTCCGCGGCGATCAGGCCGATCAGGACAGCCACCGAACCGGCCATGTCGGCCGCGAAGTGAAAGAAGTTCGATCTGAGCGCCGGGCTGCCGTAGCGCCGGGCCGCGACGAAGGTCACCCTCATCCGGCTGAGGTCGAGGGCCATCGCCAGGGCGATCACGGCGAACTGATACCAGTGGATCGAGGGCGGCGCCTCGCCGTTGATGAGATGCCTGATCGCCTGCACGCTGACCAGCAGGCCTCCCGCGATCAGGATCGCCGCCTCGCCCAGGGCTCCCAGGTTCTCGGCACGGCGGTGGCCGTAGGGGTGCCCCCGGTCGGCCGGCCGGCCTCCGAGGCGCACGGCGAAGAAGGTCAGGACGGCTGCGATCACATCCCCGCTCGACTCGATCCCGGCGGAGATCAATCCCAGGCTGTTCGTGGCGAGGCCCACCCCCAGCTTGATCGCGACGAGGAGCGCCGCAACTCCGATCGAGACGAGGGTTGTGCGCCGAGCTCCCCGGGCGTCCAGCAACGGCTCGGCGGTTTGCATCAGCTGAGACTAGATAACAGGCCGGAGGCGCAGGGGCCGGATTCGGCCCGGCGGTCCTCCCCGCGGCGTATCGTGAACTCGTGAGCAACGACCATGCAGGCCATACGCACGGCGCGGGGATAACAGACGAAGGGCGCCTCAAGCGCGCGCTCCTCATGCTGGTCGCGCTGATGGTCGGCGAGATCGTGGCCGGCATCCTGGCCCACTCCCTGGCGCTGCTCTCGGACTCGGCCCACATGCTCACCGACGCCGCGGCGATCGGCTTCTCGCTCCTGGCCCTGCGCCTTGCGGCGCGGCCCGCCGGCGGCTCGATGACATTCGGCTTCAAGCGGATGGAGATCCTCTCGGCGCAGGCCAACGGCGTGACGCTCCTCGTCCTGGCCGCCTTCATCGTCTACGAGGCCATCCACCGGCTCTTCTTCCCGCCCCACGTCCGCGCCCTGCTCGTACTTGTCGTCGCGATCATCGGCGCGCTCGTCAACGTCGCTGCCGCCATGACGCTGGCGGGCGCGGAGCGGCGGAGCCTCAACATCGAGGGCAGCCTGCGGCACGTGGTGATGGACCTCTACGGCTTCATCGGCACGGCCGTGGCGGCCGGGGTGATCCTCCTGACCGGCTTCGAGCGGGCCGACCCGATCGTCTCACTGCTGATCGCCGGGTTGATGATCCGCTCGGGCTACGCCCTCGTCAAGGCGTCCGCCCGCGTGTTTCTCGAGGCGGCCCCCGTCGACCTCGACCCCGATGCGATCGGGCGCTCGCTCGTGGAGGAGCCGGGGGTCGTCGAGGTCCACGACCTGCACGTCTGGGAGGTGACCAGCGGCTTCCCGGCCCTGTCCGCCCACATCCTCGTAAGCGCTGAGTGCGACTGCCACAGGGCACGCCGGGCGATGGAGGCGATGCTGCACCAGCGCTTCGGTCTGGACCACACGACGCTGCAGGTGGACCACGTCGGAGGCGACCTGCTCGAGATCGAGGCCCCCGCCGCCGTCCGGCCCGCGGGGTGAGGCTCAGCGGGCCTGTCCGGCGGGCCGGATCAACAGCTCGTTGACCGCCACGTTTGGCGGTGCGCCGATCGCATAGAGGATCGCCTCTGCGATGTCCCCGGGCTCGAGCGACTGGACGTCGGCGAGCACCCCGGCGATCATCTCCCGGATCTCAGGCCGGTTGTGCCCGGGGAGCTCGGTCGCGACGGCACCCGGCTCGATCAGCGTCACGCGAATGCCGGCGGGAACGACCTCCTGGCGGAGAGCCTCCGAGAACGCCCCGACCCCGAACTTGGTGAGGTTGTAGACGCCCGAGCCCGGCCTCGCGAAGCGGCCTGCCACGGAGCTGACGTTGACGATGTGCCCCGATCCCTGGGCGCGCATCAGCGGCAACGCCGCGTGGGTGCAGTAGAGGACCCCGAAGACGTTCGCGTGGATCATCCGGCGCCACTCCTCGGTGGGGGCGTTCTCGACGGGGCCGAGCAGCATCACGCCCGCGTTGTTGACGAGCACGTCGATTCTGCCCAGCTCGGAGTTCGCGCGCTCCACGAAGGCGCCGGCCTGATCCTCCTCGCCGACGTCGGTCGGCACGGAGATCGCACGGCTGCCCTGGGAGATGATCTGCGCCGCCAGCTCGTCGATCCGCTCGCCGCGCCGAGCGGCCAGAGCGACCGAGGCGCCGGCCGCGGCGCAGGCGAGAGCCGTTGCCTGCCCGATCCCCGACGATGCCCCCGTGACAGCGACAACCCTGCCCGTCAGGTCGATGCTCATTTGACGAGCTTATAGGCCTCAGCTCAAACAGTCGGGGGATCCCTCCGATGCCCTCAATAACCTCGCCGAACGCTCCTTTTCGCGCTCAGGCGGGTTTTAGCCTGCGATGAGGTGGGCACCCTAGAGTCAACCCAGTTGCAGGATGGTCCCCCGGGACGTCGAACGAGCCTCGCAGGGTCACGCCGAACAGGATAATTGACAACGCAACTATTTCTGCGTATAATTCCGACTCCAAGCATCGGATTAGAAGGACGCCTCTTATGTCACATCCCCCCGCAGACACAACCATAGAGCTTGAGCCCGTTGCGGAGGTCGCCGACGGCGACGCCGCCACGCCACAGGTGGAGGCCCCCTCGGCCGGCACCACCGTGAGGCTTGACAGCCCAATCGAGCGCATCGACGTCGGAGCACCCGACACTTTCATCCCCGAGGCGGTCGACCAGCTGCTCGCGCACTCGCGCCGCTACCCGCTGCTCACCCCCGCTCAGGAGATCGACCTGGCCAAGCGGATCGAGCGCGGTGACCTGCACGCGAAGGAACTGCTCGTCAACTCGAACCTGAGGCTGGTCGCCTCGAATGCCCGCCGGTATCAGAACCAGGGCCTGCCTCTCGGCGATCTCGTCCAGGAGGGCATGCTCGGCCTGATCCGGGCCAGTGAGAAGTTCGACTGGCGCAAGGGCTTCCGCTTCTCCACCTACGCCACCCTGTGGATCCGTCAGGCGATTCAGCGCGGACTCGAGAACTCGGGCCGCACGATCCGCCTACCGGTCCACGTGGCTCAGCGCTCGCGCAAGGTGGGTCGTGTCGAGCGTGAGCTGTCGGTGCGGCTCGGCCGCGAGCCGACGCTCGAGGAGCTCGCAACCGAGACCGGGCTGCCGATCGAGCAGGTCGAGGAGGTTCGCCACCAGCGTGCCGCCCTCGTCAGCCTCGACCAGCAGATCGGTGAGGACGGCGACACCGCACTCGGTGACCTGCTGCCGTCGGACGCCGAGGCGCCCGAGGAGTCGGCATGGGAGCACGAGCGCGAGGAGATCGTGCACCGCGCGATATCCCAACTGCCCGAAACAGAGCGCAAGGTCCTGACTCTGCGCTTCGGCACGGGTCGCGAGGAGCCGCAGACGCTGACCGCCATCGGCAAGCGCCTCGGGTTCTCCGCAGAGCGTGCATCACAGCTCGAGCAGCGGGCGCTGAAGAAGCTCGCCGAGTCGCCCGAGCTGGCCGCGCTCCGCGAGGCCGCCTAGAACATACTGAGGTCCCGGGGAGTGGGAGCCGGCCGGCCCACTCCCCGCAGGACCCTTCATAGCGCTGCCGGCCCCCATCTGCAACCCGCACGGTGCGGCATGAAGTCGGCTGTCACGGGTAGAGCGCCGGCTGGGGAATTCATAAGATCTCCTCCAAACTCGTAGCCCGTCCAGAGGAGGCCAGATGGCGAACAAGTCCCTGTGGGAGCGAACCGTCGAGCTGACGATCGCCGCCGGCGAACGGATCCTTGCTCCGATCGAGCGATTCATCGGCCGGCGCTCGCTGGTCGGTGATGCCACCTTCTTCCCGTTGGAGCGCTTCCCCTGGGTCTCGCAGATCGAGGAGAGCGCGCCCGTCATCCGCGAGGAGGTCGAGCGGCTGCTGGCCGACCGCGATGACCTGCCGAACTTCCAGGACATCTCCAAGGACCAGATCGAGATCACCGACGACGACCGCTGGAAGACGCTGTTCCTCTACGGGTACGGCTTCCAGGCTGACCTTGGCGTCGAGCTGATGCCCCGGACGGCCGCCCTGATGCGCCAGATCCCCGGGATGACGACGGCGATGATCTCGATCCTCTCGCCCCGCAAGCACATCCTCGACCATCGTGGCCCCTACAAGGGGGTCCTGCGCTACCACCTGGGGCTGATCGTGCCCGAGGACGCCCCGAGCTGCCGCATCCGGGTGGGCGATGACATCCGCCACTGGGAGGAGGGAGGAAGCCTGATCTTCGACGACACCTTCAACCACGAGGTCTGGAATGACACGGACGAGACGCGGGTCGTGCTGTTCGTGGACGTCCTGCGCCCCCTCCCCTCCCCCTGGGACGCCATCAACCGGGGGATCATCAGGGCGATCGGCTACTCGCCGTTCGTGCTCGACGCCAAGCGCAACCAGCAGGCCTGGGAAACGCGCTACAGGGAGCGCCTGGCCGAGCGGGAGCGGCTGTCCTCGGCTGCCGTCAGCTGAGACGGCCGGCCCGGCTCAGATATTCGAGAATTCCAGGCCCGTGCCCTGAAGCCATTCGTTGGCCTGGTTGTTGAGGGTCGTGAACTCCCCCGTCAGGATCATCACGCCAAGGATGATCATCACGGCCCCACCGGTGCCGATGATCACCGGAAAATGTCGCTTGACGACGTCCAGGGCCAGGGTCATCCGCTCGAACGCCAGAGCGATCGCCAGGAATGGGATCGCCAGGCCGAGGGAGTAGAACGCCAGCAGCAGTGCCCCATGGGCCGCCGAGCTCGAGACGGCCGCCTGGGTGAGGATCGCCCCCAGCGTGAAGCTCGTGCAGGGGGTCCAGGCGATCGCAAAGGCTGCGCCCGCGACGACGGGACCTCCCCGGCCGGCCAGGCGCAATAGGGACTCGGAGTGCCACTCCCGGTTCAGCATGTTCACGAAGGGGGTCGCCAGGAAGGCGATCCCCATCAGGATGATCAGGACCCCGCCTACCTGGGTCAGGGCCTCTTTGTGGGTCCGCAGGGACGAGCCGATGACCGTCGCACTGAGGCCCAGCATGATGAAGATCGCCGAGAAGCTGGCAATGAAGAGCAGGCTCGGTTTGAGCACTCTGCGGGCCCCCACCCCCTCTTTGAGGTCCGTCGGCGTCACACCGATCACCGTTGAGAGATATCCGGGAACCAGCGGGAGAACGCAGGGCGAGAGAAACGAGACGAGGCCCGCGGCAAGGGCGACGGGGATCCCCACGCCGCTCGCCGTGTCGGAGGAACTTGCCAGCAGCAGCGCCGGATGGATCAAAGCTCTCCCCCGGCCCGCCGCACCTCGCCCCTGTTGGCACCCGATGCCGCCTCCAGCAGCGCGACACGGCGTTCGAGCTCGGCCAGACGCCGCTCCGTGTCCGTCGGAGCCGAGCCGTTCGCATTGAGAGCGGTGGCTCCCAAGGGCGCCCCCGGCTGCTCGGCCCGACCCTCGTCGGCATTGTCCTCTCCCAGGAGATGCGAGTAGCGCTCCTCCTTTTGGCCCGGCCGCCGCGCGAGGCGCACCGCGAGGTCTCGCCGGATCAGCCGCTCGAGGGTCCCATGAACCTCATCGAGGTCCGCGAACGGGTGCATACGGTCTCCGCGCTGCTTGAGCTCGCCGGGCGTCTGCGGGCCGCGAAGCATCAGGACCGCCATGACCGCCTCCTCGCCATCGTCCATCGGCAGGCCTTCGGCCAGCAGGTGGCGGTACTTGGCCGTCCTGCTGCCGCTGGCCAGCCTCGCCAGGCCTCGGCGCTCGAGACGGTGCAGGGCCTCACGGAGCGTTTCCTCGTCGTAATCCACCACGGGATCGCGGTTCGTCGACTGGTTGCAGGCGAGGCGCAGCGAATTCAGCGACAGCGGGTAGACGTCCGGTGTGGTTCGCCGCTTCTCGAGCAGGCAGCCCAGCACGCGGACCTCGGCGGCACTCAGACCGGAAACGCCCGCGGAGGTTCGGGTTTCGGTGCTCACGCGGCGCGGCCCCGAACGCCCCCTGCAACCGGCCACGGCAGGTTCTCGCGCTCGTCGGCGCCGGGCTTCATCACGTGCGCGGGCGGCCTGAGGGCCAGATCGAGGGATAAGCGAGCCATGTCAGCGATAACGATAGGGGGAGTCAGGCCACCTGCGCGGGGTACCGTCGCGAACGCCCTCTACAGACGCCGGCCTCCCAGCTATGGGACGACTATCGAGAAGGCGGCCGTTTCGTTACGGCTCGAGTTCGGGTTGAATCCGTAGATCAGGATCCCCTTCCCCTTCCCGGAAACGGTGCATTCGCCGGGCGCCGTGGCGAAGGTCACGTCCTCCCACCTGCTCGTGACGACGGCTGAGACAGTGTTGAGGTCGATCGACGGATCCAGGAAGACGCATGTGATCCCGTTGAACGTCTGTGCTGAGACTATCCCCCGCGAGCCTGCCTGGATTGCGTCGGGCGGTCCCGGTTCGACCGTTGGCGCCCCGGGGGTGATGGTCCCGAAGGCGCGCGCCTGCCCGGCGGGGCCGGCCTCTCCCCTGGCCCCTTCCTTGCCCGACAAGCCGGTGGCTCCGGTGGCTCCCGTCCGGCCGGTGTTGCCCTTGAGCTTCCTCAGCACCTTCGGATTGATCTGCCTCGTCGAGTTGATCAGATAGTGCTTTGCAGCCAGCGCTCCGCCACTCATCGCGAACACGAGGGCAACCGTGGCAACCACATTGGCGTAGCTGAGGCGTCTGCGTATGGAGTTCATGCGGCACACACTACGGTGTCCCTCTCGGCTCGCCCCGGGGCCAGACGCCCGCGAGAGCGCATATGCTCCGCCGGATGAACGTCCGACCCAGCCGTCTGATCGTCCTGCCGGCCGTGGTGCTGGCGCTCGGCGTGGCGGCGGCGCCCGCAGCGGCCCGCTCAGGTGCGGCGATCTACAGCTCGGGGCGCCGGGGCGGAGTTGAAGCGCGCACGACCCTGCATCACACGACGATCCTGATCACCAGGTGGAACTGCCGCCTGGGCGGCATCTACCAATCGAGCAATCCTGCTCTGGCCACGGCGAAGATCTCGCGCAAGGGCCGCTTCTCCAAGCACCTGACGCTGGCCTTCGAATTCCTCAACCTCGAAGGCGAACTCGAAATGTCCTCCCAGAGCGTCAGCCTGTCGGGTCATCTGCTGCGCAACGGGACGATCAAGGGCACGATCGCAAACGCCAAGTGCGACGGGGGCAAAGCCCAGCCGTTCACGCTCAGCTTCGTCGGCTACGCCTTCTGAACCTCAGCCACGCGATTGCCCGTCCCGGGGTGAACCGCCGGGGAGTCAGTGGCGCCTCGCAATCAGCGGTGGTGCCTGGGCCGAACCAACCGCGCCACCAGCACCGCTGACGGGCCCCTGGTCTGCCCTCGCAGGGCCACGACCTGAATTCCCGTTGGCCGGCTGGGGTCCTTGGAGCGCGAGATGGTGATCGCGTGTGCCCCCCTTGCGACGGCGAAGAGCAGCTGGGCGCCGTCGGCGAAGTGGACCGTCACCTGGTGCTCGGTCGCGTTCGCCCCCGGGTGGAACGAGATGCGCCAGGAGCCGTGGATGCGGCGGACGGAGATCTTCCCCGGGCGTCCTGGGCGGATCGTGCCGGGGGAGAAGCGCCCGAGGACGACCGAGCCCGCGAGCCTGCCGCCACGGATCAGCTGCGCGATGATCGTCCTTCGGCCGCTGGAGCCGGGCGAAGGTGTGAAGCGGATCCTGCCGCTGCGGCCCCTGGCAGTTCCGAGGATGGTCTCTCCTCTGTCGACCCCTTCGGCGAACTGAACCGCCAGCCCCGGCTGTGGCTTGTAGGAGTAGCTCAGTGTCCGCCGGGTGCCCCGGCCGCTCACGCGCGCCCTGATCTTCGGCTGCGCCAGCCCCCGGGCGGTCTCGACCATCTTCAGCGGTGCCGAGCCGGGTGTGCTCTTCAGCGTCCAGCTGCCGGCCTGTGCCTTGGGGATCTCGATCAGTGTCTGTCCGCTCGAGGGCTGACGGACCGCAATCCCGCCCTTGCTCACGGTGATGCCGTCCCCGTTGGCCAGAACCACCTGTCCGCCGGGGCCGACCGCCGTCAGCTTCGGGGCGTCGCCGCCGCCCTGGATGCCGATCACCTCGGTGCCCGTCCCAGGAGCGACGTGCACCGTGTAGTCGGGCGTCTGAGCCCTGTGGCCGCGAGCGCTCGAGATGCCCGCAGGAGGCGCCAGCAGCCTGAAGGGTGTGAGGTTGCAGTTGCTCAGCAGCAGTTGGAAGTGCGAGGCGACGGCCGCGATGTTGTAGGAGGCCGCTCCCAGGATCGTCGCAGGCAGGTCGCTGGTCCCGGCCCCCACATCGAGGCCGCCGAAGATCGGCAGGTTGATGTGTGTGCAGAATCCCGCCCCGCCGACGGCATGTCCGTTGTTGTCGCCGATCGAGATCGTCGCGCCGGCGCTCTGTGAGAAGTTGACGGTCGGCGTGCATTCTTCGACCGGGCCGATCTGTTCACACTTCTTGATGGCCAGGTTGGCGGCCACCTGACCGTCGATCTGGGCCTCGAAGATGTTCCGGCTGAAGTCGGCATAGGCCTGGCCGTAGAGTTCTCCGGAGATGTTGCCGATCCCCGGGATCGGATAGTTGACCCCGAGGCCGAAGCCGACGTGGCCGTCGCTGTCGGCGTGGAAACGCGAGCTGTAGCCGAAGTTCGCGCAGAGAACCTGCACGTTGCCGGTCGAGTCGATCGTGAAGGGGTTGCCGAAGGTCAGGGTGATCTTGCCGTTTACCCCCGCCGCGCTGCATTTCGACACTGCCGCCGGGCCGATACCGAGGTTGGCGCTGCCCACGAACTTCGTCGGGCTGAGGGACACGTCGGCCCCGACGTAGGTCAGGAAGACCGGCCCGAACAGCGGATAGCCCCCTCCGGGCGGTGCCGTGTAGTCGACATGGGCACGCTGGAAGTTGCCGTGTTCGAAGGCCATCCCGACGTTGACTTCACCGTTGATCAGGTCGTTCAGGTCGAGCGTCCCCTTGCCTTCATAGAGTTCGACGGCCCGCCTGTAGGTGAATTCGAGATTCTTGAGCCGGGACAGCCCGAGCTGGGCCAGGCTGGGGACCTTGACGTTCAGGTAGTTGAGCTGCAGGCCGTGCTTGTTGGACAGTTCGAGCGTCGTGTCCCCCGTGAGGCCGTGGCCCGTGGAGTCGCTGAGTACTCCCGGCAGCTCGAGGTGGACGCCGAGCGAGGCCGATTCGAGACCGGTGAGGTTGACCCTGATCGACCCCGTCAGCGGCAGGGCCGGGACGAGCGGGATCGGTGCCGCGCCGCCGGGGATCGTGAATTCCCCCAACTCGATGCCCAGGTTCTCGGGGCTCACGGAGAGGTTGATCGGCCCGTCGACCGTCGGGATCAGGTGTTCGACGTCGGGGATCGTGGGCACCT
The DNA here is from genome assembly GCA_963835865.1 of uncultured Solirubrobacteraceae bacterium. Classification (GTDB taxonomy): domain Bacteria; phylum Actinomycetota; class Thermoleophilia; order Solirubrobacterales; family Solirubrobacteraceae; genus Palsa-744. The sequence goes on from CAWIGW010000003.1 coordinate 711,980, forward strand.
TCAGCGACCCCAGGCAGTTGGTCGAGGCGAGGTGCTGTTCGGAGAGCCCTTCGGCTGCCTTCTTCCCGCATTCGGCCGCCCCTTTCGCGCTGGCGTAGTCGGCCGAGTAGTCCGGTACGTGGAGGCTCACGGGGATCCCGGCGATCTTCACGATCGCGTCGGAGCTGATCAGGTACGCCGAGTCGGCCTTGAGGAAGCTCGTGTGCGTCAGGCCCGCGCGGGCGAGGACGATCGCGCCGCCGTTGACGGGATCGATCTCGACCCCGTCCACACGGACCGGTTCGGTCGAGTAGTAGACGCCGTCGAAGGCGATGTCCGATTCGAGGGCCACCCCCGCCCCATGGGCCCGGGCGCTCGAGGCGCGGGCGGCGGTGGCGAGGCTCGGGGGGAATTGCCCGCGTTCTTTGAAGGAGCAGCTGAACCTGTAGTGCCCGCAGAGGATCGCCTGCTCGGCCTTCGGGAGAGGGTCCTTGGCGTCGACTTTGGTGAAGCAGCCCAGTGCGTTGATGATCCCCACCGTCACCGGCTTGGCGCACTCGTTGAAGGTGATCGCTTCGGTGATCTGGGCCGATTCGCCGAAGCGGACGGATTTGTCGGACTGCGACTTCGGTTTCGATGTCGGCGTCGTCAGGGGCAGGCACTGCGAGGCGATCACCGCGACCTGCCCCAGGCTCGCCGAGGGACCCGCGGCGGCGTGAGCCGATGCCGAACGGGCAAGTGGGGTGCCGAAGGTCCCTTTGACTTTGCTGACCGGAAGCTTCCCCAGCACGCTCGAGATCGGAATCGTGGCGCTCGCGCTCGCCCCCGCCGCCGTCGTCACGGTCACGCTCGCCGTCGAGCTGACGTTCCGCGCCACGAGCGTGTCAAGGACCGGGTCCTGCCCCGGGCACGTCACGGGCGCATTTTCCGGCCCGAGTTTGAAGGTGTATGACGACGGGCTCGTCCCTGCGGGGATCGCTGACCCGGCCGCGTTCAGGATGAGGCTCCCGGCGGCCGTCGCGGGGGCGGGGGTCTGTGCGAGCACCGCTGTGGGCGCCGCCGGCGGCGGGCTCGCCGGGGGTTCCCCGCCGGCGGGGGTGTAGGAAACGGTCGCCTGCACGAGGATCTGCCCGCCGGCGAAATTGAATTTCCCCGGGGCGTCAGGGGTGATTTCTCCGAATTCAGCACCGGCCGGGCTTTCACCCGAGGTGGGAACGCCATCGGGAGCGTTTTCGGTGTGCAGTGCGATGCTGTCCCCCGCCTTGATCGGGAGCGGTTTCGTGAGCTGGACGGTGACCACCTTCGAGCCGTCCGTGCTTTCGACTTCGACGCGGGGGCTCTTGCCGACGAGTTCGTATTCTCCGGCCGCTGCGGGCCGGAGGATCTCGAGGCTGTAGAAGGAGTGTTCGGCGCTCGAGCGGTACCTCCAGGAGATGACCTGACCGGTCACCGGCGAGGTGACGGTGGCCCCCGTTTCGCTGCGCTGAAAGACGGTGCATTCGTTGAAGCAGAGACCCAGTGTCACTTCGCTCCCGGCGAGGCTGTTGCCGACGGTGACGGTTTGAGCACCTGCCGCGGGGGACAGGAGCATGAGGGCCACAAGCGCGCCGGCAAGGACCGTGCCGACGGCGCGGGCCGCCTTCGTTGCGAGTAACTCGTTCACCATGCCCCCCATCTTCCGAGCCTGCCGACGGCCGGATCCTACTGCGCGCTCGGCCGGCGCGCTTTCGAGGGCGGCGGACCGCCGACGCTACAGTCAACTGCGTGAGTAGCCAGCCGTTTTCGCAGGGGCGCATGGGCGAGGGCCGGCATGGAGGAGCACCCGCCCCGCGCCCCGAGGACACGCCGTCGGCGCATGTGCCGCTCAGTCGCATCCGGCGGCTCTTCGTGCCCTACAAGGCCCGGCTGGGTGCGCTGCTGGCGTTGATCTTCGTCTCGGCGGGACTGGGCGTCGTGAGCCCCTTCCTGCTGCGCGAAATCATCAACACGGCCTACCCCGACCACGACACGAAGCTGCTCGCGGAGCTGGTGGGCGGAATGATCGCCCTGTCGATCCTCACCAGCGTGATCGGCGTCGCGCAGACCTGGATCTCCAACCAGGTCGGCCAGCGGGTCATGCACGACCTGCGCGCGGCCGTCTATGCGCACCTGCAGCGCATGTCGCTGGCCTTCTTCACCCGCACGCGCACCGGCGAGGTCCAGTCGCGGATCGCCAACGACATCGGCGGCGTCGACAGCGTCGTCACCTCGACGGCGACCTCGATCGTCCAGAACGTCACGACGGTGGTGGCCACCATCGTGGCGATGTTCCTGCTCGACTGGCGCCTCGCGACGTTCTCGCTGATCCTGCTCCCCTTCTTCGTGTGGCTGACCAGGCGGGTCGGCGAGGAGCGCCGGCGGATCCAGTCCGTTCGCCAGAGCCGGCTCGCCGACATGTCCACCCTCGTCGAGGAGTCCCTGTCGGTCTCGGGCATCCTCCTGGGCAAGACGATGGGCCGCTCTCCCGAGCTGGTTCGCCGCTTCAGCGGAGAGTCCGGGGAGCTGGCCGAGCTCGAGGTCCGGGCGCGGATGGCCGGGCGCTGGCGCATGGCCTCCGTGCAGATGAGCTTCGCGATCATGCCGGCCCTCGTGTACCTGTTCGCGGGCACCGGTGGGAGGCAGACGATCTCGATCGGGACGGTCGTGGCCTTCACGACACTTCAGACACGCCTCTTCTTCCCGATCCAGTCCCTGCTCTCTGTCGGTCTCGAAGTCCAGACGTCGCTGGCCCTCTTCGGTCGGATCTTCGAGTATCTCGACCTCCCGATCGACATCGTCGAGCGCCCCGGGGCCCGCCCCTTCGGAGACGTCCGAGGTGACGTGGGCCTGCGGGACGTCTGGTTCCGCTATGACTCCGGCGCGCCCTGGACGCTCAGTGACATCTCGCTCAATATCCCGGCCGGGACAACCACGGCGCTGGTCGGCGAGACCGGGTCGGGCAAGACGACTCTCGCCTACCTGGTGGCGCGGCTGTATGAGCCTGAGCGGGGTTCGGTCTCGATCGACGGGACCGACATCCGCGACGTCACCCTGGGCTCGCTCGCCGCCACGGTCGGGCTGGTCTCGCAGGAGACCTACCTGTTTCACGCCTCGATCCGGGAGAACCTCCGCTTCGCCTGTCCCGAGGCAACCGATCGGGAGATCGAAGAGGCCGCTCGTGCCGCGCAGATACACGAGCTGATCTCCTCTCTGCCCGAGGGTTACGACACGCCCGTCGGCGAGCGGGGCTACCGGTTCTCCGGCGGTGAGAAGCAGCGCATGGCGATCGCCCGGACGGTCCTGAGAAACCCGCCGGTGTTGATCCTCGACGAGGCGACCTCGGCGCTTGACAACGAGACCGAGCGGGCCGTCCAGCAGGCGCTGGACGACCTCTCCCGCGGCCGGACGACGATCGCGATCGCCCACCGCCTCTCGACGGTCCGCGATGCCGATCAGATCATCGTCCTCGACGGCGGCCGGATCATCGAGCGGGGCACCCACGAGGAGCTCGTCGCACGCGGGGGGCGCTACGCCGAGCTGCTCAGTGGGCGTCAGCTCGCAGAGGCCGCGAACGGCATCCCCCGTTCGAGCGCCGGCGAGGCCGCGCTCGCCTAGGGGCGCGCTCAGGCGACGGCGTCGATATTCAGGCGGATGTAGTCGACGACGACCGGTGAGCCCAGCTCGGCCAGCACCTCGTCCATGAACGCCTCACGGATCTCCGCGGGCAGGCGCTGGACGTGCGGGCCGAGAACGATCGTGCCGAGGAACTCGCGAGGCTCCTCGGGTTCACGGGGCGCCTCCTCGAGCCAGCACCGCGCCGTGGCGAATCCGGCGCCCAGCAGCCGCTCACGGGTCCGCTCGGGGGCTGCGTAGTTCCATGGGGGCTGCCACCCCTTGAAGTACTCGCGGTATGGATCTCGTTCGCACACCCTGCGGGCCTTTCCCCGCAGGACGTCGATGTTGCCCCTGCCGCCGCACTGGGCCACCAGGCGGCCACCGGGTCTCAACGCGCTGTGGAGGCGCTCAAACAGCCGCGGGTGGTCTCCGATCCAGTGGAAGGTGGCGGTCGAGAGGATCGCGTCGGCGGGCTCCTCGAGGTGCAGTTCGAGCAGGTCGCAGACACTCAGCTCGGCGCGGGCACCCAGGCGCCCGCGGGCCGCGTCGATCATCGACTCGGACTGATCGACGGCGATCACCCGTCCTCGCGGGAGGCGCTCGATCAGCGCCTGGGTGATCCGACCAGAGCCGCAGCCTGCATCCAGGACCAGCTCATCCCCCTGCAGCTCCAGACGTTCGAGGACCTCCAGCCCGAGGGCCTCCATCGTCGCGGAGATGCGGTCATAGCTCGATCCGTCCCAATCTCTAACGGGCATACGACTGTACGTTATCACGTACTTTCGGTTATCAGCTCTGCGATCAACCTGGAGAGCCGGCCCCCCTGCCAGGCGGTCGGCGAGGAGGGCGGTTCGGTCAGGGGCTCGACGACGAGCCTGGCTCGGGGGATCGCGTCCGCCCATGCCTCACCGACGGCCAGCGGATGGCCGGGGTCGAGCTCGTCTCGGCTGGCGACGACCGTCGTCGGCACGGCGATTCTCCTCAGGTCCGCCAGCGAGTCGAAGGGTTTCGAGCGTGGGACGGCTTCGAGCGCGAGGGCGACCGCCTCGGGGTGCAGGTGCGCGGCGAGCCGCTGGCGCAGGACCGTCTCCACAGTCGGGCGGACGGACGCCGGGAGCCGGTCCAGCTCGTAGGCGGCCACGAAGCCCTCGACACCCCCCGAGCGCAGGCCGACGGCCAATCGGTCCCAGCGCTTCAGCTCGCAGGCGCTCGCTGCGCCGACGGGGTCGAAGGCGGGCGTGATCAGGCACAGCGAGGCGACACGCTGGGGATGAGCCAGGGCAAAGCCCACTGCTGTGTGGGCGCCCATCGAGGCGCCCGCGAGGGTCGCCCGCGCGGGTGCCCGTCGCGTCGAGCAGGGCCTCCAGATCTCCGACCAGCCGGGGGTAGTCGTAGCGCCCCTCGGCCGCCGGCGCGGAGCGGCCGTGGCCCCTCGCGTCGTAGGCGAGCACGCGGTGGCCCGAGCGCTCCAGCGACCTTGATCCCATCACCACGTAGCGCCGTGTCGCCGTCAGGCCGTGAAGCAGCACGACGGGATGCCCCTCCCCGCTCACCTCGGCCGAGAGGGTGGTTCCGGCGGCGTCGATCTCCAGCCCGGTCGGGGCCAACGTTCCTGTGGGGAGGCCTAGGCCTCGACGGCGGTGTGCGAGCCGATCAGCTCGGCGGCCTGAGCCGCCCGCTCCCAGAAGAACAGGTGCCCGACGCCCTCGAGGACCTCGAGCCGAGCACCGGGAACCGTCTCGGCGATGAGGCGCCCGTTGGCGACGGGGATCATCCGATCCTCCGTGCCATGGATGACCAGCGTCGGCGCCGCGAGGCCGCCCAGGCGGTCCTTCGTGTCATGGGCCATGCAGGCCTGAGCCTGGGCCATGATCACCGGGACGGCGACGGCACGCCTCAGGGCTATCTCGTGAAACCTCGCCCACGCCGCCTCGTCCGCGGCGTAGGAGGCTGACACGTTGACCTCCCAGCCGACGCGCAGCGCCCGCTCGCGGTCTCCGGACATCATCGCTTCGCCGAGCTTCTGCGCCACGTCGGGGCCCGCGAGCGAGCTGCCCTCGCCGCCGCAGTAGGTGCAGCCGAGGATCAAGCTCTTGACCCGCTCCGGGTGGTTCAGCGCCAGCTCCTGGGCGATCATGCCGCCCATCGATATGCCCAGCACGTCGGCCGAGCCGATCTCCAGGGCCTGGAGCAGTCCCGCGGCGTCCTCTGCCATCTCGGCGATCGTGAGGCCGCCGGTGAGCGGCGTGCTGGCCCCGACGCCGCGGTGGTCGTAGACGATCACCTCGTGGTCTTGGCGCAGTCGATCGAGGAACGGCTCGCCCCAGCTGAGCGCCGTGCCGCTCATTCCCATGATCGCCAACAGCGGCGGTCCGGAGCCGCTGCGCTCGTAGTCGAGCTCCACCTCCCCCACGCGCGTCAAAGTCATCGCCCGGATCCTATCCGTCCAGCGCCCTCAGCTCCGCTCAGAGCGGGAGCGCCAGCTGACTGTCAGGCTCGCCCTGAGCCTGAGTCTCGGCCGCTTTCGCGTCCTGTCCATCGGCGCTCGCGAGGCCTGCGACCCGGACGCCCAGCAGGCGGACGGGCCGGGCGGGGCCGTACTCGGCGAGCAGTCGCAGAGCCTGTGATCGGACCGTCTCCGGGTCGTTCGTGGGCTCCGGGAGGGTGTGCGCCCGTGTGATCGTCGTCCAGTCGTCGAGGCGGACCTTGATGGCGATGGTGCGCCCGGCGCGGCCGTGTCGGGCGAGGCTCTCACAGAGCTCCCCGCTCATTCTGTGCAGCGCCGCCCGTAGCTCGTCCGCGTCGCGGATGTCGACGTCGAAGGTCCGCTCGCGGGACTCTGAGACCACCTTGCGCGACTGCGATACGGCGCCGTCGTGTTCGAAGCGGGCCCTGCGGCCGAGGTCGCGGCCGAGGTTCGGCCCGAACCGCTCCATCAGCATCTGCTCGGGTGCCGCCGCGACATCGGCAAGGCGGTGCAGTCCCAGCTCCCGTAGGCGGGCCGCCGTCTTCGGCCCGATCCCCGGGATCAGCCCCGGCGGCGAGGCGGCGAACCTGGCGCAGGCCTCAGCGCGCGTGAGGACGACGAACCCGGCGGGCTTCTCGGCGTCGGAGGCAACCTTGGCGACGAGCTTGTTTGGTCCGATCCCGACCGAGCAGGTGATTCCCACCCGCTGGTCGATCTCGGCGATCAGCCGCCGCATCGCCGTGCGGGGGGAGAAGAGCCCCGTCAGGTTGAGATATGCCTCATCGAGGCCGACGACCTCGATCTCCTCCACGTGCGCGCGGAGGATCGCCATCATCTGAGCGGACACGGCTCGGTAGGTCGGAAAGTCCGGCGGCAGGAAGACGGCCTCGGGACAGAGCCGCCGCGCCCTCGAGGCCGGCATGGCCGAGCCGACACCGAAGCGCCTGGCCTCATAGCTGGCCGTCGTGACGACCGCCCGGGGGCCGGTCCCGGAGACGACGACAGGACGACCGCGCAGCTCGGGATGGCGCCCCAGCTCGATCGACACGTAGAACGCATCGGCATCCAGGTGGGCGACGATCGGGCTTTCGCGGGAGCTTGGCACGCCGCAGCGAATCTATCGCTGCACTCGGCCGCCACGGGAACGCCCGAATCCCCTCGGGGCCGGGACGGACTCCGCTCAGGAAGGCACGTTGCGGGCAGCCGGGACGGGGGGCAGCAGATCGCGTCTCGAGGAGACTCCCAGCTTGCGGTAGATATGCCGGGCATGCGTGCGGACGGTCTCGATGCTCACGTGCAGATCGGCGGCGATCTGGGCGTTTGACTGACGCTGCTGCAGGCCCGCCAGGACATCCGCCTCGCGTGCCGTGAGCAGACCCGAGCCCGGCAGTGCGCCGCTGCGCTCGCGGGGTGTCAGCTGCAATCCGCGTGAGGCCAGGTGAATTGCGTTCAGGACGTCCCGCGACTGGGTCGTCTTGGCCAGGCATGCCGCGGCGCCGAAGGCCAGCAGCTGGGCCGACTCCACGCCTGAAGGTCGCTCGGCGAGCAGCAGCAGGTGCGTATCAGGGTGGCGGAGGGTCAGCGTCCTGATCTCCGCCGGGCTGCGCAGCGAGCCGGCATCGAGGATCGCCACGCTGGGCCGACGGGCCCGCAGCACCATCGTCAGCTGGGCGGCGAGGACGTTGGAGGCAACCAGCTCGAGCTGTGGATCGTCTTCGATCAGGCCCCTCAACCCCCTGGCGAGCAGGTCGTCGAATTCGCCCAGTGCGACTTTGATGTTTCCCTGATTGGCCATCGTTTGGAATCCTATCGGCGGAGGCAGTCATTCGGGTGAGACCAACATCACCCGATGCATCACCCTACAGCTACCCCGAAGATCACCCCCGCAGGGGGATAATTATTCGAATCGGTCGCGGGACACTGTTGATCCAGCGGTTCCGCATCTCTGAGGGGTAGCGGCGGAATCGACGATTAGGACGATCACGACACGGCGGGCGGGTCCGACAGAGAACGCCCATGGAGCGGGACTGGATGGAATACACGCATGAAGCGAATCTCTAACGGTTCCCCCTCAAGGCGGCCCCCCAAGCGGAGGCGCATGGCTAACGGCCGCCCGAGGATGATCGGCCTCGGCGTCTCCCTGCTCCTGGGCCTCGCCGTGATCGCCCCCGCCGGACAGGCGAGCGGAGGCCGCGCGCAGGAACTCGGCGCCGGCAAGGGCGCCGCCCGGGCAGCACTCAAGGCGGCTCGACGGGCCGCTCAGGAAGCCCAGCACAGAGCCCGAGACGAAGCGCGGGAAGCAGCCAGTCTGGCGCCGAAAGAACGATCGAACGCCGTCGTCATGATCGACTGCAGGAAAGTCACGGTCGCCTACCACGGCTTCAACTCGGTCGAAGGCAGCCCGAACTACGTCGTGCAATGGATCCGGGTCAGGAAGCCCCCGCAATCCCTCTCGCAGGGATCGATCGACTTCGCGCCGACCGTCCTCTCCTTCACGGGCACCGACGAAACCAGTCGCCAGCAGATCGCCTTCCCCGTGGGCGTCTACACGATCGAAGTCCACGCCCGGTGGAACACCAACGGCTACAAGGGTCACTTCACCCTCCACAGCCGCGTCGGCTGCGGCCCCGCGCCGGCCTACACGATCCATACGCTGCAGTCGATCGCCGGCAGCGGGCAGGCGCCGACCGCTGAACCGCTGTCCGGCAGGGTGGGCCAGGTGATCGACTACTCGATCGCCGTCCAGAACACCGGCAACGTCCCGTTGACCTTCGCGAAATTCAAAGACCGCTGCGACCCGGGCACCGTCACGGGCACCCCGCAGGCGCCGATCAATCCCTCCCAAGCCTTCACGCTCAGCTGCAGCCACACGCTCACGGCGAGCGACCACTCGGCCGGCTTCTACATGAACGCGGCGACCGTCGACGGGACTCCAAACGCGGGCGAAGGCGAAGCGCTCACACAGGAATCCAACACGGTTGTGGTGACGCCGGTGGCCGGGGAAACGCCCAAAGAAGTGGCCGACCCACCCCCGCCGCCGAAGACCGAAGAAACGAAATCGAGTGCGACGACCGGCGCGAGCACGACGAGCACGGGGAGCAACGGCGGCGTGCTCAGCTTCACATCGGCGGTTCCCGTCCCCGCCCTCAAAACGCCGAAGGGTTGTGTCCGCCGGGGCTTCGTCGTGAGCATCGCCTCCAATGGAGTCAGCAGCGTGAGCTTCTACCTGGACAAGCACCGTCTCGCCCGCCTGACGTACAGGAACGCCCACGGAGGGCTGCTTTCGGTTCGGATCAATCCCGCCAAGCTGAAGCTCGGGGCCCATCACCTGGTTGCGAAGATCACGATGAAACCGAACTCTGTCTCGGCGAAATACACCCGGACCTCGCGCCAGATGAGGGTTATGCGCTGCAGGACCGTGCTGCGCGCGCCTCGCACCACCAAATAGCGCTCCCCGCGGGGGCGCCCGGCAGCGAGACGCCTTCGCGGTCGCCTCTGTAGGCTTCCACGGAGCCCCATGGACCTGACCTTCAGCCCCCAGGAGATCGCCTTCCGCGACGAGCTGCGCGGCTGGCTGGCGAGCAACCAGCCCGACCCGGAGCCGACCGACGGCGGCGAGGACGCCCACTACGCCTGGCGGCGTGACTGGCAGCGGCGTCTCTACGACGGAGGTTGGGCGGCACCGGCATGGCCCGCCGAGTACGGAGGACGAGGCGTCAGCCTCACCGAATCGGCGATCTACTTCGAAGAGATCGGCCGCGCCCGCGTGCCGATGGCGGCCAATGTCCTCGGCCTGCTGCTGGGCGGCCCCACACTGATGGTCTGGGGCACCGATGAGCAGAAGGAGCGCTACCTCACCCCGATTCTCTCCGGCGAGGAGATCTGGTGCCAGGGCTTCTCCGAGCCCGAGGCCGGCTCCGACCTCGCATCGCTGAAAACCAAGGCGGTGAAGGACGGCGACGAGTGGGTCGTCACGGGTCAGAAGGTCTGGACCAGCGGCGCGCAGTACTCCAAGTGGTGCATGCTCGTGGCCAGGACCGACGGCGAGGTCGCCAAGCACAAGGGCCTCACCTACTTCCTGATGGACATGGATCAGGACGCCGTCCAGGTTCGCCCCCTGCGCCAGATCACGGGCGAGGCCGAGTTCAACGAGCTGTTCATCGAGGAGGCCCGGATCCCCGACGCGAACGTCGTCGGGGGCGTCGGCAACGGGTGGAAGGTCGCCCTGACGACGCTGATGAACGAGCGCGCAGGCCTGGGCTTCGCGCTTCAGATCCGCCTGCGCCAGCTGCTGGACGACCTGATCGCGATCGCCGCCGAGCGCGGGCTGCTCGAGGACCCGCTCTACGCCGACGAGCTCGCCGAGCTGCACGTCCGCTGCGAGTCGATCCGCCTGCTGGCCTGGAAGGGCCTCACGGACGTCGAGCGCTACGGTCAGCCGGGACCCGAGGGGTCACTGGTCAAGTGGCTCTGGTCGGACACCAACCAGCGCCTGACGCAGCTGGCCATCGACATCGTCGGACCCCAGGCGCTGACGGCCGGGACCAACTGGAGCTACGAGTGGCTACGGGCACGCGGCAACACGATCGAGGGCGGCACGACCGAGGTGCTCAAGAACATCGTCGCCGAGCGCGTCCTCGGTCTCCCCCGCCTGAAGGTGGCCGCCTGATGGACTTCGGACTGACCGACGACCAGCGCGAAATCCAGCGCACCGCACGGGAGCTGCTGGCCGAGCGCGCCAAGCCCGAACGCGTCCGCGAGCATGCCGAGGCCGGCACCACCGACGAGACCCTCTGGGGCGAGCTCTGCGAGCTCGGCTGGCCCGGAATTGCGATCGACGAGCGGTTCGGCGGCCAGGGACTCGGGCAGATCGAGCTCTCCATCCTCTGTGAGGAGCTCGGCCGCGCGCTGGCTCCCGTCCCATTCCTGCCGAGCGTCATGGCCGCGGCCGTCATCGAACAGGACGGCTCTCCCGAGCAGCGCGAGCGCTGGCTTGGAGGTCTCGCCTCCGGTGAGGCCATCGGCGCGCTGGGTGCGATCGTCGACGGCACCGCCGAGCTCGTGATCGGCGGCGCCCAGGCAGATGTCTTCGTGCTGATCGACTCCGAGGGCTCTGGCCGCCTGCTCAGCCGCGAGCAGGCCGAAATCACCCCTGTGGCATCGGTCGACCCCACTCGCTCAACCGCGTCCGTCAGCGCGCCCGACGGCGCAGGCGAGGCGATCGGCGACGGCGGCGCCTGCGCAGGCCTGGGCCGGGCGCTCGTCTCGGTCAGCTCAGAGCTCGTGGGCATCTGCGACCGAGCTCTGGGAATGACCGTCGAGTACGTCAAGGACCGCAAGCAGTTCGGGGTTCCCGTCGGTGCCTACCAGGCCGTCTCGCACCGCTGCGCCCAGATGCTGCTGGAAACCGAGAAGGCACGCTCGACGGCGGCCTTTGCCGCCTGGACGGCCGACTCGGACCCCGAGCAGCTCGCGGAGGCCGCCGCGATGGCCAAGGCCTGCGCCTCGACAGCCGGTCGCGAGGTCACAGCGAGCGCGATCCAGGCCCATGGCGGCATCGGCTTCACCTGGGAGGCCGACCTGCATTGGCTCTACAAGCGCGCGCAGCTCGACGCAGCTCTGCTCGGTGGCGCCAAGCGCCACCGCGCCCGCCTCGCCGGCATCCTCGCCGACCGCGTCAGCGCCTCCGCCGCCGTCTGAGCCCGGGCGGATCCCCGGGGGGCTGAGCGCACCGTGGCGGATCAGGTCGCCTTCCTCAAAGGCATCAACCTCGGCAAACGCCGCATCTCCAACGAGGAGCTGCGCGGGCACGTCGAGGCGCTCGGGCTCGAGCAGGCCTCAATCTTCAGAGCCAGCGGGAACGTCATCTTCACCGACCCGCAATCCCGGGACGAGGACGCGCTGGCGAGCCTGATCGAAGCGGGCCTCGAGAGGCTCCTGGGCTATGAGGTCGCCAGCTTCGTGCGCAACCGTGCCGATCTCCTGGCGATCTCCGCCATGGCGCCATTCGACGAGGGCACACGCAAGCGCCTGCACGGAAAGCCGCAGGTCATGCTGCTCGGCGCTCGCCCCTCCCCGGCCACACGCAGGAAGGCGCTCGCCATCCCGGGAGAGGATGATGCGCTGGCCTTCGGCAAGCGTGAGCTCCACTGGCTGCCGGCCGCAGGGATCAGTGACTCCTCGCTCGATCTGAAGGCTCTCGAGCGCCTCCTCGGACCGATGACGATTCGCACTATGGGAACGATCGAGCAGATCGCCTCCAAGCACTTCGCCGCCGGATCCTCCTCGCGCTAGGCTCACCCTGGAACCGACTGAGGAGAGGCTCCCTTGCCCGAACCGCTGCCACGAGGCCGCAACCCCTTCGATCAGAGCGGCGTAACCAGAGACGCCGATGGCCGCGCCCGCTACACGGGGCGCCCCGACTCGCTGCTCGCCCTGCTCCGCGCCAGCGTGGAGCGCGACGCGGATGCCCTGGCGGTCCTCGAGGTAGGGGGCCCCTCGATCAGCTACGGCGAGCTCTGGGAGCGCTCCTCCCGCGTCGCCGGCGGCCTGCGCGACGCGGGCGTCGCACGCGGCGACCGGGTGGGGCTGCGCCTGGCGAACGGGATCGACTGGGTCCTGGCCTTCTTCGCCACGCAGATGCTGGGGGGCGTGGTCGTGCCGGTGAACACCCGCTTCACGGAGGAGGAGGTGGCCTACGTGCTCGACGACTCGGGTGCCGGCTACACCTTTGCCCCCGGAGCCGAGCTCCCCGACGGCGAGCCCGCCCCGGCCGCCGATCTCGGCCCCGACGATCTGGCGGCCATCTTCTACACCTCCGGCACCACGGGCTTTCCCAAGGGCGCCATGACGTCGCACGGCAACTTCCTGACGAACAGCGAGAACGCCCTGCGCTGCAACCCGATCGAGCGCTCCGAAGGCCCAGAGATCTCAACCCTGGTCTCGGTACCGCTCTTTCATGTCACCGGCTGCAACAGCCAGCTGATCCCGCTGCTCGAGCTGGGAGGCCGGATCGAGATCCTCTCCGGACCGCTGGACTTCGATGGCTTCTTCGAGGCGGTCGGCGAGCACGGGGTCAACCAGATCGTCTCCGTCCCGGCCATCTACCACGCCGTCCTCCATCACCCCCGTTTCGCCGAACTGGATGTCGGCCGGGTCCGCTGGATCTCCTACGGCGGGGCGCCGATCGCCGAGAGCCTCGTCGAGCGGATCAAGCAGGGCTTCCCATCAGCCCGCGTCGGCAACGGCTTCGGGCTCACCGAGACCTCCTCGCTGAGCACCTTCCTCCCGCACGAGGAGGCCGCTGCGCATGCCGACTCGGTCGGCTTCGCCATGCCCGTGGTGGACCTCGCGATCGACGAACCGGACGCGGAGACCGGCGTGGGCGAGCTGCTCGTGCGAGGTCCCAACGTGGTGCAGGGCTACTGGAACAAGCCCGCCGAGACGGCCGAGACGTTCGTGGACGGCTGGCTGCACACGGGCGACCTCGGGCGCGTGGACGCTGACGGCCTGCTCTACATCGTCGATCGCAAGAAGGACATGATCAATCGCGGCGGTGAGAACGTCTATTCGATCGAGGTCGAAAACGTCCTCGCCGCAGCCCCGGGCGTCGGCGAGGCGGCGGTAGTCGCGGTACCCGACGAGATGATGGGCGAGAAGGTCGGGGCGGTGATCGTGGCGGCGGGAGAGCTCGACCTCGATTTGGTGCTCGGCCATTGCCGTACACACCTGGCCGATTTCAAGGTGCCCCAGTACATAGCCATCCGCGAGGACCCACTGCCCCGCAATCCCGGCGGCAAGCTGCTCAAGAAGCAGCTCCGCCAGGAGACGCAATGGGGCGAGGCCCTCCGCTGAGAGACTCCGAGGAGGAGCCGAATGCCAGACGTACAGACGGTGCAGGGCGCGGTCGACGCGCAGGAGCTGGGCATCGTCCTGGCGCACGAGCATGTCCGCTTCCGCGACGAGGCCGTCGCCGAGAACTGGCCGGGGCGCTACGACGAGCAGCTCGAGCTGGACGCGGCGCTGCTCGCCGTGCGGGACGCCAAGGAGCGCGGCGTGAAGACGATCGTCGAGCCGACAGCGATGTTCGGCGGCCGGGACGTTCGCTTCATGAAGCGCGTCTCCGATGGGACGGGCGTCAATCTGATCGCCTGCACGGGGATCTACAGCTACGACTACCTCCCCCATTACTTCGAGAATCGCGACATCGACGTGATGGCGGACCACTTCGTCGAGGACATCGAAAGCGGGATTCAGAGAACCGGCATACGCGCGGCCTTCCTGAAGTGTGCGGCAGACGCGGCGGGGGTCACCGAGAACGTCGAGAAGATCCACCGGGCGGTCGCCCGTGCGTCGCTCAAGACGGGCGCACCGATCATGGCTCACTCGATGCCCGCCGTCGCGACCGGCCCGCGCCAGGTCGAGATCTTCGAGGAGGAGGGGGTCGATCTCTCCCGTGTGCAGATCGCCCACTGTGGGGACTCCGAGGACGTCGGCTACATCGAGGGCCTGCTTTCCAAGGGCGTCTACGTGGGCCTTGACCGATACGGCCTCGAGATGTACCTGCCGATTGACAAGCGCAACGCCACGGCGGCCGAGCTGCTGCGGCGCGGGCATGCTGAACGCCTGACGATCTCCCAGGACTTCTGCGCATCGATCGACTGGTTCCCGCCCGAGGCGGCGGAGATGTTCGAAAACCAGGGAGCCATCCGCAACTGGTCGATGACGCTGGTCTTCGACGAGGTCGTACCGACCCTGCGTGAGATGGGAGTCATGGACGACGCTGTCTTCAACACGATCTTTGTGGACAATCCCCGGCGCTGGCTGGTGGGCGAGTAGCCCTCTCCCACGCCGGGCCTGGACCTGGGCCTCTTCCAACCGCCCGCGCCCAATCTTCCTGCGCAGGCCTTTAGCTACGCTTCCGCGCGTGGAGCTGCAGCGGCGCATTGCCGAGGGGACGGGTGAGTTCTTGCTCTTCGCGCTGACGCCGCCGCGCCTGACGACCGAACCGGAGCAGGCCGCTCAGATCGCAGCGAGAACGCTCGAGCGACTGCGCCCCCTGGGCATCGACGGCCTCGTCCTCTACGACATTGACGACGAGAGTGACCGCAATCCCGAGGAGCGCCCGTTTCCGTTCCTCCCCACGATGGACCCCGCCGACTACCTCGCTCGCGATCTCGTCGGCCTCGAAGTGCCTGCCATCGTGTACCGCGCCGTCAGCAAGTACCCGGAGCAGCGTCTTCGCACGTGGCTCAGCGAACAAGACCCAACCCGAACACTGTCGGTGTTCGTCGGTGCGTCCTCTCGTGAGAAAGCTGTCGCGACGTCTCTGTTGCGGGCCTACGAACTCAGGACCGAGGTGCGCCCGGATCTCCTCCTCGGAGGTGTCGCGATCCCGGAGCGCCACGTGCGCGGGCGCGGGGAGCACCTCCGACTGCTGGCGAAGCAAGCTGCCGGTTGCTCGTTCTTTGTCACCCAGATCGTCTATGACGTCAACGCGGCGAAGGACCTGGTCTCCGACTATCACTATGCATGCGCCGCTCGCAGCGTCAAGCCGGCTCCCATCGTCTTCACGTTCTCGGTCTGCGGCTCGGTGAAGACACTGGAGTTCGTTCAGTGGCTCGGTGTAGATGTGCCGCGCTGGATCGAGAACGACCTGCGCCATGCCGACGACACCCTGGACGCGTCCTACGAGCAGGCGGTCGTGACGGCCCTCGAGCTGATCTCATTCTGCCGGCGCGTCGGTGTTCCGTTTGGGCTCAGTGTCGAGAGCGTCTCGATCCGTCAGGTCGAGATCGATGCCTCCGTCCGCCTCGCAACCCGGCTGCGAGCAGAGCTGCGCCGCTGATCCGCGGAGACCGCATCGTAGGCAGAGCAACCCGCATGGGGTCAGGCGGGGGCCATCAGCAGCTCCGGTCCCTCCACCCCCTCGACGACCTTGTTGACCGCCGGGTTTGCCGGGTGGGCGCTGAGACGCTCGGTCGGCAGGGCGCCGCACAGATCGAGTGCTTCGGCGGCGCCGAGGCCGGGGTCGAGCCACGCTCGCTGGGTCTCGGGGTCGGCGAGGATGACGGGCATGCGCCCGTGGATCGCCGACGCGGTCCGGTTGGGTGCCGAGTCGCAGGTGAGCAGTGAGATCGAGTGAATCCACGCCCCGTCGACCTTCGCGGGGGTCCAGATCGAGGCGAAGGCGAACGGGATGCCGCCGTCGACCTGGAAGTGAAACGGCTGGCGCGGCTCGCCTTTTCGCTCGGGCTTCAGCCACTCGTAGTAGCCGTCGGCGATCTGCAGAGCGCGGCGCTGGCCCCGGCCGATCAGACGCCGGTAGGCCGGCTTCTCGGTCACCGTCTCGATCCGCGCGTTGATCATCTTCGCCGAGCTCTTCAGATCGCTCGCCCATGACGGCACCAGGCCCCATCGCATCAGCTCCGCCTCGGGCTCGCCCTTTGGTGCGGCGATCGCGAGGACCTCTTCGGTCGGCGCGATGTTGTATCGGCGCGTTCCGGCGGCACCGTTGATCGGCACCCGGAAGCGGTCGTTGAGTTCCTCAGGGCCCGCCGTGTTGGTGTAGCGCCCGCACATGCCCCGAGCATAGATGGCGCCTACAACGAGGCCCTGATCTCCTCGAGCATCTGAGGCTCCGACGGCAGGTCCGCCAGCGAGGCCGCCAGGACGGCGGCCTGCTCGACGGTCGCAGTGGCCGACTCCGAGGCCCAGCGTGCCAGCCAGCGCAGCGCCCACGCGTCGTACTCCTTGGGGCTCTGCCGTGCGATCAACGGGAGGAACTGCGCGGCGAGCGCGAGCTCGAGCGGGCGGCCACGCTCGCTGCGCAGTTCCTGGGCCAGGCTCATCGCGTAGCGCAGGTCTCCCCGCTGGAGCGCTCCCTCGAGCTCCGCCGCCGGTCGCCATGGCCTGGGTCCCATACGAACACATGTTCGCATACTGGTCAAGTATCCGTCCGGCGGCCTCTGGCCGGATGTTCAATTGTCATTTCCCAGACCGCCGGTAGCGTTCCCTGCCTGGTTCAAGACCGAGGGGGTTATGGCATGTCCTTGTCTCATCAGGGTGCTCGACGGAGTCACAGAGCCGTCCTGGCGGCTGTCCTGATCGCGTCGTGCGGCTTCGTGTTTGCGTCGACCGCCGGCGCCGAGGGCAACTTCGTGATCGGCGATCAGCAGGCCGTTCTCGGCGCCCACGTGACGTTCTGGGGAGCACAGTGGTGGAAGCTCAACTCGCCCAGCGGGGGAACGGCGCCGGCGTCGTTCAAGGGCTTTGCGAACACGATCACCGAATCCTCATGCGGTGGGGCCTGGACGACCGATCCGGGGAACAGCTCCGACCCGCCTGCCGCTCCGCTGGCGCCGTTTATCAACGTCCTTGTCGCGAGCACGATCACGAAGTCCGGGCGGATCATCTCGGGCGACACGACTGAGCTCGTCTCCGTCGCGACCGATCCGGGCTACGGCCCCAACCCGGGCCATGCGGGCACGGGAACGGTAGTCGCGGTGCTCTGCCACGAGGGTGAAAGCTCCGGCGGAGGCGAAGAAGAAGAAGAACAAGAAGAACCGAAACCCAGCTGATCCGGCTGATCGGTGATCGCCGGGCTCAGTCTCGTGGTCGGGGGGCCACGCGGCGGGCCCGGCCCACCGACCACTCGTCGGCCGCGAGCCTGTAAAGGACGTGAGGCGCCAGAGGGTCGTCAGGGCCAAGCGCCGGGTGCAGGAAATCCTCCGCGGGATCCCGGCGCATGCCCAGACGCTCCATCACCGCCCGGGAGCGGCCGTTCTCGACGGTTGTGAAGGAGACGACCTCCTCGAGTCCCAGCTCGGTGAAGCCGAACTCCAGCGAGGCTGCAGCGGCCTCGGTGGCGATCCCTCTCCCCCAGCACTTTCGGGCCAGTCGCCAGCCGATCTCGATTGCCGGGGCGAACGGAAGCTCCCGGCCGCTCTGCAGCCACAGGCCCACGAACCCGGCCGGCTCAGTCGATCCATGCACCTGGACGGCCCAGGCACCGAAGCCGTGCTCGCGAAAGGAGCGCTCCATCCGCTCGATCAGGGCGTCCGACTCACCGCGTGACAGGGTCGCCGGGAAGTGCTCCATCACGAGCGGGTCCGCGTTCAGCCGGGCGAACGGCTCGGCGTCGGAGGTCCGCCAGCGACGGAGCAGCAGCCGCTCGGTTCGGAGCGTCGGGCCCTCAGGCGCATCCCCCGCGGAGCTCACGCGCCCTCACCGGGGATCAGGGGTGCAGCTTGACCGGGAGCGCCTTGAGCTGGTTGACGAACGGGGATTCGACGTAGGCGTGATCGCCGGCCATGCTCATCTGAGGGAAGCGCTTCAGCGTCTCCTCGATCATGACCCTCAGCTCGAGGCGGGCGAGCGCCGTCCCGAGACAGAAGTGACGCCCGCCTGCGCCGAAGGCCTGATGGTCGGCCCTGCGTGTCACGTCGAAGCGGTCCGGATCATCGAAGCGAGTCGCGTCGCGGTTGGAGGAGACGTACCACATGGCGACACGGTCGCCCTTCTTGATCTTCTGGCCGTGGAGTTCGGTGTCGACCGTGGCCGTACGGGCGAAGTGGGCGAAGGCGGGGAACATCCGCAACGACTCCTCGACCGCATCTCCCACGAGCTCGGGGTCCTCGACGAGCATCCGCATCTGCTCGGGGTTCTCCATCAATGCCCTCATGCCGCTGCAGTAGGTCGCCTTGGTCGAGTCGTTCCCGGCCGCCACGAGCAGGAAGAAGCCCATCACGATCTCGTGTTCCTCGAGCCTCTCGCCGTCGACCTCGGCGTTGACCAGGACCGTCGTGAGGTCGTCCGTCGGGCTCTCCCGGCGCTCGGCGATCAGCTTGCCGCAGCGTTCGAATATCTCCGGGATGTCCCGGTCCACGACGGCCTGTGCGCCTCCCGGGCTGAGGTCCTCGTCGCCCGCGCTCAGAGCAGAGTTCATCAGCCGCGCCCAGACCGCGTCGTCCTCCTCGGGGATGCCCATGAAGCTGCCGATCACGCGTGAGACGATCGGCTGCGCGACGTCCTCGACGAGGTCGCAGCTGTCGCGGCCCTCGAGGCGGTCCAGGACCTTGACGGCGATCGCCCTGATCTCGTCCTCGTGGGCGGCAATGCGCCTGGGCGTGAAACCGGCCTGGAAGAGGCCCTTCAGACGATCGTGCTTCGGCGGGTCCATCCCGATGAACATGGCCCGGGTCAGCTCCAGTGGGAACACGGCGTTGATCGCCGTGATGCCGGTTTCGGAGGAGTAGGTCTGCCAGTCCCGGCTGACCGTATGGATGTCCTCGGCCGTCGTCACCGACCAGTAGCCGGGCGCCTCCGGATACTCGCTGGCGCGCGAGGTCCAGTGGACCGGGCACTTCTCCCGCAGGTCGGCGAAGAGCTCGTGCGGCGGTCCGTCGAGCCAGTTCTCGCGCTCCCCGACGAGCACGTCCTCAAGGTCGTTGCGAACCGAAGCCATCGAGCCCTCCACGATCGTTTCCCGAGCTGGGAACGATGTTACTGGCTGGGTGGCCAGGGGGAGCCGCCGACGATCAGCTCTCCCACGGCCAGGCGGCCCACCTCGAGCTCACGGATCTCGACCGACTCGAAGGCCGCGCGGCGTGCCCTCATGCCACCGATCGCCAGGCGCCCGACCGCCAGCCTTCCGATCGCCAGCCTTCCGATCGCCATCGCGCCGATCGCCGCGGCCCCGCCGGCTATCGCGCCGGCCGCCAGGCTCCCAATCGACGCGGCACCCAGCGCCGAGGCCAGGCGGGCCCGAGGGCGGATCGCCTCAGGAAGAGCCATTCCCCTGCGGGGCTGAGAGCGAGTGCCCGGCGAACGTCAGCATTGAGGAGAGATGGGCTTCAACCGTTTCGAGGTTGTGTTCACCGGGGTAGATCGCGGCCGTCGCGTCGGCTCCCTCGGCCCTGAGTTTCGCGGCGAAAGGCCTGTCCTCGGCGGGGTTGGCGATCTTGTCCGACGCCCCGCCGTAGAGGAAGGCGTGAAGGCCCAGCTTCGAGATCGTCCGCCCGTCGAGGCGCAGCTGGTCTTCGAGGCCGTCGAAGAACCCCAGCCAGCTCTCGACCACGCCGAACCGAGTGGGGTTGTTGAGCGTCAGCTCCATCGCGCCGTATCCGCCCATCGAGAGTCCCGCGATCGCCCGGGCGCTGCGCGCCGGGACCGTCGGGAGCATCCGGTCGATCATCTCCTGGACTTCCAGGACGTAGCTTTCGTAGTGGAGCTCGTTGATGTTGCGCCAGTTGTTCGACCCCGGACCGCCCTGGATCATCACCGCGATCATCGGGCGGATGGTGTGTTTCGCGATCAGATAGTCGAGCTCGCCCTGGAGCCCGATCCGCAGGAAGGCCGTCGCCGACTGGCTGTTGCCGTGCAGCAGGTAGATGACCGGATAGCGGGTTGGCGAGGCGGCCCGGTAGCCCGGCGGGAGGTAGATGTAGAAGGAGCCGCCGTGATGCAGCGCGACGGATGAGTAGGTGGCCTTCTCGATCGAGCTGCCGGCGTGGTCGGTGCCGACCGGGGTCACCTTGGCCGACGGCAGCAGGACCGTGGGCGAGGCGCTGCGGGCAGCACGAGCGCCAACCGAGCCGGTGGAGCCGACTTGAAGGCCCAGGGGGCGCTGCAATGCCAGCGCCCCTCCCACGAGCACGAGTGCACTCAGCAGGATCGCAACGGTGATCCTGCGCGCCCGCAGCCATGGCGCCGGCAGGGGCGCCGCCGATGGCGCGGCGGGCGCCGGCGGATGGGCCGGTACCCATGAGGGCGGCAGGACCTCGGCGGTGGCGACCCGCTGACCGGGCCAGCTCCACTCGCCGAGGCTGTCAAGCCATTCCGCGGTGCGGGGGGTTCGTGCCGAGACGGACATTCAGGTGATTGAACGGCCAGCGGGACGGAAACCCAACCCCTGCACGAACGTACCCAAACCTGCGCGGCCCTGAATCAGCCGGTGCTCCAGATCTGCCCGGTGTCGCCGAAGCCGAGCGCACGCTTGGTGGCTTCGGTCAGGTCGAATTCGCGACCGGCCACATAGGGGCCACGATCGACCACAGGGACGCGCACCGTGTTCCCCGCGTAGTGGAGCGTCACGAGCGTCCCGCAGGGGAGCGTCTTGTTGGCCACGCCGAGCGTCGAGGAGGTCAGCTCCCGCCGCAGGCCATCCCGCCGCCGCCGCCGTACCAGGATGCGCCGGCCAGGCGGTAGACGTTGAGCCTGCCCAGGCGCCGCCGGGCGCGAGCTGGCGTACGCGTCGCCGACGAAGCGCAACCGCAGCACCCGGCTGCCGAGCCGGTCGTGGCATGTAGGAGATCCGGAAACGCCCGCGGGAGCCGGTGTGTGCCAGCGCCAGGGTCCGCCAGCCGCGGCCGACGAGCGCCTGCAGGCTCACCGCCCGCCCGGCCCGGGCACGGTGGCCGCCTTCGAGCAGTTTGCCCGTGACGGTTGTGCGATGGTTCTCGAGCACGTTCAGCCGCTCGCTGTGAACCTTGAAGGTTGTGTGGGACGGCGTGGCGATGGTCGCCGGCGCCGAAGAGACGACGCCGACCGGCGCCAGTGTCAGCGCAGGTTGAACAGGCGTCGCGGGGACGAACATTTGGTGAGGAACCTCCTTGGGGTCCGCCTACGGGGTTAGCTGTCGGGCTCACGTCCGCCCCACGCGCGTCAACGGGACGCGTGTGAGCCGGGCGTTACGGCCGCAGCAGCGGCCGATTCGCCCCATCCAGATCCCAGGCGTGCGAATCCGGCGATGGGTCCCCCGTTCGCCTCCATGGACGGAGGCGACTCGGCAAGTCGAACAATTGTTCGGTCAGGCTAGGAGGAAAGATGAGGCCTATCTGTGACGCGTCAGCACACTCTGCCCCCGAACTCCCGGAAACAGTGGATTTGCAGGCAGTTTCTTTAGAAACGTTTTACTGGGGTCAACCTGGGCAAACCTTCGCAAACCTCATCACCGGGCGGTTTCCGCTGCCTTGCGGGCCCCTTTCGCGGCCCGGCCCCCGCTACCGTGCCCTCTGGCGATGACCGGTGCCCTGACCAGAGTGCGACTCTTGATCGACGAGCGCAAATGGATGCTCTGGGTCGCCATCGCGGTGATCCTCCTGGTCGCATGGTTCGTCTTCGTGGCGCTGCTGCCCCACCATGTCGTGGACACGCTCAAACACTACGAAGAACCCCCCAACGGCCTTCGCGAATATCCGCACGGCGTCCGCGAAACGCCGGCCGGCTCATGATCGCCTCGGGCCGTCGGGGAGCGCAACGGGGCTCCCGGGCCGGCGAGGCCGCAGCGCCCTGTAGCGTGCGCGGAGCCGTGCGCCGCACCCGTTTTGTTTTCCCTGAAAGGAGTCCCGGATGTCGATGGATCAGAGCAAGCTCGGCCAGGTGGTCGCCGAACAGATGGAGGCGATCGAAGAAGACCACGGCGAAGAGTGCGAAATCGGTGACGTCTGCGTGATCGTCGAGGTGCTCTGCCCGGAGAACTCCACGATTCGCGTGCGCAGCAGCGACCAGCGCCCCCATATCCGGATCGGGCTGCTGACCCAGGCGCTCAGGATGGAACTGATCGGCTGAGCGCGCCTCGCGTCGGGCGGCGCGGCACCTCGTGCGCCGCTCCGGTGAAGGGTGCAACGCCTGTCGGCGCAGAATCCGCGACAATCGAGATCGATGGCGAACAACGACCGTCTGACAGCGCTCGACTCGACCTTCCTGCACCTCGAGGATCACTCGCCGGCGCACATGCACGTCGCCTCGGTGATGGTCTTCAAGGGCAAAGCGCCGACGCACGACGAATTCGTCGAGCACATCCTCTCCCGGCTGCATCTGGTGCCCCGCTACCGCCAGCGCCTGGCCCACGTGCCGCTTGGGCAGGGCCGGCCGGTCTGGGCGGACGACCCGCATTTCAACCCGCGCTACCACATCCGCCACACCGCCCTTCCCAAGCCGGCCGACGACGCGGACCTCAAGCGCCTCGCCGGCAGGATCTTCTCGCAGCGCCTGGACCGCTCCAAGCCGCTATGGGAGATCTGGCTCGTCCAGAGCCTTTCGGGCAACCGCTTCGCGGTCGTCGCCAAGACCCACCACGCCCTCGTCGACGGGATCTCGGGCGTGGACATCACGACCGTCCTGTTCGACACCGCCCGCGAGCCGACAGCGCCGACGGCGCCCCCCGCGCCCTGGAGCGCCAAGCCGCTGCCGGGCCCGGCCAAGCTTCTCGGCGAGGCGCTGCTGGAGCGCACGACGGTCCCGAACGAGATGCTCCGCGGCGCCCGCGCGCTGCTGCGCGCTCCCCGCCGGGCCGCCTCGCAGGTCCGCGACGGGCTCGTCAGCATCGGTGCGACGACGATCGCAGGGATCAGCGCCCCGGCGCCGCCGAGCCCCTTCAACGTGGACATCGGCCCGCACCGTCGCTACACGTTCCTCGACGCCGACCTGAACCGCTTCAAAGCGATCAAGGACTCGCTCGGCGGAACACTCAACGATGCCGTCCTCACCTCGGTCACGCTGGCCCTCGGCCGCTACCTGCGCCGGGAGGGCGTGGACACGACCGACCTCGTCCTGAAGGCGATGGTCCCGGTGTCGGTCCGGAGCAAGGAGCAGCGGGGAGCACTGGGCAATCAGGTCGCTGCGATGTGGGCGCCCCTGCCCGTGGGGATCGAGAACCCCGCCGAGTGCCTCACGACCGTCTCGGCGTCGATGGAGGACCTCAAGAAGTCGGGACAGGCCGTCGGCGCGCAGGTGCTGACGAACCTGGCGGGCTTCGCTCCCCCGACCATCCTCAGCCAGGCGGCGCGCCTGCAGGCCCGCCAGCAGTTCTTCAACCTCGTCGTCACGAACGTGCCCGGACCGCAGTTCCCGCTGTACCTGCTCGGGCGCCAGCTGGAGGTGCTCTATCCCGTCGTGCCCCTGGCGCAGCGCCAGGCCTTGGGTATCGCGGTGATGAGCTACAACGGCCACCTCGGCTTCGGCCTGCTGGGGGACTACGACTCGCTGCCCGAGCTCGACGCGATCGCAGACGACCTCAAGTGGGCCATCGCCTCCCTCTACCGTGCCGCCGGGTCTCAGCCCGACGAGCAAACGCGCGGCCGCCAAACGAGCCAAACGCGCCGCCTCGGGAACGTCGGGCGGCTCACGCTCGTCGGCGCGCAAGCCCGCCAGCGCCGGCTGAGCGGCGCGAGCCGCTCAGGCGAAGACGCTCTCGGTCAGCCACCGCGAGACGGCCTGCCCGATCTCCTGTGCGCTGTCCTCCTGGATGAAGTGCAGGCCGGGGACTGTGACCTCCGTCTGGTTCGGCCAGGCGCGACAGAACTCCCGCTGTGGGCCGACCAGGATCGATCCCGGGTCGGCGTTGATGAACAGCTTCGGCAGAGTCGCCTCCGAAAGCCACCGGGCGTAGCGCGCGACGATCTCGACGACCTCGGGGGGCTCCCCCTCCATCGGTATCTGGCGCGGCCAGCTGAGGGTCGGGCGGCGGTCCTCGCCGGGCGCGTTGAACGGCCGGCGGTACTCGGCCATCTCCTCAGGCGGCGAGCCGGCGGATGATCGAGGCCGGAAGTATCGCCTCGACGAAGAGGTTTTTCTGCAGGATCATCTCCTCGCCCGCCGCGGAGCGCATCCCCTGGAAGATCGCCCGTGCACCCTCGGGCCATTCCTCCCATGTGAGGGGCTTGACGATCCCCTCCATGTAGGCGATGCCGGCGACACGGTCGCGGTGGCGGTTGGCCCAGTCGAAGCCGAGCGCGGAGCCCCAGTCGTGAACCACCAGCGTGACACGGTCACCGAGATCCAGCTGCTCGAGCAGACCGTCCAGATGATTGCGGTGCTCGAGGAACGTGTAGCGCTCGGGGCCCGAATCCGGGAGCTTGTCGGAGTCCCCCTGGCCGATCAGGTCGGGGACGACGCAGCGGCCCTGCCCTGAGAGGTGGGGCACGACGTTGCGCCAAAGATATGACGACGTCGGGTTGCCATGGAGGAGCAGGATGCTCTCCCCCTCCCCCGCTTCGTGGAAGGCCATGCGGCGTCCCTCGACCGTCAGGAACGACTTGCTGAGCGGAGCCGTCGTCATGGTGCGGGACTCTATTGGCTTCGGGGAGCGCTCCGCCGGGTCGGTGGGGCTCCGGGCACGCTGGATACGATCGGGCCATGCGACTCGCCCTCTGCCAGATGAACGCCACCGTGGGCGACATCGCGGGCAACGCCCGGCGCATCTCCGACGGCATGCGCGATGCTCGGGCAGCGGGGGCTGACCTGGTCCTGTTCGGAGAGCTGGCGCTGACGGGATACCCGCCCGAGGATCTCCTGCTCAAGGAGCACTTCCTGGCCGACGCCCGCGGCGCCCTCGACGAGCTGGCCGGCGAAGCGCGGGGTATCGTCGCCGTCGTCGGCTTCCCCGAGCGGGCCGAGGATGTCTTCAATTCGGCGGCCGTCCTGGCTGAGGGCTCGGTCCATGCGGTCTACCGCAAGGTCTACCTGCCGAACTACGGGGTCTTCGACGAGCAGCGCTACTTCCAGGCGGGCCGGTCGGGTGCCGTCATCGACATCGGCTCGGAGCGCGTCGGCGTGACCGTCTGCGAGGACATCTGGGAGCCCGGCCCGCCGGCCAGCGAGGAGGCGCTCGCGGGAGCCGGGCTGATCATCAACATCTCAGCCTCCCCCTACCACGCCGGCAAGGGCGCCGAGCGCGAGCGGATGTTCGCCCAGCGAGCCAGGGACAACCTCGCCTGCATCGCCTTCTGTGGCCTCGTCGGCGGGCAGGACGAGCTGGTCTTCGACGGGCACTCCTGCGTGATCGACCACAACGGCGCAACGATCGCCCGTGCCGGGCAGTTTCGCGAGGAGCTGCTGGTCGCCGACGTGGACATCGCCGCGGCGGGCGCCGCGAGGCTGCGCGACGCCAGCCACCGGCCGGCGGCGCGCCGCGCCGGGAACCCGGTGAGCGTCCTGCCTGCCCTCGCGTCGCCCCACGCGAGGAGGGGGGCCGCCGTGGCGCCCTCGCTTGCCCCGGCGCTCGCTCCCGTCGAGGCAGAGGTCTATGCGGCCCTCACGCTGGGCCTCCACGACTACGTCGAGAAGAACGGCTTCCGCCGTGTCGTGCTGGGGCTCTCCGGCGGGATCGACTCCGCCCTGGTCGCCTGCGTGGCAGCGGATGCGCTGGGCGCCGAGCGTGTCTCGGCGACGATCATGCCCTCCCCCTACTCGTCGGACTCGACCCAGCAGGATGCCCGTGATCTGGCCGCCGCGCTGGGCGCGGAGGTCCACGAGCTTCCGATCGCCGAGGCGATGGACGCCTACACCTCGACCCTGGCCGGCTCCTTCTCCGGGCGCGAGCAGGACCTGACCGAGGAGAACCTCCAGGCGCGGATCCGCGGGAACCTGCTGATGGCCCTGTCGAACAAGTTCGGCTGGCTCGTTCTGACGACCGGGAACAAGTCGGAGATGTCGGTCGGCTACACGACGCTCTACGGCGATCTGGCGGGCGGCTTCGCGGTCATCAAGGATGTGCCCAAGACGATCGTCTACCGCCTCTGCGAGTGGCGCAACTCGGGCGCCGGGGCGCGCGACCCGACGACGGGAGCTCCCCGCAGCGAGGCGCCGATCCCCGTATCGATAATCGAGCGCGCGCCCTCGGCCGAGCTTCGACCGGACCAGCGCGACGAGGACTCCCTTCCGCCTTATGAGACCCTCGACAGGATCCTCGAGGGCTATGTCGAGCTGGACATGAGCCGCGAGCAGCTGATCGCGCAGGGACTGCCCGCGGAGGATGTGGACCACGCGATCCGGCTGGTCGACCTGGCCGAGTACAAGCGCCGCCAGGCTCCCCCGGGGATCAAGATCTCGGGCCGTGCCTTCGGTCGCGACCGGCGGATGCCGATCACCAACCGCTACCGCGGCTGACGGGCGCGCCGGGACGAGCCGACGGCCCCGCGGCTACCCTGCGTCGGTGCGTTTCGCCGCTCTGACGATCTCCGGCCTGCTTGCACTGGCACTCGCCGGTTGCGGGGACACCCTCCAGGACCGGCCGATCTCGCCGCACCATTCTCGAGGGCATGGTCCTCGCCCCCTACCCCGTCTACTGGGCCGGAGGGAGCTTCCAGGGGCTGCAGATCACGGAAGGGATCAAGGACCCCGGTGGCGCCTTCGGCATCGCCTACGGCGACTGCATCCACGGCGGGCAGGGCACCTGCACGCCGCCTCTGAGGATCATCACCTCGCCTGACAACGGTTTCGTGCCGGGAGGCTCGACTCGCGGGCAGCGTGGCCACGATTCGCGGTGTCCAGGCCCGTGTCAGTGAATCCGGGCGGACGATCGCGATCCCCACGGGCGGGGTCGTGGTCAGCATCTTCGCCAAGGACCCCCCCACGGCCGATGCCGCGGCACACTCCATCGTGGCGATCAATGCAACCGGCTCCCCCGGCCAGCCGCTGCCGGCGCGCCTTCCGGACACGGGCTTCGGATCGACGCCGCTCCCGTCCCAGCTTCCGGCGACGGCGAAACCGCTGAACTGAGGGCGTTCGCGCCGGATCACCCCGCGGGCATCGGGCGCACGGCGATCGTCATGCGGGTCACCGCGCAGGTCCGCTGCGCGTCATCGGTGAACTGCACCTCCCACACCCAGGTGCTGCGGCCGCGGTGTATGCGCGTGGCGAGAGCGTGGACCGTCCCCGCCGTGATCGGGCGCAGGAAACTCGTGCTGTTGGAGAGCCCCAACGCCATCTCCCCGCCGCCCGCCACGGCGATGTGCGTGGCCATCGAGGTGAGCGACTCTGCCATCGAGGCGTAGACGCCCCCATGTACGAGGCCCGCCGGCTGCAGAACCTCCGGGCGCACCTGCAGCTGAGCGCGGGCCTCGGTGTCCGACACCGACAGCAGTTCGAGCCCGTAGAGCCGGTCAAAGCCCTGTATCGCGCCCCTGAGGGCCGCCGCGTCCGGAGTGCTCATCGGGCCGCCACGATAGCCTACGGTCCTCTCGCGCCGCCCCCACCGGCTCGGGCAAGGGACCGAGACAGACGACCATGAGCAGATTGGAAGAGCTTCCGCCGGATCAGCGCGCCGCGCTGTCCATATTGCTGCGCCAGCGCAAGACCTATGCGGAGGTCGCAGCGATGCTGGGCATCGGCGAGCAGGCCGTCCACGACCGCGCACACGCGGCTCTGGCCGTCCTCGCCCCGCAGGAGGCGCGCGGGCTCACTCCGGCGCTGCGGCAGGAGATCGGTGACTACATGCTCTCCCAGCAGCCGGGTGTCGCCGAGCGGCTGCGGACACGGACGCTGCTCTCCTCCGACCCGCAGGCTTCGCTGTGGGCCCACGCGCTCGCGGCGCAACTGGACGGCGAGGGCGAACTGCCCGACGTGCCGCCGCCCCCCGCCGGCTCCCCGCCTCTCGCCGGTCGGCCGGCGGCGCCCTATTCGCTCGCGGAGGCCGCGTCCTCACCCAGCCTCTGGGAGCCGCCGGCTCCGCGCAGCTCACGGCGCGGAGGAGCGCTCCTGCTGGCGGCGATCCTGGCGGCCGTGATCGTGGTCCTGATCCTCGTCTTCGCGGGCGGCGGCGGCAAACCCTCCTCGAGCGGCTCCAAAACCAGCTCGACGGGCGCGAAAACCGAACCCAAGGCCGAAGCGCGCTTCCCGCTCAAAGCACCCGGCAACAGTGCCAGCAGGGGGACGGTCGAGATCCTCTCCGAAGGCGGCAAACATGCCTTCTACATTCAGGCCGAACACATCCCGGCGACGAGGGGCTTCTTCTACGCCGTCTGGCTCTACAACTCGCCGACGAGCGCGCTGCCGCTCAGCAAGAGCCCGCCCGTCGGGAAAAGCCACAAGCTCGCCGGCGCGGCCCTGCTACCCGCAAACGCCGGCGACTACCGGGAAATCCTGCTGACGAAGGAGACCAGCACCCGCCCCAAACATCCGGGGCACGTCGTCCTGCGGGGCCCCTTCAAAATTCCGAGCTGAGGGGGAGCAGCTTCCCCGGGTTCATGATCCCGGCCGGATCGAGCTCGGCCTTCGCGGCACGCAGGACCCGCAGTCCCTCCTCGCCGATCTCCGCCCCCATCCAGGGTGCGTGGTCGCGCCCGACGGCGTGGTGGTGCGTGATCGTCCCGGAGCCGTCGACGATCGCCTGCGAGGCCGCTCGCTTGACCTCGGACCACTGCTGGAGCTCCGCTCCCTCCCGTTGCGGCGCCAGGAATGTGAAATAGAGCGAGGCGCCGCTCTCATAGACATGTGAGACGTGGCACATCACGAGGCTCGGATCGCCGAGCGAGGAGGCGATCGCGGAGCTCACGACGCGGTGGAGCTCGCCGAGATCCGACCACTGCGCCGCGGTCTCGAGCGTCTCGACCATGACGCCCTGTTCGAGCAGATCGTCCCTCAGATAGGGAGCCCCGAAACGTCCCTTCAGCCAGGCGTTGCCGGGCGAGGCCCCGACCGTGAGCCCCCCGCAGCGGCGGGCCAGCTGCAGGGCTCGCCCGCGGCGGAAGTTCACCTCGCTCGCCGTCTCCCTCGAAGCCCAGGATGGCAAGGCAGCCTCCGCCGTATCCGCGGGCGCCCAGATAGGCCCGTCCCACTCTCCCCTTGATGCCGCCGCTGCCGGCCAGCGCGAGCGACATGCGCGTCTCGTTCTCGTCGGAGAGCCGGGCGACGTCGGGCAGGACATGCTCCCCGGCCAGCTCATGCAGAGCATGCGACCCGGCGGCGAAGCTCTCGAAGAAGACGCCCTCGTAGGCCCGGCGCTCGGGAGCGCGGCGGATCCGCAGCGAGACCTCGCTGATCACGCCGAGCGTCCCCTCCGAGCCGACCAGCAGCTGGCGCAGCCCCGGACCAGCCGCCGTTGCGGGCAGGGGAGGCAGCGCGATCTCGCCTGCCGGCGCGGCGAGACGCAAGCCCAGGATCATCTTCTCGATCGAGCCGTAGCCGGTCGAGGACTGCCCGGCCGAGCGGGTCGCGGCGCAGCCGCCCAGGGAGACGTACTCGAAGGACTGAGGGAAATGCCCGAGGGTCAGGCCCTGAGGGCCAAGGAGCCGCTCGAGAGCGGGGCCGCGCATGCCCGCGCCGACGGTGGCCGTGGCCGACTCGCGGTCTAGCTTCAGGAGTCCCCCGATCCGCGCCAGGTCGAGGGACAGGACGGCCTCCTGCTCGCCTCGCAGCGGCGCCACACCACCGACGACGCTGGTCCCTCCACCGAACGGCACCACCGCCACCGAGCGGGCGGAGCAGAGCGCCAGAACAGCCATCACCTGCTGATGGTCGGCCGGATGAACCACGACGTCCGGTGCCCCCTCCGGCCGTCCGGCACGAAGGCGGAGGAGATCCGGATATCCCTTCCCGGCTGCATGAAGGACTCGCTCGCGGTGTCCGTCGGAGACGTGCTCGGAGCCGCAGATGCCCTCCAGCTCGGCCCGAACGGACTCGGCGAGGCGCGTCGGCTCGAGCGCCACCGCCTCGAGGGCCACGGGCGGGCGAGGCCGATCCGCCGTGCCGATGCTGCTGCGCAGGAACTCGAGCGCATGCTCGGGCAGCACGCCGGCGTGGCGCTGCTCGCCCCACCCCCACCAGCGCATCTCGGGGACGGGCTCAGACACTTATCCGCTCCAGACCGTCGAGGGCCTCGTCGAGGGTTGCTGCGGCCGCCTTGCGCACCAGCCGCGAGCCCCAGCTCAGGTTCGCTTTCCTGAACCTGTTGCCTCGTCCCCGCGTCCACCTGGCTCCCTGACTCGGCTGGACGGCCCGGCCGCCGCTCATCTGCTGGCGCAGCTCGATCGTGACCTGCGTGAGGGCCTCGGCTCCCTGTGGGAGCAGCTGTACCTCCGTCTCGGAGGAGGCCAGCACAGCCGCGAAGGGCGTGCCCTCGACGATCTGCTCCCAGGATACGGTCCGGGCGCCCGGGTCGACGGCGAGCAGCTCGAAGTCCGCCCGCACCGTCTTGCCCTTCTTCGTCCGCATGACCTCGGTGAAGGCGCCGTCGTGGACGCCCTCCACGCGCTCCACCCGCGGCCACCAGCGAGGCAGGTGATGGGGGTCCGAGACGACCGTCCAGAGATCCTCGGCCGGCGCGGAGATCGTGCGGCTCACCCGAGCGGTCGGCATCGCCGGCACAGCTTAGGACTCATAGCGCAGCAGGGCGTGGACCTCGTGCGGCGCGAGCTGCTCGCGACCACCGAGGAAGGCCAGCTCGATCAGGAAGCTGCAGGCTGCCACGCTCCCGTCGAGCTGCTCCACCAGCTCACAGAGGGCGCCGGCCGTCCCGCCGGTGGCGAGCAGATCATCGTGCACGAGCACACTCGCCCCGCTGGACAGTGCATCGGAGTGCAGCTCGAGCTGCCCCGAGCCGTACTCGAGCAGATACTCGGCGCTGACCGTCTCGTAGGGGAGCCTCCCGGGCTTGCGGGCGAGCACGAAACCGGCGCCCAGCTCGAGGGCCAGAGCCGGCCCGAGCAGGAAGCCCCGCGCCTCCGCCGCCACGACACAGTCGATGTTCAACGGCCGGGCCAGCTCCGCGAGTGACTCCACCGCCAGGCGCAGGGCGCCCGCGTCCGCCATCAGCGGTGTCAGGTCCTTGAAGACGATCCCCTGCTTGGGGAAGTCCGGGATGTCCCTGATCAGCCGGCCCAGCTCGTCCATCAGCGGACGATCTTGCGCAGGTCCCTGATCAGCAGCAGGTGCTTGAGGTGGGTTGCCACGGCGGCGAGGTTCTCGAGCGCGTCAACGGCCTCCTTGCGTCGCTCGGGGTTGCGCGAGCGCAACGCCGGGGCGAGGATCTGCTGCAGGAGGTTGGCCTCGCGGTCGGCCGACGAGCGGAATACGCGCAGGTTGCGCCCGCCCACGCCGTAGCGGGCCAGCTCGGCCACGGCGGCGATGATCTCGCGCTCGGTCTCGTCGAAGTAGCGCACCCCGCCGCGAAGCTCGCCCTTGACGACGCCGAACTCTTCGAGCTCCTTGACGAGCTTGGCCTCGGCCTTCGTCTCCTCGAGGACTTCATCCAGCGAGTAGAGCGCCCCGGTGGCCTCGCGGACGCTGACACTGGGGCGCCAGGTGCGCTGGCCGTCCCTGGCGCCGGGGCGCCCTGGGACGGGCGGGGCCGTATCGCCGGAGCGTCCCGCGGCGAGCTCCTGACGGATCACCCGCAGCGGCAGGAACTCGTCCCGCTGCATGCGCAGGATGGTCCGCAGCCGGGCGACGTCGCCGGGCGTGTAGAGCCGGTAGCCACCCGGGGTGCGCCTCGGGGTGAGCAGTTTCTGGTCCTCGAGGTAACGGATCTTCGAGATCGAGATGTCCGGGAATTCCTGCGCCAGTGCCTTGCAGACCGCACCGATCGTGAGCGACTTCTGTCGCTTGCCCGGCTCCGGGGCCTGAGCGGCCAGCTCGACTTCGAGCTGTTCGGCGTCGCTTCCGGGGGCCTGGGTCGCCATCAGCGCGAATGGAAGGTCAGCTTGTACTTGCCGATCTGCAGCTCATCGGCCTCCTCGAGACGCTGCGACTCGATCCGCGAGCGGTTGACATAGGTCCCGTTCAGCGAACCGCAGTCATCGAGGTACCACTCCTCGCCACGGCGAATCAGCAGAGCGTGGTCGCGGGAAACGGTCACGTCGTCGAGGAAGACCTCCGAGTCGGGACGGCGCCCGATGCTCATCCGCTCACCGTCGACGGGGAAGCTCTCCCCCACGCGGCCGCCGCCGGCGCGGATCACCAGCGCCGGGCCCCGGGCCGTGACCTCATCGAGCTCGATGGGGACCAGCTCGCCCGTCTCATCGATCCGGTATGTGGCCGTGACGGGCTCGCCGGTCGGGGTGGCGCCCACCTCGCCGCGCTCGAGCAGCGCGCCGCAGCGCTGGCAGTAGTTGGCGCCCTCCCCGTTGAGGAAGCCGCACTCGGTGCAGTGGAGGGCCACCGTCGCTCAGCCTCGAACGCCGCGCCGACGCGGCGAGGTGGTCCCTATCGGTGCTCGGCCAGCCACGAGCCGGCGCTCACTCGGGGCTCTCGGGCGGCTGCTGGGTGAGGATGTCGGTGAGGCGCTGGACGTCGTCGCCCGTGATCGTGATCTGTCCGCCGTTGTGCTGGCTGCGAAGCCTGTTCACCAGCTCGGCGCGGAGAATGTCGATCTTGCCGTGAAGGATCCGCCGTTTGTAGGAGATCTCCGTCTCCTCCTCGGTCAGCTGGCGAATCACGTCCTTGAGTTCGAGATCCGACAACGAGCCAAGGTCGGGGAACGTCTCGTCCATATGCCCTCTCTCCGGTGGCGACTCGGGCCCGATTCGACCCCGTTCAGGTGCCGGATCTGGCACCAGGGCCGCGATTATAGACCAAAAGGTTCAGGCTGAGCTTTAGGCTAGGCTCGGCGCTGGGCGGCAAGCTGGCGCAGGCCGCTCCGGGCGTACAGGAAGGTCGCCAGGAGGGCCAGGGCGAGCCCCACGTAGAGCATCACCTCGGCGACCGTGCTCAGGCCGACCATGGAGAAGAACAGTGAGCCCATTACAGGCGCGACCGCCAGGCGCCCGGGCCAGTTGATGGCCAGGTCGACACCGCGGCTGAGCCCGTAGCGGGCGATCGCCAGCATCGCCAGCTCGCGCACGGCGAGGACCGCCAGCGCCCAGCGCGGCAGCAGTTCGAAGTCCCATGCGACCACCACGCCGCTGACGATCAAGAGGCGGTCCGTGATGGGGTCCATCAGCGCGCCGAGACGGCTGTACTGCCTCGTCACCCGCGCGGCGATCCCGTCTGCGTAGTCGCCCCAGGCGATCACGGCGAACAGGGTTGCCGCCAGCGCATCTTCTCCGTCGCTGCTCGACAGGGCCACCGCCAGGAAGACGGGGATCAGTGCGAGGCGCAGGAACCCGATCGCGTTGGGGACCGTCCATGGCCGCAGCGGCTCTCCGGCCTGCGTCTGCGGCGGGGGCGGGCCGGAGCGGTCGAGCCCGAACAGGCGGGTGACCGTCAGGCGCCGGGCACCGCCGGGCGCCCCGGGGCGATCTAGGGGAGGCTCGACCACAGCTCGTCCAGGGCGCGGATCAGCGCCTCCGGCTCGCCCCCGAGAGCGAGCGGGGAGGCCTGCTCGCGCCCCCGCCGGACCTGCACCTCGATCTCCCCCGACTCGAGCGACCTGCGCCCGATCGTCAGCCGGATCGGGCACCCCAGCAGCTCCGCATCGGCGAACTTCTCACCGGGGCCCAGCTCACGGTCGTCGTAGAGGACCTCGAGGTGGCTGTCAGTGATCAGCTCATAGATCCCGTCGGCCGCCTGCCGCTCGGGTGTGCCGGGCTTGCCGAGGCTGACGAGGTGAATGTCGAAGGGGGCCAGTGCCCGCGGCCAGGAGATTCCCTTCTCGTCGGCGTACTGCTCGACGGCGGCAGCCGCGATCCTGGCGGGCCCGATCCCGTAGGAGCCCATCCAGATCGGCTGCTCGCTGCCGCTCTCGTCCAGGAAGCTCGCCCCGAGAGGCACGGAGTAGCGCGTGCCGAGCTTGAAGATGTTCCCGACCTCGATGGCCGGTTCGATCGTCACGGGCTGCCCGCCGACGGTGTCTCCCGGGCAGACCTCGCGCACGTCGCCCTCGCGGAACGAGAAGTCGCGGCCGGGGACCACTCCGGTCAGATGCTCGTCGGGGCGGTTTGCGCCCGCGACATAGCCGCCGCCCGCTGCCGCGGTGACGGCGCTGTCGAGCAGGATCTCGACACCCGTGAGACCGACCGGCCCGATGAACCCCGGCGGGCCGATCGCCTGTTCGATCTCGGCGGCCCCCGCCGGACGGCTGGGCGCCTCCAGAACGTTGGCCAGCTTGATCTCGTTGACCCGGTGATCCCCGCGCAGGACGACCAGCACGAGCCGCTCGGGCTGATCGTCACTCGCCGCCACGATCACGGGGTAGGCCTTCAGGAGTGCCCCCTCGGGCACTCCGAGCGCCCCCGCGACATCGCTGACCGTCGTCAGGCCGGGCGTATCGACGGCCTGCGGCTCGGCAGCTGCGACGGGCAGCTCGACGGGCTGGGCGTCCGCGCTGGCAACCTCGAGGCTGGCCGAGTAGTCACCGGCCAGCACGACGTCGTTCTCGCCGGCCGGGCAGGGGGCCATGTACTCGTGCGCACCGCTGCCGCCCATCATCCCCACGTCCGCCTCGACCCGGT
The DNA here is from genome assembly GCA_963835865.1 of uncultured Solirubrobacteraceae bacterium. Taxonomy (GTDB): domain Bacteria; phylum Actinomycetota; class Thermoleophilia; order Solirubrobacterales; family Solirubrobacteraceae; genus Palsa-744. The sequence goes on from CAWIGW010000003.1 coordinate 747,167, forward strand.
AGAAGCGCAGGCCCGTCCGCTCCATGATCCGGTCGTAGGCGCCGACATGCAGCCGATAGCGCTCCTCGAGGCCCTCGGGGTCGCGGTCGAAGCTGTAGGAGTCCTTCATGATGAACTCGCGGGTCCGCAGGACGCCCGCCCGCGGGCGCGGCTCGTCGCGCTCCTTGACCTGGAAGTGGTAGAGGATCAGGGGCAGATCGCGATAGGAGCGGACGACCTGCGCGACATGGGTGGTGACGGCCTCCTCATGGGTCATGGCGAGGACGAGCTCTGAGCCCTTGCGGTCCTCGAGCTTGAACAGCTCCTCGATCCCATACCTGCCCGTCTTGCGCCACGGCCCCGCCGGCTGGAGCACTGGCATCAGCATCTCCTGCCCGCCGATCGCGTCGATCTCCTCGCGGATGATCCCGACGGCACGCTGATGGACCCGCCAGCCGGCCGGCAGCCAGCTCCACATCCCGGCTCCCATCTGGCGAATAAGCCCGGCGCGAACCATCAACTTGTGGGAGAGCGCCTCTGCGTCGGCAGGGGCCTGCTTCTCGGTCGGCAGCAGATATTCGGAGAGCCTCGGCATGCGCGACGAGCGTATACGGATCGAGTGGCCCAGACCATCCTCGGGCCGCCCGCTGTGCTGCCGGGCGGCCCGAGAGGCCTGTGTCAGACGGCGGCCTGAGCCGTCAGTGTTCGAACCCGTAGGCCTGGATCTGCACGGCGAGCGTGTTGACCAGGTTCCCCAGGGCGATGTTCACGTCGTAGAGGTGCAGACCCCATTCGGATCCGATCAGTTCCTCGGGGAGCAGGTTTTCGGCAAGCAGCACCGCCTTCAGTTCTTCGGTGACCGCTTCCGAGAAGCCCACCTGGAGCCAGCTGGCTCCATTTTCGTTCTTGCACTGGGCCGTCAGCGCACCCGGTCCGAGGACCCACGGCGTCGACGCCGTGGGCGCCGGAACGGCACCTCCCTGTTCGCCGGGGAAGGGCGTCGTCGGCGCGTAGGGCAACAGGTTCCCCACTCCCCCGTTCTGCGTCAGCAGAGTCGGGTTGACACAGAGGACGTGCGATCCGGGCGGCGGCGGTGTGGCTTCCAGCAACGGGCTGCCGGGCCTGCCGAAGTACGCGTTTTCAGGCGGTTCTTTGAGGAACGTCGAGTACGCGATGACGCAGCTCACGTCGGTTGCCGCGGTGCAGGCCGGCACGTTCTGGAACGTGCCGCCCTGGGTCTGCCCTTCGGGGACGATCACATTCCCGCCGAGGATGTCCGCCGTGATCAGCTGTTTGCGCAGGCTCGGGTTGGTGTCGAACTGTTCTTTGATCAACTGCTCGAGCATCAGGCTGCCCTGCGAGTGGCCGATCAGGACGATGCCGCGACCCTTGTTGTAGCGGTGCATGTAATCGTTGAAGGCGTTGCGAACACCGTTGTACGCCTTGAGCTGATCTTCGAAGGTGATCCCGCCGGGCGTTTTGATCGCCTGCAATGTCAGCTGGGGATACATCGGCGCGTAGACCTTGCACAGCTGGGAGAAGCGGGAGGCCTGGTCGATGGCGACCTGTGTCTCCTGCGGTTCGATTTCGAGGTTGGCGTTGGGGCCTTCCTGTTCGCTGACCGTCGGATAGACGTAGAAGCAGTCGACGGTGGGCTTGCCCTTGACAGGCTTCGGGATCGATTCCTGGCGGGTGGTCCCGTTGAAGGTGACGACGGTCGTGGTGCGGTCCGCCTTGCAGGGGTCCGGATTCTTTCCGGGCTTGCAGAGCCAGACCGTCGAGCTCTTGGCGCTGGCCGTGGCGGCAAGCCCCATGAACGCAAGAGCAGCGAGCGCGAGCACCGCGACCATGCGAATCGGTGCGATCCCTTCGCGCAGCGCGCGCGTGTGATGGTTCCTCATCCCTCTTCCCCTCACTCGTGCGACGCGGACTCAGGTCCCCGCCACGGTTCCGGTGGCATTTTAGGGGTAGAGGCGCCCCGGCGCCAGAGCCCGGTGGCCGCCGGACGTGCCACAGCGCCTTTGATAGAACAGCGGGCACCACCGCGAACTTCGACGGAAATCTGACAAGGAGCCAAAATGGCCTACTCCGTTCCACCGCTGCCCTACGCATACGACGCCCTCGAGCCCCACATCGACAAGGGCACCATGGAATTCCACCATGACAAGCACCACCAGGCCTACGTGGACAAGGTCAACGCTGCGTTGGAGGGGACGCCGCTGGCCGACACGGCGATCGAGGATGTCCTGCGCGACCTCAGCCAGGTCCCCGACGCCAAGCGGGGGGCCGTCAAAAACAACGGCGGTGGCCACTACAACCACAGTCTCTTCTGGGAGAGCATGAGCCCCGACGGCGGCGGTGAACCGAACGGCGATCTCGCGGCGGCGATCGACTCGGCCTTTGGATCGTTCGCGGACTTCAAGGCCAAGCTGAAGGAAGCCGGCGTCAACCAGTTCGGCTCGGGCTGGTCATGGTTGATCCACGACGGCTCTGGTCTCGCGGTCGTCGGGACAGCCAACCAGGACACGCCCCTGTCCGACGGCAAGACGCCGCTGCTCGGCGTCGACGTCTGGGAGCACGCCTACTACCTGCAGTACCAGAACCGCCGCCCCGACTACATCGACGCCTGGTGGAACGTCGTCGACTGGAGCCGGATCGCCGAGCGCTTCTCAGCGGCCGGCTGATCGGAACCGCGACAGGCGGGCACGGCGCCACTCAGCTGCTGCTGAAGCGCCGGCCCGCACTCCGCCGCGCGTTCTAGCCGCGGGAGAAGCGCCGGCCGGCCACAGGTGAGACGTCCTCGTCGAGGGTGACCGAGCCAACCGGCTCGAGCATCTCTTCGAGCACCTCGGCTGCGGCGTGGTCGTTCTCGGCGGCCGCGGCCTCGAGAGCGGCGATCCGCTCGGGTGTCATCTGTGTGTCGTCCTCGTTCTCGGCCAGCCAGGCCCGCGCCTCGGCGGCCGCATGCTCGTCGCGCTCGACGCGCTTGCCGGCGGCGTAGTAGCGGTCGATCTCCTTGAAGAGCTCGTCCACGAGCTGCTCGGTGGGGACCTTCTTGAGGGGCTCGCCCTTGGAGTAGATCATCCCCATGTCCTTGGCGCCGGTGATGCCGAAGTCGGCGTGGCGCGCCTCGCCGATGCCGTTGACGGCACAGCCCAGGACCGAGACCTCGACCGGGTCGTCATAGGCTTCGAGGCGCTGCTCGACTTCGGCCACGACGGTGTCCATGTCGAACTGCAGCCGGCCGCAGGTGGGGCAGGCGATCAGGACAGGACCCTTCTCGCGCAGCTTCAGCGCCTTGAGGATCTCCCAGGCGACCTTGACCTCTTCCTCGGCGTGAAAGGTCGAGAGCGAGATGCGGATCGTGTCGCCGATCCCGTCGGCCAGCAGCGTTCCCAGCCCGACGGCGGACTTCAGCGAGCCGGACCACTTGGTCCCCGCCTCGGTGACCCCGAGATGGAGCGGGTAGGGAATCCGCTCGGCGAGCAGCCTGTTGGAAGCGATCGTGTTGGGGACGGAGGTTGACTTCATCGAGACCTTGAAGTTGTTGAAGTTGAGGCTCTCCATCAGTTCGACCGTCTCGATCGCCGCCGTCACCAGCGCCTCGACTGGGTTGTCGTACTCGAGCTGGCGAAGATGCTTCGGCAGCGAGCCGGAGTTGACCCCCACACGGAGGGGCGTCCCGGTGCGCTCGGCCAGGGCGGTGACCTCGGCCACCTTCTCGGGACCGCCGATGTTGCCGGGGTTCAGCCGCACACAGTGGGCACCGGCGGAGATCGCCTTGAGCGCCAGGGTGTGGTTGAAGTGGATGTCGGCGATCACGGGGATCGGCGACTCGGCGACGATCGTCTTCAGGGCCTCGGCGTCCTGCTCGCGTGGTACCGCAACACGGACGATGTCCGCGCCCGCCTCGGCCACCGTATGTATCTGGGCCATCGTGGCCGAGAGGTTGGCCGTCTCGGTCTTGGTCATCGTCTGGACGGCCACTGGAGCTCCGCCGCCGATTGGAACCGTGCCGAGCATTATCTGGTGCTTTGAAGCCATAGGGTGATTCTAGATGGCCGAGATCGGTTCCCCTTCACTCATACGCCGCGACCCTCTCCTGGTGGAGTGGTCTCGCCGCTCCGCTCGAGCACATAGAGGTCCTGAACGCCGAGCAACCGGCCGGGCTCGTACAGCTGCACGGACCAGGCTGGGAGAATGCGTGTGAGCAGCCACTCCGGTGTGAGGTAGGCGGCGCCCCACTCCCGGTGGACAACCCCCCAGTCGCCCTTCGGGCCGAAGGAGTCGGCCCACCAGAACCCGCTGGTGCTGAGAGCCGACCAGGCTGCCCGGGTGTAGGCCTCAGGCACCCCTCGCTCCGACAGGCTCGCGGCGGTGCGCAAGCCCGCGGTGGTCATTACCAGCAATCCCCCCGGACGTAGGACGCGATGCATCTCCGCCAGCCAGCCCAAGCCGGCGGGAGCGTCGAAATGAGACCAGATCGAGATCGCATAGGCCATGTCCAGCCGGCCATCCTCCAGCGGGAGCGGCGGATCGGGACGGCTGACGAAGAACTCGGCCGGCGGCAGGTTCCCCGCAGCCCACCGGACCGCCGGCTCGTTCGGGTCACAACCCATCCAGCTCACGTCGGGCCTGGCCGCACCCATCACCCGCGTGATGCGCCCGGAGCTGCAGCCGAAGTCAAGCACCCTGTCACCCGAGGGAAGCTCCCCGCCGGCACGCTCGAGCGCGCCCAGCACCATGTCCGCTGTCTCGATCGCACCGGCCATGCACTCGGGCCCACGACACATCGCGTGGACATCCTCAGGCGGCTCCACGGCCAGCAGACCGGTGCGCTGAAGTACGACAGGCACACCTCGGGCCGCGCCGAAGCCGAGCAGCCGGCGACTGGCTAGGACGGGGTGGCGCGAGCCTTCGATCAGCTCACGGTCCGCCGGTTCGAGCTCCGCGAGGACGGTGGCGCTACCGTCGGCTTCCAGGGCCTCCAGCAGAGCCTGCGACGCGGGCCCCAGCTCGACCGGCCAGTCCGGCACATCGTGGTGGTCGATCGCCCACCCCAGCGCCGTCTCGGCTCGGGCCTCGCGCATACGGACGAACTCCTCGACCTCCAGGTTCGCCGCATCCCGCTGCTCGATCTCGGCCAGCAGCCGGGCCTGCTCCTGAGCCTGCGCGCCGAGGGCCGCCGGGGAGAGCGGCGAAGGGACCCTCCCGTTCGTCAGGACACAGAGCAGAGCGGCGATCTGACGGCCCCGAGGGCGACGCTGGAGGCTCTCGAGCACGGCCCGACAATAGCGACCCATACCTTCCCGTTGGCCACCGCGCGGCCCCCTGCCGCGCCACATGTTGAGACATTCGGTCGCGCAAACCCCGGGGATCGCCCGTAGTAGCGTGCGCCTCACGCATGGCCGAGATCTACGACACGGCCCGTGGCCCCCTGAAGCGCCTGGCCGGCCCGCTGGCCGCCCGCGCGCGAGCCCGCCGCCATGCGAAGTTCTTCGCCGCGACCGCCCTCCCCGGGGTGGCAGGGTGCTCGACCTCGGCTGCGGGGCGCTGGGGCTGAGAGGACTCGAGCCGGATCTGGACATCACGGGGGTCGACCTCGTGGCGCGGCCGGGGTATCCGGGCCCCTTCGTGCAGGCCGATGTGGCCGAGGGCCTTCCCTTCCGCGACGAGGAGTTCGACCTCGCCTACTGCTCGAGCGTGATCGAGCACGTCCCCCCCGCTCGACGGGCGGCGTTCGCCGCCGAGCTCAGGCGGGTCGCTCGAGGCTGGTACGTCCAGACCCCCGCCTACTCATTTCCGATCGAGCCGCATGCGCTTCTCCCGGGGGCCCACTGGCTCCCCGCCGATGTGCGCCGCCGCTACTGGCGCCTGGGCGCAACGGGTGCCTGGGAGGACATCTCGCTGTTGCGCCGTGGCGAGATGCAAGCGCTCTTCGGGCCGCCCAGAGCCGAGCGCTTCGCGGGCCTGGTGAAGAGCTGGGTCAGCGTGCGCCCCTGCCGCTGAGCGCGCGCTCAGCGGTGAAGCGTCAGAGAGCCGTTGGAGAGCGAGTTGACGTCGTTCGAGAGCCCGATCGCGGCAACGACCAACACGAGGGCGATCCCCGCCACGCTGGCACGCTCCATCACGGCGAACGGGATCGCCCGTCCGCGGACCTTCTCGGCCAGCGCCCAGAAGATGTGGCCCCCGTCGAGGGGGAGGAAGGGGAACAGGTTGATGATCGCCAGTGACAGCGAGATCAGGGCGAGTACGTAGAGGGCGTCGGCGAGGCCGAAGCTGAACGCCTGGCGAGTGACGTCGGAGACGCCGACAATGCCGTGGAGTTCCTTGCGGTCCTTGGAACTGGTGAAGATGCCTCCCACCCGTTCGACGGTCGCGGTCGTGACGGTCCACATCTGGCTGACGCTCGCGCCGAGGGCGGTGGGCAGGCTGTCCCGCGTGAGCACCGGCCCGGAGCTGATCCCGACAAGCATCCGTTTCAGCTTGGCGTCGTAGCGCGGGTAGATCGCCAGCTGCAGCTGCTGCGAGCCGCGCAGGACAGTGAACTGGACGGGCGTGGCGGCCCGGCAGCCGGCGGTCTGCGTCCCCGCGCAGCGGTGGGAGGCGATCTGGCTGATGAAGCTGAGCGTTTCACCCTGGAGCTTGACGGGCTTGCCGTCGACGGCGATCAGCACGTCACCCTTCTGCAGCACTCCGCGGGCCGGCATCGCCGTCTGGGTCGAGGCGATCTCGGCCCGGTCGTGCAGGGGATGCTGGGCGCTCAGCCAGTAGACGCCGGCCAGCAGCACAAAGGCGACGAGCACGTTCATGGCCGGGCCCGCGGCGATCACGGCCACTCGCTTCCAGACGGCCTGGCGGTAGAAGCCCCGGTGCTCTTCGCCCTCGGGCAGCTCCTCGGCCGGATTCATGCCGGAGATCTTCACGTAGCCACCCAGCGGGATCGGTCCGATCCCGTACTCCGTCTCGCCCCGTTTGAACTTGACGAGCATCGGCCCGAAGAACAGCGAGAATCGCTCCACCCGCATCCCGACGGCCTTGGCAACGGCGAAATGTCCGAGCTCGTGGAGGAGCACCAGGGAGACGATCCCCAGGAATGTCAGCAGCCAGGTCACCGCTCCAGTCTGGCAGGCCCGTCTGCTTGATCCGGCAGTTGCAGGGGCCCGCTCGCGCTCAGCGAAGTGCCGCGACGGTCTCGGCCGCGAGCTCGCGGCTGCGGCGATCTGACTCGTAGAGCGACTCGAAGCCGTGAACAGGCTCGCTGCCGAGCTCTTCGAGGGTCGTCTCGATGACGGCCGGGATCTCGAGGAACCTGAGCCCGCCCTGCAGGAAGGCGTGGACGGCGATCTCGTTGGCCGCGTTGAGGACGCAGGGGGCCGTCCCGCCCGCCCGTGCGGCCTCGCGGGCGAGTCGCAGGCAGGGGAACGCCTCGAGGTCGACGGGCTCGAAGGTGAGTGAGGCGACCTTCGCCAGGTCGAGCGGCTCGATCGGAAGGCCGACGCTCTCTCCTCCGTGCAGGGCGTATGAGATCGCGATTCTCATGTCCGGTGGCCCCAGATGGGCCAGCATCGCGCCGTCGGCGAGCTGCACGATTCCGTGGATCAGCGACTGCGGGTGCACGACGACATCGATCCGCTCGTAGGGTGTTCCAAAGAGGTGGTGGGCCTCCATCACCTCGAGGCCCTTGTTCATCAGGGTCGCCGAGTCGATCGTGATCTTGCCGCCCATCGCCCAGGTCGGGTGGTTGAGTGCCTCCTCGACGCTGACGTGCTGCAGCTCCCCGCGTGTCCGGCCCCGGAACGGGCCGCCGCTGGCGGTGATCGTGAGCCGCTCGACCGCTCCCGCGGGCTGCCCGGCGATCAGCTGGTGCAGGGCGGTGTGCTCGGAGTCGACAGGGATGATCCTCGCGCCGGTGGCCTCGGCGAGCGCGCAGACCAGCTCGCCGCCGACGACCAGCGACTCCTTGTTGGCCAGCGCCAGGTCGATCCCCTCTCCGAGCGTCGCAACGGTCGGCCCCAATCCGGCTGACCCCACGAGGGCGTTCAGGACGAGATCGGCTTCCGATTCGACGACCAGGCGCACGAGGCCCTCCGGTCCTCCGAGGACGCGGCCGTCGGTCCATGCCTCCCCGGCGCGCGCGGCCGCGTCCGGGTCGGCCAGCGCGATCCGCCCGACACCGTGGGCCCGGGCCTGGTCGACGAGCTCCTCCCAGGAGCGCTCGGCCGAGAGGCCGACGAGCTCGAGCTCCCCGCTGCGCAGGCACACGTCGAGAGCCTGGCGGCCGATCGAGCCGGTCGAGCCGAGGATCAACAGGCGCTTGCGGGCGCTGACCATCGGCCCGATGATAGGGGGCCGCCGCGGATCGGCCTGCCCTACAGGTAGCTGAACTGATCGGCCGGCGGATTCTTCTTGCTCTTGGCTTTGCCGACCGCCGCGACGACGTCGACCGAGCCGATCTTGGCGCCCACGGGAGTCGTCGCGGTGCAGGAGGTCGTGTCGGCGCAGATCACCTCGGTCGTCTTGACCTTGCCGAAGCTGAGGACCGTTCCTGAACCGGGGGCGAAGCCGGTGCCGGTGATCGTGACCACCGTGCCGCCGGTCAGAGGCCCGCCGGCGGGGCTCACGCCGGTGACCGTGGGCTTGCCGTACTTGAAACGGTCCTTGGATGTCACGGCGCTCGTCCCGCCGCTGCCCGTCACGCGCACATCGACCTTTTCTGCAACCGAAGGGGGCGAGACGACGGTGATGGACGTTTGCGAGTTCACCGTCACGCTGCCGGCGACGGCGGCGCCGAAGGTGACGCTGGTGACCCCCGTGAATCCGCTCCCGGTGATCGTCACCGACGTCCCGCCCGCGGCCGGACCGGACTTCGGCGAGAGCTTCGTCACGGTGGGAGCGGGAGGCGAGCCGACTGCGATCGTCCTGGCCGTCCCCAGTGACGTCCCGTCGGAGGCAAAGACCGTCAGGGCAACCGTGTAGGTGCCGCCCACGGGGAAGGTGTGCGTGACCGTCGGCCCGCTTGTCTCGACCGGCGAGGCGAGGCCGGGGCCGTCGTTGAACTGCCAGTTGTAGCGGAAGACCCCGCCGGGAGCCGTCGATCCTGTCGCATCGAATCCAACCGTGTTGCCGCCTTCGGGCGAGCTGGTGAACGTCGCCGTCGGCTCTGCGCCGGAGAAGGCGAGGCTCTGGAGGCAGTTGCTGGACTGGTTGCTCCACTCCTCCTGGTACCAGTAGAAGTGCCCGTTGATGACCTGGTTGTAGGCGGCACCCCCGCCGGTCGTGCCGAGCGCCGTGCCGAATTCACCGCCGCACTTGTCCCCGATCTCCCCCCCGCTGCCGCCGATGTCCGTCCAGGCGTTGTTCGGTTCGGGATCCGTGATGGACTCGTTGTGCTCGTGGCTGAGGCCGCCCTGCAGCACACCGTCGGCGGGGCCATTGGGGTGGTTGCCGTCATCGCAATATTCCCCGAACGGTCCTTTCAGGCCCGTCACATATGGATCGTTGGAGTAGATGATCTCTTCCCCGCCTCCGAGCGGGATGTTGCCGTGGTAGGCGCAGTAGACCGGCTTCTGTGTGCCGAGCGAGCATTCTCTGCCGTTCGCGGCGAAGCAGTCTTCGACTCCGGGGGGCGTGAGGAGGAAGTACTCGTGGGTCAGGTCGCGAGGCAGGCCGTGGGCCGTCACGAAGGCTGTCAACTCGGCCTGAAGTTGTGCGTCGGTCATGCAGATCACGGCCTTGGTGCAGCCGTTGGCGGGGTATGGGTTCGTGTCGATCAGCGCGCCACCGAAGTGGGAGTCGTAGCTCGCGAACTGCCCCGCCGCGTCGTTGTACTGGGCCGAGACGGAGTCGACGTTCTGTGTTCCACCGCTGTCGTGAGCCAGGTTTTCGAGGTATTCGTTGACTCCCGACTCATAGCCCGCCGGGTAGGACGGGGCGCCCGCGGGCTGCCAGTAGATCGTGTAGTTGGTGTTGGAGGCCATCACGGGGCCGCCGTTGTAGTCGAGGTTCGAGAAGAGTTTGTCGAACGGCAGGATGCGGGCCGTGCGCAGGGGCTGATAGCTGAGCGTCTTGCCCGGCAGATGGACGATCACAGCCGAGGCGCCGGCTGCTCCGAGGGCCAGCGCAACGAGGCTCGCCAGCGCCGCGAGCGCCAGCCTCCCGCTCACGCGGCCGCCCGACATGCCCCTGGACGGGCGTTCTCCCTGCATGCTCCTCCCTCGGCTCGGCTTCCCTCTGTTCCACAAGGTACATGGGAGTTCTGCTCGCGTCCACCCCCGAGTGCGCGACCGTCATGCGTCCCGGAAGGCGCTTGCCGCCGCGCGCCCCCTCTACTCTTCGCGCCTGTTCCTCCAGGGCAGGAGGTCCAGGACGCCCGCCAGCTCGAAGGTTCGCCGAGGTGCCTCATGGCGGGAGGGGACCAGCAGGAATTCGACGCCGCGCTCGGCGCAGAGCGCTTTGGCGGCCAGCACAGCCCGCAGACCGGTCGAGTCGATGAAGGAGACCTCGTGCAGGTCGATCTCGACGGTCTTCGAGACCGAGCAGGCCGCCGTTACGGCAGCTTCAAGTTCTCCGGCGGCCGCCATGTCGACCTCTCCCAGGACGGATAGCCGCAGGCGGTCCTCGCTGCGCTCCTGTTCGATCTTGAAGTCAGGATCCTGGTCCATTTGAGGCGTGAATATAGCCCGCGCGCCGGGCGACTTTCGCCGGTCGTCCGCGATGCCCGCCCCGGCCGGCTCCCCGAGGTGGCATGGGTAACGACAATGTCGCTGCGGGCCATGGACATTGCGCTCAGAGCATTCGCCGCGCACAACTCTGGCGAGCGCCTCGTACTGTTGCGGTATTCGACGCGAGGCACTGCAACACCGGGCGCCCTGACGGGTTTGGGGAGTGGGGTCAGAGGGAGCCCCGTCACGACCTTCAAACAGGTCGTGTCTGCGTTGAGGCGAAGGCACGGATGCCTTCGCTCCGCATAGCCCGCTCGCGGCCTCAGTTGGGCGTCGAGCATCATCGCCGCTCCGGACGCCCTAATGCACGGAGGCGGCCCTTTTTCCATACGCACCGCCACCGTTGACATTTCGCGGTCTTGAGCCAAACACAATCCGGTTACCCCCGACTAGGTCCGGTTAGATCGGGACACGACTGGCCCGAGACTGGCCCCGGATTCGCCGATGGGTGCGCGTTGGGAGGACCGTCGACGCTAGAACGCAGATCTTGCGCGCCTGGTTGGGTACTTCCGTCGGAATGTCCTGGCGTCAGCGACGCCACCGTTGACCTCCACGCGGGCGATCCCCTAGCCGACGCGACCGTAGAGACGGTTGCTTGAGGTGGTGACCGTCACCGATGGCATCACGGCATTGAAGGTCATCGACTTCGGGCAGCTCAGGTTCGATTCCGTCTTCACGAGCTTGAACTTCGCTTTCGCAAAGGTCAGGCCAACCGGTTCCAGCGCCAGGGCCGCCTTGAGCTTGACGGACGTGTAGTTGCAGCCTGCGCCGCCGCCGAAGAAGAAGATCCTGAGCCGGTTCGGGTATTCGGCGTAGGGCCCCTTGATTTCGGCCTTGAGATTGGAGCCGAGGTACAGCGTGGCTTCGAGGCTTGCTTCGAGGCTGACGTCCGCTTCTTTGCCGAGGCCGATCGTGCTTTCGCATCGCGTCGATACGAGGGTGCCTTCGAAGGTCACCTGGTCCTTGGAGAGATTGTTCGACAAGGTCTCGCCGATGACGTTGGTTGCCTGCTGTTTCGAGCATTTGAGAACCCCAACGCTCGATTCGAAGCTCACGGCCTGGGGGCTCCCGCTGGCGAAACGGGCGCCCGGTTCGACCTGCTCTTCGAATGGTTTGCCGAGGAATTCGACGTAGTAGACGAGATCGAGCTTCTTGGCCGCCGACGCGGTAGCCGTCAACGTGAGCACGACCACGAGCGAAAGGCCCAGCGCACAAATGATCTTGGACCTACTCACCCCCCACCTCCACATTCGATAAGCGCGACGGAATCCTCGGAGAGATCCTTCTACCGGCGAGCGTACAGGCGCGAGTGGCCGGGCTGTCATGTACAGCTGTCTATCGGTCGGGTCGAGGGCTGCGACACATGTCGCACGACCGACGTGCTCCATCCTGGTTCCCAGGACCCGGGAGGTCAACGCGTGCGAGAGTCGCCTGCAGCAGCGCAGCTATTGCATCGTGGGGCCACGAATGTGGTCAGGTTGGCCCGAATACTGGCCCGAGACGCGCTCTAATCCCGCTTTCTTAGCTCTAGAAAGCCAACGGACGCCTCTAGTGCACGTAGGCGGCCCAGATGTAATAGCTCCCGACAGCCGTGAAGAGGACGGCGTCGAGTCGGTCCAGGGCGCCACCGTGAGGGCCGAACAGCCCACCGGAGTCCTTCGTGTGTGCCTCACGCTTGATGAACGACTCGAACAGGTCGCCGATCGGGGCGAGGAGGGCGACGCCCAGACCGAGCACGAGGGCGTGGGTCCCGGGGAGCCATTCCTGGTAGCGCCCGGCGATCCAGACGCCCAGGACGGCGAAGACCATCCCGATCAGCAGACCCTCGACGGTCTTGTTCGGTGAGAGCGTCGGTGCCAGCGGGCGTTTGCCGAATGTACGCCCGCCGAGGTAGGCACCGGTGTCCCCCAGGAACGTTCCCACGAGGACGTCGATGACGATCGCTTCCCCGTGGGGAAGGCCGCGCAGGAGCACCGCGTGGGCCAGGGCGAAGCCGATCCAGTAGATCCCCAGGATCGTTATGGCCAACCCTCCGACGCTCGGCCGCGGGAGGGCAAGGGTGAGCCCGAAGGTCAGCGGAAGTGCGATGACGGCTACCAGCAGGACCTGGTACTGGGCGCCATAGAGGGCAGCCGCGAGGAGGCCGGCAAGGGCGATGAAGCCTGCGAGGCGGGCCGGGTGGGCTCGGTCGTACATGCCGTAGAACTCGTGCAGGCAGACGGCTCCCAGGACGAACATCCCCAGCGCGAAGATGGGGCCTCCCTCGAGGACGAGGAAGAGTGCGACGGCGAGCGCGGGGATCGCGGCGAGGACCCGGCCCGTCAGGTCGGAGCGGGGCTTGCGTTTGCGCTTGCGCTCGGCCGCTGCGGCGCGGGCCCGCCCACGTTCGCTGCGGGCCGCGTCGGTGGACGGGGCGGGGCGCCGGCTCCGCCGCGCTCCGGCTGGGGTCTGGGGTCTGCCGGCCATCCTCGAAGCCTCAGCGGCCGCCGAAGCGCCTGCGGCGGGCCGCATACTCGGCCAGGCATTCTTCGAGCGCCGCACGGCTGAAGTCCGGCCAGAGCTCCTCGCGGAAGATCAGCTCGGAGTAGGCGGATTGCCACAGCAGATAGTTGGACAGACGCTGCTCGCCGCTGGTGCGGATGATCATGTCCGGGTCGTGCATCTCGGGCGCATAGAGGCAGGCTCGGAACTCCTCCTCGGTCGTCCCTTCGAAGCGCCGGGCGGCGTCGAGTATCTCCGCACGGCCGCCGTAGTTGAAGGCGACGAACAGGGTGATCCTGCTGTTGGCGGCCGTCAGCTCTTCGGCCCAGGCCATCTGCTCGCGAAGCTCGGGGCGGATCGCCTCGCGGCGCCCGATGAAGCGCATCCGGACGCCTTCACGGTGCAGCTCGGGTGTTTCGCCTGCTATCCGCAGCGAGAACATCCCCATCAGACCCTCGACCTCCTCCTCGGGCCGCGACCAGTTCTCGGTCGAGAAGGAGTAGACCGTCAGCTCCTCGATCCCCAGCTCGGCAGCGTCACGGAGCCGGGCCTTGACAGTGTCCGCGCCGGCGTTGTGGCCCTCCTTGACGGGCACCCCCCGGGCGTTGGCCCAGCGCCCGTTGCCGTCGGTGATGATCGCCACGTACCGTGCCGTCTGGTCGTTCGGAGGGTCGCCGTCCACCGCCGGGCCCGGTTCGGGGCCGGCCGCCGAAGGGCGTTGCCCGGCGAGCTCCATCAGACCGCGAGGATCTCCTCTTCCTTGGCCTTGAGCACAGTGTCCAGGTCGCTCACTCGGCCGTCGGTCAGCTTCTGCAGCTCCACCTCCGCGCGGTGCTCGTCATCCGAGGAGGCTTCCCCCTCGCTCTTGAGCTCGCGCAGGTGCTGCATCGTGTCCCGCCGCACATTTCGGATCGCGATCCGGCCCTCCTCGGCGAGGTTGCGGACGATCTTGACCAGGTCCTTGCGGCGCTCTTCCGTCAGCTCGGGGACGACCAGGCGGATCAGGTTGCCGTCGTTGGACGGCGTCAGGCCGATGTCGGACTCGTTGATCGACTTCTCGATCGCCTTGATCGAGGTCTTGTCGTAGGGGGTCACCGTCAGCAGGCGCGCCTCGGGGGCGGAGATCGTCGCGAGCTGGTTCAGGGGCGTCATTGCGCCGTAGTAGTCGACCGTAACCCGGTCCAGCAGGCCGGGGCTGGCACGTCCCGTCCGCACCGTCGAGAACTCGTGCTGGGCGGTCTCGACCGATTTGTGCATCCGCTCTCGGGCATCCTCGAGCAGTTCGTCGATCACGTTCTCAGCCATCGTTCTCTCCTCCCGTCGTTACGAGCGTGCCGACCCGCACGCCCGAGATTATTCGCGGCAGACTGGTGTCGTCGTCCATGTTGAAGACGTTGATGGGCATCCCGTTGTCCATGCAGAGGGCAAGCGCAGTGGAGTCCATCACCCGCAGCCGGCGCTCGATCGCCTCCATGTGGGTGATCTCGGGGATGAAGGTCGCCGCGGGGTCAAGGGCCGGATCGGCCGTGTAGACCCCCTCGACGCCGTTCTTGGCCATCAGGATGATCTCGGCGTGGATCTCCGCGGCGCGCAGGGCCGCGGCCGTGTCTGTCGTGAAGAACGGGTTGCCGGTCCCGGCCGCGAAGATGACGACCCTGCCCTTCTCCAGGTGGCGCATCGCACGCCGGCGGATGTAGGGCTCGGCGACCTCCGAGATCCCCAGCGCCGACTGGACCCTCGTGTTCGTACCAAGCGTCTCGAGGGCGTCCTGCAGGGGCAGGGCGTTCAGGACGGTTGCCAGCATTCCCATGTAGTCCGCCGTGGCCCGGTCCATCCCGGCCGCTGCGCCCTTCATGCCGCGGTAGATGTTGCCCGCGCCGACGACGATCGCGACCTCGACCCCCTGGTCTCGCACGGCGGTGACCTGCCGCGCCACCGCGAGTATCCGCTCGGGATCGGTCCCGTAGTCAAGCTCGCCCATCAGAGCCTCGCCCGAAAGCTTCAGCAGGATTCGTTTGAAGGCAGGGGCCATTGCGCTCGGGAGCCTACTCGCCACCGGAGCGCCGGTGGACGCAGCTCGCCGCCGCGCCCACCTCCTACTGACCCACGGCGAAGCGGACGAAGCGGCGGATGACGACGTTCTCGCCGGTCGTCGCCGTCAGCTCGTCCCGCAGCTGCTGCACGGTCTTGCCGTCGAACTTCGGGTTGTGCATCTCCTGCTCGAGCAGAACGATCGTCTCGAGCCAGGAGTCGAGCTTGCCCGCGATGATTTTCTCGCGGACATTCTCGGGCTTGTCCGCTGCCTCCTGCTCGTAGATCCGGGCCTCGGATGCGCGCTGCTCCTCCGGTACGTCCTCGCGGCTGACATAGCGGACCGTCGGCGAGGCGGCGATCTGCATGGCCACCTCACGGGCGAAGTTGACGAAGTCGTCGTTCTTGGCGACGAAGTCCGTGTTGCAGTCGACCTCGATCAGAACGCCCACCTTCGAGCCGGCATGAACGTAGGACTGGATCGTCCCCTCCGTCGCGGCCCGCTCGCCGAGATCCTGGATTTTCTTACCCTGCTTGACGCGCAGGACCTCGATCGCCTTCTCGATGTCCCCGCCCGTCTCGGTGAGGGCCTTCTTGCAATCCATCATCCCGGCGCCCGTCCGCTCACGCAGGGCCTTCACGTCTTTGGCTGAGATCTCGGTTGTGCTCATGAGTTGCTCTCCGCTGTCGTCTGCTCACTGTCCGGGGCCGGCGGTGCCGTCTCCGCGACCGGTGCGCTCTCGGCGGCCGGTGGCTCCGCTACGGGGGCCTCGGCGGGGGCCGCCGGCGCCTCGGGCTCGACCGCGGCCTCGCTTTCGGCGACCGTCTCGGCCGGTGCCGACCGGGGCCTGCCCGGGTCGCCCGCGTCCGTCCCGGCGGACATCGGCGTCACCGACTCCTGGACGGGCTCGAGGGTCGCCGGGTCGGCGGGGGTTGGGGGCACCGGCGTGGACTGCGCCGCGGGCGCCGCAGCAGCGGCGGCCGCAGCGGCTCTTTCGGCGGCCGCTTTGTCCTCGGCCTCTTTCTTCGCCTGTTCCTCGGCCTCCCGCTTCGCCTGCTCTTCGGCTTCGCGCTTTGCACGGGCTTCGGCCTCGGCCTTGGCTTTTTCCTCGGCCTCCTTGCGGGCCCGCTCCTCCTCGGCCCGGAAGATCGAGTGGCCTTCGGAGACGACCTGTCCGATCGCCTGGGTGATCAGGGCGCAGGAGCGGATCGCATCGTCGTTTCCGGGCACCACGAACTCGATCCCGTCAGGGTCGCAGTTGGTGTCGACCAAGCCGATGATCGGGATCCTCAGGCGGCGGGCCTCTTTGACCGCGATCTCCTCCGTCTTCAGGTCGATCACGAACATCGCGTCGGGCACGCGCTGCATGTTCTTGACGCCGCCGAGGTTGGCCCTCAGCTTGGCCAGGTCGGCCTGGGCGGCCATCCGCTCACGGGTCGGCAGCAGGGCCAGCTGTCCCTCGGCCTCATAGCGTTCGAGGTCATGCAGCCGGCGGATCCGCTGGTTGATGGTCTGGAAGTTGGTCAGCAGCCCACCCAGCCAGCGGTGGTTGACATAGGGCATGTCGGCCGCCTCGGCGACCTCCTTGACGGTGTCACGGGCCTGCTTCTTGGTCCCGACGAACAGGACCGTCCCGCCGCGGTGGGCGAGAGTGCTGGCGAACTCCTGAGCCTGGGCCAGAAGGGCCTGGGTCTTCAGCAGGTCGATGATGTAGATGCCGCCCCGCTCACCATGAATGAAACGGCGCATCTTGGGGTTCCAGCGGCGCGTCTGATGACCGAAATGGACGCCGGCCTCCAGCAGCTCCGCGATGCCTACTTCAGCCACGGGCTTGCTCCCTTGTATGTGTTTTGTGTCCGTGCGCGGATGAAGCGGACCCGGAAGTCGAGGTGTGTCCTCGTTCCGGGCAGGGCCGCGATCCGTTACCGCACGGTTCGAAGGTCCGAATGGAAACGCTCAGGATACCTGTTCGGCGCGCTCAAGCCCCAGGCGGAGGTCCTCCGGCAGCGGTGAGCGCACCTCCAGCGCCTCACCGGTGATCGGGTGGGTGAAGGCCAGGCGGGCGGCGTGCAGGAACTGGCGCTCGAGCCCCAGCAGCCCGGCGGTCCCGTATTCGGGGTCTCCCGCGACGGGATGGCCGATCGCCTGCAGGTGGACGCGGATCTGATGGGTCCGCCCCGTCTCGAGCAGGAGGCTCAGCAGGGACGTGGAGGCAAGCGCCTGCTCGAGCGTGAAGTGCGTTCTGGCCTCCCTTGCCCCGGCCCCGCCGATCGCCATTCGCGTACGGATCCTGGGGTCCCTCCCGATGGGTGCCTCGATCGTCCCCGTACGGGCTGGTGGATGGCCCTCCACCAGGGCCAGGTATTCACGTTCGATCTCCCTTCGCCCCAGCTGGCCCTGGAGCAGGCGCAGAGCCTCGTCGGTGCGGGCCACGACCATCAGGCCGGAGGTGTCCCTGTCTAGGCGGTGAACGATCCCCGGGCGCTCCGGGTCCCAACCCTGCTCCGAGGCGGACAGGAGCGGCTCGAGCAGCTGGGAGAGCGTCCCCTCGCGGTGTCCCCGGGCGGGATGGACGACCAGGCCCGGGCCCTTGTCGATGACGATCAGGAAGTCGTCCTGGTGAGCGACCCTGAAGGGCTGGGGCGTGCTCACGAGCCGGCGTGGCGGGAGTGGTCTATGACCAGGAAGAGCAGGATGATCCCGAGCGTGATCGAAGCGTCGGCAAGGTTGAACGGCGGCCAGCCGAGGGGGAGCTTGACGAAGTCCGTGACCGAGCCGTCACGCAGGCGGTCGACGATGTTCCCCAGCGCTCCGCCCAGCAGCATCCCCGTGGGCAGCCAGATCCAGGGGATCGTGGAGTGCATCGCGAAGTAGCCCAGCAGGACGCAGAGGGCGATGCAGATCAGGATCGTCACGGCCGTGGCGCTTCCCGGGAGGAAGCCGAAGGCGACCCCCTGGTTGCGGGTGTTGACCAGCTGGACACCGGGCAGGAAGCGGTGTTCTTCGCCGGGGATGATCGATTCGCGGACCGCATGCTTGGTGATCTGGTCGAGGCCCACGACAACCACCAGGACGATTCCCGCGAAGAACCAGGCGAAGCTGGGTTGCCCCGGCCCCTTGCGATCTGCCGCCGGCCCCATCGGGCTCAGCCGTGAATCAGGCCTTCGACTATGACCCGGTTGACGATCTGCAGGGCGAAGAGCGCCAGCAGCGGGCTGAAGTCGATACCGCCGAAGCCGGGGATCAGGCGGCGGAAGATGCGCAGGAACGGTTCGCAGGTGTCCCGCAGGAACTGCAGGATGGCGTTGGTCGCGCGGTTGTAGGGAGGACGCAACCCGGCCGCGAAGAGCAGCTGGATGACGATGTGCATGATGATCAGGATCGTGTAGACGTAGATCGCCGCGGAGAGCACACCGGCGATCTCGGTCCGGGCGGTCGCGAGAATCACGTTCGGTCCTCGAGGACGGCGTCCAGCGCCTCGCTGAAGGCGCTCCGCAACCCGGCCCGCTCGAGCGCGTCCAGTCCCCTTGCCGTCAGGCCGCCCGGCGAGGAGACCTCGCGGCGCACCGCAACCGTGTCGTTGCCCCTCCGGTGCAGCAGCTCGGCCGTGCCGGCCAGCGTCTGGATCACCAGCTCGGCTCCCTGGGCTGCGGGAATCCCGCGCCGCACACCCGCATCGATCTGCGCCTCCGCCACCAGCGCCACGTAGGCCGGTCCGCAGGACATCAGCCCCATCGCGACATCCACAAGCCCGTCATCCAGCACAACGAGCCTCCCAAGCCCCGCGAACAGCTCGGAGACCTCCCGGTCTTTGACGGGATCCTGCTCGGGGCCCGCGGCCTGCACGACGGCCCCCTGGCGGACCTCGACGGGAAGGGAGGGGATGAAGCGGTAGACCGGCCTGGCCGGATAGGCCTCCTTGAGAGCGGCAAGCGGGGTCGCCGCCAGGATCGAGGCCACGGCGTTGGCCGCGGGAGCGACTTCCTCCGCGACGGCCGCCAGTTGGGCCGGCTTGTGGCAGAGCACGACCAGGTCGGCCGACGAGGCGACCTCGGCGTTGCTCGAGGCGAGCTCTCCACCGACCTCCGCGGCGAGTGCCTCGGCGCGCTCCGTGACCGGGTCGGCGCAGATCACGGGGAGCTGCCAGCCGCGCGCGAGCGCCCGGGCCATGTTCCCGCAGCCGATGAGTCCGATCTTCATAGCCCGGTCACCCTATCCATCGAAGTTGTCGCGGGGGACGCCGCGAGGCGCCGGAGATCACGCCTCAGGACTGGTTGAAGAAGCCCTTCTCGATCAGGCGGGCCCGCTCCTCGGCGGAGATCTCGACGTTGCGGGGGGTCAGCATGAACACCTTGTCGGCGATTCGCTGCATGCCACCGTCGAGAGCGTAGGTGAGGCCCGAGGCGAAGTCGATCAGGCGCTTGGAGAGGTCGGTGTCGGAGCTCTGGAGGTTGAGGATCACGGGGATCGAGTCCTTGAACTTGTCCGCGATCTGCTGGGCGTCGTTGAACGACTTGGGCACCACCAGGTGTACCCGGACGTCCCCGTTGGCCCTGCTGGAGACCGGCTTCAGGACGGTCGTCGAGCCTCCGGCGCGGCCCGAGCGGCGTGACGGCGGTGCGTCTTCGTCGTCGTCCTCGGCGAAGATGTCGTCGTACTCGTCACGCCGTTTGCGCAGGCGCCGGACATTGGGACGCTCGCGGTAGCGGTCCTCGATCTCGGCCTCAGGGGCCGCCTCGTCCTCATAGTCGTCCTGATACTCCTCGGCGAGGCCGAAGTAGACGAGTGCGCTGTGCCAGGAGTCCCGGAAGGCCATAGTTCTTCTCCGTGTTCGCCCGGCGAACCGGATTCCCTGCAGATGCTAGTAATTCGCCGACCGTCAGGAGGGCCGGTGGACACCCTGATCATATAGTTTCGTGCCGATTCGCACGATGGTGGCTCCCTCCCCGACCGCGACGAGATAGTCCTGGGAGGTCCCCATCGAGAGGCGCGTCAGGCCATGGGCGTCCGCCAGCCGGCGCAGCGCGGCGAACCAGGGCCGGCTCTGCTCGGGGTCCGAGGCGTAGGGCGGCATCGTCATCAGCCCCGTTACGGGGAACGGCGCTGCGGCGATGTAGGAATCGATCTCCTCGGGAGCGATGCCGGCCTTTCCCTCCTCACGCGCCACATTGACCTCCAGCAGGAGCTCCAGCCCGGGTCTTGCCAGCTCGCGGTGGCGCTCGAGCTCGCGCAGCGCCGACCACGAGGCGAGCGAATGGATCAGGCGGACATGGGGCACGATCACCTTCACCTTGCGGCTCTGGAGCTGCCCGATGAAGTCCCATTCGAACAGGCCCTCGTGGGAGGCGGCCTTCTCGGCGAGGTCCTGGGCCCTGTTCTCACCGACCAGGCGGATGCCCGCCTCGGACAGTGTCCCGAGCTCCTCGCAGGCGACGTACTTGGTCGCCGCAAGGATCTCGACCCGTTCGCGGCCGGGGAGATCGCGCCCGGCCGGCGACTCCCTGACGGCCGCGCCGATCTCCTCGCTGAGCCGGGTCAGGTTCTGCCTGACCCGTTCGGCATGCAGACCGCGGATCAGCTCAACCATGCGACCCCCGCCATTCGCCCGGCCCGGTCGCCTTCGCGGCGGTGGGAGAAGAAGCGCTGCTCGCAGATCGTGCAGCCACCCCGCTGGGCGATCTCCCCCACGCCCGCCTCTCTGAGGCGATCGGAGGCGATCGCCCTCAGGTCCACCGTGCCCCTCGGTCCGGGCCGGCCCAGAGCCCGGTGCACCTCCGGCCCAACCTCGTAGCAGCAGGCGCCCGCGCAGGGACCCAGGGCGGCACCGATCGGCCCCTCCCCTCCCAGGTCTCGAAGTGCGGCCACACCCTGCTCGAGTACGCCGGCCGCCAAGCCCCGCCAGCCGGCGTGGACAACCGCGACAGCACCCTCGCAGCCGAGGGCCACCGCCAGACAGTCGGCTGCGAGGACCATCACCGCGAGCCCTCTTACGCCGGTCGCCTGCCCGTCGGCCTCGGCCAGGCCATCGTTCCCTGGTTCGTCCTGGACGAGCTGACGCACCCGGGCCACATCTGTCCCGTGCACCTGGAAGCCTCGCGCCAGCCCCTGCGCCTGGAGCATTCGGCGCAGGCGGTCGCGGTTCTCCCGGCCGTTCTGCGGATCCCCTCCGCCTGTGCTGGACATGTTCCCGTCGGCCCGTGTCGTGAACAGCGCATGCCCGCCCCCGGGGAGCTCGGCGCTCAGCAGGGTGGCGCTCACAGCTCGGCCTCCAGGGCGGCCCTGAGCTCGGGATCGCGCCCCGGCTTGACCTGCCCGTCCAGCCTCATTGCAAGGGCGCGCTCGAGGCGCTGCCCGATCTCGGGCCCCTCGGGGATGCCCGCGGCGAGGAGATCTCCGCCGTCGATCTCCAGCGTGATGTGGCGCAGCTCGGAGAGCCAGCGCCCGACCGCTCGCCCGGCGGCGGGAGAGCGGCGGGCCGCCAGGGCAGCGATCATCGCCACCCCCTCCGGCGGGCGGGTTCGGAGCAGTGCGTGGAGTTCCGATGGACTGCTCCCGGGCTCGATCCGTGCCGCGATCTGATCGACGCCGAACGCCGCCGCGAGCAACCTCGCGCGCAGCTCGGCGATGAACCCGAAGCTCTCCATCAGCGCGCTCGGCCGACTCGACAGTCGGGTGAGCCTCGCCGCCGGGCGGATGAAAGAGGACACAGAGGTCCAGCGCTTCGAAGATCCCGTCATCTGGCATCAGCGGGGAGACCTCCGCATGAAGCTCGGCGTCGAAGCGAGCCGGCAGGCCCAGCGCCTCGAGCACACCGAGCTCACCCAGCGCCGTGAAGGCCGCCGTGTCGGCCTCTTCGGTGAAGAGCCACAGCTCCGATGCGATGCGCGTTCCCGAGACCGTCCCGAGGGCGCCCGCCGACAGCGCCGCCCTCGCAAGCTCGAGTGTGTGCGGCTCGATCTCGAGTCCCAGCCTGGCCCGGTAGCGGGCAAGGCGCATCATCCGGGTCGGGTCGTCGAGGAAGCTCTCGTCATGCAGGACCCGCAGGCGGCCCGCTTCGAGGTCTTCCAGGGCGTGCTCGGAGGCGATCAGCTCGCCGCTGCGCCTCCCGCCCAGCGGAATCGTGATCGCATTGACGGTGAAGTCGCGTCTGGCGAGGTCCTCCTCCAGCGTTCCGGCTCTGACGTCGGGCAGCGCTCCCGGGGCGGGGTAGCTCTCGGCACGCCGCTCGGCGATGTCGACCCGTCCATCCGCCCAGGCCACCGAGGCCGTGCCGAAACGATCGTGGAGCGTCGGCTCGATGGGCTCCTCACCTCGCTGCTCGGGGATCGAGGCGGCCAGGCTGTGGGCGGCCGCCGCGGATGTCCCCGGGGCGACCGTCACATCGAGCTCCCGCGGCTGCATCCCGCAGAGCAGATCCCTGACGGCGCCGCCGACCAGGGCGATGTCTCCCCGCTCCCGCGCGAGGTCCAGCAGCTCCGGCCCGCCCGGGACGGCCGCCAGGCGCTCCAGGACCTCGCGAGGCCCGGCAATCGTGCGGTTCTCCCCCATCGTCCAGGCGCTCCTCAGGCCTCGCGCACCGGGATCCCGGCGGCGGCCAGATAGCTCTTGGCCTCGGCGACCGTGTGCTGCCCGTAGTGGAAGATCGAGGCGCAGAGGACCGCGTCGGCGCCCGCTCGGAGAGCCTCGGCGAGATGCTCGAGCTCTCCGGCGCCACCGGAGGCTATAACCGGCACGCCGACGGCCTCCGCCACGGCCGATGTCAGGGGAAGGTCATACCCGTCATTGGTCCCGTCTCGGTCCATGCTGGTCAGCAGGATCTCCCCCGCGCCACGCTCGACCGCCTCACGGGCCCACTCGAGGACGTCCCGGCCCGTCGGCGTGCGGCCCCCTGCCAGATAGGCCTCCCAGCCCCCCTCCCCGGTCGCCCCTTCGCCGGCGTTCTGCTTTGGCGTCGATTGCCAGGACGACGCACTGCGCGCCGAATACCTCGGCCAGCTCGTTGAGCAGCTCGGGGCGCTGGAGAGCCGCGGAGTTGACCGAGACCTTGTCCGCGCCCGCGTCCAGCACGGCCTGCGCATCCTCGATCGATCGGATCCCGCCGCCGATGGTGAAGGGGACAAAGACCTCATCGACCGTCCGCCGTGCCAGGGCGGCGATCGTGTCCCGCTTCTCGTGGGTGGCCGTGATGTCCAGGAAGACCAGCTCGTCGGCTCCCTCCCGGTCGTAGTGGCAGGCCAGCTCGACCGGGTCGCCGGCATCGCGGATATCGAGGAATTCGACACCCTTGACGACGCGCCCGGCGTCCACGTCGAGACAGGGGATTACACGCTTGTAGTGCACGGGCTCACCGTAGCCCCAGCGCAGTCCGAGCCTCGGGGATCGTGAAGCGGCCCTCGTAGAGGGCGGTACCGACGATCACTCCCTCCAGCCCTTCCAGGCCGAGCTCGGCGCGCAGCGCGGCGAGCCGCTCGAGGTCCTCGAGCGTCCCGATGCCGCCCGAGAAGACCAGGCTGCCCTCCCCCGCCTCGCCGGCCACCCGGATGACCTCCTCGCGGTTGGCTCCGTCGAGCATCCCATCGTGATCGATGTTCGTGAATACGAAGTCCCGCACGCCCAGCTCGCGCAGCCCCGCGAAGGCGTCCCGGGCGCGCGTCTCGGTCGTCTGCAGCCAGCCGTGGGTCGCGACCATGCCGCCGCGGACGTCCACCGCCACCGCCACCTGCCCGGGGTCTGTCAGCGTCAGCACCTCGCTCAGCATCCCCGGGTCGGTGAAGGCGGCCGTTCCGATGATCACCCGCCAGGCCCCGGCGCCCAGCGCCCGCTCCACCGCGCCGGCGCTTCGCAGTCCCCCTCCGTACTGGACCGGGACACCGCACTCGGCGGCGATCCTGGCGATCTGCTCGAGGTTGACGGGCGCCCCCTGCCTGGCACCGTCGAGGTCGACGACATGGAGCACCTCCGCCCCGCCCTCGACCCATGCCATGGCGGCCGCCAGCGGATCGGCCTCGTAGATCTTCTTGGCCTGCGAAGTCCCCACGGACGAGGCGCACTGCGCTGCCCTCGAGGATGTCGATCGCCGGGTAGAGCCTCACCGGCCGAGGGGCGCTCCGGCCCCGACGCAGAGCCCCGCGAAGTTCTGGAGCATCCTCAGGCCCGCCGCCGAGGACTTCTCGGGGTGAAACTGGACGCCGTAGAAGGAGCCCTTCCTGACGGCCGTGACGAAGCGCTCCCCGTACTCCGCCGTGCCCAGCACGTCGGCGCGGTCGGAGGGAACGGGTGCAAGCGAGTGGACGTGGTAGAAGGCACAGCGCGCCGGAAGGTTTGCGCGTCAGAGGCGAGGCGGGCTCCGAGAAGGTGACCTCGTTCCAGCCGATGTGCGGCAGCTTCAGCCCGTCGGCCGCCAGCGGCCTGACCTCGCCGGCGATCAGCCCCAGCCCCTCGGCCCCGCCCAGCTCGGTGGAGCGCTCGAAGGCCAGCTGCATCCCCAGGCAGATCCCCAGGACGGGAGTGCCCGCGGCAACCCGGTCGCGGATCAGCTCCGCGAGGCCCAGGCGCTCGAGGTTCGCCATCGCCCGTGGGAAGGCACCGACACCGGGGACGATCAGGCCGGCGGCGCCGGCCAGCCGGTCGGGGTCGGAGCTGACGATCGTCCGCGCCCCGACATGCTCGAGGGCCTTCTCGACGGACCGGCGGTTGCCCATGCCGTAGTCGACGATCGCGATCTCCGCCGGATCGGTCACCATCAGGCTCATGCGGTCAGCGTGCCCTTGGTGCTGGGCACCCCCGTCTCATCGGGGTCGATCGAGACCGCCTGGCGCAGCGCCCTGGCGAAGGCCTTGAAGGCCGCCTCGATCATGTGGTGGGCGTTGCTACCCGCCTCGACGCGCAGGTGGAGCGTCAGCTTGGCCGCATTGGCCAGGGCACGGAAGAACTCCTCGGTCAGCTCGTGCTCGAAGCCGCCTGTGGCGCCCGGCGGCAGCTCGGCCTCGAACAGCGTGAAGGGACGCCCGGAGATGTCGATGGCGCAACTCGCCCGGGCCTCGTCCATCGGCACGGTCGCCGCGCCATAGCGGACGATCCCCGAGCGGTCGCCCAGCGCCCGATCGAGCGCCTGTCCGAGCACGATCGCCGTGTCCTCGGCGGTGTGGTGGGACCCCGTCTGCAGGTCGCCCGTGACCTTGACGTCCAGGTCCAGCCGGCCGTGGCGGGCGAGCAGGTCGAGCATGTGATCGAGGAAGCCGACGCCCGTCTCGCGGGTGCCGTTGGCGCTCCCTTCGAGGGTCATTGAGAGGCGGACATCCGTCTCTCCCGTCCTGCGCTCGATCGTGGCTGTGCGGCTCATTGCGACTCATTCTCCACTACACGGGCCTCCATCGATTCGGCGTGGACCTCGAAGCCCTCGGCCCGGGCGATCGGCGCGCCGGCGGCGGCCAGCTTCGCGGCACCGCCACCGACCCTCACCTCGGTCATCCGGCGGCGGAAGTGGCGGGGAGTCAGACCCGAGGCGAAACGGGCCGCACCGTCGGTCGGGAGGATGTGGTTCGAGCCGACGACATAGTCCCCGAAGGCCGTCGCGGACTCGGCGCCGACGAACAGGCAGCCGGCCGATTGGACGATCGCTGAGAGCGCCTCGACCTCGCCGCCGATCAGCTCGAGGTGCTCGGGGGCGAAGGCATTGGCGAGCGCGATGGCTCCCCTCGGCGATGGGGCCTCGACGACCGCGAAGGCGGCGTCCCCGACGGTCGGGCGCTCGCAGGATCATCTGCTCGAGCGAGCTCGCCAGCGCATCGCAGACCTCGCCCGAGGGTGAGACCGCCGACGACCAGGCTGCCCGCTCCGTGCTCTCCCTGGGCCAGCATGTCCAGGCCGGCCAGCCGTGATCTCCCGCTCGCCGACCTCGCGCGCCGAGGACGACCAGCAGATCAGAGGGGCCCGCGAAGCCGTCGATCCCGACGAGCGTCGAGAGCTGGTGCTTGGCCTCCTGCACGTAGAGGTTGCCCGGGACCCGACGATCACGTCGACCGGCCGGACCGTCTCGGTGCCCAGTGCCAGCGCCGCGATCGCCTGGGCGCCGCCCATCCGGTAGACCCGTTCGACGCCGCAGAGCCTGCAGGTGCCGAGGATCGCCGGGTCGATGGCGCCGCCCGGTCCGGGCGGGGCGCAGACGACGACGTCGATCACGCCGGCCGCCCGAGCCGTGACGACACCCATCACGACGGTGCTCGGGTAGGGGGCGCGGCCACCGGGCACATAGACCGCGGCGGACCCGACGGGCACCTCGCGCAGGCGAATGCGTCTGGCCCTGGGGGAGCTGGACGCGTCCCCTCCTGCCCGACTCCCGCCTCGGCGACCCGTGGCGACGTTGGCGATCGCGACCTGCAGCCCGGCGACCAGCTCGAGCGGAAGTTGGCTGATCGCCCCGTCGAGCTCCTCCTGGGAGACCAGCAGCGGCCCCGGCTCCGCCGCCGGCCGTGTCGAAGCGCCTGGTGTAGTCGAGGACGGCCTGCTCACCGCCCTCGCGGACGGCCGGCGATGATCTCAGCGACCTGCTCGGCCACCGAGGCGCCGCCGCGACGAGCGCGCGAAGCCGCGCCGCGACGGCCGAGGGCTCGCCCAGCGCGGCCACCTGCCCGCCGTCGAGTCGCTCGATGGCCATCTTCAGGCCGTCAGGCTCGGGCAGGGCCCGCAGACGGCCCTGCAGATCGTCGATTGCGCCGCGCCTTGAGCTTGTGCGAGACCGGGTTGGCGATCAGGCGGGCGGTGCAGACGAGGATCTCCTCGCGGATGACCAGGTTGTTCTCCCTCAGGGTCGTAGCCGGTGGCGGTCAGGTCGACGATCGCCTCGCAGATCCCCGTAAGCGGCGCGAGCTCGACCGATCCCTTGACCTCGACGATCTCCGCCTGGCGGCCCGTCTCCTCGAGGTGGCGGGCGGCGATCTTCGGGTACTTGGTCGCGACCCGCATCACGCCCAGGCGGCGAAGCGCCTCGACGGAGGGGTCGGGGCCGTCCTTGGTGGCCAGGACCATCGTGCAGCGGCCATAGCCCAGATCGAGCAGCTCATAGACCTCGCGGCCGTCCTCGCCGCGGCTCTGGGCGGCCTGCTCGAGCAGGACGTCCTTGCCCGTCACGCCGAGGTCGGCCGCGCCGGCCTCGACGTAGGTCGGGACATCCGAGGGGCGCATGGTGATCACGCCGATGTCCTCGAAGAGCAGCTTGCGGTCGTTGGAGCGCAGCTCGGCCACATCCAGCCCGAGTGCCTCGAGCAGCTCGACGGTGCCGCCGAACAGGGCTCCCCGGGGCACGGCGATCGTCGAGCCCGTTGACGGGTGTCACGAGCCGTCCTCGGCGCGCCCGGCCAGCAGGGCCCCCGTGCCGCGCTCCTCGCCCGCCAGGGCGAGGTGAAGGCGGTCTATGCCCAGCGCGAAGCCGACGGCCGGGAGGTCGCCGCCCGAAACGCCCCAGCAGATCGTCGTAGCGCCCCCCTCCGCCGATAGGCGCGCCGAGGGCCGGGGTCATAGACGTCAAAGACGGCGCCCGTGTAGTAGCCGATGTTCCGGATCAGGCCCAGATCGAAGATCACCCGCTCGGCGACCCGCGGCTCGAGCAGCTCGTGCACCAGGCGCAGACCTGTCACGGCCTCCTCGGCCGGCGCGGGCGTGTCGCTGAGGATCTCGGGACCTCCGCGGCGCTGCGGCACCTCGATCAGCAGCTCGGCCGCCTCGCCGGTGATGCCCGACGACTCGAGCTCCTGCGCAAGCCCCACGAAGTCGCGCAGGACAAGCGCCGAGAGCAGCTTCTCACGGGCCTGCACCGGCACTGCCAGCCTGGACATCAGAGCCGGATAGAGCGAGGCATCACCCAGACCGATCCGGTAGTCCTTCAGGCCGGTCGCGTCCAGCGCATGGCAGAGGACCGTCAGCGCCTCGGCGGTGCCGTCGGGGGCGGGCGAGCCGATCAGCTCGATGCCCGGCCTGCAGCAGCTCGCGTGGCTGTCCGCGCGAGGGAGCCACGCCGCGGTAGCAGTGAGCGAAGTAACAGAAACGCAGGGGCGGCTCGGCGTGGGCGTAGCGCGTCGCCACGACCCTGGCGATCGGGACGGTCATGTCCGAGCGCAGCACCAGTGTCGCCCCGCACTCGTCGAAGAGCCTGTAGGCGGGCTTGGCTTCGGCCATGTCGGCGCGCGCCAGGACAGACTCATACTCGAGTGCCGGCGTGTAGATCTCGCCGTAGCCGTGGCGCTCGAAGACCCCCCTCAGGGCGTCGGTGATCGCGCGCGCCTCGCGCGTCTCATCTGGGAGCACGTCACGCGTGCCGCTGGGTATGGGGTGGATCATCGGACCCCGAGGTTACGCGTGGACCGGCTCCGTGGCCACGCGCTCGATGCGCGCCCCAAGGTCCCGGAGGCGCTCATCGATGCGCTCATAGCCGCGGTCGATCTGGCGGATGTTGCCGATCTCGCTGCGTCCGTCGGCGCAGAGGGCTGCCAGCAGCATGGCCATTCCGGCCCGGATGTCCGGCGACTCGACCCGCTCGCCACGTAGGCGACGGGGGCCCGTGACGATTGCCCTGTGGGGGTCGCACATGACGATGTCGGCACCCATCAGGATCAGCTTGTCCGCGAAGATCAGGCGGTTCTCGAACATCCACTCGTGGACCAGGATCGAGCCCTCGGCCTGCGTCGCGAGCGCCACGGCGATCGAGGTCAGGTCGGCGGGGAAGGCCGGCCAGGGGCCGTCCTGGATCTTGCTCTTGTATTCGCCCACGTCCGCCTGGACCACGAGCTTCTGCCCACCGGGGACGATCACATCGTTGTTCTGCAGTTCCGAACGCAGCCCCAGGCGTTCGAAGACCAGGCGGATCATCCGGATGTCCCCCGGAACCGTGTCCTTGATCCTCAGTTCGCCGCCGGTCACGCCGGCCAGCGCCATGAAGCTGCCGATCTCGATGTGATCCGGGGCCACACGGTGAACGCAGCCGGAGAGCTTCGCGGCCCCGTTGACCGTCACGAGGTTCGAGCCGATCCCCTGGATGTCGGCGCCCATCTTCACGAGCATCCGGGCCAGGTCCTGGACATGGGGCTCGCAGGCGGCATTGCCGATGACCGTCGTGCCCGGGATCAGGGCGGCCGCCATCAGCGCGTTCTCGGTGGCCATCACCGAGGGCTCGTCCATGAAGACGTCCGTCGATCGCAGCCCCTTGGGCGCCGTCAGGACGATCTCGCGCCCGCAGTCCGTCACGGCCCCCATGGCACGGAAGGCGTCCAGATGCGGGTCCAGGCGCCGGCGGCCGATCACGTCGCCACCGGGCGGTGGCATGACGGCTCGGTGGAAGCGGGCCAGCAGAGGCCCGGCCAGCAGGAAGGACGCGCGGATCTGCTCGGCCAGCTCACGGTCGATCTCGACCCGGTTGACCTTGGCCGCACAGAGGGATACCTCGTTGGGGCCCCGCCACGAGACCTCCACGCCGATCGCCCTGAGGATCTCGAGCATCGCCTCGACGTCCCGGATGCGGGGGACATTGCCGACGATCACCTCGTCGTCGGTCAGGACGCACGAGGCCAGGATTGGGAGCGCGCCATTCTTGTTCCCGGCCGGAACCATCGTGCCGGACAGCGGCGCGCCGCCTTCGATGACGAACTTCTCCATGAGCTTGGGACGCCGTCGGTGAGCCACGATTGGACCCTGGACGCCGCGTTCGGAGAGCCTAACAGCCATCTTCTCGGGTCAACTTCGATCCCGGAGCCCGTCCACCTGCATTGCGGGACAAAGGTCTTCCCCTCGTGCCGGGTGGTGCAGGCGCGGGGCCAGCTGCAAGTTCCGTTGCAGCTGGAGACGTCAGATTCGGCTCTGGAAAGCCTTTCGGGAGACCCGGAGGGCACGCGGACGCATGTTCGCGGAACTTCCGTCCGCAGCCGCTCCTAGCTTACGAACACATGTTCTCATCACTGCGGACATCACCACTTGCCCAGAGGGCGCTCAGTGCGCTGGACCTGGCCCGCTCGTTCCTCATGCTCGAGGACGACATCACAGTCGACTGGGAGGTCGACCGGAACGAGCCATCCATGCCGGTTCACCCGCACCGGGTGCCCCTGCGCAGGCGGTCCGAGAGGCGCCGGCCGGGACTGGATACGCCGGCGGTGCAGTTCTGCCTCTCCCCCGTTTCAAACGGTCGGCCCGTCCGGCAAGGGATTGCCGCGAGGGCCCCACGCGAGACGCCCGGTCTCGCGTGCCGTGGCACGTACCCCGAGGGGCAGCACGGGCGGGCCGGGCGCACGGAGACGCGCGCGGCCCGACTGAGCCCCTCGGGGTGCGACCGCCACAGCCGCAGCTGAGAGCCCCCCGGGGTGGAGCGCGCGGGGCTTGCCACCCCGGCCACTAGCCTGAGATCTCATGTCAGAGGCGTACCCCGAGACCACACCTGCGGTTCCCCGGCGCCGGCGCCTGCTGATCCTGGCGATCTGTTCGATGAGCGTCCTGATCGTCAGCCTGGACACGACCATCGTCAACGTCGCCCTGCCGGCGATCCACATCTCGCTGGATGCCCCACTTTCGGGCCTGCAGTGGACGATCGACTCCTACACGCTGGTTATCGCCAGCCTGCTGATGCTGGCCGGCTCGACGGGAGACCGGGTGGGACGAAAGCGGATCTTCAGCGTCGGCCTGGTCGTCTTCACGCTCGGATCGGGGCTCTGCGCGGCCGCGGGGAGCCTCGGCGTGCTGGTGGCGGCCCGCGCCCTTCAGGCGGTGGGTGGCTCGATGCTCAACCCGGTGGCCATGTCGATCATCCGCAACGTCTTCGAGGACCCTCGCGAGCGGGCACAGGCGATCGGTGTGTGGGCGGGGGTCGTCGGCATCAGCCTGGCCCTGGGGCCGGTCCTCGGCGGTGCCCTGGTGGACACGGTCGGCTGGCGCTTCGTCTTCCTGGTCAACCTGCCGATCGGAATCGCCGCTCTGCTGCTGACGAGGATGTTCGTCCCCGAGTCCCGGGCCGAGCATCCAAGGAGGATCGATCCGGTCGGCCAGATCCTCGTGATCCTGGCGCTGTCCTCGCTCGTCTACGCGATCATCGAGGGGCAGTCCCGCGGCTGGGCCTCGACCGAGATCCTCTCGCTCTTCGGGGTATCGGCCCTGGCCTTCCTGGGCCTGATCGCCTACGAGCTGCGCCGCTCAGAACCGCTCCTGGAAGTCCGCTTCTTCCGCAGCGCCCCATTCTCGGGTGCGAGCGTGATCGCCGTCTGCGCCTTCGCGGCTCTGGGCGGCTACCTGTTCCTCAACACCCTCTATCTGCAGGAGGTCCGCCACCTCTCGGCCTTCCACGCCGGCCTCTACACGCTGCCGATCGCCGCCATGGCGATCATCCTGGCCCCCGTCTCGGGCCGGATCGTGGGACGCCGGGGACCGCGCTGGCCACTGATCGGGGCGGGGCTGGCGATGACGATCAGCCCGCTCCTGCTGACGGGGCTGGCCCCGGACACGCCCATTGCCCTCCTGTTCGGCTCATATGCGTTGTTCGGCGTCGGTTTCGGCCTGGTCAACACGCCTATCACCAACACGGCTCTCTCGGGCATGCCCGCCGCGCAGGCCGGGGTGGCATCGGCGGTCGCCTCCACCAGTCGCCAGGTGGGACAGACACTGGGCATCGCCGTGATGGGCGCCGTCGCGGGTGCCAGCGGCGGGCAGGCCTTCGGTCCTGGTTTCGCCGCGGCGACCCACCCCGTCTGGTGGATGATCTCCGGGCTGGGATTGCTGATCCTGGCGGTCGGGATGCTGACCACCGGCGAATGGGCGCGGGGGACGGCTCGTGCCACGGCGGCCCTCCTCACACCGGGACCGGCTGCCTCCCGCTAGCCTCCAACGCATGGATCCGCGGATCACCCTCGTCACACTCGGCGTGGCAGATCTGACCCGTGCGCGCACCTTCTATGAGGCCCTCGGGTGGAGCACCGGTGCCGGCCCCGAGGACGATGTCGTCTTCTTTCAGGCCGGCGGGATGGTTCTGGGCCTCTGGAGCCGTGAGAGACTCGCCGAGGACAGCGTCCTGACCGACAACGGGGGCTTCGGCGGCATCACGCTGGCGCACAACGTCCGTTCCCCGCAGGAGGTCGATCAGGTGATCGCCGAGGCTCGCGCTGCCGGTGCGATGGTCGCCAGGGAGCCGGCCGCCACCTTCTGGGGCGGCTACGCGGGGATGTTCCACGACCCCGACGGCCACCCCTGGGAGGTTGCTCACAATCCGCACTGGACCATCGACGCCGACGGACAGGTCAGCCTTTAACGACGCCGAGCCACCCGCAGGTGGCTCGACTGATGAAAAAACCGGCGGCGTCCTACTCTCCCAGGCCCTTTCAAGCCAAGTACCATCGGCGCTGAGGGGCTTAACTGCTCTGTTCGGAATGGGAAGAGGTGTCTCCCCCTCGCTAAAGCCACCGGAAAAACGCGAGAGACCAAGCCTCCCGGTCCTTCAAAACTGCACAGCGCCACACCGGGTATCAATAAAAATCCGTCAAGCCCTCGACCCATTAGTACCGGTCTCCTACAGACGTTGCCGTCCTTCCAGATCCGGCCTATCAACCTGGTGGTCTACCAGGGGTCTTACTCCCTCTAGGGGATGGGAGAACTCATCTTGAGGCCGGCTTCCCGCTTAGATGCTTTCAGCGGTTATCCGATCCACACGTAGCTAACCTGCGATGCCCTTGGCAGGACAACAGATACACCAGAGGTGCGTTCATCCCGGTCCTCTCGTACTAGGGACAAATCCTCTCAATTCTCCAACGCCCACGGCAGATAGGGACCGAACTGTCTCACGACGTTCTGAACCCAGCTCGCGTACCGCTTTAATGGGCGAACAGCCCAACCCTTGGGAGCAACTCCACCCCCAGGATGCGACGAGCCGACATCGAGGTGCCAAACCGGGCCGTCGATGTGGACTCTTGGGCCCGATAAGCCTGTTATCCCCGGAGTACCTTTTATCCGTTGAGCGACGGCACTTCCACTTGCTACCGCCGGATCACTAAGACCTGCTTTCGCACCTGCTCGACTTGTCAGTCTCGCAGTCAAGCTCCCTTACTACCTTTACGCTCTACACACGATTTCCAACCGTGATGAGGGAACCTTTGTGCGCCTCCGTTACATTTTGGGAGGCGACCGCCCCAGTCAAACTACCCGCCTGGAACTGTCCAGCGCCCGGATTCACGGCGCGCTGTTAGAAATCCAATACACCAAGGGTGGTATCTCAAGGTCGGCTCCACATCGGCCGCAACCGATGCTTCAAAGCCTCCCACCTATCCTGAGCGAAATGCACCGAATCCCAATACCAAGTTGTAGTAAAGGTTCACGGGGTCTTTCCGTCTAGCCGCGGGTACTCGGCATCTTCACCGAGACTGCAATTTCACCGAGCTCCTCGTTGAGACAGCGCTGAAGTCGTTACGCC
>CAWIGW010000004.1:0-989328 GCA_963835865.1 uncultured Solirubrobacteraceae bacterium
CGCCAGGCGATCGCCTACGACTCGACTCGGGGCGCCAGCCCGTCTGTCCTCTCCCCCCTGCGCCGGGCCCTCGAGGGGGCACCCGGACGACGGCTCCTGGACGTCGGGGGCGGGACCGGCAACTACGCCCTGGCCCTGGCCGCCGAGGGCTGGGAGCCGAAGGTCCTGGATCGCTCGGCGGCGATGCTCTCCCAGGCGGCGAAGGGCCTGCCGAGCGTCGTCAGCGACGCGCAGCAGTTGCCACTCGAGGATCGAGAGCGTCGACGCGGTGATGCTGATCTCGATGCTCCACCATGTGGATCGGCCCGAGCTCAGCGTGAGCGAGGCCGACGCGTCCCTCATACCGGAAGGAAGGCTCGCGCTGATGGTCTTCACTGCGCGGGACATCGCCGATTCCTGGATATCGACTACTTCCCCAGCTCACGCAGCTGGCTCTATGAGACCCACCCGCCGCTCGAGCGGCTGCTTGGGATGCTGCCGGGAGCCAACGCTCTCGAAGGTCGACTACACGGACATGCTCGATGGGTCGCTGGCGGCCATGACGACGCGTCCTGAGCTGATCCTCGACGAGAGTCGCCGGTCGCAGACGAGCTTCTTCGAGCGGATGGAGCGCGATCACCCCGAGGAGCTGAGCGAGGGGCTCGGCCGTTTGACGGGCGATCTGGCGGCCGCTCGCCGTGTACATCGGGGAGACGGGGGAAGCATGCTCGCCTGGGTCAAGCCAGGCAGCTAGGAGTCGCTACCAGCGGTAGTGCGCGAAGGCCTTGTTGGCCTGGGCCATGCGGTAGATGTCGTCCTTGCGCTTGTAGGCGCCGCCCTGCTGGGAGATCGCGTCGAGAAGCTCGTTGGCGAGCCGCTGAGCCATCGTCTTCTCGCGACGCTGGCGGGCAAACTCGACGAGCCAGCGCACGGCCAGCGTGCGGGCCCTGCGCGAGGCGACCTCGACGGGGACCTGGTAGGTCGCGCCACCGACCCGACGCGATTTGACCTCGAGCGTCGGGGTCAGCGCTTTGATGGAGGCCTCAAGTGTCTCGATTGGGTCTTTGTCGCTGCGCTCGCCGATCAGGGCGAGGGCGTCGTAGACGATCCGCTCGGCCGTTGACTTCTTGCCGTCCAGCATGACCTTGTTGATGACCTGCTGAACCAGCTTGGAGCGGTGTACGGGGTCCGCCTCGACGGGGCGGATCTGGGCGGGCGCGCGGCGGGGCATCTATTTCTTCTTCACGCCGTACTGCGAACGGCCCTGTTTGCGGTCGCTGACGCCTGCGGCGTCGAGCGTCCCGCGAACGACCTTGTAGCGCACACCGGGGAGATCCTTGACACGACCACCGCGTACGAGCACGACCGAGTGCTCCTGCAGGTTGTGACCCTCGCCGGGGATATAGGCGGTGACCTCCATCGAACCGGAGATCCGCACACGGGCGACCTTGCGCAGGGCGGAGTTAGGCTTCTTCGGCGTCGTCGTGTAGACGCGAGTGCAGACGCCACGGCGCTGAGGGGCGGCGACCTTCTTCTTGCGACCCTTGCCCGACTTCAGGCCCGGAGTGGCAACCTTCTTCTTTGGGGCAACACGGCCCTTGCGCACAAGCTGCGAGGTAGTCGGCATCGGGCGAAGATGCTAGCAGTGCTAGGCCGACTGAGCGACGCTGGTCGCACGAACCGGTGCGGGCATGAGCGCCGAAGCGACGATTACGAGCACGAAAGCGATGGCCTGGAGGGTCACGCCGAGGGCACTTCCGGCCATCGGGTCACCGAAGACGAGGATCCCGCCTGCGATGCCCGAGATGTTCGCGGCGGTGCCGGTCACGGCGATCACCGGCACGGCGTCGCCGTCCTGCAGGCCGCGAGCCGAGGCGAAGAAGGCGACGATCGAGGCGAGGATCGCCACACCCAGCCAGGGGCTGAGGGCGAGGCCCAGAAGGCCGTGGGAGCCGGTGATGCCTGTGAGGGCCTTGATGGCCGTGTCGGAGACACCGAAGAGGATTCCCGAGGCGGCGCCCAGCATGATGCCGTGGTGCTCGACCGGCCCGCCCATCCGCGGGCCCATGATCAACAGGCCTCCCAGCCCGAACAGGCCGGCCTCGAAGGAGATCATCGCGGCCTGCGAGAAGTGGTCGTGCGCGCCGTGCATGGCCGGCAGCGTGATGCCCAGCAGGACGAGGCCCGCGGCGGTCAGGCTGAGCCCGATCCACTGGCGCTTGCCGACCTCGAAGCCGAACAGGCGCTCGGCCATGACGGCGATGAAGACGACCCCGGCGGCAAGCGAGACCTGGACGACGGACATCGGCGCCAGCGCCAGGGCTCCGACATGCAGGCCCCAGCTGGCAGTCGCCGTGATCATCCCCAGGGTGAACCACTTCGACGAGTAGAGGGCCCGGACCGAGCGAAACGGGTGGCTGACCTGGACCTTGGGCACCGAATTGGCACCCTTGTGCTTGTAGAAGAAGCCCAGATTCGCCACGAAGGCGCAGGCGAGGGCGAGGAGTATTCCGATATCCAGGGTCATGGTGGGGGCGTGTGCGACGGGGAAAGGCATCGGATCGGGGGGGACATTGCTTTACTCCGTCGCGGGGAGCTAGCCGGATCAACCGGCCCGTGGAGAGTACCTGTCGCTACCTCTATGCGAGCTAAAGACCGTGTGGGAACAGCCCAAGTGCCCGAAAACATTGGGACAGTAGTGCCCCAGGGGACCTCCGTCGAAACAGCCGGGACGAGGTTCGGGGCGACGTCCAGACCGTTGCTGATGGTGGACATCGATGGGGTCATCTCGCTGTTCGGAGGACCGCCGGGGAGCTCGACGCTGGGTGCCGGCGGGAGCTTCCATTCAATCGATGGCATACCCCACTTCCTTTCGGCCACAGCCGCCGCTCACCTGCTAGATCTCTCGATCGCCTTCGACCTTGTCTGGGCCAGCGGCTGGGAGGAGAAGGCCGACGAACATCTCCCCCGCCTGCTGGGCCTCCCTGCGGGCCTGCCACACCTGACCTTTGAGCGTTCCCCGGGCCGTTCCAACGCCCATTGGAAGCTCGACGCGATCGAGGCCCACGCCGCTGGGCGTCCGCTTGCATGGATCGATGACGCCCTCGATCAGGAATGCCGAGAATGGGCAGAGCTGCGCTCGGCCCCGACGCTGTTGGTGCAGACCGAGCCGACGATCGGGCTCACGGCTGAGCAGGCGATCCTGCTGCTCAACTGGGCGACTCTCACACGCGAGGGCAGGCCGAACGAACACGGTGATTGATCCCGGCTGTTTGGTCAGGAGCCCCGGCGTGGGGCTCGCCGTAGGTCTGCGCCATCGGCCCTGCCGTAGGATTCCACCAGCTGATACGTGAAATTCAGGCCTGGGGGCGTGCTTAAGTGAGCATCGAGATGACGATGTTGGGGCGTGGAGACGTTCTCGGGGGCTATCGCATCGATGACGTCCTCGGCATGGGCGGGATGGCGATCGTCTACCGCGCCGAACAGGTCTCCCTGGGGCGCCAGGTCGCCCTTAAGGTCCTCTCTCCGGAGCTTGGCCGGGACGAGGCCTTTCGTGAGAGATTCCGGCGTGAGGGCAAGCACGCGGCGGCCCTCCATCACCCCAACGTCGTCACGATCTTCGATTCCGGCGAGGCTGACGGACGCCTGTTCATCGCGATGCTGCTGGTGGACGGCCGCACCCTGGCAGAGAGGATGTCCAGCGGGAGCCTCTCAGCCGTCGAGGCGGTGACGGTGCTCGGCCCCGTCGCGCAGGCGCTCGACGCGGCGCACGCAATCGGCCTGATCCACCGTGACGTAAAGCCGCAGAACATTCTCCTGCGCCGGGACGGGCACCCGTTTGTGGCGGACTTCGGCGTTGCGACGACCTCCGTCCGAAGCGCCGGCCTGACAGCCACCGGCGGCTTCGTCGGGAGCGTGAACTATGCCGCGCCGGAGCAGATACGGGGAGAGAGCATCACCGCCTCGGTTGACATCTATGCCTTCACGGCGGTGCTCTACCAGTGCCTGACCGGCCAGGTCCCTTTCCGCCGCGACACCGATGCCAGCGTGATGTTCGCCCATCTGAACGATCCGCCTCCCAGTCTGCCGGTGGGAACCCCCTACGCCGATTCCCTCAATTCGATCCTCGCCCGCGGGATGGCGAAGCGGCCCCAGGAGCGGCCTCGGCTGGCAAGCGACGTGATCGACCCAGCAGAACGGATGGTCGGCGACATGACCGAAGCTGACAGCCGCGCGGCCCCGGCCTTCACACTCGCCAACGCTGCCTCCCATCAGGAGGAGCCCGCCACTGAGCCGGCACAGAGCCCACCGACACAGATCGCCAAACCGCGCCCCGGCGGGCCAGTCGACGAGCCAGACTCGGCCCTCGTTCCCTCGTCTGAATCCAGCGAGCGGACGACCGCTGACCGGCGCCGGGGAGAGCCCTGAGCTCCAGCCCTCCACCGCCGTGCGGCCCAAACGAGCGTCAAAGCGAGCCATCGGCGCGGCGGCGGTGGTGGTCCTCGTGGTGGCCGCCGCGGTCGCGGCGATCGTCCTCAAAGCCCCTCCCAGTCACGCGTCTCATGCCGTCAAGACCTCGAAGCTCACGTCCAGAACGACCCCGACCACCCAAGTGAAAACAGCGTCGGCTCCCGCGGCGGCCAGTGTGAGCATCACATCCCCCACCAGCGGAACGGTCATCGACGCTGAAAGCGTGACGATCAGCGGGACGATGACACCGGCTGATGCGAAGGTCCAGATCCAGGGGAGAACCGTTGCCAGCGGCAATGGCAGCTTTGCAGGCAACGCGAGAATCCACTCGGGAACCAACATCATCGGGATCATCGTCAGCGCCGCCGGCCACTCGCCGGGGACAACGACGATGACTCTCGAGGGCCAGACATCCGGCGGCCCGGAAGGTGTCACGAAATCGGAACCCAAAACGACGGCAACGACGCCCCCGCCGGATCGTCCGGACGGGCTGATCGTGCAGTTCGGCGCCTACACAAAGGTCAGCGACGCACAGAGCCTCGTCTCTCGCCTGGCCGGGCAAGGCGTCGAAACCCAGATCATCAACTCGGACGACTACACGACCAGCCCGGCGGCACCCTTGGGCCTGTGGCTGGTGATCACGAAGAACACCTTCTCCGACTCCGCCTCAGCCGACGGCTATGCGGCGAGCAGCGGAGTGAAGGGCGCCTTCCCTCGCACCGTGACTCCCCACTAGTCAGGGGCGACCCAGGAGAAGGTCCCGCCTCTTGCCCTGCGAGACCTGAGATGCCGGGCAGACGGCTCGAGGGCCGCGCTTAACGAGAAACGCCCGCGGCCAGGCCGCGGGCGTTCTCGACAACTCGGAGCGGAGCTCCCGGTGCTCGCCTACTTGGAGTCGTCCTCGATCGGGATCTCGAGCTCGGCCAGCTCCTCGGCGAAGCCGGGGTCGGTTCCGCCGGCCCCGATCTTCTCGAGCGAGGCGAGGTCGGCGTCGAACTCCTGGCCGTAGCCGCCGTTGAGGGCGTCGCCTCCGGCGAGGCCCAGCTCGGCTGCGATCTCGTCCTGGTCGAGCAGACCCACGTCGTCGATCGCACGTGGCAGCGGCTCGGCCGGTTCGATCTCGATCCGGCGGTAGCGCTTGAGCCCGGTCGCGGCCGGGATCAGCTTGCCGATGATCACGTTCTCCTTGAGGCCGTTGAGGCGGTCGATCTTGCCTTCCAGAGCGCCGCGTCCGTCAGGACCTTGGTCGTCTCCTGGAAGGAGGCGGCCGAGAGGAACGAGTCCGTGTTCAGCGAGGCCTTGGTGATTCCCAGGATGATGTCCTCGAACTGGGCGGTCTCGCCGCCCTTCTCGATCACGGCATCGTTGGCCTTGGCGAACTCGAAGCGGTCCACGAACTGGCCCGGCAGGTAGTCGGTGTCGCCCTTCTGGTCGACCCGGACCTTTTTGAGCATCTGGCGGACGATCAACTCGATGTGCTTGTCGTTGATGTCCACGCCCTGGGACTTGTAGACCTCCTGGACCTCCTTGACGAGGTAGACCTCGGTCTCGGTGCGCCCACGGATCGCCAGCAGCTCGTGCGGGTAGACCGACCCCTCGTTGAGCTGGCGGCCGGCGTTGATCTTCTCGCCCGAGGTGACGAACAGTCGCGTCCGCCGCGGGAATGCGTGGCGGTGCTCCTCGCCGGACTCGTCCGTGATCACGACCGTCAGGGCTTTGTCGGTCTCCTCGATGGAGACGACGCCGTCCTGCTCGGCGATTTTGGCGAGACCCTTCGGGCGACGAGCCTCGAAGAGCTCGACGACACGCGGCAGACCGTGCGTGATGTCCGCGCCGGCGACACCGCCGGTGTGGAACGTACGCATGGTCAGCTGGGTCCCGGGCTCGCCGATCGACTGCGCCGCGACGATGCCGACGGCGTCTCCGATCTGGGCCAGCGCACCGGTGGCCATCGCCCTGCCGTAACAGGCCTGGCAGACCCCGCTGGGCGCCTCGCACTTCAGCGTCGAGCGGACCGGCACCTTGACCTCGGTGCCCTTGTCGTGGTCCTCCTGGAACGCCTCCGCGATCGCCGCCAGCTCGGCACGGCCGATTTCGGCGCCCTGCTCGCAGAGCATCCGGTTGCGCTTGGTCGTGATCGGCAGGGCCGCGATGCGCCCGACCAGGCCTTCATCGGGCTGGTTGTCGTCCTTGAAGACGGCCAGCTCGATGTATTCCTCGGTGCCGCAGTCGGCCTCGCGGATGATCACGTCCTGAGCCACGTCGACCAGTCGCCTGGTCAGGTAGCCCGAGTCGGCCGTACGCAGGGCGGTGTCGGCCAGACCCTTTCGAGCCCCGTGGGTGGAGATGAAGTACTCCAGGACCGACAGGCCCTCCATGAAGTTGGCCTTGATCGGCCGCTCGATGATTTCACCCTTCGGGTTGGCCATCAGTCCTCGCATCCCCGCCAGCTGGCGGATCTGCTTGAAGGAGCCACGGGCACCCGAGTTGGCCATCATGAAGATGGGGTTCAACTCGTGGAGGTTGTTGACCATCGCCTCGGCGACCTCGTCGGTTGCGGCGTTCCACTGCTCCACGACCGCCTCGTGACGCTCCTCCTGGGTGATCAGGCCGTCGTCGTACTGGCCGGTGATGTCGCCGACCAGCTTGTCGAACTTGTCCAGGATCGACTGCTTCTCCGGCGGCACCACGACGTCGTTCTTGGAGATCGTGATCCCCGCCTGGGTCGCGTACTTGAAGCCCAGGTCCTTGAACGCATCGAGGACCAGGGAGATCGTCGTCGCCCCGTATGCCTGAACCAGCGTGTCGATCAGCCTCGTCGTGTCGCGCTTCTTCATCGACTGGTTGACGAAGGCGTACTTCGTCGGGTCGAACTCTTCGCCCAGCGCCTCTGACAGCGCCCGCTCGATGCGGTCGTTGTAGATGATCCGCCCGATCGTCGTCAGGACGTGACCGAATTCACGGCCATAGGGACGGAACTCGGCGACGTCGTGGAGCTTGACCACGCCGGCCTCGTAGGACAGTTCGGCCTCCTGCGCCGTGCGGAACACGTGCGGCCGGGGGTCGTGGGTCGCCCTGTCGATCTTGGACAGCTCCTCGGCTTCCGGACCGTAGGTCAGGTAGTAGGCGCCCAGGATCATGTCCTGCGTCGGGGTCGCCAGCGGCGCCCCGTGCGCGGGGGACAGGATGTTGTTGGCCGAGAGCATCAGGATCCGTGCCTCCGCCTGTGCCTCCGCCGACAGCGGAAGGTGCACGGCCATCTGGTCGCCGTCGAAGTCGGCGTTGAAGGCGTGGCACACCAGCGGGTGGACCTGGATGGCCTTGCCCTCGACGAGCAGCGGCTCGAACGCCTGGATACCCAGACGGTGGAGCGTCGGCGCGCGGTTGAGCAGGACCGGGTGCTCGTGGATTACCTCCTCGAGCACGTCCCAGACCTCGGCGATCATCGAGTCGACCATCTTCTTGGCCGCCTTGATGTTCTGCGCGGACTTGCGCTCGACCAGGCGGGCCATGATGAACGGCTTGAAGAGCTCCAGCGCCATGATCTTCGGCAGACCGCACTGGTGCAGCTTCAGGTACGGGCCGGCGACGATCACCGAACGGCCGGAGTAGTCGACGCGCTTGCCCAGGAGGTTCTGCCTGAAGCGTCCCTGCTTGCCCTTGAGCATGTCCGAGAGCGACTTCAGCG
The DNA here is from genome assembly GCA_963835865.1 of uncultured Solirubrobacteraceae bacterium. GTDB lineage: Bacteria > Actinomycetota > Thermoleophilia > Solirubrobacterales > Solirubrobacteraceae > Palsa-744. Next base: position 8,138 of record CAWIGW010000004.1, read on the forward strand.
GGCGGTTGCCCGGGCCGGTCACGGGACGACCACGGCGACCGTTGTCGAACAGCGCGTCGACGGCCTCCTGGAGCATCCGCTTCTCGTTGTTGACGATGATCTCGGGCGCACCGAGGTCGAGCAGCCGCTTGAGGCGGTTGTTCCGGTTGATCACCCGGCGGTAGAGGTCGTTGAGGTCGGAGGTCGCGAAGCGCCCGCCGTCCAGCTGGACCATCGGACGCAGCTCCGGCGGGATCACCGGCACGGCGTCGAGCACCATCATCTCCGGCTTGTTGCCGGACTGGATGAACGCCGAGACGACCTTCAGGCGCTTGACCGCACGGGCCTGCTTCTGGCCTTTGCCGGTCTTGACCTGGTCCTCGAGTTCGACCCTTTCGGCCTCGAGGTCGACCTGCTGGAGCAGGTCGCGGATCGCTTCGGCGCCCATGCCGCCGCGGAAGTACTCGCCGAACCCGTAGGGAGAGCCGAAGCGCTCCTTGAGCTCGCGGAAGGTCGTCTCGTCGTGCTCGATCTGCTTGGGCTCCATCGTCTTGAAGAGCTCCCAGACGTTGCGCATCCGCTCGGCCGCATCCTCGATGTAGGCTTCGGTGTCGGAGATGTCGGCCTCGAAGGCCTTGGTCAGCTCCTTGACGAGCTTGTCGCGCTCCTCGTCGTTGATTTTCGCGAGGTTGACGTCCAGCGAGTCCGCCCAGAGGTGGTCTTCGTCGTTGAAGTTCGTCTGTTTGCCGCCCTGCAGGTACTTCTCGCGGCGCTTGAGCGACTCGCGCAGCTCGAGCACCCGCTCCTCGCGCTCGGCGGCGTAGGCGTCGAGGACCTCGTTGACCTTCTTCTCGAGCGAGTCCAGGTCCTTCGTCCGGGCCTCGTCGTCAACCCACGTGACGATCGACGCGGCGAAGTAGAGGACCTTCTCGAGTTCCTTCGGGGCCATGTCCAGCAGGTAGCCGATACGGCTGGGGACGCCCTTGAAGAACCAGATGTGGCTGACCGGGGCGGCCAGGTCGACGTGGCCCATCCGCTCACGGCGGACCTTCGAGCGCGTCACCTCGACGCCGCAGCGCTCGCAGACGATCCCCTTGTAGCGGACCCGCTTGTACTTGCCGCAGTAGCACTCCCAGTCCTTGGTCGGACCGAAGATGCGCTCACAGAAGAGGCCGTCCTTCTCCGGCTTCAGCGTGCGGTAGTTGATCGTCTCCGGCTTCGTGACCTCGCCCGAGCTCCAGCTGCGGATCTGCTTGGAGCTGGCAAGGCTGATCTCGATGGCGTCGAAGTTATTGATGTCAATCACTTGGGTGCCCTTCTGGCTGAGGTGTAAATCTGTAACTGGGGGTTAGACCGAAGGTCGTAAGGGGGCCTAAGCCCCCTTGGCTCGCGGGGGAATCGGAAAAACTGCTCGCGGTTGCTGCGGCGGCGGGCTACTCGGGGGCCTCCTCGGTGACGAGGCTCTCGAGGTCGACGTCCGGGGCGACGTCGTCCGCGATCAGCTCCTCGTCGCCGATCGCGTCGTCCTCGGTCTCCTCGGCATCGCCGAGGCCTCGGCGGCGCCATCGCCGTCGAGCTCCTCGTCGCTCGCCTCGCCGGCCACGGCGCGGACGCCGGACAGGTCGATGCCGAGCTCCTCGGCGGCCCGCAGGAGGTCATCGTCCTCGTCGCGGATCTCGGCCCGCTGGCCCTCCTCGGAGACGACGTTGACGTCGAGCGCCAGCGACTGCATCTCCTTGAGGAGCACCTTGAAGGACTCCGGGATCGAGGGCTCGGCGATGTTCTCGCCCTTGACGATCGCCTCGTAGGCCTTCACGCGGCCGACCGTGTCGTCGGACTTGATCGTCAGCATCTCCTGCAGCGTGTAGGCGGCGCCGTACGCCTCGAGCGCCCAGACCTCCATCTCGCCGAAGCGCTGACCGCCGAACTGCGCCTTGCCGCCCAGCGGCTGCTGGGTGACGAGCGAGTAGGGACCGGTCGAGCGGGCGTGGATCTTGTCGTCCACGAGGTGCAGGAGCTTCAGGATGTACATGTATCCCACCGTCACCTGTTCCGCGAACGGCTCACCCGTGCGGCCGTTGAACAGCGTCATCTTGCCCGAGGCCTGCTCGCCGACCCGGCGCGAGCGGTCGATGTCCATCCGGATGCGGCCCTCGTGGGCGTCCTGCCACTTGACCAGGGCGTTGTCCACGTCTTCGACCGTCGCGCCGTCGAAGACCGGCGTCGAGACGTAGACACGGCGCTTGCCGGCGGCAGCGTCGGCTTCCTTGTATGCCTCGGTGCCGTCGTCGTACCAGCCCTGAGCGGCTGCCCAGCCGAGGTGGGTCTCGAGGATCTGCCCGACGTTCATGCGCGAAGGCACGCCCAGCGGGTTGAGGATCACGTCGACCGGGGTGCCGTCCTCGAGGAACGGCATGTCCTGCTGGTCGACGATCTTCGAGATGACACCCTTGTTGCCGTGGCGGCCCGCGAGCTTGTCGCCCTCGGAGATCTTGCGCTTCTTGGCCACGAACACGCGAACGAGGTCGTTGACCCCCGGGCGGCAGGTCGTCGCCGGCGTCACGGCTGAAGGTCTTGACGTCGATCACGACGCCGCCCTCACCGTGGGGGACCTTCAGCGAGGTGTCACGGACCTCGCGCGCCTTCTCCTTGAAGATCGCGCGGATCAGCTTCTCCTCGGCCGTCAGCTCGGTCTCGCCCTTCGGCGTGACCTTGCCGACCAGCAGGTCGCCCGAGATGACCTCGGCGCCGACGCGGACGATGCCGCGGTCGTCGAGGTTGCGCAGCGACTCCTCGGAGCGGTTGGGGATGTCGCGGGTGATCTCCTCCTCGCCGAGCTTGGTCGTGCGGGCGTCGATCTCGTACTCCTCGATGTGGATCGAGGTGAGCTCGTCGTCCTGGACGAGGCGCTTGGACAGGATGATCGCGTCCTCGAAGTTGTAGCCCTCCCAGGACATGAAGGCGACCATCAGGTTCTTGCCGAGGGCCATTTCGCCCTTGTCGGTCGAGGAGCCGTCGGCCAGCACGTCGCCGGCCTTGACCTTCTGGCCCGGCGTCGACGAGCGGCTTCTGGTGGATCAGCGTGCCCTGGTTGGAGCGCATGAACTTCTGGAGCTCGTACTCGTCCTTCTTGCCGTCGCTGCCGGCGATCACGATCTGATCGGCGTCGACGAAGTCGACCGTCCCGGCGTTGCGGGCGAGCAGGACGTCACCGGTGTCGAGCGCCGCGCGGCGCTCCATCCCGGTGCCGACCAGCGGCGCGTCGGACTTCAGGAGCGGCACCGCCTGGCGCTGCATGTTCGAACCCATCAGGGCCCGGTTGGCGTCGTCGTGCTCGAGGAACGGGATCATCGCCGTGGCGACCGACCAGATCTGCTCGGGCGAGACGTCGACCAGGTCGACATCTTTCGGGCCGACGGTCACGTACTGGCCCGCCTGGGTCCGGCAGAGGATCTCGGTGCCCTTGAGCTTGCCCGTCTTGGCGTCGACCGGGGTGTTCGCCTGCGCGATCAGCAGCTCCTCTTCCTGGGTCGCGTCGAGGCGGCGGACCTCCTCGGTCACGACGCCGTCCTTGACGACCCGGTAGGGAGTCGTCACGAAGCCGTACTCGGAGACCTCGGCGAACGAGGACAGCGAGCCGATCAGGCCGATGTTCGGACCCTCGGGTGTCTCGATCGGGCACATCCGGCCGTAGTGGGTCGGGTGCACGTCTCGAACCTCGATCGGAGCCCGCTCGCGGGTCAGACCGCCGGCGCCCAGCGCCGACAGGCGGCGCCGGTGCGTGAGGCCCGACAGCGAGTTCGTCTGGTCCATGAACTGCGACAGCTGCGAGGAGCCGAAGAACTCCTTCAGCGCCGCCACCACGGGCCGGATGTTGATGATCGTCTGCGGCGTGATCGTGTCGGCGTCCTCGGTCGTCAGGCGCTCGCGCACGACCCGCTCCATGCGGTAGAGGCCGATCCGGAAGGCCTCCTGGATCAGCTCGCCGACGGTCCGCAGGCGACGGTTGCCGAAGTGCTCGTACTCGTCGAGGTGCTCGGCGACGGGCTCGCGCGGCATGCTCATGGCCTCCGCCGCGTAGTCCTTGATCTCGACCTCGCCGTCCTCGGGGATGCCGAGGCGCTTGGGCAGCGAGACGAGCTCGCGCACCAGCGCCAGGATGTCGTCGTGCGTGAGGGTCCTCGTGTCGATGTCGACCTCGAGGCCCAGACGCGAGTTGAGCTTGTAGCGGCCGACCCGCGTGAGGTCGTAGCGCTTGGGGTCGAAGAACAGCTGGTTGAGCAGCGCCTTGGCGTTGTCGACGCTCGGCGGCTCACCGGGACGCTGCTTCTTGAACAGCTCGATCAGCGCGCCCTCTTCGGTCCGCGTGATCTCGGTGTCCGAGTCGATCGTGTTGCGGATGTAGAGCGAGTTGTCGAACAGCCGCAGGATCTCCTCGTCGCTGGCGTAGCCCATCGCGCGCAGCAGGACCGTCACGGGAAGCTTGCGCTTGCGGTCGATGCGGACGAAGACCTTGCCCTTCTTGTCGATCTCGAGCTCGAGCCAGGAGCCACGGGCCGGCATCAGGTTCGCGATGAAGACCTGCTTCTCGCGGTCCTTCGGCTCCATCAGGTAGGCGCCCGGGAGAGCGGACCAGCTGGGTCACCACGACGCGCTCGGTGCCGTTGATGACGAACGTCCCGCGCTCGGTCATCCAGGGGAAGTCGCCCATGAAGACGGACTGCTCGCGGATCTCGCCGGTCTCGCGGTTGATGAAGGCGACCGTCACCGTCAGCGGACGGGCGTAGGTCAGGTCCTTCTCGCGGCACTGGTCGAGCGAGGCGACCGGTTCGTCGAAGGTGAACTCACCGAACTGCACGGCGAGGTTGCCCGTGTAGTCCTCGATCGGCGAGATGTCGTCGATCGTCTCGCGCAGCCCGCCCTTGGCGGGGTCCGTCAGCCACTCGAACGAGCGGCGCTGAATGTCAATCAGGTTCGGTACGTCAACAGTCGTGTTCAGACGCGCAAAGGTACGGCGCGTCCGGAGAGCATCTGCAGCAGCCAAGAAATGACTCCTTCGGAGGGCGATACACGGGCAGAGGAGGGCGCCGAAGCGCGACCAGCAAAGATAGCACAGGCTATCGACGCCCCTAAGGGCAGCCAGTACTCACGGACCCCGCCCTCGACATCCGCGTATGTGGCGCGGTGCCGTGCTTCACGGACGGCTGCGACTATTGACCAGCGGCGGGGACTTTACCGGAAAACGGGCAAAGTTTGTGAAGCCTGCATAAAGACGCCTGCAAGCGAGCGACGGCACGGAGACTCGGCGCACGACACGGCGGGCCGCCGGCTCCTCCTGACCGCCCGGTCGTCAACGCAAGCGGCCCGCCGGGAGGCGGGCCGCTTCGCTGAAGATGTGTGCCTGGCGGCACGGGTGCAGGCGAGCTACTTGAGCTCCACCCCGGCGCCGGCCTCCTCCAGTTCCTGCTTGAGCTTGTCGGCCTCCTCGCGCTCGACGCCCTCCTTGACGGGCTTGGGGGCCTCGTCGACGAGCGCCTTGGCCTCTTTGAGGCCGAGGCCGGTCGCGGCACGCACGACCTTGATGACCTGGATCTTCTTGTCGCCCGCGCTGGCCAGGATCACGTCGACGGTGCTCGAGGCTTCCTCGTCGGCGCCGCCGGCGTCGCCGCCGCCGCCGCCCGCCGGAGCCGCCGCCGGAGCGGCGACCGCTGCTGCGGAGACGCCGAACTCCTCCTCGAGCGCCTTGATGCGCTCGGCGAGCTCGAGCACGGAGATGCCCTTCAGCTCCTCGATCCAATCCTGTGTGCTGGTTGCCATGGTGGTTCAGTCCTCCTTGGTGGGGTTCGTCTCGGCGTCCTCGGTCTCGGCCGAGACGTCCGCCTGTTTGTCGTCCTCTTGCGCCGGCTGATCCGGCTCAGTCTGGTCCTGCGCGGGTGCCTCGGCCGCAGCCTCCGGCTCCCCGTCCGTCTCCTCCGCGGCCGGCTGCCTCCGCGGCTGCCTCGTCGCTCGCCTCGGGGGCCTCCTCCTCGGCCGGCGCCTCGGGCGCGGCCTCGGCGGCAGGCTCCTCGGCGGCAGGCTCCTCGGCGGCCGGTGCGGCCCCGGCGGGGAGCTCGCCCGACTCCTTCTTCTGGTTGACCTGGCCAAGTGCGACGGCGAGGCCGCTGATCAGGGCGTTCAGCGTCCTGACCAGGCCGCTGACGGGCGAGGCGACGATTCCCACGAGCTGCCCGTAGAGCACTTCGCGCGAGGGCAGGCGCGAGAGCGAGCGGATCTGCTCGACGTCGATCTCCTGGCCGCCCATCAGGCCGCCCTTGAAGGGCAGCAGCTGGGTGGCGCGCGCGTAGTCGGCGACGGCCTTGGCGGCCAGCGCGACGTCGCCGCGGACGAACGTCAGCGCGGTCGGGCCGCTGAGGTATTCCTTCAGCGGCTCGGCGCCGACCTGGTCGGCGGCGCGCTCGGTCAGCGAGTTCTTGACGACCTTGAAGGTCGCGTCGGCCTCGCGCAGCTTCGAGCGCAGCTCGGCGACCTGGGCGACGGTGATGCCTCGGTAGTCGACGGCGAAGATCGCCTCGGACTCGTCTATGTGGGTGGCGATCTCTGCGATCGCCGCGGCCTTCTGGTCGCGATTCATGCTGGGCTCCTGTCCCGGTCTTAAGCGTCAGCCGCCGGGGGTCTCTGGTGGCCTGTCGGGAGGCGGGCTAAGCGGCAACGGCCGCTGCTGGCGCCTCCCCGAGGATTTCTTTGGTGCGGCTGGGATCGACCTTGACGCCCGGCCCCATCGTGGATGTGACGGTGATCGAACGCAGGTAGCGGCCTTTCGCGGCCGACGGCTTGGCCCGGATCATCTCTTCGATGACCGCCGCGTAGTTCTCGAGCAGCTTCTGCTCGTCAAAGCTCGCCTTGCCGATCACCAGGTGGACGATCGCCGTGCGGTCGGTGCGGTACTCGACCTTGCCCGACTTGGACTCCTCGACAGCTTTGCCGACGTCCATCGTCACCGTCCCGACTTTCGGGTTGGGCATCTTGCCCGAGGGTCCCAGCAGGCGGCCGAGGCGGCCGACCACGGACATCATGTCGGGCGTCGCGATGGCGACGTCGAAGTCGTCGAAGCCCTCCTCGATCCGTTTCGCCAGGTCGTCCCCGCCGACGACGTCGGCGCCGGCCTCTTCGGCCTCGCGGACCTTGTCGCCCTGGGCGAAGACGGCCACTTTGACGTCCTTGCCCAGGCCGTTGGGCAGGGCGATCGTGCCGCGCAGCTGCTCGTCGGCGTGGCGGACGTTCAGGCCCGTGCGGATGTGCACCTCGACCGACTCGTCGAACTTGGCGCTCGACGAGGCTCTTGACGAGGGTGACGGCCTCGAGCGGCTGGTACTCGCGCTCGCGGTCGACCTTGGTCAGGCCCTCCTTGTGGCGGCGTCCGTGGCTCATGCCGCCACCTCGACACCCATCGAGCGGGCCGTGCCGGCGATGATCTTGGCGGCCTGGTCGACGTCGTGGGCGTTCAGGTCGTCCAGCTTGCGCTCGGCGATCTCGCGGAGCTGCGCCTGGGTGATCGTGCCGACCTTGACGCGGTTGGGCTCGCCCGAGCCCTTGCCGATCCGCAGCGCCTGGCGGATCAGGACGGCAGCCGGCGGCGTCTTGGTGATGAACGTGAAGGAGCGGTCCTCGTAGACCGTGATCACGACCGGGATGACCGTTCCCGTTTCGCTCTGCGTCTGGGCGTTGAACGCCTTGCAGAACTCCATGATGTTGATCCCGTGCTGGCCCAGCGCAGGACCGACCGGCGGCGCAGGGCTGGCCTGCCCGGCATTCGCCTGGAGCTTGATCGTTGTCAGAACCTTCTTGGCCATTTCAAGTCTTTTCTAGTCGTTCGTTCGTTCTCGGGTTACTTGCGGAGGCTGGGCGGCTGAGCGGGTTGAGGGTCAAGCCGGGCAAGGACGCAGTGAGCGAAGCCTGCACTCGCAGACGAGCGATCGAGGACGCCGCCCGGCGCCGGCCATCGGCCCGCTCAGAGCTTTTTGACCTGGTCGAAGCCTACCTCCACCGGAGTCTCTCGACCAAAGATAGATACCAGCACCTTGAGCTTGGAGGCGTCCTCGTTGATCTCGGAGATCTCGCCGGAGAAGTCCGAGAGGGGCCCGGAGACGACCTTGACGGACTCGCCGATCGAGAACTGGGCGCGGGTCCGGGTGGCCGTGGCGACCTCCTTGTGGAGCAGCCGGTCGACCTCGAGCTGGGTCAGCGGCACGGGCTCCTGGGAGGCGCCGACGAAGCCCGTCACGCCGGGGGTGCCCTTGACGACGCCCCACGAGTCCTCGTTGAGCTCCATGTTCACCAGGACGTAGCCGGGCATGGTGCGCTTCTCGACGGTGACCTTCTGGTTGTCCTTCATCTCCGAGACGGCTTCGGTCGGGACGACCACGCTGCGGACGGCCCGCTGCTGCCCGAGCGAGATGACCCGGTGCTCAAGGTTGTGCTTGACCTTGTTCTCGTGCCCGGAATAGGTGTTTACGACATACCAGCGGAACATTCAGCGGACCTCAGAGGATGAATTCGACGATTTCCTTGGCGACATAGTCGGCCAAGCCCAGATAGGCACCTGCGATGGCGACGAAGCCGATCACGACGGCCGTCGCCTGGCTGACCTGGCGCCGGTCCGGCCACTGGACGCGCTGCAGCTCGGCCCAGCTTGCTTTGAGGAAGCCGATCGCGCGGTTGCCGCCGCGGACGGGCGCGCCGGAAGCCTGCTCGGGCGTGGCCTGCGTGGACGGCGCCGGCGCCTGCCGGTTCCTGAAGTTCGTCGGCGGACAGGTCGCCCTCGTGCCTCGGCCTCGGCCTCGATTTCGCGCTCGGAGAGATGGTGCGTGTCGGCCTCGATGCTCCCGGGCTCCTCGGCGTCGGCGCTCGGCGGGTCGCGGGGACGCCTTCGGCGCCCGCGACGAGCGCGGCGTCGAACTCGTCGACCTCGGCCGAGGCGTGATCGAGCGAGCCGGGCAGGCCGGGGCGCGAGATGCCGCCGTGGCGGCTCGTCGCCGGGCGGCCGTCGGGGCGCTCATCGGCCGGGGGTCGCGCCGCGGGGTACTGCCGCTGGGCGTCCGCGATCGCGGCGCTGCTTTGCGCGTTTCCGGTCACGAGCCACAGCAGCGCTCCCGCGCTAACGGGTCTCCCGATGGCTGGTGTGCTTGCGACACCAGCGGCAATACTTGCGCAGGCTCACCCGATCCGGGTTGTTGCGCTTGCTCTTGTTCGTCTGGTAGTTGCGATGCTTGCACTCCTCGCAGGCGAGGGTGATAGCGATGCGCACGTCTCCGCGGGCCATGTTCGAAAATCCCTGCGTAGTTGTGGACGGCCTTGGGCGAAGAAAAACCCCGCCCAAGCGCGAGGTAGCGCCAGTCTAGCGCGCTTGCTATCGACGCGGAGCTACGGCGCACCGTGCAGCGGGGCCCCTCGACGTCCGATCGAGGCGCGAAGCTCGGACCCGAGAGCTTCCTCGAGCGCCCGCCCGGACAACCGCGGGCACCACCCGTGCCCGCCACGCAAGGAGAACCCAGCATGCACCTGCCCGAGCCGATTCCCCCGGTCGTCCACGACGAGACCTTCGCCGGCGTGACCTACCACATCCGCGGCGAGCTGGTGCCCGAGCTGCAGATCGAGATCGCCAACCGGGCGGTCATGTTCGAGCACCACGTGCTGCTCTGGAAGGAGACGCAGCTGAACATCGAGCTGAAGAAGCTGCCGGGCGCGATGAAACGGAAGATCGCCGGCCTCGAGTTCTTCGTCACCCGCACCTCCGGCACCGGGCGGATCGCCTTCTCGCGTGACTCCCCGGCCAGTGCGTGCCGCTGCACCTCAAACAGGGCGAGGGCCTGGACGTGCGCGAGCACCAGTTCATCGCGGCGACGGACAACCTCGACTACAGCTTCGAACGGATCAAGGGCGTCCAGAACATGCTGCTCGGCGGCTCGGGCTTCTTCATGGACAAGTTCCGGGCGACCGACGGCGACGCTCTCGTCTGGCTGCACGGCCACGGCAACGTCTTCCTGGTCCAGCTCCAGGAGGGGGAGCAGCTCGACGTCGAGGCCGGCGGCTGGCTCTACAAGGATCCCTCGGTGAAGCTCGAAGCCGTGACGATGGGCCTGAAGACCGGCATGTTCGCCGGCGGCGGCAAGCTGACCTGGAACCGCTTCACGGGCCCCGGGCGGCTGGCGATCCAGACGATGTTCATCGCGCCGCTCGAGGGCCTGGACTCGGCACCGTCGGGCACCGCCGCGGCCGGCGGCGTCGCGGGCGCGCTGATCAGCGGCCTGGCTCCGCGGCTAGCTACTCGTACAGCGTCAGGGCGCCCAGGATCACATAGAGGGCGACCAGCGCCCAGCCCTCGAATTCGGCGGCCTCGCCGTCCCCGGTGACCTGCCACAGGGCCAGCGCCGTGAGGCCGAGCGCGCCCGTGTAGACCGGCGCGAGCGCGAACGTCAGCGTCGTCGAGAGGGCGAAGGAGACGAGCACCAGCAGCGGGAACAGGAAGGCGGCGATCTGGGCGACCGAGTTTTTGACGACCGAGATCGCCAGATCCGAGCGGCCCTTCCAGGCGAGCACCAGCCCGGCCGTGTTCTCGACGGCGTTGCCGGCGATCGCGACGATCACGAGGCCGGCGAAGGCCTGGGAGATGTTCAGCTCGACGATCGCCGGCTGCAGCCCGTTGATGAACCAGTCCGAGACGAACGCCGAGGCGGTCCCCGCGACGATCAGCAGCGTCAGCGTCGCCGCGCAGGCTCAGCCGGTGGCGTCGCGGCGCCTCCGCTCGCCGTCCTCGCGCCGGCGCCCGCGCCCGGCGGCGTCGTCGGAGCGCAGGTAGGGGATCACCCAGCTGATGTAGACGACCAGCAGGCAGATCGCGCCCGACGACCGAGATCGCCTTGACGTGGTGGCTGGCCGGGTCGTGGGCGCCCAGCGAGAGGGCCAGCAGGACGATGATGAAGACGGTCACCTGCAGCAGCGTCGCCGTGTCGTTGGGCAGCCGCTTGGAGAAGACCATCAGGTTCGTCCCGGAGCGGCGCGCGCCGATCACGATCACCAGGCCCAGCACCAGCAGGGCGTTTGCGAGGATCGAGCCGATGATCGCCGTCTGGGCGACGATCAGCTCGCCCTTCTGAAGGGCGAAGATGACGACGAACAGCTCCGGCAGGTTGCCGAGCGTCGACTGCAGCATCCCGGTGACGCCCGGCCCGAAGCGCTCGCCCAGCTGCTCGGTTGCGAACGAGACGACCCAGGCCAGGCCGGCCAGCGCCAGCGTGGCCAGCAGGAAGCGGGGGATCGGCGGCCCAGCCGCTGTAGTTGGCGAGCCCTGCGAGCGCCGAGAGGACGTGCGATCAGGCCGAGCGCCAGGCGCTCGAACGGAGTCAGTCCCGGACACCGGCCGGAGCCGATCAGTGGCTCTCGAGCACCCGGTCGACGAGCCCGTACTCGAGCGCCTGCTCAGCCGTGAAGAAGCGGTCGCGCTCCATGTCTGCGCGCACCTCCGCCGTCGGCTTGCCGGTGTGCTCGGCGTAGATCTCGTCGATCCGCTCGCGGACTTTGAGGATCTCCCGCGCGTGGATCTCGATGTCCGTCGACTGGCCTTCGAAGCCCGCCGAGGGCTGGTGGATCAGGACGCGCGAGTTGGGCAGCAGGGCGCGCTTGCCTTTGGCGCCCGCCGCCAGCAGCAGCGAGCCCATCGACATCGCCACGCCGACGCACATCGTCGCGATGTCGGGCTTGACGAACTGCATCGTGTCGTAGATCGCCAGGCCCGAGTAGATGCTCCCGCCCGGGGAGTTGATGTAGATCGAGATGTCCTTGTCGGGGTCCTCGCTCTCGAGGTGCAGGAGCTGCGCGACGACGAGGTTGGCAACCTGGTCGTCGATCGGCGAGCCCAGGAAGATGATCCGCTCGTTGAGCAGCCTGGAGTAGATGTCGAACTCGCGCTCGCCGCGCGCGGTGCGCTCGATGACCATCGGGATCAGGGGCATGGCCCCACCCTAGCGGTCGGGGGCGGCGGCACCTCGTGCACGCAGCGGGCCCTGCGCTGGCCATTTGTTCCGCTCGCCGCAACAACCTCCCGTTCGCCGGGTTGGGCGTCGATGAGTACCCGATCGAAGGAGCCCTCTTGCACACCCGACCGCGTCTCCACCTCGCCTCACCCGCTCCGGCTCGCGGCAGCCACGGCCCTGATCTGCCTGCTCGCCGGCTGCTGCCGAGCGCGCCGCGCGATGACCAGCCACGCCGGCTGGCCGCCGCGATCAGCACCTTGTGATGGACAAGGGCCCGGCGGGGCGCGAACACGTCCTGCGTGGTCGGCCCGGGCGTCCACAACTACCTGCTCGGCGGATACGGCAACGACACGATCTACGGAGGCGACCGCGGGCGATGTGATCTGGGGCGACTACCACCCGAGCGGCTGGCCGTCGCATCAGACCGCCGTGATCCACGCGGGCAACGGGCAGAACTTCATCTACTCAAACGACACCGTCAACTACGTCTTCACCGGCACCAACCCGCGGACGGTCGTCCACGCCCACGAGGGCTCGGGCGTGATCCACTGCGAAAACCCGGCACATCGTGGTCTTCACCAGCCACCACGCCCTGCCCCACTACCGCCTCCACGGCTGCCGCCACATCAGCTTCTATCTCGGTCGGCTACTGAGCCCGGCGCCGCGCTCGAGCAGCCGCGCGCGCAGCGCCTGGAGCTCATCGTCGGTGAGCCCCCCGGCGCGGAGCTGGGACTCGACGTCCAGCGATGAGAGGGTCGCCAGGATGATCTCGGCGGCGCTCGTGCCGCGTTCCGCGAGAAGGCGTCGATCACGGGGCCTTCGTCCTCCATGCCCGAGCGCCGCGAAGGCCGGGCTGAGGCGTTCCCGGGTCAGCCCGTAGTCCTCGGCGATCTCCTCCGCGCTCGACGCCGGCGAGCGCCAGGAGCGACCATCGCCGTCTGCCCCGAGCGGTCGCGGCCGGCGACGCAGTGGAAGGCCACACCGCCCGGGCGCGGCCCGCGCGATCGCGCGAAGGACCGCCGCTGAGAGCTCCGGAAAGCGCTGAAGGTGCGCTCGGTAGTAGAGCGGCGTGCGGAACTCGGGTCCTCGCTCGGGCACCGGCTCGAGCCGCCGGTAGCGGTCCGGGTTGAGCGGCAGGTTGATCGTCTCGATCTCCTCCGGCCGGCGAGCGTGGTCCTCGCCCCGCTCGGAGTCGTTGCGCAGGTCGATGACCGTCCTGCACGCCGTGGTCGAGCAGCAGCCGCCCAGCCCGCCTCGCTCAGGCGCTCGAGCGAGTCGGCGCGAACGACCGCTCCCCGCCGCGTTACGCGCCCCCCGGCGGCGGGCAGGCCGCCGAGGTCGCGAACGTTGAAGCAGCCCGGCCAGTCGAGGTGGCGCTCGGTGGACACAGCCCTGAGGCTAGAGGTTGACCGTGCGCATCCCCTGGGCGTCGTAGCGCTCGCCGCTGGCGGCCGGGATCGGCCTCGGCGATCCGCTGGACCTCGTCGGCGCTCAGCTCGACGTCCGCCGCGCCAGGTTCTCCTCCAGGTAGCTGACGCGCTTGGTCCCCGGGATCGGGACGATGTGCTCGCCGCGGCCGAGCACCCACGCGAGCGCCAGCTGCCCCGGCGTGATGCCCTTCTCCGTCGGCCAGCTCCTTGACCGCGCTCGGCGAGCTTCAGATTCTGCTCCAGGTTCTCGCCGGTGAAGCGCGGGCCGTGGCGGCGGAAGTCTCCCTCGTCGAGCTCGTCGGGCGAGCTGAAGCGGCCCGAGAGGAAGCCGCGGCCGAGCGGCGAGTAGGCGACCAGCGCGATCCCCAGCTCCTCGAGCGTCGGGAGGATCTCCTGCCTCGACGTCGCGCGTCCACAGCGAGTACTCGGTCTGCACGGCCGTGATCGGGTGGACCGCGTGCGCCCGGCGGATCGTCTCGGCGCTCGCCTCGGAGAGGCCCAGGTGGCGGACCTTGCCCTCCTTGACCAGTTCGGCCATCGCGCCGACGGTCTCCTCGATCGGCGTGTCCGGGTCGACGCGGTGCTGGTAGTAGAGATCGATGTGGTCGACGCCCAGACGCTCGAGCGAGCCCTCGCAGGCGCTGTGGACGTAGGCGGCGCTGCCGTCGATCGAGCGGCGCGGCTCGCCGTCGACGAACTCCAGCTTGATCCCGAACTTGGTCGCCAGGAAGACCTCGTCGCGCCGCGGGGCGATCGTCGAGCCCACGAGCCGCTCGTTGGTGTGCGGCCCGTACATGTCGGAGGTGTCGAGGAAGTTGCAGCCCTCGTCGAGTGCGCGCAGGATCGTCCGACGGGCCTCCTCCTCGTCGGTCGCCCCGTAGAAGGCCGACATCCCCATGCAGCCGAGGCCGATGGCCGAGACCTCCGGTCCCTGCGGTCCCAGCGTGCGCTTCTTCATGGGGTGTCCTCCCTGTTCGAGTTCTTGGCGGCGTCCCCGGTATAGCAAAGCGGAGGCTGCCTCCGCTATGGCCTGGCGAGCCGACCCCGGCGAGAGCCGCTGCCACCCACTAATGTCGGCTGCGATGTTCCCGCTGAACCTGCCCAACCTGCTGACGGTCCTGCGGATCATGCTCGTCCCGGTGCTCGTCGTGGCGCTGCTCGGCAACACCCCTGCGGGCGACGTCCTCGCCGCCGTCGTGTTCGCCCTCGCCTCGCTGACCGACTTCGTCGACGGCTATCTCGCCCGAGCGCGCGACTCGATCACGAACTTCGGCAAGCTGATGGACCCGCTGGCCGACAAGCTCCTGGTCGTCGCCGCGCTCGTCTCGCTGGTCTCGCTGCACCGTCTGGCCGCCTGGGTGGCGATGGTGATCATCACCCGCGAGCTGGCCGTCACCGTCCTGCGGATGGGCGCCAACCAGGCCGGCGTCGTGATGGCGCGCCAGCATGTTCGGCAAGGTCAAGACCTGCCTGCAGATCGTCACGATCCTGGCCGTCATCACCGTCCACGGCGACCCCCTCTGGGTCTCGGCGCTGCTCTACCTGACCGTCGCCGTGACGGTCCTCTCGGGCCTCGACTACTTCTTCGGCGTTCGGCGGATCATGGCCAAGAGCGAAGCTCAGGCCGGCGGCTGAGAGGCCGACTCGCCGTCGAGCCACGACTCGAGGCTGGTCTGGCGGGCGACGGGGGCACCCGGAGTCGATCTCGGTCCGCATCTCCGCGAGCAGGCCGTGACGCTCGGCGACGACGTTGTGCTGGTGGATCGTCTCGAGGTTCTCCTGGCGGGCTGAGACGAAGCTGGCGCCGTCGAGATCGCCGAAGCGGGCGAGGACGCCGCCGATCATCTCCCGCACGCAGTCCTCGACGAACCGCGGGCGCCGGTGCGCCTTTTCGACGACCTCGACCTCGTCGGAGCGCTTCATCAGCTCGTAGATCTCCGAGGACATGCTCGACTCGGCGATCTCCAGCAGCACGCTGCGCATCGATCTCGGTGTCGCAGTTCTCGAGGCATCCGATCTGCAGCGTCGCGAGGCCGCGCTGGTTGTGGGTCGCGATCGGGACGCTCTGCAGGATCCGCTCGATCTGCTCCTCGGAGAACTCCTCCCCCGCCAGGCGCTCGCGGGCGCGCGCCGCGACCAGCTCCTGCGCGCAGGGACATGCGGTCATGCCCGTCACCGAGACGCCGACCATGCGCCTGGTGCCGTGCTCGAACGCGACGGCCCTGCCGCAGCAGCGTGTAGATCTCCTGGGTCTGGATGCCGGAGACGGGCGCCGGCTTGTGCTCCGGGTATCGCGCCGCGATCGTCACCTCGGCCCGCGCGGCGCCCTGGCGCTCGCGGACGAGCTCGGCGACGTGCTGTGCCAGCGTCTCGGCGCGGAACGGCGACTCGCTGAGGACGACCTCGCCGATCGCCTCGTTGACGACCTCCTCGAAGCGCGACATGTGCGCGCCCTTCTGGTGGCGGGAGAGATCGACGAAGCAGTCCATCCGCGCGAAGAACAGCTCCTCGCGGATCCTGACGACCTTCTCGACGCCCGTCACGCCGACTCGCGAGAGGCCCACGGGAACGCCCGGCAGGCGCGCCTGGACGTCGTCGCCCGACCCGACGAGCTGGAGACAGCGTGGGGATCCCCTGTGACGCCTGCACCGAGGCCAAGCCTAGCGTGGCGGGGAGGCCGTCCTGGGCCGATTTCGAGGGTCGCTCTTTTCCACCGGGGATTCTGGTATCACTCCGCACTTAGTCCAGTGGCGGTCCGACTGCCGAGGCGGAGGGCGCCGCGACAGAGCTAAATGGGGATGGGACCACGTTTGATGACGCAACGCACAGGAGGCTTAGCGTAGGTCAGGGGAGGTCGGACGGGCGACCGTGCCGACGGGGATTCGGAGAGGTCCTTGGGGAGCAGAATGAGCGACAAGGTTGATGGTCTGCTGGTAGCCGCGGAGCCCGCCGTCGTGGAGATGGAGGAGCTTCAGGGAGTCATCGCCGAGGGCCAGGAGAAGGGCTTCCTGTCCGCTGAGGCGCTGGCCGCCGTGCTGGAGGAGATGGAGCTCTCTCCCCTGCAGGCGCAGGATCTGTACAGCTATCTCGAGGAGCACGGCATCGAGCTGCTCGAGGCGGGCGAGGCAGCGGGAGAGCTGGGCGCTCAGCCGATCGCCGTCGAGCCGGCCGGTGCGGCGCGCGGACCTCCCGGCCGAGACCGAGGAGGACGCCGAGGAGGAGGCCGAGCCCGATCTCCAGGCCCGCCTCGAGGAGCTCAAACGCCCCGAGGTCGACCTGACCGTCGAGCCGAGCCTGGACTCGCTGCGGCTCTATCTGCGGGCGATCGGGCGCGTGCCGCTGCTGACGCGCCGCCGAGGAGGTCGCCCTGGCGAAGCGGATCGAGCGCGGCGACATCGCCGCCAAGCAGCACATGGTCGAGGCCAACCTGCGGCTGGTCGTCTCGATCGCCAAGAGCTACGTCGGCCGCGGCCTGACGCTGCTGGACCTGATCCAGGAGGGCTCGCTGGGCCTGATCCGGGCGGTCGAGAAGTTCGACTACCGCCGCGGCTACAAGTTCTCGACCTACGCGACCTGGTGGATCCGCCAGGCGGTCACCCGCTCGCTGGCCGACAAGGGCCGAACGATCCGGATCCCCGTGCACATGGTCGAGCGGCTCAACAAGCTGGTCCACGCCGAACGGCGCCTGATCCAGCAGCTGGGCCGCGAGCCGAGCCCGGACGGAGCTCGCCGAGGAGCTCGAGTGCACCGTCCGCGAGGTCCGCGACGTGATGCGGATCACCCAGCAGCCGATCTCGCTGGAGAAGCCCGTCGGCGAGGAGGACGACTCGGCCCTGGCGGACTTCGTCGAGGACGTCTCGGCCGCCTCTCCGTTCGAGATCGCCTCCGAGGCGCTGCGCCGGGAGAACGTCATGCGCGTGCTGCGCCTGCCTGCCCCGCCGCGAGCGCGAGGTGATCGAGATGCGCTACGGCATCGTCGGCGGGCGCTCGCGCACGCTCGAGGAGGTCGGGCGCGCGTTCAACATCACCCGCGAGCGGGTCCGCCAGATCGAGAACCGGACGCTCAAAAAGCTTCAGACGCTGCCCGAAGCGCAGCAGCTTCGCGAGGCCTCCTAGGCGCAAGCCGCCCTCGGCGGCCGCAGGTTCTAAACTCCCCGAGCCCCCGGCGGGGTTCCCGAGCGGTCAAAGGGGACGCGCTGTAAACGCGTTGGCTCTGCCTTCGCAGGTTCGAATCCTGCCCCCGCCACTTCAGCCGACGTACTGGACCGACCTGCGTTGCCGGAGCTACTCGGCCTCGCCGCGCAGGAGCTCGGCGGCTCCTCTGCGACCCCATCGGAGGTAGCTCGCGGCGCCGAGCGCGTTCAGAGCTGACCAGGCGCCAGAAGAGCTTGCGGCCACGCACCTGCTCCGGCCGGGCGATGCTGAAGATCACGCTCGGCGGCCCCCACCAGGAGCAGCGAAGCGACGGATCAAGCAGCGCTCATCAACAGCTGCTGGTGGGGTGAGTAGTCCCTGAACGGCTTCTTCGAGCGAGACACCGGGCTGATCATAGGACGCCGCCGCCCTGGCGCCGGCTGCGGGACACGGCGAGGCACCGGCTTCAGGGTAGACAGGGCACTCGAGTTCGTGTAGACAGGACCGCAGTGCTGACAGGCGCAACCGTCACCAACCTCTTCGCCGCGATCCCCGTCATGGAGCGCGACGCGGCTCTGCCCTTCTACGAACGGCTCACCGGACGTCGCGCCCGATCTGATCCCCAACGATCAGGAGGCCTGCTGGCGGGTCACCGAGATCGGCCTGGATCTACATCCTCACCGACCCCGCGTGGCGCGGGATCGGCGCGCGTCACGCTGCTGGTCGAGGACCTCCAGGGCCTGCTCGCCGAGCCTGCGCCGGCCGCGGGATCGAGTCCGGGCCGGCAGAGACGGTCGGCGAGGGAACCCGGGCCGTCCTGCTGCGCGACCCCGACGGGAATCAGATCCAGTTCGGCGAGGTCGCCGCCGCAGCCGGCGGCGTGACCGCTCAGGAGGGCTCGCCGGCCCCGCGCCTCGCCCAGGAATCCCAGCAGCTCGTCGCGAAAGGCCTCTGGGGCGCTCCATCGGAGCGAGATGCCCCGCCCCCTCGATCACGACGCTCCGGGCACCCGGGATCGTCGCCGCGAGACGCTCCGCGGCCTCCTTGAAGTCGCTCATCTCATCCGCTCCGCAGGTGACGAGCGTCGGGACCTGCGAGCCGTCGCCAGGGCAGCCGGGTCCTGCTCCAGCGGGTCCGGCCCCTCGGGCGTCTGCCCGTCCTGCAGCCTGCAGTTCGAAGGCCCGCCGCTGCATCTGCGCGACCTTCATCCGCAGGCGCGCCGGCGCGTCCGGGAGCGTCCACGCCTCGATGATGACCTGAACGGCCGCGTCGAAGTCCTCCATCTCCAGCGCTGCCTCCTCGGCCTCCCAGACGGCCTTCAGGCGCGGTGATGGGTCGAGTGCCTCGTCGGGGCTCGAGATCAGGGCGAGCGCCCACGGGCGGCCGGTGCCAGAACGGCCACCCGCTGAGCGACGGCGCCGCCGAAGGAGTTGCCGACGAGCGCCATCCGCTCCACGCCCAGGTGGTCGAGGGTCTCAAGGACATCCACCCAGGGGACGTCCTGCTCGGCGGGCATCGGCGCCTCGCCGAAGCCGGGCAGGTCAACTGCGATCACGCGATAGCCGGCCTCGACAGAGGCTTCAGATGCTCCGACCACATCCGGCGGTCGGCGATTCCGGCGTGCAGCAGCAGGACCACCGGCCCGGTCCCCAGATCGTCGTACGGCAGAACCACGACTGCGATCATGCCAAGTCGCCGCCGCGCCGGATGCTCCGTCAGGGAGTGCTCGTCGGTGGAGCGGGAGCTCGTCCGTTCCAGCTGGGGCCCGACCGCCTGCCACTCAGACGGGTCGATCACCCCGGCGGGCTCCCCGATGACGCCGGCTCCGGCCCGCGGATGGCTGGCTCGCAGGCATCCTCGGCGTCGACCTCGGGCCAGGGCTCTCCCGGGCGCGAGAGACGGAAGCCCTGCACCAGCGGGACGCCGATCTCCTGCAGGACCCTGCAGCTCGGCTGTCGTCTCGACTCCCTCGGCGATCAGCAGGCTGCCGACCTGCTTGGAGTAGCCGGTCAGGGCGGCGACCAGCGCGGCCCGGTCGGGGTCGGCGTCGATCCCGCTGACGAGCGCACGGTCGAGCTTGAGGTAGTCGGGCAGGACCGTCGTGATCTGGCGCAGGCCGGAGTACCCGGCGCCCATGTCATCGACCGCCAGCTGGGCGCCTCGTGCCCGAAGCGGCTCGATCGTCGCCTGCAGCTCGGACTCGCCGCTGACCAGGGTCTCCTCGGTGATCTCGATGATCAGGCCGGCCAGCTCCTCGGGCTGGCTCCCGGCGGCCTCGCTGAAGCATCGCGAGGGTCTCCTCTTCGAGCAGCACCGGGGCGGAGAGGTTCACGCGTCAGGCCCGTTCCCGCCGGGCGCAGCGGACAGCAGCTTGAGCGTCTCGCGCAGGCAGGCCCGCTCGAGCGCCGGGCGCCCGCCGAGCTCCTGCGGCCAGCGCGAACCAGTGCAGTGGCGTCGCACCGGGCCGTGCCTCGCCGAAGCGCGCCAGCGCCTCGAACGCGTGAACGGCACCGGTGCGGATGTCCACGATCGGCTGGACGACCATCGTCAGACCCTCGCCCGAGACGAGCCGCGCCAGGGCACGTCAGGGCGCTCGCCCGTTCCTCGGCGCTGAGCACGAGCTCGGGCTCGCCAGCCTCGGCGTCCGGCTCCAGAGCCGTCGCGGTCGGCCATTCGAGAGGCGATGTCGCCGGCCAGCAGGAGGGTTTCGGCGCTGTCCGCCTGCAGCCGCGCCTGGCGGAGCAGCAGGTTGAGCTCACGGGTCAGCCGGCCGCTGGTCAGCAGGAGTGACAGCGTCGCGAGGCACAGGGCGGCGTATTCGAGCTCCAGAGCTCCCTGCCGGAGGATCGGCAGAAGCAGCGAGCAGAGCACCATGTAGCGACCCAGTCCCTGAACGCGGCCTCCACGCGCCAGGACGCCCGAGGCGACGGCCACGAGCCAGAGCAGGCTGAGGATGTCGACCTGCTGCGAGCCCAGGCCGATGATCAGGAGGCCGGCAAGTCCCGACAGCGACTCCTCGACGTTCACCAGTGACAGCGCGGGGATCGGCGAACTGGACCAGCGACGTCAGCAGGATCGTCGCGAAGCCGGCACCCGCCAGGACCGGGTGCTCCTCGAGGGACGGGCCGGGCGACCAGCAGGACGATCCCGGCGACGCCCATCGCGATCCGCGTGAGCGCGGCCGTTCGCCGCGCACGCAGGACGTGCTCGTCGGACTCGATCGGCAGCGGGCCTTCGAGAAATGCCATTGCAGAGGCTTCGGTAATCCGGGCGAGATCCTTGAGGGAGCCGAGCGCTCCCTGGGCGCCTGACCCACCGGTCGACCATGCCGACCCGGCCGATCGAGACCGAGCGTCCGGGCCCGGGCTCAGGGGCCCTGCAGCAGCGTCGCCAGCTCCTGCGCTTCGGTGCTGCTCAGCAGGACGCGCTTCAGGGGCGTCTCGTTCTCGACGGAGAAGCCCAGCGCCGGCAGGCCCCGCTGCACGACAAAGGCCTGATCGAGACGGATTGTGCGCGCCACGTAGTAGAGCCAGGGAAGCCTCAGGCCGATCTTCAGGCCCGAGCTCATCGACCTCGCGGAGAGGGTCCTGGACGACCTCGGCATCGCTGATCTCCGACCGGGGAAGCCTGATGTCTTTCATCAGGCCCACGACCTTCTGCCACAGGGAGAGGCGCACTTCGACGGCCTCATCGGTGATCACGATGCGCATTTCGCCAACACCCTAGAGCCCGATTGGGGTAGAACAGACAGAGCGGCGCCATCTGAAACGAGCTCATGCCGCTTCCAGGCAACCGAGACGCTCGAAGGGAGTGCGCCAGATGCAAGCCGGAGAGGCACAGACCAGGGTTCTCGTCGTAGCCCACAAGACCGCCGCCACGAGCCCCTGCTCGACGCGGTGCGTGCGCGAGCCGCCAAGGGCCCGGCGAGCTTCACCCTGCTGGTACCCAACGCGGCCCACGGCCTGCACAAGGTCATCGACGCGGAGGATCAGGATGCGGGCGAGGCGCAGCATGTCCTCGACGAGGCCCTCCCCAAGCTCACCCAGGCGGCCGGAGGGCCGGTCGAGGGGATCGTCGGCGACCCCGATCCCTCGGCGGCCGTTCAGGACGCCCTGAACCTCCGGGGCTTCGACGAGATCATCATCTCGACCCTCCCCCACACGATCTCGCGCTGGCTGAAACTCGACCTCCCCAGCAAGGTCTCGGGGATGGGCGTGCCGGTCACGACCGTGACACCCGAGGACTAGGGCTTCTGCCCGGGGCTGCGCGCTACAGTTTGCCCCCTGCCCAGCTAGCTCAGTTGGTAGAGCACTTCCATGGTAAGGAAGGGGTCAGCGGTTCGAGTCCGCTGCTGGGCTTCGCCGATTCAGCCCGTACTTACCGGCGTTATGCCGGGAGCAAGCCGTCCTCAGCTCGCCAGCCGCATCGGCCGCGGGTACCACCCTCGCAGGCGCCCTCGGGTCATTGCCGTGGTGAGCTATCTCCGCCGCTTAAGCAGGGGAGTTCGTACGCCCCAACGCCTAGGTTTACCTGCTTTCCCGAACACTCGATAGACGACCGGTTCACGACTTATAAGGCGCCTGTCGACCAGTTGAGGGATCGCCTGCGGCCCATCGACCGTGGCCTCTGCTCGGGTGAATGTCGCCGTGCCCTCGCCGGCGCGGAGGATGTTCGCGACGGTCCCGACCTCGTCGCATTGTTCCGCGGTCAGCTGGCTTGGCACCGGTAGCTCGATCCCGAGCTGGCGCTCAATGAACGCCGCGTCCGCAAATACAAGGCGCGGCCGTCCCGACCGCTTCAAGACCGTTCGGTGAAGCTGGCACGACAGCACTCGGCGCTCGACCATTGTCAGCGTGATCAATGGCCCCAACGGCAGCCCTCCTGCGCCTCTTAGCCGCCATCAGGCCCCGTCCCCCCGAAAACTCCACGCCTTCGGAAGGAAATCCTGACCTGGGCGGGGTCGCGCGGATACCCGCCAGACCTTCGAGGGGCGCCGGGCTCGTCCGGCTCACTCCTGGCGTTCGTAGGCGAGATACTGGGTGGGTGATGTCTGAGGAGTCCACGACCCCCGACCTGGTGGAGCTTGTGTGCGCCACCCTTGGGGCTGCCAGCAGGCGCGACCTTGATGGCCTGATGGCTTTCTACGCTTCCGATGCCGTGCTGGACACGACGCCGACGGTTGGCGAACAGTTGCGGGGCCGGGTAGCTATCCGCTACTTCGTCGAAGAGTGGATGAATGCCTACGAGGAAGTGGAGTGGACCGCTGAGGAGTCTGTGGCTCTCGGCAATGGCGTGGTGTTCGCGATTGTTCGCCAAGCTGCCCGTTTGGTCGGGTCCACCGCCTACGTTCGGCAATGCGAGGGTTGGGTCTGGGTATGGGTCGATGACCTCGTCGCCAGTCACGCCGTTTACCCCGAAGCCGACATCGACGAGGCCCGCGCTGCCGCCGAACGCCTCGCCGAGGAACGGGTGTAGGCGGTGTCGGAGAATCTGGAGCTTGTGCGCTCGATCTACGCGGACTGGGAACGCGGCGACTGGAGCTCGGTGAGCTGGGCACATCCCCAGATCGAATACGTGATGGTCGACGAACCGGGCTCGCAGACCTATCGGGGGCTTGCCTCGATGGCAGACGCCTGGCGTTCCTTCCTGAGCGCGTGGGAGCAGTACCGGCTCGAGCCCGTGGAGTACCGGCCGCTCGACGACGAGCGTGTCCTCGTGCTGGTACGCCCCCATGGTCGCGGCAAGACGAGCGGTGTCGAGCTGGATAGGAGCACGCGTGGCGAGGGCGGCGCCAACCTGTTCTACATCGCGGGCGGCCTGGTGTTTCGCCTCGACGCGTACTTCAACCGCGCGCATGCCCTCGCCGACCTCGGCCTGGAGGGTTAGGCGATGTCGCAGGAGAACGTGGAACTCGTGCGCCGTGCCGTCGACGAATTGAACGGCGGCGAGCGAAGCGAGGCGCGAATCAGGGCCGTGTGGCACCAGGACGCGGAGTTCTTGCCCCGTCGATCGGCGATTGAGGGGGGTTATCGCGGGATCGAAGGCTTCGAACGCTGGATCGCCGATACCGACGAGACCTTTGCGACCTTCGAGCAGCATTACGAGCTGATCGACCTGGGAGAACGGGTCGTCGCCTGGGGAAACGTCCACGTACGGGCGAGGGGTAGCGGCATCGAGACGGACATCCCGGCGGGCGCCGTCTTGGAGTTCCGTGACGGCAAGATCGTCAGATGGGAGGACTTCGGCTCGAAGGAGAAGGCCCTCGAAGCCGTGGGGCTGGAGGAGTAAGTGATGTCGCAGGAGAACGTGGAGATCGTGGAAGCGGTGATTGCCGCCTACATGAGCAACGACGAGACCGCCCTGCGCACGTTGGTTTCCTCGGACGTTGTCATCTCGACGCGCCCCGACCAACCCGATGTCCGCGATTACCACGGACACGAGGGTGTGCTCAGCATGGTCGCCGAGTGGCTCGAAGTATGGGACGAGCACATAATCGAGACGACGCACATCGCCGACCACGGGGCCGTAGTGTTCGTCCAGACCCTTGAGTCGGGCCGAGGCAAGACAAGCGGCGTCCCGATGAAACTCGAGTCCACCTTCGTGTACACGCTGAGCCGGGGCAAGATCACCTCCCTTCAGATCTTC
This sequence comes from uncultured Solirubrobacteraceae bacterium, assembly GCA_963835865.1. Lineage (GTDB taxonomy): Bacteria > Actinomycetota > Thermoleophilia > Solirubrobacterales > Solirubrobacteraceae > Palsa-744. The sequence continues at coordinate 32,355 of CAWIGW010000004.1, forward strand.
TCGTCCGAGCGCGAAGCCCTCCAAGCCATCGGGCTTAGGGAGTAGGTGACCGAAGCAGGCACTTCGACTCGCGTAGGCAGTTCGCGCTCTCCCGTGGTTCCCGTGCTCTCGTATGCTCCCGAGGACAAACATCGAGATCCGGGGGACCACATGCTCAGGAAGCTCACGGCTCACTTTCGAGGCAACGCTGTTGGATATCTGGCGCTCTTCGTCGCGCTCGGAGGCACGTCCTACGCTGTCAGCTCGAAACAAGGCTTCCTCGCCCCTAACGGAAGGATCTATGCGTGCGCAGCCGGCAGGACTGGCGCTGTTCGGCTGGTCAAGAAAGGGGCGAAATGTAATCGGCGGGAGCAGCTCGTCTCGTGGAGCCAGGTCGGGCCGGCTGGTCAGCCGGGAGCGAACGGCACACCGGGGGCGAGCGGCGCACCGGGGGCGAACGGCGCGTCCGGCGCTACCAACGTGGTCGTCCGCACCCAAAGCGCCCAAGTGGCAGCGGGCGCCTTCTACGTTTTCGGGGCCGAATGCGCCGCCGGAGAGCGAGCCGTCGGGGGAGGCGCTGGCTTCACGGAAAACGGAGGCAAAGAGGTGCTTGAACAAAGCTACCCGGCCCACGTCGAAGGCCCTAGCATCGGTTTTCTCAAAGCAGGAGAAACACCGAACGGATGGGCGTCCATAATCCGCAACAACAACGCCACACCGTTCACCGGCATCGGATACGCCGTGTGCGCCAAGCCATAGCGGACCTACGGGACCGGCATCGAGCGGACGTCGGGGCAACATCATCATTTGTCCCGACGTTCGTCTGCAATCCCAGCGAACTGTCGGACGAGCTGCTCTAACCCGACACGGACAACTTCACCGAACGACCAGCGATGTTCACGCGCAAGCGCATCAGCCTGCTCGCGTAGCTCAGGTGGGATTCGTACTGATGTGACAGGTCCGGTCGGCACTGGCGGCAACTCCTCGGAGACGATGTGATCGCCTGCCGTTGGCTGCCCGCTGTCTGTCGGTGCCGTGGCTCTGGACTTGTCTTACATCGTAGCGGTCACGCCGGAGGACCTAGACCGTGATCGAGACGCCTGCTTTCGTCCGCTGCGACAGTGAGCGCGGCTCGGGGCTCAGGTGTCTGCTTTGCGTTGAAGCTTGCTACTGCCTGATGCAGGTGTATGCGGCGTGAAGGCGGTCCTCGCGCACCGATCGTTCACGGATTTCGAATCCGGCGTGCTCGAGGATCGGCTCCAGAAGCCATGTGAAGGTCGAATGCTCATCCAGGATGTGCTCGTTGAGATCGTGCACCGTCCAACCTTGAGCCACTTCTTGATCGAGCCAAGCTGCGAAGACTTGATCCGCTTCGCGGGCCTCGAACGAGTAGACGAAATCACGCAGACGCAAGACGCCGCCGGGGCGGAGCATGTCCGCCACTCGCTCGAGAGCGATCGTCTTCCAGAAGTCCGGCAGGTGGTGCAGCGCGTTGCTCGTAAAGACGGCATCTGCGGGCTCGCCTTCATGCTCGTAGGTCAAGAACCCTGCATGGACCGCTTGCACCCCGCGGGCGCGCATCGCGGCCACCATCGCCTCCGACACGTCGACCGCTACGCACCGTGACACGCGGCCCGCAATCGCTTGGGCGAATGTCCCTGTACCTGCTCCAAGGTCAACGACGGTGCTCGTTGGCCCCACGCCAAGGGCGAGCAGCGTTGCGATCTCGGTGCTCCAGTCTGTCGGCATTTTCTCGTCGAACTTGGCAACGAAAGTCGCATCAAGGTGCTCGGGTCCGGCGCGAGCGCGCTCGTCGAACTGTTGGCTCGCCGCGCGATTCGCCATTGGAGACGGTCGGGGGGTCGTGGACTCCTCTGCCATGACGGTCAGTATCGCGCCTGTCCTGTACCGCTGTTTTGCAGAGCTGAGCGAGCGTACGAGCAGGCGGGCTCCGCGCTGTCGCCTCGGACGACGAGGAGTCGTCTGGGTGACGGCCCACGAGACGCTTGCTTTGGCATGGTCGAGGCCGAAAAGCAGGAGTCTGGTCCGTACTCAACGAGATGCCTGGGTTTCGTCCGGAGGGGGCGTCTGCTCGGAGGTAGCGCGGACGCTCGCTTTGGACTCAAAAGGCAGCGGTCCGGGATACTGGCCAGGTGATATCTGATCAGTCCACGGCCCCCGACCTGGCGGAGCTCGTCCGGACGGCTATACGTGCTGCAGCCGAACGCCTCGCCGAGGGACGGGGGTAGGCGATGTCGGCGGAGAACGTGGAGATCGTGCGCGCACTTCTGGCCCTCTGGGAGCGGACGCGCGAAAGCGGTGAGCCCCCAACGCATACGGACCTGCTTGCCCCCGACTTCGAAGTAGACATGTCGAGCCGAGTATTCAACCCTGGCGTCTACCGCGGCATCGAGGGGCTGGCGCGACTGGACGAGGAGATTCGCGACGTGTGGGAGGAGTTTCGCAACGTGCCCGAGCAGTTCATCGATGCCGGCGACCGGGTCGTCGTGATCGTGACGAGCCGCGCACGCGGCCGAAGTAGCGGTGTCGAGCTCGACACCCGGAGCGGGACGATCTGTACCCTGCGCGACGGTCAGGGGACGCGTATAGAGGGTGCCTTGGACACCGACGAGGCCCTCAAAGCCGTGGGGTTGGAGGCGTAGCGGCCAGTCTGCCGGCGTTCGGTTTGGAGGCCGAGGTCCGAAGGGAAGGGGTCCGGCACTGCGTGGCCCACCGATGCCCGGCGAGGAGCGGCCTCGTTAGAGGCCTGTCTCGGCCGTGATCCTCCCGGACTCGACGGCCTCGGCGAGGGCGTTGTAGTCGCGCTCGTTCTGCTCGGCGTATGCCTCGGAGAACTCGAGGATCGCACGGTCAAACACGTCGCTCTTGCCGAGATACGCCGCGATCGCAATCCGATCGCCGCTGCGAGCGTGCGCGCGTGCGAGCGTCCAGCCGCAGAGCTTGCCGTACTGCGCCATCCCCTCGGGAACCATCCGCTCGATTTCCGCGGAGCCCTTCCAGTCCTTCAGCTGACGGCCATAGAAGTCGCGGGGAACCCCGCCTTCCCCCTCCTCGTTCCGTAGCCAGCCGAGGAAGATGTCGCTGCTGGCCTGCATCAGGCGTTGCCCTGCGACGACGCGGTGGCCATGGTTCTCATGCTCGCTTGGGGGGAGGAACTCCTCGAGTACCGAGGACTGGGCTTCCTTCATCTGCAGGAACAGCGGGTCCTGACCGTCGCGGCCGACCATCAGCGCGATCCAGGCTCGCGTGCCGACGCTCCCAACCCCAACGACCTTGCGCGCGAAGTCGGCGAGACGGAACTCCTCCAGCAGCACGCGGCGGTCGTCCTGCAGCGTTTCGCGGTAGGAGCGCAGCAGTTCGTGAAGCAGGTTGAAAGTCTCGTCATGCCCGGCGCCCAGCTCCAGGTCGTCGATCGGCACGATCAGCGGCGGTTGGGCGACGATCCGCGCCTCACCGTCAACTTCGCGCGTCAGTTTGGAGAAGGCCGACATGCTGTCCTTGGTACGCGCCTTGGCGATCTGCTTCTCTGCTCGCTTGGCGATTCTTGGCTTGACCTGTGAGGCGAGCTCCCGGATGGTGCTCTCGATGTCCAGGTGCGCATACCAGACCTGGAGGTTCTTCATGGCCGCGAACCCCGTCATCGCGGTCCGGTACTCGCGAACAGTGTCAAGGACGATCTGCTCCTGATCCTTCACGCGAAAGCCGCGGTCGCGCGCGGCGATCAGCATGCTCACGGCGAGGCGCTTGATGTCCCACTCCCACGGCCCGGGGAGCGTCTCGTCAAAGTCGTTGATGTCGAACACCAGCCGGCGCTCCGGAGAGGCGAAGGCACCGAAGTTCGACAGGTGCGCGTCGCCGCAGCACTGCACCGTCAGCCCCGAGCGCGGCGTCTTAGCCAAGTCGCCGGCCATGATCAGCGCGGCGCCCCGGTAGAACGTGAACGGCGAGAGGAGCATCCGCCCGTAGCGGATCGGCACCAGCTCCGGCACCCGTGACTTCGCCTGACGCTCAAGCAGCTTGATCGGGTCAGTGCGGCGGGGTGGCCGCTCGAAAGCAGCATGGCTCGAACGCGGAACCTCAGCCCGCGCGGCCTTGCCGCGAGCCGCCCGCTCGGCGATGGTCAGGTGAGGAACCGCCCCTGCGCGTGGCTTCGTGCTCGCCATCTGTGAGATCTCGTCAGAGGTTCTCGGGTTCGCCGAGCACGAACAGTCCGTGGAGACAGATCAGACAGATCGCAAAAACCCCGATCGCCCACCATGGGCTCGGGCCCCCGATGTCAAGCAACGCTCCTATCGCGCCCAGCGTCGCGGCCACGACCCCGATGATTCGCCCGTAGAGGTTGCCACCGAAAAGCGACACCGCAGCCGTGAGCTGCACCACGCCCAAAATGATCGTGATCCACCCCCAGGTGTGAAGGCTGGAGAACACAAACCTGGTTTCGCCAGCCCAGAAGCTTGAGTCGCCAACTGCCGAAATCCCGTAGATGATGTTGAGGACGCCGGCAACGGATAGCAGGATCCCAACGAATAGCGCGCTTCCTGCACCTCGCATCTTTACCCCCCCCCCCCCCCGGAGAGTTCGAGTCGAACGGCCACTGATCGTGGCAGTTGGTACGTTACACGGCACAATGTCGGTGCGCCTTGCTCGTCGACGTCGCCATGTGGGCGACAATCGACGGATCGGCCTAAAGAGGGGGGCTAAATGCTGATCGCCAGCAGCTATCCGTTTCTCGAAGTGTTCTGGACGATGCTCATCTTCTTTGGCTTCGTCGTCTGGCTCTGGATCCTGTTCACGGTGTTCACCGACGTCTTTCGGCGCCACGACATATCTGGCTTCGTGAAGGCGATCTGGATCGTCTTCGTGATCGTCCTCCCGTACCTGGGTGTCTTCGTTTATCTGATCGCGGAGCACACTGGAATGACGGAACGCTCGATCGAGGCGCAGAAGGCGAGCAAGGCCCAATTCGACCAGTACGTGCAATCGGCAGCGGCCAACGCAGACCCGGCCGAGCAGATCACCAAGGCAAAGGGGCTACTCGACCAGGGCGCTATCAGCCAGGCCGAGTTCGACCGGATCAAGCAGCAGGCACTCGCGGGCTAAACAACGGCGAAACGGACCGTCATTCCAGCCGGTGCTATGAGCTCTGCGAGTTCCACGCGTGCCTCGGCAGGGGGCGCGATGGCCGGTTGGAGCGCCAAGGTGCTCCTGATCGCTGCCGGAGTGCTCCTGGTCGGCGGCGCTGTCTGGTACGCGCGGGCCGCGACCGTGCCGCTTATCGTGGCGGCCCTCGTCAGCACGCAGCTTCTTCCGCTGATCGACTGGGCAACCAGTCGAGGGATCTCGCGAGGGCTCGCCGTCGCGGCCAGTATGGTCGCCGTTCTAATCATCGTCGCGGGTCTTGCGTGGGTCTTCTCCGACTCGTTGTTCGGCAACCTCGGGGGCATCGGCGGGGACATCAGCGCAGGTGCCGACAAGATCATCGCGTGGCTACACAGCAACGACTCGTGGGTCAGCGAAAACGAACAGGCGATCCGGGACTTTCTGAACGGCATCCTCCCGGCGGCGAAGGACGCGGCGAGCGGCCTGTTGAGTCGGCTGCTCGGTGGCTTGTCACTTGCCGCACAGCTGGTCAGCAGCGCCCTGCTGATGTTCGTCTTCCTCCTATACCTGCTGAGCAGCGGCGATGCGGTATGGAGCTGGATCCAAGGCCGCTTCAGCGAGGAGCGCGCCAGGCAGGTCGCCTCCGGGGGCGAGGCTGCCTGGACCGCCGCCGGCGGCTACATACGTGGCATCGCTCTCATAGCGCTCATCGACACGACGGTGATCACCCTCGGGATGCTCGTGATCGGCACGCCCCACGTCGGGACGCTCGCGCTGCTCAGCTTCGTGTCACTCTTCATCCCGATCCTCGGCGCCTGGGTCTCGGGCGCCGTGATCGTCCTTGTGACGCTCGGCGCACAGGGCTCAGGGTCGGCGCTGGCCATGGCCGTGATCATCCTGGTGGCCCAGCAGCTCGACAGCATGTTCGTTACCCCGCTCGTCTACGCGCAGACCGTCAACCTGCACCCGATCGTCACGCTCACCGCGGTGATCGTCGGTACTCAACTGCTGGGGATCATTGGCGCTTTTCTTGCCGTTCCAATGGTCGCGGTCGGCTGGGCGACGTACAAAGCGCTCGAGCAGCCCCAGCCGGCAGGCCCATTAGTCACGCAACCGGCGATCCAGCCGCCCTAGAGCGCTGACGACCGTACAGGGAGCTTGGCGTTTACCGATTCAGCGGACATGCAGCTCGGCCTCGACCGCCTCGTAGACATTCCCGTGAATATGGTCCTGGCCGATCTGGTCGAGGACGTCGTCGTCGTCAAGCATTGCGCGCACCTGGGGCTTGATGCGCGCGAGCCGAAGGGTGGCATCAGACGCCTCGGTAAGCCGGTGGAGCTCGCCGAGCTTCTCGGACCCCTGGGAGTCGATGAAGTCGACGCCTGCGAAATCCAAGATGACGGCGCGGGGCTGCTGCTCGACTTCGATCCGCTCGCGGATGCGTTCCTCGAGAGCTTCGGCGGTGGCGAAGGACAGGCCGAAGTCGAGCCTCAGGATGATCATCCCGTCGAACCTCTCGTCCTCGGGGTGCTCTTCGGCGTCACGGAATACCTGAGTGCCCGGCTCCCTGCTGAGCAGCGGGATCCTGGGCGAGGTGGCGACGTAGATGAGCCATACGAGCGAGAGGGCAACGCCGATGACAACGCCCGTCAGGACACCGGCCGAGAGGACTCCGACAATCGCGGCGGCAGCGATCCAGAAGTCGGTGATTGCGACGCGGCGCAGGCGACGGAGCTCCTTCAGGTCAATCATGCCGAACACGACCGCGTCGATGATCAAGGCGGCAAGGACAGGCTTGGGGAGTTCGGAGAACAGCGGTGCGAGTACCAGGAGCGTGAGCAGCACAAGCCCCCCGGTCACGAGGGAGGCCACCGGCGTACGGGCCCCCGAAGACTCGTTCAGAGAGCTAGCCGACAGGCTCGTTGAGACTGGCATCCCTTGGAAGGCTCCGGCGCCGACGTTTGCCATGCCCTGAGCGATGGACTCTTGGTTCACGTCGATCCGGTAGCGATGCCGCGACGCAAACGCACGCGCGTCACCGGCAGTCTGCGAGAAGCCGATGAGCAGGAGAGCCGTCGCGGCGATGCCTATCGTGGCAGCGTTCGCGGTGAACACAGACACTCCAGGGAGGGCCGGCGACGGTAAGCCGCTCGGTACCTCACCGACAAGCGCGACACCGTGATCACCCAGGTTGAACAGCGAGGAGGTGAGCAGACCGCTTATCACCAGCACGAGCGCCCCAGGCACGCGGGGCGCGACGAAACGCACGCCAAATATCAACGCCAGGGAGGCGAGGCCGACGAGCAGTGTTGTGCCGTGGATATCACCGAGCGAGCCAAGCCAAGAGCTCAGCTCCCGCCACGCGCTATCCCCTTCCGACGAGGTGCCTGTCAGCTTGGGCAGTTCGCCGATCACGACGTCGATCGCCGCACCCGCGAGAAAGCCCGTAATCACGGCCTTGGAGAGAAACCGCGCGATCCACCCGAGGTGCAGAAGCGACATCAACAAGAACAACGCGCCCGTGACGAGCGTGATCGCAGCAACCAACTCAGCCCCTTGCTCACCACCGATGCCGGTCGCGAGCACGGCCCCTCCCGCGACGGCCGCCAGCGAGGAACTCGGACCAGTCGAGATCTGCCGCGAGGTGCAGAACAGCGGGTAGATCAGGGCGCCCGCCGCAGCCGCGTAGAGACCATTCTGAAGAGGTATGCCGGCGATCCCTGCGTAACCGAGATTCTTGGGAACGATCAGCGCGGTGACCGCAACGCCAGCCGTCAGATCCCCGCGGAGCCGGTCACGCGAGTAAACCGGCAGCCAGCCCAGGATCGGCAGCCATCTTGTGAGTGACCGGTTTGCCCCGGGTTCAGTGTGAGTGGAGGACATCGTTGAAGATCGGCACCTCGCCCGCAAACCCGGCCGCCCCGCAAGCGGGGATCCCCGTTATCCAGTTCCCCCGGGTGACCCGAGCGGCGATCGTATAGCACGCCGAAATGCGCGGGCTCGCACTCCGTGGAGGCCCCTCGTGGGCGGCGATGTGGGCCCACGGTTCCCCCATCGGGGCACCCGCTGCGACGTGCGACCCTGATCGCCAGCACCCAATCTCAGGACGGGAGGTACCCCTGAGACTCAGGCGGCGCCCTCCACCGCGACGGGCGCTCGCTTCCACCCAGAAGTCGAGCGAGACGGTCAGCCCGAGCAACAGCACGTCCACCGCTCGGCGTCCATGGCAAGGAAGGGGCCGGCGGTTCGAGTCCGCTGCCGGGGCTTGCTCTGAAGTACGATCACACAGTCATTTTCCCTCGCCGGTCTTGCTCGGGCCGTTGCGGGACCCACAGGGCACAACGGATGCCCATCGTCTCAGTCGAGCGCATCGGCGTGCCAATCCCTCCCACCAACCCCAACGACAGCCGGCTCGACACCGCACCCGCGTCCGCAAACCGGCTCGCGGCGCGTCGGGCACCGCTCCGAAACACCTGACATGCCTGTCCTCGCAACATCAGTGTTCGGGATCGGGGCCCTCGCCCTGATCTACCTCCTGCTGCTCGTCACACTCGGCCTCAGGTCGATCAAACACGGCCACTGGATCATGTTCCTGATCGGGATCCCTATACCGCTGTTCTGGATAATCGGCGGCCTTATGCCACCGGTCCAGAGATAGACCACAAGCCCATGGCGACGAGGGTGGGAGCCCCTCGGCGCTCGCGACCTGCGAGATTGAAAGAGTCACCTCTATGAACGACGTTTCAGATACAGATCCAGATCCCGGTAAAGCCGAGGCGCAGCCGCCTCGCGGAGGAACCGGCACGGTCGCGCGAGAGGCTCCCGCGGGCGCCCATGGGATAACCCGCGGTCGGCGTATCGGGGTCCAGGTCCTCATCTGGGCCACCACGGTCCTGGCGGTGCTGGCGATCTTCGCGATATGGGCGAACCGGCAGATGCTCAACCCCACAAACTGGAGCAAGACGAGCACACAACTGCTCCAGAACCCGCAGGTCCGCGAAGCGACCGCCAACTACCTGGTCGCGCAGCTCTACGCCAACGTCGATGTCGAAGGCGAACTCAACGCCAAGCTACCCGCCCAGCTTCAACCGCTGGCGGGCCCGATAGCCGGCGGTCTGCGCAGTCTGGCGACCGAAGCGGCGCAGCGGGCGCTCGCCGAGCCCCGCGTGCAGGAAGCCTGGAAGAAGGCCAACTATCAAGCCGACCAGAAGTTCGTTGCAATCGTCGACGGAGGCAGTGGCGCCCTGCTGGTCAAAGGGGGCGAAGTCACGCTCGATCTCCGAATGATCGTTGCGAACATCACCAACCGTCTCGGCCTGCCGAACGTCAGTTCCAAACTCCCCGCCTCGGTAGCGACCTTGAAAATCCTGAAGTCCAGCCAGCTCAAGCTCGTCCAGGAAGGAGGCAAGGCGCTGAAGGGCCTGGCGCTGCTACTGACGATCCTCGTCCCGCTCCTCTATGCCCTGGCGATCGGGCTCGCGCGCGGTTTCCGCCGTCAGACACTGATGACGGTGGGGATCGCGATCCTGACAGCCGGGATCCTCGTATTCGCCGGTCGCAGCCTGATCGTCTCTCAGGTGACGGACTCCCTGGTCAAGACCGAAGCGGTCAAGCCGGCCGCGCATGAGGTGCTGTCGATCGCCACCTCGATGCTCAAGGAGATCGCCGGCGCTTTCATCCTCGTCGGCCTGCCGCTCGTCGCAGCCGCATGGTTCGCGGGCCCGGCACGCTATGCCGTCGCCGCCCGGCGCGCGATCGCGCCGTTCCTGCGCGAACGGCCCGGGTGGACCTACGGCATCGTCGCGGGGATCATGCTCCTGATCTTCATGTGGAACCCCATCCCCGCAACGGGCAAACCGGTCGGGATCATCGTCTTCCTCGGCCTGGCATTCCTGGGCACCTACATCCTGCGCCAACAGGCCGCCGAGGAATTCCCGGCGTCGGGCCCAGGCGTCAGAGCCTAAGCGAGCTCGGCGACGCTGCTGTCGGCCCAGGTGATCGCCTCGCGGTAGACCTGCTCGACGTCGCGGTGGCCGGCGATCAGCTCGCCGGCCGCATCGAAGTCCCCCCGCTGATAGGCGATGACGCCGCCGAGAAGGTCACCGAGACTGCCACCGCCGTCAAGCAGGGCGTCGACGATGTCGTAACGGAACGGCAGCTGCTCGACGACAAGCTGCATCGGTGCGTCGGCAAGCGCGTCGGCGACGGAGAACAGACCGACCGTGAAGTAGGAGTCCCCGGCTGCGCTGTCCCCAGCCCCGGAGAGCAGCTGGCACATGCGAGCCCGCACGAGGGCGGTTACGAGCAGCTCGTTGGGGACATCGTGGACGCTTGCAAGCGCGACCATCATGGCGAAGCGGCGTACGGTCGCCGCCCCCAGCCAGGCGAGGCCCTCCTGGACGGAGCCGACGCGCCGGGGGAGTGAGACGGAGGCCGAGTTGGCGTATCGCAGCAGGCGGATGCTCAGGCCGGCGTCGCGGGTGATGATGCGGTTGAGATCGTCGAAGTCCTCGGTAGCGCTGAGCTCGACCATCGTGCTGAGCGAGGCGAGACCGTGGGTCGGCAGGCGGGAGCGCTGCAGGCGTGAGGGCCGCGCGAAGTAGTACCCCTGGAAGGCCTCGAAGCCGAGCAGACCACAGCGAACCCACTGTGCGCGCGTCTCGACCTTCTCGGCGATCAGGGTCAGGCCGGGGTGGTTGGATCTCAGGTGCGAGACGAGCTGCTCGAGGGCTCGATCGGTGTGCTCGAGCACGTCGACCTTGACGATCCTCGCATACCTGATCAGCCGTTCTGTCTCGGGAGTCAGGCGGAAGTCGTCAAGCGCAATCGTGAAGCCTTCGGCAACGAGATCCTCCAGCACGCCCAGCAGCGCGTCGTCAACAATTTGATCCTCGAGCAGCTCGAGCACAACGCGCCTGGCCGGTAGGGGTGGCGGGCGCACACTCAGCAGAAAGTCACGGGAGACGTTCAGATAGGCGACATTGCCTCCGACGAGATCGGACAGGCCCACGTCGAAGAGCCCGTCGAGGATGACCGTCGAGGTCGCCGCTCGGTCGTCGAGAACTCCGGCCGTCTCCCTGTTCGGTTCCCGAAACAGCAGCTCATAGCCGAGCAGGGTCCCATCTCGATCGAGGATCGGCTGCCGCGCGACTGATACCGCGGCGCGCCCGGCCGACGCCTCAGCGGCTCCTAAGCCTGCGACCCGACGAGTCTTCCTCCGACGATAGGCCCACACACGAGATTGTCGGCCTGCTTTTATCTCATCTTTAGCTGACTGGGAGCGCCGTGGACTCCCGCGAAGGCGCCGCTCTAGTGGTAGCGGAGAACTATCTTCGCCCGCTCGAGAAGCTACCAGCAGCCAACGGGCATATACGTCGCGACTGCGTAGGGTGGCCCCGTCACGCCGGTGGCTGCGACGGCTCGAGCACGTCGAGGACCGTCTGCTCGCACCGCCCCGGGGCATCTGGTTGCGGGGAACCCCCCACGGCCCTCGGGGCGTCACACGGATGCTCGCGAGCGATTAAACACCCAGCCTGATCGGTGAGCACCCAGGCCAACCGGGAGTCATGAATGTCCGTGATCGATGAAACAGCGAGCAGGCATGATCTACCCGCCGGCAGGTGGTCGATCGATCCCGCCCGCTCGACGGTCGGCTTCGCGATCAAGCACATGGGACTGAAGACCCTTCATGGCCGCTTCCGGGAGTTCGAGGGCACTCTGGACCTGCGTGGCTCGCACCCGACGGCCCGCGGCTCGGTCAGGGCCGCCTCGATCGACACGGGCGAGGCGATCCGCGACGATCACGTGCGCCAGTCGGCCGACTTCTTCGACGTGGAGCATCATCCCGAGATCACGTTCGCCTCCACGCGGATCGTGGGCGAGGGCCACGGCCGCACGCGAGTGGAGGGCCGGCTGACGATGCGCGGGCAGACACGGGATCTGATCCTCGAGGGGAAGCTCGACGAGCAGCCGGGCGAGGGACGAATCGGGCTCCACCTGCGGGGCGAGCTGAACCGCAAGGACTTCGGCCTCACCTGGAATCAGGCTCTCGACACCGGCGGAGCCCTGCTGGGAAACAAGGTCAAGCTCGAGCTCAGCCTCTCCGCCCTCGGTTAGGAAGTTCCGTCAGGCGGCAGGCGGAGGCGGCTCCGTCGTCGCTGCGGTCGGCGTGCTCTTCTCTTCCTGCTCGCCCAGGCCGTCAACGAACCCGGTCGCCTTCGCCCCGGCCTTCTCGATGTGCTCGTGGTACTTGCCGCCCGTACGCTGGTCGGCGGCCTCACCGACCTTCTGCACAGTCTCCTGGATCTGGTCCTTGCGCTCGACGACCGCGTCCTCGGCCTTGCTGCGCAGGTCCTTGAACTTGTCCGATAGTCCCATTGCCACCTCTCGACGTTTCGCTTGCCCCGGATGCTAGAGACGGGACGCGTCGGTACGGCCCCGGGAGTCCAGCCGGCTCCTCACCGCGCGGGCTGTCCGCTCGCCGCTGAACATCGCACCCTGGATCGATGCCGTATCACGGTGGTCACCGCAGACGAACAGCCCCTCCCCGAGATCGACGCGGCGCCTCGGATCGAAGGGCGGCGCCTGTGCGGGCTGACCGTGCTCGATCACGTCGGTCCGCAGATGCTCCCAGTCCGTCGTCATCGACCCGAACCATCCGGCAAGCTGCTCGCGGACCTGAACTGCCAACCGCGGGTCCAGCGCGCGCGACCCTGGAACGGCGGCGCCGACGAGCGAGCGCCCGGCCGGCGCATAGGAGGGCTGGACCTCGCTCATCGCCACGACGTTCAGAGCCGGGCCACCGCTCTTGCCGTCGAGCAGGAGGGTTGCGCCGAGCCGAGGTGGCGCGTCCGCTGCGAACCAGCAGCAGGCGGCAGCGCGCGAGCCCGGGTCGGGGACGGGCTCGCCCAGCAGACGGTGGGCGCCCGGGCCATCGGTGGCCACGACCAGCGCCGCTGCCGTGAGCGTCTCGCCGTCCTGGAGCACAGCCCGGGTTCCCTCCACGCGGGTGACCCGTGCGTGCGTTCGAACCGTCCCGGGCGGGAGCTTCGAGGCGAGCTGGGCGGCGATCGCGCCGATCCCTCCGCGTGGCAGTCCAGTCCGACCAAGGGCCAGCATCCTCAGGATCGTCTCGAACCGCCTGCTGGACACCGCCAGTTCCGGGTCGAGCTGAATGCCCGCGAACAGGGGCCGCCAGAAGGCCTCGATGAAACGCTCGGAGAAGGCGGCACGCGAGAGGCGCTCTGCCGTGCTCATGTCCTCACGGCGGAGCAGGTCCGCCACCGGGTGAAGCACCACGTCCATGACCAGACGTGCGGTCCTCGCCTTGTCGCGGGCGCCGCCCACTGGAGCGGCGAGCGTCTCGAGAACTCTCCCGGGGCGGCGCAGAGGGTCGCTCAGCCGGTGCATCCCCGCTCCGGAGCGCACCACGGCGCCGGGCTCGAACAGGCCGAGCTCGAGCGACTCGAGGTCGAGACGGGACTTCACCTGCGGATAGGCCGTCAGCAGGATCTGGAACCCGCGGTCGAGCAGGAATCCATCCACCTCATCGGTCCGAACCCGGCCGCCGATGCCATCGGAAGCCTCCAGGATGGTGCAGTCGACGCCTGCGGAAGCGAGATCCTGTGCGCAGGTCAGACCCGCCAGGCCCGCGCCCACGATCAGGACGTCGGTGCTCATCGAAGGCTCGGGAAGGCTTCATCGGGAAGCTCCCCGACACCCGTCCTGGGCGCGCTCATCCTGCGAACACAAGCGCGGCGGAGGTCAGGGGGTCGTCGGGGAGGTGCTCTGCCCCGATCCGCTCGGCCAGTGCCGCGTCTGTCCCCGAGCCACCGATGACCATCTGCCTCGTCAGGGCGAGCTTTGAGAGTGCAGGCGCTGCCGCAGCGGCGTGCTCCTCGACCGATGCCGCGATCACGAGGAGCGCCGGGTTGAGCAGCTCGCCAGCCGCCACGATCGTCTCCCGGGGTGTGTCTGCGCCGAGGAAGCTTATCCGCCAGCCGTGGCCGCGGAGAGCCAGGCCGAAGCAGATCAGGCCGATGTCGTGCTGGTCATGAGGGACGCAGGCGAGCATCGCCAGCGGCCCTCCGCCGGCCCCCCACCCCCTGGCGAGCCCGAGCAGACGGCCGCGCAGGAGGGCGCTGGCGAAGTGCTCGGCGGCGATCACGTCCTCGCCCCGCTCCCAGCGCTCGCCGAGCCCTCGCATGTAGGGGAGGACAACGTCACGCAGGACCGTCTCCGTCGCGAAACGGGAGAACAGCCAATCCAGAGCTGCATGGGCCGCCGCGTCGTCCAGACGGTCCAGCGCGCGCTCCAGCTCGTCGCCGAACTGCTGCGGGACGGAGGCGTCGGGGGGCTCGGGCTCGAGCGCCCCCGAGAAGTCGGCTCCGGTCACCCTTGCCGCCTCGGCCGCCGAGAGGCCCGCGTCGATATGCAACCGCATCCGCTCGGCGCGCCTGACGTCCTCGACGCCGTAGAGGCGGTATCCGCCCGGGGTCCGGGCGGGAGTGAAGAGGTTGTAGCGGCGCTCCCATGCCCGCAGCAGCTCAGAGCTCACGCCCGTGCGGCGGCTGAGCTCGCCGATGCGCAGGCTTCGGTCCCCCTCGATCGTTGCGCTCATCACGGGGATACTATACGAACAGCGGACAGACCTTGTACAAACCCTGTTAGGATCGGTTGCGAACAGCCCCACCGGATAGGAGAACCACGATGGCCAATTACACGGCAGCGATTGCCACACCCCGCCCGCCGGAGGAGGTGTTCGCCTACCTCAGCGATTTCTCGAGGACCGTCGAGTGGGACCCCGGCGTGGTCGAGGCGCAGCGACTCGACGACGAGCCGATCGCCAAGGGGAGCGAGTTCCGGATCGTCGCGGAGTTCCTCGGACGCAGAACATCGCTGCTCTACAAGGTCGTCGAGTTCGACCCTCCCCGGATGATCACATTCCGTGGCGTCAACTCGACGGTCGTCTCGCTCGACCGGCTGACCTTCGAGAACTTCGGAGGTGGGACGCGGGTGACCTATGAGGCCGACCTGACCATGAAAGGACCCTTCAAGGTTGCCGACCCCCTCCTGGGACTGGCCTTCAGCCGCGTCGGGGACCGCGCGCTCAACGGACTGCGCGAGGCTCTCCTCCCCGGGCAGGCGGACGCAAACGCATCGCCTGCCGCCGCCTGACGGGCGCTCGCAAGGCCCCTCGGGCGGGGCTGTCCCGCTCAGCCCGAGACGGAGAAGCGCAGCCGGGCGTTGGAGAAGCGCTCCAGGCACTCCGTCCCGAGCGCGGCGGCCGGCGTCAGGCAGCCCGCCCGCTCGGGCGTGGCACCGTCCTCGGAGAGGAGCATCCCGGCCTCACCCAGGAGGCGCGCCGTCGCCAGGTAGCCAGGATGGCCATCGGCATCGAGCAGCACCGTCACGACGTTGGCGCCGGATGTCCTCCCGGTCGCCTTCATCTTCCATTTCCAGCCCTCCATCCGATCGCCGGACGGACCGAAGCCCGATGAGGGACCAAGCCGGGCCAGTGCGCCGGCGATCGGCCGGCGCACCTCGGGGCGGCTGCGGGCAAGCGCCCGGGCACCGATCTGCGAGGCCGTCATCAGGCCCGCGATGCCCCACCTGAGGGGGAGCGTCACGGCGCCGCCGTCGAGGACGATCCCCTCCCGATAGCGGAAGGGCTCGGGCCGGCCGGCCCTCGGCCGCGGCGATCAGTGAGGCGGAACGGTGAATCACGCCGGGGTTGATGAAGGCCGCCGGAGCCATCGGGGCGAGCACCGCCCCCTCAGCTCCCCTTCGCGGGTTCAGCTCGATCGGGCTGACACGCCTGACGGCGGCGGCGACGCCGGGGTCGGTGATCAGGATTGCCGGGTCCTCAATCGCCGCTGCGTCCTCCGCACCGGCCATGGCGGTGACGCTCTGAAAGGTTCCTCCGGAGATCCCGTCCGAAGGATGAGGGAGGCCAGGAGGCGAGATCATCCGGACCTCGAGGTCGGCCGACTCGAGTCCCTCACCGTGAAGCTCCCGCGCCCGCCGGTCGGCCAAGGCGACCATCAGGTCGGGGGGCAGCGCCTCGAAGCCCGAGACCTGAACGATCTTGACCCCCGCCTCGCGAGCGGGCCCTTCGAAGTCGGCGATGATCTCGCGCACGAAGGGCAGCTCGCCCGTCAGGTCCATGTAATGGGTTCCAGCCTCGACGCAGGCTTCGATGACGGGCCGGCCGTAGAGCGTGTAGGGGCCGACGAGGTCGAGTACGACGCGGGTGCGCGCAGCCATCGCCCTCAGCGACTCGGGGTCCCCGATGTCCGCCGAGATCGACTCGGGGGCACTGATCCCGACCTCGCCCAGGATCCGTGCCAGCTTGGCCCCATCCCGGGCCGCAGCTGCCCAGCGCAGGCCGCTCGCCGGAGCACGTTCCGCCAGGTATCCGGCCACCCGCCGACCCGTCACGCCGGTTGCCCCGAAGACCACCACATCCAGGTCACGACCCTTCACGGTCTGAGACCATATCGTTGAGAGGCGGACCCTCCTATGCAGATCGCCAACCTCTCCGATCTGGAGTCCTTCATCACGCTCGACGGATCCTCGATCCGCGAGCTTGCCGGGCCGGCCTGGACGGCGGCGCGGAAGCAGAGCCTCGCCGAGGCGACGCTTCCCCCGGGCGGCGAGACGGCCGAGCACCTGCATCCACGCTCGGAGGAGATCTACTACTTCACCGCCGGTGCAGGGCGCATGCGCCTCGGCGAGCAGGAGTCGGAGATCCTCGCCGGCGACTGTGTCGTGATCGCGCCGGGGACCCCCCACAAGCTCTGGAACACCGGAGCCGAGCCGTTGGTCCTACTGTGCTGCTGCGCCCCTCCCTACAGCGACGGGGACACGGTGATGACCGGCCGGTGAGGCCGGCCGTCTCGGGACGCTAGCGCGCGGCCGAAGGCGCCTGCTCGGCCGCTTCGGGCTCGTCGTAGCGTGCGACCGTGAAGGCGATCAGCACCGGGACCGTCAGGGCGAACACCACGAGGCAGAGCGTCAGGACGACCAACGGCCCCCCGCTGGTGCCGTTGCGCAGGAAGACATACTCGATCAGCCCGGCGATGATCGCGTAGGCCAGTAGTGCCCACCTGGCCACCTCGATGAAGCGGCGGCGGTTGAAGCCCTCGGTCCGCCAGAGCGCCGTCACGTTCCCGATCAGCAGCAGCGAGGAGACCACCAGCAGGACGATCGCGGGTCCGAGCGAGACCTGTTCGGGAAGATGGGCCGACAGGTAGATGACACCCGCAACGATCAGCGCAAGCGAGAGCATCCCCAGCTGCGTGACCGGAGGAAGGCGGCGCTCGTTCATCCCGTCGCCAACTTGGTCATGATCACGAGCGTCGCCACCTGCATCAGCCCCGTTGCACCGGCCGTGTAGATGAAGCGCTTCATCAGCTTCTCGATCACCTCGGGGTTGGGCCGGGGCTTCTTGAGCTCGGTCAGGACGGCGATGTTCGCGGGCTCCAGAAGACCCAGGGCGATCACGGCCATGGCGCCGACGACGATGAAGCTGGCGACCACCCAGCCGTGGTACTGGTAGCTCGTGAGGTTGTAGCCCAGCTTGGTCGACAGCTGCCAGCCGGCCGCCAGCGTCACAGCGACCACCGTCGGCATCAGCAGGACCATCTTCGGCATCAGCCGGGTCGTCACCTCGATCCGCGCCGGAACCGAGAGTTTGCCCAGGATCGGGCCGATCACGAAGCCCAGGAAGAGATCGATGATCGTCCAGGAGGCCCCCGCGACGACGTGCAGGAACATCAGCGGCCAGAGCTTGTCGACGGCGATCGCGACGATCAGCGCGATCACCACGACGCCCACGATCGGCAGGCCCGCCCGCGGGACGATCTCGAAGTCGGGGATCGCCATCGCCCCCGGGGGCGGTGCTCCGACCGCCTGCTCCCCCTCTTCCTGCGTGGCGCCTACCGCGATGCTGGCCATTTGCCGGAAATCTAGCGACCGAAGCGGATCATGCGATCGCCGGCGCCTCGCGGCAGGCGCGCGAGGGCCTCGTCCATTTCCTGCTCTGAGAACTCGGGGTCCTCGAGCTTTCCGGCCAGGTAGGCGTCGTAGGCGGACAGGTCGAAATGCCCGTGGCCGCAGAGGCCGAACAGGATGACCCTCTGCTCCCCGGCCACACGAGCGGCCTCGGCCTCCTCGATCACCGCGCGGATCGCATGGGCCGGCTCGGGCGCGGGGATGATTCCCTCGGTGCGGGCGAAGCGGACGGCCGCGGCGAAGGTCTCGTTCTGGCGGTAGGCACGCGCCTCGACGGCACCGGCCTTGACGAGTGCGCAGACCATCGGCGAGTCACCGTGGTAGCGGAGGCCGCCCGCGTGGACCGGGGGCGGCACGAAGTCGTGCCCCAGCGTGTACATCGGCATCAGCGGCGTCAGGCCGGCCGTGTCGCCGTAGTCGTAGCGGTAGACGCCCCTGGTCAGGGTCGGGCAGGCCGAGGGCTCGGCCGCGACGAATCGTGTCGTGGCCTCGCCCGCCAGAGTTCGGCGTAGGAAGGGAAACGTCAGGCCCGCGAAGTTCGAGCCGCCGCCGACGCAGGCGATCACGACGTCCGGCTCCTCTCCCGCCATCTCCATCTGGGCCATCGCCTCCTGGCCGATCACCGTCTGGTGGAGCATCACATGGTTGAGCACGGAGCCCAGGGAGTAGTTGGTGTCCTCGCGTCCCGCGGCGATCTCGACCGCCTCGGAGATCGCGATGCCCAGCGAGCCGGTCGGATTGGACTGCTGGGCCCGGCCCGACTCGGTCAGGGTGCTGGGCGAGCGGTGAACGGTGGCGCCCCAGGTCTGGATCATCGAGCGTCGATAGGGCTTCTGGTCGTAGGAGGAGCCGACCATGAAGACCTCGCACTCCAGCCCGAACAGGGAACAGGCGAAGGCGAGCGAGGATCCCCACTGCCCGGCGCCCGTCTCGGTGCTCAGGCGGCTGATGCCGGCGCGGGCGTTCTCGTAGGCCTGCGGGACCGCCGTGTTCGGCTTGTGCGAGCCGGCCGGCGAGACGCCCTCGTACTTGTAGTAGATGTGCGCCGGAGTATCGAGCTCACGCTCGAGGCGTCGCGCACGGAAGAGCGGCGTCGGGCGCCACAGCTTGTAGGCGTCGCGCACCTCCTCGGGTATCTCGACGAACGGCTCGGGTGAGACCTCCTGTTCGATCAGCGCCATCGGGAAGATCGGGGTCAGGTCGGGCGGCCCGGCGGGTTCGAGCGTCTGCGGGCTGAGCGGGGGAAGCGGGTCCCCGGGCAGGTCCGCGAGCAGGTTCACCCAGCGGGTCGGGATGTCCCGCTCTGACAGCAGGAACTTGACCGTCTCCTCACTCATGGCTCCTCCTCGTTCGGCGCTCTCGGCTCGAGCGCCTGATCCTAACTGGAGACGGGTCGCCCGGAGGACCGAGTCTCCCGAATGGGCCGGCCCCGCGGCCGCGCGCTGGAGGGAGATGTCGAGGTAGTGGTAGCGAGCCGCCGAGACGGGGAGCGGCACGTTCAGCTCGGCCCTCCCGTCCGAGCCGACGCGGAACGAGGCGACCGAGACCAGGTCGCTGGCGCTGTTCATCAGCCACAGCTCATAGAAGCGCCCGGGCGCTGTGGATGGCAGGTGTTCGACCGTCAGAACCATCCGCCCGCCGCTCGTCATCCGTGCCGTCGCCTGCTCGGTGGAGGATCCGGTAAGGGCATGGAGCACGACCGTCGGGCCCCCTGCCGCGCCGGGACGCTCGATCAGCACGCCGATCCCGATGCCGACGCCGAGCAGCAGGGCGCATGCCGCTGCGAGAAAGGCCATCCGCCATCGAGGCGTCCTCGCAGACGGGCGCAGCGCGGGCCCGCGCGCCGGGCGCGGGCGCTCGCCGAGCGTCTCCCACGCCTCCTGCGGGCAGCGACGCGAGCGTCGCAGCGACCGACTCGAGGCTCGTCACCCGCCCACGCAGAGCAGGGTCCCGGCGCATCTGCTCGAGCATCTCCTCGCGCTCCTCGCGGCGCGAGCCCGCCCGTCAGGTAGTCGCTGATCCGCTCGTCCGCTCGGCGGCTCATCTCGCCTCCCCCATCAGTCTGCCGCAGCTGCTCGAGGGCGCTCACCATCCGGGTCTTGACGGTGCCCAGCGCGATCCCCGTGTGCGCGGCGATCTCGGTCTGGCTCATGCCGAACTGGAAGCGCAGTCGCAGCAGTTCGGCGTGATCCGAGTGAGAGCGTCGAGAGCAGGTAGGTCATCTGCCAGCGCTCGGCCAGCTCGGAGGCATGATCCTCCTCGACGGCATCGCGATCGAGCAGGGCCGTCGCGACCGCGGGGTCGTGCGGCTCGGGTACGCGGCGCCGCAGCACGTCGATCGCCCGCGAGCGGGCGATCGTCATCAACCAGGTCAACACCGAGGCGCGCTCCGGGTCGAAGCTCGGGCCTCGCTGCCATGCCTCGAGCAGCACCTGCTGCATGACATCCTCGGCGGCCCCCGCGTCGTCGAGCATCTGGCGCAGGTAGCCGAGCAGGACCCGCCCGTACTCCGCCTGGATCGCATCCGCCGCCGACGGGTCGCCTTGTGCCAGCCCGCGCAGAAGTCGCCGCTGGGCCCTGCCTGCAACTCGTGGTCGTGACGGCACACCCTCAGCTTGGCGCAACGGCGGCGCCTTCGCTGCTCCCGTTGCGATTGCGAGCGTGCTCATCGCTGTCTATACGCGCGAAGGCCACCCTTCGGTTGCGTCCAGGGAGTTCAAACCGATCCGCCCGGACGCTCCGTAGAACAAGAGCCACCCAATGCTCAACTCGATATTCGACACCGCCCTCGACCGTGCGGTCCTGCCTGGCTACACCCGGCTGGGCTATGAGCTGCGCAGGCGGGGGTGGGACGACGGCGAGTTACAGGACATGAGCGGAAGGAGGGTGCTCGTCACCGGCGCCACATCCGGCCTCGGCCGTGCCGCGGCGGAAGGTTTCGCGCGCCTCGGCGCGTCCGTCGAGCTCCTCAGCCGTGACCGCCGCCGCGGCGCTGACGCGCGCAAGGAGATCGCCGCCCGCTCCGGCAACGAGGACGTGCAGGTCGGCACTTGCGACCTCGGCGATCTGGGCTCGGTGCGCGCCTTCGCTGAGCGATTCCTCTCGGCCGGGCGAAGACTCGACGTCCTGGTCAACAACGCCGGCGTCCTGCTCGGTGAGCGCAGGCTCTCGCCCGACGGAATCGAGCTGACCTTTGCGACCAACGTCCTTGGGCCGTTCCTGCTGAGCAATCTGCTGAGCGCCCGGCTCGGGGAGAACCGCTCGGGGAGGATCGTCAACGTGTCATCCGGAGGCATGTACACGCAGCGTCTTCACCTGGACGACCTCGAGATGGCGAGGGTGGACTTCGATGGGACCGTCGCCTACGCCCGCAGCAAGCGCGCACAGGTGATCCTCACCGAGCAGTGGGCGCGGCGGTTGGGACCGACGGGTGTGTCGGTCCACGCGATGCATCCCGGCTGGGCCGACACACCCGGCCTGCAGAAGTCCCTGCCGGGTTTCTACAACGTCACGAAACCTCTCCTGCGCGATGCCCGGGCGGGCGCCGACACCATCGTCTGGCTCGGTTCGGCCCCGGCCGAGGAGCTCGGCTCGGGAGGCTTCTGGCACGACCGCCGGCGACGTCCGGCCCATCGGGTCCCCTGGACCCACGAGAGCGAGGCGGACCGGGAGCGGCTGTGGGCGGAGTGCGACCAGGCTCAGTGGCTGGGATGCCTGCGAGACGGGCGTCATGACCGAGTCCGTCTGGGACTACCCGCGCCCGCCGCGGGTCGAGCCCTCCAGCCGGCGGCTGCGGGTGATGCTTGGCGGTGCCCTGATCGCCGAGACCTCGCGCGCGTTCCGGGTTCTGGAGACGAGCCACCCGCCCGTCTACTACATCCCGCTTGACTGCGTGGCGAACGGGGCGCTCGAAATCTCGGGCGGCCGGGGGAGCTTCTGCGAGTGGAAGGGCTCGGCCGTCTACTACGACGTGATCGGCCCCGGATCGCCGCCGCGCCCGGCGGGCCGCCTGGGGCTATCCCCGACTCCGACGCGGCGGATTCGAGCAGCTGCGGGAGACGGTCGCCTTCTACCCGAGCGCGATGGACGAATGCACCGTCGACGGCGAGTTGGTCAGCGCGCAGCCCGGCGACTTCTACGGCGGCTGGATCACCAGCGATATCCCGGCCCGTTCAAGGGGGCTCCCGGGCACGCTTGGCTGGTAGCGGGCCGGCCCGCGAGCTCAGCCGCGGCGACGGGCCGAGCGCAGCCTCCGGCGCGGGTCTGCGCGGAGAGGTGCTTCGGTTCCGGTGCGAAGAAGACGTTGGCCGGGTAGCCCTTCTTGGAGACCTTGCCGTCGATCTCGATCAGTTCGCTGAGCGAGTAGCCGGTAGGTGATCCCGTATGTGACCGCGATTTCATGGAGCACGGGATCACCCGCGTAGAAGAAGCGGTCGCCGTCGCGGAGCGCTTCGAACTGCTTGCGCCACAGCGCCGACTGCAGTTCGCCGAGCTCGCTGTCCGTCTGGTGAGCCTCCGAGATCATCCCAACGAAGGCATCCAGGTTGTCAACCGAACCGTAGATCGCCTTCAGCCGGGCGGCAAGTGTCGTGCGACGGGTCTCGCTGACGGCGGGTTCATCCGAGCCGGAAGGGACTGGTTCGCCGTAGAAGTTCGTCAGCGAGGTGACATCCAGGATGTGCGGGTCTTCGATCGCGTTGGTCGCCGGGATCAGGGGGTCTTCGGTCGGGAACTGTTCGCTCGACTCCCCCGTCACTTCGGTGAACGTATGCTGCGCCGGGAGGCCGACCGCTTCGCGCAGTTCGTTGTAGCGCGGGATGCCGTTGTCGCGGGCCCGCTGAATGTCGACCGCACCGAGATCCTCAACAGCGCTGAAGCAGCCCGGCGTCGTGGGGTCTTCGAAGCATGCCGCCGGTTCTTTGCCCGCCGCCGGTATCTCGAACAGGATGCTGCGCAGGGCGTCGGAGATCTGTTCGTCGTTGGCGTAGCCCGTTTCGTCGGTCATCCCTTTGAGGATCGGCCCGAGGCCGACGGTGGGCAGGATCGCGGGGTTGTTGAAGGCGGCCGCCTCGGGGATCGTCAGGCGCAGCGACCGTTTCGGCGCAGCTTCGATGCTGACCCCCATCGCTTCGAGCTCGGCGATCTTGCTCCCGCTCATCTTCGAGGACTTGACTTCGACGTGCTCCTCGCCGTTGACCATCGAGTGCGCCCGGTAGGCGACGGTTGCGAATTCGTCGCTCAGCTCAGGGTCGACGCTCGGGTCGTAGCCCGTGTAGGGAGCCAGGTTCAGGCCCAGTGCGGGGAGGAATTCGTTGTAGGTGATGTACTGCTCCTCGGCTGCCACGACCCGGCGTGCGATCTGGAACTTTTCTTCGTTGCTCAGTGATGAGGGAAGCTTGCCCACGATCCTGTTGTGCTCGCGCGCAAACAGCGTCGTCAGGGCTGTCAGCTGGGCGTTGTCGTTGGCCCGTAAGTCACCGGCGATCACCGCGTTCTGAGGGGCGCCGGCGAGGGCGCCTTCGGTGATCATCGGGGGAGCCGTCGCCGCGTCGCCCCTTGCCGATGCGAGCGGCAGGAAGTGCTTCGGCAGCAGCAGCTTTGCGCCCGCCTTCGCGGGGTCGCCGTTGTCGGGGCCGCTCCGCATCCATTCGAGCCGCTGCTGGCTGCCGCCGTAGAGCGCCCAGTTGTCGATGTAGGAGTTGACCGTGTTGACCTGCTGGCGGGGGTTGCCGGGCCCTGTCCCCGTCCCCGGTGCGACGGCGCTGCGGGTGAAGGGAATCGAGCCGAAGGTGTCGCTGAAGCTCTCCAGCGGGTCGCTCGAGCTGAACGGGATCGAGGCTTCTTCGGTGCCTTCCTGTGCCCGGCCGACGGTGTGGTCGACGTACTGCCCCCAGACCCAGACCCACTGGCTGACGTTGCGGGGGGAGAGCAGATCCTGCCCGCCCGAGTTGAAGATCCGGTTGCTGAGATAACGGGGATTGGGTCCCGGAGCCATGGCACCGGCGCCATCCGCGTATCGAGCCGGCGCGAGCCGCAGGTAGCGGCTCCCGGCTTCGCCCCAGCCGGGGTGCGCGAGGTTGTTGTTCGAGCCGTCGAGGCTCTCCACTTCGAATGAGACCCCCGCTGCCAGGACGGGGGCGGCGCCGAGCGCTGGCAGACATGAGATGAGTGCGATCACGCCGGCGCACAGTCCGAAACGCCGACTCACCCGCGCCGGCCACAGCCGACTGCGCTCACCTCTCATCGATTCCCTCCTACGCAGTGTCCCTCCCGCGGAGCCCTTCCACGGATCCGACGGGGAAGTTTCTCAGCGCGATCGGTGGAGGTCAAGCCGGTAGGGAACGGGTGCGGTGTCTCGAGCACCTGTCAGTCGGGCCAGAAGCGCCCGGCCGCGACGATCACGGCGCTGCCACCGACCTCGACGCGCCCGAGCTTCTCCGGCGAGCCCGAAGGCGCGGGCGCGGAGCAGGGACGGGCGCAGGATCTCGGCACCCTGCTCGATCTCGATCTCCTCACCGAAGCGCACCCGGCCGTGACGGGCGAGGTGCACGACAAGAGGGCCTGCGGCGGACCCCGTTGCGGGGTCCTCGGCGACTCCCAGGCCGGGCGCGAACATGCGGGTCTTGTATCTCCCTCCCTCTCCGGCGAAGCAGCTGACTCCGATCGCGCCCAGCTTCCCCAGCGCGCCGACGTCGGGTTCGAGCGCCCCAACGGCGTCGCGCGAGGGCAGCTCCACATAGACGTGAGTGGGGCCGTTGCAGTACGACCTCGACGGGCAGGAGGGATGCCTCGACGCCGAGCGCGCCGAGCAGCGCGGCGGAAGCGGCGAACTCCGACCAGGACGGCAGAGGCTGGCTCATCCATCCGCTCGCGGTGCGCCTCCCCCGCGCATCGAAGGTGACCTCAACCGGCCCCGTGCCGGTCTCGAGGACCACCCGATCCTGTCGCAGGGCGCCCGCCAGGACCGCCGCCGAGCCGAGCACCGGATGACCGGCAAAAGGCAACTCGGCGGCAGGGGTGAAGATCCGTACCATCGCATCCCCTCCCGTGCGGGGTGCGAGCATGAACACGGTCTCGGAGAGCCTCAGCTCGCGCGCCAGGGCCTGCATCTCGGCCGTCTCCATCCCGCTCGCATCGGTGAACACCGCCAGCTGGTTGCCCTCCAGCGGCGTGGCTGAGAAGACATCCAGGATCAGGTATCTGCGCGAGCCCGCCGACCCGTCCGCCCCCCGAAGGGATCGAACTCGGCGAGCGCCCGCAACACCGTCAAGAGGGCAGGTCGCTGAGCGCAAGGGTGGCCGCGCCGATCCTGACGGCGTCCCGGCCGGCCCTGACCTCCGGTGGCAGCTGGAAGTCGATCTGGACGATCTGCTCGACACCCTCGTGACTGCTCGAAGCGAACCTCGCCGCCGTCAAGCTCCAGCCGTGGCTCGCCGGCGGTGGGGGTCACCCCGAGCAGCGCACCCCAGCGGCCGACTGCTTGCAGGGGGTCCGCCACGGCGACGGTGATCCCCGCCAGCCGGCCCGGTGCGCCCTTCCCCGTCCTCCCGGTCCAGTCGGGCCCGCCCCAGCGCCAGGTGCCGTACGGATTGGAGCGGTCCAGCGAGACGATCGCGCCGGGGACATCGGCCGGGTGCAGATGGGTTCCGGAGATGTCCGGCAGGTCGATCTGCCAGACGATCCGCACCCCCAGACTCGGCGACTCGCTCACGGGCCGAGGAGAGATCAACGAGGTCGAACAGCGCCATGTAGCCGCCGTCTCCCCCGGCGCGTTCGAGCTGGCGGCCGGCGGCCGTTCCCTCAGAGACGGGCGATACGACCTCCAGGAAGCAGTCCCCGATCGCGAAGACGACGTTTGCCAGGCCGAACTCGCCCACCCCCGGATCGCGGAAAGGCTCCTGCAGCCCGAGCGCCTCCCGGAGCATCTGGGCGACCGGCTCGAGCTCACGGGCGACGAGCACCGCCTGACGAAGTCTCACCCCCAACAGCTCATCGGCCATACCCGGAGGCTACCGGGGCGAGGGCGATAATCACCGGATCGACGCCGTTCCTCCCCACTCGCAGGCTGCCGAGGAGCCCCAGGCGGTACCCCCGGCTGGACGGAACAGGGTGGTCCGGGCGCTGGACAGGTTCGCCGACTTCCTCGTCGGGCCGGAGAACCCCGGCGAATCGATCTATGGCCTGATCGTGATCGGCGCTCTGCTCGCCGCCGAGAGCGGCCGTCACGAGTCATACCTGCTGACGATCGTCTCGACCACGATCGCCGCCGCCGTCTACTGGCTGGCGCATGCCTACTCCAAGGTCCTCGGCCGGCGACTCATCAACCGCCAGCGGCTGACGACCCGCAACGTCTGGGACGCGCTGATGCACGACTGGCCCCTGATGCTCGGGGCCTCGGTCCCGTTGTTGGTCCTGCTGATCGGGGCGATCGCCGGGACTGTCTCAGGAAGACGCCGTTTCAAGCGCGATATACACGGTGGTGGCCTGCCTGGTCGGCTTCGAGCTGCTGGCCGGCCTCCGCGCGAAGGCGGGCCCCGGCGGAACTCGCCGTCGAGCTGAGCATCGGGGCTGCGATGGGTCTGGCGATCCTGACGCTCAAGATCGTCCTGCACTGAGCGCCGCGGCTACTTCTTCTTGTGAACGATCCGTTCCGCCGCGTAGGTGAGCACGATCCCGACGAGCACCGAGATGACGATCACGATGATCAGCGGGGCACGGCCCGAGCCGATGATCCAGTTGACCTTGACCTGATTCAGGTTGAAGACGGCGAACAGGGTGATCAGGATCGCCAGGACGACCATCGCCGGCGGTTCGCGCCGTGTCGCGGGAACCGCGTCCGTCACGGGGCGCCTTGGGGGGCTTCTGGCGTCGGCTGGGTCGACATCCTCAGATGATCGTACCCGTCCCGGCAGGTGCACCCTTGAGAGCGGCGACCAGTCCAGGAGGGGACCATCGGGTGGCGAATACCATTGGGACGATGCGCTCTCGGCACCTCTCCCGAAGCCTGCTCGGCGCTCTGCGCTGCTGTCCCTGGCACTGGCGGGCTGCGGATCGAGCACCAAGACGGTGACCGTCGAAAACACCGACGGCCCGCGACGACGAGCACCGCCAAGGCGCCGAGCGCAGACGACCTCGACTCACGCCCCCGCAGCGACGACCCCGTCGTCCGCCACCCCGTCGACCACGACCCGCTCGGCTCCTGAGCCCTCCTTCACCGAACAGGAAGCCCACACCGAAGGCGCGGCCGCTGCCGCGGCGGTCCTGAAGGCGCGCGGCTACACGGCCCTCAACACGGCCGAATACCACTCGGGCCAGACTCTCCGGGTTCTCGTAGGTACCCGCACGGGCTCCGGTGACGGCTACGGCCAGCAGGCGTTCTTCTTCGTCGACGGGCGCTATCTGGGGACCGACACGAAGGAACCCAGCGCGAAGCTGAAGGTCGTCTCCCAGGGCGACACCGAAGTGGCGATCGCCTATCCGCTCTATCGCTCGAGCGACCCCCTCTGCTGCCCCGGCGGCGGCCAGCGCGTGGTCCATTTCGCGCTCAACAACGGGAAACTGACAGCGCTGGATCCGATCCCCCCGGCGAACTCCAAGACTGGCCTCGCCCGCAACTAGCAGTCTCCCGCGGGGCCGGCGGGGGCGGCTTCTCAGCGGCGCCGAGCAGCCGGCTCCACAGCGCGGGCCGGCGCGGCTGGGACGCCAGCCAGTCCTCTCGCAGCCGAAGTTCACCCCTCGCGCGAGCCTCGAGGACACACTCCGTATGTGCGTGTCGGCGGCGCCGGCTGTCGCCTTCGGGCGCGATCAGCATATGCTCGCTTGGAGCGGGCAACAGATGACCACAGATCGGACAACGATACGTCGATGGCTTCAGGTTGGCGGCTCGGCGCACCGTCCACCATTCGCCACCCGCAAGGCCAGGCATCGCTCCATTGTGGCGCCCCTGGCCGCCACGCTGGCCGCGACCGCCGCGGTGGGAATCGGGGTCGTCCTGGCGCGGGCCGGCGGAGAGCGCCGCTCGAAGCGCCTGCGCCGCCGCGAACGCCGCCTGGGCCTCACCTGCGACGAGCGGCTGACGGCGGGCCTGCGGCGGATGGCCATCGCCCAGGCCGAGCTGGCGATCGAGGAGCTCGAGGGCGCCGAGCCCGCAGAACACACGCAGGGCGGTCCACGAGACTCGCAAGGCGATCAAGCGCCTGCGAACGATCGTCAGGCTGCTGGAGAGCCAGCTCGGAGAGGACGCCAGCGCTCGCGAGCACGCATCGCTGCGGGCCGCCGCCGCCGGCCTCGCCGACGCCAGGGACGCCGAGGTCATGCTCGGAGACCCTCGAGCGGCTGATCGAGCGCCATCCGCGGCGCGCTTGCGGGCAAGCGGGCAGATCAGGCGGCTGCGGGCGCATCTCGCCAGCGGAGCGCGATCGGGCCGAGATGCTGCTCCGGAACCCGGCCAGGCGCGCCTCCGCGGCGAACGAGCTGAGGGCGCTTCCGCTCCAGGGCCGGCGCGTGGCACCTCACCGAGCGCCCGGGGATCGGCGCGATCGACTCGGGCCTGAGGCGGATCTACCGCCAGGGCCGCCAACGCCGACGCCGTGCGGCCCGCGCAAAGGGCGGGCGAGATGCGCACGATGCACCAGTGGCGCAAGCGGGTCAAGGATCTCCGCTACGCGGCCGAAATCCTCGAGCGGCCGAGCCTCCCCCGAAGAAGGGGCCGGGCTCCCGTCGGGCGCGGGCCGAGGCGAAATGGATGCACAAGCTGGCCATCCGCGCGGATCGAGCTGGGCGAACTGCTGGGCGAGGAGCACGACCTTGCGGTCTTCGCCGAGTGGCTCAGAGACGAGGGCAAGCGGGCCGGCGTCAGGCGGGGGACGCAGGCGTCGCCTGCAGAAGCTGATCTCCGCACGCAGAGCCGAGCTGCGCCGGCGGGCGCTGCGCGACGGCAAGCGCCTATACCGCAGGAGCCCGAAGAAGTTCGTCGCCCGGGTGCGAAGGGCCAGCCGGCGGACGGCGCCGAAGCTCAGCTGACGCTGAGGATCGTCAGCCGGCGCGTCCCTTTCGGGAGCGTGACCGAGATCTCATCGCCCTCGCCGCGGCTGAGCAGCGCGGCCGCGACGGGCGATTCGACCGACAGGCGGCCGTCCTTGGGGGATGCGTCGTGGGAGCTGACGATCCGCCAGGTCTGCTCGGCGCCGTCCTGGTCGCGGATCACGACGGTGGAGCCGAAGCCGACTACGCCCGCCGGTCCCTGCTCCTTCTCGGCCACGACCACCGCGCCGGTGATCTTTTCGCGCAGCCTGGCGATCCTCGTCTCGAGGTGCGCCTGGTCGTTCTTGGCGTCGTGATACTCGCTGTTCTCCTTCAGGTCGCCCCATTCGCGGGCCGTCTTGATCCGCTCGGCGATCTCCCGCCGGCCCTCGCCCTCGAGGGCATCGAGTTCGGACTTGAGGGTCTCGAGACCCTCGGCGGTGATCAGATTGGTGGCGTCGGACACTGACAAGAGCCTACTTGCTTCGGGCTCTCGACCCGGCGACCCCTAGAAGTAGGTGCGCGGCGGGGAGGACAGCAGCGCGTAGATCTGGACGATCGCGGCCTGCACGAGCAGCTGCCCCGATGGTGGCGAGCCGGCGACGAAGAGGTTGTCGGACAGGCGCTGGTGCTGCCAGGCGTAGTCGACGTAGGCCTGGGCGATCCGCGGGCCCGGCGGGTCGTGGGTGACCGAGTCCAGATAGAGCAGGTTGCGGAAGTAGATCGACGGGAAGAAGGGGATCTCCGCGGCGAGGCGCGTCCGGGCGTGAAGTAGGCCAGCGGCGGCCGTCGCGGTCTGGCGGGCCTGGTAGAGGTAGGCGCCGTTTCCGGTCACCTGGTAGAGCAGCGTCCCGGCGCCGATCATCACGCCCTGGGTGTAGCTCCACAGGCGCGGTTCGATGATCCCACGGCGGTTGACATGGTCGCCGTACATCCCGTTGGGCTCGAGCAGGCAGGCCCGGACCCATTCGTAGGCCATGACGGCGAACTGCAGGTACTGGCTCTGTCCGGTGACCCGGTAGAGCTGGACGGCCAGCTCCGCCGCCGGCGCGGTCGTGATCGTGTTGCGATCCGTGTTTTCGGCCGTGTTGGAGAAGGGCAGGCCGCCGCTGCAGCCGAGTTCGGGGCTGCTCTGCCAGCCGGCCATCTCGAAGGCCATGATCCCCTCGGCGGATCCGAGGACGGAGGGATCGTGCGTCTGTTTGTAGAGGCGAACGAGCTCGATCCCGATCCAGTCGTTGTCGTCGTAGTACTTGGCCCGCCCGGGGCCCGTCGGCGGCGCCGCCGTGCCGTCGAAGGCCGCCAGGGTGCTCGTGTAGGTGCCTTCGACCGCACCCGCGTTGTTCGTGTCGAGGTAGTTGCGCAGCCCGACGACCCGTGCTTTCAGTTCGCGCTTGCAGACTCGGCTTCAGGAGCGGGGATGTTGGCCATGCTGACGGTCGCCGCGAGGGCCTGGGAGAAGGGCCAGAGGTAGGAGAAGGGTTCGCCCTTGTAGAGGCCCGTGCCCAGCAGGTAGTAGTTCTTCTGCATCGCCTGGAAGGCCAGCCAGGCGCGGGCGGGGTTGCCTCGCAGGACGAGCTTGTGGGGCTTCTTGGCCGCGTATGTCTGACCGGCGAGCGTGACAGCCGTTCCGCCGCTTGAGGCCCTTGCGAGCCTTGCCCGGTGGGCGCTGAAGGCCGGCCTCGTCGCGCCGGAGGGGTAGCGCGAGCCGCACCCGCGCCGCGCAGCGGAGCCCGGCACGAGCAGGGGCAGGAGGCACGCCGCCGTGAGCGAACGTCAGGATCAGGGCGAGCGGGAGCATCCGTCGCTGTCTCGGGCTGGCGGTCATCTCTCAAGTCCAAACAACAGCCGGCAGGGGCTATCGATTTGGTATACGCCCTTGATGGCGGCCCGGCTCAATGGGGCAATCGTGCCACGAGCCGGCGGGAGGGGTTGAACAGGGCCTTGCAGTTTGACTACATAAGCGTCGGGCATGTGACAGTCGATGTCCTCGAGGACGGCTCCCGCCGGCCCGGCGGAACGGCGCTCTACGGAGCGCTCCAGGCGGCCAGGCTCGGATTGAGATCGCTGATCGTCACGCGCGGCGTGCCCGCCGAGATCGAGGGCATGCTGGCGCCCTGGGCGGGCGAGCTCGAGCTGCGGGTGCAGCCGGCCGAGCGAGACCACGACGCTCGAGACGAGCGGTCAGGGCGCCGGGCGCAGCCAGCGTCTTCTGGCCTGGGCCGGGCCCGATCGAGTCACGGGAGCGACTCGACTGCGCCGTCCTGCACCTGGCGCCGGTGGCCGCCGAGCTTCCCGAGCGCTGGCCAACGGGGGGTCGTCTGCTGGGCCTGACGCCCCAGGGGCTCGCCGGAGCTGGCCCGCGGGCGGCGGCGAGGTGATCCATGTCGACGCCGAACGCGCCGCCGTCGCGCAGGCCCGAGATGCCTATGCGATCGTGATCAGCCAGGCGGAGGCCGAGGTCTGCAGCGACGATGATCGAGAGCGCCAGGGACGCGCGGGGCCGCTGATCGCCGTGACGGCCGGCGAGGAGCCCACGAGGATCCTTCCGGCCGAAGGAGCATGCCCTCGAGATTCCGGTGCGGAGGATCGAGCAGCCGGCCGATGACCTGGGCGCGGGCGACTGCTACGCGGCCGCCCTCTTCACCGGGCTGGCCGAGGGACGGGCGCCTCGAGGAGCCGGCGAGTTCGCCATCGCCGCCGCGGCGCTGCGAATGCAGGGGACCGGGCCCGGGGCCGATCGCGGGACGCTCGGCAGATCGAAGCCGTTCATGGCGGCCGCCGAAACGTCAGCCCGGCTGACCCGGCGAGTGGCTCACCGTGCGCGCTCAGCCTGCAGAGCGCGGCGTCGATCAGCCCGGCAGAGCCCGCCGAGGTCCAGCTGGGCCTCGACGGCCGGCAGCCCGGGCGGCAAGCGTCAGGCTCCCGCCGACGGGCGCCATCTCGACACGCGTGATCTCGGCTTCGGGCGCGCTCTGCGCGACCCGCTGCGCCGAAGCGGGGAGATGAAGACCTCGCCGGCCCGGTAGGCGCTCCCGATCAAGCCGACGGGAAGGCCGCCGCTGAGGCCGGTCTGCTCGATGACCGTCGCGATCTGCCCGCCCAGCAGCTCGGCGCCTCGCCGTAGAGCTCGCGCGCGACCTCGTCTCCCTCATCGGCAAGGTTGCCCGTCTCGACGGCCAGGGCGGCGATTTCGCTCTTGGTCGAGCGGCTTCGAGTAGACGAGCGTGACGAGCTCCTCGATGTCCCCGACCTCGAAGAAGGCGCAGGCGACCTCGCCCAGCTTCGTTCGGGGACCCGAGCCGTCGCGGTCGCGCAGCGCCGCCCTGATCGACTCGTTCCCCAGCCAGTAGCCCGAGCCCTCGTCGCCGAGCAGGTGCCCCCAGCCCCCGGTCCGCCAGCTGCGAGCTTCCGGGCCGACACCGAAGACGTTCGAGCCGGTGCCGGCGATGGCCGCGACGGCAGGGCCTCCGCCGTTGACCGTCGCCCAGGCGCCGACGACGTCATTGACGACGATCCAGCCGTCGTCCCGGGTGTCCTTCAGGTGCCCGGCGATGGAGTCGGTGTTGGTCCCGGCGACGCCAGAACCGCCGCCCCGAGCTCTCGACGCTCGATCCCGGCGGCCTCGATCGCCTCGTCGGCCGCTCCGAGCAGCGCTTGGACGGCAGCCTTCGATCCGACCGCGTCCTCATTGCTCGGGCCGCCGTGTCCGACATGCACAGTGGCGGCTCTCGAGGTCCAGAACGGCGGCCAGGGTCTTGGTGGCCCCGCCGTCGACGCCCAGCAGGATAGCGGGCGCCGGTGTCCTCCGCGGAGCCCGGTCAGCCGGGAGGGCAGCGTCACGAGTGGATCGCTTCTCATCGGCGGGATCCTCTCAGGCCGGGCGGCACGAGGCTAGGATCGCGCCGATGGAGGCCGAGCCGATCTTCCCGCGGGCTGGCGCCCGAGAGGGGATGTACGAGTCCTTCTACCTGCGTGCCGTCTCACCACGCGAGCCGCTGGGCGTATGGATCCGCCACACTGTCCACAAGCGGCGCGGGACTCGCGCCGACCGGCTCGATCTGGTGCACGGTCTTCGACCCCCGGCGCGAGGCCCCCTTCATGGTCAAGGCGACCTCGGAGCGAGCTGGAGGTCCCCGACGGCGGCTGGATCGGGGTCGGCGGGCAGGCTTCCTTCGGGCCGGGCTTCGCCGATGGCCGCTGCGGCGAGGCCGAGTGGTCGCTGCGCTTCTCGACCACCGAGCCTCCCCTGCGCCATCTGCAGGCCGGACTGGCTCTACCGGATGCCGCTGCCGCGCACCAAGCTCACCAGCCCGGCACCCGCGGCGGTCTTCTCGGGCATCGTCTACGCTCCCCGGCTCGGAGCCGATCACACTGGAGGGCTGGCCGGGGATGGTCGGCCACAACTGGGGCTCCGAGCATGCCGAGCGCTGGGTCTGGATGCACGGCATCGAGTTCGCTGAGGCGCCAGGCGCATGGCTCGACCTGGCTCTTGGGCGCCTGCTGATCGGTAGCCGGATGACTCCCTGGGTCGCCAACGGAGTCCTCAGCCTCGACGGCGTTCGCCATCGCCTCGGCGGATTGCTCGCGCAGCGGCCGCAGGTGCGGGAGAGCGCCGCGGGCTGCTCGATTCGCCTCGCCGGACGACGCGGCCCGACACTGGAGCTGCGCGGCCGCCGCGCCCCGGGGACTCGTCGGCGGGCTGGCGTTATGCGGACCCCGACGGCGGCGAGCACGACGTCGTCAACTGCTCCGTCGCGCGGGCTCGAGCTGGACGTCCTCGGTCCCGGGGCAGCAGGCGCAGGCATCTGACGAGCGCCCACGGCGGCGTCTACGAGCTCGGCATGCGCGAGCGCGATCACGGCGTCCCGATCGCGCCCTTCACCGACGGCTGAGTGCCTAGGGGCGCTGCCAGGGCTCATGCAGCCGCGGCGGCCGTCCGATGGGGTATCTCAGCAGGGGCATCGATCAATGGCACAGCGGCTTCTCCGACACCACGCCGCCGGCCGAGCGCGGCAGACGACCCTCTCGAGACGGAGGAGCTCCGACTCGCCGCTGATGCAGGACGGGCAGACCGTCGCCCGCAGCGCCGAAGCCCTCCTGCGCGAGCACCCCGACGCGCTCGTCTGCGGGCTGGCCGGCAACGGGCTGATCGTTCCCGTCCCCCAGTCCGTCGGACTCTGGGGCCAGGACCTGATCGAGGGCCGGGCGCTGATCGACAACGTCGTCGCGGACGACCGGACGGCGGTGGTGCGGACCTGGAACGCCGCCCAGGAGAACGGGGCGGCGGTCACCAAGGTGCGGATGCTCAGCCGCCCGACGAGCTGGGCCAAGCTCCACTTCATCGACGCGCGTGAAGTCCACGGCGTCCTGCTGGGCGTCGTGATCCCGAGCGATGAGGACGGCCGGCCGCGGCGCCCCGGCCCCCGAGCCGACCCCGGCTGCCCCGCGCTTCTGCACGCTGACCGAGGACGAAGGCGCCAAGGTCCTCGCGGCCGATACGGCGTTCACCGAGATGTTCGGCTACACCGAGGAGGAGATCCTCGGCAAGTCCGTCCTCGATCAGATCCACCCCGACGATCAGGGACGCGCGATCGAGGGATGGCTGGCAGTCCTGGCAACCCGCCGAGCCCAGCAGACGCGCCTGCGGCGCCGGCGCAAGGAGGGCGGCTGGATCTGGGTGGACACGACCCTGCACAACTTCCTCGCCGACCCCGAGCGCAACTGCGTGATGGTCGAGCTGATCGACATCTCGGCCGAGATGCAGGCCCAGGAGGCGCTGCACGAACACGAGGAGCTGCTCCGGCGCCTTACCGACGCGATGCCCGTCGGCCTGCTCCAGATCGACCGGGAGCGGGGCATCGTCTACAACAATGCCCGCCTGCTGGAGATCCTCTACGGCGAGCCGAGCCGATCGGGATGACCGGGCCCGCGGAGCCCGTCGGACGAGTCGACGGCCGCCGGTCGGACCACCGCGGCCGCGACGCTCCTGAAGACGCTCACCCCGGACAGCCTGACGGGCTTCGAAACCGTTCTCGACGACGTTCTCGGCAGAGGGCACGATCGCGATCTCGAGGTGGACGTCGAGCTCCCCTCGGGGGTCTGGCGGCGCGGCCTGATGAGCGTGCGGGCCCTGCATCGGAGCACCGGCGAGGTGAGCGGGGCGATCACCTGCATGCTGGACATGACCGACAGCGCACGGGCCCGAGAGGAGCTCGAGCACCGGGCCACCTTCGACAACCTGCACCCAGGTCCACAACCGCGCATCGATCCTGAACACCCTCGAAGGAGGAGCTGGCGCGGGAGGACTCCTCCCAGACGGGAGTCGTCTACGTCGACCTCGACAAGTTCAAGCCTGTCAACGACGCGCTCGGCCACGCCGCGGGCGATGAGCTGCTGATTCTCGTCGCAGAGCGCCTGAGGATGGCGAGCCGCGACAGCGATGTCGATCGGCCGGCTCGGCGGCGACGAGTTCCTGATCGTCCTGCGCGAGTGCCGAGCGGCGAGGTCGCCATGCAGGTGGCCGACCGGATCGCGATGGCGCTCTGCGGCCACTTCGCACTCAGCGGCGGCGCCGCCGAGCTCCGGGTCAGCATCGGCGTCGCCTGCGGCGCGGCCGGAAGCGATCGGCGCGGAGGATCTGATCAAGCATGCCGACTCGGCGATGTACCGCTCGAAGCGTCTGGGCGAGTGCACACCGGTCCTTGCCGGGTCGCACTGAGCCGGCGGCGCAGTCAAAGGACGCTCAGCCTCCCAGCGTGCGGTCGACCTCGCGGGCGACACGTATCTTGAGCAGGGCGATCGCTGAGCGCTCCTGCTTCTTGGTTATCTGGTGCGCCGCGAGCGCCCCTTCGATGCGCTTGGCCCGGCTCTCCAGGATGACGGCGATCAGGCCACTCCGCGAGGTGCCCGCCTTCATCTCCGCCAGCGAGGCCAGCGACTGCCCGTGAACGAGCTTCCTGTGTAATGCGCCTTCTGGCATCCCGAGGTAACCGGCGGCGACGGCGAGGGCGCCTGGCGAGCGTCGCCGCGTGAGTGTTTCCCCGATTTTTTGGCGCGCCTTGGCAGCTTTGGCGGCCTCCTCGGTGGGCGAGAGGCTCTGAGCGCGCCACTGCGCCTCGCGGGCAGCGAGCAACGCGGCTTCGAGCCCGGCCGCCGAGTGCCCCGTCGTCGTGTTGGCCGCCTCGGCGAGCGTCTCGACCCGCAATCGCCGGCGAAGCTGCCTTCGCGTCATGCCGAGATAGCGCGCCGCGATTGCCAGTTCGCCCGCCCGGCCCGGCGCCCTCCCGGCGCCCGCCCGTCGCGGCCCATGGGCGTTGCCACCGGAGGAGACGGCCACCACGATCCCCACGATCACCGCCGCGACTGCCAGTGCCAGGAACAGGTTTCGTCTCGGGTTGTGCTTCATCCTTGGGTCGCCCGGCGCGGCCGCGGCGGCCCTGGTTCGGGCGCTCCGGGATCGCCGGAAGCATCATACCGGGGCGGCCTCCTCGCCCGGAGCGTTCGCCGCGTGTCCGCCGACACTGCGACGCGCCCGAATCCACCGTCTTTTGCGGACGTCGCCTACCCACGCGCCGCGCCGAGCGCCGTGGTATCCTCCGCACGTCTGACGGTGAGGGGAAGCGGGTGTTCGCGGGCTACCGGCTCGTGGCCGCCTCGACGACAAGCCAGTCGATTAAGCCTTCAGGGAAGGCGAAAGCGAGGACTTAGGCGCATGAGAACAAAGATCAAGACCGGGATCGCGCTCGCTGTCGCGCTTTGCGCGATGGGCGCAGCCGCCAGCTCGGCGTTTGCGTTCGGCGAATTCGAAGCAAGCATAACCGGGCAGAACCTCGAAACGACACCCGGCGTGCTGAAGGTCAGCCACTTGGAAGGGTTCCTGGAAATCAACGCACTGGAGTTCGGGCCTTACAAGTTCGGCCCCGTGGACCGGAAAACCGGCGAACAGGACCTTGAACACCCGTGCAAGAACGTCAAGCTGTCGGGCGGAGTCAACAAGGCAAAATCCCCCGAACTGACGTTCAGACTGAAGTTCATCAAATGCGTGGCGCTCGCCGAAGCCGGCGCGCTCCTGCAGGAAGTGCCGACGAACTTCACGCTGGGCGTCGTTCTGAAGTCGAACTTCGGCGGCGAACTCGGCCAGAACGAAACCTCGGTCGAACTCGAACCGGGCGTGGTGACATTTGGCGGCGCGCTGAAGAAGTGCCCCGTGACGATTCCGCGGCAGTCGCTGCCCGGCAAATACAACCCGAAAAGAGAATACGAAGAAGTCGTTGAATTCGAAAACGAATCCTATGAACCCGAACACATCGAACACAGCAAACACCTGAAAGAACTGTATCCCTCGGGCGAAAAGGAAACCCTCAACGTCTACTTCGAAGAAAAAGTTCACCACCTGCGCTCGTACGTGGCTCAGGAAGGTCCATGCACCAACACGAAAGGTGCGGAAGGCGGAAAAATCGTCGAAGAAGGCCCGTACAAAGGCATGCTGCTGTACACCAACGGCCACATGACCGGTGAAATTGAAGATCTCGAAATCAAAAACGGGAACATCAAATTCAAAGAATAGGCGCCATACACGGGCGGTGAATAAGCACCGACCGTAGGCACTTCGGGGGGCGGAGCCGACAGGCGCCGCCCCCCTTTTTTTGCCCGTAGCAGTCCGGCGCGGGACGCGATCAGCGAGGAACGTCGGCTGGAATCGCCACGTGCGCCACACCGTCCTTAAGCCCGGCAATCGCTCAAGGCATCCGCCGATGCGACCGATGCTGCAGGCGTAAAGCGCCTGCTCGAGCGTGTCGATGGCCCCTGCGAGGACACATCCCGTGTCCATGATCGAGAAAGGGGGCCCGACATGGGCACACTCAACAGAAGGAAAGGAATTGCGGGCAGGCGCAATCTCGCCGGTCTGCTCGTCCTCGCCGTTGCAAGCATCATCGGAGTGAGCGTCTACGCGTTCACGGCGAGCAACACAGTCGCCAGCCACTCCGCCGGTGCCGGCTCGGCAACCGTCAGCGGTTACACGGTCGCCTCGCCCACGAACTACACGTTCAGCGGTGACGGCACCACGATGGAAGCCGTCACGTTCGACCTGGACAAGCCGGCCACAGACGTTCAGGTCGCCCTCACGTCGGGTCTCCCCGTGAAGGCCGACTGGACCGACTGCGCGGCGTCCGAAGAAGCCTCGCCCTACGCCGTCACCTGCACCTTCAACTCTCCGATTCCGGTCGGCGAAGGCCTGAAGCTGTCGGTCGCGGCCGTCAGCAGCGGCACGGTCACCATCGAATAGCGAACAGCGAAGTCGGAGCAGGGGCGGTCCCGCGAGGGGCCGCCCCGACTCCATCGCAGCGATGGGACCTCGATACACCAAGAAGCTCGTGGCGGGCGCCCTCGTGGCACTCGTGCTGGGCTCGGTGTGGTTCTACTTCGCGCCGGCGAGCGTCGGCGGCTCCACGAACTGGGTCGTGACCGACGGGATCAGCATGGAGCCCCGTTTCCATGCCGGCGACCTCGTCCTCGTCCGGGCACAGAGCGACTACCGGGTCGGCGAGATAGTCGCCTACCACAATGACCAACTGCACACGATCGTCCTGCACAGGATCATCGGGCGAGCCGGCTCGCGCTACATCTTCAAGGGCGACAACAACAACTTCGTCGACTTCGAACACCCGGCTCGCAGCCAGCTGATCGGGGCGAAGTGGCTGCATCTCGCCGGCGTCGGAAGCCGGCTCGAGTCGCTGCGCTCACCGTTACTGATCGGTGGGCTGTTCGCCCTCGCGACGATCATCTTCGCCGGTGCGGCCTTCACACGGCGCCAGCGCCGCCGCCGCCGCCAGCGGCGGGCCGAGGGCGGTGCCCCTCACCGTCCCGTTGCCCGGCCACGCCAGCCTCAGGCGATTCAGGTGACGATCCTCGCCGTCGGACTGCTGGCTCTGCTTCCGTTCGTCTCGCTCGCGGTGCTCTCCTTCACGCGCCCCGCGGAATCCCTGGTGGAGACGCAGGCACCCTATGAGCAGCACGCCGCCCTGACCTACACCGCCCGTGCGCAACCAGGTCCGGTCTACCCGAACGACACGGCCAGAACGGGGGACCCACTCTTCACCCGCGTTCTGAGGACCGTCGCGGTGAACGTCGCCTACCGGCTCGACTCGGCCGCTCCGCACCGCGCCAGCGGCCGCATCTCGCTCGTTGCGGTGTTGCAGTCGGCGCAGGGCTGGCACAGGACAATCGCCCTGGGGTCCCCCACGAGCTTTCACGGAAGCAGCGCGCGGGCGAGCGCGACCCTGAACCTGGAGACGCTGCTCGCGCTGACCCGCAGCGTCGAGGCGAGCACCGGGGTCAGGAGCACCTACACGCTCACGCTGACACCGCGGATCCTGACGCGGGGAACACTCGACGGGCTGCCCCTGCACGCGAGCTTTGCGCCTCCATTCGCCTTCACCCTCAACCCGCTCGAGCTTCAACCGATCGTCCACGGGAGCGGCGGCTCGGCCGGGCGGCCGCCTGCCAGCGCGTTCATGCGCAGCGAGGGCGGCACGGCGAGCGGGCGACGCGCGCAGCCGATGCATATCTCACTCGGCCTGTTCGAAATGGAGGTTGCGACGGCGCGCGAGATCGCACTGGGGGGAGTCGCGATCATCTCCTGTGTGATCGCCGCACTCCTCGGATTCGTGCGGCCGCGGCGTCGAGACGAGTCGGCAGCGATCCGGGCACGTTACGGCGGGCTGATCATCCCTGTGGAACGGGTCTGGCAGCAGCCCGGCGTTGCGGTCATCGACGTGGCGGACATCGAGGCGCTGGTACGGATCGCGGAACACTACGACCGCTCGATTCTGCATGAGCTGACCGACTACGGCGAGGCCTTCTGGGTCACCGATGAGAGTGGCCAGTTCCGATTCTGGATCGGCGCCGCCCAGGAGAGGACTGCCCAGGCGACCTACGAGCCGGTCGAGACGGTGCCGGGCGAGGAGTTCAGCGCGGACACTGCGCCGACGCTCGAGTTCGCCGTCCACGCCCAGGGCAACGGAGGAAGCCCTTCGAACGGAGCGCCGCGAAACGGCGACGGCTGGACAGGCGAGTGGGAATCGGTCCAGCACAACGGATCGGGCGTCGAGCCCGGCCAGCTGCCCGGCTAGTTTGTACTTCGGTCAGGGCGCCGGATATGCTCCGCCGGCGATGACGAGCGTCCTGATCCTGGGAGCCGGCTTTGGCGGGCTGGAGCTGGCCACGATCCTGTCCGAGTCGATGGCCGGAGAGTTCGAGGTGTCGCTGATCGACAAGGGCGACTCATTCGTCTTCGGCTACTCGAAGCTGGACGTGATGTTCTCTCGCCTCCCTGCGGAGTCCGTCCGCCTCCCCTACCGGGACCTGGCGAAAGACGGAGTCCATTTCCTACAGGAGACGGTCACCTCGATCGACCCCGTCGCCAGACAGGTCACAACTGATCGGTCAACCCACCAGGCAGACGTCCTGGTGATCGCGCTGGGGGCCGACTACGACCTCGATGCGACGCCCGGTCTCACCGAGTCGGGTAACGAGTTCTACTCCGTTGCGGGGGCTGAAAGGCTGAGTCCGATCGTGCGGGAGTTCAACAGCGGACAGGCGATCATCGGCGTCTGCGGCGCCCCCTTCAAGTGCCCGCCGGCGCCTAGTGAGGCGGCGCTCCTGTTGCACGACTCGCTCGTTCAGCGCGGCAGCAGGGATGCCTGTGAGATCTCGTTCGTCATCCCGCTGGGAAGCCCCGTGCCTCCCTCGCCCGAAACCTCCGCGGCCCTCGTCGCGGCCTTCGCAGAACGGGACATCAAGTTCATTCCCAACCGCCGCGTCGCCTCGCTCGACGGCGACCGGGGCATGGTGGTCCTCGACGACGACTCCGAGCTCCCCTACGACCTCTTCCTGGGCGTACCGAAACACCGTGCACCCGAGGTCGTCAGGGCCAGCGGACTCATCGAGGAGACCTACATTCCGGTAAATCCGAGGACGCTCGAAACACGCTTCCCCGGCGTTTACGCGGTCGGCGACGTTGCGGCGATCGGCGTGCCGAAAGCGGGTGTCTTCGCCGAGGGCGCCGCACGAGTCGTCGCGTCCTCCGTGATCGCCGGCGCCGGACCCGGCGGCAAATCCGAACTCTACGATGGAAAGGGCTCCTGCTTTATCGAGTTCGGAGCGGGACGGGTCGGGCGGGTCGATGTCGACTTCTTCGCCGAGTCCGGCCCGACCGGTATCTTCCAGTCGCCCTCCGGCACGCTGGTGCGCGACAAGGAGCATTTCGGCTCGAGCCGCACAGCCCGCTGGTTCGGCAGCTGACCGACCAGCCTGGTCACCGCGGCCAACCGGCGCTTGCAGGGAGTTCTCCTGCGAAGCTAAGGTCACACCCAAACGACGCGCGCGACAGGCCTGTACCACCGGGGGGCAGCCGGGTCGCGTGAGAGCGGAGTCAAATCCGAGCGGATGTCGACGGACGAGCACCCGATCGATCGAGGTGGGCACACGGGGAGCACCTCTGGAGCTGCTGCCGTCGAGACGGGATACCGGGAGGCGCTGCGGGCCGCCGTCATGCGACCGGTGCCCGAGTTCGCGGACTGGTGCACCGTCGATCACTTCGCACTGGATGGCACCCTCGAGACGGTGCACAGCGGCTACCCGGACGTGCTGCAGGAGGCGCTGATCCTGGAGATCCGCCGCCGCTACCGTGCCGAACGAGGCGAGAACGGGGACGTGCTCGCGGCACTGCGCAGCGGCGAGTCGATCCTGTTCGCTGACATGAGCGAGATCGCCTCGGTGCGCCTCTCACCAGAGGAGAGGGCGCTCCTTGACACGATCGAACTGCGCTCGTCGATCATCGTGCCGATTCACCACGAGGGGAGACCGCTGGGGGTCGTGTCGTTCGTCTCCAAAACCCGCG
Organism: uncultured Solirubrobacteraceae bacterium; assembly: GCA_963835865.1. Taxonomy (GTDB): domain Bacteria; phylum Actinomycetota; class Thermoleophilia; order Solirubrobacterales; family Solirubrobacteraceae; genus Palsa-744. The sequence goes on from CAWIGW010000004.1 coordinate 74,395, forward strand.
AATACCGTGAGTGCGACCGTGCTACCGCCGCCGAGTTCGCCGGACACTGCGGCGAGATCCTTCTCGCGCGACGCGAGCGGGTCAGCGACGCCGAATCGATCGAGCTGGTCGACAAGCTCTACCAGGCGGCCCCGATCGGCCTGGGGTTCCTGGATCACCAATTTCGCTTCCAGCGAGTCAACGAGCAACTGGCGGGGATCAACGGCGTCTCCGTCGAGGAGCACATCGGCAGGACCGTTGTCGAGGTGCTCGGAGAGCTCGGCGAAGAACTGATGCCGGTGTTCGAAAAGGTGATTCGCGATGAGGCCCACTTCAACTTCGAACCCGAAGGTGAAACACAGGCCGACCCGGGCGTCACGCACCACTGGGAATCGACCTACGCACCGGTCTACCTCGAAGGCCGTGTCGTCGGGGCGAGCATCGTCGTCCGGGACATCACCGACCGCAAGCGCTTCGAAGCCAGGAGCGCCTTCCTGGCTCGCGCCGCTGAGATCCTCGATTCCTCACTGGACTTCCGCCAGACGCTCCAGAGTGTCGCCCGCCTAGCGGCCGGGCCGATCGCCGATTGGTGCTCGATCAGCATGCTGGACTCCCGAGGGGAGATGTACCGCCTCGCGATAGCCCATCGTGACCCCCGCAAGGAGGCGCTCAGCCAGGCCCTGATCAAACGGGGCGCCCTGCCGCTGGATGCACCCGCGGGAGCGGCGACGGCGATGCGCACCGCGACAACCAGCCACGTCGAGAACTTCACCGATGAGCTGCTGGAGCGCTCGCTCGACGATGCCTCCGCGGAGATCGTGCGCCGGCTGGGGATCGGCTCTTCGATCAGCGTGCCGCTCGTCGCCCGCGGGCGCATGATGGGCGCCATCTCGCTGGTCAGCGAACGCCCTGATGCGTTCAAGTCGCAGGACGTCCAGCTGGCGGAAGAGCTGGCACGCCGAGCGGCGGTGGTGATCGACAACGCACGAATGCACACCGAGCTGAGCCGGGTTGCGAGCACACTTCAGGCCGGCCTGCTCCCCCGCTCGCTGCCCCATATCCCGGGCCTGGAACTCGAGGCTCGGTATCGGCCGGCGGGGGAGCTGAACCGCGTCGGCGGAGACTTCTATGACGTCTACCTGCGGTCGGCCACCGAATGGCTCGTCGTGATCGGAGACGTCACCGGGAAGGGCGCTGACGCTGCCGCCACCACGGCTCTGGTTCGCTACACCCTGCGCGCCGCGGCGCAGCACCCCGGCTCACCGGGTGACCTGCTGCGCGAGCTCAACTCGGCGATGGTCGCCCAGGGCGCGAACTACTGCACGGCGGCGGTGCTCACGATCCGGCTCGGCGCCGGCGAGCCGGTCGCCGTGACCCTCTGCCTCGCCGGGCACCACCCGCCCCTGCTGCTTCACTCCGATGGGGCGATCGACGCGGTCGGCTCACCGGGCACCCTGCTCGGCTGGACTGATGACCCGAGCTTCACCGAGCACCAGCTCAACCTCGATGCAGAGCAGACACTGCTCCTGTTCACCGACGGGCTGACCGACGCGTCGGCCCCACCGTCTTGGAGCGACGAGCGACTCCACGGCGTTGTTCGGGACGCCCCACGGGAGAACCTGGCCCGGATGCTCGGCGCAATCGAGCGAGCAGCCGTGGCGGATGCGGTAGGCCGCCCGCGCGACGACATCGCGATGCTGGGGATCAGGCTCGCGAGCTGAGCGCTCGGCCCCTCTTGGGATGGGCGGGCCGTTGTCGCCGTGCTGACACGCTCCGGCGCGGTGGGAGCGAAGCCTCGGTGGATCGGCCACCGCTGTACGCACTAGGCTGAGCGGCGATGCCGCTGGACGCGCCGCAGCAGCCCGGCGCGTGTATGACCGTGTCGGTCGCCTCCAGGACACGCAGCGGGTGTATGAGGAACCCGCGACGCGGCGCCTCGCCGAGCTCGCGGAGTTCGAGAGTTACGCCCGATCTACCGTACGTCGAGGCGTGCGAACGCGACACTCGCCGCGAGTGCGGCGAGGACGGCGAGGACGATCAGCACCGCGAAGGACGCGAGCCCCGCTCCGTTGGCGAGCTGATTGTCGCCGACGGCCCAGTAGAACGGCGAGGCAAACCGCAGCGGCCTGAGCCAGTTCACGACCGGCGCGAGCGAGCTGATGAGGTATGAGAGGCTGGCAATCGCAGTTGCGACCCCGATCGCGCTGCCGCGGCTTTTGGTCGCCGCACCGACGGCCAGTGCGATCAGCCCGAAGTCGATACCGAGCGCGAGCACCGCGAGGGACGCAGTCGCGACGTTCCACGGGTCGAGCCCGAGCTTGAAGGCTCGCCCGACATAGACGCAGGCGGCCACCGCGATCGTCAGCATCAGCGCCTGCACGACCATTGCTGCGATCTTCTGTGCCAGGATCCGCCGCCGCGCAAGCGGCAGCACGACGAGCAGGCCAAGCGTGTTCTCGTCGTCCTGTCCGGCGATTGCCGCGGCGCCGTAGCCGATCGTCAACAGCAGCATGATCAGCGGCAGGAAGTTCGTGTAGGCGTTCGCGTTGACCCACCCGGCCGGCGATGTGAGCGAGCCACTGACACCGAACAGCGCCGCCACGCCTGAGTTGCCCGAGGTGAGCTTGTCGAGCTCGCTGGAGTGTCTGAACGCCGGATAGAGCACGACGATCACGATCATGTAGAGCGCCATGCCGATCGTGTACCCCAACGTCAGGCGGCGGCGGTTGCGGAGGTCCAGCCGGGCGACGTCAGTTCGCATCGGCGCTCGGCGCATCGCGGTAGTAGCTCAGAAAGAGCTCGTCGAGGTCGGCCTGACGCGTGACGAGGTCGACGGGGTCGTGGTTTGCGATCACGCGCAGCAGCGGCCCGAGCTCGCCGGCCGCCTGCAGCGAGACGCGATTACCGTCGACCGCGACGCGCTGCACCCCGTCGAGGGCCTCGAACACGGCTGCCGCCACAGGTGTCTCGAAGCGCAGCTCGATCATCCGCGGCGCCTGGCGGCGCAGCTCATCAACCGAGTCGGTGACGACGAGCTTTCCCGCTTTGATAATCGCCACACGATCAGCGACACGCTGAACCTCGTCGAGCTCGTGGGAGGAGAGAAACACCGTGCGACCCTCCGCGGTGGTCTCGCGCAGCAGTCGATGGAACTCGTCCTGCATCAGCGGGTCCAGCCCCGAGGTCGGCTCGTCGAGCACGAGCAGCTCCGGCCGGTGCATGAACGCGAGCACCAGCCCGATCTTTTGCCGGTTGCCCTTGGAAAGATCGTGAATGCGGCGGTCGAGCGTCACGTCGAAGCGCTCGACCAACTCGCTGCGGAATGCCACATCGACGCCGCCACGCGCACCGGCGAACCAATCGAGCACACGCCTGCCGGTCATCCGCGGGTACAGCTCGAGATCGCCTGGTAGATAACCGCAGCGCGCGTTTATCGCGACGCTGTCGCGCACGCTGTCCAGACCGAGCACGCGCACGCTGCCGGAGCTGGGATGGTGAAGGTCAAGCAGTACGCGGATGGTTGTCGTCTTGCCCGCGCCGTTCGGGCCGAGAAAACCGAAAACCTGTCCCTGCTCCACGCGTAGATCGAGCCCATCCACCGCCACCGTCGCGCGGAACGCCTTCGTCAACCCACTGGCCTCGATCGCAGCCGCCACCCGATAGATCCTATGTAGGCGCCGGTCGGGTCACCACAACCCCGCTCCCCTGACACGATCACCACCGTTGCCATCGCACCCGACGCAAGCGCAGCAGACGCTGCAGTTTTGGTCACCGATCTGACCGTCCGCATCGGAGCCGCCGCGGGGACCACAACGCCGGCCCAGCCGCCGGGTTCCAGGGGTAGCTCCTATTCCCGATTCGAGCCGCCGCCTGGCGGGACAGATCTTCACAGGCCCGCCCCGATGCGGCTGGAAGGAGGTGTTGGTCATGACGAACACGCCCCATGCACCGGCCTACCGTGCTCCCGGCTGGTTTGACCGCAGGGTCATGAACCCGCTCATCGCCCTTTTATCGCGGCTCGGCCTGAGCTTTGCGGGGTCTCGCATCCTTGTCGTCCCGGGTCGCAGAAGTGGCACCCCGCGTCGGGTTCCGGTGAACCCACTGACTCTCGATGGTCGCCGATACCTGGTGGCCCCCCGCGGCAACACCCAATGGGTGCGAAACCTGCGCGCTGCAGGTGAGGGCGAGCTCCTGCTCGGTCGCCGCCGCGAGCATTTTCATGCCACCGAGCTTGCCGATGAGGCGAAGGAGGCCCCTTTGCGCGCGTACCTGCACCGATGGAGGTGGGAGGTGGGGCAGTTCTTCGAGGGCGTGGGGCCGGATGCGCCCGAAACCGAGTTCGCCCGCATCGCGCCCGAACATCCCGTGTTCCTGATCGACTCCTAGCAGGGCGGTATGTCGCCGGCGAGTGCGATCGGGCCCCGCGCTAGCTGTCGCCGGCGTCAGAGCTGACGGTTCCGGGGCGCTGGTCGGTCCACCAGTCGCGCCGGCCCTCCACGTCTCCGCGGGGATCCTCGCCGAGATTGGGTGCACCGAAGACGAGCAGCTCGAGGCCCTCCGGTCCTCCCTCGTAGCCTCGCCATGTACCGGGGGGAACGCGAACCACGTCCCACTCCGTGAGCTCGACGATCTCGTCGTCGAGCTTCATGCGCCCGTTGCCGCGCACAACCACGTAGACCTCCTCCTGCTCCTTGTGTGTGTGGCCGTATGGGAAGCGATACCCGGGCGGGATGCGCTGATAGCCAAGACCCGACCGCTCGAGCTCGAGCGCCTTGGTCGCGAGACGGAACTCCAGGTCCGGGGCGCCGTCGAACTTGGACCCGAGATCCCCCAGATCCTCCTTGAGGTTCCTGAGCGTGAACGGCACAGTGGCGATCCTACTGTTATGGCTACCCACCCCAACCCGGCTGCACAGGCGCGCGCTCTACCGGACCACCGCGAAGTGGAGCGTGACCGGGGCTGAGGTGCCGGTGGTGTTGGTAGCCGTCAACACGGCGGCCTACCGCCGGGTCTAAGCGACAGGACCCGGCCCTTATGCGTCGTCGCGGCCAGTTCGAGGAACCGGCGCGCAAAGCCTTTGAGGACCCTCTCAGCGACCCTAGAACGCACGAAACCCCCGCCGTGGCAGGGGTTTCGATGACGCGCCCGAGAGGATTCGAACCTCTGACCTTCGGTTCCGTAGACCGACGCTCTATCCAGCTGAGCTACGGGCGCAGAGCGACGTAGTCTACCGGCGGGCTGGCGACGGGCCCGATTGTCCCGGCCTCCCCACGGGTCTACCGGGTAGCGCGCTCGAAGATCGCGGCCAGGCCCTGGCCGCCGCCGATGCACATCGTCTCCAGGCCGTAGCGGACCTCCCGGCGATCCATCTCACGCAGGAGCGTCGTCAGGATGCGTGCGCCGGTGGCGCCGACGGGATGACCGAGTGAGATGCCCGACCCGTTGACGTTGACTCGCTCCAGAGCATCAGGCAGCTCCCACTCCCGCAGGACCGCCAGCACCTGCGCGGCAAAGGCCTCGTTCAGCTCGATCAGCTGCATGTCATCCAGGCTCAGCCCAGCCAGCTGGAGTGCCCTGCTCGTCGCGGGCACTGGGCCGATGCCCATCGTCGCCGGTGGAACTCCCGCGACGGCCCAGGAGACCAACCTCCCCAGCGGCCTCAGGCCCATCTCGGCGGCCTTCTCGGGATGGGTCACGATGCAGACCGCCGCCCCATCGTTCTGACCGCTGGCATTGCCCGCCGTGACGGTCGCCTCCGGGTCGCCGCTCCCCATGACGGGCCGCAGTCGGCCCAGGGCCTCGAGACTCGCTCCCGGCCGAGGGTGCTCATCCGTTCGAATCAGCTCGTCCCCGCGCGGCACGGGAACGATCTCCTGCGCGAACCGGCCGTCCTCCTGCGCGGCCACCGCCCGCTGGTGGGAGCGAAGGGCCAGCTCGTCCTGCTCCTTGCGGGGGATGGCGTACTCGCGCCTGAGGTTCTCGGCCGTTTCGAGCATCCCCCCCGGGACGGGATGGTTGACGCCACCGGCCGTGACGCGACCCCGCGCAAGGCGATCCTCGAGGGTCACACCTGTCGTACCGGAGACTCCCCAGCGCAACTTCGTCGAGTAGAACTCGGTCTGGCTCATGCTCTCGACGCCGCCCGCGAGAACGAGGTCACAGGCGCCCGTCTGCACCTGCATGCAGCCGTTGATGACAGCCTGCAGGGCCGAGCCGCATCGCCGGTCGATCTGCGATCCGGGCACGTCTATCGACAGGCCCGCGTCGAGTGCAGCCACGCGACCAATCGCCGGCGCCTCCCCATTCGGAGAGCACTGGCCCATGACGACGTCATCGATGTCCTCCCCGCGGAGCCCCGTTCTGGCGACCAGCTCGCGGATCACGGTGGAGGCCAGGGTCGCGGCGCCGATGTCGCGGAAGACGCCCCCGAAGCGCCCGACGGGCGTCCGCAGGGGCTCGCAAATGACCGCTTCGCGGGGCGCCGGGGAGCTCATCGGGGCAGAGTCTAGAGGGACGCACCCCGAGCCCCCGGCGCCCCCAGCCCGACTTCGACCTACGGCTCCGAGCTCATCGCTCGAGGGCCCGCATGCGGTTGTTGCGTGCGTTGTGCTCCAGCTCGGCCAGGCCGAGGGCCTCCAGCAGTGGCGGCATGTAGACCCCGAAGCGCCCGCGCAGGCCCTTCTTCGTCCCGTAGAAGCCGCCCACGGGGTTATCGGGCGATCGGGCCCACTGCTCGACTGTCCCGGGCGCCGGCTCCTTCTGCTCGTCCGCGCCGCCCAGGGCCATCCAGTCGCCGTGGGCCCTGAGCATCTCGTGCAGGTCCTCGATCGCCCGCAGCTGGTAGCCCAGCTTCGTCCTTCCCACCACGCAGACGATCGTCTGGCTCTCCTCGTCGCGGTACATCTCATACTCCGAGGAGCCCGGCGGAGTCCTCAGAACCCAAGGGTCCTCGGCCGTTCCGGCGCCCGTCGCGCTTCCTCCCATCAGGCGTCCGCCTCGACGAGTCGCCTGATCGCGTCGAGGGTCCCCATGACCTCGTTGTCGGGCGCATCGCCCCGCGAGGTCGCAAGGAAGAGCGTCAACCGGGAGCCCTCGCCCTCGGGAGTCACCTGAAGCCAGCCGTGGTAGTCACTGCCCGCGGCGCCCCATTCGATCCTGAGGGCCTCCTCGTCGGCACGGAACCAGCCCTCGCCATGCTGGGTGTGGCCCTCGTAGCGCGCGTCGATGCTGACCTGCTCGCCCTCCCCCTTGCTGGCGGCGGTCACCTGGGGCACGTAGTGGGGAAGGTTGCCCACGTCCGACAGGGCGGCGAACACTCTGTCCGGCGCTGCTGCGACGTACTGGGTGTGCTCATGCTCCATGACGGTGTCCTTTCGGTTGCTCGTGTCAGCATATGGCCGTCGCGGCCGCGGGAACACTTTTATGGCCCGCCCCGTCCCCGGAAGGACCGCTGGCCCTCGCCGGCGAGCTCGTCGAGCCGCTCGGCCAACTCCACGGGTCGGGCGAGCATCGGCAGATGCCCGCCCTTCATCTGGTCGATCTCGAGACCCAAACGCTCCCGGGAGACACGCCGCTGAAAGGCCGTGGGGAAGAGCCGGTCCTCGCTCGGCACGAGCACCCGGGTGGGTACATCGGGCCATGCTGCCAGCGGCCAGGGCTCGCTGAACATGCCACTCCCGGGGGCACCGCTGAACCGCTCGTTCGCCAACGCCACCTCGGGATCGACGTCATGGAGGAAGACCTCATTGATCGCCTCAAGGTCCCAGCTTCCCATCGGGCCGTGACGTTCGAGCAGCGGCGCCACGGCCTCCCCGTGGCGGGTGTTCCCCCACCATTCTCCCGCTGTCTCCCCCGGCCGGGGGATCATCGGCGCCAGCAGGACGAGCTGCATGGTCCGAACGGCAGCCGCGACGAGCGGGCCGGCGAAGGCGCCCAGCGAGTGAGCGACAACCACCACATCGGCCCGGGCTGGAACCACGTCCAGGACCGCGGCGGCATGGTCGCTGGGTGTCGCCGTCTCATCGGCCAGCGGCAGCCGCGGAGCCAGGCCATCATGCCCCAGCACGCCGAGCGCCCGGATCGTCGCGTCATAGACGCGCGGGTCGGAGCCGGCTCCGGGAATCAGGATGAAGAAGGACATCCGGTGACGGGGCGTGAGGGGAGATACTCAGACGCCGGTTCCCTGCGGCGTCCCATCCCGCACCCAGCGCTCAGTGGTTGTGGCACCTAGAGGCAGGTCACAGACGTCGTGAGATCCGGCGAACTGGCGATCGTCTGAAAGACGACGCAGTAACGCTCGGTCAGTCGGGTGAGCGTCTCGAGCTGCTCCTCGTCGGCGTCCGTTTCGAGTTCGAAGGAGAGGCGGATCGCCGAGAAGCCGACCGGCGCATCCCGGTCAACCCCGAGAGTCCCGCGAAAATCGAGGTCCCCTTCGGCGAGCACCCGGCCCGAAGCGACGATCCCCAGTGATGTCGCCACGGCGCCCAGCGTCACGCCCGCGCAGGCGACCAGTGCCTCGAGCAGCATGTCGCCAGAGCAGAGACGGCTGCCATCTCCTCCGGAGGCGGGATGCAGCCCTGCTTCGGCGACGGCCCGACCTGTCTGAACCGAGCAGGAGACGCCCTCCCCCAGCGTGCCGGCCGCCGACAGGGTGATCCGAGCAGCCTCGGGCTCTGAGCGATAGCGCTCCTTGATTGGCCCCTGTATTGCCCGCAGCTGCTGTTGCTCCACAGCCAGAGCCTATCGGCAGCCTGTACGGAGAGGGAGGGATTCGAACCCTCGAACGAGGTTTCCCCCGTTACGCGATTTCCAGTCGCGCCCGTTCAACCGCTCCGGCACCTCTCCAGGCATCGAGCCGACATTCGGCCCGGCGGTGGGCTGAAGGCTACGACACTCCCCGATGCTCCGTTGCTAGGCTCCCGGCATGCTCCTCGCGTCCAGCGAAGCCACCAGCCATACGATCGGCCTGCTGATCACCTTTGTGGGGATCGGCATCATCGTCAACATCATCGTCGTGTACATCCTCGTCCAGGTTCGCGGCGAGCGCGGCCAGAACGAGGAATACGCCGCTTCGCGCGAGCCTCCCAGCTCCGGCTGAGGTCCGCTCCTAGATGATGTAGACGGGAGTTCCCACGGGGGACTTCGCATAGAGGGCGATCACGTCCGGGATCCGCATCCGGACGCAGCCGTGGGACGCATCGTGACCGATCGAGGAGTACTCGCTGGGGTCGATGCCGTGGATGCCGGCTCCGCCTTCGAAGGACATGAAGCGCGCCTTCAGAGGGTCCCCCGGCCCCGGCGGGACGACGGTTCCGGCCAAGGCCCCGGCCCAGGCTTTCTTGGGGACATACCAGGGCGGGTTCACCTGCTCCCATTCGATGTGGTGGAGTCCGGCGGGCGTTTCGAGGCCTTCCATGCCCACCGCGATTTCATAGGTTTTCGAGAGTTTCAGGTGATCGTAGAAACGCAGGCGGAATGTACCCCTGTCAATGACGATGTAAGCCGGATAGTGGGCGGCCAGCTGCTTGGTCGTGACGGCCGGCTTGACCTTGCGGGTCGGAACTCCAACGGCCCGCGACCCTGCCGGGGCGAGCAGCGCCGCCTCGATGCGCCCGCCGAGCTTGCGGTTTTCGACCGTCAGTCCGGTCTGCGCCGACACGGTGTTCAGGCCGCTCGAGGTCGGTTCGACGGTCGCGTCACGTGGCGGGCGATCCACCGCGCTTCGGATTTTTGCCGTCAGGCTTCGGACCGCGCCGTGGGAGTAGGTTGCGACCAGGGCGACGTTGCGATTGACGTTGCCGCCCGTCACCGACCGCCATGTCCGGGTAACGATCGAACCTTCGCGGCTAGCATCGACAGCCTGCTGGACCATGTTCTTGACGTCCACCTGGAGCCCCGCCGCGCTGCCGTTGAGCGTCCAGGTGTGTGTTCCCGAGTGAACCACGACGGGCCCCTTCAGACGGGTCACCAGATCCTGTTCGAGCTTGCGTTCGGCCGCGGCCCGGTGGAGACCACCGACCGCGATGCCGTCGATCCGCACCCCGTTTGCAATCACGTCGCGTCGCGAGTGATCGAACAGGTAGACGAACACGCCGAGGCACAGCGCGATCAGGACGATCACGCCGGCGGCAATCCACCAGCCGCGGCGTGAAGCCGCCGTGCCGCTCTGATCCAGCGAAGTTGCCGCCATTCTCGACCTCTCAGCAATTCGGAAACTACGAACTCCCGGCCAGCCGAGTGTATCGCCCGCAAAACGAGTGCACGCCGTCTTGCGGCGGCGCCTCCGGTTGCGCCCGTCCGATTTCAAAGGATCGTTTCGATGTCCAATCACTGGACACCTCTGCAAGCATGTGTAAACTACCCGACGAGGAGCGGAACTGGACCCCGACAACGGAGGCAGAGACGATTGTCCGCCGCACCGGCCGCAACCACCGAACAATCCCAGCCCGCCTCGAAGGGGCGGCCTGGGCGGACCTCACCGCCGGCAGTCACCTGGCGCGACCCCAAGCGCCACTCCTGGCTGCTCGGCCTCGTGGTGCCGACGCTCCCTTTTATGACCTGGGGGCTCGTCGAGTCGACGGGTCTGCCGGCATTGTGGTTCTTCGGCCCCATCCTCATCTTCGGCATCTTCCCGCTGCTCGACCTGGCCATCGGCAGCGATGCACGGAACCCGCCCGAGGACGCCCTGAAGTGGCTCGAGCGTGACCGCTACTACCGCTGGTGCACCTATCTCTATCTCCCGATCCAATATGCCGGTCTCATCGCGGCCTGCTGGCTCTGGTCGCGCGGCGGGCTCTCCACGCTGGATGACATCGGCCTCGCCCTGACGGTCGGCATGGTCAGCGGAGTGGCCATCAACACAGCCCACGAGCTGGGTCACAAGCGGGCCAGCCTCGAGCGTTGGCTGAGCCGGGTCGCGCTCGCCCAGAGCGGCTACGGACACTTCTTCATCGAGCACAACCGGGGTCACCACGTTCGCGTTGCCACGCCCGAGGATCCCGCCAGCTCACGCCTTGGCGAGAGCTTCTTCGCCTTCCTGCCAAGGACCGTCACCGGCAGCCTGCGCTCTGCGTGGGAGCTCGAGCGCACGCGGCTTCGCCGACTCGACGCTGCCGTGATCGGGCCCCGCAACGACATCCTGAGCGCCTGGGCGATGACGGTGGTTCTGCTCGGCGCTCTGATCGCCGTCTTCGGCGCGGCCGTCCTCCCCTACCTCCTGCTGCAGGCCGTGGTCGGCTTCTCCCTGCTCGAGGTCGTCAACTACCTCGAGCACTACGGACTGCTGCGCCGGCGGCGCGAGGACGGCCGCTACGAGCGCACCCGCCCCGAGCACAGCTGGAACAGCAACAGTGCCGCCTCCAACATTCTGCTCTACCACCTCCAGCGCCACTCAGATCACCATGCCAACCCGGTCCGGCGCTATCAGGCCCTGCGACATGTCGAGGAGGCACCACAGCTCCCGACGGGCTACGCCGGGATGATCGTCCTGGCGCTGCTTCCCCCTGTCTGGCGTCGGGTGATGGATCACCGCGTCCTCGAGCACTACCAGGGCGACGTCTCCAGGGCGAACGCGAACCCGCGTCTCGGCAGGCGCGCCCGCCGCCGTTATGGGCTTGTCGCATGAGCCGATTCCGCTGCCCGGGCTGCGGCTACCTCTACGACGAGCAGGCGGGGCACCCCCGCGAGGGCTTCCCACCCGGGACACTCTGGAGCGAGGTCCCCGACGATTGGGCATGCCCCGATTGCGGAGTGCGCGATAAGGTCGATTTCGAGCAGGAGTCCTGATGGTCGTCCTGCAACCCAGCTCCAAGCTCCCATCCGATGTCAGCCGCCGACCCACGCGTCCCATATTCCGTCGCCGCCCGCGAGTTGCTGCGCAACACGCTGCTCGACGCGGCCTGCCATGAGCTGCAGGGAAATCGCTGGAGCGACATCACCATGGCCGACATCGCCCTGGCCGCAGGAGTCAGCCGTCAGACGCTCTACAAGGAGTTCGGCTCACGGGAGGAGTTTGCTCAGATCCTCGTCCTGCGGGAAGCCGAACGTTTCCTCGATGCCGTCGAGCAGGCTGTCTCGGCGAATGCCGCCGCCCCTACCAAGGCACTGACGGCCGCCTTCGAACTGTTCCTCAGGACGGCGTCCGAGAACCCTGTCGTCCGGGCGGTCGTGCTCGAAGAGGGCGCCGAGGAGCTGCTGAGCCTGCTGACGACCCAGGGAAAGCCGATCGTCGAGCGGGCCGCCGAGCGGCTGACCGCCGTGATCATCGCCAGCTGGCCGCTGATCCGCCCGCGCGACGCCGAGCTGCTCAGCGATGTGCTCGTGCGCCTGGCGATCAGCTATGCGGCACTGCCCAACGGCGAGCCTGACGCGACGGCCGCCTCGATCACCCGGGTGCTCGAACCCTACGTCGAGCGCCTCGTCGCGGCCGGGATCCGCTAGCCGGGGGGAGCCGTGTCCGGCTGCGCCTGGTGCGCGTGGGTTTCTTCACGCGCCCGGCGGTACTCGTTGACGACGATCTCCGTGAGCTCCTCCACCGACGTCTCGGCGGTTGGCTTGTCCAGCGCGATTGTCCCTTCCTGGATCATGCTGACGCGGTCGCAGGCCTGCAGGACGTGGACATAGTTGTGGAGGATCATGATGATCGAGACTCTGCCTTCCGCCTTCAGGCGGGCAACGAGGTCCAGGATCATCGAGCCCTCTTTCGCGCCCATCGCGGCGAGCGGCTCGTCCAACAGGATGATGTCGGCGTCCGAGTTGACGGTCCTCGCCACGGCGATCGCCTGACGCTGCCCACCCGAGAGCCGCGCGACGGAAACATCGATCCGCGGGATGTTGATCCCGATCTCGTCCAGTGCCGTCCTCGCTTCTCTCTTCATCTGGCGGTTCGCGAGCAGTGGCAGAGGCCGGTGGACTCGCTCCTTGCGCAGGAACAGGTTGTGGTAGACGGAGAGTTCGTCGATCAGAGCCAGGTCCTGGTAGACGGTCTCAATCCCTCGCGCCCGCGCATCATCGACGCTCTTGGGCGCATAGGGCTCACCGTGGAGGAACATCTCCCCGCCGTCCTGCTTCTGGAATCCGCACAGGATCTTGATCAGGGTTGACTTGCCGGCGCCGTTATCTCCGAGCAGGCCCAGGACCTCGCCCTTTTTCAGGTGCAGGTTGATATCGCGCAAAGCCGTAACGGGACCGAAGCGCTTGGAGATGTGCTCGACGCGCAGGACGTCGTCGGGCGCCGAGACAGGAGGAACGACGTCTGTCTGCTCAGATGTCCCGTCAGCCACTTGCGTGCCCCCTCCTCGCCCGCCCAACGAACACGTTGGCGGTCATCGCGACGATGATCGCCAGGCCCGTGTAGAAGAGCAGGTAGTTGGCGTTGACCCCCTTCAGGATCAACCCGTCCTTGAGGATCCCGAGGAAGAGAGCGCCGATGAACGCGCCGATCACGGTTCCCGATCCACCGGATAGCAGCGTGCCGCCGATGACCGCCCCGGCAATCGCGATCAGCAAGAGTTCGTTGGGACCCGAGGGGTCGGGTTGGATCGTCTGCGATCGGATCGCCTCGAACATGCCCACCAGGCCACCCATCAGGGCGCAGAGGATGAAGTTGCGGATCGTCACAAGCTTCACCTTCACCCCCGCCTCTGCCGCACCGATCTTGTTCGACCCGATCGCCACCGTGTACAGACCCCAGCGGGTGAACGTCAGCACCACCTGCAGCACCAGCACGATCACGACGGCCCAGATGAGCTCGGAGTAGACCCCCGCACCGAAGATCCTTGCGAACGTCCCCACGTGGTTGACTTTTTCCGGCAGCGTGATGTCGTGGCCGTTGACGACGTGATGGACGTTGACCGTCGTCTGGTGGACCTGAGCTCCCGGGGTCGCGACAGGTGTGCCCTTGGAGATGATCAGGCTGAGCCCCTCGAAGGTGAACAGCATTCCCAGCGTCGTGACGAACGAGTTGACCCCCAGGACCGAGACGAAGGCACCGTTGACGGCTCCCACGACCATGCAGATCGCCAGCGCGAGGATCAGAGAGGGCACCAGCTCCAGCCCGGCTTTGTTGAACTGGTAGAAGACGATCGGCGTGAACAGGTACATGGCGCCGATCGACAGGTCGATCTCCCCCAGGATCATCACGAAGACCTCGCCGGCGCCGAGGATCGCCAGAGGGGTGAAGTACGGCAGGAGCGTTTTGAAGTTCTCGCTCGTGAAGAACGTGCTGGTGTTGGTCGAGAAGTAGACCGCCACGATGATCGTGACGACGATGATGCTGCCCTCGCGAAGCGCCAGCAGGCGGTTCACGACCTCCCGGCCCGTCGGGAGCCTGTGGCCGCCGGGATCCTCACCCGGCGGCGTGGCGGAGGGACCGCTTCCGGCAGACGTGCTTGCCGTGCTCGCCACGATCCCTCCCCGCGTCCGCTTCCCGTCTTCCTAGGAGGCGACGACAGCCGCGGTGCTCGAGGTTCCCTCGAACCTCGACTTCGTAGAGACGTAAGGCTTGACCGTTTCTTTGTCCAGGAACTTCAGTCCGGTATTGATGTCCGCCGGTCCCGTCAGCGTGCCCGAGACCTTGTACAGGAACAGCTCCACGATCGGCTGGAACCCTTGGAGATAGGGCTGCTGGTCGATCGTGAATTCGATGTTGCCTTCCTGCAGCAGTTTCTGCGTCTGTTCGGTGAGGTCGAAGCCTCCGGCGTGGACGCCTTTGGCCGCGAGCCCCAGCTTCTGCATGACTTTGGCGAGGCTTTCCGTGCTGCCGCCGTCGACGGCGTACATGCCCTTGGCGCTTTTGTGGCTCAGGTACCAGGCTTCGATCGCAGACTGCTCCTGTGCGACGGCGGCACCGGTGGCGACCGCATGGGTGGTGATCGCCTTGCCTGAGTCCTTGATCGCCTTTTCGGCGCCTTCGATGCGGGGCTGAAGGTTGGCAGAACCGGGCGTCGCTATGAACAGGCCGACTTCACCGGAGCCGACCGCGGCAACGATCCGCTTGCCCATCTCTTCGCCCGCAACGAACAGGTCCTGCCCGATGTATGCGAGACGGGCGTTGCCCACAGCGTCGGCGTTGTAGGCGACGACGGGGATCCCGGCCTTCAGGGCGGCTTCGACGGGGGCGTTGAATGCGTGCGGGTCGATCAGTGCCACCGCAATCCCGTCGGCGCCGCTGGTTACAGCGCTGTTGACCGCGTTGACCATCTGGTTGACGTTGCTGCTTTCCGAACCCGTCCACTGGTAGGAACAGCCGAGCAGCTTGCTGGCATCGGCGGCGCCGTACTGAGTCGGAGTGAAGAAGGGGTTCGTCGTGACGTGATTGACGAACACGAATTTGTAGTTGGGGTGCGAGCCGAACACTTCCGCGGAGTTTCCGCCGCTGCTCGAGCCGCTCGATGCACTGGAACCGCACGCGGTCAGGATCGAGCCGACCGATCCTGCAGCCACGCCGGTCAGTGCCGTGCGCCGTAGGAACGAGCGCCGGTCAAAGCCGCCGCCGCTCTCCTGCAGATCATGATGGTCGGGGAGGTCCAGGACTTGGTCGCTGTCAGACATTGGCTAACTCCTCCTTTACGGCATTTCACCGGGGACAGACCGGCTTCCAGACGCACACTACCCCCTCCACCTGCCGACCGTCCAGAGCAGTTCCCCTCGATCGCCTGTACTCACGTCCTCTGGGTATACCCTCGGGGGATGGAGGGAAAACAAGCGACCCCTGGAGAGGGGGGCGGGAGCACCACAGAGAAGCCCCCACCGGATGCTCAGATCGGACCGCTCGAGACGTACGGCGTGGTGCAGTTCAAGCGCCTCGAGAAAGACGACGGACGCGCCCTGATCGTCTTCAGCAGACCCGCCGAGCGATGAGCGAACTGCGCTTCAACGAGCTGCGCGGCGAGCAGGTCGCATACGCGATCCACCGCCAGACGCGGACCTTTCTGCCGGATCGCGATCATTGCCCGCTGTGCCCCACCCGCCCCGGCGGACCGGTCACGGAGATCCCGCTGTCCGGCTTCGAGATCGTCGTCTTCGACAACCGGTTCCCGGCCTTCGAGGCGCCCTGCGGCGCGGCGGAGGTGGTCGTCTACACGGACGACCATGACGCCTCGTTGTCCTCGCTCACCCCCGCGCGCGCCGAGGCCCTCATGTGGGTCTGGCGTCACCGCTACGGGGAGCTCTCCCAACGCGAGGAGATCGACTACGTCTACATCTTCGAAAACCGTGGCGTCGAGGTTGGCGTGACGCTCCACCACCCCCACGGGCAGATCTACGGCTACCCCTTTCTGCCTCCGGTCCCCGCCCTCGAGCTGGCCGCAGATGCGCGCATCGGTGGATGCGCACCCTGTGCACTGCTCGAGCTCGAGCAGGCCGACGGGCGCCGGGTGCTCTACGAGAACGACGCCGTCACCGCCCACGTCCCCCATGCCGCGCGCTGGCCCTACGAAGCCCATCTGAGCATGCGCCGGCACCGCCCCAGCCTGATGGAGTGCGAGCCGGAGGAGCTGCGCCTGCTCTCCGTCGGCCTGCAGGCTCTCGTGCGGGGATACGACGCGCTGTTCGATCGGCCCATGCCCTACGTGATGGCCGTCCACCAGGCGCCCACCGGCGGACCCGGCGTCCGGCAGGGCCATCTCCACATCGAGTTCTATCCACCGCTGCGCGACGCCGACAAGCTCAAGTTCCCAGCCGGATCGGAGCAGGGTGCGGGGACCTTCATCTCAGACGTCCTGCCGGAGGACGCCGCGGCAGCCCTGCGCGAGGCGATCCGTGGCGGTTAGCCGCTGCAGTGCCTTCGCCCCCGGCCGCGTCAACCTGATCGGCGAGCACACCGACTACAACCAGGGCCTCGCGCTGCCCTTCGCGATCGTCCAGGGGATCGTGGTGCGCGCCGAGGAGCGGCCCGCGACGAAGGGGTCGGCGATCGTCGATGCCTTCGCGGCCGACCTCCAGGAAACCGATCGCTTCCCGCTGCGCGATCCCTCCCCCGCTCCCGGCTGGAGGGCATATGTGCGCGGGGCCGTCGCCGAGCTCGGCGCTGCCGGCATGCCCCTCGTGGGAGCCCGACTCGAGATCTCCGGCGACCTTCCCCGCGGCGCCGGGCTGTCCTCCTCCGCCGCCCTGTCGGTGGCTCTCTGCCTCGCCCTCGCGGAGCTCGGCTCGAAGGGGAATCATGCCGACGGCGAGCTTCCGATGGAGCCGATCGACCTGGCCCAGATCTGCTCACGCGTGGAGCACCGCTGGGCAGGCGCACAGACGGGACTGCTTGACCAGCTGGCCAGCCTTTACGGCGCGCCCGACACCGCCTTGTGCATCGACTTCCAGACGCTGGAGATCGAGTCGGTTCCACTGGCGCTCGACGGCTGGCGCTTCGTGGTGGCGGACTCGGGCGAGCGCCACGCCCATGCCGCATCCGGCTACAACGAGCGCCGCGAAGAGTGCGCCAGGGCCTGCGAGATCCTTGGTGTCGACTCGCTGCGCGAGGTCCGACCGGGGCGGCTGGAGGAGCTGCCCGACCCGGAGCAGAAACGAGCTGCCCACGTCCTGTCTGAAAACGACCGCGTCAGACAGGCCGTCCGTGCACTGCGGGCCGACGAGCCAGAGGCGCTCGGCGGGCTGATGAATGCCTCTCACCAGAGCCTCCGCGACCTCTACCAGGTGTCCACTCCGGCGGTGGAGGCGACGGTCGAGCGGCTGCTACGCAACGGCGCCAGCGGAGCCCGGCTCGTCGGCGGCGGATTCGGCGGGGCCGTCCTCGCGCTGCTCGCTCCCGATGTCCGGACGCCTCACGGAGCGCTCGAGGTCAGCCCCGGCCCGGGTGCTCACCTGCTCTGATGGCCGCGTTACAGGCGCGCGACGAGCAGCGCTGCGGCGAGGGCAGGAACAGCCAGCGACATCATCGCCAGGGCACCGTCCAGCGGGGCCAGGAGCGAGCCCAGGGACAGCTCTTCGGAGCTGCCGTCCGTCAGTCGCCGGGTCCCGTTGATCTCAAGCGTCCGGCGACGAAGCTCCCGGGCCGCCGAGGAGAGACGCCGCTGGGCGAAGCTCAGGGTCATGCACCCCGTCGCCATCAGCAGACCCGCGACTCCGACTTCCAGGGCGTTCACGAAATAGCCGGTGAACGCGGGAAACGCACCCCAGCCGACGGCGAACCAGACGTCACTGTGAAAACGCCCGCCCATCAACTCGAGGTTGTAGGCAGGGAGGAAAAGCCCGCCCGCTACCACCAGCGGGGCCAGCCAGACGGACACCGTGATGATGCCGGCGACGCCGATCGCCAGCGCCGCGAGCAGAGACAGGGCGCCGGCGACAGCCAGGCCTCGGTCGCTGAAGCTCGTCTGCAGCGGCCGGTCGCGCATCTCGTCGAGCGCATGCGCACCGATCCCGACGGCCAGAGCGAAGGCCGCGAGGGCCCACAGCAGACGGTTGACATAGACATGCGGCGCCACGCCCGCACCCAGCGCAACGAAGCTCAGATGCCACAGCGTGTAGGGAGGATGCAGCAGGGTCAGCGCCTCGCCCAGGCGCCCCGGCCCCAGTGCGTAGAAGGCCGGCCGCCGAGGCGCGGCGACCACCGTTTCAGCCCTCCCGGGTTCCCGACATCACGATTCCCCCGCCGAGGCTCATTCGGTGCACCTTGACGTCGCGCAGGCCGGCCTGCCCCCAATACCCCACGATGCGCTCGACCGGGTGGCGCTCGTAAAAGCCGCGGATGCTCGGGCCCAAAAAGCGCCCGACGTGTGACCACTCCGGTGAGGCCAACCGACCCAGAGTCGGCAGTCCGATGGCGGTGTAGAGGCGCCACGCCATCCGCGCTCCCAGCCGCGGTGGAACACCGAACTCGAGCGAGGCCACACGACCGCCCGGGCGTACGACCCGGGCCAGCTCGCGCATCGTCGCCGCCGGATCATCGACGTAGCGCAGCAGATAGGTGAACGTCAGCCCGTCGAAGCTCGCATCGGCAAACGGCAGGCGCTCGGCTTCGCCTTCAAGCAGCTCGACTCGGCCCGGCGGGAGATCTGCGAAACGCTGCCGCGCGCGGCTCAGCATCGCGGCGCTCTGATCGATGCCGACTACCGAGCACCGCGCTCGCCCCAACAGCTCGGCTGCCACCATTCCGGTGCCGGTTGCCACATCCAGCAGCCTGTCCCCGTCGCCCACCCGGACCTCCCCCACCAGCGCCCGGCGCCAGCGCGGGTCCTGCCAGAAGCTGAGCGCCGCCGAGAGCTCGTCGTAACGACGCGGCAGCTCGCGGAACAACTCGATCGCCTCGAGCT
Source organism: uncultured Solirubrobacteraceae bacterium (assembly GCA_963835865.1). Classification (GTDB taxonomy): domain Bacteria; phylum Actinomycetota; class Thermoleophilia; order Solirubrobacterales; family Solirubrobacteraceae; genus Palsa-744. The sequence continues at coordinate 93,639 of CAWIGW010000004.1, forward strand.
TGCGGGGAGAGGAGCTGCCGTGGGTGTCGCTGGGTGCGGACAAGCTCATCGAAGGAGGATCTGAAAGGCTAACCGGTGATGCCCGGCCGGGCATCGCACGCTACAGCAGCAAGGAGCCGATGCAGGTGTCACCCGTCTTCCTGATCACCGGAGCCTCCAGCGGTATCGGCGAGGCGACGGCCCGCCGGCTGGCACGCGAGCCGGGCGCCTCGCTCGTCCTTGTGGCTCGTCGCGAGGAGCGGCTCGCCGCCTTGGCCGGCTCACTCGGCGAGCAGCGTGTGAGCTACGTCACCGCGGACCTGCTCGACGAGGATGCTCCCGCCAGGATCCTGGCGCACCTGCGCGAGCGCCACGGCCGCCTCGACCTGCTGGTGAACAACGCCGGCGCTGCCTGGCGCGCCCGCTTCGCCGACGGCGGCTACGAGAACGTCCGGCGCACGATGGCCATCAACTTCGACGCGCAGCTCCGCCTCACCGAGGCGCTCCTGCCGCTGCTCCGCGAGAGCGCGCCCTCGGCGATCGTGAACGTCTCCTCGACGGCCGGGCGTGTCGCCCGCGGCGGAACGGGCGCCTACAGCGCCTCCAAGTTCGCACTGGCGGGCTGGTCCGACGCGCTGTGGGCCGAGGAGCGCGAGCACGGTGTCCATGTCGGTCTGGTCCTACCCGGTTTCATCACGACCGAGGGCTTCCCCCAGGCCGAGCTGACAGCAAAGCCGTTGACCCGCCGGCTCGTCTCGACCCCGGAGCGTGCTGCCGAGGCGATCTACGAGGCAGGCATCGGCAGACGCCCTGAACGCTACGTTCCGCGGCCCTACGCGATCGCCGCCGCAATCAGGGTCCTTGCCCCGGGCCTGGCCCGGAGGATGATCGGCGGACGCTCGGCCGCCGTGATGACCACGACAACCGGACCGGACATGGCCGAGCGGCGCAACGGGAGCGGAACGCCGACGCCATCCTGAGGGGTCCGCGCCGCGGACGGCGGCTAACCTCAACCGATGGCACGCAAGGCTCTCCTGACAGGCGCCACCGGGTTCATCGGTGGCAGGCTTTGCGACTCGCTGATCGGCTCGGGTTGGGAAGTCCGGGCGCTGGTGCGCGACCCCTCCAAGGCTGAGCACCTGCGGTCGGCCCGCTGCGAGATCTTCAAGGGCGACGTCACCGACAGCGACAGTCTCAGGGGCGCCTTCGAGGATGTCGAGGTCGCCTACTACCTCGTCCACGCGATGGCCGGGGGGGCGGGCTTCGAGCAGCGCGAGCACGACGGAGCCGTGAACTTCGCGCGCGGGGCCCGGAGCGCGGGCGTCGAGCGGGTCGTCTATCTCGGCGGCCTCGGCTCCGAGGGCGTCTCGCAGCACCTTCGCAGCCGCCACGAGACAGCCCGGCTGCTGAGACGCGAGGGACCGCCGCTGACCTACTTCCGCGCCGCCATGGTCGTGGGTGCCCGCAGCGAGTCCTACAGGACCCTGCGGTACCTGGTCAAAAGGCTGCCCGTCATGATCGCCCCGAGCTGGCTGCGAACGGCTACCCAGCCGATCGCCGTCGATGACGTGATCGAGTATCTGGCCCGGGCACCGGACGTCCCGGCCTCACGGGGACAGGAGGTTCAGATCGGCGGCCCCGACGTGCTCGGCTACGGCGAGATGCTCGACAGGATGGCCCTTGCGATGGGTCTGCGGCCGCGTCCCAAGATCCCCGTCCCGTTCATCACCCCCTGGCTCTCGGCGCTCTGGCTTGGTCTCGTCACACCTGTCGACACGAACGTCGCCAGGCCGCTCGTCGAGGGTCTCCGTACTGCGACCGTCGTGACGGAACCGGCCCCGGCCGAAGCTTTCGGGATCGAACCGCTGAGCTTTGACGAGGCGCTGCGCCGTGCTGTCCTCGAGGAGAGCCCCCACAGCCGCGAGACGTCAGCCAGAAACGCTCAGGTGCCCGGGTGAGCCTGGGGCTCGTCCTTTTCACGGGCGACCTGCGGGTTCATGACAACGACGCCCTGGCCGCTGCCGTCTCGGAGCACAAGCAGGTGGTGCCCGCCTTCGTCGTGGATGAGGCCCTCCTGGCCGGCAGCTGCGGCGCCCCCAACCGGGTGAGCTTCCTACTGGACTGCCTGCGCGACCTCGACGGCTCACTGCGCCGCAGGGGCGCCGGCCTCGTCCTGCGTCGCGGCGATGCCGTCGATCAGGCGATCCGCCTCGCCCACCGGTGGGGCGCACGGTCCATCCACGTCGCCGAGGAGACGACTCCCTACGCGCGCGCTCGCCAGGAACGCCTGAGCGAAGCCTGCACGAGGGAGCGAATCGAGCTTCGTACCTTCTCCGGCCCCGCCATCGTCGAGCCCGGACGCCTGACGCCGTCGGGCGGCGATCACTACAGGGTCTTCACACCCTACTGGCGCGCCTGGAGCGCGCAGCGCGCCGTGCCGCCAAGGGGGGCTCCGCCTCGCATCGCCACGCCGGATGACCTGCCCTCGATGAGGCTCCCCCGATTGGCATCCCTCGTCTCCGGCAGACCCTCGCCTGATCTCCTGGGCGGCGGTGAGACGGAGGCCCGGCGGCGGCTCGCCCGCTGGCTGGACGGAGGGCTCGCCGGCTACGCGGCGGACCATGACGACCTTGCGGCCGATCGCACCTCGAAGCTCAGCCCCTACCTGCATTTCGGCTGTATCTCTCCCCGCACCCTCCTCGATCGGTCCCGGGCTCGGGCCGGGTCCGAGGACTTCGTCCGCCAGCTCTGCTGGCGGGACTTCCACAAGCAGGTGCTCGCTGCGCGGCCGGAGCTTCCGCGACGCGACTACAGGCCCCGCGGGGATCGCTGGCGGCGTGGGCGGCGCGAGCGGCAGGCCTGGCAGGAGGGCTTGACCGGCTATCCGATCGTCGACGCGGGGATGCGCCAGCTCGCACAGGAGGGCTTCATGCACAACCGGGCACGCCTGATCGTCGGCTCGTTCCTAACCAAGCTGCTCTACATCGACTGGCGCTTGGGGGCCGCGCATTTCGCCAGTCTGCTGCTCGATGCGGACGTGGCCAACAACGTCGGTAACTGGCAGTGGGTGGCCGGCACGGGAAACGACACCCGGCCCAACCGTGTCCTCAACCCGATGCGCCAGGCACAGCGCTTCGATCCCGACGGCCGCTACATCCGCCGCTACCTCCCGGAGCTCGATTCGCTCGAGGGCTCACGAGCCCATGCGCCCTGGCGGCTCCCCGCCAGCCGGCGACGGGAGCTCAACTACCCCGGGCCGATCCTCGACCATGAGGCCGCCGGCCGCGAGTTGCGTGCCCGGCGCGAATCGGGGAGGGTGGCCGGGTGACGCGCGAGATTCCGATTCGCGGCCAGACGATCAGGCTCGGCCAACTGCTCAAGCTGGCCGGCGTGGTTGACAGCGGCAGTGAGGTCAAGCCGCTTCTCAGCGCCGAAGCGGCCCTCGTCAACGATCAGTCGGAGATCCGTCGCGGCCGCCAGCTGAGGCCCGGGGACCGAGTGCGGCTTGCCGGCCACGACCTGCTCGTGACCGGCGGCGAGGAGCCGCGGGTCGCTAGCTGAGATTCGCGACGATCACGGGAGCGCTCGTCGGCACCCTGCTGCCACCCGTGGGCTCCGAGGTGACGAGAATCTGCTTCACCCCGGACACGCTGCCGGGGACGCCGACGGTGGCGTTGCCGGCAGCGCTGACCGTGAAGAGCGTGTCGGTCGGCTGCGGGGCGCCGGCCCGTTTGAGCCAGACCTCATAGACGTGATTGGGCGCGGACTGGGGCATGCGAGCGACGTTGAGCTCGGCATGGCCTCCCTTGAGCTTCACGGACACACGCGCCCTGGGCACCGTCACCTGAGCGTGGATCACACGGGTGCCCGAACCGCCCGATCCGCCAGAGCTGACGAGGATGATTGCGATGACGGCAGCCGCGAGGGCCCCCACCGGGACGAGTGCCGAGCGCGGAATCCACCGCTTCGATGCACCGGCGCGGCGCAGTTGCGGAGCAGACCGGGACGTGTCTCTCAATCCCGCCTCGCTGCGGACCGTCGACATGACACGGCTCTTGAGGTCGTCGGGGGCACTCAACTGCGGGACCGCCGCGGGCAGCACCGAGGCAACTCCTGCGAGGGCCGTGACCTCGTCGCGGCAGATCGCGCAGGACTCCAGGTGCACCAGGAAGGCGGCATGCTCCTCCTCGGTCAGCGCGCCGAGCACGTAGGGAGCGGCATCCTCGCCGCAGCCCGAGCTCATCCGCCCCATCTCCTGATCGCTCACTGCGCCACCTCCGCCGGATCGCCCAGCGTGATTCGCATCTTTGCCAGGCCCAGACGCATCCGGCCCTTGATCGTGCCCACGGGCATCTCCAGCATCGAGGCTATCTGGACGTGTGTGAGGCCGCCGAAGTAGGCGAGCTGGATCACCCGGCTCTGCTCCTCGGGCAACTGCTCGAGGGCGTCGCGGATCTCGCGAGCCTCGTCTTTGCGTGCGAACTCCAGCTCGGTCCGCTCGCGTGAGGGGATCCGCTCCTCGATGCCCTCCGCGTCGACGATGCCCCGCTCCTGGACGGTCCGCTTGCGGAGCGCGTCGATCGCCCGGTTATGAACGATCCCCAGCGTCCAGGTGCGGACGCTGCCGCGGTTGCGGTCATAGCGCGCGCCACTGCGCCAGAGCGACAGGAAGGCTTCCTGCACGACATCCTCCGCCAGTGCCCGCTGCCCGCACATCCGGTGAGCCAGCGAGAACGCCGCATCGGCATGGCGGTCATAGATGACCTCGAATGCGGCGGCGTTGCCCCTGTAGACCAGCTGCATTAGCTCCTCGTCTGCGAGAACCCCCAGGCGGGCCGCCGAGTCCTCGCCACGAGTTGATCGCAAAGAATTGAACATGCTTGTTCTTACTACGGCAGAGCCCCGCAGCCGGATCACTGCGACGCGTCGGTGCCCGCGAGTGACGACGCGCCGAAGGGTGCTCGCCGTCAGATCCCATCCTCGGTCCCGTTCTCTGACTGCCCTTCGGGGCCGGCGGGCGCCCGCCGGCGTTCACGCCACTGCATCACACTTGCGAGCACGATGCTCAGCTCGAAGAGCAGATAGAGCGGCACCGTCTCGAGCAGCAGCGTCACCGCGTCGCCCGGAAGCAGGGCGGCAACGGCGCCGCAGCCAAGCAGCGCATAGCGGCGGTTGTGGCGGAGCTGATCGGGCGTCACGATTCCCGTTCGCGTGCAGGCGAGGATGGCGACTGGGATCTGGAAGATCAGACCCATCGCCAGCAATGTCATTGCGGCGAAGTGGTAGTACTGGCTTGCCTGCACCAGCACGTTGAACTGTTCGCTGTTGAAGTTCTGGAAGAAGCGGATCGCCGCCGGCAGGACGACGAAGTAGCCGAAGGTCACACCTGCGACGAACAGGAAGGGAATCGAGAGCATCAGCGGTGTCGTGACCCTGCGTTGTTCCGGGCTGAAGGCCGGCAGGAGAAAGCCGTAGATCTCGAACAGAAGAACCGGCAGCGCCAGGATCAGAGCGAAGATCAGGGCGATCCCGATCGTCGTCGTGAACGGCTCGCCGATACCCAGCGTGACCGGCTTGTCGCCCGGCGGTTCTTTGGAGAGGCGTCTGATCGCCTTGCCCAGCGCCGGCGAAACCGCTGTCAGGGCTGAGCGGGTCGCGTGCGAAGCGCCACTGTGCGGGCGCTCCAGCGCGCCCACGACGCTGCGCAGCTGTTCGGCGACATCGCGTGTGCTCTGCTGCACCGTGTAGGTCGCCCCCAGGGGGCCGTTCCCGGCACGAACCTGTTTCTGGGTCTGGTGGGAGAGGGGTCTGTTGATGATGCTCAGCAGAGCGTGGTTCTGCCACATGCAGAACCCGAAGGCCACAGCCAGGACCGCCAGCGAGATGATCAACCGGCCCCGCAGCTCCTCGAGATGGTCCACCACGGTCGCCCGCTCCTCATGTCCGAGCCTGCCGACCGCTACCGCCATCCCCGATCGCCTCCTCCGTTTTCTGTGGGTGTCATCGCAAATTTGGCCGTGATCGCGCCGGACCCGGCGTCCCAGCCGGGGTCCGGCGATCAGCGTCCTTGCCTACGCCGCGACCCGCTGAGCCGCCGTCTGGTGCTCCGGCGGCGTCGCGACCTGGGTTGCGGCGGGCGTCCTGTCCGCAGCTGCCGTCGGGCTGACGATCGTGGCCTGTGCCGGCTCGCCGCTGATCGCGTCCTTGAAGCCGCGCATGCCGTGGCCCAGCGATTTGCCCATCTCGGGCAGGCGCTTGGCACCGAACACCAGCAGCAGAAGAATCAGAAGAAATGCGATGTGGATCGGGTTGTCGAGACCCATGAGAGTTGCCCTCCTCGGTTTGAGCTTTGTTTGCTGTCATGTCTACGTCGAGAGCCCGCCTGCAGATCACAGGCGGGCCGCTGCGACCCCTACTGCTTGATCAGGGGCTTGACTCGCGCCAGCACCTGCTGCATGGTCAGCGGCCGGTCGAAGCCCTGGTTGGGCGTCGGGCTGGTGCCGATCAACAGGTCGATCGCGGCCGCATGACGGGCCTCGATCTGCACGATGCTGCCGGCGGCCGCCAGGACTTCCTTGCTCTTGATCGACGGGCCGGCACCGTTGTAGGCGCCGACACCCGTGTTCTCGAGCACCGAAGCCAGCTTCAGGAACGAGCTTTCGTTCGTTGCCGGAAAGACGAACGCCGGCTTCACGACCGGCTTTCCGCCCATCTGCTTGATGACGGACGTCAAGGCGTTGACGTGGTCGGCCTCCTGTTCGCCGAACGTCTTGGCGTAGCTCTTGGCGGTCCCCTTCAGGCCGACCGCCTTGCCCTTTTCGTTGTAGAAGGCAGACTCCAGGTACTCGAGGGTGAGCGCGAAGTTGAGGATTTCAAGATCACCTCCACCCGTTTCGGCGAAGGCCGCCGAGACGAACGGCGTAACCGCACCGAGTCCGTAGATGCCGCCCGCCGCCAGTGCGCCGCGCAGGATGAAGCTCGAGCGGGTGATCCCCTGAACCTCGATCCCTGCCATGGCCGGGTCGAGTGTCTCGACCAGCTGATGATTTGCCTGTGACATTTCGCATGCTCCTTTTCTGTAGGTGCGCCTAGGCCAGGAACGGCTTGACGGCGGCCAGGACCGCAGTCATGTCGGCCGGCTTGGCGAAGGCGCCATCGGGCGTGAGCGACTTTTTGACGAGCGTTCCCACCGTCGCGGCGTGTCGCGCCTCAACCGTGTGGATCGACAGTGCAGCTGCCAGCACTTCGGGGCTCTGGATGTTCGGAGCCTGGCCGAGGTAGGCCGCGGCGCCGAGGTTCTCGACCGAGTAGGCGAGTTCGGCGACCTGCGTCGCGTTTTCAATCGGGAACTTGCCTTCGACCTTCGCGACGGGAGTCCCACCGAGCTTCGTCACGGTGCCTTTGAGAGCTTCGACGTGGGTGAGCTCCTGGGCGCCGAAATGCTTCAGCAGCGATGCGACCTTGCCGGTGAACAGGTTGGCCCTGATGACCTTGGCGTAGAACTCGCTCTCCAAATACTCGAGTGTGAGCGCATAGTTGACGATTGCGATGTCGCCCATTTCGCCACCGGAGGAGGTCGAGGTGCCGGCGGCGGCCGAGGTCGTCGCCGGCTTCTTGCTGGCGCCGCAGGCCGCAATCACAAACGCGCCGAAGCTCGCCGCGCCTGCGCTGCCGGCCATCTTCAGAAAGCGCTTGCGGTCGACGTCGTCGCGAACGAGCCGCTCGATCAGCCCTGTGGGCCGGGGGGCGGCGGTCTCCTCATTGGCTGGACCGTACATGGGGTGCCTCCGCTTCATCGCTGTTCGGCAGGCCCCGTTGGGGGGCTGCCCTTCAGTCCGCGGGCCTCATCGGCCTGACGGTTCTGGGTTGCTGTTCGGAAAGCAGCGCGATGCGGATCACTCGCCCCGGGAAAGCCCGCCCAAAAGGTGAGCCGGCCGGGGCTGCGACCGTCGAGGTGCGCGCGACTCTCTGCGCTGCCAAACAGGCCCCGACCGGGGCGGGTGTCGCCCTACGGGGGTCCCGCTAGCGCGGGTCCCGCCACATCTTCCACATCGTCGGTCCCCGCAGCAGCTTGATCTGATCAAGCACCCGGAAACCGTGGCGAGCGTAGAAGTTGATGTTTCGCTCCTTGGAAGACTCGAGATAGGCCGCCACGCCATCGGAATCGCACTGCTCGAGCACGCCCTGAAGGACCGCTGAGCCGAGCCCCCGACCCTGTGCCTCGGGGTCTGTGCCGAGCACCGCCAGATAGAAGTGGGGCGGCGTGCGCGGGTGCGCCCGCTCGAGCAGTTCCCAGCCAACCGCCACCAGGGGCACCCTGACCATCAGGCGCGGGTGGGCGAAGGCCGGCAGCAGCTGGGCGGTTTCACGCAAACTCGAATGAAATTGCAGGGGCGGGGCCCACAGTGCGGCACAGCAACGATCGTCTGTCGTCCAGACCTCTCCCTGAGAGACCAGCTGGCGCAGGCGGGTCCCCTGGAAGCGTTCGAGAGCTCGCAGACGAAGGCGATCCGGCGGATAGGCCCACGTCGCCACCGGGTCGTCGAGGAATGCCCGGGCGAGCATTCGCGTCAGCTCGGGGATGTCGCTGTCATGTGCGCGGCGCACGGCCGGGTGTGCGTTCACAGGCCGAACACCTCCGCGAGCAGCTCGTAGCTGCGGCGGCGGGCTCCGTGGTCGTAGGTGATGCAGACGACGATCGCCTCCTCTGCACCGTAGAGGTCCACCACCTCTCGAAGGCGCTCCTCGGCCATCTCAGGCGAACCGGTGACCGCTCGACGCTCCGAGCCACGAGCGCCGGAGGACCGCTCCTTCGCGAGGAACTCCAGCGCCTGCTCCGGTGGAGGGACGGCGATCAGCTGCCCACGGCGAAGAAGCGTGAACGTCATCCGCCCGCTCGCGGCGAGCCGCTGGGCCTCCCCGTCGGTCTCGGCGCATATGACCCACACCGCCACGGCGGTCCGGGGACGGCGATCGGCATGTTCGTGTTCTGCGAAGCGTTCCCGGTAGAGCGCTGCGATCTCGGCCCCTTTTGGGTTGATGAAGTCGGCGAACGCGTAGGGCAGGCCCAGCTCGGCGGCCCACAGGGCGCTCTGCTGGGAGGAGCCCAGCAACCAGGGCTCGGGCCGCTCGGGCAGCCCCGGGAGCGTCCTGGCCAGAGGCGCGAAGGGATGGTCCGCGGGCAGCTGGTCGCCGAGGTAGCCAAGCAACTCCGCCAGCTGCTGGGGGAAGTCGTCCGGAGCCGCCTGGCGACGGTCGCGCTGCAGCGCAAAGGTGGTCATCGGGTCGGTCCCGGCAGCTCGGCCTAGACCGAGATCGATCCGGCCGGGGAACAGGCCCGCGAGCAGGCTGAACGTCTCGGCCACCTTCAGAGGGCTGTAGTGAGGCAGCATCACTCCTCCGCTGCCGACCCTGATCCGGTGCGTCGCCGCCGCGATCGGGCCGATCAGCGCCTCGGGGCTGGGCCCCGCCAGCATCGGCCCTCCGTGGTGCTCGGCGGCCCAGTAACGGTGGTAGCCCAGCCGGTCCGTCAGCCGGGCCAGGTCGATCGTGTTGCGCAGCGCCTCGGCCCCGCTGGACCCCTGCGCGACGGGGGACTGGTCGAGGACGGACAATCGCAGGGGCGGCTTCATCCACAGGAGTATCGTCAACACTGCCCGAGCGAACGTCGCTGCTCACCGGAGCGGCCTCGCCGCCAGGCCTAGACTGTAGGGTTGCGGGAAACCTTCGGGGAGAGGATTCAGATGAAGTTGCCGGTGTTGTTCCGCGACCGCTCGCGCGCCTTTCAGATCATCTCTGGCGGCCTGGTTCCCGCCGCCATCGGCGCGCTCGCGGGCATCCTCATCGGCGTCTCGACGGGTGGCTACTGGGCCGTCGCGATCATCGCGGGCGTCGGTGGCTTCCTGTCCGGCTTCGAGCACCAGGACGGCTGGGGCGGAGCGGACCGGGGACTCGTCGGCGGTGCGATCTATGGAGCCTCCCTGTTGATCACTCACGCGATCGTCGGCACGACGGCCAAAGTCTCGCTCGGCAGCTTCCCGCCGCTGCTCGCGGTCGTGACCGCGATCTTCGGCATGCTCCTCGCCGCCGCCGGAGGACGCCTCGTCCGGGTGCAGCGCGAAAAGCAGGCCGAGCCCGTCGAGTCCGACCTCGAGGAGGCGATCTGATGGCCGATACGGGCGAGGAACCCGACTACCACCTCCTGCTCGAGGCCGACGAGGTGACCGTCGCCGCCAGCGCGCTGCGGCTGCTGATCTCCGACGAGGCCCACGAGCCCGTCATCCGGGGGCTCGCCCGCGAGGTGATCGCGGGTCTCGAGGGCACCCCGGACGAGCGTGGCCGGGTCACGCTGACGCTGACTCCGGGGGAGATGAAGATCACCCACAGTGCGACCCGCCTGCTGCTCAACGATCTGCAGCGCGGGCAGGCCGAGGAGCGCGACACACTGCGGGCCATCCTCGAGAAGCTCCCCGACGAGCACGTCATGAGGGCGATCCAGATCTAGCCTGACGGCACGGCCGGCGGGATAAGCCCTGGCGCTCAGGAGCGCAGGCCGAAGAAGCCCGTGACGATCGCGAGGACGATGAAGATCAGGCAGGCGCCGGCCGGGATCAGGTAATACCGGTAGCCGGGGCCGGGGTCCTTTGGCTCCAGGGGGCTCACGAGCCGCCACGACGCTACCATCCGCCCCCGTGAACGAGCGCCTTGAGCGAACCCTGGGACGCTTCATCCTCGAGCTCCCCGACGCTGTGAAGCGCCGTATCGCCGGACCGCCCCTCCTACGGGACGGCCAGCAGCTCGAACTGAACACCCAGGTGCTGCTCAAGCTCGCCCGGCGCGACCCCCGACCGCCGCTCGCGGGCCTGACCCCGGCGCAGGCGCGCGCCGACCTGAGCCGTCAGGTGAAGCAGGTCGAGGGGGCTCCGGTCCCGCTCGAGGCGGTCCGGGAGATCACGGTGAGCGGCGCCGCCGGCCCACTGCGGGCCCGCCTGTACGTACCAGCGGCGGACCCGGGCTCGAGCGGTGGGGCCCCTCTGGTCGTCTACTTCCACGGCGGCGGATGGGTCGTCGGGGACCTCGACACCCACGACCAGCCGTGCCGGATGCTCGCCCTACACTCGGGGGCCCGGGTACTGAGCGTCGAGTACAGGCTCGCCCCCGAGCACCCCTTCCCCGCGCCCGTCGAGGACGCCCTGGCCTCCTTCCGCGATGCCCTGAGCCGTGCGCAGGAGCTCGGCATCGACCCGTCCCGCACCGCCGTCGCGGGTGACAGCGCCGGTGCGCACCTGGCGGCTGTGACGTCACTGCTCGCTGCGGCCGACGGCGGGCCCGCACCGGCCTTCCAGCTGCTGATCTACCCGGTGACGGACTGCGTCGAGATCTCGGCCTCGCGACGAACCTTCGCCGATGGCTTCCTGCTCACCAAAGAGAACATGGACTGGTACGAGGAGCAGTTCATCGGTACCGCCGGCGACAGGCGCGACCCGCGCATCTCACCGCTGCTCGCGCCAAGCCTCGAGGGAGCCGCACCGGCGATGGTCGTGACGGCCGGCTTCGACCCGCTGCGCGACGAGGGCGAGGCATACGCCCACCGGCTGCAGGCGGCGGGCGTCTCCTGCACGCTGCGTCGCCACGCCGGCAGCGTCCACGGCTTCGTCCACATCCTGATCGCGGGAACCGCGGCGCGCGAGGCCCTCGCCGAGATGGGCGGCGCGATCCGCGCAGCGCTGTCGGACCCGCGCGGGGACTAGCGCGCGGGCATCGGGACCGACGCCGCCACGATGGGCTCCAATCGGAGTGCCGCGCACCCTGGCGACCCCGCGGGGCGCCCACGGGTATGGTCCGCCGCCGGATGCGCGTCTATCACCGTCCAAAAGCCGGCCGGCCGCTGCGCATCATGTGGATGCTCGAGGAGGTCGACGAGCCCTACGAGCTGAAGCTCATCGACCGCGAGGAATGCAAGAGCGAGCAGCATCTCGCCCGCCACCCGCTGGGGAGAGTCCCGGTGCTCGAGGACGACGACGGGCTGATGCTGTTCGAGTCGGCTGCCATGTGTATGCAGATCGGCGACCGGCACCCCGAGTCCGGGATGATGCCTGCGCTCGAGAGCCATGAGCGGGGACTGGTCTACCAGTGGGCCACGTTCGCTCCGGCCGAGATCGAGCCGCCCCTGTTCGAAGCCTGGACCCAGGCCGACAAGGACCCCGACCGGGCCGCCTCCGCGCGCAGACGTTTCGATCTCGCCGCCGAGGCCGTCGTCGAGGGACTCGACGGCAAAGATCATCTCGTCGGGGAGACGTTCACCGTCGCCGACATCATGGTTGGCACGGCTCTCATCTTCACCACGCGGGCGGGCTTCGCCGACGAGCTGCCGCAGAGCCTGAAGGACTACACGGGCCGGCTTGCAAAACGGGCTGCCTTCCAGCGGGCCCTGCAGCGCGCCTTCGGCTGAAGGCACCCACCTCGCTCACCGCCGCCGGCGGACACTCGCCGGCACCTTTGCCTCGCCGGCGGCAGCCTGAAGGAGCCGCCTATATTGGGTTGCGATGCCCGCCAACCCACCGCACGCGCGCCTGCTCGGCGCCCACGGCCCGGAGGTCGCGGCCATCGGCCTGGGATGCATGGGCATGTCGGGCATGTACGGGCCGTCCGACCGCGACGAGTCGATCGCCACCATCCATGCCGCCCTGGACGCCGGAGTCGCACTGCTCGACACCGGTGATTTCTACGGGATGGGTCACAACGAGCTGCTGATCGCCGAGGCGCTCCGCAGCCGCCCGCGCGAGGAGTACCTGCTGAGTGTCAAGTTCGGCGCCCAGCGCGGCCCGGACGGCGCCTGGCTCGGGTTTGATGCGAGGCCGGCGGCGGTGAAGACCGCCCTGGCGCACTCATTGACCCGGCTCGGGACCGAGCACGTGGATGTCTACCGCCCGGCACGGCTCGACGCCGCTGTGCCGATCGAGGAGACGGTCGGCGCGATCGGCGAGCTCGTCGACGCCGGCTACGTCCGTCACATCGGACTGTCCGAGGTGGGCCCCGAGACGATTCGACGGGCTGCCGCGACAAGGGAGATCTGCGACGTGCAGATCGAGTACTCGTTGATCTCCCGCGGTATCGAGCAGGCGATTCTGCCGACATGCGCCGAGCTCGGGATTGCGATCACCGCCTACGGCGTGCTCAGCCGCGGTCTGATCAGCGGACACTTCACGGTCGACCGCGAGCTGGCACCGAGCGACTTCCGATCACATGCGCCTCGGTTCGAAGGCGCCAACCGTGAGCGGAACCTCGTCCTGGTGGACGCCCTGCGGGCGCTTGCCGAGGAACGGGGCGCGACCGTCGCACAGGTGGCCATCGCCTGGGTCCTCGGTCGGAGTGAGAGCGTCATTGCGCTCGTCGGGGCACGAACATGCGAGCGGCTGCGCGAGGCGCTCGGATCGCTCGAGCTCGAGCTGAGCGCCGAGGAGGTGGCACAGCTGGAGCAGGCCATCCCACCGGGTTCGGCATCCGGCGAGCGCTACCCGGCGCACGGGATGGCGACGCTCGACAGCGAGCGGTGACGAGTACCGGGAGACTGCTTAGGGAGGATGGGTAGTTAGTACAGAAGACGACTGAACCGGGTGGCGAGACCATCGGCTCGTCCATGGGCAATCATGCGGATCACCCTGGCCCCTTCTGCGTCTTCTGCGGCAAGGCGATGGGGGTCTACGAGCCGCTGATCCTGATCGATCGCGATCGCACCGCCACTCGAACATCGCGACTGCGTCACGGCAGCCCGCCCCCCGACGGGCTGATGGTTCACGAGGACTGCTACGAGCAACGTCAGCCCTGGAGCGATGACGCGCTCGGCTGAGGTCAGCCGGCGCGGACCCGGTTGACGAGGACCCCCAGGCCGTCCACCTCGACCTCAACCGTGTCGCCGTCCCTCAGGAAGCGGTTCTTGCTCGCACCGACTCCTGCGGGTGTGCCGGTCGCGATGATGTCGCCCGGGAGGAGCGTGGTCGTCCTTGAAAGCCAGGCGACCGTGCTGGGCACGTCGAAGATCAGCTCCCGGGTGTTGCCCTCCTGAAGGAGCTCGCCGTTGATCCGGGTTCGCAGCCCGAGTGCCGAGAGGTCGCCGGCCTCGTCGAGGGTCACCAGTGCCGGCCCGCATGGGGCGAACGTGTCGATCGCCTTGCCACTGGTCCAGAGGGCATTCTGCAGCTGCAGGTCGCGGGCGCTGACGTCGTTGAAAGGCATCGCGCCGGCGACATGGTCCAGCGCCGCGGACTCCTCTACGTGCCGAGCGGTTCGCCCGATGACGACCGCCAGCTCGGCCTCATAGTCCACGTAGTCGGGGTGCGCCGCCGGCAGGACGATGTCCTGACCGGAGCCGCTCAGCGAGTTTGCGAACTTGGCGAACCACATCGGGTTCGACGGGATCTCCTGCCCCGACTCCGCCGCATGGTCACGGTAGTTGAGACCGAGGCAGATGATCTTCTGAGGGTCCGGCACCGGTGCGAGCAGACGCAGACGCGAGAGCGCCAGGCGAACATCTACCTCTTCGGCGCGTGCTCCCAGGTCTCGCAGGCCATCCGCGTCTAGTGCCTCGAGGAGCCCGCGGACTGTGACCGCCGGGGCCCCGAGAGCCGCCAGGGGGACGACCTCTTCGCCGAGCAGCACGCCGGCCTGTTGAGCTCCGTCGCTCTCGAAGGTGACAAGTCGCATCGCTCAGGCCCCCGCGGGGATGTCGACGGGAGGGGCCTCGGGGGCGAACTCACCGGCCATCGCACGCCGGTGGATCTCGCCGAAGGCGGTCCCTTCGGCCGCGACCCCGGCGATCAGCTCGGGCCTCACGAAGACGCCGATCGGGTTTGCCTTGAAGTCGGCGCTCGTCCTCATCCAGTTGCGCGATGCATCCCAGTCACCGAAGACATCGCACTGCAGCTCGACGTGGTTGCCGTCGGGGTCCTTGTAGTAATAGGACAGCGTCATGCCGTGATCGAGACACAGATCGGGCTCGATGCCCTCACCACGCAGCCGCAGATAGGACGCGTTCAGCTCCTCGAAACTGGAGTACTCGAAGGCGCTGTGATGGAGCCCCGTCCGGTTGTCCTTCTCGGGGTCGTCCGTGAACCCGGGAAATGCCAGCAGGGCGATCCGGTGGTTGGCCTGATCGTTGGAGAGCCATGCGCCCACATCGTCCTGGTGGGTCACCTCGGTGCCGACAACGGCCCCGTACCAGTCGATCATCTCCTGCAGTCGGGTCGTCTTCAGGTTGAGGTGGTGAAACCTGGGATGGATCACGACGGTCGAATCGGACATCGATGTTGCTCCCTCGTCGGTTGTTTGCGGGAGGGCCGACAGGCCCAGTTGTTCGCTCAGATCGCCGAGCAGCGCGCCCAGCTGAGCTGAGTGCTCGACGCTGCCGAAGACGTAGAAGTCGGGGCGGACCAGAACGGCCCAGGCCGAGTGCTGCTCGAGCCAGGCGGTTAGCCGCCCGTCGAGGTCCTGAAGGCCGCCGGGGTTGCCGGAGTCGAGCGCGGCGACCTTGATTTCCAGCGTCTCGAGCAGGGCCCGTTCTGGTGGGCGCAGCGACGCGCGGGGATCGCCTCCCATTGTGATCAGCGTGAAGCCGCCGCCCAGCAGATCGTCCATCCGGCTCTCTCGCCCGCCGTTGAGCGAGACGCGGCCCTGAACGGCCAACGCTCCGGCGAGGGGGTCCACGGCCCCGTCAGCTCGCCGATGGATCACGCCGCCGCTCAGCGGGGGAACTCGAGCGGAGGGGGAGTATCGGCGTCCCGCAGCGCGGCGTCGCGCGCTACGGCGGCGTCGCGATCAAGCTCACAGAGAACCCGGCCGAGCCCGACGGCGACGTTGATCACCCACTCGTTGTGAGGCAGCCGCTCGGGGTCGACCGTGTCCATCAGGTCCGCCGGGGCCAGCCCACGCAGAACCAGGTCGAGCTTCCATGCCACGTTTGCCGCGTCACGCAGTCCGGAGCAGAGCCCCTGACCGAGGAACGGCGGCGTCAGGTGGGCCGCGTCACCCGCCAGAAGCACTCGCCGCTCCCGCATCCGCTCGACCAGCATCGAGCGGAACTCATAGACGGCACTCCGTGTCAATGGCCCGTCGGTGGGGCGATACCACGGCTCGAGCAACTCCCAGACGCGCTGCGGGTCGTCCAGATCGGCGTCGCTCTCCCCCGGCAGCAGCATGAACTCCCAGCGACGGTGGCGGGGTCCGCTCTGGATGTGCGTCGTCGGGCGAGCCGGGTCGCACCACTGGCAGGCGATCGGCAGCTCGGCGAGGGCGCTCATGTCGTTCGGCTCGGCATCGATCACCAGCCATCGCTCCTGAAAACCGAGGTCGCGCAGGGGAATCGCCGCGGCCTCCCGCACGAACGAGTTGGCTCCGTCGGCACCGATCATCCAGCGCGAGTGCACCGTGCGGAGCTCGCCGTCGCCGACCTTGCTCAATCGCAGCTCGGCTCCATCCTCGCCGAGAGTGAGAGCCTCCGCCTCCCAACCCCGCTCGACCGTGACGGTCTCCTGAGCCCGTGCCACGGCGTCGAGGGCCGCCTCCAGGGCAGGCTGAAAGAACATGTAGTCCGGCTCCCATCCGGAGCGCGCCGGGGCGGGCGAGCTGATGCTGAGAATCGGCGCCCCATCCGCGCCGAACCAGCGGTACTCCCTGACCGGAAGCATCTCGCCGGCGAGATCCTCTGCGATCCCGAGCGCCTGCAGCAGGCGCATGATCTCGTGGTCCAGGTGGACCGCGCGAGGCATCCTGTAGATCTCCTCGTGTCGCTCGAAGACGCCTACGCGATGACCGGCTCTGCCCAACAGGGCGGCGATCACCTGGCCAACCGGGCCATAGCCCACGATCGCGACGTCGAGCTGCTCGGGTGCGGAGCCCATCAGCTCAACATAGACCGAACTGAGGAAAATGTCAATATTGAGGATATACTCAAAACATGACTCCGCCAGACAGCCGTGCGACACCACCACGAACCGGGACGGTCGGCCCCCCGGACCGAAACACGCGCCGCAAGGCCCGCACCCGTTCGGCGCTGCTCAGCGCCTCGCGTCACCTGTTCGCCGAGCACGGGTTCGAGTCGACCACCATCGCTGAGATCGCCGAGCAGGCCGACACGGCCATCGGGTCCTTCTACAACTACTTCCGGACCAAGGAGGACCTGCTCGCTGCCCTGCTCGAGGAGACCTTGGCCGAGCAGCTCGAGCGAATGGAGGCCAGGCGCTCCGGGATCACCGATGTCGCAGAGGCGATCAGTGTCGCCCATCGACACTTCGTCCGGCTCGCCTACGAGCAGCCGGAATGGGCATGGCTGCTGGTGCGCCTCGATGTCCCCTATCGCGTCGCCGACAGCGTCTTCGCCCACTCGGCGATGAGCGACCTCCAGGCAGGTATCGGCTCAGGCCGTTTCAGTGTGGCCAACCCGAGGCTCGCGTTGCGCGCCAGCGGCGGCGCGATGCTGGCGGTCATGCATGCCCTCCTGCTCGGGGAGCTCGGCGACCAGGCGGATTGCGAGCACGCGGAGGGGGTTCTCCGCAGCTTCGGACTTGAGATCGAGGAAGCGGCCGAGATCGCTCGCCGCCCGCTGCCCCCGCAGCCGGTGACAGATCGGGGAGAGTGAGCCCCGGACGGGGGGATGTATCGTCGCGTCGTGCCCGAGGCGACGATCGCAACCGATGACCCATATGCTCCGGACGTCCGCGAGCTACTCGAGGCTCACCTGGCGTTCACCCGCGGCAGCAGCCCGCCCGAGGCGGTGCACGCACTCGAGATCGACGGCCTCGCGGAACCAGGCGTGACGTTCTTCAGCCACCGGCTGGGCGGCGAGCTGCTGGGCGTCGCAGCGCTACGCGAGCTCGATCCGGCACATGCCGAGATCAAGTCGATGCATACCGCTGCAGGCGCCCGCGGGCGCGGTGTGGCGCGCGCACTGCTCTCCCATCTGCTCGCGGTCGCAAGGTCACGTGGCTATCACCGCCTCAGCCTCGAGACAGGCTCCCAGTCCGCCTTCCAGGCGGCTCGCGCGCTCTACGCCAGTGAGGGGTTCACCCCGTGTGAGGCGTTCGGTAACTACCCGCCGAGCAAGCACAGCGTATTCATGACCCGTCGGATCTGAGGGTCGACATGGTTGAATCCCCTGCCTCGGGGGAGACGCGGAGCTCGAGACCGACGACCGGGGGCATCGATGACCGAGAAGACCGACGATGATCGTCCATCAGAGGCCGCCGGGCGGCTGAGCCGCATCGGCTCCTCGGGGGCTCGCCATCCGCGGCGCCGGATTGCCGCCTGGCTGATCGGACTCGCGGCGATGCTCGTGATCGCCAACTCGGCCGGTGGGACCTTTTCGGACAAGGTCGAACTCTCCGGAACCCAGGCCCACGCCGGGCTGGTCCTGCTCGAACAGCATGACAAGGCAGCGGCCGGCTTCGTGGGCCTGGTCGTCTTCCACAAGAGCTCGGGCAGCCTGAGCTCGAACCGGGAACAGATCGAGCAGGTCGTCGGCGAACTGCGAAAGCTGCCGCACGTCGAGTCGGCGTCGGATCCGCTGGCGAGCGGTTCCGGGCAGCTCTCCGCGGACGGGAAGATCGCCTACTCCAGCGTCCATTTCGACGAGCGCACGAAGCTCCTGGGGCACGACTACATCAAAAAGCTCGAAGCGGCCACGGCCCCCGCCCGCAAGGCGGGCGTCGCCGTCGATTACGGCGGCGGACTGGACGAACTGTTCCGGCCGTCGCCGAACGATGCCCGCTCTGAGCTGATCGGGATCGGGGTCGCGCTGCTGGTCCTGCTGATCGGCTTCGGGAGCGTGCTCGGCGCGGTGATCCCGCTGGCGAGCGCCCTGGTCGCCGTCGGCGTCGCCCTGGGCCTGTTGGTCACGGCGGCTTCACTCACGACGTTCGGCACCACCGCGCCGACGCTGGCACTGATGATCGGCCTTGGGGTGGGGATCGACTATTGCCTCTTCCTCAGCACCCGCTACCGCCAGCTGGTGGCCGACGGCACCGATCCCGTGAACGCTGCGGGTGCGACGGTCGCCACCAGCGGCCACGCCGTGCTGATCGCGGCCGGTACGGTCTCGCTCGCGCTTCTGGGCCTCTATGCCTCGGGGGTCACGTTCATCGGGCAACTCGGGCTCGCCGCGGTGTTCGGAGTTCTGACCTCCGCCCTTGCGGCCCTCACCCTCCTGCCCGGTGCGCTCGGCTTGGCGGGACGTCGAATCGACCGCTGGTCGGTGCGCACCCCGGTCGCCGAGGCGGGCAGCGAGAAAGACGGCTGGCACCGCTACGCCCACATGATCGCCCGGCGCCCCTGGGTGTTCCTGACCGCCTCGGTCCTCCTCCTGGCGATTCTCACGATTCCCCTGTTCTCGATAAACCTCGGACACATCGACGACGGCGCCGACCCCACCAGCTTCACGGACAAGCGCGCCTACGATCTGATCGCCCAGGGATTCGGCACGGGAGCCAACGGTCCCTTCACGATCGTCGTCAACACCCAGGGCGCGAGCGCCTCCCAGGCGACGATCGCCAAGGACCTCAACACGGCGCTCAGCAAGGAACAGGGGGTCGCCAGGGCAAGCGCCCTGAAGGCCACCAGCGACGGCGCCCTGCTCGTCACAACGGTCGTGCCGAGCACCTCGCCCCAGGCGGAGGCGACGTACGCCCTGTTCAGGCGGCTGAAGGACGACACCCTGCCCGAAGCACTCGCTGGCACCGGAGCGAAGGGCTACGTGACGGGCAACCTGGCAACCCAGATCCAGTTCCGAGATACCGTCACGTCGCGACTGCCGATCGTGATCGGAGTGGTCGTCATGCTGGCGTTCCTGCTGTTGCTGTCGACCTTCCGGAGCCTGCTGATCGCGATCAAGGCCGCGGTCCTCAACCTGCTCTCGATCGGCGCCGCATACGGGGTGCTCGTCGCCGTCTTCCAATGGGGCTGGGGCGGGTCCCTGTTCGGGGTCAGCGAGAAGGTGCCGATCGAGTCCTACGTGCCGGTCCTGATGTTCGCGATCGTCTTCGGGCTCTCGATGGACTATGAGGTCTTCCTGCTCTCACGGGTGAAGGAGGCCTGGGAGGCAACCGGGGACAACACCGAGTCGGTGGCCGAGGGGCTGTCCCGCACCGCCCGGGTGATCACGTGCGCGGCGCTGATCATGGCCAGCGTGTTCATTGCCTTCAGCCTGTCGCCCGCCGTCGTCGTGAAGATGCTGGCCGTCGGCCTCTCGGTCAGCGTCCTGGTCGACGCGACCATCGTCCGGCTGATCCTGGTCCCGGCAACGATGACGCTGTTCGGACCGGCGAACTGGTGGATACCGTCCTGGCTGGACCGGATCCTGCCCCACATCGACGCGGAGTGATGAGCCTCTGAGCAGATTCTCACGCCGGCCCGCGTGAGAGGTACCCCGCGCCCCGTGTCTAGGGATGGACGACAGGAAACCACGCGGAGGGGAGAACACATGTCACGCAGAGGGAGCGCGAGACACCGCAGGCGGGCGGGCACCTGGGCCCTTGTGGCGACCGCCCTGGCGATGTGTGCAGCATCAGCATCAGGACCGGCATCGGCCTTGGGCGAAACGCAGTACGGGACGCTGAGCAACTTCGACACGTTCAACGACACGGGAGAGGAGACCCACGGCTTCGAGATCGAGCTCGACGGAGTCTCGAGCGCGGATATCTCCTACGAGTTCGGCGCACCCTACGAGCGCTACGGGAATCCCAAGCTCGTGGACTTCCCGGGAGGCGTCTACGTGCGCTACGAAAGCCCCTGGGACCCGGTCGCGAAAGCCTTCACGGAGGGCACACCGATCGCCTCCTCTCCGATCACGCCGACCCTGGGCCACCAGTGCTGGACCGGAGGCTCGATCGAATACCTCACCTCGGGCTGCGAGCACTTCGGCCTCGGCCTGATCAAGAACCCGACGAACACGGTGTACCGATGGCTTGTGGCGGACCCCGAAAAACCGGGCAGCCTGAGAGCCTCGGGAACGAACGTGAGCATCCCGGCGCCGGAATGGAAAGTCAACCCGCCCTCCCCCGAAAAACCGGCGGGCGGCGTCGAGGCAGTGATCAATGCTCCTCAGCCGGAGGCCTTCCAGGAATTCGGGGAAGCCGAGTGGGTGAAGGTCTACGTGACCGAGTCACCCAACCCCGCGGAGTTGAACCACCTGCTGACCGACGATCCGGCCGTTCCGGAAGAAGAATCTGAAACGGAAATCGAATGGAAGATGATTCAGAAGGAAAACGGCGCTCCCAACTCGGGTGAGGTCGCCAGCGAAAGGCCGCTCGAAGGTGGTGCAGAGTCGGTCACTAGGCGCTACGAGCTCTACCAGTACACCGGCCCCTACGATCACGAAAGCCATGAGGCGATTCCCGCGAACGAAGACTCACCGGCTCCCGGCGAAGTCGGCGAATACCTCGGCGCACAGATGGCGGCGCTCAATATCCTGGCCGGAGAACCGGCCCCCACGGTGGGCAAGCTGTCGGTCAAGAAGGGGCCGGCAGCCGGCGGCACGAGCGTGACGATCACGGGCACCGGATTCACGGGGGCAGCCGCCGTCAGGTTCGGCTCGAACGATGCGACCGGGTTCACGGTCAACTCGGCCACATCCATCACGGCCGTTTCCCCACCGGGGACAACCGGCGTGAGCGACCTGAGCGTCACGACGCCGAACGGGACCAGCGGTGCGTTCCCCAATGACGTCTTCAAGTACGGGAACCCGACCGTGACGAGCGTCAGCCCGGCCACCGGTCCCAGCACCGGAGAAACGAGCGTGACGGTGACCGGGAGCGGGTTCGCACCCGGCCCGGAATTGACCGTGCTGAAGTTCGGCAAGTCTCTCGGCTCCCTGGTCGAATGCCCGTCGAGCACCACCTGCATGGTGGTGGCACCACCGGCCAAAAAGGCCGGGACGGTGGACGTGAGGGCGAGGGCAGGTGGCAAGACGAGCTCGAAGAGCTCAGCCGACCACTACGCCTACTTCTGAGCGCGCAGTAGGAGGCATCGCCTGAAGCGTTGATGACGTGCCGGCCCGGCCATTGGAGGCCGGGCCGGCACGATCTCATGCCGCGGCGGTCGACCACCCCGACATCCGGCCAGCTTCGTCTGCGACGATCAGTGCGTGGCCCGAGGCCGAGCTCTCGCATGCGTCCTGACCCTCGCTCTCGTCGTGGCGCTCTGGAGTGGAGCGCCGAGTTCGTCGGCCGCGGCGGGGAACCTCCCAATCGCCACGAAGGTCCTGCACCTGCTCGACAGGAGCCGCGTCGCGCGACCGCTTCACGGACGCGCGACGCCGAGGAGGCTGACGACGATCCTCCGCTACCCCACGGCACCCGCCAAGGGCCCCTTCCCGTTGATCGTCTTCGCTCACGGGTTCGCGGTCACGCCCTTGACCTACTACCGGCTTCTGCGAGCCTGGGCGGAGGCCGGGTTCGTCGTCGCCGCCCCGGTCTTCCCGCTTGAGAGGGCGGCCGCGCCGGGAGGACCCGACGAGGCCGATCTGGTCAATGAGCCCGGTGACATCAGCTTTGTGATCTCCACGCTCCTCGCACGGGGCACCCTCCCGAAAGGGCCGCTGGGCGGGCTGGTCGACCCGACCCGGATCGCCGTGGCGGGACAGTCCGACGGAGCCGAGGCCGCTCTTGCGGTCGCGGACGCGAAGCGGATGCGAGACCGTCGTGTGCGCGCCGCGGTGGTCCTCTCGGGAGCCGAGATGTCGGGGATCGGGGGCTATTCCTTCCCCCCCGGCAGCCCGGCACTGCTCGCCGTGCAGGGGACGGCCGACACGAGCAACCAACCCCGCTACACCTACGCCTACTTCAGAGCGGCACGCAGGCCGAAGTACCTGCTGCGGCTCCCTGGAGCCCAGCACCTCCCCCCCTACACCTACGAGCAGCCTCAGCTGGGGATCGTCGAGCGCGTCAGCATCGCCTTCCTCCGCGGCTACCTCGGTGTGTCCCCCGCGGCGATTGCCGGCCTGCCGGCGCTGGGTAGCTGGCCGGGTGCGGCAGAACTGCTCGCCGAGCCATAGGATGCCCCGATGCCACGTCAGTACCCCGGCGCGACGGTTGCGGGCCAGGAGTTCGAGGACCCCGCTGCGCGCAGCTTCGACGTGATCGACCCCTCCACCGAGGAGCTGCTCAGCGCGGTTCCGCTGTCCACACCGGCAACGGTCGACGCCGCCGTCGAGGCAGCCGAGGGCGCCTTCGCGGAGTGGGCCGAAACGACACCCGCCGAGCGCGATGAACTGCTCGGAGCGATGGCCGATGCGCTGATCGCAAACGCTGCCGAGTTCGCCGAGGTCGAGTCGCGCAACACAGGCAAGCCGCTGGGTGTCGCAACGGACGAGGTAGCCGCCTGCGCAGGACAGCTGCGCTATTTCGGCGGTGCCGCCCGGACGCTCGAGGGGAAGGCTGCCAGCGAGTACATGCGCGGGCGCACGTCGTTCATCCGGCGAGACCCGGTCGGTGTCGTGGCGCAGATCACCCCCTGGAACTTTCCTCTGCAGATGGCGATCTGGAAGATCGGCCCGGCTCTGGCGGCCGGCAACACGGTGGTCCTCAAGCCCAGCGAGCTGACGCCCCTGACGACGTTGATGCTGGGCGCGGTGGGCCGCGAGATCCTCCCGGCCGGGGTCCTCAACGTGGTGCCCGGAGATGCGGATACGGGCCGGGCCCTGGTCGAGCACCCGCGGGTTCGCATGGCCTGCCTGACCGGTGATGTCTCGACTGGCCGAGAGGTGGCACGGGGGGCGGCCGGCAACCTCAAGCGCGTCCATCTCGAGCTGGGTGGCAAGGCGCCCGTGATCGTCTTTGACGACGCCGACCTCGCGTTGCTCGCCGAGACGGTCGCGACGGCGGGCTACTGGAACGCGGGCCAGGACTGCACCGCAGCCTGCCGCGTACTGGTCAGCACGAGCCGCTACGACGACCTGCTGGCCGAGCTCGTCCCGCGGGTTCAGAGCATCCGGGTCGGTGGCCCGTTCGAGGCCGACCGGGATGCCGGCGGGCCCGATATGGGTCCGGTCATCTCGGAGCGCCAGCGCGGACGGGTGATGGGGTTCATCGAAGGTGCCGATGACGGCGGCGCCGAGGTCCTGTGCGGCGGAGGGACGCCCGTGACCGCGGCTGGTTCGTGGAACCGACGCTGATCGCCGGCGTTCAGCAGGAGGACGAGATTGTCAGGCGCGAGGTCTTCGGCCCCGTCGTGACGGTGCAGCGTTTCGCCGAGGAGGACCAGGCGCTCGAGTGGGCCAACGGCGTCGAGTACGGTCTGTCCGCCTCGGTCTGGAGCGAGAACATCGGGCGCTGCCTGCGCATGGCGCGGCGCCTTCAGTTCGGCTGCGTCTGGCTCAATGAGCACCTGGTCGTCCCGGACGAGATGCCTCACGGCGGCTACAAGCAGTCGGGATACGGCAAGGACCTCTCGCCCTACTCGATCGAGGACTACACGGTCGTCAAGCACGTCCTCGCGCGCATCGACCGTTGAGCGCGACTCACGCCCATCGCGAGGTCACCACCTTCTTGCGCGTGTAGAACGAGATTGCATCCGTCCCGTTGGCGTGGAGGTCACCGTCGATCGAGTCCTTCCATCCCGAGAAGGGGAACCAGGCGACCGGAGCGGCGACGCCGACGTTGACGCCGATCATCCCCGCCTGGACGCCGTAGCGGAACTCGCGGGCGGCTCCGCCGGATGAGGTGAAGATAACCGAGGCGTTGCCGTAACGGCTCGTGTTGATCGTCTCGATCGCCTCCTCCAACGATGCTGCCCGCAGGAGGGTGAGGATCGGGCCGAACAGCTCGTCTCTTACGACAGGATCGTTCTCGGGAGGATGCTCCAGGATCGTCGGCCCGAGATTCGCTCCGCCGGGGCCGGGATCACCTCGGCCGTCGAGGGCGATGCCCACGCCACGCTCGCCGGCCTCACGGATCGCCTCTGCGAGGTGATCGCGGGTCTCGCTGGAGACGACCGGGCAGACGTCCGTGGCGGGGTCCGAGCCGGCTCCACTGCGCAGGTTGCCGGCCGCATCGATGATCAGGCGCCTGCTCCGTTCCTGCTCCTCGCTCGTGCCGACCAGGATCGCCAGGGAGCCCGCCAGGCAACGCTGGCCCGCGGCGCCGAAGGCCGACGAGCAGACTCCCGCGGCCGTCAGCGCCGGGTCGGCGTCGGGCATCACGATCATCGCGTTCTTCGCGCCGCCCAGAGCCTGGACGCGCTTGCCGTGTTCCACGCCCAGGGTCATCACGTGGCGCGCCGTCGATGCCTGTCCGACAAAGGAGATCGCATCGATCCCCGGGTGCTCGAGGATCGCGTCGACGACGTCGCGGCCACCGTGGACGAGGTTCACGACCCCGTCGGGCAGCTCGTCGATCTCACTGAGCAGCTCGAAAATCCGCTCGGCGGGAAGCGGGTCGCGCTCGGAGGGCTTCAGGATGAAGGAGTTGCCGCAGACGACGGCGTAGGGAAGGAACCAGAGCGGGATCATCGCCGGGAAGTTGAAAGGCGTGATCGCGGCGACAACACCAACCGGTTGCAGAACCGACTCGACATCGACCCCCGTGCCGACGCCCTCGAGGGTCTCACCCTTGAGCATCTGCACCGCCCCGCAGGCCGCCTCGCAGGACTCGATTCCCCGGCCGACCTCGGCCCGTGCGTCATCCAGCGTCTTTCCCATGTCCATCGTCACGAGGGCCGCGATCTCATCCTGGTGGGCCAGGAGCGTCTCGCGAATCCTGAAGACCGCTCTCATGCGCTGGATCGGCGAGGTCCGCCTCCAGCCGGCCTGCGCGGCCCGGGCCGCGACGACGGCCTCATCAAGGTCGTGGGCGCCCGACAGGGGCACCTCCGCGAGGATCTCCCCCGTCGCGGGGTCCCGATCGCTGAGCGTCTCGCCGGCGGCGGGCGCGACCCAGGCGCCGCCTATGTAGTTGGCGAGGGTGCGCGTTGCGGTGCGCTGTTCTGTGTCGATCTGCCCGATCGTGTCGGCCATTTGGCAGCTCCTGCAGTCGAGGGCGTCGGGAGGCGGCTCGCACGGCGGCCTCCCGCTTCTGTTGCTCTGATCTTAGGTCTCGGCGGGCACCGCGATGAGGGCACGCCACTGATCGGTGTCCCATCGCGCCGGCTCGGTCGATCCGAGAAACCGCCCGAGCACGTCGACGAACTTTGCGGGAGCCTCGATCTGCGGCATGTGACCGACCCGCTCGAACACCTCGACATGACTGCCCGGGATGGCCTCATGGGCGCTCTCGCCGTGGCCGACGGGGATGATCGAATCACGCCTCCCCCAGATGATCAGAACCGGCACGGCCTGAGCCAGATACAGGCGGTCGCCGGCGTGGACGCTCTGCCCCCCGGCGCCGATCACGGCACGCACCGTGCCGAGGAATGCGGCCCGGCGCTCACGGTCTGCCAGCGAGGCATACCCGCGGGCGACCTCGGCGACGTCGGCGTTCGCCCGGAAGCCGAGCATGCCGAGTCCACGGGCCAGCGCCGACCCGATCGCCCGCCCGGGCCCTGCCGTCGCGGCGATGAAGAGCTCCGCGCCCGGGAGCGCCGCGGCGCGAAGGACCGGGTTGACCTCTCGGCCCAGCCCGCCACTCGAAACCAGGACGAGCCGTTCGACCATCTCGGGGAACTGGTAGGAGAACTGCATCGCGATCCCGCCTCCCAGCGAGTGTCCCACGAGCGTCGCCCGCTCATGGCCAAGGGCGACGAGCAGGTCGCGCAGGACCGCCGCGAGAGCGCCCAACGAGTAGTCCCCGCCGCCGGGCTCCGACTCCCCGTGGCCTGGAAGATCGGGCGCGATGACGGTGTGGTCTCGGGCCAGGGGTTCGATCACGGCGTCCCAGTTCTCGCGCGCACCGGCCATCCCGTGGATCAGGAGCAGGACGGGTCCGCTCCCCGCTTCGGCAAAGGCCACCTCCCGGCCGTGGAGTGTCACCGACCGGGCCGCGACCGAGCTCATGAGCGGGTCGCCTCGGTTGCGCCGACCAGAGCCATTGCGTCGTGCAGGCATGCATGGCGCATCCGCCCCGGAGTGATCTCGAAGCTGCTCGCCACTCCGGGCGAGGCTTCGCGGATACCGAGGCCCACACGGGCGAGGTGCATCGCCCCGAGCATCTGCGTGATCAGCCTGTTGGCGGTGAAGGCCGGATCCTCGAGCGCGAAGACACCCTGCTGCGAACCGCAGGCGAGGAGCCTCTCGAGCGGGCCGACACAGCCGGCTACCGATCGCCCAAGGCGAAAGAGAACTGCTCCGGAGACCTGCTCGCGAAGCTCCTCGGCGGGCTGCTGCATCACGGCCAGGGCGCAGTCGAGGAAGGCGGGGTACTCGAGGCAGAAGTCCGCGTAGCACTCGCAAAGCTCGCGCAGGCCCGGAGCGGGGTCATCCGGCGCGGCCAACTCCTCGATGCGTGACCTCAGCTCGGCCAGGTAGTCGGTAAGGGTCAGCACGAAGATCTCCTCCTTCGAGTCGAAGGAGCGATAGATCAGGGCCTTGTTCAGCCGCGCCGCACGGGCAATCTCATCGATTGGTGCGTCGCGCCTGCCCCGTGCGTCGAACAGCGACCTCGTTGCGCCGACGATAGTCCGCTCGCGGGCCCGTCGACGCTCGGTGCGGGCCGCGTGACGGGAGATCTGGGTGGCGTGCATGATCCAATGGTAGCGCGATCGGACGACGGGTCCAACCGGAATTGTGACTCCTGGTTACAGCTGGGCATCCGCCGCTGTACTTCGGCGGGCAGGGCACCTTGACGATCTTCGTGACTGGCGTCCGGATGAGACGGACGAGACCGGCAAAGGTCAGTTCCGCCCTCCACCCCTCGATGCGGGGAGCCGCGAGGGATGCGCCTGTCAGGCGTACGATCGCTGTGTGACGTCACGGGCGGCTGAGCCAACGGGGGCGCAACGGGTCAACACGGCTGTCGAAGAGGTTGCTTCGTTCCTGCGCGCCTATCCGCCGTTCGACGCGCTCGGAAGCGAGGACCTCGACCGTGTGGCCGAATCGACGGAGGTCGAGTTCTTCCCTGCCGGAACAACGATCTTCTCCCAGGGCACGCAGCCGATCGAGCACCTGCGAGTCGTGCGTGCCGGTTCCGTGTCGATCGCACTGGCGGGCCGCGTTCTCGACCTGCTGGGTACGGGAGAGCTGTTCGGCCATGCCTCGATGCTGTCAGGACTGCCACCGGGCTTCGCCGCGCTCGCCCAGGAGGACACCCTCTGTTACCGGATCGCCCAGCCCGTGGCGGGCGCCGTGCTCGCACGACCCGAGGGCGTCCGCTTCGTCGCCCGCTCGCTGCTCGATATGCACGCACTGGCGCCGGCGGCACTCGCCACCCGCGAGACGCGATCCGATCCCGCCAACCGGCCCGTGCGAAACCTCCTGCGAGGCAAACCGGTGCTCTGCGCTCCCGACACGCCGATCCGTGAGGCGGCGGCATCGATGACGGCTGCGGGTGCCACGGCTGCCGTTGTCGACCTGGGCGCCTCGTTCGGGATTCTCACCGATCGCGACCTGCGGTCGCGCGTTGTCGCCGGTGGCCTTCCCTTCGACGCGCCCGTGTCGAGGGCGATGAGTGCCCCTGCCTACACGGTCGATCCCGAGGCGCTGGGAGCTGATGTGCTGCTCGAGATGCTCGATCGAGGCATCCGCCACTTCCCGGTCGTGACGGCCGCTCGCGAGGTGATCGGCGTCGTCGAGGCGGTCGACCTCCATGCCGCCGAGACGCTCTCCTCGTTCAACCTGCGTGCGACGATTGCGCGAGCCACCGGGTTCGAGGAGCTCGGCCGGGGAGCGAAGGGCCTGCGTCCGGCGGTGATCGCCCTCCACGAGGCCCGGCTGGGGGCCTTGAGCATCGCGAGGATGTATTCGGTGCTGCTGGACGCGCTCACCCGCCGGGCGATCGAGTTGGACATCGCGACGTCAGCCCCCCCGCCGGGCGGATTCTCCTGGCTGGCCCTCGGGAGCCAGGCCCGCCGCGAGGCGGTGCCCGGTTCGGACCTCGACAGCGCGATCGCCTTCTACGGCGAGGTGCGCGAGCAGTCGATCCGCCCCCGTCTCCACGCACTCGCCGAGTCGGTCACGGCACAGCTCGGCGGGTGGGGGCTGGCGATCGACAGCCACGGCGCGACCGCCTCGGATGTCCTGTTCGTTCGCTCGATCGAGTCGTGGCAAAAGCTCGCCCGAAGCTGGATCGAGCGGCCCACCCAGGAGAAGGCCCTGATTCTCGTTTCGCTGCTCCTCGACAGCCGGCCGATCTGGGGAATCCACCAGGGCGCCACGATCGCCGAGACGTTCCGCAGGGCAGGCACGCGTCCGCAGCTGGTACGCCTCCTGGCGCGCCTGGCGCTGGCTCACAGGCCGCCCACGGGCTTCCTGCGGGGGCTGGTGCTCGAGCATGATGGCGAGCATCGAGGGCGCCTGGATATCAAGACGGGGGGCCTGCTCCCGGTCGTCGACCTCGCCAGGTGGGCCGGTATCGCCGCGGGCATGACGAGTGCATCGACGACCGAGCGACTGCGTGGCGCGAAGGATGCGGGGACCCTGGCGGCCGAGGACGCGCGAACACTCGAGGAGGCGCACGAGCTGTTCACAGAGCTGCGTCTGGCGCACCAGGTCGAGCAGCTTTGCGCCGGCCGTGAGCCGGACGACCACCTCGACCCCCGAGAGCTGAGCACGCTGACCCGGAGTCACCTCAAGGAGGCCTTCCGCGCCGTGGCATCGGTTCAGAAGCGCGTCTCGGCCGAACTGGACCTCCCACCCCGATGAGGCGTGCCTCCGGGGAGCGCCGGATCGGAGCGGAGGCCTACGCGCTCGAGAAGCTGCCATCCGGAAGAACGCCCTGGCGGTCGGCCCGCTACTGCGCGGTCGACCTGGAGCTCACCGGCCTGGACCCCAAGAAGGACGAGATCATCTCCTTCGGCGCGATCCCGATCTCGGAGGGTCGCGCACGACCAGGCGAGTCGGTCGAGGGGAGGGTTCGCCTCGAGCGCCCGATGGACGAGGCCTCGATCAAGGTGCACGGTCTCCGCGCGGCCGACCTCGAATACGCGCCCAGGCTCGAGGCTGCAATCGACCCGCTCCTGGCCGCCTTGGCAGGAGCCATCCCGGTCGTGCACTTCGCCGAGGTCGAGCGGCGATTCCTCGGCCGGGCCCTGCGCCGCCAGGGACTGCGCCTGCACCCGCAGATGGTTGACACGAGTGTGCTCGGCGCGATCTGGCTGCACGAGCGCGACGGCGTCCGGCCGCAGCGGATGATGCTCCCGCCCCTGGCCGCGGCGCTCAACCTACCGGCTCATCGACCCCACGACGCGCTGGGTGATGCCCTCACGACGGCTGAGATCTTCATCGTGCTGGCGGCGCACCTCGACGCGATGCGCCCGGAGACCGTCAAGAGCCTCGTCTCGGCGGGGCGCCGGCTGGAGGCGATGGGGATGTACCCCGCCCACACTGAGAGCTAACAGCCGGATTCGCTTGTCGGCTGAGGTGCCCCGCTGATCCCCGAATCGGCATCCGTTTCCACGAACGCCTGCAACAGGCCGGGGTCTTCGACAGGCGGCCCGTGCCCAAAGCATGCGAGCTTGGGACGCAGCTCCGCGAGACGCCGCATCGACCGGCGGTTGAGAGCAGGGTCGGGCGTGAACATGTCGGGTGGGGCGTGCAGGCCGGGGCGCCCGGTCAGCGGGTGCCGGTTGAAGAACACGTCGCCGCCCAACAGCGTCCGGTCTGACTCGCGCCAGAGCGCCACGTGCCCGGCCGCATGCCCGGGGGTCTCGAGGACGGTGAAGGACGCGACCTCATCGCCCTCGCGCAGGGCACGGTCGACGGGCCGTCCGGGCCCCGCCCACCAGCGGCCCTGGAGGGCGGTGATGAGATTGCGCGGAATCGCGACGGCCGGGCCTCCGGCTTCGGCGCGGGCGACGTCGGCCTCTCCCACCCAAAACGGGATCTCCAGCTCGCGACACGCAACGGCGCTCGAGCCCTGGTGGTCGGCGTGGGCGTGTGTCAGGGCGTGAGCCAGAAGCCTCCGACCGCGCAGCAGAGGCGCCATCCGACGCCAGGACCAGCGCGTGCCCGCATCGATGAGTATCCCGTCGGCGAGGTAGCTGTTGAAGGCAAATGCGGGTCGTGACGGCAGGACCGTTATCCCGGGGGCAAGTTCCATACGGTGCCGTACGGTAACCCACGCGTGCCGCGTTGTCAATACTGTGGCGTATGGTGCTCCCGTGACCGAACGTCTCACATCGGCGGACTGGGAGCGAGCCGCCCTCGAAGCAATCGCCGAGAGCGGAATGAATGCAGTTGCGGTCGAACCTCTCGCGCGCCGGCTCGGTGTGACCAAGGGCAGCTTCTACTGGCATTTCGACAATCGCGAGGCACTGGTGGCGGGCGCGATCACACGATGGGAAGGCGATCAGCTCGCCGATCTCCCCAACGCCGAAGCCGCCGATCCCACCGACCAGCTGCGGACGCTCGTGAGCAAGGCCCTCAAGCTGCTTGGCCGACCGACCGTCCAGCGGCGACTGACAGCCGAAGCCGATCGCAACCCCCACGCCGCCGCTGCCCTGGCGCGGGTGGCCCATGCCCGCATGAGGCGGATCGAGGCGATCTACGACGCCTTCGGCCTGCCCCGCAAGGAGGCCCGGGCGCGAGCGGCAGTTGCCTATGCCGCGGTGCTCGGCCTCGAACAGATCGACCGCGTGGGCGAGCTGCGCGTGAGCGAGCAGGCGATCGTCCGTGAGCTGCTGGCGGCATTGACCCCCTGAGGAACCGGGGCCGCGACCCCGCCCGCCTCGGCGATCCGGTCGTGGCAGTCATTCTCCGCCACAGGCCAGGGCACGCGACAGCAGCAGCTCGCGCTCGCGGTCGTTGTGACAGAGATCGGCCGCACGGATGAACTGCTCGCGTGCCTCCTCGGGGCGCCCCAGGCGAACGAGCAGGTCCCCCCGCACACCCGCGAGCGGGTGGTAGGACTTCAGGGCAGGATCGCCGGAGAGCTCGTCGAGCAGCTCGAGGCCGGCCTCGGGACCAAAGGCCATCGTGACCGCCACGGCACGGTTGAGTTCAACGACGGGGGAACCGGTCAGCGCGACAAGCCCGTCATAGAGCGCGACGACGCGAGGCCAGTCCGTCTCCTCGACGCTCCCGGCCCGGGCGTGGCAGGCGGCGATGGCGGCCTGCAGCGAGTACGGCCCGAGGGCGCCGCTGAGTGCTTCCGCTCGTGCCAGCCCGGACAGCCCCCGCTGCACCAGGAGATGGTCCCACCGGGCACGATCCTGATCGGCCAGCAGAACGGGTTCGCCTCCAGGCCCGACCCGCGCCCGCAGCCGCGAGGCCTGCAGCTCCATCAGGGCCAGCAGACCGTTTACCTCGGGCTCGTCCGGCATCAGGCCGGCAAGGATCCGCCCGAGGCGAAGGGCGTGAGCGCACAGCTCCGGGCGCAGCCAATCCTCGCCCGCCGTCGCCGTGTAGCCCTCGTTGAAGACGAGATAGATCACCTCCAGGACCGAGGAGATGCGACCTGCGAGCTCATCACGGCCCGGCAGCTCGAATGGCACCCGGGCCTCGGCGAGCGTCCGCTTGGCGCGGACGATGCGCTGTGCCACGGTGGCCTCCGAGAGCAGGAAGCCACGGGCGATCTCCTGCGTCGAGAGCACCCCCAGCAGGCGCAGCGTAAGCGCGGTCCGGGCGTCCTTCGAGAGAACCGGATGGCAGGTCAGGAAGACCAGGTGCAGGACGTCGTCCTGCACCTCCTCGACCTGGGCCGCGAGCTCCGTGCGATTGAGCTCCTGGAGAATCTCGAGATCGCGCTCGAGCAGCTCATGCTTGCGCGCGAGCGTCACCCGGCGACGGACCGTGTCGATGCCCCTGCGCTTGGCCGTTGCCATCAGCCAGGCTCCAGGGTTCTCCGGGATGCCGGACTCAGGCCACTGCTCGAGCGCTGCGAGGAGGGCGTCCTGCGCCAGGTCCTCGGCGGTGGAGACGTCTCGCATGATGCGAGTCAGCCCGGCGATCAGCCGGGCCGACTCGATCCGCCAGACCGCGTCGATCGCCCGATGGGTGTCTGACGCGGCCGTCTCCACGGTTCAGGCTCCTGCGGTCTCCCGGCGCAGGCGCTCGTTGGCCTCCCGCAGCTCTGGCGTCATCTGCTCGCCGAAGTCGTCCGCCTCGAAGATCTGGCGAAGCTCAACTTCGACACCGCCGCCGAAGGGCGCCCGCCTGAGCCACTCGATCGCCTCATCCCGCGAGGCGCACTCCCAGATCCAGTAGCCCGCCACGAGCTCCTTGGCCTCTGTGAACGGACCGTCGATCACCGTCCGCTCGGCGCCCTCGAAGCGAACCCTGGCGCCCTTGGCCGTCGGGTGCAGGCCCTCCCCGGCGAGCAGCACCCCGGCGCCGAGGAGCTGCTCGTTGTATTTCGTCATCTCCGCCAGCAGGTCCGTGCTGGGCATGACGCCCGCCTCAGACTCGGGGCTGCCCGGGACCAGAACCATGAAACGCATCGTTGTCTCCTTTTGTCGTTGAGGGGGTTTCTACCCGCACGTCGAACGAAGCAGCTCCAAATCGACATGAACGCAAAATTCTTTCCGGCGACCGCGGCGCTAGTAGCCGGGCGGGTTGACCTCGTCGACGAACAGATCGACGGCGAGATCCTCGGTGGAGCCGTTGGAGTAGGGGCCGAGGTCGACCACCCCTGCTCCCACCAGCACGTCCTCGCAGAGGAGCGCCCTGCCCGTCATCGTGGTGCTGTCGCTGGTCAGGACGACGTGGGCCGCGTCCGCGTAGATCGCGGGAGTGCGGGCCTGGTTCATCGCGGTGTCGCCGCCGAGCAGATTCTTGACCGCCGCGGTGGCAACGAGGGTCCTCGGCCAAAGGGCGTTCGAGGCGATACCGTCGCTGCGCAGCTCCTCCGCAAGCCCGAGAGCGCAGAGCGTCATTCCATACTTGGCAATCGTGTAGGCCGTGTGGGGCGCCAGCCAGCGCGACTCGAGGTTGATCGGCGGCGACAGCGTGAGGATGTGCGGGTTCCTCCCGCGGCGCAGATGGGCAACCGCCGCTTTGCTGAGCGCATAGCTACCGCGGACATTGATGTCCTGCATCAGGTCGTAGCCCTTCATCGCGAGGCCATCAACGCCTGCCAGGTTGATCGCGCTGGCGTTGTTCACGCAGATGTCGATGCCACCAAACTGCTCGACGGTCCTCGTGACCGCCCCGGCGATGTCCTCGTCGTTCCGGACATCGCCGATTACGGGAAGCGCATGGCCGCCGGCATCCTCGATCGCCTTCGCGGCCGTGTAGATCGTTCCCTCGAGCTTTGGATGGGGCTCGGCCGTCTTGGCGATGATCGCGACGTTGGCCCCGTCGGCGGCCGCGCGAAGGGCTATCGCAAGGCCGATGCCCCGGCTTCCCCCGGACATGATCAATGTTCGCCCCTCAAGGGTGCGCTCGCCCTGCGCCGGGGGCTCGTGTTCCGCGGGCATCCCCGCCTCCTCTCGAACGTCAGCCGACCTCACGCCGGCCGTTGGCGCGGGAGGGTAGCCCAGGGGGCCCTCGGTCGGGGCCCGCTTGCAGGGCGGCGCCCGTTCAATCCACCGCGGCTGCGCCACGGCGAAGCCGCTCGAGGCCGTCGAGGATGAGATGCAATCCCCATTCGAACTCGGCGGCGCTGTCATACCCGGACCCTGGGAGCTTCCTCGCGATCTCTGCGAGATAGGGATAGTCCTCGAGCGCGCCGATCGTCTCCGCCCGGCGCCGCGCAGCTTCGCCGGCGCTGTCTGCGGTCTCGAAGGCCAGGTCCCTCTCCTGCAGGGCGAACCCGTAGATGTAGGAGTCCTGGAGCGAATAGGCATGGACGGCCATCTCAAACGGGAAACCGGCTCGCCGGAGGCAGCCCATGACCGCGTCGTGATTGCGCAGGTTCGCCGGCCCGGGGTGGCGTGACTCCATCATCCCGATCGCCCAGCTGTGGTGCTTGAGGGCCTCGCGCGTAGAGGTCGCCCGGCGTCGCATGGCCGATCTCCAGTCGAGCGCCTCGGCAGGGAGCTCGATCTCGCTGAAGACGATGTCGACCATTCCATCGAGTAGCTCATCCTTGTTGGCGACGTGCTTGTAGAGCGCCATCGGTACCACCCCGAGCTCCTCTGCGAGCCCCCGCATGCTGAACGCGACGAGCCCACCCTCGTCGGCGAGGGCGACAGCTGCCTCCAGCACAAGAGTGCGGTTCAGCGGCTTCCGGGTGGTGGTCGTCTTCTTCGTCATCGGCCTTGACAAGTGTACACCGTATACCTATAGTGCCCAGAACGAGTGTACGCCGTACACCGCACAGAAAGGCATGAAATGAATCCCGACGACCCCTATCCCGTCCAGTACTCCGTCGACTACCCCGACCGGCCCCTCAACCGCCTGACGACCTTCTTCCGGCTGATCATGGTCATCCCGATCGCGATCGTGCTGGGCCTGATCGAGGGCGGCGGCTACGCCTACGGTGGCGGGAAGAGCGGCGGGGCCGCCGCCGTTGCCGGCCTGATCGTGGTGCCGACGCTGCTGTTGATCCTGTTCCGGCAGAAGTACCCGCGCTGGTGGTTTGACTGGAACCTCGAGCTGATGCGGTTCTCCGCACGGGTGGGCGTCTACCTGGCACTGATGGAGGATCGCTATCCCTCCACGGACGAGCATCAGGCGGTGCACCTGGAGTTCGCCTATCCGGACGCCGTCAACGACCTCAACCGCTGGCTTCCTCTGGTCAAGTGGCTGTTGGCCATTCCCCACTACGTGGTGCTGTTCTTCCTCTACATCGCCGCATTCTTCGTCGTGATCGCCGCCTGGTTCGCGATCCTCTTCACCGGTCGCTTCCCGCGCGGGATGTTCGACTTCCTCGTGGGCGTCGGGCGCTGGACCAACCGGGTGATCGGCTACGCCCACGTCATGGTCACCGATCGCTACCCGCCCTTCCGTCTCGCGCCGTAGATAGGGGGCCGACGCGCTAACCTAACAGCGTTAGGTTTCGACCAGAGGAGAATCGACGTGAGCGATACACGGCTGCTTGAGCTTCCCGACGGCACTCTCGCCTACAGCGACGAAGGCGACGGCCCGCTGATCGTTGCGACCCCAGCGATGCTGGACCTGCGATCCGAGCTGCGACTTCTGACGCCCCTGCTCGTCGCGGCCGGCTTCCGGGTGGTGTCCATCGACCAGCGTGGGATGGGCGAGACAAGCGCGAGCTGGCCGGCCTACGGAAGCATCCCGATGGCCGCGGACCTGACGGCCCTGATCAGACATCTCGACGCCGGCCCGGCGATCATCTACGGAACCTCAAACGGATCTGCAGCCGGCGTCTATGTCGCCGCCGAGGCACCCGAGCTGGTCAGGGGACTTGTTCTGGTGGCGCCTTTCGTGAGGGACGGCGAGATGTCGTGGTTGCAACGCAGGCTGATGGGCCTGATGCGCATCCCGGCGCTTGCCACGCCGCTGTATCTCTCCTACTACCCGAAGTGGGAGCCCAATCCCCCGGCGGACTCCGCCGAGCACCTCGCCAGGCTCAAGGCCAACCTCCGCGAACCGGAGCGCCGCGGGGTGATCGGGAGCTACATGCTCGAGCAGACCCACCGGGAGGCGGAGGCCCGCCTGGGGCGCGTCAGCGCCCCCTCGTTGGTGATCATGGGGACCGGCGACATCGACTGGCCGGACCCCGTCTCCGAGGCGCGCTGGATAGTCGAGCAGCTCGGCTCGAGCCTGCTGCTGCTCGACGGAGCCGGTCACCATCCCCATGTGGAACAGCCGGAGCGGATATCCACTGCCGTCGCCGCCTTCGCACATGAGCTCGCCGCGAGCGCCCCGCGGGGGGAGCCGGGCGGGTGAATGCCCTGAGGGCCGGCAACCTGGCGCTCAAGTTCATGCTGGAGTTGTCCGCGATCGCCGCGCTCTGTTACTGGGCTTCGGGCGTGCTCAGCGGAACAGCATCGATTCTTCTGATCCTGGCGGTCGCGACGGTGACGATCGTGGCCTGGGGCTACCTGGCGGCACCGAAGGCGACACACCGTCTGGCGCTCCATCTTCGCGTGCCCTTCGAGCTGTCGGTCTTCGGGCTCTCCGCGATGGCTCTCTGGGCGGCCGGAAGCCGAACAGTGGCGATATTGCTCGCGGCACTCGTCACCGTCAACGCGTTGCTTCTAACGGTTCTTGGTCAATGGGAGTACTAGGGGCCCGGGAAGCCGTCGATGAGGGTCGTGCCGCTGAGACGACGCGGCGCCGCCGCTGATGGCTCGCGCGGGCCTCAATACGGCGGCCGTCGTAAATGCCGGCGCCGAGATCGCCGACAGGGAGGGCCTCGAGGCACTCACCCTGCGCGGCCTCGCCGCTGAGCTGGGCGTCCGGGCGCCCTCGCTCTATGAGCATGTGGCCGGCCTGCAGGATCTTCGGCGGCGCATCGGCGCGCTGGGCTCACAGGGCCTTACGAGGGCCATGGTGGCGGCCGGTGCCGGTGAGCTCTCGGGCGACCAATCGCTCGCCGCACTGGCGCACGCGTACTGCTCCTACGCGCGCGAGCATCCCGGGACCTACGCAGCTGCGCAGCGCGCCCGGGAGCTGGCCCAGGACGAGGAGGCCATCGCCGCGGCGAACGCGGCGGTCGTGCCCGTGCTGGAGATGCTGCGAGGCTACGGACTCGAGGGCGACGAGGCGATCCATGCTGCTCGGGTCATCCGTGCGGCGCTGCACGGGTACATCGTTCTCGAGGCGGAGCAGGGGTTCGCGATCAACCTGCCCTTGGACGAGACGTTCGACCGTCTGATCGGAGTCCTCGATCGAGGCCTGCGGACGAACAGAGCGAGGAGCCCGGGGCCGGCGGCGCCCGATCGTTGACGGCCGTCAGGAGGCTGCTCTGGCCTGGGCGGCGCCGCGCGAGACCCGTCATGCTTGCGCGATGACCGGACGAGACAGGAAGGCCTGGCTGATGGATATGGACGGGGTGCTCGTCCGCGAGCAGCAGCCGATCGCCGGCGCCGGCCGGTGGCTTTCGCTCCTTCGCGAGCGGGGAACTCCGTTCTTGGTACTGACCAACAACTCGATCTACACCCGGCGCGACCTGGCGGCGCGCCTCGCCGCAAGCGGCCTCGAGGTCCCCGAGGAGGCCATCTGGACCTCGGCGCTGGCAACCGCGAGGTTCCTCGCAGACCAGCGACCGGGTGGCAGCGCTTTCGTGATCGGCGAGGCGGGGCTGACCACGGCATTGCACGACGCCGGATACACGCTCACCGAACGCTCCCCGGACTACGTCGTCCTGGGAGAGACCCGCACCTACTCCTTCGAACGGATCACCCACGCGATACGCCTGATCGGCGAGGGCGCGCGCTTCATCGCCACGAACCCCGACGCCACTGGACCGAGCGCCGACGGACCCCTGCCGGCCACCGGCTCTGTTGCGGCCCTCATCAGCCGAGCGACGGGTGCTGACCCCTATTTCATCGGCAAGCCGAACCCGCTGATGATGCGCTCCGCCCTCAACGCGATCGACGCCCACTCCGAGAGCACGACGATGATCGGCGATCGCATGGACACCGACGTCGTCTCGGGGCTCGAGGCGGGAATGGAGACGATCCTGGTGCTCAGCGGCGTTACGACGCGCGAGCAGGCGGAGCGCTTCCCCTTCAGGGCGACGAGGATCGTCGATTCGATCGCCGACCTGCTCGAGGAGCTCGACTCGAATGCCTGAGGGTCTTTCTGCGACCGAGGTCGGTAAGGAGATCGCCGAGCACCGCGAGCTGCACGCGACGGAAGAGCACTCCAGGCGCGACCGGTTGGTCTCGATCGCCGAGGCGGTGCTGCTCTCGCTCGTGGCAATCATGGCGGCATGGTCCGGATATGCCGCGGCGAAGTGGGGCACCGAGTCGTCGCTGTCGCTCGCGAAGGCCTCCTCTACTCGAACCAAGGCGAACCTCGCAGCAATCGAAGCAACACAGATCCGCACGCTGGACTCGGTCTCCTTCAATGCGGCGTTCACCGCCTACACGACACATGACCCTGCGCTCTTCCGCCTCGCTGTCAAGCGCCTGCGCCCCGGCTATCTCCTTGCCTTCAACGCATGGGTGGCCACCCACCCGCTCAAGAATCCCAAAGCCCCTCCGGACCCGTCCTACATGCCCCAGTACCACATCCCCCAGCAGGCCCAGGCGAAGGTCCTCAACGCCAAGGCCGATGGCTATTTCGCCGTCGGCGAGTCGGCCGCGGGAAAGGCGGACAAGTACGTGCGCCTGACGGTCTTCCTGGCGGCTGTCCTGTTCCTCGTCGGGATCGGCAGCCGCCTTCCGCTGCCCGCTGCGCGCCATGGGCTGATCGGCGTCGCCGGGGTGCTGTTCGTCGTATCGGTTTTGCAACTCCTCAGCCTGCCCGGACCACCGAGCTGACCCGCGCGCGTCCGAAGCCCCGGCCAGGAGGACCGCGGCCGGAGATGACACAGCGGCATTGCGTAGTTCTCCCCGTTGGTCTCACACCCGGCCCATGAGACGCTCAGGGAAGGCAAAGCTGCGCGGGTGTTGACGCCGCGCCCGAATGAATCGAGGACACCGTGACCAAGAACTACGCCGCCATCCACTCCGAATTGGAGGTGCAGATGGGCGAACTCGCCGCGGAGGCGCCGGGGGTGATGGACGGTTTCACCAAGCTCCATGGGGCAAGCACGGAAGATGGCGCGCTTGACAGGAAGACCAAGGAGCTGATCGCACTGGCGATCGGCATCACGGTGCGCTGCGACGGCTGCATCGCCTTCCACGTCCACGACGCCGTCGACGCGGGCGCGAGCCGGGCGGAGACGGTCGAGACGATCGGTGTCGCCGTGATGATGGGCGGCGGACCATCGGTGGTATACGGCTGTGAGGCCCTGCAGGCTCTCGATCAACTGGCGCCGGCGGCGGCAAGGTGACAGACCGCAGACCCCTCGGGAGCAAGGCCTGAACACGGCGGATGCGGCTAGTCGTTTCTCGCCCTGCTCGCGGCCTCGCGTACAGCGACGGCACCGGATCTCAGCCGCGCGACAGTCTCGGCGCCGAGCGGCTCGATGGCGAGGGTTTCGCCGACGAGCTCAGCGGCGATTTCAAGGTCGCGGGCGAGGCGCTCGACGGGGAAGCCCCGGTGAAAGAGCACGTCGTGAAGCCATAGCGCCTGCTCGACGAACCTGACCGTCTTGTCACGTGCATCCTGAATGGCCCAGGCCAGCAGGTACTGGTTGTCGTGCACGCACCATTCGTTCGCGACATCGCCGTAGCGCTCGTCTTCGTCGGGAAACTCGGACATGTAACGCCGGCAGATCTCCCGGGCCAGCGGCGCGAGCTGCAGATTCGAGTCCGCGCCCATGTGCGCCTGGGTCGGAGGGGCCGCCCCCGACGGCGGCATCGGCCTGCTCATTCGGCCACGACCTCGAACGTGTGCATGTGCCCCAGGGACTCGAGCTTGATTGCCGCCTGTAGAGGCTCGGGGATCCTCTCGTGGGACAGCTGCGGCCGCTCGCTCTCCAGAACCTGTATACTTAAGTGAATGCTTAAGCATTTACAAACCTCGGACGAGGCCGAGCTTGTCTTCCACGCGCTCTCCGACGCCAACCGGCGGCGGATGATCGACCAGCTGACCATGGGGCCGGCGAGCGTGAGCGAGCTCGCCCAGCCGCTGGGGATCTCACTGCCCGCGGTGGTCCAGCACCTACAGGTGCTCGAGGCGAGCGGGCTGGTGGAGTCGCAGAAGGTCGGGCGGGTTCGCACGTGTGCGGTGCGGACACAGGCGCTCAGCGAGGCCGAGCGGTGGATCAGCGCCCGCCGCGTGGCCTGGGAGCAGAACCTCGACAGGCTCGGCGCATACCTCGAGCGCACGACGGAGAACCCGAAACCAAGGAGCAGAAGATGAGCAAGGCAGAGCAGGCCAAAGGTGAGCGGTCGACCGTCCACGCTACGTTCGTCATCGAGCGCAGCTATGCGGTAGCGCCGCAGCGGGTGTTCGACGCCTGGGCCGACCCGGAGGCCAAGACGCAGTGGTTCGGGCCGCCGCAGAAGCCCCGTGGCAGCTACGAGCTGGACTTCCGCGTGGGCGGCCGCGAGCACCTCGCGATCGCGATGCCCGACGGGGAGGACTACAGCTTCGACGCCCTCTACCAGGACATCGTGCCCGGCTTGCGAATCATCTACAGCTACGACATGCATCGTGGCGAGCGTCGCATCTCGGTCTCGCTGGCGGCGGTGGAGATCGAGGCCGACGGCGCGGGCGCGAAGCTGCGTCTGAGCGAGCACGGGATCTACCTCGACGGGGAGGACACGCCGGAGATCCGCGAGCACGGAACCGGCGAGCTGATCGACAGATTCGGCGCGTTCCTGGTTGGCGGGGAGCAATGAACATCACGGCCGAGATGAACGTGACGCCGGAGAGGGACACACGCTGGATCGCCCTCTACGTGCTCTGTGTGGGCATGCTGATGATCGTCCTCGACGTGACCGTGGTGAACGTGGCGCTGCCGACGATCCAGGACTCATTGCGCTTCTCCACCTCCAACCTCGCCTGGGTCGTCAACGCCTACCTGATCGCGTTCGGCGGGCTGTTGCTCTTGGCGGGGCGACTGGGCGACCTCGTCGGGCGGCGCCGGATCTTCCTGCTCGGCCTGGGCCTGTTCACGTCGGCCTCACTGTTGTGCGGCCTGGCCCACAGCCAGGAGATGCTGATCGGCGCGCGCTTCGCGCAGGGAGTCGGAGGGGCGATGACCTCCGCGGTGATCCTGGGGATGATCGTGACGATGTTCCCCAACCCGCGCGAGCAGGCTCGGGCAATCGGCGTGTACGCGTTTGTGGCCTCGGCGGGAGGCTCGGTGGGCCTGCTTGCAGGGGGCCTCATCACGCAGTCGATCGACTGGCACTGGATCTTCTTCATCAACATCCCGATCGGGATCGCCACGGCCCTCATCGCGGCGCGCCTGCTCGAGCCGGACCGTGGCCTCGGCTTCGCTGCGGGAGCCGACGTGGCGGGCGGGGTGCTTATCACGACCGCTCTCATGCTCGGGACGTACACGATCGTCAAGCCGGCCGCCGAGCAGGGCTGGGGCGCCACACAGACGCTGCTGCTCGGCGCGGGGTCGATCGCTCTCCTGGCCGCCTTTGTGGCGAGGGAGGCGACCGCCCGTCACCCGCTTGTGCCACTGACGATCTTTCACAGCCGGAGCATCACGGCCGCGAACGCGATCCAGATCCTGTCGGTGGCGGGGATGTTCGGGATGTTCTTTCTCGGGGCGTTGTACATGCGGCGGGTGCTGGGCTATGACCCTCTGCAGATCGGTCTGGCGTTTCTGCCGGTGACGCTGACGATGGGAACATTGTCGATCCGCTATTCCGAGCGTCTCGCCACGCGCTTCGGGGCTGTGAACACGATGGTGCCGGGCCTGGCGCTGATCGCGCTCGCGCTGATGTTGTTCGCGCGGGTGCCGGTGCACGGCTCCTACTTCATCCATGTGCTGCCCTCGATGCTGTTGCTGGGAGTCGGCGCCGGAGCGTGCTTCCCCGCGCTGATGAACGTGGCAATGAGCGGCGTCGGGCCCGAGCAGGCCGGGCTGGCCTCGGGGCTGGTCAACACCACCGCCCAGGTCGGCGGTGCGCTCGGCCTGGCGGTGCTGGCCACGTTGTCGGCCTCGCGCAGCGGCAGCCAGCTGGCGGCCGGGCACTCCACGGCCGCCTCCCTGACCTCCGGATATCACCTGGCTTTCTGGATCGCCGCCGGGTTGACGCTCGCGGCCATCGCGGTCGTCCCCACGGTGCTCGGCGCCCACCTGGGGCGACGTCCGCAGACGGACTTCGACGCCGCCCGCCAGGGTGCCTAGGTTCCGAGGAAGAACGTCTCTCGGTGTACGGCCCCGGTCGCCTCGCCCGTTGTTACCTCGCCGACAGGTGCACCCCGGTCGCGGACCCGTTGGATGCCACCGGGGACAGCATCTGAAAGGAGCCCGT
This sequence comes from uncultured Solirubrobacteraceae bacterium, assembly GCA_963835865.1. Lineage (GTDB taxonomy): Bacteria > Actinomycetota > Thermoleophilia > Solirubrobacterales > Solirubrobacteraceae > Palsa-744. The sequence continues at coordinate 136,590 of CAWIGW010000004.1, forward strand.
GACCTCTGCCAGCGTGACGTCGTCGCTGGCCAGCCGGCGTGCCTCCTCGATCGCCAGCGACGCCCCCAGCAACCGGCCCTGCGCGAGGTCGCAGCCGAGTTCGCGCACCACCGCAAGCTGCGACAGGAGCTCGATGCCGTCCGCGAGCGTGGTGCGACCGTGGCTGTGGGCATTGGCGATCAGCGCGCCCAGTACCTCCCGGCCCGGTCCCCCGGCGGCGGCTGCCCGCACCAGCGCCGGATCGATCCGCAGCAGGTCGGCCGGTAGCTCCGCGAGCGCTGCCGCGGCAGCGGACCCGCCACCGAACGCGTCGATGGAGATCGTCACGCCCAACTGCTTTAGCGAGGACAGGACCTCGTCGCGGCGAAGGAGCCCCTCCAGCAGCGCGCGCTCGGGAATCTCGATGGTCAGTCGCCCGGCCTCCATCCCGGAGTGAGCGATCGCCTCGCTCACCTGGTTCACCAGTCCGGGTGCCTCGAGGTGAACGGAGGACAGCTTGACCGCAACCGACACGAGCCGCTGGCGGTCACAGACGGGCTCGCATCCGCCGATCTCGCTGAGCGCCTGCGCGAGCACCCAGCGACCGAACGACACCTCCAGACCGCTCTGCTCGAGGAGGCTCGCAAAGCGGTCGGTGTTCAAGAGCCCCAGTCGCGGGTGGTTCCAGCGCACGCTCACCTGAAAGGCCTCCAGGCAGCCGTCACCGAGGGAGTAGCGAGGCTGATAGAGGAGCCACAGCTCCTCACAGCGCAACGCCTTGGCGAGGTCGGCCTGCATGCCGGCGCGTTCGCGCGCGCGGCGGTGCATGCTCGAGGAGAACAGCGCGACGGCGTCCTTGCCACCGGCCTTCACCGAGCGCATCGCCATATCCGCGTCGGTCGCCAGCCGCTCGAAGGTTCCGCGCCCTTGCGTGGCCAGCGCCACTCCGATACTCGCGGCCAGGGTCAGGTGGTGTTCGCCGCCGAGTCCCGGCGCGATCACCGCGTCGCGCAGGGCCGTCGCGCGCGCGCGGGCATCCTCGGCACCGGACACCGGGTCGAGAAGCACGAGAAACTGATCGCCGCCCAGGCGCGCCACGGTATCGCCCGGGCGCACCGCCCGCTCCAGGCGGCGCGCGAGCTGGCGCAACACGGCGTCGCCCACCTTGTGTCCATGCAGCTCGTTGATCGCCGTAAACCGGTCCATGGCGACGGCCACCAGAGCGATGTCCTCGCCGCTCTTGCGCGCACGCTCGAGGGCCTGGCCGACGCGCTCCTCGAGCAGCAGCCGATTGGCCACGCCGCACAGGGAATCCTGGAGCGACCTGGTCCGCAACTGGTCCTGGAGCTCCACCGCGTCGGTGCGGTCGCGCGTGTTGAGGACGAGCCCTTCGACGTTCGGCTCGTGCAGCAGGTTGGTGACCACCGACTCCGCATGGCGGAGGCGCCCGGCGCCGTCGAGCAGGTCCCAGCCGACCGTAACGGTCGTCGCCGGTGCGACGGAAGCTCGTGCCGTCGCGTCCTCGAGCACGGAGTCGGCAGCCTCGCCAAAGACGTCGGTCGTGCGCCCGCAGAGCTGCAAGGGACGGAACCCGAAGACCTCCCACACGGAGTCGCTCACGTATGTGATGCGGCGATCGGCGTCGAGGATCATGATCAGGTCGGAGGAGTGCTCCACCAGCGCCCGGAAGTGGCCTTCGGCGGCGGCAAGCTGAGCGGTGCGTTGGCGCACTCGCCGCTCCAGGTCACCCGTGAGCGCGCGATTCTCGTAGGCCACCACCAGCCCCAGCAGAACGGCCAGGGCCAGGACGGACAGGCTGATCGCCAGCAGCGTGGGCTGTTGGGAGGCGCTCAGGTGGTGCCAGCGCAGGACCATCGCAACGACTCCCGCGCCGGCGGGCAGGGCCGGCAGCAAGGGCACCCAGCTGCGCTCGGCCAGAGGAATCCGCCGCGTCGGCGTGCGCAGCCACAACGCACCGAGGGAGATCAGGACGAATCCACCGAGCCACCCTGTGCCGAGCGTGGAGACGCGCGGAAAACCGGGGTTGGTCGCGGTCAGGTACCAGAACGCCAAGTCGGAGAATGCGATACACGTAACACCCGCGGCGAGCAGGCCGATCCCGGGTGGCGAGCTGCGCCGTATGCGCAGCGCGACGAACATCGCTGCGGAGATCGCGACTGCGTCGAGCGCCGGGTAGGCGAGGTTGACGGCCTGGTTGAGCGCCGGCAGGCGTACCCCTCCGAGCGTCGATGAGACGACCAGACTCCAGCTCAGCAGTAGGAAGCCGGACGCGATGAACAGTCCTTCGAGGACCGCGCGCAGTGGCGAGAGGCCTCCCGCGGGCGTCGTGACGGTGGACAACAGACCGACCGCCACGAGCACGGGGAACGCGATGAAAGCCACGTCGAGGGCCGACACCTGCGTCGCCGTCAGGCCAACAACGCCTTCGACCATCGTCCAGCCGAACTGCCCGGTGGCCCAGGCCACCACGCCGAGCATGATCAGAGACCAGGCCAGGACGTAGCGCGAGGAGCCGCTCGGGTCGTGCGCGCGCGCCCTGCGCTCGCGCCCGACGCGCTCGAGGCAGGCGATCGCGGCGACCGCCGCGGCCAGAGCTTCAGCGACGCGCTCGGTGGAGGTCCACGTTTGGCTGTCGCCGGTATGCATCGCGGTCATCGCCGCAAACGCCGCGACCGCCAGGGCACTGAGCAGCAACACGCGTCGCGGCCGCGGGGGCGCGGCCGACTGGACGGCCGGCGCGCGCAAGCTCATGCGTCCACTGGCGGCGATGAGGGGGGCGCGTGCGGCATCTGTTCGGCATGTATCGGCGCCTAAGCCGCCTAGTGGTTCGGTAGTCCACCGCAGCGCGCCGTGCGCCGGGGCGCGCCGGCCGCGAGCTCCCTCAGAAGATCGCGATGGGATTCCAGGGCGAGCCCGTCGCCCCCGGCAGGCGGAGCGGGAGCCCCACCACCATGAAATCGAACCTGGCTTCCTGCGCGCAGACCTGCACGAGGTCCTCGAACTGCAGGCTGTCCGACACGAGCATGCCCATCGCCACCACCTGGAGCGGGTGGATCGGATAGGTGATGCCGTCGACGACGCTGGGGACGGTCTCGCCGTCGCCGTCGGGCAGGAAACCGGCGATTCGCCGCTCATGCATCCACGGGATCACGTCCACGTGAAGGCCTGCCTTGCCCTCCCCGTCCGGGGAGTTGTCCCACGCGCCCAACTCCAGGCGGCGCGCGTGGTGACCGGTTCTGAGCACCAGGAAGTCGCCCTCGCCGATTTCGACGCCCTGACTCTCCAGGCAGGCTTCGATCTCGGCGCGCGCCACGGCCTCGCCCGGCTCGAGCCACTTCACACCGCGAAATCCTGCGATGTCGGCGAGAACTCCGCGGCCCACAACGCCTTCGTGATAGGCCGCGAGATCCTGGGAGGTCGCCCCGTTGCTCGGCAGCACCTCGCTCGCAAGCCGGCCGTTGTAGGTCAGACCCCCGTATGAGATGTGGCACAGGGCGTCAACGTGCGTGTGGCAATCGCCGTGCGCGGCCATCCCCAGCCAGTCCAGCCCGAAGCGGACCTTGCTGCCGTCGACGGGGACGTCGTGTCCCTGCACCACAAACAGCGATGCCGGTTGCGGGTTGTCGGGCGCGACCGTCCTGTTGATCGGAATCGCCATCGAGACACGGCGGCCCGAGCGCACCAGGGCCGCTGCTGCACGGACCCTCTCGGGGGTGACGTAGTTGAGCGTCCCGAGTTCATCGTCGGGCCCCCACCTGTTCCAGTTCTTGACCGCCTCGAAGATCTGCTCGAACTCGGCGATGCCAACTCTCGGGCTGCTCACGACGCCCCCGCTAGGCGTCGTAGGTGTGGGTTTCGAACGTGGAGAAGCCGTGGTCGACGTTCGTGTCACCCACCCCGAAGTTGAAGCCGACGCCCGGCGCGCCGGTGGCGTACACGTCGTCGACCGCCGAGATGATCTCGACCCCGTTCACGAACCCCTTCAGCACGTTGCCCTCGATGCTCGCCTCGATGACGTCCCCGTGCTTGACCCCGTACTCCGCGCCTTCGAGTCGGTGGATCGATGTCCAATCACCGATCGCGCCATTCCAGCGAACGATCTCCGCGTAGCCCTTGTCCGTCTTCAGGCAGCGGAAGAAGACCTCGTAGCCGGTGCAGTTGTTCGGCTCGATGATCGTCCGCAACCGGATCTGAACCTCCTGGAAGTACTCATCGGTCGGGTTGCGACTGAACACGGTCGCCTTCGCGTATTGATTGGGTCCCCACTCGCCGGAGAGCACCGCCGTCGGGTCGTCGTAGTCCCCGAGTGGCGCGGCGTCGTCCGCCTCGAGGTTGCCCTGCTCGGCGCGGCGCTCGGCCACATCCATCCGCGAAGGCGCCCCGCAGACGACACCACCGACGGTCATGACGTCGGTCCAGTCGACCCCGTCCGCCTTGCCGTTTACCCACATCCCGCCCTGTGACAGAGGGTCCTCGTCGTTCGGGAAATCCGTGCTGTAGGACCGCACGGGCGACCGGTTGTTCATAAGCGTTCTCCTCCTCGGATCGAGATCTAGAGCGTCTGCAACGAGTTCAGCGGCCCGGCAAATATAACTGGTCTGATCACCCGCTAAGCATAACGGCAGCGACTCGAGAACTCCAGCGGTTGCCCGCCTGATGTCCCTGTTCCCGCAGGCCCTCAGCCGTGAAGTGCGAGCCCGTCGATGCCCGACGGGAGGCTTTCCAGGACTCCCTGATCGTCCTCCACGACGTAGAGGCGGTTCTCGCCGGGTTTGCCGAAGGCCAGATTGGTCGGGGATCGGCCGGGGAGCGCGATGCGGCGCTCAACCGGTCCGTCGGCTTTCAGGATCGTGATGTGCCCCTCCCCAAAGACCGCGACCCACAGGCGACCGTCCTCGCTGAAGGCCATACCGTCCGGACCGTGGAGCCCCCCGTCCGGGTGCTCGGGCGCCAACACGTTGGCGAAGACCTCGCGCTCTCCCATGAGCGCTCCATCCGCGATCGCGTAGCGCAGGATGTCGCCAGTGTAGGTCTCTGCAACGTAGAGCATGCCGTCCGGGCCGAATGCGATGCCGTTCGCGAACCGCAGGCCGCGGTCGAGAAAGGACGCCTCGCCGGTCTGCGGATCGAACCTGAGAACTCGCCCGTCAAGCGCCACATCGGTGTCGTTGGGGGGCGAGCGGCCGTCGAGCAGGAAATCCCCCACGGCGATCCCGGAATCGGTCGCGTAGATGCTCCCGTCCGGCCCGAAGCAGAGATCGTTCGGCCACAACAGCGGGACGCCCTCGACCTCCCGCAGCACGCGCTCGGACTCGCCGTCGGCTCCCAGCCACATCAGGCAGGGCTCGAGCGACTCCGCCACCCAGACGCGTCCGTCGCGTCCGAGTGCCAGACCGTTCGGACGCCCCGTTCTCGCCACCGTGCTCCGGCACCCCTGCTCATCCACCCGGGTCACCGTACCCCGGAGAAGGTCCATCTCGGTTACCAGCCAGGTGCCGTCGGCCATCAGCAGGGGACCCTCGGGCAGCGACAGCCCGGCGGCGAGGACCGCCCGTGCTCCGCTCCCGGTAGCAGCGTGACCCATCAGTTCCTGCGCCTCACCCGCGCTGGCCCGTGCACCGCTACGGCGCGCCCTCGGGCAGCACCTGACCGCCGTCGAGTACAAGGGTCTGTCCGGTGATGTAGCCCGCCTCCTCAGAGGCGAGGAACCGCAGTGCCCAGCCCACGTCCTCGGGCTCGGCCAAGCGCCCCATCGGGATCGCCCGGAGGATCTGGTCGCGGTAGGAGGCCTCGAGACTCTCGAAGCCGGCGGTTCTGACGTTCCCCGGCAGCACCGCGTTGATGGTGATGTTGTCCGCGACGACCTCGAGTGCCGCGCCGCGCATCAGACCGACCATCGCGGCCTTCGATGCGCCGTAGTTGGCAAAGCCCCTGGCACCGACGAGATTGCCCGTGATCGAGGACGTCAACACGATGCGCCCGTAGCGCTGGCGGCGCATCGGCGCCAGACAGGCCTGGATGGCGTGCAGGGCACCCTTGACGTTGATGTCCATGATCCGGTCGAGCAGTTCGTCGTCGATCTCCTCGATCGTCGCCTGGGGGTAGATGCCGGCGTTCGCCGCCAGGATGTCCAGCCGCCCCCACCGCTCGAGCACGCCGGCGACGGCCGCGTCGACGTCCGCGCGTGCTACGACGTCGACAGGCAGAGCGATGGCATCGCAGCTGCGGGCCCGAAGAGCGTCCGCCAGTCGAGCCCCCGCTTCGGCGTCGACGTCGGCGATCGCGACGCTGGCGCCCTCCCGGGCCAGCACCTCGGCGATGCCCGCGCCAACCCCCTGAGCGCCGCCGGTGACCATCGCGACGCGGCCGTCCAGGCTCCTCATCGGCCACCGACCGTTTCGCTGCCATAGCGGCCCAGAATCGGCCAGACGTCGATCGACCGCGTCGTCCTTGACCACGAAGTAGCAGTCGTAAAAGTTGACCGTCGTCGGCGAGTAGCCCGGCATCAGACGGACCGTATCGCCGACCGAAGGCGCTTCGGCGGGGTCGAGCTCAATGGCGGTGTGCTCCTCGTGGATGAAGTACTCGCCGTGTTCGTAGCGGATCGAGCCTCTGGTGCCGACGAGCTCGGGCGGAGTGCGATCGATGCCGATCGACTTGCGCCCGCAGTCGAGCACCGCCATCGTCCCCGAGCGGGAGATGATCGTGCTAAGCACCGTCAGGGCGGGCTCGAAACCGGGAACGAGATTGCGGTGAAAGGCGTCTGAGAACACGTAGGAGCCGGCGTGGATCTCGGTGATCCGAGGATTGGCGCCGGTTATGTCCCATGTGCCGAGTCCGCCCGCGGCGACGATCTCGGTACTCAGGCCCTTGGCGATCAGTTCGTCGGCGAGCTCCAGCAGCAGGGCAGCCGACTCCTTGGCCTTGCGGATCCGCTCCTCGCGGTCGGGCTCGAGCATGCAGTGGCCTTCGTAGCCGAACGGCCCCCGCAGGCGTAGACCCGGGAGACCGTCGACGAGCTCGGCGAGCGAAAGCCCGTCGGCCACGGAGCGAACCCCCGACCGGTGCAGGCCCACGTCCAGCTCGACCAGGACCCCGACCTCGCCCCCCGCGGCCTGCGCCGCCTGCGCGATCGCTGCGGCATTGCCGGCATCGTCTACCAGCACGATCACCTCTCCGAGCACCGCCAGCCTCGCCAGCTCGGCCACCTTCTGAGGACCCACGACCTGGTTGGCGATCAGGATCCCCGAGAGGCCGGCCTCGATCATCGCCGTGGCCTCCCAGACCGTCGCGGTGGTCAGGCCGCTCCCCCCGGCGTCGAGCTGCATCCCCCCGATGATCGGGCTCTTGTGGATCTTTGCGTGCGGGCGCAGAGCCGCGGGCAGAGGCGCCATTCGCCGCGCCATCTCGGCGATGTTGGCCTGCATTGTTTCGAGGTCCAGCACCAGCGCCGGTGTCGGAACGCTCTCGACGCTTGCGCCGATCAGCCGCCTCGCACGGGCAATCCCCGGGTTCTCGGTCATGCTCAGCCGTCCCCCGGCGTGTTCCCGGCCGTTGTCGGCTCGAGCACCGTGACGTCCCGCGGCAGCACATGGCATGCCGAGAAGTGCCCACCGCGCTCGGAGCGGACCTCGACCGCAGGCGGATCGACCAGCGAGCAGACCTCCTCGGCGAGCGGGCAGCGTGTGTGAAACCGACAGCCCGCGGGGATCGCGTATGGCGAGGGGGTCTCGCTGCGAATCGCGGGCTTGCGAACCCTGCTCCCGTCGATCCGGGGATGCGCTTCAAGCAGCGTCCGGGTGTATGGATGGCGCGGGTTCGCGAACACGTCTGCGGTGGCGCCGGTCTCGACGATCCGGCCCAGGTACATGATCGCCACCCTGTCCGCAAGCCGCGAGATGACGGCAAGCTGATGCGCGATGAAGATCATCGTGAGACCCAGATCGGTGCGTATCTCCTCGAGCAGCGACAGCAGCTGGGCCTGAATCGAGACGTCCAGCGCGCTCACAGCCTCGTCTGCGATCAGGAGCCGCGGCTTCAGCGCAAGCGACCTGGCGATCGCGATCCGCTGGCGCTGACCGCCGGAGAACTCATGCGGGTAGCGCTTCATCACCTCCCGTGAGATCCCGACCTTCGCGAGCAGCTCGGCGGCATATTCCTCCTCTTCGCCCCGCTCGATCAGACCGTGCACCCGCGCCGGTTCGGACACCGCCTCGCCGACGCGTATCCGCGGGTTCAACGAGGTGTAGGGATCCTGATAGACCATCTGCATCGAGCGGCGCAGCCGGCGCAACCCGGCAGCGTCGGCGCCGAGAACATCCTCGCCGTCGAACAGGACCGAGCCCCCGTCCGGCTCGTGCAGGCGCACGATGCACCGGGCCAGTGTGGACTTGCCGCTGCCCGACTCGCCGACCACGCCGAGCGTCTCGCCGGGCCTGACGGCGATGTCAACGCCGTCCAATGCCGTCAGCACGGCGGGCGAGCGGCCCCGCAATCTGGCGAGGGCGGAGCGCCTGTCGGTGAAGTGCTTGCTCAGGGACGTGACGGTCAGCAACGGTTCAGCAGCGCTCATGCCGCCACCCCCACAAACGGGCAGGCCGACCCGTGCGCCTCGCGCGGCGCGTCGAGTGTCACCGAAATCGAGCCGCACTCCGGCCGGCGAAACTCGCAGCGCGGCGCGAACGGGCACCCCGGCGGGAGGTCGGCGAGGTTCGGGGGCTGGCCGGGGATCGGCGCCGGGGCCGGCGAGTCCGACACCTCAAGCGAGGGCATCGCCTGAATCAGCCCGCGCGTGTAGGGATGTCGCGGTGCACGCATCACGGCATTGTCCGCCCGGCCTCGAGAATCCGGCCCGCATACATGACGACGACCTCGTCGCAGGTCTCGGAGATCACGCCGAGGTCGTGGGAGACCAGCACGATCCCCATCCCGTCCTCCTGCTGGAACTCGACCAGGAGAGAGAGGATCTGCTCCTGGATTGTGACGTCCAGCGCAGTGGTGGGCTCGTCGGCCAAGAGCAGCTTCGGCCGGGTGGAGATCGCGATCGCGATCATGACCCGCTGGCGCATCCCGCCGCTGAGCTGGTGGGGATAGGCGTCCATCCGCTGGCGGGCGGACGGAACACCGACCCGGTCGAGCAACTCGATCGCGCGCGTTCGAGCCTCCGGCCTGCCCAGTCCGGCCCGCTTTCGCAGCGTCTCGACGATCTGGTCGCCGACGGTGAAGACCGGGTTCAGACAGGCGGTCGGGATCCTGGAAGATCATCGAGATCTCGCGTCCGCGCAGCTCCCCGAGGCGCCGCTTGGAGGCACCGCGAAGATCCTCACCCTGCCAGCGAATCTCGCCTGCGAGGATCTCGCCCGGGTAGGGCACGAGCCCGAGCAGCGACCGCAGCGTAACGCTCTTCCCGCAGCCCGACTCGCCGACGAGCCCGACGGTGCTTCCCGCCGCCACCGTGAAGTCGACCCCGTCGGCAGCGAGCAGCAGTCCCTCGCCGGCCGGGAAAGCCGATCGTCAGGCCGCGTCACATCGAGCAGCTCGGGCGCCGGGGCCCCGTCGTCTCCGTCCGCTCCCGGATCCAGGGCCACGCTCATGCGCCCCCGGTGAGCGTGAAGTCACGCCCGAAACGGTCGGCGATCCCGTCGCCGATCAGGCTGAAGCCGATCGCCGATGATGACGATGACGAGTCCCGGGCAGTGTTGCAACCCACCAGGCCGTCAGCAGCACGTTCTGACCTTCGGCGACCAGCGCGCCCCACTCCGGCGTCGGCGGCAGACGCCGAGGCCGAGGTAGGAGAGCGAGGAGAGCAACAGGATGTTGAGGACGATGTCGGCCATCGAGAAGACGATGCTCGCCCGCAGCACATTGGGCAGGGCGTGGCGGATCACGATGCGCGGCAGTCGAGTAGCCGAGCGTCTGCGCGGCCAGGATGTACTCGCGCTCGCGCTCGACGAGCATCTCGCCGCGCGTCAACCGCGCATAGAGGGCCCAGCCGACGGCGAATACCCCAACGTAGGCGCCGGTCAGGCCCGGCCCCTCGATCGTGACGATCGCCAGGATCAGGACGATGAACGGGAACGCCACGACGAGGTCCACAAAACGGTTCACAACCGTGTCGATCCACCCGCCGCGGTAGCCGGCGAGTCGCGCCGACGAGTGCCCCGAAGGCGAACGGCACGATCGTCGTGACGAACGCGAAGGTGAGGTCGATCCGCCCTCCGTAGACCACCCGGGTCAGAATGTCCCGCCCCAGCGTGTCGGTGCCGAAGGGGTGCTGGAGCGATGGCGCTTCGAGCGCGTGGGCGAGGTTCTGATTGTCAGGTTCCGCGAAGCCGAGCAGCCCCGCACCGAAACAGACAAAGACGATCGCCCCGACGATCGCCACCCCGAGCCACAGGGTGACCGTCGCCCAGCGACGCTCGCTCGCCGCGCGGCGCCGCAGGCGCGCCGCGACGACACTGCCCAATGCCCCCGTCAACGGGGCCGCGGCCGCCGAGTCGGAGGCCGGAGCTCCGGCGCTCACAGGCGCACCCGGGGGTCGAGGGCGGCGTAGAGAAGGTCGGTGACGAGGTTGATCGCGACGACGGCCACCGCGAACACGAGCGTCAGCGCCTGGATCGTCGGATAGTCGCGCGTGACGATCGCCGAGACCAGCGCGCTGCCGAGCCCCGGTAGCGAAAAGACGTTTTCGATGATCACCATGCCGGACAGCAGGAAGCCGATGTTGAGTCCCAGCACCGTCAGCGTGGCGACCAGCGAGTTGCGCAGGACGTGCTTGAGCACGATCCGTGCAGAGCTGAGGCCCCGCGCCCGCGCCGCCTCGACGAACTCGGTCCCGAGCGTCTCGATGATGCCCACCCTGAGCGTGCGCAGCAGAATCGGCGCGAGGTAGAGCCCGACGGTGATCGCCGGCAGCGCCAGACCGCGCAGATGGCCCGTGAACCCTTCCCCGTAGCCGGACGTGGGGAGCAGCTTCAGGTTCAGCGAGAAGACCAGGATCAAGAGCAGACCGAGAAGAAACGAGGGCATCGCGAAGGTGAACATCGAGAAGAGGCGGATGAGGTGGTCGGCGAGCCGGTTGCGACGGAGGGCCGAGGCGACCGCGAGCGGCACTGCCACGAGCACCGCGACCAGCACCGAACCGAGCAACAGGAAGGCCGTCACGGCGACACGCGAGCTGAGCAGCGAGCCGACCGAGGATTTCTGGGTGATCGATTCGCCGAAGTCGAGTGTCGCCGCGCCCTCCACAAAACTGGCGTACTGACTCGGCAGCGAGCGGTCGAGCCCAAGCTGATGGTTCAGCGTGGCAACAGCGCTCGGCGTCGCCCTGGCTCCGAGGACGATCTTCGCCGGGTCGCCCGGAACCAGGTGGATAATGACAAACGCGGCCAGGGTGATCCCGATCAGGACCGGGACCGCCTGGGCCGCGCGTCGGAGCAGATAGGACCCCACCGGGTTACTTCGCCAACCACACCTGGCGCAGCGGCCACCAGCCAATCGGGTAGGTCTGGAAGTTCTTCACGTTGGAGCGCACTCCGGTGACCGACTTCGTGAAGAACAGCGGCACGGCGGGAGCGTCGTTCATCGCGATCTGCTGCACTTCGGCGAAGTCCTTGGCCCTCTTTTCTTCGTTCAGGGTCGTGCCTGCTTCGGAGAGCAGCCTGTTGACCGTGGGGTTGTTGTAGAAGGTCCCCAGCGAGTTCAGCCCGGCTTCCGGGTTGAGCGTGATGCCGGCGATCTCGTCGTCTGAGAGCGTGTCGCTGGAGAGCGTCCCGCCTTCGAACGTCGCGGCCATGCCGCCCTTGCCTTCGAACCAGGTCGACTCCAGGGCTCCCAGTTCCTTCTGGATGATGTCAACGTTGACGCCGATCTTCGCCCATTCGGCCTTCAGCACCTCCGCGATCTGCTGCTCGACGGGGTCGCCCGAGGGGATCAGCAGTTCGAGCTTGAACCCGTTCGGAACGCTTGATTCCGACATCAGCGTTTTGGCCTTTTCGAGTTCATACGGATATGCCTTGACGGACGAGTCCCAGTACTTCAGGGGCGGGATGTTGCTGTTGGCGATGGCCCCGTTTCCATACAGGATCGTCTTCAGGATCTGTTCCTTTGGCGTCGCGTAGTTCAGGGCTTGGCGCACCTTCGCGTCTCCGAGCGGCTTGCGCTTCGAGTTCAGGAAGATCGACTGCCAGCTGAGCGTCTTGGCGACTTCGATTGAGATCCCTTCGGTTCCGTTGAGCGAGGAGACCTGGTTGTAGGGAATCGCGTTCGCGACATCAGCTTCGGCGGATCGCAGCTTCAAGACGCGCGTGTTCGCATCCGGGGAGTATTCGAAGACGACGTTGTTGAGATAGGGCTGACCGGTCCGCCAGTAGTGCGGGTTGCGTCCCAGTTCAGTCTTCTGGCCGCGCTTGTAAAGGGTCAGCATGAACGGCCCGGAGCCGACCGGGTGTTCGGAGAACGCCTTTTCGCCGACCTTTTCGACGACCTTCTTCGGCGTGATCGAAGCGGCGAACATCGCGACGTTGTCAAGCAGCGGCGCGCTGACGTGCTTGAGGTGGATGACGGCCGTCTGCGGGTTCACGACCTGAACATCCTTGATCGCTTCGCCGAGCGCAGGGTAGGCGACGTTGATCTTCGGGTCGGCAAACCGTTCGATTGAGAACTTCACGTCTTCGGCCGTAACCGGTTCGCCGTTGGAGAAGGAGGCCTGGCGCAGATGGAACGTCCAGCTCAGACCGTCGGCTGATTTTTCCCACGACGTCGCAAGTCCGGGCTCGACTTCATTGCCCGCTCCCATCTCCACCAGCTGGTCGAAGATCTGGGTGATGATGAAGATCGACCCGTTGCTGGGGGCGTTGATCGGGTTCAACCCGACATCGGCGTCTTCGCTGCGGGCGAACCGCAGCGTTCCACCGCTGACGGGTTTGCCGCCGGATTCGGTCGACGAACTGCTGCTACTGCTGCCGCAAGCAGCCAGGAAGGCTGCCATGGCAACTGCGAGCAGCAGCGCTGCCACGCTCCGCATCGTGTGCCGAGATGACTGTCCAAGTGATGACTCGCGGGCAATCCACCGTCGCATCGAGACGCCTCCCCCATCCTGTACAGGACGTTTATCAATATGCCTGCTTATCTGGTCATCCTACCAGATGATGTACCAATGTGCACAGACTCCTCTGACGGCCCAAACAGCCCCGAAAACCGGGTCATTCCGGGCTCCCCTCGGGCGGCGCAATCCAGCCGGGTACGGCATGGACGTCGTCACCGAGACTGAATTCGGTCACCTCGACAGGCACGCCGCAGGGCGCCTCGCCGGCGACGAAAGCAGATCGCCGGCCGCGGCCGCTCCCGATCGCGCGAGGCGGTGTCTGCGTCGGCGACAGGGCCTGGGCGGCGCCGCCAACGTCGTCGACGCCGAAGCAGATGTGATGCAGCCCCTCCCCCCGCGCGCCGAGGAACTCGGCTATCGGGCCGGCGTCGTCGAGTGGCTCGACCAGCTGGATCATCGCGTTGCCGCAATCGATGTATGTCAGCCGTACATGCGGCTGCTCGATCTCTTCGCTCGAGATGACCTCCAGCCCGTAGCCGGTCTGGAACTGCGCAAGTGCCGCGGCGGTGTCCTTGACGGCGATCGCGATGTGATCCAGGCGCCTGATGACGGTCATGCCGCGCCCGCAAAGATGTCGATCTTGGCCCCGGCGACAGCTTCTACGGCAGCCACCTGCCGGTCGTGGAGCTCGAGCATGTTGTACCCCTCCGATACCTCGTCGAGCCCCTGCCCGGTGGCCTCGATATAGGCCTGGCGCAACTCGAGGTTGACATTGACCTTGGTGATCCCGAGCCCGACGGCGCGCGAGATGTCGGCGTCGCTGAGGCCGGAGGCGCCGTGCAGCGAGAGGTGAACAGAGGTGGCCTCGCGAATCCGGGCGAGCCGATCCCAGTCCAGCCGTGGTGGCTCGGCGTAGGTTCCGTGCACATTGCCGATCGACACCGCGAGACAGCTGAGACCTGATTGTGCGACGAAGTCAGCCACCTGATCGGGGTCGGTCAGGTGGCCGGCCGTCACCGCACGTGCCACGTCCTCGCCGCCGGCGAGATGGCCGAGCTCTCCCTCGACCTCGGGCCCACCGGGACCGAGGACCTTGCGAGCCTCGGCGACGAGCTCGATGTTCCCCCGGAAATCGAGCTTGGAGCCGTCGGCCATGACGGCACCGTAGGAGAGCCGTCCGGCGCGCTCGATGACTGCCATGTCCGAGATGTGATCGAGTTGGATGCAGACGGGAACCGCCGCGAGCCGAGCCGCCGTCGCGAGAGCCTCGGAGAGCTGTGTCCCCCGCGGGGCGTCGAATGCGGCCCCGCTGACAAGCAGGATCACCGCAGTGCCCCGCTGCTCGGCCGCGGCGAGCACTCCCCATGCCGTCTCCAGGTCGTAGGCCGTGAAGGCGCCGACCGCCCGTCCGCAGCCGGGCACGCCGAGGACGTCGGAGAGTCCGGCGATCATGCCGCCGCGCCAATCGCCTGAACGAGATCGAAGAGATCATCATCGCCACCGACGTTTCCCGGGAAGACAACGAACGGCAGCGCCTTGCGCTCGGGCGTGTCAACGCTCCAGAGCGAGATACCGTCCTTCACCGGCCCGAGCACCTCCGCCAACCCACTGTCCAGTCCCTCGCGAATGTTCACGGCCGAGGTTATCCCGCCCTTCGAGATGACGATGTCCGTCCGCTCGCGGACCCTCGCGAGCACAGCGGCAAGCCCCGAGGCGATCGTGGCTCCATCATGGACCCGATCGGCAGAGTCCAGCACGGCCCGGGAGGTGGCGACGACCGCCAGCCCACCGGTCCTCAAACGATCGCACGTGGCGGCTGCCGCGGCCGCGACCTCATCGGCGCAACGCCCGCCGGTCAGACGCTGCACGGACAGCCAGACGACGCTCTCCGGCCGCTGCTCGGCCAGCCGTGAGAGCTGCCGGGTGCTTGTCGGCACGTGTGAGCCGCACATCACCAGGATCCTCGCCTCCCCGCTCGGGAGAGGCTGGAACCCGCGGGCCGTGGCGCCAGAGAGGACACCGACGAAAGCGGGAGCGCTACGGACGACGACCGCCGCACCGGCCTGCTCTGCCGCACGCAGTCCGGCGGCGACAATGACAAGATCCTCCTCGGTGGCGCTGTCCACGGCAAGGACCGCCGGAGATCCCCGCTCCGAGAGCTCCAGCAGCGCACCGGCGAGCGCACCGGGCCCCTCGGCGTGCAGCTGATCGAGGTGCATCTCACGTCCGTCGGCCGCGGGGAAGAAGCCCATCGAGCGCTCATCCGCCCAATCGAGCAGGCGGGAGCTCCGGTAGGCAAACTCGGCGTCCCGCGAGTACTCGGTCCTGTCGAGCGGAACCAGCTCCCCGCCGGCGCGCAGGTAATGAGATCCACCTTCAGTGATCCGACCGGCCGCGGGCAGCGCGGGGACGAGCATCAGGACCGGCGTTCGCTGGGCGAACCGTGCTTCGCGCAGCCCCATGTACTCCGGCAGGAGGTGGGCACGGAGGGTACTGTCGCCGCGCAGGACGGTCCGCGCGTCACCGAACGCCACGGCTGCCGCCGCGGCCGCTTCGCGGGTCACGCTCTGTGCCTCCTGCGCCGTCAGGGCGCGGGTGTTCGTGAGGATGTGGATCGCCGCCGGACGCCGGGCGGCGAGATCGGCGAGCAGCTCGGAACCCCATTCGAGCGCCACCGGCACACCCGCCTGCGCCTGCGCCCCGGTGGGGTCGTCGTCGAGGACGATCAGTGGCGCGCTCTCCTCCATCCAGCTAGGAGCTGACGGCATCCGAGGCTGGTGCGGCTGCCTTGGACAGCCTGGCGGCGACTTCGAGGATCATGTCCTCCTGCCCGACGACCGCCTTGAGCTTCCCGAGCTCCACGATGATCTCCCGCGGATCGATGCCGAAACGCTCGCCGGCACGGATCGTGTGCAGCAGGAAGCTGGCCGGCACGCCCGCGAAGCCCAGCGTCCCGGTGAGCCTGTCGATCACCACAGAGCCCGGCATCAGCTCGGTCCGCACGTAGTGGTCTGCGATGTCCTGCAGCTCGAACAGATCAACGCCCGTCTCATAGCCGAGGCGATGCAGCACCGCGACGAGCGGCTCGGCCTGGCAGTTTCCGGCGCCCGCTCCCATACCGGCGAGCGTGACGTCGATCAGCGTCGCGCCCTCTTCGACCGCCGCGACACTGTTGGAGACGGCCAGCGAGAGGTTGTTGTGCTCGTGGATGCCGATCTCGACCTCGGCCGGCAGGACGCCCCGGAGGGCCTCGACCGCGAAGCGGACGTCATCGCGCATCATGGCGCCCGCCGAATCGACCAGATAGACGGCTTCGCCACCGGCGTCGGCGACGATGCGTGCGCTCTCGGCGATTCTGCGCGGCCGTCGCGATGTGGGCCATGTTGAGATGGCTGTGGGCAACCATGCCGAGTTCCCGGGCGAGACCGAGATGCTGGATGCCGATGTCCGCCTCGGTGCAGACCGTCGAAACCCTGACGAGCGATGCGCCGGCGTCGTGCGCTGCCCGGAGATCCTCCTTGGTGCCGATCCCCGGCAGCAGTGCCGTGGCGATGAGGCTCTGTTTGACGACAGCGGCGACGGCCGCGATCAGCTCGGGGTCGGGATGCGCGGGGAAGCCGTATTGACGGGAGGCCGACCCCAGGCCGTCCCCATGACCCACGGCAACCGCCCAGACGCCCGCCCGGTCGAGCGCCGCCGCCGACCGTCGCGACCTGCTCGGGGGTGAACCGGTGCGCCACCGAGTGCGAACCGTCTCGCACCGTCGTGTCGACGATCTTCACCCGCCCCGGCCCGCTCATGCCTGCGCCTCCGCCGCGAACAACTCCGCCACCTGGACGGCGGCGGACGGTCATGATGTCGAGGTTCCCAGCGTACTCGGGCAGATAGTCGCCCGCACCTCGGACCTCGAGCAGGACCGTAACGGTTCCGTCGCTGATACAGCGGGTCGGCGGTGAGCCGGTAGCCGGGCACATATGCAGACACGGACGCCACCGTCGCCCTCAGCTCGAGCACCAGTGCCTCCTCGTCGACCTCGCCGATATCCGCAAAAACGGTGTTTCGCATAACGATCGGCGGGTCGGCCGGGTTCAGCAGCACGATCGCCTTGCCTCGCTCGCGCACCCCCGACGGTCTCGAGCGCCCGAGCCGTCGCGCACGGTGAACTCGTCGATGTTCTGTCGCGTGCCCGGCCCTGCCGATCTCGAGGAGATGGTCGAGACGATCTCGGCGTAGGAGATCGGCCCAACACGTGAAATGGCCGCGACGATCGGGACCGTCGCCTGGGCGCCACATGTGACGAGATTCACATCCGGCGCCGCGCGATGCTCGCGCAGGTTCACCAGCGGGATCACCGCCGGGCCCAGCGCGGCCGGCGTCAGGTCGACCGAGCGGATGTCTCGCTCGGCGAGCAGCCGCGCGTGCTCTTGGTGGGCCTTCGCGGACGTCGCGTCGAAGACCAGGTCGATGCCGTCGAGCTGCTCGAGCATGTCGAGGAGCCCCCTGGAAGTCGTCCAGTGGCCGCGAGCCGATGCCGTCGCCAGCCCGTCCGAGTCCGGGTCGATTCCGGCAACCCCGGCCAGCTCGAGGTGTGGGTTGCGATCGATCTTCAGCATCAGGTCGGTGCCGATGTTGCCCGAGCCGGCGATGGCGACACGCAATCGGCGGCGCTCCTCAGTGACCATCAACGCGGGGCCCTCCTCGCCGGCCAGGGGAACCGGGGGAAGCGGTCGGGCGCGAACGGGTCGAGGACGGCCGGGCGCCTGCCCGTGGTGATGTAGTCGGCCAACGCCTCGCCGGCAGGCGGCCCCAGGGTCATTCCCTGCATCGCATAGCCGGTCGCCAGGTAGACGTTCTCAAACGGCTCAGCAGCACCGATCACCGGCAGCCCGTCGGGCGCGATCGGGCGCATGCCGGCCCATTCGGAGCGGACCGAGGGCTCCTGCCACTCGAGGAACGAGGAGCGGGCACCTGCAATCGTGTGGTCGATCCGGTGCCGGTCGAGACGAAGGTTGACCCCACTGAACTCCATCGTGCCGCCGATCCTCATCCCCTCACCGAAGGGCGTGCAACCGACGTGAACGTCGGTCAGCAGGATCGCGTGCCGTGGCGTGACCGAGGGGCGGACCATGAAGCTGTAGCCCTTGCCCGCCTGGACGGGCACATCGACCCCGATCCGAGCGGCGAGACGCGGCGTCCAGGAGCCGGCCGCGAGGACGACCGACGAGGCGCGGCGGTCGCCGGCGGCCGTTCGCAGGCCGGTGACCCTGTTGCCCTCGACGACGAAGTCGAGCACCTCGGCGCCCTCGAGGATCTCGACGCCGAGGTCCCGCGCAGCGACCGCGACGCCCTGGTTGAAGGACTCGGGCCGTACATGCCAGTGCTGAGGCACCACGAAGCCGGCCCGCACCTCGGCGGAGAGCGAAGGCTCGACCTCACGCAGATCGTCGTCGAGCAGGATGTCGTCCGGCAGTTCGTAGCCGAACTCGCGCATCGGCTGCAGCTTGATGAGCTCCTTGCGCAAATCGTCCGGGTCCCGAGACGCCATCAGCATCCCCTGTCGATGGAGCTCGAACTCGATGCCCTCCTGCTCCATCGCTGCGACAAGCTCGAAGACGCGTGAGCCGAGCATTGCCATCGCGCTCAGGCCGTGCCGGTAGGCGCCGGCGTTGCAGTAGGACCAGAAACGGAGCAGCCACGGCGTCAGCTCAGCGAGCTTGGAGGGCTTGAAGTACAGCGCCGAGTCTCGGTTGAGCAGGGCCCTCATTCCCATCAGGGTCAGCCCGGGCTCGGGCAGCGGCCCGGCCTGCGCGGGGCAGAGCCACCCGCCGTTGCCGGCTGAGGCCCCGCTGCCGATCCGATTCGACTCGAGGATCGTGACCGGCTCGCCCCGCCTGGCCAGGTAGTAGGCCGTGCACAGCCCCGCCACCCCGCCGCCGACGACGATGGTTCGACGTTCATCGCTCACGAGGGAACACCCGCGGTGACCTGGATCTCGATCAGCATCCCCTCAAGGGCGAACGCGCTGACGAGAGTCGTCCGGGCCGGTCGCCAACCCGGGAAACGCTCGCTGAAGAGGGTGTTCCAAGCGGGGAAGTCTGCGGCCTCGGCCAGGAAGCACTCGAGGCGCAGAACATGCTCCATCGCGGAGCCGCACGCCGCGAGGACCGACTCGATCTCGTCGAGCACGATCCGGCATTGGGACGTGAAGTCCTGGGCGAGCAGCTCGAAGCTGACCGGGTCGACGGCGGCTCGCCCCGAGAGGAACAGGAGGTCCCCCCACCTCGTCGCCTCGGGCATCAGAGGCGGTGCGCCCTGATCGGACGCGCCCCTGCGGCTGATCGCTTGCGCACTCCGGGGCAAATCCCCCCCTTACTGGACTGATGACCTGATAAGCCGTTTATAACATCATCGCCGCAGCGTTGTCAAGCAGCCTGATGCCGACCGGCAACCAGGCCCCGAGGGCGTCCTTGGGCGGGCCGGCGGGCGCTCAGGCGGCGCCTACGTCGCGATAGTGCTCGCCGATCGCGAGGATGTGCTCGCGCATGCGGGTCGCCGCAAGCTCGGGGTCCGAGGCGGCGATGGCCTCGTATATCAGCGTGTGCTCGGCTACGTCCCAGGCGCGAAAGTCCTCGCGCTCGTAGAGCGTCCCGGCGCGCTCGAGCATCAGTTGCACAAAAGAGCCGATCACGCCCGCGAGAACCTCGTTGTGCGCCGCGTCGGCCACCGCGAGATTGAACTGGGTGGCGGGCTCGAGTGCCTCATCGGTCGGGGCGTCCCCCTTGGACCTCAGCGCCTCGATCGTCTCGGCGATCCGCTGCAGGTCGGCATCGGTACGACGCTCGGCGGCCAGGCGGGCGACCTCGACCTCGACGACCAGGCGCGCCTCGATGAAGTCCCGTGTGACGCCCTTGAGCAGGGCTTTGTCGAGATCGGAGAGCTCGATCTCCTGCTCGGCTGGACGGTCGGCGACGAATACGCCGAGCCCGTGACGGATATCGACCAGGCCCATCAGTGCGAGCCCGTTGAGCGCCTCGCGGATCGTGGAGCGACCTACGCCGAGGCTCTTCATCAGGTCCCGCTCAGAGGGAACCCGGGTACCCGGCGGAAGGTCACGGACGGCATCGGCCAGCTGGGCTCCGACGGTCTCCGCGAGCTTGCGACGCGGCGCCCTGCTCAGAGCGAGGTCTGGTTCCTCGGCTGTTCCCCGCTTCGTGGCCAAAGCAGCTGAAGCATACTCGCGGTCCCGTTCTCCCCTGGCGCTCCGACGCCCGCCTCGGCAAGAGAGCTGATAACAGGATCAGCAGGAGACCTGCCGCCCTTGGCTATCCTGGTCTCCATGGGGGATCAGGGCGAATCCGAGGATGCGAGCGCCCTTTCACTACAGCGAGCACCCCGTCAGAAGCTGACCGAGACTGTCGCGCAGCAACTGCTCGCGGCCATCGCCGATCTCGAGCCCGGTGCCCGCGTGCCCTCGGAAAGGGAGCTGACACGCGACCTGGGTGTCGGGCGCTCCACGGTCCGCGAGGCACTCAACGGCCTTGCCCTGATGGGCCACGTCGAGATCCGTCACGGCCAGGGCGTCTTCGTGCTCGAACGGGGGAGCCAGGATGGCGCTTCAGACGCCCTTCAGCGCGCACTCACCAAGGGCGTAACCCAGGAGTTCCTCGAGGCTCGCCTCGTGGTCGAGGTGGAGATCGCAGGACTCGCCGCACAACGGCGGACGGCTGCCGACCTCGCACGAATCGAGGAGACGATCGCCGATCTCGAGGCCGCCGGCGGCGCGCCGGTCGAGCAAGCCCTCAAACCGGCGACCGATTTCAACGTGGCCGTGGCGGAGGCTGCCCACAACGAGGTGCTCGCTGGGGTTGAGGAGTCGTTCGTGGCGCTGATGATCGAACGCGCCGGCGAGCTCTATGCGACGGATGAGTTCCGCGCCTGGGACATCGAGGAGCACCACGCCATCCTGGCCGCAATCCGGGCCGGGGATGTCGATCTCGCCAAGCAGCGGATGCACGACCACATCCTCGCGGTCGGGGAGCACTACCGGCGAGTGGGGCAGGTCTGACTACTCAGACGGCCTCTCCGGCGCGTAGCGTCGCGAGTGCGCCGCTGACCCGCGCCAGCTCGTCGAGCATCGCGTCTGCCGCCTGGTTCATAACATCGTTTGCCGCGAGCCGCTCTTCGTCGTCGATGAAGCTCGCGACGAATGGAATGGAGACGGCCTCGGCGACCGGGAACATGCGCAGCGGGCTCAGGACCTGCTTGGCCATCTGGACGCCCCGTGTCCCCGCGGACACCCCACCGTAGGAGACGAAGCCGAAGGGCTTGTAGTTCCACTCGTTGTGGAGGTAGTCAATCGCGTTCTTCAGCGGCGCACAGAGGCCGTAGTTGTACTCGGGCGTGACGAAGGCAAACGCCTCCGCCGCCGCCACGCGCGCGCTCCATTGCTTTGTGTGCTGCTTCGTATACCGCTGAAGGCGGGGGTGATTCGGCTCATCCATGAAGGGCAGGTTGATCTCTGCGAGGTCGGCGAGATCAACGTCGAAGCCCCCGCGAGCACGCGCCCGGGCATCGAACCACAGGCCCACGGGCAGCCCGACGCGCCCGGGACGGGTGCTTGCGATGATGATCATCAGTCGCGTCATGTCCTCATGCTCCCCGTCGCGCCGCGGGGACGTAGAGTAACAATGCAGCGAGTGCGATCGCAGCCGCGAGGGCCAGCGGGAGGAACAGGCCACTCGTCAGCAACAGCGCCCCCGCCAAGGCTCCCATGAGCATCGCGAGCACGGCGGCAATCCTTCGCGTCGAGCCCTCCCCCGTGCCGCCGAAAAGCAGCGAGTCCGCGGCAAGTCCGGTCAGCGTCATCGTCAGCACCGTCGTCGTCAGGTCCGGGACGGCGATCCGGCGAATGGTCGCGTTGCGAAGGCCCATGGCCAGCGCGAGCAGCGCGATGACGGAGTCGCCCGAGAGGGCGTTCGGCTCGACGTTTATGGCAGCGGCCACGACCGCCGCGATCGCGATCAACGACGCCTCGATCGCGAGCGCCCATGCAAAGTGGTGAGAGTGGCGGCCTGCCATCCTCACCGCAAGGACGCCCCCTGCGCCGGCGCCGACGAGGAAGGCACCGAGCGAGACGAGCGGCGCGACGACGGGGAGGCCTCCCCTGCCGGCGATCCCGAAGCCGAGGAAGACGATGTTGCCGGTCATGTTGGCCGTGAACACCCGTCCGAGCCCGAGATAGCTGGCCGCATCCACCAGGCCGGTCGTGAAGGTCAGGAACAACAGGGTCCGCGCAAGCGGGTGCCTGATACTCCGGGTGGCGCGCTGACCCAGTGACTCGCTCTCACGGCCCCCTGCGGCTGCGGATGCGGACATCGTCTACTCCTCCGTTGTCTCGAGTCGTTGGCCCGTCGCACGGGCGCTCAGGACGGTGGACGCCAACCTCTGGCCAGCGTCGTCTGGCCAACCTCGATCACATAGCCGTCGGGGTCGCGGATGTAGCAGCGGATCTCGGTCTCGTGCTGCGTCGGAGGGGTCAGGAATTGAGCGCCCCGCGCGCTCCACTCGGCGTAAACGGCCTGGATGTCGGCGACCCGGATGTTGAGGAAGCTGCTCACTCGATCGGGGTCGGGCGGTGTCTCGAGCGTGACGGTCGGCTTGTCGTCGGTCGGGCCTCCACCGATGTTGATGATGATCCAGCTGTTGGCAAGCGCGACGTACGTCACCTCGTCGCCCGCCTCGCCGGAGATGACCGTCTTCCCGCCGAGTACATCCGTGTAGAAGCGGCGGGACCGCTCGACATCATCAGAAACGATGAAGTGAGCCAAGACCATCTGCTCGCCGATCGTGCTCATGCTGACCTCCGTTGTTGGGATTGACCTAATGCTCGGGATCGACTGCTCAGTCACCTCTCGTTGAGCCGGATTGCAACCTCCTCCGGACGGCTCAGGTGGCGAGACCCAGAGAGGGATCGGTGTCGTCGTAGATCCGCGCCGCGGCCAGCTTGCCGCTCTGACCGCCAACGTAGACGGCCACCCCGGCCTGCGGTGGAATCTCCGTCGAGCCCCACCGCACGAGGTTGTACTCAAGGGCGCACGAGCTCCCATCGTCGATCACGGCGCAGTGCTCCCGTGCGATACCGCCGCCCCTCGAAAGCTGCAGTTCGTAGAACTCGCGCAGGGCGTCGGGATCTCCGTGAAAGTGCCGGGCCCCTGCAGGCTCCTGGACGTAGCCATCCGACTCGAAGGCCGCGAGGACCCCGTCGATGTCGCCCGCCGCGAGCGCACCCTGGTAGTTACGCACGACCTCCGGCTCGCGCAGCTCGGGATCGGGTTGCAGGAGCGGTGGCCGGTGGGTATGGCGGCCCGCGAGCGGCAGGGTGCTGAAGTAGACCCGCAGCTCCTCGATGCGCCCGTCGGAGCTGAGATCGGCCACGATCACGGCGGGAAGAGCGACTCGCCCATTCTGAGCGTCAAAATGGAGGATCACCTCCTCGAATCCGCCTCGCTCGGCGATCACGTGCCCGACGTCCTGCACCGAGACGTGGTGGCGCCGCAGCCACGAGCTCGCTTCGGACACGAACGTCCTGAAGTTCCGCGTGCCCTTGACGCGCCCGCGCACGGGATCGTGCAGCTCGGGCGCAGCGGCGAACGACCCGACCAACGCCTCGGGCTCGCCCGCCATCAAACCGTCGAAATATGGAACTCTCACAAGCTCGTGCTGTCGCCTCTCCTGCAGTCCCTCCAGCACGGACGCCGAGAACAACTCAGGGCTAAAAGGCATTCGACGAGCCCCTCTCGTTCATCGTGGGTGACGTCCAATCACTCCGGCTGGGGTTCGCCTGCTCGCCCGAGACCGGGGTCCGGCTCCGACTCGCCATAGAACGCCGAGCGGTCGCCCGCCTGCCATGCCTCGCGAAGGCCGGGGGCGGCCAAATCCCAGTCGGGCCGGATCTCGCGTGTCACCTCGCGAAGGTCGCGACGAAGGTCCTCGAGCGATGGCCGGCCCCAGAACCAGTAGCCGTTGTAGAGGCTGTGGATGACGAGTCCCGGCTTGAGAACGAGGGTATGCGGGACCATGGGATCGTGGTGGGGGTCGGTGTACTCCTGGATGTCGAGGTCCTTCTGTATCTTGCGCCCGGCGTCGGAGAGGAACGTCCACTGGGCGCCGACCGCGGCGCGAAACTCGCGGGACTCGACGATGTTGTCAGTCGAGACTGTGACGATCTGCGTGTAGGCGACGGCGATCTTCGAATAGGCCGCTGCCAGTTCAAGGTGTTGCTGGTGGTCCTTGGGGCAGTAGTGCCCACGAGAGAGGATGAGGACCATCGGGTCGTTTCCCTGCAGGTCGCTCAGGGTGCGTCGCGTCTTGGTGTGGTCGGTCAGTTCGTAGTCGGGAAACGTCCCGCCGGGTGCAATGTCAGGGCGCACGATCAGCTCCTTGTTGGTTTCCTCACCGCCGTCGTCAATCCGTCAGCTCGCCATCGGCGGTCGCGAGCCTACGGCCTTGGATGCGGTGGCTATCTCGACATGGAGTGCTTTCAGAGCGGCGATGTAGATCTCCGAGAACGTCGGGAATGGCTGGATCGTGTCGGCCAGAACATCGAGTGGAATGTGGGCACGGATCGCGAGTGTTGCCTGCTGGAGCCACTCGCCCGCCTCAGGGCCGAGAGCATAGGCGCCCGTCAAGCGCCGGCCGTCGCTGAGCAGGGTCAGGAAGCCGTTGCTGTCGGCGTAACCGCGGGTGTAGGTGGCCGTCTTGGCCAGCCCCGATACCGGGGCCGTCGCGCTGAAACGGCCAGCGGGAGCCCCCACCGCCGCGGCTTGCGGGTCGGTGTAGACGACGCGCGGAACGGCCTCGTAGCTGGCCTTTCGCGGCTCGCCGAGGATGTTGGCGGCAACCACATCGCCCTCGTACTTGCCGACGTGTGTCAACGGCCAGAGGCCGTTCACATCTCCGATCGCCCACACTTTCTCCGCCGCGCGCAGGTGCGCATCGACCGGCACGCCATGCGAGTCGGGCTCGACGCCGACCGTCTCGAGGCCGAGCCCCATCACCCGCGGACGCCGGCCGGTGGCCACCAGCAGCCGGTCACCGCGCAGCTCGCGCCCGTCGTCGATCTCGATCACGTAGTTCTCGCCCTCGCGTCTTGCGGCGGTCGCGTTGGCGGACAGGACGAGCTCGATGCCCTCACGGCTCAGAACCTCGCCCAGTCCCTCGCCGAGTGGCGCCGGCTCCCGTCCGAGCACGTGCTCGGCCATGTCGATCACCGCCACCTCGCCGCCGAGTCGACGAACGGCCTGTGCCATCTCCACGCCGACCGGCCCGCCACCGAGGATCAGAAGACGGCGAGGCACCGCCTTCATCGATGTCACCTCGCGGTTGGTCCAAACGCCCTCGAGCTCGCGAAGGCCCGGCACAGGCGGCACGACGGGATCGGCACCGTTGGCGAGTACCACGTGGTCGGTCGTGTGCCTCACGCCGTCGACCTCGACGATGCCCGGGCCGGCGAGCCGTCCGCTACCGCGCAGCAGATCTATGCCGCGGTCGGCCAACCAGAGCTCCTGCCCGGCGTCGGA
Source organism: uncultured Solirubrobacteraceae bacterium (assembly GCA_963835865.1). Classification (GTDB taxonomy): domain Bacteria; phylum Actinomycetota; class Thermoleophilia; order Solirubrobacterales; family Solirubrobacteraceae; genus Palsa-744. The sequence goes on from CAWIGW010000004.1 coordinate 162,213, forward strand.
GTAGTCGGAGACCATGAAGTCACGCCAGGCAAAAACGGCCTCGACGTCGACCTCGGCGCTCGCGGCGGCCTCGCGCGCCCCATGAACCGCCTCGCCCGGGCGCAGCAAGGTCTTCGACGGGATGCAGGCCCAGTAGGAGCACTCCCCACCCACGAGCTCGCGCTCCACGACGGCCACCCGCAGACCGCCGTCCGCCAGAGCTCCGGCGCAGTGCTCGCCCGGCGAGCCTCCGCCCAGCACGATCACGTCATAGTCGTTGCTCATGTCGGCAGCTCCTCGCCGGCGCACTCGCGCACCATGTAGAGCGCGTACCAGTCGGGCCAGTCCGGATCCGCCCGGCCCGTTCGCTGCTCGTGCTTTCCGTGTGCCGCAGCCGCCCGCCTCAACGCATCCGCGAGCGCCTCCACCGACTCATACGCCGTGGCCATCGACCTCTCCTTTCAGCGACCGGGCAGCCGCGTCGTGATCTCCTGGAGGAGCCAGCCATTGCCATCCGGATCGCTGAAGGCCGCGAATGAGCCGTAGGTGCTGCGATCCGGCGCCGGCCCGTTCACACGGCCGGCGTCGTGAAAGCGGGCGCCGGGCGCCCCCTCGTGGAACGCCTCACTCACATTCACACCGCGAGCGAGCAACTCCCCACGCGCCGCCTCGATGTCAGGGACGATCAGATATAGGGCCTGGGTCGAGCCGGGCGGCTCCGCCGTGAGGTTTGTGCCAAATTGAATCGAGCACCCGGAGCCGGGAGGGGTGAACTGGACGATGCGGAACGCCTCACCCTGGGCGACGTCGGCATCCAGTCGCCAGCCAAGGCGTCCATAAAACTCCTTCGCCCGGTCGACATCCGCCACCGCCAGGACAACGACCTCGAGCCTGAACTCGCCGGCCTTCACCTGCGCGGTGTCCGCTGCTACGGCACCGCCCACCTCAACACTGCTCATCTCGCCTCCATCGGTCGGGGCGCCGCAGCCCGGCGCCGCGTTGTCCCCCGGGCGATGCCTCGATCGGAGACTCCCGTCGGGTCGCGGACACTCTCCCTCTCATCCGAGCAGAAGTCAAGATCATCCGACGGGCACGTGGCGAGGTCGTGCCAACGTCAGTGCCCGGCGGTCTGTCCACCATCGATATGGAGGATCTCACCGGTGACGAACCTGGCGCGCTCCAGATAGAGGACCCCGTCAGCGACGTCGGCGATCTCTCCCAGGCGGCCGAGCAGATTTTCTGCCGCGAGGCCGTCGTAGGACGCCGGATCGTGCTCCGGGGTCTTGATGACCCCGAGAGAAACGGCGTTCACGCGAACGCCGCGCGACCCGTACTCGGTCGCCAGCGACCTGGTTACCGCGGCCAGCCCTCCCTTGGTGAGCGATGCCAGGGCCGAGGGCTGTCTGCTGTTGGCGTGTTCGACGAGGCTGGTCGTTACGTTCACGATATGGCCGCTGCCCTGGGCGATCATGGGGCCGATCGCTCGCTGGGCCAAGTGAAAGAACCCGGCCAGGTTCACCGCGCTGATCGCGGCGTAGTCCGCGGGCGTGTAGTCGGTGAAGGGCTTGCCAATGTAGATCCCGGCGTTGTTGACGACGGTGTCGACGCGTCCGAAGCGCGCGAGCGTCTGCTGGACAACGCGCTCGGCAGTCTCGACATGAGTGATGTCACCCTCAATGGAAAGGAAGTCCGCGTCGTCGGAGGCGGCGATCGTCCGTGCTGCCCCCGCCACTCGGTAGCCGGCGCCACGGAACGCCGTGACCAGCCCGGCACCGATGCCCTTGGACGCACCGCTGATGATCGCGACCCTCTGTAGCTCGGTTGTGCTCATCGCGTTTCTCACCCTCCCACGGCGGTGAACCGACCGCACAGGGCTTCAGGAGCTGGATGTGCTCGTATCCGCCCGGTTGCGCAGTCCGTTGTGAGCAAAGCAGAAAGCCTCAGATCCTCGGCTCGAACCCCCGTAGAACCGTATAGCTGTCGTGGTCCGAGCGGGCAATCCGCTGCAGTCCCCGCAGCAGGGCTCGCGTCTGATGGTCCTCGATCGCTCGCTGGCGGTCCTGGGTCGAGCGCATCGTCGCCATCGAGACGAAGCGGGTGGGGTTTGTCCCTTTGAGGATCTGCGCCTGTTCAAATCCTTCGACGCTCCTGAGATGCTCGAGGAGCGAGATGAGTCCGTCGACGAACTCCTTCTGGCGGCCGTCCTCGACGACCCAAGTGTTCACTATCAGCGCTGACTTCGTCTGGGGCGGGCTCACTACTCCTCCTTCAACGTGGTACTCGAGGTGACGCCGCCGAGTTGGTACCCCGCGGTTGAAGGACGCGGAGGGCCCACGCGGGTGAACGGCGCAAGGTCAGTGACCAGTGGTCTACCCGCCGACTATATTCGCGCTTGACGTAGGCCGATCATCGCGGGCGGCGGCGCAACGATCCTGGAGTATGTGAACGCCGGCCTGATCGACGAGTTCACGGTCGCGCTCTCACCCGTGCTGCTCGGCTCCGGGATCCGCCTGTTCGAGGGCGTGGACGCGGGCCTCGTGGCCCTGGAGCCGGTCGGCGCGGAGCCGACGCAGCGGGTGACCCACCTGACCTACGCCGTCCGGGGGCGGTAACGCTCTCGCCCGCGCGCCCCCGCCGGGATCAGCGGCGCGGCGATACCCTCGACGCTCTGGGCATCAGGAAGGCGAGTCTCAGGCCGTTGCAGCTCAGACGCAGAGGTTGACGCCTTCCCGCTCGATCGTGTTGGTGTCTTCGTTTCCGGCCCTGTCCCTTGCCCGCACGACAAAATAGAAGGCTTCCGTGGAAGCCAGCGCGGGCGTGTCGAAGAAGAGCCTGCCGCGCTTCGAGGTGTAGGTGGGCTGGGAGAAGTTCTCCAAGCCCGGGCCGGTGGACTGGTAGATCTCGTAGACGATCGCTCGTGAGCGTGTCTTGTTGTCGTTCGCGGCTTCCCAGGAAAGGTGGTAGCTGCGCTGTATGCCGGGACCGATTGGCCCGGGGATGCACGTCGTGGCCGATGCCAGTCCTCCGAAGACGGGTGGGGTGTGGTCCCGGACGCGGGCGGATGCGGCGGGGCAGAGGACCACCAGCGCGGCAACTGTCGCGACCGCGAGGCGGGACGCTCGGTAGGGGGACGAAGAGATCAGGGTCACGGTCGCCTCCATTTGCTCGGTGGGATGCACGCCGAGTCTACGCCTCCCGACGCCGAGGCCAAACGCGGACGCGACACGTTCCGTGTAGACGCCCGAGGCCGCTGACGCTACCGCACGTGCGCCGGTGGGCAACCAGCGTCACGAACTGTTTGCCCCGCCCACGCTCGCCGCGATCCGGTCGGCGGCGTCGAGTACGAGCCTCGCGACCTGCTCGATCTCACGCTCGCCGATCCAAACCGCGCTGACGCTCGCCTCCGCGCCCTCTCCCGATGCGGCGATCGCCGAGGCAACACCGGTGACACCGGCCAGCAGCTCTCCTTCGGATTGTGCCCAGCCTCGCGCGCGCGCCTGAGTGACCGCTTCCCGCTCGTCTGTACGGAAGGGCTGTGCTGCAAGGATCGCGATCCCAGACGCCGCCTGGTCGAGGCGATGTCGCAGCCCGGTCCGATACGCAATGTGTACGTCTGAGCTACGCGGCTCGAGCACCGAAACGACAACTGCCTGATCGCCATCGCGGAACGTTAGTGCCGTCGTTGCACCGACGGTGTCCGCCAGTGTCTGCAGCTCGGGCAGGGCGACCTCCTGCAGCCTGGTTCGTACGCCGCTTGCGAGCTCGATCAGGCCGATACCGAGCTGGAAGCGCCCGTCCCCCGCACGCACGATGAGCCTTTGGTCCGACAGTGGGCCGAGCATCCTGTACATCCCCGCGCGATGGGTCGACATTTCTCGTGCCAGGTCCGTCACGGATAGCCCATCGGGGTTCTCGGCGAGTACCCGTAACACCCGCAGGCCGCGATCGAGCGTTAGCGAGCCCTTGCCATCCGCCGTCACCACAGAACGTCCACCTGTTGTACGCATCGCACGTTTATAGTACGGTACGGCCCGGGATGGAGCGAGCGATCGACCATGAGATCGTTGTCATCGGCGCCGGGTTCGCAGGGATCGGCGCTGCGATCAAGCTCCGGCAGGCGGGCTTTTCTGACTTCGTCGTGCTCGACGAGGCGGACGGCGTCGGCGGCACCTGGCACTGGAACACCTACCCCGGGGTGGCCGTCGATATCCCGTCCTTCAGCTACCAGTTCTCGTTCGAGAAGCGCAGCGACTGGTCGCGTGTCTACGCGCCGGGACACGAGCTGAAGGGCTATGCCGAGCACTGCGTCGACAAGTACGGCGTGCGGGGGCACTTCCGTCTCAACACCCGGGTCATCGCCACTACGTTCGACGAGGCCGCCGCCGCCTGGAACGTCGAGACCGCCGACGGGCAGCGCGTCACAGCCCGCTACGTGATCGGCGCAACGGGCGTGTTCAGCCAGCCGAAGCTGCCCGACATCCCCGGCGCCGAGACATTCGCGGGGACGACTGTCCACACAGCCCGCTGGGACCATTCGACACAGATCCGGGGCAAGCGCGTCGCCGTGATCGGCACGGGCGCCTCGGCCGTCCAGGTGATCCCCGCGGTGGCACCTGAAGCTCAGCAGCTGACGGTCTTCCAGCGCACCCCGATTTGGTGCCTGCCCAAGCTCGACGCGCCCATGGGCGCCCGCGCCCGTGCCGTTCTGCGCTGGGTGCCGGGCGCAATGCTCGCGGCCCGCTGGCTCAGCCAGGGCTTCGTCGAGTTGACATTCGTGCTCGTCGCCCACTTCGCCGGCACGTTCCCGTTCCTTCCGGCCCGCGGGGAGGCCGAGGCGCGCAAGCTGCTTGGTGATGTGGAGGACCCCGGCCTGCGGGACAAGCTGACGCCGAGCTACCGTCTTGGCTGCAAGCGCCCGAGCTTCTCAAACGAGTACATCCCCACCTTCAACAGAGCGAACGTGCACCTCGAGACGTCCGCCATCGCCGAGATCACGCCCGAGGGGGTCCGTACCTCCGACGGCGTCCTACACCCGGCCGACGTCTTGATATTCGCGACCGGCTACAAGGTCTTTGAGAAGGGCAACATGCCACCGTTCCCGGTGAGCGGCGTGGGCGGCGTCGAGCTCGCGGACTTCTGGGATGCCAACCGCCAGCAGGCCTACGAGGGTGTGAGTGTCCCGGGCTTCCCGAACTGGTTCACGATCACCGGCCCCTACGGATTCAACGGGCAGTCCTACTTCGGCCTGATCGAGACCCAGATGCGCCACATAGTGCGCTGCCTGCAGCGCGCCCGCAGCGAACGCGCGACTCGGGTCGAGATCACGCCGGAGGCCAACCAGCGTTACTTCGAGTCCGTCCTCGCACGACGGGGAAACCAGGTCTTCTTCCGCGGCTCCTGCGCGAACTCCAACAGCTACTACTTCGACAAGCACGGCGACGTGCCGTTCCGCCCCAGCCTGACCCTCGAGGCCGCCTGGCGCAGCGCCCGCTTCGACCTCGACGATTACAGCTTCGCCACGTCCTCCACGCCTCGCAACACAAGCGCAGCGAGTTCGGCCCCTCTGGAGGGGCCGTCTGCTACCTAGACGAGACCTTGGTAGCTGGCGCCGTCAAGGTGGATCGCGTTTCCTGAGACGAATCCGGCCAGGTCGCTGCACAAGAAGGCGCACATGGCTCCGAACTCCTCGGGGCGTCCGAAGCGCCCGGCAGGCAGGCTCGACGCGATCGCTTCGCGGGCCTCCTCGTAGGTGATCCCGAGAGCTTGGGCCTGCTGGCGGGCCATGAACGTCTGGCGGTCGGTGTCGAATCGCTCGGGGAGCAGCGTGTTGATCGTGACGTTGTCGCCCGCCACCTCTCGGGCGAGGCCTTTGCTCACCGCGAGCAGGCCCGCCCGGGGCCCTGCGGAGAGGCTCATCAGGGGGTGCGGCGAGGTGACCATCGCCGAGGATACGTTCACGATCCGGCCGAAGCGCCGCTGCCGCATCCCTGGGAGCACGGCCCGAATCAGCATCAGGCCCGCGACGAGGTTCGCCTGCAGGGCCTCCTCCCAGTCCTGCTGCTCCCACTCGATGAACAGCCCGGGTGGCGGACCGGCGTTGTTGGTGAGCAGGATGTCGGGCTGCGGGCACGCTTCGATCAGCGCATCCCTGCCCTCCGCGGTCGTGACGTCGGCGATGAGCGGCGTCACCTCCACGCTGCTGAAGCGCTCTTTGAGCTCCATGGCGGTCGCGTCGACGCTCGCCTGATCTCGACCGTTGATGACAACGTGAACGCCATCCTCGGCCAAGGCCTCGGCGCAGGCGCGGCCAAGGCCGCGGCTGGAACCGCAGAGCAGCGCGCGGCGGCCGGCGATCCCGAGATTCATGCGCGCCCTATCGGGCCGGCTGGTGTTTGCCGTGTGAGAGCCTGCGTCGGTGTCCTCACCTCAGCCGGCCTCCCCCGCCATCACGGGCTCCCCGTCGGGACCCGGGATGATCGGCGGGCCCGGCGTGACGCCCGCGAACTCCGAAGCCTCCGTGAACCACTCCGCGCACGGCGCCGGCCCCCAGGTCGTGATCGCACGCGGATCGGCGATCGACCAGCCGAGCGGCTCGACCTCAGGGTCAAGGAGCAGGTAGCCGTGGCTGACCAGCTCAACGCGGTGACCGTCGGGGTCTCGGAGGTAGAGGAAGTGCTGCGGCGCGAGTCCGTGCCGGCCCGGACCGAACTCGATCGCCTCGCGCCAGCCGCGTGATGCGGCCTGGTCACAGACCCGCTGGGCGGTCGCGGAGTGCTCGTGCACGACGAAGGCGACATGGTGCAGACGAGGGCCGGGGCCGGTGACCCCGACGAGGTCGAGCAGGTCGCCCTTCCGTGCCAGGAAGACGCCGAGCAGAGGACTCTCGGGCGTCCCGTCGGGCGTGGCGTACTCGGAGATCCGAAACCCGTTTGCGACGTGGAAGGCCGTCCAGGCGGCAACCTCGGGGATGTGCAGCTGCAGGTGGTCGATCCGGGCAGCGGCGGCACCGCGGTGCTCGGCGTCCTCGAGCATCAGACGCCGCTGCACCGGCATCGAGGCGCAGAGCTCGATTGGGACCCCCGCGACGTCGGAAAACCGCAGAGTGCGCCCCTGATGGGGGATCTCCGCCCACTCGTGGGGCAACCCCTGACCCTCGAGCGAGTGCTGGGCGGCGTCGAGGTCCTCCTCGGAGGCGACGCGAAACCCGATGCGCTCAGCCGACGGCGCGTCGCCGGCGACAAGCACCAGGCTGTGGTGCGCCGCCTCCTCCACCCCACGAAGATAGACCCGGTGCTCGTCGGCGTCGGAGGCGACCAGACCGATCAGCTCCTCGTAGAAAGCGCGACTCGCCGCGAGATCTCGAACGTTGAGGATGACGTGGCTCAGCCGTGTGATGGCGAACGGTGGGGCGGCTGCAGTTTCGGGCAGGGGCATCGGTGGTCCTCCTTCAGGTCAGTGAGCTCTGGGGCCGGTGGGCCGCAGAGCAGGGTTTGCGCACTCGCCGACAGCGCTGATGGGAGTGGTGATTCGTGCGCCACCGGTCAGCGGGACGAGCGGCGGCGCACCTCATCGTGTCGCTCCTTCCGAGATACCCAGCAGAGCGCCGACATCGGCGCCAACGCGGTCTGCTTCGGCGAGATCGCAGACCACGCGATGAATGTGGCCGTCCGGCCTGACGATCACCGCGACAGCCTCCCCGAGGGAGACGCGGCCCACCCAGAGGCGCACGCCCGGGTCGGCGGGATCGAGCGAAACGGTGGTGACCGGCACGCCCGCGGGGAACTCGATGGCCCTGCTGCCGCCGAGCAGCAGGACCGTGAACGCCTCGGGGTCGAGCAGATCGAGAACCGACACCCGCTTTCCCTCCTGCGAGATCCATCCGTGCGGGAGGCGCCGGCCGCTCACCGCGCGGGGGCGGAAGGCCGTGACATCGGTGATCGGCTCGTCCCCGGGGTCGTAGGAGAAGCCGAGCTGCAGCGCGAGGCTGTCGAAATGGGGCCGTTGCTGCTCGAGCGCCTGCGCGATCTGCTCGCTGCGTCCCTCCTCCCCCAGCCAGTCCGCCAGTTGCTCGGCGTCGGACTCCAGCGCTGCGCCCTCGGCAAGGAACTCAAGGCTCATCATCGCGCCGAGGTTGAACAGGCTCTGTTCACAGCAGCGCTGTGCGACCGGCCGGCGCTCGCGCTCGTAGCTCTCCAAGAGCTCCTCCGTGGCCCAGCCGTCGAGCACCGCGGCCAGCTTCCACGCGAGGTTGTGCGCGTCCTGTAGGCCTGTGTTGAGGCCGAGGCCGCCCGACGGCGGGAAGCGATGCGCGGCGTCACCGGCGAGCAGGACGCTGCCGAGACGGTAGGCGTCGGCGACCTGCGCGCGGACCGTCCAGGGTGTCACCGCGATCACCTCGAACGGGACGTGGGCGGCCTCCGGCCCGAGCGCCGCCCGGATCAGCTCCTCGACATGCTCGCCGCTGAACGTGGCCATGTCGATCATTCCCGGGGGCATGGCGATCCCATAGGTCCACAGGCGATCCGGCAGATACGCGATCAGCGCCCCCCTGTGCGCCGGTCCGAAAAGCCAATGCAAGACACCGGGGCGGGTGCGCACGAACTCCGTAAGGTCAGCCCGGAACGTGATCGAGACGGCCGCGGCGAGCTCCTCGAAGCCGGACATCGTTATCCCGAGCTGTTCGCGAACGCCGCTCGCCGCGCCATCGGCCGCCACCAGATAACGCGACTGGAACGTCTGGGTGCCCTCCGGCGTGCGCACCAGCGAGACGACCCCCTCCCCATCCTGATCGGCCGACAGCCAGCACCGATCGCGGCGCAGGTCGATCAGCGGCTCCGACGCGACGCGATCGAGCAGCAACCGCTCGAGCGCGGGCTGTGGGATGTTGACCAGCGGCGACGGGGTGACATCGCGGACGTCATCGTCCTGGCGCTCGTAGGGCAGCGCTCCGAAGCAATGGCCGGTCAGCGTGGTCGCGAACCGCACCTCGCTGGTCAGGTCCTTCGGCGCGCCGACCCGGCGTAGCTCCATGTCGGAGATGCCGATCTCGCCGAGCACCTCGATCGTCCGCGGATTCACAGCATGAGCCCGCGGCAGCCGATGCGGCTCGAGTTCGCGCTCGAACACGACGGTGGGGATCCCGCGCCGGGCCAGCATCAGCGCGAGCGTGACGCCGACGACACCGCCGCCGACGATCGCGACTGGTACCTGCTCTGTGGTGCTCATCGACTCTCCGTCTCTCCCCGACCTGATGAGTGCGCGTCACCGGCCGGTCGGGCGTTTATTGACAAGGCTGGGCGAGGACCCTAGCAGCCTATCGAGAGGTATGTCAATAGCTGTTGTCATATGTCTCAACAAGCCGCCGGCGGCTGCCCACAAGAGCTATCCTCGTACAGTGCCAGGAACCACGCAGGCAAGCCGCGACGACCGGCCGCGCCGGACGCGACTCACACCGGACGATCGCCGCGAGCACCTAATTCAGACGGCCGTGACGACCTTCGCCCAAGGAGGAGTCGCCGCGTCATCGGTGCTGCAGATCACGCAGGCCGCCGGCGTCTCGAACGGCACCTTCTACCACTACTTCGCAAACAAACAGGAGTTGGAGGACGCTGTTGCCTCCAGGGTCATCAACGAGCTTCAGCGCGACCTTCGTAAGGTCCAGGAGCCCGAGAGCTACGCAGAGAGACTGGCAATCGGCGCGACCGGCGTGATGCGGGCTATCGCTGCAAATCGCGAGCTCGGCGCGGTGATGCTCGACTATCTCGAGCACAATGGCGCTGCGATCCGTCAGCAGGCCGTGGTGCTCGACAGCGACGTTCGCGAAGGGGGCCAGACGGGAGAGTTCCCGGTGTCAGAGCCGAGGCCTCTGCTCGTCGGCATGCTTGTGGCGATGCTCGGGGTCGGCGCACGCTCCGTCCTGGAAGGAGCCGACCCTGACGAGACAGGGGAGCTCATCGCCGCGGCACAGCTCCGCACCGTGGGCGTGCCGCGCCGGCGGGCTGCCGCGGTTGCCGCACGCGTCCGCCGTGCGCCTCCACAGGGAGGGCCGCGCATGTCGAGTTCTTACCGTTCTTGAACCTTGCGCTAACCCTGGGATGGCAGGGTTGCTTTGTGAGCGTCGCCAAGTTCTCCACGGTTGTCGCGTGCTGTGTGTGGTCGGTGCTGCTCATCGCGTCGGCCGCTTCTGCCGCGGCGACGGTGAGCAGTAACTGGGCCGGTTATGTCTCGGTGCCGCGATCTGGACGGCACTTCCGCGGTGTTTCGGGTGCGTGGACAGTCCCATCAGCGAGTTGCACAGGGGGCGAGGCGGCGTATTCGGCGGCGTGGGTGGGTTTGGGCGGGTATGTCGCGCACTCGAAGGGACTCGAGCAGATCGGGACGGACGCCGATTGCAGCCGGACGGGTCAGGCGAAGTACTCGACTTGGTATGAGCTTCTGCCGGCCGCTCCTGTGTATTTCAAGCTGAAGACCACCCCGGGTGACCGCATCGTGGCTTCGGTGACGGCCCGTGAACATCACGTCACGCTGCGCATCCGAAATGTGAGCACGGGAGCACGGTTCTCGGTTACGAGGCGTCGCTCGAAGGTTGACGTCTCCTCGGCGGACTGGATCGTTGAGGCCCCCTCCCAGTGCGTCGGGGCGAACAGTTGCAGCGCGCTGGCGCTGGCGAACTTCGGGACCGTGCGGTTCTCGGCGGCCACTGCGACGTCCGGCGGGCATACGGGGCCGGTCACCGACATGTCGTGGTCCGACAGGGGACTTGAACTTCGCCAGGAAGCCGTGAAGCTGCTCGCAGGACGCGAATCGGCGCGTCCCGCCGTCGAGCGATCCGTCACGACCGCCACTGCCACTGCGCCGTCCGGGCCGCTTGGCCTCTTCACCGTCAACTGGGGGCAGACAGAAGGAACGCCCGAAGAACCTACGGCGCCGACGCTGCCCGGCTTCAGTCGTCCCTCGGGCTGAAGCTCTCGCGGCAACGTGACGGCGGGAAGCGCGGGATCGCCGTTCGCACTCATCTGGGGCCCAGCCACGGGCCTCTCGGTGGCCGCGTCGAGCAGCCCTCGGCCGGTTCTTACCAAGTCCGAAGGTAATCCTTGCCTGCGGTTGGGCGTTCGTGCCGAATAGGAGCTGTGGCCTCGCGCGTGCGGGGTCTGTCAACCACAGAAAGGATCTAGCCATGAACGTTGGCGCGATAGGGGGAGGGGGGTCGGCGGTCTGGAATGCGCAGTCGTCTTCCCGTCCTGCTCCTCCGTCGATGACGGAAACGGCGAAGCTGCTCGGGATGAGCGGCTCCGAACTGACTCGGCAGCTGCAGTCCGGCAAGTCGCTGGACAGCATCGCGAGCAGCAAGGGTGTCTCGCAGAGCGCTGTCCTGAAGAGCGTTGAATCCGACCTGAAGACAAACGCGCCCGCCGGCGCACCGTCACTGTCAGGTTCTCAGCTCACAGAGTTCGCTACGAGTATCGCCAGCGGAAAGCCTCCCGGCGGTGTTGGGGGCGCGCATGGCGTTGGTGGCCCAGGCGGGCCGGGTGGCGTTCAGGCAGGGCAGGCCGGCGCCACGGAAACGTTCGAGGAAAAGCTGCTCGCCGAACTGAAAGAAGCCGAAGAAAGCTCAGAATCGAGCTCGTCGAAGCGGACGTCGAGCTATGACGCGGTTGGGAAGAGCGCTGGTGCGTCGGCGTCGACGGGCAGCGTGGCGTTCAGCCTCTACGCCTAGCGGCCCGGTGTCTGCGTGGTGCACGCCAAGCATGGTCGCACCACGCAGACCCGCCGTCCCCCGGAGGTTGCGCTCCGGGGACCTCTTCGCTCTCCGTTGAAACCGCTCGGGGGGCGTCGTTGTGGCGGCTCTCAGCCTTCCGCGCCGGGCGGCGCGCCACCTTCACCGGCCGGGGGACCTTCCCCGCCGCCGGGAGGCGGTCCACCACCGGGCGGTGCGCCGCCGCCAAAAGCACCTTTGAGGTCGCTCTGGCACACCTTCTGCGCGCTCTTGAACGCCTGGCTGGACGTGTCGAGGCCTTTGGTGCTGAACACCGGGCCGTTGCCACTCGTGTCGGGGGCGGGCAGATTGACACCGTTTTCGCGCATGCAGGAGGCATACTTGGTCAGCGCGGCTTTGGCGCTGGCGCTGTTGACGTTTCCTCGCCCTCCCGCCGGGAAGCCCCCGCCGCCGCATTTCTTGATCGCTTCCTGGAATTTTGCGCCCGAGGCGCCTTCTGGTGGTTTGAAGCCGCCCGCGCCGCCGCTCGGCGGAGCGCCGCTGCCGGGGTTCCCGGACGGGGCGGACGGGAGGGTGATCCCCGCTTTCTTGAGGCATTCGCGCAGCGCCGCGGATCGGCTCGAGGCTGAGCCAGACTGGGCAGTGGTCTTGGCACTGTTCGTGCCCGCCCCGGAGCTCGATGAGCTGCCGCATGCGCTCATGAGCAGCGCGGCTACCGCCGCGGCTATGAGACCCGTCAAGGGGCCGTATCGTCGGCGCCGCGGCGGTCGCGGGAGAGGCTGTGTGTTGTTTTGCATGTTCTTTTCTGTTCCTTGTCGTTGTCGGTTGTCGTTCGTCCCTAGCCGGCCCCGAAAAGCTGCGGTGCCGATCCGCTCGAGCCTGCCGCGGAGCTCGTAGATCCGCTCGAGGAGCTGACGCTGACCGAGCTGGCGGTCACGCTGCCGTTCTTGTTCTGGCTGCCTTTGACGATGACCGTGTCACCGGGATGAACCGAGTGCACACTCGTGGAAACGGTCTTGGTGACAGTGGTGCCGGCCGGCGCTTTGACCTTCACCGTGTTGCCTTCGGTGTTGGTCACGTAGAGGGTGTTCCCGCTGACGTAGCTGACTTCACCCGTCGTCAGGCCGCCCGCCGCGAAACCGGCGCCGGGGACTCCGCCGCTGCCTGCGCCGGGGAAGCCGGACGTTCCTCCGCCGGCGCCTTTCGATGTCGCCCCGCCTGCCTGGCTGCGAAGCGCGGCGAGTCCGGCAGGGAGCCCGCCGGTGGAGCCGGAGGAGCTCTGCCCCTTCTCGACCTCGACGCCGGCGAAGAATCCGGCCACGATCAGGAGGACCACGAGCAGCGTCGTTGGCAATGGCGAGAGCAGCTTGCGGCGCGGCCGCAGAGGTGCCTCCTCGGGCTCATCTTCGAGCCACTCCTCATCCGGCTCGATGTCGTCATAGGCGGGTGGCGTGTCGTCGACGGCGGGGGGCTGGGTCATCTCTGGCTCCTGGTCTGGGAAGGGTGGATTACTCAAAACGCAGCGCTTCGATGGGTCGCAGCCTGGCCGCGCGCGCGGCGGGATAGGTTCCGAAGAACAGCCCAGAGAGGGCCGCAGCGCCGAAGGCGAGGAACACCGAGTACGTGGCGATCTCGGGATGCACTCCGGCGATTTCGAACTGGCTTCCGATGACGCCGACGGCGACGCCCGTGAGTCCGCCGATCAGCGAGACGAGCACCGCCTCGGTCAGAAACTGGGTGAGGATGTCCGAGCGGCGCGCGCCGATCGCCTTGCGGATCCCGATCTCGCGGGTCCGCTCGGTGACACTGACGAGCATGATGTTCATCACGCCGATTCCGCCCACAAGCAGTGAGATCGCCGCGACCTCGCCGAGCAGCGTGGTGAACACGCCGCTGGTGGAGCTGGATGTTTCCAGGAGGGAGCCTTGGTTGAGAACGCTGAAGCCGGGTTCTTCGGTGTTCTTGATCTTGTGGCGTTCCTCGATGATCTCCTTGACCTGGCCTTCGGCTTCGTCGAGTCCTGATTCCGAGTTGGCCTGCACGGTGATCGAGTCGATCATTCCGACGCCTGTCAGGGATGTCTGGACGGTTGTGATCGGCGCCATCACGACGTCATCCTGGTTGCTGGTGCCGTTGCTTCCCTTCTTGGCGAGCACGCCTACGACTTCGTAGTTGCTGCCGTTCACCTTCATCGTCTGCCCGACCGCGCTGGCACCGCCGAACAGTTCCTGATCAACTTCCTGGCCGATCACCGCGACGCGGCTGTGCTTGGCGACATCTTCGGTGGTGAACGACGCGCCTTCGGCGATCTTGTAGCTGTGTGCCGTCAGATAGGAGGGGGTCGTCCCGACGAAGGTTGTGGGTTCAAAACTCGTGCCGTTGGAGACGAGCGTCACGCTGCTCGCGTTGACAACGGGGGAGGCACTCTTGACGTCGGGTGCCAGGCTCGGGTCCTGGAGCGCTTCGGCGTCCGCCTTGGTCAGTGAGATGCTGCTGGAGCTGGTCCCGGCGAAGCGGCGGAATCCGCCGCTGCCTTGTACCAGCAGCACGTTTGTACCGAGGCTCTGGATCTGTGACTGGACGGCTTTGGATGAGCCGTTGCCCACGGCGATCAGGACGATCACCGAGGCAACGCCGATCGTCATGCCGAGGATCGTCAGGCCGGAGCGCAGCTTGTTGGCGGTGATCCCTCCCCAGGCGATCCGCAGTGTCTCGCGGGCGATCATCGCGCACTCCCGGTCGCGGGTTGGTGTCCCCGCTTCTGTTGGTGGAGCACGGGCGGCGCCTCGTGGACGCCGACGCTGCGCGTGTCCTCGGTGATCCGTCCGTCGCTGAGGTGGATCACGCGCTTGGCCTGCTCGGCGACGTCGGGCTCGTGGGTGATCAGCACGACCGTCCGGCGTTCCGCGTTGAGCTCCGCGAAGATGCGCAGCACATCCTCGGTGGAGCGCGAGTCGAGGTTGCCGGTGGGCTCGTCGGCGAGGATCATCGTCGGGTTTGTGACCAGGGCGCGCGCGACCGCGACGCGCTGCTGCTGGCCTCCCGAGAGCTCGGAGGGCTGGTGGTCGACGCGCTTGGCCATCCCTACGGAGGCGAGTGCTTGACGGGCGCGTTCGCGGCGCACTTGACGCTCGACGCCGGCGTAGGAGAGCGGGAGTTCGACGTTGGCCAGCGCGCTCGTGCGGGCGACAAGGTTGAAGCTCTGGAAGACAAACCCGATCTTTCGGTTGCGCAGGTCGGAGAGGTCGTCCTCGTCCATGTCGCGCACATCCGTGCCGTCGATCCGGTAGCGCCCTCCGGTCGGCAGGTCCAGGCAGCCGAGGATGTTCATGAGGGTGCTCTTGCCGCTTCCGGAGCTGCCCATGATCGCGACGAAGTCGCCGCGGGTGATCTGCATCGAGACCCCGCGAAGGGCTCGGACCTTGATCTGTCCCAGTTCGTAGGTCTTTGAAACCTTCTCGATGTCAATCGCGGGCGGGCGGGCCGCCACGGCCGTCGCTCGCGAAGGACGCTGGACGAGAGGCCGATCACGAGCTGACCGCAGCACGCCCTGGGCTTGCGGGCGCATCACGGGCCACCTCCCGGGAAGCCGCCGCTCGGGGGCCCGCCGGCTGGGAAGCCGCCGCCACCGCCAAGGCTGCTGCCGAGTCCGCCGGCGCCCGATTTGCCACCCGAGCCGAACGGTGACGCTCCACTCGAGCCTGTGCCGGTTGCAGCCGACGGGAGCACGACCGTCGCGCCGGCTTCGAGGCCGCTCAGAATGATCGTCGCGCTGTCACCGGCGAGCCCGGTCGTGACCTGTTTGCTCACCTGTTTGCCGTCTCTGAGGACGGTGACGGAGCCACCTTTTATCGCGCTCGTCGGCACGTTGACCCCTTCGGCTTGCTTGATCACGACTTCCGCGGTCGCGCTCATCCCGACTTTGAGGCCCGCGACGTCCTGGTCGAGCTCGAATGTGACGTCGTAGCTTGCGGCGCCGCTGGTGCTTGTCGGCGTCTGGGCAACCTGTGTCACGTGCGCGGCGGCCTTCTGCCCGTTCAGGGCTTCGATCGTCACGGTCGCAATCTGCCCGACGTGCACTTTGCCGATTTCGGATTCGCTGAGGGCCACGACGAGCTGCATGGCATTGAGGTCACTGAGCACCATGAACGTCGAGCCGCTCGATGCGCCTTCGCTGCTGCTTGCCGGTGAACTCGAGGTCGAGCCCGTTTTGCTCGGGCTGCTGGAGCTCGCACTACTGCTCGTCGCGCTGCTGCTCGTGGCCTTGGTGGTTCCGGTCGCCGAGACCGTCTGGCCCACTTCGCCCGAGAGCGACACGATCGTTCCGTTTTCGGGCGCGTAGAGCTTGGTGTTCTGGACGGCCCGTTCGTCGCTCTTGACGGTCAGCCGGTCGGTCTTGACGGTGGCTTCGGATGAGGCGATGTTCGCTTCCCGCGTGGCGGCGCTCTGCGTTGTTTTCGATTCGCTCCCACTCGGGCTACTCGTGCCCGTGACAGTGGGGGTGGAGGTCGTGCTCGTGGGGGCGCTCGTCGATTTTGTGCTGGTGGGCTTGCTCGCCGCCGGCGCTTCGCCGCCCGTCTTGGGTGTCGTGGTCGTGGGAGTCGTCGTGGGCGTTGTGGCCGTGGGAGTCGTCGTCGTGGGGGTTGTCGCACCTGCGTGTGCTGAGCTGTGGTTGGTCACCGCGGTTATCTGGGCCGAGTGCGCTGTTGCGCTCGAGGCCTGGAGCGAGGCGGTGCTCGCCGCCGCTCCCGTCCCGCCCTGGGATGAGGTGCTTTCACCTTCGTTTTCTTCGAGCGCGGCGAGGCTCGCTTCGGCTGACTGCAGGCTCGCCTTTGACTGTTCGAGAGTCACTTCGGCGTCCTGCGGGTCGAGCGTCGCAAGAAGCTGGCCCTTGGCGACCTGCTGACCCTGTTTCACGTAGATGTGGGTGACGGTGCCGCTCGTCTTGAAACCGAGATCGAGTTCGGTGGCCGACTGCGCGCTGCCGCTGCCCGACACGGTCGACTGCACGACTCCCCGCTTCGCGGTCGCGGTCCGGGTCGTCTGTCCGCTCGACTGGGAGGCGGGGCCGACGGCCGCGATCGCCAGCACGATGACCGCAACGCAGAGCACGACGAGAGAGCCGTTGAGAAGGGGCTGCTCGGCGAACCGCCCGCGCAGACCGCCCACTCCGTCGCCAGGGCCACCCGGGCCTGGGCGACGGAGGCCGAGACCGTCCGAGACAGGCTCGGCATCCGGGGATGTGGACTTGCGTAGTCTGGTCGCCATTCAGTGGTGTGGGATCGCGCTGATTGCCTGGAAGGGTTGGACGGCGGCGGGGAGGCGTTCTCCCGCGCCACCGTGATCCAGACACTCGCTGCACACGGTTACGGTCTGGTTAGAGAGGTCTAAGAACGCAGTAGGAATGAGCTGCGCCCCCTTTACCTTGGCTCGATCGCACAGCTACCTTCGTCCGGATGGACGTTCTCGTGGTCGACGCCGACAGGCACACAAACGCTGGGCTTGCCGCTGCGCTCGTGCGGGCCGGCTTCAGGGTCGAGACCTGGTTCAGGGGCGAGGAGGCACTCACGTCCGTCGCGGGCCGCGTCCCCACGGCGATCGTGCTCGATCGTGAGCTGCCGGACATCGACGGCTTGGAGGTCTGCCGCCGGATTCCGCCTTCTACCTGACCGAATCAGGATCGTGATGTACTCCTACGCGGCGCAGGCGCCCGAGGAGCGTGTGCTGGGCTCGGAGGCGGGCGCCGACATCTATCTGGCCGAGCCGTTCGATGTCATGGAGCTGATCGCTCGGCTCCGCGCGCTCGTCCGGCGCGACGAGCCCGCCGAGGGCCCCCTGCAATTGAGGCTGAACGGACTAACGCTCGACCCCGCGCGCCACGCGTTGGAGACGGACGCCGAACACCGCGAGTTGACACCGACGGAATACCGGCTGCTGGAGCTATTCATGCAGAACCCCGAGCGCGTGCTCTCTCATCAGGAGATCGAGTTGAGCGTGTGGGGCTGCGAACGTCCAGGCTCGGCTTCGTTGCGTGTGTACGTGGGCTACTTGCGTCGCAAGATGCTCGAATGCGCCGCCGGGCCCATTATCCAGACCGTCCCGGCAAGGGGCTACGTTCTGCTTCCTCGCTGAGGTGTTCTGCATCGTCCGCTACGAGGGCGGCCGACGGGAAGGTGAGCGTCACCACTGCGCCACCGCCCTCCGAGTTCTCGGCAGCCGCCGTGGCTCCGTGTTCCTCTGCGACCTTGCGCACGATCGACAATCCCAGCCCCGAGCCGGGTACGGCCCGTGCGCTCGGTGCACGGAAGAAGCGGTCGAACACGTACGGGAGGTCGTCCGGCGTGAAGCCGGGACCATGGTCGCGAACCGTCAGCGTGCTTCCCACGAGGCTCACTTCCACCTCCGCGTCGGGCGGGCTCCACTTGATCGCGTTGTCGAGCAGATTCGCGAGCGCGCGCCTTAGCCGGCTGGGCCTGCCTTCTACGACGAGTGGCAGCACCGAGCATCGCAGCGCGGTCCGCGGCTGGCGTTTGCGCCATCGTTCGAGCTCGGAGAGGATTATCGCGTCGAGCCGTACCGGCTCTATTTGCTCCTCGCCGTCGCTTTCTCGCGCCGTTTCGAGGAGGTCCTCAATTAGCTTTCCAAGCTCGGTGCTCTCGCCGATCAGGTCTTCCAGCAGGGGTTCTCGGTCGCTGGCCGTGAGATCGGGGTTGCGTGCGAGCACCTCGAGGTTGGTGCGAACGCTCGCGACCGGTGTCCGTAGCTCGTGAGAGGCGTCCGCCACCAGCTGACGCTGCGCTCGTCGGGACTCCTCGAGCGTATCGAGCATCTCGTTGAAGGATCTACCCAGCTTGCCCAGGTCATCGGCTCCCAGCCCTCTGATCCGCTGCGTCAGATCCCCTGTGGAACGGACGTGCTCGGTGGCCTGCCGCAGCAGATGGACCGGGGCTGTTGCGGTGCGCGCGACGAGCAGCCCGAGCAGGCCCGCGAGCGCGACTCCGGCGAGGGCGATCGCCAGCAGTATCTCTGCGAGGTCATGCAATGTGCTCGTAAGGTCAGCGAGAGCCTGGATGGAGATGACAGCGCGGCCCCCTCCTGCGGAGGCGACGTACACCCGAACGGGGACGCTCCCCACCTCGCCTTCGCGGAAGTACGACTTCGTGCGACCACTTGCGACGGCCAGGTCACGCGCTACAAGTTTCAGCCTGGTCTTGTCGCCCGGGCGTCTAAGCACGGCTCCCGAGGCACTGAGGATCTCAATGTCGCCCTGAGTCTTCAGGCTGGGTTGGGGCAGCTGAACGATGGGCGGAGCCGAGACACCACCAGCGCGACTCGCTCGCGGCAGACGCGTGTGAGCTTGCGCAGCGGCGACGATCAGCGCTGTCTGCGCCTGGAGCTGGTGGTCGAGACGGGTTCGCAGGCTGCGCTCTACTGCGAGATAACAGGCGAGCGCACTGAGAACGACCGCAAGCGCGACCGCGGCTGCGGTGAGCACGACCATCCGCCTCCGCAGGCTCACCCGCTCTCCCTCAGCACATAACCGACTGAACGAACGGTCTGGATGACACGCGGCTCGCCGCCGGCCTCGGTCTTCCGTCGCAGGTAGGAGATGTAGACGTCGAGCGCCTTGGAGCTCGACGCCAGGTCGTAGCCCCAGATGCGCTCGAAGATCATGCCTCGCGAGAGGACCTTTCGGGGGTTCCGAAGCAGGTACTCAAGTAGCAGAAACTCGGTTCGCGTCAGATCGAGTCGACGCTCGCCGCGATAGGCCAGACATGCGGCGGTCTCGATCCGCAGGTCGAGGAACAAGAGCATCTCCTCGGGGCCGGCCGGCTCCTCGGCCGGTCGCGAGCGGCGAACACCTGCACGAACTCTCGCGAGGAGCTCGTCGAGCGAGAAAGGCTTGACGAGGTAGTCGTCGGCGCCCGCGTCGAGCCCCGCGACCCGATCACCGATCGCGTCCTTGGCGGTGAGCATGAGCACCGTCGAGCGAGCTCCGCGTTCCCTCAACCGCCGGCAGACATCGAGGCCGCTCAACGACGGCAACGCGACATCGAGCACCACCATGTCGGGAGGGCTCGTCGCGGCCAACTCGAGCGCTTCCGGACCGTCGACTGCGAGTGTGACGTCGAAACCCTCGAGTCGCAGCGCTCGCGCGACAGCCTCACGGAGAGCCCGATCGTCGTCGACCAACAGCACCTGTCCAGAAGCCACCGACAATGGAGCATCGCGCCCGACAGTAAGAACTTCGCAAGCGCGCGACCGTTTCGAGCCGGTCCACTGTGGTCCGGCACGAACTCTTACCAGAGCCCAACACTCCCGCTCGAGATGCTGTCCGAAAGTCAGATACCTCCAAGCGGAACGCCCTGCGCCGAGGCTCTCGCACTGGGGTCAGACCCGCGCTCAGTGTGCGGGAGGACGTTGATCGCAAGAGCCGCGCGCTCCCCGCTGAACTGCCGAGGCTTCAACGGCAGAGTGGACGGCGCTGCAGCCACCATGCCTTGGTTGGCGACCCCGCGTGCCTTGTCAGACCCAGTCGAAGGACTCGCCGCCGTGATGCGTTAAGGCGACTTGTCGGCGAAGACTCCGAGTCGGGGGCAAACCGCCATCTTTAGCGCGGCGACCCACTCGGGAGAGGGGCGATGTCGGCACGACCAGCCAGTGCGTGGCTTGGTCGAAGTTTCCGGCTCGCCCCTCCCGTGTCTTCTAGTCGACGCGACTCGGATGACTTGCTTTTCGAATGCCCCCCGCTTCCGCGGCGCGGTGTGCCGAGGCGATGTTGCCGAGCTCGTGTCACGCTGTCGATGACCGGCAACACAGACCCGCTATCAACGAGCTCTGTGCGGCCGTAAGTCGCGCATGCGTTTGGCGACGGGTCGAAGATCACGTCGAATTCGGGCAGCGGGATTGGGATTCGAACCCGCGACCGTCGGGTTTATGAGAAGGGTGGATGGCCTGTCGGGTTTGCCGCGGAAACGTTCGGCTTGACCAGCCTGAATGTCTCACCGGTTGCATCCGCATCCACTGAAACTGCAATCGCCGGCTCCCGGTTCACGGTGTCCAGTTCTCGGCTAGCGGGGTCAGCTGGAGCTCGTGGGTCGCGGAGCGCGCGTCCTGGTCGGCCAGGAAGAGCACGGCATCGGCGATTCTGTGTGGGTCGGCCAGCGCCTCCGGCGAGACACCCGGGCGTGTGGAGCCGTCGAGCGGCTCGATACCCGCGTCGACGATCAGCAACGCGACCTGGATGCCTTGGGGACGCAGCTCGAGAGCGGCCGCGTTCGCGATCGCTCTCACACCAAACGATCCTGCCGACCACAGACCCCGGCCCGGCATCGCGCGCCGTGCCGACCCGCCGGTGACCTGCACGAGGGTCGTTGCCCTACCCTGCGCGATCGCGAACCGCCCGCTTGCGGACAGGAACGAAAAGGCCGCGCGGGCCGGAGCCGCCGCCCACGAGTCAAAGCCGCCGAGGTCGGCCTCGGCAATCGGTCCGCCGCCGAAGGGCCCGCTGCGATCGCCGCCGTAGGCGGCTGCGGCGTTCACGACGAGCTCGACTCCACCGTGAGCAGCGGCGGCCTGCTCCAGCGCGCCGTATACGCTCGCCGGGTCCGTCACGTCCGCCTTCACTGCGAGTGCGCCCGACGCGCTGACGCCATCCAGGGTGCTCGGCGACCGAGCCACCCCCGCCACCGCCCAGCCCTCACTCACCAGCAGCTCGATCACCGCGCGACCCAGATTGCGCGCTCCGAACACAACCGCACTTCGCTTGTCTTGCATCTCGCTCATCGAATCGCTCGATTCCATCGGGGTGTGGGTTCAATGGATGCCGACCTCCGGACTTCCTCAACGCCCAAGGTACACGCACCGCTTGGCTATCGGGACAGCGCCATCCTGCCGCCAGCGCGACGGCGCTCCCCGACGCAAGGCGAATGACCCGGGGCACCGTTCCCGGGGTAGCTCGACAACGCCGGGCGAACGGACGGGGCGATTCTCAGACGCTCACGAGAGTGAGTTTGGCGCTGAGCTTGGCAGGGCCTTTGATCATCCCCGCCCTGCTCCAACCCACGCCGGCCTCGGCACGATCGACCTCGAGTGCCGTGCTCAGCGTAATCCCGTCGGGCATGCGCTCGACCTCCAGGGGAGCCGTAACTTCGAGCTCGGTTCCCTTGATCCGCAGAACGCCTCGCAGGGTGAGACCTGCCGCCTCACGGGCGACACCAAGCAATGTGAAGGTGAGTGTCTCGTGGGTTTCGGCGTCGAAGAAGTGCGGGGAGCGGAGGTGCTTGTCGCGCCTCTTGTTTCCCGTGTCCAGGCTCGCGGCCTTGATGGCCAACGCACCATGGGCGTTGTCGTCGGAGACGGTCATCTGCCCGTCGTACTTGTGGAAGCTGCCTCGCACGTTTAACCAGCCCGAATGTTCCTCGAGCATCGAAGGAGAGCTCGCTTCTGGTGGGGTCCACCAGCCAGTTCCCCTCGATCAGCTCGCTGCTTGTCTCCGCTGTCGCTGTGGCGTTGATGACGCTCATCGCTCCGCTCCTTACGGTCGCTTTGCGGACCGGCGGTCCGCTTCGTAAATGAGCCTAGCATGACCGGACCGCTGGTCCGGTTATGATCTGTCGTCTTGGATCTTCCACCCTCGATCGAACTTCCCCAGATCGGTGCTCGCAGGGAGCGCTCGGACGCGGCAGAGAACCGCGGGCGGATCCTTGCCGCCGCGCGGCGGTTACTCGAAGAGCACGGCGTTTCGAGTCTGTCGATGGATGCCGTGGCCGCCGAGGCCGGCGTGGGCAAGGGCACCGTTTTCCGTCGCTTCGGCAGCAGAGCCGGCCTCACCCACGCGCTCCTTGACGAGTACATGCGCACCTTCCAAGACGCGGTCATGAGCGGACCACCGCCCCTCGGGCCCGGCGCCGCCCCCGGCGAGCGGCTCGAGGCTTTCTGTCTACGGTTGATCGAGATCCAGCAATCCCATATGGCGCTCGCATTGGCGGCCGAACCTGGAGTGGGTGCCCCCCCTCCGGGCGTCTACTCCTTTCTGCTGCTGCACGTGCAGCGGCTTGTCGCTGAAGTCAAGCCGGAGGCAGATGCGCAAGTAGTCGCACACCTGATTCTCGGCGGCCTCGCCCCCCCGATTCTCCAACGCCTACAAGCCAATCCCGAGATCGATCAAGAAAGACTCAAGACCGGGATGCTCGCCCTCCTGCGCGGCATAACGACCTGACAGGGACCGCTGATTGCAACCGACGTCCCGAGCGGCAGGCCGGGTCGGCGCCAGCAGGTGCTTGCCGCCAGATGCCGCGGCTTCAGCTCACTGTCCGCAAATGCGCCTGCTGGTCGTCGACGACGACCCCCTCTATTCGCGAAGCGCTCGCGCTCGTGTTGGATCTCAACGGCTTCGAGGTAACGACCGCATCCGACGGTCGCGAGGCTATCCGGCGACAGGGAATGTTTGGCGTAAAGAGCCATCACAAGTCGCCTGCGTCGCGTATTGGTAAGCGGCCGAGGCGGCCGGTCATGAGCCGCGAGACCGACGCTTTTGAAACCGCATGCGACTGAGCGGCAAGCACTGCAAGGTCCGTCACGCGATGAAACACGCGATGAAACATACGATGAAACACTAGTCGCGTCGTCGCGACACGAGACTCCCAGGGCGGCGCAGCAATGGATGAGCCGCGGCTCGCAGCCGCGGCTCATCGTCGCCCGGCGTCGCGACGGCTGACGCTGGGGAGGCTTTCTAGGCCGCGCGTGCCGTCACGTCTGCGGGGGCGCCAACGTCCTGGTTCTCGGGGACGAACTTGCTCGCGATGAACGTTGCGCCCTGAGGGTCGGCGATCACCGTCATCCTGACCCATGGCGCATCGAACGGCGCGACGAGCACTTGGCCTCCGAGTTGCTCGGCCGTCGGCGATCCCGTCGGCGTCGTCGGCCGCGAACGTCACGCTCCAGTGCGCGGGAACATCGGGTTCCTCCGCGCCGATCGGGTTGAGCGAGGCGACCACGTCCTCGAAGCCGGCCGTGGCGCCGAGCTCCGCGATCCGTTCGCGCAGCTGCGGATCACCCTGTTCGAGATAGTCGCCATAGCCCGGGGAGCTGCCACACTCCGCGCCGTCCACGTCAGGGTCTTCCACCCGAACACCGAGCCGTAGAAGGACCTCGCGCCCTCCGCGTCGCGGGTGTGCAGGCCGTTGAAGTTCAGCGAGCCGTGCTCGTTGACGATCTGCGCGCCCCTGTGCCGCCTGCCAGACGCAGAAGACGGCACCCTCGGGATCCGCAAAGACCCCCATCCGTCCCGCGTCCAGACGTCGAAGGGCTCCATCAGGATCCGTCCGCCCGCGGCCGGCACCTTCGCGGATGCCTCATCTGCGCTCTCGACCCAGATGTAGGTGTTCCAGCTCGCCAGCGGCGGGGCACCCTCGGAGTGCGAAGAGACGGCGGCCACGTCGCCACCGCGGAGGCGGGCGATGAAGTAGCTGCCGTCGGAACCCGGCGGCATCACGTCCTCAAAGTCCCAGCCAAAAAGTCCGCTGTAGAACTCGACCGCGGCCCCGGGGTCCGGCTGGCTGGTGTCGATCCAGCACGGTACGCCTGGTAGGTATCCATCTCGCTCGGGCACGATGATCCTTCTTGGTCGTTGGCATCTGCAGCACGCTACGGGGGTTTTAGGTCAGGATCTGTCCTCAATGAGCGAGATGATGCAGGGCGATGAGCCAGACTGCCAGCCGACTTCTCGAGTTGCTCGCGATGCTCCAGGGACGCCGCGAATGGCCGGGCGATGAGCTTGCCGAGCGCCTGGAGGTGTCGGTCCGGACGATCAGGCGCGACATCGAGCGCCTCCGTCAGCTCGGCTACCCGGTGGACTCGCTCACCGGCGCCGCCGGCGGGTACCGGCTCCGCGCCGGAAGCGCCATGCCGCCCCTGCTGCTCGATGACGAGGAGGCGATCGCGATCGCCGTCGGACTTCGCACCGCCGCCGGCGCCTCCGTCGCGGGTATCGAGGAGACCGGCGTGCGGGCCCTCGTCAAGCTCGAGCAGGTCCTGCCAGCACACCTGCGCCGCCGGGTCCAGGCGCTCGGGTCGGCGACGTTCACGCTGCCGGCTGTGGGTCCGACGGTCGACTCGCAGCATCTGACTGCAATCGCCACGGCCTGCCGCGATCACGAGTGCCTTCGCTTCGCCTACCGCAGGCGCGACGGCGAGGACAGTCGTCGCGAGGTCGAGCCACACTCGCTCGTCAACTACGGCCGCCGCTGGTACCTCGTAGCCTGGGATCGCCGTCGCGAGGACTGGCGAACCTTCCGAGTCGACCGGCTGAGCAAACCGGCTCCGACGGGAGTGCGCTTCGCCGCGCGAACGCTGCCGGCAAGCGACCCGGCGGCGTTCGTCAAGCAGAGCATCAAAGGGGCGCCAAGCCGGTTCGACGCGCGTGTGACACTGCACGCCTCGGCCGAGGAGATCCTTCGGCGCGTTCCGGCATACCGCGGCTCGATCAAGCCGATCGACGCACACTCCTGCGAGTACCAGACCAGCGACGACGACCTCATGTGGCTCACCGTCAGGATCGTGATGCTGGACGTGGAGTTCGAGGTGCACGAGCCGCCTGAGCTGGTCGAGCACCTACGGACCCTTTCGCTACGCCTGAGCGACGCCGCTCGCTGAGCCGTATCAGACTTGTGCACTTTGGCACTACCTCATTTCTTGTTGCGGTTCCCTTCGGAATCTCCACAACGCGCTGGTTCGCCTGTTGACGCGGCGGATCGGCCGGCACACCTGTTTGGACTTAACCAATACTGCAGACAACCAACAGGAGGTGAAGCATGTCATCGACAGTCAAACCGCTGGATGCGCTTACCGACGTGTTGAAGCGAACAGAGCACATCCTCGCCGGAACGGTGCGGATGGAGATCGAGGGTCACCCCATCCCCACGCTCAACGCGGGCGACCCCTTCCTGATCCCGCCTCGCACCCCCCACAACGCGCTGAATCTCGGACCGGACACCGGGCGGATGCTCTCGACCTACATCGTCGAGCCCGAGGAACCACTCGCGACGTTCACGCAGGCGCAGGAAGGAGGCAACCAACCATGACACGGACGGCCAGAAAGCATCTGCCGGCACTTGATGAGCAGGCTCGGGAAGAAGCCGGGGTGGAGCTTCAGGCAACGCTCGTCGAACTGGTCGCGCTTTCCCTGACCGGGAAGCAGCTCCACTGGAGCGTGCGGAACGCTCTTCCGGCCGATCCACCTGTATCTGGCTGAGCTGGTGGACTCCTGGCAGGAGTTCACGGACACCGTCGCGGAGCGGATGGTTGCAACGGGCTCCTGGCCCGACGGACAGCCCGACACCGTGGCAGCGTACGGCTGCGTTGACCGTGTCGATGTCGGCGGGATCACCGACGGCGCGGTGCTCGATGCCCTCGTCAGAGACCTCGGTCGTGTCGCCGGCCGGGCCAGGCAGAGGATGGATCGACTCGGAGATCTCGACGCTGCATCCCAGGACGTCCTCGTAGAAGTAGTTCGCGCCCTCGAGCAGCAGCTATGGATGGTTCGCTCGCAACTTCACTGAGACAGGAGGCAGGGCGGTGTCCGCGTCGAAGGGGAGGGCTTGATCGCAGGCCGGCTCCGCGTGATCAGACCCTTGTCCTTCAATCGTTGGCAACCGCCAGCGCCCACACTGGAACGGAAGGAGGCATGCATGTCCAACCAGCACGACACCTCGAGTGGGTTTGTACCCGGCGCCGGGATCATGACGAAGCTGGGTAAAGGGTCGGTTGCCGACACGGTGGCCCGCTTGTCCGCCATGCTGAGCGAAAGAGGACTGAAGCTGTTCGCGGTCATCGACCACGACGGCGAGGCGGCGGCCAACGGGCTGCACCTTCGCGAGACGAAACTCGTTATCTTCGGCAGCCCGCTGGCGGGAACGCCGGTGATGGACGCCTCTCCCTTGGCGGCTCTCGACCTGCCCCTCAAGCTGCTCATCTGGACAGACGCACATCAGACGAAAGTCTCCTATGTCGCGCCGGAGGAGCTCGCCGCCCGCTACGGCCTCACCGGGGAACTGACGAAGCGGCTGAGCGCCATCGACGCACTGAGCGATGCACTGACGGAGCGTTAGAGGTCGGCTTTCCCGAGAGCATGGCGACGCTGCCCGGAACCCGAAGGTTGGGGTGGCATGAGGCGCCCTTCGGTGGGTTGCCGCGGCCAACGATCTCGAAATGGTACGAAATCGGGCTTTGGCCCCCGAAGCGACGGGGTGGAGCCCCATTGCGTTACGGGAGCGCGGCGGACGGCGGGCCCGCTCGGGGTGATGGCGCCGGCGTCTTACGGGTTGGAACGGCGCGCGTCGACCGACCACGCCGGTGCTGGACGAGTTCTTGTTCTCCTGAGCGACAGCGCGGAGCTTGGCTCTGGCTCGTGTAGCGTTGCTGGTATGGCACGGGCTAAGCCTGAGTGTGTGCTTGATCCTGATCTGATCGCCTTGGTGCACAGCGGTGTCGCGATCGGCGTGGGTACCAGGAACGACGATCTGCGACCCGCCTTCACACGTGGCTTTGGGCCGGAGGTGTCCGTGGATCGCCCCGCGATGGCCCTCTGCGTGATCGCTCCACCGGGGTCACCGGCGAGGGAGAACATTGAGGGAAACGGGGCGATCGCGGTGGTGTTCAACCCGCCGACGGATGGTCGTGCGCTTCAGCTCAAGGGGGTGGTGATCGAGGCGCGGGAGCCGAAGTCGCGAGAGCTCGAGCGCGCCGAGCGCCATCTCGAGGCGTTCGTAGCAGAGGCTGAGCAGGTCGGGGTCGCGCCCGAGCTCACGCGGAGGGGCTTCAGGCGTCCAGACCTTTTTGCCGTCACGTTCTCGATCGACGAGGTGTTCGACCAAACGCCGGGGCAGAGGGCCGGTGCTCGCCTGTGAGCGAGCGCCCTGTGCCGCTGGAGTCGATCCGTGCGTGCCTGCAGGGGGTGATCCCTTCGATGATCGTTACATGCTCGGCCGAGGGGGTGCCGAATGTAACGCTCCTCTCGATCGTCCATTACGTCGATCAGGAGCGCGTTGCGCTCACGCGTCAGTTCTTCAACAAGACGCGCGCGAACATTGAAGTCAATCCGTGGGCGCAGGTGGCGGTGATCGATCCCGAGACATGCGACCAGTTCTTGCTCGACGTGCGGTTCCTTCATACCGAGACGGAGGGGCCAACGTTTGACGCGGTGAAGGCGAACCTCGACGCGATCGCCTCTCAGACGGGCATGTCCGGCGTGTTCCGACTGCGCGGCGTCGACATTTGTCGCGTGCTTCGCTGCGTGCCGTTTGGAGAGATCGTCCGGGCGGCGCCGGTGGAGCATGGCGACGAGGTGAGAACGATCGCTCTGCTCGATGAGTTCGTACGGCGTGTTGCGCTCTCCGTCGACTATGCCGATGCTACGCGCACCGGACTTGAGGCCCTCGATGACCTGTTCGGCTTCGCCCAGTCGATCCTCCTCGTCGCCGACGAGCGTGGTGACCGGTTGTTCGCCGTCGCGAGCAACGGCTATCCGGAGTCCGCCGCCGGTGCAGAGGTGGCGGTCGGGGTGGGGGTGATCGGGACCGCTGCCGAGCGGCGCAGGATCGTGAGCGTCCCCAACGTGGCTCGCGGCCGCTCGATGCAGGCGGCGATCCAGCAGACCGTGGAGCGCAGCGTCACCGGTTCCGGGGGAACGGAGATTCCGTTGCCCGGTCTGGACAGTGCACAGAGCGCGGCGGCTGTGCCCCTGGTTGTGCACGGTGAGCTGGGCGGTGTGCTGTATCTAGAGAGCGGGCGCCCCGGTGACTTCGGACCAGGTAACGAGCGGCTCCTACGGATCGTCGGCGGGCATCTCGCGGCGGCGCTGGCGGCGCTGCAGGGAGACCGCCACGAGGGCGACTCCCGCGATCCCGAGGTTCAGCCGCTCTCGTCCCGAGAGAAGCCGTGCACCGTCGTCTACTACCAGGCGGATGACAGTGTCTTCGTCGACGATGCGTATGTCGTCAAGGGCGTCCCCGGCCGGATCCTGTGGAAGCTGTTGCGCGAACACGAGGCCGATGGCCGGACGGCGTTCACGAACCGGCGGTTGCGGTTGGATGAGAGTCTTGGCCTTCCGACGGGCAATGACAACCTCGAGGCACGGCTGCTCGTGCTGCGCAAGCGCCTCGCAGCAATGGACTGTGGGATTGAGCTCGAGCGAGTCGGTCGCGGGCAACTCGCGCTGCGGCTGCACGCGCCGCTTGTGCTCTCGGAGGTAACGACGATGGGGCCGATGCGGGCCGCCCATTCGCCCTCCAACGCCGAGTAGGGAACTCGTCGGGTTGGCCTAGGGAACACGTAGGAGACACGTCGGCGAAGTGCCCTTACGGTGGTCTGACAGCCAATCAAGACCCAACAAGGGAGTCAGCATGAGCACCGACACACTCGCAAAGACGTACAAGATCCCAGCCGGCGAGGGGCTCGCCGACATCTGGTGGAAGACCGGCCGCATGACGGTCAAGGCAAGCGGCGCGGAGACCGGCGGGAGCCTCGCGCAGGTCGAGATGAATGACCCGCGTGGCGCCGCGACCCCACTGCACGTCCACCACAACGAGGACGAGACCTTCTACATCGTCGAGGGCGAAGTCATCATGCTCGTAGACGGGGTCCGAATCGACCTCTCGGCGGGCGATTACGCTTTCGCCGCGCGTGGAGAGGCCCATGCCTACGTCGTCAGTTCGGAGCGGGCGCGGATGCTGGTGACCTTCACCCCCGGCGGACTGGAGGAACTGTTCGTCGAACTCGGCGTCCCAGTCGTTGGCAGCGAGCCACCGACCGAGGAAGTGTTGCCACCGATCGACGAGCTGGCCCGACGCTTCGGCGCCTACGGCTGCGACGTAGTCGGACCACCCCCCAAGCTCGCTGATTTCGCCTAGAGCTGTGCGTCCGGGCAGGGACGACGGGCCATGCGGAAGCGTCGGCTGTTTACTCGGGGCTGTTTCTTGGCGAGGCAAGACAACCGCCAGGAAGTGGGACTTCCCGCTCGCGCGACCCGTCATCGGCCGTCTCGGTGGAACGCCGGCGCCGAAAGCAACCGCGCAGCCCCGCGCCCCGGATACCAACGAGAGCGATCGGAGTAGGGGGTAGGCGATGTCGAAGGAGAAAGTAGCGATCGCCAGGCGCGGCATCGACGCCTTCAACGATGGCGATGTCGAGGCGCTCGCGGCCCACGCGACCGAGGACGTCGAGCTGTTCACTGCCTTGGCTGGAGCTGTGGAGGGCGGAGGCTTTCACGGACGAGCCGGCATCGAGGAGTACTTCCAGATCACAGCCGAGACATGGGGTGAGTTCCGCATCCTCGCCGAGGACTTCCGCGATCTCGGTGATCGGGTACTCACCGTCGGGCGGATTTGGGGACGCGGAAAGGGCAGCCGTGTGCCGGTTGAAGCGCCAAACGCGATAGTCATGGATTTCCGGGGCGAGAAGGTTTGGCGGATCCACAGCTACTTTGACCAAGACGAAGCCCTCGATGACGTGGCCCTGGAGACGATGTCACGTAAGAACACTGAGGTCGTGCTGCGGTGGCTGTTGGCGTTTGGCAGTGACCGCGACGCCTTCAGCGCCGTCACCCATCCAGAGATCGAGTGGATGCCCTTCGAGGAGGGCCACATGCCAAGCCACGGCCTTGACGGCGCCCTGCGGCTCAGAGATCAATGGCTCGGCGTGTGGGAGCAGAGCATCACGATCGAGGAGATCTGGGGCCGCGGGGACCACGTGTTCCTGGCGGCTACGGTGGTCGGTCGCGGCAAGGCGACCGGCGCGGAACTTGAGATGTGCTTCTACGGGCACTGCAGGGTGCGCGATGAAAAGGTCTGCTACTGCTACGAGCACCTGAACCGCGACGAGGCTCTCAAAGCCGTGGGGAGTCCCACGTTGCCTGGGTCCCATCCGGCGCACTCAGGGGGTGGCGGGGGGTCAAGACAGGCCCCGTTTAGCCCATGAGTGCTACCCAAACCTGCTACCCACGGGCCGGGAACCGGGCCCAAGAAGCCGTCCCGTCACAACAGCGGAGGCCGGATTCGAACCCGCGACCTTCGGGTTATGAGCTGGGTAGATGGGGGTCAGGTCGGCCATATCTGGCTCTCTAGAGGGAAATCAAGTTCGCCCAGATGACCCCAGATTTGCTCAGATTGGTACGAAAATTGGTACCGACGGACCGGGAACTCGAACCGCGCCCAAAGGCGGGGTCGGCGCGTGGGACCCGCTCGTCATGCGCAGGTCGCGAGCGATGTCCCTAAAATCCCATGGGTAGGACACTGCCAGGCACGATCCACCGAGGACAGGGGGCGGCAATGCTGAGGTCACGCTTGAGAGTGGCACCGGCAGGCATTCGAAGCGAGAGGCGCCCCGAACAAGGGGCCGCGTAGGACGACTCGGGGCGAGGTAGCGGCGGCCCAAGGCGACACCGCTGTGAAGACCCTCGGCCAGGTTCACCCATGGTGCCTGGTGACAACGCGCCCGCGCTGCGCCCACCGGGCGAAACGATGACCGAGGTCCACTCGGCCGGGCCGGGGCCGCGTCCGGAGACGCCCGGCAAGACATCCGAGCGGATGCGGGTGGGTTGGGATCCTGCGCTCCCCATCGGTCAGACGACGTTCCTGCTGACCGACATCGAGGGTTCGACACGACTCTGGGAGAGTCACCCCGAGGCGATGGCCGAGGCATTGATGCGCCACGACGAGGTGATCGCCGACGTGGTTCAGGCCCGCGCCGGGCATTTCGTGGCAGCCGGCGACGGTGACGCAACGACGTCGGTATTCGGGTCGGCGCCGCAGGCGGTGCGGGCGGCGATCGACATTATCCACGCGCTTGCGGAGATTCAGTGGCCCGAGGGCGCGCCGATCCGCGTGCGTGCGGGACTCCACACCGGCGAGGCGGACACGCGCTCAGGCGACTACTTCGGGACGCTCCCCAACACAGCTGCCCGCGTGCGGGGTGAGGCGCGTGGCGGTGAGATCCTTCTCTCCGAGCAGACAGCGACGATCGTCGATCGTGACCTTCCGGATGGGTTCACGATTGTGGATCTCGGTCCGCACACGCTGCGCGGTATCCAACGTCCCGAGCGGATCAGCGCGGTCGTGGGCCCGGGGTTGGCGACCGCTCCCACCGCCGCGAGCTGCCCCTACCGTGGTCTGCTCTCGTTTCGAGCCAGCGACAGCGACATGTTCTTCGGCCGCGAGGGAGTTCTCGCCGAGCTGCTCGAAAGGCTCGCACCGCAGAGGCTGCTGGCGCTCGTCGGGCCTTCGGGGAGTGGCAAGTCTTCACTGCTTTGCGCCGGGGTGACCGCCGCGGTTCAGGCCGGCAAGGTCCCCTGTGCCCGCGCCGCGCGACTGATCACGCCCGGTCCCGAGCCACCGCTGGAGCTTGAGGGAGAGGACACCGAACTGCTCATCATCGACCAGTTCGAGGAGCTCTACACGCAGTGCACCGACCCCCTTCGCCGAGCAGCCTTCATCGACGCCCTGCTCTCGCGTCGCGGCCCGGTTGCGATCGGCGTGCGCGCCGACTTTTACGGGGAGATCAGCAGCAATCCTCGTCTGGCGCGGGCCGTGTCCGCCAATCATGTGCTGCTCGGCGCGATGGGTGAGGAGGAGCTCCGCTGCGCGATCGAAGAACCCGCTCGACTGGCCGGGCTCGAGCTCGCGCCCGGGCTGGTCGACCTGGTGCTGCGCGATGCCGCCGGGCAGCCCGGGGCACTGCCGCTGATCTCCCACGCGCTGCGTGCAACCTGGGAGCGCCGCGACGGCCGGACTCTCTCGGTCGAGGCCTATCGCAGCACCGGAGGGGTGAGCTCAGCCATCGCGCAGACCGCCGAGACGATCGGGCAGCAGATGCCGGAGGAGCAACGAGCGCTGCTGCGCGGCATCTTCCTGCGTCTCGCCGAGCTCGGCGACGGCGTCGAGGACACGCGCAGACGGGTGCGCAGCGACGACCTCGTGCCACATGGGGGCTCGCCGCGCGAGGTGCGGGCGCTGCTCGAGCAGCTCGCCGAGGCACGCCTGGTCACACTCGATGAAGGCACGGTCGAGTTGGCCCACGAGGTACTGATCCGCCGCTGGCCGCGGCTGCGTCGCTGGCTGGAGGAGGACCGCGAGGGAATCCGCCTTTACAGGCGGCTCTGCGACGCGGCCCGCAGCTGGGATGCGGCGGGGCGCGAGCCGGGTGACCTCTATCGCGGCGGTCGGCTCGAGGCGGCGCTCGAGTGGTCGCGCACGAACTCGGCGCTGCTCAACGAGACCGAGAAAGACTTCCTCGACAGCTCGGCCCAGGAGTCCGCGAACGCGATACGCCGCCGCCAGATCGCCAACCGCCGGCTGCGACGCTCCCTGGCGGCCGCCGCCGCACTGCTGGTGGTGGCACTGGCACTGCTCGCTTTCGCGCTCGTCAGCCGCCACGACGCCGTCGGCGCCGAGGCCTCGGCACGCTCACAGGCGCTGGCGACCGAATCCAGGGCACAGATAGCGCGTGACCCCCAGCTCGCGCTGCTGCTGGCGCGTGCGGCGCTCACGAGCGCAGCCACCCCGCAGGCGGAGCTGGCGGCCTCGGAGGCGCTCGATGCAAACACCCTCCGCGCCCAGCTGCCGTCACTGGGCGTGCAGGCCTGTGCCAGCTCGGATTACCTGGTGCTGCTCGATGGAGGCCACAGAGCGGCCGCCGACACCTGTCAGGGCGATGTCGTGTTCGCCGACCTCCTACACCGTCGAATCACGCGACGGGTCCACGTCGGCCCCACGACGACCGACATGGTCATGGCAGCCGGCGGACGCGCGCTGATCGTCGCCAGCGGACACAATCTCGTGTCCGTCGAGCTGGGCAGCGGACGGACCCGTTTGCTCTGCAGGGCCCCGTTCGAAATCGAACAGCTCGCCGGTGCGCCGGGCCACTTCCTGGCGATCGCCGACCGTGAACTGATCGCGCTCGTCGATCTGCGCCGAGGGAAGCTGCGCGTGGTCGCCCACGCCGACCCGAGCGCCAACGGCGTCAACGGCATGATGTCGGCCTCCCCGAGCACTCTGCTGATCGCCTCGGTGGGCGCGTCGCGTGGCAGCGGCGAACTGCTTCCCCTGCTGACGGCGCTCAATGTGAAGACCGGGGCTCGCTGGACAGTCCCGCTGGCCGTAGCGCCGCGAATCCCCTCGGTCGTCTACCTGCGCGTCTCGCCGGACGGCAGGACCTGGTACGTGACCGGGTCGACGCTAAACGCCGAGCACGAGGAACAGGCCGCCGCGACCTGGGCTATCGACCCGCGCACGCGGACCGTCCGCTGGCTGGCGAAGGGGCCCGCTGGAACCTACGCGAGCCCGGTGCAGGTCTCGCCGGACGGGCGCCTGCTGGCCGTCGGCTACGGCAACGGCGAGGCCGCCGTGCTCGACGCCGCAACGGGCCATCAGGTCGCGCTCGACTCGAGCCACAGCACCGTCGCCTCCGGCGACCTCGCAATCGCGGCCGACGACAGGACGCTCGTGACGCTCTCGCTCGACGGCCTGCTGCGGCTCTGGTCTGCTCACGGCAGCGAACGGCTGCGGCTGCAGGCGCCACCCGAATCGACTGTTGACTTCACGCCCGACGGCAAAGACCTGCTCCTGGTCGGCAGCCGCGGCGAGATCGTCAACGGCGCCGGAGGGAGAGTCCGCAGCTTCCCGGGCGTTGCCGGCTTCACTTCCTGTGCCTCCTGTTTCTCGGCAACGCCAGGACTCGGCCTGCTGACCTACATGGACCCGAGCTCGTTCAACCCCGGGTCGTCGAGATCGAAGGGCGCACCGGCAGGCGCGTGGCAGCCGTGACGGTGCGGCGGATGGAAGCCCAGGGCGTCGCGCCCGACGGGAGCATCGCCGCGGACTACGTCCAGGGCGACAGGCTGGAAGCGGAGCTGGTCGACCCTCGTAACGGGGCGGTCCGGCAATTTGAGCCCGGCACAACCGAGACGGGGTGCACCTCCGGGCAACCCTCGTTCGCGGCAAACGGATCGCTGATGGCGATCAGTGACGGCTGCGTGCACGTGGACGTCTGGAACGTGCGCTCCGGGCGCCTGATCCGGACGATCATGCTGCCCGAGCACGGCAGCAGCACGGTGATCCTGACGCCCGACGGGCGCTACGCGCTCGTGCCGATCGCCGTGGGCACATTCGCGCGCGCCAATCTGCGAAGCGGCAAGGTCGAGGAGGTCCCCGGCGCGCAGGCCACCAGCTCCGCGCTGGCGGTCTCGCCCGACGGCCGCTACTACGCGATCGGCCGAGAGGACGGATCGGTGGACGAGTACGAAGCGCGCACGCTACATGTGATTCGACACCACGAACTGGACAACCCCATCAAGACGCTGGTCTTCTCGCCCGACAACCGCCGGCTGGCGGTCGAGGACGCGAGCGACGTCGTGCGCGTGTGGGACTCATGCGAAATCTGCGAGAACCCGGCACAGCTTGCCCGGCGCGCGGCGGCCGAGAGCGTACGGCCTCTGACGGCGAGCGAGCGGGCGACGTTCGGCGTGCGCTGACGGGTTGGCCGGTCGGGAAGCCGGGCCTGTTCGCTTCACCGGTCGCTGCGAGCACGAGGCCCCTTCCTTCCGCGGAAGTCGAGTTCCCTGCGGCTCCCACCTGCATGGCGGACGAATTTTCTGGGTGGCGGAGGCGGACGTCATAACGGCTCCACCCTCAAAACAAGAAGACCCCGCATCAGCAGGGCCTTTTCAAATAGCGGGGGCGGGATTCGAACCCGCGACCTTCGGGTTATGAGTTGTTAGACCGGGGTCGTGTAGGACATATTTGGCTTGCTAGAGCGACATGAAGTTCGCTCAAATCACCCTAGATCCGCTCAGATTGGTACGAAAATTGGTTCCAGAACCGGCTCCGGGCTGACCTGTGACCTCGTCTACGCCGCCTTTTCGGGGTCTCGTGTCGGACCTAGATGACTTCCCCGTATGAGGAAATCGCGCCGTACAGCTGCACCGTTTCCGTCCGCGTCGTGGCACACCCGCTTGAGCTGGCTTTCTTGTTGAGCTTCCGTCGCACTGATTTCAGAGTATGGGAACGATTCGAAGGGGATTGCGAAACCGCCTTCGAACAACCCGAATTCGTACACGCATCCTCGGGCGTCGAGCGCCAACTCGGGGCTCATCTTGAACGTCTGCACGCCGGTCAGCCGTGCTCCGGTGCGTTGTCTCGGCCCGCGACCTCAAGATTGGTACGAAACCGAGCTGAGGCCCACCGCTCGAGGGTGCTCCGCCAACAACAAAGCCCAGCGTTTGCGGGGCTTTCTCAACTCAGATCACCGCAGATTCCCTCGGATCGGTACGAAAATTGGCACGAACGCCGGCGGCTTGAGGGAGTCGGTTCGATCTCACGCCCCGTCGCGGCCTGTCGCCTCAGGCTAGCTACCGCCGTTGAGTCGGGCGATCAGTTCGATCATCGCGTCGAGCGCTGCCTCTAGCGGTGCGGTG
This sequence comes from uncultured Solirubrobacteraceae bacterium, assembly GCA_963835865.1. Lineage (GTDB taxonomy): Bacteria > Actinomycetota > Thermoleophilia > Solirubrobacterales > Solirubrobacteraceae > Palsa-744. The sequence goes on from CAWIGW010000004.1 coordinate 198,374, forward strand.
TCGCGTTTGATCTTGGTGAGGAGCAGACCGCCCTGCAGGGCGGCTAACAGCGCGAGCGCGAGGGTGTCGGGGTCAGTGTCGGGCGAGAGCTCGCCTCGTGCGTGCATCTCTCGTAGACCACTCTGGATCGTGGCTTCCCATCGTTTGAAGCCCTCGGCGACGTGGGCTCTTGCGTCGGGATCGATCTCGGCTAGCTCGCCTCCGAGAGAGCCGATTGGGCAGCCGCCGATGCAGTGGTGCTCACGCTGGGCCGCGATCACGAAGTCGCGCCACGCTCGAAGGCCATCCAGCGTGCTGAAATCGAACGTCACCTGCCCGCCCACCATCGTGTCGGCCTGGTGGTCAACGACTGCGCGGACCAAAGCCGGCTTGTCGTCGAAGTAGTGGTACAGCTGCGAGCTCGAGACGCCCGCCGCCGCGCGCACGTCATCGATCGTCGTGTGGGCGACGCCTCGTTGGAAGATCAACCCGGCGGCCGTGTCGACTATGCGCTGACGGGTTTCCTGGCCCTTGCGCGTCAACGGGCGCGGAGAGTGGCTGGTCGTGTCCATGGCGCAGATTCTACCAACAGAATGGAGCGCACGATCCATTCCGTGTTAGAGTGGAACGAACGATCCATTTAGAGGGTCGCGACAGCCACTCCAAGGGAGAACGCGAGACATGTCACTCCAAGGCAAGACCGCCCTCATCACCGGGGGCACATCCGGCATGGGTTCCGCCACCGCGCTTGCGATGGCTGAGAAGGGCGCGTCGGTGATCATCACCGGCCGCGAGGAGACCCGCGGCGCGAGCACCGTGGAGAAGATCCGGGCGGGTGGACACGATGCGCAGTTCATCGCCGCTGATCTCTCGGAGATGTCCGAGGTGGGCCGCGTTGCCGAGGCAGCAGGCGAAATCGATGTCCTTGTCAACTGTGCAGGCGTTGCGGCGATGGGGCCGACGGTTGACACCGACGAGGCGGCGTTCGACGGGCTGTTCCAGATCAACGTCAAGGCGCCGTTCTTCCTCGTCGCCGCGCTCGCCCCGAAGATCGCCGCCCGCGGCGGTGGGTCGATCATCAACGTCTCAACGATGGTCGCGAGCTACGGCCAGCCAGGCTTGGGCGCCTACGGCGCGTCGCGTGCGGCGATCGGCCTGCTGACCAAGGCTTGGGCCGCCGAATTCGGGCCGCAGAACGTCCGCGTCAACGCGGTCGCTCCCGGTCCGACGTTGACCCCCACATTGGAGACGAAATTGGAGATGGCCCAAGAGTTCGCCAAGACGATTCCGCTCGGCCGCATCGCTGACGTGCACGAGCTGTCCGACGTCATCACGTTCCTCGCTACCCCGGCTGCCGCCTACATCAGCGGGGCGATCATCCCCGTCGACGGCGGCCGCCTCGCGATCTGAGAAGGGAGGAGATGAGGCTGGTCACTACTCGCCGAAGGCAGCCCCTGAGCCGTAGGAGGGAACCGTCGCCGCGACGGGTCCCCAAACACCCACGGCGTGACCTCGACGAGACGCAGGAGTCTGCAGAACCGTGACACCGGATCACCAACGACCATGTCTGTATCTAAGGAGCCAAGCACTCAAATGCAAACCGCCGCAGAAAAGACCGCGTTGATCACCGGCGCCAACGTCGGGATCGGCAAAGAGATCGCCCGGCAACTGGCATCACGTCCCGAGACCGCCCGCATCTACCTGGCCTGCCGGAACCAAGACCGGGCGGCAACGGCAAGGGCCGAGCTCGAAGCGGAGACCGGCCGGGGCATCTTCGACATCGTTCTCATGGACGTTTCTGATCCGCGCTCGGTCCGCGCCGGCCTGGCGGGCATCGACGGATCGCTAGACGCGCTGGTTATGAACGCCGGCGGAATGGGCGGCAAGACGCCGATGAAGTTGACCCCAGACGGGGCCACTTACATGTTCGCGCAGAACGTTCTTGGCCACGTCGTCCTCCTCGAGACGCTCCTGTCCGAGAACCGGCTTGGCGAGGTGGCGGTGTTCGCCGGAAGCGAGGCAGCCAGAGGAATCCCGAAGATGGGGTTCAAACGGCCGTCGTTCGACTCATACTCCCCCGACGAGCTCGCCACTGTCATCGACGGCAGCTATTTCGCAGGCGGTAAGCCTGACGTCAATCTCGCCTATGGGCAGGCCAAGTTGATCGGCATCCTGTGGATGGCCTATCTGGCCCGCCAAAACCCCGACCGCCGATTCATTAGCGTGAGCCCAGGCAACACCACCGGCACCCAAGCGCCCAACGACCTCGCATTGCCGCTGCGCCTAGCGGCCAAGTACGTCATGCCCCGCATCCCGGGTCTCTCCCACGCGCTCGACGCGGGCGCGAAGCGACTGGTCGACGGCGTCACCGACCCGACCCTGTCAAGCGGGGTGTTCTACGCCAGCGCGGCCAACAAGATGAAGGGTCCCGCGGTCGACCAAAGGGACATCTTCCCCGACCTGGCCAACCCGTCATTCCAGGACCACGCCAACGAGGCCATCCACCGCTTCATCACCTAAAGCTGGTTGTCGTCGAAACCCGAAGGTCAACGCCATTCAGCGCTTCACGGCACGTGATCCGCGGGGGTCTTGTGCCTCAAATGGGTACCGCGGGCCCAAACCCGATAGGTCGAGCGACAACCGAGCGGCATGTTCTCGAGGTAGCGCGCCCGCCGGCACAGGTCAGTCGGCAGCGTGGTTCGACACGAGCAGGCCGTCGGGGTCACGTGCCCTGACGATCTCCGCCAGGCGGTCGACGACGCCGGGGGCGAAAGCGCTCCCCATCGGGCGCTGCTCGTCGAAGGTGAGAATCGTGACACGCGCTCCCGAGAAGGGCGCGGTACGCTCGGCAACTTCCCTCTGCGCTGTGAGCAGCGCGTCTTCGGTCTGCGGTGAGACCGGAGCGGTCGAGTAGAGGAGCCCCTCGGAGTCGAGCTTGCCGGCGCAGCCAGGGTCAGGATCGCAGTCGCGCAGTGCGCCGCCGAGGTGGCGGATTTCGACCGAGACGAGCGGCGTGTCGACGCCGGGTCCGGCCAGCTCCAGAAAGGCGTCGGTCTCGTCGCGGCCGATCTGATCGAGGAGGGCGGCGTGGCCCAGCGCCGGTGTCGGACTCGTCGGGTCGCCTGCGATGTCAGCGAGGTCGGCGCCCGACACGGTTCCCAGTGTGTCCATGATCGGCGTGGCAGCCGCCCGCAGAGGCGCGACCAGCTCGGTTCCACGCGCGCTGTCGCCCGCGAAGACGAGCGTGATCGCGACCATGGCGCGTCCTCGTATGTTCTCGTCGATCGTCGGCAGCGGCGGGAAGCGGAGCAGCTTGATCGTTGAGGTCAGGTCGTTCGGGACGGTCGCGGTCCACTCCCGCCAGGCGTTCACAACCGTCTCCGCCTTCTCGATCGGCCACATCAGCCCGCCGGCAAACGCCTCGCGCAGCTCGAACAGCTCGATCTCGAACGAGGTGACAATCGCCGGTCCACCCCCGCCTCCGCAGAGCGCCCAGAACAGCTCAGCGTCGCTCGTCGGGTCTACCTGACGAGCCTCGCCGCCGGTGGTGATGACCTCGAAGGCACGGACATGGCTCGAGGCGAACCCATGGCGGCGGGTCAACCATCCGATCCCGCCCCCGAGGACATAGCCGGCGACCCCCACCCCACCCGACATGCCGTGCAGGCCGACCAGCCCGTGTCGGGCGGCCGGGGCCACCACATCGCTCCACAGCGCTCCCGCCCCGACGGTCGCACTCCGCGCCCCCGGATCGATGGTGACGGTGCGGAGCAGCGAGGTCTTCAGGAGGATCGTGCCCGCGAGCGTTCCCATGCTGCTCGCCCCGTGGCCGGTCGATTGTGGGGCCACCCTCAACCCATTCGCCGCCGCGAATCGCACGGTGGTGGCGATGTCCTGCGCCGAGGCGGCCATCACCACGAGCGGCGGACGTTGGTCGGCGGTCAGGTTCCATGCTTGGCGCGCTGAGTCCCACCCGGCCTCTCCCTCGGCAATCACCTCGCCTGTGAGGACAGCGCGCAGCGACACCGCGTCGTGTTTGGGAGCCTTCATCTCGCAGAGTTTGCCCTAGATTCCCACGCGTGCCAGGTGAGCCCGGACAAGTTGCAACGCCACCGGACGGTCGGATGTCGAGTACACGGTCCCGAGTGATTCATCCGATCCAGCCCGAACCCAGGAGATGACCAGCATCCGTTTCAAGTGGGCCGTGCTGGTCGCGCTGTGCTCGGGCCAGTTCATCATGGTCCTCGACTCAACCGTGATGAACGTCTCGATCCAGCGGGTGATCGAAGACCTGCACACCAAGGTCTCGGCGATGCAGCTGGCGATCGCGACCTACACGCTGACCACCGCCGCACTGATGCTCGTCGGCGGCAAGGTCGGCGACATCATCGGGCGCCGCCTCGCCTTCCGGCTCGGCCTCATCGCCTTCGGCGCGGGGGCCCTCATCACCGCGCTGTCGCAGAGCATCGGCGTGCTGATCCTCGGCTGGTCGATCCTCGAGGCCGTCGGCGCCGCGCTGATGGTGCCGGCGATCTTGGCGCTGCTCGTCTCCAATTACCACGGGGCCGATCGCGTGATCGCACTGGGCGCGATCGGGGGGATCGCCGGCGCGGCAGCCGCAGCAGGGCCGATGATCGGCGGCTTCGTCGCCACCGTCGGTTCGTGGCGCGACGTCTTCGCCGCCGAGGCGGTCATCATGGTCTTCCTCCTCGGCACCTCGCGGATCATCGCCGACGCCCCGCTCACCCGAGGGCGGCCGAAACTCGACGTAGTCGGCGCGCTGCTCTCTGCGACGGGCTTGGCGCTGGCCGTTCTCGGCGTCGTGCAGGCGTCGACCTGGGGCTGGATCGAGACCAAGACAGTGCCGACGATCCTCGGCGCCAAGGTCGAACCGTTCGGCCTCTCGGTGGTCCCCTTCCTGATCGCTGCGGGGCTCGTCCTGATCGCCGCGTTCGCAGCATGGGAGCGCCGGCTGGCCGCCAGCGGCGGCGACACCCTCGTCGACCTCTCGATGCTTAGGCTCGCGCAGCTGCGCGCAGGCCTCGGCACCATCACCGTGATGTTCCTCTGCCTCGGAGGGATCTTCTTCTTGATGCCGCTCTACCTGCAGATTGTGCTCGGAAAGGATCCGCTCGAAACCGGGATCGCGCTGCTGCCCATGTCGCTCGCGGTTCTCTTCGTCGCAATGGGTGCCTCGCGCCTCTCCACCCGCATCCCGCCGCGAAGGCTGATCCGGCTCGGCCTGATTTTCATCGCGGCCGGAGCGGGGCTGCTGGTCCTCACGATCGACCCCGAGTTCAACGCGCTCCCCTTCGCGTGCTCGGTGCTCGTGGTCGGAGTCGGCCTCGGCCTGATCGGCTCACAGGTGAGCAACGTGAACATGTCCACAGCCGGGCCCGACAAGACGAGTGAGACCGGCGCATTGCAGGGGACGGGACAGAACCTCGGCGCCGCGCTCGGCACGGCGATCATCGGCTCGATCCTGCTCAGCTTCCTCACCGCGACCTTCGACCACCGCGTCGAAGGCGACAAGTCGCTGCCCTACGGTCCGCGCCACGAGATCCGCGCGAAGACCAGCGAGGGCCTCGCGTTCATCCCTGCCGGCGTCGCCGGCGCCGAGTTGACGCGGAGGGCGTCCCGCGACCGGTCGTCGCCCAGCTCGAAGCGAACTACGCCCAGTCACAGGTCGACGCACTGAAGATCGCCGTCGGCGCCGTGGGGGCGTTCGCCCTGCTGGGGCTGCTAGGCGTCACGCGACGGCTACCCGCGAGCCCGCTACGAGCGCCCCCGGCTCAAGCAGCGTGAACATGGGCAGCGACAAAACTCCTCGGGCGAGCAGCCATATCAAGGTGATAGCTCACTGAGCGCGTCCCAGAACCCGAAGGTCGACAGTGAGATAAAGGCTTGTTCAGGTGTTCTCACGATCCCTGTGGTCTCGAAATTGGTACTAAATCGCCCCGAAGTCGACGCGTTCGAGCACACGCCGCCCACAAAAAAGCCCCGCACTAGCAGGGCTTTTTCGAATAGCGGGGGCGGGATTCGAACCCGCGACCTTCGGGTTATGAGCCCGACGAGCTACCAGACTGCTCCACCCCGCGTCGCGTCTTATGTTCTAGCAGAGAAGGCCACGCCGGGGGAACCCCCGAGCCGGCCCTCCGGGAGACTTCCTGTGCCCGGTCTGCACCCTCAGAAGGCGACCGGCTGCCCGTCGCGGAAGAACCCGCCGCTGGGGCCGCCGTCCGGCAGCGTCGCCAGCCAGACGATCCCCGAGGCCCCATCCTCGAGGCTCTTGGTGGCTCCCATGGGGGAGCCCATGTCGCTTGCAACGAAGCCCGGGCAGGCCGAGTTGACCAGGACTCGATCGGAGGCCAGCTCCGTGGAGAGGATCCTGGTCATGGCGTTCATCGACGCCTTGGAGACCCGGTAGCCGGGTGACCAGCCGCCCATCTCGGTGACGCCCCCCATTCCACTTGAGACGTTGACGATCCGGGGGTGCTCGCTGGCGCGCAGCAGATCCAGCATCGCCAGCGCCGTACGGTAGGCACCGAAGAAGTTCGTCTGCAGGGTCTGCTCTATGACCTCGAAGTCGGGCTCGAGTCCCGAGACGCCGAAGTCCAGTCCCACCCCGGCGTTGTTGACAAGCACGTCAAGCCTGCCCGGATCCGAGCCGATCTGTCCGCGGGCCGCCGCGATGCTCTCCGGGTTGGAGACATCAAGCACGACGGGCCTGAGGACCCCCGAGGTCTCCCGCGAGAGCTCCTCCGCAGCGATCCGAGCACGCTCGCCGTCCCGTGCCCCGAGCAGCACTTCATACCCGCCCGCGGCCAGCTGCCGGGCGACCTCCCGGCCGATGCCCCTGCCGGCGCCCGTCACCAATGCAGTTCCCTTGTCACCCGGTGCGCTCATCGATCCTCCCGCTCGTTTTGTAGGACCTATGACTAGCATCACCTCTGTGCGCGTCGCGGTACTCGACATCGGCACCAACTCGACGCGGCTCCTGATTGCCGACGTGGAGACCGACAGCGGCGCCGTCGGGGAGGTCCTCCGAGAGTCGCGGGTCACCCGGCTGGGGGCAGGGAGTGGATGCCGGCGGGTCGCTGTCGGAGGAGGCCATCGGCAGGGTCCTCGAGACGCTCGCCGACTACCGCCGGCAGATCGATGCCCACGACTGCCAGGCCAACCTGGCCGTCATGACCTCGGCGGTGCGCGATGCCGCCAACGGTGAGGACTTCGCCCGCAGGGTCCGCGAGGGTTACGGACTGGACGCCCGGATCCTGCGCGGCGAGCAGGAGGCCCAGCTGACCTTCCTCGGAGCGATGGCCGGTCGGCCTGCGGCCGCCCAGGCCACGGTCGTGATCGACATCGGCGGCGGCTCTACCGAGTTCATCGTCGGCGTCGGTCGCTCGGCGGGCTTCCACGTCTCCGTCCCCGCCGGGGTCGTCCGGATGAGCGAGCGTCATATCCACCACGACCCGCCTCACCCCGCTGAGCTGGCGGCCCTCGCCAGCGAGACCCGGGAGGCGTTTCTCGACGCCATCCCCGCGGAGGAGCGAGACCCCGTGAGATTCGGAATCGCCGTCGCCGGGACGGCGACCTCGGCGGCCTCCATGGAACAGGAGCTCGAGCCCTATGACGCCGGCCGGGTCCACGGCCACCCGCTGCTCCTGGCGACCGTCGAACTGCTGCTGGCGCAGGCTTGCCGAGATGAGCGAAGAGGAGCGCCGGCGGGTGCGGGGGCTGCACCCCGACAGAGCTCCCACGATCATCGCCGGGATGGTCCTTCTGTCGGTCGCCATGCGCGTCATGGACCTCGAGCAGGTCGAGGTCTCCGAGCACGACATTCTCTACGGGGGCGCCCTGCGCCTGGCGGGCCTGGGCTGAGCCCACCGCTCCCCGGGAGAGCCCGTCCTCAGGCGAGGTTGGACTTGCGCGGGTAGACCACCGTCGGGTCGGTCAACACGTTGACCAGCGCCGGCCTGCCCGATGAGAAGGCCCGTTCGATCGCCGGAGCCACCTGCTCCGGCTGCGAGACCATCTCGCCGTATCCACCCAGCGCCTCGACGATCTTCTCGTAGGGCGTTTCGGGACGCAGGTCGGCGACCACCGAGTAGCCGTAGAGGAACTCCATGGGGTGCTTCTCCAGCGCCCAGATCCCGTTGTTGCCCATCACCCCCACGATGTTCACGCCGTGGCTTGCCAGGGTGTCGAACTCCATCCCCGAGAAGCCGAAGGCGCCGTCGCCCAGCATCAGGACAACCTGGCGGTCCGGATGGGCAAGCTTGGCCGCAAGCGCATAACCGGGGCCTGAGCCCAAACAGCCGAAGGGTCCCGGGTCCAGCCAGCAGCCGGGCTGGTAGCTGTTGACGACCCGGCCCGCATAGGAGACGAAGTCGCCCCCGTCGCCGATCACGATGGCGTCCCGGTCGAGCGTCTTTGCCGAGCTCGGCATAGAGGCGCATCGGGTGCAGCGGGCTGCGGTCGTCCTCGAACTCCGCCCGCTCGGCCTCGCGGCGCTCGGTCTCCGTGCGCGCGCAGCCCGGCGAGCCAGCTCCTCGCTGCGGGAGCGCCTGCCCGCCGCCCGCCGAGGCGAGCTCCTCGAGCGTTGCCGGAATCGAGCCGTAGCACTCCGCCGCGACGGTGCGGGGATGACCGCGCTCGGACTCGGCGCTGTCGATCACGACGATCTCCGTGTCCTCGCCGAAGGAGGCGCCGAAGGCCAGGCGGAAGTCCATCGGCACGCCGATCACGAGGGCCACATCGGCTCCCTTCAGTGCCTGGGAGCGGGCCCGGGAGAAGAACAGCTCGTTGTCCGCCGCCATGCAGCCCCTGGCGAGGCCGTTGAGGAAGACGGGGATCCGAAGACGCTCGGCCAAGGCGCACAGGGCGTCCTCGCCCCTGCCCCAGTAGAGGTCCGTCCCGGCCATGATCACGGGGCGTTCCGCACCCGCAAGAAGCTCGGCAGCCCGTTGCAGGGCGCCACCGTCGGCGCTCCGGGTTCCCGCCAGGGCGAGACCCGCCGGGGCCGGCGCCGGCTCGGGCTCCTCGGCCTCCATGAAGACGTAGTCCAGCGGGAAGTCGATGAAGGCCGGGCCGCCGTGAGGCGCCACGGCAGCCGCGAAGGCATCGTCCACCAGGGCCGGGATCTCCTCGGTCGACTCGGGTGTCGCCGCGAGCTTGGTCAACGGCCGCACGAACGGGACATGGTCGATCTCCTGCAGCGAGCCCTGACCCCAGCGCAGCGCCGGCGCACGGCCTCCCAGGACGACCATCGGAGAGTGGTTGGCCTGGGCCGAGGCCATCGCGCTCATTCCGTTCGTCACACCCGGTCCCGCCGTCAGCGCGCAGACCCCCGGCTCGCGGGTCACCTTGGCCCATCCCTCCGCCGCGAACGCCGCCGTGGACTCGTGGCGGACGTCGATCAGCTCGATGCCCTCCTCGCGACAGCCGTCATAGATCGAGAAGAGATGGCCGCCCGAGAGGGTGAACAGACGGCTGACTCCATGGGCCTTCAGGCGCCTCGCGATCAGGCGGCCGCCGTGGTAGGTCTGGGTTTCCTGGGCGCTCTCGCTGGACATGGGCCGCGACTCTATTCGATGCTCGAAGCTGCCCGGGGAGGTGTGTGGTTTCAGCACATACCGGACTGATGTCTCGGTAGATACCGGACACCCGACGAAAGGGGTGCCGGTATGGGGATGGCCCGATATGTGGTGGATGCGGTGGTGCTGGAGGGTCGCAGCGTCAGGGACGTGGCCCGTGCTCACGGGCTCTCAAAGACCTGGATCTACGAACTGCTCGGACGGTTCCGTGCCGGCGGCTACGAGGCGCTGGAGCCTCGCTCGCGAAGACCGCGCAGCTGCCCCCACGAGACCCAGCCAGAGCTCGTGCGGGAGATTCTGCGGCTGCGGCGGGAGCTCGAGAGCGCCGGCCATGACTGCGGCCCTGCGACGATCCGCTACCACTTGCTCGCCGAGCGAGAGACTGCGCCCTCGCGAGCCACGATCTGGCGAATCCTCAAGCGAGAAGGGCTGATCGTCCCGCAGCCCCAGAAGCGCCCGACCTGCACGCGGATCCGCTTCGAAGCCGACCTACCGAACGAGATGTGGCAGACCGACATCACCGCCTGGCAGCTCGCCGACGGACAGCCCGCGGAGATCCTCAACCTGATCGACGACCACTCCCGGCTGTTCCTCGGCTCCGACGCCTACACCACGCGTGAAAGCCGCCGATGTCGTTGAGAGCTTCCACAAAGCCGCCCAGCTGCACGGCCTGCCCTACTCGCTGCTCTCAGACAACGGCGCTGTCTTCACCGGCGCCTCCCGCCGCGGCAAGGTGCTCCTGGAAACAGAGCTCGAGCGCCTCGGCGTGATCTTCAAGAACTCACGCCCCTACCACCCCCAGACCTGCGGCAAGGTCGAGCGCCTACACCAAACCCTCAAGCGCTACCTGCACAAGCAACCACCGGCCGAAAACGCTCCCCGAGCTCCAAGCCCAGCTCGACACCTTCGCCCACTACTACAACCACATCCGCCCCCACAGAGCCCTCGGCGGCCAAACGCCGCTACAGGCCTACAGCGCCCGCACCAAAGCCCAGACCAGCCGGCCAGCAGCCCAACCACGCACTTCCGCGTCCGCGAGGACAAGGTCGACAAAACCGGCCGCGTCACCCTGCGCTACAACAGCCGCCTCTATCACATCGGCATCGGGAGAGCCCACAAAGGCCGCCCAGTCAAGCTCCTCATCGCCGACCGCGACATCCGCATCATCGACCTCAACGGCCAGCTACTCCGAGAGCTAACGCTCGACCCCAGCCGCGACTACCAGCCCCTCACAGCCACCTAAGCTGTCCGCGATCACCCGAGACACGTGTCCGGGATCACCCGAGACTTCACAGTCATGCCCGGGGTGGGATTCGAACCCACACGCCCTCTCGGGCCATCGATTTTAAGTCGATTGCGTATGCCCATTCCGCCACCCGGGCCTGAGGGGGCCCAGTCTAAGGGAGCTCCCGACCCCTAAAAGGTCCCTAAATCGCGCAACTATGGGGTTGCTACGGTGTCTCTTAGGGCAAGTAGCTACTGCGATGGCAGCGCGGGGAGCACCCATGGAGGTTTCAGCACTACCGAATCCGAGCGGCATCTCGGGCCTGCGCGGCCCGTCTGCCCTGCTGCGCCTGCAGTCGGACGAGCGCCTGATCGCCATGACCCGCCGCGGCAACCACGCCGCCTTCGAGGTCCTCTGCTCCCGCTACCAGTCGCGCCTGCTGTCCTTCTGCCGTCACATGCTGGGCTCCAAGGAGGACGCCGAGGACGTCCTGCAGGAGGTCTTCGCCGCGGCCTTCAACGCCGTCCTCGCCGACGAGCGCCCGATCAACGTGCGGCCCTGGCTCTACAGGATCGCCCGCAACCGGTCGCTCAACCATCTTCGACGCAACACCGCGACGGGCGTCGACTCGATGGACATCCACTTCGCCGAGAACGGCCTCTCGACCGGCGACAAGGTGCTCCGCCGCGAGAGCTTCCGCGAGCTGATCGCCGACGTCCACGAGCTGCCCGAGACCCAGCGCACCGCCCTGCTGCTCCGGGAGATCGACGCGATGTCATACGAACAGATCGCCGACGCCATGGAGACGACCGTCCCCTCCGTCAAGTCGCTCCTGGTCCGGGCACGGATCTCGCTGGCCGAGGCCGCCGAGGCCCGCAAGCTGAACTGTGACGAGGTCCGCCTCGAGCTCGGCGAAGTCGCCGAGGGGCTGACCAAGCTCTCGAGCCCTGCCCGGCGCCACGTCCGCGGCTGCGAGCGCTGCGGGTTCTTCAAGAAGCAGCTCAAGGACAACAACCACGCCCTCGCCGCGGTACTGCCGGTGGCTCCCCTGCTGATGCTCAAAAAGGTCATCCTCACCAAGCTCGGAGTGACCGCCTCGGCCGGCGGCGCCCACGTCGCCGGCGGTGCCGGCGCAACCGTCGGCGCCGGTGCCGGCGCAGGTGCGGCCGCGGGCGCGGGTGCCGCGGCCGGTGGAAGCGGGCTTGCCGGTGGCCTGATGACCGCCGGTGCGGGGGCCATCGCCACGAAAGCCGTCGCCGGCCTGGCCGCTGCCGCGATCGTCACCGCCGGGGCCGTCGCCGCCGATCATGCCGTGACTCCCGCCCATCATCACCACGCGCCCCTCGCCGCCACCACGACCGGCTCCGGGGCCGCAGCTCCGGCACCCGCACTCGTCGCCAGCGGTCCGCCCCCAGCGCCCCAGCGCGGGAACCGCCGCCGTCGCGGCCGCCGCGCGCAAGGCCCTCCACAAGCCCGCCGCCGGGTCCCTCCCGGCCCCCGTCGTGACCACGACCGCCGCAGCCGCCGCTCCGGCGCCCGCCTCCCCCGCCACCCCCGCCGCGCCTGCCAAACCCGAAGAACCCGCCCCCGTCCAGGTGACCGAGGTGACGACTGAAACGACGGCTCTGCCGACGGCTGCCACCACCGGCGAAACACCGCCGCCCGCCGCCGGTCACCACGCCGACCGCCACGACCCCCGCTCCCGAAGCTCCGCCCGTTGTCGTCACGCCCGTGACGCCCGCTCCCCGGTCATCATCAAGAAAGCCCGAAGCATCGACGGTGGCACTCTGGGCCCCGCCCGCAAGGCGGCCCGCGAAGAACGCAGACTCGACCGCGCCGCCCGCCGTGGCGCTACCGGCTACTAGCCGAACGTAAAGGTCTTCAAGCGGCTTCAGCAGGACGCCCGTCGAGGCGACTTCGCTGCGGCGCCTTGACCTTCGAGGTCGCCGTGGAGGAGGTCAGCATCACGATCTTCACGCCCGCGGCGGACGCCCGGCTTTTCCGGCAGCAGCAGGACGTTGCGCCCGTAGAGCTCGTGGCCCTGAGCCATCGTCGTGTAGAGCACCTGGTAGCCGGGCACCTTGTTGACCCGTGTCTTGCCTTCACCGCGCAGCACGAACTGCGCGATCGCGGCGTGCCAGTTCCTCGACGTAGGCCGCCGCGAGAGCGGCAGCTCACCCGAGAGTTCCCCCTGTAGGGCGGGCAATCAGCAGCGGCTCGACTGCGAAGGAGTACTTCGAGCGACCCGTCCGGTTCCAGCGCCTGAACCTTGACGTAGCCCCCCGGGTCGGGCGTCGTCCTGTAGAGGCCCTTGTAGCTGAAGCTGAAGGGCATCGGGCCGCCCTGGGAGTAGTGGGCGCTCAGCAGCGTCAGCGTCAGGCCGATCACGGCGGCCACGAGCGAGCGCCCCGCCGAGCACGGTCGCGACCGCACCGATCTCCGCGTGCGCGTGCCAGCGCGGCGCGAGCAGGCGCCCGAGCGTCGGCCCGTACTCGGGCTTCATCGGTACTGCCGCCATCGCGCTCAGGCGATCATTCGCCGATCGAGAAGAGCTGCTCGAGGTCGTGGCGCGAGTAGGCCGCGAAGGCGACCATCGTCTGCGTCCGCACGACGCCCGACAGCCCGCCGATCTGGGCGGTGACGACCTCCGCGAGCTGCTCGTGGTCGGGAACCCTGACGATCGCCACGAAGTCCCACTCGCCCGTCACCGAGTAGGCCTCGGCGACACCCTCGATGTCCGCCAGGTCGCCGCCGAGCGTCGAGAGCGCATCGCGCTCGGCCTCGATCAGAACGACCGCATGAGTCATCGTCATGTGCCTTCAATCATAGGCTCATCAGACCCTCTCATCGCTCAGCCGCGTGAGGCCCAGCCCGACCATCAGGCCGATCACGGCGCCCGTCACGCCGCCAGCCAGCTGGCCTCGGGCCGGGCGAACGGCACCGCCAGCAGCAGCGCCGCGATCACCGCCGCTCCGGCCAGGTCGCCTTCGTAGGGCCGGCGCGCCCGCGCCGCCACGCAGGTCGGGCGCCGCCCAGGCCATCAGCACGGCAAGCGCGGCGGCGTTGCCGCCCGAGACGATCGGCAGCGTTGTAGGTGGCGCGTTGCGACGAGCGCGCCGGTGGCACCCGCGCCGAGATAGAGGGCCAGCACGACCACCGGCCCGTGGCGGCGCTCGAGCAGCCATCCGAACAGGCCTGCAGCCCCGATCGCCAGGAAGGCGTAGACACCCGCTCCGCCGCCGCTCAGATAGACGAACTGGGTCGTCAGCAGGCGCCACCATTCGCCGTTGAGGGGGCCGATCAGCAGCATGTGGGTGTAGAGGAACGGTTCCGCCCTGACCGCAACCCAGGCACGCATGCGACAGCGACGATCGCAATCGTCGCGTAGGGCCGGGTCGCCGCCCAGCGATCCGAGCCGGCCCTGGCAACCCGCCTGCGGGGCTTGGCGCGGGTGCTGCCGCCGCCGCCCCCCAGCAGCGATCGGAATCCCTGACGCCGCGGCGCGCGAACCCTCGGGCGACGTTGACCTTCGGCAGCTTCGGCGCCCGCCGGCGCAGCCGGTTGCCGCAGTAGGGGCACTCCGTGATGTACGGGCTGACCTCCGACCCGCACTGCTTGCATACGACGAAGAGGTCGGCACCTGAGCTCACGCACCCATTCTATGGACCTCCCGACCCCGCTCTGCACCCCTCTGGAATACTCAGGGCATGAACCCCGGATACGACCAGAAGCTCTACATACTCGCCTTTGACCATCGCGGCTCCTTCCAGAAGAAGTTCTTCGGCATCGAGGGGGAGCCCGACGCGGAGCAGACGGCGATCATCGCCGACGCCAAGCACCTGATCTTCGAGGGCCTCCTGCAGGCCGTCAGCGCCGGCGCCGACCCGTCCGTCACGGGCGTCCTCGTCGACGAGCAGTTCGGCTCGACCGTCCCCGCCGAGGCGCGCGAGAAGGGCCTGAAGCTGGCCATGCCGGCCGAGCGCTCGGGCCAGAACATGTTCGACTTCCAGTACGGCGATGACTTCGGTGAGCACATCGCCGCGCTTCAATCCCGACTTCACCAAGGTCCTCGTCCGCTACAACCCCGAGGGCGACGCGAGCGAAAACGCCGTGCAGCTCGGCAAGCTGAAGCGGCTCAGCGACTGGCTCCTGGAGCACGACCGGAAGTTCCTCTTCGAGCTCCTTGTCCCTGCCGAGGAGGCCCAGCTCGCACTCGGTCGGCGGCGACAGCCGACCGCTATGACGCCGAGCTTCGCCCGAGCTGATGCGCCGGGCGATCGCCGAGATCCAGGATTTCGGCATCGTCGTGGACATCTGGAAGATCGAGGGCGTCGACGAGCGCTCGGACTGCGAGATGCTCGTCGCCCAGGCCCGCATCGGCGGTCGCGATGAGGTCGTCTGCGTCGTGCTGGGCCGCGGCGCCGATGACGCCAAGGTCGACCAGTGGCTGGCCGCGGCCGCGCCGGTCGACGGCTTCGTCGGCTTCGCCATCGGCCGCTCGATCTGGTGGGACCCGCTCAAGGCCTATGTCGACGGCAAGATCGAGCGCGCCGCGGGAGCTCGCAAGATCGCCGAGAACTATCTCCGCTTCATCGCCGTCTACGAGCGGGCCAAGGCGCCCGTCGGCTCCTAACCGGAGAGGGGTACCCCGATGAAGATGCGCCAGAGCCTCGCCGACTGGGAGCGGGCCTTCGTCAAGGAGATCAACGCTCGATCGCCGCCGCCGCGACTCGCTGCGCCGGACCGCCGAGCAGCGGCCCACAAGCGCGAGGTCGAGAAGCGTCACAAGCGCGGCTCGGTTCGCTTCGCGCCTGCTGGTGCGCACGCTGATCCTCACCGCGGTGGTCGTCACCGTGGTGATGTTCCGGAC
The DNA here is from genome assembly GCA_963835865.1 of uncultured Solirubrobacteraceae bacterium. Lineage (GTDB taxonomy): Bacteria > Actinomycetota > Thermoleophilia > Solirubrobacterales > Solirubrobacteraceae > Palsa-744. Next base: position 214,044 of record CAWIGW010000004.1, read on the forward strand.
GCTCTACCTGCTGCTCGGCTAGACCGCCGGGCCCTCCGGGGCCTCGCGGTGCTAGGAGCCCTCGCCCAGCTCGCGCAGGGACTCGTCCGACCTCGGCGGCCTCGTCGGCCGCGTGGGTGGCCGCCGTCGTGGCGCGACGCCCGTGGCTTCGCGGTGAATCTCGAGGTAGATCTCCTTGCGGAAGACCGGAACCTTCTGCGGTGCCTGGATGCCGATCCGCACCTTCTCGCCCATCACGGACAGCACCGAAACCTCAATCTCGTCGCCGATCATGATGCTCTGGTTGGACTTGCGCGTCAGAACCAGCATTCGGTGCACCTTCCTCTTTGCCGACTGGCGTTGCCGGTGACCATCCCCCTGCCCCCGGGTCTCGCAAGCATAGCCCCGGGGCCGGGGGAACGCGACCCCAAGCCCGCTATTTGGGCCGCTCGAGGCGTCCTGACGAGTCGCTCCTGGAGGCACCCCGGTGTTGCGTGCGCCGCCCCTCGAAGGTGCTTTGCGCTAGTCTCCCGGACCGTTCATGCCCCGTAAATCACTGCGTCCGCACCTGAATCAGATCCGCGCCTGGGTGCGCCAGGGCCGGACCGACGCCTGGGTCGCCCACCAGCTCGAGGTCAGCGTCCGCGACATCGAGCAGTTCAAGCGCCAGAACGACCTCACCGGCGAGGAGACCGGCGCCGAGACGCGCCGGTCGGGGACTACCCCGAGGAGATCGACCTTCGGGCCGAGGACGACGCGCTGATCGCCGCCGAGCTCGAAGCTGCCGAAGCCGAGGCCGAGCGGGCCCGCGCCGAGGCGGCCGAGAACGGCGACGGCCCGACGAGGAGGACGAGGGACGCCGAGGCCCGGCCGCAAACGGCGCAGCCGTCGCGGCGGCCGCCGGGCACGCGGCGCCCGCAACACCGGTCCGCTCGAGGGCACCTTCGATCACGGCGAGGAGGGCTACGGCCTGTGGCTCGACCCCGCGATCCAGGACAACCCGATCTACGCCGAGCACTGGGCCGGTCACCGGCCCGTCGAGGTCGCCGTCGAGGAAGACCGGATCGTCATCCGCCGGATCGGCGACGACGACGAGGAGTAGCCCGGCTCAGGCGGACCGACCACCTAGGCGCCGATCATGCGCCGCCGCCGCATAGTCGGAGGCCTCCCGAAGGTAGCGCCCGAAGGCCGCATCGACGACGATCCCCGCCTCCCAGGCCCAGGCATCCTCGGGCGCGACCTTCATCGCCACCTGCAGGCACCATGCGGTGCCGGAGTCATAGAGGTCGGCCAGCTCCTCGGCCGAGAACTTGCCGCCGAGCCGTCTGCGCAGCTCGGCGACCAGCGCCGAGGTGACCCGCTCGAGCAGCAACCTGGCGCTCCGGGGCGCCCGTTGGAGGCGACGCTCACCCTGTTGCCACTGGTAGAACGCGCTCTCGTAGGACACGCGCCGAGGCTAGCAGCGAGGTGCTGCGGCTCCCCTGGCGCTCAGTTGTGCGGCAGGTTCGGGATGACGTAGGGACGCTCGCCCGGGCGCAGCATGTCCGAGCTGGTGCGCCTGAACTTCGAGGTTGCTCTGGCTGCTGAGCGCTGTTGTGCTGGCGCAGCAGGGCCCGGTGTTCGCTTTCGAGCCTTGCGACCTTCGCGCTGTCGCGGCTGCGACTGTTTCCAGCTGGAGAGCATGTGTGCCCCGGCGCTCACGTAGAGGTAGACCAGGGCCACCAGCACGAACAGCATGCGCGATCCGCCCGAGCCGGTCCCAGCGGACCCGCCCGCGCCGCGCCAGCGCCCCCGGGCGCCCGCCGGCGCCTTGGAGGCGCTGGCCCCGCGAGCTCGCGGCGGGGCATATGGTGGCGGAGGCGCCAGGCATTCCCGACGCCTTTTCGCCCTCGGCGCGCCAACCTCCTTCCGGCGGGCGCGATTGCCATCCGCACACGCCGCCGGGCGATCGGCTAGGCGCGGGCGAAGACGGCCCGGCCGCCGAAGCGCGCGGCGGACGCCCAGCTGCTCCTCGATGCGCAGCAGCTGGTTGTACTTCGCCACGCGGTCCGAGCGCGACGGCGCGCCGGTCTTGATCTGCCCGCAGCCCGTCGCGACCGCCAGGTCGGCGATCGTGACGTCCTCGGTCTCGCCCGAGCGGTGGCTGATCACGGCCGTGTAGCCGGCAGCTCGTGGCCATCTCGACCGCTTCAAGCGTCTCGGTCAGGGTGCCGATCTGGTTGACCTTGATCAGGATCGAGTTGGCCACGCCGAGGTCGATGCCGCGCTTCAGGCGCTCGGTGTTGGTCACGAACAGGTCATCGCCCACCAGTTGCAGGCGGTCGCCCAGGCGCTCGGTCAGTGCCTTCCAGCCGTCCCAGTCCTCCTCGTCCATCCCGTCCTCGATCGAGATGATCGGATAGCGCCCCGCCAGTTCGGCCCAGTAGTCGGCCAGTTCCTCGGCGAGCAGAGGCTGCGGCCCTCGTGCTCGAGCACGTAGAGGCCGTCCTTGTAGAACTCGCTGGTGGCCGGGTCCAGCGCGATCGCCACGTCCTCGCCTGGCACGTAGCCGGCCGCCTCGATGCCCTCGACGAGCATCTTGAGCGCCTCCTCGTTGGATGACGAGGTCCGGAGCGAAGCCACCCTCGTCGCCCGCCGGCCGTTGACAGCCCACGCTCGTGCAGCGTCTTCTTCAGGGCGTGGAACACCTCCGCGCCCATCTGCAGGCAGGCCGCGAAGCTCTCGGCGCCGCAGGGGACGATCATGAACTCCTGGAAGTCGACCTTGTTGTCCGCATGGGCGCCGCCGTTGAGCACGTTCATCATCGGCACCGGCAGCAGCGAGGCGGACGGGCCGCCGAGGTGGCGCCACAGCGGCTGACCCTCCTCGGCCGCCTGCGCCTGGGCGCTGGCGAGCGAGACACCCAGGATCGCGTTGGCTCCCAGCCGGGACTTGTTGGGGGTTCCGTCGAGCTCGATCAGAGCCCTGTCGAGGGCCGCCTGGTCGGCCGCGTCGGCTCCGGCGAGGGCCGACGCGATCTCTCCCTCGACGTTCTGCACCGCGCGGGTTACGCCCTTGCCTCCGTAGGCCTTGCCGCCATCGCGCAGCTCGGTCGCCTCGAACTCGCCCGTCGAAGCACCCGAGGGGACCGCCGCGCGACCTGTACTCCCCGAGGCGAGGGTGACCTCCACCTCGACCGTCGGGTTGCCGCGGCTGTCGAGGATCTGACGGGCGTGGATTCGCTCGATCTTGCTCATGCGGGGCCTCCCGGGGAGTTGGTCGATTCGACCGCCAACGCTCCCAACCCGGCCTCGCCGGACGCCGGGTGAATCAGCCGCCGGCGGGGGGTGTGGTCGTCGTCGTCGTGCCGGTACCCGTCGTGGTCGTCTTGGGCGCTTTGTACTGCTTGCAGTCCGCGACCACGAAGTCCGCACGACAGTCCGTTCTGCCGACCCACCGCTTTTTGAATTCCTTGACGAACGTGCTCAGCGCAGTCTGCTGTCCCTGCGCCGTCAGCTGCTGTTTGATCGTCTTTTCCACGGCTGACAGTGGCTGCTGGGTGCCGGGTTTTGCGCTGAGGACTTCAAAGACGTAGTAGCCGAAGGGCGTCTTGACGGGCCCGCTCAGCTTGTTCTGTTCGGCGGCGAAGACTGCGGCGTCGAGTTCCTTCTCCTGGGAGCCTTTGATGACGCCCGACAGCTTGCCGCCGTTGGCCTTGCTCGTCGGGTCGATCGAGCGCTTCTTGGCAACTTCGGCGAAGCTCTTGCCCGATTCGATTTCCTTCTTGGCTTCCTTGGCCGCGGCTTCGGTCTTCGTCAGGACGATCTGAAGGTTCCGCTTTTCGGGCGATCCGTAGCGCGACTTGTTTTCGTTGTAGTACTTCTGCACCTGCGCCTTCGTGACGGTCGATTTCTGCTTGACGATCTTCTGCTGGATTTTCTGCGAGAGCAGGTTCAGCTTCACGCGCAGCAGCAGGTCGGAGACGGTCTGGCCCGAGGTGGCGAGGAATTTTTCGAATTCAGCGGACTTGGGGAACTGCTGCGTCTTGATTTTTTCGAACTGCTTCTTGACTTCGGCGTCAGTCAGCTTCACGCCCAGCGCGTTGGCTTCGCCGAGGACCCAGGAGGAGGAGATCAGGAAGCCCAGAACCTCCTGCTGAAGGGACTTGTACTGCTGTTCGCATTGCGTCTTCAGCTGCGCCGCGGTGGGAGCTTTCTGGCCTTTCGCCGGTTTCGGCGTGGTCGCTTGGAGGTGGGCGATGCAGGCGGTGTAGTTGGGCGGGTCGGGAACGACCACCTTGGCGCCTGTTGTCCCGGCGCCCGAGGACGCGGCCACCGCCATCCAGTGGCTGAAGGCGTCTTTGGTGATCGGGCCGGCCTTGCCGACCTGCACGACGGCGTTGCTCGGGACGCCGCCACCGCAGGCGGAGAGGCCGAAGAGGGCAAACAAAACGGCGCCGAGCGCCGCGATTGAACGGTGGTTCCTGAACACGAGTTGGGCACTCTAGCGGAAAGAGATCAACGTTTGGTTAACGACATTAAGGAGTTGCTAAGCGGCCTCGCGCACCAACGCCAGCAGCGCGTCGGCCGCCCGCACAACGCTGGGGAAGCGCTCGGCTCCGTCCTTCGGAACGCGGACAGACACCTGCGAACGGCCCGCTTCATAGAGCGCTTCGGGCAGCTCCTCGCGCAGCCGACGGGCCTTTACGGAGTCGAGCTCGATCGGCACCACCGCCAGTCGATCGCCCCGGAAGCTGACCGTCTGGGCACCGGCCTGGCCGAACTTGATCCGGGCGCGCTGCAGGGCGAGCAGGTTCTCGAGCGGCTCGGGCAACGGGCCGAAGCGGTCCTCCAGCTCCTCGCGCAGACGCTCCACGTCGGCGACCTCCAGCGACCCGGCGACCCTCCGGTGGACCTCGATCTTGGCCTGCTCGTAGGGGACGTAGTCGGCCGGCACATAGGCGTCGACGTTGACGTCCAGGCGGACCGGCTCGGGGAGCGCCTCGCCCTCGCCCTCGGGCTCGGCCGCTTTGACCGCCTCGTCGAGCATCTGCATGTAGAGCTCAAATCCCAGCGCCGCCACGTGGCCCGACTGCTCGTCCCCCAACAGGTTCCCTGCGCCGCGGATCTCGAGGTCGCGCATCGCGATCTTGAAGCCGGCACCCAGCTCTGTGTAATCGGACAGCGCCGAGAGCCGCTGGGCCGCCTCGGGTGTCAGGGCGGCCGCCGAGTCATAGAGCAGGTAGGCGTAGGCGCGCTCGCGGCTCCGTCCCACGCGACCCCTGATCTGGTAGAGCTGCGCCAGCCCGAACGCATCCGCGTGCTCCACGATCAGCGTGTTGGACTGCGGGATGTCGATGCCCGACTCGATGATCGAGGTGCACACAAGGACGTCCGCTCCTCCCCGCAGATAGTCCATCATCACGGCCTCCAGCTCGCCCTCGGCCATCTGCCCGTGGGCCACGGCGAAGCGGACCCCCGGGCAGAGGGCCCGCAGGCGCTCGGCCGTCTCCTCGATCGACTCGACCCGGTTGTGCAGGAAGAAGGCCTGCCCGCCCCGCTCGCGCTCACGCTCGATGGCTCGCTTCACCAGCTCCTCCTCGTACTCCCCCACGTATGTCTTCACCGGCCGCCGCCCCTCGGGCGGCGTCTCGATCACCGAGATGTCCCGCAGCCCCGCCAGCGACATCTGCAGCGTCCTCGGGATCGGCGTCGCCGACATCGAGATGACGTCCACCTTCAGCTTCAGCTGACGCAACAGCTCCTTCTGCTTGACCCCGAAGCGCTGCTCCTCGTCGACGATCAGCAAACCCAGTTCCTTCGCCCTGACGTCGCGCGAGAGAACCCTGTGGGTTCCGATCAGGATGTCGACGCTGCCCTTGGCGAAACCCTCGATCGCCACCTTCTGCTCGCCGGCGCTGCGGAATCGCGAGACATGCTCCAGCGTGAAGGGGTAGTCGGCGAGGCGCTCGGCGAACGTGCCGTAGTGCTGCTGGGCCAGGATCGTCGTGGGCACCAGCATCAGAACCTGCTTGCCGTCACCGGCGGCCTTGAAGGCCGCCCGCAGAGCCACCTCGGTCTTGCCGTAGCCGACGTCGCCGCAGACCAGCCGGTCCATCGGCCGCGGCGCTTCCATGTCCGCCTTGACCAGTTCGATCGCTTCGCGCTGGTCGGGGGTCTCGGTGAAGGGGAAGCGCTCCTCGAATTCCCGCTGCCAGTCCGAGTCGGCCTCGAAGGCATGGCCGCTGCGACGGCGGCGCTCGGCGTAGAGGCTCAGCAGCTCCCCCGCGAGCTCCTGTGCGGCTCGGCGCGCCCGAGCCTTCATCGTGTCCCAGCGCGTCCCGCCGAGTTTGCTCAACGGCGGGTTCTCGCCACCCGCGCCGACGTAGCGCGAGATCTTCGCCAGCTGGTCGGTCGGGACGAAGACCCTGTCGTCCCCCTGGTATTCGAGATACAGGTAGTCCCGCGTGACGTCCGCAATCGTCCGTGTCTCGAAGCCCGCGAAGCGCGCCACACCGTGGTCCTCATGGACGACGATGTCCCCCGTCCGCAGGTCCGTGAACGAGCGCAACGCGCCACGCCGGTTGCTTCCCAGCGCCCCGCCCGCGCGGCCGCGCTCGGCCCGCCGGCGGTGCAACAGCCTGTGCTCGGGGTAGACCGCCAGCTTCAGCTGGGGAGCCACGAACCCCTCCCGCAGCGAGGCGGTGACGAAACGCAGTGACGGCTCGAGCACCTGGCGGGCGACGGCCGAGGAGCCGTTGGACTGCTCGCCCAGCCAGCTCGCTTTGAGCCGGGCCAGGTTGTAGGCGGTCCGCTCCCCCTCCCCTCGGCGGGGGAAGCTGACAACGGTCCGGTAGCCCGACCGAACAAGCTTCTCGAGCTCCGGTTCGGCTTCCGCCAGCGAGCGTGCCGTCGTGTCGGCCGCCTGGGCCCTGATCTCGATCTCCTGGCCGCTCAGCAGGCCCGAGAGCCAGACCCGGGCGCGCGTGGCCAGGGTCGCCGAGATCTCCTGCGGGTTGACGTAGAGGTGATGCGCGTCCGTGTCGCCGAATGCCGCGCAGACATCGGTCCACTGGTCCGCAAGGGCGGGCTCCAGCTCCTCCTCCGCGGCGATCACCAGCTCGGCGTCATCGCCGACCAGGTCGAGCAGTGCACCGAAACGCTCGACGGGCAGCAGCTCGGCGATGTCGGGGCGCTCCACCTCTCCTCCCTCGCCGGCGGCCAGTCGCCGGGAGGGGAGCTGCTCGGCCGCCAGCTCGGCGAGCTCGCGATGCTCGGCCGCCAGCTCGGCCGCCGGAGCGATCTCGACCTCCTGGGCGTCCCCCAGCGAACGCTGCGTAAAGGTCGAGAACCAGCGCAGCGACTCGATCTCGACATCGAACATGTCGACCCGCACGGCTCGCTCCTCGGTCGCGGGGAAGATGTCCAGCAGACCGCCTCTCATCGCGAACTGGCCACGCTCCTCGACCTGATCCACCCGCTCATATCCCGCTCCGAGGAGCTCGACGGCACACTCATCGAGGTCCAGCAGCTCACCAACCCGCAGGGTGAAGGAGTGCGGGCGCAGCTCAGGGTCCGGGACCTTCTCCGACAGCGCCACGGCGCTCACCACCACCACCGGCTGGCCCTCCGTGCGGAGGCGGGCCGGGGCCGCCTGCGTCGAGCAGTGCGTCCAGGGCCGCCACCCGCAGGCCCACGAGATGCGGTGGCGGGGCGAGATGTGACTCGTAGGCGACGCCGCGAGACGGGTAGTAGCGGACCCGACGCGGCGACAGCCAGGCCCGCAGGTCCCCGGCGAGGTCCCGAGCGGCACGGTCGTCGCCGACGACCACCAGCGTGGGGCGCGAGCGCGAGGCCTCATCGAGCTCGGCCAGGGCGGCAATCAGGTACGGGCGCAGCGAGCTCGACACGAAGGCGTGACCGCCCTCGCGGGCGAGGCGCATCGCCTGCTCGTCCTCCTCGACGAGGCCCAGGAGGCTCCTGAGGGCTCCCTCCTGAACGGCCATCTAGGCGCCCGGCGCTCCGCCGAGGACGAGCCGTTCAACCTCGTCGCAGGCTCGCTCCACCAGGTCGTCGACCTCTGATCGGCTCTCCGCGAAGCGACCCAGGACATGCGCAGAGACGATCTGGGGATCGCTCGAGTCCGGCCTCCCGACACCCACCCTGACACGCATGAAATCCGCGCTGCCAAGCTCTCCCTTGAGCGACTTCAGCCCGTTGTGGCCCGCCAGGCCGCCACCGAGGCGGGTGCGGATGTCCCCGAACGGCAGGTCGATCTCGTCGTAGACCACGAGGACATGATCCAGGCCGACCTTCAGCGAGCCCCGGGCCGGACCGACGGAGCGCCCCGAATCGTTCATGTAGGTCTGCGGGCAGAGCACGGCAACCCTGGGAGGACGGCCCTCGGTGGCGACCGAAGCAGGCAGGCGGCCTTCGGCGATGCGACCGCGGAAGCGGTCCCGCGCCTTTCCCAATCCCCAGCGATCGACCAGTCTCTCGGCGGCCATGAAGCCGACGTTGTGCCTGGTTCCGGCGTGCTCGCGGCCGGGATTGCCGAGCCCTACGATCAACCAGTCGACCGTCCCGCCACCGCCGCCGAAGGGGCGTCGCAGGGGCCGCTACTCCCCGTCTGAGGAGTCCTCCGAGCCCGCGTCTGCGTCAGCGTCGCCATCGGCCGCGCCCTCGCCGACAACCTCGGTCTCGGATTCGATTTCCTCGTCGATTTCTGATTGCAGACGCGGCGGTGAGAGGGTCGCGACGACCGTGTCCTCGATGTCGTCCAGCAGCGTCACGCCCTCCGGTATCTCCACGGCGGACAGGATGATCGTGTCGCTGATCTGCATCTCGCCGACGTCGTGCGTGATCGACTCGGGGATCGCCGTCGGCAGCGCTTCCACGTTCAGCTCCCGTGTGATCTGCTCCAGGATGCCGCCTTCCTTGACGCCCGGGGCGTCGTCGGTTCCCAGCAGCTCGAGCGGGACGACGGCACTGATCGCCTCGTTCAGGTCCACCCGCAACAGGTCGACGTGGACGGTCTCCCCGCGGACAGGGTGGCGCTGGGCCTCCTTGAGGACCACGGGTGTCGTCTTGCCACCGTCGATCGAGAGGTCGAGGACCGCGCCGGAGCCCGCCAGCGCGTGGCGCAGCTCGCGCGCGTCGGCGTCGAAGCCGATGGCCTCCTCGCCACCGCCGTAGAGCACGCCCAGCACACGGCCTTCGCGGCGCAGGCGCCTTGCCGCACGCGAACCGGCGGCGCTGCGGCTCTTTACGGCGAGCTTTGTTGTCGTTGATGCCATTGGACGAATGGAGACTCTAGCAATCGGCTTCGTTCGGGATCGGCGCACTGAGACCCGTCAGCCGGATGCTTATTCCCGTCAGGAAGTTTCCGGTGCGCTTCACATCGATGCACTGGACCACGGGAAGCGTACCCGACGACCGTCCAGGCGAAGCGGGTCCTGCCGGTCCCGCCGAGGAGCGAGTAGGCCGTCGGCGAGTTCAGCAGCAGGATCTTCGCCGCGCCCGGGCGCAGAGTGCGCGGGTTGGTCGCGTTGGCCTTCACCGATGCGACGCATGCCGGGTTCGACCTGCAGCCCGAGATCTGGTTCAGCATGCTCTGAACCTGGCCCTTCGTCTCAGCCTGGATCAGGGCCAGGTCCGCGTCCCGTTCGACGTTCTCGGCCTGCAGGAAGCGCGCCAGCAGCACGCTGATCGCGAGGAAGACCACGATCGCGAGGATCAGGACCAGGACTCGATTGCGCGTCCAACGGATGTTCAGGCCCCGGCGCGGGGAGTGCTCGAGAGGATCTGCGGACATCGAGGCGAGAGGATGGCGCATCCGGCGCGAACTCCACGCCGGGAGCGGGCGAGCGCCTAGAACAGCTGGTTCTCGCCGCCGAAGACCTCGCTGACGGAGTCGTCGACGAAGATCCGCCGGATCGAGTCGGTCAGGAGCTCGGCGCAGGGGAGGACGCGGATGTTGCCGGGGCGGCCCGGCCGGGGGTCCAGCGGGATCGTGTCGGTCACGACGATCTCCTCGAGGCCCGAGGTCGCGAGGTTCTCATAGGCGTCGCCGGAGAAGATCGCGTGGGTGGCGGCCGCGTAGACCTTCGTCGCGCCGGCTTCCTTGACCGTCCTGGCAGCCGCCTTCGAGGGTGCCGGCGGTATCGATCATGTCGTCGACGATGACCGCCGTCTTTCCCCGGACGTCACCGATCACGTAGCCGATCTCGGCGACCTGCTGGGCCGGGCGCTCCTTGTCGAGGATCGCCAGCTCCGCGCCGATCTTCGAGGCGAATTTCTTGTTCAGCTTGACTCGGCCGGCGTCCGGGGCGACGACCACAAGGTCCGGGAGGCCGAGGTCGGAGAAGTACTGGGTCAGCATGAAGAGGGCGGTCATGTGGTCCACCGGCTTCTGGAAGAAGCCCTGGATCTGGCCGGCGTGGAGGTCCATCGTCAGGACCCGGTCGGCGCCGGCGGCCTCGAGCATCCGGGCGACCATGCGGGCCGAGATCGGCTCGCGGGGCGAGGACTTCTTGTCCTGGCGGGAGTAGCCGAACCAGGGTGTCACGGCGATCACGCGATGGGCGGAGGCGCCAACGGCCGCATCGATCATGAACAGCAGCTCCATCAGCGAGTCGTTCGCCGTCACGCCCGTGCGGGCGTTGCCGCAGGTCGGCTGGACGATGAAGACGTCGCGCTCCACGGATCGATTCCTCGTAGCGGCAGTAGACCTCGCCGTTGGAGAAGGTCTTGAGGATCACGCCGCCGAGCTCGACGTCGAGCTTGTCCGCGATGTCGATCGCCAGCTGCGGGTTCGCGCGCCCGCTGACGAGCATCAGCCGCTTGTTGTATTCGATCGGCAGGCTCGCCCGCGTGGGCTGCGTGCGCGGCTCTGTCGCGCTCATCTTGGCCGAAGTGTAAACGTCGGCCCGCGGTCAAAGAAGGCCCGGCAGCGATCGCTCATGACGGCTTCGGGGACCCGGGCTCGCGTCCGGCGTAGCCCTCGATGTTGGACTGGCGCTGGCGGGCGATGGCCAGAGCGCCTGCGGGCACCTCCTCGGTGAGGACCGATCCGGCGCCCGTGACCGCGTCGTCGCCGACCGTCACGGGTGCCACCAGCGTCGTGTCGACACCCGTCCGCACGCGCGAGCCGACCGTCGTGCGGTGCTTCTGGCGGCCGTCGTAGTTGGCCGTGATCGTCGCTGCGCCGAGGTTCGTTCCCTCGCCGACGTCGGCGTCGCCGATGTAGGAGAGGTGCGGGATCTTCGAGCCGCGGCCGATGTCCGAGTTCTTGACCTCGACGAAGGTGCCCACCCGCGATCCCGCCCGCAGGACCGTCCCGGGCCGCAGGTAGCCGAACGGCCCGACGGCGGCCCCGTCCTCGAGCTCGCAGTCGAGGAGGTAGGAGTGGCGGATCAGGCAGCCGCGCGCCGATCCTCGTGGCCCCGCGGATGCTGGTGAACGGCTCGATCACGGTGTCCTGGCCGATCGTCACGTCGACGTCGATGACCGTGCTCGCCGGATCGACGATCGTCACGCCCGCCAGCATGTGGCGCTCGTGGATCGCTCGCTGGGCCAGCCCTCCGACGTGGGCCAGCGAGACGCGATCGTTGACCCCCAGCACCAGCCGCTCGTCGGCGACCTCGTGCGCGGCGAGCAGAGCACCGTCCCCGCGCAGCAGGTCGAGAACCTGGGGAAGGTAGAACTCGCCCTGTGCGTTGTCGGAGCTGAGCCGCGGCAGCGCCTGGAGGAGCGCCTGGAGTGCGAACACGAAGATCCCCGTGTTCACCTCCCGGATCTCCCGCTCGGCCTGCGTCGAGTCGCCCTGCTCCTTGGTCTCGACGACCTTCACGACCCCGCCGTCGCCATCCCTGACGACCCGCCCGTAGCCGGAGGGGTCATCGAGCACCGTCGTCGCCATCGTCGCGGCGGCTCCGGAGGTGGAATGGGCCTCGACCAGCTCGGCGATCGCCTCGGCGCTGACGAGCGGGACATCGCCGCTGAGGATCAGCACCGGGGCCCCGGCATCGAGACCCTCCCCCAGCTGCCCGATCGCGTCCCGGACGGCCCCGCCCGTCCCGTCGGCGCGCTCCTGGACGGCGAGCTCGACCCCGGCGGGAAGCACGCCCTCGGTCGCCCGCTCGCCCGAGTCGACGACGACGACCCGTCCGGCGCCCGCCTCGAGAGCGGCCATCACCGGCCAGAGGATCATCGGGCGCCCGCAGATCTCGTGCAGGACCTTGGGGGTGCTCGAGCGCATCCTCGTACCTCTGCCGGCGGCGAGGATCAGAACGGTGGGTGCACTCACAGCCAGGATGCTAGACGCTGGCCGGGCGGTCCCGGCGGGAGTTGGGGGGCAGGGACTCGAACCCCGATTCTCAGGACCAAAACCTGATGTCCTGCCATTGGACGACCCCCCATTGGGGCAGAGCAAGAATAGTGACCCGGCCGGGCCTGCATCCCCGGGCCGCGTTGCGTCCGGAGCGACACCGCCTCGCCCGGATTGAGCTGTTTGAAGCCCCCTGAGCCGGGGCAATGGCGCATGCATCCAGGCCTCCTGCAACGATTCCTGCACTCTGCGGGCCCGACGTGCGAGAAAGCCAGGCATGCTGCGCGCCACGCTCGCCGTGGTCGTGCTGCTGTGCGCGGTGCCGGCCGCGGCACAGCGCGGGGGAAGCCTGCCCCGGCGAACAGCTCAGGCCCAACGCGGGCAACTCCGGCGCCGCCGCGGAGGCGACCCTCTGCCTCGTCAACGACATCCGCGCCGCCCATCACCTGCGCGCCCTGCACGCGAACCCGCCGCTCACGGCGGTCGCGGCAGCCAGGTGCGGACGATGGTCCGCTGGGACTACTTCGCCGACGTACGCCCCACCGGGCAGACCCCGCTCTCGCTGATCACGACGACCGCCTACCGGACGCCCCACGCCGAAATCTCGGTCGGGCAGAACATCGCCTGGGGGAGCGCCGGCTACAGCACGCCCCGCCACATCGTCCGCGAATGGATGGCCTCGCCGCCTCACCGGGCGATCATCCTGACCGCCGGCTACCGCGACGCGGGCGTCGCTGTCAGACCGTCCCTGCCGGGCGTGCTGCGTGCCGGGCAGGCGCGGCGGCACCTATGCGATGGAGTTCGCCGTCCGGCGCTACTGAGGCTAGCTGCGCCGGCCCGAGCGGCGCGGAACGCGTCCCGCTTCGGTGCCCGCCTCCGATGCGGGACCGCCGGGCGAGGCGATTCCCAGGACCCGCATCGACTTCAGCCCGAGGCTCAGCTTCTCGCGGCCGTCGCTGGAGCTGACATCCAGGCCCGAGAGCTCCCGGACCCGCTCGAGCCGGTAGTAGATCGTGTGCCGATGGGTGAACAGCCGCTGAGCGGTGCCCGCAACGTTTCCATCCGCCTCGAGGAAGGTCTCGAGCGTACGGACGAGGTCGGTCTCGTACTGATCGTCATAGGCGACCAGCGGCTCGACCGTCTCGGCGTAGAAGCGCTGCAGCTCGCCGGGGTTCTCGCTCATCGCCGACAGCAGCAGCCGGTAGGCACCCGTCTCCTCGAAGGCCAGGCCCATGGCGCCGTCGGGTGATCCCTGGGCGACGTTCGCCGCGAGCAGCGCTTCGCTGGCCGCCCGCGGGAGCTCGCTGGGGTCCTCGGTGATCCGGCTGCGCCCGAGGGCGAAGGTGTAGCCCGAGAGGCCTGCTTCCATCTCGCGCAGGACGGTCTCGGCCGCACGCGCCGAGGCCGTCTCATCGCCGCCCGGGACGAGGACGAGCACCTCGGCCGCAGGCATCCCCTCGCGTTCGGAAAGGGCGGCGATCGCCCGGCTCGAAACAGCCCGGGCGCCGCGCTCGGCGACCGCCCGGACGCGGCCGCGCCAGCCCTCGTCGGTCGGGGCCTGAGGATGGGCCCGGGCGACGATCATGCTGGCCCCCTCCTCGATCGCAAGCGACAGCTCGCCGGCTCGTGCCAGCAGCATGCTCGCGATCGGTCAGCTCGCGCCGCAGAATCGCCCGCAGGAAATCGGCGGCGGCTGTTTCCGAGACCCGCTCGGGGGCCCTGACCCGCTCCACCTCGGAGGCGATCATCGTCAGCATCAGCCGCTGCATCGAGGCGCTCGGCTCGGTCTTGGCCCGCATGTGCAGGGTTCCCACGACGGTGTCGGCGACCCGCAGGGGAGCGCTGGAGATTCCCTCGCCCTTCGACAGCAGGGCCCGCTCCTCCGCGGGCGAGCGTGCCGCAACGGCGAGCGTCGCGCCCCAGGCATCCGTCACGGCAAGGCTGGCATCCAGGGCCCGGGCGGCCGCCCGAACCACCTCGGGCAGGCCCGCGCCCGACTCAACAGCCTCCGTGATCGCGTCCAGAGCCGCGAGATCTGACATGAGGTTCAGCCCCAGACGTAGACGGCGGCAAGGGCGCCGGCCACTCCGGCGCCCACGAGCAGGGCGAGCACGTAAAGGGACAGGACGGCCGCGGCGACCCGCTCCCAGAGCCTCGAGTAGGAGGTCCAGGCCGGGACGCAGGATCAGACCCGTGTAGAGGGCCAGCCCGATGACCGCGCTGCCGCCCGCAACGAGCTCGTTGATTGTCGCTCTGCTCATGATCTAGCGGCAGATTGTTGCGCACGCAGCCGTCGTCCGCCCGGGGCGAGCGGCGCCCCGTGCCGCCGAATCGGAGCGGTCAGGATCCTCAGAGCTCGAGGACCTCGCCGAATGAGGCCTCCACCGGGACGGCACAGATCGGAGCCGGCCGGCGCTCGGCCAGGCTCAGGGCCGCCAGCCGCGCCAGGGCGAGCCCCTCCCCGGCAGGACCCGCAGGCCGGGAGAACAGCCCGATGACCGTGGGCCCCGAGCCGCTGAGCAAGACCTGGTCAGCCCCGGCGAGGCGGGTCTCGCGGAGCGTCTCGGCGATCTCCGGGCGCAGCGAGGCAGCGGGCCGTTGCAGGTCGTTGTGAAGCAGCTCGCTGGCGGCCGGGAGCGGGGCCCCGCGGTCCAGGGCGCCGGCCATCTCACGCGCCCGCTCGTCCAGCTCGCGGCTCGTCCGGGCGCCGCCCAGGCGATCGGCCTCGCCATAGACCGCCGCGGTTGAGAGCTCGAATCCAGCCGGCAGGATGAGGATGCCGAAGGCGACCTGGGGAGCGGGCAGATGCAGGAGCCGCTCGCCGGCACCCGTGGCGAGCCAGCGGCCCGGTTCGACCTGCGCCGGGACATCCGCTCCGAGCTCGGCGGCGATCCCCAGGAGCAGCTCGCGATCCCCCAGGCCCGAGGCCGCCCGCGCGAGGCGCAGGACGGCCGCGGCATCCGCCGAACCGCCGCCCAACCCTGCGGCGAGGGGGATCCGCTTGACGATCTTCAACAGTTGCGGCGGGCCATCCCAGCCGGTCCGCCTGCGGAACTCCCGCAGCGCGCGCGGCGGCCAGGTTCTCCTCTGCCGGCCCCTGGACGCCGGGGCAGATGAGTGCATCCTCCGTCGCGCCCGCGGGTGCCGCCTGCAGGGTCAGCTCGTCGGCCAGCGAGATCGACTGCATGACGGTCGCCAGCTCGTGCTTGGAGTCGCGCTCCCGCGTCGGGCCCATGAAGAGGCCCAGGTTGACCTTGGCCGGTGCGAGCGCCCGCAGTACGCGAGGATCCGGCCTCATAGGCCGAGCAGCTCAGCCAGATCGCGGAAGTCGCTCGGCGCGAGGCGCTCGGCGCGCGCATCCGGCGGGTGCCCAAGCTGCTCCAGCGCGTCGCGCATCTGTTGACGTGACCGGCCCGGAGCCCCGCCGGCGAGAGCGACCGAGCCCGCGAGCGTCTTGCGGCGGTGCGCGAAGGCGGCGGATACCAGGGCGCGCAGGGCGGGGCTGGCGGGAGGGGAGCTCGCCTCCTCGCGACGGCGCATGCCGATCAGCACGGAGTCGACATTGGGAACGGGGTAGAAGACGCTGCGGGGGATCGCCCGGATCACCTCGACGTCGCACTCGAGCTGGGCCAGCACCGAGGGGGTCCCGTATGAGCCCCTCCCGGGGGAGCCGGCGAGACGTTCGCCGACCTCCCGCTGAACCATCGCCACCCAACGGGTCACGGAGGCCAGCTCCTCCACGGTCCGCAACAGGACTCCGGCGGCGATGCCGTAGGGGAGGTTGGCGACCACCTTCCCCGGCGGAGGCTCCAGCGAGCGGAGATCGAGGGCCATCGCGTCACCCCAGTGGACGGTGATGTTGGCGTGGGCGGATGTTGCATCGAGCAGCGCCTCGCGCAGGCGTTCATCGATCTCGACGACGTGGACGTGGCGCACCCGCGCGGCGAGGTGCTCGGAGAGGACGCCGAGCCCGCCGCCGATCTCCAGCACGACGTCCTCGGCGTCCAGTTCGGCTGCCCGCTCGATCACGCCGAGGATGTTCGAGTCGATCAGGAAGTTCTGGCCCAGCTCCCGATCCGGGTGGATTGCGAAACGCCGCATCCGGCGCAGGCTGGGCTGGGCGGGCGCCTCGGCCATGGCGCTCATGCCCACGCGAACAGCCGGGCCGCGTTTTGCTCCACAGCGACGGCCAGGGCCTCCGGCGGTACGCCTCTGAGCTCGGCGACGAAGCCCAGCGTGTGGGCCACGAAGGCCGGCTGGTTGCGGTGCTTGCGGACCGGCTGAGGGGTGAGGTAGGGCGCATCCGTCTCGAGCAGCAGTCGCTCCTCGGGCACGCTGCGCGCCGCCTCGGCGAGGTCCGTGGCGCTCGGATAGGTGACGTTGCCCGCGAAGGAGATCCAATAGCCCCGGCTCAGGCACTCACCGAGCCGCTCGGGCATCGAGAAGCAGTGCATGATCACCCTGACCCCCTCCGCTTCCGCGGCCAGCTGGGCGAGCGTCTCATCGTCTGCCGCCCGGGAGTGGATCACCAGCGGCTTCCCCGTCTCGCGGGCAAGGCCGATCTGCGCCGCGAAGGCCCGCTCCTGGTCGGCGGCGCCGGCGCCCTCGCGGTAGAAGTCCAGGCCCGTCTCGCCGATCGCCACGCAGCGCTTGTGGGCGGCCAGCGCCTGCAGCTCGGCCAGGTCGGCATCGTCGAACCCGCCCGCGGCGTTGGGGTGACGGCCCACGGCCGCGTAGACCTGCGGGAACAGCTCGGCCGCCGCCAGAGCGGCGCGGCAGGATGCGCCGTCCACGCCGACGGTGAGCATCCGCGTGACGCCCGCCCGCAGCGCCGCTGCAACAAGCTCGGTGTCGGGCTCCTCGCACATCTCCAGGTGGGTGTGGGAGTCGATCACCGCTCAGGCCTCCGCGATGGGCAGGTCCTTGGGGAACAGCGCCTCCAGCGGGCGCGACCCGTGAGATCGTCCCCGAGCCGAACTCGGCGCCGTCCAGATCGGCGCTCGGGGCACCGAGCGCGCCAAGCAGACGGTCCATGCTGGCGGGCATGTAGGGCCACAGCAGCACACCCACGACCCGCAGGCCCTCGACGAGGCTGCCGAGGACGCCCGCGAGGCGGTCCTCCGCCCCGGGCTCCTTCGCCAGACGCCAGGGAGCCTGCTCCTCGACGTAGCGGTTGAGTCGCCTGACGCGCAGCCAGATCTCCTCGAGCGCCGCGGTCAGCTCGGCCCGGTCGATCTGTGCGGAGACCTTCTCCCGCAGCCCGTCGAAGTCCTCGGCGAGGGCGGGGTCGAGTCCGCCGGAGGCGACCATGCCGTCGCGGTAGCGAAGCAGCATGCTGATCGTCCGGCTGGCCAGGTTGCCGAGCTCGTTGGCGAGCTCCGTCTCGTAGCGCAGCTCGAAGGCGGCGGTCGAGACCGACCCGTCCTGCCCGAAGGGGACGTCCCGCAGCAGATAGAAGCGCAGTGCGTCGGCCCCGAAGCGCTCGATCACGACGAACGGGTCGAGCACGTTGCCCAGCGACTTGCTCATCTTCTCGCCTTCCATCAGCAGGTAGCCGTGGACGAACAGCCGCTCGGGCAGCGCGAGTCCGGCCGCCATCAGCAGGGCCGGCCAGTAGACCGAATGGAAGCGCAGGATGTCCTTGGCGATCAGGTGGTAGCTGGCGGGCCAGAGCCGCCCCGTCAGGTCCTCGCCGGGGCGGGCGTAGGAGAGGGCGCTGTAGTAGTTGAGCAGCGCGTCGAACCAGACGTAGAAGACATGCTCCTCGTCCCATGGCACCTGCACGCCCCAGCGCAGCTTGTGACGCGTCAGGGGGACGTCCCGCAGGCCGGAGCGGATGAACGAGAGGGCCTCGTTGTACCGGGTCCTGGGAGCGATGAAGTCGGGGCGCTCCCGATAGAGGCGCTCGAGCTGCTCCTGGAAGGCGGAGAGCTTGAAGAAGTAGTTCTCCTCCTGCTCGCGGGTCAGCTCGATGTGGTGGATCGGGCAGCGGTTGCCCTCGTCCACTTCGTTGTCGGCCTTGAAGTCCGCGCAGCGGGGGCAATACCAACCCTCGTAGGTGCCCTCGTAGACGAAGCCGTTGTCCCTGACAGCCGTGAGGACCCTCTGGACGACTGCTTCGTGCTCGGGATCGGTGGTTCGGATGAAGAAGTCGTTGCTGGCACCCAGCTGCGGCGCCAGCGCCTTGAAACGCATGGCGTTGCGGTCGGCCAGCTCCTGAGGCTCGAGCCCCAGCGCGTGAGCGGCGTCGGCGACCGGCTCGCCGTGCTCGTCGGTGCCCGTGAGGAAGAAGACCTCCTCGCCCCGCTGGCGATGATGGCGAGCCATCACATCGGCGGCGATCGTCGTGTAGGCGTGGCCCAGGTGAGGGGCCGCGTTGACGTAGTAGATCGGGGTAGTGACGTAGAAGGGCATCGCGCCCTCAGGCTACTTGTCCGTCCCCACGAGCCCCCGGTAGAGCTCGTTCGCGCCCAGCCCCGTCAGCCGGGCCAGCGCCGTCGCGGCCGGCCGCGGCCGTGCCCCCGCCTCGACGAGCTCACGGAGCGTCTGAAGCGCCTGCTCGCGCGGCGCGCCGCCGGCCTCGGCCCGACCGCAAAGCAGCACGATCTCCCCGCGCACCTCGCCGGCGGCGAACTTCTCGGCCAGCTCGGCCGCGCTTCCGCGGCTGACCTCCTCATGGATCTTCGTCAGCTCACGGCACACGACGACGGGCCGCTCCGGGTCGAGCTCGGCGAGCTCGGCGAGCGTCGCGGCCAGCCTGCGGGGAGACTCGAATGCGATCAGCGTCTCTGCTGCCTCGGCGAAGATCGAACGTCGCTCCCCACGGGCACGGGGCAGGAATCCCACGAAACGCCAACTGGAGGCCGAGAGCCCCGAGGCGACCAATGCCGTCAGCACGGCGCTCGGCCCGGGGAGCACCTCGACGGGAAGCTCGGCACGCAGCGCTCCCCGGAGGAGCTCGTAGCCGGGGTCGGAGATCAGCGGCGTGCCCGCATCGGAGACCAGGGCGACCGTTTCCCCGCGGGTGATCCGCGAGACCAGCTCACCGGCGCGGGCCGTTTCGTTGTGCTCGTGCAGGCTGAGCAGCCTGGTGTGGATGTCGTGGCGCTCGAGCAGGATCCGCGTGCGGCGCGTGTCCTCGCAGGCGATGACGTCCGCCTCCCCTAGCTCGCGGATGGCCCGAAGGGTGATGTCTTCGAGATTTCCTATCGGGGTCGGGCAGACGAGGAGACGCCCTACCGGCGCGTCGGTTGGGGTCATGCGGCAAATATAGGGTCCTCTCGATGGGCAACGACCGCGACGAGCAGCCCCAGTACAACCGCTACCGCGCTCGTCGACGGTTGTTCGTGCGTGGGCAGGACGAACTCGGAGCGCCGTCGCAGCCGGCTGCGCAGGTTCGCGGCAGGTCGCCGGGGCGCCGCCACCGCCTGGCACGCCGAGGCGCGCGCAGGCCGCTCGCCCCCCCGTCTCCCGTGCTCCCGGGGGCGGGTCTCGATGGCGCCGTTGGACGACCCGCAAACGTCTCATCCTCGGCTTTTTGGGGCTGCTCATAGGCTGGCTGGGACTCTCGCTGATCCTGTTCCTGCTCAGCTCCCACTTCAACCGGACAGCCCCCTCGGGGAACGTCTCGGCGG
Organism: uncultured Solirubrobacteraceae bacterium; assembly: GCA_963835865.1. Lineage (GTDB taxonomy): Bacteria > Actinomycetota > Thermoleophilia > Solirubrobacterales > Solirubrobacteraceae > Palsa-744. Next base: position 233,963 of record CAWIGW010000004.1, read on the forward strand.
TCCTCGATCCGGCCGGTAGCCCGCTCACCTCGGCCAACAACATCCTCGTCCTGGGCTCCGATCGCCGACAGAAGAACAGCCGCGAACCGGGCGCAGAAAAGTCCGGGCCGGGACGTTCGGACACGATCATGTTGATCCGGACCGGCGGGGGGCACTCGGCCCGGCTGTCCATCCCCCGTGACACGGTCGTGGAAATCCCGGGTCACGGCCTGCAGAAGATCAATGCCGCCCACGAGTTCGGCGGGCCGACGGGATCGATCAGGGTGATCAAGAACTGGCTGGGGATCCCGATCAACCACGTGGTGGAAGTCGACTTCGAAAACTTCCCCGCGCTGATCGATGCCATGGGGGGCGTCGACTACACCGGCGGCTGCATCATCTCGCGCCTCGACGGCGGCTTCAGCCAGGGCGGCTACACGCTGCGGCTGAAATCGGGCACCCACCACATCGACGGCCGCCAGGCGCTTGCGATCGCCCGCACACGCGAGAACCTCTGCCGCCCCAACGAGACCGACCTGCAACGAGAGGAACACCAGCAGGCACTGTTCAACGCGATGAAGCAGAGGCTGCTCTCGGTCTCGAGCCTGGTCCGGCTCCCCTGGATCGCCTGGAACGCGCCGCCGACGATCATCTCCGACATGAGTGGCCCCACCCTGCTGGCCCTGTTCGGTGGCCTGGCCATCTCGGGAACGCCGCCGACCAAGATCCTCAGGCCCACCGGTGCCACAACCCTGCCCGACGGCGGGGCGGGGCTGACCGTCTCAGAATCCGCCAAGCGTGCGGCGGTCGCCGAATTCATGAGCGGCTGAAGGCGCCCGGCCCGGACTCCCCGTCAGGTCTTCTTGGCGACCGGTTTCGAGTCCTTCGGCTTGTCCGAGGACTTCTCGGACTTCTCGGACTTCTTCTCGGGGGAGCTCGAGGAGCTCGACGAGCTGTCGGAGCTCTTCTCCGCCGAGGGCTTCTCCGCAGCCGCGGCGGTCTCGCGCTGACGGTTGCGGGTCCCGTAATCGGTGTTGTAGAAGCCCTTGCCCTTGAAGTGGACCGCCGGCGCGTGAAAGACGCGCGTGACGGGCACACCCGTATCGGGATCGACAGTCAGCGCATCATCGCTGAAGGACTGCTGGATTTCGAACGTCGTCCCATCAGGGCGCCTGTACTCGTAGATCGGCATCGGCCGGCGATTATAGGAACGTCAGTCGCTCAGCAGGGCCCGTACGCAGGTGATTCCCGCACGGATCGTGGTCGAGAAATCCCGGTCGGGCTCGGTCAGCATTCGCAACGCGAAACCGTCGCCGAGGGAGAACAGGATCTCGGCCACGGCGTCCGGCTCGGCGTGCAGCTGGAGAATGCCCTCCTGCTGCGCCTGGGCGAGCATCGCAGCGACCTGAACCCGTGTCTGGCTCATCAGGGCCGCGTACTCCACGGCGATATCCGCATTGCGGCGCGAGAGGGTGAAGAGCTCGAACACCAGCGTGACGAAATCGGGGTCCTCGCGAATCGTCTCCTGGAGGTTCTGCGCCATCAGGTCGATGAAGTCGTCGGCCGTCTTGGCGGTTGAGAGCTGCTGCTCGAGGCGCTCGATCCTCAGCTCGCCGTCACGGCGGACGGCCTCGACCAGCAGCTGCTCCTTGGTTCCGAAGTAATAGTGCAGGAGCCCCCGCGAGACGCCCGCCTCACGCGAGACGTGGTCGAAGGTCGAGCCGGTGGTGCCCCGCCGGGCGACGCTGCGCCGCATCGCGTCGATGATCCTCTGAGCCTTCTCGCCCGAGAGCGGGCGCGTGGGGGCGGTGGATGAAACCGCCCCCTTGCCGTCGGCGGGGTCGGCGACTGGCACCTCGGCAGCACTCATCGATCCCTGGCGCTGATCCGTCTCAGGCGCTCGCCATGCCCGCAGGCTCGGCGGCGTTGCTGGGAGCGGTCGTCGAGGTGTAATCGAACTGCTCCTCGGCCCCGAAGAGGAGGTCGAGGACCTTCGTCCGAAGGCCCTTGTTCAGCGCGATCGCGAGGATGCCGCCGACCGCCGCCAGCATCAGCGTCCGGCCGAGGCGGCTGCGCCGCTTGGCGGCCTTCGCGGGGGGCTCCCGCAGGGCGTCGCCGGCGTCACGCAGCGAGCTGATCGCGCTCTTGAGCTCCGCCTGGAGCTTCTTGTCGTCGAACAGGGCCTCGGTCGCGGGCTTGCCGTTGTTCAACCGCCCGTAGGCGCTGCGCGCCGCACCGTACGCCGAGAGGAGACTCGCGCGCAGTTCTTCGTCCTCGAGAAGCCGCTGGACATAGCGGTTGTCAGTCGCCGTCCTGGCCGCCTCTGAGGCCTTGCCGAGTTTGTCTTTCGCTGCCATCGTTGCCACCGCCTCTGCTGAGAGCTTGCAGGTCTGCGATCCAATATACCCCCGCGCCGACCCACGTACTCGGTCGAGGAGCGTCCCCCTCGGGGGAGGCGTCAGCTGTGGAGCGCCGCCTGCTCCTGCGCCGAGGGGAACGCCCAGGCCGCCCGCGTACGGCGCTCCTGGCGAAAGACGAAGCGCAATTGCGGAGGTGGTTTGAGCTGCGCCTCGTGAGGTCTGAACGTCGCGCAGGGCTCCGCGAGCTCCAGAGCGCAGAGAAGGTTGACTCGGAAGAAGCACTGCTCGCAGCTGACCTTGGAGGCCACTCGCTTGCTGCCGGGCGCTCGCCTGCTCTGAGTTGCCTGCACTTACCCTGCCTGGAGTCGGACTGGACGGGACGCGAGCGATCAAAGCACGGCCGGCCGGGGAACCGCAAGGCCGACTCCGGCCACACCCCGCAAATCGCAGAAGAAAAGGCAACTACCCGGAAATACCCGAGAACCAGTCACGTTCCTGTGACAATCGGCGGGGAACGCTCGCAGTTTCCGGCGGTTTCGGGAAAGGCCGTCCGGGAGCGTCATCATCTGCCCAGTGGAGATCCTGCTCACCGGCGCCAGCGGATTTGTCGGCTCGCTCCTGCTGCCCCGCCTGATGGAGCAGGGTCACGCCGTGTCCGCCCTCACCCGCGATCCGGCCCGGATGCGGGCCGCGCTGGCCGCACAGCCCGGAATCAGGCCGCGGATCCTCAGGGGTGAAGCCATCAGCGGAGAGGGCCTCGCCCGGGCACTCGAGGGGGTCGAGGTGGCCTACTACCTGATCCATTCGATGGAGAGCGACGCGAACAGCACGAGTTTCGTCGAGCGCGAGCGCAGAGCCGCGGAGAACTTCGCCGCGGCGGCCGCCACCGCCGGAGTTCGCCGGATCGTCTACCTGGGAGGGCTCGTCCCACGGTGGGTCCCCTCCGGCTCGAAGGGCGCGCCCCGCGCATCTCGGCACCTGGCCAGCCGGCAGGCCGTCGAGCAGGCGTTGATGGATGCCGTGCCCGACTCGCTCGCCCTGCGGGCCTCGATCGTCATCGGGGCGGGGTCGCGCTCATTCCGCCTTCTCGTCCGCCTCGTCGAGCGGATGCCGGTCATCGCCCTGCCCGGGTGGCAGCGCTTCCGCACACAGCCGATCGACGAGCGCGATGTGACCGCCATGCTGCTCGCCTGCGCGACGAGCCGGCTGTCGGGCGAGGTGCTCGAGATCGGCGGCCCCGATGTGCTCAGCTACGGCGAGATCCTCAGCGAGATCGCGGAGCTGATGCTGGTGGGGCGCCCGACACTCCGCATCGGAGTGAACATGACCGGTCTCGCCGCGCGGGTGGCGGCCGCGATCGCCGAAGAGGACCCGGAGCTCGTCCTTCCCCTGATGGAAGGGCTGCAGGGAGACCTTCTGCCGCGAGAGGACCACGCCGCCGAACGGCTGGGTGTCCCTCTACACCGATTCAACTCCGCTGTCGAACACGCCCTCTCGCAGTGGGAGCGTGCCGAACCTCTCGCGGCCCGCTGATGAGCCTCGTGACGAGCTCTATCCGAATCGCCGCGCCGCCGGAGAAGGTGTGGGAGACGGTGATGAACCCCCACTGCCTCGCCGAGTGGGTGACGATTCACCGCCGGCTCATTCGCGCCGAGGAGGGCCCTCCCCACGTGGGTTACATGATGGACCAGCAGATACACCTGCGAGGAGTGACGCTCGAGGTCCGCTGGGAGCTGACGGAGTGCACACCCAACGAGCGAGCCGTCTGGGAGGGGCGCGGCCCCGCAAGGTCAAGGGCCCACACGGAGTACCTGCTCAGCGCTGACGGAAATGGCACCAATTTTGACTACCGGAATGAATTTCGTCCTCCACTTGGGCCCGTCGGCGCAATTGTCAGCCGTGCACTGGTGGGGGATATTCCAGAACGCGAGGCAAACCGGTCACTCGAGCGCCTGCGCGCCTACATTCAGCGTCCGGCGCGTTGAGAGAACTAGTGTAGGGTCAGGTGAACCAGCGATGTGACCGTGCTCACATCGACGCAAGTGAACAGGACTGACCGTGACTGACTTTCTCGATGAGAAGCGCAGGGAGATAACCGAGCGGCTGAAAGAGCTCAAACCGCTCGTCGACGAGTACCACCGGCTTGAGGCAGCTGCCTCCGCCCTCGCCGGAGTCGGGACCTCGGCCGTTCGAGCCGCCGCCGATGTTGCGACGGGCAAACGAGGCCCCGGAAGGCCCCGTGGCTCGTCGGCAAAAAAACCGGCCGCAAAAGCAACTCGCAAACCGGCCAAAAAAGCTGCCAAACGCCGTGCGGGGCGCCGCAAAGGCAGCGGTACACGCGCCGCCGAGGCGCTCGCATTCGTAAAGGGACAGCCGGGCATCACCATCCCCGAGCTGGCAGCCAAGATGGGAATCAAGCAGAACTACCTCTACAGGGTCCTTCCCGGACTCGAGCAGGAAAAGAAGGTAGAGAAGAAGGGCCGCGGCTGGTACCCCAAGTCCTAGCCTCGCGATCCGCCGGACTTCCCGCTTCGAACGGGAACAGGGACCTCGGTTTTGTGTAACTCCTGATTTCCCCGGGTACTTGTTCAGGTCCGGTTGACGACAGAGGGCGCGGTTGCCGCCGCGCCCTCTGTGACCGGTGAGCCGTTCCGAGCCGGGGCCCCGGCTGTTGTCTAGATCAGACCCTGCTCGGCGACCGTGTCGCGCTCGCCCACCAGCTCGGCAACCGAGGCGTCGACCTTCTCGCGTGAGAAGTCGCTGAGCTCCAGGCCCTGGACGATCTTGTACTTGCCGCCCTCACAGGTGCAGGGGAAGCCGCAGATCAGGCCCTCGGGCACTCCATATGAGCCATCGGAGGCGACACCCATCGAGACCCATCCTCCGTCGGTGCCGTTGACCCAGTCGTAGACGTGATCGATCGCGGCGTTGGCCGCGGAGGCCGCCGAGGAGGCCCCTCGGGCCTCGATCACGGCCGCACCGCGTTTGCCGACGTTCGGCAGGAAGTCGTCTTCGATCCAAGCCTGATCGTCGACCGCACCGGCCGCCTGGCGCCCACCGACCTTGGCGTGGAACAGGTCGGGGTACATGGTCGGCGAGTGGTTGCCCCAGACGCCCATTTCGCTGATCTCCGTGACCGGCACGGCCAGCTTGTTGGCGAGCTGCGCGACGGCACGGTTGTGGTCGAGGCGCATCATCGAGGTGAACCGTTCGCGGGGCACATCCGGCGCGTTGTTCATCGCGATCAGGCAGTTGGTGTTCGCCGGGTTGCCGACGACGAGAACCTTGACATCCGCTGCGGCATGTTCGTTGAGGGCCTTGCCCTGGACGGTGAAGATCGCCCCGTTCGCCGACAGCAGCTCGGCTCGCTCCATGCCCTTCGTGCGGGGCCGCGAGCCGACGAGCAGCGCCACGTTGACGCCGTCGAAGGCGTCATCGGGGCTGTCATGCAGGTCGAGACCCGCCAGCAGCGGGAAGGAGCAGTCGATGAGCTCCATCGCCACGCCGTCCAGGGCGCCCATCGCCTGAGGGATCTCCAGCAGGCGCAGGTCGACAGGCTGCTCAGGGCCGAGCAGCGCTCCGCTGGCGATGCGGAAGACGAGGCTGTAGCCGATCTGGCCGGCGGCGCCGGTCACAGTTACGCGTACGGGATTGCTCACGGGTATTTCATCTCCTGAAGGTCTGGCTGTTGGTTTCGGATTGTGCTCCGGCCGCGTCTCAGGCGGCCGCGCTGTGGAGGTTCTCGTCAATCGAGGCGAGGAACTCCTCGGTCGTCTGCCACGGCTGCTCAGGGCCGACGAGCAGAGCGAGGTCCTTGGTCATGCTCCCAGCTTCGACGGTCTCGACGCAGACTCGCTCGAGTGTTTCGGCGAAGGCGCTCACCTCGGGGGTCCCGTCCATCCGCCCGCGAGCCGAGAGGCCACGGGTCCAAGCGAAGATCGAGGCAATCGGGTTGGTGGAGGTCGGCTTGCCCTGCTGGTGGAGCCGGTAATGGCGCGTCACCGTCCCGTGGGCCGCCTCGGCCTCGACGGTCCTGCCGTCAGCCGTCATCAGGACGCTCGTCATCAGGCCCAGCGAGCCATAGCCCTGCGCCACGGTGTCCGACTGGACGTCACCGTCATAGTTCTTGCAGGCCCACACGTAGCCGCCTTCCCACTTCAGGGCGGCGGCCACCATGTCATCGATCAGCCGGTGTTCGTAGGTGATCCCCGCGGCCTCGAAGTCGCTCCTGAACTCCGCCTCGAAGACCTCGGCGAAGATGTCCTTGAAGCGCCCGTCATAGCGCTTGAGGATGGTGTTCTTCGTGGACAGGTAGACCGGGTATCCACGATCGAGGCCGTAGCGCAGCGATGCGCGAGCGAAGTCGCGGATCGAGTCATCGAGGTTGTACATCGCCATCGCGATCCCGGCGCTCGGGAAGTCGTAGACGTCGAGCTCGATCGGCTCCTCGCCACTGGTGGGCGTGTAGGTGAGCGTCAGCTTGCCCGCGCCGGGAACGAGGAGGTCGGTGGCGCGATACTGGTCCCCGAAGGCGTGGCGGCCAATCACGATCGGCTTCGTCCAACCCGGGACGAGCCGGGGGATGTTGGCAATGACGATCGGCTCGCGGAAGATCACGCCGCCGAGGATGTTGCGGACCGTTCCGTTGGGGGAGCGGTACATCTCCTTCAGGCCGAACTCCTCGACGCGCGCCTCGTCGGGGGTGATCGTCGCGCACTTCACCCCGACGCCGTACTCCTTGATGGCTTCGGCGGATTCGACCGTCACGCGGTCGTCCGTCGCGTCGCGGTGCTCCATCCCCAGGTCGTAGTACTTCAGGTCGATATCCAGATAGGGAAGGATCAGTTTCTGCTTGATGAACGACCAGATGATCCTTGTCATCTCGTCGCCGTCGAGCTCGACGACCGGGTTCTTCACCTTGATCTGTGCCATTAGCGCGTCCTTGATCGGGGATCGCCGATGCTATCGATCAAGCGGGAATCTGCTTGACTTCAGACATGGCTACCGCCTCGCAGCCTTCGCGCGAGAGCAACGCGCCCTGGCAGACGCACACGGTCTTCAACCAGGTCCCCCCGCTCGAGGGGCTCGATGTCTTCGCCACCAACCGCCCGCTGGTCGAGGCGACCTCCCGGGAGGGGGCCGGCTGGGTGACGCGAGCGTGCATCGGCGCTGGGCCGGGTGATCGGCGGCGCGCCGCAACAGGAATGGGGGCGGCTGGCCAACGAGAACAAGCCGATCCTCCGCACCTTCGACCGCTACGGGCACCGGATCGACGAGGTCGAGTTTCACCCCGCCTGGCATCAGTTGATGCAGATGGGCGTCGAGCACGAGTTGCACTCATTGCCCTGGAGGAGCACCGAGCCGGCGCCCCATGCCGCGCGGGCCGCCCTGTATATGACGGCCATGCAGGCCGAGGCCGGCTTCGCCTGCCCGATCACGATGACCTTCGCCGTCGTCCCCGCGCTGCGCGCCCAGCCCGAGCTGGCCGCCGAGTGGGAGCCGCTCGTGACGGCCACGACGTATGACCCCCGGCTGATCAGCGCCTCCGAGAAGGGCTCGGCGATCGCCGGGATGGCGATGACCGAGAAGCAGGGCGGCTCGGATGTCCGCGCCAACACCACCGTCGCGCATCCGCTGAACGGCGGCGGCGCGGGAGCCGAGTACGAGCTGGTGGGGCACAAGTGGTTCTGCTCGGCACCGATGTCCGACCTGTTCCTGGTCCTCGCCCAGACCGAGGAGGGCCTCTCCTGCTTCCTGCTGCCGCGGATCCTGCCCGACGGCAGCCGCAACGCCTTTCACATCCAGCGCCTGAAGGACAAGCTGGGCAACCACTCCAACGCCTCCTCGGAGATCGAGCTGCACGGCGCCTGGGCGCGGATGGTCGGCGAGCCCGGCCGTGGCGTCCCGACGATCATCGAGATGGTCGGCCACACGCGGCTCGACTGCGTGATCGGCTCGGCCGCGGGAATGCGCTCGGGGCTGGTCAACGCCCTCCACCACACCACCCATCGCAGCGCCTTCGGGAAGCATCTGATCGACCAGCCCCTGATGCGCAACGTCCTGGCCGACCTGTGCGTCGAGTCCGAGGCGACCACCGCGCTCGCCATGCGCCTGGCTCGAGCCTACGACGAAGCCCACGCCGACGCGGAGGCCGGCGAGGACTCGAGCGACGCGCAGCAGTTCAAGCGCCTCGCCACGGCAGTCGGGAAGTTCTGGACCTGCAAGCGCGCCCCGAACCACGCCTTCGAGTGCCTCGAGTGCCACGGCGGCGCCGGCTACGTCGAGGAATCGGGCATGCCCCGTCTCTACAGGGAGGCTCCGCTCGCCTCGATCTGGGAGGGCTCGGGCAACGTCATGAGCCTCGACGTGCTGCGCGCCCTGACCCGTTCGCCACGCTCGCTCGAGGTGTTCTTCGACGAGGTGGAGCTGGCCGGCGGGAGCCGACCGGCGCCTCGACGAGCGGGTCAGGAGACTCAAGCAACAGTTCTCCGACCCGGCCACACTCGAGAGCAGGGCCCGCCGGGTCGTCGAAGGGATGGCGCTCTGCCTGCAGGGCTCGCTGCTCGCTGCGTCACGGCGACCCCGCCGTGGCCGACGCCTTCTGCGCCTCGCGGCTCGGCGGCGACGGCGGCCTGGAGTACGGGACGCTCCCCGCCGGCGTGGACTTCGAGGCGATCATCGCCCGGTCTCGGCCGGAGCTCTAGCCGGGCGCGCCCGGGCGACGGCCGCCCGCGGCGACCTACCATCAAGCGATGAGGCCGCGTCGGAACTTTCAGCTCGCGCGGATCTTCGGGATCCGGATCGGGGTCAGCGCCAGCTGGTTCTTCGTCCTCTTCCTGCTGATCTTCTACCTCTCGGGCTACTTCAACAACGTCGTCGCGGGGACAAGGACGACGGACTATCTGATCGCGGTCGCCGGGGCGCTCGGGTATTTCATCTCGCTGATCCTCCACGAGCTCGGGCACGCCCTGATGGCCAAGCGCCTGGGCATCGGGATCGTCGGCATCGACCTGTGGTTCTTCGGCGGCCTCTCGCAGATGCGCCGCGAGCCCGGCGACCCCCGGCGAGGAGTTCAAGATCGCCGCCGCCGGCCCCGCGGTGACGCTGCTGCTGTTCGTGATCTGCGTCGCCGCCGGCACGCTGCTGGCCAGCGGCCACACGTTCACCGAAGTCGCCCTGACCAGGGAAGGCTTCCGCACGACCCCGGCGCTCGCGCTCGCGGGCTGGCTCGGCTTCGTCAACGCGATCCTCTTGATCTTCAACGTCGTGCCCGCGTTCCCCCTCGATGGAGGGCGCATCGCGCGAGCCATCATCTGGCGCCGCACGGGCGACCGCAACCGGGCGACCCAGGCCACCGGGCGCGCCGGCCAGGCCCTCGCCCTCGGGCTCGGCCTGCTTGGGCTGATCAGCTTCGCATCCAGCCAGTCGAGCCTCGACCTGCTGACGATGCTGCTCGCCTACTTCCTCTACCAGGCGGCCAGCGCCGCGGTCGTCCAGGGCGCCCTGGGCAGGCGCATCCAGAACATCAGGGTCGCCGACATCATGGACCGGGAGCCCGTGACGATCGGCGCCGAGATCAGCCTGCTCGACGCTCAGGAGCAGTTCTTCATGCGCTACCGCTGGCCCTGGTTCGTCGTCGTCGACCCGGCAAGACGCTACCTGGGGGTCGTCCGCCAGCAGCGCGTCGAGACTGAGATCGCGGCAGGCCGCCCGGCGCTGGCGGTCAGCGACGTCCTCGAGTCCGACCTGCCCGTTCAGATCGGCGAAGAGGCGCCGCTGGAGTCGCTGCTCGGCTCGGAGGGACTCGGCCGCCTGGGAGCGATGGTCGCGGTCGACAGCGACGGCGTCCTTCAGGGCGTCGTGACGCTCGCGCAGGTCCGCAAGGCGCTGGCCCCGGCGACCTGAGAGAAGGGGTCTCGCGCGCCGCCCCGGCAGGCCGCCGGGCCGGGGCTCGCGGGCCCGCTCGTTATAGAGTCCTGCCCGCAACCCCCTTCCCCCCGATCGACTGCAGGAGTCCATGCCCGCACATGACGTATTGATCATCGGCGCCGGCCTGGCGGGCCAGCGCGCGGCGCTGGCGGCCGCCCAGCAGGGGGCGAGCGTCGCGATCATGAGCAAGGTCCACCCCGTCCGGTCGCACTCGGTCGCCGCGGCCGGCGGCATCAACGCCGCGATCAGCGTGGACGACGACTGGCGCTCACACGCCTACGACACCGTCAAGGGCTCGGACTTCCTGGGCGACCAGGACGCGATCGAGGTCATGTGCTCCGAGGCGCCCCAGGAGGTCATGAACCTCGAGCACATGGGCGTGACCTTCCACCGCAACGACCGCGGCGAGATGGACCTGCGTGCCTTCGGCGGGGCCTCGATGAAGCGGACCGCCTACGTCGCCGACATCACCGGCCAGGCGCTCCTGCACGTCCTCTACGAGCAGTTGATGAAGCACCACGAGACGGTCGAGCGCTACGAGGAGTGGTTCACGACCTCGCTGCTGAGAGACGAGGCGGGCAACTGCTGCGGCGTGATCGCCCGGGATATCCGCACCGGCTCGCTTGAGATCTTCAAGGCCAAGAACGTGATCCTCGCCTGCGGCGGGGCAGGCCAGGCCTATCGCCCGACGACCAACGGGCTGATCGTGACCGGCGACGGGATATCGATGGCCTACCGGATCGGCGCGCCCGCTGATGGACATGGAGATGGTCCAGTACCACCCGACCTGCCTGGTCGAGACGGGCATGCTGATCACCGAGGGCGCCAGGGGCGAGGGAGCTCACCTCCTCAACGCCAACGGCGAACGCTTCATGGAGAAATCGGCCCCCAACAAGATGGAGCTGGCCTCCAGGGACGTCGTCTCGCGGGCCGAGCAGATCGAGATCAACGAGGGACGCGGCGTGGGTCCCGACGGAGCCGGGCATCTACCTCGACGTCACCGTCGTCCCGCGCAAGCGGACGCTCGAGGCGCTGCGCGAGATCGTCAACCTCGGCCGCGACTTCGCCGGCGTGGACATCACACGTGAACCGATCATGATCCGTCCCGGACAGCACTACATCATGGGCGGCATCAAGACGGACGTTGACGGGAGGACGCCCATCGACGGCCTCTACGCGGCCGGCGAGGTCGCCTGCGTCTCGGTCCATGGAGGCAACCGACTGGGTGCCAACTCGCTGCTCGACACGCTGATCTTCGGCCGCCGATCGGGCGAACACGCCGCCGCCCGGGCCGCCGGGATGGCGCCGCCGGAGGTCGACGCGAACCCCCAGCTCAAGCGCGACGCCGAGGAACTCGAGGAGATCATCGCCCGCCCCCGCGACGGGCGCGCGGGTCTCGGAGATCAAGAACGACCTGGGCGACACGATGAACAAGCACGCCGCCGTCTTCCGCGACGAGGAGGGCCTGAAGAGCGCCCTCGAGACGATTCACCGACTCCGCGAGGAATCCGGCAAAGCCTGGATCGACGACCGCGGGACGGTCTTCAACCAGGATGTCCTCGGCGCTATCGAGCTGGGCTTCATGATCGACTGCGCAGAAACGACGGTCGTCGCGGCGATCGAGCGCAAAGAGTCACGCGGCGCCCAGTACCGGACCGACTTCCCCGAGCGCAACGACGAGGAGTGGCTGAAGCACATCGATCTCACGCTGAAGGACGGCGCGCCCGAGGTCAGCTTCTCCGAGGTCACCTTCACGCAGTGGCAGCCCGAGGTCCGGAAATACTGATGGCCCCACACACCCGCAGCGCCACCCGAACGGTTCGACAGAGCAGGAGCACGAGCGATGGCTGAGATTCACGACAGGCCCCCCGAGGAGTTCACGCTCCGGCTGCGCCGCTTCAACCCCGAGTCGGGCGAGGCGCCCTACTGGGACGAGCACACGGTTGAGCTCGAGCCGCACCGCTCGGTGCTCGAGGGGATCCTCCAGGCTCGCGACAAGTTCGACGGCTCGATCGGCATCCGCTGCTCCTGCCGGCAGGCCATCTGCGGCTCCTGCGGCATCCGGGTGAACGGCGAACCGTCCCTCGCCTGCCACACCCACCTCGATGCCGCCAAGGCCTCGGCGAAGGACGGCATAATCGAGATCGAACCGATGGGCAACATGCCCGTCCTGAAGGACCTGATCGTCGACATGGACGCCGTCCACTGGAAGAAGATCCAGCGGGTCACCCCCTGGCTGCTGGGGAAGGAGCCCGTCCCCGAGCGGGAGTACATCGTCCCCAAAGATTCGATGGTCGATGTCACCCAGACAATGGCCTGCATCCAGTGCGGCGCCTGCGTCTCGGACTGCCTGGCAATGGAGGTCGACCCCGGCTTCATCGGCCCCGCCGCCCTCGCCAAGGCCTACCGCTTCGTGGGCGACCCGCGCGATGACGAGCAGTTCGAGCGGCTCAACGACCTCTCCCAGGACCCGCAGGGGATCTTCGACTGCACCCACTGCTTCAAGTGCGTAGAGGCCTGTCCCAAGGACGTCAACCCGATGGGCCAGATCATGCGCCTGCGGCGAATCGCCAGCTCCGATCAGCACATCACCGACCGCAACAACGGTGTCCGTCACGAGCACGCCTTCGCAACGCTGGTGAAGGACAACGGCCTGCTCTGGGAGGCCGAGCTGCTCCCCCGCTCCTACGGCGGGGATTCGTTCTTCGGCAAATTCCACCCGGCCGCGGGCAAAGAGCTGCTCAGCTCGCTTCCCGCCATCCTCAAGGCGCTCCTACGCGGCAAGGTGACGCCGATGGGAGCCCTCAAACCCCACAAGATCCCCAAGGCCGACCTGGCCAGCGTGCAGGCGATCTACGAGAAGATCGAGAACCGCGAGGAGCGCTACGAGTTGAACCTCTACATCGCGGGCGAGGACGAAGCCCCCGAGCCCGTCGCGGCGGATGCCACCAACGGCACGGAAGGGAGCACCGAGTGATGAAGGTCGCCTATTGGCCCGGCTGCGTGAGCCGCGGCTTCACCCCCGAGCTCCACGGCTCGATGGCAAAGGTCGCTCCGATGCTCGACATCGAGCTGGTCGAGCTGGACCGCGCCTGCTGCACCGGCGCCGGCGTGATCGCCGAGCACAACCAGGAGCTGGCCGACACGCTCAACGCTCGCACCTTCGCTCTGGCCCAGCAGGTCGAGGGGGCCGAGATGATGATGAACATCTGCTCCACCTGCCAGGGCGCCCAGAGCGAGTGCCAGGAGCGCCTGGACGCCAACACCGAGTACCGCGACCACGTCAACACGACGCTGGCCAACGAGGGCCTCAGCTACGAGAAGGGCCTGACCAACAAGAACTTCCTGTGGCTGCTGGTCGAGGAGATCGGTCTCGAGGCGCTCAGTGCGAAGGTCAAGCGCCCCCTGACGAATCTCCGCGTCGGCCCCTTTTACGGCTGCTACATCGTCCGCCCCCGCAACCGGCTGGGCATCGACGACGAGAACCCCCGCGACCACTACCTGGACATGGTCATCGAGGCTCTCGGCGGGACGGTCATCGAGTACGCCGGCATGCGCAAGTGCTGCGGCTTCCCGATAATCACGATGAACAAGGACGCCTCGCTCAAACAGGCCGGCCGCCATCTTGGTGACGCCATGGACGCGGAGGCGGACTGTCTCGTGACGCCCTGCCCGCTCTGCCACCTGAACCTCGACCTTCAGCAGCCGCTGGCCGAGAAGGTCGTCGGGCGCGAGCTGGACATGCCCGTGCTGCACCTGCCGCAGCTGGTCGGCCTGGCCCTCGGACTGGACCCCAAGGAGCTCGGCCTGGGCCGTCACGTGGTGAAGCCCACCTCTGTCATCGACTGGACGACCTCGGTCGTCGGCGCGGCGGCCTAGCCCACAAGCTCCTCGCCCGGCCGCTAGATCCGCCCGCGCGCCAGGTCCAACAGTCGCCCCAGGATCCGCTCGCCGTCGCGGCGCAGTCCGTCGTGGTCGTATTCACTCGTCAGCCAGAGGCGCAGGCCCGGGACGGCCGCAGCGGTCTGTTCGGAGAATCGCCGCTCGACGTAGGGATCCTCCGTGTACACGACCGCCGCCGCCGGGACCTCGTTGCTTCCGAGCCGCTCAAGGTCATAGAGCGCCGGCCAATCCCGCTGAGCCAACAGTTCGGCCGTCTCGCGCATCGGCGTGAAGGGACGGTTCGTCAAACATCCAGGGGAAGATGTGCTCGCCCGTCAGAAACTCCTCGGGCCACTCCTCGAGCCCTTCCAGGACGCGCTGCGGATGACCATTCCGTCGCTCCTCCGTTGGCCCAGCAGGCCTCGTGAAGGATCGCGTAGATCGGATTTCGGGCGAACGTACTGGCCTGCTCGGCGTCGTGAAGGAAACCGGGCGAGCGGGGGTCCAGCTCGAGCAGGTAGTGAAGCTGCTCGAAGCCGTCGCTCATCCCCAGCAGGTTGCCCAGCTGGCGCAGGCGGGCCGGATGCAGGCGGTCGCCTCCGGGCAGCTGCAGGGGCTCATGACGGGTCAGCTCCAGCAGGTCCAGCATCCGCCGGCGGTCACCCGGGTAACGGGCGTAGAAGCGCTCGTTACGTCCGCGCATCCGCTCGAAGGTCGCCCCGTAGACCTGGTCGATCGAAGCCTCCAGCGGCGGCACACCGCCGGTGAAGAGGGCCTCTCGCAATCCCTCCGGCGAGGCCGAGAGGTAGCGCAACGCGCAGAACCCGCCGAAGCTCTGCCCGAGGATGCTCCAGTGCTCGACTCCCAGCTCGCGGCGGATCGCCTCGGCGTCGGCGACGATCGCGTCCGCTCGGAAATGCGACAGGTAATCCGCCTGCTCGGAGGGGGTTCCCTCCAGGCGCAGGCCGACGGGACTCGAACGCCCCGTCCCGCGCTGGTCCAGCATCAGGACCCTGAAGTCCTTCAGCGCACGCTCCAGCCAGGGGGGCGAGGATGCGGTGAGCGAGGGACGCGGCGCCTCCGAGCCGGGGCCGCCCTCGAAGAAGAGGAGCAGCGGGCGGTCCTGGCCCTGGGGATCGGCCACCTCGCGACTGAAGACCGTCAGGCGGTCCCCCCGGGGATTCGCGTGCTCCAGGGGAAGCGAGTGTTCGCGCTCGGTCACGATCAGACCGGGGATCTCATGCCGGACGCTCATCACGCGGGAGGTTACCCGGGGAGGGGAGCCTCTAGGCTGCCCCGGTGCGCATCCTGACCGTCGTGGGCAACCGCCCTCAGTTCATCAAGGCCGCCGCAGTCTCGGGGCCCCTGCGAGAGCAGCACAGTGAGCTGCTGGTCCATACGGGCCAGCACCACGACGACTCGCTCTCAGAGATCTTCTTCAGCGAGCTCGGCCTGGCCCGGCCCGACCGCCAGCTGAATATCGCCGGGGCCTCCAACACCTCTCAGACCGCCCGCATGCTCAGCGCGCTCGAGCCGCTCCTCGCCGCCGAGGAGCCCGACGCGGTGCTCGTCTACGGCGACACGAACTCGACCCTGGCAGGAGGCCTGGCGGCGGCTCAGGCCGGCATCCCCGTCGTCCACGTCGAGGCGGGCATGCGCTCCTTCGACCTGCGGATGCCCGAGGAGCTCAACCGCGTCCTGACCGACCATCTCTCGGCACTGCTCCTCTGCTCATCGGAGACCTCCGCGGAGAACCTCGCCCGGGAGGCCGTCGCCGGGCGCGTCACCGTCGTGGGTGATGTGATGGTCGACGTCGCCCTGCGCTGGCAGCCGGCGGCGAGGGCAGACGTCTCGGTTCCCCGGCGCCTATGGCCTCGAGTCGGGCTCCTTTCTGCTGCTCACCGCACACCGGGCCGGAAACGTCGACGACCCCGCTCGCCTGACCGCCCTGCTCGAGCTGATCGAGGCCCTCCCCGGCGACGTCCTGTTCCCGCTCCACCCGCGGACCCGGGTCAGGCTCCGCCAGGCCGGCCTGATGGACAGGCTCGAGGCCCTTCGCGGGCTGCGGATCACCCAGCCGCTCGGCTACGCAGAGTTCAGCGCCCTCCTCTGCCAGGCCCGTGCTGTCCTGACGGATTCCGGGGGCGTCCAGAAGGAGGCGTACCTTGCCGGGGTGCCCTGCATCACCCTGCGCGCCAACACGGAGTGGGTCGAGACCGTCAGCGCCGGCTGGAACACGCTCGTCGACCTCGACCCGGACGCGGCCCTGAGGGCGCTTCGAACAGAGCCGCCGAGCGAGCGGCCCGAGCTCTACGGAGACGGCCGCGCCGCCGGGCGCGTCGTCACGGCGATCGGGGAGCTGTGAGCACGCCCGCCGGGAGGACGATCCGCCTGGGCGTGGCGGGCCTCGGCTACTGGGGCCCCAACCTGGCCCGGAACTTCGCCCTGATCGAAGGCTGCGAGGTGGCCTGGCTCTGCGACCAGTCCCCGGCCGCCACCGCGCGCCTTGCCCCCGGCCTTCCCGACCGCCCGGACGACCGCCGATCTGCAAGATCTGCTGGCCGACGATGAGCTCGACGCGATCGTCCTTGCGACGCCCGTCCCGACCCACGCCGATCTGGCGGTGGCGGTGCTGCGGGCCGGCAAGCACTGCTTCGTCGAGAAGCCACTGGCGACCAGCGCCGCCGACGCCGAACGGGCCGTCGCGGCCGCCACCGCAGCGGGGCGCATCCTGATGGTGGGACATCTGCTCGAGTACCACCCCGCCGTCACGCGGCTGAAGGAGCTGATCGACTCGGGGGAGCTGGGCGAGCTCTACTACATCTACGGCAACCGCCTGAACCTGGGCAAGCTACGGGCCGACGAGAACGCCCTCTGGAGCCTCGGCGCCCACGATGTCTCGGTGGCCCTGCACCTGATCGGCGAGGAGCCCCTCGAATGTGTCGCGCAGGGCGCCGCCTACGTGCGCGACCCCGTCCAGGATGTCGTCTTCTGCTTCCTTCGTTTCCCCTCGGGCGTCGTCACCCACCTGCACCTCTCGTGGCTCGACCCTCACAAGGAGCGCCGCATCACCGTCGTCGGTGCCAGGCGGATGGCGGCCTTCGACGACATGCTGATCGAGGGCAAGCTGACCGTCTATGACAAGGGCTTCGACGAGGACACCCGCTCCTGGGGTGAGTACATCGCCCGCTCGGGGGACATCTTCTCGCCCCGGATCCCCAACGTCGAGCCGCTGCGCCTGGAGTGCGAACACTTCATCGACTCGATCCGCACCGCCGGCGTGCCGCGGTCGGATGGACAGAGCGGCCTGCGGGTCGTGCGGGTGCTCGAGCGCCTGCAGCAGTCACTCGAGAGCTGAACGGCAGGGCACCGCCCAGGGGCCGCTCAGACGGCGGGTCTGCGCCTGCGCTCGACGCCCTCGAAGGGCTGACCGTGGCGGCGATCGACACGCAGCACCGGGCCGCGGCTGGCGCCCACGCCGCGCAGGATGTAGGCATCCCGCGAACGGCTGTAGCGCAGGATGGGCCTGAGCAGAGTCAGCCAGGATGCATCGATGTATCGACGAGGTCTTCTGACGGTGCGCATGTCTCTGTCCCTTCATACCGCTCGGGAGGGATCTCCAAACATTGTGCCACCGCGGCGCCCTCGCGGCGCCGCTCACCGTTAGGAGCCCGCGCGGAAGGGCTCCTCGCCGGCGATCGTCCCCTCCCCTGAGAGCTCGAAGGCCCCATGGAGGGCCTGCACGGCATCCCCGACCCGGTCGCGGTCGATCACGCAGGAGATCTTGATCGGCGAGGTCGAGATCATGTCGATGTTGACCCCCTCGCCGGCCAGCACGCCGAAGACCTTCGCGGCGACGCCCGGGTGCGAGCGCATTCCGGCGCCCACGATCGAGACCTTGCCCATCTCCTCGTGGGTCGTCAGCTCGCTGAAAGCCTCGCCCGTGAGGGGCTCCAGAGCCGCCTGGGCCGTGCGCAGATCCTCGCGCGGGACCGTGAAGGAGATCTCGGCCTGCCCCCCGGCGGAGACGGGCTCGTTCTGGACGATCATGTCCACGTTGACGTTGGCGCCGGCCATCGCCTCGAAGATGCGCGCGGCGGCGCCCGGCGTGTCGGGGACGCCCGTCAGAGTGATCCGCGCCTCCTGGACGGAGTGGGTCACAGCGGTGATCAGGGGTTGCTCCATCGTTTCTCCTTCGGCCAGGACAACGGTACCGGGCTCGGCGTCGAATGATGAGCGGACATGGATCTTCACGCCATGGTTGCGCGCATACTCGACCGAGCGCAGCTGCAGGACCCCTGCGCCCGAGGCCGCCATCTCGAGCATCTCCTCGAAGGAGACGAAGTCGAGCTTGCGGGCATCGGGGACGATTCGCGGGTCGGCCGAGTAGACGCCGGCGACATCGGTGTAGATCTCGCAGACCTCGGCTCCCAGCGCGGCCGCGACGGCCACGGCGCTCGTGTCAGAGCCGCCCCGTCCCAGCGTCGTGACGTTCTTGGCGGTCACCGAGACACCCTGGAAGCCCGCGACCAGGACGATGTGGTCCTCTTCAAGGGCCGCCCGGATCCGGTCCGCACGCACGTCCAGGATCAGGGCCTTGGTGTGGGACTCGTCCGTCACGATCCCCGCCTGGGAGCCCGTCAGCGAGATCGCCCGGTGGCCAAGGTCGTTGATCGCCATCGCGCACAGAGCGCAGGAGATCCGCTCGCCGGAGGACAGCAGCATGTCCATCTCGCGCGGGTCGGGGCGATCGGAGACCTCCTCGGCCATCGTGATCAGCTCGTCCGTCGTCTTGCCACGAGCCGAGAGGACCGCCACCACGGAGTGGCCCGCTTCGCGCTTCTCCACGATCCGCCGGGCGGCGCGCTTGATGCGCTCGGCATCGGCCACCGAGGTGCCCCCGAACTTCATGCAGATCAGATCGGACATGAGCCGAGGATTACACAGCCCGGCGTCCGGCGAAGGCCTTGCCGAGAGTCACCTCGTCGGCGTACTCGAGGTCCGAGCCGACCGGCAGGCCGCTGGCGAGCCGGGTCACCCTGACCTCCGGCACCCGCCGCCGCAGCTCCTCGGCGATGTGAAGGGCCGTCGCCTCACCGGTCGTCGTGGGGTTGGTCGCAAGGACGACTTCCCGCACAACCGCGCCCGGCGCCTCGACGCGACCGAGGAGCTCGGCGATCTTCAGGTCCTCCGGATCTACGCCGTCGATCGGCGACAGCGCCCCTCCCAGGACGTGGTAGACGCCGTGGTACTCGTGGGTCCGCTCCATCGGGATCACGTCGCCCGGCTCCTCGACGACGCAGATCAGCTCCTGATCGCGACGCGGGTCCTGACAGATCCGGCAACGCACCTCGTCCGTCAGGTTGAAGCAGATCTCGCACAGGCGGATCCGTTCCTTGACCTCGCGGATCGCCTCGGCCAGCGCCACCGCGTCCTCGTCGGAGGCCCGGAGGATATGGAAGGCCAGCCGTTGCGCCGTCCGGTTGCCGACACCCGGGAGCTTCGAGAGCTCCGTCACCAGCCGCTGAACCGGCGGCGCGTGGGAGGTGCTCACAGTCCCGGTAGCCCGAGCCCGCCGAGCCCGCCAAGGTCGAGGCCGGCCGTGGCGCCACCCATCTTGCTCTCTGCGAGCTCCTGAGCCTTGCGCAGCGCCTCGTTGACGGCCGCCATGATCATGTCGCCGAGGATCTCGACGTCCTCGGGGTCGACGGCCCCCGGATCGATCTGGATCTCCTTCAGCTCGAGGCCGCCGCTCATCTTGACCGTGACCATGCCGCCACCGGCCGAGGCCTCGACGATCTCGTTGGCCAGCTCCTGCTGGGCGACCTCCATGTCCTTCTGCATCTTCTGGACCTGCTGCATCATCTGCTGGACGTTGGGCATGCGGGGCTGCTTTGCCATCAGGCGCCTTTCTCGTTGCCGGTAGCTGTCTGTGCTTCGCCGGTCTCCGCGGCATCTCCTCCGCGCGCCGACCCCCATTCGCCGGGCACCTCCTCGGCGTCGAACTCCTCCATGAAGCGGGCCAGCCAGCGCTCCTCCGATTGCTCCTCCCGGCGCGTCGGCTGCACCCTCATCGGTGTCCCCCCGAAGCTCGTAGGTCAGCTTCCAGCGGGTCGCCGTGACGACCTTGAGCGCCTCGCCGACGATCATCCGGTTGGCCGGGTCCTCGGCCTTCTTCTTGAGGAACGGCGAGCCGAAGGCGATCGTCAGCTCCTCCTCACGGATCTCCACCGGCCTGGCTTCGGCGATCAAGGCCCCGATCAGGGCGTTCTCGCCGCGGACCAGGTCCACCACCGCCGGCCAGAGCTCAGCGAGCGAGGCCACCGTCGGGGCACCGGGCGAGGCCGACGGCTCCATCACCGCCACGGGCGCTGCTGCGCCGGGCTCTCGGCCTCCGTCCCGAGATCGGAGCTGGGAGGCGTCTCTGGCTCAGGCCGCCCGGGAGCATGCTGCGCGGGCTCGGGCGCCACGGCGGCCGGGGCCTGCGGCGTCGCGGGGGCGCCCGCGATCGGGACGTCCGCGGGCGGCACGGTCGCGCGACGGGCGATCTCACGGGGGGCGGTGACGCCCGGAGCGGTTGTTCCCTCCTCGAGACGCTCGATTCGGCTCAGCAGGGCCCGCAGCGAGCCGTCGATCTCCGGGCGCGCGGCCTTGATCAGAGCGAGCTCCAGACGCGTCCGGGGATCAGCCCCGGCACGGATTGCCTCCAGGCCCTCCCCGAGCAGCTCCAGCAGACCGAAGGATGGTCGAGTGGAGAACCCGTTCGGCCTGCTCGGCCAGAGCGGCGTCGGCCTCGGGCGTCAGGGACAGCTCCGCCGGAACCTCGCCGAGCGCCTGGACGATCATCAGCTCACGCGCCCGGGCCTCCAGACCCGTCGCGAAGGAGGACGCGTCCCTGCCCTGCTCGAGCGACTCTTCGAGCGCGCCCAGGGCGCGCCTGGCGTCTCCGGCGGCGACGGCGTCGACGGCCTCCGCCAGCAGGCGCGAGTCGGCCACGCCCAACACGGCCAGGACGTCCTCGAGGGCGATCACCGAACCGCTGTAGGTGACCAGCTGCTCGAGCGTCCCCAGAGCGTCTCGGAAGCTTCCCGTCGCAGCGCGGGCGACCGCGGCGAGGGCGGGCGGTGGAATCTCGATCGACTCGGAACTGGCGACCCTGGTGAGGACGCTCGCGATCTGGGTGACCGTCGGGCGGTGAAAGTCGAAGCGGTGGCAGCGATCGACGACGGTCGGAGGTACCTTGCCGGCCTCGGTCGTGGCGAGCACGAAGACGGTGTTGGGCGGCGGCTCCTCGAGCGTCTTGAGGAATGCGTTCCAGGCCGCCGTCGAGAGCATGTGGGCCTCGTCCAGAATGTAGATCTTGCGGCGGCCGCTGACGGGGGCGTAGGCGACGCTCTCCCGCAGCTCACGGATGTCATCGACGGAGTTGTTCGAGGCGGCATCCATCTCGATCACATCGAGGGAGGTCGCCCCCGCGATCGCCCGGCACGAGTCGCAGCGCCCGCAGGGCTCGGTCGTGGGCCCCTGCTCGCAGTTCAGGCAGGCCGCCAGGATCTTTGCCATCGAGGTCTTCCCGGTGCCCCGCGAGCCGACGAACAGGTAGGCGTGGTGGACCTTTTCCCGTTCGACCGCATTGCGGAGGGTCCTCACGACGGGCTCCTGGCCCACGACGTCGGCGAAGCTGCGGGGCCGGTGCCGACGGTAAAGGGATCGCTCCTGCTCCTGTGGCTGCTGCTCTACGGACACCGTCGGCTGAGTCTATCCGGGCTGCGGGGACGGCTCGATCAACCCCCGCAGCGGGTAGCGTCCGCGGCGTGAAGGCCCCGATCAAACGACTGCGCGGGCACCTCGGCGCACTCTCGGCGATCGTCCTCGGGGCGATCGTCCTGCGGCTGATCGCGGGCGTCGCATTCGCCAACTACGACACGCTCTACGCACTCACCTGGGGAGGGCAGCTGGCGCGCGGTGAAACACCGGCCTATGGGGTTCCGATCGCGCCGACCCCTCATCCGCTGCTCGAGCTGCTCGGGTTCCTGCTCTATCCCCTGGGCGCCCGCGCCGAGCTCGACATCGTCCTGGCCCTCGCCTTCGGCGCGCTGGCCGCCTGCGGGTGGATCATCTACAGCCTCGCCCGGCGGTGGTTCGGAGCGGCGGCCGGGGTGCTCGCCGCACTGCTCTTCCTGACCCGCGTCCCGATCCTCTCCTACGGCGTCCGGGCATACCTGGACATCCCCTACCTGATGTTCGTCCTGGGCGCGGTCCTCGTCGAGGTCCGCCGTCCGCGGGCCGGCGCCCCCGTGCTGGCGCTGCTGGCCCTCGCGGGGCTGCTGAGGCCCGAGGCGTGGGTCTTCTCGGGGCTCTACTGGCTCTACCTGCTCGGGTTTCTTCCCGCGGCGCTCCGCTCACGCCTGCCCCAGGGCGAACCGATCCGCGGGCGGCGCCCACTGGCCCTCGTGACGCTGCTGACGGCGGCGGGGCCGCTGATCTGGCTGGGGAGCGACCTGCTGATCACGGGGCAGCCATTCTGGTCGCTGACGAACACCCGCCACACCGCCTCCACGCTGGATCGTACGACCGGCATCGCCAACGTCCCCGAGTACATCCCCCGGCGGATCGGCGAGATCCTGAGACTCCCCGTGCTGCTGGGCGCCGCGGCCGGCGGAATCCTGACACTCCGCTGGATCTCCCGCCGGGCTCTCCCAGGAGCGGTCATGGGGGTCCTTGCGGTTCTGGTCTTTGCGGCCTTCGCGGCTGTGGGGCTCCCGATCAACACCCGCTACGCGTTTCTCGCAGCCGCGATCCTCTGCATCTTCTGCGGCGCCGGGGTGTTCGGTTGGAGCATCCTTGAGCCGGGTGATCCCCGCCGCCGACTCTGGATGGCAGCTGGGGGCCGTGGTCATGTTGGCGCTGCTGCTCTTCGCACCCTCCCAGTACCGCTCGGCCGACCGCCAATTCGCAGAACTTGCCAAGCAGGAACGGATCGAAGACGACCTGACGGCCCTCGTCGGGCCCGGCGCGATCAACCTCGGCTGCGGCCCCGTCGGGGTCCCCAACCACGCACCGATCCCCCTCCTCTCGCTGTACCTGAAAGCGAGCCCGGTGGAGATCCGCAGCGCCCAGGTCGGGCAGATCCGCTTCGGCGTCTACGTCGACCCGGCGAGCACGGAGGTCGAACGCGACTACGAGCTCGACAAGCGCGACCCCCACGAGGCGGTCGTCTGTCCCGCCCGGCTTCGTCGAGTCGGCCTCGAACCGCTCGTGGCTGATCTTCAAGCGCTGTCCCTCTTAGTGGACCGTGCACCCCTCGTCGAGGCTCCATCTGCCGGTCGCCTGTCGCTGCCCGCGGCTCCGGTCCGGGGACTCCCGCTGCGCCTGCCGGTGATCGCTTAAGGCTGCTTCCTTCCGGACCTGACCTGGTTCGCGAGCCGACACCGCGCGGGACCCGGACCATCGACGCCCCGGACTGCGGAGCGACCGGAGCGGAAACCCCTCGAAGGGGAATTCGGCCCCGCTAGAGCGGATTGCGGATTCAGGGCGCCGCTACATCCCCGCCTAGCACGGTCCACCTCTGATCCTACCGTCGCGGGGGGAGCGGCGACTGACCGCATGCCGTTCCGGTAGGCTGCGCGACCGTGAACTACTTCAGAGAAGCCACCTCCCCCACTCGTGCCCGCGCCCTCACCGCTCTCGCGACGCTCGGCGCCGGACTCCTGATCGCCGGCTGCGGCGGCAGCTCGGGCGGATCGAGCACGCTCACGATCGGCAACGAGAACAAGGCCGACAGCTCGTTGATCAAAGACACCGCGTCCTCGACGACGCAGACCACACCGACCACACCGACCACATCGACGTCCGCCGGTGCATCGGGAACTGCCACGACGCCGAGCAGCGGCCCTCTCTCGAAAGAGCCGAAGATCCCTCACGGTGTCGGCTCTACTCCTCCGACCAACCTCGTCAAGGTGGACGTGATCAAGGGGACCGGCGCCGAAGCGAAGCAGGGCTCGACGGTCGAGGTCAACTACGTCGGCGGACTCTGGAAGACGGGCAAAGAATTTGACGCATCCTGGAGGCGCAAAGAACCGTTCAAATTCACGATCGGTGGCGGCGAAGTGATCAAAGGATGGGAAGAAGCCGTTGTGGGCATGAAAGTCGGCGGGCGCCGCCTGATCGTGATTCCACCCGCGCTCGGCTACGGCGCAAAGAGCACCTCCTCAATTCCGGGTAACTCCACGCTGACGTTCATCATCGACCTGCTCCAGGTCTCCTGATTCGCAGGGGGCCCGCACCGTGTTGCGCGGCTCGGCTCGAAGAGCGGCGCTGCTCCTGGCGGGCTGCGCAGCACTGATCGCAACCGGCTGCGGCGCCGCCGGCAGGGCAACAGAAACGGGGCTTCGCCTGCAACGCGAAGACCTGGTCGTGGCAGCGCACGCGCTCGGGCAGGCGGAGGCCGGAGTCGAACGCGAGGCCCGGGCCACCCATGCGGCGTGGCCCACCGTGGTCAACGGACTTCCGGCCCATATCTCGCCCGCGACGCGGAGACCGGTCCACGAAGCGGCCCTGCGGGCCGCTGCCCTCCCGCTGCCCGCGCCGTTCACCGAAGAACGCTCACATGCCCTGACCGGTGTGGCCTCCGGCCTGGCCGGCACCTACAGGAGTTTCAGGGGCCTCGCCAGTCGCGGCTGGAGGCTGATCGACTACTCGCTGGCCCTCCTCGAAGGAGGGCCAGATGCCTCAGCCGGCTTCGCAAAGGCCAACGCGCCGCTCTACATCGAGAGCGTCTATGACGCCCATTTCGCGCTTGCTCAGGTCGGCAAACACCTCCAAGCCGGCTACGAAACACTCGGCGGCCCCAGCGCCTTCGGGCGCTCGCTCACAGAGGACGAAGTACGCCAGCTCGCCGGCGTCTACTCCGAAGCCAAGCTGAGGCTTCACCCCCACACCGGCGTCCGCCTGGGCTCCTGATGGGCGAGGGCCCGTGACCGCCTTTGTAACCGCCGGGGGCGGCTTTCTGCTGGCGGTGCTGTGGTTCGACCTGATGTTCGACGTGCAGGTCGCCGGGCATGGGGAAACCGAGGTCCCGGAGCCGGTCCTCACCTCGATCGCCGCCTACTACGCGCGGGTCACCACGGCCGCGCGACCCATGAACCGCCTGGTCGCGGCGGTGATGGTCACGACCCTCGGGGCGATCGTCGTCGGAGCTCGCCGGCGGTCTCGACCCCTCCTGGGCCGTCTGGGGCTCCGTCGTCCTGGCGCTGGCGCCGATCGCACTGGCCGGATCCCGGACGCTGCCGAGCGCCATCAGGCTGGGCGAACGACGCGACGAGCTGCCGGCGCAGAGCGCCCTGGCCTGGACGGTGTTCCGCGAGCATGTCCTCTGCTTCGCCTCCATCGCGGGCCTCGTCGTGCTCCAGCTGGCGGCGCTCTGATCCCGACCGGCCGAGGACCGAATCGGTAACACTGAAGCGATGGGATGGCACGCCGGTCAGAGACGACGGGGATGGGGGGCGCTCCTCGCAGCGAGCGTCATCGCCCCGGCATGATCTGCCCCTCAGCCAACGGGGCGGAACCCCGGGCCGCCTTCGTGCGGGTCAACCAGGTCGGCTACCCGCCTGAAGCCGCCAAGCGCGCCTACGTGATCGCGAACTTCTCGGACACCGGCGCTCCCTTCGAGATCGAGCGCTCCGACGGAACCGTCGTCGTGAGCGGGCACCTCGGGGTCTCCGACGGGTCCTGGAGCAGCGCATTCCCGCAGGTTTACCCGATCGACTTCGATCAGCTCCAGGCGAGCGGCTCCTACCGGATCGTCCTCGGGGGAGGGTCTCCCGCGAGCTCGCCCCCCTTCCACGTCGCGCCGGCGCAGGCCCTCTATGGGACGCCCCTCGCAAATGCCCTCTCGTTCTATGAGAACGAGCGTGACGGTCCGGAATTCATCGCCTCGCCGCTGCGTAGCGCCCCGGGGCACCTGAACGACGCCGCCGCCATGACCTACGCCACGCCGAAGGTGAACGGCGAAGGCTCGTTCAAGAAGGAACTCCGCTCGCTGCACAGGACCATCGACGCCTCGGGCGGATGGTGGGACGCGGGCGACTACCTGAAGTTCGTGCAGACGACCAGCTACACGGCCGATGAGATGCTGGCGGGTGTTCGCGACTTCCCCTCGCAGATGGGGCCGGGATCGCCGGCCGACTTCACCTCCGAGGCGCGCTTCGGCGTGGAATGGCTCCTGCGAATGTGGGACGACGGAACAGGGACGCTCTACTACCAGGTCGGCATCGGCGCGGGAAACCGCCGGACGGCCGGCGATCACGACATCTGGCGCCTGCCTCAGGCCGACGACGGCTTCGGCGGTCAGGACCCCCTCTACCGCTACATCCGCCACCGCCCGGTCTTCCGGGCAGGACCACCCGGATCGAAGGTCAGCCCGAACATCGCAGGCCGCGACGCGGCGGCATTCGCGCTCTGCTTCCAGGTGTTCAGGACGACCGACCCTTCGCTCGCCGAACGCTGCCTGCGGGCCGGCGAGCACATCTTCGGACTGGCCAACACGCATCCACGGGGGCATCTCCTGACGGCGATCCCCTTCAACTTCTATCCGGAGCGGGAATGGCGCGATGACCTCGAGCTCGGAGCCACCGAGCTGGCGGATGCCCTCGCCTCCTCAACGACGCCTCCGGCCGGCCTGCCCCATACCCAGCCGGGCTATTACCTGACCCAGGCGGCCCGCTGGGCGGGCGAATACATCCGCCACGCCAGGCACAAATCGGACTCCCTCAATCTCTACGACGTCAGCGGCCTGGCCCACTACGAACTGGTCCGGGCGCTCCGCCGGGCGGGCAGCCGGACGGGGCTTGCCGTCAGTGAAGTCGCCCTCCTGGCCGACCTTCGCCGCGAGCTCACGGTGGCCTCGCAGCAGGCACAGGCGGATCCCTTCGGCTTCGGCTTCCCCTGGGCCAGTGCAGACACGGCCTCGCACGGGAACGGCCTGGCCGTCATGGCCTCCGAGTACGACCAGCTGACCGGCGGGCGGATGTTCGCGACCCTCGGCGCGCGCTGGCTGGGCAACGTGCTGGGGGCCAACGCCTGGGGAGCCTCGCTGATCGTGGGTGACGGCACCGCCTACCCCAGCTGCCCCTCGCATCAACTCGCCAACCTTGCGGGCTCCCTCGACGGCACGCCGCCTGTTCTCGCAGGCGCGGTGGTCGAGGGTCCCAGTGACGAAGCGAGCTCCGGCGAAGTGACCGGCATGCGTCCCTGCCCGTCCGGCGGCGTCGATGAATTTCGCCGCTTCGACAATGCGGCCGTCTTCGCCGACAACGAGCAGTCCTACACGACCGTCGAGCCGGCAATCGACCTCACGGCCTCCTCGATGCTGGCCTTCTCCTGGCAGATCTCCGCCCCGCGCCCGCTGGGAGGCTGAGTAGCCCCACCGCTAGTAGGGGGGAAGGGGCGCCCCGAGCAGGGCGGCCAGGCCACCGATGACGCCGGCAGCGAGGAGCGTCCCCAGGATGCTCCGGCGCGGCGCCAGAAGGGCCACGGCGGCGCCCGCGA
The DNA here is from genome assembly GCA_963835865.1 of uncultured Solirubrobacteraceae bacterium. GTDB lineage: Bacteria > Actinomycetota > Thermoleophilia > Solirubrobacterales > Solirubrobacteraceae > Palsa-744. Next base: position 261,661 of record CAWIGW010000004.1, read on the forward strand.
GGAGCACGAACTGCCAGGTCTCGCTCAGCGCCGCGGCCAGCGGGATCGACGAGCCGATGATCGCCCCGGCTGCGGCCGGGGCCGCACCGGCGAGGAACGTCCGCGCACCCTCGTTCTCCAGCAGCCGCTCGAAGCGCTCGGCTCCAAGGAGGATGAACGAGAACGAGGGCAGAAATGCCACCAGGGCCGCCAGCAGGGCCGAGGGGAAGCCTCCTGCCGCATAGCCCACCGCGGCGACCGTGTGCGTCAGGGGCCCTGGCGTTATCTGCCCGAGGGCGACCGCGCCGAGGAACTGTCCTTCGGTCATCCAGTGGTAGGCCCCCACCGCATCGGACTGCATCAGCGGCACGATCACGAAACCCCCTCCGAACGCCAGACCGCCGACCTTCAAGGAGGTCCAGATCAGCGCACCGGTCCCGCCGGGCTCCGCCGCCAGGGCGATGAACGGCGTGAGTTGGCTCACCAGCCTGCCGTCCCGGCTCCGTCGCCAGAGAGTCTCGATCCCGCCACAGGCGAGGAGCACCAGCACCAGCCCCGGTCCCGCAAGGGCGGCGGCCACGGCACCGGCGAGCGCGTAGAGGAGCAGCCGCGGCCGCGTCGACTCCGCTGCGCGGCGCCAGATCGGCAGCGCAACGCCCAGTCCGACGAAGACGGCAACGGGCGCCACGGCCGACCCTGCCCCCAGGCCGGCGCCGCGAACCCAGGCGGGCGGGGCCCCTGCCAGGAACAGTGCCGAGAGGGCCAGGATCATGATCAGCCCCGGCAGGATGAAGCCAAGACCGCCGACGATCGCTCCCAGCCCGCCCCTGAGCCGCCAGGCGCAGTAGATGGCCAACTGTGTCGATGACGGCCCCGGGAGCAGGTTCGTCGCTGCCAGCGCCCGCTCGAACTGCTCCTCGGTCAGCCACGGACGCCGAACCACGCACAGGTCGCGGAAGAGCGCGACGTGGGCCGGAGGCCCGCCGAACCCGATACATCCGATCCGTCCCCACTCCCCTGCGATCACGGACAGGGAAGGGGTCGGCTCCGCGGTGGGCATCGCGGCAGCGTACGCGAGGCGGATGCTCGGTGGGCGGACCGGCGCCGGGACTCGCCCGCGTCCCGGAGCTCCCGGTTGCCTCCCGCTCCAGCCCAATAGACTTGGGCTCTCAGGGCGCGTAGCTCAGTGGGAGAGCGCTCGCTTCACACGCGAGAGGTCGCAGGTTCGAAACCCGCCGCGCCCATCCTGAAACCCCCGGTCGCGTCAGTTGATCGCGCCAACGAGGGTCGAGGTAAGGACGACACTCTTTGCTTCCACGGTCGCTTCGGTGCTCTCCTTGAAGCAGGAGAGAGTCGCCGCTCCCCCTGTGGCGAGACTGTGGACGACCATGAGCGACATCGGCTCGTCCGCGCCGTAGCCGCCCGCGGGGGTCGCGCCCTCGGTAAGTGAGAAATCTTCAGCCCCTCCGACCTTCAGCCTGCATCCGGCTCGCCACGCGTAGCTGCTGATTCCCGTCGGCATGACTTCGATGTACAGCTTGGCACTCACCTCGTACGAGCCTCCGGGCAGGTTGAGCACCGCCACGGTGGCTTCTTCGGGGGAGGACGCAAGCTTCACCTGGGTCGTGGATGTCGAGTAGATATGGCTCGGACCCGCTGCTCCAGGGGCACCCGGGGTGCCGGGCGGCCCGGGTACTCCGGCAACGCCCTGGCGGGCCCATGTGAGCTGCTTGTGATGGGCGGGGCAGTGCTTCCCTGTGTGAATGACTCTGAGCGTGCCGCCCCGTCCGACGCAAGCCCGCACTGTGCCGGCTCCGGTACCGGTGCCCTTCAAGGCGTATGCACCTCCGCCGAGTACGACGAAGAGAGCAATTGTGCACAGCACGTTTGCGTAGGTTAGATGCTTTCGAACGCGACTTGGCACGCACTCACCCCCTGAATACCGCGATGCGCGACGCCAAGTATTGCAGCGAGACGGTGCGCGGACAAGAGACCGCGACCAACGCGTGTTCACAGATCTTCGTCCGTCATGATGCCGCTCCCAAGCCGCGTCGAGACCGGTCGGCGGTGCCGTCGAATACGATCGCGCCCGTGGCGAGCGAGGGCTACCGACGAGCCAGCTATGACGTCTGGCAGGCGATGGCGGCGGGCTGGGAGCGTGAGCGCGGCTGGACATGGGAGGCCTCCCGCCCGGTCGCGGAGAACATGCTCGACGCATTGGCGCCCCGGCCCGGCCAGACGATCCTCGAGCTGGCGGCCGGCACGGGCGAGACGGGCTTCGCCGCGGCCCGTGCGGTTGGCCCGCAGGGGCGGGTGATCTCAACCGATTTCGCACCCGAGATGGTGGCGGCCGCGCGGCGCGAGTCCGAGCGCCTTGGTCTCGCCAACGTCGAGCATCGCGAGATGGACGCCGAGCGGATGGACCTCGAAGGCGACCGCGTCGACGGCGTGCTCTGTCGCTGGGGGTTCATGCTGATGGCTGATCCCGCGGCGGCGCTGGCCGAGACCCGGCGGGTGCTTCGGCGGGGCGGGCGGTTATCGCTCTCCGTTTGGGGCGCCGCCGAGCGCAACCCGTGGGCCTCCATCCCGGGCCGGGCGCTGATGGAACACACCGGCGCGCCGGCGCCCGATCCGCAGGACCCGGGCATCTTCGCGCTTGCCGATCCCGAGCGGGTGCGCTCACTCTTGCGCGATGCGGGCTTTGGTGAGCCGCGTCTCGATGAGGTCGAGGTGAACTGGCGCTTCGAGCGTTTTGACGATTACTGGCTTTACGTCACCGAGCTGGCGGGCGGGATCGCGATGACACTCCAGGCGATGCCCGAGGCGGATCGCGAGGCCGTACGCTCGCTCGTCGAACGGGCCGCGGGGGACTTCCGCGTCAACGGCTCTCTGGAGCTTCCGGGCGTGGCACTGAACGCGTCGGCGGAGTGACGCCGACGCCGAGCCGCTATCGCTTGAGCTTGGACTCGTTCAGCGCCACGGCTGCCCGAACGAGAGCCTTGAACGCCGCCCCCATCGATCTCCTCGTCCTCATGGATATCGATGGCACGCCTCGTGTTGCCGTCGAGACTGGAGTTGAAGAGGCCCCCGGGATCCTCCAGAGAGGCGCCTTTGGCGAAGGTCAGCTTGACGACCTTCTTGTAGGTCTCGCCGGTGCAGATCAATCCGCCGTGCGCCCACACGGGGACGCCTCGCCATTTCCATTCCTCGACGACCTCGGGGTCGGCTTCCCTGATCAGGGTGCGGACGCGGCTGAGCATCTCGCCGCGCCAGTCGCTCAGCTCCTTGATTCTCGCGTCGATCAGCTGTGATGGAGAGTCGCTTGTCATGGCCGGAAGTCTATTTGGGCAGACCGTCGATCTCGATTCCAGGTGGGATACTCAAGCTGTGTCCGCGGCCAATGTCGAGCTGGTGCGTTCGATCTACGAGTCCTGGCAGCAGGGCGACTTCTCGCGCATCTCGGAGTGGGCCCACCCGGAGATCGAGTGTGCGAGCTTCGGCGGGCCGGTCACCGGCGGCTTCACGGGGACCGCCGCGATCGTCGAGGGGTGGCGGGCGATGCTCGACATCCTCGACGATCCCCAGCCCGAAGCACAGGAGTACCGCGACGTCGACGAGGAGCGCGTTCTGGTCCTTGGACGCCTGCGCGGCCGAGCGAAGGACACGGGCGCCGCTGTCGAGCAGCTGCGGGCGAATCTCTTCCGCATACGCGAGGGAAAGGTCGTCAGGTTGATCTTCTACTGGGACCGCGGTCGGGCCTTCAGCGACCTGGGCATCACGCCCGACCCCGCCGGGCCCTAGCGCCTCCCCTCGCGCGGCTGGCAGCGGCCTAGAATCGCGGCACCCGCAATTCCCCGGAGCCGAAGGAGCTCAATGTCCACCTCCCCCGCCGACTACAACGCGAAGATCATCGAGGAGTTCCACGCCAACGAAGGACGCGTCGGCGGGTTGTATCGAGGGAACTCCGCTGCTGCTGCTCCATCACACCGGTGCGAAGACCGGAACGGCCCGCGTCAATCCGCTTGTCTACCTGCCCGATGACGGTCGCTACGTGATCTTCGCGTCGAAGGCCGGCGCGCCGACGAACCCGGACTGGTACCACAACCTCAAGGCCCATCCGGAGGTCCAGATCGAGGTCGGCCCCGACACGATCGACGTGACGGCGACGGAGGCCCAGGGCGCGGAGCGCGACCGTCTCTTCAACGCCCAGGCGGAGCGCGTGCCCAACTTCGCCGCATACGCCGATGAGAACCGAAGGACGCGTTATACCCGTCATCGTTCTCGCACCCCGGGGATAGGCCTCGGCCCGAGCAGGCGAACGGGTATGCCTTTGCGACTCGCCACCTGGAATGTCAACTCGCTCCCTGCCCGCCTGCCACGGGTGCTCGAGTGGCTTGACCGGGTGCAGCCGGATGTCCTGTGCCTGCAGGAGACCAAGGTCTCCGATGCAGCCTTCCCGCACGGTGAGCTCACGGAGCTCGGCTACGAGGCTGCAGCCGACGGCGAGGGCGGCTACAACGGCGTTGCGATCCTCTCCCGGGTCGGCCTCGAGGAGGTCCGCCGGGGCTCGACGGGCAGCCCGGATTCCCCGGCCCGGAGCGACGTGCCATCTCGGCGCTCTGCAACGGTGTCCGCGTCTGGTCGCTCTATGTCCCCAACGGCCGCACCCTCGAGAGCCCTCATCTCGAATACAAGCTGGCGTGGCTCAGTGCCCTCCGTGCGACGGCCGAGAAGGAGCTGGCGGCCGGAGGGCCGCTGGCCCTGTGCGGTGATTTCAACGTCGCGCCGAGCGACGCCGATGTCTGGGATCCCGCGGCCTTCGTCGGGTCGACCCACGTGAGCGAGCCCGAGCGCCGGGCGATCGCCGAGCTCGTCGCCCTGGGTCTGACCGACCTGCAACCGCGGGCGCTGAAGGGCGAGCCCTTCACCTACTGGGACTACCGGGCGGGAATGTTCCACAAGGGAATGGGCATGCGGATCGACCTGCTGCTGCTCAGCGCCGAGTCTCGCCGCCGGCGTGCAGGACGTCTACATAGACCGAGATGCCAGGAAGGGCTCCAAGCCCTCGGATCACGCCCCGGTCGTCGCCGAGCTGATCCTGGGCTAGGCTCAGCTCGGCAGGGATGGCACCCGGCGCCTGCGTCCTGCACGCCGTCGGGCCGTCGCTCCCGTGTCATCGGCGAAGCGCATCAGCGATTCGGCAAGCGAGCGGCGGACAGGATCCCTGTCGTCGCTAGCCCTCCGGGACGAGTCGCGCCGGAAGCGTCTTGAGCTGGTTGACGAACATCGATTCGACGAACGTCGGCTTGCCCGCCAGCTCGATGTTCGGGTAGCGCTTGAGGGTCTCCTCGATCATCACCCGGAGCTCCAGCCGCGCGAGGGCCGTTCCGAGGCAGAAGTGCCTTCCTCCCGCGCCGAAGGCCTGGTGGTCGGCTCTGCGCTTGATGTCGAACCGGTCGGGGTCCTCGAAGCGGGTCTCGTCACGGTTCGAGGAGGCGTACCACATGACCACCTTGTCGCCCTCTTTGATCTTCTGCCCGTGCAGTTCCGTGTCCTCGGTCGCCGTTCGCCGGAAGTGGGCGAACGCCGGGAACATCCGCAGGGACTCCTCGACGGCATCCGGGATCAGGCTGGGATCCTCCACGAGCATCTGCAGCTGGGCGCGATCTTCCATCAGCGCCCGCATGCCGCTGCAGTAGGTCGCCTTGGTCGAGTCGTTCCCGGCCGCCATCAGCAGGAAGAAGCCCATCACGATCTCGTGCTCCTCGAGTTTCTCGCCGTCCACCTCGGCGTTGACCAGCACGGTCGTCAGATCCTCGGTCGGGTTCTCCTTGCGCTCGGCGATCAGCTTGCGGCAGCGCTCGAAGATCTCCGGCACGTCTTTTTCGACGGCCCCGTCCACTCCATCCGGGTTGATGTCCGGATCGCCGGCGGCGAGCGTCGAGTTCATCAGCCTCGCCCAGATCACGTCGTCCTCTTCGGCGATCCCCATGAAGCTGCCGATCACCCTCGCGACGATCGGCTGGGCGACGTCCTCCACCAGGTCGCAGGTCTCCCTGCCGTCGAGGCGATCGAGGACCTTGACGGCGATCGCGCGGATGGCAGATTCGTGAGCGGCGATCCGCCGCGGCGTGAAGCCGGCTTGGAAGAGGGCCTTCAGGCGGTCGTGCTTGGGCGGGTCCATGCCGATGAACATCGCCCGCGCAAGCTCGATCGGGAAGCCCGCCGCGGCGAGGATGACGCCGCCCTTTTCGGATGAGTAGGTCTGCCAGTCGCGGCTCACCGTGTGGATGTCCTCAGCGGTCGTCACCGACCAGAAGCCGGCCTCCTCGGGAAACTCTTCGAAGCTCTCAGTCCAGTGGATCGGGCACTTCGAGCGCATCTCTTTGAACAACTCGTGCGGCGGCCCGTCGACCCAGTACTCTCGGGGCGTAAGTTCGACGTTCTCGATATCGATGTCTGCCGTTGCCACTGCGGACCTCCGCTCTTGCTCACCCGGACTGCCGTGCATCATACTGGCCGGCTGGCCAGTTTTCGGGATCAATAGCTGAAATCCCTGCCGATCGAGCCCAGAACGTAGGTGGCAAGCAGGCTCGAGCCGGCTTCATCCAGGTGGATTCCGTCGGAGCGGCGGACGATCGTCGGCGTGCCCCCGATCTTCATCGAGTCGCGATAGACGGCCCCTGGGGTGAAAATCGGAACGCTGTCGATGACCCGCACCTGGTCGGCCCAGGGAGCCACCGCCACTCCGATCGCCGCGTTGACCACACGGGCAATCCTCTGGCGCGCCGGCTCGCGGGGAGTGGGCAGCGTTATCCAATAGACCCGAGCGGCGCCGTTCTGGCGGTATGCGTTGGCGATCTGCCGGACGCGGTTGGCGTAAATCGCGGCCCATTCGGCATTGCAGCATTCGATTTCCCGGCCGCCCGCGCCGGGCATCGGAAAGCCGTCGTTGGCGCCGATGAAGACGACGACGGCGTCCGGATGGTCGTGCTTGACCTGATAGGCCGAGAGCTTGCCCCAGTTGACCAGCAGGGTCGATGAGATCCCCGTGCCGACGTGTGCATCGCTGATGACATGGACGCCCTTGGGGGCCAGTTTCTGAGCGAGGTCGGAGTCGAGCGGTTCGACCATCGAATCGCCCGTAACCAGCAGCGTCTTCAGGCGTTGCCGTGGAGGCGGCTTGGCTCCGATCGTCGCCGGGTCAAACGCGTCCGGGGTGACCGCTCCAAGCTGCCCGCCTGCGCCGGCCGCCTGCTGGAACCCTCCTGGACCTCCCAGGTTGGGTTCGGGCTCCAGGAAGGCCGTGGCATTCCTGCTTGCTTCTGCAAAGGGGAGCCGGTTTGCCAGATCCGAGGCCGGTCGGCCCACGGCCAGGACCGCGTCGCGTTCGATCCCCGGTTTCAACTCCTCGCCCGACTTGCGGATCGAGGGGCCCTGCAGCAGCACCAGGATGAGGCCCGCGAGGAACACGACGAAGACGCCATCGCGGGCCCGCACGCGGCGGATCCGCCCGTCGGAGAAGCGGTTCATCATGCTGTCGTCACGGGGCTGTCGGGGAGCGTTCACGCTAGAACCGGAAGTAGATGAAGGGGGGCACGCCCTGGCTCGGCACCGTGGCGCTCACCAGCACTATGACGAGCGCCAGGCCGATCGCGAGCACGACGGGGCGCAGGCGCTCGATCCGTAGTTGCACCGAGGCCAGCGGCTCGGGTGGAAGCAGCTGAAGCCCTATCACCAGGACGATCCCGACCAGGACGGGTGCCGTCCACAGGGTTGGAACACCGGGGTGCGCGAAACGCGAGAGGAACGTCCAGAACAGCGAGAGGCTCTGCGAACGGAACAGGATCCAGCCGAAGACGACGAGGTTCAGGGTCGTAAACCAGCGCAGCCACGCAGGCAGTCGCAGCCTCCCTCCGAAGGCATGCTCCAGGCACAGGCCGATGCCATGGAAGGCGCCCCAGAGCACGAACGTCCAGGCGGCCCCGTGCCACAGTCCCGCGAGAAGCATCGTGATCATCAGATTTCGGTAGACCATCAGGCGCCCGCCCCGGTTCCCGCCCAGCGGTATGTAGAGGAAGTCCCTCAGAAACCGTGACAGCGTCATGTGCCAGCGCCGCCAGAAGTCGCGAAAGCCCGTCGCCCGGTAGGGACTGCGGAAGTTCTGCGGGAAGACGAAGCCCATCAGCAGCGCCAGTCCGATCGCGATGTCCGTATAGCCGGAGAAGTCGCAGTAGATCTGAGCCGTGTAGCCGTATGCCGCAAGCAGGGCATCCAGGCCACCGTAGGCCTGGGGCACGGCGAAGACCGGGTCGACCAGCGTCCGTGCGAGGTAGTCGGCGATGACGACCTTCTTGATCAGGCCCAGTGCGATCAACGCGACACCGGGGCCGACGGCGACGTTGTCGGGGTCGCGCGGCGTCGCCAGCTGGGGAAGGAACTCGCGCGCCCTGACGATCGGGCCGGCGACCAGATGAGGGAAGAAGCTGAGGTAGACGGCCGCGTCCATCAGGCTCGCCGGAACGACCAGCCGGCGCTTGACGTCGACCACATAGGAGATCGCCTGGAAGGTGTAGAAGCTGACCCCCACGGGCAGCGCGATCGTCAGCAGCGGGAAGGGCACCCCGAGGCCGAGCCGGTGGAGGAGGTCCGCCTCCTGGGAGACGAAGAACGAGTAGTACTTGAAGACCCCCAGCACCGCCAGGTCGAGGGTGACGGCGCCCGCCGTGATGAGCCGTCGGCGCCGGTCGTCCTCCACTCGGCCGAGCAGGACCGCGGCGGCCTGGTTGCCGAGCGTTATCCCGCCGAGCAGAAGACAGAAACGCCAGCTGGCCGCCGCATAGAAGACGAAGCTGGCGAAGATGATGAACGGCTTCCACGCCCACGGCCGGGACATCAGCGCCCACGACAGAGCCAGGACGATCGGGAAGAAGATCGCGAACTGGACGGTGGGAAAGAGCACTTGTCGAACGGGGCGCGCCGGGCGGCGGAAGGACGCCGAGCCCCGGGCAGACTACGCGATCGGGCCGCCGCGCCGAGCCGATACCGGCGCGTGCGCCCGGAAGACATGCGATCCTTCCGCCCGTCCCGGACCGGAGGAGTCAACGATGCCCAAGACACGCCACCTTCCCGCCCTCGTCGCCACGCTGACGGCATTCGCCGCGCTGTCGCCGCTCGGCGCGGCCCATGCGGCGCAGGGCAGCCCCATCGCCCACAGTGCGAGCGCGTGTCACATCAAGGGGAAAGAACAATCCCTCGGGCCCACCTACGTGACGTACGTCGGTGTCAGTGGCGGCGCGAGCTGCGGCTTCGCCCTGCACCTGGTCAAGACCTACGACCATTGCCGCCTCAAACACGGCGGCGTCAAGGGGACCTGCTCAGGCGTCGACGGCTTCCGCTGCCGCGAGCACCGCTACGCCAAAATCTCGGTCCAGTACAACGCCAGCGTGACATGCACGAGGGGACACGAGGTGGTCTTCCACAAGTACACGCAGTTCACCTAACCCCAGCCGAGCGGCACGCCGAAGGCTCCCCGGGCGGGCCGGAGCTGTCCGTCTTCGAGCATCGCGGCGACAACCAGGCTGCGCTCCACGCAGGCCCCCGCATGGTTCAGGTGGATGCCGTCCGGCGTGCGGGGGCGGATCTGGAGGCCTTCGTAGACGATCGTTTCCTGAAATCCGCCCGGCGAGAGAGCTTCATCGACGTCGATCAGCGTGAGCCGGCGTGGGAATTCGGGAACCAGCAGGGCGATGGCTGCGTTGACCGCCGCATAGAGGGGAGCCCGGGCCGCCTCTTCGGGGGCGGGCAGCGCGAGCCAGTAGACGTGACCGCTCCCGCCCTGGACGTAGGCGCGCACGAGCGGGCGCAGAAGGTTCGCGTAGAGCCTCAGCCAGCGCCGGCCACAGCATTCGGTCAGGCCATGCGCCGGGCCCGGCAGGGGGATGCCGCCATCGCGCCCGCCCAGTGAGATGACCGTCGCACCGGGATGGAATCGCGCCACCTGCCGCACCGCGAGACGCGCCCAGCGCACGGTCGTCGTCGTCAAGCCGGTGCCGTCGTGGCGGTCGGCATGGACGACCATGCCGCGGGGTGCTCCGATCGCCATCTCCTGGTCGATCGGATAGCTCATCGAATCGCCCGTGACGAGCACCGACAGATGTCCTTCCGGGCCGGGCAGGCGGAGCAGGCCGGTGCTTTCCCGGAGTTCCCGGCAGATACTGCCCGCGCCCGCCGCCCTCGCAACGGCCGAGCAGGCACCCGCCAGCAGTGCGACGGCGATCAGGGCTGCTCCGAGGCGGCGCATCGCCGCCGCACGCTACTGAATCGGGCTGACTGCAACGCCACATCGGAGACACCCGCCGCGTATACCTCGGACAGCCACTACGATCGATCGCTCTGCCCCCGACACCTTCGATCAGACGCCCTGCGGGCCGCCGCCTCACCGGGCTCGCGGCGCTCGCGACCCTCGCACTGCTGCTGCCCGCCACACACGTGGCGGCCGATGCATCGAGCCCACCCGCCCACTCGAGCTCGTTCTTCATGACCGGGATCGGGGACGAGCATCCGGAGATGTTCACGAACCCCCTCTGGCAGCAGCTCCACACGAAGATCGCCCGCTACATCGCCCCCTACGACGCCGCCGTCCGGCCCTACTCGCTCGCTCAGGCCGCGGCGTGGATCAGGGCGGCCGAAGCGCGCCACCAGAAAATCCTGGTGGCCTTCTACCACTCGGAGTACACGCCCACGACGCTGCCCAGCGTGGCCGGCTATCAACGCGACGTCCGGAAGTTCGTCCGGCTGTTTCCCCACGTCCGCGAATACCAGTCGTGGGACGAGGCCAACCGGGGCACCATCCGAGGTGCGCTGGCGAGCCCCTCAGCCGCCGCCGCGGCGCGCTACTACCAGGCGCTGATCCGCGTCTGCAAGCGGTGCAGCGTCAGCGGCCTGGACATCCTGGACGCCCGTGACATCGGCCCGACGCTCCGATACATCGCGGAATTCAAGCACGAGATCGGGAGGCTCGAGACGATCATGCCAAGGGTCTGGGGACTGCACAACTACTCGGACGTCAACCGGTTGGAAAGCTGGCGCACGCGCGAACTCGTCCACGCGCTGGGCGGCGAAGTGTGGCTGACCGAGACCGGCGGGATCGTGAACCTCTCGCCGAGGTTTCCCAACCGCGGCGGCGAAGGACTGCGCCGGGCGGCGGGCGTCCTGAAATATGTCTTCGGCGTTGCCGGCGAGCACCCGCAGATCAAGCGCCTCTACCTGTTCGACTGGACCGGCGCGAAGCCCAGGGACCGCTTCGACGCAGGCCTGATGGACTCCCACTACAGGCCGCGCCCGGGTTACGTCGCGGTCTGCCGCGCCCTCCACGCGGCTCACTGCAGCGTGCGAACCAGGAGCCGCTGAGCTTCCCGGTCAGCTGAAGCGTTCCAGAGCCCGCTCGATCGCCCTTGTGCCGAAGTCCATCGAGGCGGCCGGCAGTCTCTCGTCGGGCGCGTGGATCAGCGACATGAAGCGCAGATCCTCGGGCAGCTGCATGGGCAGGAAGCCGTAGGTCTGGATCCCCAGTTGCGAGAAGAAGCGCCCATCGGTGACCCCCGGAAGCAGCATCGGGATCGGCCGCGCCGAGGCGTCGAGTTCCCGCAGGGTGTCGGAGAGCATCCCGAACAGCGCCAGATCGGGCTCCGCGCCGGCGCGATCGTGGCGGACGACCTCGAACTCGACCTCCACCCCCGAATGGGCGCGTAGCTCCGCGAAGATGTCCTCCGGTCTGAAGCCCGGGAGCAGCCGGCAGTCCAACTCGATGGACACCTCGTCGGGGATCACGTTGATCTTGTGCCCCCCGGCGACGATCGTCGGGCTTGCCGTGTTGTGGAGCAACGGGTCGAACAGCCTGCCGCGATCGCCCAGGAGATCCAGCGTCCGATTGGTCAGAGCCGGTTTGAGCAGTCCGCGCAGAGGCAGGGCGAACGGCGCCGGCAGCTCATCTGCGATGGCCTCGACCATCGCTCGTGTGACACCCGGGACGTGGACCGGGAGGCGTCCGCCGTCGAGGCTCGCCAGCAGCCGTCCCAGCCGGCCCATCGCGCCGTCGGAGACGGGCATCGAGCCGTGTCCGGACGGCCCGCGCAGCGTCGCGCGCGTCCAGCAGAGCTGCTTCTCGGCGACCATGATCGGATAGAAGGTCCGGCCCGCGAGCGGCAGCGAGAAACCCCCGAACTCGCCGATCGCATAGCGGACACCCTCGAACAGCTCGGGGTGCTCGCGCACGAGGAACTCGGCGCCCAGCTCGCTGCCGGCCTCCTCGTCGGCCATCAGGCAGAGGATCACGTCCCCCGGCGGGACCCGGCCGGACTCGGCGGTGCGCATGAACGCCGCCAGCATCATCGCCACCCCGCCCTTCATGTCCAGGGCACCCCGGCCCCAGATGTACCCGTCCTCGAGCATCCCGGCGAAGGGATCGTGACGCCACTTCCCGCCGGCCGCCACAACGTCGACGTGGCCCTGGAGCAACAGCGGCGCGGACACGCCGGCGCCCGGAAGCCGGGCGATCAGGTTCGGCCGCTCCGGCGTGCTCGCCACGATCCTGGCCTCCAGGCCCAGTCCGTCGATCAGCCCGCGGATCCAGTCGATGCACTCGCGCTCGTTGCCCGGCGGGTTGGTCGTGTCGAAGCGAAGCAGCTGCGCGAGCAGCTCTGTCGGGTTGTCCTGCAGGGTGCCGGTGTTCATCGCGACAGTCTCGCGCATCGCGCCAAGGTCCGGCACGGCCCTTTGCAGAGCTGTTTGCGCACGGCGAGGCGTGGTAACACTTGAGCATGCCCCGTTCTATGTGGACCGGCGCGATCAGCTTCGGGATGGTCACCGTGCCCGTCAAGCTCTACAGCGCCATCAACCGCAAGACCGTCCGCTTCCACCAGCTCAACGGCAAGAGCGGCGTGCGGATCTCCCAGAAGCGCGTTGACCCGCAGAGCGGACAGGAGGTCCCCTACGAGGACATCGTCAAGGGCTATGAGATCGCGCCGGACCGCTACGTGGTGATCGAGCCGGGTGAGCTCGAGACGCTCCAGCCGAAGAAGACGAGGACCATCGAGATCGAGGACTTTGTCGAGCTCTCCGAGATCGACCCCGTCTTCTATGACCACCCCTACTACCTCGCTCCGGGACCCGGCGGAGCCAAGCCCTACCGGCTGCTCCTCGAAGCGATGCGCGAGACGGGCAAGGTCGCGATCGCGAGGGTCGTGATCCGCTCGAAGGAGAACCTCGTCGCGATCCGCCCGATGGGCGACGTGCTGGGAATGGCCACGATGATCTTCGCCGACGAAATCCTGCCGGCCGACCGCATCGACGAGATCGCCGAGGCACAGGACGTGAAGACGACCAAGCGCGAGCTGGACATCGCCAAGCAGCTGGTCGGATCGCTCGCGGGCAAGTTCGATCCGGACCGCTACACGGACAGCTACCGCGAGGAGGTCCTGGCACTGATCGAGCGCAAGGCGGAGGGCAAGGAGATCGCGGTCCAGCCCGAGCCCGAGGAGCTGGCCGCGCCGGCGCCCGATCTGATGGGAGCGCTGAAGGCGAGCCTCGAGGCGGTCCGGGCCCGCGAGGGGAAGGACGACGCCGCCGCAAAACCGCGCAAACGCAAAGCTCCCGCGAAGACCGCGAAGAAAGCAGCCGCCAAAGCCACGCCCCCGAAATCCGCCGGCGGCAAAGGGTCGGGTTCGCCCGGCAAACGCAGCTCCTCGCGGTCCACAGCCAAACGCTAGGTGCCCTCCCCGAGGGAGAGGGGCGGCAGGCGAGCCCCGGCTGAGGAGACGAAGCTCGGCCGCTACGAGGGCAAACGTGACTTCGCGTCGACCCCGGAGCCGGCGCCCGCTGCGCAGCGACGTGCCGAGGGGCAGCCGCGTTTTGTGATCCACGAGCACAGCGCACGCCGGCTGCACTGGGATCTGCGCCTGGAGCACGGCGGCGCGCTTGCCTCGTGGGCGATCCCCAAGGGGATTCCGGAGGAGCCCGGGGACAACCGCTTCGCGGCGGCCACCGAGGATCACCCGATCGAGTACCTCGCCTTCCACGGTGAGATCCCCGCCGGCAACTACGGGGCGGGGACGATGAAGATCTGGGATCAGGGGACCTACGAGCTCATCAAGTGGGAGCCACGCAAGATCGAGGTGCTGCTCCACGGCGAGCGGCTCGAGGCGCGCTATGCCCTCTTCCCGATCGACCGGGAGGATCCGCCGAAGGACTGGATGATCCATCGGATGGATCCGCCCGCCGACGTGTCCCGCGAGCCGATGCCCGAACGGATCGTGCCGATGCTCGCCCGCAGCGGCTCGCTCCCGCTCGAGGATGAGGGATGGGGTTTCGAGATCAAGTGGGACGGCGTGAGGGCGATCGCCTACTGCAACCCCGGCGAGGTGAGACTCGAAAGCCGGAACCTCAATGACATCTCGGACAGCTTCCCCGAGATCGCCCGTATCGATCGGTCGCTCGGCTCGCACCGGGCCGTCCTCGACGGGGAGATCGTCGCGTTCGACGACTCGGGACGGCCCAGCTTCGGCTCGCTCCAGCAGAGGATGCACGTCGGTTCGCGCGAGCAGGCTCGCCGGCTGGCAAAGCGCACGCCCGTCACCTATGTCATCTTCGACCTGCTCTGGCTGGACGGCCACTCCCTGATGGGGCTCCCCTACGCCGAGCGTCGCGAGCGCCTCGCCGCGCTGGGTCTATCCGGCGAGAGCTGGCAGACACCCGAGCATGTCGTCGGCCACGGCAGAGACCTGTTGAAGGCCAGTGTCCGGCAACGCCTCGAGGGAATCGTCGCCAAGCGCCTGGACTCGACCTACCAGCCCGGCGCCCGCGGGGGAAGCTGGTTGAAGGTCAAGACGATGGGCCGCCAGGAGTTCGTCGTCGGGGGGTGGCTCCCCGGCAAGGGGCGCAGGCGATCGACGATCGGCGCACTGCTCCTGGGCGTCCACGAGCCGGGCGGCGATCTGCGGTTCGTCGGGCGGGTCGGCACCGGCTTCAGCGACGCGGAGCTTGACCGGCTCCGTTCCCTGCTCGAGCCGCTCCTCCGCGACTCCTCTCCCTTCACGGCGGGACGGCCGCCGAAGGACTCGCTCTTCTGTGAGCCCGAACTGGTGGCGGAGGTCGAGTTCGCGGAATGGACCGCTGCGGGCAACATCCGCCACCCCTCCTACAAGGGCCTGCGCGAGGACAAGCCCGCGGCGCTGGTGGTGCGCGAGGACAACTCGGTTGCGCCTCGCGGAGGCGAGGAGCTCAGCGAAGCCGGCGAGCGTCCCCTGGAGATCGACGAGCGGGCCGGTAAGGGCGCCATCGCGCGTCTCGGCGCACGCGAGCTGAAGCTGTCAAACCTCGAGAAGGTCCTCTATCCGGAGGTCGGATTCACCAAGCGCGAGCTGATCGAGTACTACGCGGCGGTCGCTCCTGCTCTGCTGCCACACCTCACCGGGCGCCCGCTGACCGTGACCCGATGGCCCGACGGAGTCGATGGCAAGTCCTTCTTTCAAAAGCAGTCACCGGCCCACCGGCCCGACTGGGTCCGAACGGCGACCGTGCCGAGCTCGAGCAAGCCGATCGACTACACCCTGGCGGATGATCTCCCGACGCTCATCTGGCTCGCCAACCTCGCCGCAATCGAGCTGCACACGCCGCTGGCACGCAGCGATGCGATGGACCGCCCCACCTCGCTTGTCTTCGACCTCGACCCGGGCGAGCCGGCCGGCCTGTTGGAGTGCTGCCGGGTGGCCGTCCTGCTGGGCGGAATGTTCGAGGGGCTCGGTCTGGCGAGCTACCCCAAGACGTCGGGTTCCAAGGGGCTGCAGGTCTATCTCCCACTCAACGACGAGGCCATCACCTACTCCCGGACCAAGCCGTTCGCCAAGGCCGTCGCCGAGCTGCTCGAGCAGACGGAGCCCGAACTGGTGGTCTCGCGCATGACCAAGACCCGGCGCACGGGGCGGGTCCTGATCGACTGGAGCCAGAACGACGCCCGCAAGACGACCGTCTGCGTCTACTCGCTGCGCGCGCTGGCGCGGCCGACCGCCTCGACCCCGCTGGATTGGCAGGAGATCCGTGACGCGCTGCGCACCGGGGACGCCGAGGGCCTGTCCTTCGAGGCCTCCGAAGTGCTCGAGCGGGTTGACCGGCTGGGGGATCTGTTCGCCCCGGTGCTCTCCCAGCGCCAGCTGCTGCCGAGCCTCTGACCCGCCGAAGGGCCGCCGGGCCTAGGCGCCGCGCTCGGCCTCTTCCTCCATCTTCTGCAGGCGGGTGTAGTAGTCGGGGAACTCGTTGAGGTGCGCCAGGGCGATCTTGCCGGTGAAGACGGGGTCGTCATCGGTGACGTTCGTGGCCATGTCCGCGAAGCCGTGCTCGAGCTCAACGTCCATCCCTTTCCGGAACTGCTCGACATCGAACGGGGCGCTGTCCCAATCGATCCCGATCTGCTCTCCGACGGTTCTTGCCTGCTCAGCGGTGAAGCTCTTCTGCTCGGTCATCGAGACCTCCTATTCGAACTCGGGCGAGCGCCAGCCGGGCATGACCTCGGGCAGGCCCTCGGACACCTTGTCGGTGAAATGAGCGGGGCGCTTCTCCAGGAACGAGGTGACGCCCTCGACCACATCGGCAGACTGGCCGCGGGCGACCATCCCCCGGGAGTCGGCGCGGTGGGCCATCATCGGATGCTCGGCGCCCAGCATCCGCCACATCAGCTGGCGGGCCAGAGCAACGGAGACGGGGGCCGTGTTCTGCGCGATCTCCAGGGCCAGCTCGCGGGCCGCCCCGATCAGCTCGTCTTTGGGATGGATGCTGCGGATCAACCCCGCTTCGAGACCCTCCTGCGCGCTGAAGACCCGCCCCGTCGAAACCCACTCCATAGCCCGGCTGATGCCGACGACCCGAGGAAGGAACCAGCTTGAGCAAGCCTCGGGAATGATTCCCCGGCGGGCGAAGACGAAGCCGAGCTTGGCGTCATCGGCGGCCAGGCGGACGTCCATCGGCAGCGTCATGGTCGCTCCGACGCCGACGGCAGGCCCGTTGATCGCCGCGATCACGGGCTTCTTGGAGTCGAAGATCCGCAGCGTGAACTCGCCGCCGCCGTCCCGGCCGGCGACCCCGGCGGTGTCGCGCTTGCTGTAGTCGAACGTGTCGCCGCCGGCCTCGAGGTCGGCTCCCGCGCAGAAGCCGCGGCCCGCGCCCGTGACGATCACGACACGAACGTCGTCGTCGGCGTCGGAGAGGTCGAACGCCGCACGCAGCTCCTCGCCCATCTGCCCGGTCCAGGCGTTGAGGCGGTCGGGGCGGTTGAGGGTGATCGTGAGGATGCCCTCCGAGGTCTCTGTGGTGATCTGCTCGAAGTCCATGGGCGGGATCCTGTCAGTTCTCGAAGCTCCGGGCTGCAAGCTCCGGCGGGGCGCCGTAGGGGCCGCGCGCGGCAAGGCAGGCGGCACCGCAGGAAGCGCCGATGGCGAGCGCCTCGGGCAGATCGAGCCGGGTCGCCAGGCCGAAGGTCAGCCCCGCCGCGAACGAGTCTCCGCACCCGTAGGAGTCCACCGGCGGACCGGGAAGCTCAGCCGCATCCCAGCGGCCCTCGGGGCCTGCCCTGTAGCGGAAGTGCCCGCCTCGGTCCCCCTCGGTGTAGAGGAGCAGGTTGGCATCGCTTGCGGCGGGCTCTGCGGCGCGCAGCTCGATCTCGTCCTCCCCGCTCAGGACAAGGGCGTCGAGCTCGATGCCCCGGCCCAGCGCATGGCGGGCCCTCGGGCTGGCGGTCAACACGCGCGTCGCAGACCGCGCGCGCTGGAGAGCAGAATGGTCGCCGGCCGTGAAGTAGATCCCGTCAAGCTCGTCGAGGCCCTCCCAGCCGGGCGACTCGCCGCCGAGCGGGTCGAGCCGCTCGCCGAAGGTCGTGATCGTCCGCTCGCCCGCGGCGTCCAGCAGCGTCACGGCGCGCCGCGTCGGGACGTCTCGGAACTTCGCGCGGACGCTCACCCCAAGCTCGGCGAGACGCTCGACCGAGCGCCGTCCGAGCTCATCGTCCCCCAGCGCGGTGAAGAGGGTGCACGCCCCGGCGAGTCGTGCGAGCTGGACCGCCGCGACGGCACCTCCGCCGGCCGGCTCCTCGAACGGGTCGCTCGCGTGGACCACCTCGCCGGGCACCGGGACGTGATCGACGCGCGCGAACTGGACCCACTCGACGTGGCCGACCACGGCGAGCCTCGGGGCCTGACGCGGCACGCCCGGGAGTCTCACAGATGGGCAGAATCACACGCGAGGACATAGGATTGCCCGATGGCCGAGGTCCTGCTGCGTGACGAGCCCGCACCCCACGTGGTGCGCCTGACACTCAACCGGCCCGAGCAGCTCAACACGATGACCTCGGAGCTCTGCGAGGCGCTCCACGAGCAGCTCCGCGAGCTGGCCTACGAGCGCCGCTGTCGCGCCGTGATACTGACCGGCGCCGGACGGGGCTTCTGCGCCGGGCTGGACCTCCACGGCTACGGAGCGGCGCCGGGCAACACCGGCACCGACGAGTCCCGCGACCGCCTCGCCAACCAGCGTCACATGTCCAGCCTGATCCTCGGTCTGCGTTCCCTTCCCCAGCCGGTGATCGCGGCTGTCAACGGCCCCTCGGCGGGCTTCGGCCTCGCGCTGGCCCTGGGCTGCGACATCCGCTACGCCGCCGAGGAGGCCGTCTTCCGGGCGGCCTTCATCAACATCGGCGTCTCCAATTGCGACATGGCCACCAGCTGGCTGCTGCCGCGACTGATCGGCGCGTCCCGCTCGCATGAGCTGATGCTGACGGGACGGCGCTTCGATGCCCAGGAGGCGCTGCGGATCGGCCTCGTCGCCGAGGTCGTCGGGCAGGAGGCGCTGGAGGCCCGGGCCCTCGAGGCGGCCGAGCAGATCGCGACGCTTGCCCCCTGGGGGGTGCAGCTGACGAAGCAGGGAATGTGGTCGGCGCTTGAGATGGGCGAGCAGACGGCCGCGGAGTACGAGGACCGCCAGCAGATCATGGCGACCTTCGGTGCGGCGCCACCCGAGGCGATCGGCGCCTTCCTCGAGAAGCGCCCCGCCGAGTTCGCCGACTGATCGATGAGCGACCTGTTCGACGTCTCGGGCAAGACGGCCCTCGTGACCGGCGGCTCGCGCGGGATCGGCCTGATGATCGCCACCGGTCTCGTACGCGCGGGCGCGAAGGTGATCGTCTCATCGCGCAAGCAGGCCGACGTCGAGGCCGCTGCCGCTGAGCTCGCCGCGATCGGCGAGTGCGTGGCGATCCCGGCGGACGTCTCGACTCCCGATGGAGCCGCCGCGCTCGCCGCGGCCGCGAGCGCTCACTTCCCGGCGCTCGACATCCTCGTCAACAACGCCGGCGCCGTCTGGGGCGCGCCACTCGAGGAGTTCCCGGCCAGCGGCTGGGACCGGGTCGCCCACACCAATGTCGAGGGCGTCTTTCACCTGACGGTCGGCCTGCTTGGAGCGCTGCGTGCGGCCGCGAAGGAGGAGGACCCGGCCCGCGTCATCAACATCGGCTCGATCGACGGGCTGCGGACCCCCTCGGTCGAGAACTACAGCTACAGCGCAAGCAAGGCCGCAGTGCACATGCTCACACGGCATCTCGCCAAGCGCCTCGCCGGGGAGCGCATCACCGTCAACGCGATCGCCCCGGGCCCGTTCGAGAGCAAGATGATGGCCTTCGCCCTGTCCGACCCCGACTCGCGCAGGGCCATCGAGCAGAGCGTTCCCCTGGGGCGGATCGGGCGCCCCGATGACGTGGCGGGACTCACGCTCTTCCTGGCCTCGCGGGCGGGCGCCTACATGACCGGCACGGTGATCCCGCTCGACGGCGGCATCACCGGCTGCAACTGAGTCCTCGGCGGTCCTAGGCCCGCGCGAGATAGCTGTGGCCGGCCCGCACCGTCAGCCGCCGGTGGCGCGTCAGGTCGGTGACCCTGACCCTGTCCCTCCTGACACGGATGAGTGTTCCCCTGCAGAGGTCCTCGGTCAGCCATTCGGTACCCGCAACGGCCCCGGCCGCATAGTTGCCACGGGTCGAGAACGACCCGTGCGCGTTCGCCCAGAGCTTCCTCACAACGCGCCCGGGTGAGGGCCTTCGGGCGCTCGCGCGCGCCGCGGCAGGGGAGCGCTGACAGACGGTCGGGTCACCGCCCGCGAGGCTGGCCACGACCGTACCCCCGCGGCGCTGGCTGAGAACGAACTCCCCTTCGAAGAATTCCCCGGTCTGGGTGCCTCCGCGGGGCCGGGCGGTACTCACCTTGACGCGGCCGCCGGTCGCGTCGATCGTGGCACCGAAGGGCACCCGGGTCAACGCGGCGAGCGGGCTGAAGGTCGACGCGCCGGGGAGACGGACGAGCACCGCCCCCGAGACGGGGGCGAGATTGCTGCTGACAGCCAGCTGCGGGGTCGGCGCGCTGGCTGTCTGGCGTTTGGCGGTTGCCGTGCCGCTGGTGCCGTTGCTGTCGCTCGAGGTTCCCGACCACGAGTTGCCGTCGGCCGAGACGGCGCCTACAAATGTGCTGCTGTAGCTGCCCGTTCCGCCGTGGAAGGTCAGCTTGAGACCTTCCAGCACTCCTTCGTAGGATTCCGATCCGTTCGTCACCATGATGACGTTCGACCCGGGCGCCTGGGTGACCGTGTTCGTAGCCGGAAAGTCCTTTCCGGCACACCATCCCACTTCGCAGTGGTAGACGCTCAGCCACGTCCCCGTCAGGTCGAAGCCCGCAGCGGAAGCTCCGCCGGCCGCGCCCGCAAGCGCCATGATGAGAACTCCCAGCGAGATCCTCGCGCCCATCGATCTAAGGGACTCTGACGAGTGTTGAATGGCCCGCCTTGACGATCCTTGAGTGGTGGCGCACGAGGCTCGTCACCCTGACCCTGTCCCGCGTCACGCGAATCATCGTCCCGTCGCAGAGATCCTCCGTCAGCCATTCCGTTCCAGCCACCGCCCCGGCCGCGTAGTTCCCGCGCGTCGAGAACGACCCATGGGCGTTGGCCCAGAGTTTCCGCACGACGTGCCGCGGAGAGGCCCTCCTGGCACTCGCTCGGGCACTCGCTCTGTGCGCCCGTTCCTTCGCTGTCGGACAGACCGAGAAGTTCCCGCCGGTGAGGGTCGCCACGACCATGCCCTTCCTGCCCTGGGAGACGATGAATGCCCCCTGGAAGAATTCGCCGGTCTGGGTGCCGCCGTGGGGCGCCGCCGTGGTGAGGACCACGCGGCCGCTGGTCGCGTCGATGACGGTTCCGAACGGGACCGAGGTGAGCGTCGTCAGCGGGAGGAACATCTTCGAGCCCGGTAGCCGCACCCTCACCGCACCTGAGACCGGGGCGACGTTGCCGGTTTTCGCAAGCACCGGCGCCGGAACGGGTGCGGCGCCGTTGGTCGCAACTATTGCGGTGGTCGCGGGTGGTGATTTCGACTGGGTCCGCTCGGCTTCCAGCGATGGCGAGGGGTGCAGATGACAACCCCAGGAATAGGCGCTGTTCGGGTCGTCGGGGTAGGCATAGCTCGTGACGAGCGGATACTGGGCCGCACACGCGTCTGCCATGCTCGGCGCCGCGCCGTGATTGGTGAATGGGACCCGCCCGCCGCCGCCGGTCACGCAGGCCCAGTTGTTGTAGGCGAATTCAGGGCCTTCCACTGCCCCGCGGATCAACACGATCGACGGGTCACCCAGCGAGGCGCAGTAGCCGGACAGGCTGGGAAGACCCCCGGCGACGTAATTGACAGAGACGGCGTTGGATTTCCCGGCGGAGTTGACGACTTCCACTCCCTTCGTGCCGATCCCCTGCGGAATGACCGCGGTGAGCGAGCCGGCGGATCTGACGTTGACTTCTTCGGCGGGGATTCCGCCGAAGAGCACTTCGGCCCCGTCGGCGAAGCCGGTGCCTGTGATCGTGAGAGTCGTGCCGCCCGTTTCGGCGACCGTTTCCGGTTCCACCCCGGTGATCGTCGGTGTGACCGTGCGCCGCAACTCGACCAGGTCGTTGCCGCCCTGCCCCGCGACGTAGACGTTCGTGCCGTCGGGGCTCACGACCAGCCGCCGGGCCGATTCGAGGCCGACCAGCCCGGAGGAGAGGGCTTCGCCGCCACCGCAGCCTTCGAGATTCGAGGTCACGCATTCGTAGGGCTTTTCGAAGGGGACCAACGTCCCAGTGGCTTCGTTTCGCGCGAGGGCCGTGACGGAGGCTTCACCGGCACTCGAGACGTAGAGATCGGCTGCGGACCCGGGGCTGAGAGCGACGCCGCGAGAGCTCCCGATCCTGGCTTCTTCGGTCGAGAGCTGCTCGCATTCGGCGATCGCAGAGTTGGAGATGCACCCGCCCTGGCCGGCCAGCTGTTCGAGCCGACCACCGGCTTCCCGTTCGAGGGCGACCAGCGCGCCGTCGTTGTAGGACGGCGCATAGAGGAACCGTCCGTCGGGCGTGATCGCGAGATCCTCCGTGCCCTGTAGCGCTCTGATTTTCTCGCACAGCACCACGGTCGAGCTGACGCAGCCCGCTTCTCCTTCCAGTTGCGCGAGGACGCCCGTCGCCGTGTCGCGCTGGAACGCTGCGATATCGCCTTCTTCTTTGCTGGAACCGGCCGCGACATAGACGTCTTCGCCGGCCCCGGGGCTCACGACTACGCCGATCGGTTCGATCATCGCTTTGGCTTTGTCGGGACAGCCGCTTGCAGGGCCCCCGATGCATTCATGGCCGGCGATCGGGGTGAGCTGCCCGAGCAGCGGGCCCGATTCGGTGTTCCGTTCGAGCTCGGCGATCGCTTCACCGGCGACACTCGTCACGTAGACGGTCTTTTCATCGGCGCTGACGGCGACGCCGTAGGGGGAGCCAGCCCCGGCGCGTTCTTCTGTTCGCATTCACCCGAGGCCCCGGATTCGATGCAGGCCGTTTCACCTTTGGCGCCTTCGAGCACGCTCAGCAGCCCGGATTCGGCGTCGCGGGCGAGCTCGAGCACACCGCCTGAGCCGGCGACGTAGATGTCTTCGCCGCTTACGGGATCTATCGCCAGCGCGCTGGGGGATCCGATCGCTTCGAGAACCGTTTCGTTTTCGGGCGCGCATTTCGGCCCGGCGCTGGCCGCTATGCAGCCGATCACCGTCAGCGCACCGCTGGCCTGGTTGCGCGCGTACTCGATCAGATCACCGTTGGTGGCAACCGAGTAGACGTTCCTCCCGTCCGGGCTGACCTCGGGTTGGAAGATGTTGCTGAGACCGCCCGCCACGCTGGTCCCGCACACCGCCTTTGGTTCCTGTTCGGTTTCACCAACGCATTCAAACGGTGACGGGAGGGCAGACAGCGCACCGCTCTCGGCGAACGCCATCACAGGCGCCGGGCGCGCCAGCGCGATCGCCAGGGCCACGGCCACGGCTCCCAGCACAACGCCGCGCAGCGAAAGCCTTCTCCGCCAGACCTCAATGGTGATGCATTTGCCTTCGCTCATCCGGAGCCCCCTGCGGCGCCGCGCGTGGGCGTTCCGCAGGCGGGACTGTAGCGGGAGGAGGGCGATCGGGCCAGGCCGGAGGCCGCCTGTGCGTACGCCGTCGGGACGCAGCCGAGGAGGCCGGGTCGGCTAGCATCGCCGACGCCGGTCCGATTCACAGCCAAGACGAGGGCAGTCGCATGGGCGCCACGCGCAGCAGGAGACGCAAGATCATCTCGCTGCTCGCTCGTCTCGGCACTCGCCTCGGGGGTCGGCATCACCGCCTACGCGACCGGCCTGCTGCAGAGGAGCGAACTCCAGACGATCGATGCGCGCTTCTCGATCAGGGGAACTCGCACCGCCGCCGCAGAACATCGAGTTCGTGGCGATCGATTCGCGAGACGTTCCCCGAACTCGAACACCACGAAGCTCCATTCGCAGTTCCCGTTTCCCCGGGAATATGAGGCGAAGGTGATCGAACAGATCAACGAAGGCGGCGCCAAGACGATCGCGGTGGACATCGAATTCACCCGGCGCACAGACGAAAAGGACGACCTGGCACTTGCCGAAGCGATCGCCGGGGCCCACGGGAAGGTCGTGCTGGGCGCCTCGAGGGTCGGGGCGCGCGGCGAAACCGAAATCTTCGGCGGCTCGCCGGCCCTGCTGCGGGAAATCGGCGCCCGGCCCGGCAGCGGTGGTGCTGACGCTCGACACCGACGGCACGGCCCGCCGGGTGGCAAGCGAATACCACCACCTCGGGAGCTTCGCGAGGGTCTCCGCGGAAGTGATGACGGGCAGGCGGATCTCGCCGTCGACGTTCGAAAGTTCGGGGACGGTGCCGATCGACTACGCCGGCGGGATCGAAACCTTCCACTCGATCTCCTTCGCGAAGGTCCTCAAAGGCGAAGCCCCGCCGGGGAACGTTCAAGAACAAGCTGGTGATCGTCGGAGCCTCGGCGCCGATCCTCCAGGATCTCCACTCGACGCCCTACGGCGCCGTCATGCCCGGACCGGAAATCTGGGCCAACGGCGCCGCCACGCTGCTCGAAGGCGTGCCGCTGCGCAACGCCTCGGGCCTGGTGAACATCCTCCTGATCATCTCTGCTCGGCGTCGCGGTGCCGCTGGGCAGCCTCCGCCTGCGCCGCTGGCGCTCGATGGTCGACGCGGCGGCGCTGGCCGTCGTCTTCACGATCGCGACCCAGATCGCGTTCAACAACGGCCGAATCCTGACCTTCGTCTATCCGCTGCTCGCCCTGACCCTGGGAACCCTCGGCACGCTGGCGGTCCTCTACGTCGGCGAAGCGATCGAGCGCGAACGGGTCCGCGACGTGTTCTCGCGCTTCGTCCCGGGGGAGGTCGTCGAGGAGGTCCTCGCCACGACCGACGGCAACCTTCGCCTCGGCGGCGTCGAGCGCGACTGCACAGTCCTGTTCTCGGACCTGCGGGGCTTCACGAGCTTCTCCGAGACCCAGCCCGCCGTGCGGGTGATCGAAGTGGTCAACCACTACCTCAACGAGATGACCGAGGCGATCCTCGAGGCCGGAGGGACCCTGATCGCCTACATGGGCGACGGGATCATGGCCGTCTTCGGCGCCCCGCTGGAGCAGGACGACCACGCCGAGCGAGCCGTCCGGGCCGCCCGCGAGCTGATCGGCCCGCGCCTCGACCATTTCAACGCCTGGCTGGCCTCGGAGGGCTTCGACCGGAAGCTTCGAAATGGGCGTGGGCCTCAACAGCGGGACGGTCATGGCCGGCAACGTCGGCTCGGAGCAGCGACTCGAATACACGGCCATCGGCGACACGACCAACACGGCCTCGCGCCTGGAGGGGCTGACGAAGGGCTACGACGCGATGCTGTTCATCTCCGAGACGACCCGCGAACGGATGCGCTCGGGCGCCGAGGAGCTCGTGCATGTCGGCGACTTCGAGATCCGCGGCCGCGTCGCGAAGCTCGGCGTATGGACCGATCGGACCCTCGCCGGGCCCGGCGCGGCCAGCCGCGCAGAGACGGCCCCCGAGCAGCACCGGGGAAGCGCCCCCGGTCGGACAGGGCGAGGCGGGTATCGGGTAGTCTCGCGCGGAGCCGCCATGCGTCACGAGAGCTCGATCACCTCGCTGTCCTGGATCCCCTCGGAGGCCATCGAGGGCAGCATGAGGCTCGCCTTCGACGCGGGTCTGGCCCACTACGACGCTCCCGCCGCCGGAAGTCATCGAGAGCATCGAGGACCTGCGTGACGCCGACCGTTTCCGCTTCGCCAACGTGCTCAGCGCCTGGGTCGAGACCGACCGGTCGGGGGCGATCAAGAAGTGCGGATACGGCGGCGGCGGGATGATGGGCTCGACGACGGTCAAGGTCGGCCCCGTCTCGCGGACCTTCGAAGCCGTTCGGCCTGCCGGACATCAGACGCGACCCCGAGCGCCGCAGCGAGTACGTCCGCTTCACCCAGACGACCGGAGGGCGCACCGGCGTGCCGGCCCCCCGCCGCGTCCGGCGCCGGCCCTTCGTTCAGTGGCAGGCGCCGCTCGTCTGGACGACACTGACGCTGAAGATCCATGCCGACGGGAGCGCCGAGGGGGAGATGACCGGCGCCAGCCGCTTCCCGCGCCACTGGGTCTATGACGCCGAGGGCCGCCTCTCGCACAAGTCCGGGCTGGCGGACTTCAAGGACTGGTACCGGAAGTCCTTCGGCCGCCACACCCCCTGGGGCGATCAGGAGTCCAAGGCACTCGTCACGGCCGTCGAGACGGCCCTCGAGCGCCGCCTCTCCGGGCCAGCTGATGAGCGGCGCGGCGAAGCCGACGATCCGCAAGCTGAAGGCCGGCACGACGCTCGTCGAACAGGGCGAAGCGGGCACCGAGGTCTTCCTTCTGCTCGACGGAGTCCTGCGGGTCGAGCACGACGGCGAGCGGCTGGCCGAGTACGGGCCCGGCGCGATGCTCGGCGAGCGGGCCCACCTCGAAGGGGGAGTCCGCACCTCCACGCTCGTGGCCGTGACGGCCTGCCGGGTCGCCTGCGTGGAGGGATCCGCGCTCGAACGCGACGCTCTCGACGAGCTTTCCTCGGGGCACAAGCGCGAGCAGCGCAAGAGCCCTGGTCGGGCCTGAGCGGCGTGCGCGTCAACCTCTGCGGAGTCCGCGGCTCGACCGCGGCGCCCGGCGCCGAGTTCCTGCGCTACGGGGGGCACACGTCCTGTGTCGCCCTCAGCCACGACGACGGCGATCGCCCCGTCCTGATCCTCGACGCCGGAACGGGCATCCGCGCGGCCACGCGATCTGCTCGGCGGCGAGGCCTACCGGGGCACGATCCTCCTGACCCACCTGCACTGGGATCACCTCCAGGGCCTGCCGTTCTTCTCCGCCGGCGACCACGACGGCTCGCAGATCAGCCTGCTCCTCCCGGAGCAGCTCGACGGCGCCGATGCCGTCTCGGTGCTCGCCCGGACGATGTCCCCGCCGCACTTCCCGATGGAACCGACGGACATGCGCGGCGACTGGAGCTTCGGCTCGATCGCCCCCGGCGAGACGGAGATCGAGGGCTTCACCGTGCTGGCTCGCGAGATCCCGCACAAGGGCGGGCGGACGTTCGGCTACCGGATCAGCGACGGGCACTCGACGCTCACCTACATGCCCGATCATCGCCCGACCGCCTTCGGCCCCGGACCCGACGGGTTCGGCGAGTACCACGAGGCGGCTCTGGAGCTCGCCGGCGACAGCGACCTGCTGATCCACGACGCCCAGCTGCTGCGCGAGGAGCTCGCCGCCGAGGGCCGCTTCGGGCACTCCTGCGGCGAGTACGCCGTCGGGCTGGCGAGGCGGGCCGGGCTGCCCGGCGGTGCGTGCTCTTCCATCACCGCCCCGACCGGACCGACTCGGCTCTCGACGAGCTGGCAGAGCGTTTCGCCGCGAGACCCGGAGGTCACGCTCGCGAGCAGGGCACCGTGCTGAGCCTGTGAGCCCGGCGAGCGATGCCATCGTCGTCGGCTCCGGCCCCAACGGGCTCGCCGGCGGCTCTCACGCTCGCCCGGGCAGGGCTCAGGGTCGAGGTCCGCGAGGGCGCCGCGACGCTCGGCGGCGGCTGCCGGACCGAGGCTCTGACCCTGCCCGGCTTCACCCACGACGTCTGCTCGACGGTCCACCCGCTGCTGGCGGCCTCTCCCTTCTTCCGCCGTGCCGACCTCGGCCTCGAGCTGCTGACGCCCCGGGTCGCCTTCGCGCACCCGCTCGACGGGGGCAGGCGGTCGCTCTCGCCGGCTCGGTGGCCGAGACCGCCGAGACCCTCGGCCGCGACTCCCGGCGCCTACGCGCGGGCGATGGGTCCGCTGGTCGAGCAGATGGAGCGGATCGTCCCCTCGGTGCTCGGGCCGATGCTCCGCCCTCCTCGCCATCCGATCGCCCTGGCCCGCTTCGGGCTGCTCGGCCTGCTGCCCGCCAGGGGACTCGCCGCGGGCCTGCGCACGGCCGAGGCCCGAGCTCTGCTGGCGGGCCTCGCGGCCCACTCGATGCGCCCTCTCTCGGCGCCCGGGACGGGCGCCTTCGCGCTGCTGCTCGGGATGCTGGCCCACGGCGTCGGGTGGCCCGTCGTCGCCGGAGGCTCCGCACGGATCACCGACGCGATCACACAGGAGCTCGAGCGGCGCGGCGCGACTGCTGCGGACCGACAGCTGGGTTCGGGACCTCGAGGAGCTCTCCGACGCGCGGCTGAAGCTTCTCGACGTCACCCCGCGGGCGTTGACCGAGATCGCCGGGACGAGGCTCGCCGGCTCATACCGGCGGGGCCTCGAGCGCTTCAGCTACGGCCCGGGCGCCTGCAAGGTCGACTGGGCGCTCTCCGGCCCGGTTCCCTGGACGGCCGAGGTCTGCCGCGAGACGCCGACGCTCCACATCGGCGGCACCTTCGAGGAGATCGCCCAGGGCGAGGCCGAGGTCGCATCGGGCACGCCACCCGGAGCGGCCGTTCTGCATCGCCGTCCAGCCGTCGGTGATCGATCCCTCCAGGGCACCGGCGGGGCAGCAGACCTTCTACGCCTACTGCCACGTGCCCGGCCGGCTCCGACGTCGACATGGCCGACCGGATCGAGGCCCAGATCGAGCGTTTCGCTCCGGGCTTCCGCGAGCTGATCCTCGATCGCGTCAGCCTGACGGCCGCTCAGGCCGAGCAGCACAACCCGAACTACGTCGGCGGCGACATCAACTCGGGGGCGGCCACGCTGATGCAGACGATCCTCCGCCCCACCCCGTCGCTGCACCCCTACCGCACCCCGCTGCCCGGGGTCTACCTCTGCTCCTCCTCGACGCCGCCCGGCGGCGGGGTGCACGGAATGTGCGGCGAGGAAGCTGCCCGTGGCGGCGCTGCCGGGGAGCTCGGAGCTCGGCCTGAGCTCCCGCAAGGCGCGACGGCCACGGACTCGGGAAGGTGGATCGCAGACATCCTGGCTATCGACTGCTGACGTCGCCATCAGCCATCTCTCGAGGGCCACGCAGATCGACTGGGAGCCCGAGGACGCGCTCTGGCCGGACACCGGAGTCAACGTCCAGGTCATGCTGCCGGGGCAGCCGAACTGCCGTACCACTCCGAGGCCGTCCAGGAGGACTTCCTGGTGCTGCACGGCGAGTGCATCGCCGATCATCGGACGGCGAGGAGCGCCGCTGGTCCTCAAGCAGTGGGACTTCTTCCACTGCCCGGCCGGCGTCGAGCACGTCTTCGTAGGCGCCGGCGACGGTCCCTGGCGGTCCTGATGATCGGCTCCGCGGGCGTCGATGAGATGACCAACCGCAGCGATCAGCCGGCCAGGCTGACGATGTTCTCAAGCGCCAGGGTCCCTGCCCTCGCGGTGACCCGACGAAGCCCGACGAGGCCTACGCCGACTGGAGACGCCGCCGATGGAGGCCGGTGCACCGTCCGGGCCGCTCGCCTGAGCGTGCGGCTACTACGACGGCGAGGTCTGAGCGGGGTCCTCGCGCCAGGCGGACCCCGTCCGGCGAGGACGTCAGCCGCGCCGCGGAGACCCTGCCCGGCGCGTTCTCTGCCGGCGGGTCGGTGACTCCCCCGCGCGCACGGGCCCGCAGGTCCCTGAGGGCGAGCTCACGTTCGCAGTGCTCGCAGCGGACCTCGACCTTCACCTCGTGCCCGCAGTGCTCGTGGGAGACCTCGACCGGGCCCACGCCGCCGGGCCACTTCCACCGGTCGCCCCACTGCATCAGCGCCAGCAGCGCCGGGACGAGGTCGGCGCCCTTCTCGGTCAGGACGTACTCGTGGCGCTCCGGGCGCTCCTGGTAGAGCGCGCGTCTCGAGCAGGCCCTCGTGGACGAGGCTCTCCAGGCGATCGGCCAGGACGTTGGCCGAGATGCCCAGGTCGGCCTGGATCTCGCCGAAGCGCCTGACGCCATAGGCGACGTCGCGGAGGATCAGGGGCGACCACCACTCGCCGGCGACATCGAGCGTACGGGCGATCGAGCAGGGCTGGTCTCCGAGTCCGGTTCGCTTCATGTCGGCAGTCTATCGCTTGCATAAGCGAAGTGACTTGCTGTATGGTCGGCCCGACCGAGTCACTCCTCTAAAGGGAGTGACTGTCCAGAGATCCGGCCGTCACGGCCGGAAAGGAGGCCACAAGATGCCGATGCTCGACGCATACATCCCCGAGGGCGCCCTCGAGCCCGAGGCGGAGGAGCGGCTCCTCTCGGAGCTGACCGACGTCCTGATCATCAACGAGGGGGCCGATCCGACCAACCCGCAGGTTCGCTCGATCGCCTGGCTGTTCGTGCACCGGCCCGAGGCGGTCTACGTCGCGGGCTCGCGCGCGGCGGTGCCCCACTACCGCTTCGTGGCCTCGGTGCCCGAGGGGCAGTACGAGCCCGAGCGCCGCCAGGCGATGGTCGAGAGCATCACCGAGGCCGTCCTCGACGCCGAGCGGGGCGCATACGACCGCGACCCCTCCAGGGTCTGGGTGTTCACGCCCGAGATCCCCGACGGAACCTGGGGCGGAGCCGGGCGGATCGTGACGCTGGCCGACATCGCCGGGTTCGCGACCGGCGACCTCGAGCAGGGCCGCATCTATGCAGAGGAGCGCCTCGCCGCCCGCCGGGCCGCGCGCCGCCCTCGCCTGAGAGGCGGGCCCGGGTCGGCGCACGGCCCCGGGCCCGCCTCCGCCGTCGTCACCGGTCGCTCGGCGGCGCGCCGTGGTGCCGGCACAGGGCGAGCTGCTCGGGGTCCGGGTGCCTCCCCGCCTGCTCGGCCCTGACGACCGCCAGGGACGCCTCTAGAGCTGCTTGGACCGCCGCCCTCCGGCCCTCGTCGGGCTCCGCCGCGAAGCCGGCCTCGATCGCCGCCTTCAGCTTCTCCCAGATCCGCGGGACACCGCCCCAGGCGGTCGGGCGGACTTCGGCAACGGTCGGGATGACCTGTGCGATGTCCGCCACGAAGGCAACCTCGGAGCCGGTGACCAGCGCCGCATAGTGGCTGAGGACACGGTCCGCCAGGTGGGCCATGGGGAGGTAGGAGACGAACCTCCCGGCAGGCCGCAGCGGCATGACCGGGTCGAGCAGCCGGAGCTGCGCCAGCAGGTTCGCGTGGGTCAACTCGACGGCCTTGGGCGGTCCGGTCGTGCCGGAGGTGTAGATCAGCGTGGCAACGTCATCGCCACGAACGCCACGCCAGGCGGCCTCGAAGTCGAAGGACGGCGAGCCGAGCGTCCCGCGTCCGGCGCGTCTCGCCGGTCTCCCTAGCCGGGACGACACCGAGCGCCTGCGGGTGCGTCAAGCTCAGCAGAGCCATGAGGGGCCTCTCCGAGATCCGTCGCGTGCTCGGGCACCGCGACTTCCGCTTCCTCTGGCTGGCCCAATCCTCGAGCGTCATCGGCGACTACCTGGTGATGGTCGCCCTGGCGCTGTTCGTGATCGCCCAGACGGGCAGCGCCACCGATCTCGGGTTCGTCCTGGCGGCCAAGGCGCTGCCGCTGATCGTCTTCCTGCTGGTGGGGGGCGTCTGGGCGGACCGCCTGCCGCGCCACCGGGTGATGATCGCGACCGACCTGGTCCGCTTCGCCCTCCACGGGCTGCTGGCGATCCTGATCTTCGCCGGGACCGTGCCCATCTGGCAGCTGGTCGTGATCGAGGTCGGCTTCGGCAGCGCCGAGGCGTTCTTCCGGCCCGCCGCCGACGGCCTGCTCCCGCAGACCGTGCCCGAGGAGGACATCCAGCAGGCCCGGGCGCTGACGGCGATGTCCAACAACATCGCCGAATTCGCCGGGCCGGCACTGGCGACGGCCCTCGTGCTGGGAGCCGGAGCGGGCTGGGCCTTCGCCCTGGACTCGGTCACGTTCCTCGTCAGCGCGGCCTTCCTGACACGCGTGCGCCCGCGGCGCCGGGGAGCGCGCGGTGCCCGCCCCGCTCGACGCCGACGGGCGCCCGGCCGCGCGGCCGGGCATGTGGTCGGAGATCCGCGCCGGGTCCAGAGAGGTGCGGGCCCGGAAGTGGGTCTGGGCCACGCTCTTCTCCTTCTGCGCCGCGCTCTTCTTCGGCCTCGCCCCGTGGTTCGTCCTGGGGCCGCTCGTGGCCAAAGGCCAGTACGGCCACGTCTCCGTCTACGGCATCCTCGAGGCGACCATCGGGCTGGGGACGATCGTCGGCGCGCTGATCGGAATCGGCTGGCGTCCGCGCTTCCCGATGCGGGCGGCGATGATCGCGATCACGGCCTGGCCGGTGGCGGCGATCCTCTACGCCTCCGGCGTGACGCTCTTCGTCGTGCTGCCCGTGACGCTGGTCGCAGGGACCGGGATCGCCGTCTTCGACATCCTCTGGACGACGGCCCTCGCCGAGCGGATACCGCCGGCGAGCCTCTCGCGGGTCAGCTCCTACGACTGGATGATCTCAGGCGGCCTGCTGCCTCTCGGCTACGCGCTGGCGGGCCCGCTGGCCGAAGCGCTGGGCGCCGTCGAGGTGATGCTCGGAGGATCCTGCCTGGCGCTCGTCGCCTTCGGTTTCGGACTGGCGCCGCGCGAAACGCGGATGCTCGAACGGCTCGGCGCCCGGGGACACGGCGGCGCGCTCGGAGGAGCCGCTGCTGAGCCTGATCCACCGTCACTGAGACGGCGGCTGTGGGCGCCTCCGAGCCGGCCCCCGCCAGCTCCCAGACCCTCGCCGAGGCGGACGAGCGATCCCCGACGCCGAGCTTGCGAAAGGCCCGCTCGAGGTGCTTGCCGACCGTCCGGTGGCTGATGCCCAGCGTCCTCGCCACGTGGTGGTTCGATCGGCCCAGCGCAACCAGGCGCAGCGACTCGGCCTCGCGCGGCGTCAGGCCCGCGGCGAGCAGCGACTCGAGCAGCGGCGTCGGGCAGCGAGGCCCCTGCGGCTGCGCGAGCTGCCTCGTAGGCGATCGCGTTGAGGTAGGCCTGAATCAGAAAGGGCCGTGCGTCGTTGGCGAAGTCCCGCTCGCGCATCGCTGTAGTCCCGCTCGCCCCGGCTGATCGCGATCGCGATGCACCTGGCGCGGGCTCCCGGGAGGGTGAAGGCCAGCTGATGCTCGACCCCCATCGGCTGGTAGAGCTCCTTGTAGAGCGCCAGCGCGTGCAGCTCATCGCGCGGTGACGAAGTCCGAGAAGCGCATCGGCCCGGCCGTCCTGGGTGCGCTGGTAGTACTGCAGCAGGGGGTTTTCGTGCGCATGGCGCGCCCAGCGCTCGAAGGTCTCGGGCGTCGCTTCGGGACTGATCAGGGCGACGACATCGTCCGGGGCCCGGGCCGACTTCGTTGAGCGAGACGTAGTCCGAGGGGAGCGCCCGGTGGATCGCATCGAGCAGGCCGTAGGCGTAGCTCGTCGAGGTCCAGCAGGCCGCAGACATCGCCCGACCAGGTCCAGCAGGCGGCGCTCCGCGCCGGGGTCTGTCGACGGTCCGATGGCATACGTCGTATGTACGTATATCGGTTCGCGCGAATGCGCGCTGCCAGCGGGCTGTCCGTGCGAGCTGACCGCGGCAGCGACCATGCGGCGCTTCGCCGCCACCATTAGGCTGTCCCGCCGATGGACTTCCTGATCGCCAGAGACGACCTGGAGCGAACGCGCTTCGCCGAGGGCCCGCCGCTCGAGCCGGGGCCCGGGCAGGCCGTCCTGCGGGTCGAGCACTTCGGCCTGACCTCGAACAACATCACCTACGCCCAGTTCGGCGTGGCGATGTCCTATTGGGACTTCTTCGCGGCCCCCGAGGGCTGGGGGCGGATGCCCGTATGGGGCTTCGCCGAGGTCACGCGCCAGCAGCGCCGACGGCCTCGAGCCGGGCACGCGGCTGTACGGCTACCTGCCGCCCTCCAGCGAGCTGCTGGTCGAGCCGACGCGGGTCGGGCCGCGGGGGTTCGTCGACGGCGCCGCCCATCGGGCCGCGCTGCCGGCCGCCTACAACGGCTACTCCGCGACGCACCGCCGACCCCGTCTACGACGCCGAGCACGAGGACGAGCAGATGCTGCTGCGCCCGCTGTTCTTCACCTCCTGGCTGATCGACGACTTCCTGCGCGACAGCGAGCTGTTCGGAGCTCCAACCGTGGTCCTCTCGAGCGCCTCGAGCAAGACCTCCAGCGCCCTGGCCTTCCTGCTCGCCCGCGATCATGCCGCCGAGGTCGTCGGCCTGACATCGGCGCGCAGCTGCGAGTTCACCCGCGGACTGGGCGTCTACGACCACGTCATCTCCTACGACGAGATGGACTCCCTGCCGCAGGGGCGGGCCGTCTACGTCGACATGGCGGGCAACGCCGACGTGCGCACGGCCGTCCACGAGCACTTCGCCGGCGACCTCGCCCACTCGGCGGTGGTCGGCGCGACCCACCACGACAGCATGGGCGCGGTCCCCGAGGACCCTCCCGGGCCCGCGCCCGACGTTCTTCTTCGCGCCCGACCGGGTCGCGAAGCGCAGCGCCGAGTGGGGACGCGCGGGACTCGAACAGCGGATCGCCGACTCCTGGAAGCCCTACCTGGAGTGGGTCGGCGGCTGGCTCGAGGTGATCCACGGCGCCGGACCCGACGCGCTCGAGGCCGCATACAGGATCTGCTCGCCGGCCGGATCGACCCGGCCAGCGCCCACGTCCTGACGCTTCAGCGCTGAGTCCAGAAGCCTCGCTCAGACCACCAATCAAGGAGACGCCACATGCCCGACATCGAGTTCCCCACCAGCACCGGCAGCGCGCCGGGCTACCTGGCCAAGCCCGACGGCGAGCAGGGCCCCGGCGGTCATCGTCCTGCAGGAGTGGTGGGGGGTGGACGAGCACATCCGCTCGGTCTGCGACCGCCTTGCCGCCGAGGGCTTCTTCGCGCTCGCCCCCGACCTCTACCGCGGCGAGACGACGCCCAGCCGAGCGAGGCCGAACAGAAGATGATGGCCCTCTCGATGGACCAGGCCGAGAAGGACATGTGCGGCGCCGCGGACTACCTGCGAGGCCTGCCCGGCGTGAGCGGGCCCGGGTGTCGGCGCGGTCGGCTTCTGCCTCGGCGGAGGCCTCTCCATCTGGGCTGCCGCGACCTGCCCGAACATCGCCGCGGCGGTCAGCTACTACTACGTCATGCCCCACGGCAAGCCCGACTTCAAGGGCGTTGACGGGCCCGTCCTGATGCACTTCGGCACGGGCGACGAATTCGTTCCCGTCGAGGACGCGAAGAACCTCGCCGCGCGAGCTCGAGAGCGCCGGCGTCGATGTCACGGCCGAGTTCTACGAGGGCTGCGGGCACGCCTTCTTCAACGACACCAACCGCCTCGGGCACCTTCGACCCGGACGCGGCCCAGCTCTCCTGGGGGCGGACGGTCGACTTCCTGCGCGTCGGCCCTCTCCTGAGGCTCGCGCAGCCGCGCGGCCCGGCTGACGGCGGCAACGATCGCCGTGACCGCCGCCGCCACCCCGGGATGGGCCGGCGCACCCGTGCCGGCCCGCACAAGCGAATGGTCCAGCCCACCGGCGGGTCGAGCTCCTGCGCGGCCTCCGGAGGCACCCCAGGTCGTCTTCCCCACGCGACGCTCCCGACCGACGCGACCGGGCCCGGGGCGATCGTCTGGGCGGCCGGCGCCGGGCTGCCCGGGCGGCGCCGGGCGCGAAGATCGACCCGGTCGGCCCCGGCACGGTGCCCGGCGCACCCGGTCGCCCGCCCTCGCCGGCCGGCCGTCCGCTGCGGCCGGCTCGCGCCCCTGCGAGGTCGCCACGGCTCCTCATGGCCTGATCGCGATCGCCGGCACGGACCCGCGCGAGCACTCGCGGGGAATCCTGATCCAGGGTCGCGCCGGCCAGCACGTTCTCGCGGCGCCGCGCGGCCCGGGGCTCGCGCGTTCAGCCGCCCTCAGCCACCGCCTACCTCGGTGATCTGGGCCTGCTGGCCGGCTCCGGCGCGCAGGCCTCCGGCGGCCTGAGTCGTCGAGGTCGAGCGATGGTTCGCCCATCGCACGGGCCGCCGAGCGCTGATCGCGGCAGGCCGCCGGCGCCCAGCCGCTCGCGATCGCGATGGACTACCGCAGCGACGCGCTCGCCCTCTGGTCGCAGGCACGGTGAGCTCTACGCCCGCGACCTGCCCGCCTCGGGGGTGGAGCACCGCTCGCAGCGGCTCGGCCCGGCAGGCCGCCGAACCGCACGTGGCGGCGCTGCTGAGCGACGACAACCGCGCGATCGTCCTGTGGACCGTCAGCGACCGGGGCGAGGACCCGCGTGTATCCTCGACTACTCGGCTCCGGGCGTCCGGTTCGGGCCGCCCCGGCTGATCGAGAGCTTCGCCGATCCCGACGGCCTGCGCTCACCCGCGGGCTCGCCGCAGCTCGTGCGCCTCAGCTCGGAGAGCGTCATGGCCGCCTGGGACGGGCGCCGCCGGCGGGACATTGGGTCCTGCGCACCGCGCCGATCGACCAGCGGGGCATGCAGACCGTCTCGACGATCGCCGCCCAGCGCGGGCGACGCCCTGCTGAGCGCCCTGGCGCCGGGACCGCGACAACGAGGCCGTCGATGCTGTGGACCGAGCCGCAGCTCGATCGCCTCGGGGCAGCCCCGATCCGAGCCGCCAGGCGCCTGATGGCCGCCCGCGGCACGCGAGTCCGCTCCGGGAACGACCCGCTTCGGGGCCCCCGAGCTCGTCGCGCCTCCCGGACCGGTCTCCGGAGCGACCGTCGCGGTGGACCCGGAGAGCGACACGGGCGCTCGCCGTATGGGTCGGCGAACACGGCTCGCTGCGCTACTCCGTGAGGCCCTCGGCACCCTCCGGCTGACCCGCCCGCGGACGGGCGCAATGCGCGGAGGGGCGCCTTTAGGAAAAGATGGTCGGTGGATGGACCGCGACTACGAGCTTCAGACGCACCAGGCCGAGGACCGGCACTGGTGGTATCGGGGGCGGCGCACGGTGATCGAGAAGGTCATGAAAGACCTCGATCTCCCCGCCGGCGCCCGCATCCTCGACGCCGGCTGCGGCAGCGGGCGCAACATGATCGAGCTCGCCCGCCACGGCGCCGTCACGGGAATCGAGCTCTCCGACACGAGCGTCGAGCTGGCCCGCCGGCGCGACTCCGGTGAGGTCATCGCGGGCTCGGTGCTCGAGATGCCCTTCGCCGACGCCAGCTTCGACCTGGCCGTCAGCCTCGACGTGATCGAGCATCTCGAGGACGACCTCGGCGCGCTGCGCGAGCTGCGCCGCACCGTCGCCCCGGGCGGCTCCCTGCTCGTGACCGTGCCCGCCTACCAGTGGCTCTGGAGCGGGCACGACGAGATCAACCACCATCACCGCCGCTACACCCGCCGCTCGCTGCGCAGGGTCGCCGAGCAGGCCGGATGGAAACAGGCCCGGACGACCTACTTCAACTCGCTGCTGCTGCCCGTCGCGATCCTGCTGCGGGTGCTCGACCGGATCAACACGAAGACCACCGAGTCCAGCCTCGACCTCTGGATTCCGCCCGAACCCCTCAACTGGGTGCTCGAGCGGCCGCTGGCCCTCGAGGCCGCGCTGATCGGCCGACGGCGGGCAGGATCCCCGCCGGCCTCTCCCTGCTGGCCGTCTTCAACTAGCGCCACGGCAGGCGGCGCGCGCCGCTCGGCTCAGGCGGAGAGCGAGGACGATGCCGTGCGGAACGTCCAGGCCCGGTTCACGAAGAAGGTGCTGACCGTCACGAAGGCCGTCGCGAACGCCTGGGCCAGGAGCTTGTCCAGGTGGGCGCTGTCGACGAACAGGTAGAGCAGCAGCTCGTTGATCCCCAGCCCACAGCCCTGGACGATCGCCCATCGCACCGGCGTGAGCGAGTCGCCCGACGTGGTCCGCGAAGGTCCATTTGCGGTTGAGCAGGAAGCCGTTCGTGGCCCCGACGATGAAGCCGATCGCCGAGGCCAGCCAGGTACCAGACGCCGAACACCTTCAGCAGCACGCGTGTAGACGGCGAACGTCAGCAGGGTGTTCGAGATGCCGACGATGCCGAACTTGATGAACTGGACCAGCACCGGAGCACGCAAACGGCCTGCCAGTCCCGCTACCCTGGTGGGAGGTCCCTGCGACGGGGTCTGCTCAGAGGTCATTCATCCGAAGGATGAACGATAAGTTGAGCGGCGGCTTAGGAAGCTCGTCGAAGATCATGTGAGACGGGTCGCCGACGCCCCGCCGAGAACACCAAAGACCATGCCGGACGAACCCCTTCGCACTCCCACCCTGCTGAGCGTCGTGGCGCCCGTCTACGACGAGGAACTGCTCGTCGAGGAGTTCGTCGCCCGGACCACCGCGGCGGTGGCCGACTACGACTTCGAGCTCGTCCTGGTCAACGACGGCTCCAAAGACCGGACGCCCGAGCTGCTCAACCGGATCGCCGCCGCCGATCCTCGCATCCGCGTGATCCACCTGTCACGCAACTTCGGCCACCAGGCGGCCCTGACGGCCGGCCTCGAGCACGCCGTCGGCGACGCCGTGGCGATGATCGACGCCGACCTCCAGGATCCGCCCGAGCTGATCCCCGAGATGATCGCCCAGTGGAGCCAGGGCGCCGACGTCGTCTACGCCGTGCGCAAGCAGCGCGACGGCGAGACGGCCTTCAAGCTCGCGACCGCCTCCTGGTTCTACAAGCTCTTCGACAAGCTCGCCCAGGTCGACCTCGAGCCCAACTCGGGCGACTTCAGGCTGCTCGACCGCCGCGCGCTCAACGCCCTTCTGGCGATGACCGAGCGCTCGCGCTTCCTGCGCGGCATGACCGTCTGGATCGGCTTCACCCAGACGGCCGTCTCCTACCAGCGCGACGCCCGCCACGCCGGCGAGACCAAGTACACGCTGCGCAAGATGCTGCGCTTCTCGCTCGACGCGATCGCCTCCTTCTCCCACCTGCCGCTGCAACTGGCCACCTACGTCGGGATCCTCTCCGCCGGCGTCGCCTTCATCGCGATCCCCGTCGTCATCGGCCTGCGCATCGCCGACTCCTATCTGCCCGGCTTCGGCGCGATCACGATCGCCATCCTGCTGCTGGGCGGGATCCAGCTGATCGCCCTCGGCGTGATCGGCGAGTACGTCGGGCGGATCTACGACGAGGTCAAGCACCGGCCTCTCTACATCGTCCGCGAGGAGCTGAACCACCCCTCCTCCTCGGGGCGCGCGACGATCGTCCCGCCCGCTCGCGCCGGGCTTCCCGGCCCGCGCACCCGAGCGCATCATCTGAGCATCCCGATCGCAACCGCGACGCCGGGCGGGCGTCCGTGTTTCCATAGGACGATGGCTCTCCGACGCCAGACGGGTCGGACCGGCCTGTCGGCTGATCGCGACCGGGGCCCTGGCCCTGCTGCGCGACGCTCGGCTGGGCGGGCAGCTCCCGACGCGCGGGCCGAAGCCTGCCCCGGCTCCGGCACCGGGCCTTGCCCCTACCGGGCCGCGGCGATCATCGGCGCCCGCGCCGAGGGCGTCCTGCGCTTCCCCGAGGCCGTGGCCGTCGGGCCCGCAGGGCGACATCTACGTGGCCGACC
The DNA here is from genome assembly GCA_963835865.1 of uncultured Solirubrobacteraceae bacterium. Taxonomy (GTDB): domain Bacteria; phylum Actinomycetota; class Thermoleophilia; order Solirubrobacterales; family Solirubrobacteraceae; genus Palsa-744. Next base: position 301,034 of record CAWIGW010000004.1, read on the forward strand.
AGCTCGGATATGTGGTGCAGAAGTTCAGCCCCCTCGGCGCATTCGAGACCGAGTGGGGCTCCTACGGCGGCGGTCACGGCCAGTTCGGCCCGATCGGTGGCCTTGCGACCGACGCCGCGGGCAACGTCTACGTGGTGGACTCCAGCCACGACCGGATCGAGAAGTTCGACGCGAACGGCGCCTTCATCACCGCCTGGGGGCGCCGTGGCTCGGAACCGGGGCAGTTCAGCTTCGGCTCCTCGCAGGACTTCACGAAGCCCCCCGGCGGAGGCATCGCTGTCGGCGGGCGAATTCGTCTACGTCGCCGACAGCGGGAACAACCGCATCGAGCGCTTCAACCTGCAGGGCGGCGAAGTGCTCGCCTGGGGCACCAAGGGCTCGGGTCCGGGACAGTTCAACTACCCCCGGGGGGTCGCGGCCAACGCCGGCGAGGTGATCGTCTCCGACGACGACAACCACCGCATCGAGCAGTTCACCCCCGAAGGCGCCTACGTGACGGCAGTCGGCAGCTACGGCAGCGGCCCCGGCCAGTTCGGCTTTCCCTACGGCGTCGCCCTCGACGCGGCCGGCGAGGTCTTCGTCGCCGACGACATCAACCACCGGATCGTCAAGCTCACGCCTCAGCTCGCCTTCGCCGGCGAATGGGGCGGCTTCGGGACCAGGCCGGGCCAGCTCGCATTTCCGCGCGCGCTGGCCTCGGACCCGGCGGGGAACACCTACGTCGCCAACACGGCCGATGACCGGGTCGACGTCTTCGACCCGGTGGGGAACTACCTCCGCTCGATCGGCATCTCCGCCCGGGGGCCCGGCCAGCTGACGGCTCCGCGGGGCCTCGCGATCGACCCCACGGGCCGCCTGCTCGCATCCGACACGATCGGCAACCGCGTCGAGCTGTTCGCCCCCGGCAGCGAGGCGTTCGCCGGTCAATGGGGCGCCGACCCCGGGACACTTCCGCGGCTTGAACATCCCCGCCGGAATAGCCGCCGATCCGCTGGGCGCCGTGCGATCGCCGACCAGGGCAACGGGCGCATGGCGCGTTTCTGGGGCGATGGAACCTACCTCTCGGAAACAGGGCGGCCCGGCCGACATCGGCGGGGCCGGGCTCAGCGGCGCCAGCTCGGTGGCGATCTCGAGCACGGCGGCCGGCGATCAGACCTACGTGGCGGACAGCGGCCACAACCGGATCCTCGTCTACGGCCCCGAAGGGACGCTCCGCGCACGCCTGGGCGCCGAAGGGGGCTCGGGGGCCGCGGGGAGCGCGCCCGGCTCGTTCGACCACCCCGGCGCGGTGGCCGTCGACGGCGCAGGCGAGATCTACGTGGCCGACACGCAGAACAACCGCGTCGTCAAGCTCTCCCCCGCCGGGACCGTAATCGCCGAATGGGGCTCCCGGGGAAGCGGCGACGGGCGCTTCCACTCGCCCGACGGGATCGCCCTGGACGGCGCCGGAAACGTCTATGTCCTCGACGGTGAAAACAACCGGGTCGAGGTCTTCTCGGGCGATGGGCGGTTCCTCGCCAAGTGGGGCAACCGGGGCCCCGGACCGGGCCAGTTCTCCCAGCCGGCCGCCCTGGCCGTCGGCTGCGAAGGGTCTGTCTACGTGGCCGACACCAACAACAACCGCATCCAGCGCTTCGTGCTCTCAGACCCCGCTCCCGACGGGCTGCCTCCCAGCCGGACAGCTGGCCGCCTCCGCTGGACGTCGCCCCGGTGCTGAGGGTCTCGCTCACCCGCCACAGGGGCGTCCTGGCCCGGCGCGGAGTGGCCCTGACGGTCGCCTGCCAGCGGGGCTGCAGGATCCTCGTCCGCGCGACGCTGAGGGCGTACCGCACGCACCGGGTGGTCAGGCTCGGGCCCTCGACCCGGGCCCTTCCCGCGGGACTCCGCGGCCACGTCCGGCTGCGTATCGCTCGCCACGCACTGACGATCCTGCGCCGCCAGCTGGGCCGGGCGCGGGGCCTGGAGGCCCGGGTCACCGTGCTCGCCACCGGCCCCACCGGGCGGCGCACGACGCTCCATCGCAGCTACCTGGTGACCCGATGAGCCGCGAGCGTCGATAATGGGACGATGAGCGAGGAACAGAGGGTCGCCGCCGACGTGGAACACCGCCAGGAGCGGGTCCGGATCGAGACGGAGAGACACCGCATCGAGGGTGTGCTCACGCTCGCCCGCGACGGCTATCGCAGCCGCGTCTCCGACGTCCTGAACGCCGCCGAGCGCGACTTCATCACGCTGACCGAAGTGACCGTCTCTCCACTCGAGGGTGGGCCGATCGAACTGCACCCCTACCTCAGCCTGGCCCGCCGCCACATCGTCTTCGCGGTCGCGGTTCCCGAGTCCGCCTGAGCAGAGAGGATCCGTCCCTGATGGCCACCGTTCGCGAAGTCACGCTCGATCTGCTTCGTGCCCACGGCATGACGACGATCTTCGGCAACCCCGGCTCCACGGAGCTGCCGATGCTGGCCGACCTCCCCGATGACTTCAGCTACGTCCTCGGTCTGCAGGAGCTCGCCGTCGTCGGGATGGCCGACGGCTTCGCCCAGGCGAGCGGACGGACAACCCACGTCAACCTGCACACGGCGCCCGGCGTCGGCAACGCCGTCGGCGGCATCTTCAACGCCCAGGCCAACCGCTCGCCCCTGCTCGTCACGGCCGGCCAGCAGGTCCGCCCGCAGATCACGATGGAGGCGAATCTGACCAACCGCGAAGCGGTCAAGGGGCCCGAGCCCTACGTCAAGTGGAGCCACGAGCCGGCACGCGCACAGGATGTCCCGGCGGCCATCGCCCGGGCGATCCACCACGCATCGCTGCCGCCCGCGAGGCCCCGCCTTCGTCTCGATCCCGATGGACGACTGGGCCCAGGAGGCCGACGAGCAGACGGCCGCCCACACGATCGCCCGCACCGTCACCGGCCGCGCGACACCCGACCCGGTGGCGCTCGAGGCGCTCGCCGAGCGTCTCTCATCGGCCGCGAACCCGGTCCTGATCGCCGGAGCGGACATCGATGCGTCGGGCGGCTGGGATGACGCGGTCGCTCTGGCCGAGCGCCAGCACCTCCCCGTCTGGGCGACCCCCGCTCCGGGCGGAGGGCGGATCGGGTTCCCCGAGAACCATCCGAACTTCATCGGCGTCCTGCCTCCCGCGATCGGCCCCGCCGCCGAAACGCTGGCCGGCCACGACCTGATCCTCGTGGTCGGCTCCTCCGTCTTCCCCTACTACCCCTACATCCCCGGCCCGCTGCTGCCCGCCCGGCGCCTCGCTCGTGCAGATCACCTGCGACCCCGGCGAGGCCGCCCGGGCTCCGATGGGCGACTCGATCGTCGGCGATGTTGCGCTGGCGCTCGCCCGGCTGCTCGAGCTGACGAGCGAGTCCGCCCGGAGCGCTCCGACGCCCCGCCCCGCCCCCGGAGAGCCGGCCGAGGCGGACCCGATGAGCGGCTCGACCGCCATGTCCGCCCTGGCGGACGTCTGGCCGGCGGACGGGATCGCGGTGGTCGAGACCCCCTCGAGCACGGTCGCCCTGCGAAACCGACTGAGGCTGTCCCAGCCCGGGCAGCTACTACTTCAGCGCCAGCGGCGGTCTCGGCTTCGGCATCGCCGCCGCCGTCGGGGTGCAGCTCGCCCAGCCGTCGCGGCCGGTCGTCTGCGTGCTCGGGCGAGGGCTCTGCCCAGTACGGCATCACGGCCCTCTGGACGGCCGCGGCCTACAAGGTGCCCGTCACGTTCCTGGTGCTTCGCAACGAGGAGTACATGATCCTCAAGTGGTTCGCCGAATTCGAGGGCGCCTCGGGCCTTCCCGGGCTCGACCTCGCCGGACTCGACGTGGCCGCGATCGCCCGCGCCTACAACGTCCCGGCGCAGGAGGTCTCCGGGCGCGAGGAGCTGACCGAGGCGCTGCGAGGCGCGATCGCCGCGCAGGACGGCCCACGCCTCGTGCAGGTGCGCGTCGCCAGCGGCATGTGGCTCGACTGAACGTGGCGACGCTCGTCCGCCAGAGCCCGGCGGATCGCCCCCGAGGTCACGGGCGCGCAGGACGCCGGCTCGCCCGACGCGGCTCCCGACTGGGTCGCGGCGGGCACACCCCAGCCGCTGGCCGGGCGAACTGGTCTCCGCCCTCGGGCCCGAGGGCGTGGGGACGCGGGCGCTGGATCTGATCCGCTACGCCTCGGACGCGAGCCCCTACCGCTCGATACCCCGCGCGGTCGCGATCCCCCGGAACATCGGGGAGGTCGGCGCTCGGTCCTGGCCGTCGCGCGGCGGACCGGCCACTCCCCTCGTCTTCCGAGCCGGGGGCACCAGCCTCAGCGGGCAATCCCAGACCGACGGGATCCTGCTGGACTGCCGAAGGCACTTCAAAAAGGTCCGCGTCGAGGACGGAGGGGCCCGCGTCCGCGTCCAGCCGGGAGTCGTCCTGGGACATGTCAACCGGCTCCTGGCACGCCACGGCCGGCGGCTGGGACCCGACCCGGCGAGCACCGAGATCGCCTGCATCGGCGGCGTCGTGGCGAACAACTCCGGCGGGATGCGCTGCGGCGTCACGGCCGACTCCTACAGGACCGTCAGCTCGCTCACCTTCGCGCTCCCCAACGGCGCCGTCATCGACACGGCCGCCCCCGGTGCCGAGGAGCGCTTCGCCGAGGCCGCCCCGGAGCTGGCGGCGGGCCTCGCCGAGATCCGCGACGAGCTGCGGGCCGACGGCGAGCTGGCCGAGCGGATCGCCCGCAAGTTCGAGATCAAGAACACCACCGGCTACAGGCTCTGCGCCTTCCTCGACGCGGACACGCCGCTGGAGATCTTCCGCCGGCTGCTGATCGGCTCGGAGGGCACGCTGGCCTTCGTCGGCGAGGTCGTCTTCGAGACGGTCCCCCTCGGGCGCAACACGACGCTCTCGCTGAGCTTCTTCGAGGACATCGACACGGCCGTCGACGCGGTCGGCGAGCTGGTCGCCGCCGGCGCCAGCGCGACCGAGCTGATGGTCGCCCCGACCCTGATCGCCGCCGCCTGGAACATGCCCGGAACGCCCGAGCGCTGGAAGGAGCTGCCGCCCGTCCTCGGCCGCCCTGCTGGTCGAGTTCAGAGCCGAAGAGTCCGTCCGGCCTCGACGAGCCCGAGCGCGCGGCGCTCGAGATCCTGCGAGCCCGCAACCCGATCGACGAGCCCCGCTTCACCCGCGAGGCCGAGGAGGTCGGGATGCTCTGGCACGTCCGCGAGGGCATGCAGGGGCTGCTGGCGGCCGATGCGCGGACCCGGCGTCTCGCATGGTCATCGAGGACATCTGCGTGCCCCCCGCCCGTGTCGCCGAGGCGGCCAAGGAGCTGCAGGAGATGCTCGCCCGCCACGGCTTCCTGCCGGGCGTCGCCGGGCACGCCTCGGCGGGGAACCTGCACTTCCTGCTGACCCCCAACTTCGGCGAGCAGGCCGACCTCGACCGTTACGAGGCCTTCATGAGCGAGCTCGTCGAGATGGTCGTCGAGCGCTATGACGGCTCGCTGAAGGCCGAGCACGGGACGGGGATCAACATGGCCCCCTACGTCGAACGCGAGTGGGGAGCCAAGGCGACCGCGCTGATGCGCCGGATCAAGAAGCTCGCCGACCCCGACGGGATCCTCGGGCCGGGCGTCCTCTTGACCGACGACCCGGGAGCCCATCTGAAGAACCTCAAGTCGGCACCCCAGATCGAGCCCGAGGCGAACCAGTGCATCGAGTGCGGCTTCTGCGAGCCGATCTGCCCCAGCCGCGACCTGACGACGACCCCTCGCCAGCGGATCGCCCTGCGCCGCGAGATGGCCCGCCAGCCCGCCGGCTCCCCGGTGCTCGAGGCGCTGCTCGAGGAGTACGACTACGACGCCCTGCAGACCTGCGCCGCGGACGGCACCTGCGGCCTGCACTGCCCCGTCGGGATCGACACCGGGAAGCTCGTCAAGCGGCTGCGGGCGGCCCAGCACACCGAGGCGGCCGAGCGGACTCGCCCTGAGCGCAGCCCGCCACTGGGGCTCGGTCGAACGCGGCACCCGAGCATCGCTGCGCGCCGGGCACGGCGCTCGGAGACAGGGCCGCGGGCAGCCTCTCGGGGTTCGCCCGCGATGCGCTCGGCAGCGAGCTGCTGCCCGCCTGGGGGCCCTCGATGCCCGGCCCGGCCCCGCCGGTGCCCTGGAGCGCCCGCGAGGGCGCCGCCGCCGTCTACTTCCCGGCCTGCCTGAACCGGATCTTCGGCAACCCCCGCGAGGAGCCCGCTAGGCCCTCGCTCCCCGAGGCCATGCTGAGCGTCTCCGCACGCGCCGGGCGGCCCCTCTGGATCCCCGAGGACCTCGCCGGGAACTGCTGCGCGACGCCATGGAGCTCGAAGGGCTACCGAGCGAGGGACACGAGCTGATGGCCAGGACGGATCGCCGACTCGATCCTCGAGCTGGACCGACGGAGGCGCCCTGCCGCTCGTCGTCGACGCCAGCTCGTGCACCCACAGCCTGCTCAGCGAGGTGCCCGGCGCGCTCGGGGAGGAGCAGCGCGAGGCATTCGGGAAAATCGAGATCATCGACTCGATCGCCTGGGTCCACGACACGCTGCTCGAGGAGCTGCGAATCGAGTCCCGGGTGCCGTCGGTCCTGGTGCATCCGACCTGCGCGGCGGCGCACCTCGGGCTGACCGAGCAGATGCGGCAGGATCGCCGCGGCGCTCGCCGAGGAGGTGATCGAACCGACGAACCCGACCTGCTGCGGCACGGCCGGCGACCGGGGCCTGCTGCATCCCGAGCTGCCCGCCGCCGCCATGGGCCCGGCCGTGGAAGAGCTCGCCGGTGCGGCGCCCAGCGCCTGCGTCTGCAGCAACCGCACCTGCGAGATCGGCCTCTCCGAAGCGACCGGCCGCTCGTTCGGCTCGTTCGTTCTGCTGCTCGAGGCGCTGACCCGGCCCGCGGGCCAGCCCGCTCCCTAAGATCAGGCCTGCGTCGTCCGACGCGATCGACAAGCCGAGGCCCGTGCGCGGGCCGAACGAGGGGATGGACGAGACATGAGCGAGAGCAACCGCCGCATCGTGCTGGCCGAGCGCCCGACGGGGATGGTCAACGAGCAGACCACCCGCCTGGAGGAGGGCGAGGTTCCCGAGCCGCAGGCCGGCGAGGCGCTCGTCAAGGTCCGCTACGTCTCGATCGACCCGACGATCCGCACCTGGATGGACGACGCCCCCGGCTACCTGCCCCCGATCGGCATCGACGAAGTGATCCGCTGCGGCGGCGTCGGCGAGGTGCTCCAGAGCAACTGCGAGGCCTACTCCGAGGGCGACCTGCTGTTCGGGATGACCGGCTGGCAGGACTACGTCCTCGCCGACTCCGCCGAGCGGGCCATGCAGCCCCTCCCCCCGGGGATCTCCCCGACGGCCGCGCTGAGCATCTTCGGCATCACCGGCATGACCGCCTACTTCGGCATGACCGACGTGGGCCGCGTCAAGGAGGGCGACGTCGTCGTCGTCTCCGGAGCCGCCGGCGCAACCGGGTCGACGGCGGGGCAGATCGCCAAGATCAAGGGCGCCAAGAAGGTCGTCGGCATCGCCGGCGGCCCCGAGAAGTGCAAATGGATCGTCGACGAGCTCGGCTTCGACGAGGCGATCGACTACAAGAACGAGAAGGTCTCGGCCCGCCTGCGCGAGGCCTGCCCGGACGGCATCGACCTCTACTTCGACAACGTCGGCGGCGAGATCCTCAACGACTGCCTCGGCCAGCTGGCCCTGCGCGGCCGGGTCGTCCTGTGCGGTGCGATATCCGGCTACAACAGCCGCGAGGCCGCCAGCGGCCCGGTGAACTACATCAACCTCCTGATCAGGAGGGGGCGGATGGAAGGCTTCATCATCCTCGACTACTTCGACCGCTTCCCGGCGGCCCAGGCCGAGGTCGGCGGCTGGCTCGCCTCGGGCCGGCTCAAATCATCCGAGCACATCGTCGAGGGGCTCGAGAACGCCCCCGATGCCCTCAATCTGCTGTTCACCGGTGGCAACACCGGCAAGGTCATCGTCAAGGTCTGAGACCGCAGCAGCGCTCGGGTTGGCGGCCGGTCGCGGCCACCGGAACCGGGCGCTACGTCAAAACGACGTAGCACCCGAACAGTTCCGACCTTATGATCCTCCTGACCCGGTCACAGCGGCTCCTCACGCCGACAGATGGAGGTTCTCGAAGATGCCGAGGCTCAACCAGCATCCACGCCCGCCGGCTCGCCCTCGCGGCGGCGCTCCTGTTCCCGCTCGCCGCTCGACCGCGGCGCTGCTCATCGACGCCGCCCCGGCCGCCGCGCGGGCGCACGTCGCCGCAAAGAAGAAGAGCAAGGGTTTGCCGTGAAGCTCAAGAGCGGAACACTGACGATCGCCTTCACGGCGAGCAGCCTGGTCGAAGATCAGCGGCGGCAGCGCGACGGTCGGGATCACAACCACTCCCAGTGAACCGGCGACCGCCACGCCCACGGGCAGCTTCACCTTCCCGATCAGCGGCGGCACCCTGAACTCCCTCACCGGCCGGGGCAGCGTCATCTCCAAGGGCGGCCTGACGATCTCGAGTCATCTGAGCATCGGCGGCTTCTTCGAAAGCTCCACCAGCGCCAGCGCCGCCAACCCCTCGGCCGCGCTCGGGATCGAGTCGCGACGCTCGACGCTCACCTCGAGCAACTTCACCGCCGCCAACGTCGCCCTGTTCAAGCTCGCCACGACCCATGTCAAAGCCGTCGGCAGCAGGCACGCGGTCGTCGCTGAGCAAGATCCCGGCCTCGCTGACCCCGGCGGGCTGCAGTTCTTCGGAAGCTCCTTCAAGGCCGGGGAAACCGTCGCGACCGTCTCGATCGCCGCGAAAGGCTGAGACGGCCGGGCGGGCTAGAGGGACGGCGTCGGGGCGCCGGCGAAGAAGAAGAACCAGACCAGGAAGCTGATCACGGCCAGATAGACGCTGGTCATGACGATCCGCTCGAGCGGCGATATGCCGGCGCCGTAGCCGGGCTGCTCGATGCCCCCATCTCCGCTCATGCCGCGCATCCAGGGCAGCCTTCGTTCGCCCGGCTCACGCCCGCTCAGGCGGTCATAGGTCGAGTTCAGCCAGGCCAGCGCGATCGCCATCGAGAAGACCAGCACGGCCAGGACGATCACGACCACGAAGACGGCCTCCATGCTGAGGACCGTCTCGCCCACGACCTGAGAGCCGACCCACAGGGCGATCAGCGGAGCACCCGTCCAGAGGTTGATCGCCAGGAAGGCCGTGGCGGCGGCGAGCGCTGTCCGCGCCAGCAGCGATCCCTGCCGTGGCTCGGGGGCCGGAACGCTCATCGCAGGCGCAGGAACTCGATCGTCGTCCAGACCGTCCTGAAGCCCAGGCGCGCATAGAGATCCTTGGCGCGGTCCTCCTCGTCGGCCACGATCCACAGGTCCTCGGCCTCCGAGGCCGCCGCGATCGCCGCACGGGTGATCGCCGTGCCGAGCCCGCGGCCGCGGTGCTCGGGCTGGACGTAGACGCTGTTGATCTCGGCCGAGCCGCCGTCCCACTGCACCTGGGTGAAGGCGATCGGCTCGCCGTCCGTCGCGGACGACCAGCACACTGGGCGTTTTTCGCCATCGCGATCTCCTTCGCCGCCAGCCGGTAATCGCTCGTACTCCAGGTCGGCGCGATCCTCGAGGTGCCAGCTCAGCCGCAGCGGCTTCGGTCTCCTCGTAGTCGACCTCCTCGACGAGGACCTCGGCTCGCCTCGGCGGGGGCGGCACGGCCTCGTGCAGCATCCAGACGAGGCGTGTCGTTTTCCAGCCGGCCGCCTCGAACTCCTCGCGCCGCGCCGCGCCCCGGCGGCGCATGTCGAAGTCGATCCGGCGGTGATCGAGGCCGCCAGCGCCTCGTCGGCCGCGGCTTCGAGTTCGGCGACGATCGAGCGTCGACGTCGTCCTCGACCCGCAGGACGTTGAAGTCGTAGATAGGTCGGGTAGCGCCCGGCGCGCACGACCGTCCCGTGCGCCCAGGGCTCGATGAAGTCGCAGACGGCCGCGTGCATCGCGTTGCGCCAGTCCCGCGCCCGTGCCTCGCGAGAGCCCTCGGCGATCGCCCGTTGGCCATACCAACAGGGTACGGCCTGACGCGCCTCAGGTGAGGCTCGGCCCTCGCGGACGTAATCGACGCGCGAGACTGACGTGGCTCGCCTCGATGACTCGACCGTCCGGGCGGACTCCACCTGTACGGTGGCGGCGTGGATTGGGGACTCGCGACGCTCGGGCTCACACTGCTGCTCGTCGCGGGGGTCTCCCAGCGCCTCTCGAACACGCCGATCACGCCCCCGATGGTGGTCGTCGCCGCCGGCGTCCTGCTCGGCCCGCTCGTCTTCGACAGCGTCACTCTGGGGCCGACAAGCTCCGACAGTCCGGACGCTCGCCGAAGCGACGCTCGCCGTCGTCCTCTTCTCCGATGCCTCGCGCATCGACCTGCGTGCTCTGCGCCGGAGCGCATCGATGCCCAGCCGGCTGCTGGGCATCGGCCTGCCGCTGACGATCGTGCTCGGCGCCGCGGCGGCACTCGTCCTGTTCCCTTCGTTCTCGCTGAGCGAGGCGCTGATCCTCGGCGTGATCCTGGCGCCCACCGATGCCGGCCTGGGGAGCGCCGTCGTGACCGACGGGCGGCTCCCGCAGAGGGTTCGCCAGTCCCTCAACGTGGAGAGCGGGCTCAATGACGGGATCTGCGTCCCGGTGCTCCTGATCGTGCTCGCAACGGCGCCCGGCGCTCGCGGCGCTCACCCGGCCCAGGTGATCGGAGAGGAGCTGGGCTACGGCCTGATCGCCGGTCTCACGGCCGGCGCCCTGGCGGGGACCATGGTCATCAGGGCGGGCGCCAGGGGGCTGATCGAGTCCTCCTGGCGTCAGATCATCCCCGTCGCCGCCGCGGCTCTCGCATACGGGATCGCCGAGGGCCTCGGCGGGTCGGGCTTCATCGCCGCTTTCATCGCCGGGGGCCTGTTCGGCTTCATCGTTCGCGAGGAAACCGGCCCGATGATGAGGTTCACCGAGGAGGCGGGCTCGCTGCTCGACACGGTCACCTTCCTGGTCTTCGGTGCGGTGCTTCTGGGACCGGCGCTCGAGCACGTCAGCTGGCAGATCGCGCTCTACGCCCTGCTGAGCCTGACGGTCGCGGATGCTCCCGGTGGCCGATCTCGCTGTGGGGAAGCGCCCGAGCGCCCACCGTCGCCTTCGTCGGCTGGTTCGGCCCGCGGGGGCTCGCATCGATCGTCTTCGCCGTGATCGTCGAGGACACCGGCCAGGCCCACGGCAGCACACTGCTGACGCGCGACATACGTGACGGTCGGGCTGTCGGTTCTGCTGCACGGCCTTTCGGCCGCACCGCTGGTTGACCGCTACGCCGCCTGGTTCAAGCGGGCATCCGACGGGCACGCGACGATCGAGAGTGGCTCGGTGCCCGAGCACCGCACCCGCGGGCCACTCGGGCTGACACACGGCTGACGGCGATACCGCCGGACCTCCACGCCCCGCCCGACCCGTCGACCGACCTGCACGCCGCCACCCGCAGCGAGAAACTACGTAGTCGACAGGGGCGAATCCACCGAGGATCGCGGGCTGCAGCCCGGGAAGGATTGGAGGGCTTCGCCGAGCTTCGGCGAATGCTGACCTGAGGGGGGTTGCCCGGCGCGAGTGTGCCCGAGGTCGGCTCTCCTGTAAGGCGCGGAAGCTGTCCACCAACGAGCGTCGACTGGCGCTGAACCCAAGGAGTAAGCAATGAGAGGTACCGGAAGCGCGCTGTTCGTGGGGATTCTGCTGATGGTCGCGGGGGTCCTCAACATCATCTACGGGATCGCCGCGGTCGGAGACGCCCACTTCTGGGTGGGCGAAACCCGGTTCGTGTTCTCGAGCCTCCACACCTGGGGCTGGATAACGATCATCCTCGGCGTGATCCAGCTGACGGCCTCGCTGTCCCTGTTCGGCGGCGGCACCTACGGACGGGTGATCGGCCTCGTGGCCGCCACGCTCGGCGCGATCGGCGCCCTGCTGGACATCGGCGGCGCCTACCCCTGGTGGGCGATCGGCGTGTTCGCGATCTGCGTGATCTGCATTCACGGCCTCATCGTGCTGGGCGAGCCAGAGCAAGCCTGAAGCGTTGGCACTCGCGGGGGCCCGGGTTGACGGTCCCCGCGAGCGGTCGGAACAGCCGGGTCAGGAGTTCCGCGGGGTGGCGCCGTGGCAGCGCCCCCAGGGGGCCGGGCCTCCGCAGGGGCACGGATCGCCAGGGCTCCTCTGCGCGTCCTCCTCGGGTAGAGGCCCATGATCTCCGATGGCGCCCCGCCGCGCGCGAGCAGCTGACCCATGATGCGCATCGGCCGATCGACGTGGTGGAAGAACGAGAGGTATCCCGGGCAGAGGTAGTTCAGGCCCTCCTCGCCGTCGGCGGTCTTGGTGAAACGGTCCTTTGGACAGCCGCCGTGGCAGGCGAAGCGCACGTCGCAGCGGACGCACTGCCCGGGCAGGCTGTCGCGCTTTGCCTGACCGAACTCGTGTTGAGCGGGCGAGGCGACGAGCTCGACCATCGGCGTCTCGCTGATGTTGCCGAGCAGGTAGTCCGGCTCGACGTAGTGGTCGCAGGAGTAGAGGTCGCCGTTGTGCTCGAGCGCCAGCGCCGTCCCGCAGGTCTCCGAGTGCACGCAGAGGCCCGGAGGGGCACCGACCCAGTTCGCAAGGGCGACGTCGAACATCTGGACGAAGACCTCGCCGACGTCGCGGCGGACCCATTCCTCGAACACGTCGATCAGGAAGCGGCCGTACTGCTCGCCGCTGATCGAGCGGCCGGTGACCGACTCGCCGCGCTGGACGTAGAGCGGCCGGTCCCGCCAGGACGACCACGGCACCGTCCCGTCCGCCTGGGCCTCGGGAACGCGCTCGATGATCGGGATGAACTGCAGGTAGCGGGCCCCGCACTCGTCTCTGAGGAAACGGTAGACCTCACCGCCCCGTCCAGCGTTCTCGGCATGGAGCGTGGTGAGCGCGTTGAACTCGACTCCCGCCGCGCGGAGATGGCCCAGGCCTTCCATCACCCTGTCGAATGTTCCCCGCCCACCCTTGGTGACCCGGTAGGCGTCGTGGATCTCCCGCGGCCCGTCGATCGAGATCCCGACGAGGAAGTCGTTCTCCTTGAAGAAGGCCGCCCACTCGGCGTCGATCAGCGTGCCGTTGGTCTGGATCGTGTGCACGGCGCGCTGGCCCGGGCAGCAGGTAGCGGGCGGCGATCTCGACCGAGCGCCGGAAGAAGTCCAGGCCCATCAGCGTCGGCTCGCCCCCCTGCCAGGCGATCGTCACCTCACGGACCCGCGAGTGGGACTCGATCAGCTGGCGCAGGTAGGTGTCGAGCTGCTCATCGGACATCCGGAAGCGGCTGTCCGGGTAGAGCATCTCCTTGGAGAGGAAGAAGCAGTAGTCGCAGTCCAGGTTGCACTGCGCCCCCGTCGGCTTGGCGAGCAGATGGAAGGCGGCCGGAGCCGGAGGGTTCGGCGCCTCGGGCTCGGCTGCGCTCATGGCCATCCCATCCAGTGTCATCGTCCAACGGAGATCAACGATAAAACGGAGAGGGCGGGATTCGAACCCGCGATGGAGTTTGATCCCCATACTCGCTTAGCAGGCGAGTGCCTTCAGCCACTCGGCCACCTCTCCCGGAGGCAGGGCTGCCAGTTTAGAGGCTGTCGCGACGAGGGGTGCCCGGGCTTCGGTGCCGCGGCTCGGGGGCGCCGGCCGGTGCGAGGACGGGGGTGCGCGGGAGAATGCGCTCCAGGGCCCCGGCGTCGCCCTCCAGCTCGACGCCCTGCTCACGCGCCTCCTCGAGGCCGATCAGGCCGCTGAACAGCCCCATGATCGGGTGCGGCAGGCCGCGGAGGACCGCATCGGGGTGCGCCGCCTGCCCGCGCCTCACGTGAACCTCCCCGTCGGCCGTCTCGAGGACGAGCGGACGCTCGGCGGCGTGCAGCTCGATCGAGACCGGCGGGCGGTCGGGGTGGCGGTCCGCCAGGAAGAGCTCGGCCGGCCAGGCCATCCACTGCTCGCGGAAGCGGTCGCCCTCCGCCGGGCCCTCGGCCATGTAGGGGAGCCCCCATCGCCCAAGCTCGTCGAGCACCGTGCGCAGCTGCTCACCGCGCGGGGTCAGCCGGAAGACCGTCGTGGCGATCGGCGGCGGCGCCTCCTCCCGGAGGAGGACTCCCGCGGCCTCGAGTTCGCGGAGGCGCTCAGCCAGCAGATTCGTCGCGATCCCCGGAAGGCCGTTGCGCAGATCGGTGTAGCGAGCCGTCCCGGCGATCAACAGCTCACGCACGATCAACAGGGTCCAGCGGTCGCCGAGGACGTCGAGGGCCTTCGCCACGGCGCAGTACTGCCCATAGGTTCGCATGCCCCTCATTCTAGAGCAAGGTTGAGACATTAGTGCTACAACTTGATTTTCTTGTTTCATCGCTTGAGAAAGAGAGTCGACATGCAGAACCGCTCCCTGATCCTTCTGGCCCTCCTCCTGGCGGCCTTCGCCATCAACCTGGACACGACCATCGTCAACGTCGCCCTGCCGACCCTGGTCACCGAACTGCACGCCTCCAACACCCAGCTGCAGTGGATCGTCGACGCCTACAACCTCGTCTTCGCCGCCTTCCTGCTCGCCTCCGGGAGCCTCTCGGACCGCCTGGGCCGCAAGGGCGTCCTGCTGACGGGCCTGGCACTGTTCGGCGCCTCAAGCGCCGCCGGCGGCCTGATGACGAGCTCCTCCGGACTGATCGCGGCCCGCTGCTTCATGGGGCTCGGGGCGGCTCTCGTCTTCCCGGCGACCCTGTCCCTGATCTCGAACATCTTCGTCGAGCGCGGCGAGCGGGCGAAGGCGATCGGCCTGTGGGGTGCGACCGCCGGAATGGCGATCGCGCTGGGGCCGATCGCCGGCGGCTGGCTGCTGCAGCATTTCTCCTGGACGAGCATCTTCTTCGCCATGACACCCGTGGCCGCACTGGGCGCGCTGCTGGTCGCACGAGCCGTCCCCACCTCGCGTGACCCCTCGGCGCCGCGGCTCGACCGCCCCGGCTTCCTGCTCTCCACGACGGCGATGGCCCTGCTGATCTACACGATCATCGAGGCTCCCAACGACGGCTGGTCGAGCGCAAGGACGCTGGGCGGCTTCGCACTGTCGATCGCCCTGCTCGCCGGCTTCGTCGTCTGGGAGCGCCGCACGCCGGAGCCGATGCTCGACATCGGGCTGTTCGCCAACCCGCGCTTCACGGCCGCCAGCGGATCGGTGACGGTGGCGTTCTTCTCGCTGTTCGGGTTCATCTTCCTGATGACCCAGTACTTCCAGTTCATCAGGGGCTACGGGCCGCTCTCGACGGGCCTGCACCTGCTGCCCGTCGCCACCTCGGTGGGGATCGCCTCCGTCCTGGGGACGAAGCTCGCGGTGCGGTTCGGGACCAAGCTGGTCGTGACGGCCGGACTGCTGATGGTGGCCGCGTTCTATGCCTGGGTCGCCACCGTCTCGACCGGCACGACCTACGCCACGATCGCCATCCAGATGGTCCTCTATGGCACCGGGATGGGGCTCACCAGCGCACCGGCGACCGAGGCGATCATGGGCGTCGTCCCGATCGCCAAGGCCGGCGTCGGCTCGGCGGTCAACGACGCCACACGGCTGCTTGGCGGGACGCTGGGCGTCGCGATCATCGGCAGCGTCTACGCCTCGATCTACGCCAGCCGCCTCACATCCGCCCTCCCGGCGCACTCCCGGCGCATCTCGGCAAGCTCGCGCAGAGCTCTGTCGGCTCGGCCCTGGGCGTCGCCGAGGGGCTTGCCGGGCATGGCGGCACCCGTCTCGCCGGGGCGCTCTCGCAGGCGGCCACGGGGGCCTTCATCGATGGGCTCAGCGTGGGCTGTCTCGTGGCCGGCGGGGTCGCTTTGGCGGGCGCGGTGATGGCCGGCCTGCTGCTCCCGTCATTCCCGACTCAGCAGAGGGCCGCGGCCGAGGAGCCCCCGGAGATCGCCCTGGAGGGCCTTCTGGTGGGCGCCGGCGGCGAGTGAGCGCGGAGCCCCTCCGCCGGTGACGAGGGTGCCCGGGCTTTCGACTAGCGTTGTGCCGTCCCTGGAAGGGTGGCAGAGCGGTTGAATGCACCGGTCTTGAAAACCGGCAGACGGGCAACCCCCGTCTCGGGGGTTCGAATCCCCCCCCTTCCGTCCTGTGAAGTCTCGGGACATGCTGGACGCGTGTCTCGGGAGATGCTGGACAGCTTAGGCGCCTTTGATGGGCTGGTAGGTGCGGCTGGGGTCGAGTGTGAGCTGGCGTAGGAGCTGGCCGTTGAGGTCGATGACGCGGATGTCTCGATCGGCGATGAGGAGCTTGACCGGCTGGCCTGTGTGGGCTCTCCCGACCCCGATTTTGTAGAGCCGGCTGAGGTGGCGCAGGCTGACCTTGCCGGTTGCGTCGACCTTGTCTTGGCGGACCCGGAAGTAGGTGTCGGGGGCCAGGCCCGCGGGCTGGGCTTTGATGCGGGCGCTGTAGGCCTGAAGCGGTGTGCGGCCTTCGAGGGACCGATGCGGGCGGATGTGGTTGTAGTAGTGGACGAACGCGTCGAGCTGGGCTTGGAGTTCCTTGAGCGTGCCCGCGGCGGGTTGTTTATCGAGGTAGCGCTTGAGTGTCTGGTGCAGACGCTCGACCTTGCCGCAGGTCTGGGGGTGGTAGGGCCGGCTGTTCTTCGCTGCGACGCCGAGGCGCTCGAGCTCTGTTTGGAGCTTGACCTTGCCGTGGCGCGCGGTGCCGGTGAACACAGCGCCGTTATCGGATAGCAGGGCGGCGGGTAGCCCGTGGAGCTCTGCCGCGCGGTGGAAGCTCTCAACGACATCGGCTGCTTTGACGTAGCTGTAGGCGTGCGAGCAGATGAACAGACGCGAGTGATCGTCGATCATGTTGAGGATCTCTGCGTGCTGACCGTCCGCGAGCTGCCAGTGGGTGATGTCGGTCTGCCACAACTCGTTCGGTAGATCGGCCTGGAAACGGATCAGCGATGAGCGGGGCCGCTTCTGCGGCTGAGCGATGATCAGTCCTTCACGCTTGAGGATCCGCCAGATCGTCCCCGTCGACGGAGCCGTGAGCCCAGCCTGCTCGAGGTGATGCGCGATCGTGACGGGCCCACAGTCATGACCCTGCACCGCGAGTTCCCGGCGCAACTCGAGGATCCGCTCGACCGTCCCCGCCGGCGTCTGATGCGAACAGCCTCGAGGGCGCCGGGAGCGTGGCTCCAGCGCCTCATAGCCGCCAGCCCGGTAGCGCTCGATCAGCACGTAGATCCAGCTCTTGCTGATCCCGTGAGCAGCGGCGACCTCACGCGCACTGCGGCCCTCCAACAAAACCGCATCCACCACATACCGCGCCAACCCCATGCCAGCCGCCTTTCGTAGACGTCCAGCATGTCCCGAGACATCAGTCCACTATGTGCTGAAACCACACACCCCCCTTCCGTCCGATCGGGCGCGCCGCCGCCGGGGATGCGACGCAAGCCCTCAGAGGCCCCGCTCGGAGACCGCTGCGGCCCTGCCCAGGACCTTCCCGGATCGCGTCCAGGGCCTGCACCGCCAGATATGGGCCCGAGGTGCCTCCGGGAACGGTGATGGCCGTCTCGAAGGCCGCTCTGGGAGCCGTCAGGATCGGCCGCAGCGACCTGGGCGAGGCGCCCGCGAGGAGCCTCCAGGAGGCGACCTGGGTGGCGCCGTTCCAGCTCGCATAGACCGTCCCCGCACCGGTTCCTCCGGAGACGTAGGCGAACGCCGGGGGATGCGCAGGAACGCCCACCCAGGGGAAGCGGAAGCTGCGGTAGGACTGGGTGTGAACGGGGAAATGGGCGTCGAAGATCGTCGCTCCCTGCGGGCTGACCTCGGAGAAGAAAGGTTCCTGACCCCAGCCGAGGAACCAGTCGCCGTTCCCGAGCGCCTGCGTATTGCCCTGGCTTTCGACCACCAGCGCCGGGCTGTGGAGGAGCTGGGTGACGAGCGTGGCTTCGCCCGTCGCCGGATTCAGGCGGACGACGATCCCCCGCGACTGAGGATGAACGGTCGGCGATGAGCCGTTGTCGAACAGGCTGATCGAGCCGTCGGGCAGTTCACGGGGGTCGTGCTGCCATGCCGTCCTGCGTGCCGGGCCCCGCTTTGAAGCTGCTCTTCTTGCCCGCCCAGCCGCCAGTTGATGCGCCCGGTCGAGGCGGCCACGTCGTAGATCGCCCAGGTGTTGCGCGAGGAGATCAGCAGGCTGCCGTCGCGGTCGAGGTTGATCGAGTTGATGTGGAAGAAGTCGTAGGGGTAGGGCGGGACGGAGCGCTTGGGAGATGCGTAGGACTCGCTCAGAGCGACATGGTCGAGGCTGGTCCATTCGTACATGACCAGGCCCGTCCTGATGTCGATCTCCTGCATGACCCCGTCGGTCAGGCCGCTGTAGGAGGCGCCGCCGACGGAGGAGAGGTTGCAGAGGATCGGGAAATAGGAGGTCACCAGAGCGGTTCCCTGCGGGGTCACCTGCAGCTCGTGCAGGTCGACCTGGTGCCCGTTGCCGGCGCGAACGTGCGCGATGTCCTCATAGGCGCCGTTGGCGATGACTCCTTCACCGGTCCCGAAACCGTGCACCGAGATGTTCCCCTGCCACCAGGTGAGGACCGGCTGGCCCGAATATTCCTGGACCCGGAGGTCGGTCGCGAACGTGTTCCTGGGGAGCGCCTTGAACCACAGCAGCCCACCCGAGCGGCGTCGAGGATCATCGGGCCGGCCTGGCCCGGTCCCGTGTAGGGCGCCACGAAGATGTCCCCCGGGGCGGCACCGGGGTTGTTTGCCGTGACGCGTCACGATCGGAGGGCGGAGGTCGCTGCGCGAGCGGAAATGCTGTTCCTGGGCCGCCGTCCCGGGTGGATCCTCTCGGGCGTCGAGCTGATCGTGTCGGGGGCGGCAATGACGAAGACATCGAGGATCGGATGCGCGCACCCGCCGCACCGTCAGGCGGGCCTTGACGGTGACCCGCTCGCCGGGCAGAAATGGCCGTGCCGGGAGAAAGGACGCCCCGTTACCCTGCGAATAGGCCTTCAGGCGGCCGCTGTGGGCGCCGCTGCGCGATCCCGTGACGCTCTGGACGCTCAGCTCGGACGCCGGAACGCCCAGAAAGCTGATCTGCGTCTGCGGCGAAGCATCGCGAGTGCCCGGAAGGGGCGATATGGTTACGGCACCGGCCTGCAGAGCGGAATTGTTGAGGCTCGCGGGGACGCACGTTGGCGCGGACTGCGCCACTGCGGTGGCGGTCAGGCCGGCAACAACCCATACCAAGGGCCAGAACCGGCCCCAGGATGAGAGCCCTCAAACAAGTCATGGATTCCGAGCAGCATAGGAGAGTCGATCGCCGTACGTTCCTGAAGGGCGGCCTGATCGCGGGCGGGCTGGCCGCCGGCGCCGGCCTCGGCATCCGCGCGCTCGCCGACACCGGCGGGGACTCATCCAGGACACCGGCCTTCGTGCCCGCGCCGGCGGAAACGAGCAAGCGCCACCGCCCCAGCTCGCGACCCAACATCCTCGTGATCGTGGTCGATCAGCTGCGTTTCCCGCAGTGGTTCGGGGCGGCCCCCCTGGGGACGGGGCTGGCGCCCAACCTTCGCCGCCTCAGCGAGGGCGCCGTCTCCTTCAGCCGCTACTACACGGCATCGAACGACTGCTCCCCCGCTCGCGGCGGCGATGCTGACGGGCCTCTACACCCATCAGACGGGATGCATGATCACCGGCGGCAGCACGCTCGATCCGGGCTTTCCCACCTGGGGGACGATGCTGCGCGAGCAGGGCTATCAGACGCGCTGGCTGGGCAAGTGGCACCTGACCCACCACGACAACCACTGGAGCCCCGCCGTGGGCGAAGCCGCGCTCGAGGAATACGGCTTCGCCGGAGGGATCTTCCCCTCGCCCGACGGCGGCCCCGGGCAGGGATGGCACACCGACCCGAGGATCGCCGCGGGCTTCGGCGAATGGTTCCGCGCGGAGGGCCGCTCCGAACCATGGTGCACGACCGTCTCGTTCGTGAACCCCCACGACATCGCCTGGTGGTACGTCTGGAGCGACAGGGTCGCCGCCGAGGCGACGGCGCGCCCGACCGTCAGCCGGCTGCCGCCGAATTTCGAGACCCCCGAACTGCTGGACCAGCGGCGCAAGCCTCGCCTGCAGCGCTCCCTCCAGGAGACGGCGGCCTCCTCATTCGGCCCGGTGCCCTTCGAAGGCCCCGAAGCGGTCCCGATCTGGCTGGCCTTCCTCGACCTCTACGCGAAGCTCCAGCGCGAGGTCGACCGTCATATCGGCAACGTCCTGCGGACACTCGAAAGCCGACCCGAGGTGGCCGCCAACACGGTGATCGTCTTCACCTCCGACCACGGCGAGTACGCCGCCTCGCACGGCCTGCGCGGCAAGGGAGCGTCGGCCTATGAGGAGGCGACGCGGGTTCCGCTGATCGTCAAGGACCCGCGGGGCAAGCTGACCAGCCACGCCGGGGACGCCCCGGACGCAGCTCGCCTCGAGCGTCGATCTGGCGCCGTTGATGCTGAGCATCGCGACGGGCTCGAACGCATGGCGCCAGGAGGCCCACTACGCCCATCTCGCCAGCCGCCTCGATCTCGCGGCGATCCTTGCGAACCCGAACGCGGACGGGCGGCCCTACATCCTCCACGCCACCGACGAGGTCGTCACCGAGTTCGCCGTCGAAGCCTATTCCGCCAACGCGCCGCTGCACATCGTCTCGCTGCGCACGCCCGAGGCGAAGTACGCGACCTACTCGCACTGGCTCGGAAGGGATCGAACCGACCTCGGCCGGACGCGAAGTCGAGCTCTACGACTACTCGACCAACGCCGGGCGACTCGAGGTCCACAACTCCGCGGACCACAGCCCGCTCGAGCAGAGGCTTGTCGAACAGCACGAACACGCCTTCGACCACGAGCTGCGCGAGCCGCTCCCCCAGCGGCTGAAGGCGGCCCACGGCCGCGGCTTCGCCGACTACTTCTCGACGGCCCGGGTCGCAGCCGCCAAGGCGGCCACCCGGCGCAAGACACGCTCAGAACGGACCGTCGGACAGCTGTCCCGCCACCAGGGGCCCCCGCCACCGCACGAGCGCCCGGCCTTCAGAGGCGCTTCGGGCGCGACGCACCCAGGACGGCGCCCGAAGGGCTGAGCGCCTGAACCGCCACGTAGGCGCCCGGACGGCGCGCCTGTCAGCCAGCGTGACCGCGGTCTCGAAGCCGCTGCTGGGCCCGCGTCGCCGCCGGCTGCCATCGCGCTCGGCGAGCTGCCCGTCGAGCACCCGCCAGGACGCGACGCCCGTGGCGCCGTTCCAGCTCGCGTAGACGATCGCCGCCTCGTCCCGAGCGCACGTAGGCGAAGCTCGGGCGGCACCGTCGGGCTGGGCGCTCCAGGCCTGGCGGAAGGTCCGGTAGGACTCATAGGCCGAGGGCAGATGCGCATCGAAGAGGATCTGGCCCTGTGGGCCGTATTCGGAGAACCAGGGCGACTGGCCCCAGCCGATCAGCCAGTCGCCGTCTGGGAGCACCTGGACGTTGCCCTGGCTGCCCGCGATCAGCGCCGGTGAGTGCTCGACCCGCCGCGTCAGGGTCGCCGTCATCCCGTTCGCCTGCAGCGAGAGTTCGATTCCCCGCGACTGGGGGTGCACGGCCGGGCGTGGCGCCGTTGTCGAAGAAGGTGAGGTTGCCGTTCGGCCTGCTGGCGGGCGTCGTGCTGGAAGGCCGTCACGGTCCCCGGCCCGAGCTTGTAGCTGGAGTGCTTGCCGCCGATCCGCCAGCGGACCTGGCCCGTCGCCGCATCGACGTCGTAGGCCGCCCAGGTGTTGCGCGCATCGATCAGCAGGCTGCCGTCGTGCTGGACATCGATCGAGTTGATGTGGAAGAAGTCGAAGGGTTCCTTCGGGCTGCCCGGCCGAGGGGACACGTAGGCGTCGGTCAGGGGCACGTGGTCCAGGCTGTGCCACTCGTAGCGGACCAGCCCCGTGCTGATGTCGACTTCCTGCATCAGCGTGTCCGCCACAGCTCCGGCGGCCGGCCCTCCGATCGCCGCGAGGTTGCAGTTGATCCCGTCATAGACCGTGATCAACGCGCTCCCATTCGGCCTGATCTGGAACTCGTGCAGGTCCGGCTGATAGCCGTTGCCGGCCCTCACGACGTGGATCGTCCTGTAGGAGCTGTCGGCCATCACGATCCCCGACTTGCGGCTCGTGGCGGTCACGAGAGGGTCCTGCCACCAGGTCAGCACGGGTTTGCCTTCGAAGCTCTGCACGCGCAGGTCCGCCGCCCGGGCACCGGACGGGCGTGAGCGGTTTGAACCAGATCAGCCTGCCCGCTTCGTCGAGGATCATCGGCCCGTACTGCCCCGGCCCGGAATAGGGGGCCAGCAGCAGATCGCCCGGGCTCGCTCCCGGCGCGTGCGCCGTGACCGTGACCCTCGGCGGTTTCAGGTCTGCCCGCGAGTGGAAGCTCTGGAAGTCGCTCGGCTTGGGCGGGGGCGCCGCGCTGCCGCCGGCTTCGCCGAACGTGTCCGGCAGGGCGACCGTGAAGCGGAAGCCGAGACTCGTCCGCCTCGAGCCGGAGACGACCGCACCCTGGACGCTGACCAGCTCGCCGGGGGTGAACGGCCGCGCCGGGACGAAGCTGGCCCCGTCGCCCTGGGAGTAGGGCAGCGAGGCGGCCGGGATGATGCCCCGCTGCGCGAGCCCGCTCACCGAGACTCCCGCGAGCGCCGCCGCCGGGACACCGCGGAGGCTGATCTGGGTCGCCGGCGAGGCGTCGCGGCTTTCGGGCAGCGGCGAGACGGTCACGAGGCCGCCCACGAGGGCGCTGCGGTTGAGCGCCGCCGGGGCACAGGAGGCCGCGCCGGGCCGTCGCCGCTGGCGGCGGGCGTTCGCGTGTCCGCGGAGAGGGACAGGGTGAGGGCCGAGCGGGATGTCCTCCCCGCCGGGATGAGGACGAGGGCCGCCAGCGCGAGCAGCCCGAAGAGGAGGCGGGCGGGCCTCAGGTTTTCACCGCGGCCGACGTGCCGATCACGTTGCCCTGCGAGTCGAGCGCCTGCACCTGGACGTAGGGGCCCGTCGTCAGCGCGGCGATGGTCGTCTCAAAGCCCGTCTTCGCCCCGTTGGCGACGGGCGCCAGCGAGCTCGCGCGAGCTGCCCGCCAGGACGCGCCAGGAGGCGACCTCGGTCGCGCCGTTCCAGCTGGCCGAGACGGACAGCGCGCCGGCGCCGTTGGGCTTGGCGACGACTGCCGGCGAGCTCTTGGGATGGCCCGTCCAGGGCGAGAGATAGGTCCTGAAGTCCTGGACGTTCTTGCCGAGATGCCCGTCGAGGATGACGTGACCGGAGGCATCGAACTCGGTGAAGTCGGGCAGGCCGCCGTAGCCCAGCAGCCAGTTGCCGCCGGGCAGGCTGAGCGTGTTCCCCTGGCTCGAGGCCAGCAGCGTCCGCGACGGGTTGATGAAGGCCTTCTTCAGGCTGACCGTGTGGCTTGCCCTGGTTGAGCGAGAGCAGCAGGCCGCGGGACTGCTTCTCCTTGGGAGGGTTCGCCGCGTTGTCGAACACGGAGATGACCCCGCCGGGCTGGAACTCGGCGTCGTGCTGCCAGTAGAAGCGGGTCGAGGAGGGGCCCTTGAAGCTCGAGTGCGAGCCGCCCAGGCGCCAGCGGATCGCTCCGCTGTGAAGGTCCACGTCATAGACCGTCCAGGTGTTGCGCGAGGACAGCAGAAGGTCGTTGCTCGATGCCCGGGATCGACCGAGTTGATGTGGATGTAGTCCCAGGGGTAGCTGGCTTTGGGGACGGGGTTGTGGGATTCGCTCAGCGGCACGTGCCCGTACGGCATGCCACTCCCACATGACCAGCCCCGTCTTGATGTCGATCTTCTCGATCACCGAGTCGGTCAGGACGCCGTTGGAGAGGCCGTGCAGCGAGGAGAGGTTCATCTTGATCGGGTCGAAGGCGTCGATCCAGGCCGTTCCGTCGGGCATCAGGCGGATCTCGTGGAGATCCTGGCGGTAGCCGTTTCCGGCGCGGATCCTGGCGATCTGTTCGTAGGCGTCGTTCGCGATGATCGTTTCGCCCTGGCCGAAGCCGACCTCGAGGATCCGGCCCTGCCACCAGGTCAGGACGGGTTTGCCCTGGTACTGCTGAACCTGGAAGTTGGTCGCGGCCGTGTTCGCCGGGAGCGGGTGGAACCAGATCAGGTTGCCGGCCTGATCGGTGATCATCGGGCCCGCCATTCCCTTGCCCTGGTAGGGAGCCAGGAACAGGTCGCCCGGCGCCGCCGTCGGCTTGGCGGCGGTCACGATCTTGACGCTCGAGGGCTGCAGGGCCGGCGCGCTGATGTAGTGCTGGATCGCGTGCGAGTCGCCCGGGTTGATCGGGAACTGCTTCTGGCTGACCGTGTACTGGTGGGCGATCGTGAAGCTCGTGCTGACGGAGCCCGTTTCGGGGCCCGCCGTGATCTGGGCGTGCACCGTGACCTTCTCGCCCGGCGCGGAAGGGGTGGCTCGGCAGGAAGCTCTCGCCGGTTCCCGTCGAGTAGGGCTTCAGGACGCCGCTGTGGGCGCCGCTGGAGGAGCCCTTGACGGTGACGTTGGCGACCTTCGTCCCGGCCCCGCCCAGGAAGCTGATCTGGGTGACCGGCGAGGCGTCGGGGGTCCCCGGCTCGGGCGAGACGGCCACCGGGTTGGCCTGGGCCGCCGGTCGCGGACGGCCCGCTCGCTGGTGCTGGCCGATGATGCGCTGCCGCAGGCGATCAGCGCGATGGCGCAGCCAAAGCCGGCCAGGGGCAGGGTCGCTTTGCGGAGCTCGCTCATGCCGCGGCCACAATATCGATCCGGCGGATGGCTCTCGCCGGTAGCCCGAGATCGCCTAGGCTCAGGTGATGGGGAGAAGCATGACTCGTGGGCGCCGCTGTTGCTGGCCGCGGCGCTCGGCGCGCCGGGGAGCGCGATGGCCTCGGACGCCTCCGCGACCAGGACCTACATGCGCGCCAACTACGCGCTCGTGGCGGCCGGCCACGCCAACATCGCCCGCAGCGAAGCCGCCGTCAAAGGCCTCCTGGCCCAGGTCCGCGGCGAATGCCCCGAAGCGGCCCTGGGATCGCCGCAGGACGAGGAATCGACGCAGCTGAGCAACGAGCTGATCGGCCTGATGGTGCTGACGGGCGGTACGGTCGACCGGCCTGCCGTCGGCGCCTACCTGCGCGCCGTCTCGGGACTCCACTGGAGCAGCGGCTCGGTCAACCGGGCCGTCGGCGGCTACGTGCGGATGCTCCGCACCCTCTACAACCTCAAGAAGCCCTCGATCTGCGCCGACATCGGCGCCTGGGCCGCCAGCGGCTGGAAGAAGCTGCCCGCCGCGACGGCGCCCTTCGACCGGTGCCTTCATCCCGAACTGGGTCTCGCTCGGGCGTCCTGCCGGCGGGCCTGGCCCGCTTCGAGACGCCCGATCTGAAGCCGATCGCCCGCCGCTCGGCTCAGTTCGAATCGCAGCTGATGGAAATGGAAGCCCGCCTGGTCGACACCTGGGGCGACATCATGAACGAGCTGGTCCTGAACCCCTGAGCCTCAGGCGACCGCCCGGAGGTGGCGGTAGGGCGTGCCGCGAAGCTCGCGGACGAGCGCGTCGAGGACGCCCTCCTCGTCCTCCTCGCGCCCGTCCGTGACCGCTTCGATCACGGCCCGCTTGCGCTCGAGCAGCGTCGCGATCGTCTCATCGACCGTCTCGGCGGCCAGCAGGTAGTAGGCCGTCACGGCGTCGCGCTGTCCGATCCGGTGGCAGCGGTCCTCGGCCTGATCGTGCTTGGCCGGGGTCCAGTCGAGCTCGAGGAAGGCCACGTTCGACGCACGGGTCAGCGTCAGGCCCTGCCCGGCGACCTCCATCGAGCAGACGATCAGCTGGTTGCCCGGAGCCGTCGGGCTCCTGGAAGGAGCGCAGCGCACCGTCTCGATCGCCCGGGCGATCCTCGCCGAGGATGTGCAGCGCCGAGGGGAACCGCTCGATGACGGCCCGCTGGACCTCGCGGTGGCGGGCGAAGACGACCAGCCGCTCGCCCGAGGTCGTGAAGTCGTGGATCCAGGCCAGCGCCGAGGCGAGCTTGCCCCGGGCGGCCAGCAGCTTCAGCGCGTTGAGGCGGACAAGCCGTTCGGCTCGCAGTGCCGCCGCCACCTTCGCGTCGAGCTCGCGCAGGTCCAGCGGCTGACTGCGCAGCCAGGCCAGCAGGTCGCGCTCGGCCAGCCGGTACTCGGCCTCGTTGTCGAGCTCCACCGGGACGACGGCCCGCGTCTTGGCCGGCAGCTGCGGCAGGACGTCCTGCTTGAGTCGCCGCACATAGCAGCGCGCCCGCAGATGCCAGTGCAGTCGCTGGTGGGCGTCCGCCCCGCGGAAGCGAGCCCCGAACTGGACCCCCGAGCCGAAGTCCTCGAGCCTGCCGAGGATCCGCAGCTGGGAGATCAGCTCCGTCGGCCGGTTGACGATCGGCGTGCCGCTGAGAGCCAGGACCAGCCCCTCCCTCTCCACCCCGGCGGCGAGCTTCTGCACGGCCCTGGTCCGCTTGGCGGCGGGGTTCTTGCAGTAGTGGGCCTCGTCGATCACGACCGCCCGGGGGCGCTCGGCGAGCAGCTCCTCAAGGCGGGCGTCGAGGATGTCGTAGTTGACGACCGTCAGCTCCGCGTCCTCGGGGCCCGAGGATCGTCCGAGACCCGAGAGCAGGCGCACCGTGCGACCCGGAAGCCAGTGTTCGATCTCCCGCATCCAGTTGAGCTTCAGGTTGGCCGGGCAGACGACGACCGCCGGGAAGGCCTCGTCCGCCTGGACGGTGGCGAGCGCCTCGATCGTCTTGCCCAGTCCCTGCTCGTCTGCCAGGAACGAGCGGCGGCGGCGCAGCAGGTAGCTCACCCCGGCCCGCTGGAAGGGCTTCAGCTCGCCCCCCAGGCCGGGGACCTCCAGCTCGGCGTCCTCGGCCGCCGAGAGCGCGACCAGACCGGCCGAGCGGGCGTGTTCCTCGCGGATCTCCTGCAGCAGCAGGAGCGCGTCCTCCTCGACCCAGACCCGCCCCTCGGCGAGGAAGCGGTCCAGCTCGGGGACGCAGAACGGGTCGGCCCGGATCGCCGGCAGGACCGCATGCTCGCGGGCCGCCGCCGTGCCCCCGATCGGCAGCAGGGCTCCTTTCAGAGCTGCGAAGGCTCGAGCAGCGAGGGGTCGTGGCCGGGGGCCAGCACGAACGTGGGGTCCTCATGGACGGCCGAGCACTCCAGCACCGCCGGGGGCGCCGGCCGGCCGGACTCGAGCGCCGCGACGCAGCGCCGGGTGGCCTGGCTGGACCAGCCCTCGAGGCGCTCGTCGATCAGCCGCCAGGACTCGAGCGTCAGAGGAACCGTCGCACCTCCGGGGGCGTGGCCGGCACGCTCACGCAGCTCGCCGGGGAGGCGGTCGAAGTCCCCGATCAGCATGAAGACGGGGTCCTCGGCCGAACCCTCGACCTCGATGTTTCCCCGCCAGGTGGTGGCCCGGTGCAGCCAGGCCCCGATCCGCGGGTCGACCTCGACATCCTCGATGTGGCCCAGCAGCTGCCCGAGACGCTCGGCATCGGACTCGACCGCCGCGAGCCCGACGCTGCCCTCGGGCCCCTCCCGCGAGCGCAGGCCCAGCCGCTCGGCCAGCACCCGCGCCATCGCCGCCGCGCGCTCGCCGATCAGGATCCAGTGCGCTCCGCGGCGGTCGCGGCGGAATTCGATGTCGTGGCGCTTGCGATGGCGTCTCATCCGCGGAGTCGGCGCGCTCCGTCGCTGCCGTCCCGGTCGCGAATGGCCCGTTTTGCGGCCTCGCTCGCCAGCAGCCCGCCGGCGCGGCCGTCGAGTGAGCTGACCAGGGCCACCGACCGCGCATCGACCGGGACCAGCGCCCTGCCGATCGCCTCGAGCTCTCGGGCCTCGGGGTGCTCCAGCAGCGCCGCCAGCGGCGTCGGAGGCTCCGTCGGTGGCGAAGCTGAACCACCAGTCCGAGTCGGGGCGGGCCAGCTCCACGACGCACTGCTCGCGGGGCCTGCGGGCGCGAGCCCGGCGAATCGCTCTGCTCAGAGACTCCTCGACGTCGGGCTTCGCCGGGCAGCGACTCGAGGATGCGGGCCAGCGCCTCGGCCTGCTCGGGCCCCAGCGGCAGGCACCAGGCGCGCTCGCCCGGGTCCCAGCGGCGGCCGGGGATCGCGCGCAGGAGCTGGCGCAGGTCCTCGTCATAGGGGAACCGCAGAACCGCCTCGTCGCGGTACAGGGACGCAGAGAAGGAGTGGGAGGACACGAGCCAGCACGATAGGCCCATCCGTGGATGCTCTGCTCTGTGCGCCGGGCGGGCGAGCCCGCGGCGCGGAACGCTCAGGCGTCCTGCTCGACCTTCGGGAGGCCCTTGTTGATCGAGCGCGTCAGCGAGGCCTTGACGAGCGCCGCGAGACCGGGGATCGGATGAGCCGAGGCGGATGTCGTAGAGGAACAGGGTCCCCTCTCCCTCGGGCGCGAAGGTCATCACGCCGAGGTGGTCCTTGATGCGGCGAGCCCTTGGTGATCTTGTAGACGATCCGCTCGGACGGGACGAACTCGGTGACGGTCTCCTCGAACGGCGGCGCCGGGCCGATTTTCAGCTGGCGCACCGAGCCGACACCGTTGCGTTCGGTGTCGCCGTCGCGCAGCCGGGTGACCTTGGCGCCGAACATCTCGGCGAGGTTCTCGTGCTCCGCCAGGTAGGCGAAGATCCGCTCGGGCGGCTTGGCGAAGCGGTGTTCGACTTTCACGTGGTGGGCTCGCATCGGCCACAGACTATTCGCCTCGGCCTGGATAATGCGTCCATGGCAGATCTCGAGGCCTGGTGGCAGGGTGGCGAGCGGGTTCCGCTCGAGCTCGGCGGGACGACCAGCGCGACGTGTTCGTGCGCGCACAGGGCGAGGGCCCGAGCATGACGCTGCTGCACGGCTTCCCGAGCTCCTCGCACGACTGGGCGAAGGTCGCCCCGCTGCTCGGCGGGCCACTCGCTGCTGATGCCGGACTTCCTCGGCTATCGGCGCCTCGGACAAGCCCGTGGACCATCGCTACTCGCTGCTCGAGCAGGCCGACCTCGTCGAGGCGCTCTGGAGGCAGCTGGGCATCGCCTCGACGCGGATCGTCGCGCACGACTACGCCGTCTCGGTCGCCCAGGAGCTGCTGGCGCGAAGGGCCGACGGCGACCTCGCGGTCGAGCTGGAGGGCCTCCATCTCCTCAACGGCGGCGTCTACCCGGACCTGCATCGCCCGCAGCCGCTGCAGGTCGCCCTGCTCGACCCCGAGCAGGGCCCTCAGATCAGCCAGATGGTCAACCGAGGAGCTGTTCGTCGCCGGGCTGGCGAGCGACGTTCGCCCCCGGGTTCGACGCCGCCGCCGACAGCGCCGAGATCTGGCAGGCCACCAGCCGCGATTCGGGGGAGCGGATCTCCCACCTGCTGATCCGCTACATCACCGACCGCCAGGAGCACGGCGAGCGGTGGACCTCCGCCCTCGAGCGCACCGACGTCCCGCTCGGCTTCATCTGGGGGATGCTCGACCCGGTCTCGGGAGCCCACATGGCCGAGCGGATTCGCGAGCGGCTCCCCGACGCGCCCTTCCTGGCGCTCGAGGACGTCGCGCACTGGCCGGCGCTCGAAGCGCCGGCGGTGCTCGCCGGTGCTGTGCTCGCGGCCTAGCCCGGCGCTTCTCGAGGCGCAGCTTGTCCAGCTCCCTCAGGCGGACCCTTCCACCGGGTTGAGCACAAGGCCGCCGATCGCGCTGGTGATCGTCGAGGCCTTCGACACGGCCCCGCGCGCGTTCGTCGCCGTGACGATCAGCCGGAGCGTCAGGCCAACCTGCAGCAGTTCCAGTTTGAGCGTCGATTTGATCGCTTCAGCGAGGTTTTTGCATTCGTTTTCTTTGCCCAGCAGGCCACACGTCTGCCACTGGTAGGAGTACGTGAGCGGTTCGCTGCCGCTCCATTTGCCGACCACGCCGGTGAGCACCTGCCCCGTCTGCAACAGGCCCTGGATCGAGGGGATCGCCGTGTTCGCCGGCAGGATCGCGAGGATCGCCGACGTCGGTTCGGACGTCGCGCTCACGGACCCGGCGCTGTTCGTGGCCGTCACGAGGAGCCGGGCGGTGGAGCCGATCTCGCCGCTCAGCAGGCCCAGCGTCGTGCCCGTCGCACCGGAGACTTCTTTGCATGCGCCACCCGAGGAGTTGCACAACAGCCACTGGTAGCCGAACGACGGTTCACTGCCCGACCAGGAGCCCTTGGCGCCCGTCAGGGTCCCTCCGTCTTCGGCGATGCCGGCGATGCTTGGCAGCGAAATGTTCGAGGGCAGCAGCGCTTTGATCAGGCCTGTCGGTTCGGACGTGGCGCTTGTCGAACCGGCGCTGTTCGTCGCGGTCACGACAAGACGTGCCGTCGAACCGATCATCCCCGTCAGCAGGGCGAGTGATCCGCCGCTGGCGCCCGAGATTTCTTTGCACGAGCCGCCGGCGGCGTTGCAGAGCAGCCACTGATAGCCGTAGCTCAGTGGGCCCGTGCCGGTCCAGGAGCCGGCCACCGCCGAGAGCGCGGAGCCGTCCTGGAGCAGTCCGGTGATGCTCGGCAGCCCGTTGTTCGACGGTAGTAGCGCGTTGATCAGGCTGGTCGGTTCCGAGGTCGCGGTGCTCGAGCCGGCCGAGTTGGTCGCCGTGACGGCGACCCTGACGGTCTTCCCGACCTCGCCCGCGATCAGGCCCAGCGTCGAGCCGAGCGCACCGGAGATCGGTTCGCAGTTGGCGCCCGCGGAGTCACATGCTTCCCACAGGTAGCTGAAGGACAGCGGTTCGCTGCCGGACCAGCTGCCGGTGAGGGCCGAGAGCAGTCCGCCGTCCTGGAGCAGTCCGGTGATACCGGGGAGTCCGGTGTTGCTCGGAAGCAGCCCCCCGATGAGGCTGCTCGGCGCGGAGATGGCCGTGCTCGAGCCGAGCGCGCTCGTCGCTGTGACGGCGACCTCGATGCTGTTGGCGAGCTGCAGCGGCCCGACCGTGTAGCTGGGGCCCGTCGCACCGGAGATGTTCTCGCATTCGCCGAGCGGGTTGCACCCGCGCCACTGGTAGGTGTAGGCGAAGGGACCCGTGCCAGCCCAGGCGCCCGGTTCGGCGCTCAGCGTCTGCTCGACCACTGGCACGCCCGAGACGGCCGGGGCCGTCACGTTGACGGGCGGGCCGGGCAGGATCTTGGCGCTCTTCTTCGATGCGGCGGTCGAGCTGCCCGAGGAGTTGGTCGCGGTGACGAGCACCCTGATCTTCCCGCCGAGCTGGTCTGTCGCGGGCCGGTAGCTCGCATCAGTGGCACCCGTGATCGCCGTACACGGGCCCGAACGGCAGTACTGCCACTGGTAGGTGAACGTCATCGGCCGGGTGCCCTTCCAGAGCCCGTCGGCGGCGCTCAGCGGCTGCCCGTCCCGGGCGGTCCCGCTGACCGTCGGGTTCTGCTTCTTCTTCGGAGAGCTCGCTCCGATCTCGGCCGACGGCGAGGAGGCGGCAGACGCGCTGCCGTCGGCGTTCGTCGCGGTCACCACCCCCCGCAGCGTGTGCCCGACGTCCTGTGATGAGGCGATGTAGGTGAGCGACGTGGCGCCTTCGATCGGCGCGCATTCGGTGCCTGAGGCGTTACAACGCTGCCAGGCGTAGGAGTAGGACAGCGGCTTCAGCCCGCCCCAGCCCCCCTTCGAGACCTTCATCTTCTTACCGTCGGCGGGAGTGCCTTTGACAGCGGGGAGCGTGCCGATCGCCGGGGGGCCCGACGGGGGTTCCGCCGCGGCCAGCGAGGAGTAGCCCGAGCTCAGCGCCAACAGGGCGAACGACACCAGCGATGCCAGGACACGGACGTTCCGGTGGCCCAGACGAGCGCGACTGCGCGGTACGCGAGCAGGGGCTTCTCGCAGCCCCCCCGCGTCCTTCGGGTGAAGCCGACATGCCCCCTGCCTGAACCTATGCGGCACGGATCCTCCTCCGTGTCTGGCACGGCCCCTCCACCCGTGCGAGGCGGATCCTTCCAGAGCGTCCCCGGACTGTCAAGCCTCGCGGCCCGCGGCCGGCCAGTCAGCGGCACGATCTCGCCCGAGGCTCAAGACCACCTCCGCGCCGGCCAGCTCGAGCACGGTCGCATCGGTTTCCCCGGCGTAGCCGAAGACCCTCATTCCCGCGCTCCGCCCTGCCGCGACGCCCGACGGCGTGTCCTCGACGACAACGCACTCGCGCGGGCTCGAAGCCCATCGCTCGCGGCCGCGAGCAGGAACAGGTCCGGGTGGGGCTTTCCGCGGGGCACCTGCTCGGCCGAGAAGCGCCAGGACTCCTCGAAGTAGCTCGTCCAGGCCGGTCAGCGAGAGGGAGCGGTCGGTCTTCTCCAGCCGGCCCTGCGATGCGACGCATATCGCCTGCCCGCGGTCGAGCAGCGCGCGGACGAGCTCGCGGGCGCCGCGAACCGGCTGCAGCTCGGCATCGAAGACCGCGGCACGGCGGCGCTCGTACTCGTCCAGCCATCTCGGCGGCAGTGCCCTGCCGAGTCGTGACTGGGCCGTCGAGAGGACCTCCTCCAGCAGCATCCCCTGATAGGTCGCTTTGGCCTCGGCGAGCGTCGTCGCCAGGCCCTGCTCGGTGAGCATCTCGGCCAGGACGCCGTTGGAGATCGGCTCGGAGTCGACCAGGACCCCGTCGCAGTCGAAGATGATCAGTGCCGGGTCTCAGAGCGCCCGGACCATCCACACGTGAGGTATCCCGGCTTCCTCGAAGACGTCGGAGCTGACCTCGAAGCCGGCCTGCCGGTAGAGCTCGATCACCTCCACCTGGGATGCCAGCCGTGCTTCGCGGGCGCCCCTGGCGCGCGGACTCCGTCGAGCGCCATCTCGAGCATGCGGCTGGCGATGGCTCTTCCCCGCCAGGCACGGTCGACGGCGACGCGGCCGACTTTCACTGACGCCCTCCGCGAAGAGCAGCCGCAGCGTGGCGACGACCTGCCCCTCGGGCGCGATCGCGACCAGATGCTAGGCCTCCTCGTCACGGCCGTCCAGCTCTTCCTCGGCCGAGACGCCCTGCTCCTCGCAGAAGACACGCATCCTGACCGCCAGGGCTCCCTGCATGTCGGCCTCGTCCTCGCGCCCACCGCAGGACCGCCTCCTCGCTCATTTCCGCCCGGTGGTGAAGGAGAAGCGGTCGGAGACGGCCCACTGGTGAGCCAGGCCGCAGAGCGAGAGCTGCGTTGCGAAGTCCTCGACACAGGTGCTCGGGGCGGGGGTCCCGCAGCTGACTCCGCCGCCTTCTTCGGGACCGCCGCAGGAGGAGAGAGCCTGTTCGATGCTTGTCCCGGGAAGGACGCCGAGGACGGACGCCGTGACGTTGACCCGGTAGACGGTGCGGGGCCGCAGCGGTTTGACCGGGACCAGGATCGCCCCGGTCGGGGCGAGCAGGTTCGAGGTGGTGTTGTCGAGCCAGCGCAGCGGGACCGAGCCGTGGGCCGAGGTGAGCGTCGCCGAGCCGACCTGAACGCGCGACCCGTTGCTCCAGGGCCCGTCGAAGTAGACGAACAGGTTCGGTCCGGTCGCCTTCGCGCCCAGCCCCAGTGTCTGTGCCGGGGTCATCGGAAGCTCCTTTGCGGCTGCGATGGCGGGACGCCCCTGCGGTGATTGCCGGGGTAGCTGTAGGCGACGGGCTGGGCGGGCGCCGGGCGCAGCGTCCCGAGCTCGATCTCGACGCAGCCGAAGCCGGCGAAGTCGGCTGCGCCGGTCGAGCTGATGCGGGGGTTGAGCAGATCGAACAGGTGGTAGGGCGCGTTGTTGTAGGGATCCACGGCGCCCCAGGAGATCCCCTGCGGCGAGTACCGACGTGCGGGCGATCAGGTTCCCCTGGGCCGAGTAGCCGGGCTTGCCTTCGAGCTCTTCGTGGCCGAAGACCCTGTTCGCGTGCTCGTAGGAGTCGTGCGCCTGGCAGGCGGCGCTCCAGGCGGGGTTCTCGGTGATGCCGGCGGGGATCCCGTTCGCCGCCCGCTGCGCGTTGAGGACCGAGATGATGTGCGCCGCGCTCGCCGCCTGGGCGGAGGCGGAGAACGCAGAACGCCCCGAGGGCGACCGCCACCAGCGACCGCGAGGGCGCGGCAGGCGCCTGGGGACGCTTCGATGAGCTCAATGCGGTTGCCCCATGGATCATGCGTGTAGAACCTCTTCAGCGGGTCGGGTGAGTTATCCCAATCTACTTCGGCGCCGCCCTGCCCGAGCCGCCTGGCAGGGCCCGCGAGCGGGTGCCGGCTGAACGTGGTCGATCCCGAGGGTCGGCGCCTCAGGCCGTGGTGGGCTGATCCTCGCCGGCCCGCGCGTCGATCTCGAGCACCAGAGCCCGGGCTTTGAGGTCCCGCTCGAGGTGCGCGTCGCCCAGCGGGCCGAGGATCCCGCGGAGGACCGACATGATCTCCCAGCGGCGGGGCCGGATGATGCGGGGCCGGCGGCCCTCGATCCCTTTGACGATCGCCTCGCCGGCGACGGTCGGCGAGAGACGCTTGTGCAGCGGCTTGGGAAGCGTCTCGAGCATCCGCTCGGCGAGCGGGTCAGCGTCGATCGCCCGGTGAACCATCTCCGTATCGATGAAGCCGAAGTAGGCGACGCTGGCGCTGGCGCCGTGGGGCGCGAGCTCGGCGCGCAGCGCGCGGCCGAACTGCTCGACGGCGGCCTTGCTCATCGCGTAGGGGACGGCGCCGACTCCGTTCGTGAAGGCGTAGATCGAGGAGATCACGACGACGTGACCGCGGCGCGCGACGATCTCCGGCAGAGCGGCATCGACGGTCCGGTAGACGCCCATCAGGTTCACCTCGAGGACCCGCTCGAAGCTCTCGGTGGACATCGCCCGGAAGGAAGCCACCTTCGACGCGATGCCGGCGTTGGCGACGACGACGTCCAGGCCGCCGAAGCGCTCGACGGTCCTCGCGACGGCCTGCTGCATGGCACCGCGGTCGGTGACGTCGGCGGCCATGCCGAATGCGCGGCTGTCGTGGAGCTCCGAGGCGGCCCGGGTGGCGGCGCCCTCATCGAGGTCGACGACCACCACCGATGCGCCCCGGCCGATCAGGGCTCGTGCGGTCTCCAGGCCGATCCCCCGGGCGGCGCCCGTGACGAGCGGCAACCTTGCCGTTGAGGTCGTAGCGCTCCATCGGCGGAGTGCTCGGAGGCTCGTGCTCAGCTTCCGCCGCTCCCGCGGGCCCGCGGGACCCTGACCAGCAGGCCGAAGACAATCGCCACGGCCCATCGGCCTTGACGCCGAGAGCGAGGAGACCAGCAGCGCCCTGTCGCGGCAAGAGCGAGAAGTGACGTTGGCGCACCCAGCGGGACCGGTTCTTGCGGCCCGGCGGCCTCGTCGAGCGCGACGAGGTGGACGTGGAGATGGGCGACGCTGCCGCCGTTGAAGCGCATGTCACCGCTGCGCTCGACGGTGGCCATGGCCAGGGGCGCGAGCTCCCCCTTGAGCCCGCGGCGGATCCTCCAGAGCTCGGCGCCGGCCTCGTCGGGCAGTTCGTCGAAGCTCGCGACGTGCCGGCGGGCGACGATCAGGTAGTGCGCGGCGGCGCCCTCGTAGGGGTAGCCGTTGCGCGTCACGTACCAGTGCTCGCCGGTGTGCTCGACGGGCTTGCGGTGGTACTCGGCGACGTGCTCGGGGCAGAAGACGCAGATCCCGGCGCGCTTCGAGCTCCTCCATGTAGGCGCGCTGCCCGTCGTCGCGGGCGGCGTCGAGGTTATAGAGGGGCGGCTGTGCGCTCATAGGTCCTGATCCTGTAGGCGAGGTCGTTCTCGGACAGTCTGTCGCCCTCCTCGACGAGACGCCAGTCCGGGCCGATGTGCGGGGAAGTAGACATCCCCCTCGATCTCGGCGTCGATCTCGGTCGCGTGCAGGCGCCCGGCCAGCGGGAGGGACTCCTCGTAGGTCTGCGCCCCGCCGATCACGAAGCAGTCGCGGCCACAGGCCTCCAGCGCCGAGGGCAGGTCGGCGAAGACCTCGGCCCCCTCGGCGCGGTAGGCGGGGTCGGAGCTGAGGACCAGGTTGCGCCGGTCCGGGAGCGGGCGGAAGGAGTCGGGTATGGACTCGAAGGTCCGCCGGCCCATCAGCACGGTGTGCCCGGTGGTCAGCTCGCGAAAGTGGCGCATGTCTCCGGGCAGCCGCCAGGGCAGTCCGCCGTCACGCCCGATGACCCTGTTGCGGCTGTGGGCGACGACGAGGGCGATCACTCAGGTGGCCACCGGGATGCCGCCGATCGCCGGGTGGGGCTCGTAGTCGGTCAGCTCGAAATGCTCGGCCCGGAAATCGTGGATGTCGGTGATCCGTCCGGCCGGCCTCGTTGAGCTGCAGCGTCGGCAGCGGCAGGGGCTCGCGCGCGAGCATCTGCTCGACGGCGGGAAGCTGGTCCTCGTAGATGTGGGCGTACTGGATCCAGTGCACGTACTCGGCGAACCGGTAGCCGGTGAGCTGCTCGAGCATCAGGCCGAGAGCCGTGTACTGGGCCATGTTCGAGGGCACCCCGATCGGCGTGTCGCCCGAGCGCTGGTTGTGGATCAGGTGCAGATCCTCACCGAAGACGAGAGCGTGGATCCAGCCGTGGCAGGGGGCGATCGTGTTGCGCGAGCGGACGCCCTGCTCGCGGTGGTTGGCGTTGGGAATCCATGGGCTCATCAGGGCCGTCCGGTCGAGGGGCAGGTCGCGGATCTTGCGGATCAGATGCGGCAGCTGGTCGAAGCCGGGGTCCTCGCCGTCGAGGTCGGTGGTGAAGTTGCGAAAGGCGTGGCCGTAGGAGCCCGGACCGAGGTCCCCGGGCTCGAGGCCCCGGGCCTCGCACTTCTCGGGTGTGGCCCAGGCGCCCCACCAGTCACAGCCGAAGGCCGCCAGCTCCTCGAGCGTCCTGGCCCCGTTGATGAAGGCGCAGAGCTCGCCGATGGCCTTGCCGACGAAGCCCTTGATCGAGCGCTCGGTGATGACGGCGGCCCCCTGGGCCATCGGGAAGCGCATGCAGTGCCCGGCCAGGGCGAGGGCACCGCCGCC
This sequence comes from uncultured Solirubrobacteraceae bacterium, assembly GCA_963835865.1. Classification (GTDB taxonomy): domain Bacteria; phylum Actinomycetota; class Thermoleophilia; order Solirubrobacterales; family Solirubrobacteraceae; genus Palsa-744. The sequence continues at coordinate 338,149 of CAWIGW010000004.1, forward strand.
CTGCTTCGTCTGCACGCGGGTGCCCTGATCGCGGATGGCGATCAGCATGTCGCGGTAGGCGGTGCTCGGGCGGCGCTGGTCGAAATGGCAGGTAGTCGGGCACGGTACGGGTCGTCGTCTCCTCGGTGGGCGAGCAAGTCTGAAGGCTCTCCCAGATGGACTAAGGTGCTTCGTCCTCCCCTGGAAGGCGTCCGAGAGCACGAGCATAGATGGCAGTCAACACCGGCATCCTGAGCCCCAACGCCAACTTCGAGGAGCGTCTCATTCCGACGCTCGAGGAGATGACCCGTCTGGTCACCCACCTGCGTGGCCTGGGCTATGCGGTCGTGCTCACCTCGGGCTCCTTCGACCTGATCCACCTGGGTCACGTCAAGTACCTGGAGCGGGCCAAGCAGCAGGGTGACGTGCTGGCCGTAGGGGTCGACAGCGACGCGAAGATCCGGCGGCGCAAGGGCGATGACCGCCCGATGGTCCCCGAGCGCGAGCGGCTCGAGCTGCTGGCCTACCAGCGGCCCGTCGACCTGATCTACCTGAAGGACGAGGGCGAAGAGCGCTGGGCCCTGATCGCGGCGGTCCGCCCGGACGTGCTGGTGCTGACCGAGGATCACTCCTACAGCGAGACGGACCTGAAGGAGCTGGGCGAGCTGTGCGGGCGGATCGAGGTGATCGAACGGCAGGCCTCGGTGACCACCAGCGAGCGGATCCGCCAGATGTACATGAACCTGGGCGAGCAGCTCGGCCCGAAGCTCGCAGAGGTCCTGCCGGGGCTGATCGACAGCATCCTGCGCCGGGGATGAGCGAGGCGCTCCTCGCCTACATCCCGGTGCTCCACGAGGGGTACCGGCGGTTCATCGAGGCCCACGGCAGGGGCCGTCCGCTCTATCTCGATCGGCCCGGAGCTTCACGCCGAGTACCGGCCGCTGGCCAAGGACATCCGTGCGCTGGCGGCCGATCAGGCCGCTCGCGGCGATCGCCTCGTGGGAGATCTGCTCGGAGGTGAGCGTTCTGGATCGTCGCGGGGGCCGAGCGGCTGGCGTCTGAGAAGCCGGCGCTGACGATGCCGGCCGAGGACATCAGCTACCAGCTCGCCGAGCGGTTCTTCACCGGCTGCGAGATCCGCTTCGACACGGTCTTCCTGCGCTGGGACAAGACGCGGACGGCTCAGCTGCTCCGGCCGCGAGCGTCGCCGGCGCCGTCAGGGGACGGGTTGCTCGCCGAGCTTTCGCTCGCAGCCCAGGAGGCGGCCGGCGGAAGCGTCGACTGGTGGCGCCAGGTCGGCGCGGCGATCCGCTTCGCCGACGGCACGACGCGAGGCGGCTGTCAACGAGCACCTCCCCCACCGTCTGAGCGCCTACGCCGCCGGGGATCCCCGCAGCAACTTCTACAAAGGCGTCGGCCTGGAGCTCTCGACGGCGGTCCACGCCGAGGCGGCCCTGATCGCGCGAGGCGGCCCGCGCGGGGACGGGCGACGGAGGGCGCGGTCATGTACGTGACGGACTTCCCCTGCCCGCCCTGCGCGAAGCTGATCGCAGGCGCCGGCGTGGCGAGGCTCTACTTCCGCTCGGGCTACGCGGTCCTGGATGGCCAGGACGTGCTCGAGGCGGCCGGCGTCGAGCTGCTGCAGGTCGACTGACGGATGGCGCGAGCGAGCCTCCCGCCGGCCTCGGGCCGGCTCAGGCGGAGGTGCGCCGGACGATGCTCGAGGCGGGCGGCTACTGGCGCCCGCTGGCGGCTGTTGCACGACTGCTGGAGGAGTTGGGTGAGCTGGCTCGAGCTGCTCGATCGGGGAGCGGCCGAGCCGAGCGGGACCTCGCTTCGGAGCTGGCCGACCTGTGGATCATCACGACGGCCCTTGCGGACCAGTTCAGGATCGCCGTGCCCGAGCCCCCGGGGCCGGCTCCGCCCGGACGGAGGGGACGCCGACGGCCTCGGCTCTGGTGGTCGCGGCGGGGGGCGATCGCCCGGGTCGTCAACTACTACGACGGCCCCAAGCTGCCGCGCTCGCCGGGGGACCTGCCCTCGCTGACGGAGGCGATCGGCGCCTTCCACGGGGAGCTCGAGCTGCTCTGCGCCACGCTGGGGGTGGACCTCTCGGGCGCCGTGAAGCGAGAAGTTCGTCGTGATCCATGGGCGGGACATGAAGCGCTTCGCCCGGGAGGACTCCGATCCGAGCACCGCTGCCGTCCTCGCCCGCCTGCCGCCGCGCCTGGGAGAGGCGAAGCTATGGGGCGGCCCGGCCGCGAGGCCGGGCAGGCGGACCGCGCGAGCTCGCCGAGGCGCTGGCTCCGTCGCTGCTCGCCTTCACCAGGGCAGCCAGGGCCGAGGGCCTCGAGGGATACGTGGTCGGCATTCCGGCCCCGCCGGAGTCGGCGGAGCTGACTCGGTGGCTCACCGAGCTGAGGAGGGCGCTCGTCGATTGCGACCCGGCACCGCCGAAGGCTCGGGGTTCATCGGGAGACCTCCGCTTCAACGGCACGGCCTTCACGCTGGACCTCCTCGCCGCCGAGCACGGCGAGGGCCCCGAGCCGGGGCGCGGCGCCCTCGCCGTTCTACGTCTGGCCGCCTGATCACTGCCCGCGGGGCTCCACCCCGGGCCCGGATAATTCAGGAATCTCTCAGGCTCCCTTCAGGCAGGCAATAGGTGCGTGCACGATCCTGTTGGACATGACCACCCCGACCGACATCCCCCTTTCGCCGCCCCGCACGAAGGACGCTTCTGCGGAGAAGGCCCACGGCGTTCCAGCCGTCGAGCTGGTGCTCCCGGTCTTCAACGAGGAGCAGATCATCGACTCCAGCGTCCGGGCGCTCCATGGGTACATGGCGTGCCACTTCGCCTGTCCGACCCTGATCACGATCGCCGACAACGCGAGCACGGACGGGACGCTCGAACGAGCCGAGCGCCTGGCCGCAGAGCTGCCCGGTGTTCGAGTTCTTCACCTCGAGGTCAAGGGCCGCGGCAACGCTCTGCGAACCGCCTGGGGAGCCAGCCGGGCGGAGGTCGTCGGCTACATGGACATCGACCTGTCCACCCATCTGGATTGCATCCCGGGCCTGCTGCGCCCGCTGCTCGAGAACCGCACGGATGTCACCATCGGCTCCCGTCTGGCGCCCGGTGCCCGGGTGACCCGCGGGCTGAAGCGCGAGACGATCTCACGCTTCTACAACATCCTCCTGCGCAACCTTCTGGGCATTGGCATCTCCGACGCCCAGTGCGGCTTCAAGGCCGCCCGCCGGGAGGTCCTTGCACCGCTGCTGGACGAGGTCCGGGACGATGGGTGGTTCTTCGACACGGAGCTTCTCTATCTGGCAAGGCGCCACCGGCTGTCGATCACCGAGGTACCCGTCCGGTGGGTCGATGACCCCGACTCGCGGGTGGCCATCATCCCGACGGCATTGGCGAACCTGCACGGGATCGCGCGGCTCCGCGGACAGGCACCGGGATCGCCTGCAGGCGAGCAGGAAGCCTCCACGCCGATGGGACGAAACTGGCTCGGCCAGGGCGCGCATCCCGCCTGAGGCTGCGCGCGCCGCGTAGTTTCCCGACCCCCGGGTTGTGGCGCTCTTCGGACGCCCCCGTGACAATCGGAAAATAGGCTTCCCAAGGCCTCCGGGTCTCCCCGGTCCGGAAGCTTTGTTGCACCTCGTCCCATTGCCACCCGTTGCTCCACGCGTCCCCCGCCAACCGACGCTGGAGCGACGGGTGTGCATTATGGGGCCGGCTCGAGCCGGCGCGCCGCATTGAGCAACGAGTGTCGGGCCGCGCAAATATACGGATGCGCCGCGCGGCGCGGCGAGCAAGGCTGGAGAGATGAGCCGGCCCGGGACACGTCCGACACGTCTTGGCACCGTCAGGCGCCTGCTCGGAGAGCTTGTCGAACACCGCGCGATGATCCTCGCGGCGCTGGCGCTCTTTGCGATCGCCGCGGGCGGGCTGCTCGAATTGGCGGGAACCGGCGCGGGTGCCGAGGTCTGGCGGGTGGCCGTGATTCTCCTGTCGATCGAGCTCTCGCTGGAGGTCGGGCGAACGATCATCGTCGAACGCCATCTGGGCGTCGACACGATCGCGCTCGTTGCGATGGTGGGCTCGCTGGCCCTGGGCGAAGAGCTCGCCGGGGCGATCGTCGGTCTGATGTTCTCAGGCGGAGCTGCGCTCGAGGACGTCGCCTCCACGCGGGCCCGGCGCGAGCTCACACTGCTCGTTGAGCGGGCCCCCAGAGTCGCCCAGAGACTGCGAGCGGGCATCGTTGAAGAGGTGCCCGTCGGGGAGGTCCAGACGGGAGACATCGTGCTCGTGCGAACCGGCGAGGTCGTGCCGGTCGACGGCAGCCTGGTCAGCGGCGAGGCGGTGTTGGACACAAGCACCCTCAGCGGCGAGCCGCTTCCGGTGACGCTCACCCGGGGGGCGGCCGTTCTCAGCGGCACGGCGAATGCCGGGCCCCCATTCGATGTGCGCGCCGAGCGTCCGGCGGCCGAGAGCGCCTACGCGGCGCTGGTGCGCCTGGTGGAGCAGGCCGAGGCTCACCGCGCGCCGTTCGTGCGGATGGCCGACCGCTATGCCGGCTTCTTCCTTCCGGCGACCCTGGTGGTGGCAGGCGGCGCCTGGGCGCTGACCAACGATCCCGTGCGGGCTCTCGCCGTGGTCGTCGTGGCAACCCCCTGCCCGTTGATTCTGGCCGCGCCGATCGCGTTTGTCTGCGGACTGTCGCGGGCCGCCCGGGCCGGTGTCATCGTCAAGGGGGCCGGCGCTGTGGAGACGCTCGGGAACGCACGAACCGTCCTGTTCGACAAGACCGGCACTCTCACGGTCGGCACCCCCGAGGTGCGGGAGACGCTCACCCGCAACGGTGTCGATCCCCGGCACCTGATGCGCCTGGCGGCGTCCCTCGATCAGATGTCCGCCCACGTCCTCGGCCGTGCCCTGGTGCGATCGGCAACCGCCAGCGCCACTGGAGCTGGCCACGCCCTGCGACATCCTCGAGGACCCCGGCCAGGGCATCGCGGGCACCGTGGGAGGACGCCCGGTGGCCGTGGGAAGCCGAGACTTCCTGCGCGGGCAGGGTGTGCCCGAGGGCGAGGTCGCCGGGGCCTCCTCGATGACCGGGAGAGGCTCGGGCGAGGCGCATGTACTCGTTGCCCTCGACGGCCACCTGGCCGGCGTCATCGTGATGGCCGACGAGCTGCGCCCCGACGCGAGGGAGATCGTCGAGCATCTCCACGCCGAGGGTGTCCGCCACGTGGCGATGGTGTCGGGCGACCGGCGTTCGGTCGCCGAGAGGATCGGCGGGGAACTCGGCGTCGACCGCGTCTATGCGGAGCAGTCGCCGGAGCAGAAGCTCGAGGTGGTCCGGCTGCTGCGCTCAGATCCGGCACTCGCGCCCCGTGATCATGGTGGGCGACGGCGTAAACGATGCTCCTGCGCTCGCCATGGCCGACCTCGGCATCGCGATGGGTGCCGCCGGAGCGACGGTCTCCTCGGAGACGGCGGACGCGGTCGTCACCGTGGACCGTGTCGACCGGGTCGCGGACGCGGTTCGTATCGGCCGGCGCTCGCTCCACATCGCGCGCCAGAGCGTCCTTGTCGGGATGGGCCTCAGCCTCGCCGCGATGGTCGTCGCCGCGTTCGGCTATCTGCCGCCGGTGGCGGGCGCGCTGCTGCAGGAGGTGATCGACCTTGCGGTGATCCTCAACGCCCTGCGGGCGCTACGCGAGTAGCGGCGCTCAGTAGGGCTGTTTCGCCGAGCGGTCCTCCGAGAGCGAGGACTGGGTGCGAGCGGTGATGTTCTCGATCGCGTCGGCCAGATGGATCGGGAGCGATGTTGTAGTCGCCGCGGGCGAGCCGGATCCTGTGCGCCTCGAGCAGGACGGCGGCGTGGGTCTGCCCGGCCGGCGGCTCGAAGCGGTAGGAGGCCAGCTCGATCAGCAGGCCCAGCGGGTCGTTGAAGTAGATCGAGTCCATGAAGCCGCGGTCCTTGACGCCGCTGTGCTCGATCCCGCGCTCGTCGAGCCGCTCGACGGCCTGGGCGAAGGTCGCCTGGGAGACCGAGAAGGCGAGATGGTGCACACAGCCCGGGTCGGTGGGCGTGCGCTCGGGCTCGACGGGACGCTCCTCGTTCGGTGAACACCGTGACCAGTCGCCCGTCGCCCGGATCGAAGTAGAGATGGCTCTCGGACGGGATTGTCGAGATTGGGCTGCTCGAAGACGAAGGGCATCCCGAGGACCCCCTCCCAGAAGTCGATCGAGGTCTGCCTGCCGGCACCGACAAGGGTGATGTGATGGACGCCCTGGCTCTGGAGCTTGCGCATGGCCCGAAACTATCCGAAACCGCCGGGCCGCCGTGATCGGGGCCGACGCGGCCGTTCGGTGCAGACGCTGACCCGCCCGAGGCCCAGGCAGGGTCCTCGAGCTCGTCCGAGGGCGGCGGTTTGCGGGGCCGCGGCCCCAGTGAGTCGAATTCGTAGGCCACGGGCGCGCCGCCCCGCTTCTTGCGGTAGTAGGCCTGCGGGGCGAAGTGCTTGGCGTGGTTCATCCTGAAGATCAGGACGAACAGGAACAGGACAAGCGAGACGATGAGGACCAGCATGAGCGTCACAGGCGCCTGCCTCTTCCGCCGGGTACCGAGCCTGGATCTCGGAGGATAGCCCCGGGCGCTAGGTGAGCCCCTCGCTCGAGACCCCGGCGATCCTCCGGGCGGCCTGGCGCTCGGGCGCGATCCGCACGACGTTCCAGGCGAGACCGACCCGCTCCATCGGCTGCGATCGTGATCGCCGAGATGTCGAGCTCCCACCAGCGCAGGCCGTGGCGGGCGCTGCGGGGGAAGGCATGGTGGTTGTGGTGCCAGGACTCGCCCAGCGACGGGATCGCCAGCCAGGCGAGGTTCGTCGAGCGATCATCGACATCGAAGCGCCGGCTGCCGAAGAAGTGGCAGGCCGAGTTGATCGACCAGGTCACGTGGTGGACCAGGAAGATGCGGACGAGGCCGCCCCAGATGTAGCCGCGGATCGCGCCCTCGAGAGTGAACCCGTGGAGCACGAAGCCGAGCAGCGTGGGAATCAGCAGCGAGAGCAGCACCAGCATCGGGAAGCGCCGGCCGATCTTCCGCATCTGCGGGTCGTCGTAGAGGTCACGGGCGTAGCGCTTCCAGTCGGCCTGCCCCTGGGTGCTGGTCAGCCAGCCCATGTGGGCGTGCCAGAGCCCGCGTATCCCCCCTCCCTCGCCAACGTGGGGAGAGTGGGGATCGCCCTCGACGTCGGTGTGGGCGTGGTGCTTGCGGTGGTCGGCCACCCAGTCGAGGACCGAGCCCTCGACGGCCAGCGAGCCCATCACGGCGAAGGCATGTTCGACGTAGGTGAAGGTCTGGAAGGAGCGGTGGGTCAGCAGCCGGTGAAAGCCGACGGTGATGCCCAGGGCCGTCAGGAGGTAGAGGCCCGCCAGCATCGCCAGGTCGATCCCGTCGACCCAGCTGTTCCAGAGCAGTGCGATGGCGAGCGATGAAGCCGACGAACGGGACGACGATTCCGCCCAGGTTGGCGATCTTCTCGGTTTTGGACATGGATCGAGCCTAGATGCGCAGACTGCGGTTTCTGCATCCGAAAACCAGAACTATTGTTCATTTATAGTCATCTGGATGAGTAAATTTGAGGAGCCGTGGCGCGAGCTGCCGCGACGAGCTGGCGGACGTCCTCGAGCCCGAGCTGCCCGCTCTGACGGCCGAGATCCTCGAGGCGATCGGCAAGGAGGTACCCGAGTACGCCCGACCGCTCGAGGGTGGCTTCGGAGCAGCCGTCCGCATGGGAGTCGACGAGGCGCTGCACCGGTTCGTCGCCCTGATCCGCGATCCGGACTCGGCGGACGGAGCGAGCCGGCGGGTCTACGTCGCGCTGGGCCGCGGCGAGCACCGGGTCGGAAGGACACTCGACTCGCTGCAGGCCGCCTACCGCGTCGGGGCCCGGGTCGCCTGGCGGCGGTGCGCCCGGGCCGGCGAGGCGGCGGGCCTGGACCAGGCGACCGTCGCGGGCCTGGCCGAGGCGATCTTCGCCTACATCGACGAGCTCTCGGCCGACTCGGTCGAGGGCTACGCCCAGGCGCAGTCCGAGGTCGCCGGAGCACGGGAGCGCCGTCGCGAAGAGCTCGTGGCGGCGCTGATCAACGGGGCGGCCGCCGGCCGAGCTGTCGAGCCTGTCGACGGGCGTCGCGTGGAGCGCGCCCCGCACCGCAGCGGCGGTGGCATGCCCCGCGGAGCGCCTCGGCAGCCTCCTTCGCCGCCTCGGCCCGGACGCCCTCGGCGCCCCTTTGAAGGTCTCGGCTGTGTCGTGCGTTCCCGACGCCTCGGGCCCGGGCCGCAGGGAGCATGCTGGAGCTCGCGGCCCAGGGAGTGCCCGTCGGGACTGGGACCCGACCTCGATCTCGCCGCGGCTCCCGGCCTCCTGGAGGCTCGCCAAGGCGATGCTCGAGATCACCGCGGAGGACGGGCTGGCCGTGGCCGACGAGCACCTGGGAGCCCTGCTCGTCAGCGAGGCGGCAGCCGGTTGTCGAGCGCATCGATCGCCCGGCAGCTGGCGCCGCTGTCCGAGCTCACTCCCAAGGCACGCGCTCGCATGAGCGCGACGGCCCTGGCCTACGTCCAGCACAACGGCAACGCGGTGGCCATGGCCGCAGGCCCTGGACCTGCATCCGCAGACCGCGCGCTACCGGATCGCCCGGCTGCGCGAGCTGACTGGGCCAGCGAGATCCTCGATCCCGACATCGCGCTTCGAACTCGAGGTCGCCCTGCGCGCCTCGGCGGCCCGGCCCGCGCCGGCGCCTAGAGGGCCTTCGCCAGGCGGACCGATCGCGGCATCGCTCGGGGTCGCTCGAGGGCCTCGAGAGCCGACTCCGGATCGGGCAGGCCCAGGACGGTTCCGTCGTGGAGGACCATCAGGAACCGGTCCAGCCGGCGCAGAAAAGCGCGATCGTGCGAGACGGCGACAACGGTGCCGTCGAACCCCTCCAGGGCCTGCTCGAGTGCCTCGCAGGAGTCGATGTCGAGGTTGTCCGTGGGCTCGTCGAGCAGCAGCAGATTGTGGCCCTCGAGCTCCAGGCAGAGGATCTCCAGCCGGGCCTTCTGGCCGCCGCTGAGCGTGTCGTAGGTGCGGTTGGCCGCATCCTGCAGGCCGTAGCGGGCGAGCGCCGACATGCTCGGCCCGGTGGCACCGAGGCGCTCTTCGACGACCTCGAGTACCCCGCGGCCGGCGAAGTCCGTGCGGGCGTTGAGCTGCGTGAAGAGCCCGGCACTGACGCGCGGGCCCGTGACGAGCTCGCCCTCGCTCGGCTGCCTCCTCGCCGCTGAGGATGCGCATGAGATGGGTCTTGCCGCCGCCGTTGGGCCCGACGATCCCGATCCGCTCGCCGAAATGGACCTCGTCGGTGAAGGGCTTGACGAGCCCGGGAACGCCGAGCGCCCGGAGGTCAAGGACGCGCCTGGCCGAGTCGGCGCCGCGCAGGCGGACCTTGATCTGCTGCTGGGTCACGGGCGGCGGAGGCGGGCCGGTTTCCTTGAAGCGGTTCCAGCGCGTTTCGAACGCGTTGGCCCGCTTGGCCAGGTCGGGCGAGTAGCGGGCTCGCTCCTTGAAGATCCGCACCAGCTCGCGGAGGCGTTTCTCCTCCTCGTTCCAGCGGGCGACCGCGTCGCCGAGCTTCTGCTGGCGATCCTCGCGGGCCTCCGGATAGGTGGCGTAGGAGCCGTGGTGCAGCCAGGCGCCGTTGCCCTCGAGGGTGAGGATGAGGTTCACGCCCGCCGAGAGCAGGTCGCGGTCGTGTGAGATCACCAGGACCGTCTTCTTGGTCCGGCGGAGCTGCTCCTCGAGCTCGCGCCTTGGCCGGGATGTCGAGGAAGTTGTCGGGCTCGTCCAGCAGCAGGATGTCCGCTTCGGAGCGCAGCAGGACGTCGAGCAGCAGGCGCTTGCGCTCGCCGCCGCTGAGCGTGATCGCGGGCCGCTCGGCAAGCTCGGCAAAGCTCCGCCGGACGATCCTCCGGCAGGCGGCATCCCATTGCCCCTCGAGCTCATAGCCGCCCAGCTCCGACCATTCCCCGATCGCCTCCCCAAGCTCCATGCCGGCCTCCTCGGCACCCGCGGCGAGCGCCTTCTCGGCACGGTTCATCCGCTCGCCGACCTCGCGCATCGAGCCCGTCGTCAGCTCGAGCAGCAGTTCACGGACGCGTCCGCGGGTCGCCGCTGACGCCGACGTCCTGCGGCATGTAGGCCACCCGGCCGCCCGTTGCCACGTCGCCCTCGTCAGCCGGGAGCGCGCCGATGATCACCCGGAAGAGCGTGCTCTTGCCGACGCCGTTGACGCCGACGACCCCGACATGCGCGCCGGGCGGGATCTTGAAGGAGACCCCTTCGAAGAGCGTGCTGCCGCCGGGATGGGCGTAGGCGAGGTTGGATGCGCTGACGTGGCTCACGGGCTGAACGGTGGCAGATAGCAGTGGGCTGCTCCCGAGACCCGAAGGGCGAGGAGCCCAATGTCTGAGCAGGCGCGCCCGAACATCTTGGTGATCTGGGGTGATGACATCGGCATCACCAACCTCAGTTGCTACGGCGACGGCGTGATGGGTTACCGCACACCGAACATCGACCGCATCGCGGAAGAGGGAATGCGCTTCACGGACTCCTATGGAGAGCAGAGCTGCACCGCCGGTCGCTCCTCCTTCATCACAGGGCAGAGCTGCTTCAGGACGGGCCTCAGCAAGGTGGGAATGCCAGGCGTGGACGTCGGCCTGCAGCCCGAGGACCCGACGATCGCAGAGCTGCTGAAGCCGCTGGGCTACAGGACGGCGCAGTTCGGCAAGAATCACCTGGGCGATCTGAACAAGTACCTGCCGACAGTCCATGGCTTCGACGAGTTCTTCGGCAACCTCTACCACCTCAACGCAGAGGAGGAGCCCGAGCTCCCCAACTGGCCCTCGCCTGAGGATTTCCCGGGCTTCAACGAGCGCTTCACGCCGCGCGGGGTCATCCACTCGTGGGCCACCGAGGAGGACGATGACACGGTTGACCCGCGCTACGGGCGCGTCGGGCGGCAGAAGATCGAAGACACCGGCAAGCTGACGAAGAAGCGGATGGAGACGATCGACGACGAGGTCCTCGAGCACGGCCTCGACTTTCTCGACCGCCAAGCCGATGGCGATGACCCCTTCTTCGTCTGGTTCAACACGACGCACATGCACTTCCGCACCCACCCGAAGCCGGAGAGCGTCGGGCAAGCCGGGCGCTGGCAGTCGCCCTATCACGACACGATGATCGACCACGACAACGTCGTCGGAGCTCTGCTGGACAAGCTCGACGAGCTGGGCATGGCCGAGAACACGATCGTTATCTACAGCACCGACAACGGGCCTCACATGAACAGCTGGCCGGATGCTGGAATGACCCCGTTCCGGAGTGAGAAGAACACCAACTGGGAGGGTGCCTTCCGGGTCCCCGAGATGATCCGCTGGCCCGGCAAGATCGAGGCCGGCAAGATCTCCAACGAGATCATCCAGCATCACGACTGGCTGCCGACGTTTCTGGCCGCCGCCGGAGAACCCGACATCGTCGAGAAGCTCAAGGTAGGGCACGCGGTCGGTGAGACGACCTACAAGGTCCATATCGACGGTTACAACCTGCTGCCCTACCTGACGGGCGAGGTCGAGAAGTCACCGCGTCCGGGGCTGGTCTACTTCTCCGACGACGGCGACGTGCTGGCGCTGCGCTACGACAACTGGAAGGTCGTATTCATGGAGCAGCGCGTCCAGGGGACCCTTCAGATCTGGGCTGAGCCGTTCGTCGTGCTCAGGGTGCCGATGCTCTACAACCTGCGGATCGATCCCTTCGAGCGCGCCAGCGTACACGTCGAACACCTATTACGACTGGCTGCTGGACAGCAACTACCTGATCCTTGCGGCGGCCGGCCTGGTGTGCGGAGTTCCTGGCCACCTTCGTCGAGTTCCCGCCGCGCCAGAAGGCAGCGAGCTTCAGCATCGATCAGGTACATCGAGAAGCTCGAAAGCGTAATCACCTCCGGGCATTGAGCGATCCCTGTCAGGCGCCTGGGCCCGACATGGCGTGGGTGCCGGGAATGACGTTCCGGATGGGCTCCGACGAGCACTACCCGGAGGAGGCGCCGGCCCACCCCGTCACCGTCAGCGGGTTCTGGATCGATCGCCGGGAGGTCACCAACAGCCAGTTCGGGGCCTTCGTCGACGGCCACCGGCTACAGAACGCTCGCCGAGCGCCCGCTCGACCCGGCGGACTTCCCTGGCGCGCCGGCGGAGAACCTCCAGCCTGGCTCACTGGTCTTCACCCGCACCGCCGGACCCGTCGACCTCCGCCACCTCTCACTCTGGTGGGCCTGGACCCCGGGAGCCTCCTGGCGACACCCCGAGGGGCCGAACTCGACGCTCGAGGGACGCGCGGATCACCCAGTCGTGCACGTCGCCTTCGAGGACGCCGAGCGATACGCGGCATGGGCTGGAAAGACGCTGCCGACCGAGGCCCAATGGGAGCTGGCCGGCACGCGGCGGTCTGGACGGTGCCACCTTCACCTGGGGTCGAGGACGCCGAGCAGCACCTCGGAACACGCTATGGCCAACTACTGGCATGGCGACTTTCCCTGGCGGGCCGACCCGGGCTACGGGACCACAGCCCCCGTGGGCTCCTTTCCCGCCAACGGATACGGGCTCTTCGATATGGCCGGCAACGTCTGGGAGTGGACATCAGACTGGTATCTCCCCGGCGCATCCCGAGCCGGGGAACGATTGCTGCTGCGTGCCCGTCGACCCGGTCGGCGGCTCGCAGCAGAGCAGCCTCGACCCGGCCCAGCCGCAGTTCCCGGTTCCCCGCCGGGTGATCAAGGGAGGGTCCTTTCTCTGCGCCGACAGCTACTGCATGCGCTACCGCCCGGCCGCTCGCCGGCCGCAGATGATCGACACAGGTATGAGCCACATCGGATTCCGCTGCGTCGGAGCCGCGAGCGACTGACCGCCCCGGCCCTAACGCCCGGGCGAGCACCTGGCCCTGGAGGTCCGCTCGCCAGCCGGCGAGGATCCCGTGCACGGCGGCGGCGCCGATGATCGGCTCCGGCGGTGCCGCCAGAGTCCGTCGGGTAGAACAGGAACGGGCGGGTCTGGGGACCGCCCATGCCCCCGTGGAAGGAGATCAGCTCCTCGAAGGCGCAGCCCTCATCGAGCTGGGGGTCATAGAAGCTGTTGACCATGATGTCGGCGACGTGCTCGAAGCCGTCGGTGCGCTTGAGGTGCTCCGCGGCGGTGCTCGAGAAGCCGGCGAGCGGGTCCTCGTCCGTCGATGCGACCGCTGTCCAGGTAGCTCGTGCCGCCGCGCGCCGAGGACCACGGGGCCATGCTCGGAGGAGCGCACCAGCAGAAAGCCGACGTGCGGGTGCTCGCGCAGCGCGCCGAGCAGGCGGGGATGGCGCTGTTCGATCTCCTCGAGCGTCAGCCGCCGGGGCTCTTCCATCAGATAGACAAGTCCGAGGTTCCCCGAGCCGAGCACCACGACGTCCTGCGCGCGGCGCCGTCCTCGGAGGCCTCCGCCGTCGGCGCGCCGCACGACCGGTGGCCTCGTTCAGGGCCTGCCCGACGGCGGCGTCGTTCTCATCGCCGCCGGTCACCGGAGCCACCGTCCCGTCCTCCAGCGAGCGCTGGATCAGCTCGTCCAGCCCGTAGCCGTTGCGCTGCTTGAACGTCGCGCCCTGGGTCTGGCCGTGATCGGAGAGGACGACGAGCTTGTAGGGCCTGGGCGCGTAGCGACAGGCCCGGGCGATGCGCCCGAAGTGCTCGTCGAGCTCGTAGAGCGCCTCCATCGTGTCGGCCCGCTCGAGGCCCGAGTGGTGGGCGACCTCGTCATAGCTCGAGAACGTCGCGTAGACGGCGGGGCGGCCTTTCATCATGTCCGTGAGCACGCCGAAGACGATCAGGTCGCGTACGACGACGCAGAGCGCGGCGCGCAGGAACGGGTAGTAGCCGCCGCGGTGGCCGCGGGGGCGAACGTCGCGCCGGCGCTGGCGCGTGGCCGAGAGCAGCTCGAGGATCACCTCCCAGCCGAACAGGACCAGGGCCCGGGTGACGTTGAAGCCGTTGGCCAGGAAGGGGCGGTACCCGGGGTTGGCGCGCTTCTCGGCCTCCATCCGGCTGACCGTGAGGATCACCTCATCGGCCTCGCCGGAGAGCAGGTTGCCGCGGCTGGCGCCGCCGTCGATCAGCAGCCCCCGACCGGTCGCATGGCGCGCCTCGATCTCCGCGCAGTCGGCGGGCGCCGAGCAGGTCATCAGCCGCCCCGTCTCCTTCTCGACCCAGCGGAAGGCCGGGATGTCCTCGTTCGAGCCCAGCAGGATGCCGGCCTGGCTGGCGCCCGTCTGGGAGGAGAAGTCCGTCTCCCACTCGACCAGGCGATGTGTGCCGTCCTGCAGCCAGCGAGCCAGGTTGGGGGCGTGGCCGTCGCGCATCGCCCGCTGCAGGACGGGGAGCGCCAGCCCGTCGATCTCGAGGTAGATGATCCCGGGCGCGTCGGTCGGCGTCGGCTTCCCTCCTCGGCGGGCGATGCGCTGGATCACGCGGATCGTGTAGGTGTCCTCGTCGTCGGCTCCGAAGATCACCTCGAGCAGGACGCTCGCGGCGGCCATCACCACCGAGGCAAGCAGAGCCGTCCCGAAGCTGTCCACGGTGATCGAGCGGGGAATGATGTCCGAGACGATCACCAGCATCAGCGCGTCGACGAGCAGCACCAGGATGAAGCCCAGCGCCAGGGTGAAGGGCAGGCGAAGCGCGGCGACCACCGGCGGGAGCAGCGCGTTGAGGATCGCCACGAGGGCGGCTGCCGCGACGGCGCCGCAGATGTGCCGTGAACGCTCAGACCGGGCGTGATCGCAGCCGGCGAACTCGACCGCGAGAGTCGCGACGAGCCACGAGACGAGGACGCGGATCAGCCGGAAGCGAGGGGCCTGCGGCTCCCACCGCACAGCCTCCCCGTAGCCGGCCTCGCCGCTCAGGCGCCACTGATCGGCACGGGCGTATCCGGGGCGGCCCCGCGCAGCATCCAGCCGGCGGCGATGAAGAGGACGCCGCGGAAGATCAGGCTGATGCCGATGATCACCGCGAGCGTCGCGATGCCCAGTTCGGGCCAGGCAGAGGATCACGATGCCCGCGACGAGGTCGACGATGCCGATCAGGATGCTCCCGGCTCTCCCCTCGGGCGTGGCCAGCGCCGAGAGCAGCCGCACGACCGCCGGCGACGATGAGCCAGACACCGAAGATCAGGGTGAACACGACCAGCGTGCCGAACGGTTTCTTGATCAGGACGAGACCGGCGATCGCGCTGAGCACCCCGACCAGCGCGAACAGGCCACGGCCGTCTCCCTGCGAGAAGATCGAGACGAAGATGGCGAGCAGGCCATCGACCAGCAGGAAGATCCCGGCGATCACCGTGAACGTGCTGAGCGTTTCGTGCGGCGAGGCGACAAAGAAGATGCCGACACCCAGCGTCACGACGCCAAACAGCACGAGCAGCCACCAGAGCCGGCGAAAGTCATCAAACGTGGACACGGCGTTACCCCCTGACGATCAATTGATGGAAGGATCTTCCCCCGACCGAGCCGGCATCTGGACTCGGGCAGGCCGTTAGCGGACGGACGCTAACAAGTCTGACCTCACGGGCGGCGGCCTCACGCGACTCGCCCGGTCGACGGGCTGGCCGGGGCCGCAGCCCCCCGGTGAGGTCCTCCCTGCGAAGATCACAGCGCCGCGAGACGTCATCATCGCGCCCGCACTCGAATTCAAGGCCGCAGAGGCCCGGGGCCGCCCGGGACCTCCGACCCTGGACACCGAAAGGACACCAATGAACCTAAGATCCCTCGCCGCCCTTGCCGCGCCCGGCTTGACCGGGGCACTGCTGCTCGCCGGCTGCGGAAGCTCCAGCAAGCCGGCCTACTGCACACAGGTGAACAACTTCAAGGAATCCGTCAAGACGCTCGAAGAGGTCGAACTGAGCCCGACGAACCTCGGCACGATCAAGACCGACGTCGAAAAGGTCGGCACCAGCGCGAAAGAACTCAAGACGGCCGTCGGGACCGAATTCGAACCGCAGATCACCGCGATGGAGAACTCCGTGGAAGCACTCGGAACGACCGTGAAATCAGTCGCCAAGCTCGCCCTCGACCTCGGCGATCGTGACCGCCATCAGCGTCGCCGGGACCCAGATCGAAGCGGTGAAGCACGTCGGCCGAAGAAGTGCAGGAAGTCACCAAGAACAAGTGCTGAGGATCCACCGCCCATAGCTCGGGCGGGGAGCTCGGGCCCGGGACCGGGGTAGCCGACCCGGACCCGGGCCGCCCCGTCCGGGCTCAGGCCGCTCTGAAGCTCCAGCGCGGCACCCGGCTCGAGGATGCGGACCTCCACATCCGGGGCGAGCCGGGAGACGTGCTCGGCGAACCTGCGCGGAGGCTCGCCGAGTGCGCCCGGTGGCGGGAGGCGATGCCCGACGGGCAGGAGGGTCCCCCAATGGATGGGAACGGCCACCCTGGGCTGGATGAGCGCCGCGGCCCGGGCGGCATCCCGCGGGATCCATGTGCCCGGGGCCGAGCGTCGGGCCCCAGCCCGCGACCGGCAGCAGCGCGACGTCCAGATCGGGGGCCATGCCTGCCATCTCCTCGAACAGACCCGTGTCGCCCGCGAAGTAGACCGCGAGGACCCGTCGCAGGAGGTAGCCGATCGCCTCCGCCCGCACGGCGCCTCGTGGCGCGGGCGCCGTCGTGGTCGGCCGGCATGGCCGTCACCGCGACCGAGCCGATCTGCACGGTCTCCCCGACACCCAGCTCGGTGACAGTCGGTGAAGCCCTTGCCGTGCAGCCAGGCGCCCGGCCCCGCGCGGGAACGATCAGGGGCGTGTCCCGACCGAGCGTCCGCAGCGAGGGCAGGTCCAGATGATCGTGATGCAGGTGGGAGATCAGCACCGCCGTGGGATCGGCGCAGACCTCCATGTCGACGGCGGGCACCTGGCGGCGCAGGTGCGCCACGCGGCCTCGCAGCAAGCGGGTCGGTCAGCAGCCGGACACCGTCCATCTCGACCAGGACGGTGGAGTGCCCCAGGAAGACGATCCGGCCCGGCGGCGCCCCCGGCGCGGTGGCCCGCCCCGGGATCTTCCGCCATTGCAGCCCAAACTACAACTCTGACGCAGCTAGTAAGCATCCGTGTAGCATCGTCAACCCGTGCTGACCCGTTGGGGAATCCGTCTCGCCAGCTCCCTGATCGGGATCGCTGCCGGCCTCCTGCTCACGGCGGCCGTCGTCAGCTCGTTCTCGATCTCGGCGGCGGCGCTCGTCGAGGCGACGCTGATCTTCTGGCTGGTTCACTTCGTCGTGCAGGTGATGGCCCTGCGCGTCCTGATCCGCCAGCCCTCGATCGCTCTGGCCGGGCTGCTGGCCCTCGTCGCGACGATCATCAGCCTGTTCATCGTCAACGCCATCGTCGAGCGGCCTGACGATCCACGGTGCGAAGGCCTATCTTCCGGCGGCGCTGATCATCTGGCTCACGACCGCCCTGGCCGACACGCTGGGCGCGCGCAAGATCAGGGACCAGCGGCGCGGCGACTGACCGGCCTGCCGCGCGGCGCCCAGCGGTACCCAACCACGAACGGAGCTCCTTGCTTTACGTCAGCCTCGGCATCATCTACCTGCTGCTCCTCGTCGTTCT
Source organism: uncultured Solirubrobacteraceae bacterium (assembly GCA_963835865.1). Lineage (GTDB taxonomy): Bacteria > Actinomycetota > Thermoleophilia > Solirubrobacterales > Solirubrobacteraceae > Palsa-744. Next base: position 355,873 of record CAWIGW010000004.1, read on the forward strand.
CGGCCTGAAAACGTTCAGGAACCGGCGCTGGGTGCTGTTCGGGGTCGGCTTCATCTTCCCGATCACCTGGATCGTCGGCGGCGTGCTCCCGCCCCGGGGAATGTCGAAAGTCGACGGCATCTACGCGGAACGCGAAAGGAACTCCTGACCGCCGCCTCGGTGGTCTCAGAAACTCGCGAAAACCCCCGTCCTGATTGATGTCCCGGGATTTCTCGAGCTGTAGCGCTAGCGTCTGTGAGAGCGACCCAGGCCACCCCGCATCAAGGAACGGTGCACGGAACCGGGGGCCTGGTCGCGTTGAGGCCCTCTCCCCTCGTCGCTCGCGTGGGAATCCGGGCCCATGACGGGGGTCTACACGGAGCTTGCGCTCGTCTCGCTGGCGGCGATGGTTTCGCCCACGACGCTCTCCTTCACGGTCTTCGCGCTCGTCCTCGGCGAGCGTCCTCTGCGCACGGGCTTCTGGTTCTTCCTCGGAGCGTTTGGCGTCACGCTTCTAATCGGCGTGCTCGCGGCCTTCGTGATCGGCGACGTCGCCGCCTCACCGGATTCGAGCAGCCCCAAGACGTGGGTCTCGGTCCTCGACATCGTCGCCGGCGCGGTGGCTCTCGTTCTTCGTGGTGCGCTTGATCCGCCGGCCCGCGAACCCCGAGCGGGTGGCCGGGATGATCGAGCAGATGGGCAGGGTCGCCTCGTCGCCGGTGATCGCGATCATCGCCGCGGGAGCCACCCTGGCCAACCCCGGGGGATTCATCCCCGTCGCGCTGAAGGACATCTCCCAGACGAACCCCAGCGCCTCGCAGTACGTCCTGCTCTGGCTCTGCTTCGCCGTGATCTCGCTGCTGCCGCTGCTGCTGGCGATCGTGATGCTGATCGTCGCACCCACCCGGACGAAGGCGGTCCTCCTCGCGGCGCGAGGATGGCTCGAGCTTCACGCCAGGACCCTCGCCGCGGTGATCCTGGTGCTGCTCGCGGCGGCGCTGATCCGCAACGGCCTGGCGGGGCTCACGCTGACCACGGGAGGCCGGCATGCCCGCTGAAGCCGTCTCGCTGGCCCTGGCGGCCTCGATCTACCCGCCGGCGCTGGCGGTGGTGATCGCCCTGGGCCGAGGCACCCAGGTCCGTCTTCGGGTGCTGCTCCTGGTGGTGGCGGCGTTCTTCACGGTTCTCCTCACGGGTCGCTGATGCTCCTGCTGTTCACCGAAGTCGGAGGCCAGCAGCTCGCCGACCCGGACGGTCGGGGCGGGGCTGTACATCGCTGCGGGCGTGGCCCTCGTGGGGCTCGCGGCCCACCTCTACAGAAGCGCGAGCCCGAGCACCTCGAAGAAGGACGCCGGGCCCTCGAAGACCGACCGATACCTGGAGAGCGCCCGCCTGGTGCTCCTGCTCGGCGTCGTCCTCTACGTGGTCCCCTCGCCGATCTTCGTGGGCGTCGTGAAAGTCGATCGCCGACACCCACGCCTCGACGGCCCAGCAGCTCGTCTACCTGGTGACGGCGCTGGTGATCATGCTGTGGATGATCGAGATCCCGATGCTGCTGCTGCTCGCCTTCCCGGCCCGCGGCGCGCGTGTGCTGGAAGGCGTCAACGCCTGGTTCGCCCGGCACGGAGCGGTGATCGCCGTGCATCGTCTCTGCGGTAGCCGGGCTCTACCTGATCGGCGTGGGCCTGATCGAAGTCCTCTAGGCGGCGCTAGGAGGAAATCGCCACCGCCGCCGGCGGCGGATCACCAGGCGAAGGGCAGCAGCTCCTCGCGCCCCTTCTCGACGACGCCGTAGCTCGACTCGGGGACCTCGCTCCACGCCCCGGGCAGATCCCCGATCGGCTCGGAGACGATCAGCCGGGTGTCGTCGGATACCTTGTGCAGGATCTCCCGCTCGGGGAAGCGCTCGCGCAGACCCGGCGACGTCCTTCGAGTAGAAGAGCGACCTGGATTTGCCCTCGCTCGAGTAGCGGAAGGCCCAGACCGTGTCGCCGTCGGTCGTCGCGATCGTCCCCTGGAAGGGGTGCTCCACACCGGCGAGGCGCCCGCGATCCTCGACGAACCCGATGGCCCGCGCGACCGCGCGCCGGCGGATCATCTTCAAGGCCGAAGGTGAGCGCGAGATGGAAGAGGATCTCCGTGTCCGTCTGACCTGCCAGATGGGGATAGAGCGACGGGTCGATCGCAAGCGCGACATCCCGCTTGAAGAGAGCGAAGTCGTGGATGCAGCCGTTGTGCATCCACAGCCAGCTGCCGTGGCGAAAGGGATGGCAGTTGGTCAGCTGCACGGCTGAGCCGATCGCGGCCCGCACGTGGGCGAAGAAATGGCCCGAGCGGATGTGCTGGGAGAGCTCCCTCAGATTCTGGTCGTTCCAGGCCGGCTCGACGCTGCGGAAGATCCCGGGCCGCGGCGCCTCGTCGTACCAGCCCACGCCGAAGCCGTCTCCGTTCGTCGCCTCGGCGCCCAGCCTCGAGTGGAGGCTCTGATCGATGAACGAGTAGGCAGGCGAGTACAGGGCCTCCTCGAGCAGGAGCGGTGAACCGGTGTATGCGAGCCAGCGGCACATCGGCAACTCCTCCTCTCGGCTTTCCTTGGCGAGGACCCTACCCCCACCGGCTTCAGCCGGGCACCTGGATCAGCGAGAGGATGTGGCCATCGGGATCGTTGAACCAGACGACCAGCGCCCCCCCGGGGGATGTCCATGCTCCGTCGGCGTCCTGGTCCAGCCCTGGGTAGTCGATCAATTCGACTCCCAACTCGCGCAACCGTGCGACCGTCGCCGGAAGGTCGATCACGCTCAGCGCAAACGTGGTCTCGCCGGTCGGCTCGACGTTGTCGGAGCGAACGAGACAGAGCCTTCCGCCGCTGACGTCATAGACGTAGGCCAGCGAGGTCGAGGTCAGCAGGCGGAGCCCCAGGAGGTCTCCGTAGAAGGCGCCCGCCACGCCGAGGTCACGCGTCGGCACGAACCCCATCAGGTGTGCTCCCTCGAGCATACGTACTCGAGGCTACACCCTGCCCCGTCGGCGAGCCTGGTGGCTCAACCGGGCGCGTGAGCACGGGGAGTCACCGCATCCCAATTGCGTGTGCCATCATCCACCGCTCTGGAGGAGTTCATCCCGGCAGGGTGGCCACGACGGGGAGGACCGCGGCACATGAGTACAAGCGCATCAACCGACGGTCCGGCGGCCGGAAATGACAACGAGGCGACGCCGGCTGACGTCCTCGTGATCTTCGGGATCACCGGCGACCTGGCCAAGGTGATGACCTTCAGGTCGCTCTACCGGCTGGAGATGCGCGGCCTGCTGACTGTCCGATCGTGGGCGTCGCGGGCGATGACTGGACGCTCGAGCACCTTCGCGAGCATGCCCGCGAATGCATCGAGGGCACGGGCGAGACGGTGGCACGGGACGTCTTCGAGCGGTTCGCGGCGCGGCTCTCCTACGTCAGCGGTGACTTCACCGATCCCGCGACGTACGAGCGCGTGGCGAGCGCCGTCGGCGAGTGCGAAGAGCCCCGTCTTCTACCTGGAGATCCCGCCGTTCCTGTTCGGCCCGGTGATCAAGCAGCTCAGGGACGCCGGGCTGACGAAGGCTGCCCGCGTCGTCGTCGAGAAGCCCTTCGGCCACGACCTGGCGTCGGCGCGAGCGCTGGCGGCCGAGATCCACCAGTACATCGACGAGTCGCAGCTCTACCGGATCGACCACTTCCTGGGCAAGATGGGCACCGACGAGTTCCTCTACCTGCGCTTCGCCAACTCGATGATCGAGCCGGTCTGGAATCGCAACCACATCGCCTGCGTCGAGATCACGATGGCCGAGGACTTCGGCGTCGAGGACCGCGGGCACTTCTACGACCCCGTCGGCGCGCTGCGCGACGTCGTCGTCAACCACCTGATGCAGGTGGTCGCGGTCGCCGCCATGGAGGCGCCGGCCAGCGGTGACGCGGAAACCCTGAAGGACGCGAAGGCCTCGCTGTTCAAGTCGATCCACACGGCAGATCCCGCCCACTACGTGCGCGGCCAGTACGACGGATACCTCGACATCGACGGCGTCGCAAAGGACTCGACGCACCGAGACCTACGCTGCCCTGCGCCTCGACATCGACAACTGGCGCTGGGCGGGCGTGCCGTGGTTCATTCGCACCGGCAAGCGGCTCCCGACCACTCAGACCGAGCTGCGGGCGGTCTTTCGCGAGCCGCCCCGCCTCGGCTTCATGGGCGATGTGCACCGCCGCCCGGAGCCGAACCAGTTCGTGGTCAAGCTCGACCCCTCGACCGGGACCCGCCTGATCCTCGACGCGCACCGCGCCGACCTCTCCGGACCCGAGGCCGTCACCCTCGACGTCGAGTTCGCCGCCCAGGGCGGCGAGGCGCCGACCCCCTACGAGGTGCTGCTGCTCGACGCGATGCGCGGGCGACAGCACCCGCTTCACCCGCCAGGACGGGGTCGAAGAAACCTGGCGGATATTCGAACCGCTCGATCCAGGAGCCGCCGCCGGTGCACTCCTACGCGCCGGGCTCCTGGGGCCCGGCTGAGGGCGACGCGCTGGTGGCCGGCTTCGGCACCTGGCACGGCCCCTGGGTGGAGTCGTGAGCGCCGCCAAAGCCGACAAGCCAAGGCAGGGCCAAAGCCGCGGTCGAGGAAGCTGAGAACGCGGCGCCTCAGAGCGCGGCGATGCCCTCGCCGTTTCCGCCGATCGCCGACTACGCCTTCCTCTCCGACTGCCACACCGGCGCGCTGGTCGCCCCCGACGGGAGCATCGACTGGCTGTGCGTGCCGCGGTTCGACGCCCCCAGCGTCTTCGGAACGCTGCTCGACCGCCAGGCCGGCTCCTTCCGCTTCGGGCCGTTCGGGATCAACGTGCCGTCGGCCCGGATCTACGAGCCCGGGACGAACATCCTGCTCGACGACCTGGAAGACCCCCACGGGGTGGGTGATCGTGCGCGACGCGCTGACGCTCGGGCCCCGCCGCGGCGTCGACACGGTGACGCCGCACACCCGCCCGCCGACCGACGAAGACGCCGAGCACGTCCTCGTCCGCATGGCCATGTGCCTCGAGGGACAGGTCGAGATGGAACTCACCTGCGAGCCGGTGTTCGACTACGGGAGCGTTCCCGCCTCCTGGTCGGTCGACGAGGACGGCCACCGGGCGGAGGCATCGGGCGCGGACATGACGATCGCGCTGCGAACCGACATGGCGGTCGGCATCGAGGGCGACTGGGTCCGGGCCAGGCACGTGCTCAAGCAGGGCGAGCAGGTCTACTGCGCACTCTCCTGGGCGGAGGGGCTGAGCGCACCCGAGAGCGTCGACGAGGCCACCGCCCAGCTGGCGGCCACCGCCACCTTCTGGCGCCACTGGCTCGGGCGGGCGCGGATCCCCGACCATCGCTGGCGCGACCCCCTGCAGCGCTCGGCGCTCGCGATCAAGGGCCTCACCTACATGCCGACGGGCGCGACGGTCGCGGCGCTCACGACCTCGCTGCCCGAGACCCCCGGCGGGGAACGCAACTGGGACTACCGCTACACCTGGCTGCGCGACTCGACCTTCACGCTGCAGGCGCTGCACTACCTCAACCTCGACTGGGAGGCCGACGAGTTCATGCAGTTCGTGGCCGACCTCGAGCCGAACTCCGACGGAGCGCTGCAGATCATGTACGGGATCGACGGCCGGCGCGACCTGAGCGAGTCGACCCGCGACGATCTCTCCGGCTACGCCGGGGCGAGCCCCGTGCGGATCGGCAACGGCGCCTTCGACCAGCGCCAGAACGACGTGTTCGGCGCGGCGCTCGACTCGATCCTGCTGCACACCCGCCGCAGCCAGCGACTGCCGCGGCGGCTCTGGCCGCTCGTGCAGGCGCAGGCCGAGTGCGCGACGAACGTCTGGCGCGAGCCCGACCAGGGCATCTGGGAGGCCCGCGGCAAGCCCAAGCACTACGTCTCCTCGAAGCTCATGTGCTGGGTGGCGATGGACCGCGCGGCGAAGCTCGCGGCGCTGCGCGGGCGACGACGAAGCTCGAGAGCGCCTGGCAGGCAACGGCCGAGGAGATCAGAGCAGGACATCCTCGAGCACGGCTTCACCAAGGCCGGGTGTCCTGCGCCAGCACTACGAGACCGACGCGCTCGATGCCTCCAACCTGCTCGCGGGGATCTTCGGCTTCCTGCCCAGGGGACGACCCGCGTCTGCGCGCGAGCGTTCTGGCGATCGCCGAAGACCTCACCGAGGACGGCTTCGTGCTGCGCTATCGGACCGGCGAGACCGATGACGGGCTGTCGGGCAAGGAGGGCAGCTTCCTGATCTGCTCCTTCTGGCTCGTCTCGGGCCTGGCGATCGTCGGCGAGATGCAGCGCGCGACGCGACATGATGGAAAAGCTCCTGCGCGTGGCCTCGCCGCTCGGCCTCTACGCCGAGGAGTTCGACACCGAGCACGGCGCGCCACCTCGGCAACTTCCCGCAGGCGTTCTCGCACCTGGCGCTGATCGAGGCGGCCGGGCGCATCATCCTCGCCGAGCGGATCGACGAGACTCGCCTGATGGACGTCCTACGACGTGATCATCATCGGCAGCGGCGCGGGCGGCGGCACGCTCGCCCGCCAGCTGGCGCCCTCCGGCAAGCGGATCCTGCTGCTCGAGCGCGGCGACTGGCTGCCGCGCGAGCCGCAGAACTGGTCCGCCGGCCGATGTGTTCGTCGACAACCGCTACATCTCACCCGACACCTGGTACGACGGCCGACGGCAAGCCGTTCCAGCCGCAGGTCCACTACTGCGTCGGCGGGGCGACCAAGCTCTACGGCGCGGCGCTCTACCGCTTCCGCAAAGAGGACTTCGGCGAGCTGCAGCATCACGGCGGCATCTCGCCGGCGTGGCCGATCTCCTACGAGGAGATGGAGCCCTACTACACCCGGGCCGAGCAGCTCTACCAGGTGCACGGCGCGCGCGGCGAGGACCCCACCGAACCGCCGAGCAGCGCGCCCTACCCGTTCCCGGCCGTCTCGCACGAGCCGCGCATCGCGAAGCTCTCCGAGGACTTCGCCGCCGCGGGGCTGCACCCGTTCCACGCGCCCTGCGGGGTGATGCTCGACGAGGGCAACATGCCCTACAGCAGCTGCGTGCGCTGCTCGACCTGCGACGGCTTCCCATGCCTCGTGCACGCCAAGTCCGACGCCGAGGTGCTCGGCGTGCGCCCGGCGCTGGAGCACGCCAACGTGACGCTGCTCACGAACGCGACGGCCGTCTCGCTGAGCACGAACTCCGGCGGGCACGGCCGTCACCGAGGTGGTCGTCGAGCGCGACGGCGAGCGCGAGTCCTACACCGCCGACATCATCGTGGTCTCCGCCGGCGCGGCCAACACGGCCAAGCTGCTGCTCTGCTCGCGCAGCGAGCAGCACCCCAACGGGCTGGCCAACGGCTCCGACCAGCTCGGGCGCAACTACATGTTCCACAACAGCCAGGCTGTGCTCGCGATCTCCGAGGAGCCCAACGACACGGTCTTCCAGAAGACCCTGGGCGTCAACGACTACTACTTCGCCGGCGAGGAGTGGGAGTTCCCGATGGGCAACATCCAGATGGTCGGCAAGTCCGTCGCCGACGATGTACCGCGGCGAGAAGCCGCTGATGACCAAGCTGGCGCCCACGTTCTCCCTGAGCGAGGTCGCCAACCCACGCGGTCGACTTCTGGCTCTCGACCGAGGATCTGCCCAGGCCCGAGAACCGCGTGAGCGTCGACGGCGACGGCCGGCTCACGCTGAACTACAAGTCCAGCAACGACACCGCGCGCGACCGGCTGTTCCACCAGCTGCGCTCGCTGCTCGGCGCACCTGGGCATGCACGAGCATCACCTGATCCCGCGCTGGGCCTACCTGGAGAACAAGATCCCCGTCGCCGGCGTGGCCCACCAGGCCGGCACCGCGCGCTTCGGCAGCGACCCGGCGACCTCGGTGCTCAACACCGACTGCAGGGCGCACGAGCTCGACAACCTCTACGTCGTCGACACCAGCTTCTTCCCGAGCATCTCGGCGGTCAACCCGGCGCTGACCGCGATGGCCAACGCGGTGCGCGTCGGCGAGCACCTGCTCGAGCGGCTGGGCTGAGCCCGCCGGCGCCGCGAGCGCGCCGACGCCCGATCCGCGCCCGGCGGACTTCGTCATGCTTGAGCGATGAGAGCGCTCGACCCGCGACTGCTCCGGTACGCGCCGCGCCACGCGCACGTTCCTGTACGTGATCGGTCGCGCTGGGGACGCTGAGGGCGCTGCTGATCATCGCCCAGGCCTGGCTGCTGGCCGATGTCGTCTCGCGCGCGTTCATCGGCGGCGAGAGCCTCGCGCCGGCTGCGCACGCCGCTGGCGCTGCTGCTCGCCGTGGTGCTCGCGCCGCGCGCGCCGTGGCGTGGGGCGGCGGAGCTCGCGGCGAGCCGCTCCTCGGCGCGCGCGAAGTCACAGCTGCGCGCCGCGCTGCTGGAGCGGATCCCGGCGCTCGGACTGGACCGCTCCCGCGAGCAGCGCACAGGCGAGCTCGCGGTCCTCGCGACCCGCGGCATCGACGCGCTCGACGGCTACTTCTCGCTGTACCTGCCGCAGCTGCTGCTGGCCGTGATCGTGCCCGTCGCCGTGATCGCGGCGGTGCTGTGGCGGCGACTGGATCTCGGCGGCGATCATCGCCTTCACGGTCCCGCTGATCCCCCTGTTCATGGCGCTCGTCGGCGCCAGCACGCAGGAGCGCATGGACCGCCAGTTCCGAACGCTGGAGCGGCTCGGCGGCCACTTCCTGGACGTCGTCGGCCGGACTGCCGACGCTGAAGGTGTTCGGCCGCGCAAAGGCCCAGGCGGCGCGGATCCGTGAGATCAGCGAGCGCTACCGCGTCGCGGCGATCGTCGACGCTGCGGATCACGTTTCTCTCCTCGCTGATCCTGGAGCTGGTCGCGACCTTCGCGGTCGCGCTCGTGGCGGTCGCGATCGGCCTGCGGCTGATGAACGGCGAGCTCGAGCCTGCGCACCGCGCTGTTCGCGCTGGTGCTCGCCCCGGAGGCCTACCTGCCGCTGCGCCAGCTCGGCGCCAACTACCACGCGAGCGCCGAGGGCATGTCCGCCGCCGAGCAGGTGTTCGCCGTGCTGGAAAGCCCGGCCGCCGCGGAGCGGCACACGCACCGACTTCCCCGACCCGGCCGTCGCGGCGATCACCATCGAGCAGCCTGCGATTCACCTACCCCGACCGTACCGAGCCGGCACTGGACGGACGTCTCGCTGACGCTCGAGCCCGGCGAGGTGCTGGCGCTCGTCGGCCCCAGCGGATGCGGCAAGTCGACCCTGCTGGGCGCTGCTGCTCGGGCTGCTCGCGCCGGACGGCGGCTCGGTTCGCGTCGGCGGCGTCCCGCTGGCGGAGCTCGACCTCGAGGCGTGGCGCGCGCGACTGGCCTGGGTGCCGCAGCGCCCGCACCTGTTCCACGCCTCGATCGCCGAGAACGTGCGCCTCGGTCGCGCCGGGCGCCTCGACGGTGGAGGTCCGGGCCGCGATTGCCGACGCCGGGCTCGAGCGACGCGGTCGCGCGGCCTCCCCGACGGCCTCGACACGGTGCTCGGCGAGCGGCGGCGCGGGGCTCTCCGCCGGAGAGCGCCAGCGGCTCGCGCTGGCGCGCGCGTTCCTGCGCGACGCGCCGTTGCTGCTGCTCGACGAGCCGACCGCCAGCCTCGACGGCGACACCGAGCGAGAGGTCGTGCGAGTCGATCCGGCGCCTCGCGCGAGGGGCGCACCGTCCTGCTGGTCGCGCACCGCGCCGGCGCTGATCGCGATGGCCGACCGGGTGCTGACGCTCGCGCCGAGCGAGGTCGCCGCGTGAGCCCGCCGACCGCCGAGCCGAGGGACTCGCCGCTTCGCCGATCGACGAGCGAGGGCCCGCAGGCGCCGCTGCTGAGGACCCTCGCGATCGCCCGGCCGGCGCGCGGGGCGCCTGGTGCTCGCGACGCTGCTCGGCGCCTGCGCGGCCGGCGCCGCGATCGGCCTGATCGCGACATCGGCCTGGCTGATCTCGCGCTCGGCCCAGCACCCGCGGGAGTCGGCCCTGGCGCTCGCGATCGTCGGCGTTCAGTTCTTCGCGCTCGCTGCAGAGGCCTCTGCCGCTACGGAGAGCGACTCGTCGGCCACGACGCGGCCTTCCGCGTGCTCGCGGAGCTGAGGGTCGCGCTCTATGAACGCCTCGAGCGCCTGGCGCCGCTCGGGCTGCCGGCGTTCCGCAGCGGCGATCTGCTCGCCCGGCTCGTCCACGACGTCGAGGCGCTGCAGGACCTGCTGCTGCGGGTGCTGCCGCCGTTCGCGATCGCGCTCGGCGTGGGCGCGATCACGGTCGGGGCGCTCTGGCTGATGCTTCCCGCCGCCGGGCTGATCCTGCTGGCGGCGCCTGGTGCTCGCCGGCACGCTCGATGCCGTGGCTGACCGGAGCGCTGGCGGCGCGCAGCGAGGCCCGCCAGGCGGCAGCGCGCGCGGAGCTGACCGCCTCGGTGGTCGACCTGATCGAGGGAGCACCCGAGCTGGCGGTCAACGGCGCCGACGCCGAGCAGCTGCAGGCGGACGCTCGCCGCCGACGCGCTGCTCACGCGAGATCGCACGCGGCCGGCGCGCGCACGGCCGGCGTCGGCCAGGGCCTGACGAGCCTCTGCTGCGGGCCTTGCGATGTGGGGCGCGCTGGCCGTCGGCGTCGCCGCCGTGCATCGACGGCGAGATGAGCGGCGTGCTGCTCGCCGGGCGTCGCGCTGATCCCGCTCGTGGCGTTCGACCTCGTCGCCGCCGCTGCCGGCGGCGACGCAGACGCTCGCAGCGCGTGCGCCGCTCGGCCGCGCGGGTGTTCGAGGTGATGGACACGCCGCCGCCCGTGCGCCGAGCCGGCCGATCCGCTCGCGCTGCCCGCGCCGCCGTACTCGCTGCGTGTGCGCGATCTGCGCTTCAGCTACCCCGGCGCCGACCGGCCGGCGCTCGACGGGGTCGACCTCGATCTGAGCCCCGGGCAGGCGCGTGGCGGTGGTCGGGCCCAGCGGCGCCGGGCAAGTCGACGCTCGCGGGCGTGCTGCTGCGCTTCCTGCCCTACGACAGCGGCTCGGTCACGCTCGACGGCGTCGAGATCGCCGAGCTCGACGGGCGATCGACTGCCGAGAGCGTCGTGGGGCTGGCCTCGCAGGACGCGCACGTGTTCGACAGCACGCTCGAGGAGAACCTCCTGCTGGCCAGGCGCGGCGCGAGCGCCGAGGAGCTGCGACGCGGCCCTGGCCGCGGTGCAGCCTGCTCGACTGGGCGCGAGGACTGCCCGACGGGGCTGAAGACCGAGCTCGGCGAGCGCGGCGCGCGCATGTCGGGCGGCCAGCGCCAGCGTCTGGCGATCGCCCGGGCGCTGCTGGCGGACTTCCCGCTGCTCGATCCTCGACGAGCCCGGGGAGCATCTCGACACGCGACCGCCGACGCGATCGTCGCGGACCTGCTGCTCGCCACGCGCGATCGGGCAACGCTGCTGATCACCCACCGGCTCGCCGGCCTCGAGGAGGTCGACGAGGTGCTGGTGCTCGACCGCGGACGGGTCGATCGAGCGCGGCACTCACACGGAGCTGCTCGCGCTCGGCGGGCGCTACGCCGCGCTGTGGCGAGCAGGAGAGCGGCTAGCTCGGCTTCGCTGCGCTCGTCGACGAAGCGCGAGAGATCTTCCTCGCCGATCTTGACGCCCGCCCGCATCGCGACGATTCGCGCGGAGGCCTGTTGCATCGTGATCGTCCGCTCATCGCGGGCGCTGCCCACGAACGCGGTCAGCCACTTGCCCAGGGCGATCCAGCGGTTCTTGAAGCCGGTCAGGAAGGTGAGGTGGACGAAGGCCCACATCAGCCAGCCGATGAAGCCGCCGACCTTGATGCCCTTGAAGCTGACGATCGCGCGGAAGCGGGCGACGTGGCCATGCTGCCGAGGTCGCGATAGACGAACGGCCGCGGCGTCGTGTCCCCGTCGAGGCGGCGTTTGATCGTCCGCGCCGCGTGGATGCCCGTCTGCATCGCGACCTCGGCGACCCCCGGCAGGTTGTTCAGCGCGATCATGTCGCCGACGGCGAACACCTCCGGGTGGCCCGGGAGCGTGCAGTCGGGGAGCACCTCGATGTGCCCGGCGCGATCGGTCCCGGCGCCGGTCGCCGCGGCCAGCAGACCGGCCAGCGGCGAGGCCTGGACGCCCGCCGACCAGACCTTCGCGCGGCAGTCGATGCGCTCCTCGCCGTCGGGGCCCGTGACGATGATGCAGTCGTATTTCACGTCGGTCACGCGGCAGCCCAGGCGCAGCTCGACGCCGGCGCGTTCGAGCTCGCGCGCGGCGATCTTCGAGAGCCTGTCACCGAACGGGGCGAGCACTTTCTCGCCACCGTCGAGCAGCAGCACCCGCGCGCTTGCCGGATCGATGTGGCGGAAGTTGCCCTTCAGCGATCGCCGCGCGAGCTCGGCGATCTGCCCGGACATCTCGACGCCCGTCGGGCCCGCTCCGATCACCGCGAAGGTCAGCCATGCGCGCTGCGCGGCCGGGTCCTGCTCGAGCTCGGCCATCTCGAAGGCGCCGAAGATGCGCGCGCGCAGCTCGAGGGCGTCATCGATCGTCTTCATCCCCGGCGCGAAGCGACCGAACTCGTCATGCCCGAAGTAGGAGCCCTGGGCGCCCGCCGCGACGATCAGCGAGTCGTATTCCACCACCCGCGGCGGGCCGAGCGGCACGGCGGCCGTGACCGTTTTCGCATCGAGGTCGAACTCCGTGACGTCGGCGAGCTCGACGTGGACGTTCCGGTGGTTGCGCAGCACCTCGCGCAGCGGCGGGGCGACGGCGCCCTCGGAGAGGATCCCCGTCGCGAGCTGGTAGAGCAGGGGCTGAAAGGTGTGGTGGTTGGTGCGGTCGATCAGCGTGACCTCGACGGGCGCGTGGCGCAGGAACTTCGCCGCGAACAGCCCGCCGAATCCGCCGCCGACGATCACCACCCTGTGCGGCGCTGGCGCCGGTCATGTCTGCGGCGCCGCCGCGTCGGTTTTGCGGGCGACGCCCGCAGCGTGGCCGTGGGATCGGGGCCGAGGGCGCCTTGAGGCGTCCGTGGAAGACGTGGAAGGACCAGCCCTGGTAGATCAGGACGACGGGCAGGAAGATCACCGCGACGACGGTCATCACCGTCAGCGCGTAGTGGCCGGAGGCCGCGTTGTTGACCGTCAGGTTGTAGGCGGAGTTCGTGCTCGAGATCATCACGTTCGGGTACAGGTCGATGAAGATCGAGCCGACGGTCGCCGGCGATCGCGACCGCCGAGGCGGCGAAGGCCCAGCCGTCGTAGTCCGTCGACGGCGGCTCGGGCCGCGAAGAGCGACGGCGATCACCGCGAGCGACCTCGACGGGGCCGGGGACGTCGGCGCCGCCGGCGATGTTGCGCGTCCAGATCACCCAGCCGATCACGAGCGCGATCGCGGCCCAGCCCAGCGGCCGGGCGGCGCCGCGGGCGCGCTCGCGCATCACATCGGTCGTCCGCAGCTTGAGGAAGCTGGCGCCGTGGAGCAGACAGAGGCTCAGCAGCGTCAGGCCGGTCCAGAGCCCGTAGGGGGTCAGCAGGTTGAAGAAGTCGCCGGTGTAGTCGTGGCTCGAGTTGATCGGCAGGCCGACCAGCAGGTCCCCGAGGCCCGACGCCGAGCAGCAGCGGTATCAGCAGGCTCCCGAGCGTCGCGCACCACCGCCAGGTCGTGCGCCAGCGTGGGCCCTCGTGTTTGCCTTTGAACTCGAGTGACACGCCGCGCGCCATCAGCGCGAAGAGCACCAGCAGCAGAGCCAGGTAGAGGGCCGAGAACATCGTCGCGTACCAGAGGGGAAACGCGGCGAAGGTGCCGGCGCCGGCGACGATCAGCCAGACCTCGTTGCCGTCCCACCAGGGCCCGATCGTGCTCAGCGCCACCTCGCGCTCGGCGTCGGTCCTGCCGACGATCGTGTGCAGCACGCCGACGCCGAAGTCGAATCCCTCGAGCACGAAGAACCCGACCCAGAAGAAGGCGACGATCACGAACCAGATGGTGTGCAGCTGCCACCGATACTCCTAGTAGGTAAGCGCCGGGATCGTGGTGGCGCCCGCCCCGGGCGCCTCGGGGCCTTCGTCGTGACCGTCGTCGAGCTCCTTGCGCGAGTAGCGCAGCATCAGCAGGAGATCGGCCGCGCCGAGCGCGACGTAGACGAGCAGGAAGGCGATCAGGCTGATCCAGATATCCGTCGAGGTGACCGACGGCGAGTTCGCGTTGGCGGTCTTCATCAGTCCCTGCACGATCCAGGGCTGACGCCCGTTCTCGGTCAGCAGCCAGCCCGCCGTGTTCATCACGAACGGCGTCACGACGGCCGCGAGCGACACCCTCAGGAACCACTTCGAGCGATCGAGCCGTGCCGCGGTGCAGCAGCCAGCCACCCCACAGGGCCAGCAGCGCGATCAGCGAGCCGAGGTAGGCCATGACCCGCATCGACCAGTACTGCACGAACACGTTGGGGACATATTCGCCGGGGCCGTATTTCTTGACGTCTTCGCGCTGCAGCTGGTTCATGCCCGACGACGGCTCCGCCGAACGTCCCCGTCGCGAGCACCGACAGCAGATGCGGGATCGCGATCAGCTGCGTCGGGGTCTTGTCGTTCTTGCCGCCGCCGATCTGGAAGGCCGAGAACGAGCAGGGCTGGCAGTTTTCCCACTGCGCCTCGGCGGCCGCGATCTTCATCGGCTGGTAGGTCGCCTCGATCTCGCCGAGCTTGTTGCCGACGAACATCTGCAGCAGGATCGCCGGAAGCAGCACCAGCACCGAGAGCTTTGCGGCGGCGTGAAAGCCCGCCACCTCGCTGCCCTTGCGCAGATGCCACGCCGAGATCGCCAGCATCACCAGCGAGCCCGTGACCAGCGAGGCGAAGATCACGTGGACATAGCCCCACAGGAACGTCGGATTCGTGAACAGTGCCCAGACGTTGTTCAGTTCCGGCTGACCCTGGTGGTTCATCACGTAGCCCACGGGATGCTGCATCCACGAGTTCGCGGCGAGGATGAACATCGCCGAGAGCATCGTGCCGAACGCGACCAGCCAGATGCACGCCAGATGGACGCGCTTGGGCAGCCTCCCCCAGCCGAAGATCCACAGCCCGAGGAAAGTCGACTCCAGGAAGAAGGCCGCCAGCGTCTCCATCGCCAGCGGACCACCGAAGACGTCCCCCACGAACCGCGAATACGCCGACCAGTTCATCCCGAACTCGAACTCCTGCACGAGACCGGTGACGACGCCGACGGCGATGTTGATCAGCAGCAGCGTGCCGAAGAATTTCGTCAGCCGCCGGTACTCCGGCCGGTCGTTCCGGTAGTAGGCCGTCTGCAGCAAGCGCGACAAGGAAGGCCAGCCCGATCGTCACCGGGCACGAACAGGAAGTGGTAGATCGACGTCGTTGCGAACTGCCAGCGTGCGAGGTCGTTGGTCATGCAGCCGCATGTCTGGCTCGAATTCGGATCCCGCTCACCGCTTCCAATCCTCCCGCACTGCGCGCCGTTCGCAGCGGTCGCAAAACCCGATCCGTCGTGATCGTACAATCCCCGCGCTCGACGACGCCATCCATCGCGCGGCGTCTCCGAACACACCAAGCGGAAGCATCCACGCAGGTTCCTGCAAAAGCCGGACGGACGCTGCCTGAACCAAAACACCGGGCACGGCCGAGGAGTACGATCGCAGCGATTGCTCGTCTCTCGCCGCCGGGGGTGCCGTCGGCGCAGGACGTCCCTGCCGGTTGATCGAGAAAAGATGCATAGCGTCAGCTCATACACCCGGCTGGCTTCGATCCTCGTCGTGCTGGCGGCGCTGAACGCGATCTCCGGCCTCGGCCCTCGCCTCCTCGACGAGCGTGGACTACGGAGATATCTCTCATAAGGGTCTGAAGAATCTTGGACCCGCCTCGACCGGGCTGAAGCTCACGCTCGAGTTGGGGATGATCGCCAACCAGCAGGGCATTCAGAACGCTGTCAAGGCGGCCAGCAATCCCGCCTCCTCGACCTACGGCAAATATCTGACGCTGTCCTCGCTGCAGAGCAAATACGGTGCCTCCTCGTCTCGGCGCAACGCCGTCGTCGGCGCATTCAAGCCCTACGGCGTCACGGCCAAGGTCGATGTGACCCATCTGCGCGTCGGTGCGACGATCAGCATCAAGAACGCCCAGAAGCTGTTCGGCACGAAGTGGAACCTCTATGCGACCGGCCAGCCCAACCAGGCCGTCGCGCTGCCGGTCAACACGCCGAAGCTCGGCTCGGGTCTGAACGGCAACGTCGACACCGTGGCGGGCCTGGGGCTGTACGTCACCCAGAAAGCCTCCGCCAGTTCGGCTCGGTCCACCGCTCGAGCCCGGATCGCGTCGGTGGAGGGAGGCACGCCCACCCGTACGGGGACGATCGAACCGGGCTGCGCCACCACGACCTACCCCGCGGGTGTCTTCTCGAGCTCCGGGCTGTTCCCGAACCAGATCCTCAGCGCCTACGGGATCGCCCAGCTGCACGCCGAGTGGCCTGCAGGGGCAGGGCGCTCGGGTTGCCATCCTCGGCGAAGCGCCGACTCCGATCAGCGATGTCAACGCCTACCGCAACTGCTTCGGCTTCGCCGGGACCGCGCATGCAGATCCACGGCGCCTCGAACATCGCGCCGATCCTCGAGAGCTCGCTTGACGCGATGACCGTCGCGATGGTCGCGCCCAAGCTGTCGCGCCTCGATCTCTGGGTGAAGGCGCTGGGACAGGCCGATCCGCAGGGTGCCCTCAAGCTGCTCGCCGAACCGCTGCAGGCGACGAAGAACAACATCCCGCTCCCGAACGTGATCTCGATCTCCTACGGCGTCTGCGAGGCCAGCGTCGCGCCCTATACGGCGGCTCGCACGCTCTTCAACCGCCAGGCCGCGGCGACCGCGTCGCTGGGCATCACGATCGTCGTCGCCTCCGGCGACAGTGGCTCCTCGGCCTGCGCCCATGGGGTGCCGACCGCGCAGCTGACGAGCGCTGACAAGAAGCAGTCGGCCTCCTGGCCCGCCACCTCGCCGTGGGTGCTGGCGGTCGGCGGCACGAACCTCGCATTGACACCGGCGAACGCGATCGAATCCTCGGGCGTGTGGAACGACACCGAGTACCCCGCGCCGTACACGCAGGCCGCCGGCGGCGGAGGCGGCTTCAGCACGTTCACGAACCGCCCCTGGTGGCAGCCCGCGATCCCTTCGCAGAGCGCCAAGCGAATGGTTCCCGACGTCTCCGCCTTCGCCGACCCGGCCCCCGGTTACGTGATCATCTGCTCAAAGGAAGTGTCGGGCTGCGGCCCCTCAGCCGGCCAGACGATCTCGGTCGTCGGCGGCACCAGCGCGGCCACACCGCTCGTCGCCGCGACGATCGCACTTTGGGACCAGCAGGCGAAACAGGCCGGCCTGCCCAACCCCGGGTTCGTCCCCCCGCTGCTCTACTCGATCGCCCAGCACAACCCCGGATCGTTCCTGGACATCACCAGCGGGCGGCAAACGCGGTCTTCAGCGGCGTGTCCTGCTGCACGGCGACCACCGGCTTCGACATGGCCTCGGGCCTCGGCTCCCCGGTGGCCAACCAGATCATTCAAGACCTGCACCACTGACTCCAGGGAGCGGATTCACCGGCGCGACGCCGTGGAGTAGCTGCTCGTCTGTTCCCTGCACGCCTCAACCTCAACGGCCGCAGCGGCGCCGCACTCCCGAACATGGATACGGCATATGCGTTTATGCGTATATACTGGCAGTGCATGCCCGAGATACCGCAACTGAAGGCGGAGTTCTTCAAGGCCCTCGGCACACCCCGTTCGGATACGGTGCTGGAGCTGCTCGGCGAGGGACCCAAGACCGTCTCGGCGCTGCTGGAGTTCGTCGACACCAGCCAACCCCAGCTCTCGCGGCATCTCGCCCAGCTGCGCATTGCCGGCCTGGTGATGGCCCACCGGGCCGGGCCGATGGTCGTCTACTCGATAGCCGACGAGCGGATCAGCGAGGTGCTCCAGCTGTCGCGCGAGATGCTGCTCGACACGGCAACAGCCAGCCCGCGACGAGCTGCAGCGATCCTAGACCGACGGGCGCTCGCCGCGCTCCTGCCAAGCTCGCGCGACTACCGCGGCCTGCGCACCGGCTGGCGCGCGGACGTCCTGGCCGGCGTGACGGTGGCCGTCGTCGCGCTCCCGCTGGCGCTCGGCTTCGGCGTCGCCTCGGGCCTGGGCGCCGAGGCGGGGCTCATCACGGCGATCATCGCCGGGGTCGTCGCCGGCATCTTCGGCGGGTCGAACGTCCAGGTCAGTGGACCGACGGGGGCGATGACCGTCGTCCTGGTCCCCGTGGTCGCCTCGGTGGGCCCTTCCGGAGTCGTGATCGTCGCGCTGCTCGCCGGCGTGCTCCTGATCCTCGCCGGAGCCGCCCGGCTGGGCGCTACGCCGGGCTGCTCCCCTGGCCGGTGATCGAGGGGTTCACCCTGGGCATCGCGATGCTGATCTTCCTCCAGGAGGTGCCGGCGGCGCTCGGAGTCGCGAAGCCCCCCGGCGTCAACACGGCCGCGGTGGCGGTCAGGGCGCTCGGCCGGTGGGACGGGCAGGGCTGGAGCGCCCTCGCGATCGCGGCGCTCGTGGCGGCGCTCATGAGCGGCCTGCCCCGTCTGCATCGCGCCCTGCCCGCCTCGCTGCTCGCAGTGGCCGCGGCGACCGCAGTGACCGAGATCGCAGGCATCTCGGTCACCCGGATCGGCACGATCCCGAGCGGGCCTACCGGCACCTTCGCTGCCGGACCTCTCGGCCGCTCACGTCAGCGCCGTCCTCGGAGCCGTCATGGCGGTCGCCGCGCTGGCGGCCGTGGAGAGCCTGCTGTCGGCCAAGGTCGCCGACGGCATGGCCGACACGGAGGCCCACGACCCCAACCGCGAGCTGTTCGGCCAGGGCATGGCGAATGTCGCCGTCTCCTTCTTCGGCGGGATGCCCGCCACCGGCGCGATCGCGCGTACCGCCGTGAACGTCAAGGCCGGCGGCCGGACGCGCGCTGCCGCGATCATCCATGGCCTCGTGCTGGCGGTCATCGCGGTCGCGCTTGCTCCTGCACTGGCCCGTATCCCGCTGGCTGCGCTGGCGGGCGTGCTGATCGTGACGGCTGTCCGGATGGTCGAGTTCGGGACCGTCAGGCGCATCCTGCGCTCCACGCGGAGCGACGCCCTGCTGCTCGCTGCGACGGCCGCGGCGACGGTCGCCTTCAACCTCGTCATCGCGGTGGGCGTGGGGGTCGCACTGGCATCGCTGCTGGCGCTGCGGGCCGTCGCCGAGAGCACCACCTTCGAGCAGGAGACGATCGAGCGAGTGGACGTGGACGACGAGCTCGAGCACGCCCTGCTGCACGAGCACATCGTCGCCTACCGGCTCGATGGAGCGCTGTTCTTCGGCGCCGCCCAGCGCTTCCTGCTCGAGCTCGCCGAGGCCAGCGACGTCGAGGTGGTGATCCTGCGCCTGGGGCGCCTGCGCGTCCTGGACAGCACCGGCGCGCAGGCTCTGGGAGACCTGATCACCCATCTTCAGCACCACGACGTGACCGTCCTGCTTGACCTCCGTCAACGATCAACATCGAGCGCTGCTGGCGCACCTCGGTGTGCTGGATGCACTACCGACCCCGAGCCACCTGATCCCGACCTTCGCCCAGGCGCTCGAGCACGCGCGCAGCCACTGCATTCGCAACAGGCAGTCGCCGCAGCTGGCGGCCTAGGCTCCCGCCGGCCCGGTCATTGCTCGGCTCGGTTTCGCACTCCGGCGAGGTCGTGGAAGCCTGCAGCGGCGGTGGCGAGCAGGAGCACGCCGGATGCGATGCCCGTCGTGGCGACCAGCGCAGTGCCTGACATCGTGGCGACAAGCATCACCGGGCCCACCGTCAGCAGCCAGCCAACGGCCCGGTATCGGATGATCTGCACGCGGTGATCGAGATACAAGAGCAGCGGACCGATCGTGATCGCGATCGACGGCAGGACCCCGTCGACGCTTGCACGGCCGCTTCACGACCGCCCGCACTCGTTGACACTTCACCCGAGCGGTCCTGCATTGGCCATTTGCCAAGGGAATTGAACTCACCTCTGGGTCCGCTGCACAATTCCGCACGCTCCCCGATCAGGTAGCTTGAGTGGATCGATGAGAGCGACCCACAAGTAAGGTGGGGAACGGGGGTGGCAGATGCGGTGGTTTGGGGGGCGTGGGCTTCCGGGCTCGCGATTTCGGACGGCGCTCCTGCTGGCCGTCATCGGGACGCTGCTGAGCGCCGGAGCGGCACATGGGGCGAGCAAGGTGGTGACGTTCGACGACCTGGCGCCTGGCACCACCGTGAGTACCCAGTACGCGGCTTCGGCGGGTGTGTCCTTCACCCAGCCGAGCGACCCCGGCTACGCGCCGGTCGTCCGCGAAGCCGCCGGCCAGGCGCACTCGGGCAGCCACGTCGCCGATATCGAGACCTGCGTCCCCTTCTGCGAAGAGTTCTCCGGGGTGCCAAACACCCGTGGCGAGCTCGCGACCGCGGCCAGCGCGGTGAGCGTCTACGTCGGCTTCATCGGGAGCGAATCGTACACGGCGCCGGTGGAGTTGATCGGCTACAACGCGGAGAACGAAGTAATCCAGCAGAGCGGGCCGGTCGTCGTGACCGAGGGGCAGCCCTTCTCCACACGCCTGGAAGTCACCTCTGCGAAAGCGGAAATCGCCTACTTCGACGTGAAGGATCCCGAAGCGGCGAACTTTGGTGATCCAGTCGCGATCGACGACCTGACGATCGTCACGCCCGAAGCGCCGCAGCCGCCCAACTTCACGCTCTCCCCCGGCGTCGGCGTGCTCGACGTGCTCCAGGGCCAGTCCAAGCCCGACCCGTTGACGATCAATCGCCTCAATGGTTCCACGGGCAACGTGACGTTCAGCGTGAGCGGCCTTCCAGCGGGGATGAGCGCGACCTTCTCACCGAATCCCCTGAAGGGCACCGAATCAGCCACGACGATGACCGTCACGGCGGCGACGGGGGCCGCGGCGGCCGTCGAATACAGCAAAGCGACGATCACCGCCACGCCTGTTCCGAGCGCCGGCCCGACCCCCCGCAGCGTCACAACGCTCACGCGAATCTCTGAGAACTGCACCAAAACCGTGCGTTACGCCTACGTCGATCTGCGGGCAGTGGGGTGTCTGCGCAAGGAAGGGACGAGCACATATCTGGCGGAAGGCACGGATGTGAACATCGACGGCCTGGTCCTGCATCCACTCGAAGGTGACCGGAAACTGACGATCGATCCGGTGGCGCGGACAATCAAGAGCGCGCCCACGGCGAGATTCACGGTGTCGGTTCTGGGAGATCCGGATCTGCCCTTCTACGTCGGGCCGATCGACTGGAGCTTCAAGAACGACAGCACGACGCCCGTCCCGCTGGATCAGAACTCCACCGGCAAGCCCAAGCAGGTCGTCGGACTGGACGTCAGCGGCGTCAAGCAGCTCCAGGGCATCCCGCTGACCGCCGTCACGGCGGTCTTCACCGAATCGGGCAAGGCCGTGGTGACACCCACGCTTACGCTCGACTTCTTCCCGTTCAACTACTTCGGCGCCCTGACGGTGAAGGGAAGCTTCAAGACCGACAACGATCACGGTGCGGAATTCAGCAGCTTCGAGATCAAGATCCCCGAGATCGACGTCCTTGCGATGCAGATCAAGGAAGTCGATCTCAAGTACCAGGGCCCGGAAACCTGGTCGGGCAGCGCAAAGGTCGTTCTCGATTTCGATGACCATCTGACGGTCGGCGCCGGGTTCGGCATCAAGCAGGGTCACTTCGCCTTCCTCAAGGGCAGCGTCGGCAATCTCAACGCGGCGATCGCGACGGGAGTGTTCCTTCAGGGATGGCGTTTGAAGTTGCGACCAATCCCACGACCCTCAAGGGTCAGATCACACTGAGCGCCGGGCCCTCGGTCGCAGGCAAGACGGCGTTCTCGGTCGACGGCTCGGTCACGGCGGTGCTCGCCGACCCGTGGATCGTCGAGGTTGACGGCGACGCGAAGCTGGCCCAGAAACTCGAATTGGGGAGCGCCTTTGTGCGATTCTCCTCGGCCGGGCTGTTCGAATTCGGCGGCAAGGCGCAGTGGGAACTCAGCATCGTCAAAATCGAAGGGGCCGTCGCCGGGTGGATCGCGGGACTGCACAACTTCGATGTCGAGGGATCGGTGAACGGCTGCGTCTCGCTCTACATCTACACGCCCTGCGCCGGCGCGAAGGCCCTCGTATCCAACCTCGGCATCGCGGCCTGCGTTGAAGTCCTGGGCGAGGGCGTGGGAGTGGAACGCATTGGGGTGAAGACTTCGACGCCTTCACCGGCTGTGACCTCGGTCCGTGGCGCCCCGTCAAACCGACCGCCGAAACCTCCGCGGCCGAGCAGCATTTCCAGATCCCCGCCGGGCTTCCATCGCTGGCGTGGTCGATCGACGGGCCGCCGGGCCAGGCGCCCGACGTGACAGTCACGGGGCCCGACGGAGAGAACGTGGCGGTGACCCGCACCACGCCATACGTCAGCAACGCTCACTTCTTCGCCGGTGAGGCCGTCAACGGGAAGACATACGTGGTCATCAAGAATCCGTCTGCTGGGGACTGGAAGATCAGTGCCTCCGGATCTGTGCCGATCACGCGCATTCGCCAGGCCAATGGCCTGCCCAAGCCGTCCGTCAGGGCGAGCGTCACGGGCAGGCGCCGCGCCCGCGAACTCCACTGGCGCCTGAAGCCGGTGGCCGGGCAGATCGTTCGCTTCGCGGAAAGCGGCAAGGACGTCCACAGGGTCATCGGCTCGACCAGCAGCGCTCGCGGCAGTCTGCGTTTCCGACCCGCCGATGCTCCCGCCGGCCTACGCAAGATCGAGGCGATCGTCGAACAGAACGGCCGTCCCCGAACCACGCTCCAGCTCACCTCCTACAGGGCTCCTGGCCCCCCGAGGCCCGGTCGCACCAGGGGTCTCACCCTGACGCGGAGGGGCAGAACGGTGACCGTCCACTGGGCCGGTCGCCCGGCGGGCTTCCGCCACGCCGTCTATCTGACAACGAGCGACGGACGCAAACTGCTGCAACTCGTCGCGGCACGCGGCCGCTCGGTCTCCCTCGCGGGCATCGCCCCCACCGTGTCGCTCACCGCGAGCGTCACGGCCCTCTCGCCCGGCAACAGCAAGGGCCCCGTCGCGCACGTGACAGTCCGCGGCATCAGGAAGCACAAGGGCAAGAAGCGCAGGGCGAAATGAACCCTTGGGCGGCACTCGCGGTCATTGTCAGGCCGGGCCGCTGGCGAACAGGTGGCGGCGTCGCGCAGTCGGCACCTCGCTGAGCCGAGCCATCGCCCTGCGGGTGCGGCCGCGGGGCTCAGCAGACCTGGCCGTCGTTGACTTCGATCGTGTCGCTGGCGACTCGTTTGAGACTGTCCGTGACCGTGACGGTCACGTGATGCTGCGTGAATCCGCCGCAGGCGAATCCCGAGAGCGTGTGGGTGACTTCCTTGGTCGCGCCGAGCAGACCGTCCAGGTCGTCGCTCCAGACGTATTCGGAGACCGTCGCGGCGCCCAGCGCCTGCGCTTCGGCGTTGAATTTGATCGGTTCGCCGGGCGCGAAGAAGGAACCATATTCGGGGCTCGTGATGACGACGCTCGGTTTGCCTGTGGGAGCACCGACGACGACGCTGGTCGATGCGCTCGAGGTGACGCCACCCGAGTTGGTGGCCTTCAAGGTGATCGTGTGCGTGCCTTCCGTGGGAATGTTGTGCGCAAGCAGCGTCGCGCCTTTGCCAACCGCCACGCCGTCGACGAGCCAGGTCGCGTTCGCGCCGATGTCCCCGTCGTGCGGGTCCAACGCCGTGCCGCGGAAGTTGATGAACTGGTCGCTGCCGTAGACGGAGCCTTTGGCCGGCCCGCTGATGGCGACCGCCGGAGGCTGCACCACGACGTGGACCGTCAACGGATCGGTCACGCGGACGCCGCCCTTGGTGTCGACGATGCGCGCGTAGACGCGGTGTGTACCCGGCGACAGACTCCGGGTCGTGAACACGAAGCCCTGGCCCAGTACCTGGTGGGTGACTTCGTCGTTCCAGGTGATCTCCGGGTCAGGGACCGAGCCGTCGAAGATGTCATCGGTGTGAACGATGAATGTGGCTTCCGCGCCCCACGAGTAGGTCTGTTCTCCGGTGGGGAACACGATTTGGCCGGTCGGCCTGGCGTCGGGGACACAGGCGTTGGCATCGTTTGACCAATAGGGATCGACGGCCGTTCCGCGCTTTTCCGTACGAGTCGCTTCGCCCCACGGGTAGCTTTCTTGCTCGCAGATGTCGCCGATCTCGCCGTTCTCCCAGATTGGCTCCTTGAGCGGGTCCGACCAGCTCAGGAAGGGGTAGGGGTCGGTCGCGGCCTCGGCAAACTCGTGCGAGGCCCGCTCGGTCGTGGTGTCCAGCGCGGACAGGTAGGCGGGGCTCTGGCGTTCGTGGGTGATCCTGTCAAGGCCGGGCACCTTGACGATGAACCAGGGAATCGCCGGATGAACCAGGAACGAGAAGAGGATCCCCTCCGACGGCGTGAAGAAGTGGTAGCCCCCCCAACCGCTGTTCGCAACTTCGCTCTGATCGACGAACACGGCGAAGATCGGATCTTCGTCGGAGAGTCGCCACCAGTAGTTCGGTGCGTCCGAACCGAACCGGTGCGTGAACGTGTAGGCGATCACGTCGGCGAAGTTCCACGAGCCGACACTCGGCGCCGGTTTGCCGCCGTCGATTTCATATCCGAGCAGCTTCCCGCGGTGTACGCCGTATTGCCCCAGCCCCGACCAGAAGGTGCTCGACCCCGGCCCGGCGAACTGATCGCCCACCATGTCCTCGAGACCTTTGTTGATCGAGCTGACGAAGTCGGTGTGTTCGGCGAAACGCGGTCCCCAATAGAAAGCCCAGATCGCAGGGTGTTCGCTGATCGGACCGTCAGTCACGCCGGTGACACAACCGACCGGCGAGAGGATCGTGATGCCGCAGCGGATCGGGTCCGCCGGCACCGAGGCAGAGTGCGCTCTGGAGCCGGCGGCGCTCGGCTTCTTCGCAAAGCCATGCGGCGCTCCCAGAGCCTTCGCGTGAAGGACACCGTGTCGGACGCGGATCGTGCGCAGCACGGTGCGCCAGCGCTTGCCGTGAGCTTCGTCGATGCGCAGCGGGATCTGCGCCGAATGCGCAGCGAGTGCGCGCGACAGGGTTCCGGAGCCGCCGAACGCCTTTGCGAGGGTTGCCCGGATCGCGGGCGGCGGTCCCGGTAGACCCGAGGCGTACCAGAGGCGCTCCCGCAACGGGCCCTGGGTGAGCAGGTAGGCACGGGCCGGCAGGCCGCCGATTCGCGTCCTGAGCCCGAGCGCGCGTAGCTTTGCCGGCCGAGGTTTGAGCGAGACCTGGCCGCTCGTTTCCCTGCTGCCCGGGGCGGGCGGCAATTTCGCCGACGGCTGCGCCTTC
Organism: uncultured Solirubrobacteraceae bacterium; assembly: GCA_963835865.1. Lineage (GTDB taxonomy): Bacteria > Actinomycetota > Thermoleophilia > Solirubrobacterales > Solirubrobacteraceae > Palsa-744. Next base: position 381,375 of record CAWIGW010000004.1, read on the forward strand.
GCGATCGCCTTGACTTCGGCCTCGTAACTGGCGACCGCGCTGCCCAGCTGAAGCTGCTGGTATTGCCTATGTGGGAAGTCCACCAAGAGGACCCGCCGGTCGCCGTAGCGGATCGCAACCGCGAGCACGGGCTTTGCCCGCTTGCTGCGCTTGGTGCCTCCGGCCCGCCGCGGGGCAAGCGCTTCGAAGCGCAGCCCGGCGCTCGAGAGCGTGATGATCGAACTGTTGGAGCCCTCGCGCTGTTCAAGCACGTAGGCCGACGGATCAGCCTGTGCTGCGGCACTCAGCACCGCGGTCAGCAACACGCACGCGAGCAGCACGCGCCCCAGCCTGAAGACCGCCCCCCCTGGCATACACGCGACTATACGCCTTGCAACGACTCAGGGGGCGTTTTGTGCCTGCGGATCCGACCCCGAGCGACATCGGCCCGCGCAGCTCGGCGCAGACCACCCGCGCCGTATCGAAGAGTCTTACGCCCGCGCGACGCCGGCGCCACTATCCAGCGACAACAACGGCTCGGCCGATCTTCAGACATCTGGCCGATGTCGAGCAGCCCGGGGGTCAACCAACGCCCGATGATTGGCGCTCAAGCCGAGTCTCGAAAGGATTTCCGGTGACGGCGCTCGGCCGGCGAGGGCCTGCCGTCGCCGTCGCGGCACTCGGTTATGCTCGCGCCATGCCTGACGGTGACCCGAAGGATCACGCCACGATGGATTGCTCCACTCGGCACTTCCCCCTCGAGGCCCTGGTCGTGGATGGAGGGTAAGGCGAGGACTGCCGCGAGTGCGGTTCTGGTGACGCTCTGCGCGGGCCAGTTCCTGATGATGCTCGACAGCTCGGTGATGAACGTCTCGATCGCGACCGTCGCGAAGGATGTCGGGACGACCGTGACCGGCATCCAGACGGCGATCACGCTCTACACGCTGGTGATGGCCTCTCTGATGATCACCGGCGGGAAGCTGGGTCAGATCTGGGGCCGCAAGCGTGCCTTCAGCATCGGCTGCGTGATCTACGGCTTCGGGTCGTCGATCACGGCCATCTCGCAGAGCCTTGGCGTCCTGCTGATCGGCTGGTCCTGCCTGGAGGGCATCGGAGCGGCGCTGATCCTCCCCGCGATCGTGGCGCTGGTCGCATCGAATTACGATCGCGAGGAACGCCCTCGCGCCTATGGCCTGGTTGCCTCCGCGGCGGCGGTCGCAGTCGCGCTGGGCCCGATCATCGGCGGGCTCTTCACGACCTACCTCTCCTGGCGCTACGTGTTCGCCGGCGAGGCTCTGGTCGTGGTGGCGATCCTGCTGCTGGCCCGGCGCATGGCGGACGGCGTCGCCCAGAAGGGCGTGCGGCTGGACCTGGTCGGCACCGCGCTGTCGGGACTCGGCCTGGGGCTGATCGTGTTCGGGATCCTGCGCTCGGGCACCTGGGGGTTCGTGCAGCCCAAGCCTGGCGCACCCGAATGGCTGCACCTCTCACCGGTGATCTGGCTGATACTCGGCGGCGCGCTCGTCCTGGCGATGTTCCTGGCCTGGGAGGACCGGGTGATCGCACGCGGCGGCGAGCCCCTGATCGACCTGAAGAGCATCCGCAACCCGGAACTGCGCGGCGGGCTGACCGCCTTCTTCTTCCAGTACTTCCTACAGGGCGGTCTGTTCTTCGCAATACCGCTGTTCCTCTCCGTCGCGCTCGGCCTCTCGGCGATCGACACCGGCGTGCGGCTGCTGCCGCTGTCGCTCACACTGATAATCGCGGCCGCCGGTATCCCCAGGTTCTTCGCCCGGGCGTCGCCGCGACGGGTGGTGAGGATCGGCTTTACGATGCTGTTCGCGGCGCTCGCGGTGATGGTGGCGGCGCTCAACGCCGGCGCCGGCGCGGAGATCACCACCTGGCCGATGCTGCTCGCGGGTGTCGGCATCGGCTGCCTCGCCTCACAACTGGGTGCGATCACCGTCTCCTCTGTCTCCGACGAGCACAGCGACGAGGTCGGCGGGTTGCAGAACACGATCACCAACCTCGGGATCTCGGTCGGCACGGCACTAACCGGCGCGATCGTCATAGCCGCACTGACGACCTCGTTCCTGACCGGCGTCGAGCAGAACTCGGCGGTGCCGGCACCGGTCAAAGCCCAGACATCCAGCCAGCTCTCGGGCGGAGCGCCGTTCATCTCCGACGCCGAACTGGAAGAAGGGCTGAAGAAGGCGCATGTGCCACCCAAGGCATCTGAAGCCATCGTCGAAGAGAATGAAACCGCCCGTCTGACGGGACTGCGGACGGCGCTCTCGGTGCTTGCCATCCTTGCATTGATCGCGCTCTTCTTCAGCCGCTGGATACCCACCGAGCCACCGGCATCGGACAGCGAGGCGTCGCGGCCCGCCGGTTCTAGACCGGAACCCGCCACGGCGACCTGAACCTCGACGGCGCAGAGCTCACACGCTCGGCGTCAGCCCGCGCAACCAGCAACGCAAGCCGAGCCGAGCGGGGCTGACGCTACTGGATTTTCGATTTACCTTCGACTGCGTTGGGCGTGTCGATGACCGTTCCGGTGTTGCCTTTGACGACGAGTTCGCCGGCGACCGTGTTGTTGATCACCGTCGTGCCGCCTTCGTTGTTCAGCACCTTCAAGAACGAGCCGAACATGTTTTCGTCGACCAGGACACCCGCTTTATTGCCCTTGACCGTCACTTTCCCGCCGAATTTGTTCGACGGGCACGCTTCGCTGCCGTCCCCGATCACGACCGAGCCGGTGCTGTTGACACCGTCACACCGGCGCGCTTTGGCGCCGCAGATACGCAAGCAGCGTCGCCCCGTTCGGCCTTCAGCGGACCAGAGATCGTCGCTCCCTCGACATCCAGGGCACCGCCCGGCTTGACCGACACATTGCCGCTCACTTTGGCCGTTTCGGTCAGCTCGAACCGCCTGGCCCGCTTTGATCGTCAGCGTGCTTTTCAGGTTGCGTAGTGATCACCTGCGTGTAAGCCGACCAGCGTCGAGCAGGACGCCACCGTTTCGTGACCGACGTTGTCGACCGCGGTGGCGTTGACCGTCTTTACGCCCGCCGTGCTCGTGTCGATCGGCACCGTGCCGGACGGGTCGACCGCCAGGCCGGACTGCCCGTCGGACGCCGTGACCGTCGCATTGACGCCTTTGGCACCGATCGACGACCGGCGCGGGACAGCTGGCTTCCACCGTCGGCGCGGTCGCGTCGACCTGCACCGTCGCGCTACCGGGCGCGGAGACGTTGCCGACGTTGTCGGTGACCGTACCCGCTGGCTTCATGCGAGCCATCGGTGGTGAACGTCTGCGGCGCCGGGATCGAACCCCGGTCAACGCCCGAACCCGCGCTCCCATCGCTCAACAGCGGATCGCCGTTGTCTGTGAAGGACAGCGTCACCGTGTCCTTGTACCAGCCACCGCCACCCGCATAGTCCGGCGCACGGTCGGGACTCGACGCTCGGCGCGTTCGGCGCACTCTGATCGACCTTGATCGCAGCCGAGGCAGCCGAGGGTTCGCTTGCTTCGCTTTCGTTTGACTCCGTGACCCTGTAGGTCCACGTGCCTTCGGACTCCGGGCTGCCCGCCCGTGAAGGCGTATTCGCTGCCCGGTGAGGCCCGTTGCCACATTCGCCCATTCGCCGCTGGCGTTCTTGTGCTGCAGGGTGTAGGTGGGTGCCGTCGCCGCCTGGGTGGGTTCCCAGGAGAGCGTGAACACGCCGTCTGCGTTCGGTGTCGAGCCGCTCGAGAGCGTCGGAGCGCCCGGTGCGGCCGGGATCACGTTTCTGCGCGAGCGTGTAGCCGGGCGGCAGGTAGTGGGGCAGCGGTGCCTGGACCAGGCCTTCGGCGGAGCCGGGGGCGTCGGTCGTCGGCAGTCGCAGTTCGAGGTTCTTCACCTGAACCGAGTTCGGCGAGGTGTTGTTGAGCGCGTAGGTCGAGTCTTTCGTGAGCAGCTCGAGCTTGACAACGTGCCCCGCAGCGACGTTCCAGGCGTTCGGGTGCAGCTGGAACGTCTGCTTCGTGAAGCCTTCGCCCACGTTCAGCGGCCGGTAGGTCTGGCGACCGATCAGCTGCTGCGTGCCGGCCGGGGCGTTTTCGTCGTACAGACGAGCGATCACCTGATCGTTTGCTCCCAGAGTCGAGAATTCGGCGATCACCGTCGACGCGCCGTCGATCGTGAAGCCGCTCGCTGGTGCTTCGCGCGAGCTTGTAGGTCGCTGCCGATGCGTTGTCGCCGGCGGCCTGCGTCGTGCAGACCGTCCCGGACGTGAACGCCTGGGTCGGCGCCGTGCCGGGAGCCTGATCGTCTGTTCCGCCGCGCTGGTGAAGCGGACTTCGCCGGGCGTCAGGCTCGCCCAGTTCGCAGCCGCGTGCTCGACGCCCGAGCCGCCCGCGCTCTGCGGGCAGAAGCTCGTGATCGTTCTCACGCCGCCTTTGGCTTCGGCCGGTTCTGAGCCTTCGCCTTTGAGGTAGTAGCCGAACCAGGTGTTCTGCGCCGCCGTCAGCTTGCCGACGTCGCTCGTCGAAGGCGTGCTTGCCGAGCGCGGGTTGTGGCCGAGGTCCAGGTAAAAGAGCTGCATCGCCTGGTTCGGGTAGGCCGCGCGGACCTTGTTGTAGTACTTGACCGTTTCGTCGACCGGGAACAGATCGTCGTTCCAGCCGTTCTCCATCAGCGCCGGAGCCGGCGACTCGGAGAGATCGGTGTAGTACGGGCTGTGGTAGGGCAGCTGCATGTTCCTGCTGGATCGCCAGCGGTTTGCCGTCGTAGGGCCCGCCGGTGAGGTTGAAGGCGTGCCAGGCCCTGATGTTCGCTTCCGGGTCGTTGTTCGATTCCGGCGAGAGGTATCCGAGCAGCGAGCCTGCGAGGAACAGCGAGCCGTTCCAGTTGTTCTTTTCGATCCCGAAGCGGTGGTCGCCCAGCGGGCCGCTGTAGGGCGAGTTTGCGACGTAGTCGAGGTTGCTGCCGTTGGGCTGCAAGCGACTGAGCGAGGTCCGTCCACGGGTATTCCGGTGCGGTCGCCGCGATTTTCATCGGTTTGCCGCCCGGGCTTTCCCACGGGATCAGTTCGTGGTTGGGAAGTTCGACGCGGTCCTTGAGCGAGCCGAGCTGCAGCGACATGCCGCCGCCGTAGCTGCCGCCGGTGGCGCCGATCGCCTGGGGGTTGATCACGCCTTCGTCGGCGAGTTTGCCGAGCAGCGTCTGGACGTCGCGCACTTCATAGGCCCGGCTCATCAGGTGGATGTAGCCGAGTTCGCACGGCGGCGCCTTCAGTTTCGTCGACGCCCCTCCGCATGAGGAGCCCCAGCCGCGATCGGTGATCGAGAAGACGGCGTAGCCTTTGGTCAGCCAGCGCTGTGCGGCTGCGCTCGAGGGAAGGATCTTCGTGCCGCCCCAGCCGTGGTAGATGCCGACGACCGGGTAGTTGTTGTCCGATTCCGTGGCGACAGGGAACGCGACCGAGACGTCGATCGGCGTCCCGTCCCAGACCGGGACCGTCGCCGCGCCCGAGTTCGGGCACCAGCGCTGCCCCGCGGTCGCGCCCGAAGGCTGGGTCGTGCATTTCACGCTCGTGCCAAAGACTTCGGTGATCGTCGCACTGGCAAGCGACGGGACGGCCAGGAGCACGACGACGACGGCGGACAGAACCACCAGGTGGCGCGGCTTGAACATCTTTCCCCCCTCAGTAGAGCCCGATCAAAGAACTCGCCGTCGCACACATCACAGTGCGGACGAGACGGGCCGCCCGATCCTAACCGGGCCCAGCTCCCCGTGTCAACCGCAACGAGGGCGTCCTCCCCGCCGACACCCGAGGTCGCACCGGCCGGTGCAGGACGCCGCCGGCCTTGATGATCATTCTTGATCCCGTGACCCCTGCTCGCCGTGCGGACTCGTGCTCGTCCTGACAGCGTCCAGGGCGGCCTCGAGCGTGGGATAGAAATGGTCGTGGTCGAGCGTCTCCATGAGGCCATAGCGCAGCGTGAGCTCCTGCAGGCGGCCGCGCAGCTCGGCGAACGCCAGATGGACTCCCGCAGCGTTCAGCTCGTTGTCGAGCTGCTCGAGCATCTCGGCCGCGGTCACGTCGACGTCGGTGACCGCCTCGCACTGCAGGACGATCCAGTCGGGTTTGCGTCTCGCGTACAAGCTTCCGGATCTGCTGGCGGAAGGCGCCGGCGTTGGCGAAGAACAGCGGCGCCTCCCAGCGGTAGACGACGACGCCGGGAGCCTGCTCGGCGTCCGGGTAGCGTCGCGACGTCGTGCCAGCCCTCGATCGCTCGACCCGCCCCAGGACGGCACCGTGCGGCCACCAGTTGCGCCGGAAGAAGAGCAGGATCGCCAGCGCGACCGCAACGACGATGCCCTGCAGCACACCGAGCAGCATCACGCCGGCCGTCGCGACCAGCGATACCCCAGCGCGCTGCGGCGAACCTCGAAGTAGCGGCGCAGGATGGCAATGTCCATCAGCGACAGCGCGGCGACGATCACAACCGCGGCGAGAGCGGTCTGCGGGAGGTCGGCCAGCAGCGAGTTCAGGAACAGCAGGAGCACGGCGACAAGACCCGCACCGACGAGGCCGGTGAGCTGGCTCTTGGCTCCCGACTGCTCGGCGACCGCCGTCCTCGAGCCGCTGGTGGAGACGGCGAAGCCCTGGAACAGCCCTGCGGCGATGTTCGCGACGCCCATGCCGACCATCTCCTGGTTCGGCTCGACCTCGTCGCCGCGCCGCGCCGCAAAGCTCGTCGCGGTGGCGATCGTGTCGGTTAGCGACACGAGGGTGATCCCGATGGCGGCGAAGAACAGCGGGCCGACATCGCCGGCGCTGGTCCACGGAAAGGTCGGCGTCGGGACGCCCTGGGGCAGGGCGCCGACAGTCGCGACACCATGTTCTGCGAGCCCGAACGCGGCGGAGCCGACGCGTCGCGCCGACGACCGCGATCAGGATCGCCGGCAGACGCGGTGGTGATCCGTGGCAGCACGAGCAGCAGCGCCAGGACCGCGAGCCCGACGATGAGCGTCGTCGAGTCCGTCTGATCCAGGCCTTCGAAGAAAGCGCTGAACCTCGTCGAGGAACGAGTCGGCGTTGGTGGAGAAGCCGAACAGCTTCGGCAGCTGACCGAGGATGATCGTGATGCCGAGGCCGTTCATGTATCCGACCTGGACCTCCTTCGAGAGCAGGTCGGCGACGAAGCCCAGCTTCCCCAGCCCCAGCCCGATCTCGGTCAGGCCGACCAGGACCGCCAGCATCCCGGCCAGGGCGATCGCCTTGCCCGCGTCTCCGCCCGCCAACAGGGGCGTGATCGCAGCGAGAATCAGCGGCGAGATCGACGAGTCGGGGCCAAGCACGAGAACGCGCGAGGGGCCGAACAGCGCGTAGCCGACGAGGCAGGCGATCGTCGTGTATAGGCCCGTGACCGCGGGGAGCCCCGCCAGCTGCGCATAGGCCATGCCCTGCGGGACCAGGATCGCCGCGAGGACGACTCCGGCCACCAGATCCGGCCGCAGCGATGCGCGCTGATAGGTGCGCAGCGCGCGGACGCCCGGCATCCAGCGTTCGACCTGGCTCGGCGCGGGCACGGTCATGATTCACGATGCGACGCCGTGCGCCGTACGAATCGCGCGCGGGCCGACCGCAGCGGGCCCGGTATCCGAGGGACGGCGGCGTCTCATCGTCCGGCTGCCACCCGCAGCAGCGACGCCGAGGTTGCCCTTCGTGAGCGCCACGGCGCGGGCGGCCGGGCGAGCCGCGGTGCTGCAGGCAGGCGCACCCGCAACGCGCCGGGCATCGATGTGAAGCGCAGCGGGGGCTCCATCAGACAGCGCCTCCCCGTCGAGGCCGACCTCGACGGGGCCGTCCGAGCGAACCTCGAACTCCGGCGTCGACCAGGCACAGCAGACCGGGAAAACGGGCGACCTGACCCGACCAGCTCGAGCGCCACGAGCTCGGACACATCCGAGGCCGTGCGCACCCGCGCGATCGTGACGCCCAGGGTGCCCGTGTCGAGCTCGCGCGCGTGTCCGGCACCCGAGAGATGCGTCAGCTGGTACGGGTTGTTCGAGACGAGTATCAGCGGCGGCGTCGCTACAGCTGCCCGCGTCGGGGGAGGTGAACTCGAGGCTGATCGGGTCAGCATCCGGCCCGATCAGCTCCGGGAAGCATCCGGGTCCATGTCTCGCAGCTTGGCGTCGCGGTAGGCGTCCGACTGGACGACCTTCGCGTAGACGCCCAGCGAGGCGTTGTTGACGAACACGCGATCGTTGACCTGTGCCAGGTCGATGCGCCGCTCGAGCCCGTCGCTGAAGGCGTCGAGCGCGCCCAGCACATCGTCGCGATCGAGTCCCAGGTCGAGCGCGAAGTGGTTGCGCGTCCCTGCGGGTATGCAGACATGCGCCACGTCGTGTCGTGCCGCGACGGTCGCGACGAGCGCCTGCGACCCGTCGCCTCCCGCCATACCGACGACCTCTGCGCCGCGTGCGATGGCGTCCTCCGCCAGCTGCACCAGGTCGTCGCCGCGCTGAAGGACGATCGGCTCGATGCCTCGCCGACGGGCCTCCCCGACGAGATCGAATCGCTCGGCCTTCCCGCCGCCCGACCACATGTTGATGATCAGCACCCCGCGGCCGTTCCCGCGCGCCCCGACGCTCGTTGCCGCCGACGCGGGCATCGCCGCCTCACCTGCTCGCCCGAGTGCATAGCGCGCGGCAGACCCAAACAGCGCGAGCAGCAGCAGCAGGACAGCCAGCACGAGCACGCCCTGCCAGTGAGTAGCCAGCACCACGATCAGGCCCACCACCGCCAATCCCCCAGCGGCCGCACCGGCGACGCGCGGGCGTCCCCGCGCCGTCAGCGCGCACCAGATCGCGCCACTGGCCAGAAGCACCAGACCGACGGCCAGCACCGCAATCGCCACGTCGCCGGCCAGCGCGACGGCGGCAACCACGGCCATGGCGGTCGGTGCCAGCAGCGCCACCACCGCAGCGAACCTCCTCAACCGTGCTCCTCGGCGCGCTTCATGGTCGGACGACAGCACCGAGCGCTATCGGTGAGACAAGCCCTGCGCCGGTCCGGCGATCACCTTCGGCTTGAGCAGATCCAATCAGGTGGGTGGGCATCGTTCCGTGAATCAGCCCGGGTCGGCAAGAGCGACGGGCGGAAGGTCCTTGACCTCGTCGCACCTCAGATCAACGTGCACGCCCTCGTCATCGACGACCTTGACTGACCCGATTGGGATGGCCACCTCCTTCTTACCCCACAGATGCCCCTCCTGCAGAAGCACATGGGTGATGTGCTGGTCGCTGGGGTCGACGACGAGCCCCTGCACGCGTCCGAGGTCGCCATCGACCGCGTGCACCTGTTCGCCTCGGCGCACCTCGACCTCGCTGGCGGGCACGCGGCTCGTGAAGTACGCCCGCGGGGCCTCCGGCAGACCGCCGCCGAGGCCAGAGCCGAGGCCGTAGTAGGGCCAGACCGACACCTCCCCGTTGCCGTAGCCCAGATCCTCGCCGCCCTCGGAGAAGAAGTGGGTCTCCTCGGCGAATTCGAGCTCGTCGAACTCACCGGCGCTACAACGCAGCCGCGGCCTCCCCGTGCTTCCGTCGACGAGACTCACGGGCACCAGGCGCCCCTGACCCGGACGGTGCTTTGGCTCGACGATGATGTGGGTAATCGTGCGGGCAACCGGGTCCAGGACCACACGCACGAGATGCCCGCAATCCCCGTCGCTGCAGCTCACGGGGGCGCCGATGTCGTACTCGACAGCTTCGCTCATGTCCTGTCACCCAAATGCCCCCGCAAGAACCCAAGCGTACAGATCGAGGCCGTTTTTGGGGCATCGGCGGTTGCGCGACCCCGGCGCGCCGCCCGGAGCAGGCTCGCCGGCTGCGGGAGTCCAGCTGTGGCCGAACTAGGAGTGCTTGGCGTGCGGGTAACGGACGTAGATCGTGCCCGACAGCTTGAGCGCGGGGTTGCCGGCCGCACGCGCGCTCCCGCTCAATGCGATCTTGAGCCTGTGGTGCTTCTTCAGCAGCGCGACCCCTCTTTTGGCCAGACGGAACGCCAGGGCGAGCGTCTTACCGGCTGGGATCGTCACGTGCAGCGTCCCCACGGTGACGGGCTTTCTCGCCTTGGCAGCCTGAGCTCCGCTGACCGTCCCCGCGAGGCTGACCGTGCACGCGGGCCCACCCGCCGGGCAGGCGACGGTCAGGCCCGTCCTGACGAGGATGTGTCCGGCCAACCGTACTGCCGATGAGCGCCCGTGGGCGACCGTCGCGAGAAACGCTTTCGGCGCCACGGTCACGGTGGGTTCCTTCCCCGGCGGCGGGGACACGATGCCGCCCGGGCAGCCGTTGAGGGCGCCGAGCCCGTTGACGGCCGGACAGAGGTCGGCTGCTCCGAACACGCCGTCGCCGTCGGGGTCGGTCTGGGCGGCGGGCATGCAGCCGTTGGGCAGCGTGCCCTTTTCGGACGGACAGGCGTCTTCGCTGTCAGGCACCATGTCGCCGTCGCGGTCAGGGCCCGAGAGGGTGTGGAAGGGCGCTTCCTTGGAGACCGGGCTTTTGCAGCTGTCGTAGGTGAATCGCCAGATGATCTTGAAGTCCTTGTTCCAGAGTTCCGGCAGGAAGGCGACCGGCACGTAACCGCCGCCCGGCCCCTTCGCTTCGCCTTCACCGAACACCTGGCGCAGATTGGGTTCGCCGGCCGGGATCGCACCGTTCCAGCCTTCGGCTTCGGTGCACTGCTCGATCAGTTCGTTGCTCGGGACGGCGCGGATTTCCAGCACAGGTTGCCGGCCTGCTGGGCGGTGTAGACGTTGGCGTTGAATTCGGCGCGGTGTGGGGAGATCCAACGGTTTTTCTTTGGCTTTCGATTCCCAGAACGGCATCGCCGCTTCGTGGGCAAAGTAGATGAACGGCGCTTCCCCGCTTGGCGCCGAGAACACATTCGCCCAGACGGTGCTGAGGCCAGGGTTCGCGTAGACACCGGTCGAGTCGGTCAGCCAGTAGAAACCGTCGGCCGGCGAATGGCCGGCACCGACGAGCGGCGCGGAGGAGATCACGGGCACGAAGATCTGGAACAACTGGCCGCTCGCCAGCGGGCGGAAGCTGAATGAGAGCCCGCCCGCGTGCAGCACGGAGACGGAGGGACTGGTTGGGCAGTAGGGCCCGCTGTAGCCGTCGAAGGACCAGTTCCTGCCCGGTCAGCTCTTCGAAGGTATGGGCGCCGGACGGCTCGCCGAAGCAGCGAATCGGTCGCGAGGAGTCAACCGTGGTGCTGGGCGGCAGCACCAGATCCGTCTCCACCGACGAGGAGCCAGGCCCGCAGGGATCACCGGGAATCGAGACAAGGAATGAGGTCCAGTATTTCTGGCCCACGACCGGCACGCCTGCGACGCCCCCGTAGTTGGCGATCGCGGAGACCATCGTCTCGGTGTAGGGCGAGCCGAGCACCGAGCAGTTCTCGCCGATCTGAGAGTCGAGATCGCCCGAGATCCACTTCGACCCGGCGCCGCCGATCACCTGTTCCGGTTCGACTGCGCCCGCCGATGCGGGCATCGCGAATGCGAGCAGGAGCAGCGCAGCAGGGACCCCCCGGCGCATTCAGCCAAGATAGCCGCGGCGGGGGTCCATGTCTATACGCGAGCGAAGCGGTAGGCGATCGTACGAGGAGCCAGCGGCGAGGACTTACGCCCGCGCCCCACGGGTCCCGCCGCGGGCGTGAGTCAGGCGGGACGGTCGCTTGACGGATCGATGAGGTACTTCGTACCGGTGCTGCGGCGTGCGAAGACGGCGAGGACCTCTGGCTCGAGGACCTCACGCAGCCCGATGGTCTGCGCATAGCCCGAGGCGAACGTCGTCTTGGCCTCGGCGATGACGCGGGCCCGCATACGGCCGATCGCCTCACCCCCCAGACGCGCGAGCGCGTTCGTCAGGAGATATCCGCTGACGCTCCACGTCAGTCCGAATCGGCGATCGAGGACGGTCGGGGAGAAATCGAGCGAGCCGTAGATGTAGACCTGCTTGAGCACCGTCGTTCCGTAGGGCGTGTAGGACTCGAGCGGCGGCTGCGCCCGCTCCATCGCGGTGAGGATGTCGCCCGCCAGCGAGCCGCCCCCGATCGCGTCGAAGGCCAACGTCGCGCCGGTCGCTCGGATCGCCTCGGTGAGACGCTCGGCGAAGTCGGGCTGTGAGGAGTCGACGACGTGGACAGCGCCCAGGTCGCGCAGCACCTCGGCCTGCTCGGCGCGACGGACGATGTTCACCAGGCCAATCCCATCGGCGGCGCAGATCCGCACGAGCATCTGCCCGAGGTTGGACGCAGCGGCGGTGTGGATGAGAGCGGTGTGGCCCTCGGCGCGCATGGTCTCGACCATCGACAGCGCCGTCAGCGGGTTGATGAACAGAGCCGCCCCCTCGCCGACGCTGACGTCGTCGGGCAACTCCACGACCGCGGCCGCGTCGGCGACGCGGTAGTCGCTCCACATCGATCCCCCGAACATCGCGACACGTCGGCCGATCATCCCGGCCGCCTCCGCGCCCGCCGCGACGATCGTGCCGGCTCCCTCGTTGCCGACCGGCAGCGGCTTGTCCAGCCGGTCGCGATAGAACGGCAGCGTCCCGTCCGGGACCGGGCCGACGAGATCCTCACCATCGGGCCTGAGCGATTCGGGCGCCACGGCACCCAGCAGCACGCCGAGATCCGACGGGTTGATCGGCGACGCTTCGACGGCGAGCACCACCTCGCCGGCGCCCGGCTCCGGAACGTCGCGCGTGTCCACGGCCAGCCGCAGCTCGCCGCTGGAGGAGATGGTGGACCGCAGGCTGCGGCCGCGAAGTGGGGTGGCGTCGGGAGACATGGCGGACTCTCAGGCCGCAGCCTAGCGGGCAGGAGCCCGCGCGACACAGACGTCCGCCTGCACGCCGGACGCAAGCCGACGGGGGGACTCGAACCCCCGACCCCTTCATTACGAGTGAAGTGCTCTACCAGCTGAGCTACGTCGGCATTTTGGCCCTGTGGAGCTGTCTGATGTTATCGGTCGGCGTCGGGGCGAATGGCGCAAAGGCGGAAGAGGCCGTCCTGTATATTCGGCCTTAGATGGCCGGACCAGCCGACTCGCCGAGTCCTCAGCCTCAGCCTTCGAGTCCCCAGAAGCCAAAGGTCATCTACGTGATGGGCCAGCCCAAAAGCGGGAGCACCATCCTGGGTGTGACGCTCGGCAACTGCACCGATGTCTTCTTCGCCGGTGAGCTGTGCAACTGGCTGGCCACCTCCGGCAAGCCGGTCATCGGCGGTGCGGAGCGAATTCAGTTCTGGCAGGACGTCAGCAGGCGGGTCGAGGGCTCCGACGACCAGTTCGGGACCGAGGCCTTCGAGTACCTGGAGCGTGGACGGTCGGTCTTCCGGCTGGAGAGCCGGCGTGCCCGCCGCCGGTTGCGGGGCCCCTACGGTCGGGTCACGGAGAGCCTCTTTCGGTCGGTAGCCGACAGGGCCGGGGCGACCCACGTGGTCGACACCTCGCATCTGCCCCTGCGGGCCCATGAGCTGCAGAAAATGCCCGGGATCGACCTCCGTCTGATCTTCCTGGTGCGGAACGTCGAGGGGATCGTCGCCTCGACGACACGGAACAAGCACCGGTCGCGTTTCCTCAAAGTCAACGCCCGTCTGTGGTGGACCTATCTGCTGTCCGTCGCGATCTTTCTCCGCAGTCCCCCCGACCGGCGCGTGCTCGTCCGCCACGAGGACTTCGTCGCCAACCCCCAGGGGGTGCTGCGGGACATCCTCGACATGGCGGGTTCCTCTGCCCCCATCCCGGACCTGACGGCTCTTCGCACGGGCCTCGCCTTCAACGGCAACCGGCTGATCCGTACCGAGACGGTCGCCCTGAAAACCAAGGCGGCCGAACCACGCAAGCAGTCTCGGCTCATGAGGCTTACCCAGCGGCCATGGACGATGATCCTGGGGCGACTGCAACCCGTCGCAGGCGCTTCGCCCGATCCCCCCGATGTCCCCTAGCTCTTCGAAGGGCTCGGCCGTCGTCGTCTGATCGGGGCCCTCAGGCCAGGCGGCTGAGCTCCTCCATCAGCGACTCGCCGTGCTTCTCGCAGAAGGAGGGGCCGATCCCCCGCACCTCGATCAGCTCCCCCACCGTCCCGGGGCGCTTGGCCAGGATCTCCCTGAGGGTCGAATCGGTGGCCACCGTGAAGGCCGGCTTGCCCTCGGCCCGGTCCAGGCGCCAGGCCCGCAGGGCGTCGAAGTCGGCCCAGGGGACGTCGAAGTCCCCTTGCCCGGGGCCCTTCCGCGATCTTCCCGAGCGTCCGCTTCGGGACTTCTTCTCGGGCACCGCCTCCATCGCCCCGACCAGCTCGGGGTCGGGGTCGCAGACGTCGCAGCAGCGGCCCGTCGGGGCGCACTCGGCAGGGTCACCGAAGTGGTCCAGGATCTGGCGGCGCCGACAGCGCTGGCCCTCGGAGCTGTAGCTCTCGATCGAGCGGTAGGAGGCCCAGGAGCGATCCCGCGCCTCGCTGATCGCCTCCTGGGCCCGGCGCGAGCTGCCGGCTCCCGTGAAGCGGACGATCAGCCCTTCGGGGCCGCCCGGCTCGAGCGTCAGCGCGCCCGGCCCGCTCGGCGATCGACAGCAGGACCCGGTCGCGTTCGGAGAGCTCCCCGTGACCGATCGACGTCTCATCCCCCATCGCATGGGTCCGCAGGCGCCCCACGAAGGAGCGGACCTCCTCGACGCTCGTCTCGCGTTCTTTGATGAAGCGGATCAGCCGGCCCAGGTCCATCCGCGAGGCCAGCAGCAGCGCTCTGGCGGGGAGCCCGTCACGCCCGCCGCGGCCGGCCTCCTGGTAGTAGGCCTCGAGGCTCGTCGGCAGTGCCCAGTGGGCGACGGTCCGCACATCGGCCTTGTCCACGCCCATGCCGAAGGCGTTGGTCGCCACGACCACCTCGGCCCGGCCGTCCATGAAGGCAGTTGGCTGGCTCGTCTTTTCTCGGGGGTCATCCCGGCGTGGTAGGCGACCGCCCGGATGCCCGAGCGCGAGATTTCACCGGCCAGCTTGTCGGTGTCCTTGCGCGTCCCGCAGTAGACGATCGCCGGGCGGGCATCAGGGTCGGAGATGACGTGCATCAGGGCCGCCCGCTTGCGGGCGATGGCCCCCTTGCCCTCTACCGTCGCGACATCGAAGGTCAGGTTGGGCCGGTCGAAGCCCGAGCGGACCGAGACCTGATCGCGCAGGCCCAGGCGCATGGCGATCTCCTCGGCCACCCCGGGCGTCGCCGTCGCCGTGGCGGCCATCACCGGCGGGCGGCCCAGCGACTCGATCGCCTCGTGCAGGCGCAGGTAGTCGGGGCGGAAGTCATGGCCCCACTCGGCCACGCAGTGGGCCTCGTCCACCACGAACAGGCCCACCTCCCGCGAGGCAAGGGCCCGCCGGAAGGCACCCGAGGCGAAGCGCTCGGGGGCCGCCAGGACCAGCTGGGTCTGCACCCGCTTCGATCGTCCCGCAGGGCGGCCTCGTTGTGGCCGTCCTCCATCCCCGAGGCGAGCATGGCCGCCCGCACCCCCGCCTCCTGCAGGCGGCGGAACTGGTCGGACATCAGCGCGATCAGAGGGCTCACGACGACGACCAGGGGGCGGTTCGCCATGCCGTCGCTCGCCAGGGCCGGGAGCTGGTAGCAGAGCGACTTCCCCCCTCCCGTGGGCATCACGACCAGGCTGTCCCGGCCGTCCAGGGCCGCCTGGACCGCCTCTTTCTGGCCCGGGCCTGAAGCCCTCCAGGCCGAAGCGGTGGAGGAGCTCCTCGGGGCTCGGGGCGAGTGGTCTGGGCTCATCCGCTGTGACGCTACTCACAATGCGGCGGGTACCCGCGAGCCGAGCCGGGCGCGGCGCTCACGGGCGTCCGGCCCGCTGCTCCCAGACGACCTGGGCTCCGGCCATCGGCACGAGCGTGATGGCGCGCCTGCGGATCAGCTCGCCCCGTGGCCAGCGCCATCCGTCGGGGATGCGGGGAGAGAGCTCGGAGAGCATCGTCTGCAGCATCAGCTTCATCTCGAGCGTCGCGAAGGAGGCTCCGATGCAGCGGCGGATCCCGCCGCCGAAGGGGATCCAGGAGAAGGTCTCGGGGCCGCCCCCAGGAAGCGCTCGGGCATGAACTCGGCCGGGCGCTCGATAGACGCGGGGGTTGCGGTTGGTCAGGTAGATCGCCGGCGCCACCGTCGTCCCCGCCGGCAGCCGGTAGCCGCCCAGCTCGAAGTCCTCCTGCAGCGAACGGGCCACGATCGGCACGACCGGGCGGACGCGGAGCGTCTCGGAGACGACGGCATTCAGATACTCCTCGCTCTCGCCCTGCATCGATCTCGGCGACCAGGCGGCGGAGCTTCTCGGGGTGGCGGATCAGGCGCTCGATCGCCCAGGCGACCGAGGTGGCCGTCGTCTCATGGCCGGCCAGCAGGAGGGTCACCAGCTCGTCGCGCAGCTCGGCGTCGGTCATCGGCTCGCCCGTCCTCGTCGCGTGCCTGCAGCAGCAGCGAGAGGATGTCCGTCCGCTCCGCCAGGTCGCTGACCGGCCGGCGACGGGCCAGCTCCTCGTAGATCAGGACGTCCAGCGCATCCAGGGCCCGGCCGATCGCTCCGGCGGGACGCTCCTGGGTGGGGCGGCTCAGGGCGATCCGCAGGACGGCCAGCAGGTTCATCGGCTCCATCAGCTGCTCGATCGCCTGCTTGAGCGGGCCCATCCGCTCGGCTTCGACGCCGAAGACGGCACGGAGGATCACCTCGAGGGTGATCGCCCTGCGTCCGCGCATGCAGGCGCATCGGCTCGCTCGGCGGCCAGCCGGCCATGTCCCGGCGGGTGGCCTCGACGATCACCTCTTCGTACTCCCTCATCCGCTCGCCGTGGAAGGGCGGCAGCAGGAGCTTGCGCTGGCGCATGTGCTCGGGACCCGTCAGGACGACCACCGAGCTGTCCCCCATGACCGGGCGCACCGGGGAGTTGCCGGCGGCCGAGGGGGCCACCTCGGCGCGGCGCCGTGAAGATCGCCTTGACCGACTCGGGGTCGGAGACCATCACGAACTTCATCCCGCTGGGTGCGAAGGTGACCGTGAACATCTCCCCCAGACGCTTGGCGCAGCTGTCCATGAACCAGGTCGGGGCGAGCGTCCAGGCGAGGGTCTGCAGGACCGCCGGGAGCCCGGGGGCCCGGCGGGAGCCCGATCTTCGGCGAGTCGGCCCGTGCCGCTGCCGGCGCCCGGGGGGACCCTGGTGGCTACGGCCATCCCTACACGCTACCCCTGCCGGGCCCCGGGCGCGGACCCCGGCGTCCCTCAGCGGATCAGGGTCCAGCGTTCGCCGGGTGTCCTGCCCCGCTGGCGCTGCTGGCGAACGGCCGTGGCGAGCGAGCGGTGGGTCCGCTCGACGTCGCCCTGGGTCAGGGTCGTCGGGCGCTTTTCGAGGAAGCCCACCAGCATCCGGGCCGGAAGGACTCCGCACGCCCTTGCGGCGCGCTCCCGGGCGATCGACCCAGGCCCGGCTGAAGACGATCAGCGGCTCGGCCTCGACGCCCGTCACCCAGGCGATCGCGCGCCCCTGGGCCTGCGCCTGGGAGAGCATCGCGCCGTGCACCCGGCTGGCCCGGATCGGCCCGGGGTGGCTCTTCGTCTCGATCGTGAAGACACCAGGGGGGCCGATGACGATGTGATCGACATTCCCCCGTCCCAGGCTGACGTCGTGGACGACCCGCCACTTCTCCTGGGGCAGGCCATCGAGCAGCGCTCCCACCTGCTCCTCGGCCATCGCGCCGCGGTCGCGGCGCTCGACCACCGGGAGGATGTAGCGGGAGATCGCGAACATGCTGGCCAGCAGGGCCACCTCGGAGGCCAGGAACAGCGGGGCATGCAGGCCGTTGATCCGGCCCAGCAGGGCGGTGCAGACGGCCAGGACGCCCAGGCCGACGAGCGTTCGCATGCGCAGACGCAGCACGGTCGCCCGCGCGTACTGTCCGGCCCTGCGTCCGATCGGATCGCTCTCAGCTGCGTGCATCGTCCTTTCCCTGTTGGGTCCTTCTACCTACATCGGCCCGAGGACGCGCGATCTCTTGAGTTCCACCCTCTTGCAGACGTTTGGGGTCCTTTGAGCTGTCGAAGCGTGGAGGCGGAACCGTTCTCCTAAAGCAGCCAGGTGGCCCTGTCGAATCCCTCAGCAAGCCGGGCCAGGAAAGACCTGAAGATGAACTCCATGAACCACCGACACCGAGCACCCCGCCGACATCTGCCTCCTGCTGCGCGTTCACGCGGAGCAGCGCTGGCTGGCCAACAAGGTCGTCCCGATCCTGCGCCAGCTCGAGCAGCCCGGCACGATCGACGAGGAGGACGCCGGCGCCGCCGTCGCCTACCTGGAAGTCATCTGGCTCGAAGCGGGCCTGCGGGCGATCGAGACGGACGCCGCCTACGGCAAGCTCGAGCGGAGCCGCGCGAGGAGTCCAGCGTCCTGATCAGCGAGAGGGCCCGCCGCTACCACGCCGCCGTCAGGCGCCTGCGCGAGACGATCGGCCACCGCGTCCGCCGCCTGACCCTTCCGCTGGAGGAGATCTCCTCCCACGAGGCGGCCAACTCCTGAGCGATCCCATACGCTCCGGCCGCGTGGCCCTCAAGTTCGACCTTCAATCGCACTCGACCAACTCCGACGGCGTCCTGTCCGCCGGCGAGGTGGTCGCCCGCGCCGCCGAGGCCGGGCGTGGAGCTGCTGGCCCTCTCCGACCACGACACCATCTCCGGCGTCTCCGAGGCGATCGCCGCCGGTGAAGAGCTCGGCGTGAAGGTCGTCTCCTCCGTCGAGATCTCAGCCGTCGACGACGGCTCTCCCGTCCCCCGGGAACTGCACATCCTGGGTTACTGCATCGATCACACCGGCCCGACCATGACGGCGAAACTGGCCGAGTTCCTGGCCGACCGCGAGCAGCGCACCCTGCGCATGCGGGACGGCCTGCGGGAGGTCGGCTTCGAGCTGGACGAAGCCGAGATCGAGGAGCGGATCGCCGCCGGCAAACCGATCGGCAGGCCCCACCTGGCCGGCGCGGTCCTGCGCGCCCCCGGCAACGCCGAGCGGCTGGCCGAGGAGAAGATCGACGACATCGGCTCGCTGATCCGCGGCTACCTGATCGAGGGCCGCCCGGCCTTCCGCCTGCGCCAGACGCCCACCGTCGGCGAGGCCGTCCAGGCGATCCACGAGGCCGGCGGCGTGGCGATCTGGGCCCACCCCTTCTGGGACATCGAGGACCCCGAGGAAGTCCTCCGTACGCTGGACCGCTTCAAGGAGCTCGGGATGGACGGGGTCGAGGCCTTCTACCTGACCCACGACCGCACCCAGACGGAGCTGCTGGTCGCCCGGGCCGCCGAGCTGGACATGCTGACCACCGGCTCGGCCGACTTCCACGGCCCCGAAAACGAGCTCTTCTCACGCTTCATGGCCTTCGAGACGTTCGGCCTCGAGCCGAACCTCGGGCCGATCGCCGCCGGGCTCTAGTCAGAGCCTCAGAGCGCCTCGATCCTGAAGGCCAGGGCCTCCAGGGCGAGCTCCTCGCTGACGTTCACCGACAGGCTCAGCCCGTCGCCCCGACCAGCTCGATCGCCTCGCGCAGGCGCGCGGAGGACTCGCCCTCGGGCGTCCTGCTCGAGCTCGGCCCTGCGGTCGAGCGCATGGATCGCCTCGGGCGCCCCTTCGCAGATGCACAGCACGTCCCGCAGCCACAGCTCGCCCAGGCGCAGGCCCAGCTCGAGCGTCTCGCGCTTGGCCCGGCGTTCGGCCCGCCGACGCGCATCGAGGCCTTCTTGCTCGTGGCGTTTGCGCTCCTTCGAGGGCAGCAGCTCGAGCTCGCCGGCGATCCGCTCCTCGGCAAGCTCCCCCGCGCCCTCCTGGGCCGTCCTGGCGGCCGCCAGGAGCGCCTGCCAGGGACGGCTCCGCGTCTCGCCGGCCAGCGCCGCCCGGATGTAGCCCTCGGCGGCCCTCCGCAGCGCGGCGCCCTCCTCGCCGGCCAGCCGTGACGCCAGGCCGGCGTCGCCCATCGCCAGGCGAGCGCAGGCCAGCGCCCGCTCCGGCTCGACGCCGGTGAGGGACTCGGCGATCAGCTGCGCCGGGAGCGGATCGAAGCGGACCCGCTGACAGCGCGAGACCAGCGTCGGCAGGACATCCTGCCAGCGGTCGCTCAGAAGGATCAGGTGGGCGAAGGCCGGCGGCTCCTCGAGCGTCTTCAGCAGCCGGTTGCCGGCATTTTCGTTCATCGTCTCGGCCGCCTCGATCACGAACACCCGGCGGGCCGACTCGAAGGGGGTCCGGGCCGCCGCGGCCACGACCGGCTCCTCGATGTCGGCCACCAGCATCTCGGCCGCCCCCGAGGGGCTGACCCAGGTCATGTCCGGATGGGCTCCCCGCAGGACCCGCTCGCGGACCAGGCTCGGGGTCGCTCGGCTCCCTCGGCCAGCAGGGCCGCCGCGAACGCCCCGCGCGACAGCCCGCTTGCCGACTCCCGCGGGCCCGTGGAACAGGTAGGCATGCGAGGGCTCCCCCGCCGGCCCCAGGGCCGGGCCCAGGACCGCCAGCGCATGAGGGTGGCGCTCGATCCCCTCCAGCAGGCGCAGGGCATCGGAGCGACCCGCATCGCGGGCTGGCGCCGAGGACGGCATGACGGCCATCCTAGAGGCGCCCGCGGGACGGCGCGCCGCGGGCCTCCCACCGGTAGCGTGGCGGCATGCCGCCCGGGCGCCTGATCACGATCGAGGGGATCGACGGCGCCGGCAAGAGCACTCTGGCTCGCAGCCTCGACCGAGGCCCTGACGGCCATGGGCGAGCCCGCCGAGCTGATCCGCGAGCCCGGCGGCGTCGAGGTCTCCGAGCGCATCCGAGCCCTGCTGATCGACCCCGGCCTCCCGGTCTCGCCGAGGGCCGAGGCGCTCCTCTACGCGGCCGCCCGGGCTCAGCTGGTCGAGCAGCTGATCGAGACCCCGCCTCGCCGCGGGAGCGCTCCTCGTGCTGGACCGCTTCGTCGACTCCTCGCTCGCCTACCAGGGCGCCGGCCGGGGGCTGGGGATCGAGCAGATCGCCCAGATCAACCGCTTCGCCACGGGGCCCCTGCGACCCGACAGGACGCTCCTGCTGGATCTGCCCGCGGCCGTCGGCCGAGCCCGCAAGCTCGGCGGGGAGCCGGACCGCCTCGAGCGCGAGGGGGAGGACTTCTTCGAGACGATCGCCCAGGCCTACCGGGATCTCGCCGCCGCCGACCCCCGGCGGATCCGCAGGATCGACGCCCGGGCCGCGCCCGGCGAGGTCCTTCAGGCGGCCCTCGAGGCAGTTTCAGACCTCCTCCCCGGCCCGTCCCCCGACTAGCATCACTCTCCTCGTGGCACTCTGCGCCAGCATCCCGACCCGCCGGCCGCTCGGCGCTGCTCCTGGCCGCCCTGGCTCTGCTGGCCCTCCCCGCCGCGGCGTATGCCGCCACGCCCACCACCGCCGCCTCGCCGCCCCGCCAACGCGGGCGGCGTCGTCGCCCCGGGCGCCGCCACGACAGCCCCAACACGACGACCATCACCAACAACGACCACCGACCGTCGGCCCCGCCGGGCGCCGACCAGCACGAGCACCGTCACCGCGACGGCGTCCCACCCCCGACCGTCTCGGTCCGGCCACTCCCCGCCGCTCCCGCCGCCCAGGGCAGCGCCGCGACCCACACGTCCACCAGCCCGCGCCGCCGCCGGCCAAGAGCTCGGGCAAGATCTCCGACGGGGCCCTGCTGGCCGCCATCGTGGCCGGCCTGATCGCCCTGGCCTGCCTGATCTGGGCGATCTTCCGCTTCGGCGCGTTCGAACCCCACTGGCTTCTCTCCCTGCGCCACTCGCTCGCCGAGGGGGGCTTCCGGGCCTCCGCCACCTGGGCCGAATTCACGCGACTGGATCCGCCTCGGCCGCTAGGCCGGGGAACCTCTCCGGACCCCTGGAAAGGGGTCCCCGATCAACTAAAATTGTCGGAGTAAGCGGGCCCTCTGCCCGCGTCCCGTTTCTGTCCGACCCGAGCGGGACTATGGTCGACCCGTAAACAGCTTTCGAGCGGGTCCCGCCCGCCAGGCGCAGCAGAGGAGGAAGGTCAGATGAACGAAGCCTCGCACCCGACAATCCCACAGGGGACACTCCCCGGTCAGGCCCTCCCGATGAGGCGCCTGTTCACCAGTTCGGGGACGCACCCCTTCGACTCCGTCGAGTGGGAGACACGGGATGCGCGGATCGGTCACGGCGACCACATCGCATTCGAACAGCGGAACGTCGAGTTCCCCAAGAGCTGGTCCCAGAACGCCACCAACATCGTCGCCCAGAAGTACTTCCGCGGCCAGCTCGACTCGCCGGCCCGCGAGCGCTCGGTCAAGGAGATGATCAGCCGGGTCGCCGGGACGATCACCGGCTGGGGCCGCGCGGGCGGCTACTTCGCCAGCGAAGAGGACGCCACGGCCTTCAACCACGAGCTGACCCACATCCTCCTGCACCAGATGGCCGCCTTCAACTCGCCCGTCTGGTTCAACGTCGGCTTCGAGGAGAGCCCGCAGTGCAGCGCCTGCTTCATCCTCAGCGTCCAGGACACGATGGAGTCGATCCTCGACTGGAACACCAAGGAGGGGATGATCTTCCGCGGCGGCTCCGGCTCGGGGATCAACCTGTCCAACATCCGCGGCTCGATGGAGCCCCTCGCCAAGGGCGGCACCGCCTCGGGCCCCGTCTCCTTCATGCGCGGCGCCGACTCCTGGGCCGGCACGATCAAGTCCGGCGGCAAGACCCGCCGCGCGGCCAAGATGGTCGTCCTGGACGTCGATCACCCGGACATCCGCGAGTTCATCTGGTGCAAGGCCAACGAGGAGGACAAGGCCGCCGCCCTGCGCGACGCCGGCTTCGACATGTCCATCGACGGCGACGGCTTCAAGTCGATCCAGTACCAGAACGCCAACAACTCGGTCCGCATCACCGACGAGTTCATGCGGGCCGTCGAGGCCGACGCCGACTGGCACCTGACCGCCCGCTCGACCGGCCTGCCCGTCGGCGAGCCGATCAGCGCCCGTGAGCTGATGCGCGAAATCGCCGAGGCGGCCTGGCGCTGCGCCGACCCGGGGGTCCAGTACGACACGACCATCAACCAGTGGCACACCTGCCCCGTCAGCGGCCGGATCAACGCCTCGAACCCCTGCAGCGAGTACATGCACGTGGACGACTCGGCCTGCAACCTGGCCTCGCTGAACCTGATGAAGTTCCGCCGCCCCGACGGCAGCTTCGACGTCGAGAGCTTCGAGCACGCCGTCGACATCATGCTGCTCGCCCAGGAGATCGTCGTGGGCCCCTCCAGCTACCCGACCGAGGAGATCGGCGCCAACGCACGGGCCTTCCGCCAGCTCGGGACTGGGCTACGCCAACCTGGGCGCCTACCTGATGAGCAACGGGATGCCCTACGACTCCGACCACGGCCGTGCCGCAGCCGCGGCGATCACCGCCCTGATGACCGGCCGCGCCTACCGGCGCTCGGCCGAGGTGGCCGGCGCCCTGGGCCCCTACGAGCGCTACCCGGAGAACCGCGAGGCCCACAACGGCGTCATGCGGATGCACCGCGACGCCGCCCACGCGCTTGCCCGACGAGGCCTGCCTGGACAGCCGAGCTGCTGGCAGCGGCCCGGCGCTCATGGGATGAGGCCGTCGAGCTCGGCGACGAGCTCGGCTACCGCAACGCCCAGGCGACCGTCCTCGCGCCCACCGGGACGATCTCCTTCCTGATGGACTGCGACACGACCGGCGTCGAGCCCGACTTCTCGCTGGTCAAGTTCAAGGAGCTCGTCGGCGGCGGGCAGATGACGATCGTCAACCGGACCGTCCCGCTGGCCCTCCAGACGCTCGGCTACTCCGAGCCGCAGATCGAGCAGATCGAGGCGCACCTGGCCGAGCACGGCACGATCGTCGGCGCCCCCGGCCTGAGCGAGGAGCACATGCCCGTCTTCGACGTCGCCGTCGGCGAGCGGGCCATCTCCCACATGGGCCACATCAAGATGATGGGCGCCGTCCAGCCCTTCATCTCGGGTGCCATCTCAAAGACCGTCAACCTCCCCCAGGAGGCGACCGTCGAGGACATCGCCGACGCCTACATCCAGGCATGGCGCCAGGGTGTCAAGGCGCTGGCCATCTACAGGGACGGCTCGAAGACCGCCCAGGCGCTGCGGACCGACGCCCAGGAGGAGGCCAAAGCCCCGGCCGACGTGGACGCGCTGGTCGAACAGGCCGTCACCAAGGCTCTCGCCGACGCCGGCCCGCGGCGCAAGCGGATGCCCCGCGAGCGCCAGTCGATCACCCACAAGTTCTCGATCGCCGGCCACGAGGGCTACATCACCGCCGGCATGTACGAGGACGGCTCGGTCGGAGAGATCTTCCTGACCGACATCGGCAAGGAGGGCTCGACGCTGCGAGGGATGATGAACTCCTTCGCGACGGCCATCTCGATCGCCCTGCAGTACGGCGTCCCGCTCGAAACGCTGGTCCAGAAGTTCAGCTACATGCGCTTCGAGCCGGAGGGGATCACCGGCAACCCCGAGATCCCCTTCGCCAAGTCGATGCCCGACTACATCATGCGCTGGCTGGCATCCCGCTTCCTCGACGTCGACGCCCAGGAGGAACTGGGGATCCTGACGCCCGCCGTCAGGGCCCGCAAAGCCGCCCAGGACGCGCTGCAGGCAGGAGGCGACACCGCAGGCCCCAGCGTCGAGGCGCAGCCCGCCGAGGCCAACGGTGACGGCCCGCGCCGCTCGCCGCGCCGCCCGTCAAGGCATCGGCCGCAGAGGCCGTCGGCAGCGCTCCGGCCAGTGCCTTCACCGACTCGCCCCCCGTCGTCCCGGCCCGCCTGCAGGGCCTGGACCTCGGGCCCGCCTGCAGCCAGTGCGGAGGCATGATGCAGCGGACGGGCTCCTGCTACACCTGCTCCTCCTGCGGCAACAACACCGGCTGCGGTTGAGGGGCCGCGGAGCTGCCCGGCGGGCGGCCCCCGGGCGAGGCGGCTAGCCGGTGGCGACGCTGATCGGCGAGCGGCTTCGCTTCCTGCACGTGCCCAAGACCGGGGGCAGCTGGGCCACCGAGGCGATGTTCGCCGGCGGCGTCAAGGCGGATCGGCCGGCCGACGTTCCATTCCACGGGGGCCTGGCCGAGACGGCGGCCTATGCCGACCGCTTCACCTTCGCCATCGTGCGACACCCCCTCGAGCTGTGGCGCTCCTACTGGGCCTACCGCAACCGAACGGGCTGGCTCGAGGAGCACCCCATCGACCGCCTTGCCGCGTCCGAGGACCTGGACGAGTTCACCCGGCGACTGGTCGAGGCCGCCCCGGGACACACGGGAAACGTATACAGGCAGTTCGTCGGCCCACCGGGTGAGGAGATCGACTTCATCTGTCGTCACGAGCGGCTGGCCGATGATCTCTGCATGGCCCTCAGACTCGCCGGTGAGCCATTCGACGAGACCGCCCTGCGGGCTCACCCGCCCGTCAACACCAGTGAATACGCGAATCGCTCAGCCCTCTTCAGGCGGCAGACCGCCGAGCTGCTGGCCGAGTCGGAGCGCGAGGCGATCGAGCGTTTCTACCCCTGGGAGCCCATCCCCCGGCGCCTGCTCCTCGACGCCGGCGAACAGCGTTCCCCGGACCCTCTCGCCGGCCGGCTCGAGCTGGCCGAGATCGCCCGGCGCGATGCGCTCGCCGAGCTGAGGGTCCTGCGAGGTCGCGAAGCTGCCCTCGAGCGCCGGATCGAGCACCTCGAGCAGCACGCCGAGAGCACCGAGCTGGCCCTGGCTGAACTCCGCAACAGCCGTCTCGTCCGCTGGTCGCGGGCTCCCCGAATCGCCTGGTACAGGCTCCGTCCCGACGACTAGTTGTCCCTGGTTTCGTGCCGGCTTCGATTTCCGCTTTTTCGCGGCTTCTTCGGCTTCCCGTTCCTGCTTCTCTTCTTCGATCTCGGTCGTCCTCGTGTGTTCGCCTTCGGATTTGTCCTCTGAGCCTGGAGCTTCCTCTCGGGGTTTCCTGACTTCTTCGCCGGTTCGCGGCGGAGGCGCGGCGGTGCCGTGGCGGCCGAGGAGCGGGGGCACCGAGCTGACCTCTGCCGGACCGGAGGGCGAGGTGCTCGAAGGCAGCTGCGGGTTCGCTTCCCGGACGGCGAGCTGTGGCCCGCGGCGGCGTGACCGGTTGGTGCCGCGGCTCGCCGTCACCGCCGCTGCCCTGAGCTTCCCGTGGGCGTCGGCGCCGGCGGCTCGGGGCTGGGAGAGGTACCCGCGGGCGTGCTCGTCACGACATGGCTGCCGGCTCGCGCGGCGACGCTGTCCGGCCTGTCGCGCGGGCCGTCGCGATGCGGCTCTCACGGCTCGACGGGGTTTCCGCCGCCGAGCTCCCCCGCCTCGAGGGCGAGCGGTCATGGGGGGCGGCCGCCACCCCGGCCGCGACGACGACTGCCGCCAAACCTGCCCCTAGGGCCCGGACGGCTGTCGTACTCAGGCCCGTCGGGCCGCCCGGCGCCGAAAGCTCCAGCACCCGGCCGGCCGAGGGGCTGCCGCCTCCAAGCCAGGCCGAAGCGCGCTTCACCAGCGGGAGCGGACTGAAGATCGCCGCGGCGTTGCGCAGGGTTGCCCTGGCGCGGTGCAGCAGACCCCGCACGGCGCCCTCGCTGACGCCCATGCTGGCGGCCACCTCGCCGTAGGTTCTGCCCCCCAGGGCGCTCTGCAACAACGCCTCGCGCTGCATCGGAGGAAGCGCCGCGACCTCCGCCAGCGCCTCGCGGGCAGCCAGGCCACCGTCCATGTCGGGGATATGGATCGCCCTGTCCTCGGCCGCCCAGTCGGTCCCCGTCTCGCGGCTGGCGCTGCCGGCCCGCATCATGTTGACCGCGACGTTGTGCGCGATCCGGCCAAGCCAGGCCCGCAGGTCACGCACCGAGTCGCCCCGGCGCAGAGCAAGCAGAGCGCTCAGGAAGCACTGCTGGACGGCATCCTCTGCACGCGTCTCCGACAGGCCGAGACGCATGCAGTAGCCCACCAGCGAGGCTCGGTAGCGGATCACCACGATCTCGAAGGCCCGCTCCTGGCCGTCGCAGACCAGCTCGAGCAGGCGCTCATCGGATGTCCCCGGTAGGAGGGGGGGGCTTGACATCTCGCCGGAAGAGTAATCCCCCCGGCAGCTGTCGCGGAAAAACTATTGTTGTCAGCGCCCGTCAAGTCGCCCCTCCCGGCTCTGTCACGGCTCGTTACGTGGGTTCGGTGCTGCCTGTAGGGATCTTGACCGGGGATTCCTGGCCGCTCTGTTCGGAGCTGGCGCCGGACGAACCCGATCCGTCATGACCCGCGGGGGCCTGAGCCGTTTCCGAGCCCGAGTCACCACCCGAGCCGCCGCCGCCGGAGCCGCCGCTGCCCCCCTCGCCCGCCGAGGTGGCGCTCCTGGACCCCGGCGAGGATCGATCGCCCCCGGTTTCGCTCCCCCATGGGCTCCGGAGTCGCCTGACTGGGATCCCGGAGTGGCTCGATCGGGACGTCCGGGCCGCTCCTTCGCCCCGGTCGGCGTGGCCCGCGTCCGCCGGCTCGCCCGAGACGCCACCTGTTTGTTCCCTCCCAGACGAGAAGCGGTGATCACGCGAGCGTCCCCTGTTCTCTCCGGAGGTGGGACCCGGCCTGCTTAACCGCGAGCCGCCCGGGAGCAGCGCCCCGGGGCCCGAGAGGCCGATCGAGCCGGAGCGCCGGCCCTGCCCCCTGCCGCGATGAGCCCGCCCTCCCGGTCGCCCCGGGGGATCGCTCCTCGCGGACCCGCCCGGGGACGCGATGTCGCTGGATCGGAGGGGCGCCTGCCGCAGGGATGGCGGCCGCGGCCTGGGCTGTCCTCGGATGGGGGCCGGGGTGGCGGGAGCCATGTACGGCCGCTCCCGCCGGCGATGACGAGTCCTGCCGTGGCCGCCACGAGGGCTCCCTTCGTCAGGACACCCGTCAACCCGAGGATGCCCGCCCCGGCGGTGATCTCACCCGAGCGGTCGGCCAGAGGCAGCACATCCGTGCCCGCGGCTGAGCCAGCTCTGCAGGCCTGGCGGCATCAGCGCCGCAGCCGCGGTGCGGATGCTGGCCCGCGCCCGGTGGACCAGGCCCCTGACCGCGCCGTCGGTGATCCCCATGACGCTGGCCGCCTCTTCGTGGCTGCGTCCCTCGATCGCAGTCAGGACGATCGCGTGGCGCTGCATATCCGGGAGCGCCGCCACGTGTCCCAGCGCCTCCCTCGCCGCGAGGCGCTCCTCGGCTCCCGCGCGGGTCGCGCCGATCGCTCCCTGCTCGAGCGTCTCGGGCAGCTCGCCCGGCTGCTCGCGTGTGACGCGGATCGAGCTGATCGCCAGGTTGTGGACGATCCGGTAGAGCCAGGGCCGAACTTCGCGGACGTTCGTCCCGGCCGGTCAGGGCCAGCCATGCCTTCAGCAGCGAGTGCTGAACCACATCCTCGGCCAGCGACTCGCC
Organism: uncultured Solirubrobacteraceae bacterium; assembly: GCA_963835865.1. GTDB lineage: Bacteria > Actinomycetota > Thermoleophilia > Solirubrobacterales > Solirubrobacteraceae > Palsa-744. Next base: position 409,890 of record CAWIGW010000004.1, read on the forward strand.
CAGCCCCAGACGGGCGCAGTAGCGGAGCAGCGGCGCCCGGTAGCGGCCCACCAGGGCCTCGAAGGCCCGTTCGTTTCCCCTGCCGGCGAGATCGACAAGCCGGCCGTCCGGCTGGGCGGCGAGCAATCTGATCGAGACGTTTGGACTCATGTGGTTCTTGACGCGGGACCGAATCGCGACCCCCGGGGGTTGCGCCGAGGAGGCCGGCCCATTCGAGCCAGCCTCCCCTATGCAACCTAGACACCCGAAAGGGCGTGAACCCTCCCGGACTGGACACATCTTTATTTCGTCAGGCGGACCTTCTCCCAGACCGCTCCGGCGCCTGTCAGCGTCAGCTCGGCCTCTGCGACCTTCGCACCCGCGAGCGAGGGCGGCAACGGTGCATTCGGGCTGGACAGTTCCGTCAGCGAGCCGTGCTGGTCGTTCCCGTGGGAGGAGCCCGGGCCCTGCTGGTCGTGGCCGGCGGAGACCGGCGGAGGTCCGCCGTGCTCGTTCTGGCCGTCGCCCTGTTCGTTCTGGTCGCCGTCGTCGTCCGAGCCTTCCTGGCCCTGGGCGGCGGAGGCGCACTCGAGCCTGGTCATTTCGGTGACCTTGCCGCTGACGACGGAGCCGTCGCCGAGCGTGATCTTCAGGACGCCGCCTTCGAAGGAGAGGACGGTTCCGACGGTTTCGCCGGGCGTTTCGGTCGTGGTCGTGGTGGTGACGGTCGTGGCGGTGCGTGCGTGGCGGTCGTCGTCTTGTGGGCCGTGCCGGGACGAAGCGGACAAGGTGGGCGTGGTGCTTGTGGTGCCTGGCCTGCGAGCCTGCCCTGTGGTGCGTGGCGTGATGTGCCAGCGCCGCGGCGGGGATTGCCAGCGCGAGGGCCATCGTGGCCAGGGCTGTCTTGAAGCTTCTCATCCTGCTACCTCCTCGGCCGCATCCTCGGGCCGGACGATTGGATTGCTGACACCCCTGAGACGCCCGCCCCCGGGAAAACTCACGCGGGAATCTCCTTCTGCACGACCGTGGTCACCCCGCGGCCGGGTCTCGGCGCCCATAGACTGCGCGGTGTGGCGCCGGCCGAGCCCCCATCGCCGACTCGCCCCCTCCAGGGAGGCTGTCTGTGCGGGGCCGTTCGCTACGAGGTCACGGCGCCCTTTATCAGCGCCGGCTACTGCCACTGCAGCCACTGCCAGAGACGCACCGGTACGGGCTCCTCCGCCAACGGCCGGGTCCCCCAGGGCGGCTTCCGGCTGCTGCAGGGCGCCGAGGCGATCAAGTCCTACAAACACCACGACGGGCGTCCCGAAGCTGTTCTGCAGCAACTGCGGCTCGGCCGTCTTCAGCGGCGACCCCCTGCACGACGAGCAGGTGGCGATCCGGCTCGGGAGCCTCGACGGCGATCCGGGCATCCGGCCGTCCAGCCGCCAGTACCTGGACTCAGCCGTCTCCTGGGAGGAGATCCCCGAGGACGGCCTCGAGCGCTTCCCCGGCGCCCGCAGCGCCTAAGCGGCTTGCCCGGCCGCCCCGGGCGCGGGCAGGGACCCCGTTGCCCGGAGTCCGAAGGAGCGGTGTCACCGGTTCGAGTGAACCGGTGACACTGGAGTCTCCTAGGGGTTCAGGCGCTTCTTCAGCGCGCTGGCGGCCGAGAATTTCGCGGCCTTCGATGCTGCGATTTTGATCGTCTCCCCGGTGGAGGGGTTGCGTCCGTCACGGGCAGCCCGGTGGCTGACGCTGAACTTGCCAAAGCCGGCAAGCGCGACCTCCCCACCAGCGGCCAGCTCGTCGGAGATCGACTCGATCGTCGCCTCCACTGCCTGCCTTGCCTGGCTGCCGGCCAATCCGGTGCTCGCGGCGACCTTCTCAGCTAGCTCGTTCTTGGTCATGCCACTCCCTTCTCGAATGTCTGTTGCTTCGAGCAGGCTAACCGCTGTCGCGGACGACGGAACCCGAAAACACGGGAGTTATGGCCGGAAGAGTCCCTAATTTCCGGGGAACTCGACCGGCGCGGCGGTGCGCAGGGAGCCCTCGGGACGCTTCCGGAGCGCTCCGGCGCCGGCTGTGGCGGGCGAGGACGCCCGCCTCGCAGGCGGACCAGATCGTCGCCAGCCAGGCGCAGCAGGCGAGTCGCGATGTGGACCCAGACCATCTGCGTCGGCAGGTGGGTCTCGTACTGGTCGAGCCCCACGACCCCCTGCAGGGCCAGCAGCACGCAGAGGACCGTCAGCGGCCGCTGGACCCTCGCCGGAGCCTCGCGGCGGCGGGCCAGGAACCAGACGGCCACCGCGGCGATGCTGAACAGGAAGGCGATCTCGGCGTGGCGGTGGATCACGAAGTCCATCGTCCCGCGGCCGTCGAAGGCCAGCCGGTTGATCTTCTGACCGGGCGAGCCGCCGGCGTGGGGGCCCGCCGCCGTCGCGGCCGTGCCGGCGAAGATCACCAGGGCGCCGAACGCGACCAGCCCGCCGAGCATCCGCGACAGGCCCCGGTCGACCCCCTCGGCCGCATCGGCGGCTGCCGCCGCGGGGTCCTCGTCGGGCAGTTTGGCCCGCCAGAGCAGCAGCGACGGCCGCCAGGATGATCAGCATCGACAGGCGCGAAGTGGCCCATGACCCAGCCGTAGTCGAGCGCCCCTTTGACCGTGAAGCCGCCCAGGACCGCCTGGCCGACGACGCCCAGCGGCAGCATGCCCGCCCAGCCAGACCAGATCGCGCCGGTAGGGCCGGCGGCGCAGGGCGCCGACCCAGGCGAGCCCGGCGAAGAGCACGACCGGGCACGGTCAGGACGCGGTTGGAGAACTCGATCACCGCGTGGGTGTTCAGCGGCGGGTAGACGTTGCCGTAGCACTTCGGCCAGGTCGGGCAGCCCAGGCCCGAGCCGGTCAGCCGCACGGCCGCGCCGGTGAGGACGATCAGCGTCAGCGCGCGCCAGCGCGCAGTAGGCGAGCGACGACGTACTGGGCCGGGGTGACCGTGTAGCCGTTGGTGCGCTCGCGCAGCGATTGCTGATCGCTCGGGCATCGAGCCCTAAGGATGCCATCCGCGCCGCTCGCGCCGAACCGGCAGCTGCCGGGCGCCAGGGTGCTCAGGCTCGAATCGGAACGGCAGTTCGTCGGCGATCTCGCTCAGGCGGCGGGGCTGCCGCGTCGCGCTCGGAGACGATCAGCTCCGCCGCCGGCAGCGGCCACTCGATGCCGATCTCGGGGTCGTTCCAGGCGATTCCCCGTTCGACGGCGCGCGTCGTAGTAGGCGGTCTGCTTGTAGATCACGTCGGCGACCTCGCTGAGCACGCAGAAGCCGTGGGCGAAGCCGACCGGCACGTACAGCTCGCGCATCGTCTCGTCGTCGAGCTCGACGCCCTCCCACTGCCCGTAGGTGGGCGAGCCCGCGCGCAGGTCGACGGCCACGTCGAAGATCCGCCCGCGCGCGCAGCGGACGAGCTTGGCGACCCCTGCGCCGACCTGGAAGTGCATCCCGCGCAGGACCCCGCGAGCCGAGCGCGAGTGGTTGTCCTGGACGAAGCGCTCGGCCGAGGCGGGATCGCCCAGCTGCTCGTGCCATCGCGCCGGTAGGTCTCCACGAAGAAGCCGCGCTCGTCGCCGTGGACGGCCGGCTCGATCGCCACGAGGCCGGCGATGTCGCAGTGGCATCTCGCGCATGGGCGCGCAGGTTAGCGGCCGCCCACGGGGCGGGATCTCGCTAGTGGCCTTTGGCCTGCGGTGGCGGCGCTTGCGGGCGTGGCGCTTGGCGTGCCTCCTCGCGTGGCGCTTGGCGTGCGTCTGGGCGTGAGTCTTGGCGCCTGGCGGCTGCGTGGACGATCGTGATCGTCGTCTGGGAGACGTTGCGCTCTTTGTCGTAGGCCAGGAAGGTCAGCGTGTGGCGTCCCAGGGAGATGTGCTTGGCGCCCTGCCAGGTGATCGCCCCGGCCAGCGTCGAGGGGTAGGTTTTCCCGTCGTAGTTGCGGATCAGCTTGCCGTCGATCTCGAGGCGGATGCGGAAGACGCCCGCTGCTCGAGGCGGAGACGTCGGATCGGCAGCGGGCCGGTGTAGTTCAGGTGGTTGGCGGGCGAGGAGATGGTGATCTTCGGGCCCGGTGAATACGCCGCAGGATTCGGTCAGCTGGTCGCCGTTGCGGATGTAGGAGCGCATCGCCGCCGCAGGAGGGCTTGCGCGATCCGTCGGCGCGGACCAGGCCCGAGGTGACGGACGCCTTCGTCCTGTCAGCGGGAACCACAGGCCGACCTGCACGTAGGGGTCTTCGGCGAGGCAGTGGTAGGCCTGGCTCAGGTAGGTCGCCTGCTGTTCGTCGCTGACGCCGGCCGCCTTCTGCCCGGCCCAGGCGCCTTCGCTGCAGGTCGCCGACGTCGTCCGCCAGCTCATCTCGGTCATCCAGATCGGCTTGTCGTCACCGTTGGCGACCATCACCGCAGTGGACTTCCCGGTAGGCCAGGAAGGAGTCGGCCAGCATGCGGTTGTCTCCTCCCCGCAGGAAGGTGTAGGGCGAGAGGATGTTGCAGGCCGTGTCCGTGTGGACCCCGACGGCGTCGAAGTAGCCCTTGCCGCCGGCGGCGTAGACGCCTTCGAGGAACGTGTAGTCGTTGCCCGTCAGCCCTCCGAGGAGGACCGTCGCTTCGGGTTCGGCCGCCTTGATCGCGGGGTAGGTCGGCCTGCAGCAGGCGGGTGTAGGCGGCCGGGTCGGGGGCGCCCGTCCACCAGGTCGGGGCGTCCTCCTCGTTCCAGATCTCATACGCGTCGACCTGCCCGGCGAAGCGGTGAGCCAGGAAGCTGACCATGGCGGCATAGTCCGCGGGGTTGGCCGGCGGCGTGTGTTCGTTGCTCGAGCCCGTCTCCCACTGCGGCGAGTCGACCACGTCGAGGAGGACTTTGGTGCCGGGGGGAAGCGTTTTGAAGGACTGTTCGTATGCGTTGAGCCAGTTCTCGGCGTAGGCGCCCCGCGCGGGCTCGATGTCCGGCCAGGTGACGAACATCCGCACCCAGTGGGCACCGAGGGCTTTCATCTCGGGGCCCGATGCGTTGCCGGGCCCCGGCAGGGCCAGACCGGCTTCGGCGGCCCGCGAGGAGGCGGCGAGCGAGCCGGAGAGGATCGCGATACCGAGCAGGACGGCAAGACCGGCGATCAAACGCCGGGGGTGGATGTGAGAGGCAGGCATTGCCGTCGGATCGTCACCACGCGGGGCCGCCTTGATCCTCGATGGCGATGATCGACACATCGCCGTCGGGGTAGCGCCTAGATTCTGGAGTCGGATGAGCGCCCGGCCGTTGACCGTAGATAGGGGACGCAGGAGCGACGCCGGTTTCTCGCCGGGGCCGTTGCGACCGCTCCTGGAGGGCACCGAGGTCCACCTCTGGCTGGTCGACCTGGCGGGGCTCCCCGGCTCTTGCGCCGAGATCCTCAACACCGCGGAGCGCGACCGGGCGGCGGCGATCGTCTCCCCCCTGCGCAGGCGCCGGTGGGTCGCGGCCCGTGCCGCCCTGCGCCGGCTTCTGGGGCGCTACATGGAGGGCGCCCCCGGCTCGCTCCCCCTCGTGCAGGAGGGGACGGGCCCACCGCGCCTGGAGCATCGGGGAGCTCCTCATTTCAGCCTGAGCCACTCGGGCCGAGGGGCCCTCTTCGCGTTCTGCGCGGCCGGGGCTGTTGGCGTGGACATCGAGACGCGGGCGTGGTCGCCGATGCTCGCCCGGGCCACCCTCGCCGCCCGCCTGCTCGGAGCCGAGCGTGCCGCCGAGCTCTCAGAGCTCGACGAGCCACAGCGGGCGCTCGAGTTCCTGCGTGCCTGGGTGGCTCACGAGGCGAACCTGAAGTGCGCCGGCAACGCCACCTGGAGTTCCGATATTCCCCTGCCCTCGCCGGGCTCGCGGCCCTCGCGTGCGCGCACCCTCCGCAGGCGCTGCGCCGTTGGCAGCTGCAGGCCGTCAGCGGCGCCGCAGGATCTTGATAGCTTGACCGCCGTGTCGATGCCCAGAAGCGGCAGCCAGTGGCGCAGGAAGCTCCGCGGCGCCGCGGCCAGGGTCCGGGCCTCGCTCGCCCGCCCGACGTCCAAGGGGGAACCGGCACCCGGTCGAGCAGCGCACACCGCAGCGAGCCGTGGCTTCGCCCGCACGCTTGGCCCGCAGCCGCTCGCCCGCGAGGCCTCGACGGTCACCTCGATCCTCTACGGGCGTCTGAGCGAGCAGGACGTCCTGGACACCGAACAGCTGATCCGCGATTCCCCGGGCGCCTGGGGGCATTACTTCGGAGATGCCCCCCGAGCCCAGAACAACGGCCTGGTTCTGGCGCTCGGCATGTGGCTGGGCTCGGAGCTGCTCAGCGAGCGCACGGGCCTGATCCGGGCCGAGCCGCCCGAGGACGTCCACGCGATGACGCGCGGGGCGCAGAATGCCGCGGGCGGACTCTATGAGGCGAACATGGTCATCGACGCCCTGCTGGGCGCAGGGGGAGACATGGCAGAGGTCTCCAGCGCGCTGGATTTCGGCTGCTCCTCGGGGCGGGTCGTGAAGCCGCTGGCGGCCGCCTACCCCGATGTTCGCTGGCGGGGTTGTGACCCGAACGAGCCGGCCGTGGCCTGGGCCAGGGAGAACCTGCCGGGAATCGATTTCTTCGCCAACGGGAACGTGCCGCCGCTGCCACTCGCCGAGGTGAGCTGGACCTCGCCTATGCGATCTCGATCTGGTCGCACTTCAAGCCCTCCCGCGGGTGCGCTCTGGTTCGCCGAGATGCATCGGGTCATCGCCCCCGGCGGGCATCTCGTGATGACGACCCACGGCCCCACCTCGGTCGCCCACTACATGGCGGGCGGGCAGCGCTCCGCGGACCAGTCCGGTGAGATCCTCGAGGCGCTCTACCGCGACGGCTGGTGGTATGCGGCCGAGTTCGGCGAGCAGGGGGACTGGGGCGTGGTCGATCCCGAGTGGGGCACCGCCTTCGTCTCGCCCGAGTGGGTGCTGGCGCAACTCTGCCCGCGCTGGCGTGTCCTTGAATACGCCCCGGGCGCAATCAGGACAACCAGGACGTGTACGTCCTGCAGCGCGTTTGAGGGCGGACACGGTTGCTAGCGTTCACTGGCCCTTGACGACCACGATCCCCCGCCCTGTAGCGAGCGCCCAGGCCGCCGAGCCGTCGAGCACGGCGGCGGTCTCGATCGACGCGGTGAGCAAGACCTTCCGGCTCCCCCACCAGCAGTACTCGACGCTCAAGGAGCGCGTCCTGCACCCGTTCCGGAGCACCGAATACGACGAGCTGCATGCCGTCAAGGACATCACCGCCGAGATCGCCCCGGGTGAGTTCTTCGGCATCGTCGGGCGCAACGGCAGCGGCAAGAGCACGCTGCTGAAGTGCATCGCCGGGATCTACGGGGTCGACAGCGGGCGGATCTCGATCGCCGGACGGCTGTCGCCGTTCATCGAGCTCGGCGTCGGCTTCAACATGGACCTGACGGCCCGCGACAACGTGGTCATCAACGCGATCATGCTGGGCCTCAGCCGCCGCGAAGCGCGAGCACGGTTCGACGACGTGATCGCCTTCGCCGAACTCGAGGAGTTCATCGACCTGAAGCTGAAGAACTACTCCTCGGGGATGCTCGTGCGGCTGGCATTTGCGACAGCGATCCAGGTCGACGCGGAGATCCTGCTGATCGACGAGGTCCTCGCCGTCGGCGACGCCGCATTCCAGCAGAAGTGCTTCGAGGAGTTCTTCCGGCTCAAACGGGAAGGCAAGACGATCGTCTTCGTCTCCCACGACATGCACTCCCTCGAACGGTTCTGCTCGCGGGCGATGCTGATGGAGCGGGGCGAGATGGTGGAGATCGGCGACCCGCGGGTGATTGCCCGCGCCTACCACAAGCTCAACTTCGGCAAGCTCCCCCACGAGGCCCCGGTGCCGATCGCCCGACGGGACCGGAACGCGGATCGCCGAGGCCTGGTTCGAGAACGCCGCGGGCGAGCGCATCACGACGGCCGCCCAGGAGGAGGCGCTGGCGATGTGCTTCGAGGTCCAGGATCGCCGAGGACCTGCTCGACCCGGTCTTCGCCGCCACGCTCCGGACCGAGCTGGGCCACACGATCATCGTCGCCCGCAGCGACGAGCGGCCGCCGCCCAGCGGGCGCTTCGCAGCCGGCGAGACGGCGACGGCGCGCTTTCAGCTGCCCAACTGGCTGACCCCCAGCCGCTACACCCTCACACCCTCCCTGGCCCGCGAGGGGACGGGAGAGGACGCGCTGGCACTGGTCGAGGACATGGCTTCGATCGTCATCCACGGCAACTCCAGCGGCGGCATCCTCGAGCTGCCGATCGAGATCCGGATCGAGCACTCATGAGCTCCGGTGCCCCGGCCCGCCTGCCGCTGCCCGGCCGCCCCGCGAGCCATCACGTCCACGGGCCCTCCGCCCTGAGCGGCGACCTGCGGCGGTTCTGGTCGCTGACCTTCACCCTGGCGCGGACCGAATTCAAGCTGCGCTTCTTCGGCTCGGTCCTGGGCTACCTGTGGACGCTGGTGCGCCCCCTGCTGCTGTTCAGCGTGATCTGGGTCTTCTTCACGCAGATCGGGCATGTCAACGACTCCTCGGCGCCGGAAGCCCAGTTCTACGGCGTGCAGCTGCTCGGTTCGATCGTCCTGTTCCAGTTTTTCGCCGAAGCTACGACGGCGGCTGTCCGCAGCATGGTGGACCGCGAGAACCTGCTGCGCAAGATCCACTTCCCACGGCTTGTGATCCCCGCCTCGGTGGTTCTGCTGGCGATGTTCAACCTCGGCCTGAACCTGGTCGTCGTCCTGGTCTTCGCCCTGGCCGCGGGCGTTCACCCGATGCTCAGCTGGCTCGAGCTCCCGTTGATCGTGGGTGCCCTCGTCCTCCTCGCCGCGGGGGTGGCGATGCTCCTCTCGGCGCTGTTCGTGCATTTCCGCGACGTTCAGCCGATCTGGGAAGTCGCTGACCCAGATCCTCTTCTACGCCTCGCCCGTGATCATCTCGATCGGAACCGTCAAAGCAAAGCTCGGGACGACGGCGCTGCACCTCTACATGCTCAACCCGCTCGCCGTGATCTTCCAGCAGTTCCGCCACGCGATGGTGACCCACCAGACGATCAGCGCCGGGCAGGCCCTGGGCAGCTGGGCGGGACTGCTGGCGCCGCTTGCGATCGTCAGCGCGATCTTCCTCGTCGGCTTCGGCGTGTTCGACCGCTCAGCCGCCCGGATCGCCGAGAACCTCTGAGCATGGAGATGACCGAGATGACCGAGCCACCAAAGCAGACCTCGAGGCCGAGAACGAGCGCCTGCGGGCACAGGTCGGGGCGCTCGAGTCCGAGCTCGTCGAGGTCCAGGCGAAGGCCAACGCGGCGGTCGCGGAGTGGCAGGAGCGGGCCTACTGGCTGGATCGCTGGCATCTGGACCTGAACGCCCTGATGCGCCGGCCGGGAGCATCCGAGCTGCGAGCGGCGCTTCGCTTCATCCGCGACATCAAGCGCACATTCGTGAAGGCCAGGCGCCGGCTGTCGCGCGACATGACGGTTTCCCCGTCGTCCCCGTCAAGGACGGGGAGCGATACCTGGAGGAGCTGCTCGAGGCGCTCGCCGGGAGGGCGTCGATGAGACGCTGGTGATCGACTCCGGCTCGCGCGACCGCTCCGTCGCGATCGCACGCTCGGCGGGAGTGGAGCTGCTGCAGATCGCGCCGGGAGAGTTCGCCCACGGGCGGACCCGCAACCTCGGCGCCGAACGGACCAGCGGTGAGCTGATCTGCTTCCTCACCCAGGATGCCACGCCCTGCCCGGGCTGGCTGAGCGCCTACCGCGAGGCCTTCGCGCTCGCCGATCGGGTCGGGGCGGCCTTCGGGCCGCACCGCCCCCGGCCCGAGACCAGCCCGATGATCGCCCGCGAGCTGACGGAGTTCTTCGCCGCCTTCTCCCCGGACGGACGCCCGGCGGTGCAGCGCCGGGGCGAGCCGAGCTTCCTGTCGAACGTCAACGCCTGCTACTCCCGGGCCTGCTGGGAGGAGGTCCGCTTCCGCGAGGTCGGCCTACTCCGAGGACCAGGCCTTCGGCGCGGATATGCTCGCGGCCGGATGGGTCAAGGTCTACCACCCGGGTGCGGCCGTCCTGCACGCCCACGACTACCCGCCCGCGGAGTTCATGCGCCGCTACTTCGACGAGTACCGCGGCCTGCGCGAGACGAGCGGTCACGTCGAGGCCTTCGGGCTGCTGAGTGCCGCCCGAGAGGTCCGAGCCGCGGTGGCCGGCGACCGGCGCTGGATGAGCGAGCGCCAGATGAGCCCCGCCGAGCAGGCCCGCTGGAGCGCGCGGGCGACGGTCCATCACGGCGGCCGCAGGGTCTTCTCGGCGCTGGGCGGTCGCGCCGAGAGGATTCCGGCTCCGATGCAGGGCGCGACTCTCGCTCGAGCGCACGATCCGGGCCGAGCCGCTCTCGACGGCAGCCGGCGCCGCGCGCTCGGATCACGGGGACGGCCTCGCCCTTGCCACCGTCACGCCACATCCGGGCCAAGCTCTCGGGCGAGTCTACGACGTGGCGGCCAAGGTCTGGAGCTCCGGTCCGCGACCGCTGCTGGACCCGGTGACGGCATGGCCGAGCGCGAGCGCCTGCGCCTGGCGATGGTGATCCCCCCCTTCTCCCGCGGCAGCGGCGGGCACAACACGCTGTTCCAGATCTTCACGCGCCTCGAGCGGCGGGGCCATGCCTGCAGCGTCTGGATGGCCGACTTCCACGGCTACACCCGGAGCATCGGCCCGGGGGTCCTGCGAAGCGAAATCCGCGAGTACTTCGCAGCACTGGAGGGCCCGGTCTACAAGGGCTTCGAGCGCGTGGCAGGGAGCCGACGTGGCGATCGCGACGGGCTGGCAGACGGTGCACATGATGCTCGAGCTCGGTGGAACCAGGGCGCGGGCCTACCTCGTCAACGACCACGAGCCCGAGTTCTTCGCCGCGTCGGCCGAGCAGGCACTGAGCGCGAGACCTACACCTACGGGATGCACTGCATCGCCGCCAGCCCGTGGCTGCGAGACCGCCTGACGGAGCGCTACGAGACGACCGCCGAGGCCTTTGAACTGGGCGTCGATCACGACACCTACAGGCCGCGGCCCGTCGAGCGGCGCCGGGACACGGTCATCTACTACGCCCGCTACTCGACTCCGCGGCGGGCCGTCCCGATCGGTCTGATGGCCCTGGCCGAGCTCAAGCGCCGGCGCCCCGACGAGAGGATCGTCCTGTTCGGCACCGCGAAGGTCCTGGACGCCTCCTTCGACTACGAGCACGTCAGCGTCCTGAACACCGAGCAGCTCCGTGGCTCTACTCCGAAGCGACCGTGGGGCTGTGCCTGTCGCTGACGAACTTCTCGCTGATGCCCAAGGAGATGCTCGCCTGCGGGCTCCCCTGCGTGGAGCTCGCCGGGATCAGCGCCGAGTCGATCTTCGGCGCGCGACGGCCCGCTGGAGCTGGCGCCGCTGGACTCCAACCGCATCGCCGACTCGCTCGAGCGCCTGCTCGAGGATCGCGCCGAGTGGGAGCGCCGCTCGCGGCAGGGCATCGAGTTCGTCGCCTCGCACACCTGGGAGCGCGCCACCGACGAAGTCGAAGCGGGGCTGCGCCGCAGCCTGCGCGAGCGCGAACGTTCGCTGGATCGCGGGGATCCGCTCGGCTAGGTGTAGAAGCCTCCGAGCGTCATCAGCTGCCCGGCGTAGCAGAGGCCGATCATCGCGACGACCAGGGCGGTGACGAGGGGGACGTGCCAGCGCTTGCCGAGCCCGAAGGTGCCGAGCACGGCGAGCGCGGCGAGGGCGCCGATCGCGGGGAAGATGTAGCGGCCCTGTTCGGCGACGACGGTACGCGCCGCCGTTCGGGCGCGAAGAACGCCGCCTCGACGGCGACGAGCACGCAGATCGGGACCAGGATCAGCAGCAGGAGCTCCCAGCCGCGCGAGGCGAGCCGCGCGCGCCAGCGCCACGCGCCCCACAGCCCGGCCACCGCGACGAGCACCATCACGGTCAGGATCACGACGAACACCCAGCGCGGGAACAGGATCGAGTACCAGCCGAAGGCTCCCCAGCCGCGCTCGATGTAGACCTGGAAGAAGGGCCATCCGGGCGGGAACAGCCTGCCCATGAACGCGATCGGCGGCAGGAACAGCTGCCACAGGTACTCGAGGAAGCGCAGCGGCATGTGGAACGCGGTGCTGACCGCGCTGGAGGCCGAGATCGCGCCGCCGCCGCCGCCCGCGATGCCCGGTTCGGCCGGGTAGACGGCCGGGCGCGGATCCGGTGCCGCCCTGGACGAACACGGAAGGACCCGATCAGCATAGCCCACGGCTGCCATGCGAAGCCCGAAGTACGCTCCGCGCGGCACCGTCCCGCGGGCGGCCGGCGAGGGCCGCGCAGGTCGCGCCAGAGCAGCCCCAGCGACGCCCACGACCGCGACCGGGTAGAGCTCATAGCCGGTCTCCTTCATCAGCGGCGTGAGCGCGAGCGCAGGCCGAGACCGAGCGCCGGTCCGCCAGGAGAGCCCGCGGCGCAGCGCTCGTATCAGCAGGAAGAGGGCGACCGCGGCCGTCGCGTTGACGCCGTTGTCGTTGTTCGCGGCGCCGCCGATGAACGAGAACATCGGCTGGAAGGAGACGAGCAGGCCCGCGCCGACCGCGGCCGTCGGCCAGCGCGGCAGCAGCTCGCGCATGATCCCGAACGCGCACGCCGCGACGATCGCCGCGAACAGCGCCGAGATCGAGCCGCACGACCGTCAGCTGCGAGTAGGTGGAGGCGCCGCTGACGAGCTCGTAGCCCGCCGCCGCCGTGAGGTAGTAGGGCGGTGCGTGGCCCGGCCGCGCCGAGCGTGAAGCCGCCGCCGTTGTCCTGCGGGTGCGAGCCGGTGCTCGTTGGCGTGTTCCCAGCGCGCCTGGTAGAGCGGCTCGCCACGGCGGCAGCCCGTCGCCGAGCCGATCTGGCCGTAGGAGTGCGCGCCTTCGAGCGCCAGCGTCTGACTGCTGGAGAACGGCGGGCGCCGGCTCGGCGTCGTGGAGGCGGCGTGGCCCGGTTTCGGCGATGTACTGCGCGTAGGCGAAGTGGTCGGGCTCATCCGGCGTCTGGAACGGCGGCGTGATCAGCGCCCAGCTGGCCGGCGTTCAGGAAGGCGATCAGCGCGATCGCCGCCGCGGGCGCGGATCCTGCGCCCGCGCAGGCGCAGCTCGCGTCCCGCCGCCGCGCGGCGCGAGCAGCACGAGCGCCAACAGCCAGCTGAGCGGCAGCACGACGAACAGCAGCACCGGGTAGGTCCAGGGGCCGACGATGCCCGGGGCGGAACAGCGCGGCGCGCGAGAAGATCGTGCCGGCCTGAGGAGAGCAGCGAGCGTTCCGCGTGGCCCGGCGGCAGGTACCAGACCGCGAGACTCGCCCGGGCGGATCGGCGAGGGTCGCCGCATGGGGGCCGGTGCTCTGCGTGACCGTCCCGGGGCCGATCGAGGCGGATCCGACGGGCCGATCGTGCGGACGCGTCCGCCGATTGGAGGCCGCTGCCTCCGACGCCGAGAGCTCCCGCGCGCGGCGCCACGCAGATCGTCGCCGGCTGGCTCACGGGGTGCTCGGCTGTCGTGCGGGATCGGGCTGGAGGTCGCCCGGCTGGCGCTCGTACGGTGCGCTGACCCTCGAGACGCTGCCTCGCCGAGCCGCTGAGCGACCGTGATCGTCGCTTCGATGACGGGTGTCGGCGCGAACAGCGAGCAGCCGCACGATGCCGGTCGCCGCCGGGATGTGCGTCCGGCGACTGCACATCGTTCCTGCCCCGGCGGCACCGTTGGCCACGATGACCTGATGCCCGACGCTGTTGGTGCCTGTGAAGTACGGGCCGCGGCTTCAGCATCTGCCACCGCGATGAGGGCGAGCCATCGACGCGCCCCGACGAGCCGCCGCGGTCCGCCAGACGGCCCGCGACACCGCTCAACGGAGCCGATCCCATCGGGTGCGGCTCGGTGGCGACGGCCGCGCGGGCATCCTGCCGGCCCGGCTCATCAGCGTGCGGCGCAGCCCGAGGATGCGCGAGCAGGAAGGACGAGAAGAAGATCTGGATGCCGACGATCAGCACCGAGGCGGCGACCACGGCGAGGCGTTCGTCGCTCAGCGAGCCGAAGCCGTGGGAGATCCAGGTGGCGATGATCACGCCGCCGCAGCACGAGGCCGACCAGCACGAACAGGCCGCCCAGCATCAGCCCGTGCTCGAGCCGGAAGCGGGCGCGCATCCGGTCGAACCAGGGGTCCTTCTCGCCCATGAAGTAGGTGCCGTAGGCGTGCGCGCACAGCCCCAGGGCGAGGACCTGCGTGCCGACGATCATCAGCAGCGAGCCGCCGATGATCGCGTGCACGCCCCAGGCGCGGCCGAAGAAGTTCAGGCCGCGCCTCGACGATCAGGATGATCAGCGCGCCGAGGCCGGCCAGCACGGCGCCGGGGACGACGAACAGGTGCGTCGGGCTGTGGACCAGCAGGAAGCGCAGGTGGCGCCAGCCGTCGCGGAAGCTCGAGAGCTTGCTCTCGCCGCCGCGCGGGTGGTATTCGATCGGGAACTCGGCGATCTTTCAGGTTCTCCTTGGAGGCCCTGATGACCATCTCCGAGGCGAACTCCATGCCCGGTCGTGCGCAGGTCCAGGCGCGGCAGGACGTCGCGGCGCAGGGCCCGCATGCCGCAGTGGGCGTCGCTGATGCCGGTGCGGAAGAAGAGGTTCAGGATCCCCGTCAGGATCGGGTTGCCGACGTAGCGGTGAAGCCAGGGCATCGCGCCGGGCTGGATGTTGTCCATCCGGTCGCCGATCACCATCTCGGCGCCCTCCTCCAGCGCCGCGACGAAGCGGGGGATCTCGTTGAAGTCGTAGGTCAGGTCGGCGTCGGCCATCACGATGTAGCGGCCCCGCGAGGCGGCGAAGCCCGCCAGGTAGGCGCTGCCGTAGCCGCGGCGGCGCTCGACGATCACCCGGGCGCCGGCCTGTTCGGCCAGCCGCGCGCGAGTCGTCCTCGGAGTCGTTGTCGGCGACGACGACCTCGCCGATCGACGCCCATCGCGCACGATCGCCTCGCGCGCAGCCGTCACGCAGCGCTCGATGTTCTCGGCCTCGTTCAGGCAGGGGATGACGACGGACACGAGCGGTGCGTCCGATCCCTCCGCGGCGCCGGCGCGGGAGACTTTGTCGGAGGCGAGTGTGCTCATGTGAGGCGCTGCTCGGCGCCGGATTTCGTCGATGGGCATAGGTAACTCGCGTTATAACCCGATGGCGGGCGGAAAGTGGCGCTCTGCAGGGGATGCTCGCGAACAGGGCGAGATTCGCGGCGATGATGCTAGCCGCATGCGGATCTGCGTCGTCTATGACTGCCTGTTCCCCTACACCGTCGGGGGCGCGGAGCGCTGGTATCGCAACCTCGCCGAGCGCCTCCTGCGCGAGGGCCACGAGGTCACCTATCTGACGCTGCGCCAGTGGGACCGGGGCGAGCGGGCCGACCTCGACCCGCGGATTCGGGTCGTCGCAGCCGGCCCGCGGATGGCCCTCTACACGGCCGGCGGGCGCCGGCGGATCCTGCCCGCCGCTCGTTTTCGGCCTGGGCGTCCTGCTCCACCTGCTGCGCTATGGCCGGCGCTACGACGTCGTCCACACCGTGTGCCTTCCCCTACTTCTCGCTGCTCGCCGCCGGCGCTGGCGCGGCCGCTGGTGCGGCTACGAGCTGGTCGTCGACTGGTTCGAGGTGTGGAGCGGCTCCTACTGGCGCGACTACCTCGGCGGGGTCGGCCGGGCGCGTCGGGGCGCTGGTCCAGCGCCTCTGCGCGCGGGTCCCCCAGCGGGCCTACTGCTTCTCCGAGCTGCACGCCCAGCGGCTGCGCGAGGAGGGGCTGCGGGGCGAGGTGACGGTGCTGCGCGGGCTCTACGGCGAGGCCATTCGGGCGCCGGCAGTCCCGGCGGACCCGATGGTCGTCTTCGCCGGGCGGCTGATCCCCGAGAAGCGGGCGACCGCTCGGGGTCGCGGCGATCGCCGTGGCAGCCCGGCGCATCGAGGGCCTGCGCGGGGTGTTCTTCGGCGACGGCCCCGAGCGGCCGCAGCTCGAGCCGGCGATCCTCGAGCGAGGGCGTCGCGGAGATCGTCACGCGCCCGGGGCTTCACGGACGCCGAGACGGTCGACGCGAGATGCGCCGTGCGATGTGCATGCTGCTGCCCTCCAGCCGGGAGGGCTACGGGATGGTCGTCGTCGAGGCGGTCGCACGAGGGACGCCGAGCGTCGTCGTGGCGGGCGAGGACAACGCGGCGACCGAGCTGATCGTCGAGGGCGTCAACGGCACCGTCGCCGAGGGCACGGACGCCGGAGGCGATCGCCGACGCGATCGTGCGAGTCCACGACGGCGGACTGGAGCTGCGGGAAAGACGACGGCCTGGTTCACCGAGAACGCCCAGACGCTCTCGCTGGAGACCTCGCTGCGAGACCGTCCTGGCGGGCTACGAGCGGCAGCGGCCCCAGAACCCTGGAGTAGACCTCGAGCGTCAGGCGGGCCGTGCGCTCCCAGGTGAACGACGCCGCCCGCGCGCAGTCCGAGCTCGCGCAGACGTTCCGCCGGCGCCCGGTCCTCGAGCAGCCGCACGATCGCCTCGGCGATCGCCTCGCTCCGAGCGCGGGTCGAACAGCAGGGCGCCGTCCCCCGCGACCTCCGGCAGCGAGGAGGCGTTCGAGCAGGCGACCGGCACGCCCCGGGCCATCGCCTCCAGGACCGGCAGCCCGAAACCCTCATAGAGCGAGGGGAACACGAAGGCGCTGGCGATCGCCCAGAGGCCCTCGAGCTCCTCCGCCGAGATCCAGGCCGGGAAGCGGACGTCCTCCTGCAGGCCCGAGGCGGCCACCCGCTCGCGCAGCTCCGCCTCATGGGCCGTCGGGTAGCCGGGCAGGACGAGCACGGGCCGGCGCTCGGCCGGGATCAGCGCGAGGGCGCCGATCAGGGCGAGCAGGTTCTTGTGCGGGCGCTTGGCCGAGAGGGTCAGCAGGACCGGGCGCTCGCCGAGCGAGAACCGCGCCCGCAGTCTCGGCCTCGGGCATGCGGCTCGGCGCGGCGCAGCGTACCCAGCCCGAGCGGCACGACATCGATCCGATCGGCCCGCAGCCCCGGGAGCTCGAGGAGGTCGCGGCGGGTGCTCTCGGAGTCGGCGATCACGCGATCGGAGCGTCGCGCGGCAGCCGGGACGAGCATCCGCATGCCCTTGTCGCGGATCCCCGCGTGGGCCTCGGGGAAGCGGGCGTAGATCAGGTCGTGGACCGTCACGACCCGCCGGAAGGGGCCCCACAGCGGGGCGGTCCTGGCGAGGCTGTGGAGCAGGCCGACCCGGCGGCGTGCGGCGAGCGGCGGCAGGAGGGTCTGCTCGCCGAGCACCCACTGGACGCGGTTGCGTGCGTTCACCGGCACGGTCACCGCAGGCAGCAGCTCGCCCCACGGTCCACCGGCCGCGGCCGCCTCGCGGTTGATGAAAGCCGTGAAGCGACCCCCGGCGGGGCCTCGGAGAGCAGGGCGGGATCAGCTCGCGGGCGGCGACCTCCATCCCGCCGGTCTCCCCGGGCACGAGGAAGATCAGGTTCAGGCCGACGTGCCAGCGCGGCGCCTTCAAGGTCGGGCAAGGCTAGCTGCGCCGCCGGGCGCTGAGCGTTTCCAGGGAGGGCGATCTTCTAGTGTTGCGCGCGTGGATAAGCCTCCGCTGCTGGGTCGAGCCTTCCAGGCGGCCGTCGACGCGTTCAACCGAAACCCCTGGACCGAGCAGCGTCTGCAGATCGTCGACCGAGGCGCGGACTCGTTCTATGCCGAGGATGGGCTGTGGACTTATCACGCCCACCCCTTCGCCCAGGATCCTCGCTTCGACCGAGCCTATGAGCGGGCGGTTCGGGCAGGCGGCGACGATTACCGCATCCGTTGGCGTGTGCACACCATCCTCTGGGCAGCAGAGCGCGCCGCTGCCATGGAGGGTGCCTTTGTAGAGTGCGGCACAGGGCGCGGCTTTATGGCCTCGGCTATTTGCGACTACCTCGAGTGGGGGGAGCGCCCGTTCTACCTCTACGACACCTTTGAGTCGACGCCTCCGGCCGGCCATGCCGTCGCGGTCGCGTCCGCGGCGCTGCCCAACTACGCGACGGGGGCCGACTCCGTTCGGGCGAACTTCGCTGTGTGGCCCGGCGTCCAGTTGGTCGTCGGCAGGATCCCTGAGACGTTGCAGGAGACGGGACGGGTGGCCTTTCTGCACATCGACCTCAACCATCCAGCGGCAGAGGAGGCGGTGGTACGCCACTTCTGGCCAAGACTTGCCCCCGGAGCGTCAATGGTGTTCGACGACTACGGCTTCGAGGGATACGAAGCTCAGCGAGAGTCTGCCGACAGCCTCGGCCTCGAGCTGGGGTTCCGGGTCCTCTCGCTGCCCACCGGCCAGGGACTGGTGATCCGCTAGCGCCAACCCCCGCAGGCGGTGGACTAGCATCCCGCGCCGTGGCCGTGTCGATCGACGTCGTCGTTCCTGCCTTCAACCACTGGGAGCTGACGTCGAGCTGCCTGGCCCATCTGGGCCTCCAGACTGTTGCGCATCGCGTGATCGTCGTCGACAACGGCTCGACCGACGGGACCAGTACGCGCCTGCGCGAGGAGTGGCCGGAGGTCACTGTGGTCGCGCTCGACCGCAACCGGCCATTCACACGGGCTGTCAACCTGGGCGTGCAGGAGGGCGAGGGCGAGGTCGTCGTGCTGCTCAACAATGACGTGGACCTCCGGGCGGACTGCCTCGAGCATCTCGTGGCGCCGCTTGAACTCGACTCCAGCTTGGGCTCGGTGGCCGCGGTCCTGCTGCGGCCCGGGGAACAAGCGATCGACAGTGTGGGTGTCACAGCCGATGTGACACTCGCCGGGTTCGCCCGCCTCCAGGGGCTGACACCGGAGCGCGCCGACGACACGTGGCCTGCGCTGACAGGCCCCGAGGGAACAGCGGCCGCGTACAGACGCGCGGCCTGGGCACAGGCCGGGGGACTGGATGAGGGGATCACCGCCTACATGGAGATCCTCGATCTTGCGCTGAAGCTGCGTCAGGCAGGCTGGGGGACGACTTGCGCGTTGAACGCCGTTGGAGTCCATCTCGGCTCAGCGACCTTCGGGCGCCGATCAGCCGCTCAGCGCCGGCTTCCCGGCTTCAGCCGGGGCTACCTGCTGCGGCGGTACGGCGTCATGAGAGGCCGGCATGCTCCGAGGGCGCTGCTGACGGAGGCTCTTGTGGTCGCAGCCGACGCCGTGCTCGCCCGCGACGTCGCGGCGCTCCGCGGCAGAGTGGCGGGCTGGCGGGCCGCCAACGGCCTCGAACGACACCCCGCCCCGTCGCCGGAGGCGATTGACATGACGATCTCGATGCGGGATTCGCTGGCTCTACGTCGGGCGACGACGCACGAAGTCTAGATCGGGGGCCGAGCGCCCCGCGGCCGCGGGTCAGAATCAGCTGTGATACCCGGGGCCCCAACTGTCGCGCGTCAAGCGCCGCCGCCGCGCCGGGGATGCCGCCTGGTAGTCGCGGGTCTGATTGTCGGCAACAAGCAGATTCTGCTGCTCCCCGCTTCGGAAGGTGTGGCTTGCGGGCCACTCATCCACGTCGTAGGCGCGGCCATCCCGGCCGACGACCACGCCGCGCAGACCTTCCTCCCCGATGATCCGCGTGATACTTCGCCGGCCGCTCTCGAACAGGTACGTGGCGCGCTTGTCGCGGGCGCTCTCGAGTCCCATTGCCACGAGGCGAAGGCGGTCGATCATGAACGTGCTGGTCCGGACGTGGGGATTGGGAAAACGCGGATAGTCACGGCGGGCGCGGGGCAATCCGGCCAGCTGCAGCGGCCAATACCTGGCGCTTCCGCGACCCAGCTCTGCCTGGCTCTCCCAGCTTCCCGTGGCTCCAACGAGGCCGACGCCCGGCTGCTGGGCGGCGACGGCAAATGCAGCAAGCCAGCCATCGGTGAGAATCGTGGCGTAGGAGTTCAGCAGGCAGACATGCTCGTTGCCCAGTATCCGCGCGGCTTCACCGTAGGCCGGGAGATCGAGCATGGGCCGCTCCAGCGTGATCAGCCTGTGCTCGATATCGCCCATCTCGGCCAGCAGCAGTCTGCGCTCAGCGGCCGAGGCAGGTCCCCCCGCACCCGCTCCGTTGAGCACGATCGTCAGTTCATGTTCGGCGCCGGCAGGATGGGCGCGGTAGGTGCGGATGAACTCCCGGAGCGGCGCGACGCCGAGGGGAGCCCAGACGAGATGAACGACAGCGATCATCGTCGTTCCGCGCGTGCGCGGGACTCGAGTTCAGCAATGCTGATGACGCGCGAGCTCTGGACGGTGCGCCGCTTACTTAGCGCCGTGGGCAGCCCCCGGAGGGCGTCGCGCATGGCTCGCGCCCAGACATCGACCTTGCCCGCACGGGCGGCGACGAAGAGATTGCCGAGCTGTCCTCGTATGAGGTCAGGCGCGTGGCGCAGCATCGCCCGGGCCGGAAAGCACTTGGCGATCAGCCATACCGGATTGCGCCACAGCTGATAGCCGTTGAAGTCGGTGATTCCACGGCCGAGCGTGGCACTGCCATGGTGATAGAGGACCGCAGCTCGGGACGTAACGGCATCGAAGCCCTGCAAGTTGCGCGCGAAACCCCCAGTCGACGTCCTCGTAGTAGGCGTAGTAGGCCTCGTCGAACTCGCCGACTACCTCCAGAGCGCTACGGCGGATACACCGCAGCGCCGCCGCAAGGGGCGAAGATCTCCTGCGCGCGCTCGTACTGCCCGAGGTCGCGCTCGCCGTGCCCCCTGCGGCTCCCGCCGCCGCGCCAGCTCGAGCAGGTCGCCGGCGCCGTCGAGCACGCGACGGTCGGAGAAGTCGAGCATCTTCGGTGTCGCCGAGCCGGCCTGCGGGTACCGGTCGAGCGCGGCAACCAGCTCCTCCAGGCAGCGCGGGTCGAGCTCCATATCGTTGTTGAACAGGCCAATCAGATCGCTGCGCGCAGAGCGGAGCGCCGCGTTCATGGCAGCGGTCGACGCCACCGTTCTTCGCCAACTCCACCACACCGACCTGCGGCCAGTACTCGCGCAGCCAGGCCACCGAGTCGTCGGTCGAGCAGTCATCCACGACGATCGTCGCGAACGATCGGTAGGTCTGCACGGCAAGGGACGGCAACATTGCCTCGAGCAAAGGGCGTCCGTTGTAGCTCGGGATCACGACGGTCAAGCGGAGCGATCCGTCGTCGCTCACGCGGTCTCCTGTGTCTCCTGACGAACTTCCAGCCACCGCGCGAATCCCGCGATGTCCTGTACCTCCGGGAGCGGTCTCATATCCGGGAACATTCTCGGTGTCGGGTCGCTGGCGTCGAGGTGCAGCCACTGGCGGAGACGTCCCAGCCGGCGAGGCACGGTCCGTGCGATCAACCACCAGTCGCGGGCCCGCAGCGTTCGCATTCGCGCGAACAGCCCCTTCATCGGTAGCGCGCCAAGACGCACCTGGGCGTACCACCAGAGCAATTGCGACAGCACGTACTGAGCTCGATCGATCTCCAGGCCCCCAACCCGCTCGCCATAGTCCTCGGCAACCTGCGAGAGGCACAAGTGAATGCCGTTGAACAGATCGTTGCCCGGCAGTGCTCCATCAAAGTCTGTCTTCACGCCGAGATAGCTCATCCCACGCTTGGCGTCCGTCTCATCGCTAAGCGACTGACTGAACGAGTTGGCGGAAACACCCACCACGACGAGTTGCTCATCGGTGATCGCCCAGCGGTCGGCCTCGACCAGGAGCGCGAGTAGCGCGTAGAAGTCGGGAAAGGGAGCCCGGAACTCGGGGTGAACGAGGCGCGCGAGGGCCGAGCGGGCCACGAGCGTCACCTGCAGGTTCAGCGTCAGGGGCATCACAAAGCGGCAGAACTCGCCGAGCACTCGGCGGCGGACCGCCGGCTCGAGCAACCCCTCGCGTGGGAGCCACGGGTGGGGAGTAAAGAACGGCTCGGCGTAAAAGCTGCCGCTGGCGGCGGACCGCGCGAATCCCGGAAACGCGTAGCGATAGCCGTTATAGCTGAGGCAGTCCGGCATCTCGAGGCGGTCGAGCAGGATGCGTATCCGGTCCATGTACCGAGGCAGGACCAGGTCGTCGTCGCCGAGCACGAGCACATAGCGGCCGCTGGCGGCCGCGAGCGCCGCGTTCCAGTTGTCGACAACCGACAACGGTCGTGGCTGATGAACCACCTTCAGCCGCGGATCCGAGGCGAAGCTGGCGAGAATCTGGGCGGTCCCGTCGTCGTTGGCGTTGTCGGAGACGATCAGCTCGAGATCATCACCCTGCTGCCCGAGCACGCCCCGGACGCAGTCGCCGATCAGCTCGGCCCCGTTGCGGGTCGGCAGCAGGACTGAGACCAGCGGTTCAGCCATCGAGCCGGCTCCGCCACCAGGCGACGGTCGACTCCAGCCCGGCATCGAGGGTCGTGGCAGGCCTGAAGCCGACCTCCTCACGTAGCCGGGTCACGTCGGCCAACAGCACCGGAGGGTCCCCCGCCGGCCGGGACAAGGCCCCCCAGCGGACGAGCTCCCGATCGCCGGTGAGGGCGGCGATCCGCTCGATCACGGCCCTGACCGTCACGGGCTCGCCCGAGGAGATATTGAAGGTCCCGCACCTGTCGCTGTCGAGCAGCGCGGCAAAAGCCCGGCCTACGTCATGCACATGCATGAAGTCGCGAACCTGGCCGCCGTCGCTCGTCGGCGTCTCCTGTCCTTTCAGCAGCGGCGCGATCACCGACGGGACAAGCCTCCCCGGCTGCTCCCCCGGGCCGTAGAGGAAGAAGATCCGTCCCCACGCCAGCTCGACCCCCCGATTTGCCAGGTAAGGCTCGGCGACCAGGTGGACTGCATGCTTGGCTGCGCCGTAGAGCGTCGCCGGCACGAGCGGCGTGTCCGACTCACGGCAACGCGGGGGCCCCTCCTCGTCGGGTGCGCCCTCAAGGGCATTCCAGTCGTACTCCGCACAGGTGCCTGCGACGACCACGCGGCTCCCGTCGGCGGCGACGAAAGCGCGAAGCAAAGCCAAAGTGGCCTCCACCCACCGGACGTTCTCCGGCGAGCTCCAGAAGCGCCCGTGCTCTGCGTACCAGGCAAGATGCAGCAGACGCTCCGGTGAGACCATCTCGACCATCTCGGCGCATGCCTGCGGATCAAGCAGGTCGAGCTCGTGCCAAATCGCCCCGTCATCGTCGCTATCTGGAGACCGGCGCCGGGCGACAGCGTGCACCTCGTGCCCCTCGTCGAGCAGAAGCGGGAGGACGTGCCGGCCGATTAGCCCGGTCGCGCCGGTCACGAGGACCCGACTCAAGAGCACTCAGGAATAGGCGGACTGATCCTCATTCGTCGGCGAGCGCCAGCTCCGGAGGCTGCTCGAAGGAGTCCGATCACAGCGGCGAGGCTCGCTCGCCCCAAGCATACCGAGACAGCAGCTGACGGCGATCGGCGTCACCGGCAGCGTAGAAGTCGGTTTGGTTGTCGGCCACGAGCAGTCCGCTCTGGGCGCCATGCCAGAAGGTTTCGCTCTCGGGCCAGCGCCCGCACTCGTGGCTGCGCCCGGTGCGATCCACCACAACGGCTCGCCTGCCATCTCGTTCGATCTGGGCGGTGATTCCGGCCCGCCCGCTCTCCAGGCGATGGGTCTGGACCTTGCGCTCCTGTGCGGTGCTGAACGTCTTCATCAGAGTCTCGTGGTCGATCGAAAAGGCGTTGGTGCGCACATGAACAGACGGGAAGCGGGTGAACCCGAACAGCATCGGCGCGAGCGAGAGCAGTACGCCCGCGTGTCGCCGGAGAGGGTTCGAGGAGGCCTTCTGACCGGTGCGCTCGGTGTGGAGGCGCTCGAACTGTTCGAGTGTCGATCGACGATCGGCGAAGACGCCGCGATACGCGCTGGGAAGACCGAGCTGGAAGAGCGCGTAGGAGAGCATGCTCGCCCACGAGCCGCTTGCCGCCGCGATCCCGACGCCGGGGTCCTCCAGAGCGCCATCCAGGTGAGCCAGCCAGCCCTCCGCCAAGAGGCGGCTGTACGAGTTGAGGAAGAGGTAGCGCCACCCCGCCAAGCGCTCGGCCGCCTGGCGGTAGGCGTCCAGATCGAGAACCGGCTGTTCGATCGTGATCGACTCGTGCGTGATGTCCTCGAGCTCGCCCGCGAGCTCTTTCCGCGCCGCCGGGGTCGGCGTGCCGTTGAACAGCATGACGAGGCGGTGGGGCGCGCCGGCAGGGTGCGCCCGGTAGGAAGCCAGGAACGCGCGGACAGGATCGATGCCAAGCGGCCCCCATACGAGGTGGACGACGCACGGCGGCTCTCGAGGACTGAACGCGGAGCCGTGGGGGGTGGCGTCGGGCACTCAGCCTCTGGAGGTCAGCCTGGCGAGCGACGCAGGGAGCAAGGCGTCAAGCTCGGCCGGCAGCGCACGGGTGGCGAGTAGAACCGCGCCGTAGAGGACCGTTGAAACAAGCACTTTCGCGACGATCGGCATCCCGTCAACGAGTAGCGGCGTCAGCGCAACCCCGGCGGCCAGCCCGACCTTCGGCACGGACCTCAGTGAGGGACGTAGCTCCCGATGCGCCCGAACGACGACGAGGGCGCACATCAGCCCGGCGAAGAGCTCGCCGACCACGGTGCCGATAGCCGCCCCGCGTGCCCCGTCGAGGGACACGAGCACGCTGATCAGAGCCGCACTGAAGACCATCATCGTCGCGTTCACAATCAGGATCTGCCGGTTCAGGCGCAGGCTGAGCATGCAGTTCGACCACACCGAGCCAACGAACGAGATGCCCAGGGCGACGCCCTGGATCGCCAGGATGCCCGAGGCCGGCTCGAACTCGGCACCCCCGATGATCGACATGACCAGGGGGGCGCCGATCCCGATCGAAACGGCGACCCAGGCACCGACGATTAGTGCGACATCCGAGACGCGACCCGCGGCGTAGCCGAGCCGGACGTGATCGTCGCGCGCAGCTCGGGAGAAGATCGGCAGCGCCGCGCTCGCCAGCAGCGCGGGCACGGCGTACAGAACCTCGATGATCCTGAAGGACGCGCTGAACAGGCCAAGCTGGTCAGCGCTCGCGAGCAGTGACACGAGCACGATCGCCATCCGGAAGTAGAGGATGCTGGCGGCGACAGCCGCGGAGTAGGGGAGCACCTGAACCAGGAGTCGACGCCACCGCGGCCAATGGAAGGAGGGGAGCAGGGAGCGCTGTGACCGCACGAGGAAGGCGGCGGCCATCGCCGAGATGATCCCGGCAAGGACCGTTGCCGACAGGAAGGCGAGCAGCTGAGCACCCACGATTACGAGGGTCGCCATCAGGACGGCTGTGATGACCTGGCGAGCCACTTCGAGCCCCGCCACCCATCCGAAGCGCAGGTTCACCTGCAGGATCACGCCGTAGTTGTCCTGGGTCGCCTGGGCAAGCAGCGCGATGCCTGCAATCGCGACGCCCATCACGACCGTCTGCGAGTAGGCCAGCGCGGCAAAGCCCAACATGACGACCATCCCGAACAGGGTCAGCGTGATGCGAAGACCAAGCAGGTCCCGGATCAGCATCGCGCGATCAGCGCTGTTGCTCACAGATGCCTCCCGGATCCCGACCGCTGTCAGCCCGAGGTCCGAGATGCCCCCGACGATCGCGACCAGGGAGAGAATCGCAACGTAGCTCCCCACGTCTGCGACGCCGAGGTGACGGAACAGGAGCGCCGCGGACGCGGCGCTCGCGGCCGCCCCCACGACAAAGCCGCCTACACGGAGGGCTCCCCCCCTCACAGCGGCCGGGCCGGCGCTCGCCTTCGAGAGCAGGTCGAGCTCCTCGTCGGTTACGAGGGGCGGCTCGGCGGTCATCTCGCCAGATCCGGTTCGCGTACGTAGAACGCGGTGTAAGCGGCTCCGAGCAGGTCGAGACGTTCGACCGGGTTCATCAGGAGCGAGATCGCTCGAGCGAGGCGCATACTGGCGAGCGTCACCGGCGTACCGGCGGGGCGGCGGTGCCGAACAGCGACCTCCCATCCGCCTCGGCTCAGCGCCCTTCCCGTGGGATCCCAGGTGGCAGTCAGAACCCGACGGACGCCGTGACGCGCCAACTGCGCGTCCAGCGATGCGAGCGGTATAAGCTGGAGGTGACGCGGGGCGTCGATGTGTACCCAGCGTCCTTTGAGCAACCGACACTGGAGAGATGCGGGGTTGGGGGTCGAGAGTGCGAGAACACCCCCGACCTGGAGGTTCGCGACGCAGCTCGCCAGCACGGCCCAGGGGTCAGGGAGATGCTCAATCACGTGCCACATGACGACGCTGCGGCTCGGAGGCAGCGTCGTAAGTACCTCGGCGGGCGCATTGCTTTGGATCGTGGGCACACCCAGTTGGTCCTTCAGATAGGCGCTGTAACGGGGGTCCATCTCAATCGCCGTCGTATCGAAGCCAGAGGCCTGCGCGACCCTTGTGAAGAATCCGGGCCCGGGGCCGATCTCCACGAGCCGCCCCGGCGCGGCGAATCGCAGGAGCAACTCGACCTTCGCCAGCTCGCGGCGCCGCTGCTCAGGCGTGAACTCGTCCTCCGCGTTCCCATATTCGTCGGCCGCGTAGTACTGCGAGAGGTCGGCGGGAACCTCGTCCACAGCCGTGACTCCGCACTCCGGGCAGTGGTTGTAGTGGAAGCGCCCAGGACCGAGACCCCTGTTGAAATCGCCCACGACGAATGCAGGCGTCGCCGCTGCTCCGCAGAGACGACATTGCGCCGCCGCGTTGCTGTTTGCGCCGTTGCGACCCATGTCTTTGAGCCTACGGTTCGTGGTCTGGGTAGGCACGATCCCGATCGGCGATGACACGGCCCGCCGGCGGAGCCGCCGGCCAGTCGATCGCAAAGGCCGGGTCGTCCCAGCGCACGCCCCGGCGGCGTCGGGCACGTATGGTTGCCCATCAGGTAGAGCACCTCGCTGTCCTCCTCGAGCGTCTGAAACCCGTGCGCCAGCCCCGGCGGGGCATGTAGAAGGCGCGGCCGTTCTCGGCGCTCAGCTCGACGCCGTGCCAGCGGCCCAAGCGTCGATGAGCCGGGGCGCAGGTCGACGGCAACGTCGAAGATCGCGCCCCGCACGCAGCGAACCAGCTTCGACTCGCCGTGAGGTTCGGCCTGGTAGTGCATGCCGCGCAGCGTGCCCGGCCGCGTGCGTTGTGGGAGAGCGTTGCACTGCGACGACCGCGGGGTTGCAGACCGTGAGCCTCGGAATCTCGTCGCGGTCGAACGTCCGTGCGAACCAGCCGCGCTCGTCGCCGATCCGCTCGAGCTCGATGCACCCAGACCCCAGCGAGCGGCGGTCTGCAGTGAACTGCATCAGGCGCCCCTCCTCACGGGAGCAGCGTCAGCTCCGGCGTGCGGGCGGCAAACCGCCCGCCCCACTCACGGATGAAGCTCAGCTGCTCGACGATCTCGTCCTTCAGGTTCCAGGGCAGGATCAGGACGACATCGGGGCGACTGGTCCGGATCTCCTCGGGCGAGCGGATCGGGATGTGGCTACCGGGAAGGAAGTGCCCCTGCTTGTGAGGATTCAGGTCGCAGGTGTAGTCGATGAAGTCCGGGCCCAGGCCGCAGTAGTTGAGCAGCGTGTTGCCCTTGGCCGGCGCGCCGTAGCCGACGACCCTCAGGCCCTGCTCCTTGAGGTCGATCAGGAAGCTCAGGATCTGGCGCTTGTCGGCCTCGACGCGGCGGCCATAGCCGAGGTAGGTCTCGAGCTCCTCGAAGCCCGCGGCGCGCTCGCGCTCGCGAAGCTCCTTGGCGGCGTCCGTCTCGAGCTTCTCGAGGTCCTCGGCATGGGCCCCGTAGATCCGCAGGGAGCCGCCGTGGGTTGGAAGCTCCTCGACGTCGAACAGCCGAAGCCCGTGACTCTCGAAGACGCGGCTGACGGTCAGGAAGGAGAAGTAGGAGAAGTGCTCGTGGTAGATCGTGTCCCACTGGTTGTCCTCGATCAGGCGCATCAGATGTGGGAACTCCATCGTGATGACGCCACCCTGCTTCAGGAGGATCTTCATCCCGGCGACGAAGTCGTTGAGGTCGGGGACGTGGGCGAGGACGTTGTTGCCCAGCAGGAGGTCGGCGGCCGACTCGTCGGCCAGCGAGCAGGCGGTCTCGCGCCCGAAGAACTCGACCAGCGTCGGGATCCCTTTCTGGAGGGCGACCTTCGCGACGTTGGCGGCCGGCTCGATCCCCAGCACGGGGATCTGGCGGTCGTGGAAGTACTGCAGGAGGTAGCCGTCGTTGGACGCGATCTCCACGACATGGCTCGACTCGTTCAGCCCCAGGCGCTCGATCATCTGGTCGGCGTAGCGGTGGCTGTGCTCCAGCCAGCTCGACGAGTAGGACGAGAAGTAGGCGTAGTCGGAGAAGATCGCCTCGGGCGTCTCGAACTCCTCCAGCTGCACCAGGAAACAGGCCTCGCAGACAAGGGTCCTCAGCGGGTAGAACGGCTCCATGCTGTTGGCCCGCTCGGGCGGCAGGTAGGAGTTGGCCAGGGGCGACATGCCCAGATCGGCGAAGATCGCGGCAATGGGGGCCTGGCAGAATCGGCAGAGAGGGTTGGTCATGTGGAGGTCGGGGCGTATTGAAGCGATTCGATCTGCCCGAGCGTCACCTCGCGCATGTCGGCCCGCTCGCTGAGGGCCGTGTACCAGTCGACGATGCTACTGAGAGCACCGTCCAACCCGACCAGGGGCCGCCAGCCGAGGTGACCGCGGGCCCGTGAGGAGTCGAGCTTCAGATAGCGGGCCTCGTGTGGATGGGGTCCGTCATCGATCTCCGAGAGCAGCTCTCCAGGCCACAGCTCGCCCAGGCGCTCGACGATCCATCCGACCGGCCGGGCGTCCTCCTCGACGGGGCCGAAGTTCCAGCCGGCGGCGTGCTCGGGCGTGTTCCAGACCGACTGGGCCAGGACGAGATAACCGCTCAGCGGGCTCAGAACGTGCTGCCAGGGGCGGATCGAGTTGGGGTTGCGGATGCGGACCGCCCTGTTCTCGAGGGCCGCGTTCATGATGTCCGGGACCAGCCGGTCCTCCCCCCAGTCGCCGCCGCCGATCACGTTCCCGGCCCGCGCCGAAGCCAGGCGGGTGCCGCCCGGATCGGAGAAGAACGAACGGGAGAAGGCGCCGGCGACGATCTCGGCGCAGCCCTTCGAGCTCGAGTAGGGGTCGTGGCCGCCCATCGCCTCGTCCTCGCGGTAGCCCCACTCCCACTCGCGATTCTCGTAGCACTTGTCGGAGGTGACGTTGATGATCACCTTGACGTCTGAGCCGTCGGTCCGAACCGCGTCGAGCACGTTGACGGTCCCCATCACGTTCGTCGCATAGGTCTCGCTGGGTTCGACAAAGGAGCGGCGCACCAGCGACTGGGCGGCCATGTGGATGACAACCTCGGGCTGGGCGGCCTTGACCGCCTCGGCGATCGACCCGGCGGTCGCGGATGTCTCCGTCCAGGCTCTCCATCCCCTCGCCGACGCGGGCCAGCTCGAACAGCGAGGGGCTGGTGGGAACGCCCAGGGAGAAGCCGGTCACCCGTGCGCCCATCGACTGGAGCCAGAGGGAGAGCCATGCACCCTTGAAGCCCGTGTGCCCCGTCAGGAGGACCTTGCGGTCCGCGCCAGAAGGCCGGGTCGACCGTCGTCGGGGCGGCCTGTTCGGATCTTGCCATCAGCCGTTCAGCTCCAGGTCCGCCAGGGAGCGTCGCCGGAGCTCCAGAGGGACTCGAGGTGGTTGCGGTCGCGGAGGGTGTCCATCGCCTGCCAGAACCCGTCATGGCGGTAGCAGGCGAGCTCGTCCGTCGCTGGCGAGCGAGCGCATCGGCTCCTGCTCCCAGACGGTCCGCTCGATCCGCCAGGTAGTCGCCCACGGAGGGCGAGAGGACGAAGAACCCGCCGTTGGTCCAGGCTCCGTCGCCGCGGGGCTTCTCCTCGAACTCGCGGACCCGATCGCCATCCACGTCGAGCGCACCGAAGCGCCCGGGCGGCTGGACGGCCGTGACGGTCGCCTTGGCTCCCTCGCGGCGGTGGAAGTCGATCAGGGCGGTGATGTCGATGTCCGACAGCCCGTCGCCGTATGTGAAGCAGAAGTCCTCATCGCCCAGGTAGGGCAGTACCCGCTGAAGGCGCCCGCCGGTCATCGTCGCCTCGCCCGTCTCGACCAGGGTGACCTTCCAGGGCTCCGTTTCGGAGCGGTGGATCTCCATCCCGCCGCCGGCCAGGTCGAAGCTGACGTCGGACGTGTGGAGGTAGTAGTTGGCGAAGTACTCCTTGATCAGATAGCCCTTGTAGCCCAGGCAGATCACGAACTCCTCGATCCCGTGGGCCGCATAGAGCTTCATGATGTGCCAGAGGATCGGTTTGCCGCCGATCTCGACCATCGGCTTGGGGCGCACCGAGGTCTCCTCGCTCAGCCGCGAGCCGTATCCCCCGGCCAAGATCACCGCCTTCATGGCGCCAAGGTTATCTGGGGGGTCGGGCTGCTCCCGCCCGCTCTCAGCGCTCGAGGACGCTGATCGCGGCCGAGGATCCCGTGGCGTAGGGATAGTCGGCCTCGTGTTCGCAGACGGCCCTGAACTGGTAGCGGACGGGACCGGGGAACCTGAAGCGGTAGGAGGCATGGAATCGTCCGCGGGAGTCGCTCCTGACGACCTTGAACTCGATCCAGGCGCTCTTGCCGGCGCGCGCCTCGAGGATCACCGGCTTGCCGCCCTTGGGAATCGGCCCGGAGCGCAGGCGGCCGTGGAAGAAGATCCTCCGTCCCACGCCGGCCACACGTGGCGAGACCGTCAGGGAGACGGGCGCACGGACGGCCAGTTGAAGGGTCCTGCTCGCCGCCGGCGAGCGGGTCGCCAAGGCGAGCCCGGTAGGTGAACTGGAGGGCTCGTGAGGATGAGCCCGGCCGGCAGATGCAGGATGAAGCGGCCGTCCGATCCGGTTCGGAGCATGGTCGCCACGACGGCTTTCGCGCCCCCGTGGGCGACGACCGGGCCGATGTCGATCTGGGCGCCCGCGATCGGCTTGCCGGTCTCGTCCAGGAGCCGTCCGAGGACCGTCTCGGTGCGAC
The DNA here is from genome assembly GCA_963835865.1 of uncultured Solirubrobacteraceae bacterium. GTDB lineage: Bacteria > Actinomycetota > Thermoleophilia > Solirubrobacterales > Solirubrobacteraceae > Palsa-744. The sequence continues at coordinate 440,988 of CAWIGW010000004.1, forward strand.
CGAAGCGGACATTCAGTCAGCGTCCTTCGGTGGTGCTCTTCCAGCGAGCTTCGAGGCGCGCTCCAGTGGAGGCGCCCTGGCCGTTCAGCGGGCCCGGCGCGCCGGGGTTTGCGACGGTCACGTTCCGGTCGAGGACCGGGGCGGAGTTGCCCGCGGCGTCGAGGACCGAGACCGTCAGGTGATGCGAGCCGTTGGCCAGCCGGCGTCGTGTCGAATCCGACATCCGCACTGACCGAGGGCGGACAGGGCTGCAGGTAGAGGAAGGCCGGCAGGCCGTCCGCTCGTCTGCCCGACGTCCCTGCACCGCCCGCCGGCGTCATTGATGACGCTCCGCTGCACGACCGCGCCGTCGACAGCGAAGACGGCCTCGTAGACCCCTGATCCCGGGATCGGTGGCGTTGAAGGTCAGGTCGGTCGTGCCCGCCACCGAGGGGGCCGTCGCGAGTTCGCCGCCCACAGCGCTGGCCGTCGGGCCGGCTGTCTGTTCGAGCGTCACGTCCGCCGCGTAGAGGTAGACCACAGCTGCATAGCCGTTGGCGTCGCCTTTGCCGGCTGGGCATTCGAATGCGGCTTCGACCGATGCAGGCGACGTTCGCGAAGAGGTGTTGGCCTAGTTTGTTGGACGGCACCGCAATGCGATTTTCGGCTGCGAGCGGTTGCTGTGGTATTGCCCACGCCAGAGGGACATTGAATTCCGGCCGTGCATTGTGCGAACGCGTCCGCCGGATCATTCCGATCCAGGGGCGCGAGCAAACCAGATTCCGTAGTTCGCACCGACGCCTCCCCCGCCGTGCCGCATCGCCGGCGCGCCACAGGGTCGCTGCCGACGACGTTGGTCGTCGCGGGCGCGGCGAATTCCCATTTGGCACTGTCCGTGTTCGCCAGTGCGGCTCGGCTGGTCCCCCAGCGCCGCCACCAGCGCGCCACCCGGTTCGCTGCAGGTGTTCTTGGTGTAGCGTGTAGGTGCCCAGACTTCGTCCCGCTCCACCCGTCAACCGGGGCAGGCGCGCCCGCTGGGTGTTCGGCAGGAGTAGACGTGGTACCGGCCCGCCTGGGCCGGCGAGGCGAGGGCTGCCGAGAGGAGCAAGGGCCAGGAGGCCCGCTGAGGGAATCCATTTAGTGGTCACACCCCTATGTCGACGCGAGTGGCCTCTTGCCACCCCCCCGAATGCGGTAGCCGCGGCGCGCGCGGGCCAGTGTTCGCCGGTGGCTCAGCGGGCCTGCGCAGGGGAGCTGCCCAGCACTTCGCCGGACGGCTCCCAGGGCCTGGACGCTCAGGTAGGCCACGGCTCCCGCGACGGGGATGGACGTCTCGAATCCCGACGAGGGAACCGTCTGCAGGGGAGCAAGGCTCGAGCTGCTCGCTCCGCCGAGGACGCGCCAGGAGGCGACTCCCGTGGCTCCGTTCCAGCTGGCGTAGACGGTCGCACTGCTCGCCGAGGCGGCGGCCACGGCGATCGCCGGCCGCGAGGCCGGGGTGGCGCTCCAGGGGAACCGCAGGGCCCGGTAGGACTGCGCCCGGCCTTGGGAAATGGGCGCTGAAGAGGATCTGGCCGGTCGGGGAGAACTCGGTCATGTATGGCTCTTCACCCCAGCCGACGAAAGAGTCCCCGTTGGGCAGGACCTGGTTGTCCCCCTGGCTGCCCGACAGGATCTGAGCCGGTGAAGCGGCTGACCAGCGTGACGGTGCGCTTGGCGAAGTCGATCCGCTCGCGGATCGCGCGGGACTGGCTGTGGCGCTTGGGGGTCGCCCCGTTGTCGAAGATCGTCAGCGTGTGGTCCGGCCTGCCAGCGGACGTCATGCTGGTAGGCGGTCCCGGTGCCGGGGCCCATTTTGAAGGTCGGGTGGCGGCCGCCGAGCCGGTACATGACCGAGCCGCTGACGTGGTTGACCTCGTAGGCCGCCCAGGTGTTCCGTGAGGAGACCATGAAGTTGCCGTCGCCCCAGGGGTCCAGCGAGATCGGAGTTGACGTGGAAGAAGTCCCAGGGGTGCTGGATGTATTTGGGGGCGTTGGAGTAGGAGTCCGTCAGCGCCACGTGGCCGTAGGCGTGCCACTCGAACATGACCAGCCCCGTCGGCACGTCCACCTGCTGCACGATCGCGTCCTGGAGGATCCCGTCGCGTTTCCCGCCCGCCGAGGAGAGGTCTGCGTCGACCAGCGTGTAGGCCGTGATGTAGGCCGAGCCCGTGGGCGTCAGCTGGACTTCGTGGAGGTCCGCCTGGTAGCCGTTGCCGGCGCTTGATCGTCGCCAGCGGCTTGTAGCTCGTCGAGTAGACCGCGTCGCGCCCGAATCCGACGCCCAGGCCCCTCGCCACGCGCCCCTGCCACCAGACCAGGGCCGGCTGGCCCAGGTAGGTCTCGACCTGCAGGTCGGCTGCCGTCTGGCCCTTGGGCACCGGGTGGAACCAGACCAGCCGCCCGTGGCGATCCATGATCATCGCGCCCCCCTGGCCGTAGCCGCTGGAGGGGGTCAGGAAGATGTCCCCCTCGCCGGCGGCATCGGAGTCGGCCGTCACGAAGATCGGCCGGGGGTTCGAGGCGGGGCGAGGAGTGGAAGCTCTGGACCAGGCCTTTGCCCGTCAGGTTCTTTCGAGTCGACGGGGGTTCGCTTGTAGGGGGCCAGCCGCGCGACCGTGAAGGTCGTCTGCACGTTCCTGGTGTGGCCCTTCGGCCCGACCGTCGCGCTGGCCGTGACGCGCTCTCCCTGCGCGAACTGGTGGCTCGGCAGGAAGCTCGCCCCGGTCGCGCTTACGTAGCTCTTCAGGCTGCCGCTGTGCGAGCCGGTCGAGGAGCCGACGACCGAGACCTTCGTGATTTCACTCGCCGCCACCCCCAGGAAGCTGATCTGGGTGTAGGGCGAGGCGTCGGGGGTGCCGTTCAGCGGCGAGACGGCCACAACCGGGGCGGCCTGCGCCGCAGCGGCGATGAGGGGGACGGCGAGGAGCGCTCCGAGCAGGCAGCCGAGGGCCCTGCCGACTCCACGTAGCAGTATGTCCCATCTCCGCCCTTCGTCGAATTCACCCATTCACAGAAACACGCCGGCCGCCGCCAGCGACATTCCCGCTAACACGCACTTTCGGACCGCGATGCGCAACTCCGCCCCGGGACAGGATAAGGATTTGCGAAGAGCCCCCCGCCGATAGGGGCGCCGCGTCTCAGGCCGAGAAGCGGATCGGCAGGCGCTCGAGGCCGTAGATCCCCGAGACGGTGCCGAACTCCGGCTCGCCGTCCAGCTCCAGCCCGGCCAGGTTCTGTGAGAGGAAGGCGAGGCCCTCCTGCATCTCCAGCCGCGCCAGGTTGGCCCCCATGCAGTAGTGGACGCCGGCGCCGAAGGTCAGCGGGCGGCCCTTGCCGCGCTGGACCCTGATGTCGAAGCTCTCCGACATCCCCGGGTTCCTCCTCCAGATCGCGGTTGCCGGTGAAGGCGCAGACCATCACCACCGTGTCCACCGGGAATGTCACATCCCGGTAGACGATCTCCTCGGTCATGATCCTCGCCGTGAAGGGCGTGATCGGCTCGTAGCGCAGGGACTCCTCCACGGCCGCCTCCGAGAGGCCGGGGTCGGCGGTGAGGGCTGCCCACTGCTCGGGGTGTTCGGCCAGCAGGCGGACTGCATGCGCCAGCTGGCTCTGGGTCGTGTCGACACCACCCGCAAGGATGTTGAAGACAAGGTTGATGCACTCGACGTCCGAGAGGCGATCGCCCTCCTCTTCGGTCGCCACCAGCATCGAGACCAGGTCATCCCCGGGGTTGCGCCGGCGGTCGGCCACCAGCTCACCCGCATAGTCGTAGAACTCCTCGACGGCCACCTCGATCTTCTCCTTCTCGGTGGCCATGCTGCCCGCATCGAACTGCTTCTGGATCCAGTTCGACCAGTGGTGCAGCCGTGGCGCGTCCGCGATCGGCGCCCCCATGACCGAGGCGATCACCTGCGAGGGATAGGGCTTGGCGAAGGCCTCGACGAAGTCGCAGCTGAGGCTCGGGGACCCCGCCGGGGCCGAGGCGAGCACCTCCTCGAGCAGGCCCTCGAGGAAGCCTCTCATCGTCGGGCGGTAGCGCTCGACGGCGCGCGGGGAGAGGGATGGGTTGACCAGGCTCCTCAGGCGCGAATGGTCAGGCCCGTTGACGTGCAGGATGTTCCGGCGCATCTGCTCGTAGAGCGGGCCCTCCGTCACGCCGAAGATCTCGGCGATCTTCATCCCCGGGAAGATCGCCGAGCGTGTCCTCAGGAAGAACTCGCCGGCCTCGCGGTCCAGGACCATGAAGCCGAACGGCGCCGAGGCGAGCCAGCCCCGCCGGCGCACCTCGGCCATCGCCTCATGGAACCGCTCCCCGCGCAGGGACACGTCCGTGTAGTCGAACGCGGGGAGCTCCAGCTCGCTGACGAGAGTCATGCGATGAGACTGACTACTTCTTCTTCGGGCTGATCGCGTTCTTCAGTCCCGCGCCGGCCGAGAACTTCGGGGCCTTGGAGGCTTTGATTTTCACGCGCTCACCCGTCCGGGGGTTGACGCCCTGGCGAGCTGCCCGTTTGACGACCGAGAACTTGCCGAAGCCCGTGATCGCGACCTCGTCTCCTTTTTTCAAGGTCTTCGTGACCGTGTCAAGGAGCGACTCGATCGCGCGACTGGTGTCTGCTTTGGAGAGACCGCTGTCGGCTGCGACCGCATCGATCAGCTGGGACTTGTTCATCTAGGAGGTTCCTTTCGGGACGTTGTCATCGGCGCGGGGCAGAGTAGCGCGCCAGCTTCTTGCCCGGGTTGAGCAGGCCCTTGGGGTCGAAGATCCGTTTGATCGCTTCGTGCAGCTCAACCGCCGCCCGGGGCCACTGATCCTCCAGCCGGCCGCCCTTCAGCAGGCCCACGCCGTGCTCCCCCGCAACCGACCCGCCGAGCCGCACGACCAGCTCGAACAGGGCGTTCCCCACCGACTCCGCGCGATCGAGCTCGGCGACGCTCGAGGGGTCCACCAGAACCGTCGCGTGGACGTTCCCCTCACCCCCGTGGCCCCAGGCGCAGGAGAGCAGGTCGTGTTCGGCGGCGATCGTCCGGAAGCCCGCAAGGCCCTCCGTAAGGCGCTCAACCGGAAAGACGACGTCCTCGCTGACCTTGGCCCCCCGGACGCCCGTGACGACCCCGTTGATCCCATCCCGCCAGCGCCATAGCGCAGCCGGCTCGAGCGGCTCGTCGATCGCCACGGCCTGTCCTGCGAGGAGCTCCAGCAACTCGCTCCTCTGGGCGGCGACGTCGGCAGCGCTCCCGTCCAGCTCGACGATCAGAGCGAAGCCCGCCCCCTCCGGGACCGTCGCCCCCTCGGGGCCGCAGAGGCGCCCCGCCGCCGGATATGACCCCGCCAGCATCCCCAGGGTCTCGCCGTCCAGGAAGTCGAGTGCCGCCGGGCGCATCCCCGATCCGAGGATCTGCCCGATCGCGGCGCACCCCTGCGGCACGTCGCCGAGGAACAGCAGGAGGGCCAGCGCCGACTCGGGCGCGGGCAGCAGCCGCAGCCGCACGGCGGTGATCACCCCCAGGGTCCCCTCCGAGCCGATCAGGAGGCTCTTCAGGTCGTAGCCCGCCACATCCTTCGCCGCCCAGCCGCCGATATCCAGCAGCTCGCCAGGGGCGAGCACGACCTCAAGGCCCGCAACCCAGGAGCCCGTGACGCCGTACTTCAGCGCGTGCGGCCCGCCGGCATTGGTGGCGACGTTGCCGCCTATCTGCGACTGCTCAGCGGCACCCGGGTCGGGGGCGAACATGAGACCGTTCTCGCGCGCCAGACGCTGCACGTCGCGGGTGCTCACGCCGGCCTCGGGCATCATCCGCCAGAGGCCCGGCTCGAGCTCCCTGATCCGCCGCAGGCGCTCCAGTGAGAGGACGATCCCCCCTTCCGTCGCGACGGCCCCGCCCATCATCCCCGTGCCGCCCCCACGGGGGACGATCGGGATGTCCTGCCCGTAGCACCAGGCCACGACCGCCGCGACCTCCTCGGCACTGCCGGGAAGGACGGCCAGCTCGGCACGGCTCTGCACCCCTCTGCGCCGGCCCCAGTCGTGCGAGTAGGGCGAGGAGGCGGGCACCTCGAGGACATGCTCGGAGCCCACCAGGCGGCTTAGCTCACGTCCGACCACGGAGGCCGAGGCTAGCGCTAAGGGTAGGATTGGTGGGCTATGGCCATCAGCGCAAAGCCGCCGGCGGACAGCGCCGAGGATCAGGGGGGAGAGCAGTTCAAGACCCTTTCCGGCGAACCGATCCGCGCGCTCTACGGTCCCGAGGACCTGCCTGGGGGGCTCGGTACGGCCGAGGACCCCATCGGGGCGCCCGGCGCCTACCCCTACACGCGGGGGATTCACGAGACGATGTACCGCGGCCGGCTGTGGACGATGCGTCAGTTCGCGGGCTTCGGGACCAGCGAGGAGACCAACGAGCGCTTCCACTATCTGCTCGACCACGGCCAGACGGGGCTCTCGACGGCCTTCGACATGCCCTCGCTGATGGGCCACGACTCCGACCATGTCCGCTCGCTGGGCGAGGTGGGCCGCGAGGGCGTCGCCGTGGACACGCTCGATGACATGCAGACGCTCTTCGCCGGGATCGACCTCGGCGAGGTGTCCGTCTCGATGACGATCAACGCTCCGGCCGCGATCATGCTCGCCTTCTACGTCGTGGCCGCCGAGTCCGACCCCGTCCACCCCGCCGGCCCCGAGCGGCTGTCGGGGACGATCCAGGCGGACATCCTCAAGGAGTACATCGCCCAGAAGGAGTGGTGCTTCCCGATCGACCCCGCCATGCGCCTGTGCGGGGACATGATCGAGTGGTGCTCGCAGCGGATGCCCCGCTGGCACCCGATCTCGATCTCCGGCTACCACATCCGCGAGGCCGGCTCGACCGCCCAGCAGGAGCTCGCCTTCACGCTCAAGGACGGGCTGACCTACGTCGAGCAGGCCGTCGAACGAGGCCTGGACGTCGATGACTTCGCCCCGCGGCTGTCGTTCTTCTTCAACGCCCAGATCGACTTCTTCGAGGAGATCGCCAAGTACCGGGCGGCCCGGCGGATCTGGGCGCGGGAGATGCGCGAGACCTTCGGCGCCAGGAACCCCCGCTCCTGGCAGATGCGCTTCCACACCCAGACGGCCGGCGTCAGCCTGACCGCCCAGCAGCCGCTGAACAACATCGTCCGGACCGCCATCGAGGCGCTCGCGGCGGTGCTCGGCGGGACCCAGTCGCTGCACACCAACTCCTACGACGAGGCGCTCGCCCTGCCCACCGAGGAGGCCGTCACGGTCGCTCTGCGCACCCAGCAGATGATCGCCCACGAGACCGGCGTGACGAACACCGCCGACCCGCTCGGCGGCTCCTACTTCGTCGAGGCCCTGACCGACGAGATGGAGGCGCGCGCCTACGAGTACTTCGCGAAGATCGACGAGCTCGGCGGGATGGTCCAGGCGGTCAAGCTCAACTACCCCCAGCGCGAGATCGCCGACGCCTCCTTCGCCCTGCAGCAGGAGATCGACGCGGCCGAACGGATCGTCGTGGGGGTCAACAGCCTCCAGGCCACCGACGAAGTGCCGATCCCCACGCTGCGGGTCGACCCGGCGCTCGAAGGCAAGCAGGTCGGCCGCCTGCAGGCGGTCCGCGCGGGCCGCGACGCGGGCGCCGTTGACGACCTCGCCGCTCTCGCGAGGACGCGGCCGAGGAGGATCGCAACCTGATGGAGGCGCTGCTCGAGTGCGCCCGCGCCCACGCCAGCGAGGGCGAGATCGTGGAGTCCCTGCAGCAGGTCTTCGGCGACTACACCGAGTCGCCGGTCTTCTAGCGCACTCTCAGCCCGCTCTCAGCGCACCCTCAGCGGCGGTTCCGTGGCGCGCAACTTCTAGGATGCTGCTGCGTCAACACCTAACGGTGCCGCTCGAAGGGATCAGATGACCCGCTCCAAATCGGCCTCCGGCCGCCGTCTGCGGCTGCGAGCGTCGTTGTCGCTCCTGCACAAGTCCCTGCTCTTCGGGGGCCTGATCGTCGTGCTCGCGAGCGTCACGACGCTGTCATCGCCTCCACCGGATCGAAGCCGAGCAGGCGGCCTTCGCCGCGCCGACCGTCGCCCGCTGCGAGCCCAACACCTTCAACGTCTCCGACGTGCTGCCCGGCAGCCACATCGCGGTCGCGCCGCTGCCCGACTCCTACGACGCCTCTCCCCACACCCAGATCAGCATCGTCGGCTTGCCCCGCCAGGCGACCTCTCGAATCAGCCGTCAGCGGATCGTCCAGCGGAGCCCACGGCGGATCGCTGCGGGCCTACTCCCAGGGCGACGGGGCGAGCTTCGTCCCCGGCCGGGCCTTCAGTCCGGGCGAGACGGTATTGCCGGTGAAGGCGGAGCTGCCGCGTGGCACCCCGCATGCTTCGCCTTCCACTTCGTCGTGTCGCCCCCGAAGAGGGGCTCTACGCGCCACCCGACCAAGCCCCCAACGAAGACCGGCTACAACGAGATGCAGCACTTCCACTCGGCCGACCATCGAACCTCCCGCCTGGTCATCTCGAGTGACAGTCCACGACGCAGGCGCCTCCCGGCTACCTGTTCAGCGGCCCCCTACGCGGGCCCGGGCGCATCGGGGCCGATGATCTTCGACGAAAGCGGCAACCTGGTCTGGTTCCACCCGCTGCCCGCCGGAAGCTCGACGCCACCAACCTGCAGGTCCAGCAGTACGGCAAGCCGGTGCTGACCTGGTGGCAGGGCAACGTCCCCCCCCAGGGCTTCGGCCAGGGCGAAGAGGTGATCGTCAACAACGGCTACCAGCAGATCGGGCGCGTACACGCCGGCAACGGCTACATAGCCGACCTGCACGAATTCAAAATCACCGACCACGGCACGGCCGTGTTCACCGCCTTCGAGCCGATCGAATGCGACCTCTCCTCGCTCGGCGGCCCGCACGGCGGCGCGGTCACCGACACCGCCTTCCAGGAAGTCGACATCGCCACCGGCCTGGTTCGCCGCGAATGGCTCGAGCATCGACCACGTCGCCCTCAGCGAATCGTACAGCACCGCCGTCACGCGACCCCGAAGATGGCCGTTCGACTACTTCCACCTCAACTCGATCGACCAGCTCCCCAACGGGCGCGACGCTGATCTCGGCCCGCAACACCTGGGCGATGTACGAACTGAACACGGCCACGGGCAGGTGATCGCAGCATCGGCGGCAGGCACTCGACGGTCAAGCTGCACCGAGCGGCGCCGCCACCGCCTTCCAGCACGACGCCAGCTGCTGCCGGCAACGGCATGATCAGCGTGTTCGACAACGGCGCCGTGCCGATGGTGCACCCGCAGTCGCGTGCGCTGCTGCTGAGCGGATCAACCCAAGACCAACACCGGTCGATGCGTCGCCCAGTTCGTGCACCCCCAGCCGCTGTCCTCGGGCAGCCAGGGCAACATCCAGCCGCTGCCGAACGGCAACCTCTTCATCGGCTGGGGCGCCCAGCCCTACTTCTCCGAATACAGCCCCTCGGGCCAGCTCGTCTTCGACGCCCACTTGCACGGCTCCTACCAGTCCTACCGCGGCTACCGCTTCCCGTGGACCGGCGCGCCCGCCGACGGCCCCGTCGCTCGTGACGGCCGCCCCGCGGCAAGCACGCTGACCGCCTACGCGAGCTGGAACGGCGACACGCGGACGGCCAGCTGGCGGCTGCTCGGCGGGACCTCCCCGAAGCGCTCGCGCCCGTCGCGACGGCCGCCCGGACGGGCTTCGAGACGACCATGAAGGCCCCCGCCGGCCCGCCTACGTGGCGGTGCAGGCGATCGACGCGCAGCGGCGCGGTGCTCGGCACCTCGCGCACGATCAAGGGCTGAACGGGACTTCGATGAAGCCCCGTTTCGCCCGTCGGGCCCTTTGCTAGTCTCGGACCGGAAGCGCCCCGGAGACCCTCGATCGCGATATTGGGGTGAGAGAGACGCCGCAGAGCAGCACCGGTGCTGAAGCGACGCAGCGTTACCGACGCCTCCCCAAGGGCACCCACGGGCTCGACCCCGAGCTCGTCCGCCAGGACCAGCGCCAGCGCCTGCGCACGGCGATGGTCGAGCTGATTGCCGCGAAGGGCTATCCGTCGGTGCGCATCTCCGACCTGGCTCGCATTGCCCATGTCTCCTCCACCCACCCTCTACGAGCTCTACGGGGACAAGGAACAGCTCTTCCAGGACACCTACCGGGAGATGACCCGCCGCGCGGCCGGGACCCTGGTGAGCGCCTACCGGACCGAGCGCGAGCCCCGGCGGCGACTGGACGCTGCGATGCTCTCCTTCGCCGAGCTGGCCGCGTCGGACCCCCCGGGGTCTCACTGCTCGTGCAGGGGGCATTCGGCGCCGGGCCGACCGCCCTGCAGCGACGGGAGGGCACCCTGCGGGCACTGGAGGCCAGTGTCCATGCGACGCTCAACGACGGCCGGCCCGCGGTCGCGGGTGACCTGACGACCAAGGCGATCCTGGGCGGCATCCGCGAGGTGACGGCCTCGCGCCTGAGGGATGGCCGCCAAGACGATCTCCCAGGCCTCGCCGGTGCCGTCTCGGGCTGGGCGGCCTGTTACCCGACGAGGCTTCCAGAGGGGCTCGAGGCCCCCGTTGCGCGTCCTCACGACCCCGAGGTCTATCGAGGGCTCTCGGCGCGGGCGCGACGGGCCGAGGGGCGTCTGCCGCGGCGCAGCGAGCTTCCCCGCCAGGCGATCGTCAAAAGCCAGCGCGAGCGGATCGTCGACGCGACGGCAGCGATCGTCGCCGAGAGGGGCCTCGAGGGGCTGACGATCGGGGAGATCGTCAGCCGGGCCAGCGTCTCCAACCAGACCTTCTACTCGATCTACGACTCCAAGCAGGATGCCTTCCTGGGGACCCAGAAGGTCGGCCTGCACCAGGCCCTCAACGTCTGCGCAAAGGCCTATGAGAGCCGACGCGGGGACTGGCCCACGGCTGTGGCCGCCGGGATCGGAGCGCTGCTGGGGTATCTCGCCTCCGAGCCGGCCCACGCCAGGCTGAGCCTGGTCCAGATCTACGGGGCCGGCCCCGAGGCGCTCGCGATCCGCGACGCCTCGATGCGGGCCTTCGGTTTCTACCTGAGCGCCCATGCTCCTCTCGCCCGGCCGCCGTTGCAGGCAGCCGAGATCGTCCCTGAGAGCCGTCGTGGGTGGGATCTGGCAGGTCCTGCACCACTACGTCGCGAAGGACTCGGCCGACATCCTGCCGGACGTCGGCCCTCAGCTCACCTATTTCGCGCTGGCGCCATTCCTCGGCTCAGAGAATGCAGCCGAGGTGGCCCTGCTCACTCGGGGATCGACGCCCCGTGGAGGCTTTCGGTGGGGAGCTCGCGGGCTGCCCACCACTCGTTGACGCTGTCCAGTGCGCCGCCGATGATGCCCTCGCGGAACGCCTTCGTGTCGTTCAGACGCGGCAGCGGGTCGGCGGGCACGTCGACGCCGAGGAAGTCGCAGAGCGGCTCGTAGCCTTCGCATGGGGTTCCAGACCAGCAGACGGTCGGCCGGAACGTGGGCCTTGACGCTCTCGTTCCAGCGCTCCATCGACGGCGGCCAGCGCCTCCGTCGGTGGAGGTGTCGCCGGCGAAGGCCCCCGTCTCGGGGTCGAAGTTCATCCCGTACATGAGGTCGATGTAGCGGCCCCACAGCGGGTCCACCACGCGCGCGCGCCTCGCGAGAGTAGTGGATCACGGAGTGCCCGTGCCACATCCCCCAGACGTCTCCTGCATGCTGGCGGCCCATTCCTCGCCGCCGCGGACGCTCAGCAGCACCTTGGCGTCCGGGTAGTAGTCCATCAGCTCGCGGTAGAAGCGGGCCGAGGGCCAGTCGACCGTCGAGCGGCACTCGCCGAAGATCGTCTCCCAGTCGGGCTTTCCTTCCGCGACCGCTTCCCAGAGCGGCAGGCCCGTCTCGAGGTCCAGCAGCAGGTCACGCATGTGGTAGCAGGGCCCGCAGTCGAGCTGCTCGAGCGCGAACATCTGGGTGGTCGTTGCAGTGCGCGGGCAGTCCCGCGCCGATTACCTTCATGGTCGCCTCCTCGGTTGGCTCCTAGATGCGGTTTCTACCAGTTGCCTCACACGGGAAGGTCCACCCGTGAGGTCCCACCCTGGCCCTCAAGCAGCCCGAACATGGGTTTGCCCCTGTCGCTGCTGCCTCTGGGCCGGGACGAAGAATCTTGTAAGTGTCGGGGTCTGCGGACCATTTCGCCGTGGCGCCCGCCTCAACCGGCCCGTGTCGCCGGGGACCGCCGAGGGGGTCACACGCAGGTAGGCCAGCACCGCGAGCACCCGCCGGTGGTCGTCATCGCAGGCGGGGAGATCGAGCTTGGCGAAGATGTTGGTGATGTGCTTCTCGACCGCGCCGGGCGTGACGACGAGACTCTCGGCGATGGCGGAGTTGGAGCGGCCCTCGGCGATCAGCTCCAGCACCTCGCGCTCGCGGCCGGTCAGGGCAGGGAGCGCCTCGGCGCCGGCGTCGGGTGCGGCCAGCAGCTGGGTGACGACCTGGCGGTCGAGGACCGTCCCTCCTGCGGCGACGCTGTGCAGCGCCTCGATGAAGGCCCTCACGTCTCCGACCCGCTCCTTCAGCAGGTAGCCGATGCCCGCCGTGTTCTCGCCGATCAGCTCGCTGGCGTAGGCAGTCTCGACGTACTGGGAGAGCACCAGAACACCCAGGTCGGGGCGTCGCCGGCGCGCCTCGATCGCCGCCAGGAGACCCTCGTCGCTGAAGGTCGGCGGCAGCCGGACGTCGACGATCGCCAGGTCCGGTTCATGTCCGGCGATCGCCCGCAGCAGCCCCGGGCCGTCCTCGGCCTGGGCTACCACCTCGATGTCGTTCTCGCGCAGCAGCGCGACGAGCCCCTCGCGCAACAGGGCGAGGTCCTCGGCGATGACTACCCGCATGGCAGGTTCACCTCGATGAACGTCCCGCCGCCCGCGGGGCTGTTGAGCTGCATGCGGCCGTCGAGCGCCTCGACCCTCGCGCGCAGGCCGGCCAGGCCCGAGCCGTTCTCGTCGGCGCCGCCGCGGCCGTCGTCTCCGACGACCACCAGCAGTTCCCCGTGGCCGTCACTGAGCCGCACCCAGGAGCGGTGCGCATCTGCATGCTTGGCCGTGTTTGTCAGGGCCTCGGCGATCACGAAGTAGGCGGCGCTCTCGACGGCCGGGGCGAGGCTCCGGTGGGTCTCGGCGACGATCGTCGTGCCGAGCCCGTAACGGGCGGCCAGGGACTCGACCGCGGCGACCAGTCCACGGTCGGCCAGCAGCGGCGGGACGATCCCGCGAGCCAGGTCCCGTAGCTCGGCGATCGCGTGGGAGGCCTCGCGCTGGGCCTCTTTGATCAGGTCGCGCACCTCGGGCTCGCCGGACCGCATCTCGGCCCGGCCGAGCTGCAGGGTCAGCGCCACCAGGCGCGCCTGGGCGCCGTCGTGGAGGTCGCGCTCGATCCGTCGCAGCTCCGCGGCCTGAGCGACGACGGCCTGCCGCCGGGTGCTGGTGAGCATCTCGATCCGCGCCCGGAGCGCTCGCCGCCCGCGGGCCACCAGAACCCTGTCGTGCAGAGCGAACAGCGAGTAGGCGCTGCCCGGCCGTGAACAGGCCGAGGAGGGCCCAGGCGGGCCAGAAGCGACTTCGCCCCCGCCAGCAGCCAGGTCAGCAGCCAGGTGAAGAGGAGGATCACCGCCGCGACGCCGACGATCGTCCAGACGCAGGCCACGCGCCTGACCGCACCAGGCGGGCGTCGCCATGCCCAGTTCCCGGCCATCTCCAGCAGCACCAGGGCGCCCAGGCCGAGCCAGGCCCAGGCGGGCCAGAAGTAGCCCTGCCCGGACAGGGCCCAGATCGCGGCGAGGAGCACGGCCGTGAGGAGGGCCATGCCGGTGAAACAGCGAGCGGGCGTACTCGCCGAGTCGAGAGCCCGGCCGCCAGCGCGGGCATCCAGCGCCGGGCCCGCCGTGCGGGGGCCACCAGCTTCACGTCTATCGCAGGCTGCGTCCGCCCGTCCATGTGAGGAATGCTCCCACGACGGAGGCCGGTGGGGCGAGCGGAGCGTCAGAGGGCCTTGGCGGCCCGGCGCTCGGGCGAGACCCGCTTGACGTCCCAGGCCAGGCCCACCCGCTCCATACCCGAGATGACGAGCGCCGAGAGGTCGAGCTGGCGCCGGTCCATGCCGTGAACGGCCGAGGTCGGGAAGGCGTGGTGGTTGTTGTGCCAGGCCTCGCCGAAGGAAAGCGGTGCGAGCCAGCCGAGGTTGTGGGAGTGATCCTCCGTGGCGTAGCTGCGCCGGCCGAAGAAATGGCAGAGCGAGTTGATGCTGTAGGTGACGTGATGAAGGAGCAGGACGCGGACGGCGCCCGCCCACAGCAGGGCCTCCAGGCCGGCCTGGGTGCTGCCGCCGATCAGGACGCCCAGCCCGTAGGGGATCGCCAGGCCCAGGAGCGACCAGAAGATGAAGGTCCTGTCGACGAAGCTGACCACCGGGTCCGCCAGCAGGTCGGGCGCGAACCGTTCCCGAGAGCCGCGCTGGGTGTGGTCGAAGAGCCAGCCCACGTGGGCGTGGCCGAGGCCCCGCAGGGCGCCTCGCCAGCCACCGCCGCTGTCCACATGGGGGCTGTGCGGGTCGCCGAAGCGGTCCGAGTAGACGTGGTGCTTGCGATGGTCCGCCACCCAGGAGATGCATGGGCCCTCGATCGACATCGTCCCGAGGACCGCCCAGACGCCGCGCATGAAGGATGTCGTCTTGAAGCTCCGGTGTGTCAGCAGGCGGTGGAAGCCGACCGTCACACCCAGCCCCGTGAGGGTGTACATCAACAGGAAGATCCAGATGTCTCGCCAGTGCAGGTGGTTATTCCACAGCTGGACGGCGCCCACCACCAGCAGGAGCGGAGGAACGACCGTGATGAGGCCCGTGATGATGCGGTCCAGGGTCTCGAGTTCGGGGACCTGTATCTCCTCCGGCGTGGGGCCCGCGGGGCGATCTGGCTGGGAAGCTTCGAGCGAGCCCGGCGGCGGGGCGGCGGAGATGCTCATGCCCTGAAATCCTGAGCCCTCCGATGGCGCCTGTGAATGTGGGCGGCCACCGTCGGGCGGGGGGTCTACCCCCCAATCCGCGCTGGTGCAGGCATCAGCGTCCTATCCGCGGGCGAGCCGCTCTGCTCGAAAGCGCTCGAGCAGCTCACGCGAATTCCGGTCGGCGAGGCGCCTCGTGGTCGGCTCGGGGACGGTGACCTCGAGGCCCGGGCGGATCTCTGCAGCAACCCGCTCGATCGTCTCCGCGAAGGAGGAGCTCAACTCCTCGTAGGTGACCAGGATCACCTCACCGTCGAGGGAGCGGATCAAACGGTCCCAGCAGAGCTCGCCGTTTTCGATGGTGCGCCGGCACGCCTCGATTCCCTCAAAACTGTACGAGGGTGGCTCGGAGCCGATTCTCTCGGGCGCATCGACCGCGACGGACCAGACGTTCGACTGCTGCGCCCGCCAGGCGGAAACAGCCTGGGCGTCGAGGTCGGTGCGGACTATGCGGACGAAGAGTGCTTGCGGGAAGAGCCGATCGAGCAGCGCGCGATCCGTCGCGAAGACAAACCGATCGCTCGACCCGGCCCGGGCCTCCGCCCTGACCTGCACCAGCTGCTGCCAGTGAAGCTTCGAGGCGAACAGCCCCGTGGCGGTGGTGCGCCGCGCATGCATCGCCTTCACGTAGGACCACAGGTCGGGCTCGCACCCCCATCTGCCTGTGAATCTGCGCCGGGTAAGCGCGTTGAAGTACTCCAGCGGGGTGGCCAGCAGACCCGTGCCCGAGAGACCTCTGCAGAGCAGCCCGCTTCCGCTCCTCCCCATCGAACAGATGACATAGCTCCGTGTGGGGCGGCGCAGGAGGCCGTTCGCCCGGGCGTCATGCTCGGCGCCATGGAAGTCGCCGACCGAACGCGGGGGCGAAGTGCGATCCACTAGGGACTGCGAACGTCCAGGACGACCTTGCCGACGGCCCGGCGCTCGTCGAGTGTGTGGAGCGCCTGGGCGGCCTCCTGGAGTCCGAAGCGCTGGCCAATGACGGGTCGGACGATGCCGGCCTCCATCATCTCCCCGATCGCAGCGCCGATCTGGCGGTTCACGTCGGGCTTGCCCATCACGTAGGCGCCCCAGCCGGCACCGATGACCTCCGTGTTCTTGAGCAGCAGGCGGTTGACCTTGACCTCTGGAATGGATCCTCCGGTGAAGCCGACGACGACCAGCCGGCCATCCTCCGCGAGCGAGCGGAGACTGTCCAGGAAGCGCTCCCCTCCGACCGGATCGAGGACCATGTCCACGCCGCCCCCGGAGAGCTCAATGACCTCGTCCTTCCAGCCGTCGCCGATCATCACGACCTGATCCGCTCCGGCATCTTCGGCGACCTTGCGCTTCTCCTCGGTTGAGACCGCCGCGATCGTCTTTGCGCCGAGGCCCTTGGCGACCTGCAGGGATGCCGTCCCGACACCGCCGGCCGCACCGTGGACGAGGACCGTCTCACCGGCGGCAAGTCGCCCACGGGTCTTCAGGCAGAAGTAGGCCGTGTGGTAGTTCAGCACCAGGGCGGCACCCTGGGCGAAGTCCAGCTCGTCGGGTAGGGCGAAGGTGAAGTACTCGGGCGCGACGGTCGTCTCGGCCCACCCGCCCAGGGCGCAGAAGGCCGCCACTCGGTCACCGGGCTTGACGGATGCCTCCGGCGGCGAGGAGATGACGACCCCGCCGACCTCGCTGCCGGGAACGTAGGGCAGGGGGGGTTTCATCTGGTACTGGCCCCTCGACTGGAGCAGCTCGGGGAAGGAGACGCCGGCGACGTGCACCTCGACGAGAACCCCCGATCCCGGGGTGAGCATGTGGGAGGGCTCCGGCTCGGGCAGCTCGACGAGCTCCAGGGCGTGGTCGGGTCCGTCCTCGTTGACGATCTGGATGGCTTTCATGGCCCGTGATTATGTCCGAGCCGCCCCGGTGAGGACGGGAGGCTCTGCACGAGACCCCGCCCTGGCGCATAATCGGGCTGACGCGCCGGCAGGCGCCGGAGCGAAAACTCCGAGGAGAGGGTCAACCATGGCAAAGGTTCTCTGCGTGCTCTACGACGACCCGGTCGACGGCTATCCGCCGGCCTACGCGCGCGACAGCATCCCCAAGATCGAGAGTTATCACGGCGGTCAGTCCGCGCCGACACCCGAGGGGCTCGGCTTCACGCCCGGCGAGCTGCTCGGCTGTGTCTCGGGCGAGCTGGGCCTGCGGGACTTCCTGGAGGGCCTCGGGCATGAGCTCCTCGTGACCTCCGACAAGGATGGCCCGGACTCGGTCTTCGAGCGCGAGCTCGCAGATGCGGAGGTCGTCATCTCCCAGCCGTTCTGGCCGGCATACCTGACGGCCGAGCGGATCGCCAGGGCACCGAAGCTGAAGCTCGCCCTGACCGCCGGGATCGGCTCTGACCACGTCGACCTGCAGGCGGCCATCGAGCGGGGTGTGACGGTCGCGGAGGTGACCTACTCAAACAGCATCAGTGTGGCCGAGCACGTCGTGATGATGATCCTGTCCCTGGTGCGCAACTACATCCCCTCCCACCAGGTCGTCCTCGACGGCGGCTGGAACATCGCCGATTGCGTCTCGCGCTCATATGACCTCGAGGGAATGCAGGTGGGGACGGTCGCCGCCGGGCGGATCGGCACGGCGGTCCTGCGTCGTCTGAAGCCCTTCGAGGTGGGTCTCCACTACACCGATCGCCACCGTCTCGCGGAGGATGTCGAGCGGGAGCTCGGCGTCACCTTCCACCCCGACCCGGAGTCGATGGTCGGCGTCTGCGATGTGGTGACGATCAACGCCCCCTTGCATCCCGAAACGGAGCACCTGTTCGACGATCGGCTGCTGGGGATGATGAAACGGGGCGCCTATCTGATCAACACGGCGCGGGGCAAGATCTGCGACCGCGACGCTGTCGCTCGTGCCTGCGAGAGCGGACAGCTGGCGGGTTATGCGGGAGATGTCTGGTTTCCCCAGCCCGCGCCACGCGACCATCCCTGGCGCACCATGCCCCACCAGGGGATGACACCTCACACATCGGGCACGAGCCTCTCCGCCCAGGCCCGCTACGCGGCCGGGTCGCGAGAGATCCTCGAGTGCTATTTCGCGGGCCGTCAGATACGCGAGGAATACCTGATCGTCGATGGCGGGCGCCTGGCCGGAGCGGGGGCGCATTCCTACAGCGAGGGGAACGCCACCGGCGGCTCGGAGGAGGCGGCGCGCTTCAAGAGCTGACGCTTCCCGCCCTCCATCCGGGGCTCAGTTCGCTAGTCGACGGTCAGGACGGCCTTGCCGGCTATCCGCCGATCGAGGAGCGCCTCGATCGCCGCAGGGGCCTCGCGCCATGAGGAGACCCGATCGATCGAGCAGTCAAGCCGCCCCGCGGCAACCAGGTCGGCCAGGCGCCCCAGGTCGCGGGAGCCGGAGTTGTGGCGCTGGAGCTGGCCGAAGACGAACAGTCCCTGAAGTCTGGCTCCGGGAGCCCGCCCGAAGAAGGCGCGCGTCGGAAAGGAGACGGGGGCGGGATCGCTGGAGGCGAACGAGACGATCGTTCCCCAGGCGGCCACGCGCTGCATCGCGGCGGACAGCGAGGCGCCGCCGACGCCCTCGATGATCGCGTCGAACTCGGGACCTGAGGGCTCGAGCTCGTGGAGGATCTCGCCGGCGCCGAGCTCGGTGAGGCCGCGGGCTCGCTCGGGGCTGGCCGATACACCTGTCACCCGGGCGCCGGCCATCGCCGCCAGCTGGACGGCGAAGCGCCCAACCCCTCCACTGGCGCCCGTCACGAGGACCCGCTTGCCGAGGACCGAGCCGATGATGTCAAGCGACATCAGAGCGGTCAGCCCGGCGACGGGCAGCGTGGCCGCCTGGGCGTCGCTCACGCCGTCGGGCAGCGGGGCGAGGATCTTCGTGTCCACCGCCGCAAGCTCGGCCCATGCGCCGCGGTTCACGAGCCCAACCACCCGTGTCCCGGCAGCCGGGCCGCTTCCGTCGGCGGCGGCTCGCTCGAGGACGCCGGCCACGTCCCAGCCGTTGACCTCGCCGTCGCTCATGTCCGGGAGGCGGCGCACCTCGCCGCGGTTCAGCGAGATCGCACTCACCCGGACGAGCGCCTCGCCGGGCAGCGTCTGCGGGCTCTGCGACCTCGCGCAGGGATATGTCTCCGGGCGCACCCGGAGTGGCCGTCAGGGCGAGCACGCCGGGCGGCCTAGCCCAGCTCGGGGGTGGGGGTGAGCTGGGCCTGCGCGGGCGCGTCGGCCTTCAGCCAGACGATCAGGGCGGTGATCGCCGAGACCGTCAGGACGGAGGGCCAGGGGCCGATCGCCAAAGTCAGGACGTGGGACAGGACAAACGCGCTGAAGCCGACGGCGGTGAGTGTCAGGGCGGTCCTCGTGCCGTGGCGCCGCTGCCACAGAGCCGCGCATCCGAGGCCTCCGCAGAGCATGACGACCCCGCCGACGGGCCTCGAGCCGGTCACTTCCACAGCCGCCCAGCCGGCGAGCAGCGTCCCGGCGGCGAGAGGTGCGCTTGGAAGTCTCCGCATCGCTTGAAGCCTAGCGCTGTCAGGGTTCCGCCCGTAGAAGACGAGCGCCCTCGTCGAGGCGAAAGCCGGGCAGACCGAAGCGATCGGCCAGCAGCCCGGGGATCTCCTCGCGGCTCAGCACCGTACGGCGCTGCTGCTCGGGGGTCGCCTCGATCAGCGCGGGCCCGCCCCAGTCGCTCAGCGCCAGCCGCCTGCCGTCGGACCACTGGCGACTGACGAGGAATCCGTTGACGAAGCGCGATCGAGGGTGGGTCGAGGTCCACCAGTTGGCCGCCTCGATATCGGCCTTGGGCACGGCGAACGGGAGGAACGCGTAGAGATCGGTCCACCCCTCGGCGGTCCCCGTCTGCAGAGCGTATTCGGCGGAGCGCTCGACGAGCCGGTAGCGCCATCCGGCCTGCTCGTGCTCGCCGCCCGGGCCCCAGGGCAGCGGCTCGAGCAGCGTCCCTCCGCCGAAGCCGACGTCTGCATGCCAGCGCTCGCCCTGCCAATCGACGCCCAGCAGGAGGTGGCTGCGCGGCCCGGGCGTCTGCGGATCCGCACCCAGCATCACCCGGGCGAGATACAGCTCGACCTCCCCTCCGAGTGCCTCCAGAGCGCTCTTCAGGAGGAGGTTCTGCTCGAAGCAGTAGCCACCCCGGCGTTTGACCACGAGCTTCTCGGCGAGCTCCTTCTCCTCCAGCGAGACGGGTAGCCCGCAGAGCGGGTCGAGCGAGTCGAAGGGGATCGATGTGACATGGGCCCGGTGGACCTCGGCGAGCTGGGGATCTCCTCGATCCAGACCGATCCTCGCGAGGTAGGCACCGAGATCGAACACGGCTCCGACTCTAGCCGCGGAGCGCAATACTGAGGCGATGGCCTACGCCCCGCCGGCCCGTCATCTGCTGCGCGCCAAGGACCTCGCGGACTCGCGCTACGCCGAGCCGCTCGGTGTCGAGCAGCTCGCTCGCGCCGCGGGCCTCTCGCGGGCCCATTTCAGCCGCGAGTTCAAGAGTGCATTCGGCGAAACGCCACACGCCTACCTGCTGACGCGCCGCCTCGAGCGAGCTGCGTCTCTGCTGCGCAACACGGACCGTCGGATCCTTGACATCTGCCTCTCGGTGGGGCTGCAGAGCCCTGGCTCGTTCACGACCAGCTTCACCCGCACGTACGGGATGCCGCCGGCTGCCTACCGCGCGAGCTTTCCTCCGGCGTCGGACATGGCGCTCGTCCCGGGCTGCATCGTCCGGACCTACAGCCGCCCGAAAAGGCGCACTTTTCGAGAAGACAGCGCCCCGGGATCGAACTAGTCTGGCGGGCAGATGAGAGTCAACCGAAAGGAGAGTCCGATGTTCAAGATCTCCAGCGCTCAGCTGTGGGTCCACGACCAGGATGAGGCCCTTGCCTTCTACACGGAGAAGGTCGGCATGGAGGTCCGCGCGGATGTGACGCTGCCCGAGATGCCCGGCTTCCGCTGGCTGACGGTCGGGCCCGCCGGCCAGCCCGACATCTCGATCGTCCTGATGGCGGTCCCCGGCCCGCCGATGATGGACCCCGAGACGACCGGGCAGCTCGAAACCCTGATGGCCAAGGGCTTCGCGGGCACCGTGTTCATGACGACCGACGACTGCCAGGCGTCCTATGAGGAGCTCTCCGCGCGGGGAGTCGAGTTCCACGAACCGCCCGAAGAGCGTCCCTATGGGATCGATTCGGGCTTTCGCGACCCTTCCGGCAACAACGTGCGTCTGGCGCAGCTGCGCGATCTGTCGGAGCTGGAAACGCCCTCGCAGGTCGGAGCCGCCTGACATCCATCCCGCCTCCCCGCTTGGTCCGCTAGCGTCCCGCGGGCCGAGCGGCGGAAAGGCGGGGTGCGATGGGCCGGGCATACGAGCGGGGACTCCAGGAGGTCGGCGACGGCCTCTACGCCTACATGCAGCCCGATGGGAGCTGGGGCTGGTCCAACGCGGGGCTCGTCAGCGACGGCGACAGCACGCTGCTGATCGACACGCTCTACGACCTCGCACTGACCGAGCAGATGCTCGGCGAGATGCGCCGGGCCGTCCCGGCGGCGGCGCGGATCGACACGCTGCTGAACACCCATGCCAACGGCGATCACTGCTACGGCAACCAGCTCGTCGGGGGCGCCCGCATCGTGGCAACCGAACGGACAGCCGCCGAGATGACCGAGCTGCCGCCGGCGGCGATGGCGGCAATCGTCGAGCAGGCGCCCAACATGGGCGCCCTGGGCGAGTTCTTCCTGAGCTGCTTCGGAGCGTTCGACTTCACGGGCATCGAGCCGGTGCTGCCGACCGAGACCTTCAGTGGCGAGCTGACACTTCGTGTCGGCTCGCGGGAGGTGAGACTGCTTGAGATGGGCCCCGCGCACACGCAGGGCGACACGGTCGCCCTGCTTCCCGAGCAGCGGGTGATGTTCACCGGGGACATCCTCTTCAATGGAGCGCACCCCATCGCCTGGGCCGGCCCCGTCTCGAACTGGATCGCCGCCTGCGAGCGGATCGAGGCACTGGAGCCTCTGGTCCTGGTGCCCGGGCACGGGCCGCTTGCCGAGCTTGAGGATGTCCGCGAGACCCGCGCATACTTCGAATATCTCTACGAGCAGGCGCGCCGCACCCACGCGGAGGGGATGACTCCGCTGCAGGCCGCCCGATCGATCTCCCTGGACCGCTGGGCCGACTGGGGAGAGGGCGAGCGCCTGGTCGTCAACATCGGGACGATCTACGCCGAGCTCTCGGGCTCGGAGCCGATGAACCCCCTCGAAGCCTTCCAGCAGATGGCCGAGCTGGCCGCCGAGCCCACCGCCGGGTGATGGCCGGCTGGGAGGACGTCCGCCGTCTGGCACTCGCGCTGCCCGAGACGAGCGAGCGGACCTCGCGTGAACGAGCCCAGTGGCGGGTGAAGGACAGGCTCTTCGTCTGGGAGCGCCCCTTGCGGGCGAAGGAAGTCGAGGAGCTCGGCCCGGGCGCCCCGAAGGGGCAGATCATGGGTGCCCGCGTCGAGCACCTCATCGCGAAGGAGGCAGTGCTGGCGGACGATCCGGCGGTCTTCTTGACGACCTCGCACTTCCAGAACACGGCCGCCGTTCTCGTCCGCCTGGACGAGATCGACGCGGCGACACTCGAGGAGGTGGTGACCGAGGCGTGGCTTGCCCGGGCCCCCGAGCGGTTGGTCCGCGAGTACCTCGAGAGCCGCGGGTGAGCGGCGTTCAGCGGCGCCGCGCGACGAGCGCCGAGCGCAGCCGAGAGGCCGAGCCGAGGAGCGGCGCGAGCCGCCGGCCCAGACGCCACCAGCCTCCGGCTTCGATCTGCTGAAGCGTCCGCTCGCGCTCGAATACCCAGTCGAGCTTGCGGCGCTCGTCGAAGATCAGCCGGTTGAGCCGGGCTACCTCCGGGCGGAGCTGTTCGAGCTCTGCTTCGGCCCGTTCCAGCTCGACCCGGCGTCGGTTCGCCATCACCAGGCCGTCCAGTTCACCGGCGCTCCATGCCGCTAGCGTCCAATCGGGGCCCTTGGCGGTGATCAGCTCCATCAGCAGACGCACCTCGGACAGGCCGAGACTGCCGTCACCGGCGGCCCGCTCGGGCATCAGCTCCCAGGACCAGGGGCCGATCAGCAGCCCGTGGATCTCGTAGAAGCGAGCACAGGCCGCCAGCAGCGCGACGAGGCGCTCCTTCGAGATCTCCTGCACGGCGCCGGGCACCCTCCCGGCCAGGTGGTGCAGAGCCAGCGCATCGCGTGAACGGCGCAGGCATCCGGGCCGGGCCAGGGATACGCGAAAGCACCACTCGTTGTCCTCGTAGTAGGTGCGCATCTCGCCATCGAAGGGGAACTCCTCCAGCAGGCTGCGCCGAGCGAGGAGAGCGGTGGCGCCCAGCCAGTCGGCCGGGCCGGTCGGTGCCAGCGCGCCATCCTCGAAAGGCTCGCCGAAGCCGGTCAGGGCGAAGCCGGCGACACCCTCGCCCAGCTCCAGCGATCCGCCGGAGTGCGAGATGAGCCCATCGGGAGTGATCACCGTCGCCGATACGGCGACCGCGGCGGGGTCGCCGTCAAGGACGTCGACCATGTGCGCCAGCGCTCCAGGCATCAACTCCGCATCGTCGTCCAGGAACAGGATCAGCTCCCGCTCTGAGAGCCCGACACCCAGGTTTCGTCCAGCGGACGTGCCGAGGTTCCGCTCGTTGCGATGCAGCTGGACACCACTGCGCCGCTCGCAGGCGGCCGCGGTCGCCGCGGCTGCAGCCGGCTCGGACCCCTGGTCGATGACGATCACCTCGCAGGCGACGTCCTGGGACAGGACCGAGTCGAGCGCGAGGGGCAGGAACTCTGGACGGTCGCGGGTCAGCAGGACGACGCTGACTCGAGGTTCGCGTGCTCCGTCCGCGGGGCGCGGCTCGGGCGGATTTGCCAGCGCCGCCTCGCGTATCGCGCGCCGGGTCTCAGCCGCCGCGACGGTGGGTTCCAGCGATGTCTCGCCCGCGTCGGCTGCGACCCGGCTCGGGGCATCGGCTGAGCCGCTCAGGAGTTCGCCGGCGAGCGCCGCGGCGCTGTCACGTCCGGCGAGGCCAGCCTCGAGCAGGAGCTCCTCGAGGCGTTCGCGAATCTGCTCGTCGCTCGCCGGTGAGGGTCTGTGCTCCGCGGCCACCTGCTCGAAGAAGGCAGCCATCCGGGAAGCGACGTGCCGCGCATCGAAGCGCCTCTCGTAGGCCTTGCGGCCGGCCCTGCCGAGCCGCTCGCGAAGCTCTCTGTCGAGAATCACCTTGCGCAGCTCCACGGCCAGAGCGGAGGGGTCTTCGGGCGGCGTGAGCAGCGCGTTGACGCCGGGCTCGACGACCTCCGGGATCCCGCCGGCGGCGCAGCTCACGATCGGCCGGCCGTGCATCATCGCCTCGATCAGGACCACGCCGTGAGACTCGTAGCGCGACGGCAGACAGACCACGTCGGCGTCGTCGTAGAGGCGCCCCAGCTCCTCGTCGGTGACGACCCCGGCGAAGCGCACGGCGCGGCCGAACTCGGGATCGCGCGCGGCCTGACGTTCAAATGAGGCTCGCAGCGGCCCCTCGGTGGAGCGGCCGACGAGCGTGAATTGAACCTTGATGCCCTCGGCGACCAGCTGCCGCGCCGCTTGAAGGAGGGTGTCCACGCCCTTGCGGTGCTCGATCCGCCCGACGAACAGGACCCGTGGAACGACACGGCCCTGATGCTGCTCGGAGTGCTGCCCGCCACGGTCGCGGACACCCCGGCCGATGACGGCCCGAGCCCGTGGTTCGAGCCCGTGGTCGTTGATGGTCTTCTCGAGCACGGTCTCCGTCAGCCCATGCAGATAGTCGCTGCGCCGTAGTGCCCCGCACTCGAGTGCCATGCGCGTGTCGAGGTCCTCGAGCTCGTGGTAGCCGGGGTCAAGTTCGCTCAGCGTCCTCAGCGAGGTCATGCATGTGACGATCGTCGGAAACCGGCCATCGAGAGAACATACGGCCCCCTCGGCGCGCCACAGCGGCGCGAGCACCGCATCAACGGAGCGCTCCTCATCATGCAGGCGGCGCACCTCACGGTAGGCGGCCCCCGCATGCATCAGGCTGTGCCTTGCCGTCTCCGGCGCGGCGCCGAGCCAGGAACGCGGCGCCGCTGCAGGCGAGATCACCCTGACCGAAACGCCCTGCAACTCGGCGGTCGGGGCATCGGGGCTGTCCGTGAGCAATGCCACCGAGTGGCCCTGCTCGCCGAGGGTCACAGCCAGGTCCCACATCGCGCGCGCCATCCCTCCCCGGGTTCCCGGCCCGGTTCCCCGGCAGAGCAGGCACAGGTTCATCGGGGAACCGATCAGCTTCCGGGTGACGATCGCGGACGGGCGGGCGCCCCCGCTTCTCCCCGATCCTTGAGGCGGTGAGACGGGATCGGATCGGTCGCAGAGGGCTGTGTGTGTTCGGGGCGGGCGTGGTCCACCGGGCGCACCGGCGGTGCGGGTGAGCTGGCGGACCACGGGGAATCCAAAGCGGGAGCGACGGGACTCGAACCCGCGACCTCTGCCGTGACAGGGCAGCGCTCTAACCTGCTGAGCTACGCCCCCGCGGTTACGCAACAAGCCCGGAGACCGGCGCGCCCCCTCAGTATGCCAAGGCTGGATCGAGAGCCCCGGTCCGGGCAAACTGGCTGAGCGGCCAGGCCTTGCTCTAGGCTGTGGCGATGGCGCTCGTCGGCCCTCCTCCGATGCTGAATGCCCGGCCCCTGCCGGTGATGTTCGAAGACCTCCGGGCGGAGCGTTCAGCCAGCGTGGCGTTCCCGCCGGGGGAGACGAGCTTCTCGATGCGCCGGACCCGCGCGTTCGCCGTCGAACCGATGCCACTGCTCGTCGAGGCCTACGAACGCTACGGGCCGGTCTTCACAACCCGGCTGTTTCACAGCAACGTCGTCTGGATGCTCGGACCGGCCGCCAACCACTACATGACGGTTTCCCACGCCGCCAACTTTGAATGGCGCGAAGGTCACTTCCGGGACCTGATCGGGCTGATGGGTGACGGCCTGCTGACAATCGACGGCGACTTCCACCGCCGCTCGCGCCTGGTGATGCTGCCGGCCTTCCACCGCGAGCACATCGCCGCGTCGGTACAGACGATCCTCGATGAGACCGACGCTGCCCTCGCAGAGCTGACCCCGGGGACCGAGTTCGACCTCTACACGTGGACCAGGCATCTCGCGATGCGAGTGGCGATGCGGGCCCTCTTCGGGCTCGATCCGGACGGTGGCAGGGCGCGGGCGATCGACGCGGCCGCCCTGTTCGAGGAGGCCCTCTCCTTCTACTCGAGCGACTATCTGCTGCGTGTCTTCCGCGGCCGCCACTCCCCCTGGGGCAAGATGCAGCACGCCGCCCGAAAGCTGGACGAGCTGATCTACACGGACATCGCCGAGCGCCGCGCCGACGGACGCCGCGGCGAGGACATCATCAGCCTGCTGCTCGACGCCCAGGACGACGAGGGCCACAGCCTCAGCGACCTGCAGATCCGGGACGAGGTGATGACGCTGCTGTTCGCCGGCCATGACACGACCACCTCGACGATCTCGTTCATGTTCTACGAGCTCGCACGCCACCCTGCGATCGCGGCTCGCCTGCGGGCCGAGCAGGACGCCCTGCTCGAAGGTGGCCGCCCGACACCTGCGCAGCTGCTGGGGGGCGAGCTGGGTGAGCTCGAGATGGTCCTGGACGAGACGCTGCGCAAGTACCCGCCCGCATGGGTCGGCCCGCGCCGCGCTCGCGAGAGGTTCGAGTTCGAGGGCGTGACGGTCCCGGAGCGGGCCTTTGTGAACTACTCCTCATGGGCCTCCCACCATCTGCCGGACGTCTTCCCCGAGCCCGAGGCCTTCCGCCCCGAGCGTTTCACGGCCGAGGCGAAGGCGGCCCTGCCAAAGGGGGCATACGTGCCGTTCGGCGGCGGTTCGCGGACCTGCATCGGGATGCGCTTTGGACAGCTCGAGGTGCGGGCGATCGCCTCCCTGATGCTGGCCCACTGCTCGCTGAGCCTGCCGGACACCTTCAGGCTCAACATCCGCCAGATGCCCACGATCAGCCCGCGGGACGGGCTGCCGATGATCGTGAGCGAGCGCCCCGCCGGGGTGAGGAGCGAGCTCGCCGCCGCCGCGGCCTGAGCGCGGCATCCCCGGGGGGGCCGAACGCTCAGTGCAGCAAAGCCTGGACGCTCAGCCTGTAGGTCAGGGGCCGGCGGCGCGTGACGCTCGCGCCGATCGACTCGATATGCACATGGGGGTCGGAGAAGAGGGTCAGCTGGAAGCCGTCGATCAGGAAGCCCACGGGGTGAACGACGAGGTTTCCGTCCTTTGCTTCGGCGCTCGCGTTGACCTCGGCGCCGATTCCGAACAGGCCACCTCCGGCCCGGACTTCGACTTGCCCTTCGCGGCTGTCCAGCAACGACACCGAGACGCCTGCCGGCAGGGCGGCGTTCGCCTGGGCCGCCGTGGTCAGGGCTTCGCCGCTGAGCTGATCGCCGCGCTTTCGCAGGCTGGCGTCCTCGAGCGCAAGCGTGCCCAGCATGACGGAGGAGGCATTCACATCCATGCTCTGGACCCCTTTCGATTCCCACAGCAGCGCCGAGGCCTGGGCCGGGCTCAGGACGAGATGCCCGGCCCGCACATGCGCGGAGTCGGCGTCTCCCCAGAGCAGCTTCACGGCGGGCCAGGCCGAGACGGAGACGTCCTCGACCTTGCCGTAGCGGCCGATCCGCGAGGAGATCCGGTCCGCTGCGATCCGCGGGAGGAGGAGTTGGGCGAGGAGCAATGCCAGCAGCAGGGCCCCCGCGATGAGGGCGAGTACCGTCATTGGACGCAGGCCGCTCCGCATCCCAGCAAGCTTCGCAGGGATTCAGAGCCTGCCGTCGCGGAATCGAGTCCCGCTAGCCTTGTTGCTCGTCGCCAGGGGCGCGTAGCTCAGTTGGCTAGAGCACCTCGCTTACACCGAGGGGGTCGCCCGTTCGAGTCGGGCCGCGCCCATCCCCCGTTTCACCCCGTCGTCCAGTCCACGAGGCTCCAGAAATGACCGAGGAGAACCCCACCCGAATCGCCGTGATCGGCTCAGGCCCGGCCGGCTTCTATGCGGCTGGACACCTGCTCAAGGACGCCGACGCCGGCTTTGAGGTGGACATGATCGAGCGCCTGCCGACACCCTGGGGGCTGGTCCGCTCGGGGGTTGCCCCGGACCACCCGAAGATCAAGTCGGTGACCCGGGTCTATGAGAAGACGGCCGCCCACCCGCGCTTTCGCTACTTCGGAAATGTGACCTTCGGCGAGCACGTCAGCCGCGACGAGCTGCTGCGCCACTACCACGCCATCGTCTACGCGACCGGCTCACCCTCCGACCGGCCACTGGGGATCCCCGGCGAAGAGCTGCCGGGCTCACACGCGGCGACCGAGTTCGTCGGCTGGTACAACGGCCATCCCGACCACACCCACCTCGAGGTCGACCTGCTGGCGGCAGAGCGAGCCGTCGTGATCGGCAACGGGAACGTCGCGGTCGACGTGGCACGGATGCTCGTCCTGGCCCCGTCCGAGCTCGAACCGACGGACACCGCCGACCACGCCCTTGATGTGCTGGCGGCGAGCCGCGTCAACGAGGTCGTCGTGATCGGACGCCGCGGACCGGCACAGTCGGCATTCACCAACCCCGAGCTGCTCGAGCTGGGGGAGCTGGCGGACGCCGACGTGATCGTCGATCCGGGCGAACTCGAGCGGGGCCTCGCGGTGGAGGACCCCAGGGCCGCCGAGGACGCAACGGCCCGGCGCAACGTCGAGATCCTCCGCTCTTATTCCGAGCGCGAGCCGACGGGGCGCCCGAAGCGTGTCGTCCTGCGCTTTCTGCTCTCCCCGACCGCCCTCGTAGCTCGGGAGAGCGGCCACCTCGGTGCCGTCGAGCTGGTCCGTAACGAGCTCGTGGCGGGCGAGGACGGCGCGCTCAGAGCCAGGGCGACCGATGAGCACGAGACGATCGAGACGGGCCTCCTGTTCCGGGCGATCGGCTACCGCGGTGTCCCGCTGCCCCAGGTGCCCTTTGACGAGCGGGCGGCCGTGATTCCCAACGAGGCAGGACGTGTCACGGACCCTCACTCGGGGGAGCGGCTGCCGGGCGAGTACGTCGTGGGCTGGATCAAGCGTGGCCCCTCAGGGGTGATCGGGACGAACAAGAAGGACGCCCAGGAGACGGTCGACGCGATCTTCGCCGATCTGGCCGCAAACAACGTGCATCCTGGTCCATCGCCCCACGAGCCCGCAGAACCCCACCCGGCGTCGATCGAGAAGCTGCTGCGCGAACGCCAGCCACAGCTGGTCACCTACGAGGGCTGGGAAGCGATCGACCGCCACGAGCGGGCACTCGGCGAGGCCGCGGGGCGTCCCCGCGTGAAGCTCACGAACATCGACGAGATGCTCGCGATCGCCGCCGCCGAAGTTCCCTGACCCGGGGGCCACTCAATGCCCCGGGGCACGGGGCCATATGCCAGACTGTCGCGCGCAGGCCCCGTTAGCTCATCTGGTAGAGCGCCGGACTTTTAATCCGGTGGGGCGGGTTCGAGTCCCGCACGGGGCACATGTGTCAGGCCCGGAACAGCCAGGGACGCAGTCCTCTGGACACGCTGGGATGCCCCACGTCGACGGCGTCTCACACCGCTTCGTCGAGGTCCGCGGTCTGAGGATGCACGTGGCCGAAGCCGGCTCGGGGCCACCGGTGCTCCTGCTGCACGGCTGGCCGCAGCACTGGTACGCCTGGCGCAAGGTGATCCCGCTGCTTTCCGTCGGGAACCGGGTCATCTGCCCCGATCTTCGGGGCTTCGGCTGGAGCGACGCGCCCGCCGGCCCCTACGCCAAGGCCGAACTGGCGCAGGACATCGTCAACCTCCTCGACGCGCTCGAGCTCGAGCGGGTGGACCTGCTGGCACACGACTGGGGCGCCTGGATCGGCTTCATCCTCTGCCTCGATCACCCCGAGCGCTTCTCGCACTACGTGGCCCTCAACATCATCACCCCCTGGCCCGAACGTCCCTCGCTGGGGGGCCTGCTGGGAATCTTCCGCATCTGGTACCAGGTGGCGCTGGCTACTCCCTGGCTGGGAGAGACGCTGATGCGGCGCACTCCCTTCGTGCGACGCGTGCTCGGCACCGGCGCCGTCCACGATGCCTGGAGCGATGCCGATCTGGACGCCTTCGCGGATGTCTGCGGGTCCCTGAGCGGGCCGCAGCGTCAGTCGCGGCTCTACCGGACCTTCCTGCTGCGCGAGCTGCTCCCCTATCTGCGCGGCCGGCGCGGCTCGCAGCGCTTGAGTGTCCCTACGCTGATGCTCCACGGCACGCGCGACGTGGCGATCGATTACCGCCGGCTGGGCCAGTGGGAGAGCCACTCCGATCAGATGAGCCTGGAGCTGCGCCAGGACTCCGGGCATTTCATCGCCGAGGAGCTGCCGGAGTTCGTCTCCGAACGGGCCCTGGCACTGTTGCCTCGGGCGCGCCCGCCGGCAGCGCTCCTGAGCGCGCTGAGCCTCAGGGCGCCCAGGTCACGGCCGCCACCGTGTTGGCCGGCAGCGTCAGCTTGAAGATGCCGTGGGTGGCGGTGAGGGTGGCACCGCGACCAGCCCGGCTCGCGTCGGTGGCGAGCTCCTGGACGTTGACCTGCGGCGACTCCCTTGAGCAGCACTGTCTGGGCGGCCCGCTGCTCGTTGTCGAGCAGCAGCGTGACGCTCCCGTGGGGCCGGCAGGGCGCTCGCCATGCAGGCCCTTGGCGCCCGGGACGGAAATCGTCCGGATCGGAGGAGCCGATGGGCAGCCATTGGTTGAGCGCGACCATGCGCGCCCTCGAGGGGCCGCGGCAGCAGTTCGGAGCCCCGCTGACGATGAACGGGTCATAGGGGTCGCCGCTGAAATGGAAGCGAACCTCGCGAAAGCCCGTCTTCAGCGCCGAGAGGACGAATCGCACGGCCCAGACGGCCGCGGCGGGACTGTCCGAGACGCCCGCCTTGCCGCCGCAGGAAACCGAGTTGGCCTCGGAGATGATCGCGGGGACCTTCGCCGCCGTGGCGTCCGCCACGACCCATGCCATCGAGTGCGGGGCATCCCCGACGCTCGGCTCGAGCAGCCCCGAGATCGTCGCGGCGCGGGGTGTGCGGCAGACGCTCAGGGGGTAGGCGTGTACACCCACCGTGCGGGCGCCGAGCGCTTGTAGGACGTGCGGCAACGAGATCCTCCAGTTTCGTGGACCGGAGAGTTCGGGGCCGATCAGGGGCGCGCCCGCGAGCGCCGGCTGAAGCGATTCCACGACATGCAGGTAGCGGCCGACCTCGATCGCTTCTTCGCCCGGGA
The DNA here is from genome assembly GCA_963835865.1 of uncultured Solirubrobacteraceae bacterium. Classification (GTDB taxonomy): domain Bacteria; phylum Actinomycetota; class Thermoleophilia; order Solirubrobacterales; family Solirubrobacteraceae; genus Palsa-744. The sequence continues at coordinate 472,407 of CAWIGW010000004.1, forward strand.
GTGGCTTGCCCAGCGAGGCAAGGTTGGGGAGGTAGTACAGGTCGGGCTCGTTGCCCAGTGAGAAGTCCAGGCCGTTCGTGGCGGCGCTCTGCGCTCCGGCGACCATCTGGGCCGCCCACGAGGGCAACCCGATGCGGGCGTTCAGGCCGACCGTCAGCGGATCCTTGGTCGCGCTCAGCAGACAGTGCAGCTGACTCCAGAACGCACCTGGGAGCTGGTAGGTCGAAAGGCCTTCCCAGGACGCCGGCGACACCGGCGCCGCTTCGGCTGGAGCGGTGAAGTCCTGGCTCTGTCCTGCGAGCTCGATCGGCGGGGAGCCAAGTCGCTGGAGCTCGCTCACGAGGGATTGCGGCGGGCAGGGGCCCGAGCCGAGATCCTGGGCCATCACCTCGTACTCGAGCGAGAGCCCCACCGGCGCCATCGTGATCCCCACGCCCGGCCCCGCGGTCAGCCCCGCGCCGAGCGTCAGCTGCGGAGGCGGCGGAGTCTTGTGATGAGCCTTTGCCTGGGGCTTCGTGCCCGCGGCGACGGCTGAGGACTCGGTCACGGCGATCAGTGCCAGGGCGCTCACGAGCGCAAGGAGTCCTCGCCACCGCTGTCCCCTGCCTCCGTTCACCACCGTGAGTCTGACGAGCCGCCTGAGAGGATGTCGGGGTGCCTGGCGAAGAGCCCCTCACCGCCGACGAGCTGAAGCGCATCGCGCCGTTCGTTTCCGACCCCCATGCGCCGGTCTTCGCGCTCAGGGGGTTGCCCGAGTCGACGATGGGTGCGATGTTCGCCCGGTACTCGCGCTACCCGGGCACGCTCAGGAGGCTGATGCTCGACGAGTTCAGCGAGGAGTTGGATCAGGCGTCCGCGGTGGGCAGCGGCGGGGCACGCACCGCGGCCCTCTATGAGCGTGTGCTGGGGGAATACGGCGATGACTCGGTGGCTCAGCTTGGCGGCGCGCATATCGCCTGCGAGTGGAGCTCGAATGTGCTCACCAAGATCCTTCAGCGGCCCCGTCTGGGCGCCTACCTTGAGCAGTCGACCCGCTACATCCCCTATGACCGGCCGATGGCGGGCGGCGGCTATCGCTACCACCGCGCGCCGGAGCTCGACGGCACCTACGAAGCGGCCATGGACAGCCTGTTCGACACGTATTCCTCGCTGCAGCAACCCGTCGCGCGGTGGGTCGGGAGCCGCTTCTCAAAGCTCGACAGCGAGTCCCAGGCGGCGCACGAGCGGGCCGTCCGGGCGAAGGCGCTCGACCTGCTGCGCGGCCTGCTGCCTGCCGCCTCGCTGTCGCACGTCGGTGTGTTCGCCAGCGCGCAGACCGTCGAGCGGCTGATCCTCCACCTGCTGGCCCACCCGCTCCCGGAGGCCCAGGGATGCGGCGAGCAGATGCTGCAGGCGATGAAGGTGGCCGCCCCGAGCTTCGTGACCCGCGTGGAGCGACCCGAGCGGGGCGGCGAGTGGATCGGCTTCCTGCGCCGGCGCGCAGCCGGCGAAGCGTCCGTCGTGGAGCGCCTTGGACTCGACGGCGACTCGGCGCCCGAGCCCGCCGGGGTGCGGCTGATCCGAGTCGAGGGCAGCGAGGAGCAGCTGCTGGCGGCACTCCTGTTCGAGGGGTCCTCGGTCGGAGAAGCAGCGATCGCCGCGCGCCTGTCCGGACTGGACGCCCGCCGGCGGGGAGCCCTCCTCGCCGAGCTGGTCGGGCGCCGCGAGAACAGGCGTCACCTCCCGGGCCGCGGCTTCGAGGCCCTGCGCTATCGCTTCGAGATCGTCTCCGACTACGGCGCCTTCAGAGACCTACAGCGCCACAGGATGCTGACAGCCCAGTGGCAGACACTCGGACCCCATCTCGGCGCCGAGGTGCCGGACGAGCTGCGGGCCGCCGGTCTCGATGGCCCCTATGAGGCGGCCCTCGAGCGATCGAGTGACGCCTGGCGCCACCTGGTGGACGAAGGGCTCGAGTCGCAGGCCCCCTACGCCCTGTGCCTCGCCTACCGCCTGCGTTACGTCCTGGACCTCAATGCCCGCGAGGCGATTCACCTGATCGAGTTGCGTACCGGCCGCGAGGGCCATGCCGGCTATCGCTCGGTCGCCCACCGCATGCACGAGCTGATCGGCGAGGTACATCCCGCTGTGGCGACGGCCATGAGTCACGTCCAGCAGGGCGCCGAGCCGCGCCTCGAGCGGATCCTGGCCGAGGTGAGGCGCGAGCGCCTGGCGCGCTGAGCCTGATCCTGGGCTCGCCGCATACGATGCCCCGATGGACGTTGCTGCGCGCCTGCTGACCACGACCGCTCGGTTGCCCTCCCGCGCCCACGCGGACGATGCGGCCTTCGACCTCTATGCGGATGAGGACCTGGTCCTGGAGGCGGGCCGGCGCGCAACCGTTCGCACGGGCGTCGCCGTGGCTCTCCCGCAGGGGTCGGCCGGATTGGTGGTGCCGCGCTCGGGCATCGCCGCCCGCGACGGGATTTCGGTGGTGAACGGTCCCGGGCTGATCGACCCGGGCTACCGCGGCGAGATCGCGGTGATCCTGCTCAACACCGATCTCGAGGAGGCATTCGAGATCGCCGTCGGTGATCGGATCGCCCAGCTGCTGATCGTCCAGACCTCCGCCGATCGGATCGTCGAGGTGGCCGGGGAGCTCGATGAGACACCCCGCGGGGCCGGCGGATTCGGATCCACCGGTCGCTGAGCGGTTCAGCCGCGGCGGGACTCTGAGACCGCGTCGCGCTTTGGCGCCTGCCCCTTCGGCGGCAGGCTCCGGGCGAGGCTGACCCCACGAGCAACCCAGGGCTTGAGGGCGCGCTTCGTCTTCAGGCCCTCGGGAGCGACCCGGACCCAGCCCCTGATCGGCTTGCCCCGCATGATCATCGGGGCGGCATGGGGCTTTCCGAGAAGGGACTCCGTCTCCTCCGCCTCGCAGTGCAGCAGCAGGCCGCCCTGACTGCTCACGGCGACGGACATGTGCCCGCCGATCAGGAACGCCAGCCCGCCGAACATCCGCTGCTCGATCACGCCGTCCTGATCGGCCATCAGCTCGCGGATCCGGTTGGCGAGATCCTCGTCGTAGGGCACCGCCCGAGTATCCCAAGCCCGTCGATCGCCCGGCACCTTCGGGGGCACCGCCGCACACGAAAGCGGCGCCCCCTCCCGTGCAGGAATGCTCAGGCGGTGGCCACAGCCGCCTCGGCGTCGCTGTAGATCTCGCCGCGCTCGGCCTTCTCCACCAGCGAGGCGGGCGGCTCGAAGCGCTCGCCGTATGCCTCGGCGAGCTCACGGGCCCGGCCCACGAACCCGGCGACGCCACCGTCGTAGCCGTTGATGTACTGCAGCACCCCGCCGGTCCAGCCGGGGAAGCCGATCCCGAGGATCGAGCCGATGTTCGCATCCGCAACGGACTCGATCACGTTCTCGTCGAGGCACTTGACTGACTCGATCGCCTCGGCGAAGAGCATCCGCTCCTCGAGATCCTTCAGGGAGATCGATGCCGGGTCGCCCGTCTCAGGGAACATCTCTTTCAGGCCTTTCCAAAGACCCGTCCGCTTGCCGTCCTCGTAGTCGTAGTAGCCGGCTCCCGCGAGCTTTCCGCCACGGCCGGCGTCGAGCATCCTGTCGACCACTTCGAAGGCGGGGCGATCTTCAAAGGTCCCGCCTTCGGCCTCGACGGCCGCCTTCGTGGCATCGCGGATCTTGCGCGCCAGGTTGAGGTTGAGCTCGTCGCTCAGCTGCAGCACCGGAGCCGGGTATCCGGCCTGGTTCGATGCCTGCTCGATCGAGGCGGCCGGGACACCCTCGAGGAGCATCGCCACCCCCTCGTTGATGAACGTCCCGATCACGCGGCTCGTGAAGAAGCCACGGCTGTCGTTGACGACGATCGGCGTCTTCTTGATCTGTTTGGCAACGTCCAGGGCGCGGTAGAGCGTCTCCTCGTTGGTCTTCTCGCCCTTGATGATCTCCAGCAGCGGCATCTTGTCTACCGGGCTGAAGAAGTGAAGGCCGATGAATTCCTCCGGCCGTGAGACGCCCTCCGCCAGCTCGGTGATCGGCAGCGTCGAGGTGTTCGACCCCAGCAGTGCCCCAGGAGCGAGGTGCGGCTCGATCTCGGCGAAGACCTGCGCCTTGACGGCCGGGTCCTCGAACACCGCCTCGATCACCAGATCCGCTCCTGCCGCCGCGGCCGGGTCATCGGTGGGCGTGATCCGGGCCAGCAGCTCGTCGGCCTTCTGCTGTGTCGAGCGACCACGCGAGATCGCCTTCTCGAGCAGGCCCTGCGAGTAGGCCTTGCCCTTTTCGGCGGCCTCCAGCGAGACGTCCTTCAGGATCACCTCGATGCCCGCTTTGGCACAGACGTAGGAGATCGCGGCGCCCATCATCCCGGCACCCAGAACAACGACCTTCTGCGCCTTGAACGGAGCGATGCCCTCGGGGCGGTCACGGTCACCGTTGACCTGCTGGAGGTCGAAGAAGAACGCCTGGATCATGTTCTTCGAGACCTGCCCGGTGAGCAGGTCGACGAAGTAGCGGCCCTCGATCTCGATGGCAGTGTCGAAGTCGACCTGCGCACCCTCGACGGCCGCGGCCATGATGTGATGCGGGGCGGGGTAGTTGGCGCCCTTCAGCTGCTTGCGCAGGTTCGCCGGGAAAGCCGGCAGGTTCTGCGCCAGCTTCGGGTTCGACGGCGCGCCGCCCGGGATCTTGTAGCCCTTGACATCCCATGGCTGAGCCGCTGGCTCCTCCTCGGCCGCCCTCTGCTTGACCCATGCCTTGGCGGCCGGGACGAGCTCGTCCTGCGTCGTGACGACCTCGTCTAGGATCCCCGCCTCGAGCGCCTTGTCGGGGCGCAGGCGCTGACCCTGCATCAGGAGCTTCATCAGGGCGTCGACGATCCCCAGCATCCTGACGGTCCTGACGACCCCTCCGGCACCCGGAAGCAGGCCGAGCTGGACCTCGGGGAAGCCCATCTGCACGGCTGGGCTGTCAACCGCGATGCGGTGGTGGGTGGCCAGACAGATCTCCAGGCCACCGCCGAGAGCGGCGCCGTTGATCGCCGCGACGACGGGTTTCCCGATCGTCTCCAGGCGGCGCAGCTGCGCCTTGCCGGCCCGCACCATCTCGGCCAGCTCGGGGGCGTCGTCCTTCGTCGCCCGCTTGAGGTCGTTCAGATCGCCACCGGCGAAGAATGTCTTCTTCGCGGAGGTGATGACGACGCCCGTGATCTCGTCCTTCTCCGCCTCGAGGCGGTCCAGCGTCGCGGCCATCGATTCCGCGTAGGCGCGGTTCATCGTGTTGGCCGACTGGTTCGGGTCATCCAGCGTCAGCAGGACAATTCCGTCCTCGTCCTTCTCCCAGCGGATCGTTGTGCTCTCGGCCATTGTCAGATCGCCTCCACGACTGTTGCGATTCCCATGCCGCCGCCGACGCAGAGCGTCGCCAGCCCGTAGCGCCCACCTGTGCGGTGGAGCTCCTCGACGAGCGTGCCGAGGATCATGCCGCCGGTCGCGCCCAGCGGGTGGCCCATGGCGATCGCTCCGCCGTTGACGTTGACCTTCTCCATGTCGAGGCCCATGTCGCGGACGAAGCGCAGCACCACCGCCGCGAATGCCTCGTTGATCTCGACCAGGTCGAGGTCCTCGACCGACAGGCCGGCCTTTGCGAGGGCCTTCTTGCTGGCCGGTGCAGGGCCGGTGAGCATGATCGTCGGGTCCGCGCCGGAGAGGGCCGTCGCGAGGATGCGGGCCTTCGGCTTCATGCCCAGCTCTTCGCCGGTCTTCTCGTTGCCGATCGTCAGCAGCGAGGCGCCGTCGACGATGCCCGAGGAGTTGCCGGGGGTGTGAACGTGCTCGATCTTCTCGACCCAGTGGTACTTCTGCAGGGCGACGGCGTCAAAGCCGCCCATCTCGCCGATCGCCGCAAAGGACGGCTTCAGCCCGCCCAGCGTCTCGACGGTCGTGCCGGGGCGGATGAACTCGTCCTGGTCGAGGACGACGTTGTCGTTGAGGTCCTTGACGGGGATCACGGTGTTGGCGAAGCGGCCCTCGGCCTGTGCCGCCCAGGCGCGCTCCTGCGAGCGTGCCGCGTATGCGTCGACGTCCTCGCGACTGAACTCCTCGATCGTCGCGATCAGGTCGGCGCTGACGCCCTGGGGAACGAAGGACGTGTCGTAGTTCGTCTCCGGGTCCATCGCCCAGGCACCGCCGTCGGAGCCCATCGGGACGCGGGACATCGACTCGACGCCGCCCGCGAAGACGAGGTCCTCCCAGCCGGAGGCCACCTTCTGGGCGGCGATGTTGACGGCCTCGAGGCCCGAGGCGCAGAAGCGGTTGACCTGAACGCCGGCAACCGTGTCCGGGAGGCCGGCCTTGATGGCGGCCGTCTTGGCGATGTCGGCGCCCTGGTCGCCGACCGGGGAGACACAGCCGAGCACCACGTCGTCGACCCGCGAGGGGTCGAGTTTCTCGTTGCGGACGAGCGTCTCGTGCATCAGGCCCACGACCAGATCCACAGGCTTTGTGCCATGCAGCGATCCGTTGAACTTGCCCTTGCCACGCGGCGTTCGGATCGCATCGAACACCAGCGCATCGGTGGCTGCCATTTGTGTCGGACCTCCTGGGTCGTAGTCCCGCCGGTCGACCCGGCACGGGGAAGCGGGTTGAGGGGTGCCCTCGTGCCGAACGCTACCACAGAAACGTTCATGCATGAATGCAAATATGATTAGGTTCCAGCGATGCAGACGACCGCCAAGCAGACGACCCCGAGACGGAGCCAGGCCGAGCGGAGCGCCTCGACCCGGGAGGCCCTGCTCGACGCCACGATCGCCTGCCTCGTGGAGGACGGCTACGCCAACACGACGACCAGCCGGGTCGCGGAGCGGGCCTGTCTCTCGCGGGGCGCCCACCTGCACCATTTCCAGACCCGCCAGGCCCTGCTGGCGGCCGCGATGGAGCATCTGGCCGAGCGCCGCGGCGAGCAATTGCTGGCGGCCGCGGAGAAGCTGCCCGACGGGCCCGAGCGCCTCGCGGCGAGCCTGGACCTGCTCTGGTCGACCTACGCCAGCCCGCTCTACCAGGCGGCCCTGGACCTCTGGACCCACGCCCGTACAGACCCCGAGCTGCGCGAGCGGCTGAGCACTGTCGAGCGAGACCTCGACCGTCAGACGCTGCGCCTCAGCCGCACTCTCTTCGGCGAGCTCGCCGAAGCCCCCGGCTTCGACGGGCTGCTCGAGATGGCCGCGGCGACGATGCGCGGGCTGGCCCTGCTCGACACGCTCCATCCTGGCGGCCGGCGCAACAGCCGCCAATGGCCCTACTGCCGGGCACGGCTGGTTGAGATGTTCCAGAGCGGCGCGAGTTCACCCGCTCAGGATTGACCGCGCCGCCCGGTGGGTCGCGCCGCCGAGCGACGACGCGACCCCCGGAGATCCGGACCTAGCTCGTCTGCGTGACGTGGCCCTGGAACTGACACGAATTGGGAGTGCCATGCCCTTTGTCCCAGTTGAACGCGACTCCGTCAATCGTGACGCCTGTTGAAACCGACGACGCGTAGAACGCCTCATCGGAGTCTTCGTCGTCGAGGATTTCGAAGGCGGTTCCCGGCGTCAGTTCACTCGAGCTGCTGTCCTCTCCGTAGACCCAGTCACCGGTCGCCGTCGTGGTCAGCCAGTAGGAACCATCGCCCGTTACGTCGCAACGCGCACTCAGCGTGAACGGCCCAATGGTGGCCACGACCTTATCCGGGCCGCCTTCGGCGATCTGCACATTGCCCCAACGCGTCTCGCCGGTGATCCCGGCGGGCCCCTGGGGGCCGACCGCACCCGCAGCCCCGGCCGGCCCGACCGGGCCGATCGGACCCTTCTGGTTGAACGACAGGTTCGATGTTCCTTTAGGACAGTGCCTGTTTGACTTCACGACCCGCAGGGCGCCGCCTTTCTTGCTCACGCAGGCCTTGATCGCACCGTTTCCGGCTACGAGTCGGCCGCTCGCAGCGTAGGCACCACCACCGAGCGCGACGAACACGGCGACCGTCGCCATCACGTTCGCGTAACTGATGTTCCCTCTGACTGATTTGCGCATTTCGCGCCCCCCTTCTGGTCATTTGTTTGCGAGGCACACCCGCCCGCGGGGATCGCTCCCCGCGGGCGGGATGCCTTACTCCTTACGGCAGGACAGCCTCCAGTTCTTTGGTGAACTGAGCGTGGCCTTTGACGTTCGGGTGGTAGCTTTCTTCGAGCGGGTTGGACTGCCCGTTGAGCCACTCTTCCGAGGCGCATACCGCGTGGTTTGCGAACGCGCTGCGCGGATCCACGAAGGTGAATCCGTGCGCTGCGGCGCGGGCTTTGATCGCCGCCGTCGAGTTTGTCCGCGGTTTCGTTGAGTTTCTTCTCGTTGGAGGACGTCAGGAAGTTGACGTTGCACGTCGTTCCTGAGGCGGTGAACAGGTGCGGGTAGCCGAGGATGACCACGTGCGCCGTCGTCGCTTTCGCCCTGACGTCGTTGTAGGTCGTGTCGAGCACTCCCGGCAGGGTTTTGGCGATGTAGTTATTGGCGTCGTTTATGGCGCTGCCGCAGCTGAAGTAGTAGAGCGCGCAGTTGATGATCACATTGCTGAAGCCCGCGTCGTTACCGCCGATCGAGAGGCTCACCAGCGCCGTGCTGGAGCTGAGCGTGCCCAGCTGTTTTGAGATCACATCCCCTGTCTTGGCGCCACTGCAGGCCTGGAAGCTGAGCGTGTAGCCCTTGGCTGCGGCGACCTTCGGCCCGTAGGCGTCGGGGCTCCGCTTGCAGCTGCCTGATTCGCTGTAGAAGACACGCGTCCCGACGCCCGAGGCGTAGGAATCACCCAGGTCCACATACTGCGATGCGGCGGCCGACGCCGCCGGCAGGATTGCTGCGAATACGACCGCAGCCACTCCGGCGATCCGAAGTCGCTTCCCCATATCCCTCTTCTCCTTCTCCCTTTGTGTATCGCCCGGGCCCCAGTCGAAGCCGGCCCCCCTGGCGCGTGCGGCTCTAACCTAACGGCGTCGGCTCAGCCGAGTCAACCGTCATCGCCGCGGCGGCGCTCCGCGGCGAGATGACGGCGCAGGAAATGGAGCTGGTCGGCGACGGCCCGCTCGAAGGGCTCACCGCTGTAGATGTCGAAATGCCCGATCGGATAGGTCCGCACCTCGGCGCGCCCCGTCGCCCTCCAGGCAGCATCCTGAGCAGCCTTGACGGGAACCACCGCGTCGCGGTCGGCGATCTGGATCAGGATCGGGCAGGGCAGGCGGTCGGCCTGCAGCCCGGGTCGGTAGAGGCCGGCGCTCAAGCCGATTCGCGCCGTCACCTCGTTGCGCCAGGTCGAGCCCGTGATCGCCCTGTAGCCGGGCTCGGAGTCGGGCGTCGTCATCGCCGCGAAGCTGCCCGGGCGGACCGACGGCGGGGATCATCACGGGCGGCCCGCCGCGCCTGGAGGACACGAGGTCGCGCAGCCCCGCGAGCGTCCAGCGCATCAGCTGCGCCGGCCCGGCATAGCGAACGAGGTTCGTCAGGGTGGCGAGGCCGTCCATCCCCGGCACCTGAGCGATCACCGCGGCGACCCGGCCGTCGGCGACCGCGACCGGCACGACGTGCCCGCCCGAATAGGAGGAGCCCCAGAGGACGATCCGCTCGGGATCGACTCCGTCCAGCGTCCGCGCGTAGGCGACCGCGGCCCGGTAGTCCTGCTGCTGGAGGGAGATCGAGAGCAGCTGTCGCGGCTCGCCGGCGGAGAGCCCGAAGTGGCGGTAGTCGAACGCCAGCGCGTCGAGGCCGGCGGCGGCGTAGCGCTCGGCGAAGGGAAGCAGGCCGGAGTCAACCGTCCCGGCGAAGCCATGTGCCAGGACGACGCAGGGGCGGCGCCCCTGCTCGTCGGCGAAGGCCTCGCCGACGCCCTGCAGATGGACGCCGGCGCAGCGAACCCCGCCGCTGTTGAACTCGACGGCGCTCACGCGGGGGCGCTGGACGGGTCGAGTGAGCGGCCGGCGGCGCCACGGCCGGTCGCTGCGCCGGCCCGGGCGCGGGCCTGTCCCGCGGGAATCGTGCGGTGTTCCAGCTCGCGCTTGTAGGAGTACCACTCGAGCTGCATCGTGTGGCGGGGCTTGGCGAGGAAGTGAGCAGTGTGGAACTCCTCGTCGGCGACGATCTCACGCTCCATCTCGGCCTGCGGCGGGGGTGCCCAGTCGCCGCTCAGCCAGCGCGCGGCGAGCTTCGACTGCAGCTCGGAGAAGGGGAAGATCGTCGGAATCGGCTGCCCCAGGCCGATGAAGGCGAGATCGTCGATGCCCGGTTTGAGCATCCGCTTGTAGAGCGGCAGGACGTTGTCGGGGGCGCTGAGGAAGTCCGGGTCGAAGAAGGGAAAGCTGATCCCGTAGCCCGTCGCGTGGATGATCACGTCGACGGGCTCGACGGAGCCGTCGGCGAAGCGGACGCGATCGCCCTGAAGCTCGGCGACGTCCCCCTTTGCCACGGCGTCGCCCGCGCCGAGGCGCCCCAGGAGCTCGCTGGAGACCGTCGGGTGGGCATCCAGGAAGTTGTGGTTGGGAGTCGGCAGGCCGAAGTCCTCCATGCGCCCCGAGAAGATCCGCGGCAGGATCCTCCCCATGCGCCGCTGCAGACCCGCGGGGATCATCGGATTGCTCTTGACGATCTGGTCGGCGGGCTTGCCGAAGAGGTACTTGGGGACGACGTAGGCGCCGGAGCGGGTCGAGAGATAGACGATCTCCGAGACCGTCTTGCGTCCCAGCTCCGAGACGATGTCGACGGCGCTGTTGCCGATCCCGACGACCAGGACGCGCTTGCCGTAGAGGTCGAGGGGCGTGCTCGGATCGATGTAGTCGTGGGAGTGGATCTGAGGTCCGTCGAAGCTTCCCGGGAAGTCCGGGAAGCGGGGATCCCAGTGGTGGCCGTTGCAGACCAGCAGCGCGTCGAAGCTTTCACTCGAGCCGTCGGGGAGCGTCACCCTCCAGCCGCCCTGCGGGCCTCGCTCGGCGCGTTCGACCCTCGTGTCGAAGCGGATGTTCCGCCTGACGTCGAAGGCGTCGGCGTAGTCGCGCAGCCACTCGAAGATGTGGGTGTGGTGGGGATAGTCCGGGTAGCGGTCCGGCATCGGGAAGTCCCGGAAGGAGATGGACGGCTTGGAGATGTCGATGTGCAGCGAACGGTAGGCCGAGGAGACACCGTTGGGATTCTGGAAGTACCAGTTGCCGCCGACCTCGTCAGAGGCCTCGAAGCAGACATGGGGGACACCGAAGTCCGACAGTGACTTGCAGGCCGTCAGCCCACTGACCCCCGCTCCGATCACGCAGACTCGAGGCATCTGCGCCATCGGGACGCCTATGCGGTCCGGGCTGCGGGCCGGCGCTCGGACCACGGGCGGGCCGCTTCCAGCTGAGCAGCGAGTGCCAGGAGAGCTCCGTCCTGCCAGGGCCCTGCGAGGAGCTGGACTCCCACCGGTACATCGTCCTCGGTCCAGTGCAGCGGCAGGCTCACGCCGGGGAGACCGGTGACGTTGCCGAAGGCGGTGAAGGAGACGCTCGCGACGACCTCGAAGACGGGTGCCTCGGGCGTGGCATGAGCGGCCTCCATCAGGGCACCCGCTCGTGGCGGCAGGATCGCGGAGGTCGGGGAGAGCAGCACATCGAAATCACGGCCCCAGCGAGCGACCTCGCGGCGGCTCAGCAGCTCGAGCGTGCGCGCGGCCTGAACATACTCGTAGGCGCCGGTCTGACCGGCCAGCTCGCGCTGATGGCGGATGTGGGGCTCGGTCTTCTCCCACTCGACGCCGTGGTAGTCGGCCAGGCCACCCTGCGTCAGGGCGATGAAGGGCGGGACCATCTCTTCAGAGATCGTCGGGACCTCGACCTCCTCGACCGTGTGGCCGAGCTCCTCAAGCAGAGCCGCCGCCGAGCGTGCCGCTGCGACGCACGCCTCATCGGTCGGGATGCCCAGGGGCGCCTGAGCCATCAGGCCGACGCGAAGACGCCCTGGGTCGCTCACGGCGGCCTCCGCGAAGGGGCGCTCCGGCGCGGGAGCGTTGTACCAGGCCAGCGGATCGGGATGGCTGATCGAATCGAGCACGAGCGGCCGACTCGGCCACGGTCCGCGACACGACGCCCTCCACGACCGCACCCAGCCAGCTCTGGGCCAGCCGCGGAACACGGCCGCGACTGGGCTTGAAGCCCACCAGCCCGCAGTAGGAAGCCGGGATCCTGATCGAGCCGCCGCCGTCGTTGGCGTGGGCGATCGGGAACATTCCCCCGGCGACCGCGCCGGCGGCGCCGCCGCTCGAGCCGCCCGGCGAGCGGTTCAGATCCCAGGGGTTGCGAGAGGGCCCGAAGCGAAGGTTCTCGGCCGCCGTGATAACGCCGAACTCAGGCGTGTTGGTCCGTCCGCACAGGACGAACCCGGCGGCCACGAGCGCGTCGACGACGAGCTCCGACTCCTCGCTCGGTCCCTCCGGCGCACCGCGCGAGCCGTAGGTGACCGGCCATCCCTTGACCGGAGTCAGGTCCTTGATCGGGATCGGCACGCCCAGGAAGGGAGCCTCCTCGCCGGCGTCGAGTCGGCGATCGGCCTCGGCCGCATCCGCACGGGCCTGATCGTCGTTGCGCCATGTGACGGCGTTCAGCTCCGGGTTGGACTGATCGACCGCCTGAAGGCAGGCGTCCAGCAGCTCGACGGCGGAAAGCTCGCGGCGGCGCAGGGCGGCGGCGAGCTCGAGGGCGGATGAGGTGGGGCTCAGATCGGGCATTCGCGCGACCCTACCACCAGGGAATCTGTGCCGGCCGTCACATAGGATTCATCCCGTGTCCCACCCGGATCCGGATGCGCCGCCCGACCTCAGGCCGATCGAGGTCGGCGAGGTATGGGAGAACCCTGTCACCGCCGAGCGCGCATTGATCCTCGAGGCGCCCTGGCACAACAGCGAGGGGCGCGCCACGGCCGAGATGACCGCGCTCGCCGGGGCGCGGGTCGTGGGCGAACATCACCATCCGGAGATCCTCGAGCGCTTCGCCGTGCTCGAGGGTGAGCTGACGCTGAAGCGCGACCGCGTGACGAGCGTCCTCGGCGAGGGCGAGACGGCAACCATCGAGCCCGGGGTCTGGCATGACTGGTGGAACGCCGGCGAACGCGATGCCCGCGTGCGCGTGGAAGTGACGCCCGGCGAGCGCTTCGTCCACATGATCGAGACCCTGTTCGGCCTGGCGCGACTGGGGCACACGAACGGCAGGGGGCTCCCCGATCCGCTGCAGCTTGCCCTGTTCGCCCGGGAGTTCAGCGACGTCCTCGTGCTGCGCGCCCCGCCGCCCGTGGTTCAACGCACCCTCTTCGGCGCACTGGCGCCGATCGCCCGCCGACGGGGCTACCGCGCGACCTACCCGCAGATCTCTCGAACGGCGCTGGCGCCGAGAGAGTAACCTCGCGCCATGGCAAGGGAGCATTACGACGTGGCGGGCCGAACCGTCTTTGTGACGGGCGCCGCGCGGGGGATCGGAGCCGCCGCAGCCGAGCGCCTGCACGTGCGGGGTGCGAACGTCGCGCTGGTCGGCCTGGAGCCCGAGCGCCTCGAGCAGCTCGCCGCGAGGCTCGGTGACAGAGCCGCCGCATATGAGGCCGACGTCACCGACATCGGCTCGCTCGAAGCGGCCGTCCGCGAGACCGTCGCGCGCTTCGGCGGGATCGACGTGGCGATCGCCAACGCCGGGCTGTCCGTTCGGCGGCTCGGTCGCGGGCGGGATCCCCGAGCAGTTCGAACGGACGATCGACGTGAACCTGATGGGCGTCTGGCGGACAAACCGGGCCGTGATCGGAGAGATCACCCGCTCGCGGGGCTACCTGCTCAATATCGCCTCGCTCGCGGCGATCGCCCACGCACCGTTGATGGGCGCCTACACGGCATCCAAGTCGGGAGTCGAGGCCCTGACCGACGCGCTGAGAATGGAGAGCGCCGCGACCGGCGCGCGGATCGGCTGCGCCTACTTCGGCTTCATCGACACGGACCTCGTCCGGGCCAGCTTCGCGCTGCCGACCACCCAGCGGCTCAACGACTCGCTGCCGGGCTTCCTCATCCGGCCGGCTCCCCTGAGCTCGGCGGTCGACGCCATCGAGCGCGGCGTTCAGCGGCGCTCGGCCCGCGTCTACGCTCCGCGCTGGGTCGCGGCGATGAATGCCTTCCGGGGGATCGGGCAGCCGCTGACCGAATGGCGGACGCGGCGCGACCCCCGTCTGGGCGAGGGCATCGCGATGTCCGACTCCTCGGGCGAGAACGAGACGCATGACCCCGTCCTGGGTGTCGCGGCCCACGCGCTGGAGGAGCCCTCCAAGGTCACTCAGCCCGGCTGAACTGGACGATCGCCACGGCCAGCATGATCAGGCCGAGCAGGGCCAGGACGCCGACCTCGACGATCGTCGGGACGGGCCAGCCCCACCAGGTCACGCCGGGAACGAGTGCCTGGCGGGCGGCCTCGGAGATTTCGATGTGGCCGAATACGACCTTGCGGATCGGGTCGACGGCGTAGGTCAGAGGGTCGATCCGGTTCAGGACGGCCAGCCATTGCGGCAGTCCCGTGACCGGGAACAGGGCACCCGAGAGGAAGAACATCGGCATGATCGCCATCTGCATCAGGGCCATGAAGGACTGCATCTGCGAGACCCGTGCGGCGACCATCACGCCGAAGGTGGTGATCGTGAAGGCCAGCAGCACCTGGATCGCGAACACCTCGAGGATCCAACTCAGGCCGTAGGGAACTTCGACAAGGGGCGCAAGCAGGATCACGATCACGCCCTGGAAGCCTGCGACCGTGGCCCCTCCGAAGCACTTGCCCAGGACCAATGAGCTGCGCCGGACGGGCGCGACCATCATCTCGCGCAGGAAGCCGAACTCGCGATCCCAGACGAGCGAGGCGGCCGAGAACATGGCCGTGAACATGACCGCCATGCAGAGCACGCCGGGGTAGACGAAGGTTTTGAGATTGACCCCGTGGGTTCCCGCCGAGGCGATGCTCGAGAGCCCCGTGCCGAGCACGAACAGGAACAGGAAGGGCTGCATCAACGAGGTCAGGATCCGCAGCGGGTCGCGCCGGAAACGGATCAGCTCGCGCTTCCAGACGACCTTGATCGCCCGCAGCTCGCCGCGCGAGCTGCGGGCCGGGACGCGAACGGAGGCCACCCGGTGCCCGCCGGCGGGGCTCGGTGCCTGCTCGGCGGGAATCGTCGTGGGACTGGCCATCAGCGCCCCCCGCCCATCATCCGGGCGGCTTTGCGGCGCTGGTCGGTGGCCCCCGACTCAGCGTCGCGAATCGTCGTGCCCGTGTAGGACATGAAGACATCGTCCAGCGACGGGCGGGAGACGTTCACCGATCGGATCGGCTGGCCCAGCTCGGCGAACAGGCGGGGAACGAAATGCTCGCCCTCCCCCACACCGAATGTCACCATCCCCTCGGCCACCGCCGCCTCGATCCCGAAATGCTCCCTCAGCGACGCGATCGCCAGCTCGTCGTCATCGGTCTGGATCTGGATTCGATCCTTGCCGACGCTCGCCTTGAGCGCCTCGGGCGTGTCGAGGACGATGATCCTGCCCTGGTCCATGATCGCGATCCGGTCGCAGTACTCGGCCTCGTCCATGTAGTGGGTCGTCAGGAAGATCGTGATGTCCTCGCGGGACTTCAATTCGGAGATGTAGCTCCAGATCGAGCTGCGCGTCTGCGGGTCCAGGCCGACGGTCGGCTCGTCCAGGAACAGGACCCGGGGCGAGTGCAGGAGGCCCCGGGCGATCTCCAGGCGGCGCTTCATGCCACCGGAGAACGTGTTGACCAGGCTGTCCCGGCGCTCCCAAAGGCCGACCATCTCCATCACCTGGGTCATCCGCGGCAGGACCGCCTCGCGCGCGACCCCGTAGAGCTCGGCATGGAGGCGGAGGTTCTGCTCGGCCGTCAGGTAGCCGTCCAGGGTCGTGTCCTGGAAGACCAGGCCGATATTGCGGCGCACCTCGTGCCGTTCGCTCACGACGTCGTGGCCGGCGACATGAGCCGAGCCGCCGGAGGGACGGACGAGGGTGCAGAGCATGTTGATCGTCGTCGACTTCCCGGCCCCGTTGGGGCCGAGGAAGCCGAAGATCTCTCCGCTCTGCACCTCGAACTCGATCCCGCGCACCGCTTCCACCTCGTCGTATCGCTTGACGAGATGCTCGACGGAGACAGCGGCTGCGGTTGTGGCGAGGGTCATCGGTCGGGGACTAGGCGTCCTTCTCAACCGTAGCGTCCGGCCCATCGCCGTCGGCGAGGATCCGGTAGAGATCACGCCTGGCGGTCGCCAGAACGTCGCGCGCCTTGCCGACCTGGTCCTCGCTGCCCGTCCTCATGACCTGGCTGAAGGCGAACGCGAGCTCGCGCATCAGCTTGCCCAGCTCATGTATCTGCGGGCTGACCTCGTCGCTCATCTGCGCCCAGGGAGCAGGGGCGTCGTCGCCTCTCTCCTTGAGCAGCTCACGACCTGCATCGGTGATCGAGAAGAGCTTGCGCCCCTCGGTCTCCTCGGTGCGGATCAGGCCCTCATCCTCGAGCTGTGCCAGGGCCGGGTAGACCGAGCCGGGGCTCGGGCTCCAGACACCCTCGCTGCGCTCTCCCACCTCCTGCATGATCTGGTAGCCGTTGCGGGGCTCCTCGTCGAGAAGCAGGAGGGCCGCCGTGCGGATGTCTCCGCGACGAGCCTTGCGCCCACGTCCCCGCGGGCCCCTGCCGGGACCGAACCCCGGGCCGAAGCCGGGACCGAAGTCGCGTCCGCCCGGGCCGAAACCGTGGCGACGGTGACGGCGGTGCCTGCCGCGCCCCTCGCCCTGCCTGTCTGTGTCTGTTTCATGATGCCTGTGCATTCTTACTCCTATCGTGAACTATCTTGTGAGCATCACGATATATCGTTATCTACCATCTGTCAAGTCCCCCTCTGCGCAGACGGGCGGAGAGGCGGGCTGGCGGAGGCAGCGACGAGCGGGAGGCGGCGGGTGCCGCCTCGCGGAGGTTCAGCGAATCGAGCGCTAGGCCGCGAAGCGCTGAGCGCTGCGAGCCCGGGCCTTGGCGGCCTCGACCTCGCGGTCCTTCGGCGGGGCGTTCGTCACCAGTTCGTCCAGCAGCCGCCGGGAGATCTCGGCGACCGCATCGACGGCATGCTCGAAGGCCTCGGCGTTGGCGCTCGAGGGCTTGGAGAAGCCGCTGATCTTGCGGACGTACTGCTGCGCCGCCGCCCTGACCTCGTCATCGGTCGCGGCCGGCTCGAAGTTGTAGAGCGTCCGGATATTTCTGCACATGGACCGAATCGTAGCGCCGTCCGGCGGGGTGCGGCGATCAGTGGCGGAAGTGGCGCCTGTCCGTGGCGAGCATCGTCGCACCCGCGACATCGACGGCCGCCACGACCTCCTCGTCGCGGACGGATCCGCCCGGCTGGATGATCGCGCCGATGCCCGCGTCGAGGGCCAGCTGAGGGCCGTCGGCGAACGGGAAGAAGGCGTCCGAGGCGAGCACCGACCCGACGAGCAGCTCCGGCTGGAATGTCTGGGCCTTCTCGATCGCGATGCGCACCGCGTCGACCCGGCTCATCTGCCCGGCACCGATCCCGATCGTGGCGCCGCCGGCGGCGATGACGATCGCGTTGGAGCGAACGTGGCGGCAGACCTGCCAGGCGAAGAGCATGTCCCGCCACTCCCGCTCGTCGGGCTCGCGGGCGGTGAGGATGCGCATCTGCTCGCGCGTCTCGGAGACGACGTCGCGGGACTGCAGCAGCTGACCGCCCAGGACGGCCTTAGCCTCGAACCCCTCGGCCGGCTCGGGCCAGTGCGCCAGCTCGAGCAGGCGGACGTTCTTCTTCTCCTGCAGAAGCTCCAGCGCCTCCGGTTGAAATCCCGGAGCCAGGAGGACCTCGATGAACTGGCCGGAGAGCTTCTCGGCGCATGCCCGATCGACGCGGCGGTTCAGCGCGATCACCCCCCCGTAGGCGCTCTGCGGGTCGCATGCGAAGGCCCTTTCGTAGGCGTCCTGAGCAGAGTCGCCGATCGCGCAGCCGCAGGGGTTGTTGTGCTTGACGATCGCGCAGGCCGCCTCGTCGAACTCCTCGACCAGTTCGCGGGCGGCGCTGAGATCGAGCAGGTTGTTGAAGGAGAGCTCCTTGCCGTGCAACTGCACGACGCCGTCCAGCAGGTGCGTCGGCGCACCGGCCCTCGCGTAGTAGGCCGCCTGCTGGTGGGGGTTCTCGCCGTAACGCAACAGGCTGACTTTCTCCCAGGTCTCGTTGCGGGCCTGCGGGAAATCCCCCTCGAGGCGAGCTGCGAACCAGTTGGCGATCGCCGCGTCGTAGCGGGCCGTACAGGCGAAGGCCTTGCCCGCCAGGCGACGTCGCGTCTGGAGCCCAAGGCGCCCGTCGGACTCCCGCAACTCGTCCAACACGGCCTCGTAGTCCCCCGGATCGACCAGCACGGCTGCGAACGAGCTGTTCTTCGCGGCGGCCCTGATCATGGTGGGCCCGCCGATATCGATGTTCTCGATCGCCTCCTGCTCGGTGGCGTCACCGCGGGCGACGGTCCGCTCGAAGGGGTAGAGGTTCACGCAGACCAGGTCGACCTGCTCGATCGCCTGCTCCAGCGCAGCGGCAAGATGGGACTCGTCGTCACGACGGGCCAGCAGGCCGGCGTAGAGGCGCGGGTGCAGTGTCTTGACCCGCCCGTCCATGATCTCGGGGAAGCCCGTGAAGTCCTCGATCGAACGCACCTCGAGACCCGCACCGTCCAGCTCTCGGGCCGTCCCGCCCGTCGAGACGAGCTCGATGTCGAGCTCGGCCAGCCCGGCTGCCAGCTCCACGATCCCCGCCTTGTCGGAGACCGACAGGAGAGCTCTGCGCACCCGGACCTCCCCCGCCGCCGCGGGCTCCACTCCACCGGCTTGCTCGGTCACGAGATCACTGTCGCTCGGCATTCATCAGAGCCTATCCCGCTCCGCAGTGGTCCTGATCCGCCGTGGATCATCCGGATCGCCCTTCACCGCTCCTAGCGCAAAAAGCCTGACCGCCCGCGGCAGCAGCTCGTGCTCCAGAGGCCGGATCCTGTCCATGACCTCCTCCACCCCCGCGGGGTTCTCGAGCTCAACCGCCCCCTGCAGGATCACCGGCCCCGTATCCACCCCGGCGTCGACGAGATGGACCGTCACGCCGAACACCTTGACGCCATATGCCAGAGCCTGCTCGACCGCCCGCAGGCCGGGAAAGGCGGGAAGCAGGGACGGGTGGACGTTGATGACCGCCCCGGGAAAACGGTCGAGGAAGACAGCGTCGAGCAGCTCCATGTAGCCGGCCAGCACGACCAACTGGACTCCCTGCGCGATCAGCCAGTCGGCCATGGCCCTGTCCCGCTCCCCGCGTTCCCGATAGTCGGCGCGGGCGAACACGCGGGTCGGAACCCCCCGCTCGGCGGCCCGCTCGAGGGCCTGCGCACCGGGGGTGCTCGAGGCAACGGCGACGATCCGGGCCTCGTTCGGGTGGACCGTGTCGAGGAGGGCCTGGAGGTTGGTGCCTGCTCCGGAGACCAGGACGGCGATTGGCATTGGCTCGGGCACGGGGAGCGGACGATAGCTGTGACAGACCTCACAGAGACCGCAGAGAGGCTGCGGCAAACTCCTGTCAGGTTCGGACTTTGGCAGGCCGATCTCGAGGAGCAGGGAGAACGCCAACACGCAAGGAACCCCATGCTCCAGGTACTCGTCACCCTTCTCATCGTCGTCGGCCTCGGCTATTCGCTGCAGACCGACCGCAAGGGCCGTCAGATCGCCCACACTCCGTACAACGACCGTTACAACGACGCGTCCGGTGCACGCGAGGATCACCTCGGCTAGATTTTCTCCGGGCGCCGGCCGGCGCCTGCGATGCCAAGGAGATCCAGATGACCAAGCGGCTGCGCTCGGCGCTCGCGCTGACACTCCCGGTCCTTGCCTGCCTCGCCGCCACCGCCCCGGCGGCCACCGTCAAGCGGACTCCGGTCAAGGGGGCGACCTACGCGGGGACCGTTCAGGGGCGGGCGATCTCGCTGAAGGTGGCCCGCAGCGGCCGCAGCGCCAGGGTCTCGCTGGCCAGCGCGCCCGCCTTCTGCAGCTCGGGCTCCGCCCCGGAGCCACACAGCGGCAAACCGGCGACGATCTCCGCCAAGGGCGCTCTGAGCCAGACGACGACCTTCTTCACGGGCGGCGTGACACGCCACAAGCTCGCGGTCGTGGTCCTCAGGGGCCACTTCTACACCTTCAAAGGCGCCAAGCCCGTCTTCCGGGGCACCGCCAAGGTGAGCTACGTCTTCGCCGGCACCGAAAGCTGCAGCGGACAGGCCAGCTTCCAGGCGGTGAAGAAATGAGACGCGGCGGCTGAGGCGCCTCAGGCGCCGACGAGCGGCAGGGAGACACCGTTTTCGGTGTCACCGTCCTCGAGTGAGAACTTGCCGCCGGCCGTGTCCGTCCCGGCAAGCGGGTAGCGGCCGGTGAAGCAGGCGTCGCAGTGGTTCTCGCTGCTGCCCCTGACGGCCTCGTAGACGCCCTCCATCGAGAGGTAGTGAAGCGAGTCGCAGCCCAGCTCGGCAGCGACCTGCTCGGTGGTCCGTTCGTGGGCGATCATCTCCTCACGGGTGGACATGTCGATGCCGTAATGGCAGGGGTGCTTGATCGGCGGGGCCGAGATCCGCATGTGCACCTCGGCGGCTCCGGAGTCCCTGAGCATCTGGACGATCTGACGGGTCGTGTTGCCGCGGACGATCGAGTCGTCGACGACCACCAGCCGCTTACCCTCGACGACCTCCGGCAGCGGGTTGAACTTCAGGCGCAGGCCGTGCTTGCGCAGCTCCTGGCCCGGTTGGATGAAGGTCCGCGCGACGTAGCGGTTCTTGACGAAACCGTCGTCCTGAGGCAGTCCGGCGGCTCGGGCCAGCCCACGGGCCGCGGCGTTGCCGGAGTCGGGGACGGCGATGACCATGTCCGCCTCGACGGGCGCCTCGCGCCAGAGGATCTCCCCCATCCGGCCACGGGCCACCTGCAGCACCTGCTCGTTCATCCGCGAGTCGGGGCGGGCGAAGTAGATGTACTCGAAGACGCAGAAGGCCCGGCGACCGCCAGGCATGACCATCCGGCTCTCCAGGCCGTTTTCGCCGAGCGTCACGACCTCACCCGGCTCGACGTCGCGGAGGTAGCTGGCGCCGATGATGTCGAAGGCGCAGGACTCGCTGGCGACGCAGTAGTGGGGCGCCGTCTCACCGGGTCCGGCGGGGATGATCCCGATGGCCAGAGGGCGCAGCCCGTGCGGGTCGCGGAAAGCGATCACCCGGTCCTTCGTCATGGCGACGATCGAGAAGGCTCCCCGCAGCCGGGGAAGCACCTCGGCCACTGCATCCTCGACCGAGTCCGAGGGATGCGTCGCGATCAGGGCGGCGATGATCTCCGAGTCGGAGGTGGAGCTGAAGCTGACGCCGCGATCGAGCAGCTCCTCGTGCAGCTCGAGGGCGTTGATCAGGTTGCCGTTGTGGGCCAGGGCGACCTCGCGGCGGGAGCCGTTGGTCCCCTCGGAGCGCTGAACGGGCTGCGAGTTCTCCCAGGCGTTGGAACCGGTGGTCGAGTAGCGGACGTGGCCGATGGCGAGCTCCCCGGCCAGCGTCCGGAGGTCGTTCTCGGAGAAGACCTGGTTGACCAGGCCGAGCTCGCGGCGGGTGATGATGTGCCCGCCCCGGTCGGCCGCGGCGATGCCGGCGGACTCCTGCCCGCGGTGCTGTAGGGCATACAGGGCGAAGTACGACAGCCGCGCGACCTCGTGACCAGGCGCATACAAGCCGAACACTCCGCACTCGTCGCGCGGTCCATCACGCATCGTCTTCACAAGCTAGCAGCAGCGTCGAGTTCCGCCCCGCGGAGCGCCGTCATGCGAAGTACCCCTCGAGGCCGCCCTCGTGCGCACGGGCCAGCTCCGCCAGCCCCACCTCGATGCGTCCGTCGCCGAGCTCGACGGTCAGGGACTCGCCGCCGACGGTGCCGATCAGCTGCACCGGCACACGGTCGCCCAGCTCGCGCAGCCGGGCCTCGGACCCACTCAGCAGGAACCCCCCGGGCGCCTCGCCGAACAGCGCCTCCTCGAGCGGAGCGGCGAGCTCCAGCCTGACGCCGGCGCCGATGCCGCCGGCCAGGCAGGACTCGGCGAGGGCGACGGCGATCCCACCCTCGGCGATGTCGTGGGCACTGACGGCGGCACCGCAGCGAACCGCCTCGCGGACGGCATCGAGGGTGGCGATGATCCGCTCGAGATCGACGGCCGGGAGGCCGTCGGGCAGAGCTCGCCCCTCAGCTTGGCGACCTCCGAGGCGGCGAGAGCCGGGGCGAACGGCCCGACCAGGGCGATCGCGGAGCCCTCCTCGCCGAAGCCCAGCTGGGCCGCCCTGCGCGCGTCGGGGAGACCTCCGACCATGCCGATCACGGGTGTGGGATAGATCGGGCCGTCGGCTCCCTCGTTGTAGAGCGAGACGTTGCCGCCGACGATCGGCGCCTCGAGGGCCCGGCAGGCCTCGCCGAGGCCCGCCACGGCCTCCGTCAGCTGCCAGGCGATGTGGGGCTTCTCGGGGTTGCCGAAGTTGAGGTTGTTGGTTGTTCCCAGCGGCTCGGCGCCGACGCAGGCGAGGTTGGCGGCGCACTCCAGGACGGTCGCGATCGTCCCGTTGCGGGGGTCGGCCGCGACCCGGCGGCCGTTGCCGTCGATGCTGACCGCCAGTGCGCTCCCGTCCTCGAGCACCAGCACGGCGGCATCCGCCTGCTCGGGGCGGCGGACCGTCCTCGACTGGACGATCGCGTCGTACTGCTCGAAGAGCGCTCGCCGCGAGGCCAGGTTGGGGCTCCCCAGGAGCGCCAGGAGCGTCTCGGACGGGCTGGTCCCGGCGGCGAGCGTGGCCCTCGGCGGGGGGTAGATCGGCCGCTGGGGCTTCACCGGCTCGAGGTCATAGAGCGGGCAGTCGTCCACCAATGCGCGGACGGACATGTCCCCCAGCAGCTCACCGCCGCTCAGGACCCGCATCCGCCCGGTCTCCGTGACGGTCCCGATCGCCGCGCCGTTCACCTCCCACTTCTCACAGACGGACAGCACGCCGTCGACGTTCTCGGGGGTGACGATGCAGAGCATCCGCTCCTGGGACTCGGAGACCATCACCTCGAAGGGCTCCATGTCGGCCTCGCGCAGCGGGACGGCCGCGACGTCGATGTCGAGCCCGACCTCTCCTTTGGAGGCCATCTCGGAGGCCGAGGAGGTCAGGCCGGCCGCCCCGAGATCCTGGAGCGAGACGAGCAGGCCGAGGTCGAGCAGCTCGAGCGAGCACTCGAGGAGCTTCTTCTCCTCGAAGGGGTCGCCGACCTGGACGGTCGGGCGCATCTCGATATCCCCGCCGAGCTCGGCGGAGGCCAGCACCGAGGCGCCGCCGATCCCGTCACGTCCCGTGGAGGCACCGAACAGGACGACGATGTTCCCCGGACCGGCGGCCGCGCTGCGGACGAGCCGGTCGATCCGCACGAGCCCCAGGGCCATCGCGTTGACGAGGCAGTTCTGCTCGTAGGGAGCCTCGAAGTAGACCTCGCCCCCGACCGTGGGGACACCGATCGAGTTGCCGTAGTGGCCGATCCCCGAGACGGCTCCCTCGAGCAGGTAGCGGGCGCGGGCGGGCGAATCCGATGCGTCCCCGACCTCGCCGAAGCGAAGCGAGTCCAGCACGGCGATCGGCCGGGCGCCGATGGCGAAGATGTCACGGAGGATCCCGCCGACCCCGGTGGCGGCACCCTGGAAGGGCTCGACGGCGCTGGGGTGGTTGTGCGACTCGACCTTGAAGGCGCAGGCAAGGCCGCCGCCGACGGCGACGGCTCCGGCGTTCTCCCCCGGGCCCATGACGACGTGCTTGCCCTCCGTCGGAAGGGTCCGCAGGAGCTTCTTGGAGTGCTTGTAGGCACAGTGCTCGCTCCAGAGCAACGAGAACATGGCCAGCTCCAGGACGTTGGGCGGCCCGCCCTGCTTCTCACAGACCAGCTCGTACTCCGCGCGGGTGAGCCCCAGCGCGAGGGCATCCTCGACCGTCGGCAGGGTGGCGGCGTCAGGCATGGACGCCCTCGACGGTCATCCGCATCGACTGGAAGATCTTCAGCCCGTCGGCCGATCCGCCGGTCAGCTCCTCGACGGCGTGCTCGGGGTGGGGCATCAGCCCGAAGACGTTGCCGGCCTCGTTGCAGACGCCTGCGATGTCATGGACGGATCCGTTGAAGTTCTGTCCCTCCGCGTAGCGCAGGATCAGCTGCCCGGAGCTGTCCATCGCCGAGAGCGTCGCGGGGTCGGCGTAGTAGCGCCCCCATGCGTGCTTGACGGGGATCGAGAGGCGCTCGCCGATGGCACATCCCCGCGTGAACGAGCCGCCGCTGCTCAGGACCTCGACCTCGATCTGGCGGAAGGTGAACCGCCGGTTGGCGTTGCCGAGCAGGGCGCCCGGCAGCAGGCCCGCCTCGCAGAGGACCTGGAAGCCGTTGCAGATGCCCAGCACCAGGCCGCCGTCCCCGGCGAAGGCGATGACGGACTCCATCGCCGGGGAGAAGCGGGCGATCGCCCCGGCACGCAGGTAGTCGCCGTAGGAGAAGCCGCCGGGTACGACGATCGCGTCGGCCCCTTTTAGGTCCGTCTCGCCGTGCCAGATCAGCTCCGCGTCGCCAACCCGTCCGGCGGCCTTCAGCGCATCGACCTCGTCGCAGGAGCCGGGGAACTGGAGCACGCCGAACTTCATCGAACCTTCACTCCACGATGATTTCGTAGTCCTCGACCAGGGGATTGGCCAGCAGCTTCTCGCACATCGGCTCGAGCTGCGAGGCGTCCTCGACGTCCAGTTCGACCAGGCGGCCGACGTGGACATTCTCGACGTTTGCGAAGCCGAGGGCCGGTAGGGCGCGCTCGACCGCAACGCCCTGAGGGTCGAGGATGCCCGCCTTCGGGCGGATCAGGACCCGGGCCCTCACGCTGGGGCCTGCGTTCGTGTGAGCCACTGCGCGAAGGACTCCCCGGTGATCCGCTCGTAGGCTTCGACGTAGCGTCGGCGAGTCCCGGCGACGACCTCCTCAGGGATCGCGGGCGCCGGCGGGAGCTTGTCCCAGCCGCTGGCTGAAGCCCAGTCGCGAACGTACTGCTTGTCGAAGCTCGGCTGCCCGCGCCCGGGCTCATAGTCCTCGGCCGGCCAGTAGCGGGAGGAGTCGGGGGTCAGGACCTCGTCGCCCACGACGAGCTCGCGCTTGGGGTCCAGGCCGAACTCGAACTTCGTGTCGGCGAGGATCACCCCGTGCTCGCGGGCGTGTGCGGCCGCGAACGAGTAGAGCTCGATCGAGACCCTGCGGACCTCCTCCATCAGGCCCCTGTCCCCCACCAGCGCGGCGGCCTGCTCGAAGTCGATCGCCTCGTCGTGACCGACCTCCGCCTTCGTCGAGGGCGTGAAGATCGGCTCGGGAAGCTGCTGGGACTCCTGCAGGCCCTCGGGCAGGGCGATCCCCGAGACGGCACCGGTGGCCTGGTAGTCCTTCCAGCCCGAGCCGGTGATGTAGCCGCGGACGACGCACTCCACGGGAAGCATCTCCAGGCGCCGCACGACGAGGGCCCTGCCGAGCGCCTCCGGGGGCACGTCCTCGGTGGCCGAGATCAGGTGGTTGGCGACGATCTGAGCGGTCTTCTCGAACCAGAAGACCGACAGGCCGGTCAGGACCTTGCCCTTGTCGGGGATGGGGGTCGGGTGAACCGCGTCGTAGGTCGAGATGCGGTCGCTGGCGACCATCAGCAGGCGCCCCTCGGCCGATGCGAGCCCGTTCGCGGCGGGCTCCTCGAGGGCGTACATCTCACGGACCTTCCCGCTGGTGATGAGGGGCAGGTCGGCGAGCCTGGTCACGTGGCGCGATGCTACCAGCGCCGGCGGGCGCCGTCGGTTCAGGCGATCGAGTCCAGCCGGCCGAGGATCTCGCCGGCGTTGGCGACGTAGTGGGAGTAGTCGAAAATACCCTGCAGATCGAGGCCTTCGGCGCGCGGGTCGGAGGCCAGCAGCTCGCGCAGGGGGATCCCCTCGTCCCAGGCCCGCTGGGCCAGCTCCTGGACGGTCCGGTAGGCGTCGTCGCGCGATGCGCCCGCTGCGACGAGCGCCAGCAGGACCCGCTGGGAGAACAGGGCGCCGTGGGTCAGCTCGAGGTTCGCGGCCATCCGCTCGGCGTCCACGGTCATGCCGCGGACGAGGGCGATGGCGCGGTGCTGGAGGTAGTCGAGCAGGATCGTCGAGTCGGGCAGGATCACCCGCTCGACCGAGGAGTGCGAGATGTCCCGCTCGTGCCAGAGGGCGACGTTCTCCAGGCCCGCCTGGGCGTTGCCGCGAAGCACCCGGGCCAGGCCGGAGATCTGCTCGGACTTGATCGGGTTTCGCTTGTGGGGCATCGCCGAGGAGCCCTTCTGCCCGGCCCGGAAGGGCTCCTGAACCTCGCGGACCTCCGTCCGCGCCAGGTGGCGCACCTCGATCGCAAGGCGCTCGAGGCCGGCACCGGCGAGGGCGATCGCCGAGAGCAGCTCGGCGTGGCGGTCCCGGGCGACGACCTGGGTGGAGACGTCCTCGCGGCCGATTCCGAGGCGTGCGAGGACGCGGGCCTCGAACCGGGGGTTGGTCGAAGCGTAGGTTCCAACGGCTCCGGAGAGTGCGCCGACCTCGACGCGTCGGAAGGCCGCCGCGAGGCGCTCGGCGTTCCTGTGCGCCTCGAAGGCGAAGCCGGCCAGCTTGATCCCGAAGGTCGTCGGCTCGGCATGGACGCCGTGGGTGCGCCCGACGCAGAGCGTCCCGGCGTGCTCGCGGGCCCTGGCGGCGAGCGTCGCGACCAGCTCTCCGGAGCCGGCCAGGACGACCTCGCCGACAGCCTTGCAGCTGGAGCGCCAGAGCGGTATCCAGGACATCCGATGAGGTCAGGCCGTAGTGGATCCAGCGACCGGCCCCCCTGCTGACTCGGCGAGCACGTCGACGAAGGCCGCCATGTCGTGGTCGGTGACCTGCTCTCGCTCGTTGACCGCCTCGACCGTGAAGCTCGCACGGCGGATCGCCTCGAGCTCGCCCTCGGAGGGGCCGTCCTCTCCCAGCAGCCCTGCCAGCTCCTCGCAGCAGGCGACCTCGACCCTGCGCCATGTCTCCATCCGGGCCTCGTCGGTCCAGAGCTCACCGAGGGCGGGGCGGGTGTAGCGGGGGATCACCGGCTGATTATCGCGCGGCGGGGGGACCGCGTCAGGCGCCGAGGATCTTCGCGGCGAGGACAGCCGCGTTGCGCGCATTGTCCAGCCCGACGCAGGCGACGGGGACACCCGGGGGCATCTGGACGATCGAGAGGATCGCGTCGAGGCCGCCCGCGGCGGTGAGACGCCCCGAGAGGGGAACGCCGATCACCGGCAGGTCGGTGTGGGCGGCGACGGCACCGGGCAGCGCGGCCGAGATCCCTGCGCCGGCGATGATCACACGCAGGCCCTTCGAGCGGGCGGCCTTGGAGTATTCGGCGACCAGGTCCGGCTCGCGGTGCGCCGACATGACCCTCACCTCGTGGGCGATCCCGCGCTTCTCGAGCTCGTCGGCGGCCTTCTGCATCTTCTCCATGTCGCTGTCCGAGCCCATCACGATCCCGACGACGGCCCCATCCACGTCGAACTCCTCGAGCTGGGCCTGTACGTCCTCTTCGACGGACGGCTCAGGGACGAGCGAGATGCCGCTGGAGCCGGGCCGGCCCTCCTGCGCGGAGGTCTCGCCCGGGCCCCGTGGGTCGCCGGGGCCGGCGGCGCTCACGACGGACCGCCCCGGTGGCCGCCGCGGCTGCCGAATGGGACCTCCAGGGCGCATCTGCTCTTCCGTCGGCTCATCTGGCGCCAGCATACGCGCTCGGCGGGCAGATGACCGGCCTGCAGGCCGGGGCCAGGGTGTGATCGCGACCATCCGGGCCCGCGCCTAGGGTTCGCCGAATGCCAACAACCAAACGCAGATACCTCACCTACGGCAATGTCGCCGCGACGCTTGCGCTCGTCTTCTCGATGAGCGGCGGCGCGCTGGCGGCGCGCCATTACCTGATCAGCTCCACCAAGCAGATCAACCCGAAGGTCCTCAAGAAACTCAAGGGCAGGACCGGCAAGACCGGCGCAACCGGCAAAGAAGGCGCGCCGGGTAAAGAAGGCGCACCGGGCAAACAGGGCCCTGAAGGTGTCAGCGGTGTGCTCCGCTGGCGCACGACGGTCGCCGTGGCCGGCCCCGGCATCAGCGAACCCGCCTCGGTGGAACTCGCGAAAGTCGGCCCGTTCACCGTGACCGGCCACTGCTACAACGAAGCAACCAAGACCGACGCGGCCACCTATATCGCCACGAGCGAAACCGGATCCTTCGCCCAGGGCTACGACAGCGTCGGCAGCGAGGAACCGCTCACCGCGGGTGAAGACCTGCAGATCAGCGAGGAAGTGGCCTCCGGGATCACGGCGGGCCACGAAGCGAACTACGTCTCCACCAACGATGGATCATGGTCGGCGGAAACCGCCACCGGCTCGCAGGCCCTGAACGGCTTCGGCAACCAGGGTGTCTGGCTGCAGGGGGCATCCGGGCCCGCCTGCTCGTTCTCCGGCTACCTGGTCATCGAGTAGCCGGCCGACTGCCCTACCGGGGGGTCGTGGGCACCCGCCCGCGGCCTCCCGGCGAGGCTACAGCGAGGCGATGAAGTCGTCGATCGGGATCGCCGCCAGGGTCTCGTAGCGGCCGGTTCCCCGCGAGCCGAGCTCGAGCGAGACTCGAGCCATGGTTCCCTCGTCGGGGGCCTCGATGATCGAGATGAAGTCCACATGGCCGAGGGTGGCCCACTGGGCCTTGACGCTTGCACCCAGCTGCTCGACCTCTTTGTTGACCTCGCGGATCCGCTGCGGGTTGTTCTTGACCGTCTGGACCCCCTCGGGGGTGAGGGTCGAGAGCATGATGTAGGTGGGCATTCCTCTGGCTCCTCCGTCGGGTTGGCGGCTGGACGGCACCGTGCCGCCCCTCTGCTGGTTCTACCCGATCGCGGTGCTCACCGCCACCCCGGCGGAGGTCCCCTCAGTGGGTCGCGGGGTGCTGCAGGAGCGCCGGCGGAGCACCCGCGGACGGGTCAGAGACCGGCCGAGCGACCGGAGTCGGGCAGCGCCCTGGGCTTTGGAAAGCGGAGCGGCGACGGGACGACCAAGGCGATCAGCGTGGCCGCCGGGAGACCCGGCGCATTGTCCGGTTCCCGGCGGCCCCGCGACCGGGCCTTTAGCTGTTGCTGCTCGTCTGAATCGCCGTGATCAGCGAATTCGTCGCCGCCATGGTGAATTTGCCCGTTGATTCCGTGTTCCACACGTTGGTGCAGCCGAGCGTCAGGGTGCTGGCGCTCGTGGTGCTTATCGCCATGCCCAGAGGCACCGTCTCTGCTCCTGAATGGAACAGGAAGTTGGTCATGACTTCACCGAACGCATTGGAGCTGTCGAACGTCGCGGCGCCGCTCGTCGGCTGGTCGCTCAAACTGCACTGCGCGAGCCATTTCGCGCCGTTGGCCGTGTCCGCAGTTGAGACGGTCGTCTTCGCGAAGACGATGTAGCTGCCGGCGGGGAGTTTCTTTGTCAGGACCGTCACGGGTTCTTCGATTTTCCCGCCCAGGATGTCCACGGCGCCCGAACCTGCAACCGAGTAGCCCGCGACGGCTCCATTCGCGCCGGGGCTGCCGTTGACCCCGCTCGCCCCGCTGCCGCCGTTGACGCCCGCCGGTCCGACGGTGTTCCAGGACACCAGCTTTTCCTTCTTGCTCTTGCATTTCTTCGGCTTCTTGGTGTAGAGGTGCGCAGCACCGCGCTTGGTGACGCAGGCATAGAGCGTCGATGCCTGGGCAGCCGGGACGGCTGCGAACGCGGCCACGATCAGCGCTGCCGCGGCTGCGAGCAGCAGAGTGCTCCGCTTGGCGATGGGTCTTGACATTCCTGTTCCTCCGATGGTCTGGGGTCAGCGGCCGGTGCGCCGGCGCGCTGTGCTGGCTCTCGCCGCAGGGAAGCGTCAGTCCGTTGAGCCCGGATGTCAGATCCCTGACGACAGTGCGGGCGCGATCGTCGCAGCACCGTCGGACCGCACGGGCGGCCCGACCGGGCCGTGGGTCAGCTGAGCTGGCTGATCTGGACGGCTGACAACCGCGAGAAGTAGGACTTGACTTCTTCCACGCCTCCGCCACTACAGACGAGGTCGACGGTTGTCGCCACCGTGGAGCTGAAGGAGGCCTGGAAGGGGAGCGTCGTGGCGGCTTCGTAGTTGCTGCTGAAGTATTTCGCGAGGGGCGACAGCCAGGCGGCTACATCGAGTGGTATACCGGACGTGGCAGGCGTGGTCCCGGCGGCATCGAAGATCCCGCATTCGATGGCGAGCAGATCGGTCGAGGTTTTTGACGCCCCGATCAGGATGGCCTTGGCCGACACCATGAAGGCCCCGGGCGGCAGCAGCTTGCTGAGTATCACGGCGCCTTTTTCCGGAAGCGTGACGATCGCGTCTTCGCTTGCGACGAACCCGGCCACCGCCCCGTTCGTGCCGTTCGTGCCGTTCGTGCCGTTCGTGCCGTTGACCCCCGCCGCCCCGGGCGCTCCCTTGCTCCCGTCGTGCCCGGCGGCATTCCAGGAGAGGCGCTGCTCGCCATGCCTGCACTTCGCTTTCCCGTGGACGATCCGGGTCACGCCGCTCCTCTTCTTGACGCAGGCGCGAATCGTCGCGGCGCCGGCCGGAGAGGACAAGGCGAGCGCTGCCGAGAGTGCCATCCCGCATGTCAACGTCAGGACTGTCGAAGCTCGGCGGTTGATGCGGGGCATCGGTGACTCCTGTCTCTCGGGTCTCGTCGAAGCCCCCCAACACCGAGCCCGACGCCGGGGGAAATGCTCGCAGCCAACCCGGATCCCATCAATCGGACATCCGCCGATCCGCCCCTGCTCTGGACGCGCGAACCCCTAGCGTGGCGGTCAGATCGACAAAAGGGAGGACGCATGCGCAGACGCTTCAGCTACGCCGACGTAGCGGCAACGCTGGCGCTCGTCCTCTCGATGAGCGGCGGGGCACTCGCGGCGAAGCACTACCTCCTCAGCTCGACGAGGCAGATCAGCCCGAAGGTTCTGAGGTCGCTCGAGGCGCGCAACACGAGGCTCTTCAACAGGCTCGCCGGGAAGGCGACCGTCGCCAGGGCCGGTTTCGCGGCTGTCGCGGAAAATGCGACGAGCGCCGCCTCCGCGACAAACGCGAGGAACGCAACCGATGCGACGAACGCCGCGAGCGCCGCCAACGCGGCGGCGGTGGGCGGCATGACCGTCCGCAAGATCTTCTTCAGGGCGCCCGAAGACGGCGGTGAAACAGCGATCCTCAACCTCGACGGGCTGGAACTCGTCGCCGGCTGCCCGGGCGGCAAGGCGGTCCTGACCGCGAGGAGCCTCCTCGACAATTCGGATGCTCACCTGACGTTCGGCACCCCCTCGAACACCCAACAGCACTCCGAAGGCGACTCGGCGTTCGAAGCCGGCGACACGCTGGACGCGCTGGCCGAAACGAAACGGGGCACGGGCGAGCTGGTCGACCTGCTCGACAACGGCGCCTCGGTGACCGTCGACTATGCCGTGGATGACACGCCGAGCCTCGGTGCTTTCCACGGCTGCGTCTTCGGCGGGGTGGCGATCGCCGGCTGAGCGGGCGCTCAGGCGCTCGCCCCGGCGGGTGAACCCGAGTGCTCGGTCTCGAGCACCAGCTCTCCGCCGGCGGCATCCACCGTGACCGTGTCGCCTTCGCCGATCTCCCCCTGCAGGAGCGCCAGGGCGAGACGGTCGGTCAGCTGCTTCTGGATCACCCGCCGCAATGGCCTGGCGCCGTAGGTGGGGTCATAGCCCATGTTCCCGATCAGCTGCTTGGCCTCGTCGCTGAGCGTCACGGTGACGCCGCGCTCTGCGACCCGCTGGAGCACTTTGCCGACCTGCAGCTCGACGATCTCGGAGATCTGCTCGCGGCTGAGGGGAGCGAATCGGACGACGTCGTCGAGGCGGTTGACGAACTCCGGTTTGAAGTGCTGGAGCAGCCCGTCGCGGAGCTGGGTGTCGGAGAGGATGTCCGCGTCGGAGCCGGCGATGGCGATGTTGGAGGTCATGATCAGGACGGTGTTCTTGAAGTCCACCGTCCGGCCCTGGCCGTCGGTCAGGCGACCGTCGTCCATCACCTGCAGCAGCGTGTTGAAGACATCGCCGTGGGCCTTCTCGATCTCGTCGAGCAGGACGACGGCATAGGGCCGGCGCCGGACCGCCTCGGTCAGCTGGCCGCCCTCTTCGTATCCGACGTAGCCGGGAGGCGCTCCGACGAGACGCGCGACGGAGTGCTTCTCCATGTACTCGGACATGTCGATCCGGATCATGGCGTCCTGGGAGTCGAACATGAACTCGGCCAGGGCCCGTGCCAGCTCGGTCTTGCCGACCCCGGTGGGACCGATGAACAGGAACGAGCCGATCGGCCGGTCGGGGTCCTGCAGGCCGGCCCGCGAGCGACGCAGCGCGGTGGCGACCGCCTCCACGGCCTGCTCCTGGCCGATGACACGTTCATGGAGGCGCTCCTCCATGTGGATCAGCTTCTCGGTTTCACCCTCGAGCAGACGGCTGACGGGGATCCTGGTCCAGCGGGCCACGACACCGGCGACATCGTCCGCGTCGACCTCCTCCTTGAGGAACAGCGGCGGCTCGCCCGCTTCGGGCTGGCTCTCCTCTGACTCGTGCTCGGCGAGCTTCTGTTCGAGCTCGGGGATGTCCTGGTAGAGCAGTTCCGAGGCACGGGCCAGATCGGACTCGCGCTGGGCGCGCTCGGCCTCCAGCCGTGCGTGCTCGAGTCGCTCTTTGATGTCTGAGACCTGGTCGATGGCCGCCTTCTCGTTCTGCCAGCGGGCCTTCATGGCGGCCGAGCGCTCCTTCAGCTCGGCCAGCTCGCGCTCGAGCGCCTCACGGCGCTCGGCGGAGGCCGCGTCGGTCTCCTTCTCCAGTGAGGTCAGCTCGATCTCGAGCTGCATGACGCGGCGGTCGACCTCGTCGATCTCGGTCGGGACGGAGTCGATCTCGATGCGGATCCCCGACGCGGCCTCGTCGATCAGGTCGATCGCCTTGTCGGGCAGGAAGCGGTCCGCGATGTAGCGGTCCGACAGCGTCGCGGCGGCGATCAGGGCGCTGTCCTGGATGCGGACTTTGTGGTGGTCTTCGTAGCGGCCCTTGAGCCCTCGCAGGATGGCGATCGTGTCGGCCACGCTCGGCTCGCCGACCATGACCGGCTGGAAGCGGCGCTCGAGGGCGGCGTCCTTCTCGATGTGCTTGCGGTACTCGTCCAGGGTCGTCGCCCCGACGGCCCGGAGTTCGCCGCGGGCCAGCATCGGCTTGAGCAGGTTGGCCGCATCGACGGCCCCTTCGGCGGCGCCGGCGCCGACGATCGTGTGGAGCTCGTCGAGGAACAGGATGACGGCTCCCTGGGCCTCGGAGATCTCCTTCAGGACGGCCTTCAGGCGGTCCTCGAACTCGCCGCGGTACTTCGCGCCGGCGATCAGCGACCCGATGTCGAGGGCGATCACGCGGCGCTCGCGCAGGGACTCGGGAACGTCGCCCGAGACGATCCGCTGTGCGAGGCCCTCGACGATCGCCGTCTTGCCCACCCCGGGCTCGCCGATCAGGACGGGGTTGTTCTTGGTCCGGCGGGAGAGCACCTGGATGACCCGGCGGATCTCCTCGTCACGGCCGATGACCGGGTCGAGGCGCCCCTGCTCGGCGATCTCGGTCAGATCCCGGCCGTAGCGCTCGAGAGCCTGGTACTTCTCCTCGGGGTTCTGATCGGTGACGTGGTGGGGTCCGCGAACCTCGGCCAGTGCCTGGAGCAGCCGCTCGGGGCTGGCACCGACCGAGCGCAGGGCCACACCGACCCGTCCGCTCTCGCCGGCGAGGGCCAGCAGCAGATGCTCGGTGGAGACGTACTGGTCGGAGAGCGAGCGGGCCTGGTCCTCGGCGGCGGCGAGGACCGAGCTCAGTTCGGCCGAGGGCTGTGTCGCGGGTGGGCTCGACGAGGGGGACAGCTTGGGAAGCTCCTCGAGCGCGCGCTCGACCTCGGCGCGCAGCGCGGGCATCTCGACGCCGAGCTTGGCAAGGACCGGCAGGACGACCCCGCCGGCTGCGCCTGCGCCCGTCTCCGAGCCGCCCGCCCCCTCGAGCAGGGCGGCGAGCAGGTGGGCCGGGACGACCTGGGGATTGGGACGCTCCTGGGCGAGCCGAGCGGCGGCGGCCAGGGCCTCCTGGGACTTGATGGTGAAACGATCAGGCTGCATCGCTGCCTCCGGTTGGCTCGTTTCGCGGCTTTGGCCGCGGCGGTATCGCGGGGAAGGGGGATCGGGCCTCGGAGGCCCGGACGAGGCCGAGGCTGCCTCGGTAGGGGACGGCCAGCTCGGCGCGGAACGAGCGGCGGACCTGCTCGAGCTCTTCGGCCAGGCGGACCTGGGCGCGCATCGCCTCCAGCTCGATCTCCTCGATCCGCGTAGTGCATCGCTTCGATCTCGCGCTCGAGGTCCATGACGCGCTCAACGCCGGCCAGGTTGAGGCCCAGGTCGGCTGTCATCTCCTGGATCCGCCGGAGCTTCTCGACGTCGTCCTGGGAGTAGAGCCGGGTGCCCTTGGGCGAGCGCTTGGGTTCGATCAGGCCACGTGCCTCGTACATCCGGAGCGTCTGGGGATGCATGTTGGCCAGCTCGGCGGCGACGGAGATCATGAAGACGCCCCGGTCCGTCTCGACCTCGACTCTGGTGATCGTCGGGATGCTCCGGCGGGTCCGCCCGGGAGCCGGTTTCTGCGAATCGCCCTGGCCCCTCATCAGCTCGCGCCCCCGTTCGAGCCGCCGGCAGAATCCTTGGGGAACAGTCCCGCCCGGGGATCCCCGCCCAACGTCTGAGAGAGGGTCTCGACGGCGTCGAGCTGCTCCTTGCTGAGGTGATCGGGGACGTCGATCACGAAGCGGTAGTGGATGTCGCCTTTCTCCTGGCCGCCGCTGTTCAGCTTCGGCGGGCCCTCGCCCCGCAGCCGCTGGACGGTGCCGTGGGGCGTGCCCGGCTTGACGCGGAGCGTCTTGGTGCCGTTGAGGGTGGGGACCTGGACGTCGGCGCCCTGGAGCGCCTCGGGGATGTCAGGGGAACCTCGACTTCGAGGTTCTCGCCCTTGCGCTTGAAGGTCGGCGAGGAGCCGACATGGGTGATCAGGTAGAGGTCGCCCGCGGGGCCCCCGTTTCGCCCGGGCTCACCCTTGCCGGCCAGCCGGATGCGGCTGCCGTCGCGGACCCCCGCGGGGATGTTGACCCGGAGTTTCTTGACGGTCCGCACGGAGCCCGCGCCGTGACACGTCGGGCAGGGGTCCTCGATGACCGTCCCCGCTCCACCGCAGCGCGAGCAGGGCTGGGAGATGGAGAACATGCCCTGGCCCTGGGTCTCGATGCCGCGTCCCTCGCAGCGCGGGCAGACGATCGGCGTGGTGCCGGGCTTGGCGCCGGTCCCGCGGCAGGTCTGACAGGTGGCGTGCATCGGCACCTGGAGGGGGACCTGTGCGCCTGTGACGGCCTGGTCGAAGGTGATCGACACCTGCGCCTCGAGGTCGGCGCCCCGCTCCGAGCGCGGCTTGGTGCGCACCCGCCGGCCGCTGGCCGAGCCGCCGAAGAGGTTCGAGAGGATGTCCCCCATCGAGTTGCCGTCGAAGTCGAAGTTGCCGAAGCCGCCGAAGCCGCCGCCGGGACCCGCACCGGTCGTGAAGGGACCGGTGCCGGAGTCGTACTGCTTGCGCTTCTCGGGGTCGCCGAGGACGTCGTGGGCCTGGGAGATCTCCTTGAAGCGAGCCTCGGCCGCCTTGTCGTCGGGGTTCTTGTCGGGGTGATACTGGCGGGCCAGTTTGCGATAGGCCTTCTTGATCTCCTCGGCGCTGGCCCGCTTGTCGACCCC
The DNA here is from genome assembly GCA_963835865.1 of uncultured Solirubrobacteraceae bacterium. Classification (GTDB taxonomy): domain Bacteria; phylum Actinomycetota; class Thermoleophilia; order Solirubrobacterales; family Solirubrobacteraceae; genus Palsa-744. The sequence continues at coordinate 508,483 of CAWIGW010000004.1, forward strand.
GAGCGTCTTGTAGTAGTCGGGTCGTGTTGCCATTGCCGACCCGCTAACCCGCCACGACCACTCGTGCAGGCCGGATGATGCTGTCACCCTGCCTGTAGCCGTCCTGATAGACCTCGACGACCTTGCCGCTGTCTGCGCCGGGCGTCCCGGGTGGAGCGGTCGCGACGGCCTCGTGGAAGGTGGGGTCGAAATCCTCGCCCAGCGGGCAGTAGGAGTCGATCCCCGCACGGGTCAGGGCCCCGGCCAGTTCGGCACGGACGAGGCGGACTCCCTCGAGCAGCGGGTCGTCGCTGGCAGCGGCGCCCAATGCGCGGTCGAGGTTGTCCAGCGCCGGCAGGAGCTCCTTCGCGAGTCCGGCCATGCCGCGATCCTGCGCGGCGGCCGCCTCGCGGGCGACCCGCTTGCGGTAGTTCTCGAAGTCGGCCTGCGTCCGCTGGGCCAGGGCCAGGTACTCGTCTCGCTGTGCAGCGACGGCGACCAGCTCGCCGAGGTCGCCCTCGACGGCCGCGGCCTCGTCGGCCTGCCCGGCGGCGGCGGTCTCGGAGCCCGGCGAGCCATCCCCCGGCACCTGGGCGCCGGGGGAGTTCTCGTCGTGGTCGGCGGGGGCCTGCCGGCCTTGTTCGCCCCGTAGGGTCCTCTCCGCGTCTGTCATGTCGTCCTAGGCCTTCGGCTCGTCGACGACCTCGGCATCCACGACGTCCTCCTCATCCGAGGAGGCCTCGCCGTCGGGCGCCGCGCCGTTCCCGTTGGCCGCACCCTGCTCCTGGGCGCGCTGGTACATCGCCTCGGAGACGGCGTGGAAGGCGGTCTGAAGGGCCTCGGACTTGGCGTTGATCGCCGCCGCGTCATCGGACTCGAGGACCTCGCGAACCTCCTTGATCGCCTCCTCGATGCGGCCCTTCGACTCCGCGTCGATCTCCTCACCCAGCTCGCCCAGCTGACGCTCGGCCTGGTAGGCGGCGTTCTCGCCGTTGTTTCGCGCCTCGGCCAGCTCGCGGGCACGGCGGTCGTCCTCGGCGTGAGACTCCGCGTCGGAGACCATGTTCTTGATTTCCTCGTCCGAGAGACCGGAGCCGGCCTTGATCTCGATCTTCTGCTCCTTGCCGGTGCCGAGGTCCTTGGCTGACACGTTGAGGATCCCGTTCGCGTCGATGTCGAATGCCACCTCGATCTGCGGGATGCCTCGCGGCGCCGGCGGGATGCCGGTCAGCTGGAACTTGCCGAGGGACTTGTTGTACTGGGCCATCTCGCGCTCACCCTGCAGGACGTGGATCTCGACGGAGGGCTGGTTGTCCTCGGCGGTCGAGAAGACCTCGCCCTTGCGGGTCGGGATCGTCGTGTTGCGCTCGATCAGCCGCGTCATGACCCCGCCCTTGGTCTCGATGCCGAGCGTCAGGGGAGTCACGTCCAGCAGCAGGACGTCCTTGACGTCACCGGCCAGGACGCCCGCCTGGATGGCGGCGCCGACAGCGACGACCTCATCCGGGTTCACACCACGGTGTGGCTCCTTGCCCGTCAGCTCCTTGACCTTCTCCTGTACCGCGGGGGAGCGGGTCATTCCACCGACCAGCACGATGTGGTCGATCTCCTTGACACCCTTGGCTTTGGCGTCATCCATCGCCTGGCGGACCGGCTTGACGACGCGGTCGAGCAGCTCGGCCGTCAGCTCGGAGAGCTTGGCCCGGGTGAGACGCATGTCGAGGTGCTTGGGCCCCGAGGCGTCCGCCGTGATGAAGGGCAGGTTGATCTGCGTCTCCTGGGTTGTGGACAGCTCGATCTTGGCCTTCTCGGCCGCCTCGTAGAGACGCTGGAGGGCCATCGGGTCGGCGGCCAGGTCGATCGCCTGCGACTTCTTGAACTCGCTGACGAGCCAGTCGACGATGGCCTTGTCGAAGTTGTCGCCCCCGAGGTGGTTGTCACCGGCGGTGGACTTCACCTCAAAGACGCCGTCGCCGATCTCGAGCACCGAGACGTCGAAGGTCCCTCCACCGAGATCGAAGACGAGGATCGTCTGGTCGGACTCCTTGTCGAGGCCGTATGCCAGCGATGCCGCGGTGGGCTCGTTGATGATCCGCTTGACGTCCAGGCCGGCGATCTTGCCGGCGTCCTTGGTGGCCTGACGCTGGTCGTCGTTGAAGTAGGCGGGGACGGTGATGACGGCGGAGTCGACAGCCTCGCCCAAATAGGCTTCGGCGTCGGACTTGAGCTTCTGCAGGATCATCGCCGAGATCTCCGGCGGGGAGTGCTGCTCGCCGCCGGCTTCCACGCGGGCGTCACCGTTGGGGCCCGAGACGACCTTGTAGGGAACGATCGCCTCCTCCTCGTGCACTTCGGCCTCCTTGCGGCCCATGAAGCGCTTGATCGAGAAGACGGTGTTCTGCGGGTTGGTGACGGCCTGCCGCTTGGCGACGGTGCCGACGAGCCGCTCTCCGGAGCCCGTGAAGGCCACGACGGAAGGGGTGGTGCGGCCGCCCTCGGAGTTCTCGATGACGGTCGGCTCGCCGCCCTCGAGCACCGCCATGCACGAGTTGGTCGTGCCCAGGTCGATGCCGATTGTCTTGGCCATAGTTCAAATGCTCCTTCGCTTACGCTTTACAAATCTAAGTCAGAGTATGGCAGATTTCTTGGGTCGCATCAACCCCGGTTTTGCAGGGGAAATCCACATCCAGATGGCCTATTGACCCGGTAATCTCGAGATATGGAGAGAGGATGAGGTTCCCGCCCCCGAGCGCTCTGGCCGTCGCGGTGGCGACCTTCGCCCTCGCCACCTGCGGCGTGGCCGGCGCCAGTGGGAGCCGCCATCGTCCCTGTCCGCCGCGGGGGGCCCGCCCGATCGCCCACGACCGCCTGGTCACGGTCTACTCGACCGGCGTAGGGCTGGATAAGCAGGTCGAAGCCTGCCTTCGGGCAGGGGGAAGGAGAATGACCCTGCTCGCCAAACCCACCAGGCCGGGTGGCCCGCTTGGGCTTAGGCTGAGGGTGGAGGCGCTCTCGGGCTCGATCGTCGCCTGCCTGATCTCCAGCTTCGGGGTCGATTCAGGGTCGACCGGCCTGCTGATCGCCGACGTCGCGTCCCGCAGGGTGCTGCGAGAAGCCTCAGCAGGAAGATACGTCGACGCGGGCATTCTGGGAAGCGAATCGGTGAGCAAGCTGGTTCTGGGTCGCGAAGGCGCCGTGGGCTGGATCATGGCCAGACGCGAAAGGGGCGCCTCGGCCACCACCTACATCGTCCGCGGAGCGGGCCGGACGGGACCTGCGTCAACCCTCGACGAAGGCCCCGACATCGGCGCCACCTCGCTCTCCCTGACCGGCCACACCCTGACCTGGTGGCACGGCGGAATCGAGAAGTCAGCGGCTCTACCCTGATGCGCGGGTCGGGCAGGCGCGGTACGGTCTGAACATGAACCTTCCCGGTGGTCTTCCTATGAAGCCCCGGATGAGGGGCGTGCTGCACGAGTGGGCGTTCTTCATCTCGCTCCCGCTCGGACTGGCGCTGATCGTCGCGGCATCGGATGGCAAGGCCCGCGTCGCGGCGGCGATCTATGCCGTCGCTGTCTCGGGGCTGCTCGGGACGAGCGCCCTCTATCACCGCCACAACTGGGGTCCCAGGGCGCGCCGCTGGATGCGACGGGCCGATCACTCGATGATCTTCGTCCTGATCGCGGGGACCTACACGCCCGTTGCGCTGATCGCTCTCAAGGGCTCGCTGGCGACGACGATCCTGATCGTCCTGTGGTGCGGAGCGCTGGGCGGGGTCATCTTCAAGCTGCTCTGGATCGACGCGCCCAAGTGGCTCTTTGCGACCGTCTATGTCGTGCTGGGCCTCGTCACGGCCGCGGTCTTCGGAGAGCTTCCCGCCGCGATCGGGTGGCTCGGCGTGAGCGGCCTGGCGGTCGGCGGGCTGCTCTATGTGATCGGCGCCGTGGTCTACGCGACCGGCCGGCCGAACCCCTGGCCCAGGGTCTTCGGCTACCACGAGGTGTTCCACGCGCTCGTGATCGTCGCGGCGGCCCTTCAGTACGCGGTGATCGCCTTCGCCGTCCTTCCTCGCGGCTGACTCAGGCGAACTCCGCCCGGCTGGGACACATGCGGGCAAGGGCGCAGCGGCCACAGGCCGGCCGCCGGGCGTGACAGGTGCGGCGGCCGTGACGCAGCAGGTTGACGTGAAGCTCGAGCTCCTGCCCCGGCGGCGTCAGCTCGAGCATCTGATCGTGGAGCTCCTCGAAGGGGGCGCCGGGGCGCAGCAGGCGCAGGCGCATCCCGACCCGCGAGACGTGGGTGTCGACCGGGACGTCGTGAAGCCCGTAGGCGAACAGCAGCACGCAGGCCGCCGTCTTTCGCCCGACGCCCGGCAGCGCCACGAGGTAGTCGCGGGCCTCGGCGAGCGGCACGCGGGGGAGCCAGTCCAGGGAGAGCTCGTGGCCGGGGTCACGCGGATCAGCGGTGATCGCCCGCAGGATCTCCTGGATGCGGGCGGACTTCACCCTCGAGATGCCGCCCGGGCGGATCGCCTCCTCGACCTGCGCGAGCGGAGCGTCGCGGACGGCCTCCCATGTGGGCAGGTCCCGGCGCAGTCGCAGGTAGGCAACATCCCGGTTGCGGTCGTTGGTCGACTGCGAGAGGACGGTCAGGATCAGCTCGGCGATCGGATGCCCGTGAGGGGTCATCAGGGGGGTGCCGTAGACCTCACGCAGCCGGTCGCGGACCCGCAGCACCCGCCTGCGGTCGGGGGGCGTCCAGGCGAGCTTGGCCATCCCGGGAACCGTACCCTTCGGCGGTGGGCGGGAGCGGCGGGGCTATATCCTCGCCGCGTGCCCGCCCCGACAGATCACGACGACGTCATCCACGCGCCCGGGACGGTCCATGACGGCCTGCCGCTCTTCTGGCACAGCGCGCCCGTCACAACCGGCGGCGCGACACCGCTCTATCTGCATGGCGTTCCGACGAACTCGGATGACTGGATCGCATTCCTCGAACGGACGGGCGGGCTCGCCCCCGACCTCCCCGGCTTCGGACGCACCGGCAAGCCCGGCACGCTGAAATCGACGATCGAGGAGTACGCCGACTTCGTCGAAGGCTACGTCGAGCAGATGGAACTCGACCGGGTCAGCCTGATCGTTCACGACTGGGGCGCCGTGGGGCTCACGTTCGCACAGCGCCACCCGGAGTTGCTCGAGCGCCTGGTGATCATCAACGCCGTCCCCTTCCTGCCGGGCTACCGTTGGCACAGGACGGCCCGCATCTGGCGGACGCCCGTGCTGGGCGAGTTCGCGATGGGGATGACCTTCCGGTTCGTCACAAAGCTGGCCTCGCGCGAGTCCAACGTCACCCCGGGGCCACTGCCGGACGAGTGGATCGACTCGGTCATGGACCATTACGACCAGGGCACCTCAAGAGCGATCCTGCGGCTCTACCGGTCCTCGCCACCGGAGGTGCTCGCGGCGGCCGGGGAGCACCTCAACACCCTGTCGATGCCCTCCCTGGTCCTCTGGGGCATGCAGGATCCCTACATCCCAGGGGGCTTCGGGCGTGAATACGCGCTGGCGCTTCCCGACGCCGAGCTCGTCGAGTACCCCGACGCCGGTCATTGGGGATGGCTCGACCGGCCGGACATGATCGACCGGGTGGCGGCCTTCCTGAGCGAAGGGTGAGCGCCGCGCGCCGCGCACCGGCGTGGACGCTGACGGCAGCGCTCGCAGTCGTCTACCTGATCATCGCGCCGCAGAGCCCCGACCTCGCGGCGGCCAGCTACCGCAGCCACCTCTTCTCGCAGGTCGGGCTGTCCATCTGGGACAACTCCTGGTATGCCGGGCACCACCTCCCGGCCTACTCGTTGCTCGCCCCGGCACTCGGGGCGTGGATCGGCCCGCAGCTGCTGGCGGCGATCTCGATGTGCGTGGCGACGGGCCTGTTCGCATTGGTCATCCGAGACCGGTTCAACCCTCGGGCCGAGCGGATCTCGGCGCTCTGGTTCGCACTGGGCGCCGCCATCGGCCTGCTCTCCAGCAGGGTCCCCTTCGACCTGGGCCTGGCGATCGGTCTCGCCACCATCCTGGCGGCCCAGCGCGGGCGCTTCGTCCTGGCCCTGGCAGGGGCGCTGCTCACCAGCCTGGCGAGCCCGGTCGCGGGCGCGTTCTTGGGGGTGGCGATGCTGGCCTGGGCGCTGACCGCGGAGCGACGAGCCTGGCCGGCGGCGCTGTGCCTGACGGCGCTCGCCCCGATCGCGGCGCTCAGCGTCGTCTTCCCCGAAGGCGGCAGCCAGCCGTTCGTCGCATCCGCCTTCTATCCGGCCCTGGCCGGGGTGATCGTCATCGCGATCGCGATCCCGGCCGAGCAGCCCACGCTGAGGGCGGGCGCAATCCTCTACGCACTCGTCCTGATCGGATCGTTTCTTGTCTCCTCGGCGGTCGGGGGCAATGCGGACCGGCTCGGCGCGCTCGTGGCGGGACCCGTGGCCGCGCTGGTCCTCGCGGTGGGAGCGCTGACGGGCCGCCGCGCGCGGTCGCTGATCGTGCTCGCTCCACTGCTGCTCTACTGGCAGGCGAATGCACCGGTTGCCGACTTCGCCGCAGCCGCGTCGGATCCCGCCGTCTCATCCTCCTTCTACACCCCGCTGCTGAGCGAGCTCAAGGCACGGGGCCTCGGCTACGGGGCACGCCCCGCGCGAATCGAGGTGGTTGCCACGGTCAACCACTGGGAGGCGCGCTTCGTCGCGCCCCACGTGATGATCGCCCGGGGCTGGGAGCGCCAGCTCGACCGCGGCCGCAACGGCCTGTTCTACGGCTCTGAACCGTTGAACGCGGCCACCTACCGCCGCTGGCTCACAGAACAGGCTGTCTCGCTGATCGCCCTCCCGGACTCGCCGCTGGACTACTCGGCCAAGGTCGAGGCGGCGCTGATCCGGGAGCCTCTGCGCAGCGGCACGGGCGCCTACCTGCACGAAATCTGGCACTCGCGTCACTGGCGGTTGTTCGCGGTCGCCCCGAGCGCGCCGCTCGCTCAGGCCCCGGCGCTGCTGACGGCAGCCTCGACGGAGTCCTTCGCGCTCGCCGTCCCCCGCCCCGGCAACTACGGGGTGAGGCTGCGATTCACCCCCTACTGGGCGATCGCATCCGGTGTGGGATGCGTCGCCGAAGCCCCCGGCGGATGGACACGGGTACAGGCCCGGCGGGCCGGCACCGTTCACGTCGTGATCCGCTTCTCGCTGAGCCGCATCTTCGACCGCGGCCCCCGTTGCAGCTGATCATCGTCTAGGCTTCGGCGATGGTCGCCCGCGCTCGTCTCCTGCAGGCGCGCGTCCTGCCGCATGGCTGGCTCGACGCGCTGCGGCAGGTGTCACTGTTCGCCGCCGCATACCTCGCCTACCGGCTGGTGCGGGGCATCGTCGAGACCCAGGCGAACACCGCCTTCGCTCATGCCCGCGACCTGATCTCGCTCGAGCGGGGCATGCACCTGTTCGTGGAGCCCTCGATCCAGGCCTGGGCCTCGGGCAGCCACGCCGTGATGCTCGTCGCGAGCTGGTGGTACATCAACGCACAGACGACCATCACGGTGGCCGCGCTGATCTACCTCTACCTGCGCCACAACCAGAGCTTCTACTTCGTCCGCAACATGCTGATGATCGGCATGGCCATAGCCCTGGTCGGCTATGTCGCCTTCCCCACGGCGCCGCCGCGCTTCATGCCCGAGTGGGGCTTCATCGACTCCGTCTCCGACCTCACGGGCCTGCACGTCTCCAGCGCCAGCGCCTCGGCGAACGCCCTGACGAACCTCTACGCGGCGGTGCCCTCGATGCACGTGGCCTTCGCGATCATGATCGGCTGGACGCTCGCGCGACTTGTCCGGCCGCGCCCGCTGAAGGTGCTGTGGTCGCTCTATCCGTTCATGATGACCTTCGTGATCATCGTCACGGCCAATCACTTCATCTTCGACGCGATCGTTGGCGCGCTGACGGCCGGTGCCTCCGCATATGGGGCGACGTGGCTCGCACGGGCCCGTCCGGGTGCCTGGACGTTCTCGCGCGTCCCCTCACCGAGGCTCACGGCGAGCGGTTAACGGCAACAGATGCCTCCCAGGCAACATGCCCCCTCGCGCCGGGCACGGCGCGGCGCGAGATCCGCGGGGCGTCGTCCCGTCCGCGCGCCGATCGGCTCGGGCCAGCGCCGCGAGCTGGTGCGCAACCGGCTGATCGAGTCGCGCCTGACACCGAACGCGATCTCGCTGACGGGCTTTGCCCTGAACATCGTCGCGGCCGTGCTGGTCTGGGAACAGCTCTTCTTCATCGGCGGACTGGCCTTCATCATCGGCTCGATCATGGACACGCTCGACGGGCGCTACTCGCGCATGTCAGGCAAGGGAACGCCGTTCGGGGCCTTCCTGGACTCGACGCTGGACCGCATCGAGGAGGGGATCGTCCTGACGGCCGTGGCCGGCTACTTCGCGCTCCAGAACAACCGCGTCGCGGCCGCCGGCGTCGTCGTCGCCGTGCTCGCCTCGCTGATGGTCAGCTACACGCGGGCCCGGGCCGAGGCGCTGGGCGTCGAGTGCAAGGTGGGCATCGCCACGCGCCCCGTGCGCGTCGTGATCCTCGCGATCGGCCTGCTGTTCGCGAAGGGCGCCGGGCTGGGTGACTTCGAACTGCTCGAGCCGGCCGTCTACGTGCTCGGGGGGCTCAGCGTGATCACCGTCGCACAGCGGATCTGGCACGTGCGCACGCAGCTCGCAGTGTGACCTTCGGAGCTCTGCGGAGTAGTCTCTCCCGACGCCCGGGCCCCCTCCGGTCGTCCCTCTGAGAAGCAGGGAGGCCTCCACGGCCACCCTCGACCGGGCCTTCGCGCCCCCGCAAAAGGACATCTCACTCGTGATCAAGGAGCAGACCAACGGCAGCGCGGCGAGCAACGGCGCAGCCTCCAAGAACGGCGCCGCCCGCTACCAGTCCGGGAAGGTCCGCGTCGCGATCGTCGGCGTCGGCAACTGCGCCTCGGCCTTCGTCCAGGGCGTCAACTACTACAAGGACGCCGACCCCTCCGAGCTGGTCCCCGGGCTGATGCACGTGGACCTCGGCGGGTACCACATCTCGGACATCGAATTCACCGCCGCCTTCGACATCGACTCCACCAAGGTCGGCAAGGACCTCGGCGAAGCGATCTGGGCCGGACAGAACAACACGATGAAGTTCGCCAAGGTCCCGAAGAAGCTCGGCGTGCCGGTCTACCGCGGCATGACCCACGACGGTCTCGGCAAGTACCTCAAGCAGAAGATCAAAAAGGCGCCGGGCGAGACCGCCGACATCGTCAAGATCCTCAGGGACACCCACACCGATGTGGTCGTCTCCTACCTCCCCGTCGGCTCCGAGCAGGCGACCAAGTGGTACGTCGAGCAGGTGCTCGAGGCGGGCTGCGGGTTCGTCAACTGCATCCCCGTCTTCATCGCTCGCGAGGACTACTGGGACAAGCGCTTCAAAGCGGCCAAACTGCCGATCGTCGGCGATGACATCAAGTCGCAGGTCGGTGCGACGATCGTCCACCGCAACCTGGCCCGCCTGTTCGCGGACCGCGGCGTGAAGATGCTGCGCACCTCGCAGCTGAACGTCGGCGGCAACATGGACTTCTACAACATGCTCGAGCGCGAGCGCCTGGAGTCCAAGAAGATCTCGAAGACCAACGCGGTCACCTCGATCATGGACGAGACGCTGCCCGCCTCCGATGTCTACATCGGCCCGTCGGACTACGTGCCGTGGCTGACCGACCGCAAGTGGGCGCACATCCGCGTCGAGGGCCAGGCGTTCGGGGACGTGCCGCTCAACGTCGAGCTGAAGCTCGAGGTCTGGGACTCGCCGAACTCGGCCGGCATCGTGATCGACGCCGTCCGCTGCTGCAAGCTCGCCCTGAACCACGGCATCGGCGGACAGCTCGACGGGCCCTCCTCCTACCTGATGAAGTCACCGCACAACCAGCGGCCCGACGACCAGGCACGGAGGGACACGGAGGCGTTCATCGCCAAGTACTCGAAAAAGCCGCAGACCAGACCCAAGGGCCGCAAAGCCCCGGCTCGCAAACGGGCGGCCGCGGCCAAGTAGGCGGCGCCCCGCGCGAGAACTTCGCGCGCGAGGGATAATCACGGACGGATGGCACCCTTGTTCTCCATCGCCCACGTGACGCCCTACCCGTGGGAGGCGGAGGACAACGAGGTCAACGCCCATGTCCGCCGCGTCGCCGAGCAGCTCTCGGCGCGGGGACACCGGGTGCTGGTGATCGCGCCTTCGCGCTCGCAGGAGCGGGTGCGCGCCTCCCGCCGTGAGCTGCGTGGTGCCCGCGGCGAGCCGCATCTCCTGCTCGAGGGGACCGACCGGGGTGCTCCCCGGGTGATCGCCGTCGGCGAGGTCCTCGACTTCGCCGGAGCGGCGCGGCGACGGCCCCCCGCGTTGCCGATCGACGTGGCGAGGACCGTGGAGGAACTCCTCGGCAGCGTCGAGCTCGACTTCGTCCACGTCCACGAGCCCTTCGCGCCGTCCACCGCGACGACGGCGTTGCGTCATTCCCGTGCCCTGAACGTGGGGTCGTTTCACTCCTCGGCCGAGCGGCTGCTCTCGACGGTCCTTGCCCGCCGGTTCGTCGAGGGGCTGTTCGGGCGCCTGGACGCGCGCACGGCCAGCACCGCCGCGACCGCCGAGCTGATGGACGGGCACTTCCCCGGTGACTACCGGCTGCTGGCGGACGACGCGCGCTCGGCGGAGCGGCTCGAGCAGCTCTACACCGAGCTCGCGGCTCGCCGCCACGACGCCGAGGGCGATCAGGCGCTCGGGCGCTCACTCGCCGAGCGCCCCCTGATCGACGTGGACCTGCACATGCACACGGACCATTCGGGCGACTGCGCGACACCGGTCGAGGTGCTGTTGGCGACGGCCCGCGAACAGGGGCTCGGGGCGATCGCGGTCACCGACCACAATGAGATATCCGGCGCACTAGAGGCCCAGGCCCAGGCCGAGGCCGCGGGCGTGAAGGTGATCGTCGCCGAGGAGGTCAAGACGGACGGTCAGGGCGAGGTCATCGGCCTGTTCATCAAAGAGAAGATCCCCCGCGGCCTGAGCCTCGAGGAGACGATCGCCGAGATCAAGCGCCAGGGCGGACTCGTCTACGTCCCCCACCCCTTCGACAGGATGCACTCGGTCCCCGATTACGAGCACCTGCTGCCCGTGCTCGATCAGATCGACGCAATCGAGGTCTTCAACCCCCGCGTGGCGATCAGCTCTTTCAACGACGAGGCGGCCGCCTTCGCCGCCAAGTACCGGATCGTGGCGGGGGCGGGATCGGACTCGCATGTCGCGCAGGGCCTCGGCTCGGTGCGGATCCGGATGCGCGATTTCGACGGCCCGGGCGAGTTCTTGCAGTCTCTGCGCGACGCGGACATCCTCACGCGGCCCTCCTCGCTGCTCTACGTTCAGGCCCTGAAGTTCCTGCAAACCCGCGCCACGCCTCGCTCTGCGCGCAAAGCGAGCAAGGCGCGGCGGCTCAAGAGGCTCAAGCGGACTCCCGGATCGGGCAGCCGCTCCTAGGCCACGGGCGCAAGTCCTGATGCATCGTCAAGGACAAGACGACACACCGTCAAATCCCTCGGGACCAATGCCCGTGACCGACGACGAGATTCGCGAGAAGTACCTGGAGCGAGCGATCCGCGAGCTGAACACCCTGACCAGGGAGTTGCAGTCCTGCCCGCACTGCCCCAGGGGCAACCTGATGCCGGTGCTCGGCTCGGGGCACCCGCAGGCGGACATCATGCTGCTGAAGCACTCGCCGGTCCCCTCTGAGATCGAGGAGGGCGTCGCCTTCTACGGACGCGCCGGCGGGGCGGTCATGAAGTCTCTGAAGCGCCTGCAGATCGACCCCCTTGCCGTCTACGGGACGCTCTGCGTGAAGTGCCCCCTGAGCGACCCCTCGCTGGCGGACTTCGCCTGCGTCGCGCGGGTCATCGAGGAGCTGGCCATCGTCCAGCCCAAGATCGTCGTGGTGATGGGCGAAGAGGCCCTGGCGACGCTCAACGAGATGGACATCCCGCTCTCCCGGCCGCTCGCCCCGGCCCTGGGCGAGGTCCAGCAGCTGACGCCCACGATCGACGCTCTCTATGTGCCCGACATCGACCAGTCGCTCGACGAAACCGATTCCAAGCGCGACTTCTGGGCCGCCTTCAGGGTGCTGGGCGACTGGTACGCCGCCCAGCCTCCCTACTGAAACGGAACGAACGGCGGGCGCGGGTCCCGCCGCAGCGCAGGCGCCGCGAGCGGCTCGATCGCACAGGGAGAGGCCGCGTCGCAGTAGGGACCGTCATGCGTGGCCTGTTCCTCCCCCGCGGGGGGCACGAGACCGTAGAGCCGTCCTTCGTCCTCGGCGACGGTGAGCGCGATCGCCCCGAGCTTTCCGCGGCTGGCCGGTCCGGGAGGCGCCCCGTGGGTGGTGAGGAAGGTCTCGAACCCGTGGAAGCAGCTGAACACGTAGAGGTCGCCGAACACCGCCCTGCGCCCTGAGGCGAAGGGAGGCTCGGGATTGATCGATTCGAGTTCGTGTTCGTGCCCTTTGCCGAGAGGTCCCGTGCAAACCTCGTGTCCCAGCAGGCCTTCGGCGGGGGCAGCGCCGCCCCCGCCGGCCCGATCGACTCGTACTTCCTCGCCCCCGTCGATCCCCGCGCCCCCACCCCAGACCTGCCACAGGAAGGTGACGATCGAGCCATCGCTGTCGAGCGCCTCCACCAACCCCTCCGGCTGTTCGCGGCAGCGACGTTCGCGCGAAACACACGGCGCCGGGATCCTGCCGTGCGGCAGCGTCCGCAGCCGGCGAGGGGCGCGCGCAGACCAGGACAGAACCTGCATGACCTTTCCGCGCGCGGGCGAGTGACGGCCGAACGTGACCGTCCCCCGCCACATCGAAGGGGTGGTGTCCGAGGCCCCGCGGGGCGCGGGTATCGCGGGCACACTTTCGGTGGCGCTGTCGAGCTCCAGGACGTGGATCCGGCAGCCCGAGCCGGTCAACGGCTGCACCAGCTCGCCGCCCGCCGATTCGCCGCTGACCGCGGTGGGCCGGGGGGTGCGCGGACATCGGGAGAAGGTGACGACGGGCCGGCCGGAGGAGTCCGAGCCGACATCTGCGTCGAACGGCTGCGGGCGCGGCGCCACGGGCAGCCGGCTGACGATTCCCCGGTGGAAGCCCATCAGAACGTACCCCGCGCCCTCGGGCTCGCTCCAGACGAGCCAGCCGTTGCCTCCTGAAAGCGGTGTCGCCGCGCTCACGACGGCGATCGGCGCCGCGGCGTACACCTGTGCCGAGCCGGCGACCGCGAGCGCCGCCCCGATCGCGCACGCGAATGCCCCACTCGCTCGCTTCCCCATGAGCCTGGAACATATCCGGATGGTTGAAAGTTTCGCGCGAACCGGATGAGTGGGCGGCGAGGCCCTAGGGGAGAAGCACGATCTTGCCGAGCTTGCCGCCGGCGGCGAAGCGCTCGTAGGCGTCCGCGGCGTGGTCGAGCTCGAACGTCTCGGCGACCGGCACCACGAGCAGGCCGCGCTCGAACAGCGGCAGGACCTCATGCTCGATCAGGCGCGCCGTGACGCCTTTCTCCTCGAGCGGGCGGGCCCGCAGTGTGGAGCCGTGGATGCGGGCTCGCTTGCCCATCAGAGCCAGCAGGTTCAGCTCGCTCTTCGCTCCGCCGCCGACCCCGATGACGCAGATCCGACCGCCCGTGGCGATCGCCCCGAGGTTCTCTTCCATGTTGGGCCCGCCGACGAGCTCGAGGACGACGTCGAAGGGCCCACGCTCGGCGAACCCCTCCGGCTCGATCGCCGTGGCGCCCAGCGCCGCGACCTCCTCGCGAAGCTCCTCGCGGCGAACGGTCGCGGTGACGCGGGCTCCCGCTGCGCGGCCCAGCTGGATCGCGGCGGTGCCGACTCCGCCGGCGCCGCCGTGCACGAGCAGGTGCTCGCCGGGGCGCAGTGCGCCCTGGACGAAGACCGCGTCGTGGGCGGTCGTGAAGACCTCCGGGAGGCCGCCGGCGGCGGGCCACTCGAGCCCACGGGGAACCGGGAGCAGAACGCGCTCATGGGCGGTCACGAGCTCGGCCTGGGCGCCGCCGCCGACGATCCCCATCACCCTCTCGCCGAGCGAGAAGCGCTCGGCGCCCGGCCCGAGCGCGACGACCTCCCCCGCGAACTCCATCCCGGGGATGTCCTGGGGCGAGCCGGCCGGGGCCGGGTAGAGACCGCGGCGTTGCATCATGTCGGCGCCGTTCAGCCCGGCCGCGTGAACCCGCACCAGCGCCTCGCCGGCTCCGGGGAGGGGGTCCGGGTGCTCCTCGATGACGATCTCCCGCTCGCGGATGGTGACGGCGCGCACCGGTGCAGCCTACCCCCGCTCGAACAGAGAGACGCACTCGATGTGGTGCGTCTGGGGAAACATGTCGACCGGGCGGACCTTCTTCAGGGCCCACCCTGCCTCAACGAGTTCCGCGGCGTTGGGCGCAAGGGTCGTCGGGTTGCAGGAGACGTAGACGATCCTTTTGGGCGAGGCTTCGATGACCCGGTGGACGACCTTCTTGGAGAGCCCCGCACGGGGCGGGTCGATGACGATCAGGTCCGGCCGGCCGGCTTTGGCGAGCAGCTCGGGCAGCGCCAGCCGCGTGTCGCCGGCGAAGAAGCGGGCCTTCGTGATCTCGTTGCGCTTGGCGCCGGCGATCGCGTCGGCGACGGCCTGCTCGACGAGCTCGATCCCCCACAGCTCACCCGCTTTGGGCGCCAGGGTGAGCGCGATCGAGCCGATCCCGCAGTAGAGGTCGAATACACGCTCCCAGCCTTCGAGGGCCGCGTAGTCGGTGGCGATCCCGTAGAGGACCTCGGCCATCTCGGTGTTCGTCTGGAAGAACGCCTCCGCGGAGATCCGCAGGTCAAGCTCGCCGAGGCGCTCGGGCAGCTCCGCCTCGCCCCAGATCAACTCGGTGTCCCCGCCCTGTGTCGTCTCGGCCGGGCGGTCCGAGCGCGACCAGAGAACTCCCTCGAGCGCGTCACCCAGGCCGGCGGACAGAGCCTGGGCCAGGCCACCAGCGTCGAGCTCGCCCTCCGTGGTGACGATCCTGACCTGCAGCTTGCCCGTGCGCCGGCCCTCCCGGACGACCAGGTTGCGCAGGCGGACGCGTCCATCGCCCGCAGGGCCGATCCTTTCGCCCCTGGCGCGCGCCGGGGCGCCCTGAGCTCCCCGGCTCTCCTCCTCGCCCTGCTCGCGCTCCCCGCCCTGGCCTCCGGGGCGTCGTCCCCGCTCCCACGCGCCCAGCCCCTGGAGCGCACACCAGGAGGCGGCCAGCTCGCGTGCCCTGTTGCCCAGCTCCGAGGCCAGCATGCAGTCCTTCATCGGGAGCACCTCGTTGGCGCCGGCCGGTGCGTGGAAACCGCAGACGAGGCCGTCGGGTCCGTTTCCGAAGGAGTACTCGAGCTTGTTGCGGTAGCGCCACTGCTGCAGGGCCGGGACGGTCTCCTCCAGCTCGAAGCCATCCAGGTGGCCGATCCGCTCCAGCGCCTCACGGACCTGCGAGTGCTTGATCTCGAGCTGGCGCTCATAGGGGATCACCTGCCAGGCGACCCCGGGGTGATCGGCGACGGGGGCGATCCGCTCGGGGCTGGGCGTCAGGACCTCCAGGGTCCTGGCATGGGCATAGCTGCGCTTGCGCTTGTGGACGACGGCACGGACACGGTCGCCGGGGATCGCACCGGCGACGAAGACGACATATCCGTGGTCTCCCAGCCGCGCGACGCCCTCCCCCCCGAAGGCCAGCGAGTCGATCGTCAGCTCGAGCTCGTCGCCGCGCTGCGGGCGGGGAGCCTGCAGCGGTGCGGTGCTCATCGCTGCCCCGCCGTGGGGTGCGCGGGGCCCACGAGCAGCTCCAGCAGAGCCTTCTGCGCGTGGCGGCGGTTCTCGGCCTGATCCCAGATCCGCTGGCGCGAGCCGTAGAGGACCTCGGCGGTGATCTCGTCACCCGGGTGCGCCGGCAGGTCGTGCATCGCGAAGGCATCGGCTCCGGCGAGGTCGAGCAGGGCATCGTCGATGCGGTAGTCGGCCAGGGCGCTGCGGCGCTCCGCGGCGGTGTCCTCGTCGCCCATGCTGACCCAGACGTCCGTGTAGACGGCATCCGCGCCGGCGACCGCCTCGCGGGGGTCCGTGTGCTGGGTGAGGGTGCCCGTCGCGCCGTCCGCCCGCAGCGGCTCACGCTCGAGGCGATAGCCCTCGGGGGAGGCGATCGCGACGTCGAGGCCCGCCAGCGGGCCGAGGATGGCCAGCGAACGGGCCACGTTGTTGCCGTCGCCCACGTATGCCAGCCGGCGGCCCGCGAGGCTGCCGTAGGCCTCTCGCAGTGTCAGCAGATCGGCCAGCGCCTGGCAGGGATGGTGCAGGGCCGTGAGCATGTTGATGATCGGCACGCTCGAGTAGCGGGCCAGCTCCTCGAGCATCGCGTCGGGGCCGGTGCGCACTCCGATCGCCGAAACATGGCGCGAGAGCACCAGGGCCGTGTCCCGGAGCGCCTCGCCGCGTGAGAGCTGCAGCTCGTCGGAGCGCAGGATCAGCGGGTTGCCGCCGAGCTCGCAGACGCCGACCTCGAATGAGACGCGGGTCCGGGTGGAGGGCTTCTGGAAGATCAGCGCGACACTGCGCCCGCCCAGCAACTTTGAGCCGAGTGGATCGCGCTTCAGCTCGGCCGCACGGTCGAGCAGGGCGCCCAGCTCTGGTGCGCTCAGCTCGGCGCCGGTGAGGAAATGGCGGACGGACATCGGACCGGCCAGTCTAGGTGGTTGCGGCATGGGCCCGCCCGCGATGTGAGATCGTGAGCCGATGCAGAAGGCGATCCTCCTGATGGTCTGCGCGGCGCTGTTGCTGTGTGGCTGCGGCTCCTCCTCGAAGAGCGGCACGAGCACCGCCACGGCGACAACGGCGAAGACGAGCTCCACCTCGACCCATTCGCACCTGACGGTCGACGCCGCCCCTGCCTTCGCGGCGCCGTCCCCCTCGGCACCGGTCCTCTCGGGCCTGGTGAAGGTCACCTACCGCAACTTTGCGATCGACCCCGACGTGCTCCGGGTGCGGGCCGGCTCGACGATCGAATGGAGGAACAGCGACCCGACGGAGCACAACGTCACGAGTGAGAGCGGCCCGCAGTCCTTCTCATCGAAGAACTTCGGCGAAGGCGCCACCTTCAGCGTCCGCCTGAGGCATCCCGGCATCTACCACTACGAGTGCACGCTGCACCCGGCGACGATGAACGGGACGATCCAGGTCCTCAGGTGAGATCGGCCAGGCCGGCGTCGCTGCTCGACGCGGTGGCGTAGCGCCTGCGGGGGAATCCGCCCGGCGCCATGGGCCAGACGTCCCGCCTCGACAGCGTGGCGCATGGCGCGGGCCATCGCGACGGGGTCCTGGGCCCGCGAGATGGCCGAGGCCGCCATCACCGCGTCGCAGCCGAGCTCCATGGCCAGCGCCGCATCGGAGGCGGTGCCGATGCCCGCATCCAGGACGAGGGGCACATCGACGGCCTCCCGGATGAGGGAGATGTTGTAGGGGTTGCGGATCCCCATACCGCTCCCGATGGGGGAACCCAGGGGCATCACCGCTGCACATCCCAGGTCGGCCAGACGTCGCGCCAGGACGGGGTCGTCGGTCGTATAGGGGAGCACCACGAAGCCATCGTCGACGAGCTCCTCCGCGGCGCGCAGCAGCTCGGGGGCGTCGGGCAGGAGCGTGTCCTCGTCGCCGATCACCTCGAGCTTGATCCAGTCCGTCTCGAAGGCCTCGCGGGCGAGGCGGGCCGTCATGACGGCGTCCCGGGCGGTGTGGCAGCCGGCCGTGTTGGGCAGGAGTCCCACGCCGGCCTGCTCGAGGACCTCGACCAGGGAGCCGCGGGAGGCCGGGTCGACCCGCCGCAGGGCCACGGTCACGAGCTCTGAGCCGCTGGCTCCGATCGCCTGGGCCATCACCTCCTGTGAGGGAAACCCGCCGGTGCCGAGCAGCAGGCGCGAGCGAAGCACGCGCCCGGCGATCACGAGCTCGTCGGTGGCCGGGACGCCCTCGGCGGGAGCCTGGCTGGAGGAGAGAGGCTTGGCCATCCTCAGATCATCCTCCCTGCATCGCGGTCAGGATCTCCACGCGGGCTCCGTCGCGCAGGAGAGCGCTCTCCCATCGCGCCCGCGGGATCACCTCGCCGTCCACCGCCACGGCGATCCCGCGGGAGCCCGGCTCCAGACCGAGGTACCCGAGCGCCGCCAGGACGCTCTGAACCGGGGAGAGCTCGCAGTGCTCGCCGTTGAGCAGGATCAAGCCGGCGCCCCCGTGACGACGAAGCGGGCCGGGTCGCACCCCACGGGGACCGGGGCTCCCCGGCCTCCCAGCACACCCCTCACGAGCTCAGCCGTCAGAGGGGCCATGAGGATGCCGTTGCGATAGTGACCCGTCGCCCAGATCAGGCCCTCGATGGCCCCCGGTCCGATCGCGGGGAGGTTGTCGGGCGTGCCGGGACGCAGCCCGACGGAGATCTCTTCGATCTCCAGCTCGCCGAGGCCCGGCAGCAGATCGTGCGCCTCGCGCAGCAGCTCGTAGACGCCGCCGGCGGTCGCCCGCAACTCGAATCCCCGCTCTTCGACGGTCGCGCCCAGGACGTAGCGCCCGTCCCCCCGGGGGACCATGTAGCCGCCCTCGAAGCGGATCACGCGGCTGAGCAGGCCCTCACCAAGAGGGTCGCGCAGGCGCAGTATCTGCCCCTTGACGGGGCGGACGGGGACAAGCGCTCCCTCGAGTCCCCCGAGCTCCGGCGTCCAGGGCCCGGCGGCGAGGACGACCGCCGCCGTCTCGACCCGCTCGCCGCCGGCCAGGGAGAGCGATGCGATGCGGCCCCGATCGAGGATCACCCCCGTGACGGCGGTGCCCTCGCGGATGTCTACTCCGGCGGACTCGCAGGCGACTCGCAGAGCCTCGAGAACCGGGCGGGGGTCGACGGCATGGTCATCGGGAGCTTCGAGCGCAAGGCGCAACGTCGGGGCCAGCGCCGGCTCGCGCTCGCGAGCCTCGCTCGCCCGGAGACGCTCGACGGAGAGGCCGAGCGAGCGGCGAAACTCCAGCTGGCGCTCCAGTTCAAGCGCCTCGTCCTCGTCCCGGGCCAACAGCAGCGTCCCCGTCCGGCGCAGGGGAATCTCGACGCCCGAGACCTCCTGCAGCTCCTCGGCGAAGGAGGGCCAGATCGCTGCCGAGCGCAGTCCCATGTCGAGCATGCTCCGCCCGGCCGCGCCGAACTCCACCTCGGCCACGGGCGCCAGCATCCCCGCGGCGACCCGCGACGTCCCCTCGCCGAGGGCCCCCCGCTCGATCAGGCAGACCGGCATCCCGGCCTGGCGCGCACGCCAGGCCACGGCCATCCCGATGATGCCGCCGCCCACCACCACCAGCTCGGCTTGCCGCCTTGCAGCCATGAGGACGATGCTAGCCCGACCCCGGCCAGGGGTGGCTGAGTGCTCCTGCCAGACTTCCAGGGCGATGAGCGCCGACAGCCCACGAGCCGAGCCCGCCGAGCGCCTGGATGCGGCCCGCCTGTACCTGGTGTCTGCGGGGACGGACTCCGGCGGGGGCGCGGGCGGACTGCCCGACCTGCTCCGCGCGGCGGTGGCCGGAGGCGTCGAGATCTTCCAGCTGCGCGAGAAGCATCTGGGAGACGACGAGCTCGCCGCGGTCGGCAACGCGGCGGGTGCGCTCTGCCGGAGCCTGGGCACCCTGTTCATCGTCAACGACCGCCCCTCCGTGGCGCTCGAGGTGGGCGCCGACGGAGTCCACGTGGGCCAGGACGACATGGCCGTCGAGGCCGTCAGGGAGATCGTCGGGGAGCGGATGCTCCTGGGCCTCTCGACGCACACGCCCGAGGAGATCGACGCGGTGGATCCGGCGCTGGTCGACTACATCGGCGTCGGGCCGGTCTATGCGACCCCCACCAAGGAGGGGCGCCCGGCCGTCGGCACGGAGCTCGTCCGCTATGCCGCCGAGCACTCACCGGTGCCCTTCTATGCGATCGGGGGCATCGACGCCCGGAACATCGGCGAGGTCCTCCAGGCCGGGGCCGATCGCATCTGTGTGCTCAGGGCGATAGCCGCCGCCGCGGACCCACAGGCGGCCGCCCGCGAGCTGCGCGGGCGGCTGTGAGCAGCGAGCGCGACGAGCGCGCCCGCGCGGGGCTGACCCCGCTGGCCGAGGGGGAGCGCCCGACGGCGCTGCTGGTCGCCGTCGCCGCCGCGGCGGTGCTCGCGGTGGGCGTGATCGCGGGGGCGCTGAGCGTGCATGACCTCTCCCGCCACGGGGGCTCTCTGCCGGGAGCGCTGTTCCTCGCGGGCCTGTTGGCGCTGCTCGCGGGCGGCATGTACAGGGCCCGCTACTGGGCCGTGCTGGGCTTCGAGGCACTGCTGGCTTTCCAGATCCTCGTGACGTCCCTGGCGCTGGTCGTCGCCGAGACGATCCCCGCGGCGCTCGCCTGCGCGGTGGCCATCGGCCTCGCCGGCTGGCTGTTCTGGAAGCTCGTCCGGGTCATGGGCCGGATCCAGGCCGGTGAACCGGACCGCCTTCGATAGGCTGGCTCCCCGATGGCTGAGAGCTCCTACGACTGCATCGTGATCGGGTCCGGCCCGGGCGGTTACGTGGCCGCGATCCGGGCCGCCCAGCTCGGACTGAAGACGGCCGTCATCGAGCGCGACAAGGTCGGCGGGCGATGCCTGAACTACGCCTGCATCCCGGCCAAGGCCGTCCTGCGCTCGGCCGACCTGCTCACCGAGATCCGGGAGTCGAAGGACTTCGGGCTCCTCGTCGGATCGGTGGAGGTCGACTACCCGGCCATCCAGGCGCGCCGTGAGAAGGTCGTCCACACCCTCACCTCCGGCGTCTCGGGGCTGTTCAAGAAAAACTCGATCGACCTGATCGAAGGCGACGCCTCGATCACCGCCGACGGTGGCGTGCAGGTCGGCGAGGACGTCTACGGCGCGGGCAGCATCATCCTGGCGACCGGGTCTGTGCCCCGGACGATTCCGGGAGTTGAGCTGAGCGGACGGGTCATCGGCACCGAGGAGGCATGGGCACTCCAGGAGCTTCCCGGGAGTCTCGCCGTCGTGGGCGCCGGCGCCTCCGGCGCGGAGATCGCCTCCGGCTTTGCCCGGCTGGGGAGCGAGGTCACGCTCGTCGAGGCGGTCGACCGGCTTCTGCCGAGCGAGGACGCCGACATCTGCCGGCTCGTCGAGCGCGGCCTGAAGCGCCAGGGCATCGCGATCCATACCGGCACCCCGATCTCCGACGTGAAGGCCGACACGAGCAGCGTGAGCTTCTCGGTGGGTGAGAACCGCATCGAGGCCGACCACCTGGTGATCTGCGCCGGCCGCGCCGCCGACACCGAGGCCCTGGGCCTTGCGGCGGCCGCCGTCGAGACCGACGAGCAGGGCCTGATCAAGGTCGATGGCGCGATGCGGACGAGCCGCGGAGGGATCTATGCGATCGGCGACCTCGTCGCCGGCCCCGCCCTGGCGCACAAGGCTTCCGACGAGGGCGTGATCGCGGCCGAGACGATCGCGGGGATGCAGACGCACCCGATCGCCTACGTTGACATTCCCAGGGCGACCTTCTGCACCCCCAACGTGGGCTCCTTCGGGCTGACCGAGGAGCAGGCCAAGGAGCAGGGCTATGACGTCGTCGTCGGCAAGGTGCCCTACGGGGCAGTTGGCGGCGGCACCGTCTACGGCGACCGGACGGGCCTCGTGAAGATCGTCGGCGAGTCCACCTACGGCGAGCTCCTGGGCGGTCACATCGTCGGCTCGAAGGCCACCGAGATGATCCAGGAGCTCGTCAACGTGCGGTCCCTCGAGGGCGGCTATCCCGAGCTGGCGCGAATGATTCACGGGCACCCGACCCTCTCAGAGGCTGTGATGGAAGCGGGCCGGGCCGCCGACGGCTGGCTGATCCACGGCTGAGGGCGCGGTGGGCGAGGAACCGTCCCCAGCCGCGGCCGCCTTCTACTTCGATCTCGCGAGCCCGCCGGCCTACCTGGCAGCCGAGCAGGTCCTTCAGGTTCTCCCCGGACCCGCCGAATGGCGCGGCGTCGCGGCCGGAGAGCTGCCTGGAGCCGAATCCCCGCCGGGCGGCCCGGCGAGCGACGGGTTTCGCGCGGCGATCGCCGCCCGAGCCGGCGAGCTGGGGCTGCAACCGCTGCGCTGGCCGGAGCCGTTTCCCTTCGACAGCCGCCTGGCGATGCTGATCGCGACCTACGCCCGCTCGATCGGCCGGGCCGTCCCGTTCGCCCAGGCGGCCTTCCGCCAGGCCTTCGCGGGCGGGCGCTCGCTGGCCGAGGAGGACTCGGTCCTGATCGCCGCGGCGGCATGCGAGATGCACCCGTCCGCGGTCCTGAGGGCAGCCTCGATGAGATCGGTCGCCGAGCAGCTCGCGAGCGCCACCGCCGCGGCCGCCGCGGCAGGGGTCGTCTCGGTCCCCGCCGTCACAGTCGGCGGGCGGGTCTTCCACGGGGAGTCGGCCCTGGGCGAGGCGGCCGAGGCGATGCGTCCGGAGCGAGCGCTTTGAAGGCGAGGGACGCCTTCCGGCTGATCGTGACCCGTGGAGGGTGGGCTCCCGCGGTGCTGGCGGACCCCGGGAGGGTCGACCACATCGAGATCGTCGAGATCGACTCGGGCGAAGTCGTCCTGTTCTGGGACCGCCCGCCCCACGCCGCGTCGAAGCTCGCCCGGGCCCTGCGCGAGGACCTGATGAGCCTCGACGCGACGGAGTTCCGCGAGCGCTGGAGTACCGTGGAGGCCTGATGGCCGAATCGCTCCCACCCGACAGCTCCGCCGCCGAGAACGCGGGGCAGGCCCGGGAGTGGCTGGAGACGATGACCCTGATCCGCCGCTTCGAGGAGCGGGCCGGCGAGATGTACGCGCGGGCCAAGGTCGGCGGCTTCCTGCACCTCTCGATCGGCGAGGAGGCGACGATCGTCGGCGCGGCCCGGGCACTCAGGAAGACGGACTACCTGATCTCGACCTACCGCTCTCACGGACACGCGATCGTCCGGGGAACGCCGCCGGAGAACGTCATGGCCGAGCTGTTCGGCAAGGTCGACGGCTGCTGCCGGGGCCGTGGCGGCTCGATGCACATGTTCGACATCGCCCGGCGCTTCATGGGCGGCTACGGGATCGTCGGGGGCAACCTCCCGATCGCCGCGGGGATCGCGCTGGCCAGCGACTACACCGAGACGGATGAGGTGACCCTCTGCACCTTCGGCGACGGGGCGTCCAACCAGGGGACCTTCGGCGAGACGCTCAACCTTGCGGCCCTCTGGAGCCTGCCGGTCGTCTTCATGGTCACCAACAACCAGTTCGGCATGGGCACGGCCCTCGGCCGCCACTCGGCGGTGACCGACCTGCAGCGCAAGGGCGAGAGCCTCGGGGTGCCGGGAATGCGCTGCGACGGGATGGACATCCGGGACACCCACGCGGTGCTCAGCGAGGCCGTCGCCAAGGTCCGCGAGGAGCGCCGGCCTGTCCTGATCGAGGCGATCACCTACCGCTTCCGGGGCCACTCGATGGCCGATCCCGAGCAGTACCGCTCGAAGGACGAGGTGGCGCGCTGGCGCGAGCGCGACCCGCTCAGCGTCTACGGCCGGCAGCTGATGGACGAGGGGGTGATCACCGCCGCCGAGATCGAGCAGCTTGACGCCCGGGCGATCGCCCGGGTCGACGGGGCCGTCGAGTTCGCAGAGGCTTCCCCGTTCCCCGAGCCCTCGGACCTCTACAACGACATCTACGTCCTCGGCGAGTCACCGCGGGGCTGGTATTCGGTCGAGACCACCGAGGATCGCCAGGAGGGCTACGCGGCCGCCGGCCCCGAGCCCGCCGCCAACGACGAGATCCCGCAGCAGCTGACCTCGGCCCTGGCGGCCGGCGAGGACGGCCACGAGCCGGGAGGCGAGGGGTGATGGGCACCCCGCAACAGCTGCGCTATCGCGAGGCGCTCAACCAGGCCCTCCGCGAGGAGCTGGCTCGCGACGAGCGGGTGATGCTGATGGGCGAGGACATCGGCGTGTTCGGTGGCGCCTTCAAGGTCACCGACGGCCTGCTCGAGGAGTTCGGCGAGAAGCGCATCCGCGACACGCCCATCTCGGAGAACACGATCGTCGGGCTGGGCGTCGGCGCCGCGATGACGGGACTGCGCCCGGTGGTCGAGCTGATGACGATCAACTTCGCCCTGCTGGCCCTGGATCAGATCGTCAACCATGCGGCACACATCCACTACATGTTCGGCGGCCAGGCCCGCGTCCCGCTCGTCGTGCGGATGCCGCAGGGGGCCGGCCACCAGCTCGGCCCGACCCACTCCCACTGCTTCGAGGCGATGTTCCTGCAGGTCCCGGGCCTGCTCGTCGCGGTGCCCGCGACGGCGGCGGACGCGAAGGGCCTCTTGAAGAGCGCCATCCGCGACGAGAACCCCGTCGTGTTCATCGAGCACGAGTCCCTCTATGGCGTCCGGGGCGAGGTCCCCGAGGGCGAGCAGCTGGTCCCCTTCGGCGTCGCCCGCACCGCACGCGAAGGGTCCGATGTGACGATCGTCGGTATCTCCAGGATGGCCCTGACGGCCGAACGGGCCGCCGGGACGCTCTCGCGAGGAGCACGGCGTCGAGGCGGAAGTGATCGATCCACGGACCCTGCGCCCGCTCGACCTCGACACGATCCTGGCCTCGGTCCGGCGGACGAACCGCTGCGTCATAGTCGAGGAGGGCTGGCCTCACGGTGGCGTCGGCGCGAACCTGGCGGCCCTGATCGGCGAACAGGCCTTCGACCACCTCGACGCGCCCGTCGCGAGGGTCACGGGCGCGGACGTCCCGATGCCCTACTCCAAGCCGCTCGAGGACATCGCCTATCCGCACGAGCCGCAGATCGTGGCAGCGGCACTTGCCACGCTCAACAGGACGGCCCTCGCCTGATGTCCGAGATCATCGTCATGCCCCGCCTCTCCGACACGATGGAGGAGGGGATCATCCTGCGCTGGCTGCGGGCCGAGGGCGAGGAGATCGCCCGGGGCGAGGAACTGGTCGAGATCGAGACGGACAAGGCCACCATGACCTACGAGTCAGACCTGTCCGGTGTCCTTCACCTGATCGCCGCCGAGGGCGACTCGCTTCCCGTCGGGCAGCCGATCGCCAGCGTCGGCGACGGTCCCGCCGGCGGCGATGCGCCGGCCGAGGCGGGCGCGGCCGAGGCGCCCCTCGGCGCGACCGAGGCGCCGGGCGGCGAACCGGTGACGGCGGCGGCTCGCGCCCTGCAGACGAGAGCTCCGGCGCCCGCGGGCCCGCCACCGGCGGCAGCGACCCCCGCCTCCCACCCGGACGCCCCGGTGGAGCGGGTGAAGGCGTCTCCACTGGCGCGCCGGATGGCCCGCGAGGGAGGCGTCGAGCTGGCCGGTCTCAGCGGCAGCGGACCCGGTGGGCGAATCGTCAAGGCGGACGTCCTCGGCGCCGGGCGGGAGCCGGCCGGAACGGCGCCGCGGGCGCCCGATGAGATCGCGCGGGCAAAGGGCGAGACGCGCGAGGTCGAGCTGACACGCCTTCAGCAGACGGTCGCTCGCAGGATGGCCGAGTCGAAGGCGACGATCCCCGACTTCACGCTGCAGATCGAGATCGACATGGAGGAGTGCGTCTCACTGCGCACCGAGCTGAAGGCAATCGCCGCATCCAGCGAGGCCGGAGAGCACGCCGAGCCGGCCGAGCAGGCGGTGCCGACGTACAACGACATGGTCGTCAAGGCGGTCGCCCTGGCACTGCGCGAGCACCCCCTGGCCAACGGGAGCTACCGCGACGGCAAGGTCCAGCTGCACTCGCGGATCAACATCGGTGTCGCCGTCGCCGCCGAGGGGGCGCTGGTCGTGCCGACCGTCTTCGACGCCGAGGAGAAGTCGCTGGGCGAGATCGCCCGCGAGACCCGTGCACTGGCCGGCCGCGTCCGCGACGGCTCGATCACTCCGCCCGAGCTGGGAGGCGGGACGTTCACCGTCTCCAACCTTGGGATGTTCGGGATCTCCAGCTTCTCCGCGATCATCAACCCGCCCCAGGCGGCGATCCTGTCCGTCGGCGCGCTGGCCCCCCGGGCGGTGGTACACGACGGCGAAATCCTCGCGCGCGACATGATGAGCCTCACCCTCGTCTCGGACCACCGGATCCTCTACGGCGCCGAAGCCGCCCGCTTCCTGGCCCGCGTCCGCGAGCTGCTCCAGGCGCCCTCCGCGCTGACGCTCTGACAGCCCCTTCAGCGCCGAACGGCGGTCAGGTTGACCGCCGGTCCGTGGGGGTTCTCGCTTCGAGCCAGGTCTCGATTCCGCGCCAACCGAAGTGTTCGAGTGCGCCCACGATGCCGTCCAACTCGAGCCAGTTGCTGAACCGCTGGTTGCCGCCCCAGAAGTGGCGCAGCCCGGGTGAGCGGCCGTAGTCGTGGCGGTGCAGCGTGTGAGGATAACCACCATGGCTCGCCTGAGTGGTGACTCGCTCCGCGAACGGCCTGCGCTTCGAGGGGTCTGCCGCGATCACGGCCTCGTCGTAGTAGTGAGTCCAGATGTAGAGGCGCGACGCGCGGCCGGAGATCAACTGGAGGAGCCGGACCGGATCGGCCATGTGGTAGAGGATTCCAGCGCACCAGCAGACGTCGAAGTCGCTATCGCGCTGCTCGAGGTAGCCGACGACATCGCCGTAGAGGAAGGAGCAGCGACTCATGCCCAGCAGCTCCTTGACGACCAGGCACTTCAGGTAGGCGTTGTTGTTCGCCTCGATGGCCGCCACAGAGCTGCCCCGGCATGTTCGAGCATGTAGCTGTGCCCGCCCTCAAGCGGTCCCAGCTCGACGCACTCGGCTCCCTCCACGCCGCCCAGGTTGGCCAGAGCCCAGTCCACGCGCGAGTCGGCGAACAACTCGGCGTCACCGGCGAGCGACTCCCGGGATCGGAAGCTTCGAAGCCCAGGCGCTCGGTACCGCGTTGATCGTGGCCTGGGCGAGGGCGCGTGGGTCTCGAACTTGTTCGCCGAGCCTGGCAGCAGACTCTCCAGCCGGGAGGCGATTCGCGCGAGGGGCACATCGCGAGTCTAAGCGAGCCGCGCCCTCGGCCGACGGATTGACGGGCAACCTCCTCCTGTGTGTCAGGAGCGTGACGCTAGGCTTCTAGTGGAGGCATGAGCAGCCGTCGAGACCAGCAGCCGATCGCAGGAGATCTGGGTCTGCCACCTGGGTCTCGTCCCCTACGGCGAGGCGGTTGCGATCCAGCAGGAGCTGCGCACGCGGCGCTGGGCCGGGGAGATACCCGACACCCTGCTGCTGCTCGAGCACCCGCCCACCTACACGCGGGGCCGTCGGGCGGCCGCGAAGGAGCTGCCGTTCCCGGAGTCCTTCTACGAGGCCAGGGGAGCCGAGGTTCACGCCACGGACCGCGGAGGGCGCATCACCTACCACGGCCCCGGGCAGCTCGTCGGCTACCCGATCATGGCCGTCGGCGACGTCCACGGGCATCTCCGCCGGATGGAAGGAGCCATCATCGGGGCGCTGGGAGAGGCCGGCGTCAGCGGCCGATCCCGCCACGAGGAGGGCGCCGACTACACGGGCGTCTGGGTGGGCATCCCACCAAGGCGAAAGATCGCCTCGCTCGGAGTCCACATCTCGCGCGGGATCTCGACACATGGCTTCGCCGTCAACGTCGAGAACGACCTCGAGCCGTTCTCCTGGGTGATCGCCTGCGGCCTGCCCGATGTGACGATGACCTCGATTGCGCTGGAGACGGCCGGCGCCGCGGAGGGCCTCGCCTGCTTTCGCAAGCGGATGGCGTTCCACTTCTGCCGCGCCCACGCACGACGCCAGCGCCTCGTATCCCCGGCGCGCCTGGGGATCGAGCTGCGCAACCCCGCCCGGCTCGCCACGGGGCGAGCCCCCTGGAAGCCCGCACCCGAGGCGCTGCCCGCATGAGCGCCACACGGTCACGTTCGAACCCCGGGGGAATGGACGTCCTGAAGGTGCTCGGCGGGGACGTCCGCCCGATCCGTGAGCGCAAGCCGCCCTGGTTCAAGGTGCCCCCGCCCGGCGGCGAGCGCTACCGCGAGCTGACCGAGCTGATCCGCTCGGAGAACCTCCATACGGTCTGCCAGGAGGCCGCCTGCCCGAACGTCGGCGAGTGCTGGGAGCGGGGCACGGCGACGTTCATGATCCTCGGCGACACCTGCACCCGCCGCTGCGGCTTCTGCAACGTCAAGACCGGCAAACCGACCTGGAACGATCCGCTCGAGCCGGCCCGGGTGGCGCGCTCGATCGCTCGTATGGGGCTGCGTCACGCGGTCATCACCTCGGTCGACCGGGACGACCTCCCCGACAAGGGCGCCAGCGCCTTCGTGGGCGTCATCCGCCAGGTCCGCCGCCAGGCCCCGGGCTGCCAGATCGAGGTTCTGACGCCCGACTTCCAGGGCCAGGAGATGCCCCTGGCCAAGGTCATCGCGGAGCGTCCCGACGTCTTCAACCACAACGTCGAGGTGGTCCCCCGGCTCTACACCGTGGCCCGCCGCGGCTCCACCTTCGAGCGCTCCTGCCGCGTCCTGCGCCTGGCGCACGAGCTCGGCGAGGGGAAGGTCCTGACCAAGTCGGGTCTGATGGTCGGACTCGGGGAGACCCACGAGGAGATGGTCGAGACGTTCGGCGCCCTGCGCCGCAGCGGCGTCGCAGTGCTCACCGTCGGACAGTACCTGCGCCCCTCCGAGCGTCATCTCCCGGTCGTCCGCTACTGGCACCCCGACGAGTTCAAGGCCCTCGAGCAAGCCGCCTACGCACTCGGCTTCGACCATGTCGCGGCCGGTCCGCTGGTGCGCTCCTCCTACCACGCCGACCAGCACGTCGCCCAGCCCCAGGCCGGCGTCGGCCCACTGGCAGCCCGCGCCTAGCGCCCTGCGCCGCAAGTACGCTCTGAGCCGTCCTCGCCCGGCGGGGGAAAGCCACGATGTTCCCGCTCAAAGACAACATCCCGCTGCAGCGGGTCCCGCTTGTCACGATCGTGCTGGTGGCGATCAACGTGGTCGTCTACCTGCTCGAGATACGCCACGGAGGGAGCTTCTTCGGCGGACCCTCCGAGCAGGTTGCCGTCCGCTGGGGAGCGATCCCCTACGAGCTGACCCACCCCGGCGAGCACTGCGCCCTCGTGACGCACCTCACCATCCAGGGGTCCGTAAGCGAAGTGGCCTGCCAGGGCGAAGCGGGCGTCCACGGAACGCCGCCCTCGCAGCCCGCGACATGGGTGACCGCCTTCAGCTCCATGTTCCTGCACGCCGGCTTGCTGCACATCTTCGGAAACATGCTCTTCCTGGCCATCTTCGGGCCGACCCTCGAGGACAGGCTCGGGCGGCCGGCCTTCCTCGCCCTCTACCTCGTCGGCGGGCTCGTCGCCCTGGGCGCTCAGGTGGCCGTCGATCCCGGCTCGAGCGCTCCAACGCTGGGGGCCTCCGGAGCAATCGCGGCGGTCCTGGGCGGCTACATCCTGCTCTGGCCGCGGGCTCGGATCCTGAGCCTCGTCTTCATCATCTTCTTCGTCACGATCATCGAAGTTCCCGCCCTCGTGATCCTCGGCATCTGGTTCGCCGTGCAGCTGTGGTTCGGCCTCGCGGGCCTGTCCGGCTCACTCGGCGGCGAAGGCGTCGCCTACTTCGCCCACATCGGCGGCTTCCTCTTCGGCCTGCTGGCGATCAGGCTCCTCGTCCCGAAGGACCGGCTCGGAGAGCAGCGGGGAGTGCTGACATGAGAGTCCTGTGGAGATCCCTCTCGTGAACACCCGCCTGATCGTCCTCGGCATCGCCCTGATGTTCATCGCGGGCTTCGCCTTCCTGACCGTCGCGGCCGTCGTCGAGCAGGGGCTGACCGTCGCATCGCTGATCTCCGCCTTCATCCTCGTCCTGCTTGGCATCGGCATCGTCGGGGCCCTGCGCAATCCTCCCGGTCGATGAGCGGCTCGCCCTTTCTGACGCCCGACCAGAGCCGTCTGCGCCGCCGGCAGGCCGACCGCCGCCGCCGGCGCAACCGCATCATCGGCCTCAGCCTGACGATCCTCCTGATCGCCGCCGCCCTGATCGCCGCCTTCTCCTTCGGCGGCAGGAGCTCGCCCGCCCATCAGACCGCCACGAAGCAGCAGCAGGGCTCTTCCGGAGCCTCCGCGGCGCCCGCGCCGGCCCGCTCGCCCGCGGGCCTGCTGCTCGCAAAGCCGGCCCTGACCCTGTCGGGCGTCAGGACGCCCTCCAGCGACCCGATCCAGCTGGAGTTCCGCCACCCGCCCCGCGCCGGGATCCTGTTCGACCTGAGCACCGGCAGGGTCCTCTGGCAGCGCAACGCCTACAAGCGGCTGGAGATCGCCAGCCTGACGAAGATGATGACGGCGCTGCTGACGGTGAAGTCGGCTCCGCCGAGGGACCGTGTCCTGATCACCAGGGCGGCTGTGAACTCGAGCGGATCGAAGGTCGGCGTCCTGCCGCTGGGCAAGCACGTCAGGGTCGAGACGATGCTCTACGGCCTGCTCCTGCCCTCCGGCAACGACGCCGCCGTGGCACTCGCCCAACACGTCTCGGGATCCGTCAGGGCGTTCGTCGCCAGGATGAACAGCGAAGCGGCCAAGCTGGGGATGGGCTGCACCCGCTACTCCTCGCCCTCGGGCTTCTTCGACAAGGGCAACTTCTCCTGTGCAGCCGACCTCGCCGTGCTGGCCCACGTCGACATGGAACAACCCCGGATCGCCCGGGTCGTCCACACCTACTCGGCCGTCCTGCCCTTCCCGATCAAGGGAGGCAAGCTCTACCTCTACAACAACAACCCCCTGCTGATCTACAAATACCCGGGCATCACGGGGCTGAAGACCGGCTTCACCCTCGCCGCCGGCCGCTGCCTCGTCGCGACCGCCGAGCGGGGCGGGGTCCGCCTGGGGGTCGTGATCCTCAACTCCAATGCGCCGGGCGTCCAGTCCAAACAGCTCCTCGACCGCGGCTTCGAGCACGTCTACCACCTGAAACGGGTGCCTGAGCCCGAAGTGCCCCCCGGGGCCTAGAAACCCAGGTCCGCATCCGGCCGAGCTCATCGCGTATCGTTCCTTCCACGCATTGACTGGCCAGTCAGCCAAAGGAGAGAACGTGGATCTTGACGACACACCGGAGCAGGCCGCCTACCGCGCCCAGGTACGTGGCTGGCTCGAACAGCACAAGTCTGAAGCACCCGTCCTGCAGGGCCCGGGAGCCCTCGAGGATGAGGATGAGATCATCGCCGCCCGCCGCATCTGGCAGGGCAAGCTCGCCGAGGGAGGCCTCGCGGGGCTGACCTGGCCGAAGGAGTACGGCGGACAGGGCCTCGGCCCGATCGAGCAGGTCCTCTGCAACCAGGAGATCGCCGCGGCCAAAGTCCCCGGCATCCTCGACGGGATCGGCGTCGGCATGCTCGGCCCGACGATCATCGCCCACGGCGAGGAGGAGCAGAAGTCGCGCTACCTCGCCCCTCTGCTGCACGGCGACGAGGTCTGGTGCCAGCTCTTCTCCGAGCCCGCCGCCGGATCGGACCTCGCTGCGGTCCAGACGCGGGCCCGCCTGCAGGATGACGGCAGCTGGCGGCTGACGGGGCAGAAGGTATGGACCACCAACGCCCAGTTCGCCTCGTTCGGGCTGCTGCTCGCCCGGACGGACGCCGATGTCCCCAAGCACAAGGGACTGACCATGTTCATCGTGCCGATGGACGCCGAGGGCGTGACGATCCGCGGCCTGCGCCAGATCTCCGGGGAGGCCGAGTTCAACGAGGTCTTCTTCGACGACGTCCAGCTCGACGCCGGCTCGGTCGTCGGCGGCGTCGGAAACGGCTGGGGGACGGCCCTGACGACGCTGATGTTCGAGCGCGTCACGATCGGCCTGGGAAGCGAGGGCATGGGTTACAACTCGACGCGCTTCGCCTCGGCGATCGCGGCCGACGAGCACGCCCGCCGCGATTCCGACGTGCGTCACCGCCTGGGTGAGATCGCGAGCGAGCTGCTGGCGATCCGCTTCACCGGCTACCGGACCCTGACGGCTCTGCAGAAGGGCCAGATCCCCGGTCCCGAGGCGGGCCTGGCGAAGGTCACGCTCGTCAGCGGGGCCATCAAGGCCGGCGATCTGATCGCCGATGTCGTGGGGCCCGAGGCGCTTGACGTCAAGAGCGAGTGGGCCTACATGATCTCGTTCCTGCCGGGCCTGAAGTCGGCCGGCGGAACCGAAGAGATCCTCCGCAACACGATTGGTGAGCGGGTCCTCGGCCTGCCGCCCGAGCCGCGCCTGGACAAGGGCATCCCCTTCTCCGAGCTGCGGTCCAAGGAAGGAGCGGCAGCATGAACCTGGCCCTTTCAGACGAGCAGGTCTTCCTGCGCGAGGCGGCCCGCGGCGCCCTGTCGCGCTTCAAGACGCTGGAGGCCGCCCGCGAGGCGCTCGACGGCGACTCCTCAGCCATGCCCGACCTCTGGCCGACGGCCTGTGAGGCCGGCTGGCCGGGCCTGCTGATCAGCGACGAGCACGGCGGTGCCGGTCTGGACGTGTTCGACGCGATGCTGGTCCTCGGCGAGTGCGGTCGCGTGATCGCCGGCATCCAGCTGCTGGGTCACCTCCCGGCGACGGCCATCCTCGACGCGGCCGCCGAGAGCGCGCCGATGCTCGAGCAGCTCGCCACGGGCGAGAAGCGCGCCGCCTACCTGCCCGTGAGCCCCCCCGGCGACATCGAGCAGAGCTGGACCGTCGACCCGGCCTCAGGCTCCACCCGTGGAGCCGCGCCCGGCGCCGGCGGCTCGGGCGAGGCCCTCACCGTCAGCGGAAAGCTGTCCTGGGTGCCCGACGCCCCCGGAGCCGACCTCCTGGTGGGCGTCGCGATCCTCGATGGCAAGCCCGTGGGCGTCGCGATCGAGGCGGGGGCCTCGGGGGTGAGCATCGAGGCGGTCGAACGCTACGACTCGACCCGCTCGCTGGGTCACGTCACGCTGGAGGGTGCCCCCGCGACGGTCCTCGACGTCTCCGAGGAGACGCTCGCGGCCGCCTGGTACCTGGCTCAGTCACTGATTGCCGCCGAGTCCCTGGGCAGCGTCGAGACGGCCTTGGATGTGTCCGTCGCCTACGCCAAGGAGCGCTTCACCTTCGGTCGGGCGATCGGCTCCTACCAGGCCGTCAAGCACTCCCTGACCGAGGTCCTGCGGGAGCTGGAGAACGGGCGCTCGCTGCTCTACTACGCCGGCTGGGCCCGCGGGGGCTCACCGGCCGAGTTCCCGCTGGCGGCGAGTGCCGCCCGCTCGGTGGCGGGCCGCGCCCTCGACGACGCCGCCCGCACGATGATCTCCGTCCACGGCGGGACGGGGGCGACCTGGGAGCACGACGCACCGCTGTACTTCCGTCGCGCCCAGCTCTCCCGGCGGCTGCTCGGCGGCACCGGGGCGGCGACCGACCGGGTCGCCGGCGAGCTGATCGCCCAGGCCTGACGCCCGGGGAGACAGAACCGCTGCAACGGCCGGCGCCCTCCTCCCGGGGGCGCCGGCCGAGTGCTTTTCAGCGAGCCACTCAGCCGCCCCGCCTGCCCGTGGCCCTCGATCGGTGGCGCCCCGAGGGCTTGGCCGGAGCTTCGGCACGGACGGCCGCGGCGACGGGTGCGCCGTAGGCGGCGTGGACGGCGGCCACGAGCGAGCTCTCGACTCCGCAGTTGATGCAGAAGCCATGCTGGGACCAGCCGATCGCCCGGCCCAGGACCTGGTCGGCATAGAGGATCCCCGTCGCGTCGTGGCCGTAGTAGTCGTAGGCGGCGTTCCAGGCCGAGCCGTCAAGCGCGTAACCGGCTCCGTCGGCGGAGAGCAGGTGCGCCCCGGCCATGATCGAGTCGAAGTCGTCATAGATCGAGGGGTGAACGGTGGTCATGTGGTCATAGGCAGCCGGGCGGGCGCCGTAGATGTAGGAGTTGGCGACCAGGTCCCAGGTGCTCAGGGGCCCGTTGGTGACGTTGAACTGCATCGGCCCGCCGCAGCAGCCGGCGAAGTTCAGCCCGTGGTAGATCCCCCGGGCGGTCGAGAAGGCCGACTCCTGCATGTGGATCGAGGCGAGCAGCAGCCAGTTGACGCCGAAGGTCTTCTGGGCGGTCGAGTAGATCGGGTAGAAGCCGGCCATCCAGGCGCGGGAGATGTGACTCTCGGTGGCCCCGCGGAAGCGGCGGGCATCGGCAGCCTGCTGAACGGTCGAAGGCCGCGCCACGATCCTTGCGCGGGGCGCGGCGAGGGGCACCGCGCCGGGCAGGGGGGTGGCGGCACGGACCAGCAGCGGCGGCGGCGCGGGTTCATCCGAGCGCCCGATCGCCCCGCTCAGGATCGCGCCGAGCACCAGCAGGCCGGCTGCCGCAAGGATGCATGCCAGGGCCCACGCCCGGCGTTCAGAAGGGGGGCTCGGAACGTGCCCGTGGGGCAGCGTCGAGCTCAGGGGATCGGCGCTCATTCGTCCATATACGGTATCCGCCGCCGCGACCTGGAGGAACCTTTCGGGTTATCGAGGCGATGACGCGAACCATCCACGGCATCGCGGGGGGCCTGCTCTGCGCGATCACCATCGCGATCCTCGCCGCCGGACCGGCCCGCGCGCAGACCCCGCCCGCGCTCAGCGGCGCGCAACAGGGCTACCTGGCCCTGGCCGAATCGGGCGTCGCCAGGGCCGAGCACACATGGCGCGACCACCGCCTGGGCTGGTATGACGCGCGCCTGCACGACCGCAACCGCTACCCCCTGGCGACGATCTGGGACATCGTGCCGCTGTTCCAGTCGATCGATGCGATCGCCATCGCCTCGCCCACCGCGGCCCACCGCCGGGCCGTGACGAGCTTCGCCCTCGGCGCGGAGCGCTATCTGAACCGGGGCCTTCACCCCGTCGCGGGCTACTCCCCCTACCCGGGTGACCGCGAAGCGGGGGCCGAGACGTGGTTCGACGACAACGGCTGGTGGGGACTGGCCTTCGTCAACGCCTACCGCGCCACCGGAGCCAGGCGCTGGCTCAACGACGCCAAGCGGGCGCTCGGCTACATCGCGAGGGCCGGCTGGGACCCGGCCTCGGGCGGGATCTGGTGGAACACCCGCCACCCCTACAAGTCCGGTCCGGCCCTGGCGGCCGACACGCTGCTGGCGACCCTGCTCTACCAGGCGACCGGGTCGAGCTTCGACCTCGCTCAGGCGCGGCGCTTTCTGAGCTGGGCCAACACGCGTGGCTTCAGCGGGGCGGACGGCCTCTATGCGGGCAGCTCGACCAACCCCACGCCGGTCGACTACATCGAGGGTCCCCTGATCTACGCGCAGGCGACCCTCTGCCGCATCCAGCTCTCCAGCTCGGAATGCGCCCTGGCCGACCGCCTCAAGCAGCGCGCACTGACCCGCTTCGGGCAGATCCTGGACTTCGCTCCCCAGTACGACGCGATCTATCTGCAGTGGATGCTTGCCCTCTACTCGCTGGAGGGCGACTCCTCGCTCTACCGGATGGCCGCGGACAACGCCCGCATCGCTCAGCAGCGGGCCCGCGACGGCCGGGGCCTCTATCTCCTCTCCTGGAACGGAGAGCAGCTTCCCTCCAACCTGGCCCGCCCCGGGATGCTCCAGACCCAGGGTGCGACGACGAGCCTGTTCGCCTGGCTGGCCGTCTACCCGCCGCCGGGCTAGCGCCTCCGACCGACTCAGACGCCCAGAACCCGGCGGGCGAGGCGGTCAAAGAGGTGGTCTGGGAGCAGGCGCTTGGCGATCAGCATCGCCACCGCGTCGCGGCCGATCAGATAGCGGGCCTTCATCCGCTTCGCCGTGAGGGCCCCCTCGATCGTCTCGGCGACCTGCTCCGGTGCCACCCCGCGGCGGGCCGTGTCCTGGAGCACCTTGTTCAGCGCCGCCGGGACGTGGCCGTACTGCGCCTGCAGCTCCGGCGGGATCTGCAGGCGGTCGGCTTCGCCTCTGCCCTTGTCCCAGATCGGCGTGCTGACCGAGCCGGGCTCGATCAGCCCGACCTGGATCCGCGAATTGTGGAGTTCGACGCGCAGAGCATCCGCAAACGCCTCGATGGCGTGCTTGGAGGCCGCATAGGGAGCCGTGTAGGCCATCGCCACCCGGCCCCCGATGGAGGAGACGAAGAGGATCCTGCCCTCCGCGCGGCGCAGGGAGGGGAGCATCGCCCTCGTGATGGCCAGCTGCCCGAAGACGTTGACGTCGAACTGGCGCCTGAGGTCCTCCTCGGTGAGGATCTCAAGCGGCCCCCCGATGCCGATCCCGGCGTTGTTGATCAACGCGTCCAGGCCCGCGCGCCCGAGCCGGGCGGCATGCTCGTTCACCAGCTCGCATGCGGCGGCGATCTGCCCGGGGTCGGTGACCTCGAGTGCGACGGGGACGATCCCGCCCGCCGGCGCCTGCGCGACGAGGCTCTCCCCGGCGGCCGGATCGCGGATGCCCGCCAGAACGTTCCAGCCCGAGCCGGCGAGGCGCAGGGCGGTGGCGCGCCCGATCCCGGTCGAGGCACCTGTGATCAGGGCCAGTGGCACGCCGGCGACGTTAGCGCACCGGCGCGTCTGCAGCACCGCGATTAGGGGAAGCTTAGGATTGCCCATGATCGTTTCCCTCTTGCGTGTCTCCTCAACAGCCGCCCGCCTGACGGCGATCCTTGCGCTTCTCGCGGTGCTGACCGGCTGCGGCTCGGGGCTCAAGGGCGCCAGCGCGAGCGATGCCTCGGCCGAAGCGAGCTGTCCGCAGACGGTCCTGGCGACGCTCGGCAGCGTCCTTCAGCGGATCTACCGCGAGGGGATCAACAGCGAACGGACGCTGGTCGCCGAACATTTGATCGAGCGCTCCCTGCCGCTGCGCCGGGCGATCGAAACCTCCAGCGCCTCCGCCGCCAGGAGCGCCGCTTCGGAACTGCTCCACACCGGCCACATGACCAACCTGAAGGTCGTTGTGGGGAACCGGACCCTGATCGACGTCGGCGGCGCCGCGCTGACGCCGCTGCAGGGGAAGATCAAGGACGCCTCGGGGCGCACCATCGCCTCCTACCGGACGAGCGTCTGGGCGGACAGGGGCTTCGCCTCCGAGGCCGCCGGAGTCACTGAAGGGGTGATCGCGGTGCGCTCCGGCTCGCACAGCCTCGGTGGGACGCTCGCCCTGCCGGCGGGGCCGCTCCCCGGCTCGGGGACCCTCACCCGCCACGGTGTCAGCTACCAGTACACCTCCTTCCCCGCCAAGGCCTACCCCTCCGGCGATGCCCGTATCTACCTGCTGCGCCCGATCGCCTCGATCTCGCCGCTGTGCGGAGCAAACAGCGAGGACACGCTCGTCAACACGCTCAGCCACATCGCCCATGCGATCTACGCCGCCGAGGTCGGCCCCCGGACCAAAGTGCAGATCCGCCGGATCCAGAGAGACAGGGGGCTGCTCGAAGCCGTCGCACGACGGGACCCCGCCGCCACCAGGGTGGCCGTCGAACGGCTGCTGCACCATCACGTCGTGCGCCTGCGCGTCTTCGCCGCGGGGCATCTGCTGGTCGATGACGGCGGCCCCTACGTGCTCGGCCCGGTCGGGGCGGACCTGCACTTCCACGGCCGGCGCGTGGGCAACTTCGTCCTCTCGATCCAGGACGACGAGGGCTACCTGCGGCTGACCCGCCGCCTGGTCGGGCTGAAGGTCCTCATGTACATGGGAGGACCGGGCCACCCCAAACTCGTCAAGAACAGCCTCGGCCCGAACCCCGGAACGGTCCCGGCCAGCGGCCGCTACACCTATCACGGTGAAACCTTCAGGGTCTACACGCTCAACGCGGCAGCCTTCCCCAGCGGACCGCTGACGGTTCGCGTGCTGATCCCGATCCCCTACTCCTGAGCCCCCGCCCGGGAGGGCGGATCAGGCCACTGCCAGCGAGTCGCGCTTGCCCGACAGCGTGCCCATCAGCTCCTCGAAGGAGGCCGAGAATTTCTCGACGCCCTCACGCTCGAGTGTCGCCGTCACATCGTCGTAGTCGACGCCCGCGGCCGCAAGATCGCGCAGAACGTCGTGCGCCTCCTGCAGCCCGGCGCTCAGACGCTCGATCGGCTCGCCATGGTCCTGGTAGGCCTTGATCGTCTCCTCGGGCATCGTGTTGACCGTCTGGGGCCCGAGCAGCTCCTCCACATAGAGGGTGTCCCTGTAGTCGGGGTTCTTCGTCGAGGTCGAGGCCCAGAGGACCCGTTGGGGCGTCGCGCCCTTGCCGGCCAGGTATTCCCAGCGTTCGCCCGAGAAGACCTCGAGGTAGTGGGCGTAGGCGAGCTTGGCGTTGGCGATCGCCAGCCTGCCCTTGAGCTGGTCCACGCCGCCGATCTCATCGAGGCGCCGGTCGGCCTCGGTGTCGATCCTTGAGACGAAGAAGCTCGCGACAGATGCGACCTTGCCGGGATCGCCTCCCGCTGCGATCAGCCGCTCCAGACCGCGCAGGTAGGACTCGGCGACCTCGGCGTAGCGCTGAAGCGAGAAGATCAGCGTCACGTTGATCGAGTGACCCTTGGCGATCACGTCCTCGATCGCGGCCAGGCCCGGCTTGGTCGCGGGGATCTTGACCATCAGGTTCGGCCGGTCGAGAACCTTGTGCAGCCGGATCGCCTCGCGGTAGGTCTCGAAGCGTGTCATAGGCCAGACGAGGGTCGACCTCGAGCGAGACATAGCCGTCGCGGCCCGAACCGCCGTCCCAGACCGCCCGAAACAGGTCGCAGGCGTCTTCGATGTCCTTCTGCGCCAGCGCCCAGAACGTCGCCTCGGTGTCCGCCCCGGCCTCGGCCAGCTCGTTGATCTGCTGGTCATAGGCGTCGCCCGAGCCCATCGCCTTTTCGAAGATCGTCGGGTTCGACGTGGCGCCGACGACCGAGTAGTCGTCGATCAGCTCCTGCAGGTGACCGCCACGGATCGATTCGCGCGAGAGGAAGTCGACCCAGACGCTCTGCCCGAGGGCCGAAAGGCGCTGGAGGGGCGTGTTCGCGTCGGACATGTCTTCTCCTTAGGGTGTCGAGTCGAGCAGGGCCCGCGCCCGGGCGAGAATGCCCGCCGCGTCGAAGCCGAGCTCCTCAAGCACAGTATTACCCGGTGCCGAGGCGCCAAAGCGGTCGAGCCCGTGGACGTCGCCGTCGATCCCGACCCACTTCCACCAGCCCATCGTCGCACCCGGCTCGACGGCGAGCCGCTTGGTGACCGACCGCGGCAGGACCTGATCGCGGTAATCGCCCGTCTGGTCCTCGAACAGCTCGACGCAGGGCATCGAGACGACGCGCACGCGCGTCCCCTCGCCGGCCAGCGTGCGGGCGGCGCTCAACGTCGGTCCCACCTCCGCGCCCGTCGCGATCAGGATCAGCTCCGGCACCCCCGTGGCCGAGTCCCACAGCACATAGCCGCCTCGCTCGAGCATCGAGGCGGGCGCAACCTCGGAGCGGTCCAGCACCTCGACGTTCTGTCGCGAGAGCAGCAGCGCCACGGGCCCGTCGGTCCGTTCGAGTGCGACCCGCCAGGCCTCGGCGGTCTCGTTGGGGTCGCCTGGGCGCATCACCCAGAGGCCGGGGATGGCCCGCAGCGCGGCGAAATGCTCGATCGGCTGGTGGGTCGGCCCGTCCTCTCCGACGCCCACCGAGTCGTGCGTCCAGATCCACAGGACGGGCAGGCCCATCACGGCCGAGAGGCGAACCGAACCGCGCATGTAGTCGGAGAAGACCAGGAAGGTCGAGCCATAGGGCTTGACGATCCCGCCGTGGGCTGCGGCGCCGTTGACGATCCCGCCCATGGCGTGCTCGCGAATGCCGAAGGGGATGTTTCGCCCGG
Source organism: uncultured Solirubrobacteraceae bacterium (assembly GCA_963835865.1). Classification (GTDB taxonomy): domain Bacteria; phylum Actinomycetota; class Thermoleophilia; order Solirubrobacterales; family Solirubrobacteraceae; genus Palsa-744. The sequence continues at coordinate 548,384 of CAWIGW010000004.1, forward strand.
CATGCACCCGGGAGAACTGCCCGGCGCCCTCGTACACCGTCATCGTCGACGCGACCAGGTCGGCGGCACCACCGATCATCGTGGGGCCGTGCTCGGCGATCGCGCTCATGACCTTTCCTCCGGCCGAGCGCGTCGCCACGGATTCGCCGGCCTGCCACTTCGGCAGCGCCTCGCGCCAGCCCCCGCGCATCTCTCCGCGCCATGCCTGCTCCCAATCCTCGGCCATCGACGGGAAGGCCTCGCGCCAGGCCCTGAAGCGGTCCTGCCACTCACGTTGGTGTGCGGCACCCGACGCCTTCAGGGACATGTGCTCGTAGACGGACTCGTCGACCCAGAACCTCCTGTCCGGGTCGAAGCCCATGACCTCCTTGGTCGCGCGGACCTCGTCTTCGCCGAGCGCCGAGCCGTGAGACTTGGCGGTGTCGGTCGCGTTCGGCGCCGGGTAGGCGATGTGCGAGCGGATCGCGATGAAGGAGGGCCGCTCGGCTTCATCACGGGCCGCCCTCAGGGCCGCCTCGAGCGCGTCCAGATCCTCGGAGTCCTCGACCCGCTGGACGTGCCAGCCGTCCGCTGCCATCCGCTCGGCGTGGTTCTCGCCGTCGAAGGAGATCGAGGTGCTGCCGTCGATCGTGATGTGGTTGTCGTCGTAACAGAGGACAAGCTTGCCCAGGCCGAAGTTGCCGGCGATCGAGGCGGCTTCCTGGCTGATCCCCTCCATCATGTCCCCGTCGGAGCAGATCGCGTAGACGTGGTGGTCGACGACCTCCATGCCGGGCCGGTTGAAGCGGTCGGAGAGAAAACGCTCGGCCATGGCCATCCCGACGGCGTTCGCCACGCCCTGCCCGAGTGGGCCCGTCGTGACCTCGATCCCCGGTGTGTGGCCGCGCTCCGGGTGCCCGGGGGTCAGCGAGCCCCACTGGCGGAACTGTTCGAGGTCCGAGATGGCGATCGGATAGCCGGTCAGGTGCAGCAGCGAATACTGCAGGACGCAGGCGTGCCCGGCGCTCAGCACGAAGCGGTCCCGGTCGGGCCAGCCCGGGTCCTCGGGGTTCGCGCGCAGAACCCGCTTGAAGATCGTGTAGGCCAGCGGGGCCAGTGCCATCGCCGTTCCCGGGTGGCCCGCGTTGGCCTTCTGAACGGCATCCATCGATAGCCCTCGGATCGTGTCGATCGAGAGGCGCGTGGCGTCGGTGGCTGCCATTGCGCTCGATCCTACCGAGCAGGGCCGCTAGAGTCCGCAGACCGTGTCAGAGGAGTTCTGCGACGTCGGCAGGGGGATCACCCTCTGCTACGAGACATTCGGCGAGGAGACCGATCCGCCCGCCCTGCTGGTGATGGGACTGGGTACCCAGATGATCGCCTGGCACGAGGAGTTCTGCATCAAGCTGGCTGCACGGGGCTTCTACGTTGTGCGCTTCGACAACCGCGACATCGGGCGCTCGACGCACATGGAGGGCGCGCCGCCGACGCCGGTCCAGCTGCTGACACGCTCGCGCCGTGCCGCCCGCTACACGCTGGCCGACATGGCCGAGGATGCGGTCGGCCTGCTGAGCGAGCTCGGGTTGATCCCGGCTCACATCATCGGCGCGTCGATGGGCGGGATGATCGCTCAGACGATCGCGGCCCGCCATCCCGGCGCGACGCGATCGCTCGTCTCGATCATGTCCAACACCGGTGCCCTGCGCAGCGGCCAGCCCGCGGTGCGCACCTACCCCGTCCTGCTGCGCCCCCCGGCCCGCGGACGCGAGGCATTCATCGAGCGGATGGTCGGCGTCTTCGAGCTGATCGGCTCACCGGGCATCCCGCGGGACATCGAGGAGGTCCGGACGCTGGCGGGCATCAGCTACGACCGTGACCACGACCCCGCGGGCCCGGGCCGCCAGCTCGCCGCGATCGTGGCGTCGGGCAACCGCACCGAGGAACTGCGCCGGATCACCGCCCCCACGCTCGTCATCCACGGGACCGCCGACAGGCTCGTCTCACCCTCCGGTGGACGAGCGACCGCGCGAGCGATCCCCGGAGCGCGGCTGCTGAAGGTCGACGGCATGGGCCACGACCTGCCCCGGGCCCTCTGGCCCGAGCTGATCGATGAGATCTCCTCACACGCGCACGCGAGCGACTCGCCGCCGAGGCGCGACCCGTCCCCGCAGGCCATTCCCCTCTAGGGGCCCGCAGGGACAGGTTTCCCCTTCGCGCTCCCCGTCCTCCTGCTAAGGCCTCCTGCTGCAGTTCGGGAGGCCCGCCAGCGAGTGTGTGCGCCCCGAGGCGCACCACGACTCCTGGGGCTGAACACGTACGAGCCAGTGGTGGTCGTGACGACAGTGGGAGCGGCGGTATGGCCAGCGTCCATGCAGGGCGCGGAGCATGCGGCGCTCGTTACAGGCGAACAGCCTCATCTCCATGACCGTCGGCCTCCTGTCTGCCGGTCCAGCATCCTGCTCGACCTCAGATCCATCGTCCAGACCCTCCCTCTGTGCTCCGGTTCGGCTGCGACATATAAACCAGAATTTACGCAGAAAGTCAACTTAAACCGACCGTCTGACATCCGTGTACACGAGCGGCCCTTTTGCCCTTTCCGGCCGGGTGTGGAGGAGCCCCGGCGATGAGCCCCCGCTCCCCGGACTCTCCCCGGGGCGAGGCCCTGCAGTGCGCCCGGCGGGAATCGAACCCGCGGCCTGCGGCTTGAAAGACCGCTGCTCTTTGGCTCCCCGAAGAGAACCGTTGACCACTGAGCTACGGGCGCATGTTGTTCGCTGCATCGGCTCCTGCGGGCCGTACCATAATCTAAGCAGGCTCGAGGCGTTGCCATATGCGGCGGTGGCGGCCCCGGTTGCAGGCGACGCCTCCGCCTTGAACCCCCGCGCGAAGCAAGCTACCTTGGTCTGACCGCACGGCGCAGGAGGCGCCGCGCCGAGGGAGAGGGAGAGAGCACACGGTGAGATCGTCCAGCGGAACCCCCGCGGCGGGCAGGGAGACTGTCGCTGCGGCGCAACGGACGCTCCTCGTCCTCAGCTCGATGATCTGCGTGCTCCTGACGCTGCTGGTGGGAGCGCCCGGCGCGTCCGCCTACCGCACCAAGCACGTCTGCTCCGCGCCGCCGCGGGGTCGGGCCGCCTGCATGGCGGAGCGGCTGATCGTCCCCGCCCAGAGCACGCCGGCGAGCAGCGCCCCGATGGCCCGGGCAGCGGTCAAACAGCGAAGGAGCGCACGGAGGAGGGCCGCGATCAACAACAAAAAACCGTATCCCGGCTTCCTGACGCCCGAACGCCTTCACACCGCCTACTACGCTGCCGAACGAAACGGCGGCGGGCTCGACGCAGACGATCGCCGTGGTCGACGCCTTCAACGACCCGACGGCTGAAGCGGACCTGGCGGTCTACGACGAAGAGTTCGGCCTCCCCGAATGCACGAGCGGAAACGGCTGCTTCACGAAGCTCAACCAGGAAGGCAAAACCAGCCCCTTGCCCAAAAACGAAGGTGGCTGGGCGACGGAGATCTCGATCGACGTGCAGATGGCACATGCGATCTGTCAGAGCTGCCGGATCATGCTGATCGAGACCAAGTCCGAATCCTGGAGCGACCTCGCCGCCGGGGTCAACGCGGCCGTCGCGGCCGGGGCGACGGTCGTCAGCAACTCCTATGGAGAAGGCGAGGAACCATCGCTGAAAGCCCTGGGCGAAAGCGCCTACAACCACCCCGGGATCCCGATCCTCGCCAGCTCGGGTGACTGCGGCTACCTCAACAGCTTCTGCCCCGAACGGACCCCCGGCGCGAACTTCCCGGCCGATGCCCCCGGCGTGATCGCCATCGGCGGCACGTCGCTCACCGAAAGCGGCGGCGCATGGAAAAGCAAAGTCTGGGAAGAAGGCGGCAGCGGCTGCAGCACCGTCTTCGAAGCCGGCCTCTGGCAGGCCGAACTCGCGAGCTTCGCCTCGGCCGGCTGCGCCGGCAAACGGGGAGTCGCCGACGTGTCGGCGATCGGCGACCCCAACACCGGGGTCGACGTCTATGACTCGACGCCGGAAGAACCCGGCGCACCGACCGGATGGGGCGTCTGGGGCGGCACCTCCGTGGCGGCGCCGATCATCGCCGGCGAGTTCGGCCTGGCCGGCGGCGGGCTGGGCGTCTCCTACCCGGCGGCGACCATCTACACGCACTTCGGGAACGCCGCCTCGCTCTACGACGTGACGAGCGGCAGCAACGGCAAATGCGGCACCTCGACGATCTGCAAGGCGGCCGGCGGCTTCGACGGGCCGACGGGCGTCGGCAGTCCCCTGGGCCTCGGGTCGTTCGCGATCGCGGGCAGCCCGACGAGCTCATCCCCGCCGACGATCACCGGCTTCGAGGAGGCCGGGCAGACGCTGACGGAGCACCACGGCGGATGGACCGGCTCGCCGACCAGCTACACCTACCAGTGGGAACGCTGCGGCTTCTCCGGCACGAACTGCCACGCGATCGCCGGTGCGGCACAGCCAGACCTACACGCCCGGCGAAGGCGACATCGGGAGCACCGTCCGGGTCCGTGAGACGGCCCACAACTCGATCGGCGCGGGCAGCGCCGACTCCGCCGCGACTGCGCCGATCGCCTCCAACGTGCCGAAGATCACGGGCCTCGCGACCAGCTCGGGGATCACCGGCAGCCGGCTTCATCGTCGAAGGCATGGCGCTTGACAGTGCCACTGCGGTTGCGCTCGGCAAGCTCGCCGCGAGCTTCGCCGTGATCTCGCCCACCAAGCTCGAAGTGACCGTTCCCGACGGAGCCAAGAAAGGCAAGCTCATCGTCACGACGGCGCACGGGACGGCCAAAAGCAAGGCCAAGTTCACGGTCACCTTCGCGGTCATCTCCTTCAAGCCCGCCGCCGGCGCTGCCGGGACGAGCGTCTCGATCAAGGGCACCGGCTTCACAAGCTCCTCGACGGTCGCCTTCGCCGGCATGCCCGCCGCGAGCGTCACGTTCTATCTCCAAGTCCAAGCTCAAGGCGACCGTCCCGGCCGGAGCCGCCGCCGGGCCGATCACGGTGACCAACACGACAGCGAACCCGCCGGAACCGTCCGCTCGCCCGCGAGCTTCACGCCCTGATCTGCGCGCTCAGGGCGCCCGGCGGATGATCGCCCTTCGGGGTAGCTCGGCGACGCTTCAGGCCGAGCCCGTCACAGAGGCGTGATACAGGGCACGTAGACGGGCCGGAAGCCGAGCAGATCGAGGATCGTCACGATCCGGTAGCCCCGCGAGCGGAGCGTGGCGATGATCTGCGGATAGGCCGCCAGGGTCTGCGAGCGCGACCCGCCGCCGTCGTGGGAGATGATGATCGAGCCGGGCCTGACCTGGGCGAGGACACGCTGCTCGATCGCCGCCGTCCCGGGGTCCGCCCAGTCGGTCGGATCGACGTTCCAGAGGACCGTCGCCAGGCCCAGCGACCGGGCTGTCTGCTGGACGGATGTGTCGTGGAACCGTAGGGCGGGCGGAAGATGCAGGGCGTGTAGCCCGTCAGGCCGCGGATCGCCCCGATCGTCCGCAGCAGCTGGCTGCGCACTTCCGAGCTTCGCGTCAGGTCGGGGTGACTCCAGGTGTGATCCCCGAGCACGTCCCCGTCGCGCAGCTCGCGCAGCAGGGTCGGACGCCAGGACGCCGTCAGCTGGCGGCCGATCATGAAGAAGGTCGCCGGCGCTTTCGCCCTCTCGAGCATCCTGACGAACTGCGGTCGTTTCCGTCCATGGCCCGTCGTCGAAGCCGATCGCCACCTCGCGCCGTGGAGGGCCGCCTCGAACCGCCCCTGCCCCCGTGCTGACGCAGCCGACGATCCGGTAGAGGCGGGGAGGCACCTTGACGGGTGGAGGCTTGACCGGTGGCGGGTTTGCGGGCGGCGGGTTTACGGGCGCGGGGCTGCGCCGGCGTGGTCGAGGTTCCCGGCGTGGTGGCTGACTGACCACCCGAGGCACCCGCCGCGAGGACACCGAGGCTCAGCAGCACGATGGTGAAGGCCAGCGCCACGACCCCCGATGGCGAGCGCCCAGAGGGCTCCGAAGGTGCCCGTCTCAGGGTCGATGTGGGCGAGAGTCGCACCTCCCACCACCATACTCCCGCCACTCCCCGGCCCCGCCGCCTGCGGGTAGGGTGCGGCCATGGGGAGCTTCATCGCGGCGATCGACCAGGGGACGACCAGCACGCGGCTGATCCTGTTCGACCGTGACGGGCGGGTGGCGGCTGTGGACCAGCGCGAGCACGCGCAACTCCACCCACGTGCCGGCTGGGTCGAGCATGATCCCGGCGAGGTCTGGCAGCGCACCCGCGAGGTGATCGGCGGGGCGCTTGCCGCGGCGGCCGTGGAGGCCGGCGAGATAGACGCGATCGGGATCACCAACCAGCGCGAGACGACCGTCGTCTGGGACCGCGGAACGGGCCGGGCGCTCTACAACGCGATCGTCTGGCAGGACACGCGGACGGGCCCGCTCGTGCGCGAGCTGGCCGGCGAGGCGGGGGCCGACAGGCTGCGCGACGCGGTCGGCCTGCCGCTCTCGACGTACTTCTCGGGGCCCAAGATCAGCTGGATCCTCGAGAATGTCGAGGGAGCCCGCGCCCGCGCCGAAGCGGGTGAACTGGCCTTTGGGACGATGGACAGCTGGATCCTCTGGAACCTGACCGGAGGCGTCGACGGCGGGCTGCACGCGACCGACGTGACCAACGCCAGCCGGACGATGCTGATGGACCTGCAGACGCTGGAGTGGCATCAGCCGAGCCTCGACCTGATGGGGATCCCGCGCTCGATGCTGCCCGAGATCCGCTGCTCCAGCGAGGTGCTCGGGGAGGCCTCCGGGACGGCGCTGGGCCTGCGCCCCATCGCGGGGATGGTCGGCGATCAGCAGGCGGCCCTGTTCGGGCAGACCTGCTTCGGGGCGGGCGAGGCGAAGAACACCTACGGGACGGGAGCCTTCCTGCTGCTCAACACGGGGGGGCGGATCGTGCGCTGCAAGGAGCTCCTCACGAGCGTCGCGGCAAAGGTCGCCGGCCAGCCCACCAGCTACGTGCTCGAGGGCTCGATTGCCGTCACCGGGGCGGCGGTGCAGTGGCTGCGCGACCAGCTCGGGCTGATCGACTCGGCCGGCGCCGTCGAGGATCTGGCCCGGACCGTCGAGGACAACGGCGGCGTCTACTTCGTGCCGGCCTTCTCGGGCCTGTTCGCCCCCCACTGGCGCGAAGACGCCCGCGGCGTGATCGTCGGGCTGACGGCCTACGCCCGCTCAGGCCACATCGCCCGGGCCGTGCTCGAGGCGACGGCCTGGCAGACGCGCGAAGTGCTCGACGCGGCCCGGGCCGTGGCGGAGCTCCCCTTCGCCTCCCTGAGGGTCGACGGGGGGATGACGGCCAACGAGCTGCTGATGCAGTTCCAGGCCGATGTCCTGGGCGTTCCCGTGATCCGCCCGGCCGTTGCCGAGACCACCGCCCTGGGAGCGGCGTTCGCTGCGGGACTGGCGGTGGGGTTCTGGTCGGGCCTGGACGATCTGCGCGAACGCTGGTCGGAGGGGCGGCGCTGGCTTCCCTCGATGGACGAGGCGGCGCGTGAGGCGGAGTACGCGCAGTGGCAGAAGGCCGTCCAGCGCTCGCTGGGCTGGGTCGAGTAGGGCCCTAAGGGGTCAGGACGATCTTCAGGGCCTCGCGCCGGTCATAGACGGCGTAGGCCTCGGGTGCCTGCTCGAGCTTCATGTGGTGCGTGACCATCGAGGAGGGGTCGAGCACCCCCGCGGACATCATCGCCAGCACCGGGTCCACGTGGGCCAGGACGTTGGCGTGGCCCCCGCGCAGCGTGATCCCCTTGAGCCACAGCAGACCCATGTGCACCTCTGCCCGCTCGGCGTAGACACCGATGCACTGCACCGCGCCGAGGTTCCTGGTCAGGCGGATCGCCATGTCCAGCGCCCGCGGATCGCCCACCGCGTCGACGCAGACATCCACCCCGCGTCCTTCGGTCGCCGCCTTGACGACGGCTTTGGGGTCCTCCTCGGTCAGGTGGACGGCCTGGGCGCCAAAGCCCCGGGCGATGTCGAGGCGCTCGGGGACCGTGTCGATCGCGACCACGTGCGCCGCCCCGCATGCCCTGGCGACCTGGACGGCGGAGAGGCCCACCGGGCCCAGGCCGAGGACGGCAACGGTGTCGCCGGGACGCATCCCGCTTGCGGAGACGGCGTGGAACCCCGTTCCCATCACGTCACCGGCGAACAGGGCCGTGTCGTCGCTCATGCCCTCGGGAACCTTTCGCAGGACCATGTTGGCCCTCGGGACCAGCGCCATCTCCGCCTGGGTGCCCTGCAGCGAGCCAAGCGTTGCGCCATGGCCGAAGGTCCGCGATTCGACGCAGCGCTGGTAGAGCCCCCGCCGGCAGAAGAAGCATTCCCCGCAGGCGACCTGGAAGCAGCCCAGGACCCGGTCGCCGACGGCCACCTTCGTGACATCGTCGCCTGCCGCCACCACGGTGCCGACGTACTCGTGGCCGATCGTGAAGCCCTCTTCGATCTGGACCCGACCGTGGAAGATGTGCAGATCCGAGCCGCAGATGCCACTGGCCTCGATCCGCAGGATCGCGTCGCCGGCGTCGAGCAGCTCGGGCTCGGGGCGATCCTCGACGGCGACCACGCCGGGAGCCTGAAAGGTGACTGCGCGCACGGCGCTGGAGACTAGCGCGCCGCGGCGGGAGCCCGCGGGCCGTCGTCCCACGGAGGGGCCGGCTGACGAAGCTCGGCGTAGCTGAGCACCATCGCCACAACCTCGTCGCGGATCCGGCGGCGGTCGAGGCCGACCTCCGAGGTCATCGCCATGATCACATACCCGGTCAGCACCGAGTCGACGCAGATGCTCCATGGGACTTCGCCCTCGTGCACGGGCGGGACCAGTCCCTCGAGCGCCTCGTCGATCAGCACGAACCATTTGCGCAGGCGCTCATCGATCGTGCGGCGCAGCCCCGGAAGCCGGACCGCCTCACCGTGAACGTTGATCCATACGCGCCATGTCTCTTCGGACTCCGCGTCCTCGGCGAGGACGCTGTCCAGCAGTGCCTCCAACCGTCCCTGTCCGGGCTCCATGCCGGAGATCGCCCCCGCGTAGCGGACGAGGCTGCGTTCGGAGACGTAGACGAGCGAATGCGTCAGCAGGTCCTGGCGGTTGCTGAAGTAGTGGTTGAGCATCCCCGTGCTCACGCCGGCCTCCTGGGCGACCATTCGCATCGTCGTGCCCGCCAGACCCTCGCGCGCGAGGACCGCGACCGCGGCGCGGCAGATCTGCTCCCGCCGTATCGGACCCATCCCAAGCTTTGGCAAATGCACCCCTTCCGGCCGTCCCCTTGACCTTCGGCTAAGTCCATCGGTCCGAGTCCCCGACCCCTTCATAGTGCCACATGATGCAAGGCCTGGCCGGCACCGAGTTCACCGGCCGCTCGTCACGATTTGATCAGTTCATACGACACCGTTCCAACTGTGCGAATCGGCCGCATTGGATGGGCGGGAAACCGATTCGTTTCCGGAGCGGAAACTACTTGTGCCCGTCCTCCGCGACCTCGGTCAGGGCGCCGGTCTCGGGGTCGAAGACGAATCCCCGGATGTGATCGCGCAGCGGTAGCTCCGGCGCCGAGCGCAGACGGGCGAGCTCCTGGCGCAGGGCCTGCTCGACATCCTCGAAGGCCCCCAGGCGCCACGTCGGCCTGGCCCCGTCGCGTGCCAGCTCGCGGGCGAACTCGTCCTCGGAGGCACCTCGAAGACCGCAGCCATGGTGCATCACGACGACGATCTCCTCGGTCCCGAGCAGGCGCTGGGAGACGCTGAGCGAGCGGATCGCGTCCTCGGTCGCCAGCCCGCCGGCGTTGCGGATTATGTGCGCATCACCGCGGCGCAGGCCGAGCATCGGGAACAGGTCGATCCTGGTGTCCATGCAGGCGAGCACGGCGACACGCCGCCGTGGCTTCGGGCTGAGACCGGGCGCGGCGAGCTCTCCGGCTCGCGTCGCGGCCTCGGCGAGCATTTCATCTGCGTTGCGCTCCCCCATGGTCGGGTAGAGGCTACTGAGGCCGGCGCTGCGGCTGCCCCGCGCGCCGCGAGCCGAGGGCCAGGCGGACGGCGGCGCTCTGCGCCTCACCGGCGATCTCGAGCGGCTCGGTGGTCCGCTGGGCGCGAGCGAGGACGAAGGCGCCCTCCAGCGCGCAGAACATCGAGATCGCCAGCGCCCGCGAGCGCTTGGGCTCGAGGCCCGCTTCACCCAGCCGATCGGAGGCCGTCAGGATCCAGCTCTCGAACACCTCCGAGCAGGCCTCGCGCATGGGCTCGCTGGTACTGGACACCTCGAGTGCCACCGTCGCGATCGGGCAGGCATCCGCATAGTCCGTTTCGCGCAGCGTCAGGGCGGCCGCTGCGAAGAAGTCGCCCGTCGCCTCGACCGGATCGGCGCCGGGGGTGAAGAAGAGATCGATCAGCCGGCCGTACAGGGCGCCGGAGGAGCGGATCACCTCCTCGCCCAGCTGCTCCTTCCCGCCGGGGAAGAAGTGGTAGATCGAGCCAAACGGCGCGCTTGCCTGCTCGACGATCTCTTTGACCCCCGTGCCGGCGAAGCCCTGACGGCGGAAGAGCTCGGCGCTCGTCTCGAGTATCCGCTCACGCGTACCGGCAGCCACCGACCGATCATAGGCGGGACTAGAGCGATCGATCAAGTCCGTGGACGGTGCGCGCGAGTCCTCGCGTCGCATAGAGTTCGCAGGATGGAGGCAGCGGGAAGGCAGGTTGTCATCACCGGAGCGGCCGGTGGGATAGGCCGGGCCCTGGCTCGGCGTTTCGCCGAGGAGTCCCCCCGCGCCCTGGTGCTTGCCGACCGCGACCTCGCGGGTGCCGAGCAGATCGCCGGCGTGGTCGGCGGCCAGGCGGTGGAGCTCGACGCCGGCAGCGAGGCCAGCGTCAGGAGCCTGATCGAGACGGCCACGGGCGCGAACGGGCCGGTGGACATCTTCATCTCCAATGCGGGAGTCCCCGGCGCCGGAGGCGGTCCCGAGGTCGCCGATGAGATCTGGGACGAAGCCTGGCGGGTGAACGTGATGTCCCATGTCTGGGCCTCCCGGGCGCTGCTGCCCGAAATGCTCGAGCGTGGCGAGGGCTACCTGATCAACACCGCCTCGGCCGCGGGCCTGCTGACCCAGGTCTCCTCGCTCGTCTACAGCGTCACGAAGCACGCCGCCGTGTCGCTGGCCGAGTGGCTCTCGATCGAATACGCCGAACGGGGCATCCGTATCTCCTGCATCTGCCCGCAGGGTGTCCGCACACCGATGCTCGAACTGGCCATGGAGGACGCTGCCGGGGCCGCCGCGCTGACGTCCGGCGGGCTGATCGAACCGGAGGATGTGGCCGATGCGGTGATCGCGGGGATCCGCGATGAGCGGATGCTGATCCTTCCGCACGAGAACGTGGCGGGCTTCATGGCCTTCAAGGGCTCCGATCCCGAGCGCTGGCTGAAGGGCATGCGCCGGATCGTCCGTGAAGCCCGGGCCGAGCCGCAGACCCCCTGAGCCGAGCCGCCGCGCTTAACTGAGTCGGCCGCACCCCGTGGGACACGGCCGACTCTCACAACCCACCTCCATGTGCCGCCTCCAGAGTGGCGCACAATCGCCCGGGTTCCGCCACGCTCGGCCGCCTGCGGTCAGAATTGCGACCGGATCAGCTTGCCGACAGGAGCTTGACTGAGGAAAGTCGCCGTTTGTAGCTCTTCCCGAGCAGGTTGAGGCTCGCCGCCAGACCGGCGGAACCGGCCTTCTTCAGACGCGACGGGCCCTGCCCCGTGAGCTGCAGGGAGACGACCTTCCTCGCCCCCCGGCGGAGCGAGACGTTCGCGCCGGCGATGGTGCGTCCGCGGGATGCAAGCGTCAGCCTGCCCCTGCAGCCCGAGCCGAGGGTGCATTCCAGCGCGATCGCCGCGCGGCCGGCGACGACGGACAGGTCGCGCGGCCCATTGCCGATCTCGCTCATGCCGGAGGGGGCCTCCAGGCAGCGGCGTGAGCCGAGGACGACGGTTGCCGGCTGCGGGCCTCCGACGTGAGCGACCCGCCGCGGCGCGCAGGAGGAAGCTTTCGAGACCGTGTATTCGGGGCTGGTGAGCGTCGCCGTGGTGGGACTGGCCACCGGGCCGTCCTTCGCCGAGACGATGCATCTCAGGTGAGCACCCAGATCGGCCGCGGTGAGGTTGTAGACGAGCTGGAAGGAGCGCAGGGGCGCCGACCCGGCGTTCACCTGGTAGGCGACGTAGCCCTGACCCGCGGCGAAGCGGTCGGGCTTGCCCAGCGAGCCGGTGAACAGCCGTGGCCAGAGCTCGCCGCGCGTGAAGGTCTGCGGGCCGAAGCTCGAGACGATGCTCCCGGCGAAGGGCGAGCCGGGGACGGCGCCGTCGATCCCCTCGCTCGGGCTGCTCAGGTCGCTCAGTTCCTGGCTGACGATCGGCACCGCTCCCGCGGCGGTGGTGCGCACCAGCGTGAGGGTCGCCGAGTGGGCCTCGGCGAGACGCTCGACGGCCGTCACTCCCGAGCTGCCGGCGATGCTCGTCCAGGGGGCCGAGACGCACCGGACCTGGCTGGCCGCCATCCAACCGCCGGCCTGCTGGTATGTGCGGGTGACGGGTGTCTGGGGGGCTTCGCCGTCCTGCATGCAGACGGGGCTGGAGCAGCGCTGCGAGGCGGGGCCGATCGCCCAGTAGGGCTGGGGCGGCTGCTCGTGCACCGTGGCCGGCGCACTGGTGACGCTCGCCGTGGCCCCTTCGGCGGTGAGGGCGGTCTGGCGGCAGGAGAGCAGGTGTCCGTCATCGATCCTTGGCGCCACATAGGTGGTGGCGGTCGCCCCGGGGATCGGCAGGCCGTCCAGCAGCCACTGGGTGCTGGACGTCGAGGGCGACCAGGTCAGTCCCGAGCAGCTCGCCCTGGCGGCCGAGAAGGCGCCCGCGGGGGAGATCGTCAGAGTGCCCGTCGCGCGTGGGCGGCGCGGGAGGCGGGGGCGGTTCCTTTTCGGCTGCGGCGACGGTCCAGCTGAAATGGACCGAGTTGAGCACTTCGGCGGCGCCTTCGGCCTGCAGTTCGACTTCCGTGACGCCTGGTTCTTCCGGGGCGCCTTCGACGATCCATTCAGATTCCGAGACGGGTTTGAGCGACAGGCCTTTGGGAAGCGGTTTGAGTTGGGTCAGCCCCACCAGTTCGGCGCCGCTGAGGACGACGGGCTTCGCCACCCCGACGGTTCCGGTCTGGTCTCCGGGGCTGTTGATCCCGGCGACGGTCGAATTGAATTCGGCAGCATTCCGCTTTTGCCGGTTTTGTTTTCGACGAGTGAGCATGACCGTGGTCGCCCCGAGACGACGTTGTCGGCTTGCCGTTGATCTGCCATTCGGCCTGCGAGGGATCATCGCAACGTCAGGCGCTTCAGGAAGACCTTCCGCGTCAGCGAGACCAGTTCGGCTGCCTGCGATCTTCAGCGGCGAGGCAAGCGGCACTTCGACGAGCGTGCCGCTGATCTTCGGGTTTCGTCGATCAGTTTTTCCTCGACTTCCGCGAACGGCCGCACGCCGCTCCCGCCGGCGGGACTGGCGAGTGCGGGCGCCGGGAGCACGACGGCCAGGAGCAGCATCAGAGCGGCGAGTAGTCCTCGCGGCAGAAGGGGTTTCCGGCTCACGCCGCGATTGTCCCGTATATCGCCCCGCTGCCCGCCGGTCCAACCGCGGGCCCCGGCGGGAGGCGCTCTCAGGTCCGGGTGCCGGCGGGCTTCGCCGTGGCTTTGCTCTTCGGTTTGGCTTTGGCCTTGGTCTTGGCTTTGGCCTTCGTCTTTCCCACCGCCGGCGTCGGCGGCTCGGCGATCGCGAGCAGGTCGGCCATGCCCCGTTCGATCCCCTTCGTCAGCACATCGATGTCGGGGGCGCCGTCATAGTCGCCCGTGACACCGAAGTAGAGACCGCCGTCATAGGAGAAGATCCCCACGACGATGCGGATCGAGCCGACGACGGGGATGAAGGGGTAGGACTCGAGCATCCGCCGGCCGAGCGTCTGAACGGGCTGCTGCGGGCCGGGGACGTTGGTCGTGGCCGTGTGCATGTTCAACCTGGGCGAAGCCGTGACGAGGCGGCTGCCCATGGCCAGCAGCAGCGGCGGGGCGAAGCCGGACATCGAGGAGAGGACGTCACCCGCGACCGCCTGCTTGGACTCCTTGATGCCGTCCATTTCACCGCGGATCGAGTCGAGCCGGGCGGCGGGGTCATCCACTCCGATGGGGAGCTTCGCGAAGACGGCCGAGACGCGGTTGTTGTAGACGCCCTTCTCACCCTTGTGGCGGACGGAGACGGGGACCATCGTCCGGACGACCGCATCCGCCGCGACCTCCTCGCCACGGGACTCCAGCAGTTCGCGGAAGCCGTTGGTGATCACCGCCAGGACGACGTCGTTGACGGTTCCCCCCAGGGCCGAGCGGACGGTCTTCACGTCGGTCAGACGCACGTCGGCCCAGCTCCAGCGCCGGTGCGGGCCGATCTGCCCGGTCAGCGAGTTGGAGGCGACCGGACGCAGGCGCGGGCTCGCGGCGGCCGCGGCGCGGCTGAACTCGCTCAGCGAACGGAAGCTTTCCCGGGGGGCCGCCATGGCGCGCTGCAGCGAGTGGAGCTGCCCGCCGGGCGTCAGGCGATGGACCAGCGTCCGCAGGAAGATCTCAATCCCCGAGGGCTCCGGCGGCGCCGACCACCCGCGCTTGGCGTTGGCCGAGTTGGCTGCGGTCGTGTCGGAGAACATGACCGACATCAGGTCCGTGGCGGCGACGCCGTCGACCATGCAGTGGTGGACCTTCGAGAGCAGTGCCCAGCGCCCGTCGGCCAGGCCCTCCACCGACCAGAGCTCCCAGAGAGGCTTGTTGCGGTCGAGATGCTGAGAGAAGATCCTCCCCGACATCTGGCGCAGCTCCTCCACCCCGCCGGGGGCGGGGATGGCGGTGTGCCGGACGTGGTAGTCCAGGCTGAAGTGCGGGTCCTCGACCCAGACGGGCGAGCCGACCGCCAGCGGGACGGAGCGGACCTTCTGGCGGTAGCGGGGGACGAGGTCCAGCTTGCCGGCCACCATCGCCTTGAGGTCCTCGAAGGCCGGCGGGGGACCCTCGAACAGGCTGACCCCGCCGATGTGCATCGGGGTGACGTCGTTCTCTATATGGATGAAGGAGGAGTCGATTGGACTCATCCACTCCATGCGGCCTCCCTGTTGCGGTCGAGCATCTCTTCGAGGACGCTGTAGACGGCCGGGTGGACCGACATCCCGCAGTGGCTCGATGAGATCTCGACGTTGCGCGAATGGGGGTCCAGGCAGGCGTTCCAGTCGACGATCCCGTCGCTGCGCGAGAAGATCGAGATCGCCTCGATGTGCGAGGCAAGCGGAGCGTCCAGGTCCTCCCAGTGCTCCTCGCAGCACTCGCCGTCGGCGCAGTTGGTCGAGAAGACCCGCGCGATGCCCAGGTCGCCCAGCGTCGCCATCATCCGGACGGTCCGCAGGACCCCCGCTGAGACGGCCAGCGGATCGACGACCGGAGAGCCCAGCATGACGAGCGCCGCCACGCTGTCCGGCTCGCGGACGGCCAGCGAGCGGGCGAGGGCGCCGCCGCGGCTCTGCCCGATCAGCACGACCGGTTCCCCGCGGCGCTCGGCCTCCTCGCGGACCTTCACCTGCAGGCGGCTGACGATCTCCTCCGCGCAGCCGGCGTTGAAGCGCAGGCCGCTCATCGTGACGCGGTGCCCGCGGCTGCGCAGCCAGGCGCGCATGATCGTCAGGGAGCTGTCGCCCGCCATGAAGCCGGGGATCAGAAGGACCGGCTGGGCGTCACGGCGTGGACGCCTCAGGGCCTGGCCCGAAAGCGCATGGCCGGCCAGCAGGCGGGCCAGCTCGCCTCCGTAGCGCAGCTCTCCCCAGAGGGGCGCCACGGGCGGCGCGACGATGTCCTCCCTCGTAGCCATCGTCACTAAATGATAGGCCCTGGGGGACGCCAAAGCCAGGGGACCCGTCGGCGGCTGCCTCTCTGCGCCCCCACGGCGGCGGGGATCTGCGGGCGCTCCGCGGGGCTCAGACGGTGCCGGGGAGCGTCGCCGGGTCGTGGGAGCAGAACAGGCGGACCTCCTCGCCGTGGAACGCCGCCAGCTCGCGCAGGCGCTCTAGGTTCTGCCTGCGGGTGGCCCCGTCGATCACCGTCATGGCCTGGAAGGCGCGCAGTCCCGGAGGGCAGCTCGGCGGCTCCTGGACCTCGCTCTGGCGGAAGTAGGCATCACCGCAATGCAGCAGCCAGCCATCGCCGTCGCGGACGGCGACTCCCGTGTGCCCGCGGGTATGGCCCGGCAGGGGGATCATCAGGATCTCTGCATCCGAGCCGGGGAGGATGCGCACGGACTCGAAGCCGAACCACTCCTCGCCCCCCGGCTCGTGCTGCACCCACAACGGATCGTGGGCCCAGTGGGCGGCGATGTAGCGGCTGCGCTCCCGCAATGAGGGTTTCATCGCGGCGGACAGCTCGCGGCCCAGCAGGTGGACCTCCGCCTGCGGGAAGTCCGGCAGGCCGCCCGAGTGGTCAAGGTCGAGATGGGTCGTGATGATGTGACGCACGTCTCCGGGCTGGAAGCCGAGCGCCAGGATCTGCGCGTGGGCCGTCTCCGCCGCGATCAGCTTTGGGCGAACGAGCGCCTTGAATGGGATCCCCAGCCGGCGGGGGCGGTCGATGTCGCCCAGGCCGAAGCCCGTGTCGATCAGGACGAGCCCCTCGGCCCCCTCGATCAGCAGGCAGTGGCAGACCAGCCTGGTCGTTTCCAGCAGCCCGCCCTCGCCGGCCAGCATGCGTGCGCCGTGGGGGCACATGGTGCCGCAGTTGAGGTGGTGAATGGCCCGTGGAGAGGTGTTCATGGCGAACACCCTACGCGCAGCGGCGAGCGGGAGTTGCTCAGGTGCAGTTGAGCGGGAAGTCCGTCCCGCTGATCTCGAAGGAGCCGCGGCCTTTGGACATGGTGAATTCTTTGTAGCGGCCCCTCAGCGAGATCCGATAGCCGCGGAAGCGGTGCAGGCGCAGATAGGGGTAGCCGCCCGCTTCGGGTTTGGGGCGACTGCAGCCGTAGAGGGCCCGCGCTCTAGCCGGGCTGCTCTCCTCCCAGGCGAACAGGGCCAGTGCCACAGGGCAGGCCGCCGCCGGCGAGATGTTGTGGAGCTTGTAGACCTCAACGCCCGTCCGGAGGGGTTTCTGGCACTCGTGGTAGCGCCGCGCCGCGAGCGCCCCCGAGGGCATCGAGAGGAGCGCCCCGAAGGTAACGGCCAGCGCCCCCGTCAGCCGCAGCTGCCTCATGAGCTGACCGTATCAGCCACAGCGCTAGCATCCGCTCGCATGGAGATCGGGGTTCGCTGCGGGGAGCGCTTCATGAGCTATCCGGAGGTCTTCGGGCAGGCCCTCAGGGCCACGCGGGGGCTGTCCGAGCTGGGCATCGGGGCAGGCGACCGGGTTGCCCTCCTGCTGCGCAACTCGATCGAGTTCCTCGAGGCCTCCATCGCGACGGTCCCCCTGGGGGCGAACGCCGTCCCGATCAACTGGCACTGGCGGGGCGAGGAGATCGCCCACGTCCTGACCGACAGCGAGGCCAAGGTCCTCATACTGCACGCCGACCTCTGGCCGGCCATCGCCCAGAGCATTCCGGCGGGACTGGCGCTGGTCCTCGTTGCACCCGAGGACGGCTCCCCCGCCCCGCCCGGCATCCCCGGCGAGGCGCTCGACTGGTCGGCCTGGATGGCGGAGCTCGCTCCCTGGGAGCAGGCGCCCGAGACGGCGCCGGTCAGCATCATCTACACCTCCGGCACGACCGGCAAGCCCAAGGGGGTGGTGCGCTCCCCCTCGACGGACGAGCAGCGCGAGCAGACCCAGGCGATGCTCGGCCACATCTTCCAGCTGGGCGAGGGCGAGCGGACCGTCATCCCGGCGCCGATGTATCACACGGCCCCCAACGTCTACGCCCTCGCCTCGGCAATCCGCGGCATGGACATGACGATCATGAGGAGCTTCGACGCCGAGGAGTTCCTGCGCATCGTCCAGGAGCACCGGGTCAGCGTCGTCCAGATGGTCCCGACCATGTTCGTCCGCATGCTGGGCCTGCCGGGAGAGGTCAGGGAGCGCTACGACCTGTCCTCCCTGCGCTGGGTCGTCCACGCCGCCGCTCCCTGCCCGCCCGACGTGAAGCGGGAGATCATCCAGTGGCTCGGGCCGATCGTCTCCGAGTACTACGGCAGCACCGAGACGGGGCCCGTCGTCTACTGCACCAGCGAGGAGTGGCTGGCGCACCCCGGAACGGTGGGGCGCCCGATCGAGCAGGCACAGGTGAAGATCTTCGACCCCGAGGGAAAGCCGCTCGGGCCGGGTGAGTCCGGCGAGGTGTTCGTTTGGCTGGATGTCTGGCCGGACTTCACCTATGCCGGGGACGAGCAGAAGCGCCGCTCGGTCGAACGTGAGGGACTCGTCAGCTGCGGCGACATCGGGTACCTCGACGAGGACGGCTTCCTCTATCTCAACGACCGCCGCTCGGACATGGTCATCAGCGGCGGGGTGAACATCTACCCGGCCGAGATCGAGGCCTGCCTGCAGAGCCTCGAGGGCATCCGCGACTGCGCCGTCTTCGGGATCCCCGACGATGAATTCGGTGAGGTCCTGGCGGCACACGTCGAACTCGACGAGGGGGCCACGCTCGACGCCGATCAGATACGCGACCACCTGAAAACCAACCTGGCCGGCTACAAGACCCCCCGAATCGTCGAGTTCAGCGACTCCCTGCCCCGTGAGGACTCGGGCAAGATCTTCAAGCGCCGCCTGCGCGAGCCCTACTGGGCGGGACGCGAGAGGGCAATCTAGGGCCCCTTTCCCGCGGTCACTAGTACATACGTCGAATTCCCCCAATCGCACTCCACCGTCCCCTACATTCCACCCTCGCTCCAAATCACTGAAAAGGGCTAACCCGTCGCGAGACGGGGGCGCAAAGTCAGAGGTCTCCCCCAGGAGATGGCTCGACCGCCAGGCAAGCAAGCCAGGGAGGTCGGGTAATGAGGACAGCGGGGAACGGGGGGATTCACGTCAGCGGGCCGGGCGGGCGCGAGGAGGGCTTCTCGCTGATCGAGTTGCTCGTGGTGATCCTGATCATCGGCGTACTCGCCGCAATCGCGATCCCGAGCTTCGTGGGACAGAAGGAGAAGGCCACCGAGGCGCAGGCCAAGGAGCTCGCCCGCACGGCGCAGACATCCGCCGAGGCGATCGCCACGGAGCACGACGGGCACTACAACGACGTGACCATCGAAGAACTGAAGAACGACGAACCATCGATCCCGGTGGCGGTCAGCAGCACCGAGGCCTACCTCAGCAGCACCACCCACTCCACCGACGAATACTCCGTCACGGTGACCGCGGCCGACGGAGGCGAATTCACGATCTCACGCGGCGGCAACGGGGCGATCACCCGCCAGTGCACCAGCGCGGCCGGCAAGAAGAGCTGCGCCGGGAACGAAACCTCGACTTGGTGATGGAGACCTGGGCAGGGTTGAGGGACCCTGCCTGAATCGGGATGCGAGCAGGCCGCCTGTGGTCGATTGGGGGATCGACCACGGCGGTTACAGGGGGGCGGCCTGCTCGGCACCCGCAGGGGGACGGAGACGTAACAGCACGGAGGTGAGAGTTGCTGGAATGATGCGTCCGTGTTCCAGCGCGCTCCGACGAGCCGACTCCTCGCGATCATCCTGACCGCTGCGGCCGCCGCTCTCACAACGGCCTCCGCCGACGCGCAGAACCTCGGCACGCTGGACCCGGCCGCCTCCACACCGGGCCACGTCGTTCAGGACAGTGCCGGGACCGCCTACATCGCCTGGACACGACATGCGACAACGACGGCCGAAACACCCCAGTTCTGCAAGGTCCCCAAGGGAGGCAGAAGCTGCACCACGCCGCTCACCCTGCCGATTCCGCCGCCGGCCGAAACGGTCGACGGCGCCGCGGGCGCCTTCCCTGTCCTCGGCGCCGGGAGCACCGTCTATGTGCTGGCGCCACGCTATGTCCGCAATGACGTCCTGCTGTACACCTCCAACGATGGCGGCGCCAGCTTCGGCGCCCCGCTGGACATCCCCAACTCCTACTCGAGCAAGTCGAACCCCGACGACGTGCTCCTGTCCGGCGGCGAATTCCTGATCGGTGCCTACAACTCCGGTCTGGGCTTCAGCGCCGTTGGCACCTCCGGCGAAGGGCTCGGCAGTTTCGCTCTGGCCGAACCCGGCCCCGGCGGGGTGGCCTCCGCGTCGATGGCCCTCGACTCCGCCGGAGCCCCCGTCCAGGCCTGGTACAACCTCAACACGCCGCCCTACACGCTGGGCTTCGCCCACTACAACGGCGCCGGCTCGAAGACCGCCGAAGCCGACTGGACGGGCTTTCAGGAAGTCACCAAGGGCTACCTCCCCAGTCTCGCCGGTGGCCCGAGCGGCCTGTTCCTGCTCAGCGAGGACTACAACAGCCCGACCGAGAGCTACCCGACCGCCGTTGAGGTACGCAAGTACACGGGCAGCTCCTTCGGCGCCCCCCTGAGGCTGTTCGACGACAAGAACGCCGAGCTCTACAACGGGGGTGACATCGCCCAGTCCCCCGGCGGCCGCCTGGCGGTCGTCTGGCCGCAGTTCGGTGCCGGCCAGGCCGCGATGCGCCTGCTGATCTCGACCAACGGCGGCGCAGGCTTCGCGGCCCAGGCGAATGTGGCGGCGATCGGCAGCGCCTACCAGGATCAGGCCAACGCCCAGCTCTCGATCGGCGACGACAACCAGGGCTGGGTGACCTTCCTGAACTCCGGTGGCCTGCAGCTGGCAAACCTCGACTCGGGTGCCAAGGGCTCGGGGGAAACCACGAAGAGCCACGTCGGCAGCGACGTGATCACCCTCAAAGGCCCCAAAGGCTGCGTTCGACCCGGCCAGAAGGTCTCCGTGACATTGTCCGTCGCCTCAGCCAAGCGCAAGCACAAGGTCGTTCTGAAGATCTACCAGGCGATCTTCGCGGTCGACGCCAAGCCCTTCAAGAAGATCCTGCGCCAGTCGGTCCGAAAGACCGGCAAGGTCAACCCCCATCCCTTCAGGGCCAGCACCAAACAGACCTTTGTGGCCGGCTCCAAGCACACGATCTCAGCCCAGGCCTTCATCTCTGAGAAGCACGGCAAACACGCCTCTCGGACGCTCCGCGTCTCCTTCCTCGCCTGCTCCTGACGCGCGAATGTTCCACGAGCGGACGCTGAGCGCCAACGGCATCGAGCTGCACCTGCTCGAGCAGGGGGAGGGTGAGCTGATCGTCCTCTGCCACGGCTTCCCCGAGCTGGCCTGGTCCTGGCGCCACCAGATCCCGGCGTTGGCGGCCGCCGGCTACCGCGTCATCGCCCCCGACATGAGGGGCTACGGCGGGAGCTCGGTCCCGGCCGAGATCGAGGACTACGACATCCTGACCCTCTGCGCCGACATGACCGGCCTGCTGGACGCGGAGGGCGAGGATCGAGCGATCTTCGTCGGCCACGACTGGGGCTCGTTCGTCGTCTGGGCCCTGGCGGCCTACGAGCCCGAGCGGGTCCGGGCGGTGGCGGGGTTGAGTGTCCCCTTCATCCCACGGGCTCCGGCTCCGCCGATCCCGATCATGCGCCGCCACATCGGCGAGGACTTCTACATCGTCTGGTTCCAGGAGCCCGGCGTGGCCGACGAGGCGCTCTCGCTGGATGTGCGCAGGACGCTTACGACCTCGCGGCAGTGGACGGCATCCTGGGCGGAGGAGGAGGGCGCCAACCCCCGCCGGCCCGACTGGATGGCAGAGGAGGACCTGCAGGTCTACATCGACGCGTTCGAGCGGACGGGCTTCACGGGCGGGCTGAACTGGTACCGCAACATGGACCGCAACTGGGAGCTGACGGAGCCCTTCAAGGAGCGCCGGATCGAACAACCGGCGCTCTTCCTGACCGGCGAGCTGGACCTCGTCAGGAACTTCATGCCGGCGGAGGCGATGACCGGGTGGGTCACCGACCTGCGCCGGGAGGTCATCGTTCCCGGAGCGGGACACTGGGTGCAGCAGCAGGCCCCCGAGGCGGTCAACGCCGCCCTGCTCGAGTTCCTCGGCGAACTCTGAGCTGCTGCGGCCGGGGCGCGGGAGGCGGGGGAACCTCTTTATCTGATTCCCACACCGGTCTAACGCTGTTCTTAGCGGAGCCTTCCATGCTGAGCGTGCCGCGGGAGCGGAGATCGTCCTCCCGGGCCCCACGATCCAAGGAGAACCGATGCACCGCACCAGAAGGACAGTGACGATCGGCCTAGCCGTCGTCTGCGCCATGGTGGGCGCAGCCGCCGGAATCGCCCAGAGCTCGGCCGCCGGCAAATCCGGCAAGTCCGCCAGCCGGCATTCGGCCCGCCAGGGCTTCCCGGGGCGCTTCGGCCACGGCGGCCCGGGTGGCCGTGGAATGGCCGTCCACTCCACAGAGGTCGTCCTGAACAAAGCCGGGACCGCCTTCATCACCGAGACCGAGGATTCGGGGACGGTCACAGCCGTCGACTCCTCGGCGGGCACGATCACGATCAAGGAGGGCACCACCTCGGTGACCTACGCGACGCCCACGATCGCCATCCCCTCGGGGGCGAACGTGAGGCTGGATGGAAACACCAGCTCGCTGGAGAAGATCCTCAGCGGTGATCACGTCTCGATCCGCTCATCCTCGGAGGGAACGGACGTCTTCGCGGTCGACGCCTCATTCACCCCGCCGGCGCACATGCCCATGCAGGGCGGTCCCGGTGGCCCGCCCCCGGGCGCCCCGGGCAGCCGGGGCTAGACGGTCGGCAGGGCCTCCGCCTCGCGGGCCGTGGCGTCGACCACGGCCCGCTGTGGCGGGACCCTTCGACCCAGGAGGGAGCGGGAGTTCCGGAGGGCCCGCCGAGCGGACCCCTCACCGGAGGCAACGCGGCAGGCGGCGAGGACGCAGACGACCGCACCCGCCCACAGGACCGCCCCGGCCACAGCGATCGCCAGGTACATCACCGCAGCGACCGCCGGGCACTGAGCCCACGCGGGTACGCGAGCACGGGGGGCTTTGTGAGTTCGACACCAACCACCCACTCAAGTTGCCACGCGCCCGGCCATTGCACGTTGGCTAAGTGATCCAAATGCTGAAACGCCAGTTGGACATCTGCCCATGAGAACCCCCGCGCGAGTGTAGAGTCGCCCTGTGGAGGGGACCGCAATCGAGGCACCCGCGACCGTCGCGCCTGACGGTCTCGTCGATCCCGGCGCGATCATCCGCCGCGCCGGGCCGCGGCTCGTCAGGGACGGCTTCGGCCCGCTCCTCACGTTCTTCATCGGCTGGAAGCTGATCGGCCTTGGGGCGGGCATCACGATGGCCCTCCTGTTCGGGATCTCGATCTTTCTCCACGAGCGCCGTCAGGACAGGCCCGCGGCACTCGTCAGGGTCTCGCTGCTGCTGGTCTGCCTGCGGGCCGTCGTGGGTCTCAGCTCGGGGAGCGCGTCCGTCTACCTGGCGCAGGAGATCGGCATCGACGTCCTGCTCGCTCTCAGCGTCCTCGGCTCGCTGGCGGCCGGCAAACCGATCTCGACCTGGATCGCCTCGGACGTCTACCCCTTCACCGACGAGATGAAGCAGTCCGAGACCTTCGAACACGTCATGCGAACCGTCACCCTCGTCTGGGGCTGCTACTTCGCGGCCCGCGGGACGATCCGGCTGATCGCCCTGCTGACGCTCAGCACCGACAGCTACGTCCTGGTCGTCGCACTCAGCGACGCCCCCTTCCTCCTGGCCCTGCTGGCCTGGTCGGTTCACTACACCAGCTCGCACTTCAAGAACTCGGAGCAGTGGGGTGGCCTGTTCGGCGTAACGGATCCGCACTCGCCGTGACTGAGCAGTCGAGCCGCAGCTGAACGCACGAGAAAGGAACGCCCCGGCCAATGCCAATACCCACCTCCATCGCCGACTTCATCGAGGCTCAGGCGAAGAACGCGCCCGGCTCCTACAGCGACCTGCGCGTGGTCATCTTCAACGGGACGACCAAGCGCTCCCCCGAGCCGAGCCACACGGACGGCCTGCTGGCGATACCCAGGGGCATCTTCGCGACGCTCGGCGTCCGCTGCGAGGAGATCAGGACCGTCGATCACACGATCCCGCCGGGCCTCTGGCCGGACATGCGCGAGCACGGCTACGAGGCAGATGACTTCCCCGAGATCTACCGCTCCCTGGTCGAGCCGGCCGACATCATCCTGATGGCCGGCCCGATCTGGCTGGGCGATCAGAGCTCGCAGACCCGGGTGATCATCGAGCGCCTCTACGCCTACTCGAGCGAGGTCAACGAGGCGGGCCAGTGGTCCTATTACGGCAAGGTCGGCGGCGTCCTCACCACCGGCAACGAGGACGGCGGCAAGCATGTCAGCGCCCAGGTCCTCTACGCCCTGCAGCACATCGGCCTGAGCATCCCGCCCCAGTCGGACACCTACTGGAACGGCGAGGCAGGCCCCGGCCCCTCCTACCTGGATGTCCAGGGCGGCGGGGAGCACAACGCCTGGACCACCCGCAACACGGTCTTCATGACCTGGAACATGCTTCAGCTCGCACGGATCCTGAAAGACGCCGGCGGCTTCCCGACGTATGGCAACTCGACAAAGGACTGGGATCTCGAGCACCCCGACCACCCCAACCCGGAGTACCGCGGAGGTGGGGCCGCGTAACGGAAAGGGCCGTCTCGGAGACCTTGCTGCAGAGCCGGCGAACCGCTGCCGGCGAGGACCCCCCACCACAAGCGAGGAACGCGATGCGCTTCAGGATCCGTCAGTCCCCCACCACCCCGACCGCGACGGCCGAGGCGGCCCCGGCCCTCCCGGGAAACGGCCCCGCCGGCGCCGAGCGGGCGACCTTCGCCGCCGGCTGCTTCTGGGGCGTCGAGGCGGGCTTCCGCGAGATCGAGGGCGTTCTCGAGACGGCCGTCGGCTACACGGGAGGCCGCACGGCGAACCCGACCTACCGGGAGGTCTGCGGCTCCCCCACCGGCCATGCCGAGGCGGTCGAGGTTTACTTCGACCCCTCGATGGTCACCTATGAGGATCTGCTGGCTCATTTCTGGCAGTCCCACAATCCGACGACGCGCAACCGCCAGGGAGTGGACATCGGAAGCCAGTACCGCTCGGGGATCTTCACCCATTCACCCGAGCAGCAGGCCGCGGCGGTGGCGTCTCGCGACGGCGAGCAGTCCAGGCGCCGCAGGGAGATCGTGACCGAGATCCTGCCGGCCTCGCGCTTCTACCGTGCCGAGGAGTACCACCAGCGCTACTTCGAGAAGAGCGGCCGGAGCTCATGCGCTCTGACCGTCGGAGGAGCCGTGGCGGGAGCCCCCGAAGCGGCCTGAGCAGCGGTCAGCCGCGGGGCGAGAGCGCCGCCAGGGCCGCGTAGAGCTCGCGGGCCGACGCCTCGCCCCACTCCAGGCTGTGCAGCGAGTAGGACTCGTCGGCGGCGTGGATCCGGTCCTCGGCCAGGGCGAAGCCGCTGACGATGACCGGGTATCCGCGGGCGGCCATCTCGGCGACGACAGGGATGCTGCCACCCGAGCGCAGGAAGACGGGCTCGGCGTCACATGCCCGGCGCAGGGCCCCCGCGGCGAGCTGCAGGGCGGGCTCCTCGGGGCGGAAGAGCGCCGGCTCGGCGAGGGTCCTGTCGGACTCCTCCAGCTCGGCCCCCTCGGGGAGGGCGGCGCGGAGCAGGCCGATCAGGACCCCATGCATCCGGAGGGCATCCTGACCGGGGGCAAGGCGCATGGACACCGTCGCCCGCGCCTCACCGGGGACGATCGTCCGCGCCTCGCCGCCGGCGATCTCGTTCACATCGAGCGACGCGTCGGCGCCGTTGCGCCTGTAGTAGTCCGCCCCCGCACCGGGATGGACGGGAATGCCCGAGACCTCGGCGATCACCTCGTCTCCGTGGGGCAGTCGCTCCCACGATTCCAGCTCGGCGGGAAAGGGCGGGCTGATCCCCTGGCGCAGCTCCTCACGAAGGCGACCATCCGGTCCGGGCAGGACCTGTGCGAGCAGCCCCTGAAGAACGTGCAGTGCGTTCAGGACGCTGCCACCGTAGATCCCCGAGTGCAGGTTGCGCGGAGCCGTCCGGACGGTCAGCCCCATCATCACCACGCCACGCAGGCCCACCGTGATCGCGGGCGTCCGCGCATCGGGGCCGCCCGAGTCAAAGACGATCGCCGCGTCGGCACCCCGCTCATCGGCGCGGATCCAGCGGGTCACCTCGCCGCCGCCGACCTCCTCTTCGCCCTCGACCAGCACCCTGACGTTGACGGGCAGCTCCCCCGCCGCGGCCAATGCGCAGGCCACATGCAGCAGCGGCAGGAAGTTGCCCTTGTCATCGGCGGCGCCCCGGCAGTAGATTCGGCCGTCGCGGATCGTCGGGTCGAAGGCCGGTGTGAGCCAGAGCTCAGCCGGGCCGGGGCCCTGGACGTCGTAGTGGCCGTAGATCAGGATCGTCGGGGCGTCCGCAACGCTCGCCCGGAGCTCGCCCACGGCCAGCGGGTTGCCCTCGCCGAAGCGGACCAGCTCGCCCTCGCCGCCGGCCGCCCGGACACGGTCGATCACCCACTGGGCGGCAGCCTCGAGGTCCTCGGGCTTCCCCCCGCCCGTGGAGATCGACGGTATGCGCAGCCAATCGGTCAGGTCCTCCAGCAGCTTCGGGTCCATGTGCCTGACCCTAGCGAGGGCTCCGCCGCACAGCTCCCGGGGGCGTATATTGAGGCCTCAAGGGGCCATAGCTCAGCTGGGAGAGCGCCTGCTTTGCAAGCAGGAGGTCACCGGTTCGATCCCGGTTGGCTCCATCGGAAAACGAGGCCTTCTTGGACGGTTAGTGTGTGGTGGCGTCCCCAATGAGCGCCGTCAAGACGGATTCCACGATGGCGCTCGTCTCCACAAAGGCCGCAAGCTTTTCGCCGGTCGCCTCATCCATGTAGAGGCGGCGGTTGACCTCGATCATCAGTGCCGCCACCCGATTGTCGCGCTGATACCAGCGTGAAGGAACCAGCGCTCCTGCGTAGGGACGGTTGACAGCGACATCGAGACCGTATGCCGCGAACCCGCTGACGGCCTTGTTTACGAGTTCGTCAGGCGTGTGGAAGGGGTCGGTGCCAATGCAGATCTCGGCACGCGGTCGCTCCTGGTTCAGATCGCAGGGAAGCGGCTCCGACGGAAAGCTGTGGGCGTCGATGATTAGGCACTGGCCAGTGGCGTTGAGCATCGCCTCGGTGGCAGCCTCAAGCGCGGCATGGTGTGGCTCGTAGAAGCGAGCAAGCAGGTCGGCGCGCTGAGATTCGCTGAGACTTACCCGCAGCGGCACACCATCCGTTGTGGCTGTATAGACGGCACCCATGCCTCGTGCCGCCATCTGCTCCCGGGCATCGTCAGGAAAGCGCTCGGGATCGACAACCAAGCGGCTGACCTCAAACACCACCGGAATCGCGGTCATATCGTGAAGCGAGAACAGCTCGTCCGTGTACCGGTCGGTTAAGCGGAGCAGCTCTCGCTTTAGTGCGTCGTCACTCAGCACGAATGTACGTCGGACATCATCCGGGACGATCACCGATGAATGAGGAATGTGCACGACAGCGAGCGGGGGAGGGACGAAGTCCATAGCTCTGTGTGTGTAGCACCTAGCGGACGACGGATCCACCCCGGCACGTCATCCGGAAGCCGCGCCCTCGCCGTCCTCTCCGGCCGACGCGTCAGGTACCCCGGGGTCTGTTTTCGAGGAGGGCACCTGCGGCCGTTCCCGGATCTGGATGGGCTCGCCACAGTGCGGGCAGACGTTCATGCCCGGGAGTGGACGCCGAGGGCGAGAATCACCCATCTCGACGGTCCACGCCTCCTCCGCGGTCTGCGGGATTGGCGGAGGCCGGAGTTCGGCCCTCTCTTCGCGCTCGCGGCGCTGGTCGGCGTTTGCCGGCGGCGGCTGCAGGGCCACCTCGAATCGCTCCGCCTCAAGGAGCGCAGAGCGAAGGTGATACCAGCCGTCGTTGTGGCCCCCGCTTGACCGGTCCCAGAAGTAGCGGACCGTCCGGATGAGGTTCTGAAACGCCCGCTGTGCCTCGGGCAGTCCGGCCACCTGCTCGGCGTCACTCAGCGGGGGCACCGGCTTGTCCTTCCGTCCCGGCATGGCGCCCAATCTAGCCGACTCCGAGCTGACCAGCCGGGGATGAGGGGCCGGGAGAAGCAGGCTGGTCGCGCCCGCGATCCCGAGCCATGACAACGAGGGAGCAGACACTGACAGGCAGGGGGCGCGTTCCGCAGCGAGGCGTCGAGCCCCATATGGAGGCTCCATCCGCCAGAACTCACGCTGAGCAGTACGGCCGACCCCGGCCAGTGCGACGTCTGCAATCCCTGGCCCGCCGGCGCGCCTATGCTGCTCCCGTGAGCCCGCCCGCGTCCC
This sequence comes from uncultured Solirubrobacteraceae bacterium, assembly GCA_963835865.1. Lineage (GTDB taxonomy): Bacteria > Actinomycetota > Thermoleophilia > Solirubrobacterales > Solirubrobacteraceae > Palsa-744. The sequence continues at coordinate 576,897 of CAWIGW010000004.1, forward strand.
CATCAGCGTCCTCGCCACCGGTCGCGAGTGCGGCCCCGCGACTGGTTGGTCTGAATGTGATCGTTGGGCTCGCGCACCTGGCGCAGGCGATCCTGATCCTCGGCTTGGCGAAGGCCGCGTCGCTGCCGGTGAACGTCCGCTACATGACCGGGCCGCCTGGAGAGGGTCGCTACGGAGGGCCCGCCCAGCTGTTCAATCTGAGGGTCGACCTCGCCGTCGCGGCGTTTCTTCTGCTCGCGGCCGCCGACCATCTCACCGTCGTCTCGCCGCGAGTGCGCCCGTGGTATCTGGCGAACGTCTCGCGCGGGGTCAACCCCGCGCGCTGGTGGGAGTACTCCCTCAGCGCGTCGATCATGGTCGTCTTGATCGCGATGCTCGCCGGCGTGACCGACGCGGTCGCGCTGATAGCGCTGTTCGGCGTGAACACCGCGATGATCCTGTTCGGACTGGCGATGGAGCGGGCAAACGCCGGACGCGCGCCCGTCGACTGGCGGCCTTTCATCTACGGCTGTATCGCCGGCGCGGTCCCATGGATAGCGATCGGCCTGCAGCTGGGCGTGTCACAGGCGAACAGCGCAGGCGTGCCCGGGTTCGTGTTCGCGATCTTCCTGACCCTGTTCCTGCTGTTCAACACCTTCGCCGTAAACATGTGGCTGGCCTACCGTGGGCGCGGGCGCTGGGCGGACCCGGTGTTCGCCGAGCGCGTGTACCTGATCCTCAGCCTGGTCGCCAAGAGCGCCCTCGCATGGCAGGTCTATGCCGGCGCACTCGCCGGAAGCTGATCCGAGCTTGGAGGACTCCGCGCCCGGGACTCCACGCGGCGGCCTACTTGCCTCCGACGGAGGTGGCGGTTCCCGAGGGACTGGCCTTCGGCGTTCAGCCGTCGGATAGGTAGGCGCGCCGTCGGTCCGCTCTTCGGCCGCGGCTCATGTTCCGGGCATGGATGGTCGATGACGGGCCGGCCCCCAGAGGAGAGGAACCCCATTGCCCGCCCCTGTCCGTCTCGTCCCGCCAGCCGTCCGCCGTGCCGTTCTCGCGCTGACCGTGCTGCTGGTCCTCCTCGCGATCGCGGCCGCCCCGGCAGGCGCGGCCGCCTGGAGCGCGCCGGAAGAAGTTTCGATCCCTGGCGGTAGCGCCAGCTGGAGTGAGGTCGGGATCGACGCCGCCGGAAATGCGACGGCGGTCTGGACCCGCAGCGACGGGTTGCATCTCCTGGCACAGGCTGGCGACCGCCCGCTCGGCGGCAGCTGGGGTGCGCCGATCGACCTCTCGGGGGCGGTCGGCAACGCAGAAAGCGTGACGCTGGCGGTGGATCCCGCGGGCGACGTCATCGCCGCCTGGAAGCAGCGGTTCGCCGGGTCCGAAGCGATCGAAGTCAACTACAAGCCGGCCGGGGGTGGCTGGGAAGGGCCGGCAACGCTCGAATTCGGCGCCGCCGTGGTAGAGACCCCCGCCGTCGCGATCGATCCCGCCGGCGACGCGGTTGTCATCTGGCGACAGGGGGTCGGCGGCAACCACGTGATCCTTGCCTCCTCGATGCCCTCCGGCGGCGCCTGGGCGAGCCCGCTGGCGATCTCGAGCAGCGCCCTCAACGCCGAAGCGCCGGACGTGGCGATGAACGCGAGCGGAACCGCGCTGGCCGTCTGGCAGTCGTCGTCCGGAGCCACCTCCGTGGTCGAATCGAATGTCCTGCCGCTCGGTGGCAGCTGGAATGGTGAAACCCCGGTCTCCGCTCCCGCGACCGTCACCGAACCGCCTCACGTCGTCGCCGATCCCACCACCGGGGACTTCACTGCCATCTGGTCGCGGAGCTCAACCGGACTCCTCGCCGAAGTCGCCTCGCTACCCGCCTCCGGCGCGTGGGGCCCGCCCGAATCGGTCTCCACCTCCGGATTGGAAGCGCACGCGCCTCAGGTTGCCGTCGACTCGGCGGGCGACGCCGTCGCCGCCTGGTACCGGTTCGATGGCTCGGTCGGCTCGGTCGAAGGAGTGCAGCTGACGACCGGCGGGTCCTGGACCTCGCCGGTGCGCATCTCCCCGGTCGGCGCCGAAGCCGAAGCTCCGCAGGTCGCGATGTCCCCCGCGGGTGCCGCACAGGTGGTCTGGTCCGGCTGGAATGAAAGCACCCACAACTACGCGACGCGTACCAGCAGCCTGCTTGCGAACGGCACCTGGCAAGTTCCGAACCAGCTCAGCCTCGAAGGGGAAGAATCCTACGGGCCGCACGTCGCGCTCGACCACAGCGGCCATTCGGTGGTTGTCTGGAACGGTGAAGTCACCCTCGGCGCCGAGATCGAGAGCTCTTTCCGCGAAATCAAGACGTCGCTGGTCCTCACAAAGGCCGGTGCGGGCTCGGGGACCGTGACCAGCGCCCCCGCCGGCATGGACTGCGGGGCCACCTGCACCGCGGCGTTCCAGGAAGCAAGCACCGTGAGCCTGACCCCCGAAGCCGCCGCAGGCTCGAGCTTCGCGGGCTGGTCGGGTGCCTGCTCGGGAACTGGGGCCTGCACGGTCACGATCGGCGAAGACCTGTCCTCCGTCGGCGCCGAATTCGTCTCGACCACGCCCGGCGGCGGCACCCACGAACCGGGTCCCGGCGGGGCGCCGCCGGCCCCCCCGCTGAAGATCGTCCCGGCCTGCGCCAGCAGGCGTGTCGAGGTCATTCACTGGCGTGTTCGCAAGGGCATACGCCTGCGCAGCGTCGCCGTCCGTCTCGACGGCGTCATCTACAGGCGCCTGCCCGGAGCGGCCCGCTCGACGAAGATCAGCCTCCTCGGCAGGCCGCAGGGCGCCGTCGGGGTCAGGATCGAAGCGCTCGGCGCGCACGGTCGGCGCTACGCCGCCCGGCGCACCTACCATCCCTGCGTCTCCAGCCGCTCGCATCACAGACTGGGGAACAAAGCGCTGAAGCGGTAGGCGAGGGGTCTCAGAGGCCGGGCGCCCCTGCATTCTCGGGTTGCCTGGTTCGCGAGACCCTGCGCCAATGGCCCGGCGGGAATCACGAGGACGGCGCCGTGCCGCGTCGACCGTCCTACGGACGCCGCATTCGCCGATCCGGTTAAATCCCCGCCAAGCCGGGGGCGACCCGGATCACGGATGGAGGCCGGAGCGCGACGCGTTGGCGCGCGCCGGGACAGCCGCGCGCAGCGACCACGACTCGAGGGGGCGGCTCTCCGCCCCCTCACCGACAACCGAGCAAGGGGGCTTGACGCTGTGAGGAGCACATCTTCAGGAGCACGCACACCGCTACGCGTCGCAGTGCTGACGACGGTGCTCACGATCACGGCATGCAGCGTCTGGGCCGCTTCGGCCGGCGCCTGGGTGGTCGCCAACAAAGTCAAAGTCGGCGGTACTCCGTTCGGCCTGTCGGGCGACGGGACGCACATCTGGTCTGCCAACCGCGGAACCACGGTCACCGAGATCAACGCCGCGACGCGCGCGATCGAAAACACGGTCACCGTCGGCAGCAACGCGTACGCCGTGTCCGACGACGGCACCCACGTCTGGGTGGCGAACTTCGGGTCGAACAGCGTCAGCGAGATCAACGTTGCGACGGCCAAAGTCGAAAACACGATCACCGTCGGCTCCAACCCGAACACGATCTCCTCCGACGGCACCCACGTGTGGGTGACAAACGCCTTCTCCAGCACCGTCAGCGTGATCAACGTGGCGACCGCCAAAGTCGAAAACACGATCACGGGGCTCAGCGAACCGTTCGCCGTCTCCTCTGACGGCACCCACGCGTGGGTGGCGAACGCGGGCTCGGGCACGGTCAGCGAGGTCAACCCGGCGACCGCGAAAGTCGAAAAGACGATCACCGTCGGCACCCGCCCGACCGGCGTGTACTCCGACGGAACCCGCGTGTTCGTAACGAACCTCACCTCCAACACGGTCAGCGTGATCAACGCGGCGAGCGGCACTGTCGAACGCACGATCAGCGGCTTCAACAGCCCTGTCGGGGTCTTCTCCGACAAAAGCCGCGTCTGGGTGGGGAACAACGGCAACAGCACGGTCAGCCAGTTCAACGTCGCGAGCACGGCGATCGAACACACGGTCTCCTCGGTCAACGGACCGGAGTCGCTCTACGCCGAAGGGACTCGCGCGTGGGCGACGGAATCCTCGACCGGAAACGTCGCCCAAATCGGCCCGGACCTGCCGAAAGCGTCGATCAGCTCACCGCTGTCCGGCGGCACCTACGTGACTGGATCGGTCGTTGGGACGGCGTTCTCCTGCAGCCGAGGGAGAATTCGGTCCGGGCGTCGCGTCGTGCACCGACTCGCACGGGGGCTCGGGGACATCGGGGACGCTGGACACGTCCTCGCCCGGCGCGCACACGTACACGGTCACGGCGACCAGCAAAGACGGAGAGTCCTCGACGACGTCGATCACCTACTCGGTAGCCGAACCACCGTTCGTGGGGATCGTCGCCCCGGCGCCGGGCGGCATCTACGAAAAAGGGCAGCCCGTCGGGACGGAATTCAACTGCTTCCCGTACAGCTTCGATCCCGGGATCGCATCGTGTCTCGACTCCAATGGCGCGGGGTCGCCCGGTTCGCTCGACACGTCCACGTACGGACCCCACACCTACACGGCGACCGCGACCAGTCTCGACGGCGCGAAATCAACCGCGCAGATCACCTACACCGTCGCCGCGCCTCCGACGGGAACAGTCACCAGTCCGCCCGGCGGCGGTACCTACGCGCAAGGCCAGGTCGTCACCACCACGTTCTCGTGCACTGACAGCCAATACGGACCGGGGATCTCCACATGCGCAGGATTCGCGCGGCGCCACGGGGGGATCTGGAACGCTCGACACCTCGGAACCGGGCCTGCACGGGTACGGGGTGTATGCGTACAGCAAAGACGGCCAGAAATCCATCACCGTGATCACCTACACAGTCGCCGCCGCTCCGTCGGCTTCGATTACCGCCCCTGCCGGCGGCGGCGTCTACGCGCCGGGGCAGGTCGTCGCCACCGCGTTCTCCTGCGCCGAGGGCGCCAGCGGACCGGGGATCGCCTCGTGCACCGACTCGCACGGCGGGTCGGGAACGTCGGGCACACTCGACACCTCAACCGTCGGCGCGCACTCCTACACAGTCACGGCGACCAGCAAAGACAGCCAGAAAACCACCACGTCGATCAGCTACACCGTCGCGGCACCTCCGACGGCGCAGGTCAAATCGCCGGCCGCGGGCGGCGAATACCTGCAGGGCCAGATCGTCGGGACGACCTTCTCCTGCGCCGAGGGAGCGGGCGGACCCGGCATCGAAAGCTGCAGCGACCAGAACGGCGCCACGGCCGGCGAAGGGACGTTGGACACGAGCGCGCTCGGAGCCCACACCTACACGGTCACAGCGGTGAGTAAAGACGGCAAACAGGGCACCGCGACGGTCGAATACACGGTCGTCCCCCCGTCGGAACTCTGCACCGGCGACACCGCCACGATCAAGCTCAAACCGGGCCTGACGAACACACCCGCGGTGCAGACGCTCAAGATCAAGGGCACGCTGACCGGCTGCGTCGGCGAGCCGTTCACAGAAGCGAAGTACACCGCGACGCTGACGACAACGGAACCGGTGTCGTGCTCGGCGCTGACCGGCGTGGGCGAAGCGGCGAGCGGCCCCGTGAAGCTCAAATGGACTCCGAAGAGCAAGCCGTCGACCACCACGGGCACCTTCGGGATCGTCCTGACCGAATCGCCGAGCGCCGCGCTCTCAGGGAGCCTCACGGCCGGGCCCTACTCGCCGCTCAGCCTGGCGGGGACCGGCTCGGAGAGCTTCACCGGTGGCCCGGCGTGCGGCGTCCCCGTCGGCACGAAACGCGCCAAGGCCGTCAAGGCGGGGACCCTCAGTGGATCGGTCACGTTCGGCTGAGGTGCGGCACCGGGCCGCCCGGGTAGACCGCAGGGCCGCTGCGACCCTTACGCCGGGTCGTTCCTCGGCGTGGTGATCGTGTAGAGCTGCGTGAGTAGGCGGCGTAGCTGAGCGAACTTTCGCGGTCCCAACTGTTGTTCCCAGTCGCCTTCGACCTCTTGGACGATTTCGTAGATTGCCCTGGTTGCAGCATGGCCTCTGGGGGTGAGACGGACGCGCTTGGAGCGTTGGTCGTCGCTGTCGGTTTCGCGGGTCAGGTATCCGAGCTCCTGTAGTTGCCCGAGGAGGTAGTTGAGCGCCTGCTTGGTCATGCGCGTCTGGGTCGCGAGTTCCGAGGGGCGCTGGTTCTCGGGGCCGGGGTACCGCCAGACGTCGACGTGCGCTGCGACGAGGTCGGTGAACCCGCGGTCGTGGAGGCCGGCGAGCATTCGCTGGCGCACCGTCTCCCATGGGACTCGCAACAGCGCCCCGATCAGCGGTGGCGGCGAAGGCTCAACAACATCGGGCTGAGTAAAGCCACTTGACAGACTCATGGTCTAAGTATACATTGGTCAAATCACTTGACTCAATGGCGTTTGCCCGAAGGGGCGCCACATGTTCAGAACCATCGAGAGGAGCGGGCGTGTACGAGACCGTGAACAACGAGAAGATCACTGTCGGTGAGTTCGGCGTGCGCTTCCTGGTCGAGGCCGGGGATTCGAACGGGAGCGCGTCGGTGTTCGAGTGCTACGTCCCAGCCGACTCGCGGATGCCGGCGCCGCACAGCCACGACGGGTTCGAGGAGACGATCTACGGGCTCAAGGGCACCACGACCTGGACGATCGACGGCGCAACGGTCGATATCGGACCCGGCGAGGCGGTGTGCGTGCGGCGCGGGCAAATCCACGGGTTTGAGAACCACGGCGACATTGACGCGACGTTCCTGGCGATCGCGACCCCGGGCGTTTTCGGCGCGGCCTATTTCCGCGAGATCGCCGAGGTCCTCGCCGCCGGCGCCGGTGGCCCGCCGAACCTGACCGCGATCGGTGAGGTCATGCGCCGCCACGGCCTCACCCCCGCCCCGCCGAGGGATTCGACAGCGGCCGAGCGCGAGTAGAGGGCGCAGCTCTCCCGCATCACGCCTACGTCATGACTACGTAGCCGGGCCGCAACTGGCGAGCCGGACCCAATAGTGCGGCTTTGCGGGGAGTTTGCCCACTTGCGTCTCGGGCCCGGTGTGCCTGAAAGTCAGCAGGCCCGAGGGGTGTCGCCGGGCGACCCGGAAACGGGAGTAGCCTTGCCCGCCGTTGGATTGACAACCGAGGATGTGGACAGGCCTGGGGACATGAAAACATTTTGCGCGAGCATCTCCGGTATCGCGGGCACTCGCCACTCGCGCGGCCCGAGCGGCAGTACCGGCCCGGCGCTGCCGGCCGTGGCTGCTCTGGTGCTCGCCCTGGGGCTGGCACTCCCGGCGATCGCCGCCGCGAACGCCAATTTCGTCGGCACCTGGAATCCCAGCAACCACCAGCCCTGGACGGTCGCCTCTCAGGAAGCAGGCGGGGCCTGCACCGGCAGGACCTCGCTCGCGGGCTTCAGGTTCACCGCATGCCAGGTCAACGGCAACGAATACAAGTTCGACGTTGACCAGGAAGGCACGTCCTACGAATCGCACAACCGCGGGACCATCGAAGGCAACAGGCTCACCGGCGAATTCAGCGACACGAACGGCAGCCACTCCACCTACACGGCCGTACGGGCTGGAGGCTCCAAGACGGGGACGCCCGGCACGGCGAACGAACCGCCGTCGTCGTTCGTTCTCTGCGTGCCGTCGGACTGCTCGGGCCTCAGCCTTGTGTTCCCGACCACGCTCTCGCCGGCAACGCCGATCACGCTGAGCGTCGCCTGCGGCGCAGAAGCAGCTCGTGCGAGCCGGCACTCCGGGCCTGTGGCCATCGCAGCGGAAGGGCCTTCCTGCCAGCGGGCGGCGTTCCTACGCAACCTCACGACGATGGCGCGAATCACCGTGCAGCAGCATCCGGAACCCTCGTCCCCCTACTCGGTGCAGCAGGCACGCGAGATCAAACAGGCGCTCGCCGATCTGAGCACCACCGACCCGAACACAGCCGTGCAGAGCGCTGCCCGGAAGCTTTCGAACGATCCCACCCTCACCCCGAACGCCCAAACGACAGGCGACGTCGAAGCACTTCTGCAGGCGCTGGGCCACGCGGCCGAAGGCGGCGAAGGCGATCCGGGCCTGATCGAGGTCGACGGCTCACTCGCCGGCGGCTTCACCGAATCAAGCGCCTCCGAAGCAGCTGTCGCATCGTCGCTGGCGGCTGACCCACGCACCGGCGCGCGAGCGGCATCGGTTTCGCATCTGAACACGGCCGCTGCCCTCGCCGCACTCATCGCTCGCCACCCAAAGGCAGCCGACGGGCAAGCGTTCAGCCAGGCCGTCGCCCTCGCCTCGGCACCGCAGCCCACGGCTGCGCGCGGCGCCGCTCGGCTGACGCTGGCGCTCGGCTTCGCGCTCGCGGTGCGCCTGAGCAGCCACACCTGGCACGGCCATCGCTCAGCGGCGATCGGCAGTGCGACAGTGCGACGGCCCAAACATGCCAGGACAACCGTGACCATCCACCCGACGGTCGAAGGCCAGCGTTTGCTCCGCGAGCTCGAGATCGCCGGGCTGTCCCAGCCCCAGCATGTATCCGTCGAACTGTCTGTGCGCGTCGGGAGAGGTCGGGTACACCGATCCACACGCTCGGTTCGCGTGATCTGACCTCGCGACGACCGCCCGTAATGACGGGCTCCTAGAACATTCAGCCAACACACCGGCGCGTTGCCCCTCGCCCGCTTGACTTGCGAGCCCGGTTCGGTTAGAACGGACGTGTCTTCCGGGGTCGCGAGAGCGGCGCGTCAGGAGGTGAAACCGGCGGTGTCAGACGGCGGCATTCGGTGCGAGCGCCGCGCCCTGAGGGGCGCATGGTTCTCCGTACCGGTCGCGCTCGCCCTGCTGGCACTGGCAGGCGCCGGCAACGCGTCGGCGGCGGTCGAAGTCCGCGAAGTGAACTTCGACAACCTCGCGGCGGGCGTACGCGTCACAAACCAGTACGAAGCCACCGGGGTGGTGTTCGGCGAAGCGACGCCCTACGCCTTCACCGTTGGGTCCGAACCCGCGAACAACGTCGTCTCAAGCAAAGCGAACTGCCTCGGCCCGATCACCCGCGAAGGCTCGCCGATCGAGTCCACGCCGCTGTTCGCCTCCAACTACTGCGGCATCGAGTTCGGACCGGCGGGCACCTTCGCCGCGATGAGCTCCTTCGCCAAGGAAGTGACCGCCTACGTGGGCGACACTGGTGCCGCGGGCGTTCCCTTCCGGCTCGACGCTTACGGTCCCGACCACCACCTGATCGGGCACGAAACAGTCACGTCGTCATCGGCCGCGATCACGACCCCGATCAGCTTCGTCGCGCCGAGCTACGAGATCGCCTACTTCGCGCTCTACCGGACCGAACCCGACTTCGGCGTCGCCCACCGTCGGTTTCGACAGCCTCAAGTTCAAGGTCGGCGAAGCGCCCCCCGACATCACGCTCTCGGTCAACGCCAGCGGCGGCATCGCGCAGGGAGGCACGATCAAACACACCGTCACGGTGCTGCGGGACAACGGCTCGAAAGGCAACGTGCACCTGCAGGCCAGCGGCCTGCCGGCGGGGGTGACGGCGACATTCGAACCGGAAGTGCTGGAAAACACGCAGAGCTCGAGCACGCTCACCCTGAAAGCGAAAACGACCGCGCCCCTCGCCGAAGCCGACGGTGCGATCGAAGCGATCCCCGAAACCTCAGAAGCCGGCGCGAACCACAGCGTGGCGATCCACCTCGCCGTGGTGGCCCCCTTCGCGGTGCTGGCCGGGAACGCCTCGAGCGTGCCCGCCATCACGGAGGTGAAGCTCGCCCCCTGCTCGACAGCGCGCGTAGCCGTCCGCACGATCCTCGAAGCGGGGTTCCCGGGACCGGTCGACCTGTCCGTGTCGAACCCCGCCGCGGGCAGTGACCTGCCCGTGACGGCCCTCGAAGACACGGTGCTCGAACCCTCCGACTTCGATATCGCGGGCGTCAACGAACAGCGCCTGACGATCACACGCAACGCGAACGGCCCTGCGACGGGTGCGACCAACGTGAAGGTCCTCGGCACGAGCGGCGCGTTCGCCGAGCCGCCCGCGAACGTGATCGTTGAACGCGCGCCGCCGACGATCTCGGCGATCACGCCGCTGAAGGGCCACACTCCCAAGCAGCTGCTGGGAGGCACCGAAGTGACGCTGACCGGCGAAGGCTTCTGCCCAGGCAGCACCGTGCGTTTCGGAAATCCCGCCGCGACGGTGCAGGCGAGCTCGGTGAGCGCGGGCGGCACGGCGCTCAAAGCGGTCGTACCGCGACTTGCGACCTCGGGGACCGTGACGGTGGCGAGCGGCGGCGCGACGCAGACCGCGCCCTCACCGATGACGATCGACAGCTACCGCAACGTGAACGGCTACCAGTTCCACAACTACTCGCCCTACGTCACGTTCTCGCAGCTGACCGAAGCGTTCGGAGCCGAACAGACCGAGATCAAGATCGACCTCTGCTGGCCGCTCGGCTGCACCATCACCCTCCCCAACCCGATCGCGCTGATCGTGCAGGTGATCGCCGACAACGGCCTCAACTCGGGCGCATGCTTCGGTATGTCACTCTCCAGCCAGCGCCTGCTCGAGGGGTACAAGCAGCTCAACACGCTGCCGCCCGGCAACGCATCCGACGTGTTCGGCCTCAGCGCAGCGAGCGGACCGACGCCGGCACTCACGAACTTCATCAACGCCCGTCACGTCTCCCAGCTGAGCACCGAGTTCCTCTCGCACTTCTTCGGGACCGAGACCGAACAGGGGGCCTCGGGCGGCGTGGCGATGTCGAAGAAAGTGTTCGACGAGATCAAGGAAGCGTTCTCGCGCGGTGAATATCCCCTGGTGGCGCTCGAGGAAGGCGGGCGCGGGCATGTGGTCATCGCCTATGACCTCGAAGGCGCACCGGGCGACTACTACATCGACGTCTACGACTCAAACGACCCCTTCGGCCAGAACGGCAGCGAGGAAGGCGAAGGCAACGCCTCCCACCACGAAGCGAACGTGATCTCCAGCCGCATCCACATCGGCTCCGACGGCGAATGGGAACTGCCCAGCACCGGCATCAAAGGCGGCGTGACGGGGCTGGTCGTCACCGACCCCGGCACGTTCCCCACGCGCCCGTCGATGGTCGGCGGGCCGGGGTCGATCGGGTACCTCTTCACGAGCAACAGCTCGGACGGCGGATCGGCGCCCGCCTCGAGCCAGGTGACACAGCTGGAAGACGCCTCCGGGCACAAGCTGCTCGGCCCGGACGGACAGCCGAACCCGGATCCCGCGACACGACCCGAAGCCGTCCAGTTCGGCGGGCTCGTCGGCGCGCGCGCCGCAGCGACGAGCGCCGTCGCATCGCAGTCCTACCTTCTCGCAGCCCGCGCGGGGGCGTTCAAGGAGACCGTCACCGGCGAGGCGTCGGGCAACGACACACACACGCTGCTCGGCAACGGCTTCGCCTCGCAGGTCAGCACCGGCGCGCGCAACGGGGCGAAAGACACGCTCGGCTTCACGTCCTCGAGCCCGCAGGTCTCCTTCACGACGACGGCGGGGCACAAACCACTCTCCCTCGCGCTCGTCAAGACAACGCACGGGCAGGCCCGCACCGTGCAGCTGACCACCACGAGCTTCGGCGGTGGCGGTGATTCGCTCGTCCTGAGCGGATCTGCCGGCGCGCTCACGTTCTCCCATCGCGGCGCCGCGGCGACGTTCAGCCTGACGCTCTCGGCGGCGGGCCGTGACGGGGCACCCGAGACGTTCAGCAGCGGGCGGATCCGCATCGGCAAGGGGGCCACGGCGACCGTGTCGGGCATTCGCTGGTCGAAACTCGCGGGCTCCACCCTGCACGTCCGGGTCGGGGGACACAGGCTCACGTTGCGCAACCACTCGCGCAGGGTGCGCCTGGCACGCGTGCGGGCGTTGAGCGCCCGTCGAGCGGGAGCGCACCGCGTCGCCCTGAAGATCTCGGCTGCCCTGCACAGGCTGCCCGCGGGCTCTTCGCTCGCCTACAGCTGGGTTGTGCGCCGCGGCGGCCGGGTGATCGCACACCACGCGGTGATCCGCTCGGCCGCCCACCGCTCCGCGACCTACACGCTCAAAGGCCTCTCCCACGGCAGCTACAGGGTCATCGGCACGGTCGCGGTCCTCGCCCACTCGGGCCTCACGACGCAGGCGTCGCTCGCCACGCGGCGCGTCCGCTTCAGCGTCAGGTGAGCGGCCGGCTGCGAGCGTGCCCCTGTGGCGCTCGCTGATCTGGCCAATCGCAGGCAGCGCAGCGGACTCGACCTTGGCGAGCCTCGATCGCATACCCTGGGTGCCAGCATGTCCACGGCAACGATGCCTACGCACACCCCGCGGAGATTTGCTTCGCCCGCCGAGTGGGCGCGCGACGTTGTCGGCGTAGCTCAGCGCAGCGGGCCGCTCGCTGGCGTCTACCTCCGTAGCCGACTCGATGCCATGTTGCGCGAGCGCGTCATGGTGGCCGTCAGTCGCGTCAACGCCTGCGACGGATGCACGTTCGTGCACCAGCGCTGGGCGCTGCGCGCCGGGGTGAGCAGTGATGAGCTGAAGGCAATCGGCCTGGGGGACCTGGCTGCGCTGGATGAGCGCAGCCGCGCTGCCGTCGTTTACGCGAGCGCGCTCGCCGAGGGCCGCTTTCGCCGCCCGGTTAGGCCCGAGATCGAGGCCGCGGCAGCGGAGCGCCTAACCGTGGATGAGATGGGGGCGGTCGAGGCCGTTGCCCGGCTGATGGCGCTGGCCAATCTCTCTGTGAGCTCCGCCGAGAGGATTGCGGCACGGGCTCGGGGACGGACGTCGAAGATCGAGCACGGCTGATCATGCGGGCCCGCGGATCGGCTGCTCTGGTCCTCATCGTTGCCGGCGTCCTTGCTCTCGCAGGATCGGCGTCGGGAGCCTGGTTCGGCAGCAACATGAAGGGTGCGCCGAACACCACCTACGGGTGCGAGTCTGCACTGATCCTCGGTCCGATCGGCGGCGTCGAACTCGCCCCGAGCAGGCAGGTCACATGCACCTACCGGAGCGCCGGATATCTGAATTCTCTGCGCCCCAGCTTCCTTGTCCCCTCATCGGGATGGATCAGGCGGATCCAGATCCGCTCGGGTGCGAACCCGGCGCCGCTGCGCCTGACCGTCCTGACCGGATCGAGCCGGGTCAACACCCTGACCGGCCAGGACCTGCCCGGCACCTACACCTGCTGCACCGCCCGCTTCGTCGGTCCTGTGATCCGGCCGAGGCCGAACGGGACAACGACCAGAAAGGTGCACGTCCACGTCATATCCGTCCGCAGCAGAGCCATCCGGACCCGGATCCATTCGACTGACGGCGTCGGCCTCAGCGCGGTCGGGCCGGGCACACTGCCTTTGCATGTCGACGAAGCGATCGGGCAGATCGTCGAAGGAGAGCCGATCACGGTCGGGTACTGGCCCTTGGCGCGTGTTGGCGAACCCCGTGTCGACGGCTACTCGATGACCGGCCTGGACCTGCTGTTCCGCTGGGAATTCAGCCGCCGTCGCTAGCCGGCATTCGGCTGGCCGGGCACCTCGGACAGCTCGATCCATACGAGCCGCGGGTGGCTCCTGGGGTGGTTGTCGCCGCGACGCGGGTAGACCAGCCGTCGCGTGGGCAGGATCAGGCCGTCGAAAGAGCTGTGATCGAAGCAGTAGTGGGCTGCCCGGGCCCATTGCCCAAAGGGCTCGGCCGTGTAGTCGTGACGGCGGATCAGGCCGGCAGCGTCGATGTAGAAGACCTGCTCTCGAGAATGTGTCTGTAGATGAGCCGGGAAGGTCACGGCGAGCCGTCGCCACGTCTCGCCCTGCTCGGACCACGGCTCGAGCTCCCTCAGGCCAAAGCCGTCGCCTGCGAACACGAACGGCGAGGAGAGATAGGTCCAGATCGCATAGGTGCCGAAGTAGAGGATGTCCAGCCGGTCCCACCAGAGCTTGTGGCGCAGGTCGCCAAATGCCCGGCGCGGCTCGCGGCGCTCCTGCAATGTGACGCCACGCTGATCGGCGATGCGCACCTGCCCGTGGGCATCGAGGCTCCCGCGCGAGCCCCCGGATGGATAGGGCTCGAAGACGACCTGCTGGGTGCTCGTCGCGACGCGGGCCACGACGTCCCTTACCGCGTGGCCCTGGAGCTTGGACGCGAAGGCGAAGCCTCCGGAGGACAGCCGGACCGTGACCTCAGGGTCGCGCTGCCAGCGCCGAAGTCCACCGTGTGCTTCGATCGCGAGCTCCGCAAGCTCACGACCGTCCCCTATGTCACGCACCCCGGGGATCGCCATCGCCGGAGTCTGACACGCACCGCTGTGCCAGGTTCCCCGACTCGATCAGCTCGCTGCGAGATGCTGCTCGATCTTTGCCTTGGGGACGGCGCCAACCACGCGGTCGACCTCCTCGCCGTCCCGCATTATGAGGAGAAGGGGAATGCTCATCGCCTGGAAGCGGGCGGCCAGCCCGGGGTTCTCGTCGACGTTGACCTTGACCACCTTCAGCGCTCCGGCTCGCTCGCCGGCGAGTTGCCCGAGCACCGGCTCCACCATCCGGCACGGTCCACACCATGGCGCCCAGAAGTCGACGAGGACCGGCACGCTGGCTTCGGTCTCCGCGGTGAAGCTCTGCTCGTCGGCCGCCACGATCCACGGCAGCGGGGTCTTGCAGCTCGCGCACCGCGGCGTCCCCCGCGGCACAGGAGCAACGCGGTTCTTCCTCCCGCATGAAGGACAGGCGAGAACAGTCGACACCAGCCCAGGTTAGCCGTGGCGCAGGGCCGGCGCCGCGCGGGGCAACACCCGGAATCTGCTCCTCAGCCGCCGCACGGCGCGGAACCTGGCCGAGACGCCGGCGCCGCTGCGCATCGGCGCGAATGCGCGGACGGAGACGCTGCCGGCGCTTGTGAGCGCGACGCCTCGCAGGGTCTTGCCCGGGCCACGCACTCGGACCATCCGCTGGCCTTGGGTCGGCGAGGTGGTCACCATTTCGTAGCCGGTGGCACCCGGCACGGCCCGCCATCTCACTACCAGGGCGCCACCCCGGCGCCGCACGCGCAGGTGTGCCGGGCGGGCGAGGTAGGGAGACGGAGGCCTGAAACTCGCCACGGTGCGCGTCTCCGCGCGGATGCCGGCGAGGGTGAACTGCGCCTCGATGTGCCGGACGTCGCCGCCGGGGGCCGGGGAGAACACCAGCGTCCCGCGCCCTCCCGTGACGGTCCCGATCGGCTTTCGAAGGGAGCCGCTGACTTCGACGAACTGGACCGACTGCCCGGGACGGGGCAGGACGTTGTAGGCCAGCGTCCGCCGGGTCCCGTGGCTGTGGACGGCGGCCCTCACCCGCGCGGGGAGCGGATCGCTCGCCTCCGAGACGTTGGTGATCGCCGGCGAGCCGGGGAGCAGTTCGATCGTGTAGGTGCCCGCCGCCGGGTTGACCAGGCCGACGACCGTCTGGTGCAACTGCTCGGAGCGCATGATCCGCACGCCACGCGTGATCTTCATGCCCGGCCCGGCCGGGCTTTCGACCGTCTCACCGCCGGGAGCCTGGACGCGCACGCGTGCGGCGTTCGAGGCTGAATCCAGCGCGACGGCCCGACTGCGCTCGCCCCGCTTGACCTGGATCGTGATCGGCCGCCCCGGCCCTGCAGCCCGGGCCGTGAAGACGTTGTCGTCCTTGAAGCGCGACCAGCGACATCCGTCGAACGGCCAGAGCTTGATCTCGAACGGGTTGTAGACGACCCCGCCGCCGACGTTGTAGGTACCCAGGAATCCCGCGTCCAGTGAGACACAGCCGCCCACGCCCACACTCGAGAGGTACGCGATCGCGCCCGCGCAGACGACGTCGGCCAGGCAGACTTTGATCTGGCCGCTGAGGTTGAAGCGGCCATTGGCGGCGTTGAATTCGCCGTCGGCGCGCCCTTCAAGGGAGAGGACATCGAAGAAGTTCGCCTGCACCCCGCCGCCGAAGGCGACGTAACCGGGCGCCTCGTAGAGGAAGTAGGCCCTCGCGAGCGGGATCGGTTCCGAGATGAGCGGCACCTTGAGCGACGCGTCGGCGCCCACCGCCAGCGTGAATCGTTTATAGGGACGTGTGTAGAACTCGGCCGGGAAGTCGTTGCCGTTCTCTTCGCGACTCAGCGTGAACGGCGTCGCGTCGGTCGGAAGCGCGAGTACGAGAGCGCCATTGATCTGGAAGATGCCGAGCGCCGTCAGGCCGGCGCCGCCCAGGAAGCGCGTGGGATCAAGACCGATCCCGGCGCCGATGCGATTCAGCTGAACCCCCGCGAACAGTGTGATCCCGGGCGCGGGAAAGTTGAGGTTCGCGTACGCCCGCACGAGCCGGCCGTTGCGGATCACGACGCCGCCGGGCGGTGCCTGGCCGGGGGTTTCGCGCGCGTCGAGGCAGACGACCACGACGCACAGTTCTCCCTGGCCCCGCCATTCCTGGGTGGCCCGCGCGTAGTCGATCTGAAGGCCTTCGACCCCGAGCGGCCCGATCGCGGCGTCGATCGGACCGATACGCAGGTCGTCCAGCACGATTTCCCCGTCACCGGTCACCCGCAGCCTCACATCGCCCTGAACATGGACCCCACCGATTTCCAGGAAGCTGGGGAGCTGCAGATGGGCGCCGATCTCAGCGCCTGCGGGGGCGTCGGGGGTTCCCGGCGTGAGGGTGACCTCGACGTTGCCGGCGAGCCCGAACCCGCCGAGCGCAGCGAGGCCTCCGGCGAGGCGCGGGAACGAGCCGAGCGGTATCCGCCCGGCCGCGCTGGGCGTCGTATCGAGGCTGAAGTTGGTCTGCTCGCGGAGCCTGATCCCGCCGACGGTCGCGGCGGCGTCCGAGCTGAATACCTTGTAGAAGGATGGGGCCACGATGATGCCCGCGCCGTTGCGCGGGCTGAACCTCACGCCGTCGACGGTGACGGGACCCTTGGCCAGGTAGGACGTCGAGTCGGCGAGCACGCGTGGTATTTCTCCCACGAGGCTGTGGGTCGGAACCTTCAGCGCACCGGAGAGCACCGCGAACAGGCCGCGCTCCGCAGGCGGGACCTCGGCCTGGGTGTGGATGCGGAAGAAGCAGCCGCTGACTTCGAGCCCGCCCACGAGCCCCGCGTGGATCGTCATGTCGTGACAGATTTCTTCGTCGAGCCTGTTGGCGAGTCCCCTGTCGAACACGGCGGTGATCGAGGACAGGTCTGAGGCGTGGCCGCATGCCGTGACGGCGGGACGCGCGGCCACCAGCGCCTTGACGCGCCGGTCGATCGCCGAGCCGGCCGCTGCGCCGGGAGCGACGGCGATCGTCTGCGCGAACACCGCGCCTCTGCCCGCCGGCCCCACCGCCTGGACGGAGATCCGCCCCGAGGACCCCGCGGGCGGGCGGAAGCTCAGGGTCGTCTCCGAGCCTTCGCAGCCCACGTCGGGCTTGCCGTCGCCGTTGATGTCCCAGAGCAGCCGCTGGGCTGACCCCGCGACCACAGCGCTGAGGACGGCCGTCTGCCCCGCGACGAGGGGCGCCGCGAGGTGGAGTGCGGTGACCTGCGGCGGAGCGGCCGCGGGAGGAGGCGGGGGTGGCTGAGCGATTTCGCCCAGCACCAGGCTCAGGTTGTCGGCATAGCCGTCGTTGTAGGCACCTTCCGCCCGCGTCGCCGTGATCGTGACCACGGCCGAGCGGGCGCCTGCGGGGACCGTGGCGCTCGCTTCGCGCTTGAGGAGGGTGGTTACGTTGCCGCGGTCTGCGGGCGTGACCGGCCCGACGGTGAGGGGAGAGCCGAGCACGGTCCCGTCGCCGAGCGCTTCGGACCTGAAAGTGACGGTGACGCGGGCGTCGTCGGGCTGGCCGGCGACCCCGCCCAGATAGGCACTGAGGCCGGCGCGCACGTGGCCCGCGTCGATCTCCGTCGCAGCCGTCGAGAGGTCCACGACCTGTGTGGCCACGCTGTTCGCTTCAGCCGGCCCGGGGCCACCCGCGAAGAAGTTGCTTGCTCCGCCGATGGCGGCGCCCACCGACGCCGACGGGAACCCGGGGCGCCCATAATCCATCACGGTGAAGTTTGCGGACGTTTCCCATCCCGTGGGGGCGGCATGTTCGGCTTCGCTGGCCGGGGCCGCGGGCTGCTCGGCGCCGGGGTTCTGGATGAGATTGCCCGGCGGGATCACCGCGCCGGCCGCCGGAGCCCAGGCGAGGGCGGCCATGACAAGTGCGACCGCGACGATGCCCGTCCTACACACCGGCAGCGGCGGGCGCCAGAGGGGCATCGCCTGATCGTCGCAGACCACGCCCGCGGGAGCCCGCTCCCCACCCTCGCCAGGCGCTGATGCTGCAATACGCTTCCCCTGTGCTCGGCGTGCTGGCAATCACCTGGCTGTTCAACACGGTGGCCCTCTACGTGGCCACCTGGCTGCTGTCGGGGCTCGACTACGGCTCGGAATGGTGGGTTCCGCTTGTCGCGGGGCTCGTGTTCACACTGGTCAACTCGCTGCTGAAGCCCCTCCTGGCGATCCTCTCGATCCCCTTCATCATCGTCACGCTGGGCATCTTCTACTTCCTCATCAACGTGTTCATGCTCTACCTGACGCACTGGATCGTTCCGCAGTTCACGATCGGGAGCTTCTGGTGGGCAGCACTTGCCGCCGTGATCATCAGCATCGTCAACGGAGTCCTGCACGCGGCCTTCGGGCGCCCCGGCGAGCTCGCGGCAGGCTGAACTCCTCGATCGCCGGGACCTCACGGCAGGTCGCGAGTCAGGGCGCTGACACCCGCCTCCAGCAGGCGGTTCGCGGTGCCTGGCATCACCTAGCCTCGTATAGGTGACTCAAGGCGCAACCCACCCCACGCTGTTCCACCCGGGTTCGGGCGCTCCCGGGGCGTGAGGTCGGGTAACGGCCCGACCGTCGGCCCGGGTTCGCGCCCGGGACGCAGGCCGTCACTCAGGGCGCGCGTGACGGACCGGGCGCGCCGCTCGATCCGGGAAGGCTCGAGCGGGCTGACGGCGCTCGCGCTGCTCGTCGGGGTTGGCGCCGGTCTCGGAGCGGTCGTCTTCAGGTACATGATCCTGGGCGTCACCGAACTGTTCACGGGACACAGCGACTACAGCGCCGCCGGGCACGCCGGCAACCCAAACCTGCCGGGCCTGGGCGTGTGGTTCGTCTGCCTGGCGCCCATCGTGGGTGGCCTGCTCTACGGCCCGCTCGTCAGCCGCTTTGCGCCCGAGGCCCGTGGGCACGGGGTACCCGAGGTGATGTACGCCGTCAACCATCTCGGCGGACGGATGCGCCCCCAGGTTCCGGTCGTGAAGTCGCTGGCCTCGGCCATCTGCATCGGCTCGGGGGGTTCGGTCGGGCGAGAGGGACCGATCGTGCAGATCGGCTCGGCGCTCGGCTCCGTCACGGGACAGCTGGCCCAGCTGCCGGAGAGCCAGCTGCGCCTGCTTGTCGCATGCGGCGCCGCGGGAGGCATCTCGGCGACCTTCAACGCGCCGATTGCGGGCGTCTTCTTCGCGCTCGAGCTGATCCTCGGCGACTTCGAGACACGCTCGTTCGGCCTCGTGGTGCTCAGCTCCGTGGCGGCGGATGCGATCGGACGCGCGGTCTTCGGCGACAACCCGTTCCTGCAACTGCCCTCCTTTCATCTCTCCTCTCCCGTCGAGCTGCTGCTCTACGTGGGCCTCGGGATCCTGGCGACGGCGGTGGGCCTCGGCTTCGTTCGAATCCTCTACGCGGGAGAGGACCTCTCCGACCGCCTCTGGGGGAACAGGCCCAGCTGGCTGCGACCGGCCGTCGGAGGAGTCCTGCTGGGAGCGCTGCTGCTGGTCGTGCCGCAGATGTACGGCGTCGGCTACCCGGTGCTGCAGCTGGCCGTCTCCGGCCACTACGTCCTGCTGGCGCTGGTCGGACTGCTGGTCGCGAAGATCCTCGCGACCAGCCTGACGATGTGGATCGGCGGCTCGGGTGGCGTGTTCGCACCCGCGCTGTTCATGGGCGCGATGTTAGGCTCTGCATACGGCGCGGTTGCCCACGAACTTCTCCCGGGCTTGGCCGTCGCGGCAGGCGCCTATGGCCTTGTCGGGATGGGCGGGGTATTCGCAGCCGCCGCACGCGCACCGATTACCGCCGTGATCATCATCTTCGAGCTGACAGGCGATTACCAGATAATCCTTCCGCTGATGGTCACCGTCGTGGTCGCCACGGCGCTGAGCAACGAGATGACCCGTGACACCATCTACACACTCAAGCTACGACGCCGAGGTATCGACGTCGATCGTCCCTCGAGGCCGAACCTGATGGAGCAGATCCCCGTTTCGGAGGCGATGAGCGACCCGCCACCCGCGGTTTCACCGGCGATCCCGATCGAGCTTGTGATCGAGCGCTTCGCCGGCGGCGACTTCACGAGCCTGCCGATCGTGACCTCGGGGGGAGAGATCTCAGGGATCATCACCGCCGCCGATCTCGAGGCCGCCCTCGACGACGGGCTTGAGGCCGTTTCAGCCTCGAGCCTCCTGCGCAGAGCCGCCGCCGTTCACGAGGACGACACGCTCGAGTCCGCCATGAAGGTCATGGCCTCCGCGGAGGAGGATGGGATCCCCGTTCTCGCGGCGGGATCGGACCTGCTCGTCGGCTGGCTGACGCATCGCAACCTGCTGAGCGCCTATGCGGCACGCCGCGGCGGGCGCGGTGGCGTGGCGCGCATCGTGCGCCCCGCAGGCGCGACCCGCAGCAGCGAGGCTTCGAGCTCAACCCCGGCGCGAGGCTGACAGCGTGGAGGACTCCGATCCTACGCCGGGCACGCATGCTGCTCCCAGACCTGCGCCCGCAGTCGTCGCTGCCGGCCTGGGGGAGTGCCACGTGTTGCGCGAGGATCACAACCTGGCCGAGGCGATCCCGGAGCCTCGCAGGGCACAGGCGGTGGAGGATTGCATCGCCCCGCTGGTGGGGATATCCGCCGGGCAATGGAACGGCGATGCCACTTCGAGCCTGCGCGACGGCATCGGCTACCTCGTCCTCGATGGACTGCTGATCCGGCGGGTCGGAATCGACGGCCGCTTCGGTGCGGAGCTGCTGGGCGACGGGGACCTGCTTCGGCCCTGGCAGGGACACGACGTCGAGCCGACGCTTCCACGCACCACGGGTTTTCAGGTGCTGCGGAATACGCGCGTTGCCCTGCTCGATCTCGGAGCCGCCGAACGGCTGGCGGCATATCCGGAGGTGACGGGACGGCTCGTCGGCCGCGCACTGGAGCGCTCACGCAATCTGGCAGTCAACATGGCCATCGTTCACCAGCCAAGGGTCACCGTGCGCCTGCACATGCTGTTCTGGCAACTCGCAGACCGTTGGGGCCGAGTGCGCACCGACGGCGTGAGCGTGCCGTTGCGTCTCAGGCACGCAGTCCTCTCTGACCTCGTCGCGGCGCGGCGGCCGACCGTCAGCAGCGCGCTCTCTGAGCTCGCCGAGCGGGGCCTCGTGCGCGCCGTCCCCACGGGCTGGCTGCTCTCGGGCGGTCCGCCGGGTGAGCTGCTGGAGCTCCAGGAGCTCACCATCCAACAGCCGGGCGCCGCCGCGACCTAGGCTCGCCTGGGCGAGGCCACCCGGCTGTCTGTCGGGTGATTGTTACTGGTTCTGCGCCAGGATCGAGCCCCAGGCGGCGCATAGAAGCGTTCCCAGGAGGTCGTCGCGTTCCTCTTCGGTGCGTGAATCGATGTCGTTCATGGTCCTGGCGACCACAGCGACGGCTGCCAGCGGGTCAAGTGGCCAGATTTCCGGTTCCATCATGCGCCTCCATCGACTGACGCTTGTCCAGAGTGTCTAACGAGAAGATAAAGCGTGATATTCGCCATCTCATCCCTCAACTTGCCTTTCGACGAGTGTTTTCAGGATAAACAACCGTCAGAGGGCTGCCGAGTTTCGCAGCAAGATGGACCAAATTGGGCGAACGTGATTAGACGTTTGGGAGTACGGCGGTTCAAGCGGCCCGAAACGGGGATACTCCCTGCTGATGCCCGGGCGCCCAAACCTGATCGGCGCCCTGCTCGGGAGTGCTGTCTTCCTGGCCGCGTCGGTGCCCCTCGGGATCGCGGCCACCGGCGGAGCGCCGCCCTCCCCTCGCCACGCAGCTGCCAACCCCTGCCATCAGCCGCGCCTGCACCTGCGTTGCCCCGATCTGATCATGTCGGCCCCTTCCGAGCTGCAACTCGACCGCAGGACGCACCCGGGCAGGGTGCTGCTGCGCGCGGCCAGCTCAGTCGACAACCACGGCCGAGGGCCCATCGAGCTCCGCGCCCTGCGGGTCGGCCCGCACCGCTGGAACATCCACCAGGCGATCTATGACCGGGGCGGCCGAGCGCATCTCCTGCGAACCTCCGCGGCCCTCGTCTACAAGTTCGTCCCGGGGGAACGCTACGGATACGGCAATGTCGGGAGCGCCTCCTACTGGAAGCTGAAGCATGCCGCCAGCTTCCAGCTCTGGTCGGTCGGTCCCCACCTGCGGGCCCTGTCCCGCGCGCGCACCGGACCGAAGGTCGACTACTGCCTGCGGGACCTGTTTCGCACTGCGCCCGCCGCCGGCTCTCCGACGGCGCCCGTCTACCCCGCCTGTAGCCAGGATCCCAGCCTGCGCAGGGACACCCTCGGGACGTCGGTGGGCTGGTCCGACGTCTACCCGCCGGAGTACCCCGAACAGTGGATCGACGTCACAGGGCTGCGCGGGCGATTCGCGTTCGTTGAGCGGGCCGACCCGGACCACCTCTTCTTCGAGTCGAACCACCGCAACGACCTCTCCGAGACCTACGTCGAACTTCCCTCGGGCCGAGTGCTCGGCCGGCGCATCGGCGTCTCGCGGCCCTGACTCGACGCTGCGCCGGCCTCCGTCAGCCGCCGCTCCACGGCTCGTCGCGCACGGTCGATCGGGGTCGCCTCACGGCTGACCACGAACTGGGCGTTCGCCAGCAGGAGGTAGGCGTCGAGTTCGAAGGCGAGCTGCTCCGGGTCCTCGGAGGCCGCCAGCCGGCCCTCGCTCTGAGCGTCGGCGATCGCCGCCTCGAGTTCCTGCATCCATTCGCCGACCACCTGGACGGCCCGGTCACGGACCGGTCCGGGTCGCGTGTCCATCTCCGCTGCCACGGATGCGAAGAAGCAGCCCCCCATGAAGATGTCCCCCTCCACGTGCCCCAGGAATCCATCGATCAGGCGGCGTAGCCGCCCGAGCCCCCCCGGCACATCCGAGGCGGGCCTGATGACGTGCTCGTCGAACAGCTCGTTGGCCGCCTCGATCGTTGCGAGCTGAAGCTCCTCCTTTGAGCCGAAATGCGCGAACAGCCCGCTCTTGCTCATCCCGACAGCCTCGGCCAGCCTCCCGATCGAGAGGCCGTTGATCCCTTCGACGGTGGCGAGCTGGGCGGCCTCGCGGAGGATCGCGTTGCGGCTCCGTTGACCGTCCCGCCGCCGCCGGCGCCCGTCCGGAGCGTCCTCGAGCAGGTTCGCTTCAGCCATCCCTTGACACTAACACGAACGATCGTGTACTCTCCTATCGTACGATCGTTCGTTCTTCTTAGAGAAGGAGACACCATGTCGACCGCAGCCCTCGCCCGCCCCCAACCCGCAACCGGCGGCTCGATCCGCTGGCCTCTGGAGCGTGTCCTGTTCGCCGTCGCCGGGACGATGACTCTGCTCAGCGCGACGCTCGTCGCGCTCGTCTCACCGTGGTTCCTGCTGCTGACGGCCCTGATCGGCGTCAACCAGTGGCTGTTCGTCGCCTTCGGCGCCTGCCCCACGTCGCTGATCATCCAGCGCCTGTTCTCGCTGCCTTCCGTCATCCACCCGAGGGAGGAGCAATGAGCGCCTCGAGCCTGCCGATCATGTTCCTGGCCTCCTCCGACCCGGCGGTTCTGAGCGCCCTCGAGACGGATCTGGATCGCCGATTCGGGAACGACACCCGCATCCTCGCCTCCGACGGCCCGGAGTCGGGGTTGGCGCGCCTGGCCGACCTGGCCGAGCGCAACGAGCCCGTGGCCCTTGTGATCGCCGACCACCAGATGCCGGGCATCAGCGGCGTCGAGTTCCTCACGCGAGCCCATGGGCTCCATCCGATGGCCAAGCGGATCCTGCTGATCGAGCGGGACTACACCTCAGCCAATCCCATCGTCCCGGCGATGACCCTCGGGCAGATCGACTTCCATCTCGTCAAGCCGTGGTTCCCCGAGCGCGGCCTGTATCCGGCCGTGAGCGAATTCCTGGCGAGCTGGGCGGACACGGGCTCGGAGGACTTCACGCTGTTCCGTATCGCGGCGCTGGAGAACAGTGCCCGGGCCTACGAGATCCGGGATCTCCTGACCCGCTTCAACATGCCCTTCACCTTTCACGAGAGCGAATCGCCGGAGGGCAAGGCACTCCTGGAGGAGGTGGGCTACGCGAATGCGCGGGTCCCGATCGTGGTCCGTCATGACGGACGGGTGCTCGTGGATCCGAGCACCGCCCAGATCATCGAAGCGCTGGGCGGCGGAACGCAGATCGAGGGCACCGTCTACGACGTCGCGATCGTCGGGGCCGGCCCGGCCGGGCTGTCGGCCGCCGTCTATGCGGCCTCCGAAGGACTCGAGACGATCGTTCTGGAGCGCCAGATCTCCGGCGGCCAGGCGGGCTCCAGCTCACGGATACGCAACGTCCCCGGATTCACCTGGGGAATCGGCGGGCACGACCTCACACGCCGGGCCTGCGAGCAGGCGTGGCTGTTCGGCGCCGACATGGTCTTCGCCCAGCAGGCGACTTCGTTGCGGGCCGAGGGGGAGCAGCTCGTCCTGACGGTCGCCGAGGGCCAGGAGATCCTCGCCCGTGCCGTCGTCCTTGCGACAGGTGTCACCTGGCGGCGCCTCGGGATCGATCGCCTCGAGCAGCTGATCGGCGCCGGCGTCTTCTACGGCGCGGCGGCGAGCGAGGCGCGGGCGATGCGCGAAAAGGATGTCTGCGTCGTAGGCGGCGCCAACTCCGCCGGTCAGGCGGCCGCCCATCTGGCGAAATATGCCGGCGAGGTGACGCTGCTGGTGCGGGGCGACTCGCTCGAGCGAAGCATGTCCGAGTACCTGATCACCGAGCTCGCCGAGACGCCCAACGTATCGGTCCGCCTCGACGTGGAGGTCGTGGACGGGGAGGGCGAGGAGCAGCTCCGGGCCGTCCTCGTCCGAGACCGGGTCACCGGCGCGATCGAGCGGATTGCCACCAGGGGACTGTTCGTGATGATCGGAGCCGAGCCCCACACGCAGTGGCTCGAGGGGGCCGTGGAGCTCGACGACCGCGGCTTCGTCCTGACGGGCCACGACCTTCTCGCCGCGGATGAGAGCGATCACTGGCCGCCACCGGCGTTGTTGGAGACCAGCCTCCCGGGCGTCTTCGCGGCGGGAGACATTCGCCATGGCTCGGTCAAGCGCGTGACGACCGCCATGGGCGAGGGCGCGACGGCGATCCAACTGGTTCACAACCATCTCACAGCCGATCAGGCTGAGCTCGCGCGGATCTGAGCACCCCACCCCGAATAGGGTGTGCGGGAGCCGGCGGCCCTCAGGGTCGGGTGACAAGCGAACAGGGAGCGACGGGATGAGCGACGGGATCGTGCTCGTGACGGGTGGATCGGGCTTCGTTGGAGCGCACTGCAACCTGGCCCTGCTCGCCGGCGGGCATCAGGTGCGGACCACCGTGCGCTCGCCGGAGCGCGAGGCGGAGGTGCGCTCGATGCTCGAGGCGGCCGGTGCGCAGACCGGCGATCGGCTCTCCTTCGCGCAGGCGGACCTGAACTCCGACGCCGGCTGGACGGAGGCCGTGGCGGGCTGCGACTTTGTCCTGCACGTCGCCTCGCCCTTTCCCTCGGGGGTCCCCAAGCACGAGGACGAACTGATCGTCCCCGCGCGCGAGGGCGCCTTGAGGGTGCTCCGGGCCGCGCGGGGGGCGGGGGTCAAACGAGTCGTCATGACCTCCTCCTTCGCGGCGATCGGCTACGGCTTCAAGGAATCCAACAGGACCTTCACGGAGGAGGATTGGACGAACGTGGGCGGAGAGCACGTGAGTGCCTACGCCAAGTCGAAGACGCTCGCAGAGCGGGCCGCCTGGGACTTCATCGCGCAGGAGGGGGGCGAGCTGGAGCTTGCCGTGGTGAACCCCGTCGCGGTGCTCGGCCCGGTCCTGGGCCCCGATCTCTCGACCTCGATCCAGTTGGTTCAGCGGCTACTGGACCGTGGGATGCCGGCCCTGCCGCGCCTCTCGTTCGGGCTCGTCGATGTGCGGGACGTGGCGGACCTCCATCTCCGCGCGATGAGCGATCCGGCGGCGAAGGGCGAGCGGTTCCTCGCCGTGGCGGGCGAGCCGATGTCGATCGAGGACGTCGCTCAGGTGTTGCGAGCCCGCATGGGCGAGGCCGCCTCGCATGTGCCGACGAGGGTGCTGCCCGACTGGCTCGTCCGGGCCGCGGCGCTGACCGACCCCTCGCTCAAGCAGCTGGTGCCGGAGCTCGGCAAGGTCAAGCGCCCGGTGAACGAGAAGGCCAGGCGCGTTCTCGGCTGGGAGCCGCGCTCGAACGAGGAGTGCATCGTGGCGACGGCGGAGAGCCTTGAGGGGCTGGGGCTCCTCAAGCACTCCAAGGCGGCCTGAGCTCCTACGCCTCGCCGTCGTGCTCCTCGGGCGCGATCGGCTCGTTGGGCTGCTCATGGATGTGCATGTGCCAGCGCTCGCGCAACTCCGCGACCGCCTCCGGCTCGGATGAGTCCCAGCCGCGGTAGATGACGAGGGCGGCGAAGAGCGCCTCGACGACAAGCTCGGGGCGTTCGCGGACGGCAAGGTTGATGACGGTCAGAAGGTCCGCCGGCTCGCGGACCTCGCGGAGCCGGTCCAGGCCCTCGATCCCTGAGCTGAGGACCCTCACGAGGTCCTCCTCGGCCGCCGCCGCCCTGGACTGGGCCAGCGCGATCAGGGCATCGCGTTCCTGCTCTGTGAGTGCGTCGATTGCGGCGTCGCGTTCCTCCTCGGACATCGACGCGAAGCGCGCCAGGAACCCGAGTACGACGTCCTGCTCGCCTGCGGCCATCGCCCACCTTCCCGCCGGGTCCCCAGGGGTCCCGCCGATCGCCCATCTGGATGCCGGGGAGTCTAGACCCGGGCATCGTTGGCCCAGCCGCCGCAACGCGGGGACGGCCCGTCGAGCCACCGGGCGCTGCCGGTCGCTGCCGGCGCCGGCGCCGGGAATCTCCGCGCGTCGAACATGACCGGCGGGGCGAGCAGGAGCTCTCCGTTCTCGCCCGCCAGCACCTCGCAGACCGCCTCGGCCAGCGCTCCGGCGGGCAAGCCGGGGGAGCCGTAGCCGAAGACCCGCTCGGGAAGCAGGATCGAGGAGAGCTCGGCCCGAGCGCGAAGCAGGCGCCCGTAGTCGTTCCGGGCGAGCTCTCCCCGATGGGCGCTCAGGGCACGCTCGATCTCCTCGAGGCGCTCTGCGCCGAACACGCACAGCGAGTTGGGCCGCGCGAGATCGGCCCACAGCCCCCACAGCCACAGACGCCCCGCCGCGCCGGCGCGAGCCGCGGCCAGCGCGAGCCGACCGGCCCGCTCGTGTGCCGGATGGTCGTCGTGGGGGGAGGGGGAGACGAGGAGGTCCCCTCCGATGGCATCGGAGATCTCGAGCACCCGCGCCAGCGAGCGCTCGAACCCGGTATCGGCCTCGCCGCCGCTCAGCGCCTCGCAGGAGTCGGGCATCGCCAAGCCGTCATCCTCGAGGAGCAGCTCGAAGCCGGCTCTCCCGCAGGCCTCCTCGAGCTCGGACAGGCGCCGTCCTCGCTCTCCCTGCGCCGACCCGAGGGACAGGGCGAGGTTGACGATCCGCCAGCCCGCATCGCGCAGGGCAAAGAGGTGGGCCGGGCAGCCGAGGAGCTCATCGTCGGGATGAGGGGAAAGCAGCAGCGCCGTGGGTCGAGCCGGCGGATCGCTCATCAGGCGTGCCTGGCGAAGGCCCATGCGCGTGCCTCGGTCACACCCAACGCGATCGCACCGGCGATCACGGCGCGGTCACCGAGCTCCGAGCTCTGAACTGCAGGCGGATAGGGGAGCGCCTCGGCGAGCATCTCCCGCAGCCGCGGAATCAGCAGGTCGCCGTTGCTGCCGATCCCGCCGCCCAGGACAATCAGCTCGGGGTCGATGATCGCCGCGATCGGGACGATGTGGGCGCAGATGCGGCGGGCCACCTCGGTGGCGATCCCCAGCGCCCAGGGGTCACCCTCGCGCGCGCGCGCGAAGATCTGGACAGTGTCAGTTCCACGCTTCCCACCCGCGCGCCCGGCCTGCAGCTCGGCGGCGTAGGCGCGGATTGCCGGGGCCGAGGGGTCCGAGCCGGATGCGACAGGGCGCAGCAGATCGAGCTCGCCCGCTGCGCCGTGGCTACCGGGGAGCAGCTCGCCACGGAGCACCACCCCCGCGCCGAGGCCGGTGCCGACGGAGACGAAGACAAAGCTCTCCACCCCCCGGCCGGCGCCGTCGTCGCGCTCACCGATCGCCGCGAGGTTGACGTCGTTGAGGACACGCACGGGAACCCCCAGCCCCTTCTGCAGACGCTTGGCCACAGCCTGCCCCTCGAGCCCCGGGACGTTCTCGGCGAGGGCCGACCAGCCCCGAGCCCGGCTCGACGACGCCCGGCACACCGACGGTCGCACAGGCGACGCGGTCGGCCCTCACTCCCGTCTGCCTGATCAGCCGCCGCGCGACCGCCGGGACGAGTTTGAAGACGCTCTCCTTGGAGTCGTATGAGCTCTCGACATCCTCGCGCGCGCGGACCGCTCCCGTCACGTCGGCCAGGGCCATCCGCAGATAGCGACCGCCGATGTCGATCCCCAGGACGGCGGCCGCTTCGGGGTCGGCCTCGAAGAAGATCGCCCCGTAGGTCGGCCCGTCCTTGTCCCCCGGCTCCGTCTCGCGGACGAGGCCAGCCTCGAGCAGGGCGCGAAGGGCCAGCGAGACGGTCGGCTTTGAGATCCCCGCGATCCGCGCGATCTCCGCACGGGACACGGGGCCCCGCTCGCGGATCATGTCGAGGACGGTCCGCGCGTTCATCTGCCGGAGCAGGAGCGGCCGTGCTGAAGAGACCTGGGCCTCCTCGGTGCTCATCCCGCGGCGCTGATCCGCTCGCCGCTGGACGGGGAGAACCAGTGCACCGAACCGGCCGAGACCTCAAGGGCCACCCGCTCGTCGACGCCGGGGGCGTAGCCGGCCGGGGTGCGTGCCACCAGCAGCTCCTCCCTGTCGCCGACGGCCACGAGACAGCTCGCATGGGAGTCGGCCCCGAGGTGCTCGACGTTCGTCACGCGACCCGCGACACCCCCGTCCTCGCGGGGGGTGAGACTCTCCGGCCGGATGCCCACCGTGATCTCGCCGAGGCCCTCGTTCGAGCACGGCGGCGGCGACCTCGGCGGGGAGCTCGATGCTGTGCCCCCCGACCTCGACGGCCCGGGGCTGCGTCAAGGGGACCGTCAGAAGGTTCATGGGGGGCGAGCCCATGAAACCCGCCACGAAGGCGTTCGCCGGGCGGGCGTAGAGCTCTGCGGGCGAGGCGCACTGCTGCAGGCGGCCGTCGCGCATCACCGCGACGCGCGAGCCCATCGTCATCGCCTCGACCTGGTCATGGGTGACGTAGACGGTCGTCACGCCCAGGCGGCGCTGCAGCGAGGCGATCTCGGCGCGCATCTGAACGCGCAGCAGGGCGTCGAGGTTCGAGAGCGGCTCGTCCATCAGAAAGGCTGCGGGCTGACGCACGATCGCCCGTCCCATCGCGACGCGCTGGCGCTGGCCGCCCGAGAGTTGGGAGGGCTTACGCTCGAGCAGCTCCTCGAGCTCGAGCAGGACCGCCGCCTCGCGAACACGGGCGCTCCGCTCGTCCTTTGGAACCTTGGCCATCTTCAGTGGGAAGGCGATGTTCTCCTCGACGTTGAGGAACGGGTAGAGGGCGTAGTTCTGGAAGACCATCGCCACGTCACGGTCCTGGGGCCGGTCGTAGGTCACGTCCCGCCCGCCGATCCAGATACCGCCCGAGTCGAGCTGCTCCAGTCCGGCGATCATCCGCAGGGCCGTCGACTTGCCCGAGCCGGAGGGCCCGACGAGAACCATGAACTCGCCCGGCTCGACGAGCAGATCGAGACGGTCCACGGCGGGAGCCTCGTTGCCGTCATAGACCCGAGTCGCCTCATCGAAGCGGATCTCGCTCATCTCCCCGCTCCCTTCGGGGTGTCGTTGAGGGCAAGCGGGGCCAGCCGCTCGGCGAAGGAGTCACGCAGGCGCCGGATCGCCTCCGGGCCGGTCCCCAGCAGATCCATGGCTGCGAGGGCCGAGCCCACAACGGGCGGCAGGTCGGTGATCCGGGGGTCGGCCGCCGGGTGCTCGGCCCGAAGGCGGCTGCGATCACGAGCTCGCCGAGGCTGGCCGAGCCCGTCAGGAGGCTTCCGCCCAGGACGACGTCGTAGTGCTCGACGCCGGTGAGAGCCCGTTCGGCGGCGGCACGAACGAAGGCGAGGATCTCATCGGCCAGGCGCTCGCGAAGCTCGATCGCCGGGACGTCGCCGCCGTCGGCGGCCTCGAGGACGACCGGAGCCAGCTCGACGAGGCGGCCCAACTCGAGCTGTTTCTCGTGGATCGCCAGTGCGACCTCCTCGGCACTGGCCATCGAGAAGTGCTCGGGGACCAGTCTGCGCGAGCACCGTCGGGCGTCCGCGGCCGTCGTCGGCCCGGACGGCTTTGCCGAGCGCCGCCATCCCCAGGTCGGCTCCCCCGCCCCAGTCGCCCGTGATCGGGCCGAGCGCCGGGAAGCGGACCTCGCGACCGCCGGGGGCCCTGGCGAGCGCGTTGATGCCCGCGCCGCAGACGACGGCGACGCCGAAGCCCGCGTCGCTTCCCGCTCGCAGGACGGCGAGCGTGTCGTTGCCGACCTCCAGTCGCCTCCGCCCAGCCGCGATCCTCGACGGCGCAGGCGCAGCTCCTGCTCCTCGCTCTCGAGATCCGCCCCGGCCAGGTAGATCACTGCGGCCTGCGCCCTGCGGGGCTCGAGACCGGCCTCCTCGAAGGCCCTCTCGATCAGCTCGCCGATCAGCTCGACGCAGCCGGCAGGCCGATTTTGTGCGGGGAGGAGCCGGCGCCGCGCACGAGCGCGAGGATCTCCCCGTCTCCGGCGAGCAGGGCCAGGTCGGTCTTCGAGTTGCCGCCGTCGAGGGCGATGGCGAACCGGTCGCTCATGCGGGCGCCCTCCTGCGCGACTGCTCGGCCTCGGCGAGCAGCTTGACCAGTTCATCGGAGAGCGGGAACTGCCCGATCAGCGGATGCGCCAGGAGGGCCTTTCGCATCGTCTCCACATCGTGAGTCAGAGCGGCCTGAACGGTCAGCCGCTCATAGGCCGCAACATGTCGGGCCAGGCCCAACAGCTCGGGCGCAAGCGGCGGCTGCGGAATCGGCTCGGCGCCTGCCGTGGTGATCCGGGCGGGGAGCTCCACGACGTCATCCGCGGCGAAGCCCGGCATCGCGGCCCCTGCCCGCACATCGACCACCTGCACATCTCCGGTGCCTGCCATCAGCGACCCCACGAGCTGCGTGGCCGCCTCGCTGTAGAAGGCGCCACCCCGCTTCTCGAGGACCGCCGGCTTGCTCACCAGGGCCGGGTCGCGGTAGAGGCTCAGCAGCTCCCGCTCGATCTCGGCGACGACCTGCGCACGAGGCGCCTCGTGGCGCAGCTCATCGAGTACCTGGTCGTGCATGTAGAAGTAGCGCAGGTAGTAGGACGGCAGGACGCCCAGCAGCCGCATCAGCTCAGCCGGAAGGCCGGTCTGGTCCTCCATGCTCTCGGCGTTCTGGAGGATCTCAGGTAGGACGTCGCTGCCGTCGATCAGAACCCGCCTGATCCAGGTCAGATGGTTCAGGCCCACCTGGTCGACCATGACCGACTCGGGCGCGACGCCGTAGATGCGGGCGATCTCCCGCTGGAAGCCGATCGCCACGTTGCACAGCCCGATCGCCCGGTGCCCCGCGTCGAGGAGCGCCCGCACGACGATCCCGACGGGGTTGGTGAAGTCGACGATCCAGGCGTCATCGGCCGCGAGCTCGGAGACCCGCCGCGCGATCTCGAGCACCACGGGAACCGTCCGCATCGCCTTGGCGAAGCCGCCCGCGCCGGTCGTCTCCTGCCCGATGCAGCCGCACCTCAGCGGGACCGTCTCATCGGAGAGCCGTGCCGCCTGGCCGCCGACCCGCAGCTGCAGCAGGACGATATCGGCCCCGTCCAGTGCGCGGTCGAGCTCGTCCGTCACCTCGAGGCGCCCCTGGAAGTTCTGCGCCTGGAGCATCCTCCCGGCAAGGCCGCCGACGACCTCCCGGCGCTCCGGATCGGGGTCGAGCAGCCAGAGCTCGCCCACGTCGATCCGGTCGCGCTCGCCCGAGAGACCGGAGACGAGCTCGGGCGTGTAGGTCGAACCCCCGCCGATCACGGCGACCTTGATGCTCACCCCTTTACCCCCGTCAGCGTGACTCCCTCGATGAAGACTTTCTGGGCGGCGAAGAAGAGGGCGATGACGGGCGCCATGAACAGGAGTGTCGCCGCCATGGTCAGGTTCCACTGCACCTGATGGAGGGTGCGGAACTGGGCCAGGCCCACCGACAATGTCCAGTGGCCGGGCGTTTCGCCCGTGTAGATCAGCGGTCCGAAGAAGTCGTTCCAGCAGTAGAAGAAGCTGAACAGGGCGACCGCTGCGATCGCCGGCTTTGCGAGACGGAGATAGACATTGGTGAGGATCCTCAACTCACCGCACCCGTCGATCCTCGCAGCGTCGGCGTACTCGGAGGGGAATCGTCAGGAAGAACTGGCGCAGCAGGAAGATCGAGAAGGCATCGCCGAACCAGTTGGGGATCACCAGCGGCGCGATCGATCCGACCAGGTGGAGCTTGGCGAACATCACATAGACGGGGATGATCGTCACCTGTTCGGGCAGCATCATGGCGATCAGGACGAGGACCATCACGACGTTGCGCCCCCGCCACTTCAGGACGGCCAGCGCATAGGCCGCCGGGATGCTCGAGATCAGCACGCCCAGCGTCGCCAGGGACGCGTAGAGGAAGCTGTTCAGCGCGTATTTCGCGACCGGCTCGTCGCGGAAGACCTGGATGTAGTTCTCGAACTTGAAGGGCTGGGGCCAGAGGTCCGTCGAGAGGGCCTGGTGGTTGGTCATCAGCGAGGTCAGGACGATGAAGACGATCGGCGCGATGAAGGCGACGGCGATCGCGATCAGCAGGCTGTGCTCGGCGATCAGCAGCAGCCACTCGCGACGCGTCCGGCGAGGGCGTCCAACCCTGGCGGACCTCGACTGCCGGGGGTGCGGCGGTCGTGGCGGCCATCAGTTGTTCGCCCCCTGGTAGTAGACCCAGCGGCGCGAGTTGCGCAGGATCAGCAGCGTCAGGCCGAGTGCGACGATCAGCATCACGACGGACATCGCCGAGGCGTAGCCCATGTTGAAGCGGGTGAAGGCCTGTTCATAGAGGTAGATCGGGTAGAAGAGGGTCGAGCCCTGCGGGTAGCCCAGGGCGGTCACCGATTCACCGGCCTGCCCTCCCTGCGCGACGCTCGGCCGCGACGAAGGCCTGGGTGAAGTACTGCAGGGCGTCGATCACGCCGATGACGATCGCGAACAGCAGGACCGGGCTGATCGTCGGCAGCGTCACGTGGATGAAGCGACGCCACGGCCCGGCGCCGTCGAGCTCGGCCGACTCGAGCAGGTGCCTGGGGACATCGAGGACGGCGGCCAGGAAGATGATCAGCGTGTTGCCGATCCCCCACAGCGAGAGCAGCACCAGCGTCGGCTTGGCCGTCCCGGGCCCGTTCAGCCAGAGCGGGCCTTCGATCCCGAACACCGAGAGGATCGTGTTGACCGGCCCGGTGGCGGGGTTGAAGAGATAGACGAAGCCCAGCGTCGAGGCGACGATCGGGGCCAGGGCAGGCAGGTAGAAGATCGTCCGCAGGGCTCCCGCGCCGCGGCGCGCGCGGGAGAGGAGCATCGCGACGCCGAGAGCGAAGAGCACCTGTGCAGGGAACCATCACGACGATCAGCCAGAGGGTGTTCTTCACGGCCGTCCAGATCTGGGGGTCGGCGTTGAAGAGGTATTCGTAGTTGCGCAGCCCCAGCCATTTCGGCGAGGACAGCAGGTCGTAGTGGGTGAAGGAGTAGTAGAAGCTCGCCAGCAGCGGGTAGGCGAAGAAGACGGAGAACCCGATCGCCCAGGGGGCCATCAGCGCCGCCACCGTCCGGCGGCGGCGCCAATGGCTGCGGCGGCGGGCCCGCAAGCGCGGGCCGGCTGCCGAGCACTGCGCTCACGGGACGCCTGCGCCCGAGGCCTGTGCTTCTTCGGCGTCGATCTGCGAGGCGACCCCTTCGAGGCCCTTCTTCAGTTCCCCGCCTTCACCGGCCTGGTACTTCTCGAAGTATTTTTCGAGCGTCTGCTGGGGGCCTTCACCGGCCGGGGTGATCGGCGTGGTGGTCGTGTGGGGGTCGGCGAAGATCTTCAGGAACGTCTGGAACTGGGGGCTGGCCTTCGCCGTGGCCTGCGGCGAGAGCGGGGCTCCAGGTCGGCACGTTGCCGAGGTCTTCGGAGAGTTCGACCTGCGCCTTGACGTTCGTGGCCAGGTACTTGATCAGCTCCCATGCCGCCGCCGGGTGGTGGGCGCCCTTGAGGATCCCCGTGATGTTCCCCGTCGTGTAGCCGCCGCCGTAGAGTTCGGTCTTGCTGTCGGCGACCGGCAACGGCGCCGTGGCGTATTCGAGGCTGGGCGCTTCACTCTTGATCAGGGCCGTCCGCCACTCGCCGTCGATCTGCATCGCGAACTTCCCCGTCATGGAAGCCGTTGGAGGAGGTGAACTCGCCGCCGGCGCCCGCCTGGTAGCGGACGAGCGCGTCATGACCGTAGTAGCCGACCAGGCTCTTGATCCATTCGGCCTCTTCGGCCCAGCCCGGGTCGGTCCCGACCGCCGACTTGCCGTTTGGCAGCAGCCAGGCGGCATTCCAGGACGGCGCGTAGTGGGCGGCGGCGTTCTCGTAAAAGCCTGCGAAGGGCGTGTAGCCGACCGTCTTGAAGGAGTTCCCCGAGCGGACCGTCAGCTTCTTGGCGTCTTCGGTGAGTTCGCTCATCGTCTTCGGCGGCGAGGTTATCCCCGCCTTGGCCAGGAGGGCCTTGTTGTAGTAGAGGCCGTAGACGTCGGCCATCGCCGGCAGGACGCAGCGGTTGCCCTTGTATTCGGTGTAGTTGCGCTGCGCTTCGGGGAAGTTGTTGACGTCGATCTTGTCCCGTTCGATCGCCTTGTTCAGCGACAGGAAGGCGCCGTCGCGGCAGAAGACGCCCGTGTTGTCGGTCGTGAAGGAGAGGGCCGCGTCGGGGACGTTGCCGGAGTGCGCCGCGGCGATGATCTTGTCGTCGTTGATGTTGCCGACGAGGTTGACCTTGACGTTCGGGTTGGCCGCTTCGAAGCCGCCGATGACCTTTTTCAGGAGACTCAGTTCGCTGCCGGTGAACGGCACCCAGTAGGTGACGGTCACCTTTTCCGCGGGGTTGAAGGCGGGGATGTCACCGCCGCTGTTGGCGGTCGTGCCCGTCGAAGGAGACGACCCCGAGCTGCCGCAGCCGGCGAGCGCTATCGCCGCCGCCAGGACTCCAGCCGTTGCAACCGCGCCTACCCGCATGTGCCATCCCCAATCTGGTTAGACTCCCTTACCAGAATGGAATGTAGCGTCCTCGTGAGCCGAATGTCAATCGGGCCCGTGCCGGTGGACCGATCCGAGGGGAAGTTCACATGACGGACGCCTTTCTGCAGGAGGAGCTGGCGGCCCAACCCGAGGTCGTCGAGCGCCTCCTGCGCGACGCGAACGGGGCCATCGCCGGCCGCCGGCGAGGCCGCCCGGGCGGCGGACGTTCACAGCGTGATGATCGCCGCCCGCGGGACCTCGGACAATGTCGCCCGCTACGCCCAGCACCTCTTCGGCCGCTTCCTGGGGCTGCCCGTGGCGCTGGCGACGCCATCGCTGACGACCCTCTACGGGTCCGGGCCGCGTCTCGAGCAGACGCTGGTGATCGGCATCTCGCAGTCGGGCCAGTCCCCCGATGTCTGCGCGGTCGTCCAGGACGCACGCGAACAGGGACAGCCGACGATCGCGATAACCAACGCACCGGCCTCCCCCCTCGCAAGGACGGCTGAGGCGACGATCGACATCGACGCGGGCGTCGAGCAGTCGGTCGCCGCGACCAAGACCTACACGGCCTCGCTGGCCGCCGTCGCGGCCCTGACGGCCGAGATGTCCGGTGAGCGCGTCCTGCGAGCGGAGCTCGCGTCGATCCCCGCTTCGATGCGAGGCTCAGCTCGAGCTGGGGATCGCCACCGCGGCGAGTTCCCTCGGTGGCGTGGAGCGCTGCGCCCTGACAGGCCGCGGCCCCAACTACGCAACCGCATTCGAGGCGGCCCTGAAGATCAAGGAGCTGACGGGCATCGCGGCTGAGCCCTACTCCCCGGCCGACCTGATGCATGGGCCCGTTGCCGTTCTCGGACCGGCCAGCCCGCTGATCGCCTTCGCCCTCGCCGGGCCTGCGCTCGAGGAGCATCGTCGAGGCCGAGCATGAGGCCTCCGGGCGCGGCGCGGAGCGACTCGCCGTCACCGATTCCCCGGGCGCAGGCTTCGCAGCCGGTTGCGAGATCCTGCGGCTGACAGAGGTCCCGGAGTGGCTCAGTCCACTCGTCGCGATCCTGCCGGCGCAGGTCCTGGCGGCGCAGGTTGCCCTGCAGCGTGGACTGGCCGTCGACGCCCCTTTTGGCCTGAGCAAGGTCACCCGCACTCTCTAGAGCTCACACCGAGGGCAAGCCCCGGCGCGAGCGCACTCGCTAGGCTCTCGCAGCAATGAGCAGCACGGGGACCGGGGGAAACGTAGCTGCCGCGGAACCCTCGACGGCTCCTGCCAAAGCCGGCTGGGTGCTGGCCGCGCTGATCGCCGTCGCGGCGGTCGCGAACCTGGGGCTGGCGGTCGCGAATGTCGCGCTGCCGTCGATCGGGAAACATTTCGATTGCTCACAGGTGTGGTTGAACCTCGTGGCGGTCGGCTACTCGCTGGGTCTGGCCGCCTCGGTGTTGTACTTCGGCGCGATCGGTGACCGGTACGGGCGCAAGCTGCTGCTCGTTCTCGGCATGGCCCTGACCGTTCCGGCGGACTGTCTGGCGGCCTGGTCGCCGTCGGTCGAATTCCTGTTCGCCGCGCGCGTCCTCGGGGGGCTGGCGGCGGGCATGGCCTACCCCACCACGCTGGCGCTGATCACGGCTCTCTGGTCGGGGCCGGCCCGTACGCGCTCGATAGCGCTCTGGGCGGCCACGGGGGGAGCGATCTCCTCGCTCGGCCCGTTGTGCGCGGGGATCCTGCTGGAGCACTACTGGTGGGGGTCGGTCTTCCTGATCACACTGCCGCTGGCGTTCATCGGCCTGCGTCATGGCGATCAAGCTGGTGCCGGCCCACGTCAACGAGACGACCGAGCCGGTCGACAACCCGGGCGGCATGCTGTCGATCGTCATGGTGGGGGCGCTGATCCTGGGGATCAACTTCGCGCCGGTGCCGGAAAAGGGGACGCTGGTGGCGGGGCTGTTGCTCATCGCGGCCGCCGCCCTGATCGCCTTCTTCATCCGCCAGCGCCGCGCGAAGAACCCGCTCTATGACCTGCACGCCGCGTCGCGCCCGACGTTCTGGGTGGCGGGGATCGCCGGGGTGATCGTCTTCGGCTCGTTGATGGGGGCGATGTACATCGGGCAGCAGTTTCTGCAGAACGTGCTCGAATACTCGACCGTCGACTCGGGCCTTGCGATCCTTCCCGCGGCCGTCTGCATGATTCTCGCTGCGCCCCGCTCGGCCAAGCTCGTCGAGGCCAGAGGGGCCCGCTTCACGCTGCTGGCCGGCTACGTCTTCGTGCTGCTCGGGTTCCTGACGATGCTGCTCCTGTGGAAGGAGAACATCGAATACTGGAAGGTGGCGTTGGGCTACGCCTTCGTCGGGATAGGCGTCGGGCTCTCGGGCACGCCGGCATCGCACTCGCTGACCGCCTCGGTGCCGGTCAAGCGGGTCGGCATGGCCTCGGGCACGGCCGACCTGCAGCGAGACCTGGGCGGAGCGATCATGCAGTCGATCTTCGGTGCCCTCCTGACCGCCGGCTACGCGGCCGCGGCCGGGGCGGCGGTCGCCGCGTCGGGCAACAAGGCCGTCACGAGCAGCGTTGAAAGCGAACTGACGAAGTCCTTCTCCAGCGCCGCCGACACCGCATCGCGCTACCCCGCCGGTATCCAGCACCAGATCATCGAAGGGGCGAAGGCGTCGTTCCTGAAAGGCGACCAGTGGGCCTATGTCGCCGGGATCATCGCGGTGCTGCTGGGCGCGGCGCTCGTAGCGCTCAAGTTCCCGCCGGCGGACGAGGAGAAGAAGCTGCTCGCGCAATACCAAAGCGAAGACACGTCCGAGGGCCCCGTCCCCGCGGCCGTGCCGTCCTAGCCGCACCCGGCGTTTCCTCCCAGGCGCACAGCGCGGAACCGTGCGCGGCGATCCCCGGGCGGTTATCTTCTGCCCATGCGAGTGGGCACCCGGCTCACCTGGCTGGGGATATGCACGCTGGGGTTGAGCCTGAGCGCCGGGACGGGAGCGGGCACCGCGGCGGCCCGGACGAGGGTGGTCGAGTTCCACATCGCCGTCAGCGCAACCCAGACGAGCTCCTGGTCCGCCGGCGGAGCGCGAGAATGGTGCGCCGGGCAACCCTCGCTGACGGTTCCCTACGAAGGCTCGGGAAGCGTGGCGATCCACGCTTCGGGGGAAACGACCTTTCCGTTCGCGCTTGGCTCCAGGCCCGCCGTTCACCTGGAGCTCTCCTCGGCGATCGACCGCGCGGGCGCCTTCGTCGAGCATGACGGGTCCGTCTCCACCCAGCCGCTGGAATGCCCCCCGTTGCCCGAAGCCGACTCGCCCGCCGAAGCCGGGGGATGCGGCCACGAAACGGGAATGCTCCCCGCCGACATCTTCGGCCGGGGGCCACCCGGCGTGCGGCTCACAACCAAACCCGGCTCCACCCCGACCCTCGGATGCCCGGGGATCGCCTCGGTCCTGATCGACGCCGGCGCAGAACTGACGAGTGCGGACGCCCACCCCGAGAGCAAAGACGCGCTGCAACCGATCACCCTGACGGGGCTGCTGGCGCCGAGGACGGCGCCCTTCGCCCCCACCGCTGCGACGGGGCACGCATCGAGCTCCTGGAAGACCTCGCTTCCCGGAGGCTCACTGTCGGTGAACACGACAAGCGAAGCCCGGGCCGGCATCTCGCTGGTGGCGATGATCAGCGCCGGAAGGGGAATCTCGAACATCCATCTCGGAGAGACCTACTCCGCCCTGCGCCGCGGGGCTGCTCACCTCGGGGGCCTGAGCGTCTCCGACAGCGGCCTGCTTGACAGCGACAAACACCATTGGATCTGGCCGGTGGACGTTCACGTGCCGCAGCTGGAAACCCAGGGCGGCAACATCCTCGAGCGGACCTGGGTGAGCACGCCGGCGGGCCCTCACAGCGGCCCCCTGCGCCACGGCCCTCCCCCGGCCGGTGCGCGGGTCGCCCAGGTCTCGACGACGGGCACCTACGAAGTCACCCCCACCGGCGCCGGCGAGGGAATGACCCTCTCGGCTCTGCGCAGGGCCGAGCCGCACGGGCACCTGATCTACTTCGGACGCCCCATCGCCTGGGCCGTCGAGGGCCCCGGCAGGCACCGGACGGCCTTCACGCTGTTCCGCGGAACCGTCCAAAGCGTCGAAGTGGGCTGCCGCCAGACCGATCCCCACCAGCCGGGTGCCCCCGTCTCCGACGACCGGATCTGCTGAGGCCGCCACGAAGCGGCAGCGAGCCCGATTGGATCTCCTGGATTCGGGGTAGGACGCCTCTCGGAGGGGCCCGCTGAAGAGGCGGTGAATCACGTACCAAGGGGGCCCGATGCCTGCAGCAGTCCTGAACGCCCGGTCGAGCAACGCCGGGCGCATGAATCCGAGCCGGTTCTGGAGCGTCCCGCCGGCGCTCGGATTGGTGCTCCTGCTGTGGGCCGCACTCGGCGCCCCGGGGGCGAACGCGGCCGTCGCGACGCCCGAACAGGATCCCTTCTACTCCTACCAGGGCGAAAAGCCGCTGGCGAGCATCGCCCCGGGAAAGGTCCTCAAGACGAGGATGCTCTCCTACCACGTCCTCGGCATCCCCCTGCCGGTCAAGGCGGTCCAGCTGCTCTACCGAACCGAAGGCGAGACGGGCATCCCCAGCGTCAACGTCACCTCGGTCCTCGAGCCGCCGCTCCCGCTCGGCAAGCCCAACATCGTCGCCTACCAGTCCTTCTATGACTCGCTCAACACCGAAGACGACCCCTCCTATGCGATCTCCGGCGGGGTGGCCCTCAGCGGCGCCATCCCGCAGGTCGAGTCGGCCCTCTTCGCGCCGGAGCTCCTGGCGGGCAACGCGATCGTCATCGCCGACACGGAGGGCGAGACGGCCGACTTCGCGGCCGGGCCCGAGTATGGGATCAACACGCTCAACTCCCTCACAGCAGCTCTCAGCTCGCCCGCCACCGGCCTGAAGGAAGCCGGGAAGATAGGGCTGATCGGCTACTCCGGTGGAGCGATCGCCACCGAGTGGGCCAGCGAGCTGGCCCCGACGTATGCGCCGAAGGTGAACTCGCGCATCGCGGGCTCGGCCCTCGGCGGTGTGCTGGCAGACCCGGCCCACAACCTCCACTACGTGGACGGCAGCCTCGTCTGGGCAGGGGTCATCCCCATGTCGATCATCGGCGTCTCGCGCGCCTTCCACATCGACCTGACCCCCTACCTCAACGCCTACGGCCTGCAGCTCTACAACAAGCTCCAGAAGGCCTCCATCTCAGAAGTCCTGGGCATGTACCCCGGTCTCACCTGGGCCCAGCTGGCAAAGCCCCCGTACGCGACGCCCGAGAGCGTCCCCGTCTATGTCGAAACGGTCGACAGGCTGATCATGGGCAGCTCCGGCACACCCACCGCCCCGCTGCTGATCGCACAGGGAGCCAACGGAATCCTCGAGGGCACCAGCCCCGCCCAGCCGGGGATCGGCCCGGGTGACGGCGTGATGATCGCCGGCGATGTCCGGACGCTCGCCCGGGAGTACTGCGCACGTGGCGTCGCGGTGGACTACAGCGAATACCCCCTCTTCGCGCACATCGAAACGGCGGTGCCCTGGATCGCCGGTGCGATCCCCTGGCTCGCCGAACGGTTCGCCGGGAAGGCGGCTCCCCAGGACTGTGCCGGGATCGCACCGGGGAATCCCCTGACGCCCATCGGGCCATGAGCCGACCCGGCCCGGCCTGAGAACGACAGCGCCCCCTGCGCTGAGCGCGCGGGGGGCGTCTACATCCAATTGCATGACTTACCCGTGCGCCTGGATGGTCGATGTAGTTCCTGGCGGCGTCCGGACTATGAGTAGGCGTCTCCGACGTCGACCCGGGCGCTGCCACCTGTTTTCGCATAGCGGCGGGGATCTCCTGCCGAGCGCTGGACAGATGGGCCGGCAAGCCTCTGCGCTGAGCGAAGGCCCGAGGCCTTCGCCCAACGCGAGCACGACGGGGGAGTCGTGGCGGGGGCCGTTTCAGACCCCACCAAGGAAACCCCCCCTGAGGCGAGGTGTTGCACCCGCGCCGGGCCGAATACCGCAACCGTGCGAGGGCACCTCTTTGGCCTCCGTCCGAGGGGATAGCCTGGGGTCATGTTGATCGCCGGCAGCTTCCCGTTTCTCGAAGTCTTCTGGACAGTCCTGGTCTTCGTGGGGTTCCTGGTCTGGCTGTCCCTGCTGTTCTACGTCTTCGTCGACCTGTTCGGGCGAGACGACATGACGGGCGTACGCAAAGTGGCCTGGATCCTGCTGCTTGTGCTGGTCCCCTACCTGGGCGTCTTCGTCTATCTCATCGCCACAACCGTCCTGGGCGAGCATCCTGCCCAGGCCGGCCCGCCTGACGGGGCGGGTGCGGGGGATCCCGCCGCCGGCTCCCACTGAGCGCAGGTATCGACCGGAGGGCCGCCGTCGCGCCGGGATCGTCCCGAGGCGCTGCCCCCTGCGACCGGCCGGATTGAGGTCCGTCGCGACCAGGGGCCTTGACACGCAACCATCGGTTGCTATTCTTCTCCCATGAATCACGCAACCATCGGTTGCATCTCAACGGGAGGAGCCGGAGTGGCCACTGACAGCGTCGAACGAGAGATCCTGATCGAGGCGAGCCCCCAGGTCGTGTGGGGGGTGATCACCGAGCCCGACCAGATCAGCCGGTGGTTCGCCGACGAGGCGGAGGTCGAAGCGATCGCCGGGGCGGAGGGCAGGCTCACATGGAAGCCCGGTGGCCGCGCCGGAGCAGACAGAGAGACCGACATGGTCATCCCGATCCGGGTCGTCGACGCCGAACCGTTTCGCCGCTTCTCCTTCCGCTGGAACAACCCCGAGGGCGCGCCACCGCAGGAGAACAACTCGGCGCTGGTCGAGTTCACCCTGATCGAGGAGGCCGAGGGGACCCGGTTGAGGGTCGTCGAGAGCGGCATCGACCTGGTCACCGATGAGGACAGCCTGGCCGGCTACCGCAGCAGCCACGAAGAGGGCTGGGGCAGGCATCTGGGCGAACTGCGCGACTACCTCGCCGCAAGGCCGGCCGGGGCCAGGCCATGACGGCGAGCGCCCTTGCCGAGGAGGACGCCCTGTGGGCGGCAGTCGCCGACCCCACGCGCAGGCGCGTGCTGGACGCGCTGCTCGAGCGGGGAGAGGCGACGACCACGACGCTCGCGGAGGGCCTGCCGGTGACGCGACAGGCGGTCGCCAAGCACCTGGCGGTGCTCAACCGTGTCGGCCTGGTGGCAGGTGTGCGGCGCGGGCGCGAGGTGCGCTACGCGATCCAGCCCGAGCGCCTGGACGAGGCGGCCGAGGCGATGGCTCGGGCCGCGGCGAAGTGGGACAGGCGGCTGGTGCGGATCAAGCGCATCGCCGAGGCCGTCCAGGCCGACAAGTGAATCGACTTACAACCAAGGAAAAGGAGAGTGCAATGGCAGAGCACAGGACGGGAA
Source organism: uncultured Solirubrobacteraceae bacterium (assembly GCA_963835865.1). Lineage (GTDB taxonomy): Bacteria > Actinomycetota > Thermoleophilia > Solirubrobacterales > Solirubrobacteraceae > Palsa-744. Next base: position 620,049 of record CAWIGW010000004.1, read on the forward strand.
CCCCCCAGGAGTGGCTTGCGGCGCGGCTCGAGCTGCTCGAGGCCGAGAAGGAGCTGACCCGGCGCGGCGACGAGCTGGCCCGGATGCGGCAGGAGCTCCCCTGGGTTCCGATCGAGAAGCAGTACATGTTCGAGACGGATGATGGGCCCAGATCACTCCGCGACCTCTTCGAAGGCCGCTCGCAGCTGATCGTCTACCACTTCATGTTCGGACCGGACTTCACCGCCGGGTGTCCCTCCTGCTCGGCGATCGCGGATGGCTTCTCGGGGTCTGTGACGCACCTGAGCAACCACGACGTCGCCTTCACCGCGGTGTCCCGGGCGCCGCTGGCGAAGCTGCAGGACTACAAGCGGCGGATGGGCTGGACCTTTCCCTGGGCGTCCTCCTTCGAGGGCGACTTCAACCACGACTTCCATGTGTCCCACACCGACGAGGAATGGCAGTCGGGCGCCGTCGATTACAACTTCAGCACCTCGGACCTGCGGCCGTCGGAGCGGAGCCCCGTCCTGATCGAGATCGCCAGGGGCGCCGGTACGGACCCGGTCAGCTTCCGCAAAGAGGGCCCCGGCATGAGCTCCTTCGCGCTCCTCGACGGCGTCGTCCACCACACCTACTCCGCCTACGGGCGGGGCGTGGACGGAGTCTGGGGCATGTACTCCTGGCTCGACCGTGCCCCGCTGGGACGCAACGAGCAGGGCTTCTGGTGGCGCCGCCATGACGAATACGAGGCAGCCTGAGCGATGGCCCTGCCTCGCGCCGAGCTGAGGATCGCCGCGGCGCTGTTCGGGGTGGCCGGACTGGCCTGGTGGTCGACGGCCGAGCGGATGGCCGGAATGGATGCGGGACCGGGGACCTCGCTCGGCTCCGCCGGCTGGTTCACGGGCGTCTGGGTGACGATGATGGCCGCGATGATGCTGCCCTCGCTGGCGCCGGCGGCAGCGGCCTTCGCAGCGTCCCTCCGACGCCCGCCGGGCAGTGTCGTCCTGTTCCTCGGCGGCTATCTGCTCGTCTGGAGCGTCGCCGGCATCGCTGCCTACGGCCTGTTCGGGCTTGGCAGGAGCCTCCTCGGCGGTTCGCTCGCCTGGCATGGCGGCGGTCGCTGGCTGGCCGCGGGCGTCCTTCTGATCGCGGCGCTCTACCAGCTCACACCGGCCAAGCGCTGCTCCTTGAGAAGGTGCCGCCGAGCGCGGGAATCCGCCGAGGTTGCGGGGCAGGACACCCGAAGAGATGCCTTCGCGCTGGGCCTGCGAAGCGGAGGATGGTGCCTGGGCTGCACCTGGGCCCTGATGGCGGCCCTGTTCGCGCTCGGCGTGATGAGCCTCCTCTGGATGGGTCTGATCGCCGCACTCGTGGCGCTTGAGAAGCTCGCGCCGTGGGCGGGCGGCGCAAGGCTGGCGACCGCCGGCGTCCTGCTCGCGTTTGCAGCCGGGCTTGTGGCCGTGCCCCGGGATGTCCCAGGACTCGTCATCCCGGGTTCGCCTGGCTCCTCGCGGATGATGAAGGCCATGGCATACCACCCGCTCAAGGGCCTCTGGCTGTGCAAGAGTGCCACTGGGTCGAGCCGCGCTGGACCCCTCTGATCTGTCGAAGACCTGGAGGCTGCCGGGGCGATGTCCCACTCGGGGTGGTTCCGATCGTTGAATCGCGGGGCGCGGGAGTCACTTCCCAAGCGCTCCCTTCCGGCGCTGCTCAGAGCGGTGCGTGCGACGGTTGTGATGGTCGGCCTGTTCGCCATCACGGATGCCTGGCTGGGGAACATCCAGATGGCAACCTTCGCAGCCTTCGGGAGCTTCGCGACCCTGGTGCTCAGCTCGTTCGGCGGGACCAACCGCGACAAGGCGGTCGCCCACGGGCTCCTGGCGCTGGCGGGCAGCGTGCTGCTGGTGATCGGGACCGCCGTGAGCGGTTCGGCGGCCCTCGCGGCGGTCGTCACGGTGCCTGTCACCTTTGCAGTCTTCTTCGCCGGTGTCGCCGGGCCCAATGCGGCCTCCGGCGCGACGGGAGCCCTGCTCGGCTATGTGCTTCCCGCCGCCTCCCCGGGGACCATCTCGATGATTCCCGACCGCCTGGCAGGCTGGTGGCTGGCATCCCTCGCGGGGACGGCGGCGGTCCTGCTGCTCTCACCACGGGCGAGCGGCGATGCACTGCGCGGCGCCATCGCCGAGACGGCCCATGCGATCGGCGAGGAAATCGACCGCGCCCTCGACGGCCGCGCCGACCCCGAAACGAGTCGGATGATCGCCGCCAAGGGACAGCTCCGGTCGAGCTTCAATGCCACCCCCTACCGCCCCGTGGGACTTGCCACACCGGACGAGGCGCTGGCGGCCGTCGTGGAACTCCTGCAGTGGTGCGTCTCCCTGGTGCTCGACGCGGTGCGCGAGCAGAACGACCTGAACGTCGCCGGTGCGCAGGTCGATCGCGATCTCCTGCGGGAGACGGCGGGGGCCCTTCATGCGACGGGGTCGTTGTTCACCGCCGGCGATGTCGAACCCGATCTGATCGGTCTTCGACGCTGCCGCGAGGCGAGCCTCACCGCGATCAAATCGCTGAACACCTCGAGCCCCGGCTTCGAGAAGACAGCCCGCATCTCGTTTCACGCCCAGGCCATCGCGGTCGCTGCCCTTGCCATCGGCGAGGGGGCGCTGGTGGCGCAGCGGCGAGCGCCCAGGCCGGAGATGGGCGGTTCCTGGCTCGCCGTCGGAGCGCGGGCGGGGGCCCGCTCCAAGACTCGCGTCTGGGGGATCGCCACAGCGGCCGCACGCAATGCGACTGTGCGCTCCGTCTGGGTCGTCAACAGCCTGCGCGTGGCGCTTGCGCTGGCGGCTGCTGTCGCAGTCGCGGACCTGAGCAGCGTCCAACATGGCTTCTGGGTCGTCCTGGGTGCCCTGTCGGTGCTGCGCACCAACGCGGCCTCGACACGATCGACGGCCCTCGAGGCACTGCGCGGCACGACCGTGGGCGTGATCGCCGGAGGACTCCTGCTGGCTCTGATCGGAACGGGCACGACGGCACTCTGGACAGCACTGCCGATCGCGGTGTTCATCGCCGCCTACGCACCCGGGACGGCCCCATTCGCAGTTGGTCAGGCGGCCTTCACGGTGACTGTTGCACTGATCTTCAACCTGATCGCCCCGGTCGGCTGGACGGTCGGCCTGGTGCGGGTGGAGGACGTCGCGATCGGCTGCGCCGTGAGCGTCCTGTTCGGTGCGATGTTCTGGCCGCGGGGCCTGGCGGCGGTCGTGGGGGACGATCTGGCCGACTCGTTCAGGGCGGGGTCCTCCTTCCTGGCCGAGGCGGTCGGCTGGACGGCTGGGCTTCGTGGGGAGACCCCCTCAACGGAGCAGGCCGCGGTATCGGCGGGAGATCGCCTGGACGACGCCCTGCGCGGGTTCCTGACCGAGCGAGGGTCGAAGCGGCTGGAGAAAGAGCACCTCTGGCGTCTGGTGGGCGGAACGCTCAGGCTTCGACTGACGGCCCACGCGGTGGCCGAACTCCCCCAGGACCCGATCGCCCTGGCGTCGGCCCGGGACGCTTTGGAGCGACGCACGGGGATCCTCACCGACTGGTACGCCAGGCTCGCCACGCTCGTGGATCGCCCCGCCCACCGGCGTCCGGCGGCGCTGGAGCCACCCGCCTTCGGCCCTGAGACGGTCGTCGCCGCAGCTTCGGGCTCGCACTATGGCGTCTGGCTCTGCGAGCACCTCGACCATCTGGCCGAGCACCTTCCTGAGATGATCGAGCCGGCCACACGTCTGGCGAACCTGCGGCGAGCGCCCTGGTGGAAGTAGCGCACCGGGGGCCCGCGCTCAGGGCCTGAGCGTCACCCTGATGCTTCGCGGCGCTCCGCCGCCGGCGCTGAAGGTGATGTTCGCCCACACCTTTGCCCGGGCATGGGATCTGATCAGCCGCCGGCCCGTGGCCGAGAGCTTGACCTTCACCTTCCCCCTCGCGCCGGCCTTGAGTGAGAAGGAGGCGGCGCCGTAGCTGATCCGCTTCGCCTTCCTGGCCGTTGCCGCCGCGGCGAGGCCGCCGAGCGGAGCGCTCTGCAGGGCGATGCTCCCGCGACAGTCCAGGACCAGGCACTGGACGGGGACCGTGGCCGTGTTGCGGGCGACCGGAATCACCCTCCGCGGCAGGTTCAACGCCGGGGCCGCGCCGCCGGCGGGGTTCTGTGGCGGGCCCTGGGCCTGCCCTCCCGGTGGTGCGTCGCCGGCGGGGGTCAGGTCGCCGCTGAGCATCACCTGGCCCGCGGCCAGGTTGGTCGTCGCGAAGATGGGGTTCGGCGCGGGGGCCGCGACGGTCTGCGCCGTCGGTGCCGGATAGAAGCCCGAGACCAGCGTTGAGTTGTCTATCGCGATCGGGATGGGGACGTTGGGCGCGAGGACGGACAGGGCCAGGAAATCTCCCGCCGCGTTGGTCGTGAAGTCTTCGGCGGGCGGCGTGGGTTCCTCGGTCACGGGCAGGTCGACGGGCAGCGTCGTGACGGTGTTGGGCTGGGGTTCGAATATCGGCCCGTAGGACTCGACGAAGCAGCAGGCGAAGTACGGGTGGCCGGGATCCCCGGCGTGGTTCTGGTAGAGCGAGCGCAGGACGACCACCTGCATCGGCCCCGTGTGCGGCCCGACCCTCACGTGCACCGCGGTGACGGTCCCGCTGGAGGGCGCATAGGGCGTGGGGGAAATCGAGAAATACAGACACGAGCCCGCCCCGGGGTAGATGTCGAAGGGCGGGATGTTCATGCCGCAGGTGTATTCGTTGCCGGGCACCTTCGAGAGGTCCGCGCCGAACGTCTGCCCGCCCGCGGCGGGCGCGATCGCGCCGGCCCCCGCGAGAAGGGTCGCCCCCAGGACTGCGATCAGGCTCGCAAGCCGCCCCGACATAGATCTGAAGGCTACCTGGAGCTGTTGCGAGAACCGCGAAGGAGGACGGGAGGACCTTGGACCGGATGCCACTTGTCCGAATTTGCCGCATCTTGCGGCCTTTGCTCGGCCCGTCGCGGCCGGATCGCGCAACAGTGCTCTGAGGGAGCCGGCAACGCCCCTGACAGATGCTGCCCGATCGTCCGAAACTGTGCATCAGCGAACTGCCCGAGGGCTACCGGGTGGTGGGTCTCGACGGTGGCGCCTTTGTGGTTCGCGACCCGCGCGGCCGCGACACCCTCCTCGAGCAGGACGGGAACCTCTACGGCGTCACGACGCGGCGCAGCTTCGCGGCGCAGCACCGGTGGCGCGGGACGCGCCTCGGGAACAGGACGGCGTCGAGCCCCTACACGAACCCCATGGACTAGGGCTGTCCGCCGCGGCTGCGGTACCTGCTCTGCTGTTCGGTGGGTCTCTGGCTTTCGATGTCTTCGGCGAGATGGGACACGCGGGTCGCCTCCTCCTGAACCACCTCCGCGAGGCTCGTCAGCGGGGCACCCTCATTGCCGTGAGCGTCGTCCAGATCGCCGGCGGCGCTCTCCAGCGCCGTCCCGGCCCACTCCGTGCGCTTGGCGGCGCGGGCGATCAACTCGTCGTCGTGTTCGGTTGCGTCGCCGCTCGCGCCGACGCCGGGAACCATTTTTGGGACGGACACAGCCAGATCCCTTCTCGCCTCCTCTTGAGGTCGGACAGCGCGCAGGAAGGAGAGACGAAGGAGAGCCGTGCAGGCTGGCGGCGCGCCACGGTCGGACCGGATCTTCCGATTCAATCGAAACCCGCCTGCATCGAGCATACTCCCCCAGGCAGGCGCGACCCCATCCTCGCCGCGGGCTCTCGTCAGGGGGCCTCATCCACGACAGCTGGAGCTCGAGCCGGCGCGTTCACCCAGCTCGGCTCCACGGATGGCACGCTCGTGGCGTGCGAGCGCCCTCGCGGAGACGGGACCCGCGGGTAGCTCGACGACGAAGGCGGTGGTGCCCGGGAAGCCGTGGTTGGACCAGCCCGTGGCGGTACCCGGTAGGAACGGCAGGCAGGTCGCGCGCAGCCCGGCTCGGCGCGCGTAGCGCCTGGCGACTCCGTGGTCCCCGCCGGAGAGGTCCACGAGATCCTCGTGCTGGTGGTACCAGATCGTGACAGCGGGATGCAGCCGTCGGATGAGTCTCGCCGCGGCTCGGCTCTCGGGCTCCGACAGCGGCCTGCGGGCCCGAGTCGTAGGTCGGGTCGGAGATGGCTCGCCAGCGGAAGGGGAAGTTGCGGTTGAGGTCGACGCCGTCCGCGTTCTGGCGTGTGCCTGAGGCCGTCCCGTCGGGGTTCATTCTGCGCACCAGCCACAGCTGCACACCGGTGGGGACGGGCTTGCGGGAGATCCCATCGAGGATCTTGATCCCGGCGCACTCGTTGCCGTGGATGCAGCCGACGAGCAGCACCTTGCGCGGAGCCGAGTCGGGGCCGAGGACCTGCGCGGTGATCGGGCGCCCGCCGGACGGAGTGGCCGATCGTGACCGTCCCGGCGCCGGCCGCGGGGCGTCGATGCGAAGCAGCCGACGGCGAGCAGCAGCGTGGTGATCGCGAGCGCTCTGGTGGCTGCCATCAGGCAATTGTCTCCGCGGCGGCAGACGCGGAGCGGAGCGGGCCCTCAGCCGGAGAGCTCGTGTGCGACCCGTGGCTGCTGGGCGCGAACGTCGGGCGCGAGCGGCCGCTGCCTGGCCGAGCCCGTGGGGTGTCTTCTCCCAGTAGAAGGGGTTGCGGACCAGTTGGACGAGCGCCCGCCAGGCGGCGATCGAATGGAGCACCCAGTAGAGCGGGTTGAGAAGCGCATACGGCGCCGAGCGCCAGCCTTGGCCCCGCACCGCTGCGATCAGGTTCAGGGCGATCATCACTCCGTTGCCGATGAGCAGGTTGATCAGCGCGATCGTCCAGAAGGCTCCCGAGTCCAGCAGCGGCAGGTGCGGCTCGCCAAAGCCATACCAGGCTGCGGTGCCCGCCCACATGATCGGGGCCAGGAGGAACGTCATGGGGGTGCCGGCGATCAGCAGCAGGAAGGCGAGCGCGTCGATGATCCCGACCTGGCGAACGAGCCGGCGCGGCGAGCGCAGATGCACGAGGGTCGTCTGCATGTAGCCCTTGATCCAGCGTGTGCGCTGGCGGATCCAGGGGCGCACCTCCGCGCAGGCCTCCTCCTCGGTGTCGGAGTCGATCACGCCGACGCGGTAGCCCTCGACGGCCGCCCGCAGGCCGAGGTCGGCGTCCTCGGTCACGTTGTGCGGGTCCCATCCGATCAGAGACCGCAGCGCCGGAACGCGGAAGTGGTTCGAGGTGCCCCCGAGGGGGATCGGCAGCGCCATGCGGTCCAGGCCGGGAAGCATCGTGCCGAACCAGTAGCCGTACTCGAGGCTGAACATCTGCGTGAGGATGTTGGTCCTGTAGTTCCAGTAGCGCAGCCTCGCCTGCATGCAGATTGTCTTCGGGCCGGCCTGCTCGAAGGCGGCGACCGCCTTGCGGAGCTGTTGCGGGTCCGGCCGGTCCTCGGCGTCGTAGATGACCAGCAGCTCCCCGCGGGCGAGGAAGAGCCCGACGTTGCATGCCTTGGGCTTGGTCTTGGGCTGCGCGTCGGGGACGACCACGAGGCGCACCGTCGCGGGTGGCTGTGCGGCTCGGGCCGCCTCGATCGTCTCGGTGTCGTCGGACTCCAGCAGGACGAGCACCTCCAGCTTCTCGGCCGGATAGTCCAGCGCCCCGAGATTGCGCATCAGGTCGCCGATCACGTTGGCCTCGCGGTAGACCGGCACGAGCACCGTGTAGAGGGGGAGTTTGCTGTCGTCGCGCTCGGCTGACGCATCCGTGACGCGTGCCCCCGAGCACATCCCGACGAGGCAGGCGAGGAGCTTGAAGGAGACGGCGGCCAGGAAGAGGATGTTTGCGACGGCCACGAACAGGGCGAAGGTGAACTGCCAGCTCAGGAGCAGGCCGAGGAGGGTCAGGATCCCGGCGGCGAGGACGATGCGCTTCTGACCGACCGACCAACCCCCGGCGGCGGAGAGATCGGGGCGCCGTGCCATCAGCTCGCCCGTCGAGCGGCGGACGATGTGCTCGCGGAAGCAGAGGATGATCGTGCGCTCGATGTCCAGCGGGGTGGTCGTCCGCAGGTTGACTTTCGCGCCGGGACCGAGACGGTCGGCAGACCCGCTCGCGCAGCGCCCTGGTCGGCGGCTCGCAGGTGGCAACGACGGTCCGGTTGCCTTCGCGGCAGACCGGCAGCCAGCCCTCGGCCAGCAACATGTCCGGGTCGAACTCCCGGACCAGCGACTCGTCGACCTCCGAGTTGAGCAGATCGATGAAGGGGAGCTGCCACTGCTCGCCGAGCGCGCGCTGCAGATCCAGGCGATGCACCCGCCCGGCGGCCAGCAGGATCTGGCCGATTCGCTCTCCCGTCTCAGCCTGACGCCCGAGCGCCCATCCGAGCGTCTCGCGGTCGATCAGCCCCGCGGCAAGCAGGGTCTCGCCGATCGGCTTCAGCTGCTCGGCGGGCCGAGCGAGCATCGCTCCTGCGCCTGCGCGGCCTGCGAGACCTCCTCGGCGCCGGCTCGGCGCAGACGGAACTGTTCACCGGCGACCCGCGGCGCGGCTATCGCCGCTCTTTGGCAGGGTCGGCTCCATGACACCACCTCGGATGTCCGCCCCGATGCGGCGAGGGCGGCGCGAGCCGCCCCGGACGGATGTTCGAGCAGGGTGCCATTCGCGGCCCTGGAGCCGGCCGTTCCCCGCCTCGGTGCTCCGGGCTCCAGCGGCCCTAGACTCTCAACGGTGGATCAGGAGGGCGCACCGGCCGACCGGGTGGCGAGCGTTTGCCGGGAACTCGGCTTGGATGCAGGCCTGGCACGACCTCGTGGAGTCGCTGCTGGAGCTGGGCGTCTCGATCGAGGCCATGCAGCGCGCCCAGGAGCGCGGCCATCTACAGGACGCGATCTTCGATGTGGTGCTCGACCCCGACGGGTCGCCCGCACCGTGTCGGCCCGCCAGATCGAGGAAGGAGGCGGCTGGCCGGTGGCGGGCACACTGGAGATGGTCTCCGCCTTCGGCTTCCCCCGCCCCGACCCCGACCACCCCTTCTTCAGCACCGCCGAGGCCGAGGCGCTGATCGGGGCGGCCGCGCGGCAGGAGTGGTGGCCGATGGAGGTGCAGATCGAGGTCTCGCGCGTCTGGGGACAGGCGCTCGCGCGGATGGCGGCCGCCGAGGTTCACAACTTCCGCTTCGAGACCGAGCCGCGCGTCCGAAGCGGCAAGGTCACACCGGCCGAGGCGATGGCGACGATTCAGATGGCCCTGGCCGAGCTCCTACCGCTGGCGGATCCGCTGATCGTGGGCATACACCGACGCTGGGTGGACCACGAACTGACTCAGTATGCGGTCAGCGACGCCGAGGAGTATGCCCCCGGAGCGATACCGGGCGCGGTCGATGTCTGCCTGCTCTTCTGCGATCTCAAGAACTTCACCGCCTTCGCAGAGAGCCACGGCGACTCCGCGGCGATTGCCGCCACTCGCTATCTGTCACAGGTGATGGTCACCGAGCGAGGCGAGCAGGGACGCGTGGTGAAGGGCCTGGGGGACGGGGCGATGCTCGTCTACCCGGAGGCCGGCGAGGCCGTCGCGGCGTGGAAGCGGTTCCGCCTCGCAATGGAAGACCCCGGCGCTCTGGCGCTCCATGGCAGCATCCATCAGGGTGTCGTGGTCGGGCGGGAGGGCGACTACTTCGGCGGTGCCGTGAATCTCGCTGCGCGGCTGCTGGCGCTCGCCGGCAGCGGCGAGCTGCTGGGAACCCGGGCCGCCGTCGAGCGGGCCGGTGAAGCCGGTGACTGGACGGCGCTCGGCAGGCGCAGACTGCGGGGGCTCAATGCGGAGGTCGAGGTCTACCGCCTCAAGGACGGGTGAAGGGCACCGTCGGTGCCTGGCCTGGCTCGAGCCGCGCCTCCGCCTTCTTGAGCTCCTCCGTGAGCTTCGCGTGATCGGCGTCGAAGACCGTCTCGGTCGATTTGACAGCGCGGGTCAGCGCCTGATCGAGTGCATCCTTCGCGGCAGAGTCGCCGATCACGACCAGGGCCGCCTGCCCCGACGTGAGCAGGTCACCCAACTCCTTGACCGAGCCGCGGGGCAGGCCCTCGTGGAAGTGCCCCCCGAGGCCACCGACCACCCCTCCGACAGCGGCCGCACCGCCAACGGCGATGACGGACGGGGGGAAGAGAACCCCGACCAGGGCGCCGACGAGGACTCCTCCCCAGGCTCCCTGCTGGGTCCCTTTCTCGTGCTTCTGCACGTGCACCTTGCCGGCCTCGTCCTTGAGGACCATCGCAACGTCATAGGCGCCCAGGGTTCTGGACTCGTTGAGGTCCATCAGGGCGACACGGTCCTCGGAGGCGGCGGCCTGATCGGCGTAGGTCGCGACGTAGATGAAGGCACTTCTTACGCTCATGGCATGAGTATCTCACCCGGCGACATCGCCGACGTCGTCTCCCCCGCGTCCGTGATCCCGGGTGCCATGAAGTCCATGCGGGCGCCTGGCTCTAGCCGACGATGCCCGAGACGACGTGTCCGATGACCCAGCCGACCCCGGCGCTGAGGCCGCCGATCAGCAGGACCTGGATGCCCGCGGCGAACAGCTGCTGGCGGGCAACCCGCCCCTTGATGACGCCCAGCACGAACAGCGCCACGAGGGTGCATGCCAGGCTTATCGGCAGGGCGGTGCCAACCGGAAAGATGAAGTAGGGCCAGAGCGGGATCACGGCCGCCCCCAGGTAGGTGGCGCCGACGACCATCGCGTCGCCGACTGCGGCACCGCCCGCGTCGGGCGAAAGGCCGAGCTCCTTCTGAACCTTCGTGCGCAGGAAGACATTGGGGTTCGCGGCCAGGCCCTGCGCGACCTGTTCGGCGGCGCCGCGATCGAGGCCCTCGTCCTCGAGCACGAGCGCCAGCTCTGCGACCTCTCGCTCGGGCTCGAGCTCGATCTCGAGACCCTCATCGCGGATCTCGGCGGTGTAGAGGCCCTCCTCGGCCTCGCTTGCCAGATAGGACCCGCCGCCCATGGCGATCGATCCTGCAACGGCCTCAGCCAGGCCGGCGACCAGGATCGCCGCCTGGCCGGGGTTCGCCGCGGCCATTCCCGTCACGACACCAAGCGGCACCAGCAGCCCGTCCTGCGCGCCGAGGACAAACTCGCGGATGCGCGAGAGTCGCGCGACACGAGCGGCCTCGCCGAGCGCGTGGTCACGGATGTGCAGGCGCGCCTCCTCGCGGCTCTTCTCGTCGATCAGCGTCATCGACCCATCCTGCGCGCGGCACCCGCCGGCCCGCATCCGTAGGAGATACGGCCTAGCGCTCCCAGATGCGGTCGAAGCGGGGCTGATCGTAGGGCATCACCCAGCACTCGGCGATCCGGCTCCGCTCGAGACGGAAGACCGAAACGGTGCGCCATCGAAACAGTCCGCCGGCGCGGCTGCATTCGCCCGAGGCGAGGATGACCGCCCGCTCATCGTCAGCCAGGACCCCATGAACGGTGATGCGGAACGTCGAGTCGCTCAGGGCGCGGCGCCTGGCGAAGTGTCGTAGCACCTCATCCCGGCCGCGATACTCGTCCGCGATCTCGCTCTCACCGGGCACATGCCAGGCCACGTCCTCGGTGAGCATCGCGGCGACCGTCGCCTGCTCACCGCCCGCGTAGAAGAGATTCTGCTGATCGTGGAAGTCACGGACGAGCTGAGCGTTTGGATGCTCGCCGAGCACAACCTGAGCGTAACCGGACAGGCCGAACGGAGACCTCCCCAGGCCTTGGCGCTCAGCGGTTGAGGACGCCGATGGCGGCGGTCATCAACAGGCCGAAGACGATCGCTGCCACCAGGAGGCTTCCCGCGGCGAGCCAGATGCCGAAGAAGACGAACCAGGCCAGGAAGATGAACCCGGTGGACAGTTCGCGCTGGGATGGGCCCCGTCGTTGTTTGGAGCCCTCCCGGGGGTCGTTCTTACGGGGGTCGCCGTAGTGCTTTTTCTCTGCCATCGGGTCCCTGACCCTACAGAGCGGCGGTGAAGGTGGGAATATTGACTGCGTTCGGGCGAGGTCCAGGGAACCTCCCCGATCGAAGGTGTTCAGGTGAGCGAGCGAGGGGAGTGCAAGGTGGCAATCGTCGAGAGCCCCATCAAGACGACCGGTGAAGATCAGGCGGCGATCGCAGAGCTCGATCAGGCGGTTGAGCGCCAGCGAGCGGCCTTCCTGGCCGACCCATATCCGACGCTGGCCGAGCGCCACGAGCTGCTTGGCGCCCTGGCGGGGATGCTGATCGGCAACCGGGCCCGGATCGAGGAGGCCCTTTCCAGTGACTTCGGGGTGCACCCGGAGCTCTCGACGGACCTGATCGAAGTGCTCGGCCCGGCCGGCCGAGCCGTCTATGTGGCCGAACAGCTGGAGCAGTGGATGGCACCTGATGACCGCCAGAGCGACCCGGCCCTCTACGGGAGCGGCCGGGCCTATGCCCAGCCGCAGCCAAAGGGCGTGATCGGGAACATCGTCCCCTGGAACTTCCCATTCGACCTTTCGGTGGGCCCACTTGTCGAGATGCTTGCCGCGGGCAACCGGGTGGTGATCAAGCCCTCGGAGTACGCACCGGCCTGCGGTGAGCTGCTGCGGGAGATGGTCCACCAGACCTTCGAGCCCGATCGGGTCGAGGTGATCTGCGGCGGCCTGGAGCTCTCGCGGGCCTTCGCCAAAGTGCGCTGGGATCACCTCCTCTACACGGGCAGCCCCGCCACGGGACGGGAGATCGCCAAGGCCGCAGCGGAGAACCTGGTGCCGGTCACCCTCGAGCTGGGCGGCAAGTGCCCCTCGATCGTGGCGCCCGACAGCGTCAACCCCGAGACTGTCAAGCAGATCCTTGGCACCAAGGCGATCAAGAACGGGCAGATGTGCATCTCGGTGGACTACTGCCTCATTCCGCGTGATCAGCTTGATGAGTTCGTTTCCCTGGCCGACGCGCACGTCCGGGAGTCGATGCCCGGCTACTGCTCCTCGGATGCCTGCACCGGCATGATCACCTCACGCCACCTCGAGCGGATCGAGGGGATGCTCGAGGAGGCCCGCTCAGGCGGCTGTGATGTTCACCCCCTCGAGGCGGCCGATGCCCCCGACGAGGAGACCCGCCGCCTGCCCATCACCCTGGTCATCGACCCGCCGGCGGACCTGGGTCTGATGCGAGAGGAGATCTTCGGGCCGATCCTCCCGCTGGTGCCCTATGACAGCCTGGACGAGGCTCTGGCCTATGTGAACTCGGGGGAGCGCCCCCTGGGGCTCTACGTTTTCGCCAGGGATGAGGCGATAGCCGAGGAGGTCCTGCGACGGACGACCTCAGGAGGCGCATGTGTGAACTGCGCAGCAGTACACGGGGCCCTCCCCTCCCTGCCCTTCGGGGGCATCGGTCAGAGCGGCTCGGGACGCCACCACGGCATCGACGGCTTCCGGGAGTTCTCCAACATGCGGGCCGTCTTCGTCCGCGGCGAGGGCGATCTGATCGAGGCATTCGCTCCGCCCTATGGTCCGGTGGCGGAGGCCGTGGTCGAGGCTGCCTTTGGAGGTGGCGAGGGGTAGGGGTAGGACTGGGACTGGGGCCCGCCGGTCGGCCGCGGCCGACGGGCCTGATCAGCCGTCGGGGTCGGGGGCGAGATCCCAGTTGACGGTGGTGGTGCTGTCAGGTTCGCCGCTGAAGGTCTGCGTTCCCGTCAGGTGCCCGCCGGAGGGGATCGCCCGAAGGGCCGCGTTGGACGTGCCCAGAGCTGGGTCGGCGGTGACGAACCAGGGCGGGTTGAGAACCGTGTCTTCGGTTTCTTCTTCGGGTTCTTCGGGGCACTTGAGCGTCCCCGGCACAACCGAGTGCAAGGCGATCGACGATCCACCGTAGACAGGCGGACTGGGGTCGAAGCCCGACCAGCTGGGGGCGAGCGTGACGGCGGTCATTTCGGCGGAGTCGGGGCCAAGGGCTACGGGCATTGCCCCGGCTGAGATCGAGCAGATTCCGATCGACCCCGAGAGCCCTCCGAACGACAATGAGGTCGGTTCAAGGGCGAAGCCCACACTGTCGCCTTCGGCCGTTTCAACGGGAGCCGCCGAGGGGACGAAATGGATGTGCGCCGACCACGTTTCGTCGCTGGTTCCGCCTTCGCTCTGGGAGTGGGTTGAGCCGGTGACGGTGCCGTTGTAGCCGCGACAACCGGCCGTGCTGGAGACGATCTCCGGCTGGTCCCCATCGGGAGCGCGGATCACCGGCTGGTAGGGAACGGTCGAGGTGAAGACGACAATGGCCCGGTCGAGCCGTTCCGAGGAGTTCTGGCGGCAGAAGAAGCGTGACGGGCGGTTGGTCCAATCCTCCACCGACCAGCCGTCGGGCGTATGGATCAGCGCCTTGATGTTCAGTCCCGGAGGAGGACTCTTCCCGCTCTCCATCCACGGGTTGAAGAACGCCCACGAGCGCGTTTCGGGCGAGTTGACACGAGCGTCGAACATCAGAGCGCTCAGTGGCTGCAGGCCGTAGTTCTCGAAACGTTCGGGGAGGGTCCGGGGGGAGAACGGGGCGTCCGTCGGCGACGGCTGGATGAGCGGTTCCAGGGAGGAGCGGTCATAGCCCAGCCATTCCTTCAGGTGCCTGTATCCGTCCGCCGTGTTGGTCAGCTGAAGAGCGAAGTCCGGCCACACCTGTGCAAGGCCCCCCTGCGGAGCAAGGGCGCCGTCGATCGCGTTGCCGATGCGCTGGCTCCCGGCGCCTTCCCAGGTGCGGCGGATGACCTCCGGGCCCGCCAGCTTGGCGATGTCGAAGGCGAACAGTGCCGAGCGATAGTTCGCCCGGGGTAGTTCCTGGTCAAACCCGTATTCGAGGTATTCCTTCGCTTCGTCGTCGAAGATCTTGTCGGGGACTCCGTACACGTAGGTCTCGGCCCAGCGTGCTGTTCCCTCGTCCCACCATGCATCGTCGTTGCAGTCCTGATGGTCGAAGGCCGCCACCAGGACATGGAAGAACTCGTGCGCCAGCACCACACGTTCGTAGGAGCGATCGGAGAGCTGGATCCAGCGGGGGCCCTTGGCGCAGGTCGGGCCGAAGGGGATGGTCAGACCCGTCGGAATGCCCGGGCTGGGAGCCAGGACGATGTCGAGGCGTCCGTCGCCCATGTCGCCCGGCAATCCCTCGTCGGAGATCGGCTTCCTCCCCATCAGGCCCGTCTCCTTGGGCCAGACGATGCTGGTCAGCTGCTCGAGGATCGCGCGGGCCATCGCGCGGTCGGCAGCCGCGTAGGCCGACTTGGGGTTCCACCAGACGCGAGCCTCGCTGGAGGACACGGCCTCCCATCCATTTCCCGAGGTGGAGCCGGTCGCCGCCACGGCACGGCGGCGCGGGGGGACCGGGTAGCCGAGGAGCGCTCGCACCTTCGATCTGGCCGACTTCGGCAGCGAGCCGTAGGCTGCGATCACCTCTCTGAGCGCGCGCTCAGCGTCACCCTGGGAGAGCTGGCCGGTCGTTCGGAAGGATCGCGGCAGCCGCGGATCTCCACGGAGGGCGTAGGCCTGGTCCACGGCGGCAGCGGCGGGAGTCAGCCTGTGGGCCGCCAGGGCGGCATCGAGCTTGTCGACGCTGGACGCCCCTTTCACCGGCCTGGCCTTGGGCGGGTGGACAACCAGGCACCGCCTCCCGCGATGGCGGGTGCCCCTGGGACACCGACGAGCCGCCTGCGCCCCGGACGCCGAAACAGCCAGGATGCCGGCCGCCAGAAGCGCAACACCGATCACCGATCGCACTCGGATCATCAGGCCGAGAAGAATGCCATATGGCGAGGAATGAATCCCAGGTGCCGAGCGCGACGACGACCGTATCGCTCTGTGAGAAGCTTGAGGCATGTCCACGACCGTCGTCTCCACCGCAAGGCTCCTGAATCCGAGCACCTACGCCGCCACCGAGTTCGACCCGGCGACGGCGAGGCTGTTTCGCGCCACGATCGACTGGTTTGAGGCGAAGGGCAAGGCCCGTCTCACGTCAGAGGTGCGCACGGACGTCTGGTACTCGGACTTCATCGAGTTCCTGGCGCGGGAGCGTGCCTTCGCCACGCTGCTGACGCCGGCGCGGGAGGCCGGCGGCGATCCGGACAAGCGCTGGGACACGGCCCGCAATGCGGTCTTCAACGAGATCCTGGGCTTCTACGGCCTGCACTACTGGTACGCCTGGCAGGTCACGATCCTCGGGCTCGGCCCGATCTGGCAGAGCGACAACGCCGTCGCCCGCAGCCGTGCCGCGCAACTGCTCGAGGAAGGGGCGGTGTTCGCCTTCGGCCTGTCCGAGCGAGACCACGGCGCCGACATCTACTCGACCGACATGGTCCTGACCCCGGACGGCTCCGACGGCTTCCGCGCCAACGGCAGCAAGTACTACATCGGCAACGGCAACGTGGCGGGCATGGTGTCGGTGTTCGGTCGCCGGGCGGACGTGGAGGGCCCCGACGGCTACGTGTTCTTCGCGGCCGACAGCGCCCACCCCGCCTACAAGCTGGTCTCGAACGTCGTCTACGGGCAGATGTTCGTGAGCGCCTTCGACCTCGAGGACTATCCGGTCCGGGCCGAGGATGTGCTGCACACGGGCGTCGAGGCGTTCGAGGCAGCCCTCAACACGATCAACGTGGGCAAGTTCAACCTGGGCTTCTGCTCAGTCGGGATGGCCGAGCACTGCTTCTACGAGACGGTGACCCAGGCCCAGGGGAGAGTCCTGTTCGGCAAGCGGGTCACCGAGTTCGGTCAGGTCAGGCGGATCCTCTCCGAGGCCTACGCCCGGCTGCTGGCAGCGAAGCTCTATGGCCGGCGGGCGGTCGACTATGTGCGCAGCGCCAGCCGCGAGGATCGCCGCTACCTGCTGTTCACCCCGATCAACAAGATGCAGGTGACGACGGAGGGCGAGCGCATCGTGCGCCTGCTGGCCGAGGTGATCTCCGCCAAGGGCTTCGAGCGGGACAGCTATTTCGAGAGCGCCAAGAACATCATCGACGGACTGCCCAAGCTCGAGGGAACGGTCCATGTGAACCGGGCGCTTACCCTCAAGTTCCTCCCCAACTACCTGTTCGGGGGCGAGGCACTGGACGCTCCGCCGGCGCGCCAGGAGGCCGGCGACGACGCCTTCCTGTTCGCTCAGGGACCGACCCGGGGGCTGGGGAGGATCACCTTCCCGGACTGGCGCCCGATCTTCGACTCCTTCGCCGCGACGCCCAACGTGGCCCTGTTTCGCGAGCAGGCAGATGCTCTGGCCAGGATGCTCGAGGAGGCTCCCCCGACGCCCGAGCAGATGACCGACGACCTCGACTTCCAGCAGTCGCTGGCGCAGCTGTTCACCCTCATCCCCTATGCACAGCTGATCCTCGAGCAGGCGCAGCTCGAGGGCACCGAGCAGGACGTCGTGGACATGATCTTCGAGACGCTGGTGCGCGACTTCACCACGACGGCCATCGACCTTCACGGCAAGGCATCCTCAACAGAGGCGCAACAGCAGTGGGTTCTTGGCAGCATCCGCAAGCCCGTTATCGATGAGGCCCGAGGGGATCGGATTTACGGCGAGATCTGTGAGCTCGCCGGGGCTTACGTGATGCCCGAGTAGCGAAGCAGGACGAGCACACCAAGCCCTGCCCACATCAGGCCCGCGAACACGAGAGCAAACCGGGTGTCGGCCAGCCTCCAAGGGGTTTCAACGCGGCGGCGCACGGAAGGGATACGAATGGCGCTCGCGATCATGCGGTCCAGTGCCACGAGGGCGCCGGCGATTCGCCGGTTCCAGACGATCACCACCAGCCCCACAAGGACGAAGACCCACGCCACAGCCATGGGTACCCATCGGTCGTGGCGGGGCTATGGCTTAGCTGGGCTGCCGCGAACGATCCCCTGCGGCTACTCGCTGAGTGTCTCTCCGGAGCCGCCCATCTCCGCTGGAAAGTCCTTGAGCTTGGGGAGGCCATCCCGAACGTGCAGCACCGTCGACTCGTAGTTGACGTGCACGCCGGGGGCGAACGGAAATGTGGGGATCGTCGCCGCGTAGACATCAACCAAGTCCCAGTGGGGATGCCTTGTGAGCAGATGGCCGCCGCAGGTCTTACACCACTGCCGATGGTTTCGCTCGTTCGCCCGGTATTCGCCGATCTGGTCCTCTCCCTGGGTCACCTTGACCGCATCGGGTTTCCAGAGGCTGAACGCGTTGATCGGGCTGGCGGACCAGCTCCTGCAAGCGCCGCAGTGGCAGTAGCCGGCAGCTACAGGCTCGCCGGTGACGACAATCCTGACAGCGCCACAAGAGCACTGCCCCTCGAAGGTCTTCTCATCGTCGCTCATGTGTGCTTCCTTTCCTTAGGGTTCCGAAACGCTGCCGCCGACGCGCGAAACCGCCGAAGCGCACGGGAGTGCCGCTCCCGCAGGCAGATCGTGACTCGAAAGCTTCGCGTATATGCGAGGGCATCGCCCTGATAAGGCCCATTCTTTCGCACCGGACAGGCACGAGTCACCCGGGTGGGCCCAGACGGCGTGCGCCATGCCGAGCCCACGGTCGCGACAATCCAGACTCGGGGTCTTGAGCGTCGCGGAAAGACGGTCGCGGCTCCATGACTCCCTGTTGCGGGAGCAGGATGTCATTCGGCCGTCCCGGCGCCCGTAGGGGGTAAACGCGTCTCGCTCGACCTTTGGGCTCGGCGCTCAGATGAGGTCCCTGCGCACGAACGTAAGCTTGACCTGAGGGCGGCACGCGACCAGGTCATAGCCCTGTTCACGAACGCTGCGGATAACGTCGCATGCTTCTTCCACGGATCCGTTGTGGTGGAACTGGGTCGAGAACACCTTTACGCCCAGAGCCGGCAGGTCCAGGTTCGGCACAACCTCATACTCAGCGCCCTCGATATCTAGCTTGAGCAGGTCGATCCGCTGGTCGCCGAGCTCGGCCATGATCGACGGCAGCGATCGGCCGGGCACCTCGATAAACGCTTGCGACTCGTAAAGCCCCGCCGAGGAGACGGACTGACTGCCTGGGTGATGCGTCCTCTGCATGAGAATCGGGGTGTCCCTCAACGCGATCGCCGCTTGGCGGGCGCTGAAGCGCGGCTCACCGGCCGCGTCCTCAATGGCGTTGCTGACATATCCGTCGACTGCGTCGAATGAGCGAACAGTCACACCGTAGATACGGATCAAATCGAGATCGACGCGGATGTCTCCCCCGGCCCCGACCATGTAGCAGATCCAGCTGGGCTCGATTAGATCGACGGGAAACGTCCAGCCTCCCGCGCGGCTGCCGAGGTCCACCAGCCCCGTGACGCTCCGCAGCTCCAGAGAGCGTGGCATCCGATACTCAAACCATCGCCGCCGCAGCGCTCGGCGCATCTTTGCGGGCCGCAGCTTTCGCAGCGTCGCCACGCTCATTGGAGCCAACCAGCGATCGCCACCGGGAGCCTTGGCCAGGCAGATACGCCACCAGGCTCAGCGCGGATGACCTCCACCAAGCCGGGCGTCGTGGACTCCCCAAACATCGCCCGGTCAGTATCCCGCCTCCAGTAGCCGCGTGGGCGATCGGCCGGCGTTGCGCTGGCCGCGCGATACGGCAGGCGAGTCGCCTGACCCCCCTGTGACAATGGCACGGCGCGACCAAATGGCACGACGTGACCAACGTCCCCAAACGACCCCCCGCCCTGGACGCAAGGGGTCGCGGCCGGCGTAGCGTCCGGGTGAGGTTTGGAACTCCGCCTAGCTTTGCCGAGAGGACATCGGTAGCGTTGGTCCATGCCAGATACCCGGCTTGGCGACACGGAGGGCGAAGCGGTGCGGCGGCTGCGGCTGCGCGCGGACGGGAAGCGCCCGCCAGCAGTGAACCTCAAGGAGACGATCTCACTGACACGTAAGCTCTTTGAGCTTCGAGATGCCGCTCAGCGAGCCCGTGAGCGCACCGTCGTTTGACGAGCTACTGATCCGACTCGTGCGGGCGGACGTTCGCTTCGTCCTCATCGGTGGCTTGGCGCTCGGCTCCTGGGGCGTCATTCGGGGGACGAAGGATTGCGACATCGTGCCGGATCCGGCACCCGAGAATCTGAACAGGCTGGCCGAACTCGCGGCCGAGCTCGGCGGTCATGTGCAGCTGGGCGAGTCGCTGCTCGGATCCGAGCGCTCCATCGCGGCGCTGCTCGCCGGGGAGGAGCGGGCGTTGATCTCCACGCGGTTGGGAGACCTGGACGTCGTCCAAGGCCTCGAGGGGGTGCCGGCCTACGCCGAGCTGAGAACACGTGCGATCGGCGTCGAGCTCTCCGGCGTGACTATCGCGATCTGCGCACTTGACGATCTCCGGCGGATGAAGCGAGCCGCAGGTCGTCCACGAGACCTGGTTGACCTGGACGATCTCGATGCCGCGCAACCAGGGCCGTCCTGAGTTCAGCTCGGCAGAGGTGACCTCTGCGAAGGGCCGGTGCGTTGGTTCGTGCGCTCCGGATGACCCCCTGCTGAGGGAGCATGACGTCATGCGACGCTGGCAAGAGGTCATCCCGGGACCTCGTGGTGCTCAGACCGTGAGCACCTGGAGCGCCTGGTGAGCCTTCGCCATTTGCGAGTAGTCGTCGTCTTGCGTGACCACGGGAAGGCCGTGCTCGATCGCTGTGCGAACCCTCTCCGACCATCTGTCCACTAAGGGCCAGCGGAGGTCCCCGGGAGACCCTCCGCAAACATCCGTCGAGCGAACCGGCCGGCAGAAAATCTCCCGAATCCCCCGTGGTACGCTCGACGCTGCGCCGTCGACCCGTCGTCGCTGGAGGCCGATCATGCGGGACACAACGAGCAGGTGCAGCCTCGTGCCGCTTGGGTACGTTGTCGGCCGTGCTCGCGCCCTTGCAATCTGGGCGCTGGCCTTGGCCGTGCTGCTCGGGGTATCGGCCACAGCGTCCTACGCCGCTCCTCCGACCGGCGGTCTCATCGCGTTCGGT
Organism: uncultured Solirubrobacteraceae bacterium; assembly: GCA_963835865.1. GTDB lineage: Bacteria > Actinomycetota > Thermoleophilia > Solirubrobacterales > Solirubrobacteraceae > Palsa-744. The sequence goes on from CAWIGW010000004.1 coordinate 640,970, forward strand.
CTCAACGAATTCGGCGAGCTTGGCAATACCACCAACGTCGAAACGTCGAAAGCAAACCCGGCGCCGGTGCAGGTGAGCCTGCCCGGGGCGGTTGGGCCCGTTACCCAAGTTGTCACCGGCGCGTTCCACACCCTCGTGCTCACCGCAAGCGGTCAGCTGTATGCCTTTGGCGACAACCGCGAAGGCCAGCTCGGTAACTCAACCAACGTCGAAACTGAAGAAGCGAACCCGACTCCGACGCTCGTTACCCTGCCCGGAGAGATCGGGGGGGTGTCGCAGATCGCGGCCGGCGCCGACCACAGTCTCGCGCTCACCTCGAGCGGCCAGCTCTACGCGTTCGGCGACAACGAAACCGGCCAGCTCGGCAACGCCACCAACGTCGAAACTGACAAACCGAACGCGACTCCGACGCTCGTCACCCTGCCCGGGCAGATTGGACCGATCACGCTGATCGCCGCGGGCGAGTCGCACAGCCTTGTCGCCACATCGAGCGGCCAGCTTTACGCGTTCGGCTACAACCGCTACGGCCAGCTGGGCAACGCCACCAACATCGGGACGCCTAAACCAAACCCGACTCCGACGCTCGTCTCGCTCCCAGGAGAGGTCGGCGTGCCAACACAGATCGCGGCCGGCGCCGTTCACACCCTCGTGATCACTTCGAGCGGCCAGCTGTACGCGTTTGGTTTGAACCTCTACGGTGAGCTCGGCACCACGACCAACGTCGAAACGACCAACGCGAACCCGACCCCGTCGCTGGTTGCGCTGCCGGGAGCGATCGGTGCGCCAGTCCAGATCGCGGCCGGCGCCAGCCACACCCTCGTGGTCACATCGGGAGGTCAGCTGTACAGCTTCGGGCGCAACTCATTCGGTCAGCTCGGTATCGCCACAAACAGCGAAACCAACAACGCGAACCCGACCCCGTCGCTGGTGGCACTGCCGGGAGCGGTCGGTACGACGACGCAGATCGCTGCGGGTGAAAACCACAGCCTCGCCGTAACATCCGGCGGTCAGCTCTACGCCTTCGGGAGAAACCGCAGCGGCCAGCTCGGCAGCGCGGCAAACGTCGAAACGGACAAAGCGTCCACGCCCGCGCCCGTCGAACTGATGCCCGGGACGACGATCGACACGGATGGCAGAGGCTCGAATGCCCAACATTCGCTCGCAATCGTCTCGGGGCTCACGATCACATCTGGAGGGCTTCCCGCCGGGCAGCTGGGCACTCCGTACGTCGCGACGCTGAGCGCGTCGGGGGGTGCCCCGCCGTTCACCTGGAACACGACCGGTCTTCCCCCGGGTCTCGCGCTCGACGCTGTGAGCGGCGTGATCTCGGGCACGCCGACCGCAAGCGGGGGGTTCTCGGTGACGACCACCGTGACCGACACCTTCGGCGGCCAATCGACAAAGAGCCAGACGGTCACCATCGCACCGGCGCCTTCGACCGCCGCTCCCACGCTGTCGGGCCTCCGCCAATCGCACTCGCGCTGGAGCGAGGCAAGCAAGCTCGCCCGGCTAACAGCCAGGCGCGGGTCGATCCCGACGGGCACGAGCTTCTCGTTCACGCTCAACCAGCCGGCGACCGTCACGTTCACCTTCACTCGACTCCTCAGCGGGCGCAAGGTCGCAGGCAAGTGCAGAGCTCAGAACCGAGGGAACCGCCGCCACGCCTTGTGCAAACGCCGAGTCACGGCCGGCGCGCTGCGGTTGCCCGGACACGCCGGTCTCGACAAGGTCGCCTTCCAGGGGCGCGTTTCCGCCTCGAAGAGGCTCAGACCTGGTGCCTACGCGCTCGCCGTCGTGGCTCGAGTCGAACGCCGAGCATCCCGGCCGGCTACGTTGCGCTTCACGATCGTCAAGCGTTAGCGGCGCCCCGCCGGGGCCCGCGGAGCCACGCGCCCATCCGGGCCCGGCGAGTCCCGGGGAGCTCCATCCCGGGGACGTGCGCGCGTCCGAGTGCCCGAGCTCCGCGTTCGGCAGTTTCCGCAGCCGAGGTTGCCGGCACGGGCCCCGACAGGCGGGCGAGCACCACGCGGGCCAGATGATGAGCCATCATGAGCGGCGAGTGGCACGCGAGGACCCCACAACCACACCAGGTGCAAGCAAGGACGACGCAGCCACCACGATGCCCGCCGCGGGCATCGAGGGCGCCACGCCCACGATCGTCGTCGCCTGCCTGGCGACGGCGATGCTGATGCTGGACATCAGCGTCATCAACACCGCGCTTTCGAACATCGCCCGCGGCCTCGACACCGGCCTGAGTGGACTGCAGTGGGTCGTGGACGCCTACACGATCCCCCTGGCGGCGACGGTCCTGACCGCCGGCGCGGTGGGGGACCGCGTCGGCCGCCGAAAGCTCTTCATCGTCGGCTTGGCGGTGTTCACAGTCATGTCGGCGCTGTGTGGCGCGGCGAGCGGCATCGGCATGCTGGTTGCCTCGCGGGCGATCCAGGGCCTCGGCGCGGCGGCGATGTTCGCGACCGCCCTGGCGCTCATCTCGCAGGTGACGCCGACCATGGAAACGCGCGTCAAGGCGCTCGCCGCATACGGGATCGCGATCGGGGCGTCCTTCGCCATCGGTCCGTTCATCGGCGGCTCGCTCACCGCTCTGTTCGGCTGGAGGGCGATCTTCTTGGTCAACGTCCCGATCGGCGCCGTCGTGCTGTGGGTCACCTACAGGCGGGTCGGCGAGGGACGCGACCCCGCTCCGCGGCGAATCGACTGGCTCGGCCAGACGATGCTGATCGCCGGCCTCTTCCTCCTGATCCTCGCCCTGCTGCGCGGCAACGACGACGGCTGGGGCAGCTCCGAGATCCTGGCGTGTCTCATTGGTGCGACTGTTCTGCTGGTCAGCTTCGCCGTTCTGCAGCAGCGCTCACGCGAACCGATGATCCCGCTGAACCTGCTCCGGCGACGAGGCTTCGCGGCCCCGCAGATCGCGGTCTTCTCTATCTCCGCCTCGTTCTTTGCAGTCTTCCTCTACACGACGCTCTACCTGCAGACGGTCCTCGGGCTCTCGGCGATTCAGACAGGGCTCGTCTACCTGCCGGGTACCTCGCTTGTCTTCATCGTCTCGGGCCTCACGGCGCAGTTCGGGCAGACGATCGGACCAGCGAAGCTCGCAAGCGTGGGGCTGGCGCTGGTCGCGGCCGGGCTCGCCATGATGCTGGTCATCCAGGTCGACTCGTCCTGGACGGCGATCATCCCGGGCCTGCTCGTGACGAGCATCGGCACCGGCCTCTTCAACCCGACCGCGAGCGAGCTGGCCCTGCGGGCCCTGCCCCCCGAGCAGAGCGGGCTGGCTGCCGGCACGAACGACACCTTCCGGCAGACGGGCGTCGCCGTCGGTATTGCCGCACTCGGCACACTGGTGCCCGCCGGCGCGGCTCTCGGCGGCGATCCGGGCTCATACGTTGAAGGTCTGCATCACGCGCTGCTGGCTGCCGCGATCCTTGCCGGCGTGGGGGGGCTCGCGACCGCCTGGCTGCTGATCCCTCAGACCGAGCCCGTGGTCGAGGACGTCGCGCCGCAGTTCGACTGACAGCGACATACCCGTCGCGCCGGGGAAACGTGCTCCGGTCCGACGATCTCCGGCGGATGAAGGTCATACACGAGACCTCCTCGCGCGGTCGCGTTGCCCCGGGCCATCACACGATGCGTCAGTACCCTCCCTCTCGCACAAACCAGGTGCGGGAGCCCGCGGGGTCATCGCTCCCGGTCCGCGAGGGAAGCCCCCGACCCGAAAGGGATCTGCATGTACGTCGTCGTCAATCACCTCCATTTCAGTGACCCGGTTGGCGACGCCACCGTTCAGGCATTCCGGGAGGGCATCCGGCTGACCGTTGATTCCGGCGGGCTCGCGGGGCGCGTGGTCCAGGTCGATGAACGCCATCTCATACTGCTGCTCGACTTTCCATCCGCCGAGGAGGCCGACCGCGTCGCAAAGGAGGTCGGTGGTCCGTGGATGCGGGAGCACATCACTCCGCTGCTCGCCGCAGGCACCCAACGGAGTGTCGGTGCGGTGATCGCCTCCGCGTAGGCGGACGCAGACGAAGTCCCGGCGACCACACGGCGAAGAGAGATCGGCACCCTCGTGCGGGGCGCCCGGGCCGGGTCGGTGCCAGACTCCCCTCGCGATGATCGATTCATACGATCTCGCCCGATTCGTGAGGGCCCAGGACACGGATGGCGCCTATGGCCGAGCCCTCGCCGAGCTGCGCCGCGGTCGCAAGTCCAGCCATTGGATGTGGTTCGTCTTTCCGCAGGTAGCCGGACTCGGAAGCAGCCCTCAATCCCGGAAGTACGCCATCTCCTCCCGAGCCGAGGCGGTCGCTTACCTACGGCATCCGGTGCTTGGCCCGCGGCTGACCGAGTGTGCCGAGCTCGTTGAGGCGACGGAGGCGCTCGACGCCGCCGAGATCTTCGGCGCCACCGACGCCATGAAGCTTCGATCGTCGATGACGCTCTTTATGCGCGCCGCGCCGGGACCATCGGTGTTTGCTCGAGTGCTCGACAGGTACTTTTCAAGGGGTCGCCGACCGGGCGACCGACGAAAAGCTCTAGAAGCACCTCGACCTCCAGTCCCCCGGCACCCAACGATTCGAGACGGCCGCAGACCATAGGATTCAGGCGTGGGGGACACGGCCATTCGAGCGGTTGGGGCGACGTCTTGAGCCGCTACGAGGAGACTCGCGCACGGCATGTTCAGCACATGCTCGCGCTCCTGCCCGAGCATTTGGAGCGTCTCGACTGGTCCGCCGACCGGCTGCGCGAGGAGCGGACCAGGAGGCTCCGTGCGCTTGTCGCGATCGCCAAGCAGCGCTCATCCTGGCACCGGGAGCGACTGGCGGACGTCGATGTGCAGACGCTCGAGGAGGACCAGCTCGGGGAGCTGCCGACGATGGACAAGGCGCAGGTGATGGAGAACTTCGACGGGATCCTCACCGACCCGCGCGTGACGCTCGCCGCGGCCAACGCCCATATCGCAGGCCTGCATAACGACGCCTACCTCCTCGGCGATCTCCACGCCGTTGCCTCGGGCGGTTCGAGCGGCCTCCGGGGAGTCTTCGTCTGGGATTGGGACGGGTGGGCGGCAGTCAGGCTGGTCGCTCTGCGCCAGCAGCTGAAGGACCGGATGTCGGACCCTGAACTCGCCTCCAAGCCGCCGGTCGGGATGGTCGTGGCGGCCAACAACGCGACCCATTTCACGACCGCCAACGCCGAAACGTTCGCCACCGAGGCGGTACCCATGCACCGCATCCCCATCGGCCTCCCCTTGGCGGAGATCGTCGAGCACCTGAACGGGGTGGACGGCGACGGTCTTGCCACTTATCCGTCGATGCTCTCGGCGCTCACCACCGAGGCACGAGCGGGCCGGCTGAGGATCCGACCGCGACGGATCCTGACGATGGCCGAGCCCCTCTTCGACGACGTCCGCGAATCCGCCGAAGAGACCTGGGAGGCGCCGGTCGCAAACCTGTGGGGGACTTCAGAGGCCGGGATCGTGGGTATGGGGTGCTTTCTCGAGCCGGGGATTCATCTGGCTGATGACATGGTGATCGTCGAGCCCGTCGACGCCGACGGAAATGCGGTCCCGCCAGGCGTGCCGTCGCACAAGGTGCTCGTCACCAATCTCGCCAACACCCTGCAGCCCCTCATTCGCTATGAGATCACCGACCAGGTCGTGATGCTGGACGCATCGTGCAGTTGCGGCTCGGCCCACCGACGCGTGGCGGACATCGAAGGACGCGTGGATGACGAATTCGCCTATGCGAACGGTGTCCGCGTCCACCCGCACGTATTCCGGTCCGCCATTGTCCGCGAGGCGGCCGTGAGCGAGTACCAGGTCCGTCAGACCGCCGGCGGCGCCGAGATCCTCCTGCGGGCGGACGCGCCGGTCGACACCGCGGAACTGGCGGGCCGCGTCGCCGACGCACTGAGGGTCCTCGGGCTTGCCGACGCGGATGTGACGGCCCGCACCGTCGACGCCATCCCGCGGCTGGACAGCGGAAAGCTCAAACGGCTCATTCCGCTCGGCTGACAGGGGTCCACCACTCGATTGATTCGAGAACTGCCACGGCGCCTCGCTCGTGATCACGAGCGCTCGGAGAGGCTCGGGCTCGGCCGCTAGTAGAGCGCCGCCGCCAGCTGCCGGCGCGTCTCGCGCGCAAGCGGGTCCTCGGGTCCGAGGAGATCGAGCTCGCCCACGATCACGCGGCGAACCTCTTCACGTTGATCCTCCTCGCCGGGGAGCGCCGCAAGCAGGGCCTGCAGGCCCCCGCGGGTGTCGCCCTCATCGAGCACCGCGAAGGCCGCCACACACAGACCGCCCGCTTCCAGGCGCAGCCGCGCCGCCAGGCCGTCAGCCTGGAAGCTCCCGGTGACACCCTCCAGCAGCGCCAGCGCCTGCTCGGGTTCGCCGCGCGCCATCAGGAGCCGCGCCAGCGCAACGGCCACGTCGGACCGTTCGGGCTCCAGCTCCAGCGCACGTCGCAACTGCGCCTCGCCGCCCTCGGCAATCAGCTCGTCGGCCTCCGAGGGCAAGAGCCCATCGAAGAACTGCTCGACCACCGGCGGCGGCTGGAGCCCGGTGAATTCGTCCACGACGGCACCGTCCCTGAACGCCTTGACGGCCGGAATGCCACGGATCTCGTATCTGCCCGCAAGGTTGGGGTTGGCGTCGGTTTCCAGCTTGGCGAGCACCACCTGGCCCTCGCGCGCGCCGGCGGCCCGCTCGAGCAGCGGCCCGAGCTGCCGGCAGGGGGCGCACCACTCCGCCCAGAAGTCCACCACCACGGGCATCAGGCGGGAGCGCTCGAGCACCTCCCGTGCGAAATCCGCCTCGGTGACATCGACGACCGTCATGCAAACAGCTTAGGCGTCCCCATCTCAGTCACCCGGCTCCTCCAGCACCGCCTCAAGGCGCTCGAGCGCAGACGGAGTGCCGATCGCGAGGATTGTGTCGCCGGCCTGCAGCATGCTCTCGGCGGGCGGCTGCGGCTGGAACTCCTCGCCCCGTCGCAGGCCGACGATCATCGAGCCGCCGCGGATGTCGCCGACCGTCTCGCCGAGCGCCTCACAGCCGAGCCCCACGACGATCTCCTCCATGCGGTACTGAGCATCCACATCGACCACCCCGCTGAGCTGGCGGTGCAGGGCAAGCCTCGCCATCTCCGTCCCGCTCGACTTGTAGGGCGAGATGACCCGATCGGCGCCGGCCCGCTTGAGCTTCTTCTCGGTGTCCTCGAGCGCCGCCCTCGCCACGATCGCGATGTCAGCCCTCATCTCCCGGGCGGTGAGCGTGATGAACACGTTGTTGGCGTCGGAGTCCGCGCACACGACGATCGAGCGGGCGTGAGCGATGCCCGCCTCGGTCAGCACGGCGTCATCGGTGGCATCGCCCTCGATGAAGCCGACGGCCAGCGCCTCCGCGAACTGACGGTTCTCGGGGTCGGTGTCGACGACCACGCACTCGGCGCGGGCGGCCTGCAGGTCACGTAGCACCTGACGCCCGACGCGGCCGCAGCCGCAGATGATGTGGTGGTCTGTCAGCGAGCTGATCATCCTCTGGGTGCGCCGGAGCGCCAGCAGGTCGGCCAAATGCCCCGCCACGAAGAACTCCGCGACCGTTGCGAGAGCGTAGAAGAGGGTACCCACACCCACCACCACCAGCGCGACCAGGACGATCTGGCCGAACGTCGTCGCGGGCTGGGGAAATCCCCCGACCGTCGCGGCCGTATCGAGCGACCAGCGAAAGGCGTACCAGAACCCCACTTCCTCGCTGAGCGAGAGGCCGACAGCGCCCAGGAGGAGAAGGGCGAGGACAATCGCGCTCAGCACCCCCACGCGACGCCCGAAGCTCATCAGATGCCGGTGCACAGCCGTGCTCGGACGCACCCCCGTACCGTATCTTCGATCCCCCGAGCCCACGCAGCCGCCCGACCGCTCAGCCCACGGACCGCGAGCTCGCCTGCTCGCGCAGCTCGATTCTCCTGATCTTGCCCGTCAGGGTCTTCGGCAGCTCCTCGATGAACTCGATCTCCCGGGGGTAGGCGTAGGCAGAGAGCCGCTCGCGGACGAAGGCCTTGATGCCCTCCGCCAGCTCCGGGGAGGGCTGATGGCCGTCGGCGAGGACGACATAGGCCATGACGATGTTCCCGCGGCGCTCGTCGGGGGCCGCCACGACGGCGGCCTCCCTGACGGCCTCGTGCTCGAGGCAGACCGACTCCACTTCGAACGGACCGATCCGGTAGCCGGCGGCGATGATCACGTCGTCGGCCCGGCCCTCGTACCAGACGTAGCCGTCCGCGTCCATCCGGGCGGCGTCCTTGGTGTGGAACCACTCGCCGCCAAACGTCGCCTCGCTCTCCTCCTCAAGGCGCCAGTAGCCCAGCGGGTAGTGCGGGTTCGTGCGGGCGCGCAGGCAGATCTCCCCGCGCTCGCCCTGGGCGACCTCGTTCTCGTCCTCGTCGAGGATCGCCACCTGCCAGCCGGGCATCGGCTTGCCCATCGAACCTTCGCGGACATCCATGAAGGGGAAGTTGGCGCACAAAGGGTAGGACTCGGTCAGGCCGTAGTAGTCGAGGACCGTCACCCCGTACTGGTCGCGGAACCACCTGATCGCCTCGGGATTCAGCGGCTCGCCCGCGGAGCAGACGATCCGCAACCGCTGTGGGTAGCGGGTGCCCGCGTCGGTGATCGACATCATCGAGCGAATCGCAGTGGGGGTCCCGAAGACGTTGCTGACCTCGTGGCGCGAGAGGAAGTCCAGAGTCTTGTGGGCGTCGAAGCCGCCCTCGCGCTGGTAGACGCACTGCACCGCCCCAAGGCGCCAGGGTCCCAGCAGCGGGCAGATGCCCGCCGCCCATGCCCACTCACCCATGCCGTGGAAGCGCTCGCCGTCCTGGATGTCGTGGCAGTAGCGGAACTCCTCGTGGGCCAGGATGTAGCGGTGGGCGTGGACGATCCCCTTGGCGAGGCCTGTCGTGCCGGAGGTGTAGTAGAGCTGGGCCGGGTCCTCGGCCAGCGTCTGGACCGGCTCGAACTCGGCCGGGGCGCCGGACAGCGTGTCCTCCTCGAGCACCAGCAGGGGAGTCCTGACCTCATCTCCGAAGCGCCCGGCGTTCGCGGCGTCGGTCACCAGCAGGGCCGGCTCCGCGTCCTGGAGGCGGTGACGGATCCCCTCGTCTCCATAGAGGACGGACATGGAGAGCAGCAGGGCGCCGAGCTTCCAGGTGGCGAAGAAGACGGCCGCCGTCTCGGGTGTCGGCGGCAGCACCACGGCGACGCGGTCCCCGCGCTTGACCCCGTGCGCCGCGAGTACGTTGGCGCAGCGATTCGACAGGTCCTGAAGCTCACCCCATGTGACCTCGCGCACGGCCCCCGAGAAGTGCTCGTGGATCATCGCCGGCTTATCACGTGGATGGCGGTCGCAGATATCGAGCGCGATGTTGTATCTCGCGGGCACCTCCCACCGGTGCTCGGCGCATGCGAGTTCGTAAGGGTCCCCACGCTCCGGCATCGCCACCACTCCTTCCTCGGGAGACCCCATCATGCAGGCCTCACCGTTCCGCGGTCAACTCCGGTGTCGACGGGAGCGTCGTCAGTGGGCCGTCCACCCCGGCGTGGCGCCCGTCGTCGTAGAGCACGTGTGACGGCCTGAAGCCCTTGACGATCAGGTAGATGCCCAGCGACAGCTCCCAGACCGCCTCCGGCACCGTGAGGATGAACGACGCCCCGGAGCTCTGGTCGTAGGCGCCGAACAGGACGAGAAGCGCCGTGACGAGGGCAAGGGAGCCGCCGACGATGCCGAACTGGGCGAAGCGCCGCGGTACAAGCCCCGAGCGCAACATCAGGAAGCCGAGAATCAGCCCGTTGCCGATGGCCGCGCAGAAGGCCGGGCCCAGCAGGAAGGTCGCGTCATGGACGGCGATGAGCGACCGGCCGCTGAGAATCAGCGACGCGTGGTCGGTCCCGGCGGCGCCGGCGAGGTCCTTGCGCAGCGTCACCACCGCGAGCAGGCTGACGATGCCGACCGCGATGAGGCAGGACTCGACGACCCGCACCGTCACGTAGCCCAGGGCGAGGCTTTCGCTCTGGCGTCTCAGGACGGGGTACAGGGTGACCGCCATGCCGATGCCGGCGACGAGGGTGAGGATCTCGAACAGCGCCCCCATGTACACGCGCGTGTTCCCGCCGGTTCCGACGACGAAATTCGCGTGGTGGAGGACCTGGTCATACAGCGGCAACGCCGGGATCGAGATGAAGGTGATGACCATGAAGATTCCCGCGATCCGGGCGATCCTCCTCGAGGGCGGGTCTCCGGGTCGGTCAAGCGGTGCACGGAGCGCCCGGTCCGGCGGTGCGGGAAGCGTCATTGCGACTCCTTCGTTCGGAGGCGCGGAACCCTGAGGGTCGACGTGCCAAGGGCCGGCCGGAGTGGAGCCGCGATGGCTGTCTCGCCCGTTTGGGGCGACGGTGCAGAGGAGCTTACACGCGAGCGGCGCGCTCAGACGGACAGCCGGCCGAGGCTAGGGGTACACCTGCTCGCCGCTTTCGGAGTCGACCAGCACGATCGCTTCGGTCGGGCATTCGCCCGCCGCCCGCAGCAGCAGCTCGTCGGGCCCGGTGCCGATGACCCTCGCGGTGTCCTCGACGGCGAAGACTCCCGGTGCGATCTCCGCACAGTCACCCTGGGCGATGCAACTACCCTCGTCGATCCTCGCTACAAAGGCCATCGGTTCTCCTCCTGATCGCGTGAAGCCGCCTCACTACCTAGACACGGCGCGGAGAGATCTCTCACACAGGGTCAACGGCCGGACGATGCCCCCGGCTGTCGGGCGGGAGGACCCATGTGCGGTCAGACCACGGCAGTAGGCTCCCCGGTCATGTGGAGACGGGCAGGATCCGCGAGGTCCGCGTGAAGCAGCTGCACGGGGACGCCGACGCCGGTGTCGGCGCCACGACCGAAGAATGCCTATCCGCTCTGGCCGCGGTAGATCGATACCCACTTTGGTATCCGGATGTCGTCAGGGGGGTGGAGGTGCTGGCGAGGGGAGAGGACGGCCTGCCCACCCGGGCGCAGGTGGCGCTCCATGTCTCCGTGGGCCCGCTCAAGCAGGACTTCAACCTGCTGATGGAGGTGAGCGTCGCACCGCCGGACAGGGTGACGCTTGCGCGGATCCCCCACGATGCCTCCGACGAACACCGCTTTGAGGTTGCCTGGGAGATTGAGGACCGGGGTGAGAGCCGCCGCGTTCGGCTCGCCCTTGACGCCTCCTTGGACGTGCCGCGATTCCTGCCCCTGGGGACCATCGGCGATGACCTTGCTGCCGGCTTTGTCCTTGCCGTGGCGCAGGAACTCCGGCCCGAGGCCTAGGTTCGTGCGGCGTGTGAATCAGCCGACGGCGTCTACTGCCGAGTCGGCCCACCGGATCGACTCGAGGTAGGTCTCCGCGATCAGCTCGGGGGCGCCCGTGAGAGTCGCCGCCGAGGCGAAGTCGCCGCGTTCATAGGCGATGACCGCCGTCAGCCGCCGGCCCAGCTCGCCCTCCCCGCCGATGAGGGCCGATGCGATGTCCTCGCGCAGGGGCAGTTCGCGGATGACCACCTCGATCGGTGCGTTGGCGACAGCTTCGGCGACGGAGAAGAGACCAACCGTGAAGGACTCCTCCGGGGCGGCCCCGGGGACCCGCCGACTGAGCTGCTGGCACATGCGCGCCCGCGTCAGGGCGCTGACGACCAGCTCGGTCGGCGCCTCGGGGACGTTGGCGAGGGCGGCAATCAGAGCGAACTCGCGGACCGCCACCGTCCCGAGCCAGGCGAGGGCCTCGTGGACCGACCCGACCCGGCGGGGGAGGGCCATGTGCGCGGAGTTGGCGTAGCGCAGGAGACGCAGGCTGAGACCTGGATCTCGCGTGATGATCGCCGCCAGACGCTCGAAGTTGTCCGTTCCCGCCAGATCGGCCATCGTCCCGATCCCGCCCAGGCCGGCGTCGGCGACGGTGAGGACCGGCCCGGCCGTCGGCCGCAGGACGAACTGGCCCTGGAACAGGTTGAAACCCAGCTGCCGGCAGACCCGGAAGGACCTGCGACTGTCCACGCCACAGGCGACCAGTTCCACCGGGCTCATGCGCTGGCGCACGGTGGCGGCGAGTCCCGCCAGCTGGTCCGGCGACCAGGCCCCGACGTCGACGATGACCGCACCGACCCTGTCGAGCAGCGGCCCGTCGATCGCGGCAAGGTCGGCGGCGTCCAAGGCGAGCCGGAAGCCCCGCATGGTGTGACGGTCGACGGCCTCCCGCAGGTCGTCGTCAAAGGGCCCTGCCGCCCGCGGGCAGAGGACGACACGCTCGTGCGGCAGGGAAAGCCCGCGCCGCTCGAGGAGCTCCCGGCGCGAGAGACTCAGGAAGATCAGACCGCGCGGAGCGAGTGCATGGAGCTCCTCGGCCAGCACCAGCTCGGCATCGGCGCCCTGCGGCATCGCCGCCAGAAAGCCGCCCCCTTCGCCCGGTCCGTCCCCCATCGAAAGAAGACGGTGGCCAACCAGCTCCTCATCGCAGTCAAAGACGGGCTGGCGCACCAGGCTGACGGATCGCGGCAGCGGCTCCGCTGATTCGGAGAGGCCACTTCGATTTCCGGCCACCGCGCGCACAGGTTTACTTCGGCTCGGGGCGCTGTGGGCTTGAGCAGCACAACGCCTCCGCCACCCGTTCCAAGGGATAGGATCCGCTCGCACTCAGGGTCCTACACGCTTAGAAAGGATGGCCATCATGCGACGGCGACCGACCCCCCGCGTGGCGCGGCGTCACATCTCGATCCGCGGCTCACAGCGCCCCCCTCTGCCGAAGGCCGGACTTCTTCTCACCGCAGTCGCATCAATTCTGGCGCTGGGGGCCGCCGGTTGCGGAAGCTCCAGCACCTCGACGCCCGCGACCACGCCCGCCACGGCCGCCCCCGCCACCAGCACCCCCGCGAGCACGCCTGCGTCGACGACGCCCGCGAGCAGCGATCTGTCGGGGACCTGGGCCGGCGAATACAGCGGCGCCTACTCGGGCACGTTCATCCTCAGCTGGACGCAGTCCGGATCGAGCCTGAACGGCAAAATCAAAATCTCCGCCCCTCCGAGCACCCTCAAAGTCAACGGGACCCTCGTGGGCAGCACGATCCGATTCGGCACCGTCGGCTCCCTGGCGATCACATATTCGGGCTCGGTTTCGGGAAGCTCGATGTCCGGCAGCTACACGGTCGGAGGGTCTGCGGGCGGGTCCTGGAAAGCCACAAAGACCGGCTGAAGCAGGCCCGCGCCGGCGCCCGGCCCGGATCCGCGGGGCCGTCGAGCAAAGATATTCCTGGAGGGCTACTCGTCAGCCGGTGCTACGGGGGGCTTCTGGTCGTTGGGCCCCGGCTTCATGGCGGCGATTCGCGAACCGAGATCGCGGAGCTGCTCGTCGGTGAGGTGGTCCACGGAGATGCCGGCTTGAACCAGCTCACGGCGGACGTTCACCGCCGAGCGGGCGCCGTCCACCTCGAGGCCCAGCCTGGACAGGACACGACTCACCAGGGGGTCCTCGAGTGAGGTCGCACCGTCGGCTGCGGGCTTGAGCAGCCATGCCCTGAGGGCCTCGGCCTCGGCCAGGGCGAACTGAAGCTCGATCGTCGGCTCCGGTACGCCCAGGGTCCACGACCCGGCGGCCGGACTGGAGGATTGCTCGGTTGTGGTGTGGTCGACAGTGCTCATGGCCAAGAGTCCCGTTCGAATTTTGAGACGCCCTCAAAGGCGAAGGTGCTTCTCGGACTTATCGGCCGCCCGACGGTTGGGCTTGAGTGCCTCACAGACGCCCCGTCCGCCACCGCGGAACGTCCGCGAGCCTCAGGAGCTGAGCGGTCGCACCGAGCTGGAGCGCGATCGCGTCGAGCCACACCATCAGCTCCGGCTTCGGCGCGCTGGCGGCACTCGACAGGAGCTCGAGCATCGCGATCGTCTCGCCGCCGTCGCTGACGGGCACCAGAACCGCACAGCCCATCCCCTGCTCCGCGGCCTCCCTCAGCAGAGGGTCCTCGGCCGACTGCAAATCGAGCAGGCAGGTCGTGGCCATCCGGCTGCGAGCGCGACCGAACTCCGCGCTCGCCGCGTCCTCCACGTATTTCCAGGCCCGCGTGTTGAACGAGGCCAGGCCCGCCGAGTCGCGTATCCAGCTGCCGCCGCACCTCATCGACCCCTGAGGCTTCTCGGCGCACCAGGCGATCGTCGCATCCCATCCGCCCTCCGAGCCGAGGACGCCGACCGCGCTGCTGAGGACGGATCGCCACTCCGTGAGGCCGACCAGGGCGGCCGAGAGAGCACGCTGGGAATCAGTGCCCCACCTGAGGCCGTCGCTGTCGGAGGTGGATGTGTCGGCCTCGCCGCTCTCCGCGGGCGTCTGCTCCTCCTCGAGCTCCTCCCTGACGGCGATCAGTTCGGCCTCCAGCTCCCCCACCCGGGCCTCTGCATGACCGAGCGATTGCTCGAGCTCGTCGGAGCGTGCATGTTGGGCCGCGACGGCGCCGTCGAGCTGCTCGGCGCGCTTTGCAACGCGCTCGGACTCGGCGCGCAGACTGCCCAGTTGGGCGCGTTCGCTCAGCAGCTCGTCTTCCAGACGCGCCGCCGTGGCGAGTGCCTCGTCCCGCTCGAGCAGCGCCGCCGCGACGCGGTCGTCACGGTCGAGCGGTGGGCCGGAGGTCCCGTCGGCAAGTGTGAGTCCCCACTCGTCGAGCAGCTCCTGGCGGATCGCCGACGCGTCGAGCCGGCCCCAGCGGTCGATTCTCATCAGCCGCTCGCACTCCGAGCGGGCCAGCGAGCGCCTCCGGGACGGGCGCCGCCACGCTGCAGGTGGCCGTCGGCTGCCCGTCGCTGTCGCGCAACGCAAAGCGCAGTGCAACGAACGCCGGGCGCTCTTCGAACGCACCGATCAGATACTCGAGGTCCAACGGTTCCTGCCCGGCGATTTCCTCTTCCTCCAGTCTCATCCCTTCCATCGAGCCTGCCGCCGTGAGCTCGGCGTCGGTTCGACCGCGGACGCTCTCCTCATCGATGTCGAGCTGCTCGAGGTATCGCCGGTTGACATGCAGGTAGCGGCCGTCCAGGTCCTTCAGCCATACGATCGCGGGGCTCTCATCCAGCGGCTCCTCGAGCAGGGGACTCACCGGCTCGCTCTCCGACGGATCGTGCGCGGTGGGCAGTGTGAGCACGGCCATTCGCCGCCTGTCCCCGTCGACCACCGCGACAAGCTCCGCCTCGAGACCGTCGAGCTCGACGGTCGCACTGTCGGTCTCCCCCGCGGCGATCAGCTCGAGCTCCTTTGAACACCGGGCCAGTGATCCGTCGTGCTCCTCGGCCCAGTCCAGGAACGCTCTCGTTGCATGCTCCACCGACCCGCCCTCGTGGAGCACCGCCACCACCGCCGGCACCCCGTCGCCGACTGCGACATCGCTCTTCGCTTCCGACCGGCTCGAGGTGCCCACGCAGCCCACGTTAGGCGCCCGCCGCCGAGAGCTTGGGTTGCAACCTCCGGATCTGGACGAATGATCGGTGGCGGGGCGTTTGCAGGACTCAAACCGCCGGTCAGCGTTCTGACGCGCCCGGCCTCCCCGACAACCTTCGCCATGGCCGGTGCGTTGTATTCAACGAAGCCTTACAAGCAGAGATATTGCGAGAGGTAACACAATGATCCTCATCCTGACTTCCAGTGTTTGCGCCTGCATTGGCCTGTTCGTCTGGGCCCTGTGCGTCGCCGCGAGTTCCCCCAGGCCTCCTCAGAACTCGAATGAGGGTCCTCCCACCGTCCTCGCCGGAGGTCGTCGATAGCCGAGCGAGGGGGCCTCTTGGTGACACCGTCGTTCCGGCACCTGGCCTATCATCGATCGTCGTGTCAGGCGCAGACGCTCCCGAGGCCACCTCCGTACTCGACGTCCGTCTGCAGAACCTCACGAAGCGCTTTGACGGAGTCGTAGCTGTTGACGATCTCTCGCTGGATATCGAACGCGGGCGCTTCGTCGCGCTGCTCGGACCGTCCGGATGCGGGAAGACGACCACACTGCGCATGATCGGCGGCTTCGAGGAGCCGACGGAGGGGCAGATCATGCTCGGCGACCGGGACGTCGCCGGCCAGCCCGCCTACAAGCGGGATGTCAACACCGTCTTCCAGTCCTACGCGCTGTTCCCACACCTGTCGACCTTCGAGAACGTCGCGTTCGGCTTGCGCCGCCGGGGGGTCAAGGGGGACGAGGTGAAACGCCGCGCGCTGGAGGCGCTCGACCTGGTCGGCCTGTCGGGCATGGCAAAGCGCAAGGCCCGCCAGATGTCCGGCGGCCAGCAGCAACGGGTCGCTCTGGCCCGGGCGCTCGTCAACCGGCCGCGGGTGCTGTTGCTGGACGAGCCGCTCGGTGCTCTGGACCTCAAGCTGCGCAAGCAGATGCAGCTCGAGCTGAAGCGGATCCAGCGCGAGGTGGACCTGACCTTCATCCACGTGACCCACGATCAGGAGGAGGCCATGACGATGGCCGACCAGATCGTGGTGATGAATCACGGGAGGATCGAACAGGCCGGTACCTCCGAGCAGCTCTACGAACACCCGCGGACCGCCTTTGTGGCCGGTTTCCTCGGCGTGTCCAACCTGCTCAGCGCGACGGTCAGCGGGGAGGATCAGGTACGCCTGACCGACGGAAGCACGGTCTCGGTGCCGCCGCACGTTCTCGCCGGTCGCAGCGGCGAGGTCTCCATCGGGATCAGGCCCGAGAAGATCCACGTCGGCGGCCAGGAGCCCAACCGGATCACGGGCACCGTCGCCGAGAGCGCCTACACCGGTGTGTCAACCCAGTACATCGTCGACACGGTCGCCGGGTCGGTGACCGTCTACGTCCAGAACGCCCGCGCGGGCGCTGTACCCCATGACGTCGGCGATCCGCTCACGCTCAGCTGGAACCCTGAGTGCACTTTTATAGTCGAACGCCGAGAGGACCTCGAATGAGCACCCACCTCACCCGTAAGCAGTTTCTTGGTCGCGCCGCCGCGGGCGGTGCGCTCCTCACCGTTCCCGGGCTGCTGAGCGCCTGTGGCACCTCCGTCAACAACGCCGCGAAAACCTCGACCACGCCCGTCGACACGACGCTCGCCAAGCAGCTCAGCTTCGACAACTGGCCGCTGTACATCGATGTCGGCAGCAAGCACAACCACCCCAGCCTGGAACAGTTCACCAAGCAGACGGGCGTCAAGGTCAACTACGTCGAAAACATCAACGACAACGAATCGTTCTTCGGCAAGATCCAGGGCCCGCTGTCGCGGGGCCAGGGGATCGACGCCGATCTGATCGTCATGACCGACTCCTCAGGCTATCCCCAGAAACTGATTCAGCTCGGCTGGCTCGAAAAGCTCTACAAGCCCGCGATCCCCAAC
Source organism: uncultured Solirubrobacteraceae bacterium (assembly GCA_963835865.1). GTDB lineage: Bacteria > Actinomycetota > Thermoleophilia > Solirubrobacterales > Solirubrobacteraceae > Palsa-744. Next base: position 658,395 of record CAWIGW010000004.1, read on the forward strand.
ATCAAGAACCTGGTCCCCAGCCAGCAGCACCCTCACTGGGATCCCAACCGTGAATACAGCCTGCCCTGGCAGTCCGGAATGACCGGCATCGGCTACGACCCTGAAAAGGTGGGTTACGAGATCACCTCGGTCGAGAAGCTGCTGAGCGATCCAAAGCTCAAGGGAAAGGTGACGCTGCTCACCGAGTTCTCAGACACCGTCGGACTGGTCATGCTCGCCAACGGCGACGACCCCGCCGCCGTCACCAAGACGACCTTCAACAAGGCGATGAGCACGATCCAGAAAGCTGTCAACTCCGGGCAGATCCGCCAGTTCACAGGGAACGACTACGCGCCCCTGCTGGCGAACGGATCGATCTGGGCCTGTTTTGCCTGGTCGGGTGACATGGTGCAGCTGCAGGCCGACCACCCGGGGCTGAAGTGGAATCTGCCCGACACCGGCGGCATGCTCTGGACCGACAACATGTTGATTCCGCTCAAGGGCAACGTGTTCACCGCCTCGACGTACATGAACTACTACTACGGGCCGAAGGTCGCCGCCGAGGTCGAGGCCTACGTCAACTACATCTGCCCCGTCAACGGTGCCGCCGCGGTACTCGAGAAGAGCGAACCGGAAGTGGCCAAAAACCCGCTGATCTTCCCGACCGCGCAGATGTACGCCAACGCACACCAGTTCGACCCCATCGCCGTCAACAACCCGGCCTACAAGCAGCAGTTCCAGACCGTAATCGGGGCCTGAGCCCGGTGTCCGCGGCCGCACCGGTGGAGGCGGGGAGCTACGGCCGAGGCCGTCACTTCCTCAGCTTCTCCCGGCGCAGGAAGCTCGTGGCCTACGGGCTGCTGCTCCCTGGGCTTGCCTGGCTGCTCGTGTTCTTCGTCGTGCCGATGTACTTCCTCGGGCAGACCTCCCTGGAGACGGGCTCCTACCCCACGTTCAACTTCAACTGGGCTTGGCACAACTACAGCGACGCGATCACCACCTACCACACCCAGTTCATCCGCTCGGCGCAGTACGCCGGGATCGCCACGCTGCTCGCACTGCTGATCAGCTACCCGCTGGCCTACTGGATCGCGTTCCGCGCCGGGCGCTACAAGAACCTGTTCCTGCTGTTGGTGATCGCGCCCTTCTTTGTCACCTATCTCGTGCGGACGCTGGCATGGGAGACGATCCTGGCCGACAACGGCTTGGTGGTGAGCGTCCTGAAGGACGTGCACATCCTTGGGCCCGAAGGGCGGCTGCTCGCCACATCGGCGGCTGTGATCGCCGGCATCACCTACAACTTCATGCCGTTCATGGTGCTGCCCCTCTACGTCAGTCTCGACCAGATCGATGCGCGCCTGCTGGACGCCGCAAAGGACCTCTACGCGAACAGCCGCCAGTCCTTCCTGCGCGTCACGCTGCCGCTGTCGCTGCCGGGCGTGTTCGCCGGCACGCTGCTCACCTTCATCCCGGCCTGTCGGAGATTTCATCAACGCTCAACTGCTCGGGACGCCCCGCCAGTACATGATCGGCAACGTCATCCAGTCCCAGTTCCTGGTGTTGAACAACTACCCGCAGGCCGCGGCGCTGTCGTTCCTGCTGATGGCGGCGATCATGCTCGCGGTGCTCCTCTACGCGCGACTGCTGGGAACCGAACGGCTCACGGGAGCGGCGGCGGCGGCCGCCGCCTGATCGGATGAGCGTCGAAGCCCTGGACCTTCCCCTGGAGCGACGGCGGCGGCCGTCGCCCGTCGCCGCGTGGAGATGGGTGCGCAGGCACCTTCTCCCGATGTACGCATTCCTGGCGCTGCTCTACCTGTTCCTGCCGATCATCGTCGTCATCGCGTTCTCCTTCAACAAACCGGTTGGAAAATTCAACTACACCTTCCACGAATTCACCTTCGAAAACTGGTTGCATCCGTTCGCCGTCCCGGGCATCGAGAGCGCGATCAGGCTCAGCATCGAGATCGCCCTGCTCTCGAGCGCCATCTCCACCGTCCTGGGGACGCTGATGGCACTCGGGCTGATGCGCTATCGGGTCCGCGGACAGGGAACCATGAACCTGCTGGTGTTCCTGCCGATGGCGACGCCCGAGATCGTCATGGGTACCTCTCTGCTCGCGCTGTTCCTCAACTGGCAGGTCGTGACGCTCGGCTTCGGGACGATTCTGATCGCGCACATCATGTTCAACATCAGCTACGTCGTCGTGACCGTCCGGGCGCGATTGGCGGGGTTTGATCGCCACCTCGAGGAGGCCGCGATGGACCTCGGCGCGAACGGCTGGACGACCTTCTGGAAGGTCACGCTCCCGCTGATCGCCCCCGGTGTCCTGTCCGCCTCGCTGCTCGTCTTCGCCCTATCGCTGGACGACTTCGTGATCACCTACTTCAACTCGGGCTCCACCGTCACATTCCCGCTCTTCGTGTGGGGCTCCGCGCGGGTCGCCACGCCGCCTCAGATCAACGTGATCGGGACGATGATCTTCCTGATCGCCGTTTGCGGCATGCTGGCGAACATCGTCTTCCAGAACCGTCGCGCCAAACGCAGCGCCGGCTGAGGCCCAGGTCAGGAAAACCCGTGCCGCGGCTCGGCAGGAGCATCCGCCGGCTTGGGCACGACCCCCGGTTCGCCTTCCCCGTGAATCGCGAGGTAGATCTCCTTGCGATGGACCGCAACGTCGGAGGGCGCCCGGATCCCGACACGGACCTTCCCGCCATGGGTCGAGAGGACGACGACTTCGATGTCGTCACCGATCATCACGACCTCGTCGACGGTCCGCGTCAGGACCAGCACGAAAGCATTGCTCCGGTCATCATCGGGACGAGAGCTTAGCGTCGGGTGGACCGACGGGTCATAAGTGCGTATCTTTAGAACGACGCCAAGATGATCAGCCCAGCCAGGACATCATCTGTGCGGCGCATTGCCCCCCTCTGCGTCCCCCTTGGCGTGGCCGTAGCTGTCCTCTTCGCGGGATTGCTGGCCTTCTCGGGCGCCCGGGCGCAGGCGGAAACCGCCGAAGAAGCGCCGCTCTCGGCCGAACAGAGCCCTCCCCCCGCTGAAGGGCTCCAGTGGCCGGCCGAACCCGCCCCGCCCCCACCGGAGGAATCTGTGATGCCGCCCCCGGCGAGCGAAGAATTCTCGCCGGCGGGGGCCGAACCGCCCCCATCTGAACCAGCTCCCCCTCCACCGGCGGAACCCCCGCCGCCGCAGCCCGAAGTCGAAATGCCGCCGCCCCTGGAAGAAACCCAGGCCGTGGAAGCTCCGGCACTGCCCGAAGACCCGGCCGAAGGCCCCGAACAGGAGGAAAAGGCCGGCAGGGCACCCCTCACGGGCCCCGGGCAGGAAACGGTGGTGTCCTCCCAGTCCTCGCCCATCGAGCCGTCAACCGCGGCTGCCTCGACCTCCGAAGGAGACGCCGCACCCCAGGACACGACCTACCTCTGGCCGGACGCGGCGTCCCTTGCCGAACCGTCTCCGGGGCGCTCGACGGGCCACGTCGCGAGTGCGGGCTGCGGGCTGGCGGCTCCGATCACGACCGGCTGCGCCGTGGGCTGGCTGGGCTTGACCGCCCAGCCGTCGATCTCCAGTACCGCCCTGATCGCCTCGAGCTCATTCCCCGCCCAGATCAGCGAAGGCGAATCAGAAGGCGCGGCACACCGTCGCGGCCCGGTCTCGAACCCTCCATCCTCGCCCACGCCGGCACCGGAACCCGGCGGGTCCGGGGGCGTGTCGGCTGCCGGCTGCGGTTCGGGCTCCGCCTGTGCAGCCTTCACATCGATCGGCCTCGGCCTGTCCCACGCGCAGATCTCCACCCGCGCCGTGATTCTTGATCAGCCCTCGTGGCGCACGTCGTTCTTCGTTCTGGTTCCAGAGCGACCTGGCTAGCTCCTCCCGGTCGCCCCACCCCTGGCCTGGTCTCCACCGGGCCGCATCCAGTTCGAAAACGTCTCGAGAGGAGCACAGAAGCGATGAAACGTCATCTGACATTGGCGACCCGACGCGAGTATGCGCTCAGGCACGTCCAATCCGCAGCAGCATCAGTGACCGGTCTGTCGCAGGACAACGGCCTTCCGGTGTCGTCCCCCGAAGCGCCTCAAGGCGTGGCCGCGCAGTTCCCCGAATGGAAGCACTCGCTGGTCCTGACGGGCAGTCTGAACTACTACTCCGCAGCCGAGCTCGAGGAGGAGATCGAGAACCTTCGCGAGGAAGGGGTCGGGGCTCTGACGCTCGACCTTCGCCGCCTCGACGGGATCGACTCCTACGGCGTGCAGGTCCTCGCAACTCAAGGCGCCATATTCCGCGAGGCCGGGCGCGACTTCACGGTGGTTCCCGGGCTCAGGCAGGGCCTCGCGGAGGACCCGCGCCTGAAGGACCTGCTGGCCTCCTCACCCGGCGAGCGGATTACCCCCCGGTTCTCGAAGGCTCGCGCGCCCGGCGCCTTCCGGGAGCGGTGCACCACGATGATCCAGTACCTGACCCCCTACTCCCAGGCCGAAGGGGGTTGATCACCGAGGCCCTGCGAGAACTCCGACAGCCACCGGCCTGACCGGCTCACCCGAGGGCGGACCTCGGGGCGCCGGTCAGCTGCGGGTCGCCACGTTGAGCCCGCCATCGACGATCAACGGCTGCCCTGTGACGTAGCTGGCCTCGTCGCTCAGCAGGAATGCGGCGCACTGCGCCACCTCCCATGCGGTGCCCTGGCGGCGGATCGGGATCCGCACCTCGCCACGCCCGGGATTCATGCTCGAGGCGAGCCGTCCGAGCGACGTGTCGATCAGGCCGGGCACGACGAGGTTCACGCGGATTCCCGGCGCGCCCTCGACCGCGGCATTGCGGCAGACGGCCTGCAGGCCCGCCTTCGACGCGGCATAGGCCGGGATCGGCATCGACTCAAGACCGGCGAGCGAGCCGACGAGCACGATCGAGCTGCCGTCCCCAAAGCGTTCCAGCGCGAGCTTGCATCCGAGGAAGTGCGACCGCAGGTTGACGGCCATCACCAGATCCCAGTCCTCCGCCGTCGTCCCCGAGAAGCCGATGCCCGCGCCGATGCCGACGTTCATCACAAGACCGTCCAGGGCGCCCAGGCCGGTTTCCGCCTCGTCGAAGATGCGCCGCAGGGCGGCCTCCTCGGCGGCGTCCCCGACCGCCGTGACCGCCGCGGGGCCCTCGGCCCGCACGAGCTCCGCCGTCACCTCGGCGCTGTCCAGATCGATGTCCGCGACGGCGACCGCTGCACCTTCACGGGCGCACAGGACCGAGATCGCCCGGCCGTTGCCGACGGGTGGGTCGCTGATCCCATGGTCGTGCTGCCCGGCACCGACGACGAGGACCCGCCGGCCCTCCAGGCGTTGAGGCCGCCGGGCCACCTACGCCAGCGCGCCCTTGATCGCGTCGATCGCCGCCTGCTCGGCATCGCTGACCGCCTGAGTGCCCTCGGTGTGGGCGCCGGCGACGCGCTCGGATAGGCGCAGGATGAAGTTCTTGTAGTCCTCCACCTCTTTGGGGTCGGCCTTCTCCCGGACGGCTGCGAGGGCTTCGCCAAGCTGCCCCGTGACGTGGTCCCTCAACTCCTCGGGCGAGTGAAAGCGGGAGTGATCCACCTTGGGTCTCGTGGAGACGAGCTCATCGAGCAGCTCGCTCTGGCCATGCTGCCGGCGAACCTCCCCGTACTCCTTGCCCATTGCCAGCGTCTCGCGGAACGTCCCGCCGCGCTGGGAGAGGACCACGAACATCGCCGCGCTGGTCGGCGCCTCCTCGATGAGCTTCCACTCCTCCGGCTCGAAAGCTGCCTTTGCGGTCATCGGACCTCCTGTTTGGGCCTGGAATATCGAAGCCCGAGTCTATTCGGCCTCTCGCGCCCCCGATATCACCGCACGTCGCCGGCCCGTGGTCACCGTCCTCGCGGGCCGACGAGGACGCACCGACGCCCGAATATCTGAATAATTCTGGGGCAGCGGGTGAGCGAACTTCTCGGGCGGGGGCTGGAGCTTGAGGCGACAAATCCGGATGGCGTTGGTGGTCCTGGCCGGCAGCCTGGCCATTGCCACGTCGGATGCCTCCTCGGCGACGGTCCACTCGACCGTTCGGCTGAGGGGCGAGATCAGCCCATACGTGGCCCGCATGCTCTCCCACGGCGCACGGTCGGTCGCGCGCGGAGACCCCAGGGCGAAACTCACCGTCACGGTGGTGCTGCGGCGCTCGCGCCAAAAGGCGTTCGAAGCGTATCTCGCCGGAGCCGCAGGAAAGGGCAGGGTCCTCTCAGCCGCCGCGCAGGCGCGGCGCTTCGGCCCCAGCCTGGGCGCCTACGACCGAACGAGCTCATGGCTTCGCTCGCATGGCCTGCGGATCTCGCAGGGCTCGGCCAACCGCCTCTCTCTGACCGCCAACGGCACGCGGGCGCAGTTCGAGCGTGCCTTTTCCACGCCGATCGGGGATCTGCGGGCGGGCGGGCGGCACTTCTTCACGAACCTCCGCGCACCGGCGATCCCGACGGCGATCGCCGGCAGCGTCCAGGGTGTGCTGGGCCTCTCGAACCTGGGCCTCCCCTCGGCGCCCTCCGACCAGCACCTCTGTGAAAACCAGGGTTCCCTCGCCAACACTCCGGGGAACGAAAAATTCAAGGAAACCTGCGGCAACCTCTGCCGTGCGCACGCGGAAAAAGTACTGGCGATGTCCTACGCGGAACTGCTGTTCGAAGTGTTCCTCTCCTTCCTGCCGCCGATCTTCGGCCTCACCAACACCGTCATCAACCGGGCCAACTCCGCATGGGGTCTGGTGGGCTACTGCCTCGGGGCAGCCGCCGGCCAGGCCAACCCGGGCTTCGGCGGCTGGGTGAGCGAAAACAAGGGCGCCTTCGGTCTCGCCCGCAGAGGTGGCGCGGGGGCGAAGCGCTCGTCGATCAGGCCATTTACGGCGATCGCCGCCCCGCAGAAGATCGGGCTGCTCGAGTACGACGGGTTCAAACCGGGTGACGTGTCCGATTGGCTGACCATGGAGGGAGTCGAACCGTCCGTCGCCGGCAACCTCCACGTGGTGAACGTCAACGGCGGCGTCCCGACGCCCGGTGCCGGGGAGTCCGAGGTGCTACTGGACATCGATACGGCGATCGCGGGCGCCCCGCTGTCGAGCTACGCCGTCTATGAGGCGCCGCCGAGCACCAGCTTCGTCCAGATGTTCCAGACGATGATCGCCGACGGGGACACCGTCATCAGCAACTCATGGAGCCAGTGCGAGGACCAGACCTCTCCAGCCGACGCACAGGCGATCGACTCGGTCCTGGCGAGTGCCGCGGCCGACGGGATCACGGTCGTGAACGGGACCGGCGACAGCGGCTCGAGCTGCCTGGACGGCAGCCCCAACACGATCGGGGTGCCGGCCGACTCACCCAACGCGACGGCCGTCGGGGGGACCTCACCGAAATTCGCCCTGGGGCTCACCTACGGCTCGGAAACGTGGTGGAACGAACAGGGAGCCAACCCGCCCGGCGGAGCCGGCGGCTATGGCGTAAGCAGGCTCTTCACACGACCCTCCTACCAGTCCTCCTCGACGGGCTCGGCGACCCGTTCGGTCCCCGACCTGAGCTTCGACGCGGACCCGCACGCCGGCGTCTCGATCTGCCAGGCGGATGCCGGCGGCTGCCCCGATGGAGAGCTCTGGGGTGGCACCTCGATGGCGGCACCGGCCGTGGCGGCACAGGTGGCAGACCTCAACGAGGAGCTGGGCCACAACATCGGCGATCTCAATGCGGCCCTCTACCCACTGGCGGGCAGCGCCAACTTCCACACCGCGGCCGCCATGGAATCCGACTTTGCCCACGTCGGTCTCGGCACCCCCGACTTCAACTCGATCTATGAACACCTGAGCGGCGACTCTGTGGGCGCCCTCAGCACAACAGCGTCCCGGGCCGCGGCGATCGGGCGCCCGCAGGCCGACGGCGCCCAGCAGGGAATCGTCCGCGTCAACCTGACCGATTCCAAAGGCCTTCCCCTCGCGGGCAAGCACGTCACCCTCACGGCGAGCAGCGGAACGGCGTCTGTCTCACCCGCTGAAGCGACCACCAGCCAGACCGAGGGCGCCGCGGCCTTCACCGTCACCGACACGGCCGCCGAGACCGTGACCTTCACCGTAAAAGACACGAGCGACGGGAAAACGCTCGCCGCCGAACCCCGGCTGACGTTCGTGACGCCCACCGCCACCGGGGCCACGATCGTCGCCAGCCCGACCTCGGTGACGAACGACGGCACCGCCAAAGCGACGATCCAGGTCTACCTGCAGGACGGGCTCGGCCGGCCCGCGGCCGGCAAGACGGTCAAGCTGATCGGCGGAGGAAGCGCGACGGTCACCCCGGGCTCGCGTGAAGCGCTCACCAACAGCGAAGGCCTCGCCACGTTCACCGCGACCGACACGACGACCGAGTCCGTCGGCTTCACGGCGAGCGACGAGAGCGACTCCGAACTTGCGGTCCCCGGCTCCGCGCTGGTCAACTTCCAGCCCGAAGGCTCACAGCCATGCGCCGACACGGCCCCGATTCCGACGAGCGGCTCGCCCGTGACGGTGAGCCCCTTCGCGAGCGGCTTCCCCGACAACACGCAGGCCTTCTCGGGCGTGTTTGAAGGCATCCTGTTCAACGGCGTGGCCTGCGCCGGGATCGACACGCCGGCGTTCGACAGCTCAGGCAACGTCTATGTCCCCGACGAGATCGCGGGGCAGATCTACGAGTTCGGGCCCGGCGGCGGGAACGCCGAACCCGCCACCGCCCTGCCCAATGCCGTACCGGGCCTGCAGGCGATCGCCTTCGGCAAGAGCGGCGAGCTCTACGCCACGCTCAACCACGAAAACAACCCCAACCAGCCAGAGCTCGTCGAACTGAACCCGACGACCGGCGCAATCGAGCGGGTGATCGCCAAAAAGTCCACGGGAATGTTCGACTTCCCCGACATACATGGCCGTCGACCCGGTAAGCGGGGACATCTTCGTCGTGGACGACGGCGGGGGCGCGGGAACCGAACATTACTTCGTCACCCGCGTGTCCAAACCCGACAGCCCCACGCCGGTGCTCAGCGACTACGGCAGCGTCGGAGGGGTCCAGACGGGGATCACCTTCGCCCCCGACGGGACGATGTACGTCGGCGTCGTCACCGGTGCCCACGAACATGAAGTCGTGGCGGTCAGCGCCGACGAACTCGAAAGCGCCCGGGACGGTGACCCCGGTCATCAAATTGGCCAAAGGCAATCCCTTCGGGGTCGCCGTCGCCGACGCCGGCGAACAGGGCGATGCCACGGCGCTGACCGTCGTCGACGAAGTCGGCAACGTCTACAAGGTCGACCTGACCAGCGAACCGCCGACGATCGTCCAGCTCGCCGAACGGCCGACGATCTTCACCCGCGGCGGCGCGACGGGTCCCGACGGATGCTTCTACTACCAGGACCAGGACAAGCTGCTGAAGCTGTCCGGGCTGAGCACCCGGTGCGCCGGCGGGCAGGCCGGGCAGACACCGCGGATCGCCCTCGCCGAGAGCGGCCCGCCCGGTCCGCCGACGGGCTCCTCGACGACCATCAAGCGACCCTCACCAACTTCCCGGGCGTCTCGGGGACAGCCGTGAGCTTGGAAGTCCAGGGCGCCAACGGCAGGGTCAAGCTCGTCCGGGCCGATGCCACGGGCAAAGCGGCTTTCAGCTACGCAGGCGACGTTCCCAGGCATGGACACAATCCGTGCCTTCGCCGGCGCCGCCGGGCAGCGCATCGAATCGGCGCCACTCGTCGATTCACTGGAAAGGCGGTAAGGACACGACATTCCTGACTCTCAACGCCAGCCAGGAGAGCGGGCCGCTGGGAGCCCCCGTGACGGTCGCGGCGAGCCTGATCGATCTCTCCCAGACTCCCTCGGCGCCGCTCGCGGGAGAGCCCGTGACGATCGAAGCGGCGGGCGGCAGTTGTCAGGCGTCGACGGACTCAAACGGCAGGGCCTCCTGCGCGCTGACCCCGTCCTCCGGATACGGGCTGGCGCGGATCACGGCGCGCTTCGCCGGCAGCGAAACCCTCACGGCGAGCTCGGCGACGAACGTCTTTGAGGTCGGCGGCATCGGGCACGCCTACCCCTCGACCGAGCCGCCCCCTCCACCCGGCACCACCACGACTCCGAGTCCCACTCCGACGCCCAAACCGAAACCTAAACCCAGACCGCCGTTGGCGGGCGTTCTGGGGCTCCCCCCGGCCGGGGCCTGCGTGAGCAAGCGCCGGCTCGTGGTGCATGTCCATGCCCCTCCCCACCAGCAGCTCGCCCGCGTGACGTTCCTCGTCCGGGGGCACAGGCTCGTCTCGCGCAAGATCGCCCTGGCCCATCACAGGGTGGCAAGCTCCCTCGTCAACCTGGTCGGCCTGCCGAAGGGAACGTTCACCCTGACGATCGTCGTCAGGACGAAGAGTGGCAAGTCCTTCCGAGCCCACCGCACCTACCACACCTGCGTCAGGGGCAAACGCCACAAGCACTGAGCAACCCGGCGCGCTGATCCCGAACACCCGCCCCGGTAGGCTTGGCCGGAGAGACGTTGCACCGGAGCATCGATCGAGCGAGGAGGCACCACGTTGGACGGAGAGCAGCAGCTGGAGCAGTTTGCCGAGCAGCCGGTGGTCCTGCTCGACCCGGGCGAGTACACGCTGCGAATCGAGGAAGTCCGGATCACCGAAGACCGTCTCACGATTCTCCCCTTCTGCAAGGTCGTCGGCGGCGACTTCGACGGCAAGAAGGTCTGCCCCGAGACCTACGACTTCCATGAGGGCGGCGCGAACGCCGAGGCGATTCGCAACCTCTACGGCTGGGGAATCAGCCGCGAGGAACTGGCCGGCACGGACGGCGACGTCAAGTCGATCGGCGCCCTGCTCGAGGGCCGCCTCGGCCGGGTCACGCTGAGCCGGCGCCAGGCGGCCGATGGCGCGACCGTCAACAGCCACGAGCCCGGCGCGATCACAGCCCTCGAGTAGCAGAGGCCGCAGCGATGAGCACGCCGCAGCCTGCGGCGAAGGGGCCGAGCGGGTGGGTCGCGCTCCTTGAAGGCATCAGGCCCTACGACAGGGCCTGGCTGTCGAAGGACATCCTCGCCGGTGTGACCCTCGCCGCGCTGGCGATCCCCGAGACGATGGGGTACACCAAGATCGCCGGGATGCCCGTGATCACGGGCCTCTACACGATCCTCATCCCGATCATCGCCTTTGCGATCCTCGGCTCCTCCAAGCACCTGGTCGTCGGAGCGGACTCGGCCACCGCGGCGATCATGTTCTCCGGCATCACCGCGCTGGGCATCAGCGGGCTGCAGCCGGGCTCGCCTGAATGGGTCGGGCTGGCGGGACTCTGCGCGCTGATGGTCGGCGTCCTGATGTTCATCGCACGATTCGCCCGCCTGGGCTTCCTCGCGAACTTCCTCTCCCGCACCGTCCTGATCGGTTTCCTCACGGGAGTCGGTGTGCAGGTCGCAACGGGACAGGTGGGGGGGATGCTCGGGGTCCCCTCCCAGAATCTCTCGGCAAACGCCTTCAGCGGCGACCTGCGCAAGTTCTTCCTGACGCTCGCACACATCGGTGAGGGCTCCTGGCAGACCGCCCTCGTCTCAGCCGCCGTCCTTCTGATCCTGGTGGTCTTCAGCCGCTGGATCAAGGCGATCCCCGGGGGCCTGGTGGCGGTCGTGGGGATGATCATCCTGAGCAAGGCCTTCTCGTTCTCGGCGCACGACATCTCGGTCCTGGGACCGGTCACGAAAGGTCTCCCGCAGATCGGCCTGCCGCAGCACGTGGCGTTGAGCGACGTGGGATCGCTCACGACCGTCTCGCTGTCGATGTTCCTGGTGATCCTCGCCCAGAGCGCCGCGACCTCACGTGCCTACGCCGTCAAGTACACGGAGCACTTCGAGGAGAACAACGATCTCGTCGGCCTGGGCATGGCCAACCTCGCCGCGGGCCTCTCCAGCACCTTCGTCGTCAACGGCAGCCCGACCAAGACGGAGATGGCCGACGAGGCGCAGAGCCACACCCAGGTCGCCCAGCTGACGACCGCCCTGGTCGTGGCGGTCGTCCTGCTGTTCCTGACGAAGCCGCTGCAGTACCTGCCCAACTGCGTCCTCTCCTCGGTCGTCTTCCTGATCGGCCTGAAGCTGATCGACATCTCCGGGATGGGCGAGGTCTACCGCCTGCGCCGGGACGAGTTCTGGGTGGCGCTGCTGACGGCAACCGCGGTCGTGGTCCTCGGCGTCGAGCAGGGGATCATCCTCGCGCTGCTGCTCTCACTCGTCCTTCACGTCCGCCGCCATTACGAGACGGTCGACGTCGTCCTGACCCGGAGCCCCCATGGGCACATACGGACGATCCCGCCGACCCCGGGCGCCATCACGGCGCCGGGGATCATCGTCTACCGCTTCGGCGGCGGCATCTTCTACGCGAACGCCAACCGGCTCTCCGAAGAGGTCCTGGGACTCGTCGAGACGGACGACCCGCCCCGCTGGCTCGTGCTGGACTGCGCCGCGATCGATGACATCGACTACACCGCCGGCAAGACGCTCCTGGAATTGGCCAATCGACTCAAGGAGCGCAAGGTTCAACTGGCCGTGGCGGCCGTCGAGGAGAAACCCCGAAAACAGCTCGACACGTTCCAGATCACCGCTGCGATCGGGACCGGGCACATCTATGAAACCGTCGGGGACGCCCTCGACGCTTTCGGCGGACTCGCAGAAGGGACCTAGAGCGGCGGGTCTTTGCGACCCTCTTCCATGGAGGCGCCCTTGCGCTGCATCCAGCGCCCAAGGGTCACCGATCCGACGACGACGATCAGAAACGCGACGGCAACGATGAGAATGACCATTGCGCGCATTCTCCCACACGCCACGACGCTTACCCGCGAACCCCGCGGAGCCGAGCCGCGGGTACGGCCGGCCGGCTCGGCTCAGACGCCCAGCTCGACGGGAACCTCGCCGCCGGCGACCGCGTCGGCCAGCCGTTCGTAGTCGCGTTCGTTCTGGTCCGCATAGGCGGATGAGAAGCGGGCGATGGCCCTGTCGAAGTTGGGCCCACGGCCCATGTATGCCGCGATCGCCAGGCGGTCGCCGGAGCGTGCGTGCGCCCGGGCCAGCGACCATCCGCAGGCCCTCGAGTAGGCGTGCAGACCCGACTCGCTCAGCGCGGAGAGATCGGCCGAGGCCTTCCAGTCCCACAGTTGGCGAACGTAGAAGTCGTGCTCCCCGCCGTCGAGGCCGCGGGTGCGCTGGAAGCCGAGGAAGATGTCGCTGACGGCCTGCGAGATCTGCTGGCCGCGGACGACCCGCTCGCCGCTGTTCTCGAACTCGCTCCTTCCCAGGTAGGGCTCCAGCACGGAGCGCTGTGCCTCCTTGGCCTGCAGGACGAGGGGGTCCTTGCCGTCGCGTGCGACGAGCAGGAACACCCAGGCCCGTGTCCCCACGCTGCCGACACCGACGACCTTGCGTGCCATGTCGACGAAGCGGTGGTTGCTGAACAGGTAGCGATGGTCCGCTGCGAGGCTGGCTTCGTAATCGGCCAGCAGGCCGCGCACGAATTCGCCCTCATCGGCGATATCACCGGGCGCGAGGAGGTTGCGCAGGGGGACCAGCAGTGGCGGGACGTGGCGGAAGCGCAGCTCGCCGTCCACCCGCTCCGTGAGTTTCCTGACGGCCCGCAGGCTCGTCTTGCGGCGGGCCCGCTCGAAGGGCTTCGCGAAGACGATCCGTCCCTTGGCGTCCAGTTCGCCGCCGAAGCGATGCACCAGTTCGCTGGCGTTGAGCCGCTCGTACCAGACATCCAGATGGCTCTCACGCGCGAAGGCGCGCATGCCCTCGCGGTACTCCCTGACGCATGAGCTGACGATCCAGCGGCGGCTGTCTGCCGAGAGTCCGACATCGCGACCGGCGATCTCGGTGCTCGCGGCGAGGCGCTTGACGTCCCACTCCCAGGGCCCCGGAAGCGTCTCGTCGAAGTCGTTGGGGCCGAAGATCAGCCTGCGGTCGGGAGCCGCGAACCCCCCGAAGTTGGAGATGTGCGCGTCGCCGCAGGCCTGCACGTTGATCCCCGAGTGAGGGGTCGCCGCGAGGTCGTTGGCCATCACGGCCGCCGCGCCCCGGTAGAACGTGAACGGCGAGACGAGCATCCGCCCGTAGCGGATCGGCACGAGCTGCTGCACACGAGACTCGGCCTGGGTGCTCAGCGTCGCGACGGGATCGGGCCGGTCGGCCGCGGGCGTCCAGTCCCCCTGCGCCGAGCGCGGCGTGTCGCGGCGGGCCTGCCGGCCGCGCTCGGAGGACTCCCCGGACTGGAGGGTTGCTCGAGGCACCTCGACTGTGCTCATACCGGGCTCGACGATACACGGAGGCCGGGGCCCCGGACCCCTACCCCGCAGGCCCCGGACGCCCTATGGCTCAGTGGTCCTGGCTCGCCTGGCTCGGCCAGGCCGCGTAGAGCAGGTCCGTCAGCAGGATGTCCCGGTCGCGCTCGGTCTGCCTGTCGACCTCGCGGATCATCTGATCCACGAGCTCGGCGGAGGAGCGCGAGCCCAGCGGCGTCTCGTCGCCTTCCATCATCGGGTGGTCCCGTCGCTCGGAGGAGCGGGCCGGCGGTTGGGCGAGGATCCCCTCATGGCACCAATCGTCGCGGCTGGATCGGGTGCCGTCCATAGCGCAGATGTGCGATTGCCGTCTAGACTCGCCTCGGTGGTGGACCAGGGGGAGTGGGCAGGGCTGTTCTCGGCCGCATTCGTGCAGTCGCGAAACCCGATGGTGTTGCTGGACAGCCGCCGGATCCAGGTTGATGTCAACGGGGCCTACCTGAATCTCCTGGGCTATCGCCGCGAGCAGCTGATCGGCCAGCCGATCTACAGGTTCGTTCCGGGCGGCTCCGCCCTGACGGATCCCGCCTGGAAAGCGCTGCTGGACACGCACCAGTTCTCGGGCGACCAGAAGCTGCTGGCGGCGGACGGTACGACGATCGCCGTTCAATTCGCGGCCACCACCGAGGTTGTCACGGGGCACCGCCGGGTGCTCGTGGTGGCGCTCAGCACGTCACGCTGGGGGCCTCGGTTCCGCCGCAACATTCAGGACGTCCACGAGCCCGAAAAGCTCTCCCCCCGGGAATTTGAGGTCGTCCGGCTGGTGGCCCTGGGGCGCACGGGGCCGGAGATCGCAGAGGAGCTGCGGATCTCGCACAACACCGTCCGGACCCACACCCGCAACGCAATGGAGAAGCTGGGGGCTCGCTCCAGGGCTCAGCTTGTCGCCAAGGCCCTCGGCGAAGGCCACGTCCTGGACTGAGCGCCGCGTCGATCCCGTCCGTGCCCCTCGCTAGACAATGGACGTGGCGCGAAAGCTGGCCGACTACCTGACCGAGCAGGCGCGCACGCCCGAGGAGATCCAGGAGGCGGTGGATCTCTTCAGCGGCGACCTCGCCCCCAAGCAGAGCCGCTTCTGGCTCTTGTTGGTGCTCTCCACCGTGGTGGCCAGCGCCGGTGTTATCGGCGATTCGACGGCCACCGTGATCGGCGCGATGATCATCGCCCCCCTGGCCACGCCGATCCAGGGCGTGGCCACGGCGATCGCCGCAGGGGACATGCGGGCTCTGATTCGCTCCGCGGTACTGGTCCTCGCCGCCTCGACGCTGGTGGTGCTGTTGGGCGCGGCCCTGGGAGCGCTCCTGCCTCAACTCGAGCCGCTCTCGCAGAACCCGCAGGTGACCGGACGGGTGTCGCCGACGATCATCGAACTGGTGGCGGCTTCGGCCGTCGGCCTTGCGGCGGCCTTCGCGGTGGCACGCCGCGACATCGGCGACATCCTCCCCGGGGTGGCGATCGCGATCTCGCTGGTGCCTCCCCTTGCGGTCGTGGGGATAACCGCTGCGGCCGGCGAATGGGGGGACGCGCTCGGCGCACTCGTCCTGTTCGCGACGAATGTGCTCGCGATGATCGTTCTCGGGGCGGCCGTCTATGCGGGGCTGGGGCTGCTCCGCGCTCGCGAACCACGGACGCATTTCAAGCCCGTCTACGCGGTTCTGGCCGTCTCGAGCGTGGTGGTCATCGCGGCGTTGAGCGTCGCGACGATCCGCCTGGTCGAGGTGCAGCGCTGGCAGGAAGCCGCAGCCCGGGTCGGGTCGGCCTGGGCCCGTGAGGGCGGGGCGGAGCTGGTGAAGACGAGGTTTGACGGTGACACCCTGGTGCTCGTCGTTCAGGGGCGGGGCAGCGCCGGGCGCGACTCAGAACTGCCTCACCTTCTGCATGGCGCCGTGCCCGACGGCACACCGGTGGCCGTCGACCGCGTCGAAGGCGCCGTCAGCAGGGTGGGTGACGTCAGGGCCGCCGCCACCGGCTGAGGGGCAGCCGGTACGGCCGCCACGGGCGGAGGTCAGCGCGCGTTCACGCGCAGCAGGACCGTGCCGCCGGCGGGAACGAGCGCCGAGAACGAGTTGCTGAGCGCCACGTTCCGGTGCCTCCAGAGGTCGCGCCAGGAGTAGGAGGAGGAGGGGCCGATGCCGACATCCGTCGCGGCGGTCGAGATGCGCAGGGGGCTCGTGCCGCGGTTGAGCAGCGCGACGGCCCGCGAGCCGTCGGCCAGCGGCTTCACCCAGACCTCACCGTTGCCCGAGGAGGAAACGAGCGTCCCCTGGATGCCGGCGGGGTCCTGGTCGACCGCCAGCACCTCCCGGTTCTCCAGGTAGGAGAGGTTCGTCCGGCTGATCTTCCTGAGGTCGGCGCTCACCATCAGGGGGGCGGCCAGGATCGACCACATGCTGACCTGGGTGCGGAACTGGGTGGAGGACATGCCCTGGCCGGGGCCGAGGTAGTCGGGGTCGTTCCAGTGACCCGGCCCCGCGGCCTGCGGCGCGGCGGCGTCCGCATCGAGGTTGCGAAGAACGCTGCTGAAGGAGACGCTCCCGGGCCGTCCCACGTCCGTGTTGGTGCGCCAGCTGTTGCCCACGCCGGGGCCGAAGGTGAAGGAGGCAAAGGCCGACCCGGCCAGTCCGGGCTGCCCTTCGGAGAGCTGTTCGGGCTGCAGGAAATCGCAGATCGAGAGCAGCATCTGCCGCCCCCGCGAATTGCCCGCGATCGCCTGATGGAAGGCCCCGTATGCGCTCGCCGGGTCCAGGCCCCTTTCGGAGCCGCCGCAGAAGTCGACCTTGACGGCATCGAAACCCCAGGAGGCGAAGCTGTTGGCGTCCTGCTGATAGTGCCCGAAGCTGCCCTGGCCCGCTCCCCCGCAGCCGTCCGGTCCGGCGTCCGTGTAGAGACCCACCAGGAATCCCGCCGCGTGCAGCGTCCGGGTCAGCCAGGGCAGGCCGTGCGGCCACTGTGTCGCGCTGACGCTGATTTCGCCGCCCGGTTCGCGCGTCCCGTGCCACCAGCCGACGTCCAGCCAGATGTAGCGGTAGCCGCGCCGCTCGAGCCCCAGCGTCTTCACCTGGCTGGCCTGCTGCAGGACATTCGCCTCGGTGATTCGCCCGCCCAGGGCGAAGTAGGTGTCCCAGCCCATGTAGGGGGTTTGGGCCAGCTGACGCTGGGCTGCCGCTTTGACTGCACGCGCCCGTCGCGCCCGCGCGCCGGGTGCGGCCCTGCGGGCGGCGTGGTGGACGGGCTTGGTGCGCGCCTTCGGCGGCGCCGTCAGGGCGACGGCCTGAGACCCCAGCTGTCCCTCGATCACCCCGATCACCGTCCCGCTGATCTGCAGGGTCGCTTCCAGGCGCCGGCGCGCCGCGAGAAGCCGTCGTGCGGTGCGGGTGAGAGTGAGGACGACCGAGCGGCGGGTCCCGCGCGGGACCGTCGTTGTCGCGTGGGCCAGAGTGGCGGTCAGGCGCCTCAGCCGGAGCGAGATCCTGCAGCCCCGCGACGCCTGGGCGGAGCAGGTGACGGGAACGCTCACGCGGTAGCCGCCGGGGCGCGCCTGCGCGATCGAGGTCTCGCCCCTCGAGACGGGAACCCCGCCCATGGGGATCGTCACGAATGCGCTCTTAGCGGTTGCGCTGCCGCCGCCGTCGAGGGTCGTGACCTGGCACTGGAGGTGGTGGCCTCCGTCGCGGCCACGCACCTGGTAGGTCGAGCCGGTGGCGCCTCCGATGGGAATCAGGTCCGCCACCCAGGCGTAGCTCAGCTGTGCCGAGATGCCCGAGGGGGAGGTGTTGGGATGGCAGGTCAGGCGCTGCCCGATCGCGGGCGTGCCGCTGATCGAGGGGTGGGGCTGCAGGATCGGCACGGTTGATGACAGCGCCGTCGTGAAGGTGACGTCCGCCCCCTGAGTGGCGCCCGAGGGGCTGGAGGCGAGGACGCGGTAGTGATAGGTCGTGTTCGGTGCGAGCCCTTCGAGCTGAGCGGCGACGCCCTGGTTCCCCCCTGTGGGCGCCGGCAGCCGTTCGCAGGGTGCACTCTGCCCGTAGGCGGTGGAGGTCCCGAATTCGAAGCTGCAACCCGAGAGGACGGCGTCCTTCGGGTCCACGGTGGCCGAGGCTGACGCCGTCGAGGCCGTGATCTGAGCCGGGGGGAGGGTGATCGCCAGCGGCGCGGGCACCCGTGCGAACACCGAGCGCCCGCCGTCAGAGACCGCAAGGCAACTTCCACCCGCCAGGCAGGAGACGCCGACCAGCCCTTCGCCTGAGGGGCGTCCGGCGACCCAGGCCGGCGCTGCGAGGGCCGGTTCATCACTCGCGAGCGCCTCGCCGCGTCCGTCCACGGCGACACAGAGTCCCGAGGCGGCGCAGGACACCGCGCTGAGCCTTTCAGCATCGATTGCCGTGGACGTCCAGCTGCCCCCGGCCGGGTTGCTCGCGGCGAACACCTCACCGGCGCCGTCGACCGCGACACAGGCGCCGAGGGCCGAGCAGGACACGGCTGTCAGTTCTTCGCTGGTGATCTTCAGGAGATTCCATGCCGAGGCTCCGCCCGTGGGGTTGGACGTCGTCAGCACATCGCCGGCGCCGTCGACGGCGACGCAGAGCGTCGCGGATGCGCAGGAGACGCCCTTCAGCGCGGGGTGCGCGGCGTCGACCGTAGAGCCGTTCCAGACGCCGGCCCCCGGGTTGGTGCTCGCAAGGACCCGGCCCGCCGCGTCGACGGCGACACAGAGGCCCGCTTCGGGACAGGACACCCCGGTCATGTTGCGGGGGCCGTCCACTTCGCTGCCCAGCCAGCTCGAGGAGCCCGCGGCTCGCGCAAACGCGCTGCCGGCCGCGTCGACCGCAACGCAGAGGCCTTCGGGGGCACAGGAGACCGCGTTGATCGCCGCGGCAGAGATATGCGAGCTCGACCAGGAGGGGCTCGCCGCTGTCGGGTTGCCCGTAACGAGCGCGTTCCCTTCATGGTCGACCGCCGCACAGAGGGCTTCCGAGGAGCAGGAGACGGCGCTCGTGGCATGACCGAGGTTGAACGGGACAGCGGGCGACCAGGACAGGCCGGGCGCCGCGGCGGCGACGGCGCTCGGCGCCGCGAGCAAACCCAGGATGATCAGGGGCAGCGCGGCAACAAGCCGTGGATGACGAGGTCGTCGGGTCGAGGGCACCGGGCCTTTCAGGCTAGACAACGCCAACGGGATGCGTGCCGGCTGCCGCGATATCGTCAATCGGGTTGTGCACCGTGGAGAGGAAGGAGAGCCGATGGACATCGATATCTGGTCGGACATCGCGTGTCCCTGGTGCTACGTCGGCAAGCGGCGCCTGGAAGCGGCACTCGAGTCCTTCGAGCACCGCGAGGAGGTTCGCCTGACGTGGCACAGCTTCGAGTTGGACCCGGACGCCCCGCATGAGCGCGAGGGCGACACGGCGAGCAACATCGCACGAAAGTACGGGCGGACCCGCGAGCAGGCACTGGCGGGGATGGCCCAGCTGACCGAGATGGCCGCCGGCGACGGTCTCGAGCTCCACTTCGAGACAGCTCGGGGCGGCAACACCTTCGACGCCCACAGACTTGTTCACCTTGCGCTGGCCCACGACCTCCAGGACACGATGAAGGAGCGTCTGATGCGCGCCTACCTCACCGAGGGAGAGCTGATCTCCGACCATCCCACGCTGCATCGCCTGGCACTCGAGACCGGCCTGCCCGAGACCGAGGTCGAGGAGCTGCTCGCAGGCGAGCGGTACGCCGAGCAGGTCCGCACGGATGAGTACACGGCGAGTCGGCTCGGAATCACCGCGGTACCGTTCTTCGTCGTCGACCGGGCCTTCGCTGTCGCCGGGGCACAGCCGCCCGAATACATGCTCGAGATGCTCCGCCACGCCTGGGAGGCGCGCGAGCCGGCCACGGTACCCGCCGGCGCCGGCGAGAGCTACGACGCCGACGGCAGCTAAGTCCATATATTCGACTCCGCTGGTAGGCTGAACCAGTCGCGGGGCTCACCCGCGGCGCATGAGGGCCCTCAGCTCCCCATCTGCCTCATCGGCGCCTGTCACGCGCGACGGCCTCCCCGCCGGGCGCCGGCGCCCTCCCCCGGCAGAGCCGCCCTCGCCCCCGGCCATCGTCAGCGCAGCGGCTGACATCCAGAAGGAGCCGCAATGAGCCCAGCAGACAGGAAACAGCGCCGCGCCGGCGATGACGCGCAGGACGGGATCACCCGCGGTGATCTGCTGAAGGGAGCCGCCGCCGGCGGAGCCGGGATTCTTCTCGGCGGGCGCACCGCCGCGTCCGTGGCGGCGGGCCCCAAACCGCGCGCCGCCGGCCCGGCGCAGCAGGTGGCGGGCATGAACGTGCTCCTCTTCCTCACCGATCAGCAGCGCGCCGTCCAGCACTTCCCGCGCGGATGGTCCAGGCGCCATCTGCCCGGCTTCACCCGGCTGCAGCGGCACGGCCTGACCTTCAACCACGCCTTCACGAACGCATGCATGTGCTCGCCGGCGCGCTCGACGCTGATGTCCGGCTACTTCCCCGCGCAGCACGGCGTCAAGTACACGCTCGAGACGGACATGCCGTCACCGGAATACCCGCAGGTCGAACTGGCCACGAGCTTCAAGAACCCGGCGACGGTGGTGGCCGCGGCGGGCTACACCCCCGTCTACAAGGGCAAGTTCCACTGCAACAAGCCGGCCAACGGCTCGACCTGGGTCCCTTCCGACGTCAACAAGTACGGGTTCACCCGCTGGGACCCGCCGGACGCGGGCGCCAACCAGACCATCCCCGAGGAGGGCGGCGGGAACTACAACAACGACGGGCGCTTCATGAACTCGGACGGCACGCCCGAAGCCGGAACCGAGGGTGCGCTGCAGTACCTGAACTCGGCTGCCGCCGGGAGCCAGCCGTTCTTCATGGTCGTCTCACTGGTCAACCCGCACGACGTTCTCTTCTACCCCAAGAGCTACGTCGAAGGGGGCTATGACGAATCGTGGCTGACCGGCGAGATCGAGGTGCCGGCAACGGCTCGTGAAGACCTGTCCACCAAGCCGACGGTGCAGAAGCAGTTCCTGAAGCTGTTCAACGCCTCCGGGCCGATCCCCACCACCAAGATGAAGCGCAACTACCTGAACTTCTACGGCAACCTGATGAAGGCCTCCGATGCCTACCTCGTGAAGATCCTCGAAACGCTCGCCGCGAGGGGCCTGCTTGACAACACGCTGGTGATCGCCACCGCGGATCACGGCGAGATGGGGACCGCCCACGGCGGGCTGCGCCAGAAGAACTTCAACTTCTACGAGGAGTCGACCCGAATCCCGCTGGTCTACTCGAACCCCCGCCTGTTCAAACGACCGAGGGCGAGCAATGCGCTCGTCTCCCACGTCGACTTCCTGCCGACCCTCGCGGGACTGCTCGAGGCGCCGGCCGCCGCCCGCGCCCCGTGGCAGGGAATCGACTACTCCCGGGAGATCCTGGGTGTGTCCTCCAGGCCGGTGCAGAACTACACCGTCTTCACCTACGACGACTGGCAGTCCGGGCAGGCCCGAGGCCCCTATCCGAAGCCGCCCAACCACATCGTCAGCATCCGCGAGCGGCGCTACAAGCTCGCCCGCTACTACGACGTCGAAGGCAGGGTGCCCGAGCAGTGGGAGATGTATGACCTCAGGAACGACCCGCTCGAGCGGACCAACCTGGCCCACAGACGCTACAGGCGGAGCCCCACGGAGGCCCGCGAATACAGACGTCTCAGGCGCAAGCTGGCCCGCGTGGAGAAGACGCGGCTGCGACCGCTCGGCTGAGCCCCCTCAGGGCAGGCTCGGCGGGGTTGCCGAGCAGGGCCTCCGTTGATATCGCGGCCACCCGCCATTCGTCCACGAGTACGAATAATCGGACTCAGAGGGTGTAGAAAGGCCGGTGATTCCCGTGGCCTCGTCGGGCAACCATTCGCCATTGCTTAAGCGCCTTGCTCTCTGCCTGGCGGCGCTCGCCTGCTGGCTGGGCCCGGCGGCGGGGCAGGCTCCGGCGGCCGAAGGGACGCTCGAACGGGCGCACCTGGGAGTCTCGCTCGGCGCGCCTGCGCCGCCATCCGTCGGCGGGGCTCCACCGGTATCCGTCAGCTACGAATGGCGGCGGTGCCTCCCCTACTCCGCGCTGGTCACGGCCGACGGGGCGGAACATCTCTGGCGCCTGAACGACCCGGGCGCTACCGCCGCCGATGCGCTGGGCACGCTCAGCGGGCACTACTCGGGCTCCCATGTCACGAGCCCCGAAGGGCCGCTCGTGGGGGAATCCAATCCGACGAGCGTCTTCGACGGCAGGACCAGCGCCGTCTCGGTGTCCGGTGCTCCCGACTACACGGGAACCAAGCCCTACACCCTCGAGCTGTGGGTCCGACCGACGACGATCGACGGGACGTTCCGCTTCCTGGTCTCCCACGAGCAGACGACCGCCGCGGGACGTCAGGGGACTGGGATCTGGCTGTCAAGTGGCGGCCTCGGCTTCGAGCGGTGGGTCAACGGAGTCGACGCGAGCGTCGATCGCCCGGCGGGCCTCACTCCGGGAGTGTGGAGCCATATCGCCGCAAGCTATGACGGCGCGACCATGAGACTCTTCGTCAACGGCGCCCAGGTCGGCTCCCGCGCCACGACGGCCGCGATGCCCGCCATCCCCGAACCGACGCAGATCGGAGCGGGGGCCGGTGGCAGAGCCGGGTTCTTCGCAGGCTCCATCGGCGAGGTCGCCCTCTACCCCCGCGCCGTCATCCGCAGCCATGTCGGCGCCCACCTGGCGGCTGCCGGGTCCGCTCCGTGCGCGCCAATCGCCGGCGCCACGGGCGCCGCCTACGTGCCGGGCCTGGCCGACCTCGGGCAAACGCTCGCCGTCACCGTCACCTCGACGAACTCCAAGGGGAGCGCCGCGATCACCGCCAAGGCCCCCGCGCCCGTCGACGACGGCACCGGCCAGTTCGTCCAAGGCGAAATCGGCGGCCTCACCGCGGGCGGCACCGCGTCGGGCGCAATAGCGGTCACCGTCAAAGTCGCGGGTCTGCCGGCGGATCGCATCGAGTGGGACGTGGACGGGCAGTACCGCTACGCCAAGCCCGGGGAACCTCCCTATCAGTACACCTGGTACACGGCCGCCGAGACGAACGCGCCTCACACGCTCACCGTGAAGGTCTGGGGGCCGAACGCGACCACCCCCGTCAGCACCCAGGTGACGGTCCATGTCTCCAATCCCACGCTCCACCCCGTCCCGCTGCCGTTCGGCAAGGAGAGCATGTACGCGCTCTTCAACGAGGGTGAACTCGCCAGCGCCAACAACCTGCTCGACAACGTCTGGCCCGCCCGAGGGTATCCGCTGCCTCATCTGGAATGGCCGCTCAGCTGGACCGAGAACCCCTACAACGACGCATTCTGGGTCTTCTACTTCTACGGCATGCAGCCGCTCCCGACCCTGCTCTACGAGTATGAAACCACCCACCAGACGGCCTACCTCAACAAGCTGGTGGCGATCCTTCGCTCCTATGTCGCCTATGACCAGGTGCGTCCCGTCAACAGCGTCACGTTCGATAACAATCACGCCTCCGCCTACAGGACGATGGCGCTGGTTCAGTTCTTTGTGAAGCTCAAGCGCGATGGCGTCCTGCCCGCCGATCTCGAAACGGGACTGCTCACCTCGCTGCAGAAGCTGGGCAACTTCCTGGCCGTCCCCTCGCACTTCGAGGCCGACTACAACCACGGCTTCAACGAGGGCGCCGCGCTGCTGTTGCTGGCCGACAACTTCCCCACCATGCCCGGCGCCGCCGGCTGGCGCACGCTGGCGATCACCCGCCTGGAAGCGATGCTGACGAACACGATCGACGCCGACGGGGTCGAGGTCGAGAACTCGCCCTTCTACCACGTCTACGTGCTGGGCCTCGTCTACCAGATTGCCCAGTGGGCCGCCCAGTATGAGCCCGCCCTGGCCCCCTCCTACACGGCCGCCGCCAACAAGATGCTCACCTATGCCGCCGATGTCACCCAGCCCAACGGCTATCTGCCGATGCTGGGCGCGACGGCCACGACCTACATGCCCGCGCAGGACCCCGTGGTCTACGGGGCGATGGCCGCTGCCGACCCGGCCTTCGACTTTGCCTTCACCCGCGGTGCGAAGGGCACCCCCCCGCCCGACGGGACCGTCCTGTTCCCCGTCTCGGGCCTGTTCATCATGCGCTCTCCCCTCGGCCCCGTCTCCAACCTCCCGAACCAGACCTTCGTCACGTTCAACTCGGGCACCTACCGGACGAGCCACTCCGACCTCGACGCGATGGGCATGACGATGTACTCCAACGGCGCCACCCTGCTGCCGACCTCGGGCCTCTACACCTACACCGAAGAACCCTACCTCGAGTATTTCCACGGAACCCGATCTCACAACACCGTCGTCGTGGACGGAAAGGACCAGGTGGCCGGCTCGGCCGTGGCGGGCAGCCACGGCTCCTCGGGCGGCGCCACCTGGGCGAGCGGCGTAAGCGGCCTCTACGCGGGCGTCACCCACCATCGCTCGATCGTCGTCCTGCGACAGGGCCTGACGCTTGTGATCGACGACCTCGCCGGCACCGCCTCCCATTCCTACGCGCAGACATGGCACATGGCTCCGGGGTCCAACGTCCGGACCAGCGGCCCGGACACCTACGTGACCAACTCGGCCGGCCAGGCGACGCTGACGATCCGTCAGGCCGACCCGGCGGGCCTGAGCGTCCAGAACCTGTTCGGTGCGACCAGTCCGATCCAGGGGTGGTACTCAAACGGCTACGGCTTCAAGCAGCCGGACTGGGCTGTGGAAGACACGCGTTCCGGTTCGAAGGCACTGTTCACCACGCTGCTCGCCTCGGGCTCCTATGCGGGCCAGACGAGCACCGTCTCCGAGACCCCCCTTGCGGGCGGACACCAGGTGAACATCTGCGTCGGCGGCACCGTCGGCTACGTCGTGACAGTCCCGAGTGAAAACTCGGCCGCGCCGAGCATCGCGGGCGGATCGTGCCCCGCACCTGTCGTCACCGGATCCGAGGAAGCCTCACGGGAACCGTTGCCGACCCCCACCCTGACGCTGTCGCCGGCCGACGAAGCCGCCTTCCAGCCGCTTCCTGCGCGGCCCAACGCGATCCCCGTCGTCCTGTTCCACAGCGTCTGCCCCACGACGGGCTGCACCTCCTACAACGCCACGCCCGCGGAATTCGCACGGATGATGCTGATGATCCGGCGGGCCGGATACAGCACCGTCTCGATCGCCGAATACGTCAGGTGGTGGCACGGCGAACCGGTGACCCTGCCGGCGAAACCGATCCTCCTCTGCTTCGACGATGCCCGGCTTGACGGCTTCCGCGGAGCGGAGGGAACCCTCGCGGCGCTGGGCGACCGGGCCACGACGTTCGTCATCACAGCCAACCCGGAAGCACGCAACCCGGGGTATCTGCGCTGGGACGAGCTGTCGCGCATGCAGGCGGGCGGGCGCTGGAGCGTGCAGCTACATGCCGATCAGGGCCACGTGACGATCCCCGTGGGCGTCGAAGAAGACGGCACTCAGATACTGAAGCCCTACTACGCCTGGCGCCAGTACGACCCGGCCCGCTACCCCGCAGGCGAACACCTGGAGTCCTTCTCCGAATGGAAGACCCGGGCCGAGGGCGACATCGCCCAGGGCGAAGCCTCGATGGCCGCCCATCTACCCGGCTATCAGCCGCTGGCCTTCGCCGTCCCGTTCGGCGACTACGGACAGTTTCACACGAACGACCCCGCCATCCCCACGGAGATGTCCTCCTATCTCTCAGGGCGGTTCAGGGCCTTCTTCACCCAGCCCCACGCCGACCCCGACTTCACCGTGCCGGGGAAAGAACCCTGGCGCTACACGATCCGGAGCACCACGACCGCGCCGGAACTCTACGCCTGGCTGGCCGAGCACGCCAAGCAGTAGCCCTCCTTGCCCATACGATGTGCCGATCGGGACCGAGCGCTTCACATTCCGTTTCGCCGACGCCTACCGGCGCCCCGCGCGGCTGTTCGGCATCACGCCCGAGACGGCCTGGGTGGATGTCGGAGCGGACACGCTGCGGGCCCACTTCGGCCGCTGGCGGGTCACCACACCGCTGACCAACGTCAGCAATGTCGAGCGGACCGGTCCTTACGCGTTCCTGAAGACCGCGGGGCCGGCCCGACTGGCGATCACCGACCGTGGCCTGACATTCGCGACGAACGGCGAACGGGGAGTGCTCATCTCGTTTCACTCCCCCGTCCGCGGGCTGGACCCGATCGGCCTGCTGCACCACCCGGAGCTGACGGTGACCGTCGAGGACATCGACGGGCTGGCCAAGCTGCTCAGCTCCAATGCGAGCCGGTGAGACTCCGGCCGGGCGCCCTCCGAGTCCCGCTCAGGAGATCCCCACCGCCGTGATCGAGCCCCCCAGCGCGTAGGCCTGCCCTTCTTCGGCGCGGCAGACGACACGAAGGTCGTAGGTTTCGCCGCCGACGAGTGAGACGTTGGCGGTCAACGGCACCGCGCCCGGCTGGCCGGTTTTGACGCCGCCTGGAGCGACGACCGAGACAGGAGCTCCGAACGACGTGGCTTTGCCGCCGCCGAGGTCAGCCGTCTCGAGATGACAGTTCACCGCAGCCGCCGTTTCTCCGATCGAACGAACCTGTACGACAGCCTGAACCAAGACACGGGCGCCGGAGGCGGGAACGACCAGGTTCTTCCCGCCGCCGCTCGTCTTCGTGCTCAGTACCAGGTTGCCGGCTTCGGTTCCTTCGATGAAGAGCGGGCTGCCGAAGGTGATCTGCACGAAGGCGGTGGCGAGGCCGGCGCTCGCGGAGGGCCCCTGCGGGCCCGTGGAGCCGGTGTTGCCGGTGACACCCGTTTTGCCCGTAGCACCGGTTTTGCCCGCCGGGCCCTGCAGGCCCCGTGGGCCGGTGTGACCCCTGAGCTTCTTCAGGACCCTCGGGTTGATCTGCCGGGTCGAGTTGATCAGGTAGTGGCTGGCCGCGAGTGCGCCGCCGCTCATCGCCAGGACGAGAGCAAGCGTCGCAGTCACGTTGGCGTAGCTCAATCGTCTGCGCATGTCGCTCCCCCGCGGCCGTGGTGCAAGTGGTCAACGACCCTCCATCATAGGCGCGGACACACGCCATGCTCGCGGCGAAGATCCCCGTTCGAGTGCCGCCGGCGGGCCCTCAGCCGCGTTCGTTGATCGCCAGCGCCTCATCCTGGCCGCTGTCTGCGGCGTCGGGGTCGATGGCGCGGGCCTCGTCGTGGTGTGCCCGCGCGTCCTCGCTCAGGCGTTCAGCCTCAGCAGCACGATCGTCGGCTGTGGCTCTTCCCTCACGGGCCTGTGCAGCTCGCTCCTCGGCTTCAGCCTCGGCGCGCTTGGCTTCGGCTGCATGACGGTCCGCCGACGCACGCGCCGTCTCTGCGCGGATCGAGCGGTTCCTCGCCTGCTCGCGCAGCTCGCCCGCCTGTTTCCGGTTTCGCTCGTCGCGAGCTCGGGCCGCGGCGCGAGCCAGGAGTGCCACCAGGACCAGCAGGACGATCGCGCCGGCGACGATTGCGATGGTTGCTCCGGTACTCATGGATACATCCCTCCCTCGGGTTGTGTTCAGGAGATCTACCCGCCGTCGCCGCAGGCAAACCGGTAGCTGCTCCTGCGCGGGCGTGGAGGGGGGCGCCGGGAGTAGACTCGCTGCGGAAGCACGCGACGGAGGGCGTCGCCCGGTGGGGACCGTCGCAGCGATGTGAGCATTGGCCATCCTCACCGTCGAGCGGACACCAGCGAAGGTCAAGCGGGCAGAGACCCGGACCGAAAGGCTGGACCGGCTGGCGAACATCGCCGCGATGACCATTCCGCTGGGGCTGTTGGTCTTCGCCGCCTGGCGCGCCTGGGGTGGTGCCCTGCGCTGGAGCGACCTGGTCGTGCTCGCGGTCTGTTACGCGCTGACGGGCCTCGGGATCACAGTCGGCTTCCACCGGCTCTACACCCACCGGAGCTTTAAGACCCGGCCCACCATTCGCCTCCTGTTCGGCGCGCTCGGCTCGGCTGCGATCGAGGGACCGCTGATCGAGTGGGTCTCCAACCACCGAAAGCACCACCAGTACTCCGACGAGACCGGCGACCCGCACAGCCCCCACCACCACGGCAGCGGGGTTCGCGGAGCCCTGAGGGGCCTCCTCCACGCCCATTTCGGATGGATCCTCGGCGGTGACGCGCTCGCGGACCCCAATCGCTATTCCAAGGATCTGCTCGCCGATCCCGTCGCGAGCTTCGTCGACCGGATGTTCCTGCTGTGGCTGCTGGCGGGCCTGGCCGTGCCATTCGCCCTCGGATGGGCCCTGACGGGGACCGTCGCGGGAGCGCTGACGGGGCTGCTCTGGGGAGGCGCCGTGCGGATCTTCCTGCTTCACCACGCGACCTTCTCGGTCAACTCCCTCTGTCACTTCTTCGGACGCCACCCCTACGCGACGGGCGACGAGTCACGCAACCTCGCCTGGCTCTCGGTGCCGACCCTGGGCGAGGCCTGGCACAACAACCACCACGCCTTCCCCACCGCAGCCCGCCATGGCCAGGATCGTTGGCAGCTCGACCCCTCCTGGTGGGTCATCGCCGGCCTCGCCCGATGCGGTCTGGCCTCTGAGGTCGTCCGGATCTCACCGCAGCGACGCCGGGGGAAGCGGATCATCAGCGCTGCGCGCTGACCTCTTCGACCGGCTTGTCCCTCGCGGGCGCCACCGCGGGAGCACTTGACTCGCGGCGAAAGGTATTCTCGCCGCTCGGAGAATCTGAGACGGGAGGCGGGGATGGAACTGAAGATTGTCGGCGCGGGGCTGGGACGCACGGGGACGACCTCGCTGAAGGCGGCCCTCGAGCAGCTGACCGGAGGGCGCTGCTACCACATGTTCGAGGTCTTCGCGAACCCGGAGTCGGTGCCGACCTGGCACGCCGCCGCCCGGGGGGAGCAGGTGGACTGGGACGTTCTCCTGGCCGGTTACGACACTGCTGTGGACTGGCCCGTCGCCGGCTTCTGGCCGGAGCTTTCCGCGGCGAACCCCAACGCCTTCGTGCTGCTCTCCTCCCGCGCCACGCCGGAGGCGTGGTGGGAGAGCATGGAAAAGACGATCATCCCGACCTTGACCATGAGCCTGCCGCCGGAGGCGGAGGAGATGCTCGTGCACCGGGCGATGGTCAACGAGCTCTTCGAGCGGCGCTTCACCCCTGAGTGGAGCGAGCCACAGGCGGCCATGGCCGCCTACGAGCGCCACAACGATCGGGTTCGCCAGGAGGTCCCCGCGGAGCGGCTGATCGATTGGCAGCCAGGCGACGGCTGGGAGCCGATCTGCAGCGCGCTTGGTCTGCCGCTACCGGCCGCGCCATTCCCGCACGTCAACGACAGTGCCGAATTTCAGGCCCACATGGCCGAGCAGATCGAGGGCAGCAGCTAGACCTCGGGGGTCACGGCGGCGCGACGTACGGCCGGGGCGGGCACCTGCCGGGCCAGCCGGACCCGCGCGCGGCGTCCCAGGACGGCCTGAAGCGAATCGACCGTCGTGTAGTCGATCGCCGCCACCAGAGCGGGAAGGTGCAGCTCCGGCGGCTTGCCGTCCGCCGTCCTGGCCAGCTGCATCCGGTGCCACCCCGACCCGGCGGCGGCACCCAGCATCTTCCTGATCGCCGCGGGACCTCCCAGGCGGGGCGCCGGCCTCGCGAGGCTCTCCACCTCGCCGCGCACGAAGCGGCCCGCCAGCTCCGGCGCTACGGCCAGCGGGCGTCCGACGCCGGCCATCGCGCAAACGTCCGAGGCGAGGGCCTCGTCCACCTCGGCACGGGTCTTGAAACCGCCCGTCAGGATGACCGGGACGGAGGTCGCCGCCGAGGCCGCCGCGGCGGTGTTCCAGAAGGGCGACTCGTGCTCGCTGAGGAGCTCGCGGCCCTCGGAGTCGAAGCCCAGCATCGCCGGCGATTCATAGTTGCCGCCGGAGATCTCGAGCAGATCCGCACCGGCCGACTCGAGCATCACCGCCAGCCGGGCCAGCTCCTCGTCCCCGTCCTCGCGCGAGTCCAGCTTGATCGCGATCGGAGCCTGGCCGGGGAGGGCCGCGCGCAGGCCCGCGACGATTTCGAGGAGCAGGCGAGCACGGTTCTCGAGCGAGCCGCCGTACTCATCGGCACGGCGGTTGTGAGCAGTGTCCAGGAAGCTGTCCAGGAGGTAGCCGTGGGCGCCGTGAACCTCGACGCCCGCGAAGCCGGCCCTGACCACCCGCTCACCGGCATCGATGAAGCGGTCCCGGATCTCCTCGATCTCGGGGATCGTCAGGGCGCGGGGGCGGGCGAACAGGCCCGCGATCGGAACGGCGGGACCGTCCGAGGGAGCCACGGGGTGAGGCTGAACGAACCGGTTGGTCTGTCGTCCCGGATGGGAGAGCTGCACCAGCGTCGGGGCGCCCGCGGCGCTCTGCGCCCAGCGGCGCAGAGCGATCTCGTCGGTCATCGAGTCGATGACCACGTTACGGGCCCGCTCCAGGTGGTTTCGGTCCACCATCGCGTTGCCCGTCAGGATCAGGCCGGCACCCCCCTGGGCATTGGCGGCGTAGAGCCGCACGTGACGCTCGTTGGGATCGTTGCGCGGACCTGCGATCCCCTCCGTCATGGCCGCCCTGCAGAGGCGGTTCTCCAGGCTCGCTCCGCAGGGCAACAGCAGGGGATCGCTCAGGGCTGCAGGAGGCACGGGTCGATCATATGTCTCCTAGCGCAGACTCAAGGTTCATCCAGGGGGATGGCCTCGAGGCGGATATCGAGGCGCTCGAGGCCGGACCTCACACGGTGCCGGTGGGCTCCGGCAGGCTCCGGCCTGAGGCCTCTGGCAAAGCTCGAAGCTAGAGCCGCGCTCCACGACTTCGGAAGGGCCCGGCGAACAGCAGGAGCACAAGCAGAAGCAACAGAAGCATCAGCGGGCTGACGAAGACGCCGCCCGCCAGGCTCACAACTACGAGCACGATAATCAGAAGTAACAGTAGATCCATTTGGTCGTCTCCCTCTTGGACAGCGTGTGGGTAAGAACTAGCTACCCACTGTTCACCTTCGTCAAGCCCACGAGGGTGAGACGAATCTAATGTTTATCAACGGGTGGCCTTCTTGACGGCGCTCTGCGCCTTGCCGGCCGCGTTCTTCGCCTTGCCCTTCAGCTCCTCCCCGGCGCCCCGGGTCTCGGTGCCGCGCCGCCCCGAGGCGGCGCCCGCCTCACGCTTGACGCGTCCCTTCATCTCTTTTGCCTTGCCCTCGAGTCGCTGGGTGCGATCGCCCATGGGGGTCTCCTCGTCTCGTGTTTTGGATCCTCTCCTGAGGGCTACCCCGCCTGCACTCTCTCAACCCCGGCAAGGCGCGACTACACATCTGCGCCCGCGGCGGAGAGCCGCGTGATGCTCAGGCCGGCAGGGACGTCAGCGCCGAACGGTTTCCCGCAAAGTCCGTGGCCGTCAGCTGGAGGCTCGTGGCACGCTTGAGCGACCGCGCCATCGGGCGGGCCAGGCCGATGCTGTTGGAGCCGCGGCGGATCGGATCGGCCTGGGTCGCGAGGGTGTGGACCCTGCAGCGCCTGGAGACGTGGCGGCAACCGTGTCGGAGACCCTTCAGCGTCAGCCTGATCCGTCCGGCCTCACTGGCGTGCAGTTCGAGGTGCGGGTGGCGCGCCCGGCGCAACCGGACACCGCGAAGCCTCGGCGCCGTCAGATCGAGCACAGGCGATTTCGCTGCGATCACAGGAACGAGCGAGGGGCTCTCAACGGCCCCGATGTCCCGCTGAGCAACACCGTCGCCATTACCGTCCATGACGCGCGGAGCGCCTTCGAGGTCGGTCATCGATTCTCCGGGCAGCATCGGACCTGCGAGGCCGGCGTCGATCGCGGGGGAGTCGGGCGCGAGGTGGAGATCCCCATGGGCCGGGTCGACAAGTTTGGGATCACCGACGTTCCCCTGATCATCAGCGAGGAGGAGCGTCCCGGCCCCACCGAGCTGAAGCGTCGCGGGATCATCAGCCAGGCGCGCCAGGTGCAGAGATGTCGATTTGCCGGCCAGCGGCTGCGCGCGGATCGCGTTCGTCAGTTCCCAGAGGATCGAGTCCGTCAGGATGGCGAAGGGGTTGGTCGTGCTCGCGCTTGCTTCCAGGCCGACGCCGCCGTGTTCTCCTCCGGACCCGGTGATCGTCAGGTTGTGCCCCGTGAAGAGCGAGCGGCCTCCGCCGCAGCGGGAGGAGCCCTCGACGTCCACTGCGACGCCTCCGGAGATCTGAATCGCCACATCTTCAGCCAGGGCGGCCGTGTTGCAGATGTCGAGTCCCTCCCCCGAGGTGAGCAGTCTGGTGCGCTGCAGGGTCGCACCCCCCGCTTCACCGCCGGGGGCGAGCATGATGCCGATCGTCGCGCGGATCGCCGAGTCGCTGATCGTCACGGGTCCTTTGGCGCCGATCCCGACCGCCGCCGGACCGAAGGCGGTCGCCTGAACGTGGCTGAGGTTGCTCCTTTCCCCGGCGCTCAGCGCAAACGTCGTGGCGCTGTCGCTGCTGAGCACGGTGAAATCGGAGTTCTCCACGTGCCCGGCCACCACCGCCGCCGAGCTTCCGGATGTCAGCTGGCCGGCGAGCACCGTCAGGCCGGAGACGGCGGTTTCAGCCGTCGCCTGCCCGGCCGGAACCGCGACGCTGAGCACGTGTTCGGGGGTTTCCACGCCGCTGCGGAGGACCGTTCGCCCGGCGCCGGCGCCGAGAACCCTGACGGGGTCGGGACCGGCATAGGAGAAGCCGGAGATGCCGGTGGTCGCGTATTCCCCGGGGCCGATGTCGACCGTGTCGATCCCCGGGTGCGCAGACGCCCGCGACAGGGCGGGCCCGATCTGGCTCTCCCCTGCGCCGGAGCATTCGGCCGAGCTGAGGTTCACACAGATTGTTTCTGCGGCTGCGCCCGCGGCGAAGGCCGCCGCGAGCAGAGCGGACGCCAGTGCGAAGGAGATGAGGCGTCCGATCACGACGGCGAGGATACCGGAGCCAGGTTGGGCCCTTCCCCGGCCCAGAGGCCCTCGGAGAGCCTAGGATCCGCCGGGATCGCCGGCTCAATGTGCCAGCGCGGGGGCGGAGCCCGGATCGAGTTCCTGCACGCCCGAACGCAGCAGCAGTCTGGTGAAGATGGCTCCCAGGAAGAAGATCCCGGCCGCCATCCAGAAGGCCGTCGTGTAACCGTGGACGGCCGCCGCAGCGACGGTGCCGGCGCCGGGCCCGCCGTGTGAGACGACGTAGTCGGTGGCCGCCGTCGCCGAGAAGGTGCTCAGCAGGGCGACCCCGATCGAGCCGCCGACCTGCTGCATCGTGTTGACCAGGGCCGAGGCAACGCCGGCGTCCCGGGGGTCGACGTTCCCGGTGGCCGTCGCCATCGAGGGGGCGAAGATCATTCCCATGCCGACGCCCATGATCACCAGGAAGGGCAGGACGTGGTCGGCATAGCTCGTGTCGACACCGACCTGGGTGAGGCCCAGCATGGCGATCGACGCCAGCATCATCCCTGTCGGGACCAGCGGCCGCGGGCCGGTCCGGGGCAGGACCTTGGTGCTGATGAGCGTCGCCGAGATGACGACCGCCGCCATCATCGGCAGAAAGGCGAGACCGGTGGAGATCGGGCTGAATCCCAGCGTGCGCTGCAGGTAGTAGGTGAGGAACAGGAACACCCCGAAGGATCCCGAGCCGGCGATCGCCATCGCTCCGAATGAGGCGCCGCGGTCACGGTCGAGCAGGACCCGGAGCGGAAGCAGCGGGTGCTTCCCTCGCGCCTGCAGGACGACGAAGGTGCTCAGCAGCAGCGCACTGGCGAGCAGCGAGCCGATCGTCAGCGGCGCCCCCCAGCCGTGGGTCTCGGCGTTGGAGAAGCCGAACACCAGGGCGAACAGGCCGGAGGTCGCGGCGAGGGCCCCCGGAACGTCGAGCTTCGGTGTGGTCGCCGGGCGCTCGTTGACGAGCAGCACGACCGCCGCGGCGGCCGCCGGGATCGCGAAGAGGAGGTTTACGAAGAGGGTGAAGCGCCAGTTCAGGTACTCGGTCAGGACCCCGCCCAAGAGGAGGCCGATGGCGCCTCCACCACCGGCGATGGCACCGTAGATCCCGAATGCCCTGCCCCGCTCGCGGGGGTCGGTGAAGGCGGTGGTCAGGATCGAGAGCGCCGACGGTGCCAGCAGGGCACCGAACCCGCCCTGCAGAGCCCTCGCCATGACAAGGACGCCGAAGCTCTGCGCCATCCCGGCCAGGGCCGAGGCCACAGCGAAACCGATCAGTCCCGTGATCAGAGCCCGCTTTCGGCCGAAGTAGTCACCGACGCGGCCGCCGATCAGCAGCAGGCTCCCGAAGGCCAGTGCGTAGGCCGTGACGACCCATTGGCGGCTGTCGTTCGAGAAGCCCAGGTCGTGCTGGGCCGAGGGCAGGGCGATGTTCACGATCGTCGCGTCAAGTACGACCATCAGTTGGGCGACGCCGACCATGGCAAGGATCAGCCAACGCCGTTCGTGCTGCTTGGAGGAGGTCTCAGGGTTCATCTGGTTCTCGCGATCGGTATGTGGAGGTGGATTCTCAAAATGGAGGCATAACCTCAACTTCGACCAGGATAACAGATAACCGGAGATAAGTTCTCCACTTGGAGTGACGTCCTCCACTTCGTTACAATCGACGCATGACAACGACTGTCGGCAAGCCCCTTCGCAGAGACGCCGAGCGCAACCGCCAGCGCATCCTGGACACCGCGGGGGCGTTGTTCGCCGAACGAGGCCTGGGCGTCTCGCTGGACGAGATCGCCCGCCACGCGGGGGTTGGGGTGGGGACCGTCTACCGTCGTTTCCCCGACAAGGAGCAGCTGATCGACGCGCTGTTCGAGCACCGTCTGGGCGAGATCCTCGCGACCGCCAGCGCCAGCCTCGAGATCGAGGATCCCTGGGATGGGCTGGTCCACTTCATCGAACGCTCGCTGGAACTCCAGGTCGCCGACCGGGCGCTGAAGGAGCTGCTGCTGAGCACGAGCACCGCACACGCCCGCATCGAGCTGGGCCGCCGTCAGATCCAGCCGATCGTTGAGGCCGTCCTCGACCGCGCCCGGCGCGCGGGAGCGGTGCGCGAGGACTTCGTCGTCTCCGACCTGCTGCTGCTGCAGCATGCCGTCAGCGAAGCCGCCGCCTACACCCAGGAGGTGGCACCTGAGGCCTGGCGGCGGGTTCTGCAGATCGCACTGGACGGCCTGCGCCCCGACCGGCGCCGGCCGACGCCGATGCCCGTCCCACCGCTCGATGACGAGCAGGTGGACTGCGCGATGCGCGACTGGGGCCTGCGCCGCAGGCGCTGAGTCGCACAACGCCCGACCCACCGTCCTACCCTCGGCCGGAAGCGACCGCATCGGAGCGGGTAGCTTCCCCGGATGCCTCCGCCGCGGCGAGCGAATAGCTTCAAGGTCGGAGTCTTGAGAGGGGTCCGGAGCCGGGCCTGCGGAGGAGCTACGCCATGGAGAAGATGAGTGCGCTTGACGCCTCGTTCCTCGACATCGAGGACGCCGTCAGCCATATGCATATCGGTTCGATCGGGATCCTCGAGGGGCCGGCGCCTCCCTACGAGGAGCTCCGTGCGATGGTCTTGGCCAAGCTCCCTCTCGTGCCCCGCTACCGGCAGGTCGTGCGGGCCGTCCCGCTCAGCATCGGACGTCCCCACTGGGTGGACGACCAGCACTTCAATCTCGACTACCACCTGCGCCACACGGGTCTTCCCGCCCCGGGGGAGAGAGCGAGCTGCGCCGCCTGGTGGGTCGCGTCATGTCCCAGCAGCTCGACCGCTCCAAGCCGCTCTGGGAGATGTGGGTCGTGGAGGGGTTCGAGGACGGGCGCTGGGCGCTGATCTCGAAGATCCACCACTGCATGGTCGACGGCGTTGCCGGCACCGACCTGATCTCCGTCCTGATGGACGCCGAGCCGGCGACAGCCCCGCCCCCCGCTCAGGAGTGGACACCGCTCGGGGCGCCCGGAACGACTGCCCTGCTCGCGGGCGGAATCACCGAAAACCTCCTCATCCCGGTGCAGGCGGCCAGGGCCCTGTCCTCCCCCGGGGCGGTCCTCCGCCGCGGACAGGAAGCGCTGCGGGGCCTGATGCGTATGAGAGATGTGGTCAGGCCCGCACCGCGATCGTCGCTGAACGGGCCGCTCGGGCCACACCGCCGGTGGAACTGGGCACGGGCGGAGCTGTCGGAGATCAAGGAGGTCCGTACAGCCCTCGGCGGGACCGTCAACGACGTCGTACTCGCAGCGATCACCGGCGGCTTCCGGGAGCTCGCCATCTCGCGGGGGGAGCCTGTCGAGCAGCCCCTGCGCACGCTGATCCCGGTGTCGGTTCGCTCGCCCTCGGCGCACGGCATCTATGACAACCGCGTCTCCGCCATGTTCGCGGAGCTGCCCGTGGGGCTCGACGATCCCGTCGAGCGACTGCACTCGATCCGGGCCCAGATGGCAGATCTCAAGCAGTCTCACGAGGCGGTCGCGGCCGAGGTGCTGACCTCGCTCAGCGGCTTTGCCGCTCCGCTGCTGTTGGCGCTGGGCGAGCGGCTCGCCACGCGGATCCCGCAGCACAACATCAACACCGTCGCCACGAACGTCCCCGGACCGCAGCAGCCCCTCTACGCATGCGGGCGGCGGATGCTCGAGTCACTTCCCTATGTGCCGCTCGGGGGCCACGTCAGGGTGGGGGTGGCGATCTTCTCCTACAACGGGGCCTGCACCTTCGGGGTCACCGGCGACTACGACGCCGCCCCGGACATCGACGTCCTGTGCCACGGAATCGAAGCGTCCATGGCGGCGCTGTTGAGCCGCTCACGGACCGGGTTGAGCTCCGCCACCGGGAGCTGACAGCCCACAAAGGGACTCCTAGAGAGCGTCGACGGCGCGCTTGGCCTCGAGCAGCGTGGCGCCGGTCAGGCTGCGAAGCAGGCTGATTGCCTGTGTGGGGTGACCCGCACGCGCGAGCTCGACGACCTCCGCCGGGAGCGCTGAGGACCCCGTCCCGGCAGGGGCCGCCGGCTCTCCCGACGCAGTCTCGCTCCCTACCGGCGCCCCGTCGTTGACGAACGGCGGGCAGTCGATACCGAGCTGTTCGGAGATGAGTCTCAGCTGGCGCTCGATGACCCCGAAGCGACGTGCCAGTTGGGCGTCGTCCATGGGCCTGAGCATACCCCCCGACCGCGCTCCCGCCCGCCCCTACACTCCGGTCCCGTGACACTTCCCCTGGTTGGAGCTCTTGACACCCTCACCGGCCGGGCCGTTGAGCGTGCCATCGGCGCTCATCATCGCCACCGCCTGAACCGCGCCGGTCGCGCCGGGCAGCTCGACCCTCCAGCGAACTCGGGACTGTGGGCCGCGGGGGACCCGCCGCCCCGCGACGGCTGCCGTTTCGAGGTCCTGATCGACGGCTCGCAGGCGCTGCCGCGGATCGCCGAGGCAATCGAAGGTGCCCGATCGCACGTGCACCTCGCCGGCTGGCACCTCACGCCGGATTTCGGCCTGACGCGGGACGATCGTTCGCGACGGCTACGCGACCTGCTCGCCGAGCTCGCCGAGCGGATCGACGTACGCGTGCTGCTCTGGGCGGGCGCGCCCGCCCCGGTCTTCACTCCCGCGCGCTCCTCCGTCCGTGAGGTCCACGCCGAGCTCACCCGGGGCACAGCGGTACGCTGCGCGCTCGACGCCCACGAGCGTCCGATGCACTGCCACCACGAGAAGCTCGTGATCGTCGATGACGAGATCGCCTTCGTCGGGGGGATCGACCTCACCTCGCTCGGCGGCGACCGCTTCGACACCAGCGATCATCCGATGCGCGGCCGGCTGGGTGGCACGATTCGGCCAGCCGCATCGAGGGGCCGGCGGTCGCGGACGTCGCCGCGCACTTCCGGGCGCGGTGGCAGGCCGTGACGCAGGAGGAGATCGAGCAGGTCCCAGCGCCCGAGGTCGAGGGGGGCAGCGTGGAGCTTCAGGTCGTCCGAACCGTGCCGGAGAAGATCTACGACTTCCTTCCGGGAGGGGACTTCCGCATCCTCGAGGCGTACACCCGGGCGCTGCGCTCCGCGCGCCGACTTGTCTACCTCGAGAGCCAGTTCCTCTGGTCTGCCCAGGTCATCGAAATCCTCTCCGCCAAGCTCCGCCGGCCTCCAACGGAGGAGTTCCGCGTCGTGGTGCTGCTGCCGGCCAAGCCGAACAATGGAGCCGACTCCACCCGTGGCCAGCTCGCAACCCTGATACGGGCAGACGACGGTGCGGGGCGCTTCCTGGCATGCACGCTCTCGGCCCGTACAGGAAGCCTCACGGGCCCGCTCTACGTCCATTCGAAGATCGCCGTCGTGGACGACGCCTGGATGACCGTCGGCTCGGCCAACCTGAACGAGCACTCGTTCTTCAACGACACCGAGATGAACATCATCACCTGTAACCCGGGGGTCGCGCGCGAGACCCGTCTGCGGCTCTGGTCCGAGCACCTCGAGCTGCCCGTCGACCGGGTCTCGGGGGATCCGTCCGCCGTCGTCGACGAGCTGTGGCGCCCCACGGCCGTCGAGCAGCGCGAACGGCTCGAGCGCCACGAGCCGCCAACCCATCATCTGCGCGAGCTTCCCGGTGTCTCGCGAAGGTCGATGGCGCTCCTCGGGCCCATCGACAGCCTGCTCGTCGACGGCTGAGGCCGCAGGCGCCCTTCCCCGCCGGCGAACCCGCTGCGCCTAGCGGACCAGCCGTATCTCAGCGGAGGTCTCCCGCCGAAGGCTCCTCGCGAAGAAGTTGCCGCCCGGCGTGAGCCTGTGACGGGGCAGCAGCACGATGCCCACCCCCTGCCGGGCCACCCACTCCGCCAGGCGCGGCTGCGGGCAGCCGGCCAGCACGTTGAAGGTCGCGCGGCCGGCGACCGAGCCGAGCAGCTCGCGGGCACGTTTCAGGTCGAGCTCCGCTTCCTCGCGAACCGCGACGTTGTAGGGCCCCTCGCCGCCGGCGCGGCCCCACCGCGCCGGCCTGGCCTGCGGGGCCAGTGCCACAACGGCCAGCAGGCGCCCCGCATTGGCAAGTTCCGCACCCTCCCGAAGTGCCGCCTCGCCCGGCGATGAGCGCTCGAAGATGACGGCGGCCCGCGCCGGGGCTCCCGCGTCAGGGGGACCCTGAACAGACCCTTCCGCGATATCTAAGCCGAGGCCTGGCATCTCGATCAACGTTACAGATGCTCTGCGCCCCGGTGCAGGGTTCCGCGTCAGTGCCCGTGGACCCGTCCGACGGGCTGGACGTGAGAGACGAGCCGTCCGTCCTCGAGTACGTGGACGGCAAAGCCGAGCGGCAGGGGAGCGACGCTGAAGGGCAGATCGTCGCGGGGGCGGAGATCCAGCAGGACGGCCGAGTTGGTGGATGGGCAAACAAGCAGGGGCCGCCCCGCGAAGGAGCTGACCATCGCGGTGTGGACATGCCCGCAGGTGAGCCCTTGAACCTGAGGGTGGTTGCCCAGCAGGGCCTCCAGCGCGGTGCTGTCCTCGGCGCCGAGGGCGATCTGATCCATCGCGCGGATCCCCGTCAGGACCGGCGGATGGTGCAGGGCCAGCAGCGTGGGGCGCTCGGGCTCCTCGCCCAGCGTCTCGGCCAGCCAGCCGAGCTGCCCTGCACCCAGGGCGCCGGCGTCGCTCCCGGGCCGGACACTGTCCAGGCCGATGAGACGCAGCTCCCCGCAGTCGACGGCGAAGTTCACGGGCGTGCCCGGCCGGAGCCGGGGCGGGGCCGAAGTGCTCGCGGAGCATGTCCCTGTCGTCATGGTTCCCGGGGATCACGTGCAGGGGAACGCCGAGCTCGAGGAGCATCCCTCTCGCCGCCGAGTAGGCCTCGCTCGAGGGCACGTCGACCACGTCACCACTGATCAGCAGGGCGGTGGGGCGGGGCCGAAGCCCGGCGAGCTGGCCGATGGCGCCTTCCAGTCGCCTGGCCGGTCCCACTCCGCTCTCACCCGCGCGGAGGTGCGGGTCGCTCAACTGCACCAGGACGGCCAGGGAGCGATCGCCGGCGGGATCTGAACGTGTCTGGGACACCAGCCCGCATCATGACGGCCCGGACGCGGCGAGCCGGACCTGCACTCGCCGTGTGGCTCAGTGACGATTTCGGACAACTACCGAGTCGCACAGGTAGTCGCTGCTCTGAGTGCTCGCCGCCGGCGCTGTCGATGCTCCCCCATGCCGACCGACGTCGAGCCCGCCGGGCCGCCGGAGTCCTTCGACCTCCGAGGGGCATTGATCCAACTCGTCGAACGGGGCGGCTCCGATCTGTGCGTCAAGGCCGGCAACAGACCGCTGATCCGCATCGACGGCGAGCTCCACTGGCTCGATGAGAAAGAACGCGAACTCGGCCCCGAGGACACGATGGAGGCGCTGCACTCGGTCCTTCCGGACGCCAGGGTGCAGGAGTTCGAGACGCTTCACGAGATCGACTTCGCCTACTCGATCCCCAGCTTTGGACGGTTCCGTGTCAACGGATACCTGCAAAGGGGCGCCGTCTCGATGGTCTTCCGGCTGGTGCCTCACGCCATTCGTACCCTCGAGCAGCTCGGCCTGCCCGATGTGATCCGCAAGCTCGCCGAGCAGGAGCGAGGCGTGATCCTCGTGACCGGCACCACGGGGTGCGGCAAGTCCACAACCCTGGCGGCGATGATCGAGCACATCAACGAAACGGCCTTCAAGCACATCGTGACGATCGAGGATCCGATCGAGTATCTCCATACCGACCGCAGGTCGGCTATCGACCAGCGCGAGTTGGGGAGCGATACGGACTCCTTCGAAATCGCCCTGAGGCGCGTCCTGCGGCAGGACCCCGACGTGATCCTGATCGGCGAGATGCGCGACCAGACGACGGTTCGCACTGCGCTCGCTGCTGCCGAGACGGGACACCTGGTCCTCTCGACGGTTCACGCGATGGACGCACCCGAGACGATCAGCCGGATCCTCGACTTCTTTCCTCCCGCCCAGCATCAGCAGGCGCGGGCGATGCTCGCGGGGACGATCAAGGGGATCATCTCCCAGCGCCTGGTCCCGCGCGCGGACGGGAACGGCCGGATCGCCATCGCCGAGGTCCTGACGATGACCGGCCGTGTCCACGACCTGATCCTCGACTCCCAGCGGACGGGCGAGCTGACCGACGTCATCGCCGAGGGCCAGTACTACGGCATGCAGACCTTCGACCAGGCCCTGTACGAGGCCCTGCGAACCGGAATCGTCTCGATGCAGGACGCCGTGCACTACGCGACGCGGCCCCACGACCTCAAACTGCTGATAGGTGCCGAGGGGCACCTGCACACCTCGATGGCAGACGTCGAACGGGCGTCCCCCGCCAACGCCGGAGCCGGCTCGTCGGGGACGTTGCTGGTCTAGCTCCTTGCGAGGCCGTCAGGGGGTTACGAGGTGCTGCAGCTCGAAGACCCTGATCTCGGCCTCGAGTGGCACTCCGTGGGCTTCCAGCGCGGGCACAACCACATCCTCGTCGAACCGGCGTGCGTACTCCTCGGAATCCCAGATCTGGGCGACCTGGATGACGCCGTCCTCTTCGCTCGCGCCGTGCATGATCAGACCGAGAGGATGCTTCCGATCGATGTCGAACTCGGCACGCAGCATCTCGTAGGTCTCGCGGTTCATCCCTCGGTTCACGATCCTGAGGATCACTCTCTGCTCCAAACGGTCGCGAATTCCACGCACCGCCCGGTGCGCTCTCCTCGCCGCAGTCGATGTTACCCCGAGGAGCCTCGCTGCCCATCGCCGTAAAATAGTTGCTAGCGCAACTATGCGGTATGATCCCGCCAATGGAGCTCGGCATCGCCACATTCGCCGATCTGGCCGGCGGGGTGAACCCCGCGCAGCGGATGCGGGAGCTGATGGAGGAGATCGAACTGGCCGATCAGCTCGGTTTGGATGTGTTCGGCCTGGGAGAGCATCACCGTCCTGACTTCCTGATCTCCTCGCCGGCGGTCGTCCTCGGAGCGGCGGCCGTCAGGACCAGCCGGATACGACTCTCGAGCGCCGTGACCGTCCTCAGCTCCGAGGATCCCGTCCGCGTGTTCCAGCAGTTCGCCGAGGTCGACCTCCTCTCGGGCGGCCGCGCCGAGATCATGGCCGGAAGAGGCTCGTTCACCGAGTCGTTCCCGCTGTTTGGCTACGACCTGGATCACTACGACGAGCTCTATGCAGAGAAGCTGGAGCTGCTGCTGGCCCTACGGGAGGATGCCCCGGTGAACTGGTCGGGCCGCCACCGGGCCGCACTGAGGGATGTGACCGTCTGGCCCCGGCCGCTGCAGAAGCCGCTTCCCGTATGGGTAGCCGTCGGCGGTTCGCCTCAGTCGGTCGTCAGAGCCGGAGGCCTTGGACTGCCGTTGACCCTGGCCATCATCGGAGGGCAGCCGGAGCGCTTTGCGCCGCTGATCGATCTCTACCGCTCAAGTCTCGCGCAGCACGGGCACGACGCCTCGCTCGGGCGGGTTGCGATCAACACGCATGCCTTCGTCGCCGAGACCGGGGCCAAGGCCGACGCGGCCTTCGCGGGGCCCTACCTGCAGATGATGAATCGGATCGGCCGCGAGCGCGGCTGGCCGGCCGCCGGCCGCGAGCAGTACGAAGCCCTCCGCGCACCTGACGGCGCGTTGGCCGTAGGCTCCCCGGAGCAGGTCGCCGAGAAGATCCTGATGGAGCACCGCCTGTTCGGGAACGACCGCTACATCGCACAGATGAGCGTGGGGGCTGTCCGCCACGAGGACGTGATGCGCTCGATGGAGCTGTTCGGCACGAGGGTCGCCC
Organism: uncultured Solirubrobacteraceae bacterium; assembly: GCA_963835865.1. Taxonomy (GTDB): domain Bacteria; phylum Actinomycetota; class Thermoleophilia; order Solirubrobacterales; family Solirubrobacteraceae; genus Palsa-744. The sequence continues at coordinate 701,584 of CAWIGW010000004.1, forward strand.
CGCTCGTCCGCGCCGAGCTCGCGAGCGAGCCGAGCCAATCCCCACAGCCTGCGGCCGAGTCGCTAGATTGAGCCCAATGGACGATCAATCGATCCTCGCCCGAATCGAGTCACTGGTCGCAGAGGAGCACAGGCTCCAATCTCAGGAGCAGGACGAGGCCTCACACGGCAAGGACCCCGCCGAGGATCGCGCTCGCCTCGAGGCGGTCTCGGTCGATCTGGACCGCTGCTGGGATCTGCTGCGCCAGCGTCGCGCGCTGCGTGAGGCCGGTGGGAACCCGGACGCGGCCGAGGCGCGCGACTCGGGTACGGTCGAGCACTACCTGCAGTAGGAACGCCCGGGCCCCTTCATCGAGTCGATTCCCGATCTTGGCCCGTCCTTGCAGCGGTTTGCGGACGGTTTGAAGCGGATGGCAGAGCAAACAGAGGGCTCTCGGAGCCCCCGATCGAGGAGCAGAGGATGTCCAACTACACGGCGGTGAAGATTGACGAGATGCACAGCCTGCACGGGGGTGCGATGCGCCTCGCACGGGCCTCACTTGGGGTGAGCTCGTTTGGCATGCAGGTCGAGGAGTTTCCTCCGGGGTTCGACAAATACCCCGCGCACAACCACGAGCACGATGGGCAGGAGGAGGTCTACGTGGTGCTGCAGGGCAGCGCCGAGATGGAGATCGATGGCGACCACGTGACGCTTGATCGGGACACCGTGGTGAGGGTCGGCCCGGGTTGCACCAGAAGCATGCAGGTCGGACCCGAAGGGGTGCGGCTCCTGGTTCTGGGCGGCGTCCCCGGCGGCGTCTACGAGGCGCCCGACTTCACCAACCCCGCGGCGGCCTGATCGGGGCGGGGGTTGAGCCGGCCGGCTCAACCCCCGCCCGATCAAAGTCCGTCAGGGTCCGGTGAACCCACCCGCGAAGCAGGCTTTCGCTTCGCAGTTGTCTTCGCCGGGGATGGCTCCTTCGTAGAAGTCCGAGACAAGTTTCTCCTCGGTCCCGGGCTCGCCGCGCGGCGCCCCGTGGGGGTCCTCGCCTTCGAAGTTGGGGATATTCGTGTAGGGCGGCGGCGGAACACCGATCATTTTGCCCGAACCGACGGGGCTTTCACGGACCGGGCCGATGTCGTAGTAGTAGATGGCCGAGCCGGTGAACGGGTACTTCTTCAGGGTCGGCACCTTCCACAGGATTTTCATTCCGGCCCACCGCCGGGGGTAGAGAACCGGATGGTGCGCGTAGGCGCCGATCGTGCGGGCCTCGACGTCAGCCTGGTAGTTCGTCACCTGATGGTCGCCGAAGGCGACGTTCATGATGACCTGGTGAGCCGGGGTGTCAGGCAGCGGGTCGGACGTCATGCGTGACGCGTACCCATTTGGCTCGCCCCTGTCCCAGAGCATCTGGATCATGTCCAGAACCAGCGGCCGGACGGTCCCGCTCGAGTAGGCACCGCTGAAGCCCACCTGGAACTGGACGAAGTCAACCGAGCGAGGCACCAGGACCGAGTAGTTCATCGCCGGGACACCGAGCGATGCGCGGGTGAAATCGGGAGAGACGGCCGTGAGGGCACCGCCCATGATCCCGCCCTGGCTGTTCCCGTTGTAGAACAGGTGGCTGGTGTTGATCACCGAGCCGGTCGCGAAGGTTCCGTCCTGATGGAAGGCAGGCGCCGTGGCGAAGCCCGCCGGGTTGATCAACGCCCGGCCGAGGTAGAGCTCGTCGAGCAATCCCTGCTGCAGGCGGTCCGGGATGGCGGGGAATGCCGACATGTTGCCCAGCGATTCGATGACCGTTTCGACATCCGATTCGGACATGCCGATCTCGTCGGTCGCGCACTGGAGGATCTTGTATTCCTGTGACAGCGAGCGCTGCGGGCTCGAGGCGACCTCTCCGGCGTCACCGAGCAGGCCGTGGCCGTACAGGGCCGGCCGGGCCGCTTCCGCCGGGCCTGTGGTCACAGAGAGCGGAATGATGCAGTCGAAGTTTGCCGACCAGGTGCCGTTCTGTATCGGCGCGCCTTCCGCATCGAGGTGCATCCGTCCGCCCGGTCCGCAGTTGGGGAACAGGAAGCACGGGACCGTGAAGTTCCCCTTCACCCGGCGAGCGATCTGACCGGGGTTCGGTTCGTTCTGGACACTGGTCACTTCGAACGCGGGCGACCCGCCCTGAACGACGCCGTCGGCCAGATTGTTGTCGCCCAACTGGGCGAAGGCTGCGTTGCGCATCGCGAGCTCACGACTGCTGTTGTTGGCGTCGCTGGCGACCGTGAAGTCCCACGCCATATAGAGGCTCGAGCGGGCGATCCCCGCCCCTTCGAGCGTCGAGAACAGTTCATTGAAGTGCGGCCGCCGTTCGTTGACGGCTTCCTGTTCGGAGGGCAGTTCGTCGCGGAAGTAACGGAATCCGGCGGGCGCTTCGAGGCTTTCGTGGGCCGCGTTTTTGAGGTTGCGCAGAGCGACGATGTAACGGTGGCCCGAGGCGAAGTTCACGGCCGGGTGGATCTCGAGGTTGGCCTTCGAGGGTTTGGCACCCGAGTCGAGCTCGACCCAGATCGGCCAGCGTTGCCCGGTCGAGGCGTCAATCACCACGACGGGGGCGTCACTGCGGGTGTACTTGGCCAGCCGGTTGATCGGAACGGCTCCCGTGGCTTTGACGTCCTTGACCGTATCGATGCCGGGAATCGGCAGGAGGATCGTCGAGCCGGGGCTGAATCCGTCGGAGGCGTTGTAGGGGCCCGCTTCCATGTGTTCTCCGCCGACGTTGGCAGGTGTGCCCGGGGTCTTGAAGTTGACCCGGCGCCCCGTCGGGCTGCTCGGATCGGCGACGGTGTAGTAGTCGTCCGGGAACGGGAGCATGCAGACCGAGTTCGCGGGGTCGGCGATGAACTCGCAGCCTTCGGCTTCATTGACGTTCACCTGCGGGAGTGACCCGCGAATCACCGCGTGCCTTCCTGACCGCGCGGGCGACGCAGCGGCCGTCGCGGGAACGATCCCCAGCGCAAGCACGCCGGCAACTACGGCGTTTCGCAGACCAATCCTCATGCCCCAAACCTCCCTATTTGCGGGCGGCGCCTCGGTAACCCCTCCGGTCCTTCGGCCACACATCCCAAAGCTCCCAAACGGAGACTATCGGGAAACGGCGCGCTGTGTGATTTCGCCTCGCGCGTTCGTCGTGGGTGTAACGGCGGGGGCGCTCCGCGGACTGAAGCTGTGAGCGGCTGGAGGCACCCACGGGAGCCCACTCCTCGCGGCGCCCCGGTGCGCCTCGAGCGGGTCGCTCGCCCCTACCCGAACACGACCAGGAGAGACCCATGCTCAAGAGACCAATTCAACGCCTCGGCGTCGGCGCGAGTGCAGTCGCGATGCTCCTCCTAGCGATCACGGCAGCCTCCGCCTCCGCCTACGGCCACGCGGCCGGGATCGTCGGACACGCCTATGTCAACGACAACACCGCAACGGCGAACACGATCGCCGGATTCAACCGTCACGCGGACGGATCTCTGACCCCCATCCCCGGGTCCCCCTTCGCCGCCGGCGGCGTCGGTACAGGTGCCGGGCTCACCTCGCAGGGCGCCATCCAGCGCTCGAGAGACGGGCGTTTCCTGCTGGCGGTCGATGCCGCGAGCAACGAGATCTCGGTGCTGCGATTGGGCTACAGCGGCATCCCGCAGCCGGTGGGCAACCCCGTTTCCTCCGGTGGCGTCGATCCCGTCAGCATCGCCGTCTCGGGCGACCGTGTCTACGTCGCCAACGCGGGCGCCGCGGAACCGAACGTGACGGGCTTCTGGCTCGCCCCGTGGGGCGGCCTCTACCGGCTCCCGCACTCGACGGTAGCCCTGCCCGCCGGCTCGGGTCCGGACGACGTCGTCGTCGACCGGACCGGGGAGAGGCTGGTCGTTCCGCTCGTCGAAAGCTCGACGATCGCCAGCTTTCACATCCGTTGGGACGGCCGGCTGATCGCCGCGCCGGGCTCGCCCTTCGCGGCTCAGGGGCCCGGACCATTCGGCTCGGAGTTCAGCCCGACCAACCCGTCGCAGCTGTTCGTCTCCAACGCCCACGGCGGCGCCGGTAACGGCACCGTCTCGGCCTTCAGCGTCAGCGAGTGGGGTGTCCTGAGCTCGATCGGCTCCTCGCCGTTCGCCGACCTGCAGACGGCGCCCTGCTGGGTCGAGATCAGTCATGACGGGCGTTACCTGTTCGCCGTCAACACGGCCTCGGGATCGATCTCGAGCTACGGAATCTCCCCCGGCGGCTCGCTGACGCTGCTCGGCAGCACGGCGTTCGGCTCCGACGGTGCCGGCGCGGTCGATGCGCGGCTCTCGCCCGATGGCCGGACGCTGCTGGTCAACGGCAGCAGGGCGAACGTCGTCGCCGCCTTCGCCGTGAGCGGCGGCAGCCTCACCCCGCTGTCGAGTTCGCCCACGCCTCTGCCCGCGGGCGCAATCGCCTCGGGCATCGTCGTCGACTAGCTCATGGGCTCATCGATCGCCGGTCCGTGCAGGCGAGACGGGCCGGCGGTCGTGGTCCCATCGCCTCATTCGGCGGACAGGGCGAAGGGGCTCCCCTCGGAGTCCTTGCAGATCGCCCAGCGCTCACCGGGATGAACGACCGTCCCTCCGAGCGCCACAACCCGCTCCAGCGAGGCGCCAACATCCGCGACCGTGAAGTAGGGCAGGGAGAACGAGTCACCCGGGCCGCGGCCGCGCTCGTGCACGCCGACCGTCGGCCCCGGCGAGCGGCTCTGCCAGCCCTCGCCCTCCGCGCCGCTGCGAGCCTCGAGCTCCGCTCCGAGCAGACCGCCCCAGAAGCGCCTCGCCCGCGCGGTGTCGTCGGCCGGGAACTCGATCAGGGACAGCGCCATGGAGGACATACCTCGCACACTAGCGCCGGCGTTTGGGCCGCACGTCGGCGGTAGGCTCATTTCGATGTCGCCGTTCGGCTTTCTGCGCCGTCCCGCCAAGGAACCCCAGGTCGCGATCGGCGACCCGCGCTTCGACGGCTGGGAGAGCGTGGGCAACTTCGAGGATCAGGCCAACGCCGTTGCCTGGCGCGACCAGCTCCGGGCGCTGGGGTTGGACGCCGCCTGCGTCTCGGATTACCCGCTGGACCGGCGCGGGCATGGCGACATCTACCTGGTGGTCCCGCAGGATCAGTGGTCGCGGGCCACCGAGATTCTCGACAACCTCGACTGAGGAGGCGTCTCAGGCGGCCTCGGTGAGGCGCGCGCCGGCCCTGGAGAAGCGCAGGATGCCGTCGTTGACCGTGCCGTCACGCAGGAGTCGCTGGTCTGCCGCGTAGCTCATCTTCACCTGCCATGGTCCGGTCGTTCCCTGACGCGGGAACCTGCTGACCGCGCGCTGGACATAACCCGCGCCGAAGTCCAGGAAGGGCCTGGTCGCCATCCCCGGGTCGGCGTTGACGGGCACACATGCATCGAAGCCGAGACGGTCCATGTGGGCCATCACCCTGCAGACGTAGTCGCAGACCAGATCGAGCTTGAGCGTCCAGGACGAGTTGGTGTACCCGAAGACGAACGCCAGGTTGGGAACGTCGCTGAGCATCGCGCTCTTGTAGACGAGCTTGTCCGGCAGGGAGACGGGCTCGCCGTCGATCACGACCTCCACGCCTCCCAGTGCGACGAGGTCCAGGCCGGTGGCTGTGATGATGATGTCCGCCTCGAGCTCCGTTCCCGAGGCGAGCCGGATCCCCGTCTCGGTGAACTCCTCGATCGTGTCTGTCACCACCGAGGCGGTGCCGAGCGAGATCGCCTTGAACAGGTCGCCGTCGGGTACGGCGCACAGTCGCTGGTCCCAGGGGTTGTAGGCGGGGGTGAAATGCCGGTCGATGTCATAGCCCTCGGGAAGGCGCTTCTCGAGCATCCGGCGCAACAGTCCCTTGATGATCCAGGGCCGGCTCTGGCTGAGGTTGTAGACCGTCCGCTGGAGCCAGATGTTCTTGCGGCGGGTGATCGAATAGGCCATCTCGGCGGGCAGCAGGCGCTTGAGCAGGTTCGCGACCAGATCCTTTTCGGGCAGCGAGACGACGTAGGTCGGAGAGCGCTGGAGCATCGTCACGCGCTCGGCCCTGCCAGCCATCGCAGGAACGAGCGTCACGGCAGTGGCACCGCTGCCGATCACGACCACGCGCTTGCCCGTGTAGTCGAGGTCCTCGGGCCAGCGCTGCGGGTGGATGATCAACCCCTCGAACCGCTCGGCGCCGGGGAAGTCGGGGGTGTAGCCCGCCTCGTATCGGTAGTAGCCGCTTGCACAGATCAGCCAGGCGCATGTGAGCCGAACCTCCTCGCCCACGTCCGTTCGCTGTGCGTGGACGGTCCACCGGGCGTCCTCACTCGACCACTCCACGCGGGTGACGTGGTGGGCGAAGCGGATATGACGGTCGATTCCGTTCTCCGCCGCCGTATCGCGGATGTACTTGAGGATCGCTGGACCGTCGGCGATCGACTTCTCGTTCGTCCACGGCCTGAACGCATAGCCGTAGGTGTGCAGGTCGGAGTCCGAACGGATACCCGGATAGCGGAAGAGGTCCCAGGTGCCCCCGCTGGCGGAGCGGCCCTCGAGGATCGCGAAGCTCCTGCCGGGCAGCGCCTGCTGGAGGTGGTATGCCGCGCCGATGCCGGACAGTCCGGCGCCGACGATCAGCGTGTCAACATGCTCGACGGGGCGCGAGCTGGGGTCTGTGAGAGGTTGGACGCTCGCCATGGTGCCATCTCCTGTTTCGAATGCCATCGCGTCGCTGGCTCACGATAGTTGGCCGAACAGCCAGGAGCATCCGCGGGAAGCCACATTTCTGGGATGCTGCGAGCGTGAGGATCCATGCCCTCTCCACCGGCGCGGTGCGCGTCAAGCACTCGTTCCTCTTCCCGAGCAGCGGGATGCGGCGCCAGCTCGACCTGTTCCTGGCGAGCCCCTGGTCTGACCCACTGCCGATTCACTGCTGGGCTGTCGAGCACGAGGGGCGGCTGCTGCTCGTGGACAGCGGCGAGACGGCCACCGCTCGCAACGTCCCGTTCGCCCGCTTCGACGTTTCTCCCGAGCAGGAGCTTCCCGGAGCCTTCGCCGCCGCGGGCCTCTCGCTGGATGACATCGCCGAGGTGATCCTCACGCATCATCACGGCGACCACGTCGACGGGCTCGTCCATACCCGCGTCCCGGTCCGGATCAACGATGGGGAGCTCGAGTTCCTCGGCCAGGCCTTTCCCGCCCTGATGCGGAGGGTTCTCCGCCAGCCCCTGCCGGCCGGGTTCTCCCCTGTGCCGTTCGCCCTCGACGGCGGGCCGTTCGGCGCCTTCGCCCGCAGCCGCTCGCTCAGCCCCGACGGCCGGATCGTCGCCGTGGAGACGCCCGGCCACACGCCGGGGCACATCTCTGTGATCTGCATCGATGACGAGGGCCGCCATGTGATGCTCGCGGGCGACGTGACGGACAACCTCGAGCAGCTGATGTCCAAGCGAGCCGACGCGATCGGACCGGACCCGAAGGCGCACGTGGCGACCCTCGAGCGGATCCTTGCGCATTGCCGCGAGCACCCCACCGTCTACCTCCCGTCGCATGACCCCGGCTCGGCCGAGCGGCTCGCCGGCTCGGTCACGGTCGCCCAGTCCGGCCCGTAGCAAACGGGAGGGCCCTGGTCGTAATCCCCTGTAGTCACGGGCCGCGCCGAAGCAGGAGCTCGATGCGGAAGGGCTGATCGAACTCGTAGCCACCGCCCTCGGCGGGTCGTCCCAGTCGCTCGAAGGCCTCCTGCAGCTCCTCATGCCGAGCGTCGAAAGCAGCCGTCCGCGCAGGATCCACCGACACCGTCCTCGCTCGCAGGGCGGCGAAGTCCCGATGGCGGACCGCCACGACGATCTCACGCGAGGCGACGCGCTCGAATGGTCCGTCCAGGGTCTGCTCGAGCGCATCGAGAGCCGCCGCGCGAGCGCCTGTCTCATCGTCCACCCGGCGCAGCAGCTCGAAAGCGGGCCCCTCTGCGAGGGGCTCCTGGACGTAGAGCTTGCCCCCGGGGCGCAGAACCCTCCCAGCCTCCTCGAGGGCGAGCGCCATCGAGTCCACCGGGACGTGGTGGAGGCTGTTGAAGAAGACCACCGTGTCGAAGCTGGCCGTCTCGAACGGCAGCGACTCGGCCGCACCCTCGACGTACCTCGGCACCGAGCCCTCCTGGCCACCGGCGGCCCGGGCCACCTCGATCGCCCCTCTGAGCGGGTCGATCCCGACCACCCGGGCACCCGCCGCCGCCAGCCTCCTGGCGAGGCCGCCCCTCTCCACAGCCGATGTCCAGAACGTCGCGTCCGTCCATCTGGACGAGCTCTTCGAGCAGCCGCACGCTCACGGGCGGCCGTCAGGCGTCGAGGGCGGTCCGCTCGGCGCGGACCTCGAAGCCGGTCAGGGTCAGTCGGGCCGAACGAGGTGATCAGGGCAACGTCGACCGCATCCCGGCCCCGCCCTACGATGACCCGCCCGATACGGGGCGTGTTGTTGCGGGCATCGAACGTGTGCCAGCTGCCGTCCAGGTAGGCCTCGAACCAAGCCGCGAAATCCATCTCGCCGTCGACCGGCACGCCGATGTCGGGGATGTAGCCGAAGACGTAGCGCGCCGGGATGTTCATCGCGCGGCAGAAGCTGATTGCCAGGTGTGCGAAGTCCCGGCATACGCCCTGGCCGGCCCGGTTGACGTCCGCAGCAGTCGTCCAGGGATTCGATGAGCCCGGCAGGAACTCGAGGTGCCGATGGACGTAGTCGACGATCGCCTGCACCCGCGACCACCCCGGGTCCATCACCGCCGAAACGCTGCCAGGCCTCGTGACCAAGCTCGTCCGGCTGGCAGAAGCGGCTCGGCATGACGAAGCTGAGGACGTCGTCGGGCAGATCGGCCACGGGCGTCTCTGGTGTGTCGAGCACGATCAGATCGTTCGGGTCCTCGATCGCGACCTGGGCCAGGTAGGAGACCTCAGACCGGCCCGCCGTCAGCGCGAACCGCTCGCAACGGTTGCCGTAATGGTCGATGTAGCAGTGGTGGGAGGCATCACGTCTCCCAGCGCTCGCTGCGAATCGCGATACCCGGGCCCGGCGAGGGTGCGACCTGCAGGATCGTCTCCGCGTGCTGGCTGGTCTCCAGCCCGAACCGGCAGCCCACCGTCAGCGCGAGTGCCTGCCGGCCGACTGGATCCTCGGTTTCGGCAGGTGGTCGATCGAGCATCTGCCCTCCAGCATGCCACGTGGACGGCCCGCTCCCGGGGCGGCGCCGAAGGGCATCTCGGCGGTTCTGCGCGAACTCTTACGTTTTCCGACGGCGAATGTGGCACCCTTCCGACCTCTGCCCCGCAGGCGCCCTCGGCGTGCGCAGGGCTGGTCCTGCACCTCCGCATGCGGCGCTACCTACTACTCATCCTGGGAGTCCTCGTACTCGCCTGGGCACTCCTCGCGATCATCACGGGCTCACCGACCCTGAAAAAATCGAGACTCCAAAGAGGCGGCGGCCTCTCCCCCCTGCCTCCCCGGGACGCTCACGCGCAGCGCGAGACTGCCCGGCACGGCCGTCTCCGTCTCGCCGGCACCGGGAACCGTGACGGGCAACCCTCACAGCCAGGTCAGCTTCCTCGGCGCGCAGCCGTCGCAGATCACCGGAGTCTCGGTGCGGGGGAGCCACAGCGGCGAGCACCCGGGGCACCTGACGCCGTACTCCCAGGGTGACGGAGCGAGCTTCGCGGCGGACAAGCCGTTCGAAGCGGGCGAGCAGGTCAACGTCGAGGCCAACCTGTCGCGGGCGCCACGTCAACTTCAGCTTCCGCGTGGACACGCCCTATCCGACCGGGAACGTCAAAGACTTCGACAACGCCCAGGCCGCCCCGGCCGATTATCAGAGCTTCTACACCCAGCCGGGGGTCAACCCCCCCGTGATGAGCGTGACGGTCCCCGATCGTGACCCCGCCGCGGGCGACATCCTGACGACCAACGGTCCCGGACCGGGGCAGTACGGGCCGCTCATCTACCGGCCCGATGGGAGCCTGGTCTGGTTCCAGCGGCTCGGTGGCGGGGAAACGGCCGAGGATCTCAACGAGCAGACCTACCAGGGCCGGCGGGTCCTGACGTGGTGGCGCGGACATGTGCTCGAGCTGGGCTTCGGGCAGGGCGAAGACGTGATCACCGAATTCCAGCTACAGGACGATCGGCCACGTCAAGGGCGGCAACGGCCTGAAGGCGGATCTGCACGACTTCCAGATCGTCGGAGGCGACGTCGCCTACATCACCGCCTTCAACCCGATCCGCTGCGACCTGAGCTCGGTGAGAGGGTCGCGATCCGGAGCGATCGTCGACACGGCCATCCAGGAGATAGACCTGCGGACCGGCCTCGTACGCTGGGAATGGCACAGCCTCGACCACGTCGCGGCGGCCGAGTCCGAAGTCGAAACGGCCGAGGGCACCAACCCGTGGGACTACTTCCACCTCAACTCGATCGACCACGAGCCGAACGGCAACCTGCTGATCTCGGCGAGAAGCACCTGGGCGGGCTATCTCCTCGAAGCCGGTTCGGGAACCATTCTCTGGCGCCTGGGCGGCAACAGGAGCTCGTTCAAGATGGGCCCGGGCACAAAGATGGCCTGGCAGCACGACGCCCGGCTGCTCGGAAACGGTGAAGTGACGTTCTTCGACGACGGCTCCAACCCGCCGATCCATTCGCAGTCACGGGCGTTGCGCATCAGGCTCGATGAATCGGCCCACACGGCCACCCTGACCTCGTCCCTCACCCACACGAGCCCCCCGCTGCTGGCTGCCAGCCAGGGCAATGCGCAGACCCTGAGCAGCGGCAACACCGTCGTCGGATATGGCGGCGTGCCGGCGATCAGCGAGTTCGACCGGGCCGGGCATCTCCTGTTCGACGCCCACCAGCCCCTCGACATGTCCTTCTACCGTGCCTTCCGCTTCCCGTGGAAAGGACAGCCCTCGACGCCGCCTGCGTTGCTCGCCAGCCTCAACAACACGGGCGAAGAGACGATCGTCCACGCCAGCTGGAACGGCGCGACGGACGTCAGCGTCCTGGCGTGTGCAGGCCGGCAAGAGCCCCGACTCGCTGAGCGCACTGGCGACGATTCCCGCGATCGGCTTCGAGAGCTCGACCAGCCTGCCTCGCAGGTACGCCTACGCGGCCGTCCAGGCGCTCGACTCCTCGGGCCGGGTGCTCGGGAGCTCCAAGCCGTCGAAGGTGATCAGCTACGCCGCCTCACTGCCGGGAGGAGCCGAGCAGTGAGGACCCGAAGGCTCAGTAGGCGGGTTTGGACTTGTGCTTCGTCGTCGTCGTCGACGTCGAGGGCGTCGAAGTCGATTTCGAGGAGGAGCTCCCCGATTTACCGCCGCAGCCTGCCACCGCGAAGGTGCTCGCCAGAACGGCGAGGAGCGTTAGCATTGCGGTCAGTGACGTTAGTTTCATGGGCCGGGCTCCAATTGTCTCTGGGGGACTCCACGGCGCAGCCTACCAGGGGCAGAACACGCCGATCGCAGTCGAAAGGGACCCCATGAGCGTCGAGACCAGCGTACCCCCCGGGGCACCACCGCCGGTTCCCGAGCAGGCGAGCGAGGGCCCTCGGAGCCACTGGCTGCTGGCGGTCTGCTGCGTTGCGCAGTTCATGGTCATCCTCGACCTGAGCATCGTCAACGTCGCCCTGCCGTCGATCCAGTCGAGCCTCGAATTCTCCTCACCGGCGCTGCAGTGGGTGGTCGACGCCTACGCCATCACGTTCGCCGGCTTCCTGATGTTCGGCGGCCGTGCGGCCGATCACTGGGGCCAGCGACGGACCTTCGTTGCAGCCCTGCTGCTGTTCGGGCTGGCCTCGCTGTTCGGGGGCGTCGCCCCCAGCCAGGGGGTCCTCGTCGGTGCAAGGGCCCTGCAGGGCCTGGCCGGCGCCCTGATGGCCGCCAGCTCGCTGGCGATCATCACCGGCTCCTTCCCGCCCGGCCCCAAGCTTCACCGAGCGATCGGCATCTGGGCGGCGATGAACGGTCTCGGCGGCGCCGCCGGGGTGCTGCTGGGGGGGATCATCACCCAGTACCTCAGCTGGCGCTGGGTGCTGCTGATCAACCCTCCGATCGCCATCGCCGCGGCCCTCGTCGCCCGCGCGGTCGTCACCGAACGGCGCCGCGCACAGGACGGAGCGAGCTTCGACCTCGCCGGTGCTCTGACGCTGACGATCGGCCAGATGATCCTCGTCTTCGGAGTCGTCGAAGCGGGCCTGAAGGGCTGGGGGAGCCTTGCGGCGCTGGGCCCGATCGTCATCGGGGCGCTGATGCTCGCCGGCTTCGGCGTGATCGAGAGCCGGGTCGCGACGAACCCTCTGATCCCCTTCAAGGAGCTGACCAAGGCGCTGAAGAACGCCAACACGATCGTCCTGCTCTTCAGCGCGGCCCTGTTCCCGATGTGGATCCTCAGCTCGCTCTATCTCCAGCAGGTGCTGGGGCTCTCGCCGGTGCACACCGGGCTGATCTTCCTGCCGATGACCCTGACGATCATGCTCGTCGCGTCGCGGGCCGGGAAGCTGGTCAGCCACTTCGGTGTGCGGCCCGTGCTCGGCAGCGGCCTGCTGATGCTGACCGCCGGGCTGCTGCTGTTCACCCGGATCAACTCGAGCGGCAGCGGCGTCGATCTACGTCGTCATCCCCGGCGTCCTCACGGCGGCGGGGATCGCAATGTCGATCGTTCCCTCGACGATCGCCGCCACCCAGGGCGCAAAGCCCGGGCAGGCCGGGCCTGGCATCGGGCCTGGTCAACACCTCGCGCCAGGTCGGCGGAGGCCTCGGCCTGGCCCTGCTGATCACCCTCGCGACCCAGCGCAGCACCCACCTGATCGGCACGGGCCAGCAGGTCGCCGAAGCGCTGACGAACGGGTTCCGCCTGGCCTACCTGATCGCGCGCCGGCCTGGCCGCGACCGCCGCCCTCGTCACGTTCCTCACCGTGCCCCGGCCGGACGTGTCGCTCCGTCCCGCCGCGCGGCGCCTCAGCGGTCTCGTCGTTCTCGTCATCGCATTGTTCGTCGGCATCACCGCCGCCTTCGCGGGCTCACACGGCGATCCGCTCGGCAAGTACACGACCAACGGCGCCTACACCTTCGTCTCCGAGCCCACGCTGCACCCTCCTGTGATCAAGCGCCTCAAGACCGCGCCGGCCGACCGAGCTCTCGCCGGGGTACATCTTCACGACGAACTTCTTCGACCTCAACGATCCGCCGATCATCGGCCAGAGCGGGCCGCTGATCCTCGACAACGCCCTGCAGCCCGTCTGGTTCCAGCCGGTGCCGGAGAAGGACCTGGCCGATCAACCTCGCGCCACAGAGCTGGGAAGGCAGGCCGGCGCTCTCCTGGTGGCAGGGGAAGGTGACCAACACAGGTGCGATCGAAACGGGCGAAGACGTCGTCGTGGACCAGCACTACCGAGAGGTTGCCCGGCTGAAAGGCACGGGCGGCTGGGTGCCTGACGCTGCACGAGTTCATCATCGACGGCGAAAACGCCTGGGTGACGGCCAACAGGAACATCCCCATGGATCTCTCGAAATACGGGGGCGCCTACAACGGCGCCCTGGTGGACTCGGCCGTGCAGGAGTACAACCTGAAGAGCGGGCGCCTGGTGCGCAGCTGGGACGCCCTCGATCACATCCCCCTCAGCCAGTCGCAGGCGACGCTGCCGACAAACGGCTTCCCCTGGGACGCCTACCACGTCAACTCGATCGACATCTCCCAGAAGGGCAAGTTCCTCGTCTCGATGCGCAACACCTGGAGCGCCTACCTGGTGGACATCCAAAGCGGCAGGATCGACTGGACCCTCGGCGGACGCGAACTCGAGCTTCAAGCTGGGACCGGGCGCCCGCTTCGAGTGGCAGCACGACGTCAGGCTGCAGCCGGGCGGGCAGGTGAGCCTGTTCGACGACCACTGCTGCCAGCAGACCGGCGGCGGCACCTACGTCAACGCGACCGGCCCCTCGCGGGCGCTGATCCTGAACGTCGACCAGCAGGCGCGGTACGGCGACCGTCGCCGCCGCAGTACGGCCAGAAGGAAGGCTTCGAAACCGATTACATGGGCGCGACCCGCCAACAGCCGGACGGCAACGTCTTCGTCGGCTGGGGCTCATCGCCCTACTTCAGCGAGTTCAACCGCTCCGGGAAGGTGCTGCTGGAAGGCGAACTCCCCGGCCCGGACCTGGGCTACCGGGCGACGCTGGAGCCCTGGGAGGGCGAACCGCTGACCCTGCCCGCCGGAGCGGCCCGGCCGACCGGATCGCACACGACCGTCTACGCGAGCTGGAACGGCGCCACGCAGCTCGCCTCATGGCGTGTCCTTGCAGGCGCACCGGGGCAGCTGAGCAAGGTCGCCGAGCGCTCCGCGCTCCGGCTTCGAGACCGCCATCCCCGTCACCGGGAGCTACCGAGGCTTCCAGCTGCAGGCGCTCGACGCGGCGGGCAGGGTGCTCGCCACCTCGCACACCTTCGCGCCCTAGGCCTAAACGCCCGGCGATCAGTCCGGCCGGCCGGCGAGCTTTGACCTGGTAGATGCTCGTGTGGCGTGTTTCGAACCCATGCCGCGCCGCCCGCAGGTAGAGCCGCCAGATCCGCGTCCGCTCCGGCGCCGGCCAGACGCTCGGCCCCTCGAGGTGTCTCGTCGAGGCGCCCGTGCCAGTGGCGCAGTGTCGTGGCGTAGTCCTCCCTGAAACCCTCGACATGCTCGACCTCGAAACCGGCCCGTTCCAGAGCCAGCTGGATCCGGGAGAGCGGCAGCGGCTCGCCGTCGGGGAAGACGTAGCGGGTCGAGAAGAGGTCCTCGTGCGGGTCGTGTTCGGGGTCGAGCGCGGCGATCGCATGGTTCAGGAGCATCCCCCCGGGGCGGAGCAGCTCGAACAGGGACGCGCGCATAGAGATCGATCTGGCTCTCGCCGACGTGCTCGGCCATGCCGATGCTCGAGATCGCGTCGAAGGAGCCCTGCGGCAGCAGCCGGTAGTCGGCCAGGCGGATCTCGACCTGGTCGGAGACCCCCGCCGCGGCGACCTTCTCGCGGGCCAGCTCGGCCTGGGCGGGCGAGATCGTCGCTCCGAGAACCTCGGCGCCGTGCTCGCGTGCGGCATGGATGGCGAAGCTCCCCCACCCGCAGCCGACGTCGAGGACCTTCATACCGGGCTGCAGTCCGAGCTTCGTGGCGACCAGCTCGAGCTTGGTCCGCTGCGCCTCGGCGAGCGTCTCGGCGCCACGCGAGAAGATCGCGCAGCTGTAGGTCATCGACTCGTCGAGGAACAGCGCGAAGAACTCGTTGCCGACGTCGTAGTGGTAGCGGACGGCCTCGGCATCGCGCTCGATCGTGTGCAGGTCGCCGCGCAGCAGCAGCTCGAGGCCGAGGCCGGCGCGGCAGCCCGCCGGGCGCCGCCGCCAGCAGCCAGGGCCAGGCCGAGGCGAGCTGATCGAGCTTCGACAGCGGCGGCGGCTCCCATGTGTCGACGACGAGGAAGGCGGCGTCGAGATCGTCGACCGCGAGCAGTCCCTCCGTGTATGCGCGACCGAGTCCCAGCGAGCTCGGGGCGCGCAGGAAATGGGCCAGGGCGCCGGGACTGCGCACAAAGAAGCTCGGCGAATCGGGCTTCGTCGCGGCGAGCATTGCCGCCGTCCCAGAAGCGGATCGTTGAAGGGACGGCTCGGAAGAGCCGCTCGAGTTCACGACAGAGTGGTGCGCTAACTCGGATCAAGGCCATCGCCTCAGCTCCTGCTCGGCGGGTTGGACGGGAATCTGGGCAGTCTAGGAAGCGATCGCCGATTGCCCTTGACAAATCATGTGAGTGAGTGCATACTCACACCTATGAACCCGCTCGACCGCAGACCGCGCCCCGGACCCTCTCGACCGCGGAGGAGCGTCGCGAGGACGTCCTGCGGGTCGCGATGAAGGTCGTCGGCGAGCGCGGCCTCTACGGCACCCCGACGACCGAGATCGCCCGGGCGGCGGGCATCTCCCAGGCCTACCTGTTCCGCCTGTTTCCGACGAAGACGGAGCTCTTCGTGGCGGTCGTCGAGCGCAGCTATCTGCGCGTCCGGGACACGATGGCCGCGGCGGTCGCCGAGAGCCGGCGCGACGGGCGGCCGCCGATGCAGGCGATGGGCGAAGCCTATACCGACCTTCTGCGCGACCCGGAGGTGCTGCTGACCCAGCTGCAGGGCCAGGCGGCCGCCAGCGAGCCGGCGGTCCGTGAGGCGCTGCGCCGCGGATTCCGGGAGCTGCTCGAGCTGGTCGAGCGCGAGACCGACGCCACGGCGCTGGAGGTCCAGGGTTCTTCGCGCGGGGGATGCTCTGCAACCTCATCGCCGCGATGCAGATCGACGGCCTCGAGGAGCACTGGGCCGAGGTGCTGACGAGCCAAGACGCAGGAGGAGCCCGTGATCTCTTTTTTTGTTCTCGAAGTGAGTGAGTAGTCACACCTATTTTCATCCTCAAAGTGAGTAAGCAATCACACATAAAGGAGCCCTCGATGTTCTCTTCCCTAAGGCGGCGGTCGGGGAGGGCGCGCAAGCCGAGCCTTCCCTGGACGCTCGCAATCGTCTCGATCGGACTGTTCATGACGACCCTCGACAACCTCGTCGTCACCACGGCGCTCCCCTCGATCCGCAGCAGTCTGGGAAGCTCGATCCAGTCGCTCGAGTGGACCGTCAACGCCTACACGCTGACCTTCGCCGTGCTGCTGCTGACGGGTGCCGCCCTTGGTGATCGCTTCGGACGCAGGCGGATGTTCGTCATGGGCCTGTCGATGTTCACCGCGGCCAGCGCGGCGGCGGCCCTGTCCGCGAGCACCGACTCGCTGATCGCCGCACGCGCCCTCCAGGGCTTCGGCGCGGCGATCATCCTGCCGCTGACGCTGACGCTCCTCTCCGAGGCCGTCGCGCCGGAGCGGCGCGGCATGGCCCTGGGGATCTGGGGCGGAGTCAGCGGGCTGGGCGTGGCGATCGGCCCGCTGATCGGCGGCGCCGTCGTCAGCGGGCATCTCCTGGCACTGGATCTTCTGGATCAACGTCCCCGTCGGGCTGGTGCTGATCCCGCTTGCGCTGAGCCGCCTGAGCGGAGTCGCGCGGGCCCGCTCAGAGCCTCGATCTCCGCGGTCTCGCACTCGTCGGGCCGGGGCTGCTGGGCATCACCTACGGCGCGATCCGCGGGCAGGCTCTGGGCTGGACCAGCGCCGACGATCCTCGGCTCGCTCATCCTGGGCGTCGGATTCCTCGTCGCCTTCGTCGCCTGGGAGCGGCGGGCGCGCGAGCCGATGCTGCCGATGCGGTTCTTCCGCTCGCGTGCATTCGCGGCGACCAACGGCCTGTCCTTCGCGATGTTCTTCGGCGTCTTCGGCGGGATCTTCCTGCTCGCCCAGTTCTTCCAGACGACGCAGGGATACTCCGCCTTCGAAGCGGGGCTGAGGACGCTTCCCTGGACCGGCATGCCGATGATCGTCGCCCCGATCGCGGGGATCCTCAGCGACAGGATCGGCCCGCAGGCCGCTGCTGCTGACGGGCCTCGCGCTGCAGGCGGTGGCGATCGGCTGGCTGGCCGTGATCATCACCCCCGAGATCGCCTACGGGCGGCTGATCATCCCGTTCGTCCTGGCGGGCACGGGGATGGCACTGGTGTTCGCCCCCTCGGCCAACGCGGTGCTCGGCTCGGTTCGCCCCCAGGACGCCGGACAGGCCTCCGGCGCGACCAACGCCATCCGTGAGCTGGGAGGGGTGATCGGCGTCGCGGTCCTCGCCTCGGTGTTCAGCGCAAACGGCTCCTACGCCTCGCCCCAGGCATTCACCGACGGCCTTACGGCGGCCTTGCCGGTCGCGGCCGCCGTGCTCGCGATCGGCGCGCTTGCTGGCGCTGCTCGTGCCGCGGCTGGAGCGCAGCTCGAGCGAGGAGATCCCCAGGCCGCCGGCGAGGCACTCGCCTGAGACGGCCCGCCGGAGCTCCGCCCGCCGGGGAACTCGGTTCCAGGCGGGCGGGGCTGGGCCGGTACGCCCGTAGAGCGTCGCCAGCCAGATGCGCGAGAGGATGCCGACGGCCTTGGCGGGATCGTCCTGGGGCATGCGGCCGAGGGCATCCGAGAGGTAGCGCTCGTTCAGCCAGGACCAGCGCGCGAGCCGTCTCGTGGGCGTCGAGGTCCGCGGCGGTCCTGCCGGCGGCCTGCTCGGCCCGGATGTGCTCGGCGCTGGCATCGATGAAGGCCTGGACCAGATCCCCTGTAGGCCTCCTCGACGCCGCGCATCGGCCGTCGCCGCATCGGCCAGGGCACGGAGGACCGGCCCGTCGGTCATGTAGACCTCGGCGACGCCCTCGATCGCCGCGACGATGTCCGGTTCGGGGTCATCACCCTGCAGCCAGCGATCGGCCATCGCGAAGAGACGCTCGCCGAGGTCGGCGACGACGCGCAGGAGCAGGTCGTGGCGGTTCTGGAAGTGCGCGTAGAAGGCCGGGCCGCTTCAGCCCCGTCCGCGGCCATGACCTGCTCGACGGTCATATCCCGGACGAGGGTGCTCACGCAGCAGCGCCTCGGCGGCCTCGAGGATCTCCCGTTCGGTCTCCCGCGGGTCGTGGCGAGGCCTTCGCGCTGGGCGTCTTCGCTGTTGCCGGCCATCGCAGCGATCGTAGCTGCCCGGGAAGTTCCGTGCACACCCCGTTGACATCGTGTAATTAGCGTGTTAGGTTCCACCGAGGGGTGGGGGCTCGCGCGTGTGCGCCCTCGAGAACCGACAACGTCGGGGAAAGAGGTCAGCGTGGCAACTGTCGGACGTGAGATCGAGGGCATGGAGCTTGGCGAGCGGAGACCTGGGAGAACGGCCCTCCCTACGCGGCCTTCAAGCAGATGCGCAGCGGCTGCCCGATCCACTGGACGGAGAAGACGGCGAGCTTCCCCGAGGAGGACGGCTTCTGGTCGGTGACGAAGGCCGAGGACGTCCACACGGTGAGCCGCGACTGGGAGACCTACTCCTCCGAACTGGGCGGCGTGACGGTCTTCTCCGAGACGTTCCCGCTGCAGCTGGCCCGGGCGATGTTCATCGGCATGGACCCGCCAAAGCACGACCGGGTCAAGGCGCTCTTCCAGCGAGGCTTCACGCCCAAGCGGATCGCCGACCACGAGGAGCGGATCCGGGCGATCGCGGTCGAGCGCGCTCGATCGCCTGGAGGGGCGCGAGAGCTGCGAGCTCGTCACCGATGTCGCCCAGCCGGTCGTCTCGCGCGTGATCTCGAGCTTCATGGGACTCTCAGAGGACGAAGACGCGATCTGGGCGCGGATCGTCAACTCGGCGCTCGCCCCCGACGACCCGGACCTGGCCCCCGAAGGCATGGAGGGAGTCCTCGAGAAGGACATCCCCGAGATGTTCCAGCGCTGCGGGGAGCTGATCGCCTCACGCCGGGAGAACCCGACGGACGATCTGACGAGCGTGCTCGTCCATGCCGAGGTCGACGGGGAGAAACTGGACGAGACCGAGATCGTGATGGGCTTCTTCCTGCTGATGGCGGCCGGCAACGACTCGACCAAGGCGACCTACTGCTCCGGCATGCGGGCCCTGCTCGAGAACCCCGACCAGATGCAGCTGCTCAAGGACGACCCGACGCTGATCCCCGGAGCCGTCGAGGAGGCGCTGCGGATGTTTCCGGCCTTCGCGCATTTCCGGCGCACAGCCACCCGGGACACGGAGCTGGGCGGGCAGGAGATCAAACAGGGCGAGAAGGTCGTCATGTGGTACGTCTCCTCAAACCGGGACGAGTCCGTCTATGAGGACCCCGACCGCTTCGACGTGCTCCGCAACCCCGAGCACCAGGCCTTCGGCGCGGGTGGCCGTCACTTCTGCCTCGGCACCGCTCTGGCGCGCCTGGAGCTGAGGATCCTCTTCGAAGAGACGCTGAAGCGCTATCCCCGAGATGACGCTGGACGGGTCACCCGTCGCCTGCGCAGGCGATGTTCGTCAACCAGCTGAAGGCGCTGCCAGTGCGGCTCGGGAGCGACTGAAAGCTCAGGCCGATTTGCTGCCCGCGACCCGGGGGCGTGCCGTTGAGCGCGGCCGGCCCCGCCTGGTCCGTCGCGTCGGGGAGGAGATCGCAGAGCTCGGCGAAGCCCGCCTCGACTCCGCAGGCGAGCACGTCCAGTCGTGGGTCGAATCGCGGTCGGCGCTGATCCCGACGACGATCTGCCCGCCGTAGGAGATGATCGCGATCCCGATCGCGTGATGTGCGGCCAGCGGAACGATCGGCAGCGCCTCGATCAGTGGGCGCCCCGAAGGCGTAGAGCGGGACCCGGGGACCGGGGACATTCGTGATCGTCAGATTGAACAGCCGCGTCGCGTAGAGCGAGCGGGCCACCGAGGCGTGCAGGACCGGCGGCGCGACCGAGGCGAGGTCGAGCATCGTCGCGGCACCCAGAGCGGCGCCCGATGACTTCAGGGCGCCGGTGTGTTCGACGATCCGGCGCCAGGCGCGTCGCGGGCGTCCGGCTCGGCGACAGGGCAGCGTGACAAAAAGCGAGCTGATCCGGTTGCCCAGGGCGAGCTGCTCGGAGCCCTGGCGGATGTTCATCGGAACCATCGCCCGCAGGCCCTCGGCCGCCGGCTCCTCCTCGCGCGAGAGGAACAGGGTCCGCAGGCCGGACGTGCAGGCGGCCAGGATCACATCGTTGAGCCGAGCCGCCGAGGAGGTGCCCGACTTCCTTGAGCCTGCCCAGATCGGCCCGCACGACCGTCGAAGCGGCGGTTCGCTCCGATCGGTACGTTGATGCTCGTGTGGGGCGCGCCGACGACCTCGTCCTTGACGATCAGCTCGACCAGCGACCGGGAGCGATCGAGTGTCTCATGCGGGTGAAGGGCCGCGTGGACGCCGGCTTTCGCTACGCGTATCCCGGTGCGCGCCGAGATCCACCGACCGCCTCCGGCGGGTGCAGCCACCCGACGACCGACGGGTCCGGGGCCTGCTCGGTGTGCGACGGGCGCGTGACGAGGCGCCGCGTCGGGCTCGAGGTCGAGGAGCAGATGGACCACCCCGACGGAGCCGACACCGTCGACCAGGCAGTGGTGGGTCTTTGTCGCCAGCGCCCAGCGCCCGCCGCTGAGTCCCTCGAGCAGGACCATCTCCCACAGCGGCCGGGTCCTGTCGAGGCGGTGGGAGAAGAAGTCGCTGCTCCATTCCATCAGCTCCGCCTCTCCGCCGGGAGAGGGCAGAGCGGCCCGGCGGACATGGTGCGCCACGTCGAACCGGGGGTCGTCCTGCCAGTGCGGCCAGGACAGGCCGCCGGTCCGCTCCGAGGAGAGCCGCTGCGTGTAGCGGGGGAGCTTCGTCAGGCGCGAGGCGAGGTTCTCCCGGACTTCGGTCGAGCGTCGGGCGGCCCCGTTGGGGGGCGACTCGAAGACCATGATGCCGCCGATGTGCATCGTCGCGCCCTCATCCATCTGCTCGAGCTCGAGGAACGTCGCGTCGAGTGCTGTCAGCTGATCGGCCATCGCGGGCAAACTACGCCGCGCGCGAGGCCGTTTCATCCGTAGCGATGCTCCTCGCGGACCGTAATAGCCGCAGGCCCGGTCGGGCGCAGTCCGAGGCGCCTGGGCGCGGGAAGCAGTGACGCCTGGGGCGGGGCACTGCAGCTCGCGGGCCGCGGCGGCGACGCGCCGGGGGTGAGCTCGTCGCAGGGAGGACCCCGGCGCCGGAGTCGGCGGCGTGGCGAGACGCCGGCGAGCGGTGCGCCGCGCGGGACACCAGCAGAGATCGCGTGGCCGAACCCGGTGACTGCCCATCGTCGAACTGTCGCGCCGGCGGACGAGCGCGATTGTTAGCGGCTGGTGACCGTTGCCCCTCAGATGTCCGCCCAGGATCGGGCGCTCCCCGTTGACGATGAGGCGGCCGGGCGCCCGCCTCATGTCCTGAAGGGCGGCCCTCTAGGGCTTTGCGAGGGCCGCGATCAGACCGCTCCCCGGGCGTGCCGATCCCGGTCATCGAGTCGAAGCCGGGGGCCGTGGAGATGGCGACGTTCTGGCGCGTGCAGTTTTCAGTGCCGCTGCAGAATTCCTCACGGCCCTCGTAGTCCAGCGTCCGGGCCGAGGTGATAGTCCCTTCGGCTCGCGTCGACACCATCGAGGTAGTCGACCCGTACGTCCGCCTGCTTCGCGGCCGGGACCACGTCGTAGAAGGCACCGGCGGTGCCTGCGGCGTCCACTTCGTAGAGCAGGGGATTGATGAACCCGAGCGAGCCGCCGGCAGCCTGGTTGGCGTCGGCCATCACGCCGGCGAACAGCGGCGAGGAGAGGCTTGTCCCGCCGATCCGGTACTGGTCGTAGTAGGTCCCGTCGGGGAACACCTGCGTCTCGCCGACGAGCATCCCCGTGGTCGGGTCTGCGTTCATCGAGATGTCGGGCTCGACGCGGTTGAGGATCCCGGTGATCTTCGAGTTCCGTTCGGCGAGCACCTGTGGCACGACGCCTTCCTGGTAGAAGGGCTCCGGGTACTCGAAGCTCGTCCCGCCGCCGCCACCGTAGAGGTAGGCGCCGGGAGCCTTGGGCAGCCACTTGCCGATCTTCCCCTTCTTGCAGCCCGGGTATTCGACTTCGCACGAGCGTCTGCGTGCAGAGGACGCTCTTGGAGGTGGACCAGCCGAGCTCGCCGGCTCGCTCACCGGCCTGGTTGACCTGGAGGCTCGTGCCGCCGACGGCCGTCTGGAAGGGACTCGAGGAGGGGTAGTCGGCGACCGTCATGCCGAGGTTGGCGAACTCGTCGCCTTCGTCGCCGGCGGAGAACTGGACGCCGATTCCCGTGCCGATCGCCATCAGCAGGACGTTGTCGAAGGAGCGCCGCGTGCCGGCGGAATCGAGCAGGTCGCCGCCGTCGTCTCCCCAGGAGTCGGTGATGATGCTGACGCCGTTGGTTTCTTTTTCGTCGATGATCTGGTGCACCGACTTGTAACAGGCCATTGAGGCAGTTCTTGGCGCCGACGTAGAGGATCTTGGCGCCGGGGGCGGTCGCGTGGACGGCCTCGACATCGAGGGTCTGCTCGCCTGACCATTCGGGCGCTTCGCAGAGTTCCTCCTGGTTGAAGGATTTGGCGAGGCTCTCGCTGAACTGCCCGCTGCCGAGCACCTGTGCGGGCTGGTTCAGCTGGCTGTAATGCTGGGCGTCGCTGAACAGCGTCGGCGAGACGTAGGCGTCGACGATCGGCGACGGTCATGCCGCTGCCGTCGATGCCGGAGGCGATCTGCGGTGTCAGCCCGTAGGCGCTCTGAAGCTGCGGGCGGCGTGTAGCCGCAGACCGCGTAGGGCAGCGGTTCGGCGAAGCCGCCACCGAAGGCCGGGTCGATCGTGTCGAGCTGCTGCGCGTAGGAGGAGGAGCAGGGCGACGCGTTACGGAAACCTTCGGGCTGGGGGATTTCTTTGAGCTTCTTCGCCCTTCCGACCGCCGCGCCGGTGAGGTGATCGGGAGTCGCAACGTTCTGGTCGATCCCCGAGATCCCCGTGATCAGCGAGGCGATCGCGCGGGGCACCTTCAGCGGGGAGGATGCCAGGCGCACGTTCCGCCGGCCTTCCTGTACTGCCCAGGCCCGTCGTGAAGGCCTTCTCGATCGTCGCAGCCGAGCCGCTTGCTTCAACGGTCATCCTGTCCGGAGAGACGCCCACGACAGAGAGGCCCTGCGCGCGGAGGTAGCTCTTGACAGCGTCGACGTTCGCCTTCTGGGAGAGAAGCGCTTCTCCCACTGGCAGGCGTGAGGAAGTGGCGGTAGCTCGGGCTCTTCGGGTCGGAGACCGCCCGCTCGAGCGCCAAGGCACCCGAGGGGTCGCTGAGCTTCAGGCCGACATCGACTTCGATCGCCGTGGAGGCGGGCGTCCTGCCCAGGCTGTGCGCCGAGGCGAGCCGCCGGCGAGGCGGCCTGAACGCGTCACCGGAGTCACGGACGCGGCGGAGGCGGCGGAGGCGGCGGAGGCCGCCCGCCCCGATCCCAAGAGACGCGAGCATTGCGATCACCGGTCGATAGATCATGGGGCCTCCTGATCATTCGTCCTTGAGTGCGTCGCCTGCTCCGGCCACGCGAGCTGCCCGAGGCCGGGATTCTAGCCAGGGGTGGAATCTACCCGGACCGGCAATGCTCCCACCCGAGATCACTGTGACCCGGTTCTCCTCGGCGCGGTTAGTCTGTGCCGATGGCGACTCCTCGAGCTGGACAGGTTCAGCTGGCCCGACGTGAAGTCGCTGATCGCCGGGGCATGACACGGTGGTGATGGCGCTCGGGGCAACCGAGCAGCACGGACCGCACATGCCGCTGGCGACCGATGCCCTGATCGGCGATCACCTCGCACGTATCGTCGCCGAGACGCCTCGATGCGTTCCTCGCGCCGACGCTGCGCGTCGGCTGCTCGGGCACCATCTCGGCTTCGCCGGGACCCTTTCCCTGAACGAGCAGACCTTCCACTCGGTGATCGCCGAACTGTGCGGTCGTTCCTCGCGGGGGGTTTCATGGCGGATCGTCCTGCTTCCCACGCACGGCGGCAACTTCGGGCCGCTCGCCGCGGCCCTGGCAAAGCTCGAGGACTCTGAGCGCGACCGCGTCGTGGCACTGACCGATCTGGGTCTCCTGTTCGAGATCGCCCGGATCGGGGAGCAGCGAGTTCGGGGTGCCCCTCGGTGAGGGGGGCCTGCACGCCGGCGAGTGGGAGACCTCGCTGATGCTCGCAATCCATCCCGAGCTCGTTGACATGGAGCAGACGGCTCCGGGCTTCACCGGGAACATGGAGGAGGCCGTCGGCGGGATGTTCGCTGGAGGCGTAGCCTCGATCTCGGCCAACGGCACCATCGGGGACCCCGCCCGCTCGAGCGCTGCACACGGAGAGCGCTACTGGGCCTCGGTCATGGAGCTGGTCCTCGAGCAGATCGAGGCCTCCCCGACCTGAGCCTCAGGAGAAGGCCGTCACCTCATATGCCGGACGCATGACCCTGGTGGGCAGCACGGTGTCCTCCAAGGTGAATACCGCGAAGGACTCGTCGCGCCCATGGTCGAGGATCGCTGTCACAACGGCACCCCCGCCCGGCAGCGGCTTGCCGACCTCGATCTGGCAGTCCGAGCCCTCGAAGCGACAGTCCAGCTTGAAGATGCGGACGGGCTTCGCGACACAGCCGACGGCCGCCTCCGAGCGGTCCCGCAGATCCATGTAGGCGTCCTCCGCAAGCCCGAGGTCCGACTCGAGCCCCGCGAGGAAGAAGTGCGTCAGCGGCTCCGCCCCTTTGATGACCGTGGCGCAGGCGGAGGAAAGCTCTTGCGCTCCTTTGCGGTCATCTTGCGGATCTTCAAGGAGCCCGCTTGCACCTGCCGTTGGATCTCAGCGAGTTTCGCGCGACGCTCCTCAGCAGCACGATCAGCCTGAGTTCCCATCCTTCTACGTTAGCGGGTCGGGACTGCTGGGCCCTCAAGCGGGCGGAGGTGAGCGATTCGATCCCCGGCGCGTCGGGCGGCTCGGTGAACGGCCCGCTTACCCGCCGCCCTCGACGAGACGCTTCAGCTCGCCCGGGCGGCCGTTCACGAAGATCGCCCTCGTCGCCGCCTCGACCGGGCCGCGGATCAGCATGCCCAGCATCCGTCCGGGGTCGGCGTCCAGATTGAACGTCGCCCGCGTCCGTCCACCGCCGAGGTCCTCGAGCTCCCAGGATCCCTCGACCGACTTCATCTCGCCCTTCTCCTGCGTCCAGGAGAGCCGCGTGGGGCCCTCGTAGGTGAACCGGACACGGGCCTTGATCCGCCTGACCTTGATGTCGCTCTCGGTCTCCACGAGCACCGCTCGGCCGCTCGTCATCGCGCTCGAGAGCGGTGGACGCATCGAGGCCGCCCTGCCACTCGGGCGCGCTCTCGACGTCCTCGATCAGCTCCCAGACGCGCTGCGATCGGCGCGTCGATCTCCTCGCTCGCGCTGCCTCCGAGATGACCCATTGTTCAGTCCCTCTGAACGAGCAGGAGCGTGTTGGCGTCCTGATCGCGGAAGAAGAACATCGGCGGCACCGGATCGCCCATCCGCATCACCGCATCGTCGACGTCGACGCCCGGCGGCCGTCAGCCGTGCATGGTCGCCGTCGATGTCTCTCGTCCCGAGGGCCAACCGGGCGTTGATGCCGACCGCTTCGCCCTCTCGCGGAGGACGAGGGCGATCGTCGTCTCGCCCGACGGGGGCGCGACTTCGACCCAGCGTTCGCCGCGGCCCATCGGGGTGTCGGTGCGCAGCTCGAAGCCGAGCTTGTCGCGGTAGAACTCGATTCCCCGGTCCTGGTCGCTCACGGGAACCATCACCGTCGAGAGCCGCTCGACTCGTGCCGACGTACTCACTCATCCGTTTCCTCCTGTCGTCGTCTTGCGGTCTCGCCGAGGCCTGACATGCATGCCCGCGGGGCGGCGCGCTGGGATACTCGGGCAATGACCTACAACAGCGCGCTCGGACCGACGCCCTACCTGGCGGCTCGAGAGCCGCTACGACGAGATGACCTACCGGCGCTGCGGGCGCAGCGGGCTGCAGCTGCCCGCGATCTCGCTGGGCCTGTGGCAGAACTTCGGCGACGACCGGCCGCTCGCCGACAGCCGGGCGATTCTGCGCCGGGCATTCGATATGGGCATCACGCATTTCGACCTGGCGAACAACTACGGGCCGCCCTACGGAAGCGCCGAGACCAACTTCGGGCGGATCTTCGCCGAGGACCTCAGCTCCTTCCGCGACGAGATCGTCATCTCGACAAAGGCCGGCTATGACATGTGGCCGGGACCCTACGGCGAGTGGGGCTCGCGCAAGTACCTGCTCGCGAGCCTCGAGCAGAGCCTCGGCCGGATGCGCCTCGAGCACGTCGACATCTTCTACTCGCACCGCTTCGATCCCGAGACTCCCCTCGAGGAGACGATGGGTGCACTCGACACCGCCGTGCGCAGCGGCAAGGCCCGCTATGCGGGAATCTCCTCGTACAGCCCTCAGAGGACGAGGGAGGCGATCGCCCTGCTGCGCGAGCTCGGCACGCCGTTGCTGATCCACCAGCCCTCCTACTCGATCGTGAACCGGTGGATCGAGCCGGAGCTGCTCGATGTCCTCGAGCAGGAGGGGATCGGCTCGATCGTCTTCTCGCCACTCGCCCAGGGCCTGCTGACCGATCGCTACCTCGACGGGATTCCCGAGGATTCGCGCGTGAAGGCCGGGAACTACTTCTCGCAGGATCTGCTCAGCGAGCAGAACCTCGATCGTGTCCGGGGCCTGAACGAGATCGCCCGCGAACGAGGCCAGACGCTGGCGCAGATGGCCATCGCCTGGGTGCTGCGGGGCGGGCGGGTCACCTCCGCGCTGGTCGGGGCGAGCAGCGTCAAGCAGCTCGAGGACAACGTCGCGGCGCTGTCCAAGCTGGAGTTCGACGCCGGGGAGCTCGAGCGGATCGACCGACAGGGGCAGGACGGAGACGTGAACATCTGGGCGCCCTCCAGCGAAGCCTGAGGGGCCCTCAGGCGGTCGCGAGCGGCTCGGCGAACAGTCCGACGGCCGCGCCGCCGCGGATCGTCGCCTCGTGGCGGAGCAGCCACGCCTTTCGCTCGAGCCCGCCGCCGTACCCCGTGAGCCGTCCGTCCGCGCCGATCACGCGGTGGCAGGGGACGACGATCGAGACGGGGTTTCGCCCGTTTGCGAGTCCTACGGCCCTCGAGGCACCCGGTGTGCCGAGGCGGCGGGCCAGCTCGCCGTAGGAGATCGTCTCGCCCAGCGGGATCTCCCGCAGCTCGCCCCAGACCCGCCGTTGGAACTCCGTGCCGTTCAGTCGACAGTGGAACATCGAACTCGACCGGCTGAGCCGGCGAAGTAGGCCTCCAGCTGAGCGATCAGCTCGAGGAAGGGCCGCCGGTCGCGTAACCCAGCTCGGATCCATTCCCGGCGCGTGACGCTGGGCGTCCATGAACAGGCCGTCGATCAGCCCGCCGCTCGCCGTGATGGTCAGCGGGCCCACGGGGCTGTCGATCGAGGTGTAGCGCCTGGGTGTCTTGCGGATCGGGTCGCATCGGCGGTGCTCCTCTGCTGCTCGGGGGAACGTTAGAGCTCGATCCTGACACGGACCACGCCCTTTCTCTGGCGGAAATCGGACATCGGTCCCGGACGGCAAGCTCCCTGTCCGAAATCCGCTGGTCGCGAGGGTCTGCACCTGCCACGATGGCAGCATGTTCGAGGACTTCGACAGTTGCTACCGGGCGGTCCAGAGCCGCGACGCGCGCTTTGACGGCTGGTTCTTCACGGCTGTCACCTCGACCGGGATCTACTGCCGTCCGAGCTGCCCGGCGATCACCCCCAAAGCTCAGAACGTCCGCTTCTATGCGACCGCCGCAGCCGCCCAGCAGGCCGGCTTCCGTGCCTGCATGCGCTGCCGGCCGGATGCCTCCCCAGGTTCGCCGGAGTGGCTGGGACGCGCCGATGTGGCGGCACGTGCCGTCCGGCTGATCCTCGACGGGACCGTCGACCGCGAGGGAGTCTGCGGTCTCGCCCGCAGGCTGGGCTACTCCGAGCGCCAACTGCACAGGGTCCTGCTGGCCGAGGTCGGCACCGGCGCCCTGTCGCTCGCCCGTGCCCAGCGAGCCCAGACCGCTCGACTGCTGCTCCAGACGACCGACGTGCCGATCACCCAGGTCGCGTTCGGCGCGGGCTTCGCGAGCGTCCGGCAGTTCAACGACACGATCCGCGCGGTCTTCGCCCGCACACCCTCCGAATTGCGTCGCCAGGCACAGCGCCGGATGCCCCCCGCCGCCTCCATGGGACCGATCCAGGCGATCCCCATCCGTCTCGCCCACCGCCGGCCGCTTGCCGGCAGGCACCTCCTGGAGTTCCTGGGGATGCGTGCCATCCCTCACCTCGAGGCATACGACGGGACCACCTACAGGCGCTCGCTGCGCCTTCCCGGTGGGGACGGCTCGGTGTCACTCCAGGCGGCGCCCGGGGAGGATGGAATCAGAGCGATCTTCATGCTCGAGGACCTTCGCGACCTGACCGCCGCGATCTCGCGCTGCAGGCATCTGCTCAACCTCGATGCGGACCCGGTGGCCGTCGACGGCGATCTCGGAGCCGACCCGCTGCTCGGAGCACTCGTCAGGCGCACACCCGGGATCCGGATGCCCGGGACAGCCGACGGGTTCGAGCTGGCAGTGCGCGCCGTGGTGGGCCAGCAGATCTCCGTTGCGGCGGCCCGCACGGTCGCCGGGCGCCTCGTCCTGGCCGCCGGCAGGCCGCTGCGGAGTCCCACGCTTCCCGTGACACACACCTTCCCGACGCCCGTGGCGCTGGCTTCACTTGCCCGCCGCCGGGCGGATGTGTTCTCGATGCCGCAATCACGGCGCCTCACGATCGCCGCCCTTGCCGAAGCCCTTGCCGAGGGCGATCTGAGCATCGACCCGGGCGCCGAGCGGGAGGCCGTCCGCACAGGGCTGATGTCCCTGCCGGGCATCGGCCCATGGACGGCCGACTACGTCGCCATGCGCGCCCTCGGCGACCCCGACGGGTTCCTCCCCTCGGACCTCGGCGTCCGCCACGCGCTTGAACGACTGGGGAGCTCGGGCGACCGTCGCAGCGCCGTCGAGCTGTCAGAGCGTTGGAGGCCCTGGCGCGCCTATGCGACGGCGCATCTCTGGAACAGCCTCGGCGAGCACGCCGAGGCCGGGCGAGCCCCCCGGCGAGCGGGCGCGGCATGAGCGGCGGGGTCCTCGTCATCCATCAACGAGGCCGGCGGGGGAGGGCGGCCCTCGCCGAGGGCGCCCGGCTGGCACGGGACGACGGCGAACAGCTGACCGTCCTGGCACTCGCGCCACAGGACAGCGACCCGGCCGTCTGTGGCGTCTACACCGAGGCATTCAACGACGGTGTTCGCTCCGTGGCGCACGGCGAACTCGCCGAAGCGCGCCGCCTGCTCGGCGATGAGACGCCCGGCGCCGCCTATGCGGTACTGCTCGCCGGTCACGAACGGGCCCTCTCCTCCTGGGTCGCAGAGCGGGGCTTCAGGCTGGTGCTGCTGAGCGGCGCGGGGCTCGTGGGACTGCGCCGGCGACGGCGAGCCCGCCGGCTTGAGCGGGCCAGCGGCACGGAGGTCAGGCTCCTCTGAGCCCGGCGCCGGGTCGCGGCTTTCCGCTACCGCGAGAGCGCCCAGACCTGCTCGAGATCACCCCCCGCCAGAGCGTCCCGATCGACCCAGAGATAGAGGCGCTGCGCAACCCAGGGCCAGCCGAGCTTGCCGTCTCCGGAGAGCTGGGCCAGAAGCTCCCACCTGCTCGAGCGGCGCTCGAGCTTCGCCGCCTGCGGGTGGAGCGCGGCCCGCCCTTCGATCACATCCTCCCCCGCGGCGGCCAGCTCACAGGTGAGGGGCATCTCCCCGCCCGTCTCGTCGGGGTAGCCGAATACGCGGTGGATGACCCGGAAGACCCCACCCTCGAGGTCCGCCGGCTCGGTCCCCTGGAGACGTGCGAGCTCGCCTCTCATGGCCTCCCACCCGTTGCGCTCCTCCTCGGAGAGCTCCAGCGACTCGACCGGGGCGGAGGCGGCCCGCGGCATCACGAGCTCACCGGCCAGTGCCCCGGCGACCCCGCCCGCCGGCAGCGCGGGCCCCTCCACGGGAAACAGACGGCGCTCGTTTGCCCGCAGGACGCAGGCCGAGCCGCGATGGGCAGCAAGGCATCCCGAGGGGCGCCCGGTGACGTCGTAGAAGAACAGCAGCCTGCCCAGCGGCTCGCCGGCCTCGACCTGGCCGAGAAACGTCAGCGGCCGGCCCTGCCACGAGGGCCATTCCTGTCCCTCGGCCATCAGCGGACGGCCCCCGAACTCCAGGCCCACCGCCGCCGAGTGAGCCGCCGGGACCATGCGGAGACTCAGGCGCGCCAGTTCAGAGAGCGCTCCTCTGCGACCCTCCAACCCGAACTCGGCCGCCCTGCCGAGGAGCTCCTGGACCGAAACGGCTCTGTGAGCCAGGCCCGCGCGCGCGTCGGGTTCGGGAGGAGACGGAGGGGCGTCGAGGTCGACCCCCAGCGCCGGGGCGATCGCACCGGTGGCCTGTTTGAAGAGCTCCCGGAACAGGCCGCGGCGATCGACGGGCTCATCGGCCATCCGTCAAGGATAGGCGCGTCAGTCGGCCTGCGTGAGACCGACCGCCGCCGCGCGCAGGCGGGGCCCCGAGGCCTGAATGGCGGTGTCCTCGCCGACAGCCTCGACCGTCGCCGGGACAACCTCGAGCTTCGGGCGAACTGCGGCCCTGCCGGGACGCGGCCGGTTGCGCGCCAGGAACAGGAATGCGGCCGGGAGGACGCTTGCGAGGACGCCGAAGCGCACCGCCCTGATACCCGTGTCGCTGCCGGCGCCGAGCGAGTGGGCGACCCCGAGGACGTAGGCGAGCACGGTGTATCGGTGGATCCGCCGCCAGCGCCCGCCGCCGATCCGCTTGCGGGCATAGAAGGAGAGGGCCAGCGCGGCGGTGAGATAACCGCTGATGATTCCCAGTGAGGTGTAGACGGGCCGGTAGGAGAACTGGAACGGGACGAGAACGCCGATCGGGCCCGGGTGCAGCGTCCGGTCGCCCAGCAGCGCGATGCCGTGCACAGCGATGGCGACCAGCGCGATCAAGGCGAGATGCTCGTGGCTCGCGACGAGCGACCGCTTCAATCCCGGCTTCTTCGCCAGCCCCGAGGCCATCAGCAGGCCGATCAGCACCGAAACTGTGACGAGCAGCAGAGCGACCGTTCCCGAGGCCCGGCTGAGCAGCCACCAGCTGTAGTCGAGTGGCCGCCGGCTCACGCGGGCACCCGCGACAGGTGCACCGCGACGCGCGAACGCAACGGTCCGATCAGCTCGACGTCGCCGTCATCGTGCACCACCAGGCCGCCGCGGCGCGCGAGTATCCGCCTGGCTCCGTCCGGTCCCGCCAGCAGCGCCCACTTTGCGAGCGTCTCGGCGGCCAGGGCGCTGTCCCCCAGGGCGGTCGCCATCAGAACGCCCGTCCACGCCGGCTCGCCCGTGCTCGGGTCGAGCAGATGGTGGGAGATCCTCCCGTCCGCCCCGCGCCACATCCGTGAGTTCAGGCCCGAGGTGGCGATCCCCCCGGAGGAGACCGGGACGGCGTGGACGTGCTCCCCCGTCAGCGGGTGCTCGACCTCCACCTGATAGGGATTGCGCGCCGCGCGGGTGCCGCCGATGGCGAGATCGCCCGCCGCATCGACGCAGAACCGCTCGTAGCCGCCGAACAGGTGGGCGACGAGATCGGCAGCCATCCCCTTCACGACACCCCCGCTGTCGATCCTCACGCCCGGGCGCCGCGTGACAGTCCCCGTCGGAACGTCGACGGCGATCGTCCGCCAGGCCGGCTGGGCGCGTGGCTGCGCCGCGCGGCGCGGGGGCGCCGAGCCGAGCGCCTCGTAGAGGGAAAGCGGCTCGGCATCTGCGAGCGAGCGGCGGTAGCCCGCCCGCTCGATCTCGCCGGTCAGCGTCGGGTCGACGAGGCCGCCGGTCGTCTCGGCCGCCCAACGGGCCGCCTCGACCGCCTTGAGCAGCAGCGGCCGGGCCGGCACCACCTCGCGAGGGTCGTCGTTGAGGGCGACCAGCTCGCTGGTCTCGCGAAAACGCGAAAGGCGCTCGTCGCAGGCCTCCAGCCAGCGGCGGGCTCGACGGACCGCCTCGGCGGGCTCTGCGAGGCCCGGCCCGTCCGGCTCACCGAGCAGGAGCCTGAACTCGCAACCCATGCACGGGAAGCTGAGATCCTGCTCGCTCACGAGGCCCTCGTGACCGGCGCGGGGACTTCCCCGCCGCCGGACTGCGAAGTTGTCACCGGCGAGGATGAGACGGTCGTGTTCGCCGTCCCCGCATGCCCCCGCGCGCGGATCGTCGTATCGACGACCACGCGCTTGACGATCCGTCTCACCACCACGGGCTGTGGCGCCGGGGGACGGGCCGCCTTCAGGACCGGGTCGCTCCCGGCCGCGACCCGCTCGGCCAACAGCACGAAGATGACCACGACGAGCGCCACCGAGGTGCCGGCGAGCCGGCTGATGCCGGGGCCCCGCCGGGGAGGCGAGGCGGCCCTGTCAGTCATCGTGATGTTCTCTTTCGCCGCTTTTGCCTTCTTTTTCGCCGCCCTTTCCGCCGCCCGTTTCGCCACCGCTGCCGCTCGCTTTGGTCGTGGGCGGAGGTGTCGTTTCCGTGCCGCCGCCGGTTGGCGTTTCACCTGTGGAACCGCTCGGCTTGGTCGTCGGAGGAGCGGCCGGGCTCGTGCTCGCCGGGGCCTCGGCCGCGGTACCGCTGGGCTTGGTCGTCGGGTTGGCCGACCCGGGCGAACGGGTGCTCGGCTCCTGTTTGCCGGCGCCGCTCGAGCGGGTCTTCGGCGCGGCGTGCGTGGTGCCCTTGGAGCTCTTGGTCCTCCCGCTCCTACCGCTCGGAGCTGTCTTCACGCCCGTGCTGCTGCTGGCGGTCGCCCCCGCCGCCGACCTGTGGCCGCTGGCGCGGCTCTGCACCTTGCCGGTCCCGGTCCCGTAGCTCGCGAGGACCCTGCCGGCGGCGCCGCTGTTCGCCGAGCCCCCGGCGCCGACGTGCCGGTAGCGATGGATGGTCTGCTGGATCTCAACGGTCCTGATATCCGCCGCCGGGGTAGCGGCGCGGTCGCGCTTGCCCGCACCGGCCGACATGGCGACCCCCGTCAGGCCTCCCAGGCCCAGCACGGTCGCAGCGACGCTCAATTTGTTCGGTAGGCGCATCCGTTTACCGTCCTTGCAAAGTTGCCCCCGCGCTCCGATCGGCGCGCTGATACCAGGACAAGATGAACGGCCTTCCCTCACGCGGTTTTGACGCTCGGGCCGACCAAACGGACGGATGAACGAGCCTGGCGGCCCCGGGCTAAAGTGACCACGCTCAAGGACGCTCGCCAGAGAAACGGGAGTCCCGGCGGTCAGATCTAGGACAGGTGTCCAGAGATCTCCCGGAAGGCTCGAGTCGCGGGCGCCGAGGACCGAGGAGCGGCGCATGAGACGCGGTGCGCTCTCAGCTCCCTCGGCGGCGATTTGATGAGCGCTTCCGCGGGGGTGAAGCCCTCGAAGCACAGGACGGCGTCCGCGAAGACCCGTCGAAAGGGCCACGGGACCCCGGCGGCGCACCCGCCAAAGCACGCCAAGCACCTCGTGCACAAGAAGCACCGCAAGCACAAGCACCGCAAGCACAAGCGCCACAAGAAGCATCTCTCCGGGTTGCCGGGGGCACCGGCGCCGCCGATGATCCCGCTCAACCCGCCGGCCCCCTCGAACACTCCACCCCCCTCTCAGGGCGCGCCGATCTCGCTGGCCCAGGCACGACGGCTGCTCTGGCGCGCGGGGTTCGGCCCCACGCCGGGCCAGGCTGAGGCGCTTGCCGGGACGCCGATCGAAGCGGCCATCCACAGCCTCACCCGCCCGGCGGGCGAAGCGTCGCTGCACGGCCCCGCGCCGACGGACGACGAAGGCAACGCCCTGACCCCGGCCGACGCCTGGGGCCAGGACCACTGCTGGTGGCTCGACCGGATGGTCCGCTCCGATCAGCAGCTCGTCGAGCGAATGACCTTCATCTGGCACGACTGGTTCGCCAACTCCAACGAAAAGGTCAACGACCAGCAGCGGATGCTCGACCAGAACGCCCTGTTCCGCTCGCACGCCCTGGGGAGCTTCGACGACCTGTTCATGGCCGTCACACGCGACCCGGCGATGCTCGTCTTCCTCGATGGGATCTACAACGACAAGTGGGACCCCAACGAGAACTACGCCCGCGAGATGATGGAGCTGTTCTCGCTCGGCGCCGACCGCGGCGCCTACACGGAGACCGACGTCCGGGAACTGGCCCGCGCCCTGACCGGGTGGACAGCCGACTGGACCGAAAGCGAAGGCCTCCAAAACTTCCGCTTCGAAAAAAAACGCCATGACGAATCCGCCAAGACCGTCTTCGGCAACACCGGTCACTGGGGCTGGGAAGACGCCGTGCGGCTCTGCGTCTCGCACCCGTTGCACGCCTCCTACTTCGTCAGCAAGCTCTGGAGCTACTTCGTCCCGACTCCTCCCCCGCCGGGAACGCTCGCCTCGCTCCAGGGCCTCTACGCGAGCTCGGGGCACAGCATCAGGGCGATCGTCGAGGCGATCCTCGCCCACCCCGACTTCCTGGGCGGTCCCGAGCTCGTCACCCCGCCGGTCGTCTACAACGCGGGTCTCCTACGGGCCATCGGGCGCGGTGTCGACACGACCGCCTGGGCGTGGCTCTGCTCGGGAGCCGGCCAGCAGCTGTTCTACCCGCCCAACGTCGCCGGATGGGATTTCACCCGCTGGCTCGACACCTCGACCGCCAAGGCGCGCTGGGAACTGGCCAGCTATGTGACCTCGAAGAGCTATGCCAACCCCTGGCCCGGCAAAGGCGAAGCGAAATACAGCGAAACCGAGGAACCCGGCCCGGCCCTTGAAAGCGCCCTGGGCTACTGGGCCAACCCGCAGCTCTCCGGCGAAACGCACCATTCCCTCGGCGAATTCGCCCAGAGCTGCCTGGAAGGCGGCGTCATCCAGGCCAAATGGCAGAACAGTCCCTTCCGCGCGATGAGGCAGAACGCACTGCGGATGCTGATCGCGACCTCCCCCGACATGCAGGTGAGCTGAAATGGCCCGCAGCTGCTCGTGCAACGACTTCTACCGCACGCGCAACCACGCGATCGCACAGGCCGGTCGCGGCCTTCCGTCGATCGAGCCGGGGCAACCGCTCCCCGCGGGGAGCGGGATGGACCGGCGCTCGTTCATGCTGCGCTCCGTCGGGGCGATGCTCTCCGTCTACGGCGCCGGCGCCCTATCGCCGCAGCATTTCGAAGAGGGGATCGCGGCCGCGGCCGCCGCCACCCCGCCTGAACAACCGGTCCTCGTCTCGATCTTCATGGAAGGCGGATGGGATGCGCTCTCGGTGCTCGCGCCCGTGAAGGAATCCCGGTATCACGAACTTCGGCCCAACCTCGGGAAACAGGAAGGCGAAGGAGCGATCTTCACCGAGGACGAAAACCTGATGTGGCATCCGCAGGCCTCGGGTCTCGCCCAGCTGCACGCCGAGGGCAAGGTCACGGTCTTCCCGGCGATCGGCTACGACCCGCCGGACGAGAGCCACTTCACCAGCCGCCATTACTGGGAGGTGGGCGAGCTCAACACTCAGACCCGCTCGGGTTGGATGGGCCGTTACCTCGACGTCGCCGGCGACCCCGGGAATCCGCTGCAGGGCCTCTCGCTGGACTACCAGCTCGCGCCCGCCCTGGCCACGACGAAGGTGCCCGTGGCCGCCGTGTCCTCGCCCTCGGACTACCAGTTCTGGGCCTACGGGCTCGGCGATCCGCTGACCGAACCGACGCTTGACGCCTTCGGGCGCCTCGGCGAACTGGGGGCCCCCTCTCCCGCCTTCGCCCAGGCCCGGACGGCATCGCTCGATACGAACATCATCCGCAACCAGGTCGCCCCGTTCGCAGAACACGAAGGCAAACCGGGCTTCACCTCGCCGGTCGCCTATCCGAGCGCCGGCGGAAGCTTCCCGCTCCGCCTGGCGGCACTGGCCGCGATGCTGGACGACGAAGAACTGCCCATCAAATGCGTCTCCCTCAGCGCGGTCGGCGGCTATGACACCCACTCCGACGAGGTCGAAACGCTCAGCACCAATCTGGGTGAGACCGTCGCCTCCGTGCTGGCCTTCCAGCGTGACCTTGAAGCGCGCAAAATCGATGACCGGGTGATCATCCAGCTGTGGTCCGAGTTCGGCCGCCGCCCCGAGGAAAACGGATCCGGCACCGATCACGGCGCGGCGGGCGTCTCGTTCCTGATCGGCAGCCGCCTGAAAGGTGAAATGGTCGGCGAGTTCCCGGGCCTGAGCAAACTCGACGAAAACGAGAACCTCGTCAACACCTCGGACTTCCGCGCGATGTACGCGGGCATCCTCGGGCAGTGGTTCCAGACCGAAGCCGGTCTTGTGATCCCGGAAGCCGGCACCGGCCTGGCCGGTTCCAGCCCCTACGGGAACGTGCCGGCGCTGATCGCCTGATGGGCCCTTCGCGGGGGCGCCTCCTGACCGGGCTCACCGCAATCGCCATCGGCGGCGCGGGAATGGCGGGCGCGCTGGCAGCTGCAGCAGCCACGCCCGCGGCCTCCAGCCGGCCGCACAAACTCGCGACATGCCTGAGGAAGGCCCGCCACGGCGCCCACCCGCGGCGAGCCGCGGCGCGCTGCCGGCACCTCTACCGCGGCCCCTCCCCCTCGAGCAGACACACAACAGCGGTTTCGCCGCCGGGGCCCGGCGTCCCCGGGTCGGCCCCACCCACCGGATCTCCCACCTCGAGCGGCACCCCCCCGCCGAGCGAAACACCGTCGGGCGGTGGGCCGCCCGTCGTCCCCCGGGTTCAGGTGACGGCCGTGGAGTACAGCTTCAGCCTCTCGCGCTCGACCGTCCCCGCCGGCAAGGTCATCCTCGAGTTCGTCAACAAAGGCCAGGACGAACACAACCTCAACGCGCTCGCAGGAGAAGGCGAACTCGCGGCCTCATTCGCGGACGAGCCGGCGAGCGCGGTCAAGGACCAGGCGGTGATCTTGAAGCCGGGGTCCTACACCTTGTTCTGCTCGCTGCCCGAACACGAGCAGAAGGGCATGCGGGCCACCCTCCTCGTCCAATGATGACGAGGGGGGCGGCCGCTGCCCGACGCTAGGTGACCGTGATGTAGCCGGCCATGTAGCCGGGGTGGGTCATCGCCCAGCCGTTCGCATCGCTATCGCAGGGGATGATGCAGACCCACTCGAACTTGCCTTTGGTGGTGGCGTTGATCGCGTAGGTGTGAGTGCCCGGCATGACCGTGATGTTCACGCCGGCCTCAGCCGAGGTGATGCTGTGGGGCACGTCGTCCTTGTTGGTGATCTTCAACTCGGTCGGCTTCCCCACTTCGGCCGCGAATTCAGTCTTTGTGAAGGCATCGTGCATCTTGCCGTCGGGGCCCTTCTTCGAGCTGCCTTCGATGGCGAGTTCGATCGGCTTCGCAACGGCCGGGGCGGCCGGCGTGGTGCCGGGCACGGCCACTGCGGCGACGGTCTTGGTGACGGTCGTAACGGCTTTGTTGCTGCTCTGGACCAGGGCGACCGTGGACATGATCAGCGCGGCCATGACAGCGATGCCGCCGAGGATGCCGAGAACGATCCTGCTGTCTCGATCGACCACCTCGTCGAACTTCTGCTGGTCGCTGACCGGGGGAGTCGTGCCGTTCTCGGCACCGGGGGCCGGCCCGGTCTGCGTGGGGATGTTGCTGGGGTCTGCCATCTGGACTCCTTGGATCGGTTGTCGCCACGATCATCGTCTCCAGGGGCGGTCCGGTTATCCGTAAGAAGCACCGAGTCTGAGGCGGAAAACACACAGACTGCACACCTCGCCGACGGCCACCGAGCCGAGCTGCCCTGCACGGCCGTCCCGCCTGCGGATAAACACGTAGAGGGGTAGGTATTTACTCCCCGTTTCGCGGCGTACTACTCGAAGCTCAGGCGCTCCTGGCCGGGGTCCGGCTCGGGCGGCGGCTGGGCGGCGGCGGGAGGCGCCTCCCATTCGAAGGAGTCCTCATCGGTGCTCCTCGGCGCTGCCGCGGCGGGCTCCGCTGTCCCGTCGCCAAACCCGTCGGCCTCCAGGACCGCCTGCATGTCCAGCTCAGCCGTCTCCTGTCCAACGCTCGAGAAGTCAGCGGCGGCGGGAGGCTGCTCAGCCTCGGCAGACAGATCCCCGGCACCCGGCTGAGCCACCGCCGGGGCGGGCTCGGCGCCCGCGGAGGAACCTTCGTCCGCGGGCCCCTCGGACGGCGGCGCACCCTCTTCGGGGAACACAGGGGCCAGAGCCTCGCGCTCCTGGTGGGCGATCTCGGTCGGATCCCCGCCACTGCGGCGCTTCAGCTCCAGGTGTTCGCGTATGGCCTCGTCGAGCAATCCCATGACGCCTTCACACCTTACTGCCCCCGCCCGGGGGAGTTATCCGACTACACTTCTGCCGACCGCGCCACCCCCTCGAGGTGGCCCATGCGGGGCTATAGCTCAGTTGGGAGAGCGCCTGGATCGCACCCAGGAGGTCGGGGGTTCGAGTCCCCCTAGCTCCATCGAAGCAAAGCGTCTGCCGGCTCCCGGGCTTTCTACGCAGCGCTGCGGAACGTCCCTAGTGCCGGACGCTCCACTGCCACGACTCGTAGAGGTAGTAGCTCCCTCGGTGCCCGTGCTCGCGGCGCGTCAGCACCAACACCCGCTTTGCGCAGGTCTCCAGTTTGTAGTAGGTGCCGCTGTGGCCATGCTGGCGCTGCTTGAGCACGAGCGGGCAACCGTGGCTTGTGGAGTGATGGGTCTTTGCGTCGGCTGTCCCAACGGCGGCCATCGGGACGAGCGCCAGCGCCACGATGACGGACGCGAGCAGTTGGGGGAACCTGGGACTGGCGAGAGCTGATGCGTCGAGCATGACTACCTCCTTGTTGTTTGTGGCAATGGGCCCGCATATCCGGGCGTGCTATCTCCGCCGCGGGCAGGGGGCGCGGTAGCTCTTCGTGACGGTCGTCTGCTCGAGGCCGCCGAGGCCGGCAAAGGTGAGCGTGGTCTTGACCGGCAGGTACCGTTTCGGGCACCGCTTGGGCATCCTGCCGTAGAAGACCGTTTTGCCGTGGGCTCTGAATGCCGCGCCGACGGTGAGCCTGATCGATTTGACGGACGCGTCCTGTGCTCCCGGCACGGTTTCGACAAGCGGTATCGAGCTGACCAGCTTGTGGCTGTAGGTGCCGTGTGTGCGCACCAGGCGGCCCTCGGAGATGACTTCGAGGATCGTCGGGTTGTGGCCGTAGGTGAAGAACGTCAGCCCGCCGCCACTCGCGAAGAACGGTTCGACGGTGGCCGTCTCGGGCACGACTTTCGAGCCGAATGCGACGAAGCCTTCGACCGTGCCGCGCGGACCTGCGATCGAGCGCTTCGGGCAGTGCCTGGGTCCGAGCCCGGAGGGTTCGAGGGTCGACAGCGGACAGGATCTGAAGCCCTTGGGGTGCAGCACCACTCCGGCGGGCAGATAGACCGTCACGCCGATCAGCGGCGGCGGGAAGCCACCGTATTCGGTGCCGGTGATGCTGTATTCAGCCGCGAAGGCCGCCCCGGCGCCGCGTATGTTCCCTGTGTGCCGGAAGCCCGGGATGGAAACGGCCTTGGCCTTGAACCGAACAGTTGGCGTCGCCGCCGCGAGGTCGGGGAGCAGCAGAGCAAGCGACGCGAGCACGATCAACGCGGCGGACGCCGACGCGGTCGGCGGCCGGCCCGCACTCCTCGACGCCGGCACCGGCCGGCGCCCTTCTTGGTCTCGTTTCTGCTCGTAGCGCCCTGGGAGCGGTTTCATCGATGCTCTCCTTCACGGTCGGGTATGCCTCCAGAGGAACCTCGCAGCGAACAGCGCCCACGCCTATCGGGCGCCGGCACCATCCCTCGATCGCGGCGCCACCAGAGACCCCTGACGGTGGGAGAATGGGGTCGTGGCCCCATTCCGGTGCCGCGCGTGTGGTGGGAGTCTTCTCGCTCATTCCCCAACACAGGAGCGTCCGAATGCCCCTCGGAGTCGAAGGCCCAAGCAGCACGCATGACCACGGCGGCGGGATGCCCGGGGATGCCCGGGGCTCCCGCGACGTTCGCGTGCTTGTCGTGGATGATCACCCGGCGGTCCGGGTCGGGCTGGAGCAACTGCTCCAGGATCAGCCAGGTTTCGCAGTGGTGGCAGCCGTCGAGACCGCCGAGTCGGCTGTCGAGCGGGCGGAGCGGGAGGGTGCCGATGTGGCTGTCGTCGACTACCACCTGGGGGGCCACAACGGCCTGTGGGTGTCTCGCAAGCTCAAGCAGCTGGACCGCCCGCCGCGAGTGGTCATCTTCTCCGCGTTCGCGAACGATCACCTCGCGGCGAGTTGCGCTGTGGCGGGTGTCGACGCCCTGTTGAACAAGGGGAGCCTCGGCTCGGAGCTCTGCGAGGCCGTGCGGTCGGTGGCGAACGGCCGAAGGCTGCTTCCGCGCGTCCCGGCGCCGACAGCGGATCTTCTACGCCGGCGTTTGGACGGGGCGGAGCAGGTGACCTTCGGGATGCTGCTCGCGGGGATCGGGCCGGGCGACGTGTGTGAGACATTGGGGATCACGCCCCACGAGCTGGCGGCTCAGGAGGCCTCGATGCTGGCCAAGCTGGAGAGTCTTCCGGGCGAGGCGAGCCACGAGCCCGGCCAGGGCGGCCTTGACTTCGAGAAGCTGATCCCCGACCGCCGGACGAGGACCTAGTCCGCTGCCTTCGGGTCTGTAAGGGTCTGAACATGAGGTCCGAGAGCGATCCGGCAGAGAACCGACTGCGCAGAGTCGCGGCGAGACGGCACTATCTGCCGCTGTTCCAGCGCATCGTGCTCGCGAACTTCGTCCTGCTCGGCGCCGCCTGCCTGGCGATCTTCATCGTGCTCTCGCCACGGCGCGTATCGGAGGTGGCCACCGACGGCGTACTTGTCGTATCGCTCGTCGTCGTCACGTTGATCAACGTGCTGATGGTGCGCCGCGTCGTGGCGCCCTTGGAGGAGCTGACGGAGCTGGCCCGACGTGTCGACCTGGAGAATCCCGGAGAGCGAATCCCCGGTGCGAGCGCCGGCTCGGAGGCCGGCGAGCTGGCGATGACGTTCAACGAGATGCTGGACCGGCTCGAGCGAGATCGTGAGGCGACCGCTCGCCGGGTGCTGGCGGCGCATGAGGCGGAGCGCCTCAGGGTCGCCCAGGAGCTCCACGACGAGGTCGGGCAGACGCTCACGGCAGTGCTGCTCCAGCTGAGTCGGGTGCAGGGGCGCCTGCCCGACGAGTTGAGGGGCGAGCTCGACGAAGCACAGGAGGCCGCCCGGGCAAGCCTGGAGGATGTCCGCCGGATCGCCACTGAGCTGCGTCCCGAGACGCTTGACGAGCTCGGTCTGGCGAGTGCCCTCGCCGCACTCAGCGACAGCTTCGGAGCACGGGCAGGGGTAACCGTCCGGCGGGACATCCAGCTCGAGTCCCCGGACCTGACCCGGGAAGCGGAACTGGTGGTCTACAGGGTCGCCCAGGAGGCTCTCACCAATGTGGCCCGCCACTCGGGTAGCGAGAAGGCCGAGCTGAAGCTCACCGGCGGCGCGACTCACCTGACGTTGACCGTCCGCGACTTCGGTCGCGGAGTGCAGAGCGATCCACAACGGGCGGGAAACGGTGTACGCGGAATGCGAGAACGAGCGCTGCTGGTGGGGGCCAGGCTGCGCATCGGCCGACCGAGCAGCGGGCCCGGCACCGAGGTGCAGCTGCGGGTTCCGATCGAGATGGCGACATGACGGCGCTCAAGTCCCGGATCCTGCTCGCCGACGACCACGGTCTCGTCAGGCGCGGCCTGCGTCTGATCCTCGATGCCCAGCCCGATCTCGAAGTGGTCGGCGAAGCGAGCGACGGCGCCGAGGCGGTCGCACTCGCACTGAGCGAGGATCTGGACCTCGCTGTGCTGGACATCTCGATGCCGCGTATGACGGGGCTTCAGGCCGCGCGGGAGATCCACGCCCGCCGGCCCGAGCTGCCGATCCTGGTCCTCTCGATGCACGAGAGCGAGCAGTACCTCTACGAGGCTCTCAAGGCGGGCGCCTCCGGCTACGTGATCAAGAAGGTCGCAGACCGCGACCTGGTCGAGGCCTGCCGCGCGAGCGTGCGGGGCGAGCCGTTCCTCTACCCCGGTGCGGTCACGACGCTTGTCGCGGACTACCTGCGCCGCGCCCGCGACGGTGACGGGATTCGGGACCTCCTGACACCGAGGGAGACCGAAGTGATCAAGCTCGTCGCCGAGAGCTACACGAACCGCCAGATTGCCGACGCGCTCGTGATCAGCGAGAAGACGGTCGACAGCCACCGAGCCAACATCCTCGAGAAGCTCGGCCTCCACGACCGGGTGGAGCTCACGCGCTACGCGATCCGCAACGGACTCGTGGAGCCCTAGGCCCCGTTGCGAGGTCTCCGGGAGAGCCTCCCGATCCGCTACCCCGATTGGCAGCCGACGCCGTTGTGATCGCCGTCTAGCCGGTACGGATCGGAACCGGTCACCCTCACCGGCTTCTTGTCGGCCGGGATTTCGTTGCAGTTGAGGTCGCTGACGCGCGGCAGACAGGGGCTGTATCCCGGCTCGCAGCCGCCGGGTGACGAGCGGCCCGTACGCGGAGCGCTTGGGCGGCGAGTCGGCGGGGGCTCATCTTCGCTACCGCTCCCGGCACCGTAGCCCGCGCATCTCGCCCCCGCCTGCGTGCGGCAGTTTCCGGCCGCGTCGTAGGATCGATCACCGGCGGCGCTGCCCCCGAACTGCGGTCCGCTGATATGGGTGGGTCCGCCGTTGAGCGACACGGCCCAAACCGGGTGAAGCTCGTTCCAGCCGTGCTGCGTGTCGTCGACCCATGCTCCGAGGAGCGAGATGCGCCCGCCGGTGTGAGGTTCCGGGAGGTGGCCTCCGTCGCGTGCCATGAACTCGACCACGAGATCGCCGTGTTGAGCCGTCTCGTTGGCGGCATTGAGCAGGGTCCGATAGCCCCTGTCGAGAGCCACGTCGATATGCAGGTCGCCGTCTTCCTCATGCCGCACGACGGCGACGGTCCCCACCGCTCGCCGGCACCGATCGAGCAGTCGAAGGCGGCTCGGGTGATAGACCCCCCCGAACACGCGTCCCGCCGCCGGGCAGCTCACTTCAACGTGGGAGCTGCGGGCTCTCGCGCGAACCCTCGTTCGGTGTGGGCGGTGCGCGGCGGGAGTCGCAGGAGACCGCTGGGCGGGTACCGCCCTCTGGGTAGGAGGAGGGAGCTGTTCCTGTTCGCCGGCGGCACAACCGGAAAGCGGAACGGCCATGGCGAGAGCCAGGATCCTGGCGATTGAGCCGCATGCGCTCGAGCCGTTTCGCACCGCAGGAGCCTAGCTTCGCGGCGGGATCCGGGCGCGGGGACGTCGCCGCGGTCGGTGGGGGTGGCCCTCCTAG
The DNA here is from genome assembly GCA_963835865.1 of uncultured Solirubrobacteraceae bacterium. Taxonomy (GTDB): domain Bacteria; phylum Actinomycetota; class Thermoleophilia; order Solirubrobacterales; family Solirubrobacteraceae; genus Palsa-744. Next base: position 745,626 of record CAWIGW010000004.1, read on the forward strand.
CGCTTCAACACGAAGGCCCTGGCGGCGCTGACGCCTGGGCCACCGAGCGGTGTGAACGTTCCCCTGCCCGTGAGCTTGACCCGCCTCGCGCGGCGCAGCAGCTTTCTGCCCGCCGCCGTCAGCTTGATCTTGATCGTCGCCGCGGCGGGACCCGAGAAGGTGTGATGAGCGCTCGCTACCAGCACCGGTTTGGGCCTGGTCCTCTTGGCGAGCTTCGCACCGCGCGCCGGCGAGTACCAGGCGAGCGTCAGCGATCCCGCCTCGAGTGCCCTGACCTTCACGGAGAACCCTCCGTGCTTGAGCAGTGCCTTGATCCGGGCGTTCTTTCCACCGGGGAGCAGCTGCCCCGCCAGCAGCGCGGCGATCTGGGCCGCCGTTATATGCGCCGTGGGGACGATGCTCGCCGGGGGCGTCGGCGGTGGACCGCCGGTCGAGCCCGGAGCGGGGGGTGGTTCACCGTTTGCGAACACCCATGCCGCGCCGACGCCTCCATCTTCGGGACCCCCGATCAGCGCCGTGGCGGCGTCGGCGGAAAGTGCGACGCTTCGGCCGAATTTGCCGTTCAGTTCGGGTTCGCCTTCTTCACCGTTGCCTTCCTCGCCGCCGCCCGTCAGCTTCCCCCCCTGCTGGGTCCAGGTCGTGCCCGCCCGGGTGAACGCCCACGCGGCGCCGGTTTCTTCGCTGTCCTCGCCCGCCCCGATGAGCGCGGTGGCGCCGTCGGAGGAGAGCGCCACCGAGGTGCCGAATTCGCCTTTGCCGATCTCCCCGCCGCCGACGAGCTTCCCGCCCTGCTGCGTCCAGTTCGTCCCCGCGCGGGTGAACACCCATGCCGCCCCGGCTCCTTCGTTGTCGCGGTACCCCCCGACGAGTGCCGTGTTGCCGTCCGAGGAGAGCGCCACGCTCGATCCGAACCACCCGGACCCGACCTCGCCGGTGCCGTTCAGCTCCACCTGTTCGATCCATTTACCTTCCGGGCGGGTGAACACCCATGCCGCGCCTTCGGATATTTCGTCGAGGGTGCCGCCGATCAGCAGCGTTTCACCGTCGGCGGACAGGGCGATGCTGGAGCCGAAGTTGCCGTTTTCGGGGTCGAAGGATCCGACGATTTTTTCCTGAGGGCTCCACGTGCCGCCCGAACGCGTGAACATCCAGGCGGCGCCGTATGGGTGTTTGTGTTTCGGTCCACCGACCGCCGCGGTGTTTCCATCTCCCGACAGGGCGACCGCCCAGCCGAATTCGTCGCCTGCTTCCCCGCCTTCTCCCGTCAGCTTTTTCCCCTGAGGGGCCCACGTGGAGCCCGAGCGGGTGAACACCCACGCCGCGCCGGCCTTGTTGTTGTCTTCGATGCCGCCGACCAGCGCGGTGTTGCCATCGGATGACAACGCGACGCTTGACCCGAACTCGCCCGCGCCTTTCTCTTCGATCCCTGTCAGCTTTTCCCCCTGCCGGGTCCATACCGCGCCCGAGCGGGTGAAGACGAACGCCGCACCGACACAGCCTTCGCCGTCGCAGGGTGAACCGATCAGCGCCGTACTGCCGTCGGCGGACAGGGCGACCGAAGACCCGAACGCCCCCGTGCCGCCGGTGAGCTTGGCCCCCTGCTGGATGAACGGGTCGATTGCCAGCGGGTAGTGCGCGCCGCGATCGTCGATCCGCAGCTGCAGCGTCCCGTCCCGGAGCCGCATCACGGAGGGCAGCCGTCGGCCGGTTGCGTCCACGGCGCTCAGCTGCCCGTAACGCAGGGCGCTCTCACGGGCACCCGCCCCGAACGTGATCTGCCGCCCGTCCTGGCGGGCGATCAGCGACCCGCCGACGCGGAGGCTCAGCAGCAGCGGCCCCGCGCCGCGCGCCGGGCGCCGGTTTACAGAGAAGCGCTGCTCGAGCCCAAAGGGGCCGTTTTCGTAGGTTTCGCCGACGGGCCCGTGGCGATAGTGCACGCGGTTTGCGGCCGCGGCCGGCGAGCTCGCGCCGACCCGCAGCAGGCGCCCGTCGCGTCCCACGCCCGCGAGCGCGAGGCTGACCGTCCCGGAGGCGACGCTCAGGGTCGCGCCCGAGGGTGTGAAGGCGGCCCCGATCGCGCCGCCCCGGCTCGTCAGGGCGGCTCCTCCGCGACGCACCCAGAAGCGGTGATCGGACGAGCCGATGCTGATCGACGCTGCCGAGGTGAGAGCGCCCGGCAGGGCCAGGGGCTCATGAGCGGCGCGGCCGCCGCGGTCACCCGTCACGGCCGAGTGCGCCATGAGCGCCAGCAGGACCAGCAACGCGAGCACCGTCGCGGCGGTCAGCAGTTGCCGCTCGGGGCGCCTGAGGCCATACCCGGCCTCCCCCGCGAGCCCTGCATTCCGAGCCACCGCTGCGCTCTGGCCGATCACGCTCGGCATCAGGCACATCCCCCTTCTACAACCTGAACTGCGGTCCGGCGCCTCCAGGAGAGGCCGTCGACCGTACCCCCACGACACTACTACTTTCCCCTCGTCGTGGCGAGGAATCGGGCACCGGCAGTTGGTCCCGCGGCGGCGGCGACTGCCGGCCCCTCAGGAGTGCCGGCGCGTGTCGGCGGGTGGGACGAAGGGTGCCTCGCCGGCACCGGTGCGCCTGAATCGCTGGAGGGCCAGCATGGCCTCCTCGGCATCGAGCGGTATCAGCACCGATGCCTTCTGCTCCCGCTCGCTGTGACCGTCGTCCTGCGACATTTCCTGGCAGAGCTCCGTTTGGTGGCTGGCCCAAACATATACCGCCCGAGCACAAGCTAATCAGGCCTGGTGGACAACCTTTCGGACGCTCCCGGAGACCGGCGGTCGCGTGATCGGCGGCTAGTGTGGGGCGCTGTGACATCGACCGGCGACAGATCCGCAATCGAAGTCGAGGGGATCGTCAAGCACTTCGGCGAGGTCCGGGCGCTCGACGGCGTCGACCTGCTCGCGGCCCAGGGCCAGGTGATGGGCCTGTTGGGGCCCAACGGGGCGGGCAAGACAACCCTGGTCCGAGTCCTCGCGACACTCCTCAAGGCCGACTCGGGATCGGCCCGCGTGCTGGGTCTCGATGTCGACCACGACGCGGCCGCCCTGCGCGAGCAGATCGGCCTCGCGGGCCAGTACGCAGCCGTCGACGAGAACCTGACGGGTCTCGAGAACCTGACCATGGTCGGCCGCCTCTACGGGGAGGGCCGTGGGGAGGCGAAGTCACGCGGGCGGGAGCTGCTCGAGCGGTTCGACCTCGTCGAGGCCTCGAGCCAGGCGACCAAGACCTACTCGGGCGGGATGCGCAGGCGCCTCGACCTGGCGGCCGCACTCGTCGCCCGGCCGCCCGTCCTGTTCCTCGACGAGCCCACGACCGGGCTGGACCCCCGCAGCCGGCTGAGCCTGTGGGCGATGATCGAGGGACTTGTGGCCGAGGGCACGACCGTCCTGTTGACGACGCAGTATCTGGACGAGGCAGACCGCCTGGCGGACACGATCGCGGTCATCGATCACGGCAGGCTGATCGCGGAGGGGACACCCGACCAGCTCAAGGACCGCCTGGGCGGCGAGCGCCTGGAGGTCCGCCTGGACGATGTAGCGGATACCGACGCGGCGGTCCGGGCGCTAACACCGATGTCCGACGAGCCGCCCTCGTGCGAGGGCGGGCTGCTGAAGGTCGGCGTCCGCCAGCGCCGAGGCTCGATCGTCGAGGCCGTGCGGCTGCTCAGCGACGCGGGCATCGGGGTCGATGACCTGGCGTTGCGGCGTCCGACGCTGGATGACGTCTTCCTGGCCCTCACAGGTCACGCAGCGGAAGCCGACGACGGCTCGGACGTGCAGGAGGAGGCGGCATGAGGCGCCTCGTGACCGACACGCTGATCATCGCCGAGCGCAACGTGGTCCGCCTGCGGCGAGCGCCCGAACTGCTGATCGGTTTCACGGTCCAGCCGATCATGTTCGTGCTGCTCTTCGCCTACGTCTTCGGCGGGGCGATCAGCACGCCCGGCTACAGCTACATCGACTATCTCATCCCCGGGATCATCGTCCAGAACATCGCCTTCGGCGGGTTCGCGACGGCCCTGGGCCTGAACGACGATGTACGCAAGGGACTGATCGACCGCTTCCGCTCTCTGCCGATGTCGCGGGCCGCCGTGCTCGCGGGGCGCACCCTTTCAGATGTCGTGACGAACACCCTCTCGATGACGATCCTTCTCGCAACGGGTGTCCTGATCGGGTTTACCTTCCATACGAGCTTCCTCGATGCGCTTGCCGGAATCGGGATCCTGCTGCTGTTCGGCTACTCCTTCTCCTGGTTCCTCGCCTTTCTGGGCCTGCTCGTCTCCTCGCCCGAATCCGTCAACTCAGTCGGCTTCATTGCGGTCTTTCCGCTGACCTTCCTGTCCTCCGCCTTCGTGCCCGTCGCATCGATGCCGGAAGGCCTTCGGCAGTTCGCCGAAGTCAACCCGTTCACGATCGTCGTCGACTCGATCCGCCATCTCTGGCTGGGCGGGCCCAACAGCAACGACGTCCTCGGCGCCGTCATCTGGTCGCTGGTGATAGTCGGGGTCTTCGCGCCGTTGGCCGTCGCCTTCTATCGGAAAGCTGCGTCGCGGTAGCGACGGCTTCCGCTACAGCAGCCCGACCTGCTGGAGGATGCCGACGGAGTCCGAGTAGACGTCCTTGCGCTTGACCAGGCCGTTCTCGAAAGGGATCACGTCCATCCCCACCCATTCGATCCGCTTTCCGCTCGCGGGGGAGACGATCTCACCCCTGCGCAGCTCACGCGTCTGGGTGGCGCTCGCCGTCCACTCCTGAACGACCAGGTCCTCCCGGACGTAGAGGCGGCGAGGCTCGAAGGTGAGGTCTGGCCATCCTTCGAAGATCGCCGCGATGTGGGCCCGCACCTCCTCGCCCTCGGCGCGCTCGTGAGCCGTGTGATTCTCGAAGACCATGTCCGGCGCGTGCATCGCCATGATCGCGTCCAGATCCTGTGCGTTCCAGGCCTCGTTGTAACGATCGATCGCCGCCCTCAGGTGGGTATCGCTGCTTCCCGCGGCGCTCATGCCCAGCCCATCGGCTCGTAACCGCTCGATCGCGGCGCTGAGACGATCAGCACCTGAACCGGCTCGGGGCCGTCGTTGCGAACCGTCCGCCGCAGCTCGGGATCCAGTCGCGCGAATGCACCCGTCGAGACACGGTGATCGACGCCGTCGATCACCATCAGCGGCGAGCCCGTGAGGAAGACGAACAGCTCCTCCTGGTTGCGATCGATCTCGTCGTGTTCGGGGATCGTCTCACCCGGCGGAATCTCAACGAGGTTGGCCCCGAAGGAGCTGATCCCCAGAGAGCGCCGGACAAGGCACCAGTTGCCCGTCCGCTCGAGTTCGTCGGCATCAAGGATCGAATAGGAACCCCGCTCCACGGCGCCACCCTGCTGTCCGGCCTCCATCTTCAGCCACCCCCTGTGTTCGGCGTTCTAAAGCGTCCAGGCCATAGTGTTATCGAGCTGCAGGTGTCGGTGGGCTCGAGTGCGCGATGCTGATCGCGTGCTCAGTCGAGCTGGAACTCACCGTTTCGGTAGATGACCTTCTCCCCGCCCCCGCGCAGCTGCGCGGTGACGACCCGGTCGCTGGTCGAGACGATGTCGGTGTGGACGCTCGAGTTGTTGAACCCCAGCCGCTCCCACTCGGTCGCCTCGACACCTGCGGGGTCGCCGGCCAGGGCGTCCTGGTAGGCGCGACCGACCGCCACATGGGTGTTCCCGAAGGGACCCCCGACGTTCTCGTCATAGAGCGTCTGGGCCATGAAGCGGGTGATCCGCGAGAAGCGTTTGTCGGTCAGCGAGAACTCACCGACACGGTCGGCCCCGGGCGTCGCGATCATCTCTTTCAGCGTTGCTTCGTTCTCCTCCGCGGTCGCCTCTGTGACAACACCGTCCTTGAACTCGAGGCGGATGCCGCTGATCAGCTTGCCGTAGTGGTAGAGCGGCTGGTTGAAGCTGATCCAGCCCTCGGTGCCTCGCCAGTCGGGGCTCGTGAACAGCTCGAAGCTGGGGATGTTCCGCCCGCGGCCCCCCAGCCAGCGCCGTTTCTCACCGATCGTCACCCACAGGTCGACGTCCTCGCCCTCGACGTGGACGCGCTCGATGTCCAGCGCATCGAGGCCTTCGCGAGCCTCCTCGAGCCGGCGGCCGACCTCGCGCCAGCGGGATATCGGGTCCTCCTCGTCGAGGAAGCATGCGTGGATGATCTGCTCCCAGTACTGCTCGAGGCTCAGCCCTGCCTCGTCGGCCATCGCCTGGGTGCCGTACAGCCCCAGCGTCCAGCTGAAGCGTCCGTCGTTCTCCTTCTCTCCGCGCCAGTCCATGACTGGGCGCATCGTCTCTCCGCGTCGCATGATCCGTGACGGGTCGACCGCCTCGAGGGCATGCGGGTCGTTGTCCGCGATGACCGAGACCTGGTGGTCCATCTCATCGACCAGGCCTTTCATGTATTTCGCGGGGAGGTAGCTGATCTGCTCGTCCGAGGCGATCTCATAGAAGGCCAGTGAGCCGCCGGCGCGCTGCTCCTCGTCCGGGTAGTAGCCGCTGATCACGTGCCCCCCGGCGCGCCAGACAGCCTTCAGAAGCTCCATGTAGAGCGGCTTGGCGCACTCGGGCGAGGTCACCCGGACCACGTCTCCGGGCTTGATGCCCTCGCCTCCGCCGAGCGCGAAGTCGATCAGGACGGAGGCGTAACGCTCGAGGATCTGCTGCGGAGGTGTGTAGGTCATGCCCCGACTCTAGTGAGCGGCGAGCTGTTTTCACGGGGGCTGAAGTTGCGGACCTCCGGCACGAGCAGAACCGCCACCGCCAGCAGCACGCCGATCGCCGCCGCTCCGTAGAGCGTGGCGGACACGCCCAGGACGGCTGCGACCGGCCCGACCGCGATCAGGCCCGCCGGCTCGAAGACGAGCGAGCCGAGGTAGTCCCATGAGGAGACCCGCGAGAGCTCCGGCGCGGGCACCTCGAGCTGCTGCGCGGTGAACCACCAGGCGTTGAAGAGGCTCGCCGCGGCGCCGTCGATGATTGCCATCCCCATGATCGCCGACAGGGGGGCGTGGGCGCCCAGCAGGACAAGCAGAGCGGGGCCGCTGACCAGGAACACCAGGAACGCCACCCTCAGCGGCAGGCGGGGGCGCCAGCGCATGCCGAGCAGCCCACCTGCCACGGCGCCCGCCCCGAGCGAAGCGCTGATCGCCGCCCAGGCCGCTGCGCCGCCGAGATGTTCCCGCGCGACCACCGGGCCGAGTACCTGCCAGGGGGCATAGACCAGCGCGATGTAGAGGGTGAAGAAGAGGACGCTCGCCCACAGCCAGCGGCGCGATGAGAACGCCCTCCAGCCCTCGCGCAGCTCGGTCAGGGTGCTCCGCCGCGCCTGGAGCTTGGTGGGCGTGATCCGGAGCGCCAGCAGGAATGCTCCGCTCGCCAGGAAGGTCACCGAATCGAACGCCAGGCCCCATCCCGGCGAGGCCGCCGAGACGATCACGCCGGCGAGCGCCGGGCCGGCGACCGAGGCGGCGTTGTCGGTCAACCCGAGCAGGGCATTGGCCGGCTGGAGCTGCTCGGTCGGCACCGTCTCCGCGACGACGGCCGTCGAGGCCGGCCCGAAGAAGGCCTCGGCTGCGCCATAGACCGCCTGCAGCACCATCAGCTGCCATATCTGCGCGCTCCCCGTCAGCAGCAGGACGGCGCTGATCGCCTGCGCCACCGCCCGTACGCAATCGGAGGCGAGCATCACCAGCCGGCGCGGGAGCCGATCTGCCCAGACTCCCCCGAACAGCACCAGCAGGATCAACGGCGTCGTCTGCGCGGCGATCACGAGGCCCAGGTCGGTGATCGACCCGGTCAGCTCGAGGACCGCGAAGGCCAGCGCCACGGGTACGAGCCGGTCGCCCAGCGACGAGACGGCCCGGGCCGCAAACAGCAGACGGAAGGGACCCTCCCTCAGGACACCCCGGGCCATCGGGGCAGTCTAGGCGCCTAGACTGCCGGCGATGAGTCACGCCCGGACGCTCCTCGTTCTGCAGCACGCGGGCTGCGAGCCGCCCGGCGTATACGAGGATGAGGCGCGCGACCGAGGGGTCGCGCTCGAGCGGATCCTGCTCAACGAAGAGCACCGCTTACCGGACTGGCGGGACTACGGGGGGATCGTCGTGATGGGCGGCGCCATGGGCGCCTACGAAGACGAGACCCACCCCTGGCTGACCGCCGAGAAGCAGCTGATCGCCGAAGCGGTCGCCGCGGGCCGGCCCTACTGGGGTGTCTGTCTCGGGGCGCAGCTGCTTGCCGCGAGCCTCGGGGCGCGTGTCTCACCGGGTCGCCGGCCCGAGCTCGGCGTGATGGGAGTGCGCCTCAGCGGCGCGGCCGCGGGGGATCCGGTCTTTGGGGGCGCGCCCCGCGAGTTCCAGACGCTGCAGTGGCACGGCGACACATACGAGCTCCCCGCCGGCGCCGTCCGTCTCGCCGAGTCCGATCTCTTTGAGCAGCAGGCCTTTGTGATCGGCCGCGCCTACGCGCTCCAGTTCCATCTCGAGGTCGACTCGGAGCTGGCCCGCGAGTGGATGGAGATCCCCGCCTACGTGGAGGAACTGGAGAGCCTCGGCGGCCCGGGCGCCCCGCGACGGATGCTCGACCAGGTTGCCGCGATCGAGCCCCGGTCGGTACCTCTCGCGCGCGAGCTGTTCTCGCGCTGGTTGCGCGACGTCGCCGGGCTCGGGGCTTAGGGCTAGCCCGTCTCGGCGACGACCCGGACCGTCCGCAGCAGGCGGTCGCTCGCGCCCCGGACGCTTCCGCCCAGCTCGAGCGTGCCCTGGATGTAGGCGAGCGTCTCCGCCGTCAGGCGCTCCCCCGGGAGCACGTTGGGGATCCCGGGCGGGTAGGTCGCGAGCGACTCGGCCGCGATCCTGCCGACGGCGTCGGCCGCGGGAACGATCTCCTGTGCCCCCAGGTATGCCTCTCGGGGCGTCATGGCGAGCTCGCCCCAGGGCGGCGCGGCGGCGAATGACGCCTGCTCGCCGCCGGGGTCGCGGCCGACCCTCCCGGCCGCCTCGCGCAGCGCGCCGACGAACCGTTTCGCCTCGGGAAGCCGCCGCTCGCCCATCCCGAAGACGGCGACGATCACATGCTGGCCGTAGAGCTCGAGGTTGATGTCGTCGATCTCCCGCAGGAGTGCCGCGAGCTCGTAGCCGCTCGCGGCGATTCCGCGAACGTCCACGGCCAGGCGCAGCGGGTCATAGCCGTGGACCCCGGCCCGTCCGACCATCCGCTCGTCGAGCACGTCCAGCCCGTCGATCGCCTTGATCTGCGCTCGAGCCTCGGCGAGCGCCGCCATCGTGTGCTCGAGCAGTTCGTGACCGTGCACGGCAGCCTGGCGGCGTGCCGCGTCCAGCGACCCGTAGAGCATCGCGTTGGGGCTGGTCGACTCGGTCAGGGTCACGGCACGGTCCACGACATCCGCGCCGATCAGCCCCTCGTGGCCCAGGTGGAGCATCGCCGACTGGGTCAGGCTGCCGACGATCTTGTGGGTGCTGGAGATGACCAGGTCGGCTCCAGCGGCGAGAGCGTGCTCGGGCAGCTCCTCATGGAACGCCAGATGAGCCCCCCAGGCCTCATCGACCACCAGGGCGACTCCGCGGGCGTGAGCCACCTCGGCCAGGGATCTCACGTCGGCGCACGCGCCGAAATAGGTCGGTGAGATGACCAGGGCGCCCACGGCCGCGGGCGTCTGCCCGAGCGCCTCGTCGAGCGCCTCGGGGGTCAGGCAGTGTGCGATGCCCAGCTCCGGGTCGACCTCGGGCGCGACGAAGGTGGGGCGCATCCCCGACATCACCAGGGCGTCGATCGTGCTCGAGTGGGCGTTGCGCTGGACGACCAGCTCACGGCCCTTGTGAGCCAGGGCGAGGCCCGCGGAGAGGTTGCCCTGGGAGGCGCCGTTGATCAGAAACCAGGCGCGCTGGGCTCCCCAGGCCTCGGCCGCCAGCGCCTGGGCTTCTTCGAACGGCGTCGGGTCGACCCCCACGTCGATCCCGTAGGTCAGCGCGGGAATGTCCATCGCCAGAGCCCGCTCGCCGATCGCCCCCATCAGTCCTGGGTCGGCGCCGGGACCGCCCTTGTGGCCGGGCACATGAAGACGCGCCGGGATCCGCTCGGCGTAGTCGTTCAGTGCGTCCAGGTATGGCGTGCGGCGCTGATCCAAGCGTTCGACGGTATCGCTCATGCACCGTCCTCCCGGGGGGCGGCGGGCCGGCGGAGCATGCCCGTGTCGCGCGTCAGCCGTTGCGCAAGTGCGACCGGGATGATGCTCAGGACGATCACGAACAGCACGACAACGTTGACCTGAGGCAGCTGCTGGCCCAGGCGGATGTTGCCGAAGATCCAGATCGGCAGCGTGTTCTGCGCCCCGGCCGTGAAGATCGTCACGACGATCTCATCGAACGACAGCGCGAATGCGAGCAGGCCGCCCGCGACGAGCGCCGTCGCGATCACCGGGAGAGTCACCAGGCGAAACGTCTGCCAGCCGTCGGCCCCGAGATCCATGGACGCCTCGAGCAGCGACGTCGGCGTCCGGCGCAGCCGCGCCAGGATGTTGTTGTAGACGACCACGATGCAGAACGTCGCGTGGCCGATGATGATCGTCATCAGCGAGAAGTTGATGCCCGCGAACGTGATGGCCGAGTTCAGGGCCATGCCGGTGATGATCCCCGGCAGGGCGATCGGCAGGACGAAGACGAAGGAGATCGCTTCGCGCCCGAAGAAGCGGAAACGGTGGACGGCGAAGGCCGCCATCGAACCGAGCAGCATCGCGATCGCCGTCGAGAACAGCCCCGCCCTGATCGACAGCCAGAAGGCGTGTCGCATTTCTTCGTTGTGCCAGGTCGAGGAGAACCACTTTGTCGAGAGGCCTTCCAGCGGCCAGCTCTGAACGTTCGAGGGGTTGAACGCGTAGAGGACGATGATCAGGATCGGCACGAACAGGAACAGCAGGATCAGGGCCGTCCAGACGGCGAAGGCGAGGCGTCCCCATCGTCCCGAGCCGATCACAGCGCCTCGAAGGCTCCGAGACGCCGGGCCAGCAGCAGGTAGATCGCCATCACGATCAGCGGCACCGTCGCGAATGCGGCCGCGAAGGGGATGTTGTTGGCGACGCCCACGTTCGCGTAGACGACGTTGCCGATGAACGTCGAGCCCGAGCCGCCGACGAGCGACGGGGTGATGAAGTCGCCCAGGGTGAGGGCGAACGTGAAGATCGATCCGGCGGCGATCCCCGGCAGGACCAGCGGGAAGACAACCGAGCGGAAGGTCCGCCAGCCGCGCGCGCCGAGGTCGGCCGAGGCCTCGATATAGGAGTCGGGTAGCCGCTCGAAGGCTGACCAGATCGGCAGGATCATGAAGGGCAGCCAGATGTAGCTGAAGACGATCCAGACGGCCCAGTTGGTGTAGCCGATGTTCGACGCGCCAAGGCCGATCTGCTTGAGCGTCCAGTTCAGGACGCCGTCTTCGGAGAGGATCAGCCGCCACACGTAGACCCTCACGAGATAGCTCGACCACAACGGGATCAGGACCGCTATGAACAGCGCGCCCTGCAGGCGCCTGGGGGCGAGCCTCACGGCGAAGAAGGCGAACGGGACCGCCAGGATCGCGTCGGTCAGGGTCACCGCCGCGGCGATCCCGATCGTCCGCAGGGCGATCGTCCGGTAGACCGGGACTTTGACCAGGGTTTCGAAGTTCTGGAGCGTCCACTGGTGGACCAGCTTGCCCGTGAACGGTTCGACGCTCCAGAGTGCCGAGACGAACAGCAGCACCAGCGCCGCCAGGTAGATCAGGACGAACCATGCCCCCGGGGCGGACAGCAGTACCACGGCCCGCAGCCACGGCCGGCGAAACATGCTCGCCGACACGCGGTTGCGGACCGTCGGTGCGGTGGCCGGGCTCGACGCCAAGCTCACCGCCTGCTTCCGGCTAGCCGGTTGCTTCTGTCCACTTCTGCTGCCAGGCGCTGTAGTCCATGCAGTCGGTCTGGCCGTTGCCGCACTCCGGCACGGGTGTCTTCCAGAACTTGATCGAGTTGAAGTAGGCGCTCGGCGCGTTGGCGTGGTAGACCGCGCAGGAGCCCTGCTGCATTTTTTCCATGTAGGCGCAGGCCTTGGTGTTGGCCGGCGTCTCCCCGTAGGAGATCGCCTGCTCGGCCTGGATCTTCGGTTCGGAGACCCAGTTCACCCACTTGTAGGCGCAGTTGGGGTGCTTGGCGTGAGCCGAGAGCATCCAGGTGTCCGCCCAGCCCGTCGCGCCCTCGGCCGGGATGACGCTCTTGACGGGGACCTTGTCGGCCTGCAGGGTGCTCTGCTGGTACGGCCAGGCCGCACCGATCGTGGCGTCCCCGTTCTTGAACAGTTCGATCTCGTCCGAGGCCAGCGCCCAGTACTTCTTGATCAGCGGCTTCTGCTGTTTGAGCAGTTCACCGGCCGCGTTGAGCTGCGCTTCGGTGAGCTCGTAGGGGTCGGTGATCCCGAGGCTGGGCTTCGTCTTTGACAGATAGAGCGCAGCGTCGGCGATCTGGATCGGGTTGTTCGGAACGCTGATCCGGCCTTTGTACTGCGGGCTGTAGATGACCGACCAGCTCGTGGGAGCGGGGCTCACCGCCTTGGAGTTGTAGAGCAGGATGTTCGGTCCCCACTGGAGCGAGATCCCGTAGTGCTTGCCGTCAACCGTGTTGTGCGGCGGCGACTGCAGTTGCGGGATGAAGTTCTTCCACTGCGGAACGAGGTTCACGTTCATCTCGGCCAGATCGCCGCCGCGGATCAGCCGCAGGCTCGCGTCTCCCGAGGCCGAGACCATGTCGTACTGGCTGCCTCCGCCCTGGCGCATCAGGGTGACCATTTCGTCAGAGGAGCCGGCGTACTTGGCGTGCACCACGCAACCGGTCGCCTTTTCGAACGGCTTCACCCATTCGGGCTGCGTATACCCTTCCCAGGCCACCAGGTTCAGCTGGCCCTCGCCGGCGCCGATGCTGGTTGGCAGAGTCGAGGAAGCCGTAGTGCTCGAGGAGCTGCCGCAGGCGCCAACGCCGATGGCCAACACCACCAGTACCGCCCCCAGGACCCAATCGATTCTCGCAATCCTCATCGGTTCACTTCCTCCTCTTGATTTGTGCCGAGCACCGACGCATCCGCCTGCTGCCAGGCCAGACGTACAGGGCGCCCCCGTTCGGCGAGCGCCCCTGCGGCTGATTGATCAAAGTTCTGTTTCAAGACGACCAGCGAGTCGCCTGCATCGGACTCGACGATGTACCTGGTGAAAGAGCCCAGGTAGGCGACCTCGCGGATCACTCCCGCGACCGCGCCGGGGCTGTCCTCGCCCGCGGCCAGCAGGCGGATCTTCTCCGGGCGAATCAGGTAGCGGCGCCCATCCCGCTCGATGATGTTCGAGGTGCCGACGAAGGCGGCAACGAACTCGTTGACCGGCCGCTCGTAGATCTCCCCGGGGGTTCCGATCTGCTCGATCCTGCCGTGCGAGAAGACTGCGATCCGGTCGCTCATCGTCAGCGCCTCATCCTGGTCGTGGGTCACGTAGATGAAGGTGATCTGCTGGCTCAACTCGCGCTGGATCGACTTCAGCTCGAGCTGCATCTCCTCGCGGAGCTTCAGGTCCAGCGCGCCGAGCGGCTCATCCAGCAGCAGCACGCGGGGCCGGTTGACGATCGCCCTCGCCAGCGCGACCCGCTGGCGCTGTCCGCCCGAGAGCTGGATCGGCCGGCGCTCGCCGACCCCGGGCAGGCGGACCATCTCGAGCGCCTGCGCCGCCCGGTCGGCCCGCTCGCGCTTCGCGACGCCCTTGACCCGCAGGCCGTATGCCACGTTGTCCAGGACGCTCATGTGCGGGAACAGGGCATAGTCCTGGAAGACGGTGTTGACGGCCCGCTCGTAAGGGGGGGAGTTCGTCACGTCGAGCCCGTGAAGCTCCACCCGTCCGGCGTCGGCCGGCTCGAAGCCCGCGATCACTCGCAGCGTCGTCGTCTTGCCCGAACCCGACGGTCCGAGCATCGTGAAGAACTCACCCGAGCGGACGTCCAGCGAGAGCTGCTCGATCGCGACGACGTCACCGTAGCTCTTGCGGATCCCCTCGAGGCGCACCGCGGTGGCCGTCCCGTCGTCCTCGGGCGGCGAGGGATGCCCGTTCGGGACATCAATCGTCGTACCGCCACCGCTCGCCATCCGTCGCGAGTCTATTGCGGGCGCCAGACGCGGGCAACTGGCCGAAACGGCCAACGTGCAATCTACAGCTGCTACGTCCTGTGTTCGCTCAGACGCAGCGCATAGGCGCCGGCGGGATGCTCCCGTCCGCGCCTGACGATCGCCGCCGTGGGAGCGTCCAGCTCGTCCGGCAGGGGGAGCCTGCAGCCGTAGGTGCCGGGCATCACGACGGGTGCGGCCAGCGCCGCGAAGGTCAGGTCGGCGGCCGTGAAGCGATCCCCCAGCAGGTGCCGCCGGCCGTCGGCCAGCAGCCCCGCGACGAAGTCCAGCTCGCGCCAGACAAGCGCCTCGTCACCCGCCTCGACCCCCGGCTCGATCCTCAGGAACCGGCCGATGAGCCGCCGGGCCAGCGGAAGGCTGTGACGGAGGAGGTGGTCCTCCCAGCGCGGGACGCCCTGGTTGTTGTACCTGAGCAGCACCTCCGGCTGAGCGAACATCCGCACGTAGATCAGCCTCCGCCCGGCGGGTCCGAGGCCGGCGTCGAAGCGCCGTGCCAGCGCCAGCGTCTCGCGCCGGAGCTGCTCCTCGCCGGGGAGAAGCCTGGCGGCCTCCGGGAGCTCGCGGTCGCAGTACTCCAGGATCTGCTCGGACTCCCCGATCGCCCCCTCCGGGGTCACGAGCACCGGCACCGTGCCCGATCCGCCCGCCCGCCTCGCGTGGAGCCGGTGCAGACCCTGGATGTGAGGCTCCTCGCGGTATTGCAATCCCGCCCGCTGCAGCGCCCAGCGCGCCTTCTCGCAGTAGTGGCTGATCGGGATCGTGACGAGCCGGAGCATCGCGGTCGCAGTATCTCGCTTTGCTAGCGTCAGGCCGCGTGGCGCAGTTCGAGGAGTGGGAGATCCACCTTCACGGACGCCGGGTGATCTACCGCATCACCGGCAGCGGTCCTCCCGTGGTGCTGATCCACGGCATGCTCAATTCCTCGCGCCACTGGCAGGCGGTGGCCGAGCGGCTGGCCGGCGAATACACGGTCGTCGCGCCGGACCTGATCGGCCACGGTGATTCGGCAGCGCCCCGGGGGGACTACTCGCTTGGCGCCCACGCCGCCAGCATCCGCGATCTGCTCGCCGCGATCGGCATCGAGCGGGCCACGATCGTGGGCCATTCCCTCGGCGGCGGGGTGGCGCTGCAGTTCTTCTATCAATTTCCCCATCGTGTCGAGCGACTCGTCCTCGTCTCCAGCGGCGGCCTCGGACGGGATGTCTCGCCGATGCTGCGGACCGCTGCCCTGCCCGGCATGTCAAAGCTGCTCGCCGCCACGATCCACCCCAGGCTGCTCGGCGGGCTGTGGGATGCCGGCCTGCGGATGCGCCGGCGGGGCATGGGCGGCGGGGCCTACCTCCAGGCGGTCGCGAGGGCTTTGCGACCACTCGAGAACGGTGACGCTCGCGAGGCCTTTCTGCAGACCCTTCGCGCGGTCATCGATGCCCGCGGCCAGCGCGTCAGCGCAACGGACAGGCTCTATCTGCTCGAGCTGCTCCCGACGCTGATCGTCTGGGGGGAGCGCGACCACACGATCCCACTGGAGCACGGCCGAGCGGCCCATCGGGCCATTCCCGGCAGCCACCTGAGAACCCTTCCGGCGGCCGCCCACTTCCCCAACCTCGAAGACCCGGAGGGCCTCGCCGATGCGCTGCTCGAGTTCATCGCGACGACGGAGCCCGCGCCCGTCGAGGCGACGTCGGACTGGGGCGCGGTCCTCGCCGGGCGCTCCCCCCGCTCGCGCCGTGACCGGGGCGCCCCCGTCTAGCGGGAGCCGAGGGCCGGCCAGGTTCGCGGTGCGTCCCGGGGCTCGGCCTCATGCTCGAGCAGCTCCAGAAGCGCCGCGACACAGACGGGATCGAACTGCGTCCCGGAGCCCTCTCTGAGCTCTTCGCAGGCGTGCTCGATCGGGAGCGCCTCACGGTAGGGGCGAGAGCTCGTGATCGCGTCGAAGGCGTCCGCAACGAGCATGATCCGCGAGGCCTGCGGGATCGCCTCCCCGCCCAGGCCGTCCGGATAGCCGGTCCCGTCGAAGCTCTCGTGTGAGTGCCGGATCCAGGGGACGACCATGCCCAGTCCCTCGACCCGGCCGACCAGTTCTGCCCCGGCCAGGCTGTGTCCCTTGATCTGCTCGAACTCCTCGTCCGTCAGGCGCCCCGGCTTGCAGAGGATCCGGTCGGGGATCGTGACCTTGCCCACGTCGTGGAGCGTCGCGGCGATCCGCAGCATCCCCAGCATCTCCTCGGTCCAGCCGAGGCTGGTGGCGATCGCAACCGCCAGCTCGGCAACGGCCCGGGAGTGTTCGTGCTCCGCGTTCATCCGCACGTCGACGGCGTGGGCCAGCGTCGTGGCCCAGCTGAGGCGCTCGTTGGCGCTGGTCCGGTCGGGGCGGCCGTGGCGGGAGGCGTAGAGGCGCCCGTCGGCCTCGCGCATCAGCTCCTCCAGGGCGACCCCGTCCATCGGGAAGCTGGCGACGCCGATCGAGCAGGGCGCCCGCCGGCTGAGTGCCGTGTTCATCCGCGCGGCGGTCTCCAGTGCCTGGGCGGGCTCGATGTCGGCGAACAGGACCGCGAACTCGTCGCCCCCGATCCGCCCGATCGCGTCATTGGGGCGGATCGTCGAGCGAAGCGTCCGCACGACCCACCGCAGCAGCTCATCGCCGGCCCCGTGCCCGTAGCGGTCGTTGACCTCCTTGAAGTGGTCGACGTCCAGGATCAGGACGGCCCCCTGATGCGCCCGGCGGGTGGCCGCCGAGATCTCCGCGACGGCGCGCTCCTCGAAGCCGCGCCGGTTCAGGCAGCCCGTCAGCGGATCGGCCCGGGAGACCTCCATCAGGGCTTTGTGCTGGCGGCCGTGGTTGCGGGCCTGCCACGCGCTCATGGCCCCCGTGCAGGCCAGCATCACCACGAACAGGGCCTGATAGCCCCACGACGCGCCGCCGGTAGTGACGGCCAGGCTCAGGTAGGCCGAGACGGACAGACCTGCCACAGCGGCGACCGAGGAGAGGGGGTAGGACATCGCCGCGAATACGACGGGGATGAAGAAGATCAGCGCAAGCGGGCTGCCGGTGCCTCCGTCGGCAATCGTCGCGGCGACGATCAGCCCCAGGTCCAGCAGGCTCCAGCCGAAGAAGAACGCCTCTCGGTAGGCGCTGCGGACGATCCGGGCCCGGGGAAGCTGCGAGACCACCGCCGCCGCGAGCAGGCCGGCCCCGAACAGGACGGCGATCACGCTGCGATGCGGGCGCTCCCAGGTGAGGATGATGTAGATGCCGCTGGAGCCGCAGACGGCATAGGTCAGCCAGACGCCCGCGGCGAACGTCGCCTCACGCATCCGCAGGGCGGATTGATCGACGATCCCGCGATCGTCCTGACCATGCATGACTCATGTATCGGGTCCTGACGGCTCGACCTGAGCTCGGCAAGGCAGATCTGGCCCGCCGGATGGACGGTGGCGCGGCGGGGCGGGGCCCTCAGGAGGGCGCGAGCCGCCAGGCCGGCGGGTAGGGCAGCGGCCTGAGTGTCTGCTCGAGCTGCTCGCGCAGCGGCTCAAATGGCGGCGGCAGGGAGAGACGCTCGCCCAGATGGGCCTCGTCCTCGTCGACCGCGAAGCCCGGTCCGATGGTCGCGATCTCGAACAGCACCCCGCTCGGCTCCAGGAAGTAGACCGATTTGAAGTAGAACCGCTCGACGACCGGCGTCGGGCGCGCGCCCGCCTCGGCGATCAGCTTGCGCCAGTCCTCGATCTCGCCCATCCGCGAGGCGAACGCGACGTGATGCACCGAGCCGGCTCCCTGGCGCCGGTTGATCTCGGGCGGGGCCGGGTCATACGCATAGATGCCACCGCGCTCCTCTCCCCGCACTTCCCAGCTCTCCCCCTCTCGGCGCGTGAAGCCGAGCGTCTCCGACAGCAGCCGCTGGCTGCGGATCGGGTCGCTGCTGTAGGCCCGCACGCCGTCGAAGCCCTGCAGCGCATGCTCGGCGGGGACCTCCGGCGAGGCCGCGCTCAGCGGCCTGTCGGGGCTGCGGGAGACGATCAGCTCGTGTTCGAGACCCTCGGGGTCCGCGAACAGGAGGCTCTCGTCTTTCAGATCGGTCTCCACGCCGAATGAGCTCAGACGCTCGCGCCAGAAGTCCAGCGCCGCCGTCGATGCGACGCGCCAGACGATCCGGTGGACCATGCCGGCGCCGGCGATCCCGGGGGCCGCACCGGGATACTCGAAGAACGTCAGGTCCATTCCCGGTGAGCCGTCCTCGTCGCCGTAGAAGAGGTGGTAGACGGCCGGTTCGTCCTGATTGACGGTCCGCTTGACCATCCGCATCCCCAGGACGCCCGTGTAGAAGGCGACATTGCCCTCCGCGTCGCCCGTGATCGCTGAGATGTGGTGGATGCCCTCGAGCTTCATGCGGTCGCGCCACAGGCTAGCGAAGCCCGCACGTGCGATCATCGAGCCCGTGCGAGACGGATCGCTCATCCCGCGCTTTGGCCGTGCGCGACGCGATCCGGGCCTGGCGGTGCTCGAAGGCTTCCACCCTGTCAAGCACGCCCTGCGCTTCGGCGCCGAGCTCGAACTGCTCGTGACGAGGGACGCTGCGGAGCTGGAACGCCTGGCGGGCCAGCTGGCCCCGGAGCTCCGCGACCAGCTGGCCGTGCTGGCCCGGGAGGTTCCCGGCGAGGTCTTCGAGCAGCTCGCCCCGATGACCCCAACGACCGGGGTCATCGCCCTGGCCCCCCGCAGTGTGGCCGATATCGGCGCGCTGCTCAGAACGCCCCGGGGCGCGCCGATCGTCCTGCTGGAGGATCCCCGCGACCTCGGCAACATGGGTGCCTGCGTGCGGGTCTCCGCAGCCGGGGACGCGGCCGGAGTGCTGACCACAGGCAGCCATGACCCCTGGAGCCCCGATGCGCTGCGAGGCGCAGCCGGCCTGCACTACGCGCTCCCCGTCGCCCGCCTGGGGGGCCTGGACGATCTCGCCGCAACCGGGCGGCCGCTGCTGGCACTGGACCCCGACGGCGAGGACCTCGACCCGGCGGCGCTCGACCCGGACGCGATCCTGGCCTTCGGGACGGAGCGCCAGGGCCTCAGCGACGCGCTGCTCGAGCGGGCCGACGCGCGCATAGCCATCCCCATGCGCCCAGGCGTCTCGAGTCTCAACCTGGCGACGTCGGTGGCCGCCGTCCTGTTCGCCTGGCGCCTTTCCGGCGGACGCGGCGCCTGAGCCTCAGGCGTCCGCCTCGACTCCGTCCAGGAGCTCCCAGTTGCCCCGCAGAGCCGCCCGCGCACGACCGACCATGCGGTCTGCCTGGACCTCGGGCTCGGGGCAGGCGGCCATCAGCTCCTCGATCAGCCTTCCCGCCGAGGCGGCGTGCTCCACGTCGAGCTTCTCGTGCAGGCTGAAGTACTCCGTCGCCGGGCCCTCCTCGATGTAGGGGTAGTGCTCCCGAAGGCCTTCGAGCTTGGTTCGGGAGATCTCCGGCTGGGATGCCTCGATCGCGTAGAGCACGGCCAGCCTCTCCAGCAGGTCTTCGCCTGCCGTCCATGCCGCGACACAGGACTCCGTCCCGGGAGCCTCGCCGTCATTCGGCGCCGCCGAGCAGCCGTCGCCCTGACACGCGGCGGCGAACGCGTCCCACAGCGCGATGTGGGAGTGCTCCTCCTCGGCGTGGCGGCGCAGGCCGTCGGCATGCTCAGGCCCGGCCGCCTCGGCTGCCGCGGCGGAGGCGTCGGCGAGGGCGAGCACCGCCCGGCGGTAGCGGGCCGAATAGCGGGCGAGGTCCCGGGCGCTCAACGCCCCGGCGACCCAGCGCTCGTAGAAGGGGTGCTCCAGAACATTGATGTCTGCGCGTGTCTCGTCGAGCCTGGCAAGGACGTCCATTTCGGGTTCCCTTCGCTGGAATTTCATGGCTTCGGCGGAAGGACATCCTTCCCCCCGCGCAGAAATCTACGGATACGGTCGGCTCCACCGCCTTGCGGTCGGTCAGGCGTCCGTCCCCTGTGGGAGCCTGACTCTCGAGGGGAGCATCGAGAGGCCGATCAACGTGCTGACCATCATCCTCATCCTGGGGCTCGGAGCGATGGCATTCTGCTCGGTGCTGGCGCTCGCCCTGAGCCGGGTCGCGGCACACGCCGACGAGGATGACGAGGAGTTCGTCGCGCGCCGTCTCTCGGGGCGCGATCCCGGCCGCTGTCAGAGCTACGCCGGGTTGGCGCGGGCCCACTCGACGATCTCGCCCGAGCCGTCGATCACCGTGCCGCCGTCCAGCGTCAAGGTGGGGACCCAGCGGTTGCCGGTCAGCTCCTGCACCTCGCGCCGGCCCCTCGTCTGGTTGAACACCCCAGGCAGCGGCGCCAGCCCGTAGGAGCGGATCACCTCAGGGTCGTGGCCCGCGTCTCTCAGGGCGTGGTAGGCGTTTGCGCAGGGATGACCGCCGGGGCGTGGTGTGGGGAAGGTCCCCCAACAGACGTAGAGCTTCACGATGTGACCGTCAGGACGCCTTCCATGCCGGCCTGGCGATGGCCCGGGACGGTGCAGTAGAAGGTGTATGTCCCGGGCGCCAGTTTCAGCGTGAGCTTCCTCTTCCCGCCCGTGAACGTGGGTGTCTGCCCCAGCGCCTTCTGGCCCTTGGCGAGCGCCACGTTGTGTTCGATCGGCGAGGAGTTGGACAGTTCGATCGTCACGACACCGGCCTTGGCGGCGAGCCTCGTCGTGTTGTAGCTCAGCTGGCCCTGAGAGTTCGCTTCGAGCGCGGCGGTGCTGCCAACCGCGGGCGAGGAGGAAGGGGTGGGCCTGCCGGTCGTGGCCGTGGGTGTGCCCGAGGCCGCAGGGGTGGTTTCTGCGGGCGCGGCGGGTGCGGTTTCGGTGGTGCTCGGAGGCTTGGAGGCGGTGGCGGTGGCGCCGGAGTCGCCTCCTGAGACGACGACGGCCGTGGACACCGTGATCACGACCAGGACGGCGCTGATGGCCATGACGGCCCGCTGCTGGCCCAGCGAGGAGGGAAAGTCGGGTTTGCGCATCCCGACGCCCAGCGAGATCAACAGGGCCCAGGCGACCAGGATCCCGCCCGCTATGTAGAACGGGGTCTTGCTCTTCTCGGCCGCCAGGACGAGACCGAGCTTCAGGGCGAAGGTGTGCATCGGGCGCGAGACTAGCCGATGAGGCGCCGGGTATGCTCCCCCGGGCCATGGCCGAGGTGATCAGAGCGCCCGACGAGGCGTTGGAGGCACTCCCCGACTTCCCCTTCGAGTCGGTCTACCGCGACTTCGAGGGGCTGCGACTGGCCCACCTCGACGAGGGCGAGGGGTCACCGGTGGTCTTCTTCCACGGCGAGCCGACCTGGTCATACCTCTGGCGCAAGGTCATCCCGGCCGTCCGCGACGCCGGATTCCGCTGCCTCGCCCCCGACCTTGCGGGCTTCGGACGCTCGGACAAGCCCACGGACATCGGCTTCTACACCTATGACCGCCACACCGCCCTCGCCGGGTCGCTGCTCGAGGAGCTCGACATCCGCGGCGCGACGGCCGTCGTCCACGACTGGGGCGGGCCGATCGGCCTGCGCCTGGCCGTCGAGCAGCGCGAGCGCTTCGACAGGATCGTGATCCTCGACACGGGGCTCTTCACGGGGCGTCAGCGCATGAGCGATGCCTGGATGATGTTCCGGGACTTCGTCGAGAGGACCGAGGACCTACCGGTCGGGTTCCTCGTGCGAGGCGGTTGCAAGAACGACCCCGGCGATGACGTGATTGCCGCGTATGACGCCCCCTACACCTCGGTCGGGGCGAAGGCCGGCGCGCGGGCCTTTCCGCTGCTGATCCCGCAGACTCCGGATGCGCCCGGCGCCGAGGCCGGCCAGCGCGTTCACGAAGCCCTCGCCGGGGACGAGCGCCCCACGCTGATGCTCTGGGCCGATTCCGATCCTGTCATCCCGCTGGCGGTGGGAGAGCGCTTCGCAGAGTCGATCGGGCGCGAGGCCCCCCGGGTGATCCCCGAGGCCGGCCACTTCCTGCAGGAGGACCAGGGCCCCCTGATCGGGCAGCTGATCGCCGAGTGGCTGACGGCCTGACGGCCGGGGGGCTACTCCTCCTCGGAGGCCGAGGCGATCTGCGCAGGCGCCGGAGCCGGTTCCAGGCCCGGCTCCGAGCGCGCGGCCCGCAGCTCGTACTCACGCCGGCGATTCAGATCCGCCCCGGCGAGGACCCGGTCGGCCTTCATCGCCCGCGCCATGCCCTCGGAGAGCGAGCGCGGCAGCACGGCACCCAGGACGTTCGTCCGCTTGGCCGACTTCGGGACCCAGACGTCGACGATCCCGTGCTGGAGGGCGTCGACGATCGCCTCGGCCACGTCCTTCGGCTCGAGGTTGCTCATGCCGCGCGCCTCGCCCAGGCCGGAGCCGAGTTCCGTGTTGACCACGAACGGCATCACGTAGCTGACGTCGATGTGCGCGCCCATCAGGCGCAGCTCGCCGCGGATCGCCTCGGTCAGCCCGACGACGGCGTGCTTGGTGGCCGAGTAGGTCGCTCCCCCCGGAGCGCCGAACTTGCCCGCCTGCGAGGAGATGTTGACGATGTGGCCCCGGTCGCGGGGGATCATCCGCGCCAGTGCCAGCTTCATCCCCAGGATGACGCCGTGGATGTTGATGTCGACCATCCGCCGTGCGGTCAGATCATCCTCGTCGATGAAGCGCCCCACCTGCATGATCCCGGCGTTGTTCACCAGCACGTCCAACGCTCCGAAGCGCTCTTCGGCGCCGTCGAGGAAGGCAACGTAGGAGTCGCGGTCGGTCACGTCCAGCGGCAGGGCGACCGCCGCCGGGCCGAGCTCGGCGGCGGTCTTCTGGGCGGCCGCGAAGTCGACGTCGCCGATCGCCACCTTCATCCCGCGGCCCAGGAAGGCTTCGGCGGTGGCACGCCCGATACCGCGTGCTGCACCGGTGATCGCCGCTGTGTCTCCGGCGAGGATGCGGGGCTGCTTGGCCATCAATCTTCCTCCTGGTCTTCCGCCGATCGGTCATCTGCACGCTACCGCGCAGGGCCGTAGGGCGCTGCGCGGGTAGTAGGGTGCAGACATGCCGTTCTTCAAGGTCGAGGGGCAGCGCCTGTCCTACACCGAGTTCGGCGGCGGCTCTGCTCGGCCCCTGATCCTGCTACACGGCCTGATGCTCTCCCAGGAGATGCACCGTCCGCTGGCCGAAGACCTGGCCGCACGGGGAAACAGGGTGATCACCCTGGACCTGCTGGGCCACGGCGGCTCGGACCGCCCGCGTGACATGTGGCGCTATTCGATGGCCACCTACGGCCGCCAGGTCGTCGCCCTGATGGACCATCTGGAGATCGAGCAGGCCGTCGTCATGGGCACGTCCCTGGGTGCCAACGCGGCTCTCGAGGTCGCCTCGGCGCACCCCGAGCGTCTGCGGGGCCTGGTGATCGAGATGCCGGTCCTCGACAACGGGCTGCTGGGCAGCGCGCTCGCCTTCACCCCGCTGCTCGTGGCGCTGACCTTCGGCGAGTCGCTCATGAAGGTCGTCGCGCGGGGAGCCAGAGCGATCCCGCGGAGGATCCTTCCCCACTACAGCAACGTCATGCTGGACGTCGTTCGCCAGGAGCCCGGACCTGGCGGCGCGCTGCTTCAGGGCCTCTTCTTCGGGCGCATCGCGCCGCCCCGCGACGAGCGCAAGACCTTCACGACCCCGGCCCTGATCCTCGGGCACATGCGGGACCCCGTCCACCCGTTCTCCGACGCCGGGATGCTCGCCAGGGAGATGCCCAACGCCCGGCTGCTCGAAGCCGACTCGCTGGTCGAGCTGCGGATGCGTCCCGAGCGCCTGACCGGGGAGATCGCCGACTTCCTCGACGAGCTCTGGAGGAGCCGCCGGAGCCCGCGCAGCGCCAAGAAGACCGCCGCGAAACGACCATCGACGCGGCGCCCCGCCAAACGCGCGGCCGCGGGCGTCCGCCGCTGAGGCGCGCCTTCGCCCGCCTATCCGGCGGGCAGCAGTTCGAGTTCGTTGACGGTGACGCGGCCCGGAGCTTCCGGCGTGCCCACGGCCGACGCGGGAGCGCGGCTGATCCAGAGCGTCACGAAGCGGTAGGACTTCTTCTTGTTGTGCAGGCCGATCCGCGCGTGGCGCTTCTTGATCGTCAGCGAGTGGCTCAGGGTGACCCAGGCCTTGTCTGTGATCGAGGACGGGATCGTGTGGCCGTTTGCCCCGTAGACCTGGACGATCATCCCCGGCGTCGTCGTGACCAGCTTGACGGCCGAGAGCTTCTGGGCGGTCTTGAGATCGATCAGCAGGCCCTCGGCCAGGCGGGGGGCGGTTGCAGGGTTGACCTGCGCGGTCCAGCCGGTCGAGCTGTCCCCGTCGATCGCCAGGCTCGGGTCGCCGAAGTTGGCGGCGGGGTAGGCGTAGGGGTTGTAGGTCTGGGCCGCGTTCGTGTCCAGGAGGATCGGTTCAGGTTCTTTCTTTTCGGTCCCCGACCCGCCCGTTTTGCCGGCTTCTTCTTTCGCTTTCGTTTCCGCCGGAGTCGTCGCGGGCGTCGCGGGCGTAGTGGGCGTCAGTGTCGTCGCCGGGAGAGGAGTCACAGCTTTGAGAGGGATCTTTGGAGGCGTGGTGACTCCCGGCAGGGGCGTCGTGGGTGTTGACGGAGTCGTGGCGGCGGGGGTCGTGGGCGGCGCGACCTGAGCGACCGTCGTCGTCGTGACGGGCGCCGCGGGGCTCTTCTTGCTGAGCGCCGCCACACCCGCCGCGGCCGCTCCCAGGACCAATGCGATCGTGATCGCCGCGATCCCTGCCGCCGGGCGCCAGCCCGCTCCACCGACGCTGCCCGGAGCGGCTGCGCCGCAGTTCAGGCACCAGTCCTGCTCGGGGGCCATGGCGTGGCCGCATTTGGGGCAGACGGGCCCCGTGGCGGGTGCGGAAGTCTCCCCGCCCTGGGGCGCCGAGCCGTTGGACGCGGCCTGCGTCTCGGGCACAGGCTGCTCAGGGGCGGCCGGCTGACCGTCGGTGATCAGAGCGCTCACGCCGTGGATTCTAGCCCCACGAGGGCCAGCGGAACGCGGTTGGCAGCTCCGCGGCGGTCCTCAGCGCGGCGGCGGCGGTCCCCCCGGGAGGATGTCCCGCCCGGTGGGGTTGAGCGCCTCGTCGAGCTCCAGCTGCCAGTAGTAGCGGGTGAAGGTCATCCCCGAGCGGAACTCCCCGACGTGCGGCTCGACGCTCTCGCCGGCCGCCATCGCAACGATCAGCTCGGGATAGCTGCGGCCGGGCAGGGCCGCGTAGACCGGCGCCGGGAAGGCGCCGCCGAACCGTGTGTTCACGTCGGTGATTCCCAGTCCCAGATCCGGGTCGCGGAAGACCTGCACCGTGGCGGGGCCGCGGACGCCGAGCGTCTCGACGACACTGCGGCCCAGGTCGATCATCTCCTCGTCATGGATCACCTGGCCCTTGATCGACTCTCCCCCGCGGGACTCGAGCATCGTCCGGGGGATCGCGTTGAGGCAACGCCCCTCGAGGTCGCTCAGGCAGTCGATCGAGATCTCCGGGCCGTCCATCGCCCGCTGCACCATCGTCGGCTCCTGGACATAGTCGATGAAGAAGGCCGCCTGGGCGGGGTTTCGGGCGAAATGGATCGAGCGGGCCCCCGAACCCCGCCGCGGCTTGACCATGACCGGATATTCAAGGCTCTCCAGCTCGTCCTCGGGCAGACACGTCGGAGGGGACGGCAGGCCGTGGGAGCCCAGCAGCAGGTGGGTCTCGTACTTGTCGTAGGTTGCCCTGGCCACCGCGGAGGAGGGCACCATCGCGGGCAGCAGCTCCTGCTCGCGGGCCAGCGCCAGGATCTCGATGTCGAGATCCGTCAGCGGTAGAACGGCGCCCACCCCGTGCTCGGCGCAGAGGGCCTGCAGCGCCGCGACGTATCCGGGATCGTCCATCCGGGGGACCCTGGCCCGCACCTGCGCCGCGTACTGGGCCGGGGCCAGCGGGGAGGGCTCGGCGACGATCGTCTTCGTCAGGCGGGCGAACGAGGCGACGATGTCATAGCGCTTGCCGACCGCCGTCAGCAGGATCGCGGGCCGCTCGCCCCCGAGGCACTCACAGCTCTCCCTGCCAGCCGCCGCTCTGGCCCTTGTAGAGGCCCGACCCGCCCAGGACCATCGAGGCGGTCCGCGCCAGGATCTGCAGGTCCATCGTCGGCGAGCGGTGTTCGATGTAGTAGAGGTCCAGCTCGATCCGCTCCGGCCATGGCAGCGAGGCGCGACCGTTGACCTGGGCCCAGCCCGTGATTCCAGGGCGAACCGTCAGCCGGCCGCGCTGGCGCTCGGTGTACTGGGCGACCTGGGAGGGCAGCGTGGGGCGCGGGCCGATCAGCGACATCTCCCCGCGCAGGACGTTGATCAGGTTCGGCAGCTCGTCCAGCGAGGTCCGTCTCAGAAGCGCCCCGACGCGGGTGATCCGGGCGTCCCCGGCGTTGACGGCCAGGCCCGCACCGGTGTTTTCGGCGTCCTTGACCATCGTTCGGAGTTTGAGCATCTCGAAGGGCTTCCCGTCGCGGCCCGCCCGCAGTCTGGCGGAACAGCGCCGGGCCGGGACCCTCGAGGCGGATCGCCACGATCGCGACGGCCATCAGCGGCGAGGCGAGGACGAGGCCGACTGCGGAGACGACGATGTCGAGAGCCCTGCGGAGCACGACGGCGGATTCTCGCAGCGGCGGCTCGCGGCCGTTCAGCGGGTGCCCTCGGCGGCCTCCCAGGAGGCCTCCGTCCCGTGGCGCAGCCAGTCCCACAGGCCCGCCGCCGGCGAGGCCGTGGTGAGCACGTAGTAGCGGGCCAGCAGCAGCGGGCGCAGGCGCAGCGGGCCGGCGAGCACCGCCGCGGCGAGCAGCGCCAGCTGCAGCGCCAGCGTCAGGGCGTAGAGCCACTGCGCCGAGCCCGCGCCGAGGGCCAGGATCGCGACGTTCGCCCAGCAGGGCCAGCAGGTGCAGGCCCGGCGAGGCGTAGCGCAGCAGGCGGTGCGAGAAGATCATCGCCGCATAGCCCGGCGTGTAGCCGCGCGGGGAGAGCATTCCGCCGCGCAGCAGGATCGGCCAGGTGTGGCTCATCATCCGCCGCTTGCGGGCGAACTCCCCGCCGAGGCTGGGCACCATCTTCTCGCGTCGCCCGTGCCCGCGGGACATAGACGGCCCGCAGGCC
Organism: uncultured Solirubrobacteraceae bacterium; assembly: GCA_963835865.1. GTDB lineage: Bacteria > Actinomycetota > Thermoleophilia > Solirubrobacterales > Solirubrobacteraceae > Palsa-744. Next base: position 773,038 of record CAWIGW010000004.1, read on the forward strand.
CCGCTTGACCATGTTGAAGGGCAGCGACAGGTCGTGGCCCATGATCGGGTCGACGACCATGTAGGAGTCCTTGCGGGTGGCGTAGATCGCGCCGTTGCCGGCCGTGATCGAGGAGAGCCGGGACTCCCAGCCGCGGATCGCCATCTCGTAGCGCCAGTAGACGCCCTCCTGGTTGCCGCCGTCGCGGCCCGAGGCGCCCTGGATGAAGCGGACCTGGCCGCAGGCGTAGCCGACGCTGGGGGTCCGCGAAGGCCGCCACCAGCTCCGCCGCGCCGAGGGCTCCCACAGCGAGTTGGCGTCGGAGAAGGCCAGCACCGCCCCGCCGGCGCGCTCGACGGCCGCGTCCTGGGCGCGGATCTTGCCGCCCCTCGGCAGCTCGAGGACGAGGTCGGCGCCGGCCTCGCGCGCCGCGCGGCGGTCCCGTCCGAGCAGCCGTCACAGGCGACGATCACCTCCAGCAGCTCCCGCGGATAGTCCAGCGCGAGCGCGTTGAGCACCTTCGGCCCGATGACCTGCTCCTCGTCATGGGCGGCCACGATCAGCGACAGGCGCGGGAGCTCGCGGGAGGCACCGCTGCCCGGACGGCGCACGGCGGAGCCTCGCCAGCACCGCCAGGGCGACGGGATAGCCGAGCTGGGTCCAGAGGATCAGGGCGACCGACAGCCAGAACAGGATCTCGAGGGCGATCATCAAGGCGCCCTTCCCGTTCGGGCGGCGACCAGCTCGCTATAGAGCGCCAGGGTCCGCCGGCCGATCTCATCCCAGGAGTACTCGCCCGAGGCGGCAGCCCGCGCCCGGGCGGACATCTCCGCGCGCGCCCCGGGGTCGGCCAGCAGCTCGCTGATCGCGTCGTGGAGGGCGCCGGCGTCGCCCGCGGGGAACGTTCGCGCGGCACCCGTCCGCGCCACCTCGGGGAAGCCGCCGACGTCGCTCAGCAGCAGCGGCCTGGCGAAGGCCAGCGCGGTGAAGAGGACCCCCGACTGATCGATCTCGCGATAGGGCAGGACGACGAGGTCGGCGCGCCTGAAGTACGCGGGCAGCTCATGCCCGTCGATGAACCGCGGCACGAAGCGCACGCCCGGCGGCGCGGCGGCCTGCAGCGGGGAGATGTCCATCCGGGGCATCCCCGCGATCCACAGCTCGGCCGCCTCGATCCCCCGCCAGGCCTCGAGCAGCAGGTCGATCCCCTTGTAGGGGCGCATCAGCCCGAAGCACAGGACGACCGGCTTGTCAGTCTCGAAGGGGGGTCCCGGGAGCTGATCGGCGGGGGCCTCGGCGAGGTGCTCGAAGACGCCGTGTGGGATCACGTGGACACGACCCGGGTCGACGCCCAGCTCGTCGCGTCAGCCGTCCGCCGGCCGTGCTCGGAGTGGGCGACGATCGCGTCGAAGCGCCCGTAGAGGCGGCGCTGGGCCGCGCGCTGTCCGCGGCGGCGGCTCGCGCGGGAGGATGTCGTGCGCGGTCAGAACCCGCGGCCCGCCGGGCAGCAGCAGCCCGTCGAGGTGCTGCACCGCCAGCCACTGGAAGTGGACGACGTCGGCAGCTCGCGGCGGTGCGCCGGTAGCGAGCATGTCGGGCACGTGCTCGGCCAGCTTCGCCAGGCGCCGCGCCCGGGCGCCCCTGACCCGGGCAGCCCGGCGGTAGAAGGATCTCGCGCGCTCGTAGCCCTCCGGCGCGGCCACGGAGCCGTAGGCGAAGCGGCTCGTGTGCAGCTCGACCTGCGCCCCCGCCCGCGCCAGAGCCGCGGCAGAGCGCGTGGTCGTAGGGGGGCGTGTAGGCCGACGGATCGACGACGTGAACGCGCACGGCAACGGACAATAGGCGCGTCTGGGGCGAGAATGGGTGATGAGCCGAGCCCGGCGGCACCCGAGAGGATCGAGATCACCTACTGCGTCGTGAACACCTCGCAGCGCGAGCTGCTGCTCCGCGGCCTCGACGCGATCGGGCGCGAGCGCGTCGGCGCTGCCGTTCGCGACCGAGGTGCTGGTGCTCGACAACGGCTCGCGCGACGGCTCCGCCGAGGCGGCCCGCGGCGCACCCGGCGGTCGACGAGACGATCGCCCTCGGCGAGCGGCGCGGCAAGGGCGCCAACGACTCCGAGCTGCTGCGGCGGGCGCGGGGGCGCTTCTGCCTGCTGCTCAACGAGGACTCCGAGCTTCAGCCCGGGCGCGACGCTCGCGCTCTGGGCGGCCCTGCGCGAGCGCCCCGGCGCCGCCTGCGCCGGGGCGCGCCTGCTGCGCCCCGACGGCAGCCCCGCAGGCGTCGCGCCTGGCGCTTCCCCGGTCCCGCGACCGCGCTCGCCGGCGCGCTCTTCCTGCACCGGCTGTTGACCGTCCAGAGCCGCGGCGAGCAGCATCCGGGAGGTCGACTGGTGCCAGTCGGCGGCGCTGCTCGTCCGGCGCGAGGCGGCCGCCGCAGGTCGGCTACCTGGACCCGGACTTCTTCGTCTACTCCGACGAGGTCGACTTCGCCTGGCGCCTGCGCGCAGGCGGGCTGGCGCAGCCTGTACGTGCCGGCGGCCGCGGCGATCCACCACGAGCAGCTCTCCACCGCCGCCGTCCCCGAGCGGCGGATCGTCGAACTGGCCCGCAACCGCGACCTCTACATGCGCAAGCACCACTCGCCTGCGGCCGCGCTGGCCGTGCGCTGGCTGACCGCCTTCAGCTACGCCGTGCGCGGCGCTGGCCGCGCTGCTCCTGCCCGGGCGCACGCCCCGGCGCTTCTGGCGCCACGTCACGGCGAGCCTGCTGCGCCGGGGCGGGGCGAGGGCTGCGCGAGGCGGCCGCGGGGTACAACCGGCGCGGCTGAGCGGACCCGCCCGGTCGGCGGCCCCCGCTGCTGGACGGCTCAGACGTCGCGCAGCGGATCCTCGGCGTAGGCCTCGACATCGCCGTGGCCCGCGCGGAAGGCGGCCACCCGGCGGCGGCCGTCCGCCCACAGGCGCCTGGCCTCGGAGCGCTCGTGGGGATGGAAGAAGCGGGTGAGCAGCAGCGCGAGGGGCACGAGGCCCAGCCAGGCCGCCCGCGCAGGAGGCCGAGCGACGCCGTGGCTCGGGAGCAGCAGCTCGCCGGTGACGGCGACGCCGGCGAGGATCGCCAGGCAGCTGAGCCAGCCGGCGCCATTCGAAGCCGACCTCGAAGAGGCTCCGGGTGAGCAGGTACATGACGCTCAGCATCGCCGCGTAGGCGCCGCACAGCGCGATCCCGGCGCCCGGCGATGCCGAGCCCGCGCCCCCGAGTCGGGGACGAGCAGCAGCGAGCAGGCGATGTTGACGGCCAGGCCGGCCGCCGCGGCGGGAAGGTTGCGCGAGGTGACCCGCGCGCGCCCGGAGATCGCGACGAACACGAGGTAGAGGCCGTAGAGCGCCCAGCCGAGGGCCAGCCAGGGCAGCGCGCTGTAGGCGCCGAAGTAGCGGTGTCGGCCAGCAGGCGCACCATCCAGCGGCCCAGCAGCGCGACGCCGCAGACGACGACGCCCGTGGCGAGGGCGTAGTAGGTGGTGACCAGCGAGTACAGCCGACCGGCCTCCTCGTCGCTCTCGATCGAGTAGGCCAGCGGCGGCCAGGCGTACTGGAAGCCGCGCACGGCGACGAACACGACCGTTGCGAGCTTGATCGCGATCGCGTACAGCCCGGCGGCCGTCGGCGAGTAGTCGCGGAACAGGTAGAGGCGGTCGGCGACCTGCAGCGCGTAGACGCTCGCGTCGGCCGGGACCGTGGGCAGCCCGAAGCGGAGCATCGGCGCCGAGGTCGGCGGGGCGGACCCGCAGCGAGACGCGGCCGCGCAGCACCCACCAGAGCCCGAGCACGACGATCGCCGAGGCGGCGAAGTTGCCCAGCAGCAGGCCGCGGGCGCCCTGGTCCGCGAACACGACCAGCGAGACCGTGAACAGCGACGGTCATCCCCACGTTGGCTCCCGAGGCGATCACGTAGGTCCGCGTGCGCTCGTCGACCCGCAGCTGGGCGTAGGCCATCTCGAGGTTCGTGAACGCCCACAGGCCGAGCATGGCGCAGTCGATCAGCATGCGGGTCGTGGAAGCCGAGCAGCAGCTGCGAGAGATCGCCCGGCGAAGGCGACCGCGACGAGCACGCGCCAGCGTCGTCGTCCAGGCGACCGTCGCGGTCGCCGTGCGGGCGATGCGGGCGCGCCGCTCCTGGTCGTCGTCGTCGAAGTAGAAGCGGATGAACGCCTCGCCCACCCCGACGCGCAGCAGGATGCTCGAGAGGATCACGGCGGTCAGCAGCGTTTCGGCGGCGCCGTAGGCGCTCGGGGCGAGGTGCCGCGTGTAGAGCGGCAGCGTCAGCAGCGCCAGGCCCTTGGCGAGGATGTCCCCGAACTGGTAGGCCGCGCCGGTCGTGACGAGCCGCTTGAGGTAGCCGAGCACGCCCAGACGCTACTGCCCGGCGCGGTCCGGGCGGCCGCGCGCGAGCGCCAGGCCGATGCCCAGCAGAGTCCAGGTGAAGGGGTCCTCGAGGAAGTCGGCGTAGGTCCAGGTGTGCAGCACCAGCGCGGCGAAGGCGGCCGCGATCGCGATCCGCGGCGGCGAGCGCCCGGCGCCGGTGAACAGCGCCAGCAGGGCCGCCACGAGCAGGGCGAGTAGAGGGCCAGCCCGACGATCCCCTGCTCGGCGGCGACCGTCACGGGGATCGTGTGCGAGGCCGAGGTCGCGTTCTGCGGCTCGCCCGGCTTGCGCGGCGTGGGCCTGGTACTGCCGTTTCGAACGAGCCCGAGCCGTAGCCCTGCAGCGGGCGTTCGGCGAACAGTTCGAGGCCTCCCGTGATCAGGGTGGCGCGGCCGCTGGTCGCGTTGCTGGTCGAGCCGTTCGAGCCCTTCAGGCCGAAGTGAAGGCTCGCCGGGGCGAGCAGCAGGACGGCGCCCGCGAGCGCGACGATCGCGACCGAGACGTAGAGCGTCCGGCGCAGATCCCAGCGCTAGCCGCCAGCACCGCCAGGCCGAGCAGCAGCGCGGCGATGCTCGACTGCGAGAAGCTCGTCACGAGCCCCGCCAGCAGCCAGGCCAGGACGAGCGCCGCCGAGCGAGGACGCGTCCTGCGGCGCTCCACAGCACGGCGGTCGTGACGGCGATCATCACGAGCGCCAGGAAGCGCCCGTAGATGCTCGGGTCGAAGAAGACCGAGTTGACGCGGAAGTAGTTGTCGTACTGGTTGGCCTCGACCACCTTCGGGTTCAGGAACAGGCACTTGCGGGCGTACTCGACGAAGCCGACCCCGGCGAACAGGACCGCCAGCGACCACGGCCAGCCCGAGGCAGCGCCGCAGCAGCTCGGGCCGTCCAGTCGACATCGCGCAGGAGCACGAACAGCAGCCCGAAGGGCAGGTAGAAGAACAGCGATGTTCTCGAGCGCCTTGGCCCGGTCGGCGGAGTAGGCCGTCTGCAGCGCGTAGAGCAGGACGGCCGCGCAGCAGCAGCCAGGGCAGGTACCGGGCCGCCTGGTCCCTGCCGGGCCCTCGGCCGGGCCGCTCGGTGTTCGCGCGGCCGGCCAGCAGCCGGGGGAGCAGCTGCGCGATCGTCCCGGCGGCGATGACCAGGTAGAGCGGGATCAGCAGGTTGACGGTCCTGCCCGCCGGCGGCGATCGGCAGCCTGAAGGGAAGGGCGAAGACGCCAGCAGCGGCAAGCGCTTCCTGCCGCCGCCGCATCAGCAGCGACGAGCGCGGCGATCACGACCGCCGCGCCCGCAGCGGCGGCGAGCGAGCGTCCCGGCGCCCGGCAGGCTCGTGCGCCGGCAGGCCACCCGGCCGGGCTCATGGGCCGACCAGCGTGAAGCTGCGCGGGAGGTTCAGCGGCACTGGTCGTGGAGGAAGCTCATCCGGACCCGGTATTCGCCCGGCTTGGCGAGCGGCCCGTGGAGGTGGCGGGATGAGATGTCTGGTCGCTGCCCGATTCGCTGAGCTTGACGGTGTAGCCGTGGGCGACGCCGCGGCGGCCGTTCCAGCGCAGCGAGAGCTGTTTGTAGCGCGGCACGGGAAGTCGCGCACGAGGCGTCGCGACGCGTGTCGCCCTGCGAATCGATGATCGTGACCGTCACCGGTCGGCCTGCGCGAGCTTGAAGGAGATCGCCTCCTGCGGGACGTGCCCGCCGGGATAGGGCGAGAAGTAGGGCGTCAGCTCGAATGTCTGCACGGCCGTCGGCGTGTGCTTCAGCCGCTGGGTCAGGAAGAAGGCGCCGAAGCAGGCGAGGACAAGCAGCGCGAAGACGATCCGGCCCAGCGGATCCCGGGGCCCCGCGCGCCACAGCTCGGAGCGAGTCCTCGCGCCCCGCCCCCGCGGCGGCTTCGGTCAATCCGCGCCGCCCAGCGCGAAGCGCTCGACCGTGTCCGAGCGCAGGCCCAGGCGCAGCGTCTCCAGCGAGAGCACGTCGGCGGGAGCGATGTTGCCGAGGTTGCACTCGGTGCCGAAGTGCTTGAGCAGCCAGACCTGCTGCGCGTGCAGCGGCGCGTCGAAGATCAGGCCGCTCGCGGGTCGATCGACGTGGGCGATCTCGTCGATCAGGCCCGTCCGCGGCTCGCCGTTGGCGCGGTAGATGCCGGCCGTCCCCGACTCGCGCGCCTCGGCGATCACCTTCCAGGCGCCGGCCGTCGAGGTCCCGTTCGATCTGTTCCACCCAGACGTAGGGGGCCATGATGAACTCGGCGTCCTTGCTGCCCACCTCGGCGAAGACGGTGAACTCCTTGCGAGAGCGTTTCGATCAGCTCGCGCTTGACGCTCGGCGGCCAGCGCGATCGTCCCGTCGGAGATCTCGACGTGGCGCAGCCCGAGCTCGCGCAGCCAGGCGATCAGGCCGTCGACGCGGCCCTGGCGGATCGCGATCTCGGTCAGGGTCCCGCCGAGCACGACGGGGATCCCGGGCCGGCGTAGCGCTCGAGCTTGGGCTTCAGGTTGGCGCTCACGAGCGCCGTGCCCCAGCCGAGCTTGACGATGTCGACGCTGGCGCCCGCGACCTCGAGCAGGCCGTCGACCTCGGCCACCGACAGGCCCCGGTCGATCACGTGGGTGAGGCCGTGCTCGCGCGGCTTGGCCGAGCGCGCCGGGATGTCGAGCAAGCCGGCTATGGCGTCGTGGCCTTGTCGGCGCCGACGATCACCACGACCTTCGCCGAGCCGGCGAGTGCGGCGACGGCCTGTTCGAGCGGCTGGACATGGCTGACCGCCAGCGAGCGGGCCACGCCTTCGGCGTCGGCCTGGTGGCCGTTCGACGTACTCGACGACCGTCGCCTCGTTGGCGCCCGGCGGACGCCCGAAGGCGGCTGCCGCCTGGGAGTAGCCGTTCTGCTGCAGGCGGTCGCGACGCGCGTGGCGAGCCCGACGGTTTCGGTGCCGTTGAGGACCGTCACCGACGTTTCCGCGGGAGGCGTCGTGCTGGCGGCCGGTTTGGAGGCTTTCTGTGCTCGAGCTGCGCGGTTTTCGAGGCGCGTCGAGCTGGCCCGTGTTTCCGAGCTGCCGTCGCGAGGCGCTGCCGCGGCGGCTTCGGTGTTCGAGGAGCCGCCTCCGCCGCTCGTGGCGAGCACGAGCACGAGCGCCAGGATCACGACGAGCCCGGCGCCGATCAGCAGCAGCATCCGCCGGCGCGGGCGTTCTTCACGGCGGGCGAGGCGCTCTTCAGCGCGTCAGGCCTCGCGTCGCCGCTGCGCTCGGCGAGCGAGCCGCCGGCGGCCGCCGCGGCGGTCGCGCCGGCCAGCGCGGCGCGGGCATCGGTGCTCGCGGGCGCCGGCGGGGCGGCGGCCGCGGAGCGCGGGGGCACGGAGGTCGCTCGGAGCGTCGGCGCCTGCCTCGGCACGCTGCGCGGCGGCGCCGGGGCACGCGGCGGCGGCCGCCGCGGGGACGGCAGCCCGCGGCTGCGCCGGCGCCGGGGGCTCGCTCCGCGGGCGCCCGCCCCGGCGGGCGCCGGCGGCGACGCCGTTGGCGCGCCGATGCTCGCGCGGGCGGGCCGGCGGCGGGGGCGGCCGCTCCGTCGGGCGCAGGGCGGCGCAGGCGGCGGCAGCGTCGCGGGCTGCTGCCAGGGGATCGGCTGGGGCCGCGGCTCCGGGGCGACGCCTCGCGGGGGCGGCCGGCGGCCGGCGGGGGCCGCCCGCCGCGGCAGCTGGCTCGCGGCGGCCGCGCCGCGACGGTGGCCGGGGTCCCCGTGCGGTGCCGGCGGGTCCCGCGGGCGCGGGCAGCGGCGGCGCGGGTGCGCCGGTGGCGGTGACGGGCTGCGAGCCGGCGGGCGCCGCGGCGGGCTGCACGGGCGCCGGAGCGTCCCGCCGGCGACTCGCGGTGGCCGCGACTGCCGCGGCGGTCGCGGCCGCGGCGTCGACTGTGTATCGGCTGCGGCGCGGGGCACCGGCCTGCACCCTGGACCGCCTGGGGGCTCTGCGGCGCGCGGGACACGGCGGGGCGGGCTGCTGGGCGCGAGCCGCCGCCGCCTGCGCTGACCCGCTGCTCCATGTCGGCGGCGCGCTCGGGTGCGCGGCCGGCCCACTCGCGCAGGCGCTTGATCTCGCGCGCCTGGGAGAAGACGAGCAGCGACAGGATCGCGATCCCCAGCAGGGCCGCGACAGCCTGCGATCAGCGCGATCTTGTTCGAGGTGCTCGTAAAGAAGGCGGTCGCGAGCAGCGGAGAGATCATGAATTGGGGGAGTGTACGAGGGGCTCAGGCGCTCGCGATCCCCAGCGGCCGCATCGGCGCTCTGCGCCGCGGGCCTCGGCCGCCGGCGGCGCCTGGCCTGCTCCGCGGCGGCGCCTCGCTCGGGCTCGCGCAGCTCGCGCGACAGCTCGGAGACCTTCGCGGCCAGACCGGCCGCGTCGCCCTCGAGCACCAGCAGCTCGATCTCGGCGAACATCGACTCGACCTGCTGGACGCCCAGCGGCTCGCGCTCGGCACGGAGGATCTTCTCCGCCTCGGTCGGCGACGGGACGCTCGTAGCTGTTGAAGAGCTCCTCGTCGAGCTTCTCGCCGGGCCGGCTGCCGACGATCTCGATGTCGATGTCGCGGTCGGGGTCCAGGCCCGAGAGCTCGATCATCGCGCGGGCCAGGTCGACGATCCTCACGGGGTCGCCCATTTCCAGCACGAACACCTCGGCGCCCCGCGTCGGGCGGATCCTCGAGCGGCGCGCGCCGTTCGTCCGGCTCGCGAGCGGCGCGACGCGAGCGAGCCCGAGCGGATGATCAGCTGGACCGCCTCGGGGATCGTCATGAAGTAGCGGGTCATCCGCTCGTCGGTGACCGTCACCGGGCCGCCGCGCTCGATCTGGCGGCGGAAGATCGGCACGACGCTGCCCGAGGAGCCGAGCACGTTGCCGAACCGGACGGCCGCGTAGCGCGGTGTTCGGGAAGCGCGCCGTGGCGGCCTCGAGGGCGAACTCGGCCAGCGCCTTGGAGGCGCCCATGACGGTCGCCGGGCGAGACGGCCTTGTCGGTCGAGACGAGCACGAAGCGGGCGGCTCCCGTGTCGCCCGCGACGCGTCGCGACGACGCGGGTCGCGATCGCGTTGTTGCGCACCGCCTCGACGGGGTTGGCCTCCATCAGGCCCGACGTGCTTGTAGGCGGCGGCATGGAAGACGACGGTCGGGCGGTGCTCGTCGAAGACCTCGCGCATCCGCTCCTCTTCCTTGCAGTCGGCGAGCACCGCCGCGAGCATCGAGGGCGGCACGTGGCGCTCGTCCTCGAGCTCGCGCTGGATCGAGAAGAGGTTGTCCTCGGCGTGGTCGACGCAGCACCATCCGGTGCGGCTCGACGCGGGCGATCTGGCGGCAGAGCTCGGAGCCGATCGAGCCGCCGGCGCCGGTGACGAGCACGACCTGCCCGGCCAGGTAGCCGCCGACCCGCTCGAGCTCCATGTGGACGGGCTCGCGGCCGAGGACGTCCTCGACGCGCACCTCGCGCATCTGGCGGGCCAGCGCGCCGCGGGTCTGCAGCAGCTCGAAGACCGTCGGCAGCGTCCGGACGGGGATTCCCCGCTGGCGGCACTCGCGGACGATCCTGCGCGCGGGTCGAGCCGGGAGCGGAGGGGATCGCGATGATCACTTCGTCGGGCTCGGCGTCGTCGAGGATCCGGGGCAGGTCCTCTTCGGTGTTGCCGCGCACGCGCACGCCGTCGATCCGCAGCCGGCGCTTGGTGTCGTCGTCGTCGAGGAAGCCGACCGGCGCGAGGCCGAGCTCGCGGTTGCGCATGATCTCGCGGGCGACCCTGCGCCCGCCCTCGCCGGCGCCGGCGATCAGGACGGTCCGCTCGCCCTTGCGGCCTGAGCGGAAGGCGGCCAGCGGCCGGCGCTCGTAGACGCGTCCGGGCGAGCGCCCTGATGGCGACCAGGAACGCCAGCGCGAGCAGCGCGTAGAGGACGATGACGCCGTTGGGGAGCACGACGGCGACGCTCGCTGTGGTCGTCGTGTGCCGGCGAACTCGGCTCCTTGTATTCGTGGGTGGGGCGGAAGATCTCGATGCCGACGACCGTCAGCAGGACGATCACGAGGACGGCCCGCACGACCGCCTCGTAGTCGCGCTGGCCGGCGTAGCGCCAGCGGCGCTGGTAGACGCGGGAGAGGACCAGCACCGGAAGGCTGCCCGCGAGGACCCACCAGATCGTCGCCGAGCGCAGCTCTGCGTAGTGGCGCGGCGGGCCATTGTTGAAGCGAAGCTGGAAGGCGAGGTAGTACGCGAGCGCGACCAGCGCCCCGTCCACTGCGAGCTGCGGCAGCGAGTGACGGTGGAGCGGGAGGGCCGCCGAGCGGATCCGTCGGCGCATTGTGAAGATTGTAAGGGGCTAGAGGATCTACGGGCGCGATGCGCGGCGATGCCTTGCAGCGAGCGGGCTCAGCAGCAGCTCGAGCAGCCTCCGCGGGTCGCGGCGGACCCGTGGCGGCCCGCGCGACGCCCCGCGGCGCGCTCCAGAGGCAGATCCCGAGCGTCCTGCGAGGCGGCCCATCCGGCCTTCGGCGATCAGCCGCTCGTCGACGGCGCCCATCCGCCCCGAGAAGGTCGTGTAGACGGGCGTCCCCAGCGCGACGGCCTCGCGGTTCATCGTCCCGCCGGCCGAGATCACGAGGTCGGCGAAGGCGATCAGCGACTGGGCGTCGATCGCGTGCTCGGGCACGACGAAGCCCGGCACCCCGCCGAGCTCGCGCCGCTGGGAGTGCGACCCGCGGCAGCACGACCGGCTGCACGCCCTCGCCGGCGGCGGCCTCGCGCAGGCGCTCGAGGACGAGCGGCGAACAGGTCGCTGTGGAAGCGGTGGTAGAGCGAGACGTCCGGCGGCGTGCGGACGACGATGATCGGGCGGCTCGCGGTCGAGGCCGAGCTCGTCGAGGACGGCCTCGTCGGGCTCGAAGTCCGCCAGGTAGTACTCCTCCTTGAGGCCCTCGTAGGGCCTGCAGCTTCCCCGTGCTCCGTAGCGGTCGAGGCGCTCGGGCGGGATCGCGTCGGGCACGACGACGGCCGCGGCGAGGCGGCAGTTGACGTTGTGCTGGACGGTGGCCCACTCGTAGTCGAACATCGTCGAGCTCGGGATCCGCAGCATCGCGGCGGCGACGGAGATGTCGTTGGAGCCGTGGCCGAGGGCGATGTCGAAGGGACGCCGTCCCGGGCCGGCGGGGCGCGTCGAGCCCAGCGGAGCAGGGCGGTCGAGCGCGAGAGCAGCCCGCCCGCCTTCGCGGCGAGGCCGCCGCCGCGGTGATGGCCGATCGCCGTGTGCTCGATTCCCAGGCGGTCGCACAGCTCGAGCGTCTGGGCGAAGTCGCGCGCGGTCACGCGGACCTCGTGGCCGTCCTCGCGCAGGCGCTCGATCAGCGGCCGCATCACGAGCACGTGGGGGCTGTTCGTCAGGTCGATCCAGACGCGCATCTGCGACGGGACGGTAACGGCCGCGCGGGCGCCTGGACGCCCATGGGACGCTCGCGTGGCGGGTATCGTTGCGCGCTGATGCTCGTCCTCGCCTCGATATCGGAAACGCTCGTCAACGAAACCTCGCACTTCGTCAGCGAAGCGGGCCTGCCGGGGATCTTCGCGCTGATGGCGATCGGGAGCGCCTGCATCCCGATCCCCTCGGAGGTCGTGATGCTGTTCGCGGGCTTCGCCGTGGCCGATCCCGGCGCGAGCGGCGCCCAGCACCACCTGACGCTGCTCGGGGTCGTCCTGGCGGGCGCTGCGGGGACGATGGTCGGCTCCTGGGTCGCCTACGGGATCGGGCGCGGCGGGCGTCTCGAGCTGCTCGAACGCCACGGCCGCGAAATTCCACATGGGCCCAGCCCAGGTCGAAAAGGGCCGATCGATCTGGTTCCAGCGCCACGGCGAGATGCGCTGTCCTGTTCGGGCGCATGATCCCGGTCGTGCGCGCCTTCGTGTCGCTGCCGGCGGGTGTCGCGAGGATGCCGATCGGGCGCTTCACCGTCTTCTCGCTGATCGGCGCGCGTCCCGTGGGTGGTCGGCCTTGCGTCCTGGTCGGCGCACGCCGTGGGCGGCGACTGGAAGAAAGTCCGCAAGGGCTTCGAGTACGTCGACTACGTCGTGCTCGCGCTGCTCATCGCCGGTGTGATCTACGCGGTCGTGCGCCGGCGGCGGACACCCCGCGAGCCGGCGGAGAATGCCGCCGGCTGAGCGCGACGCGGTCGTTCCGCCGCGCCGTGGCGCTGGGCCTGCTCCAGGGCCCGACCGAGCTGCTGCCGATCTCCTCCTCGGCCCACACGAGGCTGATCTGGCTCGCGGATGCGACGTGGAGCCCGACGACGGTCGCTCGTTCGAGCTCGCGCTGCACGGAGCCGCCTGCCTGGCGCTGGCCTCGAGATGGCCGGGCCGCTCCGCCGCGACTCGGCCGCCGTCCCGCGCGCGCGGGGCCTGGCGGCGCTGCTGGCGATCGGCATCGCCGGCGATTGCGGGCCTGACGCTGCGCGGAGCCCGCTCGAGCGGCGGCTCTCGGGTCCGCGGGCGACCGCCGGCGGGCCTGCTCGCGGGCGCCGCCGGCGATGGCGCTGGCGGATCGCAGCGGCGACCTGGCGCGGGAAGGGCGGCCGCGCGAGGCCGGCCGCTCGACGGGCTGGTGCTCGGGGTGGCCCAGGCGCTCGCTCTGGCGCCGGGCGTCTCGCGCAACGGGGCGACCCTGACCGCGGCGCGCGCCAGGGGGTTCGCGCGCCCGGCGGCCCAACGGCTCTCCTGGGCGGCGGGACTGCCCGTGATGGGCGGGGCGAGTGCGGCCGAGGCGCTGCGGGGGGGCAGCGGCGGGCGCCCTGGGCGAACGCCGGGCTCTTGCGGCGGGAGCGCTGGGCGCCTTCTGCTCGACGCCGCTCAGCGCGCGGCTGATGGCCCGGCGCCTCGAGCGCGGCGCCGCTGTGGCCCTTCGCCCTCTACCGCTGTCTGCTCGCGGGGCTGATCCTCGCTCGTCTCCAGACGCGCACAATAGGTGTCCATGACTGGCGTCGGAACCATGATCGCCGGGCGCTACCGGCTCGAAGCCGTCATCGGCCGGGGAGGCATGTCGACCGTCTACAGGGCCTTCGACACGGTGCTCGAGCGCCCGGTGGCGATCAAGCTGATGCACCGCGAGATCGCGACGGACTCCGACCAGCTCGAGCGATTCCGCCGCGAGGCGCGCTCGGTCGCCCAGCTCAACCACCCCCACGTGGTGTCCGTCATCGACGCCGGCGAGGAGCCCTCCCCGGACGGGGAGGAGCCGCCGCTGGGAACTCCCTACATCGTCCTCGAATACGTCGACGGCGAAACGCTGAAGGGGCTGATCCGGCGGGAGGGGCCCCTCGAGATCCCGCAGGCGATCGCCTACGCGATCGAGATCGCGCGGGCGCTCGGCGCCGCCCATGAACGAAGGATCGTCCACCGCGACGTGAAGCCCCACAACGTCCTGATCGACCCCGAGGGCGGCGCGAAGATCACCGACTTCGGGATCGCCCGCTCGCTCAGCGAGGAGGGGCTGACGCTCGCCGGCAGGGTCCTGGGGACGACCGACTACGTCTCGCCGGAGCAGGCGCTCGGCGCAGCCCGTGACGCCCGCAGTCGGATCTCTATTCGCTGGGCATCGTCCTCTACGAGATGCTGACCGGCGACGTGCCCTTCCACGGGGACTCGCCGGTGGCGGTCGCGATGAAGCACGTCCGCGAGGAGATCCCCGATGTCCAGGCGCGCCGGCCCGAACTCTCGGCCGCGACCGCCGCCGTCGTCGACAGGGCCGTCGCCAAGGACCTCGCAGCAGCGCTACCCGGACGCGGCGAGCATGGCCGGCGACCTCGAGGAGGTGCTGGCCGTCGAGGCCTCGCGCACGGGGCAGGCGACCGGCGAGGTGACGACCGTCCTGCAGACGCTCCCGGGCAGGGTCCGCAGGCGGCTGCCCTGGCGGATGCGCCACCCGGCCCGGTGGATCGCCTCGCTGGCGCTGCTCGGGGCGATCGTCGCCCTGGTCCTCGTGCTCGCGGCGGACCGGACCCACCGCGGCACGGGCATCTCGCCGGGCGCCATCGGCCAAGGCGGGCCTCGAACCGGTGCAGCTGGGCCAGGACGCGGCCCACGGCTACAACCCGTTCGGCACGGGCCCCGAAAACCGCGACCAGGTCGGCAACCTCGTCGACAGCGACCCGAGCACGACCTGGACGACCGAGACCTACTACGAAGGGACCCTCAAGAAGGCCAACGGCGTCGGCCTGGGCGTCTACCTCGACGCGGCCCCCGGCGTCGTCGCGCAGGGCACTGGAGATCCAGACCCCCACGCCCGGCTTCGCGGCGCAGGTCTACGTCGCCGACCACATCCAGAGCCCCGTCTCCTACTCCTCCGAGATCGCTCGCCGCCCGCGGCTGGCAGGGGCCCGATGGGGGCGAGCGCGAAGGTCCACGACGGCGAACGGATCGCCCTGCAGACCAAGGGGCGGCGTCACCGCTACTACCTGCTCTGGATCACCGCTCTGCCGCCCGGAAAGCAGTCCGCGACGATCACCGACCTGACGCTCTTCAGGTGACCGGGATTGCTCAGTAGCTGTAGGCGTGGCGCTCGGCGTGGCGCTCCAGCGCCAGCCGGCAGAGCCGCTCGACGAGCTGCGGGTAGTCGATCCCCGAGGCGGCGAGCAGCTTTGCGTAGACGCTCGTCGGGGTGAAGCCGGGCATCGTGTTCAGCTCGTTCACCAGCACCTCCTCACCGTCGACGAAGAAGTCGACCCGTGCGAGGCCGTCGCAGCCGGAGAGCTCAAAGGTGTGGACGGCCAGCTCCATCACCCGCCGCCGGGCCGCCTTGGAGATCCGGGCGGGGATCAGGAGCTCCATGCCGCCGGGTGAGTACTTCGCCTCGTAGTCGTAGAAGTCGTTCCCGAAGACGATCTCGCCCGGCTCGGAGGCCATCGCTCGCGGGCCGTCGGCGCCGCGTTCGTCCTCTCCGATACCCAGAACGCCGCACTCGACCTCGCGGCCGGATGGCCATCGCCTCGACGATCACGAGGCTGTCGTGCTCGAAGGCTCCAGCCAGGGCGTCGGGGAGGGCCCGGCCGTCGGTGACCTTGACGATCCCGACCGAGGAGCCGAGATGGGCGGGCTTGACGAACAGGGGCAGTCCGATCTGCGCGATCTCGCGCGAGCACCGCTCCGGCTCGCGGCGCCAGCGCTCGGCGGTGACCCCGACGTGCTCGACCTGCGGCAGCCTCTGTGCCGACATGACCTCCTTGAAGAGGACCTTGTCCAGGCACAGCGCCGAGGCCGAGACGCCGGCGCCGACATAAGGGACGACGAGCGTCTCGAGCAGGCCCTGGACGGTGCCGTCCTCGCCGAACGGGCCGTGCAGCACGGGGAAGACGACCTGCGCTCCCGGGAAGCCCTCGCCGGGGGTCAGGCTGATCGCCTCGCCCTCGGAACGCCAGACGCCGTCGCGGCCGATCTCGACCCAGAGGACCTCGTGCCCGCCGGCCTGCAGGCCGTCTCGCACCGCGGCCGCCGAGGACAGCGAGACCTCGTGCTCGGAGGAGCGCCCGCCTGCCAGCACCGCGACGTGCAACGGGGTGCGAGGTGCAGCTCATCCGGCCGAGATTAGTTGCCCGGCGGCGGCGTCGGTGTGGTCGGCGTCGTCGTGGTGTTCGTCGTCGGCGTGCTGAGGACGCCCAGGGCCAGAGTGATGGTCGAGCCTTTGGGCGCTTCCGTGGCGGCCGTCGGGCTCTGGCGCAGCACCATGCCGACCTGGCTCGCTTCGCTCGTCGTCTGGGTGACGGTCTTGATCTTGAAGCCGGCTTTCTTGAGGGTCGCTTCGGCCGGTGCCTGGCTTTCCCCGATGACGCTCGGGATGACGACTTCGGTCGGAGCTTCGGCGACGGTGAGAGCGACGCTGCTGCCCGCCTTGACGGACTTGCCCGAGCCCGGCGACTGGGACAGGACCGTTTCGGCGGTCTGGCCGGCCATGGACCCGCTTGGTGATCGGTTCCCACCCTCAGCCCGGCGCTCCTCAGTTCGCCTTCGGCGGTCGACAGCGGACTGGCCTTTCACGTCGGGGACCTTGACGGGTTCGGGGCCACTGGAGACGAAGACCGTCACGGGGCTGCCGAGCTGGATCTCCGTTCCGGCGGGCGGGTTCGTGCCGATCACACGGCCCTCGGGGACGGTCGAGGAGGCCTGCGGCTTGGTGGTTGGCTTGAAGCCCGCCTTTTTGAGCCGTTCGAGAGCCTGGAGGAGGTGAGCCCTTCGACGTCCTCGACCGCCGCGCTGGCGGGCCCTCCCGGAGACGACGATCGTGACCTGGGTGCCCTTGCTGACCGTGTCCCCGGCAGGAGGCGTCTGGCTGACGACCAGCCCGCTCTTGACGGTCGAGCTGGCCGCGAAGGACGGGACCGGGTTGAGGCCGGCGTGCGAAGTGTCGGCGCCGGCGGCCTGTTCGGTCATGCCCTTGACGCTCGGCACCTGGACCTTCTTCGAGGAGCCGCCGAGCAGCAGGATCGCGGCCACGATGGCGGCGATCAGCGGCCGCGGCCACCGAGGCTCCACCAGAGGATCTTCCGATTGCGACGGCGGCGCTCCTCCTCGGGGTCGAGGCGGCTCTCCGTCGGCGGCGTAGGGCAGCGGCGCGGCCAGCATCAGACCCGTGGGGGGCTCGCCGGTCGGGGTCGCCTCGGCGGGGATCGGGGCGGCGCCCGTCGCCCCCGAGCAGCTCCCGCTGGCCTTCGAGCGCGACGATCAGCTCGTCGTCGTCGGGGTAGCGCTCGATCGGGTCCTTGGCCAGGGCCCGCAGGACGACCGCGTCGAGCGAATGCGGGCAGTACCGGGTTTAGCTCGGAGGGTGGACGGGGCGTCGCGGAGACCTGCTTGAAGGCGATCGCGACGGCCGTCTCGCCTTCGAAGGGCACGACGCCCGTCAGCAGCTCGTAGAGGATCACGCCGACCGAATAGAGGTCGGAGGCCGCGCTGACGGTGTAGCCCTGCGCCTGCTCCGGCGAGAGGTACTGGGCGGTGCCCATGATCGAGCCCGTCAGGGTCATGTCCGAGGCGCCCGGCCCGGGCGATACCGAAGTCCGTCACGCGGGCCCGGCCGTCTTCGTCGAGGATCACGTTGTGAGGCTTGAGGTCGCGGTGGATGACCCCGCGGCGATGGGCGAAGCGAGCGGCCCTGAGGATCTGGATGACGATGTCGATCGCCGCGACGGGGTCGAGCGGGCCGTCCTCGCGGACGATCGCCTTCAGCGAGCGGCCCGCGACGTACTCCATGGCGATGTAGTACGTCCCGTTCCATTCGCCACGGTCGAAGATCGCGACGATGTTGGGGTGCGACAGCGCGGCGGCACTGGAGGCCTCGCGACGGAAGCGCTCGACGAACTCCTGGTCTTCGGCGAAGTGGTGGTGGAGGATCTTGACGGCCACCTGGCGGCCGAGCAGCTGATCCTGGGCGAGGTAGACGTCGGCCATCCCACCCGAGCCGAGGCGCGAGATGACGCGGTAGCGACCGTCGATCAGTGTGTCTTGCTCAATCACGCAGAAGCTGTTCTATTACCTGGCGGGCAACCGGGGCGGCGAAGGAGGCTCCCTGACCGGGTACGTTTTCGAGCGTCACGGCGATCGCGACCGTCGGATCGGCGGCCGGAGCGAAGGCGATGAACCAGACGTTGTTGATGGCCGTGCCGATCTGCGTCTCGGCGGTCCCGGTCTTTCCGGCGACCTGGACGCCCGGGATCTGGGCGGAGGTGCCGGTGCCTTCGTTGACGACCGCTTCCATCATCCCGCGGACGTCTTCGGCGGTCGAGCTCTTCATCACGTGTGACTGCACCCTCGGGCCGATCGTTTCGACGGTCTGCCCTTCGGAGTTGACGATCTTGGCGGTCATGTGGGGCACCATCAGCGTCCCCTTGTCGGCGACTGCCGCGGCGACCTGCGCCATCTGCAGGGGGACGACTTCGAGTTTGTCCTGTCCGATCCCCATCCGCCCGACGTCGACCTGTGGGCTCGTCGGGGGGATCACCCGTTCACCCGGAGTGCTCGCCGCTGATCGACATTTCGTTCGCCGGATAGTCGAGCTTGGGCTTGCGGTTGAAGCCGAAGCGGTTCATGTAGCGGCCCATGGTCGCCTTGC
This sequence comes from uncultured Solirubrobacteraceae bacterium, assembly GCA_963835865.1. Classification (GTDB taxonomy): domain Bacteria; phylum Actinomycetota; class Thermoleophilia; order Solirubrobacterales; family Solirubrobacteraceae; genus Palsa-744. Next base: position 791,560 of record CAWIGW010000004.1, read on the forward strand.
CGAGATGTTCGGCCACCTGCGCCCAGACGGTGTTGACCGACTTGGCCAGGGCCTCGGTCAGGGTGATCTGCCCGAGGCTCTCGTTTTCGTCGTTTTTCAGCAGCTTGCCCGAGACGAGGATGTTGTTTCGCCCGCTGAGTTCCGACTGGGGGGTGTACTGCGCCCGTGTCGATCGCCGCCGTCGCCGTGACCACCTTGAAGGTCGAGCCGGGGGCGTAGCCGAACTGGGTGGTGCGGTTGACGAACGGTTTGTTCTGGTTGTCCGATGGCGAGCCGCTGGAACTGCTTGGTCGAGCGGACGGCGTTCGGGTTGAAGGAGGGGGAGGAGGCCATCACCGTCACGGCGCCCGATTTCGGTTCGAGGGCCAGGACTCCACCGTGATGGCCTTCGAGCGCTTTCAGCGCCACCGTCTGGGCGGCCGGGTCGAGGGTTGTGACCACCTTGTCGCCGCGCGGTTTCTTTCCCTGGAGCTGGTCGAGTATCCGCTGCACCCCCGTCGAGGTCTGGCCGTTGAGTGCTGCGCTGCGGTAATGCTCGAGGCCGGTGCTGCCGCGGTTGGTGAAGTAGTAGCCGATCGCGTTGGAGAAGAGCGGGCCGGTCGGATAGAACCGTTCATAGATCCCTTCTTCGAGCGGCCGGCTGCGGGCGAGGACGGTGCCGTTGGCCGCGACGATCTCGCCGCGGGCGATCCGCTGCTGCTCCAGCAGTCCGCGGTGGTTGAGCGGGTTTTCGCGTAGTGCGGAGGCTTCGAAGATCGTCCAGCGCGAGGTGAAGGCGACGAGCAGGGCGAACAGCAGCAGGACCAGTCCGAACAGCCGGGTGATCGGTCGGTTCAAGGTTGATCCCTCATTCGAGCTGGTCGAGTTCGAGGCTGCGGATCAGCGAGCCGGCGTTGTTTTCCGAGCGCAGCGTGTGGTTGAGAAGCGTTTCGCGCCGGTGAGCCGTGAGCGTCGAGGCGCTGACGCCGGACACGTAGCGGCTGCTGTAGAGGGTCAGGCCACCGGGAAGCTTGAAGGGGACGCCCTCGTACATGGTCACGAGGCCGCGGTCGTTCGTGCCGATGAAGTAGACCGACTGGAGCGCAAGGTAGGCGCCGGCGGCGAGCAGTCCGAGCACGACCAGCGTCCCCGCGAGCAGCCCGGCGCGCCGGGCGCGGACGCGCCCTGCTCCGTCGCCCGGCCACGGGGGCCGGCGCGGACCCGGGAGCGCGGGGGCGGCGCGGGGCCGTCGGCGGGCGGCTGGAGCAGCGACGGGCTCCTGGAGCGGCCACCCCGGTGACGGCGGGGGGAACCACAACGGGCGGGAGGTCGGTCTGGGTCTCCTCCTGCTCGAGTGTCCCTCCTGCCGAGCTCGACCTCCTCGATGCGGACGAGGATGACCGTAATGTTGTCGCTGCCCGCCCGCCTCGTTGGCGGCCGCGATCAGTGCCTCGCCGGCTGCCTGCAGGCGCAGGATTGGCGATCAGCAGCTCGGCGATCTCTGCTCTCGGGGAGCATCGTCGTGAGGCCGTCGCTGCAGAGCAGGATAGACGTCTCCGGAGATCCCTGGAACGAGCGGGTGTCGACCTCGACGCGGCCTTCGATCCCGAGCGCCCGGGTGATGACCGAGCGCTGCGGATGCTCGACGGCTTCCTCGGGCGTCAGGCGGCCCTGGCGCATCAGCTCGTCGACCAGCGAGTGGTCGTCGGTCAGCTTGATCAGCTCCCCGGCGCGAAGGCAGTAGGCGCGGCTGTCGCCGACGTGGGCGATCGCGATGTCCTGCTCGCCGACGTAGATCGCCGTCAGGGTCGTCCCCATCCCGGCGTGCTCGGCGTTTGCGTGGGAGAGCTCATGGATCCTGGCGTTGGCGTCCTGAGCGAGCGCCTCCAGTGCCTGCTCGGGATGTGCGGCGTCGGACAGGCCCGGGCGGAACTCCGCGACGGCGACGCCGGAGGCGACCTCGCCCGCCTGGGCGCCGCCCATCCCGTCGGCGACCACGAACAGCGGCGAGCGGACGAGCAGCGAGTCCTCGTTGGCGCGGACGCTGCCGGCCGGTGTCGCTGCCGGCGTAATGCTCGGCTACACGCAGCAACTCAGTCAACCTCGAAGGCGAATTCGCTGTCGCCGATTCGCACCCGGTCCCCCGGGATGCAGCGGCCTGGCCGTCTGCAACAGCTCCTCGTTCAGGTAGGTCCCGTTCGTCGAGCCGAGGTCTTCGACGACGACGGTGTTGCCCTGCTCGTAGATGCGCGCATGCCGGGACGAGGCGAAGGGATCCTCGAGCCGGATCTCGGCCCGGTCGCCGCGTCCCAGGACCAGGTCGCCGTCGAGGTCGTAGATCATCCCCGGCTCGATGGCCGGGTGCCCGCTCGACGACCAGCCGCGGAGCGCGCTGGGCGAAGTCCACCGGCCCGAGCGTGGAGGCCGAGTACATGCCGGTGGCGTCGGGGTCCGCCGCGGCCGGGTTGGGACCGGGTAGGCCTCCCTGCCCCGGGGAGCGGCCGAGGTCGCGCCTGGCGCTGCGGGCGACCCAGAGCAGGAACAGATAGAGAACCGCCACGAAGCCGAACTTGAGGGCCACCGATACCGGGTCGAGGTTGTTCATCCCAGTTCGAAGAGCAGCTCTGTGGTGCCGAGTTCGATCCGGTCACCCAGCTCGAGCGGCTGGGCGCCGACGATCGCACGGCCGTTGACGAGGACTCCGTTGGTCGAGCCGAGGTCCTGTATCTCCCAGCTGGAGAGCCCCGGGCGCAGCTCGGCGTGCTGTCGCGAGATCCCGGTGTCCTCGAGGACGATGTCGCATTCGCGGCTGCGCCCGATCGTTCCTCCGCCGGGTGGCACGAGCAGCCTGCGGCCGGACACCGCGAGCAGGGCACGGGGCAGCCGCTGCGGGGAGGCCGTGTCGACGGGCCCGCCCACCCGCGCCGAGGTGCTGTAGATCATCGTCCTGCCGTGCGCTTCATCGGCTTGGGGTTCTGGGGCGGGAGGCCGCTGGGGAGCCTCCTGGCGTCGGGCATCGGGTTCATCCTGAACGTCGGGGCGGACCAACCGCGCCTCGATCCCGAACTCCCCCAGCGAGAGGCGCTCGTCGGTGTGGAAGACGATGTGGGGCGGCGAGGCGAGGATCAGGTCCTCCCGGCGGGCGTGCTCGAGCAGATAGGCGCAGAGCTCTTCGATGACCTCGTCCTCCACCTCTTCGTAGCGGAAACGGTCCTCCTCGGAGAGCCAGACGGCGTACTCGTTGGGGACGTACACCCGCGAGACGGAGACGGTTCGGTGCTCATCCATCTCGCGGGCCAGCTTGCGTGCGAGTTCCATCGGGCGCACCTCGGAGCGGAAGGCCCGCCCGAAGGCGCCCTCGACGAGTTTGGCGATGGTGGTCTCGACGCTCTTGAGCAGGTTCATCGTGGCTCGGGCCCGAGGCGGGGGGTAACCGCCAGGGGACCGTCAGGCCATGCTACGCACCCTGGGTCAGACTGGGCCGCGCAGGGCGCGTGCGGCGATCGCGATCATCGCCCCCAGGACGGCTCCCAGGATGGCCCCGCGGGGCGTCGGATGGGCGATTGCGCCACCGATGCCGGAGTCGAGCCGGGGTGCCGCGAGGAGGAGAGCCACAGACCAGAGGGTCGCGCCCAGCACATCGAGGGCGGCGCTGCGACCGCGGACGAAGACGGGGAGCAGAGCGGCCGCGACTCCCCACAGGAGCGCCCCGGCGAGCACGCCGGCCGTCGAGCAGGGGACTGATCACATGGGTCGCGGCGCTCAGCACCGAGCCCTCCCAGACGGGGCGCACCGGCGTTCCCGCGGGCGAGCCGAGCCACAAATCGCGTGCCAGGAGCGGCTCGGCCAGTTGCAGCCACCAGTAGCCGATGGCGCCCAGGGCGAAGCGCTGGCGCATGCTGGGGGCCTGCCCGGCGATCGCCGGGTAGGCCCCCGCGAGACCGACGAGGCCGAGCACCGGAGCGAGGGCACAGCCAAGCCAGATCGCGGGAACTCCGCGCCCGTAGGGCCGGGAGGGCAGGGCGGCGACGGGCAGCAGGGCGGCGAGCAGGAGCAGGGCGACCCCGGGACGTCCGGCGGCGGCCTGCCAACCGATGAGCAGCAGGCCCAGAGCGCACCAGATCATCCGTGGCAGGCCCGGGCCACCGGTGGCGAAGGGTCCTCTGGAGGGCGCCTCGGCGAGGCGCTCGTCGAGGTCCTCAAGCGCTGCCGCCGGATCGATGGATCGGCGGGGGACACGTCGGGGGTGGGCCTCCAATGGCGCCGCGGACGCCGGGTGGGGCGCGGCGGCCCCGAGAGCGGCGGGGCGGCCGCGGAAGGGCTGGCGGCGGGTTCGCTGCTGCCCACCCTCAGGCTCCTCCTGAAGGACGGAGCGCAGATCCTCCAGCGTCCCCCGGTCACGGGGGTCGGCGGCGAGGGCGCGGTCGAGGCCGGAGGTGAGCGCCCGGGGCAGGTCGGGACGCATCCGGCCGAGCGCCTCCAGGCGTGTGCCGATCCGCCGAGCCGTTGCGGCGGGCGTCGCGCCGCGGACGGGGTTGATGCCGCTGAGGGCCTCATAGAGGACCAGCGCCAGCGAGTACAGGTCGGCCTCCTCTCCGACATCCTGTCCCTCGCTCTGCTCGGGGGCCATGTAGGCGAGCGTGCCCATCACATCCCCCGTGCGCGTCAGCGCATCCTCCTCCGCGAGGCTGGCTCCACCGAAGTCGGTCAGCTTGGCCGCCGCGAGCTGCTCTCGGGCCCCGGGCCCGTCGGGACGATTCGGGATCAGCACGTTCTGAGGCTTGATGTCCCGATGGATGACGCCCCGCGCATGGGCGTGTTGGAGCGCGCCGATCAGGGCCAGGCCGATACCGAGGACCTCCCGGTCCTGGAGCTCGTCCTCGTGGATGAGACGTGCGAGCGTCTCCCCGTCCACCAGCTCGGAGATCAGGTAGAAGGCCTCGCCGAGCGGGCAGGCCTCGTAGAGCGCCACGATCGCCGGGTGCGAGAGACGCGCGCTCGCCTGGGCCTCCCGGGCCGCACGCTCCGCGTCCCCATCGGGGCCGAGCCAGATCCGCTTGACGGCGACTTCCCGGTGCAGCAGCTCGTCACGGGCGCGCCAGACGACCCCGAACCCCCCGGCTCCCAGGCGTTCAAGCAGCCGATAGCGCTCGAGCACCAGCTTCTCGCCCTCGGCCGAGGGCTTTGCTCCCAGCCGCGGGCCACGCGCCCGGAACGGCCCGCGACGGGTCGGCTGCTCGGATTCCTGCCCCGGCGTTGAGCCTTTGACGAGGGTGTTGTGCGACTCCACCGGCTCGGGCGTTCGCCGCCCTTGGGGTGGACTCCTGCGCACGTTCGTCGAGAAAAGCCGCTCTGAGCGAGAAGTTGCAGAATCGCCAGGGAGGGGGCCTGCAGTCATACTTGGGCCTTTCCGGGACCCTGCAAAGGAGCAGAGGCTTTTGTCGTTCTTTGATGATGGGGAGGACACGGCTCCTCGGCCGTCGGCCAGAGCACCGCGATCCAAACCGCCAGCCGACCGTCCCACGACGGGTGCTCCGAGACGCCCACGCCCACGCCGCCCCTCGGGTGGCGGGCCCTCGGGGTTCGACCGCCACACGCTGATGGTCCGCCGGCGGATCGCCGCCGGGGCGGCCGTGGTACTCCTGATCATCATCGTCCTCCTCATCAACGGCTGCCTGAAATCTCAGAAGCAGCAGTCGCTGAAGGACTACAACCACCACGTTTCGGAAATCGCCACCGAATACGAAACGGTCGTGGCCAAGCCGCTGTTCACAGCTCTCACGGGCGCGAGCGGAAAGCCCGCCCTCAACGTCGAGACGGGTGTCAACCAGCTGCTCCTCGAAGCGCAGAAGCTCAACAGCCGCGCGCAGGGGCTCTCGGTGCCGAGCGAAATGACCGGGGCCCAGCGTGCCTTCCTGATGGGTCTGGGTCTTCGCACCGAAGGGATCACGAAGATCGCCGCCGAACTTCCGGCGGCCCTCGGCGGGCGGAGCAAACAGGCGGCTCCGAAGATCGCCGGCGCGATGGGCACGTTCCTCTCCTCGGACATCCTCTACTCGCAGCGAGTCGCCCCGCTGATCCAGGAAAAGCTCAAGAGCAACGGCATCGCGGCCAGCACCGCCGCCGCGCGATTCCTGCCGAACATCGGCTGGCTCGAAACGAACACGGTCCTCGAACGGCTGACGGGGCAGGCCTCGGGCACCGCCGGCACGACGGGGCTCGCGCCGGGGACCCACGGCAGCGCGCTGATCAGCGTGGCTGTGGGCACCAACACGCTCGCGCCCGAACCGACCCTCAACCACATCACCGGCGGGTCCAGCCCGGCCTTCACCGTGACCGTCGAAAACACCGGTTCCAACCCAGAGTCCAACGTGAAGGTCGACGTCACCGTCACGACGGCGGGTCAGCAGCGCAAAGACTCCCACGTGATCAACTCGACACAGCCGGGTTCGAAGGTCAACGTCGAAATCCCCGTGTCGGGCGTTCCCCTCGGTGTCGCGTCGAAGATCGAAGTCTCGGTGGAGCCGGTCCCGGGCGAGACGAACAGCGAAAACAACAAGAGCACCTACCTGGCGATCTTCGCCCAATAGCCGCGGCGCCAGCGGCTACCTTGTGGCGATGGCCGCAGCGATCACCGACACTCAGGGGATCATCGCGATCGCGGCGGCTGCGGTCGCCGTCGTGGCGCTCCTGTGCTGCGGTTTTCTGGCCCTCAGCGTCCGGCGCCTGCGCCGGGCTCAGCGGGTCGTGATGGGCGATGCCGCCCAACAGGACCTGGTGCTCCATGCCGCCACGATGCAGGACGCCTTCGAAGCGCTGCGCGAGTACGTGGAGGAAACCGCCATCCGCCTGGACGGGCGCCTGGCGGGCGTCGAGAGCACCCTTCGAGGGACGATCGCGCACCGTTCGCTGGTCCGGTATGACGCCTACAACGAGCTGTCCGGCCGTCAGTCGATGTCGATCGCGCTGTTGGACGAGGAACGCTCGGGGATCGTCCTGTCGTGCATCCACCACCGCGACCAGGCCCGTGTCTACGGTAAGCGCGTGCAGGACGGCCGCGGCGAACTCGAGCTCTCGCCGGAGGAGGCCGAAGCGGTCAAGCTGGCGCTTGCCGGCGACACCGGCGCGGCGGCGAATGAGCGTTCCTGAGCCTGCGCCCCGAGCAGGGCGGGTCGGCTATCTGGGTCCCGCGGGGACGTTCAGCGAGGAGGCCCTGCTGGCCAGCGCCGAGGAGGGGCGCATCGTCCCGGTGGCGCTGGCGAGCATCTATGAGACCGTCACCGCGCTCCGCAGCAGCGAGGTGGATTGGGCGCTGGTGCCGATCGAGAACTCACTCGAGGGCTCAATCAACGTGACCCTGGACCTGCTGGCCGGAGAGGCCTCGGATCTGAGGATCGTCGGGGAGGCGATCCTCAGGGTCCGTCATGCCCTGATCGCGGCCGAGGCCACGACCCTCGGCGAGATCGACACGGTCCTGTCGCACCCTCAGGTGCCGGGCCAGTGCACCCGTTTCCTGCGCGGCGAGCTCTCCGGCGCTCGGATCGTGCCGGCCAGCTCCACGGCAGAGGCCGTACGGATGGTCGTCGCCGAGGGCGGGCGGACCTCGGCGGCGCTGGGAACCGAGCTGGCCGCCGAGATCTACGGCGCCACCGTCCTGCGCCGCGGGGTCGAGGATCGCGAGGACAACCAGACCCGGTTCGTCTGGCTCGCCCGGCAGACGGATGGAGACGCCCGGGCGCCGATCCGCTCGGGGAACGAGGGCGGATGGAAGTGTTCGATCGTGTTCTGGGGCGCCGGGGCCGAGCACCCCGGCTGGCTGGTGCGCTGTCTGGGGGAGTTCGCCGAACGGGAGATCAACCTGACGAAGATCGAGTCGCGTCCGAGGCGAACCCGGATGGGGACCTACATGTTCTTCGCGGATCTTCTCGGCCGGGAGGACGAGGCGCCGGTCGCCGAGGCGCTGGGCGGGCTGGCGCGGTTGTGCGAGCATGTCGCCGTCCTCGGCTCCTACCGGGCGGCGGTCGCTGCGGGCTGAGGGCGCGCGAGTTCGGGGGCTGCGCAGTGCCTCGGACCGCTACACTGCCCGCGAACATGGAGAGTGCTGTCCCACCAGAGCCGGTGGGGTCCGTGACGCCTTCAGAGCACCAGCGGCACGGACCTGAGTCGTCGCCCACAGGGGCGATGGGTGGCCGGGTGCTTGTTCTCAATGCGACGTTCGAGCCGATCAACGTCTGCACGGTTCGCAGAGCGATCGTCCTCTTGCTGAAGGAGAAGGCCGAGCTGCTCGAGCGGGGGATCTCCGAGCTCCACTCGGAGAGTTCGACCCTGGCGCGACCGGTTGTCATCAGGCTGATGAGCTATGTGAAGGTTCCGCGCGATGCGCACCGGCGCAAGATCACCAGGCGGGCCGTCTTCGCCCGGGACAGCTGGACCTGCCAATACTGCGGCTCGCGCTCGAACCTGACGGTTGACCATGTCATCCCCCGCTCGAAGGGCGGATCCTCCAGTTGGGAGAACATCGTCGCCTCCTGCGCTCCCTGCAACCGGCGCAAGGCGGACCGGCTGCCGCGCCAGGCGGGGATGCATCCCCGCCATGCGCCCCGGACACCTCGGGCGGAGATCTTCATCCACGTCGCCAGCCCGACGATCCCTGCCGCCTGGCTGCAGTACCTGCCGCAGGCGGCCTGAGCGCACCCCCTCCAGGAGGTGTCGGGCTTAAAGGGCGAAGGGCGCCTGTACCACGGCGCCCTTCGCGTGACTGCTCTGACTGGAAAGACCGAGAGCGGCTGAACTGCAGCCGGAGGGACCAGAACCGGCGGCCGTCTCGGGGTGTCCCGGGTTGGATTCCGCTAAGCGGACCAGCCTCCCGACCTAGCGGCCGGTCACCTCCAGGGTCCCGAAAGTACTGTCACTCAACGTTTGGACCACCTCCTTTCTCTGGTCCGGCCAGGGTAGCGAATGGAGATGACAGGGGCGAGCCTCAGTGGATGATGACCCCAAACTCCTGCGCGTAGCTGGCACCGGGGCTGCCGCCGCCCATCGCGAGGGGTACCGACGGGACGATCCCGATGCCCGTTTCGGTGTACTGCGATTCCAGGATGTTGGCGAGGTGCCCGGGCGAGGCGATCCAGGCGGAGACAACCGCTTGGGGGGTGGCGAGGCTGTAGGTGCCCCAGGCCAGGTTCTCCCCGATGACGTAGCCGACGGAAGGCCCGGGGATGTAGCCCGTCTTGCGGATCCTGTCGACGGGCGTTTCCCCGTCGGGCGCGATGTGGGCGAAGTAGTTGGCGGAGATCAGTTCGGCGCAGTGGCCTTCGGCGGCGCTTTCCAGCCGAGCGTCGACAATCAGCGGGGTCAGCCCATGTTCCGCGCGAAGGTGATTTATCAGGCAGAGCACGGCCGCCCGCAGGAGGGGGATGTTTTCTGCGCTGGGGTTCAGTTCGGTGTTGGAGCAGGGCGTGGCCAGGACGCCCGCGACGACCGCCGCCGTCTGATCCGCGGAGCCGCGGCGCGATGTCGGCGTGGTGTCGGCGGTCGGGCCGGCGTCGGTCGTTGGAACCCGTTCGCGCCGGGTCACGCGGCGGGTCTTCGCCGGCTTCGAAGAGGCCGACGTGCCGCCGGTGTGGCCCGAGCACTCAGCGCGGACGCGACAGGCTCTGCGGGACGCCCGCTTGGGCGTGTGGCGTAGGGCCGCGGCGTGGTGGTGACCGCGGTTTCGCCCGCGCGCGGCCACCGGCGAGGCGGTGAGGGCGGAGCCGAGAAGACCCAGGGCCAGGAGTGCGGCGATCAGTGGTTTGGGGGGGCGATACACCCCCACGCTGTCGGACGGGACCGTCGGCTGTCTGAGCCTCGGGGTGGAATCTGGACGGGTTGAAGCGCACTCCGGACCGCCTGGGAAGAACCTTGCGCGTTCAGTCTGAGGCGGTCTGCGGAGCTTCTGTGCCGGCCGGCTCCGGGCCGGCGGGCGCCTCGATCTCGCCGGCGGCGGGAGGCTCGTCCCCCGGGTCGACGACGAGCGCCACGGCGCTGACGAGATCGTCGTCCTTGAGGTTCATGACCCGCACACCGGTGGCCGAGCGACCCTGCTGGGAGATCCCTCCGGCGGCCGTCCGCTGGACCATCCCGCCGACGCTTATGAAGACGAGTTCGTGGTGTTCACGGACCACCAGGGCCCCGGCCAGAGCGCCCTTTTTCTCGGTCAGTCCGATCGTCTTGACGCCTTTGGCGCCGCGGTTGGTCTTTCGGTACTGCGCGATCTGGGTCCGCTTCCCGTATCCGTTCTCGGTGACGACGAGCAGGTCCATGTCGTCGCGGGCGACATCCATGGAGATCACGCGACCGTCCTTGCCGACATCCATCCCGCGTACGCCCGTGGTGTCCCGGCCCATCGAGCGAACGTCGGACTCGGCGAAGCGGACGGTCAGCCCGGCCCGCGAGATCATGATCACCTCGTCGCCCGGATTGATCGCCCGAACGGCCAGGAGCTCGTCGTCGTCGCGGATGTTGATCGCGATGATCCCGTCGGCTTTGATCGGCGTGTTGTACGCCTCCAGGGTGGTCTTCTTGACGGTGCCGTTGCGGGTGGCGAACACGAGGAAGTCGGTCTCCGAGAAGTCCCGTGTCGAGACGACAGCCTGAATCCGCTCGCCCTCGCGCAGCGGAAGGATGTTGACGAGGGCCCTGCCCTTGGCGGTCCGCTGGGCCTCGGGAAGTTCATAGACCTTCGAGCGGTAGACCTTGCCGCGATTGGAGAAGAACAGCAGGTAGTCGTGCGAGGAGCAGACGAAGAGGTGCTCGATGAAGTCGCCGTCCTTCATGTCCATCCCGGTGACGCCCCGGCCGCCGCGCTGCTGCTGGCGGTATGTGGCCAGGGGCAGTGACTTGATGTAGCCGGTCTGGGTGATCGTGATCACCATCTGCTGATCGGCGATCAGGTCCTCGATGTCGATCTCGTCCTCGGAGTGGCTGATGTCCGTCCGCCGCTCGTCGCCGAAGCGCTCGGAGATCTCGCTCAGCTCTTCCTTGATGACGGCCAGGACGCGCGTCTCGTCGCCGAGGATCGCCCGCAGCTCGGCGATCCGCTCGGTCACGTCGCTGTGCTCCTGTTTGATCCCGTCCGCCTCGAGCGCGGTCAGCTGCGACAGGCGCAGGTCGAGGATCGCCGTCGCCTGGATCGCGCTCAGCTGGAAGCGGGCGATCAGCTGCTCGCGTGCCGTGTCCCGGTCGCGCGAGCCGCGAATCAGCTCGATGATCGCGTCGAGATGCTCGAGCGCGGTCAGCAGCCCCTCGAGGATGTGAGCACGAGCCTCCTTCTCGGAGAGCTCGTGCTTGGTGCGCCGGACGATCACCTCGCGCTGGTGGCGAACGTAGTTCTCGATCACCTCGCGCAGGTTCAGCGTGCGGGGAACGTTGTCGACCAGCGCCACCATGTTGACGCCGAAGGTCGTCTGCATTGGGGTGTGCTTGTACAGCTTGTTGAGAACGACCTTCGGAATCGCGTCGCGCTTGAGCTCGATCACCAGCCGCATTCCGCGCTTGTCGGACTGGTCGATCAGATCGGAGATCTCGGGGATCCGTTTGTCGTTGACCAGTTCGGCGATCTTGGTCATCAGGTTGCCTTCGCCGCCCTTCTTGACCATGAAGGGAAGCTCGGTGACGACGATGGCCTCTTTGCCGTGGCTGAGCGGCTCGATGTGAGCGCGGGCCTGCACGCGAACGCGACCGCGGCCGGTCTCATAGGCATCCCTGATTCCGCCGTGGCCGAGGATGATGCCGCCGGTGGGGAAGTCGGGCCCCTTGATGTGGCGCATGAGTCCCTCGGTGTCGATCGCGGGATCGTCGATGAAGGCGATCGTCGCGTCAATCACCTCGCGCAGGTTGTGCGGTGGGATGTTGGTGGCCATCCCCACGGCGATCCCCGACGACCCGTTGACGAGCAGGTTGGGGAAGCGAGCCGGCAGGACCAGCGGTTCGCGGCGGGAGCCGTCGTAGTTCGCGGCGAAGTCGACCGTGTCCATGTCCAGGTCGCGCAGCATCTCGGTGGCGATCCGCGCGAGGCGGGCCTCCGTGTAGCGCATGGCGGCCGCGGGGTCGTCGTCGACCGAGCCGAAGTTGCCCTGTCCGTCGACCAGCTGGTAGCGCATCGAGAACTCCTGCGCCATGCGGACCAGCGTGTCGTAGATCGCGGAGTCGCCGTGGGGGTGATAGTTGCCCATCACCTCGCCGACGATCTTCGCGCACTTGGCGTAGGAGCGGGTCGGCCCGAGGCCGAGCTCGTTCATCGCGTAGAGGACGCGGCGGTGAACCGGCTTCAGCCCGTCGCGGACGTCGGGCAGGGCCCGCCCGACGATGACCGACATCGCGTAGTCGAGGTAGGCCGTCTTCATCTCGTCCTCGAGCGCCCGCGGTTCGATGTTCCCGCCGCTGATCACGTCAGCTGATGCCATGTCTCACCTCCGACCGAGTCGCGCCGTGTCTGACGTCCCGAGATGCGCCGGCGCCGAGGTCAGACATCCAGGTTGACCACTGTGCGTGCGTTCTCCTCGATGAAGGCGCGGCGCGGCTCGACCTGATCACCCATCAGCATGGAGAAGATCCGATCGGCTGCGAATGCGTCCTCGAGCGTCACCTGCGCCAGCGTCCGGGTCTCGGGCGCCATCGTCGTTTCGCCGAGCTGTTCGGCGTTCATCTCGCCGAGGCCCTTGAAACGCTGAAGTTTGCTGCCCTTCTGGGCGACCGCCATGACGGCGGGATGCAGGTCCTCAAACGAGGCGGCCGTCTCGATTGCGTCGCCGAGGCGGACCTCGAAGGCGGGCGTTCCCGCCAGCTCGACGAGCTCGGCGTGCACACGCGCCAGCTGGCGGTACTCCTGCGAGTCGAACAGGCTGCGTTTGATCTCGTGGACCCGGGCGAAACCGCTCTTCGATTCGATCGCCTTCACCCTGATCGTCATCGGATCGGACTCGAGCAGCTCGGTGGAATGGGTGTCGCCCTGGAGGCCGCCCCCTTCGAGCACCTTGATCGCCGACTCTGCCGTCAGCTGGCCATCGCCCAGCAGCGAGGACTCCTCGAGGAACTGCACGGTGTCGTGACCGTGGGCCGCCTTGAGCGAGGAGGACCAGCCCTCGTACTGCTTGAGCAGGCGGGTGAAGCGCTGCCACCTGGCCTCGGTCAGCTTGAACTGGCCGGCGTGCCGGTCGAAGACGTCGATCTTCTCCCACTTGTCAGACAGCAGGATCTCCTCGAGTTCGGAGTCCTTCTCGATGTAGCGCTCGCGTGCACCCTGCTTGAGCTTGTAGAGCGGCGGCTTGGCGATGTAGACGTAGCCTTCCTCGATCAGCTCCTTCATCTCGCGGAAGAGAAGCGTGAGCACGAGTGTCCTGATGTGCGCACCGTCGACGTCGGCGTCGGTCATCAGGACGATCTTGTGGTACCTGGCGTTCTCGATGTTGAACTCGTCCCGAACGCCGGTCCCGATCGCCGTGATCAGGGCCTGAACCTCGGTGTTCTGCAGCACCTTGTCGATGCGCGACTTCTCGACGTTGAGGATCTTTCCGCGCAGCGGCAGGACAGCCTGCGTTTCACGGTCCCGGCCCTGCTTGGCGGAGCCGCCGGCGGAGTCGCCCTCGACGACGAACAGCTCGGCGAGCGAGGGGTCCTTGATCGAGCAGTCGGCCAGCTTGCCCGGCAGCGTGGAGTTCTCGAGTGCGGACTTGCGCCTCGTCAGATCCCGCGCCTTGCGCGCCGCCTCGCGGGCGCGCTGCGCCTGGACGGCCTTGCCGATCACGGCGCGTGCCTCGCTCGGGTTCTCCTCGAGGAACTCGCCCAGGCCCGTATTGACGATGTTCTCGACGAAGCCCGCCATACCGGGGTTCCCGAGCTTGGTCTTCGTCTGACCCTCGAACTGCGGGTCGCGCAGCTTCACCGAGACGACCGCCGTCAGGCCCTCGCGAACGTCCTCGCCGCTGAGGTTGTCCTCTTTCTCCTTCAGCAGCCCGTGGTCGCGGGCGTACTTGTTCAGCGTTCGGGTCAGCGCCGAACGGAAGCCGCTGAGGTGCGAGCCGCCCTCGCGGGTGTTGATGTTGTTGGCGAAGGAGTGCACCGACTCCTGGTAGGAGGAGTTCCACTGCAGCGCCACCTCCGCGGCACCTTCGTCGGATTCCCCGGCAAAGAAGATCACCTTGCGGTGAACCGTTTCCTTGTTCTCGTTGAGGTACGCCACGAAGTCCTCGATGCCGCCCTCGTAGCGGAACTCCGAGGCGTGACCCTCGCCACGTTCGTCGACGATCGAGATCTTCAGCCCGCGCGTCAGGAAGGCGGTCTCACGCAGACGCTCCTCGAGGGTGTGGAAGTCGTAGTCCAGCGACTCGAAGATGTCAGGGTCGGCGAGAAAGGTGGTGGTCGTACCGGTGGGCTCGCCGGCGGCGAGCTTGGCGCCCTGTTCCAGCGGTGCGAGGGGGGCCCCGCGTGAGTACTCCTGGTTGAAGATGTGACCGTCGCGCCTGATCTCGATGCGGAACTGCTCGGAAAGGGCGTTGACGACGGATGCGCCGACACCGTGCAGGCCACCGGAGACCTTGTAGCCGCCGCCCTCGCCGAACTTGCCGCCCGAGTGCAGGACGGTCAGGATCACTTCGACGGCGGGCTTGCCCTCCTTCTCCATCGTCGCGACCGGGATACCGCGGCCGTTGTCGATGACCGTCACGGAGCTGTCCGGGTGGATGGTCACCGAGACTTCGCTGCAGAAGCCGGCCAGCGCCTCGTCGACCGAGTTGTCGACGATCTCGTAGACGAGATGGTGCAGGCCCATGACGCCGGTTGAGCCGATGTACATGCCCGGTCGCTTGCGGACCGCCTCGAGACCCTCGAGGACCGTGATGTCCTGAGCGTCGTAGCTCGCGGAACCGCTTATGGAAGATGCTTCGGCACGGCTCTTCATGCCGGCCTGACCGTCGCCCTTATCGGGGGCTGCCCCGTCGGGGGTTACGTCCTCTTCAGGACTGTCGCTGCCAGTTGCCAAGGGCCCTCCGGATGACGTGAAAAAGCCCCGGATTCCGGGGCTCAAGGACCACGGCGGGGGCGAATTGGATACCTCTGGAAGGATAGCACTTTGGGGGGTCGCTTTAGACTCTCGGAGGGCCGGAATCACCTGCAAAAATCCCGAAAATCCGGGGCCGGGGATCGCGCTTCCGCGGGCCCGGGGAGCGTCCTGCCGAGGCTGCTCGCCGGGCGCGGGCCGTGGCGCCCTCCTCAGCCGGTGCGACAGCGCAGCTGCTTGATTGAATCCGAGCCGAGCTCGCCGTTGACCCGGTCGAGCAGATCGGGGGCCATCAGTTCCAGCTCCTGGGCCCAGACGGCGGCCTCGCAGGCGACCGTGAGTACCCCGGCGCGCTCGGAGACCGGCCGGCAGGAGGCGGAGATCGCCGGTCCCGCAGCCCTCTCCCAGACCCCCTGAACACGTGCCAGGGTGGTCGCCGGCGCAAGCGAGGAGGTCAGCTCGGCCAAGGCCGTCGAGATGCTCCGTGGCGCGTGGCGGCTCATGCGGCGATGGCCTCCTGGAGGATCGTCCCGGTGGAGATGCGCAGCCGGGTGACCGACTGGTCGGCGGCGCCGGGAACATGCGCGAGATCTGTCGTCGCGATCACGCTCTGTCCACCCGAGGAGAGCTCCTCGGCGAGCAGCCCGCGGCGTTGGGCGTCGAGCTCGCTCATGACGTCGTCCAGCAGCATCAAAGGCGTCTGGCCGCGCTCATCCGCGAGCAGGGCGCGCTCCGCAAGGAGCAGGCCCAGGAGCGCCAGGCGCTGTTCGCCCTGCGAGCCGTAGACGCGCAGCTCGCGGCCGTCCCGCAGGAGCGCCAGCTCGTCGCGGTGCGGGCCGTAGCCCGTAAAGCCACGCTCGAGGTCGGCCTGCAGGCGCGCCTGCAGCTCGGCAAGGAATTCCTCCTCGTCCTCTGCCCTGGAGCGCGGCCGGTACTCGACCGTCACGCGGCCGTTGCAGCCGAGCTGCCCGGCCCTGTGGGAGAACGGATCCGACAGCAGCGCGACGGCCTCCGCACGCTGCGCCATCAGGGCCAGTCCCTTGATCGCCAGCTCGCGGTCCCAGGTGCCAAGCGCCGAAGCGCCGGCTCGCCCCGAGCGTATCCGCGCCAGCAGCGCGTTGCGCTGGGCCAGCACCTGCGAGTACTCGCGCCGTATCCCCGCGCGTGCGGGCCAGAGCGCGGCGAGCACCTGGTCCAGGTGTGCGCGGCGCAGCGCCGGAGCGCCCTTGAGCAGGTCGAGACGCTCCGGGAGGAAGACGCTGATCAGCGGCCTCACGGGAAGATCCAACAGCCTCTCGACGGGGGCCCCGTCGCACCACATGCGCTTGACGGCCGGCTCGC
The DNA here is from genome assembly GCA_963835865.1 of uncultured Solirubrobacteraceae bacterium. Lineage (GTDB taxonomy): Bacteria > Actinomycetota > Thermoleophilia > Solirubrobacterales > Solirubrobacteraceae > Palsa-744. The sequence goes on from CAWIGW010000004.1 coordinate 807,917, forward strand.
CCGGAGCCGGGGTGCTGTACCCGACCGTCAGCTCATGCTGCTGGGCGTCGGCGAGCAGATGGGCCGTCACCCGCGTGGCCTTTGAGCCGAAGGCCACCAGCTCGCGATCGCTGCGAGTCCTGGGCGAGCGGCCGGTGCAGCCGAAGTAGACGGCCTCGAGCAGGTTCGACTTGCCCGCTCCGTTGGCTCCGTGAACGACGGTCAGTCCGCTGCCGAGCCGCGCCATCGCGCGGGGATAGGTGCGGAAGTCACGCATCTCCACACCGGTGACGAGCATCTCTTCACCCTAGGGCCAAGCTCGCCTGCCGCGGCTCAGACGTTGAGGCGGATCGGCATGATCAGGTATACGAAATCGCCTGTGTCCGGGGATTCGATCAGGCCCGGCCGGAGCGGGCTTATGAGCTTGAGGACGAGCTCGTCCGAGTCGATGCTCTCGAGGCCGTCGCGCAGGAACTCCGGGTTGAAGCCGATCTCGAACGGCTCCCCGTGGTAGGGCACGGGGATGGCCTCGCTCGCCTCGCCGACGTCTGGTGTCTGAGCCGAGACCGACAGCGTCCCCTCGCTGAAGCTGAGGCGCAGGGGGGCGTTCTTCTGGGCGAGCAGACTGATCCGGCGCACGACGTCCGTCACCTCGGCGCTCGCAAGGCGTAGTTCATGCTCGACGCTCTCGGGCAGCAGCTGGCGGTAGTTCGGAAACTGGCCATCGATCAGGCGCGAGGACAGGACGATGTCCCCGAGCTCGAAGACGACCTGGTTCTGTCCGACGCTGACGGCCAGCGTCTCCGCCGGCGTCTGCTGAGCGATCCGCATGAGCTCCTGCAGGGCCCGCGCCGGCACGTTGGCCTCGAGGGTCCCCTGCAGCGGGGTCTCGAGCGCGGTCTCCTTCACGCTCAGCCTGTACGAGTCGGTTGCGACCATGCGCAGCTCCTGCCCCGAGGCGGACATCAGGATCCCCGTCAGGACAGGGCGTGTCTCGTCACGCGAGGCGGAGCGCGCGACGCGCGCGATGGTCTCGACGAAGGCGCCACCCGGGAGCGTCACGCGGGTGTCCGGTGAGGGCATGGGAAGAGCAGGGAAGTCCTCGGCGCGAAGCGTTCGCAGATGGAAGGTGGTTGCACCGCAGATCAGCTCGACGTCCTGCTCCGCCGTGCGCAGCTCCATCGTGAGCGGGGCGCTCGGCAGCGAGCGCGCCACGTCGAGCAGCAGCCGAGCGGGGAGGACGGCGGCGCCCGGGCGCGAGACCTCGGCCTCCAGCGGCATCCGCAGGCCGATCTCCATGTCCGTCGCGAGCAGCTCGGGACGGCCATCGGCGGGCGCTGAGATCATCACGCCGGAGAGTGCCTGCACCGCACTGCGCGTCGATGCGACCCGTGTCGCGGTCTGCAGCTGTGTCAACAGCTCGGAGGAGGAAAGGGAAAGCTTCATCTCTCGTCTTCTGGGAATAGATAGTTGTCAGTAGTGGCTGTGAACATGTGTACTCGGCTCCATCACTTGCGTTTGATGGGATGCGGCGGTGCGAGCGCCTGTGGGCGTGCGGGTTGAAAGTGTCTCAGGCGAGCCGGTCGGGCGGCGCGAGTCGCCTCAGCCCGGCTCGCGGTCGAGGGTTTCGCACAGCTTCTCCACAGCCTCCCGCGAGGCGTCGTCGGCGGCCAGGCGAGCGGATGTGCGCCGGCAGGCATGGAGCACCGTCGTGTGGTCGCGCCCGCCGAACTCCCGAGCGATCGCAGGCAGTGAAGCACCTGTCAGCTCACGCGAGAGGTACATCGCGACCTGACGCGGCCAGGCGATCCTGGGTGTCCTCGCAGTGGAGAGGAGCTCGTCGCCGGAGAGCCCGAAGTGGCGGCAGGTCGCCTCCTGGATCTCGGAGATCGAGCGCCGCCCGCGACCCGGCGCGGGCGCCTGCGGGTAGAGGCTTGCAAGTACCTCTCGGGCGAGGGTGGAGTCCAGCGGCCGTCCTGTGAGCGAGCTGAAGGCGACCACTCGGATGAGTGCGCCCTCGAGTGCACGGACGTTGCTCCGAACCTGCTCGGCGATCGTCAGCAGTGCCTGCTCGTCTGCGAGCTGGACACCGTCGTGCTGGGCGCGCTTGCGCAGGATCGCCAGCCGCGTTGCCAGGTCCGGCGGCGCGATGTCCGCGACCAGGCCCGACTCGAAGCGCTCACGGAGACGGTCCTCGAGCGCCTGGAGGTCACGCGGGGGCCGATCGGAGGTCAGGACGACCTGACGGCCCCCGTCGTGAAGCGCATTGAAGGTGTGGAAGAACTCCTCCTCGGTCTTTGCCTTGCGCTCGAGGAACTGGACGTCGTCCACCAGAAGAACGTCCACGTCACGAAACCGGCTCTTGAAGCTCTCGGTGTTGCGGGCGCCGAGCGCACCGAGGAACTCGTTGGTGAAGGCCTCGCCCGTCGTCGCTCTGACGGTCAGCGTCGGGTTGTGCGTCGCAAGCAGGTTGGCGATGGCGCCCAGCAGGTGTGTCTTGCCGACGCCGGGCGGTCCGCAGATGAAGAGCGGGTTGTACGCCTGCGAGGGCAGCTCCGCGACGGTCAGTGCCGCAGCGTGGGCGAGCCTGTTGGAGTCGCCGATCACGAACTGGTCGAAGGTCAGCTTCGGGTTGCCGAGTGGATCGGCCTGGGGAACGGGCGGCGCCGGCGTCCGGGGCGGAGGAGAGAGCACCCCACGCCCGCCGGGTACGTGGGCCGAGGGCGCCTCGCCGTCGCTCGGGCGCAGCTCGACCGATGCGCCCGGCCCGAGGACCAGTTGCGAGCTCGCCTCGATGACGCGGCCGAATCGTCCCTGGATCCACCGGCATGCGGCGGGCGGCGCCTCGAGCACGAGATGCTCGCCCCTGAGTTCGACGGGGTTCAGCGAGTCGAGCCACATGCGGCAGGTGGGCTCGTCGACCACGAGCGCCAGTTGGGCCTGCACGCGCGACCATATTTGCTCCAATTCGAGACTCACGGCAGCGTCTGTCCGCCCCTCCCCGGGGAGTGTCGATGACCTATTCGAAAGGGGGCCCGAGGGCCCGGTCGGGCGACTATACCCAACGGTGCGTGGGGCTCATCCGGGGTGGCCGCATTTGGCGGAAAAAATCAGCCGAGCCCCGACGGTCCTATACTTCGGAGCCGGCGCGTTACGCGATTGTCGTGGACTGCTGCCGTTCGCGTAGAAGGAAATCGCCCGCGACTGGAGAACTTGGACATGAAGCGCACCTATCAGCCAAAGAAGCGCAAGCGCGCCCGCACCCACGGGTTTCGCCAGCGTATGAGCACGCGCGCAGGGCGTCTGACGCTCAAGCGCCGGCGCGACAAGGGACGCAAGCGCCTTTCCACCTGAGCGGTGGGAGCCTCCGGAGTGGCTGTCGGTAGATGAGCCCGGTCCGGAGCGCCCGCGGCGGCCGGTTGTCCCGTAGCGCCGAGTTCGAGCGCGTATATCGCCACGGCCGCTCCACGGCCAATCGCCACCTGGTCCTGTACGCGTTTCCCAACCCGGCTGTCGGCCAGCCGAGGATTGGTCTTTCCGTGTCCCGCAAGGTGGGCGGCGCGGTGGAGCGCAACAAGGTCAAGCGGCTCCTCAGGGAGGCTTTCGCCGCGGTCGAGCCGACGCTCGCCCCCGGCCATGACGTCGTCGTCGTGGCCCGCCCCGAGGCACTGGAGCTCGCAGAGCGCGAGGGCCTGGCGGGTGTCGAGGCGGCACTGGGCGAGCTGCTCAGGAAGTCGGGGCTGCAGGCGGATGATCCCAGCGCCGGCGTGGAGGAGGAGAGATGACGACGGCCACCGACGCGCGCCCGACGCCTGGAGGTGCCCGCCGGTTGCTGCGGACGATCGCCGTCGCCCCTGTCCTGTTCTACAGCCGCTTCATCTCGCCGGCGCTACCCAGACGCTGCAAGTACGAGCCAACCTGCTCCCACTACGCCGTCGACGCGGTTCGGCAGTACGGCATACTTAGGGGCGTCGTGCTCGCGGGGTGGCGGTTGCTGAGGTGCAACCCGTGGAGCTATGGCGGATACGATCCCGTCGAGGCCCAGCGAGTGTTCAGGATTCATGCCGAATCTGGCCACTGAGGCCACGGTCCTCCACCGTCGCGCGACGGTGGAGGCAGTAGTGCCGGGCCCGCCTCCGGCCGAGACGAAGAACGCCGACACCACAGTCTGATGATCCCAATCGCCAACATCATCGAGGAAGCGTTTTCGCCCCTCATCACGCTGTTCGAAAACATCATGGTGTTCATCCACGACAACATCGTGGGGGGCAGCTGGGGGTTCGCGATCGTCGGGTTGACAGTGCTGATCAGGGCGATCCTCGTGCCGCTGACCTATCGGCAGCTGAAGTCGATGCAGGAGATGCAGCGGCTCGCGCCTCAGATCAACGTCCTGAAAGAGAAGTACAAGGAGGACAAGCAGCGCCAGCAGCAGGAGTTGATGAAGTTCTACCGGGAGAACAAAATCAACCCGCTGGCGTCCTGCCTGCCGCTGCTGCTGCAGCTCCCGGTCTTCATCTCGCTGTTCTACATGTTGCGGACGGACCTCAAGAAGCACATCTGCGGCAACCAGCTCGTTGAATATTTCAACCATCATCCCGCTGAAGCGGTGAAGTACAAACACGCGATTCCGGTCGACTCCGTGTCGCACCTCCCGGCGAAGTTCATCGAATCAACGGCCTGCCAGACCGTCGCACCGGGTTCCGCCAAATTCCTCTTCATCCCCGACATCACGAACAAGGCGACCGGCGCCGTGCTGGTCGTGCTGATCCTGGTCTACGTCGGATCTCAGCTCGGCTCGACGCTGATCGCGACCGCCACCGCGGATCCGAACCAGCGCCGCCTGATGCTGCTTCTGCCGATCGTCTTCGTCGTGATCCTCTACCGATACCCGGCGGGCCTTCTGGTCTACTGGATCACGACCAACCTGTGGACGATCGGCCAGCAGTATCTGATCAAACGACATATGGGCCCACCGGTGAAACCGGAGGATGCACCCGCTCCGGAGACGAACGGCAAGCCGAGCCGCTCCGTCAAGCCCGCGCTGAGCGGTGCCGTGGCAGGAGGGGGATCTGCAGCTCCGCCCAGCGCCGGTCCGGCCGCTGCACCTCCGCGCCCACCCCGTAAGAAGAAGAAAAGGTCTGGTAGGAGACGATGAGCGATCACGACGAGGACGAGGATGTCGACCCCGCCGAGGCATTGCACGACCTTCTCGAGGAGATAGTCGAGGATCTCGGCCTCGACGCCGAGGTGGAGATCGAGGAGGCCGATGGGGTGCTGAGCGGCCGTCTGGAGGGGGACAACGTGGGCCTGTTCATAGGCCGCCACGGCCAGACGATCGACGCCGTGCAGCACCTCGCCCAGCGGATCGTCTTTCCCGAGGGTCCCTCGTCCGTGCGGGTCGTAATCGACGCGAATGGTTATCGGGAGCGCAGGGCGGACGCACTGAGGGCCGAGGCCGACGACGCCGCAGACGAGGCCCTCGATACCGGTAAGCCCGTGGAGCTGGAGCCGATGCCCCCGTTCGAGCGGCGGATCGTGCACGAGTATCTGCGCGAACGGGGGGACGTCGAGACGCACAGCGAGGGAGACGAGCCGCAGCGCTTCCTCGTCGTCTCTCCGCCGGCCGACGGTGGGAGTGCCTAGCGTTTCATGTGAAACCCCCTCGACGGAGTGGGGGACGGTCTGATGGCCCTGGAGGGGCCCGTTGCCCGTGGACTCCGCGAGCTCGCCGATCGGTACGGCCTGAGTTCACAGGCGCTGGAGCGCCTCGAGGTCCTTCTGGGAGCGCTTACGGGCGACCAGCGAGCGCCCACCACTGTGCGCGACCAGCGCGGGGCGCTTCATGCGCATATCGCCGATTCACTGGTCGCGCTCGAGCTCGCGGAGGTCCGCGCGCCGGGTCGCGTCGCCGACATAGGCGCCGGCGCCGGCCTGCCCGGGCTTGCGCTCGCGAGCGCCCTCGAGGAGTCGAGCTTCTGGTTGGTCGACAGCCAGGCGAGCAAGTGCTCGTTCATGGCCGCAGTCGGCGGGCGTGCCGGGATCGGCAACGCGCGCGTCGTCTGCGCGCGGATCGAGGAGTGGAACGACGGCGCGGAGCTGCAGGATCTCGTTGTTTGCCGGGCCCTGGCGCCCCAGCCCGTCGTAATGGAGTATGCGTCCCCTCTGTTGAAGGCCGGCGGCCATCTCGTCTCGTGGCGGGGTGCCCGGTCGGATTCGGAAGAGCGCGTCGCGGCCGCCGCAGCGGAGATGCTGAGCCTCTCACCCGTCGCGGTCCATCACGTCCAGCCGTTTGCCGAAGCCCGGGACCGTCACCTTCACGTCTTCAAGAAGACCGGGCCGACCCCCTCCGGCTTTCCCCGGCGCACGGGGCTCGCGCGCAAACGGCCGCTGGGCGGATAGCTGACGGTATTGCGCGGAATTTCCAGGCGGCATCGACGCGGCCGTCTCCATCCATCGTTAGCTTGATGGTGGATGGGAACCGTTTATGCGATCGCGAACCAGAAGGGCGGCGTCGGCAAGACCACGACAGCCGTCAACGTGGCCGCGTGCATCGCCGAGGCGGGCTACGCGACGCTTCTCGTCGACGTCGACCCACAGGCGAATGCGACCGTCGGCCTGGGCACGGAGCGTTCGCGGGCCCCCGGTCTCTACGAGGTCCTGGCGGGCGAGGTCGACGCCCGGGAGGCGCTCGCGCCGACACCGGTTGAGGGCCTCACCCTGATTCCCGCCGGAGCCGGGCTGGCCGGGGCCAACGTCGAGTTGCCGAGGATCGAGGGGTTCGAGCAGCGTCTGAAGGATGCACTCGAGTCGATCCGGGGGGATTTCGAGTACATACTGCTCGACTGCCCGCCGTCGCTGGGGCCGCTGACCGTCTGCGCCCTCGTTGCCGCCGACCGCGTGATCGTGCCGGTCCAGACCGAGTACTTCGCGTTGGAGGGTCTCGCCGGTCTGCTCGAGACGCTCGCGCTGATCCGCCAGGAGCTCAATCCGCGCCTGACCGTCGCGGGAATGCTCCTGACGATGCACGATGCCCGCACCCGGCTGGGCCAGGATGTCGAGCGGGAAGTCCGCACTCACTTCCCCGACCTGGTCTTCGACACGGTGATCCCGCGCAACGTCAGAGTCGGCGAGGCGCCGAGCTATGGGCTCCCCGTGACCCATCACGACCCCCACAGCGCCGGGGCCGAGGCGTACTTCGAACTCGCAAAGGAGGTGGCGGCGCGTGGCTAAGGCAAAACCAGGGATCGGTCGCGGGCTGGGAGCGATTCTGTCGGTTTCGAGCGAGGGCCCGAAACCCGGTGGCGAGGAGCTCCGCCAGCTGCCCACGGATCTGATCGTGCCCAACCCCAGGCAGCCGCGCCGGGAGTTCGATGCCGAGACGCTCGAGGCTCTGGCCGGGTCGCTCGGCGAGCAGGGTGTGATCCAGCCGGTGCTCGTGCGTCCGCAGGCCGGGGGCACCTACGAGCTCGTCGCCGGCGAGCGCCGATGGCGGGCGGCCCAGCTGGCGGGCCTGAAGTCCATCCCGGCGCTGGTCCGCGAGCGCGAGGACGCGGCGGCGCTCGAAGTGGCACTGATCGAGAACATGGCGCGGGAGGACCTCAATCCGATCGAGGAGGCGCGAGCCTGCGCCGCGCTCGTCGAGGAGCTGGGGCTGACCCGCAAGGAGATCGGGCGGCGCGTGGGAAGAAGCCGGGTCGCGGTCAGCAACCTGGTGCGGCTTCTTGACCTTCCCGACGAGGCGATCGACCTGCTTCAGCAGGGGCTGCTGAGCGAGGGTCATGGGCGCGCCCTGCTGCTCGCCGAGGATCACGCCGCACGGCGGCTCCTCGCCCGCCGCGCGGTCGAGCACGGCTGGTCGGTCCGGCTGACCGAACAACGGGCCCGCGACAGCAACGCTCCAACCGAGCCTGTCCGTCCCCGTCCCCGGGTTGCCGCCCATCCAGACCAGCAACAGGCGGCCGCGGAGATCTCACAGGCGCTCAGCGGGGCACTCGGGGCCGATGTCAAGGTCCGACCGGCGGGTGGCGGGTACAGGGCCGAGATGTCCTTCGCCTCACCGGAGGAGGCGATCGAGTTCGCCCGACGCGTGCGGCCACGAGTCGTTGCATAGCTCGAGGGTCGCGAGAACATATGAGCGCGTGCTCCACCTCGCCAACGCGTCGATAAGATGCCTGTGCGATAAACGCGTCGTCGATGCCGACGTGTCCCGGCCTCCGGGCCGGGGGGCAGGAACCCGCTACAGGCATTTTCGGCAAAAGTCGCATTGCAGAGCCAAATATGGGCGATTAGCTCAGTCGGTTAGAGCGCTTCTCTGATAAGGAAGAGGTCCCAGGTTCGAATCCTGGATCGCCCACTCGGTCGCCCTCGCGATAGGCTCACCCCCATGGACGATCAGCGAGCACGTGAGCTTCTCTCAAAGGAGCGCCTCCGCGTGGAGCAGGCGATCGCCGCGCGCTCTGAACAGGACACGCAGGCGAAGCAGGATCAGGAGGAACCCGGCGAAGGCGGGTCGGAGGACCTCTACGAAAAGGAGCTTCAGGTGGGGATCGAGGCCGACCTGGCGGAGCAACTCGCCGCGATCGAGCGCGCCGAGGCAAGGCTCGCAGCCGGCACCTACGGCATCTCGGTCGACAGTGGGCAGCCGATCCCCGACGCCCGCCTGGAGGCCCTGCCGACCGCAGAGCGGACCGTCGAGGAGCAGCAGGCCCGCGGTCAGTAGCGACGCCCCCGTCCCGTGAGAGCGCCGGTACCTCTGGCAACTGCGGTGGCTGTTCTGGCCCTCTCCGGCTGCGGAGGACAATCGCCCGCCGGCGAGGTCGGCCCGCCCGCCACGTCGGCGCCCGGAGGGGCCCTCGCGGCGCAGGCGAGCACAGCGACGCCCTCCGCCCCGGCGATCCCCCGCGCCACGACGGCACCGGCCTCGCAACCCGCCACCGCGCCCACGGCTCCAAGGCCCTCGATCCACCAATGGCCGATCCCCTTCGGCGCAGCCCGCAGGCATCAGATGGCGGCCTACTCGTTGCGCCACTACGGCGAACACACCTATGTCCTCTCTCATCCGAAAGTGATCGTCGAGCACTACACCGAGACGGCGACCGCGCAGGAGGCATTCAACACCTTTGCCCCCGACATTCCCGACAATGAGTTCCACGAGCTGCCCAACACCTGCGCGCATTTCCTCGTGGAGCCCGGCGGGCGCATCGACCAGCTCGTCCCACTGTCAATCCGCTGTCGCCACACGACGGGCCTGAACTGGACGGCAATCGGGATCGAGAATGTCGGCTTCTCAGATCAGGCGATCCTCGGCGACCGTGCCCAGATCGCCGCGTCGCTGAAGCTGACGCGGTGGCTGCGCTGCCGCTATGGGATCAGCCTCTCCAACGTCATCGGCCACAACGAGAGCCTCTCATCTCCCTACCACCACGACCGGGTTCCGGCCTTCCAGCACCAGACCCACTCCGACTGGAACCACACGGACATGTCCCGCTACCGCCGGCTCCTCGCACGGGCGCCGTGCCCCGCCTGAGAGCGAAGGGCTCCGCGGAGGAACGCCGCCCGCCGGGATGACCGGCAGGGGCGCCCTGCGCGACCCCGGCGTCTAGACGATCCCGCTCGGCTGCGGCCGGGTACCTGGTTCCTGCACCGGGTAGGAGTTCGGCGGCACCGTCACCGGACCGTTGACGAAGCACCCTTCTTCACTCGGCGTGAGGGTCACCGCCGGGAGCACCACGTTTTTCGGGTTCGGCGGCGCCGCGAAGTTGAATGCGCCCGTCAGATCGCCCGTGTTTTCACGGCGCCAGTCGCTCAGGTTCGGCACTTCGACCCCGAAGCGCGTCTCGAGGAAGCGCAGCGTCGACGTGTGATCGTAGACCTCCGACGAGACCAACCCGCCCCTGGTGAAGGGCGAGACAACCATCATCGGCACCCGGAACCCCAGGCCGATCGGTCCCGTGATACCGCCGCTGCTGCCCGTTATGTCCGGCACCGTCAGGTACTCGCCGGGCGTGCCGGGGGGCGGAGTCGGCGGTGCGACGTGATCGAAGAACCCGCCGTTCTCGTCCCAGGTGATGAAGACAGCTGTTTTCTTCCAGATTTTTTTGTGTTTCAGGAGCAGCTTCATCAGTTCGGCCACGACGTGTTCGCCGACCCTGGCCGAGGAGTTCCCCGGGTGCTCCGTTTCGGCCAGCGAGGTGTTGATCCAGGACACCTGCGGCAGTTCGCCGTGGGCCAGGTCCTTCTTGAAGTTGTCCGGGTAGGTCTGGTTGAAGGCGAGGTTGCGCAGCGTCGGGTCGTTGACCATGTTTTTGAAGAAGGCGAGCACGTTGTCCTCGATCCCCAGCCCGGCACCGGAGTAGGACTTCCACGTGACCCCGGCCGCCTGCAGCTGTTCCGCCATCGTGGCGAAGGTGAACGGCGTTGGCCCTGTGAGGCCTGGCGAGATCGCCGTGGTCTCGATCAGCGGCCCGCCGTTTTCGCCGTCGGGGTCGATCGTCCCTGCCACGGAGTACAGGCGGTTCGGGTATGTGGGCCCGAGGACCGAGCAGTGGTAGTGGTCGCAGAGCGTGAATTCGTTGGCCATCGCCCGGAAGAAGGGAATGTCTGCCTGCTCGTAGTAGCCCATCGTCGCGGCGCCGGCTTCGGGCCCGTCGGATTCCATGTGGGTCGCCACGAACTTGTCCATGGCTCCGCCATTCCAGGATTTGTGCTGCGGCCGCCAGCTGTGCGTGATGTCCGGCTGGCATTGCGCGACGCCACCCGTGTCGAGGTGGAACGGCAGCAGCTTTCCGCCGAATCCTTCGGCCGGATAGCCTTCCTGTTCGAAGATCGATTTCGCGCCAGGATTGCCGAAGCCCTCGACGCCGCTGTAGGTGCCGAAGTAGTGGTCGAACGAGCGGTTCTCCTGAATCAGGATGATCACGTGCTCGATGTCCGACAGTTTGCCCAGCGGTTTGGCTTTCTTTGCGCTGGCAATCTGCGCCAGCGGGTCCGCCGCCAGGGCCGCCGCACCTGCCACAGCCCCCGCCTGTAGAACCGCCCTGCGCGTTAGACGCGAGTCCATTCTCCCTCCTCCTTTTGAGCGCCCTCCCCCAGAGGACGTTGTGGCAAACAGTACTGCTCGAGCGGTGTTTCCGCCACTCGGTGTTCGCGTCGCGGTCCTTTCGCCTGCAGACGCGCCCTCGTTCGATGGACGATGATGCGTCGATCCTCAGCCTGTCCGGGCAACCCCCAGGGAGGAAAGTGAGCATGCAGGACGACATTGCCGAGCGGTTCCTGGCACTTCATCGAAGCGGGCGACCGCTCGTGATGGCCAACGCCTGGGACCGAGGCTCGGCGCGGCTGTTCGCCTCGCTCGGCTTTGCGGCCCTGGCCGGTACGAGCAGTGGCCATGCGGCGTCGCTGGGACGGCTCGACTACGAGGTCTCCAGGGACGAGGCGCTGACTCATGCGGGTGAACTGGCGGGCGCCGTCGAGGTGCCGGTGTCGGCCGATCTCGAGGACTGCTTCGGGCACGAGCCCGGTGGCGTTGCCGAGACTGTCCGGCGGGCGTGCGCCGTCGGGCTCGCCGGCTGCTCCATCGAGGACTGGGATCAGAGAGATCGCCGCCTGCTCGAGCTCGAGCGGGCCTCCGAACAGGTGTCAATCGCCGTCGAGCAGGCGCGGGCGGGGAGCGCCCGGCTGATCATCACGGCGCGTGCCGAGAACCACATACGCGGAAACCCCGACATAGAGGACACCGTCGCGCGCCTGCTGGCCTACCAGGAGGCCGGCGCCGACGTCCTCTACGCACCCGGCGTGCAGCGCCTCCAGGACATCGAGCTGATCGTCTCCTCGGTGGATCGGCCCGTGAACATCCTGATTCGACCCGGCACTCCACCGCTGTCCAGGCTGGCCGAGATCGGAGTCGCGCGGGTCTCGGTCGGGGGTGCCCTGGCGTTCCTCGCCTACGGCTCGGTCGCGACGGCCGCCGAGGGACTCCTGAACGAGGGCTCCTACGGCTTCCTTGACGGGGCCGCCGCCGGATCGGCAGCGGCGAGGCGCGCCTTCGGCGGGTGAGAGCTCGTCGCCGCCCGGACCTGGGTGCGCGCAACGCTCCCGCGGACCCGCTCGCCCTTTGGATCGAACAGCGGCTCCCTGGCGACCTCGCCGCCGACCCACTCGCCGAAGATGTCGACCTCGATCGCCGTGCCGATCGCAACCTCGGCTGGCAGGTAGGCATAGGCAATCGAGCGTTCCACCGTGTAGCCGTAGCCGCCGCTGGTCACCCGGCCGACGACCTCCCCGCCGATACGAACAGGCTCATTGCCGAGGGCGACCGAGCGCGGGTCTTCAAGCACGAGGCAACGCAGGCGCCGCGCCGGATCGCCGGACGCCTCGAGCGCCTCACGGCCGATGAAGTCGCCCTCCTTCTTCACGCAGAAGCCCAGGCCCGACTCGTAGGGGGTCTCGTCGGGTGTGATGTCGGCAGCCCAGACCCTGTATCCCTTCTCCAGGCGCAGCGAGTCGATCGCGCGGTAGCCGCAGGCCCGCAGGCCCTGCTCACGGCCGGACTCCCAGATCGAACGCCACAACCCCGGTCCGTACTCCGTGGGGCAGTAGAGCTCCCAGCCCGGCTCGCCGACGAAGGTGACCCTCAGCGCCCGCACGGGGACGTCCCCGACGGCGAGCTCGCGCATCTGCATGTAGGCGAAGTCCAGGGGGTCGGGGGTCAGCGGGGCAAGAATCTCCGGCGCCCTCGGGCCCCACAGCGCGAAGCAGGCCCAGCGGGCCGTCACGTCGGCGCATCGAACGCTCCCGTCCGTGGGCGCGTGCCGGCGGATCCAGCTGAGGTCGTGGTTGCCGAAGGCTGTACCCGTCACGATCGAGAACAGCTCCTCCTCGACGCGGGTGACGGTGAAGTCGCACTCGATCCCGCCGCGGTGGTTGAGCATCTGGGTGTAGGTGATGGCCCCGATGTCCCCGGCCACGCGGTTGTCGCAGAGTTCTTCGAGGAACCCGGCGGCTCGGGGCCCGGAGATCTCGAGCTTCGAGAACGAGGACTCGTCGAACAACCCCGCGGCCTCCCGCGTGGCCCGGTGCTCCGCCCCGATCGCGGCCGACCAGTGCATTCCGGCCCAACCGCGGGGGCGCAACGACTCCTCGCCGGCCGGCTCGTTGGACTCGTACCAGTTGACTCGCTCCCAGCCCGACTTCTCACCGAAGGCGGCGCCGTGCTCGGCGTGCCAGGGGTAGGCGCTCGACGTGCGCAGCGGGCGTCCCGCCTGGCGCTCGTGGCCCGGGTAGCGGATGTCGTAGTAGGTCTCATAGACCTCCCTGGCCCGCTTGAGCGTGTAGCCGGGCGAGCGGAAATGCGGACCGAAGCGGCGGATGTCCATCTCCCACATGTCCATCGCTGGCTCGCCCGAGTGGATCCACTCGGCCATCGCTTTGCCGATGCCGCCGGCTCCCGCCAGGCCATGTGCACAGAAACCCGCAGCGACGAAGAAGCCCCGTACCTCGCTCTCTCCCAGGCAGAACTCGTTGTCCGGAGTGAAGGCCTCCGGCCCGTTGATCAGGCGCGTCACCGTGATCTCATCCATCACCGGCACCCGACGGCGGGAGTTCGCCGCGATCTCCTCGAAACGAGGCCAGTCCTCTTCCAGCAGGCGCCCGTTGAAATCGGCCGGGACGGCGTCCACGAGATGCTCGTCGAGAGCCCACGGCGCCGAGTCCCGCTCATAGCCGCCCATGATCAGCCCGCCCCCCTCCTCGCGGAAGTAGATCAGCAGGTCCGGGTCGCGCAGCGTCGGCAGATGCTCGTCTGCGAGACGCTCACGGAAGGGCTGTGTCACCAGGTACTCGTGCGCGAACGGGACGATCGGAACGCGAACGCCCGCCATCCGCCCGATCTCCGCAGCGAACATGCCGCCGGCGTTGACGATCACCTCCGCTTCGATCGGCCCCCACTCGGTCTGCACCCCCCGGACCGCCCCATCGCGGACCTCGATCGATTCGACGCGGGTGTGGGTGAAGATCTGAACGCCCCCCGCCCGGGCGCCGTCGGCCAGGGCCGACGTGAGCAGCGACGGGTCGAGGTAGCCGTCGGTTGGCAGGTAGGAGCCGCAGCGGACACCCTCGCTCTCCATCAGCGGGAACAGCTCCCTGGCCTCCGTCGCGGAGATCAGCTCGAGCGGCAGGCCGAAGGTCTTCGCCCAGGCGACCTGGCGCATCACCTCCTGCTCGCGCTCGGGAGTGCAGGCCAGGCGGATGCCGCCGCACTCGACCCAGCCGCAGTCGAGCGTCCTGTAGAGCTCGACCGAGTCCATCATCATCCGCGTCAGCGGCAGGCTTGAGCGCAGCTGCCCGACCAGTCCGGCCGAATGAAAGGTCGATCCGCTGGTCAGCTCGTTGCGGTCGAGCAGAACGACATCGGATTCGCCCAGTTGAGCCAGGTGGTAGGCGATCGAGGCTCCGCCGACGCCGCCGCCGATAATCACGACGCGTGCCCGCTCGGGGAGCTGCCGGGGACGGACCACCGGACTCAGCGCCCCGCCGCGGACAGCCAGCGATCGAACGCCGGGCTTGCTGCCGCCGCGCGCATCCGGGCGAAATGCTCGGTCGCATAGCCGTCGAAGTCGAACCCCAGGTCCGATACCTCTGACTGCATGATCCCCCAGGCTCCCTCGCGGACATCGGAGAGGACTCGCATGAGTTTGAGTGTCGCGATCTGCGACTCGGAGGGAGCCTCTCCAAGGTAGGCCAGCAACAGCCTATTGTCGGTTGTCTCGAGGAAGTCGTTGTTGACCGAGAGGTTGCCCAGATCGAACCAGGGGTGTCCCATTCCCGCGTACTCCCAGTCGACCAGCATCACCCGGCCGCTGGCCTGGTCCAGAACGATGTTGCCGGCCAGGAGATCGTTGTGACACGGCCGCAGCGAATCCTCGCCGCCAAGGGCGCTCGTGATCCTCGCGGCGATGTCCATCGCCTGCTCGTAGGCCTCCGGCAACGGGGCGTCCCGTGCGCGAATGATCTCGGTGTAGTCCGTCAGCAGGTCGGGCACCCAGAACCTCGTCGGCAACTCGATTCCACAGTCGTGGAAGGCCCGCAGCGCTGCTCCGATCTCCTCGGCCCTCGCCTCGAGTTCGCGGCCGGAGAGCGCCTGGCACGTCAGGAATTCGGTGACGAGACCGCCATCGAACTCGGCTGCCACCCCCGGCGCGATGTGAAGGCCGGCGGCAGCCTCGTTCGCAAGACGCTCCGCCCTGCGGCTTATCCCCAACAGGTCGGTGTCCTTTCCGTGGAGGCGGATCACATACTCCCGCTCGCCGAGGAGCACCCGATAGTTGCGGTTGGTGATTCCTCCCTCAAGGGGGGCCGGCTCGCCGCCGACTGGTCCCAGAGAGGGCTCGAGACGTTGCAGGATGTCGCTCAACTCTCCCACCGCTCCGGCTGCCCCTTGTTCGATAAGGCACACAACCTATACCTTCAAAAGCCATGACTCCCACCGGCGCGCTGAGGGGCCGTAGACCCGAGCGGTCGGTGGCCGAGCTGATCGAGCAGGTGGATCTCGCCGCGGCGTCCCGCGCGGTCGCTGCCGGCGTGGTGCGGACACCGACGATCGACTGCCCCGAGTTGAGCCGCCGGATCGGCAGCCGGGTAGCGCTGAAGGCCGAGTGCCTGCAGGTGACGGGCTCCTTCAAGCTGCGGGGGGCACTGAGCAGGATCGCCGCTCTCGGGGAGCCCCCCGAGGCCGGGCTTGTGACGGCGAGCGCGGGCAACCACGGCCGCGCCGTGGCGGCCGCCGCGGGGCTCCGGGGACTGCCCTGCGAGGTCTTCATGCCGCATGAAGCAGCCGTCTCGAAGGTCCTCGCGGTCGAAGCTCTCGGTGCGCACGTGACCCTGCAGGGGGCCTCTGTCGATGAGGCTCTGGAGCAGGCGATACGCCGGAGCGGCGAGAGCGGCGCTGCCTTTGTCCATCCCTTCGACGACCTCGATGTGATCGCCGGCCAGGGGACGCTGGCACTCGAGCTGCTCGATGAAGTTCCCGACCTGGCCCGTGTGATCATCCCTGTCGGCGGCGGCGGGCTCGCCTCGGGCATCGGGATCGCACTGCGCGGTGCGCCTCGCAAGGTCGAGCTGATCGGCGTCCAGGCCCGGGCCTGTGCCCCCTACGCCGATGCATTCGCCGACCGTGAGGTCCGCTCCGGCACCGAGGCGACGATCGCCGACGGGATCGCCATCAAGCGCCCCGGTGAGCTGACCCTGCCACTGCTGCGCGAGCTGCTCGACGACGTCCGGACGGTGCCCGAGGACGAGATCGCCGCCGGCATGGTCTTCCTCGCCGAGCGGGCCAAGCTCGTCGCCGAGGGCGCCGGCGCGGTCGGCGTGGCCGCGCTGATGGACGGCGGAGTCGGCCCCGTGCCGGGCACGACGGTCGCGATCGTCTCCGGGGGAAACGTCGACAGCGGCCTGCTGGCCGCGCTGCTGCTGCGCCACGAAACCGCGGAGGGAAGGCGCGTGCGCGTCTTCACCCGCGTGCCCGACCGCCCCGGGGGGCTGGCCGAGCTGCTCGGCCTGGTGGCCAGGACGCGGGCCAATGTGGTCAGCGTGGAGCACCTCCGCGAAGCGGTTGCCCTGCATGTCCGCGAGACGGGTGTCGAGCTGACGCTCGAGACCAGGGGCCCCCGCCACACCGAGGAGGTCCTCGCGGCGCTCGCGGAGGGCGGCTACGAGGCCAGCCTCGGCTAGAGCGCGCCGGCGAGCGCGACGAACCGCTTCCAGTCCTCTCGTTTGGCGAGGCGCGCGCGCTCGTCGAGCTTCGGTGCGATCCGCCGGCCGGGCGCCAGCAGCCCGGCGGCCTCCTGGACGCTCGCGAAGGCGCCCGCACCGACACCGGCGAGCATCGCCGCGCCCAGGACGGTTGCATCCGCCCCCCCGACCGCCAGATCGATGCCCAGCAGGTCCGACTGAAGCTCGAGGAGCGTGTCGTTCCTCGTCAGTCCGCCGTCGACCTTCAATGAGGTGATCGCCATGCTCCGGCCCATCGACTCGACGACGTCGGCCACACGATGGGCGATCGCCTCGAGTGCGGCCCGGGCAAGATGGGCAGGCTCGACGCCGCCATGCAGTCCGGCGATGACGGCCCGCGCCTCCGGCTGCCACCAGGGCGAGCCGAGACCGGCCAGTGCCGGCAGCAGCCGCACGCCGGCGCTGTCCCCCACCCGGCCTGCCATCGCCGCCAGCGAAGCGGGGTCATCAGCCAGGCCGAGCCCGCGCGAGAGCCACTCGAGCATC
Organism: uncultured Solirubrobacteraceae bacterium; assembly: GCA_963835865.1. Taxonomy (GTDB): domain Bacteria; phylum Actinomycetota; class Thermoleophilia; order Solirubrobacterales; family Solirubrobacteraceae; genus Palsa-744. Next base: position 825,167 of record CAWIGW010000004.1, read on the forward strand.
GCGCCGGCGGCGAACACGCCACCATCGAGGGCATAGGCGATCTCACCCGGTGCTCCACCCGGTCCCGGGCCGGCCCAGGCGACCGTCGGCAGGAGCCCGTCGGAGCGCTCGGGTGCCGCGGTTCGCCCGAGCACGAACACGCCCGTGCCGTAGGTCGCCTTGGCCTCACCGGGTGAGACGGCGCCCGAGCCGACGAGGGCGGCCTGCTGGTCGACGAGCTGCGCCCGCAGGGGAAGCGCCCTGGGCCAACGCACGTGACGGAGCAGCCCCAGCTCGCCGAACGTCGGGCCGACCTCGGGGAGCAGCCGGCGATCGATCCCGAACTCTCCCAACAGCATCTCGTCCCAGTCCCGCCCGCCGACGGCCAGCAGCTGCGTGCGTGAGGCCGTCGAGAGGTCCGTCGCGAACCGCCCCCCGAGGCTCTCACGGAGGAAGGCGTCAACGGTCCCGAGGCGCAGTCGCCCGGCGGCCCGTGCATCCTCGAGCCCCGAGCCCTCTCGCAGCAGCCAGGCGAGCTTCCCGGCGGAGAAGTAGGGGTCCCGGGGGAGGCCCGAGCGCTCCTCGACGCCCCGCGAAATCCGGCCCAGCAGCTCCTCCTGGCGCTTGTCCTGCCAGACGATCACCGGCGAGAGCGCCTTTGTGCCGCCGGCCTCCCAGGCCATCACCGACTCGCCCTGATGGTCAAGGCCGGCCGCCAGGATCTCTCTTTCGCCGGCGACATCGAGGACCTCGGCGACCGACTCAAGAACCGCCTCGAGGATCAGTTCGGGGTCCTGCTCGACCCATCCCGGCCGGGGATGGGTCACGCCGATCGTGCGCCGGGCAAGGGCCACCGGTGTCAGGTCGAGCTCGAACAGTCCAGCCTTGACCGCGGTCGTTCCCTCGTCGATTCCCAGCAGCAGCGGGCTCCTCACCCGTCTGTCGCCTTCGAGCGCTCACCGGCTTCGCGGTGGCGAGGTGCCCGTGCCCACCAGGAGCGGTGTTCGGTGCTCTCGGACTCGACCCTGCGCGGTACCGGCAGCGGCCGCCTGGCCAGTGGCCGGATCGCTCCCTCTTCACTCAGCAGCTCGACGACGTACTCGCCGATTCCCAGCGAGGCGGACAGGCCCGTCGAGCGGATCGCCGCGACGTGCAGCAGGCGATGCATCCGCTGGGAAAACCCGATCAGATAGTTGAGACCGGCGCCTGCCGGGCGAAGGCCCGCGTAGATACCGATCTGCTCGGCCGTTTCGAGCGGCGGATAGGTCCTGCCGACCCGGCCAAGGATCGTCTCGGCCGCGTCGGGCTCGACCGACCAGTCCTCCTTGTCCGCCCGGTCTCGGGCGGTTGGGCCGGCCACGAGCTCGCCGGCGAGCGTGGGGAAGACGAGGACGCCCTTGCCGAGGTTCGACGGGACGGGCAGGAGGATTCGGTCGAGGACGGCATCCTGGGGCATCCTGAAGACGAGGAACTCGCCCTTGCGGGGGTAGATGGCAAAGCTCGCGTCGCCGGCGAGCCTCGCGATCCTGTCGGCGTAAAGCCCGGCGCAGTTGACGACGGCCCGCGCCCGGACCTCCGGCCCCCCGTCGAGCTCGACGATCAGCAGGTCCTCGCGCTCTGCTCGCAGCCCGGCGACCGGTGAGTCGAGCAGGACCGTGGCGCCCCCGCCGCGGGCCGCCTCGGCCAGGGCCAGCGTGTAGGCCACCGGATCGACTATCGACTCGGCCGGGACGTCCAGCACCCGCTCGGCGCTGAGACGGACCTCCACCCCGTTCTTGGAAGCATTGCGCGCGATCTCCGCGACCATCAGGCGGCCGTCGTCGTTGCTCGGGCGCATCTGGGCGCCGCAGCGCCAGACCGAGATCCCCAACTCCTCCAACAGCTCCTCCCGCAGTTCGGTGGAGCGGATGATCATGCGGGTCTCGAGCTCACCGTGGGTCGAGTCGAAGCCCGTATGGAGGATCCCCGAGTTGGCGCCACTCGCGCCGAGGGCCAGGGCCGGTTCCGCCTCCAGCAGCGTCGCGGCGATGCCTCTTCGCGTGAGGGCGTGGAGTACGGCGCAGCCCACGACGCCTCCGCCGACGATCGCGATCTCGGTGTCGAGTGAGCTCGTCGTCATGCGCCCCGCGGCCCATGACGGGCGCCCCCATGGCATGGACCCCTCATCCTCCTTCGGACAGTACCGCCTGCGGTGGGCGCCCCGGCTGGGCACGCTCGCCCGGCGGAGGCCACATCCGCCGCGATTTGCACCTGGAAAACATTCGTGATTCCTTTAGCCTCCGGGTGTAGCTTGGGGGTACTTCAGTCGAGGGAACCCTCCCTGTATCGGCTGCGGCGAGCGAGCTATGGATAGCCAAACCCTGACCTCACCGGTAACCCCTGGTTCCATCTCGGTGGAGCTGCAGGAGCGCTGATGGCGCTCTCCTCTCCCGTTCGGGCCCCCGAGCTGACCGAGCTCGAAACACTGGCGATCTGCGCAAAGGAAGGGTCCCTGGCCGCGGCCGGCGAGGCGCTCGGCATCAGCCGCCCGGCGGTCGCCAAGCGGATCAAGAGCCTCGAGGCGCTAGCCGGCTGCGCCCTGCTGAACCGTGGGGGCCGCGGCGTGAGCCTCACGGACGCCGGCGCTGTGCTCCTCGACGGAGCCCGCCGAATGCTGCAGGAGAGCGACGCGATCATCGGTGTGCTCACCGACATCCGTGCCCAGGGCCCCTCGCCGATCGCCGGGCTGCGAGAGCTGCTCGGCCACCCGGGAGCCGGCGATCATGCGTCCGCCATGGCCGAGACGCGGCTGGTGGAGACCGAGCGGGTGCTGGCGGCGGTCCTGAAGCACACATCCACAGGCGTCGTGATCACCAATCCGGAGACCGCCGAGATCCACGAGGTCAACGACGCCTTCTGCGAGTTCACGGGGCTTCGCAGGGAGCAGCTCCTGGGGCTTCCCTCGACCGACCACCGCGGGTGGTACGAGAGCGCCGACAGGGCGAGGCTGATCGAGGAGCTCGAACGGACCGGCCGGGTCGAGGGGATGCCGATCGAGATGGTTCGCAACGATGGCGAGCTGCGAACGGGAACGGCCACGGTGCTGGCGATCACGCTCGGCGGCCGGCGCCTGTGGATGGCGCTCGTCGAGGACGCCGCCGGCGGCTGAGCCGTTCCTCCCCGGTTAGCATCGGGGAATGCAGATCGCCCCGTTCGAGATCGAGCGATTCTACGAGCGCTGGGAGTTCAACGCCGACCTGATGCTCTCGAGCAGCGACTGCGAGTCGCGGCCGTTGGGTGAGCTGTTGGCGCTCGAGCCCGATGCGGCCGAGCGGTTGCATGGTCTCCACCTGGGCTACACCGAGGTTCCGGGATCGGATGAGCTGCGCCAGGCGATCGCCTCGCTGCACGACTCCTGCGAACCCGAGGACGTGCTGGCTCTGGCGGCGGCCGAGGAGGGGATCTTCATCGCCTACCACGGCCTCGTCGGCCCGGGGGACCACGTGGTGGTGGAGTCGCCCTGCTACGGCTCGGCGGTTGAGCTTGCACGCTCGACCGGGGCCGAGGTGAGCCTCTGGGAGCGCCGCTACGAGGACGGCTGGAAGCACGAGCTGCTCGAGCTCGAGCGGCTGATCGGTCCGCGCACACGGTTCATCTACATCAACAGTCCTCACAACCCGACGGGCACCCAGATGCCCCGAACGACATTCGAACGGGTGATCGAGCTGGCCCGTGAGCGGGACGCCATCCTGTTCAGCGACGAGGTCTACCGGCTGCTCGAGCACGACGAGGCGGATCGCCTGCCGGCCGTCTGCGATGTCTACGAGCGAGGAATCTCGCTGAACACCGTCTCGAAGTCCTACGGCCTGCCGGGCCTGCGGATCGGCTGGGTCGTCTGCCGCGATCCGCAGCTGCTCGACCGGATGCGGGAGATCAAGCTCTACACGTCCATCTGCTCCAGCGCCCCCAGCGAACTTCTGGTCGCGCTGGCGTTGCGCCACAGCGAGGAGGTCGTGCAGCGCAGCCGGCGTCTGGTGGAGGGGAACCTGCCCCAGCTGGAAGCGTTTCTGAAGCGACGTGCTGAGACCTTCGAGTGGGTTCCCCCGAGCGCCGGGCCGATCGGCTTCCCGCGCGTCAGCGGGGTCGAGGACGTGACGGCATGGTGCGAGCGGATCGCAACGGAGGCCGGCGTCCTGTTGCTTCCGGGCAGCGTCTACGGACAGCCGGGCCACGTGCGGATGGGCTACGGGCGAAAGCGGATCGACGAGGCGATCGAGCGCCTCGAGACCTACCTGAGCCGCGCCTAGAGAACCTTGGAGAGGAACGCGCGGGTGCGCTCGTGCTGCGGGTTGCTCAGAACCTGCTCGGGCGGGCCGCTCTCCACCACCAGCCCGGCGTCCATGAAGACGACTTTGTCGGCGACCTCTTTCGCGAAGCCCATCTCGTGGGTGACGACAACCATGGTCATGCCGTCCCGGGCGAGCTGCTGCATGGCGTCGAGCACCTCTCCGACGAGCTCCGGATCCAGGGCGGAGGTGGGCTCGTCGAAGAGCATCAGCTTGGGGTCCATGGCCAGCGCCCGGGCGATGGCGACGCGCTGCTTCTGCCCGCCCGAGAGCTGCGAGGGGTAGGCGTCGAGCTTGTCGGCCAGCCCGACCCGATCCAGGAGTTCGCCGGCTCGGGCTCTGGCCTGATCGCGCGGGACGCCCTTCACGCGGATCGGTGCGCAGGTGGTGTTCTCCAGTGCAGTCATGTGGCCGAACAGGTTGAAGTGCTGGAAGACCATCCCTATCTCGGCTCGCTTGCGGGCGATCTCCGATTCGCGCAGTTCGTGGAGCACCTCGCCCTCCTGGCGGTAGCCCACCAGCTCGCCGTCGACGGAGAGCCGCCCGCAGTTGATCTTCTCGAGGTGGTTGATGCAGCGCAGGAAGGTGGACTTCCCCGAACCGGAGGGACCGAGCAGGCACATCACTTCGCCCGGGGCCACCTCGAGGTCGATGCCCTTGAGGACCTCGTTGCGCCCGAAGCGCTTGTGAACGCCCTCGGAGAGGACCATGGGTGTGCTCATCTGTGCTCACCCCCACCGGGGAGCGAGCTCTCTCCGGTGCGCCTGAACCTGAGGACGCCCTTCAGAACGGTCGTGGGAAAGCCATCCTCCTGCTCCCGCGATGAGCCACGTCCGTAGTAGCGCTCGAGGTAGTGCTGTCCGACGTAGAGGATGCTCGTGCAGGCCAGGTACCAGATGCTCGCCACGATCAGCAGGGGGATCGTCTTGAAGTTCGTCGCATAGATGGTCCCGACGGCATAGGTCAGGTCCGCGACGGCGATGACGCTGACCAGCGAGGTGGTCTTCAGCATCGAGATCGTCTCGTTGCCGGTCGGCGGGATGATCACTCGCATCGCCTGGGGGAGGACGACGCGCCGCATCGTCTGCGTTCGTGTCATGCCGAGCGCCCGCGCGGCGTCGCCCTGACCCTCGTCGACGGAGATGATTCCGGCCCTGACGATCTCAGCCATGTAGGCGCCCTCGTTCAAGCCCAGGCCGAGGATCGCCGCCGTAAATGGCTTGATCAGCGTATTCGCGTCGGGGTGGACGAATGAGGGGCCGAAGGGGATGCCCAGCCCGATCTTCGGGTAGAGGGCGGCGATGTTGTACCAGAAGATCAGCTGGACGAGAACGGGCGTGCCGCGAAAGAACCAGATGTAGAGCCAGCTGCCGCCCGAGACCATCGGGTTTGGCGATAGACGCATGACCGCCAACAGGACGCCCAGCACGACGCCGATGGCCATCGCGATGACCGTCAGCTCGAGCGTCAGGCGCAGGCCTTCGAGGACCCGTTCGTCAAACAGATATTCGCCGACGACACCCCATTCGAAGCGGGGGTTGGTGACGACTGAGCGGACACCTGCGACGGCCAGTACGAGAACAACGGCCGCCGCAACCCACCGCCCGGGATGGCGGACGGGGACGGCCCGGATCTCATCGGGCCGTCCCGCGTCGTCGGTGCCCTGTGCAGAGGACACCGGCGCTCAGCTCAGCTGGTCGCGCCGTTGATCGTCGGCGCTGTGATCGCGCCTTCCTCGGTTCCCCACTTTTCGAGGATCTTCGTGTAGACGCCGTTTGCGATCAGCGCCTTCAGAGCCTCATAGATCGGCTGTGTCATGCCGGTCGTTTTCGGGATCGCCATACCGTACGGGGCGAATCCGTAGGTCTTGCCGACCAGCTTGAAGCCCCCGTTGGACTGCTTGATCTGGTAGGCGACGACCGGGGAGTCGGCCATCCCGATTTCCGCGCGTCCACTGGATATGGCGAGGTTGACGGCGTTCTGGCCGGGGAAGCTCAGCACCGTGACCGACTTCTTGCCTTCTTTGGTGCACTTCTTGGACTGTGCTTCGGATTCTTCCTGCTCGACAGTGCCCTTCTCAACGGCGACGGTCTTGCCGCACAGGTCGGCCAGGGTCGTCACGCCGGGGTTGGATGTGCTCTTGGCGTAGAAGGAGATACCGGCCTTGAAGTAGTCGACGAAGTCGACGGTTTTCTCGCGTTCCTTCGTGTCGGTGAAGGAGGAGGCACCGAGGTCATATCGACCGGCGGCGAGGCCGGGGATGATCGCTTCGAAGTTGGCGTTGGTGAACTTGACCTTCAGCCCCATCGTTTCGGCGAGTGCCGTGACGAGGTCGGCGTCCATACCGATGATCGTGTGGCCGTCGGGCGCCAGGAACTCGTTCGGCGCATATTGCGCTTCGGTGGCGACGTCCAGTGTCCCCTTGGATTTGATCGCCGCCGGCACTTTCGCTTCGACAGCCGCGTTGGCGGGTGCCGTGATGGCGGCCGATGTCGACGTCGAGGCCGTCGAGCTCGTCGTGGAACTGCTGCTGCTGCCGCAGCCGGCAAGAGCGAGGACTGCAAGTACGGGTACGCCGAGCCTGGCGACCAGCTTGCTCATTGGAACCTCCTCCGTGGGAATTGGGCCCGACCCGGAGTGGCCGAGATCGCGTAAGTATAAGTACCGCTCTGCCTCTTCGGCGCCCGGGCGCGCGGTGAAATGATGCCCGCAGTGGCCTTGGAGGAGGCTCAGCGGGCCGGCAGGGTGAGGGCTGCGCCCCTCGAGGCGCCGGCGAGCAGGCCTTCGATCACCTCGGCCGGTCCGGGCCTGCCCATCAGGAAGCCCTGCGCCATTTCGCAGCCCATGTCCATGATCGTTCGCAGCTGCTCCTCGGTCTCGACCCCCTCGGCGATCACCTTCAGGGACATCGAGTGCCCGACGCCCAGGATCGCCTGCAGCAGGTCGCGGCTCTGCTCCCCTCCCTCAAGCGCGGAGACGAAGCTCCTGTCCACCTTGAGGATGTCGGCGGGCATCTTCTGCAGCTGGGAGAGAGAGGCGTACCCGGTGCCGAAGTCATCGACCGCGATGCTGACCCCCAGTTCCTTGATCTCGCGCAGGTGATCGCAGGACGCGCCGACGTCCCGCATGACGGTTGTCTCGGTGATCTCGATCATCAGCGCCGCAGGATCGAGGCCGGACTCCCCGAGGGCCTGGCGGACGTCCTCTGCGAAATCCTCTCGTCCGAGCTGGTAGGCCGAGACGTTGACCGACATACCGATCGGGCGCCCGCCCTCGCCGGACCAGGCCCGCGCCTGGCGGCAGGCCTCGGTGAGGACCCATCGGCCGATCGGGACGATCATCCCGCTCTCCTCTGCGAGCGGGATGAACTCGTCAGGCGCGACGATCCCCCGGATCGGGTGACGCCAGCGCAGCAGCGCCTCCACTCCCTCGATACGACCGCTGGCCAGATCGAATATGGGCTGGTAGAGAAGGAAGAACTGCTCGCGCTCCAGTGCCTCGGCCAGGTCCAGCTCGAGCGCCACCCGTCCTTCGACGTCCGCATGCATGCTGGCGTCGAACAGCGAATAGCGGTCCCTTCCCGCTGCCTTGGCCGCGTAGAGAGCGAGGTCCGCGTCGCGCAGCAGTCCGTCCGGCGTCGAGTACTGCCCCACGGCGACGCCGATGCTCACGGTCACCGCGATGCCCGCGGCGTTGGAGTCGAGCTCCACGGGATCCCGCAGCGCCTGAACGAGACGGTCGGCCAGGATGTCCGCGGTGGACTCCTCGGCGCTCGATTCGACGAGCACGACGAACTCGTCTCCTCCAAGGCGCCCGACGGTGTCCTGGTCGCGGACCGCTGCCTGGAGGCGTTCGCCGATGGTGCGGAGCAGGATGTCGCCGGCGGCATGGCCCAGGTTGTCGTTGACGTGCTTGAAGCCGTCCACATCGACGAACAGTGCGCCGGCGACCATCCCCGGGGTGCGAGCCGTCCTGGCGAGCATCTGCTCGGCCCGGTCGAGCACGAGGGCACGGTTGGGCAGACCCGTGAGAGCGTCGTGGAGCGCCTGGTGGGAGAGCTCTCGAGTCTTTTCGGCGACCAGCGAGAGGGCCCGCGTGCGCCCGGTGCCCTGGATGTACATCAGGGCCGCGAAGAGGATGCTGAGAAGGATCCCGCCGACCAGCAGGGTCGCCGAATGCGAGTCGCCGAAGATCCCCGAGGGTGGTGCCGGGGCGGCTGTGCGGACGGTCCATCCATTGTGCAGGGCGATCCTCGCCACGAGACTCTGCTTGGGCTCGCCGCCACTGCGGAAGACGATGTGCGAGGGGCCCGAGTCGTAGCGGAACGTGACGGCCGTGTTGGGGTGTCCCTGGAGCGCCGTCGAGAGCAGGACCGTCGGCTCGAGCAGCTCACCCAGCCAGCCGATGAAGGCGCGGTGGCGCCCGGCCACGGTCCGGGGCACAACTCCGCCCTTGTAGACGGGTGTCTGGACGCCCAGGGTCAACATCGTGCCGGCCCTGAACGGGGCATAGCTCGTCTGGCCGCTGTCGCGAGCTTCGGCGAGGCCGCGGGCCATGGCGCAGTAGTCCAGCCCGCTCGGCAGGTATGAGGCCAGGTTCCGTGACTGTCCGGCGACCGCGAAGCAGTAGTAGGGCCTGGACCCTCCGGGAAAGACGCTGAACGGTTCTCCGGGACCGGTGGTCTTGGGCCCCAGCGGTTCAACGGGATCGGCCGCCAGCGCGGCTTCGAACCGGGTCAGTTCAGCGGCCGGGACGCGGGCGACCAGGCCGATGTTGAGGAGCTCGGGGTAGCGCTTCATGGCGTGGACCGTCTGAAGCCAGCGGTCGAAGCGCAGCGGTGTCAGGTTCGGTGTGCCCGCCACGAAGGCGCTCGCGTTGACCACCAGGTCTTCCTCGTGCTGGATGGCCAGCTTGATCGTCGAGGTGATGTCGTCCGCCGCAAGGCTGAATCCGAGGCGCTCCTTGTCCGTGTCGGTCCGTTTGACGGCGTTTGAGCCGAGCACCGAGGCGATCGTCCCGATGACGGCCAGCATGCAGCTCGCAGCGATCCACAGGCTCCTGCGCCCACGGATCCCGGCGGGCGTGTCGGTGCTGTCCATGGGGCTAGCCGCCCGCGACGATCATCGCCGGGCGAGAGCGGGCGCAGGCACGGCCCATTCCGAAGGTCAGACCCTGGGACGGAGGACGCTCTGCGATCACACGCCCTGATCGGTGCGAGCGCCCGTCGCCGTCATTCCTGCAACGTCAGACTGGACGGAATGGCAGGCGCTCGGGCCAGCGCCGGACAGACTTCGCCCGACGGAGACTTCCCAGCCGGGCCCAGCCGTCCAGATCGCTAAGGGAACCAGGCGGGGGTGCCGATGAGAGGCTCGTGACCAACTTGCCGTCGTTCTCCATCGCACCGAGCCGCCGCTCGAAGATAGCCGCCCTCCTCGCCGTCATCAGCTGCGGGCTGCTCTGGCTGGCGGTCCCTGCGGGGGCTGTCGTAGTCAAAGTCGGCGAAGTCACCGCCGGGGTGTCACCGCGGGTGGGCGAGGTCGAAGGAATCCACAACGGCTCAGGAGCGGTCACGAAGAGCTACGCCAACCCCGAAGGCAATCCGGTCCTGCACGGCGAGGGCACCTACGCGATCTATTGGGACCCCACGGACCACTACCACGGTGACTGGCAGTACGTGATCGACGGGTATCTCCACGACGTCGCCTCTGCCAGCGGTGAACTGTCGAATGTCTTTGCCGTCGACGCGCAGTACACGGACAAGACGAACGCTCCCGCGAGCTACCACAACGTCTTCCATGGTGCCTACACGGACACGACCGCCTACCCCGTCTCAGGCTGCACGGATCCCGCTCCCCTCGAAAAAGCAGATCGGATCGGGGCGGGCGAATCGACCGTCTGCCTGTCGAGCTCGCAGGTCGCGGCCGAGATCCAGAGCTTCGTGGGCGCCCACGGGCTCCCGAAGGGAATGAGCAGCGTCTACTACCTGATGACGCCCCCGGGTGTGACGGTCTGCCTCGACGAAGGCGGTCCGTCGGGCCACTGCTCGGACTTCGAAAACGTCAACGAAAGCTACGAAAACAGCTTCTGCAGCTACCACGCCGCGGTCAACCCCGGAGGCCTCCCCACAGGGGATGCCAACACGATCGTCTACGGCGTGATCCCCTGGACCGCCGGCGGCTTCGGCGATGTCCACCTGACGGGCAAAGACCAGTCCCGGACGCAGGGGTGGGAATGCCAGGACGGCGGCTACGACCCCAGCAACCACGAGTCCTTCGAGGTGGCCAAGGAACGGAACGAAGAAGAACAGAAAGCCTTCGAAGGAATGAACAAAGAAGAACAGGCCGAAGCGGAAGAAGTGAAACTGCTCGAAGGGCCCCACGCACAGGAGCCCAACCAGCTGACATGTCCGACCGCCGACGGCGGCTGCGACACGGGTCTGGCCGATCTGGTCATCAACCAGCTGAGCCTCCAGCAGCAGAACATCGTCACCGACCCGCTCCTCAACGCCTGGCAGGACTCCTCCCACAACGAGAACACGGATGAGTGCCGCTTCTTCCTCGCGCCCTCGATCGGCGGGAGTGTGACCGCCATCCCCGAAACGGTCGCCGGAACACTCCTCAACCAGGAAATCGCCGGTGACTCGTACTACCTGAACAACGCCTTCAACCTCGCCGCGAGCCGGCTTCCCTACCCCGGCGTCCCGTGCATGCCCGGTGTCAACCTGGTGCCCCAGTTCACGGCTCCGAGCAGGGTCAACTCGGGTGAAACCGTGGGCTTCGACGGCATGGAGTCGAACATCACCCTCGACGCGGCGATCAACTACCCCGGCGGCGGCGCTCCCGCGGCCAACTACGCCACCTACGAATGGAACTTCGGCGACGGCACGACCCTCAAGGGCTTCGCACCGGGCGCCCCCGCCTGCACGGCGCCGTGGCTCAGCCCGTGCGCCGGCTCAGCGTTCCACGCCTACACCTACGGCGGTAGCTACATGGTCACCCTGACCGTGACCGATGTGGGCGGCAATGTCGACTACACAAACCACGAAATCACGGTCGTCGGTCCGCCCCCGCCCGCCCCGGCTCCTGCGCCCGCCCCCGGGAGCTCCACCCCCGGACCGGGCATCACACCGGGCGTGCTGCCGGGCAACCCCGTGGCGGCCGCCGCGGTCACCTCCCGCTCGCTCAAGAGGGCGCTCAAGAAGGGCCTGTCGATCCGCTATTCGGTCAACGAGCAGGTCGCCGGGCACTTCGAGGTTCTGATCTCCAGCGCACTGGCGAAGAGGCTGAAGCTGCACGGACCACGCGCTACCGGGCTGCCGGCGGGGACGCCTGCGCAGGTCACGATTGCCAAAGCGATCCTGGTCACGACCAAGGCCGGTCACAGCACGATCCGGATCAGGTTCTCGAAGAAGGTCGCCGCTCGGCTGCGTCACGCGCACAAGGTCCCGCTGCTGCTCCGGATGTACGTACGCAACGCCGCATCCAAGAGCCCGGCCACGACCACCGTGCTCAGCTCCGTCACCCTCGGCTGAGCCGGTCCGTCACTCAGGGCCGTCGCGTTCGCGCCGTCTGGCGCGTGCCTTGTCGCGGAACACGAAGTACCAGAGGCCCGCGATCAGGAGGTAGCCGAAGACCATCGAGGCCACCGATATGACGGCCAGACCGGTGTTGCTCTGGTTGGCCGATTCGCCGTCGAGGGCAACGGGCAGGACGTGGAGCAGCGCGAGCACGTGCATCTCCGAGCTCCCTCAGAGGCCCGGATAGTGCCGCTCGACGTAACCGCTGTTGTTCGTCGGCTGCACCTGCCAGCGCGACGCGTAGACGCCGCTGCGCCCGGCGGTGTCGTAGAGGATCCCGTCGACGTACATGTAGGTGTGCCCCGCGTTGGCGTAGACGGTGATGTAGCGCCCCGGCCCCGGGGCGCCCCAGCGCTCGAGTTCACCCGAGGTCTCGGGTGAGCTCAGCAGGCCGCCGGCGGCCAGGGCGTAGCTGACCGAGCCCGAGCAGTCGTAGGCGTTGTCCACAAAGGAGGCGTGACCGCCGCCGTAGACGTAGGGGAAGTTGGCGATCTCATTCGCCCCGGCAATCACCTTCTGGATTACTTCGGGCACGCCGCCGGGGATCGGAATGGTCCCGTCGCCGCCGATCGAGAACCCGCCCGGAACGGGTGTCAGACGGGTCGTGCGCGCGTGTTTGGCGCTCTTTTCGACGGCCCGCATCTGCTGAAGCTCGGCCTTTACTTCAGCGTCCGAGGGCGCTCCCGCGGCGACGATTGCCCCGGCCTTGGCCGGTGTGGCAGCGGCGACGTGGTGGACGCCCGCCGGTGCCGGGTAGCTTCTGGCTTCCAGCGGGTCGGCGACCTCCTTCGTCGCCGACTGCGCTTTGACCGTGGCCGAGTTCACCGGCGGGCCCGAGCGGATGCCGGCGCCGGCGACAGCGGCCCCGGGCGTGCCGGACTCGGACTTTGTGCCGCCGCAGCCCGCCACCGCCACGGCGATCAGGCCACAGCACAGCAGCAGCCGTGGCCGGGAAGCGGAAACCATGTCCTCAGGCTAGCGCGGGTGTCCGCCGCCGCGTCTCGCTAACCTGATGCGATGCACGAGGAAGCCACGGCCGTGGGGCTGCGCCCGCATCCGCCTGCTCCACGGAATGCGCCGCCCGGCAAACTGGCTCCAGCTGGTGCGCTTCGGTGTTGTCGGAGCCTTCGGCTTCATCGTCAACCTTGCCGTCTACGCGTTCTTCGTCCACTCCATCGGCGTCGACTACCGCGTTGCCGCGGTGGCGGCCTGGCTGGTTGCCGTCGCCAACAACTTCATCCTCAACCGCCACTGGACGTTCGACGCGCGCGAGGGTCGCAAGCGCTTCCAGGCGCTGCGCTTCCTGCTGGTCAGTGTCGTCGCCTTCGGGTTCAGCCTGGTGCTGCTGACGCTGCTCGTCGAGGATGCCGGTCTCGCCAAGGTCCCGGCCCAGGCGATCGCCGTCGCGGCCTCCACACCCTTAACTTCCTCGGAAACAAGCTCTGGAGCTTCCGCTCGAGGGCCTGATTTCCGCGGTGGCCAAGGCCCCGCGGATCTGCGCCCGGCCAGGGTTGGCGCCCGACCCCGGTACCTATACTCTGACTTCCCCTCTCGGAGGATCCTTGTGCAGGAGATGGTGATCTATGGCGTCAGCTTCGACATGGTCGGCAAGCAGCCGATCGTGCTTCTGAAGACCGTTGACGGCAACAAGTTCCTGCCGATCTGGATCGGGCATCCCGAGGCCGCATCGATCCTGATGAAGCTCCAGGGCGCCGGAACGCCGCGCCCGATGACCCACGACCTGCTCTGCGACATCCTCGGCGAGCTCGACGTCAAGTGCACCCAGGTCGCCGTCACGGAGCTCCGCGAGAACACCTTTTTCGCCTCGATCACGCTCAGCGTGGCCGGACGCGAGCTCGAGATCGACTCCCGGCCGAGCGATGCAATCGCTCTTGCAGTCCGCTCGGGCGCGCCGATCTTCGCCGCCGAGGAGGTCATCTCGGAGTCCGCCATCGAGTTCGAGCACGACGTCGAGGAGTCCGAGGACGTGGTCGAAAAGTTCAAGGAGTTCCTCGACCAGGTATCGCCGGAGGACTTCGCCGCGGGCGACTCCTGAGGCGCGCGCCGCCCGGCGCCTCTCCACGGACGGCCGCTACGGGCCTTTGAGGGCGCCGGCGAGGATCCGCTCGAGCAACTCGTCGAACCCCACCCCCGCAGCGTCTGCGGCCTGGGGGAGCAGGCTCGTCTCGGTCAGCCCCGGGACGACGTTGGTCTCGAGGACGAACAGCTCACCGGAGTTCTCCTCGAGCATCAGATCGACCCTTGCGAACCCGCGGCAGCCAAGCAGCTCGTAGACCTCGAGCGCCAGCGCCTGTGCCCTCGCGGTCGTCTCGGGGCCCAGCTCGGCCGGACAGACGAATGTGGTCATGCCGATGCCGTAGCGCGACTCGTAGTCATAGAAGTCCTCCTCGCGCGGGACGGCCTCGACGACAGGCAGGGCCTCGGGAGCCTCCCCTTCGATGATCGAGACGGCCAGGTCGCGACCCTTGACATGGCGCTCCAGGAGGATCCGGACGTCGTAGGAGAAGGCGCCGACCATGGCCCCCGGGAGCTCCGAGCCGAGGCGCGCGAACTTGACCCCCAGAGCGGACCCCCCCGGGCGGGCTTGACGACCATCGGGAAGCCCAGCTCGGCTTCGATGCTCGGCAGCGCGTCCCTTCCGCCGAGCTCCTTGACGACCGTCTCGTGCAGCGCGAAGAAGGCCGGCGTCGGAATCCCGGCGGACCGCATCAGGTGCTTTGCAAGGATCTTGTCGGTCGCGTGCACGCAGGCAGCCGGTCCCGAGCCGGTGTAGGGGATCCCCAGCGCTTCGAGGACCTCCTGGATCGTGCCGTCCTCTCCGTCGCGGCCGTGCAGCGCCACGAAGGCGACGTCCGCCCGGGCGGCGATCAGCTCTTCGACCAGCCGACCGTCCGTGTCGATCGGGATGGGGGTGTGGCCCAGCCGGGCGAGGCCGTCGCGCACCTGAGCCCCCGAGCGCAGGGAGACGGCTCGCTCGAGCGAGCGGCCGCCCTGAAGGACGGCAACCCGGAGCTCCTGCCTCATCGGTCCTGGCGGCGGCGCTCTGCGGAGCCGCCATCGCGGCGGGGCAGGGCGACGACGTCGGCCATCGGTGCCCCGTCGAGAGGATCGGTGGGCGCGGGGGCCGCCCGGGAGCGCTGCGGGGCGGACCCGGTCAGCGAGCCGAGCAGGCCGAGCTGCTCATCGATGGCGCCGCCGATACGGCGGATTCCCTCACGGATCTGAGGCTCGGGGATTCCGGCGAAGTTCAGCCGCATCGAGGAGGAGCCGCGCTGTCCGTCCATAAACGCCGCCCGGCCGGGGACGAACGCGACGCCCCTGCTCGTCCGGGCCAGGGCCAGCAGATCGGTTGTGTCGATCCGCTCGTCCAGGGTGGCCCAGATGAAGAGGCCCCCCTCGGGCCGAGTCCAGCTGGCGCCCTCGCCGAAATGCTGCTCGAGCGCCTCGAGCATCACGTCGCGGCGGGTCCGGTAGAGCTCCCGCAGGCGCTCCAGGTAGCCCTCCCAGCCCATCCCGTGCTCGGCCCCATGCGCGAAGTAGGCCGCCACGAACATCTGGGTGACCGGGGACGAGCAGAGATCGGATCCCTGTTTGCCCAGGTTCAGCTTCTCGAGCACCGGCCGGGGAGCCACGGCCCAACCCAGGCGAAGGCCCGGGGCGAGGATCTTCGAGAAGGTGCCGAGGTAGATGACCAGGTCCGACGCCCCGCCCCGCCCGGCGGCTTCGGCGTCCAGCGTGTGAAGGGTCGGCAGCTGCACGCCCTCGTAGCGAAGCAGGCCATATGGGTTGTCCTCGAGAATCAACAGCTCGCGCTCGCGGGCGACCTCGATCAGCCGCCGGCGCCGGGGCAGCGACATCGTCACGCCCCCCGGGTTCTGGAAGTTCGGGATCGTGTAGATGAACTTCGGCCGCCGTCCCGCGGCCTGTAAACGGTCCAGGGTGCTCTCCAGGGCATCTATCGGCATGCCGTCCCCGTCGATGTCGATCTGCTCGACGTCCGCCTGGTAGGCGCTGAATGTCGGTACAGCTCCCGGATAGGTGGGCGCCTCGGCGACGATCACGTCGCCCGGATCGATCAGGGTCTTGCAGACGAGGTCGAGCACCTGCTGTCCGCCGGTGGTGACGATCACCTCGGACGGGTCCACCCTCGTCCCCTCGGCGGCCATCACCTCGACGATGCAGCCGACCGTCGCGGCCATCCCTTCGGTGGGTCCGTACTGCAGGGCCTTGGCAGTCGAGTCCGAGGCGACATCGGCCATCAGCTGCGCATACAGGTCAGCCGGAAAGGTCGATGTGTCCGGCAGGCCCCCGGCCAGAGAGATCACGTCGGGGCGCTCGGTCAGCGCCATCATCTCGCGCATCGCCGAGCTCTTCATGCCGCGCGTCCTGGCTGCGAAGAGCGCCTCGTAGCGCGCGAGCTCATGCGCCGCCGGGCGCGCGCCCTGTCCGCTTCCTCCTGCGCTGCTCGATCGATCCATATGACTGACTTCCCTATTCGCCGCCGAGGGGCTGCAACCTCGCGCGCGACTCATGCGGCCCGGAGGAGTCGTCTATCGTCCTGGCCGAATCGCGGAGCGCCCCGCAGGGACGGTAGCGCACCATCGCATCCTTGTTGAATGAACGGCATCTTCTTCTACATAGGTCTGGGCATGGGGCTGGCCGCGGCCTGCGGGCTGCGCCCGTTCCTGCCGCTGCTGCTCGCAGGAGCGCTGGGGTCCTCGAACGCGCTGGGTGTCTCCTTCGAGCACGGCAGCTTCGAATTCCTGCAGCAGGACTGGTGGCTGCTCCTCGTTGCGGTTGCCATGGCGATGTCCTATGCGCTGCAGCTGCTCCTGGGCCTGGCGCCGACGCTTGACTCGCGCAGCGAATCGGCGGCTGCACCGCTGGCGTCTGCTCTCGCGGGTCTTTCCTATGGTGCCGGAGCCGTCCTGTTCGCGGGTACGCTCGCCGACCACGGGGACGCCTGGTGGCCCGGCCTGATCGGCGGTCTGCTCGCGGCCGGCCTGGCTCAGTTGGCATCGGGCCCCGTGATTGCGGGTGCTCGCAAACGCCTGCCCGATCGGCCCGCCAGGGAGGCGCTGACGATCTACCTCGACGCGGCATCGGTTCTCGTGGCGGCGCTGGTCGCATTGGTGCACCCGCTGGGATACGTGGTCGTGGTCCTGCTCATCTGGTTTCTGATGCGCAGGCGTGTGCGCGCCGGGGAGAAGTACGCCGGCCTGCGGATCCTCCGCCGCTGAAGCCCGGATCGCCTTGCCTCGCACGCCGCCAAAGCTGGTTCTCTGCGTGATCGACGCGATGGCGCCCGAGATGATGGAGCGGGCGATCGCCGCGGGCACCGCCCCGGTTCTCGCCAGGCTCGTGGAGGAGGGGCGCTACGTGCCCCGATGCGTCGCCGCCTTCCCGTCGGTGACGCCGGTCTGTGCGGCCTCGATCGTCACCGGCCTGGCCCAGGACGCCCATCACATCCCCGCGATGAACTGGTTTCACCGTGAGGAAAACCGCTACATCGAGTACGGCTCGAGCTTCAGAGCCGTCCAGCGCTTCGGCATCGCCCGCCAGCTGACGGACACGGTCTACAACATGAACCGCGTTCACCTGGCAGCCGACACCCCGACGGTTTTCGAAAGCCTCGACGACGCCGACATCCGAACGGCCGGCACGACCTATCTGATGTACCGCGGCCGCTACCGCCATGAGCCCCAGCGCGACAGCGCCCTGACCCGCGTCGCCGCGGCGCTGATGCGCCACCCCGTGATGGGCCCCCGAGAGCTCTTCTACGCGGACATCTTCGCGTCGCGCCCGACGGGCTGCCGGTCCGTCCTGGGCATGCCGGGCGTGCGCGACCGCCATTCGGGCTGCGTCTCGGCCTACATGGTCGAGCACGACCTGTTCGACTTCCTGCTGCTCTCCCTCCCCGACAACGATTGGTACTCGCACAAGAAGGGCCCTGATGCCCAGGTCGAATCGATTGCCCAGGCCGACCTGCAGCTGGCCCGGGTCGCCGAGGCCGCAGGTGGCCTCGACCGCTTTCTGGACGAGCACGCCGTGATCGTCATGGCCGATCACTCGCAGGCGCCCGTCAGCGAGACGATCGCTTTGCAGGACGGCCTGGCCGAACTGGGGGTGCTCGGTCCCGCCAGGCCGGCCCGGGGGACACGAGGGGCGGACGCAGCGGCGGAACCGCGGATCGCCGTCTGCCCCTCCCAGCGCGCCGCGATGGTCTACGCCCTCGAGCAGTCCGAGCGCGACGCCATGCGCGCCTCCGTCGCCGCGATCGCCCGGGGAATCGCCGGCGTCGATCTGATCACCTGGCTCGAGCGCGATGCCCATGAACAACCGCGCGAGGGCGTCATCCTGAGCCCTCGCCACGGCGAGCTCCGCTTCGCCCCGGGCGGACCGCTGCACGACGATCGAGGGGCGTCCTGGAGCGTCGATGGGGAGCTCGCGGTGCTGGACGCGACGATCGCCGGGGGGCGGCTGCGCACGCCCTCCTACCCCGATGCTCTGGCGCGGGTCTGGTCGGCGCTGCTCTGTCCGACCTCGGGGGAGGTGCTCCTGTCGGCCGCCCCCGGCTACGAGTTCATCGACTGGGGCCGCCAGGCCCATGTCGGAGGGGGAAGCCATGGCTCGCTACATGCCAGCGACTCTCTGGGCGCGCTCGTGATGAGCGGCATCGAGATTCCCGACCCCGAGCCCGAGCTGTGGGCGATCCGCGACGTGGCGTCGCTTGTCCTGCGTCATTTCGGCCTCGAGCCGGCCGCTCGCGCTTGACGGCATCGTTCAACGGGGCCTCTGCAACGGCGCCCGGCGGCGCCCTCGGTTCCGTCACGGGCCCTGGCGCTTGCCTTACCCTTCCTTGATGCATCGGCTGCTCATCCTGCTCGCCTGTCTGGCCGCCTGTCTCGCGGCGCCCGGCGTCGTGCTCGCCGCGGGCACCACGACAGCCGCGAACACCCTCCCGAGCACCGTCGCGAGCATCGTCGCCAGCACCGGCTCCACGGCGGGCTCGGCCGGATCCTCCTCGGCGACGGACGTCACCTCCGAAGCCCCCGTTCCGGTGGCACGCTCGGACACTCCTCCCGCCGGGCGGAGGCTGAGCCCCAACCAGGTCCTGGCGATCGCGGCCCGGCTGCCGCGGATGAAACAGGTCGAACGGGAATACAAGGGCGCCTACGCCGGCGCCTACCTGAAGCCGGGCTTCCACTGGCAGGTCAGCTACTTCTCCAAGGGCGGCAAGAAGGAGATCGCCCAGGTGATCATCGACGACCTCTCGGGGAGGGTCCTCGAACAGTGGACGGGCTACCAGGTCGCCTGGACCATGGCGCGAGGCTACCCGGGGGCGTTCGGCCGCCATGTCAACGCCCTCTACATCTGGCTGCCGCTCTGCGTCCTGTTCCTGCTGCCCTTCTTCAACTACCGCCGCCCCTTCTCGCTGATCAACCTCGACCTTCTGGCCCTGCTGTCCTTCTCTGTCTCGCTGGCCTACTTCAACCACGCCCGGATCGATGTCTCCGTGCCGCTGGTGTATCCGCCCCTGCTCTATCTGCTCGCGAGGATGCTGGCCCTGATGCGACGCCCGCGCGAGGGCCGCCGTGCTCCCGGCCCGCTGCGGCTGCTGATTCCCGTGCCCTGGCTGGCGCTGGCGGTCGTCTTCCTGCTGGGCTTCCGGATCGCGCTCAACGTGACCGACTCGAACGTCGTCGATGTCGGCTATGCGGGCGTCATCGGGGCCCACCGGATCGCCGATGGTGGGCCGCTCTACGGGGGCTACCCCTCCGACAACGAACACGGCGACACCTACGGGCCGGTCAACTACGAGGCCTACCTGCCCTTCCAGCAGGTCTTCGGCGGCGGGACCGCCTGGGACGAGGTGCCCGCCGCGCACGGCGCGGCGATCTTCTTCGACCTCCTGGCGGTGGGGCTGCTGTTCCTCCTCGGCCGCCGCATGCGAGGGCCGACGCTCGGGGTCGCGCTCGCCTACGCCTGGGTCTCGTTCCCCTTCACGCTGTTCGCGCTTGAGAGCAACACGAACGACACGCTCGTCGCCTGCCTGATGCTGGCGGCGCTGCTGGCTGCGACCTACAGGTCGAATCTTGCGACGGCGGGCCGCGGTGCGATGGTCGCGCTCGCGGGGTTGACGAAGTTCGCTCCGTTGGCGATCGCACCGGTCCTGGCGACGGACGCGCTGCGCCAGATGCCGGCCCGGCGCCGGCCCATGACGCTGGTCATCTTTCTCGCGGCCTTCGTCGCAGCGGGGGCACTCGCCCTGATTCCGGCTCTGGCCCACGACTCGCTGCACACCATCTACGAGCGGACACTCGCCTACCAGGGTGACCGCGGCTCGCCCTTCTCGGCCTGGGGGATCTACGGCCTGCGGGGGGTCGAGACGGGCGTCGAGATCGCCGCCTTCGCGCTGGCGATCATCGTCGCGCTCGTGCCCCGGCGAATGGACATTGTGGGGCTCTCAGCGGCATGCGCCGCCGTGATCCTCGGCGTTCAGTGCGGGATCGAACACTGGTTCTACCTCTACATCCCATGGTTCTTCCCGCTGGTGATCCTGGCCCTCCTGGGCCGCTTCTCCGAGCCCGTCAGTCGGACGATGGCCGTGGCATCAGAATCGGCTCGATCGAGTCGGCCCGAAGCCGTTCTGAGCAGCTGACGAGCACGCCCATCAGCCAGGGATCCTCCTCGGAGGTCTCGAACCGGACGGGCATCTGGGTCAGGAGCGACTGGATCGCCTGCTCGCGCTTGACGCCGATGACACCTCCCCGCGGGCCCGTCATGCCCACATCCGTGATGTAGGCGGTCCCGCCGGGGAGGACCCGGGCGTCCGCCGTGGGGACGTGGGTATGGGTGCCGACGACGGCCGTGACGCGCCCGTCGAGGTGCCAGCCCATGGCCACCTTCTCGGAGGTCGCCTCGGCGTGAACGTCGACCAGGATGTGGTCGACCTCGCCGAGTTCGCCGAGCGCGACCTCGATCTCGGTGAAGGCGGATCGCCCCGCTCGCAGGTAGAGGTTGCCGCTGATGTTGATCACCCCCAGGCGGACTCCGTCGTGCTCGACCACGCAGCTTCCGCGCCCCGGCTGGCTGCGCAGGAAGTTGGCCGGCCTGATGATCCGCTCATGACTTTCCAGATACGGGTAGATCTCTCGGCGGTGATAGGTGTGGTTCCCCAGAGTGATCGCGTCGACCCCGGCGCCGAAGAACTGCTCGGCGTTCTTCGGCGTGATGCCGAGGCCTCCGGCGGCGTTCTCGCCATTGACGACGACGAAGGTCGGCTCATGGCGCTCGCGCAGGACGGGGAGGCAGTCGAGCAGGGTCTGACGGCCGATCCCGCCGACGATGTCACCGACGAACAGGATCCGCGCCGGCGCGGCGGACGCCTGCCCCTCAGCCATACTGGAGCGATGGTGGGAAGGTGAGCGGGAAACCGTCTGCGCTGGGACACCCCGAGGCGGAGCCTCCGAGCGAGGAGGAGCGCGAGGTCACCGGGGAGCAGCCCCGGCAGATGGATGAGAGTGGACCCGAGCCGCCGCGGGCGGTTGTGCCTCGCTGGGTGCAGCTGGTCCTCCTGCCGCTGGCGATCCTGGCGCTGTATGCGCTGGCCAAAGCGGCCGGCAAAGTGATGCTGCTGTTCATCGTCGCCGCCCTGATCGCCCTGATCCTGAACCCGGCCGTCGCCCTGCTGCATCGCCCGCGGGTACCTCGTGGGCTGGCGGTCCTCGCCGTGTATCTCGTGTTCTTCCTGTCATTGGCCGGCATCGGGTTGCTCCTTGCGAACCCTATCTCCCACCAGGTGCGCACGTTCTCGAACAACCTCCCCCACATCGTCGAAGAAGCCAACAAGCAGCTCGCCAAACTCGAACGGACCCTGAGCCGCAACGGGGTACACCTGGAACTCACCAAGAACGGCAAAACGGCGCTGCAGACGATTCAGGACAAAGTCGCCAGCAGCGCCGGCAAATTTGCCTCCTTCGGGGGTGCCCTGCTGACAGAAATCGCGAATGCGATCTTCGATCTGGTGCTCGTGTTCGTGCTGTCCGTCTACATGCTCCTCTACGGACCCCAGATCGGCAGGCTCGTCAGACGTTCGATGCCCGACGGTGACGGCTCGAAGGCCGATGACTATCCGGTGCTGGTCCAGCGGGCCGTCTCCCGTTACGTGGGCGGGCAGTTGCTCTTCAGTGCCGTCATGGGCCTCTCGGCCGGGCTTTCGCTGTACATCTTCGGCGTCCTCGGGATCTTCCCCGACGGGCGCAAGTACGCGCTGGCCTTCGGTGTCTTCTATGGCGTAATGGAGCTGATCCCCTACATCGGCCCGATCCTCGGCGCGATCCCGCCGGTCCTCGTGGCGCTGTTGACAGAACCGATCGTGGCGGTCTGGGTGGTGATCCTGTTCGTCGCCCTGCAGCAGCTGGAGGGCCACGTCGTGGCTCCGCAGGTGTTCGGGCACACCCTGCGCATCAATCCGCTGCTGGTGATCTTCGCGCTGCTGCTGGGACTGCAATTGAATGGTGTGATCGGCGCGCTGGTCGCGCTGCCGATCCTCGCGGTCCTGCGCGAGACGGCCGTCTACCTGAAGCGTCATCTGACTCTCGAACCCTGGGACTCCTCGCGGCGCGAGCTGCTGTGAGCGCGGCCCTCCGAGTCGCCGCGCTGAGCAAGCGATACGGCGAGCTGAAGGCACTCTCGGACGTCAGCTTCGAGGCCGATGCGGGCGAGGTGATCGCTGTTCTCGGCCCCAACGGCGCCGGCAAGACGACGCTGCTCTCGATCATCGCGGGGATCCAGCCAGCCAGTTCGGGGACCGTCAGCCGCGATCCCCGCGAGGTCGGCTGGGTGCCCCAGCAGAGCGCTCTCTACGCCAAGCTCTCGGTTGCCGAGAACCTCAGGCTGTTTGCTCGCCTGGAGGGGATCTCCGACCCCGGCGGGGCCGTCAGGGAGATGCTCACCCAGACGGGCCTGGCCGAGCGCGCGGAGGATCCCGTGGGCCGTCTGTCCGGCGGGAATCGCCAGCGGGTCAACGTCGCCATCGGACTGATCGCCAACCCACCGGTGCTCGCCCTGGACGAGCCCTCCGCGGCGCTCGACGCTGCTCAACGCCGTCGCCTCTGGGAGTTCGTGCGAAGCCGCACGGCGATGGGCACCTCGGTTGTCTTCTCGAGCCATGACGCGGCGGAGGCGCAGCGCAATGCCGATCGCCTGCTGGTCCTTGTGGGTGGCCGCCTCGTCTTTGACGGCTCCCCTGCATCCCTGCTCGAGCGCGACTCCGCGCAGGGCCACGATCTCGAGCAGGCCCTGCTCGTGCTGCTCGAGGATCTGGGCGCCGAGGAGGCGTCGGCGGCGTGAGATCGCTGCTCCTCAAGGACCTTCTGATCCTGCGCCGCTCGCGCCTGCTGGTCGGTCTGCTCGTGATCTACCCCGTCGCGATCGCCCTGCTGATCGGCCTCGCGATCTCGCGCAGCCCTGAGCGGCCCCGTGTCGCGATCGTCGATGAAACGCCGCCCGGCGAGACCGTTCAGGTCGGCTCGCAGCGCGTTGAAGTGAGCCACTACGCGCGGCAGCTCTTCAGCCAGGTCGAACCGGTCAAGGTCGCCACGCGCGAGGAGGCGGTCGAAAAGGTCACCTCAGCGGAAGTCCTTGCCGCCGTCGTGATCCCCGCGGACCTCGCCGCGCGAGTCGGTTCCGGGACCAGCCAGGGTTCCATCGAAGTCATCTACAACGGCGACGCCCTCGAGCAGTCGCTCGTCTCCTCCCAGCTGCGCTCCGCGCTGGCGCAGGCCAACCTCGGGTTCTCCGAACAGATCCAGTCCGCCGCGGCCCAGGCCATCGACGGGCTGCTCCGCGGCGGCAACCTCGGTTCCCTCGGGGCACCCTCGAATCTGATCGGCCTCGAGCAGATCCCCGCCGTCCTGAACCGGGTCATCGCCCGGACGCCGCCGGGAGCCGATCGCGAAGCCCTGATCCGGGTTGCCGACTTCGCGAACTTCGCGGCCCGCAACCTGACCGTCTCAAAGAAGGTCCTGACGACCGTCGGTCAGCCGATCCAGATCAAGAGCACCCTGCTCCACGGGCGCCGCACCCCGTTGAACACGTTCGCCGTCGTCGTTGCGGTGACCGTCTCGCTGATGTTCGTGGCGGTCCTGCTGGCCGCCGGCGCGGTCGCCGCGGAGCGTGAGGAGAACACGCTCTCGCGGCTCGTCCGCGGACTGCTCTCGCGGGAGAAGCTGCTGCTCGAGAAGGGACTTCTCGGAGCCGGCTGCTCGCTCGTGGTCGGCCTCGCGATGCTCGCGGGAGTCGGCGCCTTCGTATCCCTGGACTGGTCTCGCGCGGGCCTGTGGGTTCTGGCGGGTGCCGTGGCTGCCCTCGCGTTCGCCTCGCTGGGCGTCGCGATCGGCGCGCTGGCTCGCGAGGTGCGGGCGGCGTCGCTGCTGGCCTTCATCCTCTCCCTGCCTCTCGCTCTGCTCGCATTGGTCCCCGGCGGAGCGGTCGGCAAGGGCGCCTATGACGTGATCGGGGCGATCTCCTTCGTGTTCCCCTTCAAGGCGGCCCTGCAGGCGCTGGACGCGGCCGTCAACGGCTCCTCGCCGTCGCTCGGAATCTCGCTCGTCCACCTGGTGGGCCTGATTGTCCTGTTCGGAGGGCTGGCTCGCTTCGGTCTGCGCCGCAGCGAGACGGCCTGACAGCCGCCCGGCGGCGAAGCCGGCACCGCAGTGGAGCCTCTAACCTGGGAGGGCATGGCCTTTCCAAGGACACGCATGCGCAGGCTCCGCGCCAGCGCCGGCCTGCGCGGGCTGGTCCGCGAGACGGATCTGCGTCCGGCCCACATGGTGCTGCCCATGTTCGTCCTGGACAGCGCTCCCGACGGCCCCGAGCCGATCGCCTCGATGCCGGGGGTGGAGCGCCTCGGCATATCCGATGCTGTCGCTGAGGCACGCGCCTGCGCCGCGCTGGGGGTGGCCGGCGTGATGCTGTTCGGCGTTCCGTCGGAGAAGGACGAGCACGGCTCCTCCGCCTGGGACCCCGACGGCGCCGTGCAGCTCGCCGCAAGAGCCATCAAGGAGGCCGTTCCCGCGCTGCTGGTCGCGACGGACGTCTGCCTCTGCGAGTACACGACCCACGGGCACTGCGGCGTCGTGCGGGAGGACGGCTCGGTCGACAACGACGCGACGCTTGAGCTGCTGGCGCGGACGGCCGTCAGCCATGCCCGCGCAGGAGCCGACATCGTCGCCCCCTCGGACATGATGGACGGCCGCGTTGGCGCGATCCGCGAGGAGCTGGACGCCGAGGGCTTTCCCGACACGCCGATCCTCGCCTACTCGGCGAAGTTCGCATCGGCCTTCTACGGCCCCTTCCGCGACGCTGCCGGCTCGACGCCGGCATTCGGCGACCGGCGGGCCTACCAGATGGATCCGGCCAACGGAAGGGAGGCCGTCAGAGAGGCCCTCCTCGACGTCGAAGAGGGCGCCGACATGATCATGATCAAGCCGGCGCTCGCCTACGGTGATCTGATCAGCGCGGTCAAGCAGGCGACAGGACTGCCCGTGGCGGCCTACAACGTCAGCGGCGAGTATGCGATGGTCAAGGCCGGCGCAGCGGCCGGCCACCTCGATGAGCGTGCGACAGTGCTGGAGATCCTCACGTCGCTGCGCCGGGCCGGAGCGGACACGATCATCACCTATCACGCAAAGGACGCAGCCAGATGGCTAGCCGAGCAGACCTGAGAACCGACGCCGACGCGAAGCGCGCGGCGGCGGCCACGCCGAAGATCCGCAGCCGCAAGGATGGCGCCGCGGTACCGATGGACGACGTGGATCGCCGCCTGCTGAATCTGATGCAGGGCAAGTTCCCGATCGCCGCCGAACCGTACAGGCACGTCTCCGGGCTGGCCGAGATCCCCGAAGAGGAGGCGATGAGCCGGGTCAAGCGCCTGCTCGAGAAGCGGATCATCCGCCAGGTCACGCCGATCTTCGACACCCGCGCGCTCGGCTACTCCTCGATGCTGGTGGCCGCCAAGGTCGATCCCGACCATCCGCACCGGGCTGCCCAGGTGATCAACGCCCATCCGGGGGTCTCGCACAACTATCTGCGCAACCACGAATTCAATCTCTGGTTCACGATCGCCACGGAGCCGGACTCGGAGCTAGGCCTGCAGGGCACCCTCGACGTGCTCGCCCGCGAGTCGGGTGCCGAGTCGATCCGCCAACTCCCCACGCTGAAGCTCTTCAAGATCCGGATGGACCTCGAAATGGAGGGCGGCACCGACTCCCTGTCCTCCTCGACCGAGGCGACCGAGCCGATCGAGCTCGAAGCGCAGCCCTACGACGAGCGCGACATCGCCGTGATCCGGGCCCTCCAGGGCGACCTGCCCGTCGTCTCGGAGCCCTACGCTCCCGCCGCCGCGGCGCTGGGACTGGAGCAGCAGCAGCTGCTCGATCACCTGGCGGGAATGCAGGAGCGCGGGATCCTGCGCCGCGTGGCTGCGATCCTCTACCACCGCCGGGCCGGCTTCTCGGCCAACGGGATGGGCGTCTGGAAGGTCCCCGACGAGCAGATCCACGAGATCGGCTGCCGGATGGCGGCGGTCAGGGGAATCTCCCACTGCTATCAGCGCCCGACCTATGAGGACTGGCCCTATTCGGTCTTCACCATGGCCCACGGCCGCTCGAAGGAGGAGTGCGACGCGGTGCTCGACTCGATCGCCGCCAACACGGGGATCACGGAGCGAGCCACGCTGTACTCCTCGACGGAGTTCAAGAAGATCCGCCTGCTCTATTTCACCGATGACTTCAAGGAGTGGGAGCGCAGTCACGCCTGAGCGGCGAGACGCTTCGCGGATATGGCCGAGCGGGCGAGCGCAGGGACCGCACTGAGGGACCGGCGGTCGCAGGAGTGGTATCGGCGCGCCCTCGGCAGGCTCCCCGGCGGGGTCAACTCGCCCGTCAGGGCGATGCAGGCGATCGGCCGCGACCCGCTCTTCATCGACCGTGGCGAGGGCGCCGAGCTGATCGACGTCGACGGAAACCGCTTCGTCGACTTCGTCTGCTCCTGGGGGCCGCTGATCCACGGCCACGCCCATCCGAAGGTCCTGGCCGCGATCACCGAGGCGGCCTCCAGGGGGACCAGCTTCGGGGCCCCCACCACCGGCGAGGTGCGTCTCGCCGAGGAGGTCTGCGCGCGGATGGAGAGCGTCGAGATGCTGCGCATGACCTCCTCCGGGACCGAGGCCTCGATGACCGCCGTCCGCCTGGCCCGGGCCGCAACCGAACGCGACCGGATCGTGAAGTTCGCGGGTGCCTATCACGGTCACGTCGACGGGCTCCTGGCGCAGGCCGGCTCGGGCCTGGCGACGCAGGCGCTTCCCTCGAGCCCCGGCGTCACGGCCTCGGCGGCGGCCGACACGGTCGTCGTCCCCTGGAACGATCCCGAGGCCCTGCGTGCGGCGATGCGCAACGATCCGCCGGCGGCGATCATCGCGGAGCCGCTCCCCGCCAACATGGGCCTCGTACCGCCGCAGGAGGGCTTCCTTGACCTGCTCCGGGAGCTCGCCGACGATCACGGCTCGCTGTTGATCCTGGACGAGGTCATCAGCGGCTTCCGGGTTGGCCGCGGCGGCGCCCAGGAACTGACGGGCGTGAGTGCCGACCTGACCGTCATGGGCAAGGTCATCGGCGGCGGCCTGCCTGCTGCAGCCCTCGGCGGCTCGGCCGAGCTGATGAGGATGCTCGCTCCCGCCGGGCCTGTCTACCAGGCCGGGACGCTGTCGGGAAACCCACTCGCCGTCGCCGCCGGCCTGGCGACGCTCGAGCTGCTGGACGAGACCGCCTATGCCCGCCTGGCGGCGACCACGGCGCGCCTCGCCGAGGGACTGCACAGGGCGGCCGGCGGCTACCCCGTCCAGATCCAGAGCACCACCGGTCTGCTGACGGTCTTCTTCACCGGGACCCCCGTCGGCTCGTTCGAGGCGGCCCGCGACTGCGACCTTGAAGCCTATGCGGAATGGGCCCGAGAGCTGCTGAGCCGCGGCGTCTACGCGCCGCCGTCGCAGTTCGAGGCGTGGTTCCCCTCGTTGGCCCACGGCGATGAGGAGATCGCACGGACCCTGGCCGCCGCCGAGGCGGCCTTCGCCGCGTTGCCCGACCCTCTCCCCGCCGCGTGAGCATGGGCGGTCTCGAGGGCCTGCGAGGCCTCCTGCGCGATGGCGGCGGTCTGATGGCCGAACTGCTCGACGACGGTCCTCCGCAGCCCGGGAGCAAGGCCGGCCCGCCGGCGCTCGTCGCAGCCGGTGGTCCGCGTGCCGAGGGGCGCCGCGCCGAGTACGAGCTGCTCGTCGAGGCGATCTACGAGGGCTACCTCCTTCACTACGGGACCCCGCGGGTCGTCCGCGTGCCCGACGCGGATCTGCGTCTGCTGGCGGGCGACCGGCTCTACGCCGTCGGCCTCGCCCGGCTGGTGGACCTGGGAGACACCCCCGCCGTCGCCGAGCTGGCGGACACGATCACGCTCTCGGCCCTGGCCCAGGGGGCCGGGGACGGCGCCCTGGCCGAGGCGATCTGGGACGCGGGCGCCAGGGCCGTCGGCTGGGGCTCGAGCGAGTCCCACAGGCACGCCAAGGAGCTCGTTTCATCCGGCTCACCGGAAGCGCTAGAGGCGATGCGCACAAGTGCCGAGGGGATCCCGGCGTCGCCCTGAATCCCGCCTCGATATTGTTCAGCGGCAGTGGCTGACAAGCGCCTCAAACAGAAGTCCAAGTACACCCTCGACCGGGGCATCCCGGGCGCCTTCGAGGGCGAGACCGTCACCCGGCGTCGCTTCATGACCGTCGGCGGGCAGACCGCCGGCGCCGTCGCCGCGGCCTCCTTCCTGCTCCCCGCGCTGGGGTTCGCCATCGGGCCGATCTTCAAAAGCACCCCCGAGCGGTGGGAAAGCGTCGGCCCGGAGGACATGTTCGTGGAAAACAACTACGTCCCCGTGGTGCTGACGGTGACTCCCAGCATCGGCGAGGCGGGCAAGACGACCGTCTACATCCGCAAGTTCAACGCCGCTCTGGACGTGGACCCCTACGACAAGGGCACCCCCTACATCGCGATCTCCAGCCGCTGTGCGCACCTGGGCTGCCCCGTCCGCTGGGTGGATGCGGCCGAGCGCTTCATCTGCCCCTGCCACGGTGGCGTCTATGACCTGCTGGGCCGCCGTGTCGGCGGCCCCCCGGTGCGCCCCCTGGATCGCTTCTACACGCGGGTCAAAGACGGCAACGTCGAACTCGGCCCGCGTTTCTCGGTCAACAGCGAGCTGCGTCGCTTCTCGCCCCGCGACCCCGGCGAGCCGCTGGACGGCATCGGGCAGTACCTCTACCCCTCGCGCCCCGGCGCCCAGAAACTGTAGGGACCTGAGCGACCGTGCCCAAACCGCCCAAGATGCCCGCCCCGCCGATGCCGGCGGCCCTCAAGGCCCCGCCGAAGCGTCCCGGCGAGTCCGACGGCAAAGGCCCCCTGGACGAGGCCAAGCACGCCGGCATCACGGTCGTCGACTGGGTCGACGAGCGCACGTCGATGAGCGGCGCGGCCCGCTGGCTGATGTTCCGCAAGGTGCCCAAGGGGACCAACTGGTTCTACACGCTCGGCTCGGCGACGATGTTCGCCTTCCTCTCGCAGGCCGTCACGGGCGTCTTCCTGGCGATGTACTACCGGCCCGACCCCTCCGGCGGCGCCTACGAATCGATTCGCTACGTGACGAACGAAGTCTTCCTCGGGCAGTTCGTGCGGGGAATGCACAAGTGGGGATCGAGCGTCATGGTGATCCTCATCTTCCTGCACATGGGGCGCACCTTCTTCTTCGGCGCCTACAAGTACCCACGCGAGCTGAACTGGGTGATCGGGGTCGTCTTGCTGATCCTGACGATGACGATGTCCTTCACCGGCTACCTGCTGCCGTTCGACCAGCGGGCCTACTGGGCCACGATCGTCGGCGTCAACATCAACGGCACCGGCCCGTTGCTGGGCCCCTACCTGAGCGACTTCCTGCGCGGCGGATCTGAATTCGGAGCCACGACGCTGTCGCGCTTCTATGCGATCCACATGCTGCTGGTACCGGGGCTGCTCGCGGCGCTGATCGGCGCCCACCTCTACCTGGTCGCCAAGCTCGGCACGACGGCGCCTCCCTGGAGCAGGGCCGAGAAGCCCGAAGAGCTTCGCAAGGCGGAGGTCTAGAGCCGGATGAATCAGCGCGAGAAGGAGGAGTACCTCCGCGAATACGCGATCCTGAAGTCCAAAGGCAAGCCGTTCTTCCCCTACGCGGTCGCCAAGGACGCAGCCATGGCCTGCGTCGTGATGGCCGTGATCATCACGATGTCCCTGGTCCTGGGTGCCGAGCTCGGGTCGAAGGCCAACCCGACGACGACGACCTACGTGCCGCGTCCCGAGTGGTACTTCTTCTTCCTGTTCGAGCTCCTGCGGGTGATCAAGCCCCCCGGACTGGTCGGTCTGGCCACGATCGGCGTGCCGACGATCTGCATGATCCTGCTGTTCCTGCTGCCCTTCTATGACCGCGGCCCCGAGCGCCGGCCCGAGCGCCGGCCGGTCGCGACGGTCACCGGCATCGCCGTGATCCTGGCGATGGGCTACCTGACCTACTCGGGTGCCAACGCAGGCTCCCCCACCGCGATCGAAATGGCGACGCCGGCGTCGGTGATCGCTGCCGGCGGCAAGACGCTCGCCGAATACGAAGCGGGCAAGAAGGCGGTCGCCCAGTCCGGGTGTCTGGCCTGTCACAAGATCGGCGAGAACGGGAACGCCGGGCCGGGACCGAACCTGACGAATATCGCCTCGCGGCTGCCGCGGCAGGCGATCGCGCGCACCCTCGTGAACCCGACGGCGCCGATGCCGTCGTTCAAGAACCTGCCTCCCCAGAAGTTCGAGGCGATCGTCAACTTCCTCTCCCAGCTCAAGTAGCCCGCCAATGGCCGCCCGTCCGGGAGCCGGCGCACCATACGGCGGGCCCGCGCCGGGCTCCTCTCCCCAGGAGGGCAGGCTCGAGGCGCGCCAGGTACGCGCGATGTTCGACCGCATCTCAGGGGTCTACGACCTCCTGAATACGGCCATGACCGCCGGTCTGCACCATCGCTGGCGCGAGCGGGCAGCCGACCTCGCCGAGATCGGCCCGGGGAGCCGGGTGCTCGATGTGGCCACCGGAACGGGCGATCTCGCACTCGAGCTGGCCAGGCGGGTCGGGCCCGGCGGCGAGGTGATCGGGAGCGACTTCGCCGAGGGGATGCTCGACCGCGCCCGCCTGAAGGCCGGCGGCGCCGGCCCCGGGGGCGCGATACCCCGCTTCGAATGGGGTGACGCCATGGACCTCCCCTACGAGGACGGACTCCTTCGACGCCGCGACGGTCGGCTTCGGAGCACGCAACTTCGACGACCTGCACCGTGGCCTCAGCGAGATGGCCCGCGTGGTGCGCCCCGGAGGGCGCGTCGTGGTGCTCGAGATCACGACTCCCAGCCGAGCGCCCCTGTCGCTCTTCTACAGGTTCTGGTTCGACCGCCTCGTCCCTGCTCTGGGCCGCGCGACCGGCAGGCTCGAGGCGCGCCGCTCGCAGGGGAAGCCCGGCGGTGAGGTCTCGATCTCCGACGCCTACACCTACCTACCCAACTCCGTCAAGCGCTTCCCCGACCCGCCGGCACTCGCGGCGGAGCTCGAGCGGGCGGGGCTCGGGGAGATCTCCTACCTGCTGATCGCCGGGGGGATCGTGGCGATCCACGCCGGCACCGTCACCGGAGCCGAGCGATGAGCTCCGGCGGAGCCACGGCGGCCCAGGGGCAGGCACGGGATCTTGACGGCCTGGACGCGATCATGGCCCGCGGCGGCGAGACCCTGCGGGCCCGGATGGAGCGCACCGAGGAGCATCTGATGCGCGTCACCGCCGACGCGGGCGAGCCCCTGGGCCTGCACGCCAACGCGACCGTCGCCGCGGGTGGGAAGCGCCTGCGCCCACTGCTGGTCGTCCTGGCCGCCGAGTCGGCCGGCGGCCCGGCGCCCGTCGCGGACGGCGAGGAGCGGCTGCTGCGGGCGGCCGTGGCGGTCGAGCTCGTCCACTCGGCGACGCTGGTCCACGACGACCTGATCGACGGGGCTCAGCTTCGACGGGGCCGCCCCACGGTGGCCGCCACGGCCGGCAGGCGCTTCGCGGTAGCGACCGGGGACCTGCTCTTCTCCCGGGCCTTCGCCGAGCTGGCTCGCAACGAGGATGCCGCCCAGCTCCGGGCGCTCTCGGAGGCGAGCTCGGCATTGGCCGAAGGAGAGCTGCTGCAGCGCGAGGACGCCTTCGCCGCCCACGTTCCCGTCGAGCGCTACCTGCGCCGCTGCGAGCTGAAGACGGCGGCCCTGTTCGAGGCCGCATGCCGGCTGGGGGCGCTCACCTCGGCCGACGGCTCCGACGAGCTGGCCGACGCGCTGGGCGCCTTCGCGCGGCGTATCGGCCTCGCCTTCCAGCTGCTGGACGATGTCCTGGACGTCTCCGGACCGGTCGAGCGGACGGGCAAGTCACGTGGCACCGACCTGCTGGACGGCACCGTCACGCTGCCCTTCATCCTGGCCCGTGAGCGCGAGCCCGAGCTGGCCGAGGTGGATCTGCGCTCGCTGGGCGGGGTGGGCGGGCGCGAGAAGATCGAGGCGCTCTGCGAGCGGATCGCCGCAACGGGTGCGCTGGAGGAGGCCCGCGAACGGGCGCTGGCCTTCGTCGCCGACGCGAAGGCCTCCCTGCCCGCGCTGCTGCCCGGCGGCCGCTCGGTGCTCCTCGAGCTCGTCGCAGACGCGGTGGTCGAGCGCTATCGCTGAGCTAGAAGTCGCTCGGGAGAATCAGATCGGCGTCCAGGGCCCGGGCGAAGAACTCGATTTCCTCGGACATGTTGGCGTGCGTCATGCGACGCAGATCGCCGAGCAGGGCGCTGGAGCCACGGTCGAGCTCGTCGTCCAGACGTTCGACGGCGGCCTGATCGAAGACACCCTCGCGGCGCGACTCGCACTCGGGGCAGCGAAGCACGATCCGCCAGTGGCGGGGGCCTTCCTCGGACCAGTCGAGCGGGTAGACCAGCTCACCGGTGCAGTGGAAGCAGACGTGCAGCAGTCCGGGGGAGCCGTTGACCTCTGAGGTGCTTCCGGCCTCCCCGGAGACGACGTCGACCTGTTCGGAGGCGGGCAGCTCCAGGCGCTGTTGGATGTCGGGATCTTTTTCGGTGTCCATGCGGTTTCCCGATCGTCATCGACCCCAGAGCCGGTGGCCTTTAGCTCGCGGCGAAAGCTCAGCACGGTGGTAGGTTCACCGATCTGATGCCGAAGCCCATCCGCCCGATCGGCCCCGAGGACCGGCTGAGCCTCGTTGACCATCTCGATGAGCTGCGTTCACGCCTGATCATCTGCGGTGCCGTGCTCGCTGTCGCGTTCGCCGTCTGCTTCTGGCAGAACCACGAACTGCTGCGGATCATCAACAAACCGCTGACGACCCAGACGAACAAACAGGCGCTGAAGGGCGAGGGCACCGTCGGGCAGGCCGTCCTGGCCCAGCAGGCGATCCTGAAAACCACACGGGACACCCAACTGGCATTGAAGGCCCTGGCCGCTCCGGGGAGCGGGCTCTCCGCCCGGGCCCGCGCGCAGCTGCCGCCGATCATCGCCTCGCTGAAGCTCGATGTCGCCCGCATCCCGCGCATCCCGCAGGGCCAGCCGCCGACGGTCCTGGGGGTCGGTGAGGCATTCACGACGACCCTGAGCGTCTCGCTCTACTTCGCCCTGATCCTGTCGCTGCCGGTGCTCCTCTATCAGCTGTTCGCCTTCGTCGTGCCGGCCTTGAAGCCCAACGAGCGGCGAGCGGCCGCGCCGCTGCTGATCTCGGTCCCCTTCCTGTTCGTCATGGGGGTGGCCTTCGGCTACTTCATCGTCCTCCCGGCGGCCGTCCGGTTCTTCGTCAACTTCAACTCGGCGCAGTTCAACAGCCTCGTCCAGGCCAGCCAGTTCTACAGCTTCGCCGCGACGATCCTGCTTGCGATGGGGATCTTCTTCCAGGTTCCCGTGATCATTCTGGGTGCCACCCGGCTCGAGATAGTCACGCCGGCGCAGCTGCGCAAAGGCCGTCGCTACGCGATCGTCGCCTGTGCCGCCGTCGCGGCATTCCTCCCGGGGGACGCGATCACCCTGCTGCTGGAGACGGTTCCGCTGTATCTCCTCTTCGAGGCGAGTATTCTGGTTGCAGCGATTCTCGTGCGTTCGTCCAGACGGAGGGCCGAGAAGGCTGAGAGAGCTGGTGAGGGCAAGGGTGAGGGGACTCCCGTTGATGATCCCGAGCCACGAGCGGATCACCCCGAGGACCCAACCGTGCAGCAGATAATCGACCACGTAGACGACGAGCTCTCCTGATGCTCTTTGACCTCAGAGGCCGCCACCGGCGGCGGCTTGTCCGTGTCATCTACGTCGGTCTGGCGGTCCTGATCGGCGTCGGCCTCGTCGGCTTCGGCATCGGCGGCGGTCTGGGCGGCGGCGGCATCTTCAACGCGGCCAGTTCCAACGAAGGCTCCGGTAGCGCGAGCTTCGCCGCTCAGGTCAAGAAGTACCGCAAACAGACCCAGACGCAGCCAAAGAACCCGGCAGGCTACGAAGGCCTGGCGAAGGCCCTGCTCCACGAAGCGGGCGGTGAAGGCTTCACGACCGCCACGGGCACCGTTACGAAAGAGGGCAAGGAACTCTTCCGCCAGGCCTCCGAAGCATGGAGCACCTACCTGACCCTGAACCCGCACAAGCCGAATCCCGAACTCGCCCAGCTGATCGTCCGGATCTACGGCGAAGAAGGCCTCAACGAACCGGCCAAAGCCGTCGAAGCGCTGCAGCTCGTCGTGGCCGCTCGGCCCAAGAGTGCCGCCTATTACGCGCAGCTTGCCGAGTTCGCCTACAAAGCGGGCAACGTGCGGGTCGGTGACCTGGCCTCGGCGAAGGCCGTTGCGCTGGCTCCCGCCGAATCGCGTACCAGGGTCAAGAACGAACTCGCCGAAATCAGGAAGTACCCGCACGGCGGTCAGAGCTATGTGACCACGACGAACGGGAAAACCTACCGCGTCAAAAAGGCGCCCAACGGCGAATTCACTGGCACCCAGATCTCCCCGCCGCCGACCAGCAGCACCAGCTCGGCGACGACCACCACGAAAAAATAGCCCGCAGCTCGTGACGGCGCGGAATCCAGGTTGAGGGCCTGAGCGGCATGCCCGTCGGCTACACGGCCCGTCTGCTGGTCTCCTGCGCCGATCGTCCAGGCATTGTCGCGGCCGTCTCGGGGTTCCTGTTGGAGCAGGGCGCCAACATCGTCTCCTCGCATCAGTACTCCTCCGATCCGAGCGGCGGGCGGTTCTTCCTGCGGACGGAGTTCTTCCTTCCGGGCGGAGGCGATGTGGAGGAGGTCCGCAGGGGATTCGGCGCGGAGGTCGCGGAGAACTTCGGGATGACCTGGGAGATGCGCGGCTGGGGTGAGCGCAGGCGGATGGTGATCCTCGTCTCCCGCCATGACCACTGCCTGCTGGACCTTCTCTGGCGGCGCAGGCGGGGCGAGCTCGAGGCCGATGTCCTGGCGGTGATCTCCAACCACGCCGACCTCGAGCCGGAGGTTCTGGCGGCGGGGGTGCCCTTCCATCACGTGCCGGTGGAGGACGGCGGGATGGCGCAGGCCGAGGAGGCGATGCTGGAGCTTCTGGGCGATGAGGTCGAACTCCTCGTCCTGGCCCGCTACATGCGGATCCTCAGCGCTGGCTTCCTGGACCGCGCCAAGGCGCCGGCGATCAACATCCACCACTCCTTCCTGCCCGCCTTCGCCGGCGCCGGCCCGTACCTTCGGGCGCATGACAGGGGAGTCAAGCTGATCGGCGCCACCGCCCACTACGTCACGGAGGACCTCGATGACGGCCCGATCATCGAGCAGGACGTCCTCCGCGTCGACCACCGCCAGGGTCCGGAGGAGCTCGAGCGCCTCGGCCGTGACGTGGAGCGCCTGGTCCTCGCCAGGGCCGTCGAGCTGCATCTGGACGACCGGGTGATCGTCGACGGTCGGCGCACGGTCGTCTTCTGAGTGTGCCCGGGTGCCCGCCTCGGGTAAAATCCCCCGCTGCAGCCGGCGCACCTCGCCGGTGCCCTCACGGGCCGTTAGCTCAACCGGCAGAGCAGGGGCCTCTTAAGCCCAAGGTTCCGGGTTCGATTCCCGGACGGCCCATACGCGGAAAATGTCTGCGATCCTCAGCTTCTGAGGCCGCACCTGCCTAGCCGCGAAGGATCGTGAAGCGAAGCGTTCTGGCCGGCGAGCGCTCGCCCGAGGCCGTGGCGGTGACCAGGAGCGTGTAGTTGCCGGGCTTCAGCTTCGCATGCTTGGAGATCCGGCCCTCGAACCGCACTCTGTTCTTTCCGGCGTGCGCGGACAGGGTCATCGTTCCGGCGGTCACCGCGCGGCTGCAACGGCGCTTGTTCTTGTTCCTCCTGGTCTGCGCGAGGCAACGGCGGCCGACCCTGCGTCCGCGGGCCGTCCTGGTGAACTTGAACGTCACGCGCGCCGCCACATTCAGGGTGAAGGAGAAGGTCGTGCCCACGGGGGCCGCGTGTCGCTTCCTCCGCTTGGCGCTGATCCGCGAGAGCCGATTGCCCTCACGCCAGGTTCTGGCGGTCTCGCTCAACCCGCTGATCGCCGGCGCGGGCGCCACGACCGTCGTCTGAAGCTGTGAGAGGTTGTTGGCGGGGTTGGGGTCGGTCGGTGTCGCGCCGGCGGTGGCGCTGTTGGTGGCCGTCCCCACCGGGCCGGGGCGCACCACGATCGTCACATGCGCGGAGGCTCCGCTGGCCAGGACGCCGAGCGCACAGCTCACGGGCGCCGATCCCGAGCAGCTGCCCTGCGTCGGGGTGGCCGAGATGAGAGAGGCGCCCGCCGGCAGTGTGTCGGCGAGCGTTGTGCCGGCCGCCGGGTCCGGTCCGGGGCCGCTGTTCGTCACCGTCAGCGAATAGGTGAGCGTCTGCCCGGCGATGACCGGGGCAGGCGAGGCGACCTGCGAGACGCCGAGATCGGCCAGCGAGCCGTACTCGACGGCACCGATGTCGCAGGTCCCGCCCGGCGGCTGTGGCCGGGCGCCGCCGCGCTGATCGCTCGCCGGGCAGCCTTCGTTGGTGCCGTGGTCGATCGCCGGGCTGCCGGCGAGCAGCGCCATCGTTTCGGTGGGCCCGCCGTTGTCGGCGAGCGGGGTCAGCAGCGGGTTCGCTTCGCTGAAACCGCCGTGAGCGGCGAATTTGCATTCGCTGCCGTCCTCGAGGTTGGGCCCCGTCGAGGTCACCGTCCCGGTGCAGTTGTCCAGGACCACCACTTCATCGGAGGTGTCGCCCGCGAGGTTCCCGGCGATGATCGTGTTCTTGACGGACGCTGCGCTGCCAAGAATCGCCCCGCCGCAGCCGCTGCCGTTGAAGCACTCGTTGCCGGCGATCGTGTCGTTGGCCAGCGTCAGCGAGCCGTTGTTCTGCAGCCCGCCCCCGTCGCCTTTCTGTGCGTGGTCACCGGCACGGTTGCCGGCGATCGTGCTGTTGGTGATCACGGTCGTGGAGGAGACCCACAGGCCGCCGCCGTTGTAGGCGTCGTTGTGAGCGATCGTGCTCGCGTCGATTGTCAGCGTCCCGCTGCGGGCTTCGATGCCGCCGCCGTCGCCGCCCGTTTCGACGGTGTTGCCGCTGACGTTCACGTTTGAGAGGGTGACCGCCGCGCTGCCTTCGATCTCGATGCCCGCACCGCCTCCCGGCACGTTCCTTGCCCCGGTGATCGTCACGCCGGAGACCGCCACGGTGCCGGCGGTGATGGCGAGCAGACGGTGCGGTTGGCCCATCGCGTCGATCACGGTGGCGCGCGCCCCCGCGCCGGTGATGGTGAGGTTCTTTTCGATCCTCAATTCGTCGCTCGTTATGGCGTAGTGGGTTGCGCTCGCAGGCAGCACGATCGAGTCGCCGGGACCTGCTTCGGCGATCGCCTGGCGCAGCGACCCGGCGCCCGAGTCGCTCGTGTTGGCGACGGTGATCACGGCCGCCGTCGCCGCGCTGGAGCCGATACCCGCCAACGCCAGGGCGACAAGACCGACGACCAGGGATGCTGCCTTACGCGAGCCGCGCCCCACCAGCGGGCAGTCTACCGTGCGCTGCCAACGCCCTCGCGCGGGCGGGATCCGGGGGGTTCGCGAACGATGCCCTCGCCGCGGCGGCTATTCGCAGGACGTCATCGACGAGATGTGCACCTGGGGAGCGGTGGCGACATGGTTGAACTGCATCTGGACGCATCCGAGCCGCTTTCCGGCGCTGTCCTCCACGAGGTAGGAGAACTTGACGTTGTCATTCGATCCGACCACGGTCGTCGTGCCGCCCGGGGGAATCGTCCTGCGCTCGTGGGTCTCCGCGCAGGTCGCCAGGCACTGCAGGAACTTGACCGTCGAGGGGGTGTCGTTGAGGACGGGGACCAGGACATAGGGCTGTTTGCCCGTGCCCGCCTTCGCGGTGGTGGTCGTTGTCGTGCTTCCCGAGCCGCCGCAGCCGACGGCGAGCGCCGACAGCGCCAGCGCCGCGGCAAGCAGGCCGGCCAACCTGGAAATACCGACCGCATATCCCCGTCCGGTGCCTCGCGTCGTCATCGCGGGCCGCTCAGGCACTGGCCACGCCGCTCGCGGCGCCGCCGATCAGGGTGGCCCGTCCGGCGTCCGTCCAGATGACCTGGTCGCGTCCCGGGCCGACGCCGATCAGCGTAACGGGGGCCCCGATCTGCTCGGCGATGAAGTCGAGGTACTCGCGCGCGGCGAGGGGCAGGTCCGAGAGCGTCCGGCACTCGCCCAGGTCCTCCTTCCAGCCAGGGAGCTCGGTGACCTTCCCGACGCTGTGGTGCAGGACCGTCTGGTGGTAGGGGAAATCCTCGAACTCCGCACCGTCCTCGCCGAGGTAGCTGGTGCAGACGCCGATCCGGTCGAGACCCGAGAGGACGTCGAGCTTGGTCAGGACGAGGGCCGTCATCGTGTTCAGGCGGGAGGCGTAGCGGAGGGCCACCAGGTCGAGCCAGCCCGTGCGTCGCGGACGGCCCGTGGTCGTGCCGAACTCGCCGCCCCGCTGGCGGATCGTCTCGCCCATCTGTTCGTGGAGCTCCGAGGGGAAGGGCCCGGCCCCCACCCGGGTCGTGTAGGCCTTTGAGATCCCCCAGACTTCGTCGATCGCCTTGGGGCCGATGCCGCTGCCGACGCAGGCCGCGCCGGAGAGGGGGTTCGAGGAGGTGACGAAGGGATAGGTGCCGTGGTCGATGTCCAGCATCGCTCCCTGGGCGCCCTCGAGGATCACCAGTTCGTCCGCGTCGAGCATCTCCCACATCAGCTTGGAGGTGTCGGCGATGTGTTTCTCCAGGCGGTGGCCGAAGGTCAGGTATTCCTCGGTCATCGTGTGCAGGTCCAGGGCGGGGTCCTTCTCGAAGGGTCGCAGCGAGAGCCGCTTGGGCTCCATGGCGGCAACGATCTTCTTCTTCAGGATCTTCTCGTCAAGGAGGTCCTGGAGACGGATGCCGAGGCGGGCGGCCTTGTCCGCATAGCAGGGACCGATGCCCCGGCGGGTCGTTCCGATCTGGAGCTTGCCCAGTTTGGACTCGCCGGCCGAGTCGAGCAGCAGGTGGTAGGGCATGATCAGATGGGCGTTGGCCGAGATGCGCAGGCCGGAGTCGTCGATCCTCCGCGAGCGCAGGCCGTCCAGCTCGTCGATCAGCACCTTCGGGTCGATCACGACACCGTTGCCGATCACACAGCGCTTGCCCGGATAGAGGATCCCCGAGGGGATCAGGTGGAACTTCCACTCGGTCTCACCGCGGACGATCGTGTGCCCCGCGTTGTTACCGCCCTGAAAGCGCACCACCGCGTCGCCGTGCTCGGCCAGCAGATCGGTGATCTTGCCCTTTCCCTCGTCGCCCCACTGGGCGCCGACTATGACTATCCCCGGCATGAGCAGTGCAGTTTAGGGAGGCCCGGGGGCGGGTCGGGCGTGCCCTGCTTTCCCTCAGCCAGCCCGGCCCGCCAGATCCCCCGTCCGGGGGCGTATCTCCAAGCGCTTGTCCTCGCCGTAGAGGGGGATCAGATCGCCGCAGATCTCCACCAGGCGGGAGACCGTTCTTGCCCCCAGGCGCTCGGAGAGCTCGTCCGGCATCAGGTTGGTCGTCGCGATGATCGCCTTCTCGGCCTCGTAGCGGGCGTTGACGATCGAGTAGAGCTGCTCGAGCACCCACTCGGTCTGGTTCTCCGCCCCGAGGTCGTCGAGGTGCAGCAGGTCGACGGCCGTCAGGCGGTCCATGAAGTCGACCATCCCGGCATCGGAGTCCATCGATTCGCGCAGGAGGTTCAACAGTCGCGGCAGCGAGTAGATCGCCACCGAGCGTCCGGCGTCGAGTGCCGACTTTGAGACGAGCATCGCCAAGGTCGTCTTTCCCGTCCCCACATCGCCCTGGATCCAGAGCCCCTGGCCCGCGTCCAGGTTCGCTGCGATCCCCTGCGTGTAGCGGCGGACCGTCCGGATCTGCTCGGGTGCCGTCCTCGCGATGTCGCTCACCGGCGGGCGGTCGAAGGAGACGCCCCTGTAGCGCCGGGGAATCCTCCCGGCCAGGCTGCGCGTCCGCGCGCTGGAGATCCGTGCGGCACGGCAGGCGCAGTCCCGGGCGGTGTTGGTCTGCTCGTCGATCAAGAAGCCGCCCCCGTCGCACATGCCCAGCGGACAGGAGGTCGGGCTGAGGTTCCCGTCGTTGAACGCCGCCGGCGGCTCGCTCATCACTCGGAGTAGCGTTGTTCGCCGGCGTAGTTCATGAACTTCGGGTACTCCTTCTGGAAGGTCAGCGTGACTTTGCCGACGGCCCCGTTGCGATGCTTGGCGATCAGCAGGTCGGCCTCGCCGGGACGCTCGGAGTCCTCGTTGTAGTACTCGTCCCGGTAGATGAACATCACCAGGTCGGAGTCCTGCTCGAGGTTCCCCGACTCCCGCAGGTCCGACAGCTGAGGCTTCTTGTCCGGGCGGGTCTCGACGGCGCGGCTCAGCTGTGAGAGGGCGATCACCGGCACGCCGAGCTCTCGAGCCAGGATCTTCAGCCCGCGGCTCAGCTCGCCGACGGCCGTCACGCGGCTGTCATACCGGCTGTCCGTCCGCATCAGTTGCAGGTAGTCGATGATGATCAGGCCCAGGCCGCCCTCGCACTGGTTGTGCAGGCGGCGCGCCTTGGCACGGATCTCGAGCATCCCCACGTCGCTGGAGTCGTCAACCCACAGCGGCGCCGCCGCCAGACGCTGGCTGGCACCCAGGATCTTCGGCCAGCGCTGCTCGGCGACGCGGCCCTTGCGGAGCTCCTCGCCCTTGATCGAGGCCTGCGATGCGACGAACCGCTGGGCGAGCTCGGCCTCTGCCATCTCCAGCGAGAACAGCGCCACGGGCCGGCCGTGCTTGACCGAGGCGTTTTCGGCGATGTTGCAGACCAGGGCGCTCTTCCCCATCGCGGGACGTGCCGCGATGATGATCAGGTTCCCCTTCTGGAAGCCCCCCGTGATCTCATCCAGATCCTTGAAGCCAGACGGGGTCCCCGTCAGGGAGGTCCCTTCCAGGGAGAGGCGGTGGAGCTTGTCCAGCTCCTCGTGCAGGACGTCCTCGATCGACTTGAAGTCCTGCTGGCGGTCATCCCGGGCGACCTCGAGCATCGCCTTCTCGGCCTGCTCGACAAGCTCCCGCGGCGGGACCCCGTGACCCAGGACGCTCTCCTGAATCTCGTAGGACGTCCTGAGCAGGCGCCGCAGCAGGGCGTTCTCGCGGACGATCTGGGCATAGCGCCGGGCGTGTCCCGCAGCAGGAACGACGCCCGTCAGTTCATCGACGGCTGCCTGGCCACCGACGTCGGCGAGCTTGCCCATCTGGCGCAGGCGGTCCGTGACGGTCAGGACGTCCACCGGTTCGCTCTCGTTGTAGAGCGCCAGCATCGCCTCGTAGATCATCCCGTGGCGCTCGCGGTAGAAGTCGTCCCCCCGCAGGCCCTCTTCGATGACGAGCGCGTAGAGCGAGCGGTCGGAGAGCAGGATCGCGCCGAGGACCGACTGCTCGGCGTCGAGGTTGTGCGGCGGGGTGATGACCCCGCCGGGCGCCCCGTTGGCGCCGTTGGATGTGGAGACGGCGCTCACGGCCATGGTTGCGCCGAGTCTAGATCGCCACTCGCCGGGGCTCGGGAGCACTCCCCGCTATAAGGGAACATTTCGAGGCTCACGAACGCATGTTCGCAGAGCCCGGTGACGGATCAGCCGAACCCGTCGGCGCAGGGGGCAGCCTATTTCTTGGCTACGACCATGGTCTTGATGGTGGCGGTCACGTTGTCGACCACCTCTACCACGACCATGTAGGTGCCGACGCTCTTGATCGGCTCGGGGAGATGAACGTTCTTCTTGTCGATCCGCAGGCCACGCGCTTCGCGGATCGCCGTGGCGATGTCCTGGGCGGTAACCGACCCGAACAGGCGTCCGTCCGCGCCGGCCTGCTGGGGAATCGTCAGGACGGTCCGGTTCAGCAGGTTGCTGTTCTCCTGGGCTTTCTCGACGGCTTCGCGGGCCATCCGCTCGTCGGCCGCCTGGCGCTGGCGGATCGTCTCGATGGCGCCCTTGGTGGCCGGCTGGGCCAGCTTGCGGGGCATCAGGTAGTTGCGCAGGTAGCCCTTGGAGACATCGACCACCTTGCCCTGCTCGCCGAGGTCCTCGACGTCCTTGAGGAGAATCGCTTCAGGCATGACTAGTCCCGGCCGCGGTCGCCGCGCTCGCGACGAGGGCCGTCCTCGCGGCCGCCCTCGTTGACGTAGGGCAGCAGAGCGAGCTCGCGAGCGCGCTTGACCGCGGTCGCGATCTGAACCTGGTGGCGCCGGCAGGAGCCGGTGATGCGCCGCGAGCGGATCTTCCCCTTCTCGGAGATGAACTTGCGCAGCGAGACGATGTCCTTGTAGTCGACCTGCTCGACCTTGTCCCGGCAGTGCTGACAGGGCTTGCGCCTGCCGCTCCCCGGGCCGCCGCGCTTGTCGCGCCTGCGGACGGGCTTGCCCCGACCACGTGCCTTGGCCATCAGATAGCCCCGCCGCTGAGCGGGAGATCGGGCCGGCTGAACTTGAAAACACTGAAGACCTCACTGACTCACTAGAACGGAATGTCCTCGTCGGCTGTGCCGCCGGAGACCGGTGCGGCCTGGAAATCCCCTTCCTCTACGGGGACGTCGCTGCCTTTTGCGCCCCCGTTTCCAGCAAAGCCGCCCCCACCGGAGCCATCTTCGCGCGAGCCCAGGAACTGCACCGAGTCGGCAATGATATCGATTGCCTGGCGCTTTGCGCCGTCCTGTGCCTCCCACTCACGCCACTCGAGGCGTCCGTCGACCGCGATCGGCCGGCCCTTGGAGAGGTAGCGCGCCGCGTTCTCGCCCTGTGCGCCCCAGACGGTCACATCGAAGTAGTTGGGCTTGTCCTCCCATTCGCCGCTGCTCCCGTTCTTGCGGCGGGTGTTGCAGGCGACGCGAAGCTTGCAGACCGAGGTGCCGCTCGGCAGCGAGCGCAGCTCCGGGTCGGCGGTCAGGTTTCCAGTCAGCACGACCCTGTTGATGTTGGTGGCGGCCACGACTCCACTTCCTTTCGGCTTGTTCCTCGTCCGGTACCGGACCTCGGGCTCTCAGCGCCCAGGGCGCCGAGTCTAGACCGGGCTGGTGATGGGGCAGTCCTGCGACGTCATCGCGATCCCGCTTATTGCGAGGATCGCTTGCTCCGCGGCGATGTGCGGAAGACGTCGTCCCAGTATGGCGCGCTGATCCCGAATCCCCGGGTGTCGTCCTGGAAGTGGTGGCGCATGTGGCGCTCACGGAGCATCCTGCCCAGCCTGCCGTGCGGCCGGAAGTGGTGCAGGTAGTAGTGCATCATGTCGTAGACGAGATATCCCGTGAAGAAGCCCGCACCGAGTCCCGGCGCGTAGGTGGAGCCCACGACGAGGTACATCACGCCGAAGACGGCCGCCCCCAGCGGGATGCTGACGGCGGGCGGCATGACCAGGCGCATCGGGTCGTTGGGATGGTCGTGGTGGACGCCGTGGATGATCCAGTGCATCCGGGCCCCCAGGCCGTCCTCGGGCTCGAAGTGAAAGACCACCCGGTGCAGCCAGTACTCGAACAGGGTCCAGGTGGCGTAGCCGGCCAGGACGAGGATGATCGTGGAGGGGACGCTGAGGAGCGAGAGGCTCCAGGCGCCCATCAGCAGAATCGCCGGGACGAAGATCAGGATCGGCACGACCGGGTGGACCCGCGAGAGGGCGTCAAGGACCCGCGACTCGAACATCGGCGGGGAGGCGCGGAGGATCTCCGTGCGCTTGACGGTCCCGTCGTTCATGTCTTCCGACCAGTCCATCAGTGCGATCTTATTACGCTCTGGAGAGATTCGCCGAGGCGAAGGGCGGGCGTCAGGAGTTCTCAGGCGGGCTCGCCGACGGGGGCCTCGGCGGGCGCTTCGGCCTCGGCCTCCGGGGGGGCGGGCGCGGCGGGCGCCTCGGCGGCGGGCGCGGCCTCGGCGGGCGCCTCGGCAGCGG
This sequence comes from uncultured Solirubrobacteraceae bacterium, assembly GCA_963835865.1. Classification (GTDB taxonomy): domain Bacteria; phylum Actinomycetota; class Thermoleophilia; order Solirubrobacterales; family Solirubrobacteraceae; genus Palsa-744. The sequence goes on from CAWIGW010000004.1 coordinate 869,713, forward strand.
GCGCGGCCTCGGCGGGCGGTTCGCCCGGCTGGGCCGTCTCGGCCGGTGCGGCAGCGGTGGCGGAGCCCATGTTCGGAGCCTCGGGGACACCCGGCGCGAGCTTCACGATCCGGAAGCGCAGGACGTCGTCCGTGATCCGCAGCGTCCGGTCGAGGCCGCTCAGCAGCGCGACGTCGCCGACGTGGAACTGGAACAGGTGGTACTCGGCGCTGGTCTTTTTCTCGATCGGGTAGGTCAGCACCCGCTCGCCCCACTCGTCGTAGCGTGTGAGCTCGCCCTGGGCCTCGATCGTGGCGCGGGTGTCGGCGACGATCTTGGCGCGGGCGTCGGCCTCGGCCTGCATGTCGAGCAGGAGGACCAGGTCGTATGTGGGTGCGGGCAGGGTCATAGGACGCGCTGCGGAAAGACTAGCGGGTCGGCGCTCTCGGCTCCCGGACGAGCTAGGAGTCCTCGCCCGCCGAGCGTCCCTTTGCGCGGATGTCGGCGAGCTGCTCGTCGATCCAGTCGCCCGGGTCACGGGAGGTCACGATCTCGACGAGGCCCTGCGCGCGGCGGCGGCGCTCCGCCAGGTCCATCGTCAGGGCGGCATAGATCGAGTTGGCCAGCTCCTGGATGTCGAAGGGGTTGACGGACAGCGCGAACTCGCCCAGCTCCTCGTGTGCCCCGGTGTTCTCGGAGAGAATCGAGACGCCGTCGTGCTCGTTGACCAGCGGACCCTCCTTGGCGACGAGGTTCATGCCGTCGAACATCGCGTTTACCAGCAGGACGTCGTAGTGCTTGTAGGACGCCATCGCCTCCTCGAGGTCGTCCCGGAGCTTCAGCTGGATGGGCATCCAGTCGGGCGTCCCGTGGCGGTGGTTGACGACCGCCACAAGCGCCTCGATCCGCTCGAGGTACTCCGCATACTCGGGCACGTCCGTCCGCGAGGGCATCAGCTGGGCGATGAAGGTGACACGCTCGGTGAACTCCGGGTGCTGCTCGAGGAAGAGGTCGAAGGAGGAGAAGCCCCGCAGGACGTTCTTGCTCAGGTCCGCCCGGTCGACGCGGAGGATCAGGAAGTCCCGCCGGCGGCGCAGGAGCTCCTCCTCGAACTCGCTGACCCGGGTTCGCTGGGCGATCTGGCGCGTCGCGGCGTGGTCGATCGGCAGCGGGTAGGCGCGAACCCAGATCTCGCGCTCCCCGAAGCGGACCAGGCCGCGGTCGAAGTCGACGTCGAGTTCCATCAGGTCGCGGCAGCACTGCAGGAAGTTGTGGCGGTAGGAGCGGGTGTGGAAGCCGATGATGTCGTTCGCCAGCAGACCCGTGAAGATCTCCTCGCGGATCCTTGACGGCAGGACGCGCCAGGAATCGGGCTGGGTCCAGGGGATGTGGATGAAGTGGTGGAGGAAGACGTCCGGTCGTGCCCGGCGAACGAGGTCCGGCAGCGTGTAGAGGTGGTAGTCGTGGACCATCACGACCGGCTCCTCGACTCCCTCGAGCTCCTCGACGACGGCGCGGGCGAGATCTTCGTTGACGACGTTGTAGCCGAACTCGAACGCCTCGATCTCCTCGCGCCGGATGTCCGGCGCGTTGGAGAGATCCCACAGGTAGTGCTGGATGAACCACAGCATCGGGTTGGCGACGACGTTGTAGAAGCGGTCGTAGGCGTCCGGGTCGGAGACGACCAGGCGAACCTCGTAGGAGCCGCCGTCGGGAGAGTGGACGGGGAACGGTCTGCCGTCGTGCCGGCGGGAGACCTCGGCGTCGTGCTCGTTCATCGCCGAGGCGATCCAGACCGTCTCGCGATAGGAGGCGAGGCCGGTCAGCGCCGTGACCAGTCCGCCCGAGCCCCTCTGCACCTCGCCGCCGGCCTGGTATGTGACCGGGCCCCGGTTGCTGACCAGCACCAGCGGAGTCCGCTGGGCCGGCACCTCGTCAGGCCTCCTTCAGCCCGTTGAAGATCCTCAGGTAATCCCGCAGGTAACGGGGGGTCAGGAAGTGCTGGCGCACGTGCTCCTTGCCCCGGCGGCCCAGCGCGCGGCCGAGCTCCGGGTCGCGCATGATCTCGAGCGAGCGGGCCGCGCACTGGTCGGCGCTCGAGACGAGAAAGCCGGTGACGCCATCCTCGATCTGAAGCGGGATGCCGCCCACGTTGCCGCCTACGAAGGGCCGCCCCTTCCAGATCGCCTCAGAGACCGTCAGGCCGAAGCCCTCGCGGGTGGACTTCTGGATCAGCACGTCGGCATGCGACTGGAAGGCGTTGACCTCGATCGCACCGACATTGTTGAAGTTGTTGAGGATGTGGACGTCCGGGTCGCCGTCGGCGTGGGCGATGGTGGCGTTGAAGAAGTCCCACCCCTCGGGGTCGTCGCTGGCCATCGAGCCGACCAGGGCCAGCTGAATCTCGGGGATCTGCTCCTTGACGATCCGATAGGCGTCAATCACGCCCAGCGGGTCCTTCCAGGGGTCGAAACGGGAGACCTGGCACATCAGGGGACGGTCGACGTCGATGCCGAACTGCCCGCAGACGAAGGCCCCGTCCTCCGGGGAGAGGGCCATGTTCTTCGGCGTCAGCGGGTCGATCGCCGGGGGCACGATGTTGACGTTGCCCTTCATCCCCGCGGGCGCGTACTCGGCCATGTGGAACAGGGACTCGGGGTAGGTCTCGATATAGGGCATCAGCTGCGAGATGGTGTCCGGGTTTGGCGTCGAGACGTCGATGTGGCAGCGCCAGATCCAGCCCTTGGCCTTCTCCGGGACAAGCGTGTAGAGGGCCGCCGGCTGGGGGTCGTGGACGAGGCAGACATCCCAGCCGTCGCTCAGCTCGCGGGCGTTCATCTCGTTGAAGCGCCGCCACGTGTCCCACTGCTCGGAGTCCAGGTCCTGGGGCGCCCCCTGAAGGGCGTTGTGCATCAGCTTGGTCGCGTTGAAGAACTCTTCACGGCCGTAGATGACGTGCCACTCGCAGTCCAGGCCCACGTCGCGCATCAGCGGGACCAGCGTATAGAGGATCTCCGAGACGCCGCCGCCGAAGGCCGTGGCCGAGACATGGACGACGCGGTGGCCCTGGAGCGGCTCGGCGAGCTCACGGATTTCGGCGATCAGCTCGCGGCCGCAGATGTGCGTGTAGTCACTGAGGGACTTGGTTGCGACTGCCACCGGCTGGAGCACGCGGCGGCACGATATCTGAAGCGCCATCGGATCGGACCCGCCAGATACGGTGAGGGTCCCGGCAAGCCGCCTGTCTGACTAAGGTCTATGGCGAATGCTCAACGGGCGTCTCTATCGCGCGGCCTTCCTGCCTTTCCTGCTCGCTCTGGCCCTGGCCGCCTTCTCGCTGGGTGGCAGGCCGCCGGCCCTCACCTCCACGCTGGCTCCCGACGCCTTCCAGGGCACCAGGGCCTTCGCGGAACTGCGAAGCCTGCTGGTCAACTATCCGCGGCGCCGTCCGGGCAGCGGCGCCGACGAACGGATGGCCCGGGCAATCGCGGCATCGCTTCGCGCGCTCGGCGGCACCGCCGGGGGCGGCTTCACCGTTCACGTCCGGCATCTCGAAGGCCAGACGATCGACGGCGAGAAGGGGCTGACGACGGTCATCGCCGAGCGGCCCGGGTCGACGAGCGAGTCGCCCATCCTGATCGTCGCCCACCGCGACGCCGCCGCGCCGGGGTCGGCGGCCGAGCTCTCGGGCACCGCCGCGCTGCTTGAGCTGGCTCGCGTCTTCGCCGCCCGCGAGACCAAGCGGACGATCGTCCTGGCCTCGACGAGTGGTGGAAGCGGCGGCAACACGGGCGCCGGCGAACTCCCCTCCAGCCTCGTCTCGGCGGGCATCCACGGGCCCTTCGATGCCGCCATCGTCCTGGGGGACCTCGCGGCGTACCGCGCCCGGAGGCCCTTCGTGGTCCCCTACTCCGACGCGTTCGGCTCGGCACCCCTGGCGCTGCAGCGGACCGTCGCTCAGGCCATCAAGGGAGAGGCCGGCTGGGACCCCGGGGCGCCCAGCACGCTGGGTCAGCTGGCCCACCTGATGTTTCCCATGGCCGTCGGGGAGCAGGGTGTCCTGAACGCCCAGGGACTCCCCGCGGTGCTCGTCCAGGCCACCAGCGAACGGGGCCCCGCCCCGGCGGCGAAGGTCAGCATGGAGAGACTCGAAGGCCTCGGCCGGGCCGTCCTGAACTCCGTCGACGCCCTCGACGCCGCTCCGGACGTCTCGCACGCCCCGCAGACGGGGCTGCTGCTGCAGCGCAAGACGATGCCCGAGTGGGCCCTCGCCTCCTCCTCGGCACGCTCCTGCTACCGCCCCTGGTTGCCGGGGCGGACGGCCTGGCGCGCCTGCGCCGCCGGCGCGAGCCCGTCGGGCGCTGGACGCTCTGGACCCTCAGCCTCGCCCTTCCCTTCCTCTGCATGCGCCCTGCTCTGCTGGCTGCTGGGCCAGCTCGGGATCATCGGCGCGGCCCCCTCCGTTCCCGTCCCCCCGCGCTCCATGCCGTTCGACGCGGCCGCCGGAACGACCGTCGCGGTCGTCGGGCTGACGTTCGTCCTGGCCTGGCTGCTCTGGGGCGTCCTGCTCCGCCGGGCCGGGCTGCCCGGGCGCCCGGACCCCGAGGTCGCCGGTCTCCCGATCGTTCTGATCCTCACCGGTCTCGGTGCCCTGGCATGGCTGATCAACCCCTACTCGGCCCTGCTGCTGCTGCGGAGGGATGCATCTCTGGCTGCTCCTGGCGGCCCCCGAGCTGCGGCCCAGGCGGCCCTTCGCCGTGGCCCTGGTGGTCCTCGGCCTGCTGCCTCTGATCCTGCTGATCGCCTTCTACGCCCGCCAGCTCGGGATGGGCCTCGGAGGGGTCGCATGGGGAGCCGTCCTGCTGCTCGCGGGTGGACACATCGGGCTCGGCTCGGCGGTCCTCTGGAGTCTCGGGCTCGGCTGTGCCACGGGGGCAACGCTGCTGGCCGTCCTGGCTCCGGCCGCCCCGATGCCGCAGAGCTCGGACGGCGTCGAGGTGACGATCCGCGGGCCCATGTCCTACGCGGGACCCGGATCGCTCGGGGGTACCGAGTCGGCTCTGCGACGATAGGGAGCTGTGGCCGACTATCCCGCCACGATCACCACGCGAGCGCCCGGATCGGCGCCCCCGCGTGAGCCGACGCCGAGGGCGCCCCGGCAGCGCACCTCGATCGCCGTGCGGCTGGTGGCGGGGATGCTGATCGTCCTTGGCGGGCTGGCGCTCGCGGACGGGGCGATCACGCTGCTGTGGCAGGAGCCGATCTCGGCCCTGATCGCAAAGATCCATCAGGGCGAACTGAGCAGCGACCTCCTCCGCGAGGAACACGCCGCGCCCTCGCCATCCGAGCGCCAAGCCCTGGCGGGCCTGGCCAGCGAGCGGCGGAGGATCTCCTTCCTGGCCGGGCACCCTCGAACACCAGGCGGGCAACGGCAGCGCGGTGGGCCGGATCGTCATCCCGCGAGATCGGCGCCTCATTCGTCATCGTCAAGGGGACCGACACGGCCGACCTGGAGAGCGGTCCGGGGATCTATTCCGAAACGGCTTCCCCGGCGGCGGGCGGACGACGGTCGATCGCCGGACATCGCACCACCTTCCTGGCGCCCTTCCGCCACATCGACGCGCTGGGGCCCGGCGCGACGGATTCTCCTGCGGATGCCCTACGCCCACTTCACCTACACCGTCATCGGCCACCGGGTCGTCCTGCCCGAGAACGTCCGCGCGGCCGTCGCGGCTTCGGCTACCAGCGGCTGGTGCTCTCCGCCTGCACACCGTTGTTCAGTGCGGCCAAACGGCTGCTGGTCTACGCCCGCCTGACCCGGACGGTACCCGTCGGAGCGGCACGGCTGCTGCCGGCGGGCTGGTGGCGAGGCCGATCGAGCTCGCCGCTGCACAAGGCCCGGCCGCGGGCCCTACCACCGGTGCTCGAATCCCTCGATCCGCAGCGCGTCGCCCCGATCGCCCAGTAGCGTCACGCCCGGCTCGCCCTCGGCGACCCGGCCGATCCAGCTGAGCATCGGCAAGACCGCGCCAGGGCAGACTCGATCGCCTCGGCGAGCGCCCGCCGGTGCGCAGAAGCAGAGCTCGTAGTCTTCGCCGCCTCCGGCGGCCAGCTCCCATGCCGCGAGCGAGAGCTCGCCGCGACCTCGGCGACCCCCGGAGCGAGTGGCAGCGAGGCCAGGTCGATCCGCAGATCGCAGCCGCTTGCGCGGCCGATGTGCCCCGCATCGGTGGCCAGCCCGTCGGAGAGGTCGATCATCGCGCGTGGCCCCCGCCCGTGCGAGCGCCCTGCCCTGCAGCCAGAGCGGCGGCATGGGGTTGCGGGCGCGTCGGAACATCGCCCTCGGCTCCGATTCCCGCCGGTGCCCGTCCCTCCATCACCGCCAGCGCCGCGCCGGCTGCTCCGAGCCGACCCGGTCACGCCGATCAGCTCCCCGGGTTCGCGCCGTCGCGCCCGAGCAGCTCGGCGGCCGTCTCGCCCCAGCCGTTGACGGCGACCGAGACCATCAGGACGGGGGCGCCGACGACGTCTCCGCCGGCGATCTCGGTCCCCGTCTGCGCTGCGAGCGCCCCGGCGCCGCCGATCAGCTCGAGGGCATGCATCCTCGGCGAAGCCCGCCGGGATGCCCAGCGACGAGAAAGGCCTCGCCGGCGCTCGGCCCCCATGGCGGCCAGATCCGAGAGCGCTCCGGCGAGCGCCCGGTGTCCCACCTCGGCCGGGCGTGGCCCAGCCCTGATCGAGGCGGAAGTGGACTCCCTCGACCATCGTGTCAAGCGAGGTGACGCAGAAGGGGCGGGCCCTGACGACGGCGGCGTCGTCACCGATCCCCCGCAGCGAGCCTGCTCGCCGGGCCGGGGCTCGCCAGCGCGGCGGCGATCGACTCGATCAGGGAGCGCTCAGCGATGCCTGTAGACGATCCGCGCGCGGTCGAGGTCGTACGGGGAGAGCTCGCAGCGGACGCGGTCGCCCGGCAGGATCCGGATGCGGAAACGGCGCATCTTGCCCGCCACGTGCCCGAGCACGACGTGGTCGTTGTCCAGCTTCACGCGGAACATCGCGTTCGGCAGGGCCTCGATCACCTCGCCCTCGAATTCAACCTTGTCCTCCTTGGCCACGCCCTCCAAACTACCAGCGTCGGGCGCTCAGGTGGGGAGCGGCTTGCGCGGTGACTGCTCAGCGCATCAGCCGGGTCCGGCGCCGCCGGTTTTGTTCGATCGTCGGCGGCTGCTTTTTGCGCCGGCGGACCGCGCGGGCTTCTTCGGTGACGCGTCAGTGGGACGCTCCCGGCTGGACGGCTTCTTCTTCTTGGGTTTCTTGGTCTTGGCCTTCTTCGGCTTCTTCGCGTTTCGCCTGGGCCAGGCCCGGTCGCCGCGTATTTGCCGTAGAAGGGCGCGTAGGTGATGCCTTCGCTGGATTCTTTGAGCGTCGCGCAGGGCTGGGTTTCGGTGACCGGCGCCATGAACGCGTGCCAGATTTCCGCCGGCAGGTAGCCGCCCTGCTGGGGCTCGCCGTGGACGTCGGTCATTTCGACGCGCTTGGTCGGGTAGCCCATCCAGACGGCCGTGGCGTATTCGGGGTTGTAGCCGTCCAGCCAGGCGTCGATCAGGTTGTTGGTCGTCCCCGTCTTGGCCGCCGTGGGGCAGTTGATCGCCGATCTTGTCGGCCGTGCCGCCGAGGACGTTCTGGTGGAGGATCGCCGTCAGCTCGCCCGGCGACCGGTTCGGTGAGGACCCGTTCGCGGTGGGGGGTGCCCCAGTTGGTGTCGACGTGGCCGTCGGGGAAGACGACCTTGGTGATCGCGATCGGGCTGTTGCGCACGCCGCCGTCGGCGAAGGTCGCGTAGACGTCCGCCATTTCCAGCGGCGTCACGCCGAGCTTGAGGCCTCCGAGGGCCTGCGGCCGGGTTGCCCGAGCAGGTGCGTCTTGACGCCCAGCTTGTAGGCCATCTGGGTGATCGATTCCTCGCCCAGGTCGGCGGCCAGCTGCGCGTAGACGGTGTTGTCGGAGGTGCAGCGTCGCCTGGACGAGGTTGCTCGGGCCTGTTCAGGACTCGCCGCCGAAGCCTTCGACTTCGTAGTTCGGGTTCTTCGGGCAGCCAGCCCTTGTTGAGCTTGTGCGAGTCGTAGATCGTCGAGTTCGGGTCGACGCCTTTGCAGAGGGCGTCGGCCAGGACGATCGCCTTGAAGGTCGATCCCGGCTGGCGGTGGCCGTCGGCGGCGAGGTTGTACTGGGACTTCTCGTAGCTCTCGGACTCGGCCATCGTCTCGATGTCGCCGTTGGCGGGGTTGATCGTGACGATCGCCGAGGCGGGGTCTTCGGGCTCGTTGAGCACTTCGGCGATCGCTTTGCGGGCCAGGCGCTGCATGTTCAGGTTGATCGTCGTGTAGACCTTCAGCCCGCCCTGTGGACGGCGCTGCGCGGCCGTAGCGCTTGTCGAGCAGCTCGTGGACGTATTCGAAGAAGAAGCCCTCGCGGCGCTGCGAGTAGAAGTTCCCGTGCTGGACTTCGAGCCCGGCGTGCTCGGCGTGCTGGCGCTTCGGCTGCGCTGATGTAGTGCAGCTGGGCCATCTTGGCGAGCACCTCGTTGCGCCGCGTCCGTGCTTCGTGCGGGTCAGGAACGGGTTGTACTGGGAGGGCGCCTGGGGAGGCCCGGCGAGCAGGGCCGACTGCTGCGAGGTTGAGCTCCGAGGCCGGTTTGTCGAAGAAGATCCGGGCGGCCGCCTGGACGCCGACGGCCGTCTGCCCGCCGAGGGTGCCGTAGGGCACGCTGTTGAGGTAGTCGGTGAGGATCGAGCGCTTGCTGTGTTGTTTCTCGTAGTCGAGCGCGAACTTGGCCTCCACGATCTTCTGGTTGAGGGTGTGCTGGTCGCCCCCGAGGTAGAGGTTGCGCATCAGCTGCATCGTGATCGTGGAGCCGCCCTGCAGGGCGGAGCCGTGGATCACGTCCTTGACGGCCGAGCGGAAGATGCCGGTGAAGTCGACGCCGTCGTGTTGTGTAGAAGCGCTGGTCCTCGATCGCGACCGTGGCGTGCTTGAGCTGGGTGGGGATTTCGGGTCCAGGCCACGGGTGTGCGCAGCGTCGGACTGGATGAAGCCCAGCCGCGTGCCGTCGGCGGCGAACACCTGCGAGGAGCCGCCGCTGACCCGTGGGTGCAGGGTGTCGGGCGCCGGGGCCGAGGCGGCGGCGTTGAGCACGTAGGCGACGCCGCGATGGGGCCGACGACCAGGGCGATCGCGAAGACTCCGCCGATGAACAGCAGCAACGCGGTTGCCGCCGGCTGCGTGTGCCGCTGCCGGCGCTTGCGCGCTTGTCGAGACATACTGCGGAGCCGAGATTACCGTGCCGGGGTGTGTTCTCCTGCCAGTCCCTCGCAACGATCTCTAGGCTCGGTGGGAGCCCGATGAACTCCGAGACAGCCGACAGTTGTCGAGCGCGCGGAGAGCTGTCTGCGCCTGCGCCTCGCGCGAGCCCCGCGCGCGCGCTGGCCGGCGCTCGCCGGCCGACCCGTGCGCAGGATGACGGCGCCGTGCGCGACAGCTGGCGGGCGCTGTGGAGCTCGCGCCTGCTCGTCTGGGCGGCCGGCGTCGGGACGGTGCTCGCTGTTCGGCTTCGGCCCGACCGGGCGGCCTTCGACCCGCCGGGCCTGACCCGGGGCCTCGGGGGCGCTCGGCGACGTGCTGGCGGCGCCGGCGGCGCGGTGGGACTCCGACTGGTACCTGCTGATCGCCCACTACGGCTACCGCCCGGCCTGGGCGCCTACACCGTCTCCCGCAGCGCCTTCTTCCCGCTCTACCCGCTCGGCCTGGGCTGATCTCCGTGGCTCGGCGTGCCCCCGGTGGCCGCCGGGGTGCTGCTGTCGCTGCGTGCGCTGGCGGCGGCGCCTGTACGGGATCCACCGCCTGACGACCCTCGAGCTCGGCGGCCCGCGGGGCGGGCGGCCGCCGAGGCGGCCCGCATGGCGGTGACTGCTGCGGCCTTCGCGCCGATGGCCTTCTTCCTCTCGGCGGTGTACTCGGAGTCGCTGTACCTGGCGCTCTCGGTCGGGCTGTTCTGGAGCGCCCGGCAAGGACGCTGGGCGCTCGTGGGCCTGCTGGGGGCCCTCGCCGAGCGCCACCCGCAGCGCGGGCGTGGTGCTGCTCGTGCCGGCGCTGATGCTCTACCTGTACGGCCCGCGGCTCGATCGCCCGCCCGGACGCTCGATCCGCTCCTCGCCGCGACGGCGCCTCCAGCTGCCCGCGCTACCGCCTGCGCGCCGACGTGCTCTGGCTCGCTCTGCTGCCCGCCGGCGTGGTGCTCTACGGGCTCGGCCTGGCCCTCGGCGGGGGCGACGCCTTCGCGCCGTTCCACGCGCCAGGACGACTGGGGCCGGCACTTCGCGGGCCCCTACGTGGGGGTGTGGGACGGGCTGAAGGCGGCCTTCGAGGGAGCTCGGCAGCTGCTCTCGATCCAGCGGGGAACGTGTACTTCAGGTGGGCGGGGAAGACCCGTCGTGGCCGCCAGCCACAACCTGATCCTGTTCGCGTTCCTGCTCGTCGCGATCCCGCTGTGGTGGGCGTCCTGCGCAGGCTTCCGCTCGCCTACGGCGCCTACGCTGGCGGCGCTGGCGCTGCCGCTCTCCTATCCCGTCAGCTCGCAGCCGCTGATGTCCCTGCCGCGCTTCCTGCTGGTCCTGTTCCCGCTGTTCATCGCCGGCGGGGACTGGCTGGCCGACCATCCCCGTGCCGTTCGCCCGATGCTGGCCGGATCGGCGGTGCTGATGGTTTTGTTCCTCGCCCAGTTCGCGACCTGGCACTGGGTGGCCTAGGGATGACCGAGACACCCGCCCTGGAGCCCGCTTCCGCGCGTCGACCTCGAGCCGATCCGGGAGCGAGCCGGTCGAGAGCGATCCGCGGCACTCGCCGGACACCGACTGGTCGCCCTGGAGCGCGCCGGCGGCGCTGGTGGGCGGACTCGTCCTGGCGGTCGTCCGGGCCTGGTGGTCGACCTCCCGGCGCTGGCCCTCGGGGGCGAAGCTGACCGGCTCCCACACGCCCGCCGGGCTGATGATCGCGGACACGTTCGTGCAGGACGTGTCTTCGTGGTGGCCGCCTCTAGTGCGCCCGCTCGGGGGCCACGGATGGTCGCCGCCTGGCAGTTCGGCCTGCGCCGGCCCGGGGCGGGTTGGCGCTCGGCGGCGCTGATGATCGGGCTGCTGCTGGTCGGGCTTCATCGTGCTGACGCGGTCTGGTCGGAAGTCGTGCATCCGACCCGCGAGAAGCTGCTGGAAAATCTGGGCACCAACGAAGGCACCACGCTGCTGTATCTTGAGCGCGGCGCTGACGTGCATCGTGGCGCCGATGTGCGAGGAGTTCCTCTTCCGCGGCTACATGTTCACGGCGCTGCGCAACTGGCGCGGAACGCTGGCCGGCGGCGATAATCACCGGCCTGATCTTCGGGGGCGTGCATGCGGGCTCGGCGCCGGCGCTCGATCTGCTCCCCTCGCCGCTGCTGGGCTTCGGCCTGTGCCTCCTGTACCGCTATTCGGGCTCGCTCTACCCATGCTTGCGGCCCACTCGCTCAACAACTCGATCGCCTTCGCGAGCCTCGAGGGCTGGAGCTGGGCAGGTGGCTGCCGCTGATAGCCGGGTCGCTCGCTGCGATCCTGCTGTCGTGATGCTCTTCAAGCGCCTCGGGCTGATCGCCGATCGGGCGAGAGGACCTTCCCGCTCGGCCAGCGAAGGATCGTCGTCATGAAAACCATCCTCCGCCCGCGCTGCCGCTCGGCGCAGCGCTCGCCTGCTGCCTCGCCGCTCGCCCGCGCTCGCCGCGGGCGCCGGAAACGCCACCCCGGCAACGCCCGCTCCGGGCCGCGCCCGCGCACCGACCCCGCGCTGCCGGCCCCGCCCGTCGCGGGCAAGATCAGACTGGTCCTGCAGAGGGTGGGCGGGAACCCGCTGTTCGCCCGGTCGGGCGACGGATCGTCATCTGCGGGATCGTGACCCCCTACGCCCGGGCCAGCGATCAAGGTCGGCTTCTACCTGGGCTCCCGCAAGGTGGGCTCGAGAGTGTCGCGGTGGTGCCCGCGGCAACGGGGCGGGGCAGTTCCAGGTCGGCTTCACGACCCACGACGCGGGCCTCATCGAGGCACGGGGGCGGTCACGTGGCAGCGCGGCCGCAGCTGGCCTCACCGGCCGCACGCCGGGGGTGCAGGTTCGTCAACGAGAATCTCGGCCCGGGCGCCTCGGGGGCCTCGGTGCGGCTGCTGCAGTCCGAGCTCAGCCAGCTCCACTATGCGGTCCCGCTCAGCGGGGTCTTCGACGAAGCCACCGGCCGGGCCCTGATCGCCTATCGCAAGGTGACGGGCATGGCACGGGTCGGCCTACGCGGGCAGCGACGGTCTTCCACGCCTGCAGCAGGGCGAGGGGGACTTCCACGTCCGCTATCGCCGCGACGGCCGCCACGTCGAGGCCGACCTGACCAAACAGGTGCTGGCCGAGATCGAACCGGGCGGGAAGGTGCGGGAGATCTACACGATGAGCTCCGGCAAGCCCTCGACGCCCGACGGTGATCGGGCGCTTCACCGTCTACAATAAAGAACCGGGGACGAACAGCAGGGGATGGTGGACTCCAGCTACTTCATCCGCGGCTACGCGATCCACGGCTACGCCGAAGTGCCGACCTACGCGGCCAGTCACGGCTGCCTGCGTGTGCCGATCCCCGACGCCCCGGCGATCTACTGCTGGGTCACATCGGGATGCCGGTGGACGTGTACAACGAGAACGGCAGGGGCAGCACGCTCGTCAGGCCCAACGCCGGCCCCTAGCCGCGACCGGGCAGGGCAGCGGCCCGCCTAGGTACGGACTCGCAGGACACGCGCTAGGTAGCCGAGCCCGAAGCCGTAGACGAGCAGGCGAGCACGAGTTCGACGGTCCGTTTGGCCCATTCGCTGTCGCTCGTGACGATTCCCGAGAAGGGCGAGGTGAGCTTCGAGGAGGCTTCGTCGAGCGTTTTGTGCGCAGAACCCTCCTTGGCTGGTGGCGCTGTTGCCGTCGATGGATCGTCGCGCGAGGATTCGCCGAGAACTTCGCGCTGATGGCCCGAGGCCGATTTGGTCTGGTTGACGGCGAAGACGAAGAAGGAGGCGATCACGATCAGGCAGATGACGACCGAGGCCACCCTGATCAGTTTGGCGAGCACGACCCAGCACAGCGCTAGATTAGGTCGCGCCGTGGACGCCGCCTCCCAAAGCCCCGACCCGAGCGCCGCCCGCGAGCGGCTGGTCGCAGAGCTGCGGGAGCACGCACTGGTGATCGGCGAGGTGACCCTCACGAGCGGCGCGGTGGCTCAGTACTACGTGGACGCCAAGCGGGCGATCCTGCGGCCGGAGGGCTTCGCGGCCCTGGGCGAGCTGCTGGCGGCGCAGGTGGCCGCCTGGACGGGACGGCCGTCGGCGGCCTGACGATGGGGGCCGACCCCGTCGCATGTGCGGCCCTTGCGGGGGGCGCCCGGGCAAAGGCCTTCTTCATCCGCAAGGACGCCAAGGCGCACGGCCTGCAGCGGCGCATCGAGGGCCCGCCGCTCGAGGCCGGCGAGCGCTGCGTCGTCGTTGAGGACGTCGTGACAACGGGCGGCTCGACCCTGACGGCGATCGCGGCCCTGCAGGAGGCGGGCCACGAGATCTGCGGCGTCCTCAGCGTGCTCGATCGTCTGGCCGGGGGCGGGAGGCGATCGAAGCCGCCGCCGGAGCCCCCTACGTCGCCCTGACGACGATCGACGACCTCTACCCCGACCGACCCGACCGCGCGGGATGAGCGAGAGCGTGATCGATCCGCGCGGCCACCCCGGAGGACATCCCGGTGCTGCTGGAGATGATCCGGGAGCTGGCCGACTACGAGAAGCTCAGCGACCTCGTCCGCGCGACCGAGGAGCTCTACCGAGAGGCCCTCTTCGGCGAGCGCCCCGCCGCCGAGGCGCTGATCGCCGAACACGATGGTCTAGCCGGCCGGCTATGCGGTGTTCTTCCCGACCTTCTCCACCTTCCTGGCGATCCAGGGGATCTGGCTCGAGGACATCTTCGTCCGGCCCGCACACCGCAAGGCCGGGACGGGCCGGGCGCTGATCTCAGCTGTCGCATCCCGGCTGATCGAGCGGGGCGGTGACCGTCTGGAATGGTCGGCACTCAGGTGGAACGAGCTCGCCCTGGGGTTCTATCGAGGCCTGGGCGCCCAGACCATGGACGAGTGGGTCACCCATCGGCTGATCGGCGACGAGCTGCACCGGCTTGCCGCGAGCCCTTCACGTCCTGTGGCCTGAGCTCCGGCGGTAGCCTTTCCCGCATCCGGCCTGAACCGCCGGCCATGCCCTCGTAGTCCAATGGATAAGACGACCGCCTCCTAAGCGGTAAATCCAGGTTCGACTCCTGGCGGGGGCACTAGCGGGAAAGGGCTGCATTCGGAGCTGTTTCTCCCTTTCGGCGCCGTCGTCGGACAGGCCCTGTTCGGGCTCAGCGTCTTTTCGGACGGTGAATCCCGCGCCAAGAGTCTGGCCCGTCGGTGCCTGAAACGCCCTGCAAATTGCGCAGCAGATCTGATGATTGGTCCGGGTCGCTTTGGGTCTGGCATCACCGCGTTGCTGCCCATTGCTGCCCAAACGACGGGCTGGTCTGTCGGCTGCTGATGAGCCGAAAGGCTCGCTCCGGCCCACCGCAGGGGCGACCAAGCGACGGTCCAGAGACTGCTGGTTTTCGTCCAACGCGGGAGTGGGCGAGACCGATGCTCCGCCCGGTGACCGGGCGTCGATGTGACGACCTCTATGCGGAGCGCGAGGCGCGGCTCACCGCGCTCGTTCCCGTTGCGGCCGAGGCTTTGCCGCTGGAGCTGCTCGCCTGGTTCGTCGAGTACGTCGGTCTGCGGGTGCAGCTCCCTGTCGGTCCGCTGTTCTGCGACTTCAACGCACCCACCCAGGGGCGCCCGTGGGCTGCTGGCGCCGTCCGCCAGCAGCTACGGCCCGTCGCGCGGCAGGCGGGTGTGCGCAGACGCTTTGCCCCGCGTCTCCTGAAGGACCTCGAGCGTCCGGGCCTAGTCAGCGTCCGCTGCGCCCGGAAGTGGGTGGGCCGCTATCGAGCGGAGGGCGAGACCGGCCTGTTCGACCGGTCCTCAGCTCCGCACGGGATCCCGCATCGCACTAGCGAGGAGCGGGTGCAAGCGATCGCTGCGCTTAGGCGTCTGCGGTTCACGGGCCCAGAGATCGCTGAGACGCTCGGGATGGCGCTCTCGACCGTCTCAGGCGTCCTGCTCAGCCTCGGGATGGGCAAGCTCGGCAGGCTCGGCCTGGAAACCGCGGTCCGTTATGAGCGCGAGCGGCCAGGCGAGCTGATCCATATCGACGTCAAGAAGCTAGGCCGGATCCAGCGCGGCGCTGGGCACCGGATGACCGGCCAGCGTCACTACAACAGCAGGCGTGGTCCACGCGGCGCCGAGCGGCGGACAGTTGGCTGGGAGTGCGTGCACATCGCGATCGATGACTGCACCCGCCTGGCCTACGCCGAGGTTCTCTCCAACGAGAAGGCCAGCACCGTGATCGCGTTCCTTCACCGCGCAATCGTGTTCTACGAACGCCACGGGATGAAGGTTGAGCAACTGCTGACCGACAACGGCAGCGCCTACCGCTCTGCCGTGCACGTGATCGCCTGCCGCGCCCACGGGATCAGCCACCTGCGCACACGCCCTTACCACCCCCAGACCAACGGCAAGGCAGAGCGATTCATCCGCACCATGCTCGGCGGCTGGGCCTACGGCGCGATCTACCGCGACAGCGCAGAGCGCACCGCAGCCCTTGACGGATGGCTCTTCCACTACAACCATCACCGAAGACACTCTGGTCGTGGCTGCTCTCGAGCTCGCGCAGCTCGCGGTACTCGGCAACGGTCAGGGGGCGGCCACGGACGGTTGACATGGCGGGGTCGGCGTCGAGGTATGCGGTCTCGTTGCGTCGCCAGACCTGCACGTACTTGTGGAACGGGACCACAGGATGCAGGTGATGGACCAGGTGGTAGTTCTGGTAGAGCAGCACTGGGCTCAGGAGCAGCTCGTAGCCGACGCGGATCCGCGTGGTCTTGAACTTGTCCTCTGCGGGCTTGTGGTGCAGCCCGGCGTGGGGCAGGTAGTCGAAGGCCCAGGCCAGGTAGGTGATGGCGAGGCGGCCGGGGATCAGGACGATCACCGCGAGCGCCCAGAATCCCGGGCCGATGAGCAAGGCGGCGAACACCGCCACCATGACGGCAAGGCCGACGAGCTCCTCGCGGTGCTCCTTGGCGGGCCGTGAGCCCCAGTGGCGCAGGTAGAAGACCAGGTAGTAGAGGTCGATGCTCGCCCAGCGTGGCAGGCGTTGCCAGGTCGGGCCTTCCTGCGTGTAATGGTCGGGGTCCTTGCTCGCGTCGTGGTTGGTGAAGCGGTGGTGCTGCATGTGGATGAAGCGCCAGACGGGGTAGGCGGCGTGCGGGGCGAAGAACGGGGTGGCGATCCGTCCCATCCACGTGTTCAGCTTTTGGTTGGAGGACCCGGAGGCATGTGCGGTGTCGTGCGCGACGGTGAACAGCAGGTAGCCCGCGATCGCGTTGGTCAGGACGGTCGCCCACCACGGCCACGCGTTTGCCAGGTAGAGCCCGCTTGAGCCCAGGTAGAGAGCCAGGCCTGCGATGAGCAGGCCGACGATGGGCCAGGAGACCGTGGGCACGCGGCTCCTGCGGATCCGGGATGCGGTGGATGCGGTCGGCGACGGTGGAGGACATGCACCGACCTTGCCAGCCCCGGGTCCCATGGAACAGGGGCCACCTGCATCGTTCAATGTGCAGGCTGCACACCGTCGGATAGTGTCTCGTCGTGGCCGTCTACGAGGAGAACCGCGTCCTAGCCGGCCTCTGGGCGCAGGAGGTCCACGTGATCGCGCAGGCGATGTTCGACGAGCTCTCGGCCCGCATCGAGGTCGTCACGTCAGACGCCGACCTCGCCGCCCTGACGCTCGCGTCGTGCTCCTCCAACGTCGAGGCGATCCTGTCGATGCTGACCACTGGCATCCCCGCCTCGGCCGCACAGGCACCCGTGACAGCCCTCGAGCACGCGCGGGCGATGGCCGCCCGGGGCGCGGAGGTCGACGACACGCTGCGCTTCTACCGACTCGGGCAAGGCCACTTCCTCGACCGCTGGGCCGAGGCGCTCGAGGCCACCGTCGGCGACCCGGTCCGCGTCCTGGCCGCCTTGCGGGAGGCCACGGACTTCGCGGTGGAGTACGTCGACCTCGTCTCCGCCAGCGTCAGCGCCGAGCACCTGGCCGAGCGCGAGCGCCGCCAACGGCGAAGCGCGCTGCTCCGCGCAGACCTCGTACGCGCGCTGCTGGCCGGGGAGCCGCACGACCCCCACGTGGCCGAGCGCACGCTCGGCCACCGCCTCAACGGACCGCAACTCTGCGCGGTCTGCTTCAGCACGCGGCCAACCGGTCGCCTCGAGTCGGCTGCCCAAGCGGTCGCCGAAGCGTGCGGCGCGTCCCGACCACTCGTCCTCCCCGACGGGGCAAGCGCACTCACGGTCTGGCTGTCACCGCGCGACCCGTCAGGAGAACACGCTGACCTTGTCCGTCAGGCGCTGGAGGCCAGGACGTACCCGGTCTCGGTCGGGCTGGGAACCGTAGGCCGCGGGCTCGACGGCTTCCGCAAGAGCCACGACGAGGCCGTCCGCGCCCGGCGCGTCGCCGAGCTCACCCGCGCCCCGAGCGGTCTGACGGCCTTCGACGACGTCGCCCTGTTCGACCTGCTCCTGCGCGACGTCGAGAGCGCCTGCCGCTTCGCGCGCCGCGAGCTCGGGCCGCTGGCCGAACCCGCTCCCGCCCACCGGACGCTGCGCAACACGCTGCGGGCTGTGCTCGAACCACGCGGCGGGATCTCCCACGCCGCGCGTGCTCTGGGCGTCCACCGCAACACCGTGCTTCAACGCGTCCGCAAGGCCGAAGAGCTCCTCGGCCACCCGTCAGACCAGCGCGCCACCGAGGTGCACGCCGCCCTGCTGCTCGCAGATCTACTCCCGGACCTCGAAGACGGCCCGTCCGAGCAGCACTGGGCGTAAGCACTTCTTACGCGAACGCCAGACCGCGTGGCCAACAGGTACCACGGCACGTTCCACTTCCTTGGGAGAGCGACACCCGACGGCGTCGCTCTCCCAGTGGCACGAAGCTGTCGCTCCAAAGCAGAGTTCCGCGCGAACATGAGGATCAAGCATCCTGCTGCCTTGGACGAGAAGCAGGAGTCGCGCCGCCAACGCCCGGCGGGGCTAGGTCGTTTAGGCAGCAAGGGTGTTCTGCTGCCCAAACCCAGCCGGATCGGGACTGATCCGGCGTCATGGCCCGAGCTGCCGGTGCGCAAGAACCGCAGTAAACGCCGCCGCTGCGGGGCATCGCCGGTGACTCGGCGGCGTCCTCCTAAGCGGTAGATCCAGGTTCGACTCCTGGCGGGGGCACTTCGAGAACGGCCCGCTGATCGTGCTCGTCTGCTCCGCGCACAGGGCGGGTTAGGGAATTTCGCCGGGCCTGACTTCCCGCCCGTTGCTGGCAAAACCATCGCTCGGGCCTTATCGGCCCGGTATAGGCTGGGCAGGGATCGCGACCAGCCCGACGATTTGAGGCCCAGCCGTGTCCGATGTGAACCGCCGCTTCCTGCTCCGCGAGCGCCCCACCGGGCGAATCGACGAGGGCACGTTCGAGCTTGTCGAAGAGGCGATCCCCGAGATCGGCGAGGGCGAGGCGCTCGTGCGCACGCGCTGGATCTCGTCGGACCCGACAAATCGCGCCTGTTGCCGGATAAGGGCGTGGCTCTTGCACTCCCTCGTTGCGGACAGTGGGCTGACGAGCGCACCGCCACGTTGGGCGCCGTCAGTTCACTCGATCGGAAAATCGAAGTACGTGTCTGGAAATGGCTCGTGTGTAAGCGTGTAATGCCACCACTCGCAGTCATAGGCGCTGAAACCGCAGGCTTCCATGATCGCGCGGAGGTGTTGACGGTTTCGAGCGTCGACTTGCGAAATGCCTTCCGCATCATGGTGCGAGATTGCGTCCATTAGGTCATAGTCGCTGCCCATAGCGGCAAGTTCACCGTTGCCCAAGTGGAACAGCGTCAAGTCGACGGTACTTCCTCGGCTGTGGCTCGACTTGGCCGACACGTACCCCTTTTCGAAGATTTCGGCTCTGTCGATATTGGGATAGTGCCGGAGCTTTGTCCGCCCGTCCTCCGGTTGTTGAGCCCAGCGCAGGAAGGAATCGACGGCGCGTTGGGGGCGATAACCGTCCCAGAGCACCAAGCCGAAGCCGAGGGAGGCGGCCTCTTCTCGCGCTCGCTCCAAGGCTGCGCACAAATGCCTCGTGCCGACAATGCGATTGGCAACGTATCCGTCGACGGGCTTGCCGGTGAAGTTGTCCCAAGTCGCATACTTGGCGTCCCAGTGGATTTGGGATACGTGCTCGTCGACAAAGACGAACTGGTCGTTCATCGTGAGCTCCCGGCCAATGCCGAGGCAACGAGATGGTCGATCACCTCGGCACGCTGCAATCCTGCCGCCGCCATCATTCTCGGATAGCGGCTGTAGGACGTCATCCCGGGCAAGGTGTTCACCTCATTGAGGATTACTTCCCCATTCTCCTTGAGGAAAAGATCTACGCGTGCAAGGCCTCGGCATCCCAAAGCGCGATATACGGCCATTGCGGTCTCCTGGATGCGCAAGCGGGTCTCCGCCGAGACGTCCGCGGGAACGATCACTTCCGAGTTGTCGGAACCGCTGTCAGGTTCGCTCTCCTGATGGATCCTGAAGAAGCCATGGGAAAGGGAGATCTGGTCCGGCTCGCCCGCGATGAGGTCCCGTCCGTTCCCCAGAAGTGCACAGCCGACCTCGCTGCCGACGACGGCCTCCTCGATCAACACCTTGGAGTCGAACTCCCTCGCGGCCTCCACCGCGCTTGGCAATTCGGTGTTCCCCTGCACCTTGGTGACGCCGAAAGATGAGCCCGAACGGGCCGGCTTCACGAACACCGGATAGGTCGGCCGGTCCAGGTCGGCCTCACCGTGTTCCGCGACGGTCCAGAAACGCGGCGTCGCAATACCGGCGGCTTTGGCGACGATGTAGGCGAGGGACTTGTCCATACACAGAGCCGAGCTCTGGACGTCGCAGCCTACGTAGGGGATGCCGGCGAGCTCCGCCAGGCCCTGTATGGCACCGTCCTCGCCGAATTTTCCGTGTAGAACGGGAAACACAACGTCCAAAGCGATGGTGTCGTAACGTTCCTGGTCCATCATGAGCAGGCCGCCCACGCATCTGTCCGGTGAGAGAACGGCTGGGCGCGCGCTTCGGTCTTCCCAGTCCGGGTCGGGAGCGTCGCAGAGTCTCCAGGCACCGTTCTTCGCGATCCCGATATAGAAGGGCTCGTACCGCTCTGAATCGAGGTGCCTCGCGATCTCTTGTGCCGATTTGATGGAGATCGGATGCTCCTCGGAGCAGCCTCCGAATATGACGCCGATCTTCAGCCTATGCACGGTGCTGCCCGCTTTCGAAGCTCAGGCAGTTCACGATGGTGTTTTCGACCGTATCCCGTAGGGCGTGGTCGGTGTAGTAGGCCGTGTGGGGACTGATGAGGACATTTGGCAGTTCGTGCAGCCGCAACATGAGCGCGTCGTCGATGTCCATGCTGCTGCGGTCCGCGTAAAAGATGCCCTCTTCGCCTTCGAGCACGTCGAGCGCCGCACCGCCCAACCTGCCGCGTTCCAGGGCGCTTAGGAGAGCCTCGGTATCGAGTAGCGAACCGCGGCCGGTGTTCACGACGTATGCCCCCTGCTTCATCCGCTCGATTCGTCGGCGATCGAGGAGATGGTGAGTGTCCGCGGTCAGAGGAGTGTGAAGCGTTATGACATCGCTCTGCCGTGCCAGCTCATCGAGTGAAACCCACTCGGCAGAGCTGTGAGGACGACGGTCATGGGCCAGGATTCGGCAGCCAAAGCCGCGCAGTCGGTCGATGACCGCCGTTCCGATTCGGCCGGTGCCGATGACTCCGATCGTCAGATCACCCAACTCCCTCCCGGGGATGTCGAGCAACCTGTAGTCATGGACATCTACGCGCCTGATCATGGACCTGGCGTTCCGCAACGCCATCAGCATGAGCATCAGCGTGTAGTCGGCAACGCTGTGTGGCGAGTAGGAGACCGTCGCAACTGAGATGCCGACGCTGTCGGCGTAGGCCACATCGAGATGGTCGCTTCCGATGCTTCTGGTTGTGATGTGCGTTACGCCTGCGTGGCTGAGTGCGAGAAGGGTGGAATCTGCGATCCGGGCCTTGTGACCGATGCTGATGCAGCGATTACCGCAGGCCAGAGCCAGGTTGCCTTCAGATACGGCCGCCTCGGTGATCGTCGGCACAACGCCGAAGCGAGGCGCCAACTCTTCGAACAAGGCAGCCTCGCCCTTCTCGCATCCATAGATCGTCATCCCCACCGCCGGCCTGGAAGAGGAGACCGGCGACGCCGTGCCACGGCCCACTCGTGCGGACGTGCTGTAGATCATTCCGCCATTGAAGAGACCGCGATGTTGCCGGCCCGTATGCGGGTTTCGATATCCCGACGATATTCGCCGGCAGATTCGACCGGCGCGGCGCGCCCCCCGCCTGGCGTCCGGCCTCGTCAGGTCATCGAGGCGGCGACTCCGCGGGGATTCGCACCGTGACGCAGAGTCCGCCGGCGGCGCGGGGGGCAAGGGTGAGGGTGCCGTCGTGCGCCTGGGCGATGCTCTCGACGATCGCAAGTCCGAGGCCGACACCTGCGTGGTCGGCGCGGACGCGTTCGTCGCCGCGGAGGAATGGCTCCGTGAGCGTGGAGACCTCCTGAGGCGCGAGCATCTTGCCGGTGTTTTCGACCCGGAGCTCTACGACATCGACGCGGGCGCTGGTCGAGACGCAGACGGTACCGCCGTCAGGCAGGTTGTGGACGATCGCGTTATGCACGAGGTTCGTAATCATCTGCAGCAGGAGCGCGTGTGAGCCGATCGTGGGTGTCACGCCGACAGAGACCTCGATGGTGACGCGGCGTGTTTCCGCGAAGGGGAGCAGCGTCTCGGTGGCTTCCTGCGCTATGAGAGATAGGTCGACGCGTTCTGGGCTGAAGGACCGGCGGTCGGCGCGGCTTAGCAGGAGTAACGCTTCAGTGAGGTCGATTGCTCGTGTGTTGACGGTGTGGAGGCGCTCTACAAGCTCGCCGTTGTCGCACTCGGGATCGCTGCGGGCCACGTCGAGAAGTGTTTGCGTGATCGCCAGCGGGGTGCGCAGCTCGTGGGAGGCGTTGGTTGCGAACCGTTGCTGCTCGGCGACGTGCGCTTCGAGGCGGGCCAGCATCGCATCGAAGGCGTCCGCGAGTTCACGGAACTCATCCCTACGGCCCGGTAGCCGGATTCGATGGGAGAGCGATCCTGCGGCGGCCATGCGGGTGGCGTCCGTGATGCGGGCGAGGGGAGCGAGCATCCGGCCCGCGAGAAACCACCCTCCTGTGAGGCCGAACACCAGCAGGAACGCCAACACCGCGCCAGCCCTCGGCGCGAAAACGTGCAGGAGGTTGGACCTGATTGGGAAGATGCCATGAGTGCCGTTCTGTCCGGGGACGATGAGCGCTTGTTCGGGGACGTAGCGCAGGAGGAACACCCAAACAGCAGCCAGCAGCAGGGCGCCGGCCAGCATGAGGAAGCCGGCGTAACTGAGGGTCAGCTTGAGCCGAACACTCAAGCCAGGAGCTCTATCCACGGTCTCCCCGCTCACGCCCCGTGTTCTGTTGAGTGCTGATTCGGTACCCGACGCCGGCCACGGTGGAGATGATCCCGGAGTCGCCGAGGCGTTTTCGCAGCGCTGAGATCGTGATGCGCACGGCGTTGGTGAACGGGTCGGCGTTCTCATCCCACGCCCGTTTCAACAGCTCCTCGGCGCTGACGACGCCCCCTTCGGCAGCGACCAGAACTTCGAGCACGGCGAACTGCTTGCGGGTGAGCGGGACGTAGCGCCCGTCGCGGTAGACCTCGCGGCGAAACGGATCCAGACGCAGACCTGCGATTTCTTGCACGGGCGGTCTGCTGTGGGGGCGCCGGCGGTCGAGTGCTCTGAGACGCAGCACAAGCTCTTGGAGCTCGAATGGCTTCGTGAGGTAGTCGTCAGCGCCGAGCTCGAACCCCGAGGCCTTGTCGTCCAGACGGTCGGCGGCGGTGAGCATGAGGATCGGTATGCCGCTGTCGGAGGCGACGATGCGCTTGGCGATGTCGTCGCCGGAGGGCTCCGGGATGTCGCGGTCAAGAACGGCGATGTCGTAGGTGTTGACGCCGAGCAACTCCAGAGCCGCTTCGCCGTCGGCAGCAATGTCCGCTGCGATGGCCTCCAGGCGGAGGCCGTCGCGGATTGCTTCCGCCATGTACGGCTCATCCTCGACGATCAATACGCGCATACTCCGATGCTAGAGCCGGCGCATATCGTCGGCGTATCGAAAAGGACATACGTGCCGGCAACGCCACGCCGCCTTGACTTGGGGCATGACTTACGGCGAACCGGCACGAACGGCAGCCCGCCCTACCCGATCAAGGTGTGCGGCCGGCGCCGCCTCCGCGTGCTGCTCTGCGGGATGCTCGCCCTCCTCCTCCTCGTCGTTGCGGCGTTCTCGACAGTCCACCAGCAGCTGAACGACACGCCAGCTGCTCAACCTAGACCCCATGCCCAAGAAGGAAGCCGGTACCTGTCGACCATCAGCTGGCCGCAGCAAGGACAGGGGGCACTGGTGCTGGACGACGGCCGGCCGAAGTGGAGTCCGCACGAGCAGCCGGCCCCGATCGCCAGCGTCGCGAAGGTGATGACGGCCTATCTGGTCCTCAAGCGCTACCCATTGAGTGGCTTGCAGGACGGGTTCACGATCACCGTTACGACGGCGCAGGCGCAGGCCGAGGCACAAGACGCCGCCGAAGGCGGTTCTGTCGTCGCGGTGAGGGCCGGCGAGAAGTTGACTGAGCGCCAGCTGCTGGAGGCATTACTGATCCCATCCGGTAACAACATCGCCCGGATGCTCGCCACTCTGATAGCGGGCAGTGAGACCCGCTTCCTGGCGGAGATGAACGCCGAAGCCCGCGCGCTCGGGATGGGCCGCACGATCTACACCGATCCCAGCGGGTTCGATCCGAGCACGGCCTCGACCGCCGCCGATCAGGTGCGGCTCTTCCAGCATGCGATGCGCTTTCAGGTCTTCCGCGAAGTTGTCTCCACGGCCAGCGTGACCCTGCCCGTCGCCGGCGTGGTCAGGAACTTCAACCCCCTCATCGCTGAGGGCTATGGCGGCAAGACCGGGTCGGACGCCGCAGCCGGGGGGTGCCTGGCGTTCTTCACACACGTGACGATCGGCGGCCGCCGACATATGGCAATCGGCGTCGTCCTGGGCCAGGGCGAAGGCAGCGAAACGTCGGCGGTCCTCGCCGCCGCGGCCAAGGCAGCCATGCAACTGGTCGACTCGGTCGCCCCGGCGAACAGCGCTCGCTTTCCTGGCCGGTCAAGCAAGAAACGAGCAGGAGGGGCCGGCGCTTGCGGGATGCGCGGCGGTTGTCCATCGGTGCCTCCGCTCGTCGGTAGCTCGAAATGAGTTGACCGGGCCCCGTGGGGTGGAGTAGTTTGGGCAACGGATGGGAGGGGGGACTCGGGCCACTCCCGTTGAAATATTCTTGAGGCGGCCGCTTCGTGAGCCGCGGCATAAAGGGGGTTTCATGAGGTCATCACAGATGGTGCGCGTACTTGTCGTGGCCTTGTTTGGCGCGGCGTTGTTGACCTTGGCTGGGTCAGCTCTAGGCGCGGGCGGAAAGGGCCCGGCAAGGGCAAAGATCCTCATAACGGGCGGCGAATCATTCAAGGCGAACGCCTACGTCAAGGACTCCCTGCATTTTCAACAGGGCACAGTGACGGTCCGCTCGGGCGGTACGGTTACGCTGACGAACGCGACCGGGGACCCACACACGCTGTCGATCGTCAAGCGGTCTCAGGTGCCGCGCACGATCAAGCAAGTGGAACACTGTGAAGTCTGCGGTGCGATCGCGAAATCGCATGGCGTCGACCCGGAAGCACCACCGTCGGGTCCGCCGCCGGTCCTGCTTGTGAACGCCGGCGCCTCTGGCTTCAACGCGCCGGGTGATTCGGTCTTCATCGGTCCCAAGGGGCCGGGTGGCAAGGTCACGTTCAAGGTTACGGCGGCAGCGGGGACGACGCTGAACTTCATATGCGCCGTCCACCCATGGATGCAGGGTCGCATCAAGGTCAAGTAGGTAGCGGGGGCGGCGATAGCCCAACGCGCCATTGAGAGGTAGAAGGCCTGCCGCGGACGACGCCGAGTCCCTGCCGTCGATGGGACTCGGTGTTTTCCCGGCAGGAGGCGCGCGAGCGCGACATCACACCGGTACTCACTTGGCCCGCTCGAGCAGTTCGCTCAGACCATCGCGCGCGTGTTGCTGATCGCGAACCATGCCTAGGCGGTCAAGGTCAGGAGCGGCGCGTACCCTTCGCGCATGCGCTGCGGTCGACGTTGTAGATAGCGAAACCACCGTGGAGGATCGGCCGCTCACGGAGCGGACTGAGCAGGGCCCCCCAGTCACCGGGAGTGTTCCTACGCACGATCACCACGGACGTGTGGGTCAGGGAGATGAACGCGCAGAGGCGACCTCTTGGATCGCCACGAGAGGGGCGGCCGCGGAATTCTCGGAGGATCTTGAGACCCTGATATTCGCGGGGAAGGGCCCATCCGACGTAGCCGCCGGCAAGACGAAACGCGAAGTGTGCCTGTACCTGCCAGTACATCGAGTTGCCGTCGACCCCGAACGGGAGCGCCAGCACTGTGCTGCCCCTCGGAATGTAGCGGGCGAGCGCCGCACTCGACAGCAGCGGCGGCCGGTCCACCCGAGTTCCCCACAGAGCCTCGTGGAGGTTGGGCATCAGGCTCACCATGATCGCCGCCGCCGCCAGCCACCGTGCTGGGCGCAACGTGGGCCGATCGAGCCACAGCGCGACACAAACCGCGCCGGCAAGCGAGACGTACAGCACGAACCTCCCCGGCAGGGCGTGCGAGATGTAGGGGAGTTCGCCAACGACGCTCCAGGGCAAGCTGAATTGGGTCGTTTCTCCGGCCACCCTCAGGACTCCGCCGAGGCTGAGAATGGTGGCCGCCAGCAGGAACAGCGCGAGAAACCGAGCGAGTCGACGTTTCCTGCACTCCAGGAAGAACAGTCCGAGGACAATCAGCAGCACCGGACCCATGTAGGCGAGGGCCTCCGGCACGTTGGTCGCGAATCTGCTCGTCACGGGGCGGAGCCAGGTGGCCAGGGTCGGCTCCAGGAAGTTCGCGAGATCCGCGCCCTCGTTCAGCCCGGACTGTTTAGCGAGCGGGTTCGCCGATGCCAGGGCATACCAGAGATAAGGCACGCCGATCAGGACACCGACACCGACGGCGACGGCGGCCTCGTATGCGGTGCGCCAGGCCAGCCGTCGCTGTGAACGATCGCGTGAGATGAAGCCGAGGATCATCGCAAGGGCTCCGAAGAGGACCGCGGACGCGAACGTCTCGGTCGAGATCCACAGTTGGGCCCCGAGCACCACGCCGAGGGCGAGGATGAAGCGCACGCGAGAGATGCGGCCCCGCGCTCTTCGCAGCACCAGCAGTGCCGCAATCGGCAGCAGGCCGACGAGCGCGAGGTTCAGGTGGTTGATCGTCACTCCGGTCTCATAGCTTCCGAACCCGAACAGCAGCCCGCCGGCCACCGCCGAGCTCGTTCGCGCGGTCAGATCTCGGCAGAGGAGATATGCCCCCCATGCCGCACCGGCGGGCGCCAGAATGGCGAGCAGGTTGAACGTCACGATCGCTCCCCACAGTTCGGTCAGTGGAGCGAGGACGACGGCGGGGCCAAGGATGCTCGCCGCCCATGCCAGGTTGTAGCCGCCGGGCGCATAGACCTCGCGTGTCAAGAATGGGTTCTGCAGGTGGAATGCGGCGTGTGCCCCCCACGCCAGGAACCACACGTATGCGCCTTGGTCGCGCCCGTAGAGCGCCGGGGACGGGCCGAACCCGACGACCGTGTGGTCGATGTCCCCCAGCGCCTTGCGGCCGAAGATCAGGGCGGACAGCAGGACGTAGCCGAGCAGCGTGGCAAGGCTGGTCGTGACCGGTCGAGCCTTGGCAGCTTGAAAGAGCCGCGCCAGAGTGGACGGAGGCGGCGCCCCGCCCGGGTTGAAGGGCAGCTCGTCCGCGGCCCGCGCACTCATCGGACCCGGTCTCTGAGCGCTCGGTCCGGTTCGCTCAGGAGCGGCTCCATCGGGCTAATCATGCCGGTTTACGCAGCCGAAAGTCCGAGCCGCGCGGCCTGCTCCATGGAGCTGTCCGCAGCTAGGATGCGAGGAAGCGTTCGACGTCCGCAGTCTCGCGGGCGAGCGCCGGAGCGGGCGTGGGGCGCCCGAACCACGCCGGCTCGGGACGGCCGTTCCTGATCGACCAAGTACCCGTTGCTGCTCCGCGATTGAGCACGACGGGTTTGAGCATCCCGCCGCCCCTCAGGATGTGATGGTCGTCCTCGGCGAGTACGAATGGCTCGCGAGTGCGGTAGCCGAGCATGAGCGTGTCGAAGGCGGCGAGCAGCAGACAGGGCGGTGTGTCATCGGCGGGCAACAGGTCAACGTCGCTCGGCGGTCCGGCGGCGTCAAGCGCCCGGCGCGCCTGTGTGA
Organism: uncultured Solirubrobacteraceae bacterium; assembly: GCA_963835865.1. GTDB lineage: Bacteria > Actinomycetota > Thermoleophilia > Solirubrobacterales > Solirubrobacteraceae > Palsa-744. The sequence goes on from CAWIGW010000004.1 coordinate 897,467, forward strand.
TTGGCAGCGAGGACCACTTAGCGAGGTCGCTTGCGTCGCAGGGGCCGTAGCCTGCGCGGTAGCGGGCGCCAAGTATCGCGAGTGCCTCGTCGAGGTCGACCGCCGGGGGCGGATCGGCCGCGTGCAGCAGGCCGGCGGTGTCGGTGACGATGAGCCCCTGGGTCGAGAGCCACGGAACGAACGTGTTGATCGGACCCTGCTCGAGCGGTGGGTGACCGCGCTCGAGCAGTGCCCGTAGCAGCGACGACCGGTCGCGGGGACGCTCGCGGCAGAGCTCAACGACGTCCCCGCGCATGGCGTTTACCTCCTCCACGATGCCGAAGCGCGCGAAGCGCGCGCCGAACACGCGGGCATTTCGCCTGGCGAATAGGGCGTGCAGCCAGGGGCGATCGGACGCCGCAATCAGGTGCACCGTGCCGCGGACGGTCCACGTGCGCAGGAGCGGCGCGGCGTGGACGGCGCTTCGGGTGAGGCCGGGCACGCGCGAGCGCAGTGCAAGAGCCGCGGCGCGCAGATCCTGAGCTTGGACGCCGATCACAGCCAAGGCTGCTTCCTCGGCGCTCCTGCAGGCCGTTGCCGGCGTCAGCCGCTGCGCAGCCAGACGGCTGGCACGCAGTCGCTCGTCAGCGTTCATCGCCTCAGCCTCCGCCGAGCGTGACCACGCGAGTGCAGCTCTCGATCAGTTCGGGGTCGCTGCTGGCGATGATCACGATCGCGCCGGCGCGCGCGGCCTCGAGGAGGCGATTGAGGACAACGGCTGTCAGGGACTCCGGGTCCAGGCCGGCGACAGGCTCGTCGGCGAGGATCAGCTCGGGATCTCCGGCCAGCGCTCTGGCGACCGCCACGCGCTGGCGCTGTCCGCCGGAGAGCTCCCAGATCAACTGATCGGCCTGATCGCCCAAGCCCAAGGCGACGAGCGCGCGGTCGCTGCGCTCGGCGACCTCCGAGCGGGTGAGACCTCGGGCCTGCAACGGCAGGCTGACGACCTCGTGGGCGCTCAGCATCTGGGGAAGATGATGGTGCTGGAGGATCAGCCCCACTGCCGCGCCGTCGCGCGGCGCCATCGGACGCTCGTCGTGGAGCACGCGACCGGAGTCAGGGCGCTGCCAGACCCGCGAGGACCTGGATGCAGGCTGGACTTGCCCGTGCCGGACGGGCCGGTGATGGCAAGCACCTCACCGCTCCCGACGCTCAGCGAAAGGTCGCTGACAAGCACGGCATCGGCGTTGCGCACGGTCACTCCCTCGATGGCGAAACGGGACGTCTCAACCATCGCCGGCCTCCTCCGGGTCCGTCTCCTCGTGCCCGCAGGACGATCCCGCCGGCGTCGAGATGGACGCCCAGAAGCGTTCCGCTCGGGTAGAGGGCGAGGATCTCCGGGGGCAGTTGGATCGTCCCGGAGCCGCCCACGACGGCAAAGCGCTCCGCGCCCCGGCCCTCGGCGGCTATTGCCCCGTTCTCGATCGCCAGCGAGCGGGGGAGCGCCTCGGAGACGGCTCGGTCATGGGTGACGACGATGACCGTGGCGCCGCTCAGCTCACCCGCGTCGCGCAGCGCCTCGATCACCATGTCGCGGCTGTGAGGATCGAGATGGCCCGTCGGCTCGTCGGCCAGCAGGACGCGCGGAGATGTGGCCAGCGCAGCGGCGATCGCCGCCCGGTTCTGCTGGCCGCCCGAGAGTTGGAACACCGGCCGGTCGGCGAGCTCAGCCAGACCCATCCGCTCGAGGAGCTCCTCACTCGACCAGCGCAGCGTCCAGCCGCGCCGTCGGGCGCCGCGCGAGGCGAAGCTGACGTTCTGGATGACCGTCGCATGGGGCAGCAGGTTGCGCATGGGGTCCTGGAGCAGCAGCGAGAGCTCGGTGGCGCGCAGTCGGCTGAGGCTGGCCGCGTCGAGTTGGGTGATGTCCCGGCCACCGATCAGCACCGAGCCTGCGGTGGGCTGGAGCAGGCCGCTGAGCAGCAACATCAGAGTGGTCTTGCCCGATCCGGAGGGGCCAACGATCGCGAGCATCTCGCCGGCCTCGACGACGAGGTCGGCGTTTCGCAGGGCGGCAACCGACCCCGCCTCGCTCGGATAGACGTGCACCAGCCCGGCGCACACCACCTCCGCGCCTGTCGAGATGCCGTGCCTCAGTCGACGTCATCGGCCGCGTTGCGCAGGAGGGTTGGAGACATACTCGACAGGATGCCGCGCGCCGCAAGCGCAGTGGCGGCCAGGACCACCAGAACGGCGACCGCCGCCGCCGCCAGCAGGAGCCCGACCGGCAGCGCGTAGGACAGCGGGGCATCGGTGGGCACGGCGAGCTGAGGCAGGGACGGCAGGACGATGGCGGCGCTGACCGCCCCGGCCGCCACCCCGAACAGCGCGGTCAGCGCGAGGATCCCGGCCTCGATCGCCAGCGAGCGCTCGAGGATTCCTCGCCGGACCCCGGTGACTTCCAGCGCGACCATCTCGGTGGCGCGTTGCCGGCCACCGGCCGCGAGCACGCTGAAGGTGCCGACGGCCGCGACGAGCAGGGCGACGAGCGTGGCCAACAGCATGAAGTCGTAGGCCAGAGCCGGACCCGTGTGCTGGGCCTCGGCTGATGAGCGTCGACGAGCGCTCGACCCGTTCGATATGCAGCCCCGCCGCCCGCAGGCGACCGACGGCATTCGCGGGGGCCTGCGGTCCGAGCCAGACCTCCTCGCTGGTGTAGGGAGAGGTGGGGGCTGTCTGGGCTCGTTCGAGCGCGCCCAGGTCGACGATCACACCGCCGGACCCGATACGCGGGAGGGAGGCCGCCAGGACAGCCGGGTGGACGGTGATGTTGAAGCCGTCGAGGCCCTGAACCGGCAGAGCGCCGTGCTGCCCGCTCTCCACGGCAAGAGACTCGGCGTAGCTGCCGGCGACGGCGGGGATGGCCGCGGGTTCGGCGGCGAGGGAAACCATCACGGAAGGAGTGCCGCCGAGGCCGATCTCGCTCTGCCACGGCCGTCATCGGGATGTCGATGCCGACCTTCGAGCCTGTCGCGATGACGCGGATGCCGGCGATGTCCGAGCGCCAATCTGCCGGGGTGAGCTCAGCAAGGGCACTCCGCTCCACACCGCCGCCGGAGGGGTAGGCGATCGCGTCGACACCGAGGTGGATCTGACCGGAGCTCGGCACGCCGCTTGGCGTTGGGCAGGACCCCCAGGCCGACCAGGCGGCAGGGGCAGTTCTTCTGCGCGGCGCCACGATAGGTGGAGCCTCCGGAACGCAAACTGCCGAGGTCGACGGCGAACGTCCCGTCGACGGAATCGAACAGCCAGGCCGCGAGGTGGAGGTCTGCGAGCCCCTGGCCGCCGCCCCGGAGGCCGACACGTAGGCCAGGACCGTCAGCGAGCCGGTCGGAAGGTTGACCGCGGGGGCCGGCTTCGGGGTCAGGGTGCGGCTGACTTCGGCGACGCTCTCATGCGTCGTCCCGTCGGGCCAGGCCGCGACGCGCGCCAGACGCGAGCTGTCGACGCCGATGAGCGGCGTCCCCGGCCCGGAAATCTGCGTCGCCGCCATGGCGAACCGTCCCTGTGGGTCCACCGTGTCGACCGCTCGATGGAGCAGCTGAGCACTCGCGTCGACGGTGACGACGGTGCGCGCACCGATCGAGAACGTCACGGCGGTGAGCCGATTGGCTTTCGCGACCGACCAGGCGGACACTGCGAAGCAGGCGAGAGCGACGGCGATGACCAGAGTCCGTCCTTCGCGCAGTGCCGTCGGCCGCCGGCCGACCTGCGCGGACGGCCAGGAAGAGCGCCACGCGGGAGGAATCGCGAGTCGGGGCGATGAGCCTGCGACAGAGGTATTCGACGATGCGGATTGCAATGACCGAGGTGCCGAGAGCGATGACCGCGGGGGCGGCGGCGGCGACCGGATTGCTGTGGGAGCTGAGCGCGCCGCTGGTGGCCGCGCCGAGGAGCGCAACGACGGATACGGCGAGGATGGAGATGTCGACGACGAGCCGGGACGTGCTGCCGCGGGACTGAGGTGACGACGACGCGAGCCCGAAGCTGCGCAGCAGTCTCATCGAGCTGAGACCCAGAACGGCGCAGATGGTCAGCACCACAGCTCCGAAGCCGACGAACGTCCACACGTCGAGCCCCACGGTGGTTCCCGACGTGAACAGGATCGACGCGGCGAGGAGCACGACGCCCCATGCGCCGAGGATCCCCAGCACGACCCCGATCGCGCACAGGGCTGCCGGCTCGGTGATCGACACGGCGAGCAGGGTGGGAAGCGGGAATCCGCGCAGGCGGGCGACCCGCAATTCCGAGCGCCGGAGGTCGGCGCTGCGCATCAGCGCCGACGTCAGCACCCAGATCGCCAACAGCGCGAGCTGAACGGCGGCGACCACGACGATCGTGCTCATCAGGCTCTGCTGATGAAGGGCCCCGGAGAGCACCTGCGGGAGAGGCTGGTTTCGAGCGCGAAGCCGGAGACCGCGGCGCGCCGCTTGAGCGTGAGCAGATCGCGGCTTACCGCCGAGGCGTTACCGATGCCCAGCACCCCGGACCGCAGCCCGGCCTGGATGGTGAGTGAGCGCACGTAGGTGGGTGGGAGCGCGAGGGCGGCGGGGCTCGCCACGAAGAGATCGTCGACCTCGTCGAGTTCGCGTGGCTTGCCGGTTTCCTGCCCGAAGGAAAAGTAGCTCCCAGGGCTGCCGAACCAGTAGGGGCTCTGCAGGTCCGGGAGCCGATACACGCCGGTGATCTGAATCTGGACGGGATGTTCGTCCTTGAAGTCGCTGACCGTGATCGCTCGACCCGACCGAGACTCCGAGTGCGCGTGCGGTTCGTTCGCTCACGACCGCATCAAGGGGACCCGCTCGACACCCGCCGCTGCTGAAGTGGAGAATCGGGCAGATGCCGGTGCGATAGGTCAGCCGTGCCCGCCCAGACTTCGCCGTTCTCACCCGTGACGAGCGCGGAGCTGAGCATCGTCGACACCGAGGGCCCATAGAGGTCGGTCAGGTCCTCGCTTCGGAGCAACGAGCGCTGCGCGGTCGCAAGCCGCCCCAGCGTCGAATCGTGAGTCACGGGAGTGAGCTGGAAGCTGGTCCTGGACGCGCTGGCACCTCGCCACGGCCTGCCGGACCAGGGAATCACCGCCGGCTCGAAGGAAGAGGGGGCCGACGATCGCCGTCCCGACCGCGATCGCGGCGGTGATCACGACGAGTACCGAGCCCATCATCCGCCAGCGGATGCCGCGAGCCAGCGCGGAGCTCGCACCACCTCTCACGCCTCCATACCTCTCTTACTCGTCGATAGGCCCGCCGGCCAACCGGGTGGATGCTAACCGAGGGCGTGGCTGAATCCGGCGTCTGCGAGCGGGACGCCTCCGACGGTCTCGCGGATCTGGGGCTCACCCCCGGCGGGGTTGCGTCAGTCCTTGATGAACCAGCCGCGGACCTCAGCTTCGTGGTCGATGTAGCGCTCGCCTGTGACATCGACGATCACCTTGTCGATCGTGCCGCCGGTGAACCGGAAAGGAGCCGTGTAGTCGGGGGTGACGGGTGAGGCGCTGTCACGGCCCACGCAGATGCCGTCGCCCACGAGGCAGAAGGCGCCGGGCTGGGTGACGATCTCGCTGTTGCCGACCGCCTCCTCGTCCATGTAGAGCGTGAGCGTCCCGGCGAAGCCGGGCATTGCCGGGTCCTCGTTCTTGCCCTTGACCGTGAACTCCGCGGTGTAGACGTGCTCGCCGGGGGTGACGTCCCGGTCCGCGACGATCTCCTGCAGGTGCGTGCCCACCCAGTTGAAGGCATAGCGCAGGCGCCGCTCCTTGATGTACAGGCTGTGACCACCCGCGACGCCCCCGTGCGCATAGAGGACCCCCTGCGCCTCGGGCTCGTTGACGGCGACGCCGGCCGCGATCGTGTAGGAGCGCCCGTTGATGCGCACGCCGCCCTCCTCGGGAACGTCGGCGCAATCGGGATAGTAGACGTAGCGCTCACGGGGCGCCGCGGCGTGGGGACGCTCGGCGAGGACCTGTTCGATCGCGCTGCGGTCATCGAGCGGCAGTCCGTTGAGCTTCTCGGCGTAGTCGAACCAGAGCTGCTTGAGCTCCTCCAGGCGCGCCGGCTCTTGATCAGCGAGATTCCTGGACTGGGCCCGGTCCTGCTGGAGGTTGTAGAGCTCCCACACGTCCTGATCGAACTTGCCCCAGCCGCTGATCGGGGGGTGCAGTGTGCAGGCCAGCCATCCCTGGTGGTAGATCGAGCGCTGCCCGAGCATTGCGTAGAACTGCGTTTCCTTCCCGGGTACCGTGGCGTCGGAGAGGCTTGCCGCGAAGCTCTCGCCCTCAATCGGGCTCTGCTCATAGCCCTTGATCACGGCGGGCGGCTCGATTCCGAGAAGCTCATAGATTGTCGGGACCACGTCGACGGCATGGATGTATTGCTGCCGCGGCTCGGCCGCGGGTTGGATGCCGGCGGGCCAGGACACCAGGCACATGTCGGAGATGCCGCCCTCGAAACCCGCCCAGCGCTTCCAGTACGGAAATGGCGTGTCGAATGCCCACGCCCAGCCCGTGTTGTAGTGGTTGTAGGACTGAGGGCTGCCGAGCTCGTCGATGTGTTCAAGCGTGATGTCGGTGGAGTCGGCTATTCCATTGAAGAAGCGCCACTCGTTGAACGACCCGTTCGGCCCGCCCTCTCCGCTCGCGCCGTTGTCGGAGACCACGACGACGATCGTGTTCTCGAGCTGCCCGGACTCCTCCAGGTAGTCGAGCACCCGTCCGAGCTGATGATCGGCGTAGGAGATGTAACCGGCGAACACCTCCGCCATCCGGGTGAACAGGCGTTGCTCGTCGGCGCTCAGCGAATCCCACGGGCGGACCGTGTCGAGGAGCGGCCACGGCTGCCCGTCAGGCCCGGTCGCTTGCGGCTCACCGTGCGGGTTGATCGGCGAGAGCTCGGTGTCTCCCGGTAGCAGCCCGAGTTCCTTCTGGCGTTGGAGTATCTCGGTGCGGATCGCCTCGTAGCCCTCGTCGAAGCGGCCCTTGTAACGGTCCGCCCACTCCTTCGGGACATGGTGCGGGGCATGACCAGCCTGCGGAGCCAGGTACATGAAGAACGGCTTGTTCGCGTCGACGACCTTCGCGTCGCGAATGAACTGGATCGCCTTATCCGAAAGATCGTCCGACAGGTGGTAGCCCTCCTCGGGCGTGCTCGGCGGGTCGACCTGGTGGTTGTCGTGGACCAGGTCGGGATACCAGCTGTTCGACTCGCCTCCGAGAAACCCGTAGAAGCGTTCGAAGCCGCGGCCCAGCGGCCACCGACCCTTGTAGGAGGCCATCGTCGCCTCCTCGCCAGGAGTCAGGTGCCACTTGCCGACGCAGTAGGTGTTGTACCCCCGCTCGGCGAGCACCTCGGAGATGAATCCGTTCTCGAACGGGATCCGCGTCGAGATCCCAGGGAAGCCGGAGCTGAACTCCGCGATCGTCGCCATCCCGTTGGAGGTGGCGTTGCGCCCAGTCAGCAGGGACGAACGGGTCGGCGAGCAAAGCGCGGTCGTGTGAAAGTTCGCATACCGAACACCCATGTCGGCTACACGCCGCATGTTCGGCGTCTCGACCGGGCCGCCGAACACGTCCATCGTCCCGTAACCCACGTCATCCCAGACGAGCATCAGCACGTTTGGCGCACCGTCGGGGGCGGTCGGGGCGAGGAAAGGACCCCAGTCCGGCTCGGAGTCCCTGATGTCCAGTGCGATCCTGCCCTTGAACTCCTTGCTCATGAGTACTCCTGACTCTGCGGTGGAGAAGGTCGGGACGGTCCTTCGAGATCGTTAGTTATCTCACAACCGGGCGTTGCGCAGACCCCCACCGCTAGTCGTGCATCCCGAAGCCTTCCAGGATCCGCGGCGCGGCGCGCTCGATGCGCCCGACGCGGGTCTTGGACTGTTTGGCCCCGTTGAAGTGGAGCAGCCAGCCGCGCCGACGGCCGGGGGTGAGACGCTCCCAGGCGTCACGCAGGGCGGGGTCCGCGTCGAGCAGCATGCCGAGCTCCTCGGGGTAGGGACCGTCGTCGGCGGGAGCGCGCTTGGGGACCGACAGCCCGGCCTGCTCGACGCGGATGGCATCCTGCACGAGCGCGGCGATGGTCCTCTTCGCGGCCGTGACCTCGGCGACGGAGCGGAACTCCAGGCGCAGCGCGGAGCGGGTGTTCTCGCCCTGCTCCTTGAGCGCGTTGTGGGGGTCCTGAAGCAGCGCCCCCTTGAAGAACAGCAGCGCGCACAGTTCCTTGAACGGCTGGAAGATGGCGACGTTCGATCCCCCGTGGGTGTAGCAGGGCTTGCGCCACTTGAACTCCTCGTCCAGCCCGGCCCGAAGAAGCATCGGCCGCAAGGCCTCGAGCTCGGCCCGCCAGGAGCGCATCCCCTCGATGTACTCGGCGACCTGCGGCACCTTCGGCGTGTCGGTCATGGGCGGGCCTTCGTCGGAGGCCGGCTACTCGCCCGGCGCGTAGCGATGGTGCAGCGAGAGTGGGTTTCCGTCCGGGTCCAGGCAGATCGCCTGCCAGCAGACGCCGGAGTCGAACGTCTCGCTGACGAAGCGCACGCCCTTCGCCTCAAGGCGGGCCCTGGCGTCGGCGACGTCGTCGACCTGCAGCGCGATCGGCATCGCGTTTGGCGAGAACTTGCCGCCGAAATCCTCGGTACGCATGATTGCCAGCGTCAGGTTGCCGGCCTGGTACTCGACCCCCGGCCGGCTGCCGTAGCGCTTGACGAACGGCAGTCCGAGCGTCTCGCCGTAGAAGGCGCTCATCGCCTCGAAGTCCCGCGCCGGGACGCAAACGAAGTCCACTCCGGTGATCAGCGGTGTCGAGTCACTCATACGGCCGGTATTGTCGCCGCGTCTACCCGGCGGGGTCAAGCGCTTTGAGCGCCTCGTCGTGGTCGAGATAGTGGCGCTGTCGAACGATCTTCCCGCCCTCGATCGTGTTGACGTTCGTCACGCCGAGATGGGTCTCGATGCCGCTTGCCCTGCCGCGAACGCGCCAGTCCATGCGGGAGACAACACTGTCCCCCACCCGGACCAGCTCCCGTAGTACCGCTTCGTCCTGGCCCTCCCAGGACTCCTTGAGGCCTTCGAAGAAGCGGCGGATCGCAGGCCGGCCCTGGAAGGTTCCCGTCTCCACCCACGACGGGGGGGCCGTCATCTCGGCGTCCGCGGCATAGAGCTCGATGAATGCGTCCAGGTCGCCGCTGTTCCAGGTATCGAACCAACTGCGGGTAACGCCGAGAGCCTCGTCTCCCATCGTGGCGAAAGTATGCCGCACGGCTTGCTCGTCGGACCGGTGGCGCCCGGCACCTTGGTTCGCTCGCAGCGTGGTCTGGCCCGCGACGCGGTCCATTCAGAAGTTGACCGAGCTCAGCGACCCGATACCGCCGATGACTCCGCTGAACGTGCCTTTCTTTACTACTTTCGCGGTCTTTCTTTTGCCTTCGGGTTCGCCGCATGTAGCGCCGCCGGTGTAGCTCTCCGTGGCGGTCCCTGTAAGCGTAAGCGGCGAATAGATGCCGCTCGCCACGTTGGCCGAGAACGCGATTTCCGGCGTTTCCGTCAAGGGCAGACTGAGCGGCCCGGTTGAGGCTTTCGGCTTGGGCGTCCACTTGTATTTCGCTGCTCCGGCCGCTGGTGCGCCCGCTCCCGTGAGCACCGAGCACGAGATCGCAGCTGTTGTCAGCGTCGCGCTGTATTTCGCTCCTGTGAACGGCGTGCCCTGGCACCCCGTCAGGGTTCCCTTGATCTTTATCGTCTGGGCGGCTGCGGTGTCTGTAAGCCCGGGCTTGAGCGTGACCGTCCCGCTGTTGCCAGTGCATTCAGGGGTGTAGCTGGTCGGAATCTCACTGAGCGCGTTTTCCTCGTCGTAACCGACCCAGACGTGCGTTCCATCCGACGACACCGCATGGGGGCCGCTGCCGACGGTGATCGTGTGGATGACCTCGCCGCTCGACGCTTCGATCTCGCTGACTGTGTTTTCGTCGGAGTTCCCCACCCAGACGTGGGTTCCATCCGACGACACCGCCCGTGGGTACCTGCCGACGGGGATCGTGCGGATGACGGTGCCGCTCGACGCTTCGATCTCACTGACCGTATCTTCATGGGCGTTCGCGGCCCACACGTGCGTTCCATCCGAGGCTATGCCTTGGGGGGCAATGCCGACGGGGATCGTGCGGATGACGGTGCCGCTTGACGCTTCGATCTCACTGACCGTGTTGTCTCCTTCGTTTGTGACCCAGACGTGGGTCCCATCCGAAGCCACGCCAGCCGGACCCCTGCCGACGGTAATCGTGCGGATAACTTCCCCGCTCGACGCGTCGATCTCATTGACAGTAGTTCCCGCTTGATTCGTGACCCAGACGTCAGTTCCATCTGAGGACACGGCATTCGGGTGGTTGGTCACGGGGATTGTGCGGATGACGGCGCCGCTTGATGCTTCGATCTCGCTGACGGAACCTGCGAAGGCGTTCCCTACCCAAACGTGGGTTCCATCCGAAGAGACGCCTACGGGACGTTCGCCGACGGTGATCCTGCGGACAATTTCCCCGCTCGACGCGTCGATCTCACTGACCGTGTTTTCGGAGATGGCCGTGACCCAGACCTTGCCGCCAAACGAGAACACGCCTTCCGTGGGGTAGCCCACGGGGATCGTGCGGATGATTTCTGCCGCCGCCGAGGTCGCGCCGACGCCGCACAAGGCCGCGACCAGACCAGCCAGTCGGATTGCACCTGCTCGCGAGAACCCATCCAGCAGTCTCATGAGGACCCCCCCACCCATCGTAGATGCCCTGAGACCGCTTCCAGCCCGTCAGGGCCTAGAACGCTCGAACCTATCAGAAGTCCGAGAAGCCCGCGAAAACAGGCGTCTCCCCTCCGACACGCGAGAGCCGCTCAGCCGCCGGGACCAGCGGCGGCATCGAGACGGACATCCCGACCGGGGCCGTCCTGCCGTTCCTAAATGAGCGACCGGTCCCTCCGCCGCGGGGCAGGTACCTTGAACACCTTGACCAGCGATGAGCCGATCAAGCGCGCAACGATCCTCGCCGTCGTCGAGGGGCCGGCGGATCTCCGGCGCATCGAGGACGCGCTGCGTCGCAGGTATGCGGCCGACTACGAGCTCAGCTGCACATCCTCGCTCGCCGAGGCCGAGCGTGAGCTGACCGACAAGCACGCGGCCGGCGAGCAGGTCGCCGTCGTTCTGGTGGAGCAGTCGCGCCCGGACACCGATCGCCGGCCATTTCTCCGAGCGGTCGCCGATCTGCACCCGTTCGCCAAGCGGGTCCTCTTGATCGAGTGGGGAGCCTGGCGCGACCCGGCGACGGCCGCCGCCATCAGAGCAGCGATGCAGCAGGCGAAGATCGACTATTACGCGGCCAAGCCCCGGTCCGGACAGGACGAGGATTTTCACCGCCTGCTGGCCGAACTTCTGCAGGAGTGGTCTCGTGCGTACTCATCCACGGCGAGCGAGGCCACATTGATCGGGTGCGAGGGATCGCCGCGGGTGCACGAGCTGCGCAACCTCCTCGCCGGGAGCGGGGTTCCATACCGATTCCAGGAGCACGGTTCGGCAGAGGCCGAACGGCTCCTGGCCCGCGCGGGAGGGAAGCACTCGCCGGTAACCACTCCGGTGCTGATCGTCCGTGACGGCCAGGTCCTGAGGGATCCGTCGAACGCGGAGTTGGGCAGTGCGTTTGGCGTGGAGACCGAGCCCGGCTCTGAGCGTGACTTCGACGTCGTCGTGATCGGCGCCGGGCCGGCGGGTCTGACAGCTGCCGTGTATGCGGCGTCCGAGGGTCTCTCGACGCTGGTCATCGACCGTGCGGGGATCGGCGGCCAGGCCGGGACCAGCTCGCTGATACGCAACTATCTGGGGTTCTCCAGGGGCATAAGTGGAGGGGAGCTCGCGCAACGCGCATACCAGCAGGCCTGGGTGTTCGGCGCCCGGTTTGTGCTCATGCGAGAGGCGCAGGCACTGAGGCAGGGAGATCACGGCTGGGTCGTCACGTTGGACCGGCAGGAGGAGGTGACAGCGAGAGCAGTTGTGTTGGCCACGGGCATCTCCTATCGGCGACTCGGGATACCAGCGCTCGAGCGACTCGTCGGATCGGGGGTCTTCTACGGAGCGTCCGTCTCAGAGGCCAGGACGCTCACCGATGGTGATGCATTTGTCGTCGGCGGCGGCAACTCAGCCGGCCAGGCAGCGATGCACCTGTCCCGCTATGCGGCAAGCGTCACGGTGGTCATACGCGGTCGGACGCTCGCGAGCGGGATGTCCCACTACCTCCAACGCGCATTGGCGGCCACCGCCAACATCTCGGTCAGGACCGAGACCGAGGTGCTCGACGGGGGCGGCGTTGACAAGCTGGAGCATCTCACGCTGCGGCGCCGGTCCTCGGGCGAGACGGAGCTGCTACCGGCCTCGGGCCTGTTCATCATGATCGGAGCGGAGCCGCTCACGGATTGGCTGCCGGGCGAGCTGGAGCGCGACGACGACGGATACCTGCTCACGGGGCTCGACCTGGTGCAGGGGCGCACTGTGATCGGAGGTTGGCCGGTCGCGCGTGCGCCCCTCACGCTCGAGACGAACCACCCCGGCGTCTTTGCGATCGGCGACGTCCGCCACGGCTCTACCAAGCGCGTCGCCTCTGGGGCCGGCGAGGGGTCGGTGGTCGTGGCCGAACTGCATCGTTTTCTCGAATCCCCCATGTGAGAAGGATCTGGACCTTCCGCTGAGCTCGCCGGCATGGCGGGCTCTCATGCGCGGGTGCGCCGGTAGGGTTCGGTCGGTGTCAACGTTCGGCCTGCGGGAGGTCTTCGGGGCGAGATGCCCGTAGTCGCCGTCGTGCACGCGCCGGCGAGCGGCCATGTCCGTCCGCTGCTGCCGCTGGTCGCGGCGCTCAACGACCGGGGCTCGGAGGTGGTCCAGTTCGCACCGGCGGAGTGGGAGGCCGAGTGCGTCGCCGCGGGCGGGGAGTTCCGCGCCGTGCCGGATTTCGGCATCGACATGGCCGAGCCACCAGCGAACCCGATCGCGGTTGCCGAGCTACTCGCTCGGGGAACCGAGCTGGCGACGCCCTGGCTGATCGAGCAGCTGGGCGACGTCGGCGCTGAGATCGTCCTGCGCGACGTCTTCATAGGGCGCTACGCGGCGCTCCGAGCGGGGGTGCCACAGGTCGCGTTCAGCCCGATGATGGCGATGCACCGGGGCATTCGCCCTCCGTTGGCCCTTGCGCCCCTTGCCGTCGGCATGCTTGCCACGGGAACCCCGAGCGCGCTGCGGCTGCGGCGGATGTCCCACCGAGTGGAGCATCTCTATGGTGCGCCACTTGGCGGTTGGCGCGAGGTACTCGCGGGGAGATACGGCTGCAGGACCCTCATCGGCACCTCGCGTGGGCTTCAGGCAAGTCCCGAGGGCCTGGCCGGCGAGGATGTGCGGTTTGTCGGGCCGCTTCGCGCGGCGAGCGCTCCGTCGCTTCGGGAGGAGCCCGCACTGGCGGGGTTCCATGACGGCGAAGAGCTGGTGTATGTCTCGCTCGGGACGATGTTCGAGAGCCGACCCGCGTTCTTTCGCGATGCGGCGCATGCGCTCGCCCGTCCCGGGCGCCGGGTCGTCCTCTCGGTGGGACGGATAGAACCCAGGGCGCTTGGAGAGCTGCCGCCGGGGGTCACCGCGCACGCTCACGTCGACCAGCTCGCCGTGCTTTCCCGCTCCAGCTTGTTCGTCACCCACGGCGGGTTCAATGGCGTGCAGGAGGCGCTCGTCGCGGGAGTCCCGATGCTCCTCTTCCCCCAGATGCCGGAGCAGGCGCTCAACACAGCCCGCGTCTGTGAGCTCGGCGCGGGGGTGCGTCTGCGCCGAGCGACACCCGGACAGATCACGGCCAAGAGCGAGTTGATCCTCACCGATCGCGGGTTCCGGGACGCTGCCATGCGGGCCGGGGCCGAGCTTCGCAACGCAGTGGACCTGGACGGCGCCGTCACGGCCGTGCTCAGCGCCGGAGACAACCCTTCCCACTGACCGGCCTCCACGGCTGGGCCGATGGCCTGTCGCTAGCCTCGGTGTGTGAGTCCTCGCAGCGACGATACCCCTGAGGCGGGCAAGATTCCCACCGGCCGGCTCGCCCGGACGGCCCGCGTCGGCGGCCTGGTGACAGGTCAGGGGCTGCGCTGGGCGGGAATGCGTACCGCCAACCGGGTCCGCACTCCCGAGCGCGCTGCGTCGGCCGAGAGCGAGCGGACGGCTGCGCTTGTGGGGCAGCTCGTCGACCAGCTGGGGCAGATGCGCGGCGCCGCGATGAAGGTCGGGCAGATGATCTCGATGGTCGACCTCGACGGCCTGCCTGAGGATGAGCGGGACGATCTGCAGCGCCGCCTCGCCGCGCTCCGGGACGACGTCCCGCCGGTCCGCTTCGCGGATCTGGAGAAGCTGATGCGCCAGGAGTTCGGTGGGCCGCTTGAGCGCGTCTTCCGCGAGTTCGACGAGCAGGCCTTCGCGGCGGCCTCGATCGGCCAGGTGCACCGAGCCACCACCGTGGACGGCGAGGAGGTGGCCGTGAAGATCCAGTACCCGGGCGTGGCGGAGGCCGTCGAGACGGACCTCCGTAACGCGAATCTGCTTCTGCCGCTGGTCAAACGACTCGCCCCCGGATTGGACGCCAAGGCGCTGGCCTCCGAGATGCGCGAGCGGATCGCGGAGGAGCTCGACTACGAGCTCGAGGCCCAGAATCAGCGCCGCATCGGTCGCCTCATGCGGGGGCACCCGTTCGTCCGGGTCCCGGATGTCCGAACGGACCTCTCGACGCGCCGCGTCCTCGTCTCCGAATATGTCGAGGGACAGGGCTTCGAGACGGTTCGCAGGGCCGATCAGGCGCAGCGCGACCGTTACGGGGAGATCGTCTTCCGGCTCCATTTCGGGCTGCTCTATCGCGACCGGATCGCCCTCGGCGACCCTCACCCCGGCAACTATCTGCTGACCCCCGATGGCCGGGTCTGTTTCCTGGACTTCGGACTCGTCCGTCGTGTCGCTGCCGATCGGATAGCCGCCGAGCGGGCGATCGCCCTGGCCGTCCGCGAAGAGGATGCGGCGGCCCTGAAGGCGGCACTGCTCGGGGGCGGCTACCTCCCGGCCGCTCGCGCCGATGCCGTCGACGCGGACTTCGCGCTGGGACTGATGGAGATGGCGATCAGGTGGTACGCAACACCCGGGCAGCGGAGATTCGCGCCCGAGGACGATCCTCGCCGGGCCGACCGGGAGTCTCGTGGCAGCGAGGAGCGAGCCTCAGCGAGGAAGCAGGTCAGTCAGTTCACGCTGCCGCCCGAAGCAATCCTGATCCGGCGGATGCACGGCATCGTCGCAATCGTCCTGCGCCAGCTGCGGGCGGGAGCCGACTGGGGCGCCATCGCCGCGGAGTACCTGCACGGGGAGCCCCCCGCCACGCCGCTCGGGCAGGCGGAGACGGAGTTCTTCAGGCGTTCTTAGGCCTGAGGGTCACCCGCGGCGCGGCGCGAGTGACGGTCAGGAACCGTTGTTCGTGTACGCCTGGTAGGGGCGGCAGGGCTCGTTGCGCAGGCTTGGGCACGGGGGCAGTCCCGGCGCGACGTTGACTCCCGGCACGATCGGGAGGATCAGGCTCGCGGGCATGCCCGGCCCGAATCCGATCGAGACGTTGGCGGTGCCGCCTTCCGGCTGGGTCTGGTTGAAGGACCAGACCGGCTGGGCGCCGTTCGGCGCAGAGATGGTGATCCTGATACGCGAGCCCGCCCGGTAGGCGTGGCCCTGGAAGAACAGCGGGATCGTGACCGGGACGAATTCGCCGGCCGGCATCGGCTGTAGATCGGATGCGAGGAACGTGGGGATCGGTTCGACCGCCGTGGGGGCCTGCTTGAACATGTTTTCCGAGGTGGTTGCGAGCTTGCGCTCGCTGGCGCGGATCCAGCCGTTCTGAACGAAGGTCTCGTTGCCGTCGGGGCGCACTTCGCTGACCGTCGCCTGGAGGTCGACATCCGGAGTGGATGACTGAACCCAGAGGTTGACGGAACCGCCACCGATCGCGGTCGTGTCGCTGCTGAGCGGCGCTGAGACATACGACGCGGCCGAGCCCGCCGGCGACTGGACCCAGTTCCAGTGCCACTGGGACGCGTTGCCCCAGAGCCCGCCGGGGCCTGTGCCGCCGGTGTAGTCGCTCAGCGGCGTGGCGCTCGCGTCGGAGGTGTAGGAGTCAACCCCGTCGGACGCCGCGGGCTGTTCGTTGAGGGCGCCTTCGGCCCCCAGATACCACGAGCGGGCGACGGTTCCGGGGATCGGGAACGACGAGAAGGACTGTTCGAACTTGGGGTAGGGATCCCCCGGCGTCGTGGAGCCGCCCGGCGAGGTTCCCGCGCCGTTGTCGAACAGCACGCGGATCTCCGGTAGCGCCGTGAAGGCCGACAGTGCTGCCGAGTAGCTCTTGATTTTCTGGATCGGGTCGGGCGGCAGCGTGATCTGGTCTCCCTGTGGGATCCCCAGGGCGCTCTGATAGAGGATCGGGGCCAGAACATGCAGGAGCCCCGAGTTGTGGATCGGCGCCTGGCGCGCGACGAACAGCTCCAAGAAGTCGTTGAGCTGGTTGACGGTGTACGGATCGAGCGAGTCGCCGTGGACGCCGTTGGTGAAGGTGAACCACTTGCGTTCCGTGCCGGTGAAGTGCTCCGCGAGGTCGGCGCAGTGCCCGCCCGTCTGCTCGTCCTCCCACTGGCATGCGATGAACGTCGGGACGTTGATGTTGTGGACGAACGTGATCGGGTCGAGCGGGTCTGCCACGGACGGGTTGTAGGTGGCGTTTTCTTTGACTTCCGACACCAGGTTCGTCGCCTCTTCGTGCATCACCTGGTTGTCCGCGCAGGTCGTGTCGCCTTTCTGGATCTGTTCGTAGGCCCAGTGCTCACCGCTGGTGGGGCCGGCCGGTTCGGCATTCTGCTGGCGCTCTTCGGCCCAGGGCAGGGCGAACCCGGTGTTGAGCACCCCGCCGGGGTAGAGGGTCGTCGAGGATGCGTCGAGCACCGACAGCGGCGCGATCGCCGCGAGGGCCGGCGGGCGCAGTTGGGCGGCGAACAGCTGGCTGATCCCGCCGTAGGAGATGCCGAACATCCCGACTTTGTGGTGGAGCACCCACGACTGGTGGGCGATCGTCTGGATCACGTCATAGGCGTCGAGGCTCTGGAGCGCTTCGAAATAGTTGAAGGCACCGCCCGAGCAGCCGGTACCGCGCATGTTCACATCGACCACCGCGAAACCCATCTGGTTGGCAAGCGCGGCCAGCCCGCTTTCGGGGCCTGCGGGGTTGGCGTAGCCGTATCCCGCGTATTCGATCAGCGTCGGATACGACGTTTTGTTTTTCGGTGCGAACGGCGGCAGGTGGACGTCGATCGCCAGCTTGGTGCCGTCCCGGGTCGTCAGATAGGTGTATCCGCTGTCGGGGATCGTCTGCCTGGAGATTTTGCGGTCCCAGGGCTTCGCGGCTTTCGTGTGGACGGTGAGGGCCCCCGATTCTTCGCTGTTGGAGGTCAGCCGTACCCGGTAGCGCTTTCCGGGTGCCACATTCCGGAACAGCAGCCCGCCGAGCGAGTCCGCGCTCTTGCTGGAGACGGTTTCGCCGTTTGAACTCAGCAGCGACATCTGGGCGCCGGGAGCCAGTCCGGTGACATACACCTGTTCCACGCTTCCCTGTGCGTTGAACGCGGAGGCGGTCGCGGCGGTCGCGAGCCAAACAGCCAGCACCGCGAGCAGGGGGACGACGCCCCTCAGCGCGCGACGCGGCAGCACGGACTTCTGCGAACTGGTCCTCGGCGCAGCGGGTGCGCCCCTTGCGATCCTCCGTGTCACGACCCCTCCCCGTTATGCCGATACGAAACGTTCCCTCGGTCCGCCGCTCGACGGCCTGAGCATTCCACACCGGCCCGGCGGTGTCAAACGAGCGACAGGGGGCGTTGCTCGGGGCGTGAGGGTCGGGCGGCGCCCCGCCGGGGTCTGCGCGCGGGGGGGCCCGCCAGCAGGAGGGCCAGCGACAGCCCCGTGACCGCGAGTCCCCACCAGCCCCAGGGGCTCCGCCAGTCCGACTGCGCGCCGATCGAGACGATCACCGCAGCCGTCGAGGTGGAGATCAGCCGCCGCCAGTCCGTCGTTGACGCGATCAGCGCCACCGCCAGCCCCGGCCACAGATAGAAGGCGACCATCACCGGCTCGAAGGCGCAGCGCAGAGCCAGCGCCGCCGCGGTCCACCACAGCACCTCACGGAGAATCCCCGGACTCCACGGGAAGCCGGTGCGCGCGTCGCCGAGCGTGCGACGGACGGCCAGCCCGCATGCGCAGGCCAACAGGACGGCCAGGACCCTGCCGGGCCCGCCCGCCACGGCTCCGCCCGCAAGGTGGGGCGCCAGGGGAGTCCAGGGGGTCGGGTGATCCACGTTCGGCCAGTTCGGCTGGCTGGTCACGGCGAGGTAGGTGGCCTGCCAGTTGGCAGCGGCTGCGGCGCCGAGCAGAGCTGCGGCGGGAGCCGCCGCTCTGGCGAGAAACCCCGCGATCCTCCTCGGCTCCAGCGCAGCCAGCATTATCGGCAGCGCCAGCAGGACGAGCGGCTGCACCGCCACGGCCAGTCCTGTCAGCCATGCGGAGCGGGTGGAGCGCCCGTCGGACAGGGCGAGGATGGCGAACAGCAGCAGCCCCAGCGCCATCGCGTCCTCCGGGTGGCCCCATTCAACGGCCACGCTCCAAAGGACCGTGGCGCTCGCGCCAGCGAGGACGGCGCGCTTCGCCCGGCTGACCGCCAGGCGCTCGGCGAGCGCGTCGGCCGCGAACAGTGCCACCGCCGAAACCGCGACCGTGTAGGGCCCGGCGAGCAGCCACACGAGGGGCTGCGTGTTGCCCGGGCCCTGGTGGGTGAGCGACAGGCCGGCGGCGTCCGCGACGAGGACCAGAGGAGCCAGGATCACGGCTGCGCCCGGGAAGGTGATCAGCCCCGTCGGCTGCGTGTAGAGCCCGCCCAAGTTGAGGTGCACCAGTCGCTCGGCTGCGGCCATCGTCCCCCACAGATCGCCGGGCAGCGACCAGGCGCCCGCTCCGAACAGCTGCGGCTCGAGCAGCGTCGTGCCCGCCATCCCGATGACCGTCAGCGCCGCAGTGGCGAGCAGGGGAAAGAGCCTCCTGGTGAACCAGTTCACCGCTGTCCCCCGGCTCCTCAGACGACCCGCTCGACATCGCGTTTTACGGCGGTCTCGAGCCTGTGCAGGCGCCGCAGGCGCGTGGACTTGAGTGTGCGACCCGTCCACAGCGTCGCCGCGGCGCAGGCGAGGAAGCAGGCCGCCCCGAGAGCCGTGTTGAAGTTCGCGGCAGCCAGATCAAGTATCGATCCGCTGGACGGCACCACATAGCCGGCGACGGCCGAGATCCCGAAGAAGATGCAACCGAGGAGGTTGACCGACGGCTCCCACCATCCGCTGGCGCCCTTCGCCGGTAGCCAGCCGCGTCGCTCCGAGGCCCGGTAGGCGATCACCCCCGAGACGAGAAAGCAGGCCGAGCCGAGTGCGTCGGGGCGCCAGACGAGCCGGTCGTATCCCGGACTGGACAGGGCGTGGTGCATCGCCTGATAGGTCGTCACGTTGAAGAACAGCGTCCCGGCGGACTGGATCGTGGCCGCTCTCCATGGAGCACGGCCCTCCGGCGACAGGCGCTCCCCGGCGGCCAGCGAGGTCTGCAGCGCGCCGCCGATCGTGAACAGGATCGAGCCTGCAAAGAAGGTGATCGCGTCGGCACGTTCGCCGACGAGCGAGGCGTAACCGGGGAACGGCCCGATCAGGAAACAGGTCGACCCGACCGCGAAGAACGCAGCCATCCATCGCTCGCGGCTCATCCCCGGATCTTCCCGTATGCGGCTTTCCCCCGCATCGTGAGATGATCCGCCCGCGAGGCCATCGCGGCCATCAACCACAGGGAGGAGCAGGTATGGCGCTTCACGCGCAGTCATCGAGCGACGAGGAAGTTCCTGTCAGCATCCAGCCTCAGTTCTGCCGCTCCGGTGAGATGGGCCAGGTCCCCCGGTTCGACATCCCCGAGACGGAGATGGACGCCGACACGGCCTTCCAGGTCGTGCACGACGAGTTGATGCTCGACGGCAACGCGCGCCTGAACCTCGCAACCTTCGTCAGCACCTGGATGGAGCCCCAGGCGGCAAGGCTGATGGCCGAGGCTGCGGACAAGAACATGATCGACAAGGACGAGTACCCGCGCACGGCCGAGCTCGAGATGCGTTGCGTCAACATGCTCTCGCGGCTCTGGAACTCGCCATCGCACGAGACCGCGACGGGCTGCTCCACGACGGGCTCGAGCGAGGCGTGCATGCTTGCCGGGCTCGCCTTGAAGTGGCTCTGGCGCGACCGCCAGAAGGCTGCCGGCAAGCCCAGCGACAAGCCGAACATCGTGATGGGCTCGAACGTCCAGATCTGCTGGGAGAAGTTCGCCCGCTACTGGGACGTGGAGATGCGCCTCGTGCCCGTCAGCGCCGACGCCACCTACCTCACGCCCGAGGGCGCGGCTGCCGCATGCGACGAGAACACGATCGGCGTCGTCGCGATCCTCGGCTCCACCTATGACGGGGTCTACGAGCCGGTGGCCGAGATCGCGGCCGCCCTCGACAAGCTCCAGGCGGAGAAGGGCCTGGACATCCCGATGCACGTCGACGGTGCTTCCGGCGGCTTCGTGGCGCCCTTCATCGACACGGGCCTGGAGTGGGACTTCCGCGTGCCGCGGGTGCAGTCGATCAACACCTCCGGGCACAAGTACGGCCTCGTCTACCCCGGCGTGGGCTGGATCGTCTGGCGCAACCCCGAGGCGCTGCCCGAGGACCTCGTCTTCCACGTGGACTACCTCGGCGGTGACATGCCGACCTTCGCGCTCAACTTCTCCCGCCCGGGCGCCCAGGTGGTGGCCCAGTACTACAACTTCCTGCGCCTTGGCCGTGACGGCTACCGCCGAGTTCAGCAGGCCGGGCGCGACATCGCCATGGGTCTCGCCGAGCGGGTCGAGCAGATGGGTCCCTTCGAGCTCGTCTCACGGGGCGAGGGACTCCCGCTGTTCGCCTTCAAACTGAAGCCCGAGGTCGACCGCTACACGGTCTACGACGTCTCGGAGGTACTCCGTGGAAGCGGATGGCTGGTTCCCGCCTACCGGATGCCCGAGAACATCCATGACATGGCCGTCCTGCGGGTGGTTGTTCGCAACGGCTTCAGCTACGACCTCGGACAGATGCTGCTCGACGATCTCACCCGGGCCACCGAGCGCCTCGAGAAGCACGGTGGCACCCCGGTCGAGGAGGAGACCCGTTCGGGCTTTCACCACTAGACCTGACCGCGCGATACTCGGGCGGTGATCCCCGCGGAGCCAACGCCTCCGTCAGGACTGTCGAACGCCGAGGTCGTCCGGCAGCTCAACGAGGCGTTCAACGCCGGGGACATCGATCGGACGCTCGCGTTGATCCACCCCGACTTCGTCACGACGGTCCCGCCCGAATTCTCCGCCGAGCCGGATACCTACCGCGGCAAGGAGGGGATGCGCCGCTACTTCGACTCGTTTCACGAGGCGATGAACGAGATCCGATTTGAGCAGCACGACGTCCGGGAGGTGGGCCGCCTCGTCGTCGCAACGGTCCGCCTCACCGCCGTGGGGAGGAGCACCGGCATCCCCGTTGAGCAGCGGATGGCCCAGGTTTGGAGCGTCCTCGACGGCCAGGCCCTCGAGGTCCGCAGCTACCCGTCACCCGAGGCGGCCCTCAGAGCGGCTCAGCTGGAGGGGTAGGCGCCGCCGAGCGAGTCAGTTGCGCCCGCCGAACAACCTCAGGAAGAACAGGAAGATGTTGATGACATCCAGGAAGATCCCGGCGGCGAGCGGCACGGCTTCTTCCATGCCGGCGTGGCGCATCCGGTTGAAGTCCAGGACGGTGTAGCCGCCGAAGATCCCCAGACCCAGCAGCGAGTAGATCACGTTGCCCGCGGGGATCCGGACAAAGACCAACACGAGCCCGAAGACGATCAGTGCCAGCAGCATGAAGAACAGCGCCCGGTAGCCGCCTGAGAGGTCCTTGCGGATCGCGTATCCGACCGTGCCAAGGCCGCCGACGAACAGGGCCGTCGCGGAGGCCGCCTGCCAGACGACGTCCGGTTCGGTTTCGGCGTAGCTGTTGAGGACGCCTCCCATGCCGAGGCCCAGAAGCAGGCCGGCGGCGAACAGAAGTGTGATCGACAGGCCCTCCGAGCGCCTGGCGAAGTTGAGGCCCACGATGCAGAGGAAGCCCCCGATGAAGCAGACGATCGAGGCGCCCGAGGAGATTTCGCGGCCCAGGTAGGCACCCAGGGTGAAGAAGACGAGGGTCACGGCGACGAGTCCCATGACCTGACCGAAGACGCCCGCGGCACCGACGGTCGCGACCGAGCCGAACATCTTTTCTTCTCTGTATCCGGCTGTCTGGTTCAACGTCCGTCTCCTCCTGTGGCTCGCTCCGGGGCCCAAAGCGTATCCCGCTGAGCAGCCGGCCCGGGCGGGCCTATCACGTTGACGTTGACCCCGTGGCCCTGCACTGGACGAATGCACTACTCAAGTAAGGCCGCGGAGGGTTCGATGAGGCCGGAGAAATGGCTGACGAGCACCCTCCCGAGAACCCGGCTCCCTCAGAGCCCGCCCAGAGCGAGCCGGCTGCTCCGGCGTGGCAGCCCGGCCAGGGCACCGACCCGGCCGCAGGAGCCCCCCCGGCTGCTCCCGCCCCAAGCGCTCCGCGGGGCCTGCCGTCGGGTCGCACCGTCTGGGCGCTGGTCGCAGTTGCATGCGTCGCGGCGGGGCTGATCGTCTCGGTCCTCGTGGCGCGCTCGACCGCTCGCTCGGACGCGACGGCCGCGCGGCACTCCTTTGCGCACTCCACCACCACCGCCGCCGCCACCCTGAAGCCGGCCCTGCAGCATGGTGAAGACCTGCTCACCAGCGCCGCCACCTACTTCGCCCACAACGCGATCGGCTCGCCCGCGGAATTCAAGGCCTGGGCGAAATGGGCGAAGGTCGTTCGCTCGCACCCCGAGCTTCAGTCGCTCACGCTGATCGCGCTCGTGCGCGCGCCCGAACTGACGGAATTCAAGGCACGTGTGCTGGAAGTCCCCAAGCGGGCCCGCCTGCACGTCTCCGCGGCCACTCTGAGCTCGTTCAGGGTCACCCCCCCGGGTGGCTCCTACCACTGCCTGGCGCTCGCCGCCGTCGCTCGAAGGGCCCCCCTCAAGCCGGCCGCCGGCAGGGACTACTGCGCGCACAACGCCGCCCTGCTCCCGACTCGGGACAACACCTCGACGATCTACGGGACCGTCCACCTGTCCCACGGCAGCGGCCTGGAAGTCCTGACCCCCGTCTACCGCGGCAACGTCCCGCCCAAAACCCCCTTCGGCCGCCGGGCTGCCTTCGTCGGCTGGCTGCGCGAGGTCCTGGACCCGTCCGCGCTGCTCGCCGGCGCCCGCCAGGCCGAACCGGCACTGGCGATCCGCCTTCGCCACCACACCCCCGACTCGACGGCGATCTTCGCCAGCGGCACCCAGCCTCACCCGGCGCTCACGGCGAGCGCCGATCTCCACAACGGCTGGACGCTGCGGACCTTCGCCCCGATCCCCTCGGCCTCCGTCTGGGACAACGGTGACGCGAAGGCGATCCTGATCGGCGTCGCGATCCTGAGCCTTCTCTTCGGCGGAATCGTCTTCCTGCTCGGCGCGGGGAACCGCGGCCCCAGGGTCCCCAAGCCCGCCGGCCCTCAGAAGCGCGAAGAGCTCTACGACCAGCTCACGGGGCTCCCAAACCGCGGCCTGACGCTCGACCGCGCCGAGCGGATGCTCGCCCGCGCCGGACGCCAGTCGGGCCTGATGGTCGGCGCGCTGTTCGTGGACATCGACTGGTTCAAGGATGTCAACGACAAGCTCGGCCAGGAGGCGGGCGACCAGCTGCTCAAGACCGTCGGCGAACGGCTCAACACCGTGATCCGGACTCACGACACGGTGGGACGCTACGGCGGTGACGAGTTCGTCGTCCTCGTCGAATCGAAGGCCCGCGGCATGCGCCTGGACTCGCTGGCCCGCCGCATCATCGAGTCGCTCCACAAGCCCATCGAACTCGAGGGCTTCGGTCCGAGCTTCTGCGTGACGGCCAGCATCGGAGTCGCCTTCGGCCGCTACGCCACTCCCGAAGACCTGCTCCGGGACGCCCACATGGCGCTGTTCGCCGCCAAGGCCGCCGGTAAGGACCGCTACACGCTCTTCAACGCCAACATGCGCTCGGTCATCGAGGGCCGCGGCGTGCTCGAGAACGACCTGAACCGAGGCCTGGAAGAAGGACAGTTCTCCCTCCTCTACCAGCCGATCTTCGACCTCAACTCACAGGGGGTCGTAGCCGTCGAGTCGCTGCTGCGCTGGCAGCACCCCACCAAGGGCGAGATATCGCCCGACGACTTCATCCCGCTCGCCGAGGAGAGCGGCCTGATCGTCCCGATCGGCCGTTGGGTGCTCGAGCAGGCCTGCGCCGACGCCGCGGCCTGGAACGTCGACGGGCACCGCGTCGCCGTGGCGGTCAAGGTCTCCGCCAACCAGCTCAACCGGGACGGCTTTGCGACGGATGTCCGCCGTGCCCTGCAGCAGTCGGGGCTGGACGCCTCGCTGCTGATCCTCGAGATCGCCGAGACGACCGTCATGCTCGACGCGACCGGAGCCGCCCGCCGCCTGACCGACCTGCGCCAGCTCGGTGCGCGGATCGCGATCGACGACTTCGGCAGCGGATACGCCTACCGCTCGGATCTGCAGCGGATGCCGATCGACTTCCTGAAGGTGGATCGCGGCTCGCTGGCAGCCTCCGAAGACGAGGACTACCGCAGCTGGCTGCTCGAGGCGATCCTGGTCTTCGGCCGCGATCTCGCGCTGACCGTCATCGCCAAGGGCGTCGAATCCCAGGAGCAGGTCTGGGAACTGAAGGAGATGGGATGCTCGATGGCCCAGGGCTATTTCATGGGTCAGCCGGCTCCCGCCGGTGCGGTAGAGGAGCTCCTCGGGATCTCCATCCCCGCGCCCCCATCCACCGATCCGGCGCCATCGGGCGCAGCCGCGGCGCCTGCCGCCGTGGTCCCCGCCACCTACGACGCGCAGGTCAAACTCGTCGAGCCGTCTCCCGCGCCGGCCGCGGCCGTCTCGACGGTTCCCCCGGCGGCCTCCTCCGGCGGCTGCCGCGCCGCCGGTCAACGTCGCACCCGCTCCGCCGCCGGCCCCGCCGGCGCCCGGGCCCGAGCAGAACTAGCCTGCTTCGGCTGAACGCAGCGTTCGCTCTGATCCGCCCGCGGAGATGACGCGTAGTAGGTTGGCCGATCCTGGATGTCCGGGGCGATCGAGTCGCGGACGGACTTCCTCACCACCAACCAGGGGGACCGATGACCCGAAGGCGATACCCGATGCTTCTCACTGCGCTGTCCTGCGCGGCGCTGCTCGCCGGATGCGGGAGCAGCGGCTCCTCCACGACCGGCACCTCGGCGCCGGCTTCTTCCACACCGAGCGGCTCCGCCGGCTCCTCGAACCCGCAGATCCAGGCCGCGATCGAAGAGTGCAAATCGGTTGTCGCCTCGGAGTCCAAGCTGCCCCAGGGCGCCAAAGAAAAGCTCGAGGCCGCCTGCTCGAAGGCAGCCGAAGGTGATACCAATGCGGTCAAGGTCGCCGCGCGCGAAGTCTGCGAAGAAGTCATCGATCAGTCCCCGCTGCCCTCCTCGTCAAAGGAAGCAGCGAAGGCCAACTGCAAGAAGTGATCGGCCCGCCCCGGCGTCGCGTGCAGAGTCCGCGACGCCGGAGGCCCGGGCCTGCGAGCCGGGTCTTCCCGGCTCAGCCGAGTCCCTGACTCAGCTCACGCCTTCCAGGAACGGCACGAGTTCCTTGTAGAAGATGTTCCCTTCGATTTCACCGTTCGGCTCCGCCGCCGCCGGGTCGTTGTGCGCGTATTCGTTTTCACGGTCGATCAGCGTCAGGTTGCCTGACGGGATCCCCGACTGTTCCGCCAGGATTTCGGCCGCCGTCAGCGTGCTCGAGCCGAACAGTTTGTCCAGTTCGGAGCTGATCGCGAGAATCCTCAGCGACGTCGGCAGTTCGTGGCCGTGTACGGCGTGCTCCCCGAGGACTTCCTGAGCCGGGTTGTTGTTTCCGTCGGCGACCGCGCCCGTGTCGATCGTCAGCCGTTCGGGGAAATACCACTCCGAGCCGTCTGCGTGCTTGACTTCCGCACCGGCCAGCATCGCAGCGTAGCGGCGGATCGGCGAGATCGCGCCGCTGCCGTCCCACCCGATCAGCCCATCTTCTTTGGCTGTTTCCTCCAGCCCTTTGCCGGCGTGCACCTGGGCCGCCACGAGCGACGGCGGCGAGGTGCCGACGTTGACGCCGAAGCCGAACTCGGCTTCGTTGGTGACCGGGATCAGTTCGCCTTTTTCGTTGTGGGGCTTCAGGTAGCCCGGCAGCAGGGGGAAGTTCTCAGCCAGCGAAGCGCTTTCGGGTGCCTGCAGGGTGGACATGGCTCCGAGCGAGGAGAACAGACCGAGGTAGGGCGCGCTGATTCCTCCGAAGGCAAGCCAGGGAGGCCCGTTGCTGAGTTTGGCGAGCCGTTCTTCGGCGACTTCTTTGCTGACGGAGGTCGGGCCGCTTCCGCCGTCGTCGTAGACGAGGCCGGCGAGGCCTTCGGCGCCAACTTTGCCGGCGAAGTCCCAGGTCGCATAGGCGGTGACCACCGAGCCGCCGAGGGAGTGTCCTGCGAGGACGACCTTGCCGCCGAGGCCTTTGGCCGATTCGATCACGGTGTGGAGATCTTCGACGGCGACGTTCATGCCCCATTCGCGCGCGAACGGGACGGCAGATTCGGGCAGGACCCCGATGTGCGGCTTGCCCGGTGATTCGCTCAGGTAGCCGAGGTAGTAGTGGAAGACCTGTTCGACGGTTGCCTTCCCGCTCTTTGCCTTCCTGAGGTAGCTCTGGTCCTCCAACAGGTTCTCCCGGCGTTCCACCGCCCAGATCTGCCAGCCCGGAAGGCGTTCTACGAGGTCCTTCGCCAGCGGGACGAAGTAGGCGCCGCCCCCGGAGGTGCCGGGCTCGATCACCATCACGTTCTTGGCCTTGGGCTTGCCGACCTTGATGACCCCGACCTGGTTCAGGTTGAGGTTCTTTTTCAGATGCAGGGTGGAAACGTTGAACGAGGAGGGCGTGCCCGGTGCGACGGGCGCCGCCATCCACTTCTCTTTGACCGGCACGGCCGATGCGACCGACGCCGCGAGGCCGCAGGCCAGAACGGCTCCCATCACGCTCAGCGCAAACCGACTCAACCACCCTCTGCGAGTCCCCATTTTCCCGTCCCCTCCTGCTCGGTTGCCCGGCGGCGGCCTCCTGCAGGCCGCGCCCTTCTCCACCTGAAAAGGTAGCCGGTTCCAGGCTCGGGGTGTCCAATTGCGGGGAGGCGGCGCTACCCGTGGGGCTCGGAGGGGCCCCCATCGTCCTCGGAATCCTCGCCCTCACCCGCGTAGAGGGACTCTCGCGCCAGCTCGCGGCCGCGGTCGTCGAACAGCTTGATCTCGAGCAGGTCCTCTCGATAGGCGTCCGGCGCCAGCAGCGTAAAGCGCTCCTCGATCACCTCGCACTGGTCGACAGCCAGGTCCGCCAGCTCAGCTGTCGCGACAGCTCCGGAGGAGACGAGCGGATGTCCCCAGACGAGCGTCATCTCGGCGACCGCCCCGGCCTCGCCCCGCCAGCTACCGACGACCTCGTCGCAGAGGTCCAGCTTCCAGTCGGGGTTGCGCTCGGCGGTCTCCTCGGTGAAGTCAACCTGGGCGAAGAAGTCGCTCGGCTCGCTGCCCTCGCCCGCCGGGAGGAAGCGGACATAGCCGAACAGTTCGTAGCCACCCGATGTCAGGGAGGTCGCGGGGATGTAGGTGCGGCCGTGCCAGGTCCGGTCGGGGTACCAGGTGATCGCGTCGGGGTCGCCGAGGTCCTCGGGCTTGCCCTCGAGTGCGAGCGCCGCGGTGAGGAACTCGTCCCGGAGCCGCTGCTCCCAACGGCCGTAGGGCAGCGGGTCCTGCGGCGGCTCGGCGGCGAAGCGGGGTAGGAAGCGTTCCTCGGGTGCCATCTGCTGGGCGCCAGACTAACCGGCGCGCGAGCCGGCGGCGCTCAGACCTCGCGAAGCGCCGCCGCGGCATCCTCGGGCGCGACGATGTTCAGGTTCACCTCGGTGGAGAGCTCGAGACCCGCCAGGTGGGTCAGCCGCGGCATGATGTCGATCCTCCAGCAGAAGTCCTCGGCCCCGCGCGGGGCGGTCCGCACCCAGAGGTTCAGCGGCGGGCTCGATCCCAATCGCCGCGCCAGGCGGCTGAGGCCGTCGTGGAGCAGGGCCGCTCCGGTCGCGCCGTCGTCCTCGAAGCGGGCACGGGGCCGGCGTGGGGCCAGCATCAGCTGGAAGGGCAGGCGCGAGGCGAACGGCGCGATCAGAACCGCCTCGTCGTCGATCGCCACGATCCTCTCGCCGCGGCGGACCTCCTCCGCGATCAGGTCGCCCAGGAGGCTCTGGCCCATCGTCCTGGCGGTGTAGGAGCCGGCGCGCTCACGCTCGCGCGCGACGGCGGCGGGCACGAAGTCCAGCGCATAGAGCTGGGCGTGAGTGTGGGGAAGCGACGCGCCCGCCTCAGGGCGCTCGTTGACGATCAGCTGCAGGTGGGCGCTGCCCTGGTGCGCGCGCATGCGCTCGCGCCACACGCCAACCGCCGAGACGACCTGCGAGGAGGAGAGTTCCGCCAGGGAGAGGACCGACTGGGGCCCGTTGATGATCACCTCGTGGGCACCTGTGGCGGGGCGCTTGATGAACAGCTCCGGAGCTCCCCGGCCGGGTCCTGGAGGCTCTTCGACGGATCCCGGCCCGGGTTGCGCTCCCGGTTCGGGTGGATCGAGGGCGGGATAGAGGTTTGGCACGACGCGCACCGTCCAGCCCGGCGTGTCGGGCGCTCCGCCGCCCGGCCTGACCGCGTAGAGCTCAGGCGGAGTGCGCTCCTCATGGCCCTCGGCGAAGGGGTCGCTCTCGGCGTCGATCGGCTGCGGCGGCTCGCAGCGAGGCTCGCCGCCGGGCCGTCGCGAGCGCTCGCCCGCGACGATCGTGCGGTGGCCGCTGAGCGGGTCGATCCTCAGTTCGGGCATCCGCTCACCCGTCCAGCGCGTAGCGCTTGACGTCCGCTTCGAGCTTGGCGACGCTGGGGTAGGGGCCCTGGCGGACGTATTCGCCACCCCTGCTGTTGATGAAGACCGTCACCGGGGTGAAGCTCGATTCGGTGATCGCCTGGCCGGCGCGCTCGCTCGGGTCGAAGTAGCTCGGATAGCTGACGGGGAACGAGCGCAGGAATTCTTCGGGCTTGGATCGAGAGCTGTCGCCGGAGTCGATCCCGAAGAAGGCCACCTGCCGGCCGCGTGTGACCGAGACGGACTGGAAGACGCCGAACTCGGCGCGGCAGGGCGCGCACCAGGAGGCCCACCTGTTGATCACGATCGGGTGTCCCCTGAGCGTGGCCAGCCGTGCCCGGACGGCGGGAAGGCCCCCGCCGAGCAGCTGGTTCGCCTGCGCGTGCAGAGCCGCCAGCGCCGGAGGCGAGCCGGCCAGGCGCGCCTGCATCTGGGCGGGGGTCAGTCGGGAGGGTTCGGGTGGCGTGCTCGTCCGGCCCAGCTCGAGCAGGCCGACGACGAGCAGGATCCCGATCGCGAGGGCGGAACCCGCCAGCAACAGACGCCTGGGCGACATGCCGGTAAGGGTCGCAGATGAGGCTCACTTCAATCGCGCCTCGCGGTGCTATATCCTGAGGCTACGTAGAGCCGGGGCGAACTGAGCCTCCGGCGAGAGGCGCCAACGGGGCGCCGACGCGTGTCGAGCCGTGTCGGAGTTGCATGCGACCACGGCTCTGTCTCGAAGTCCAGAGCCTCTATGGCCGAGTCCACCTCAGTGGCCCTCGCGGCCGCGACCATTCCAACTGCCGCCGACATCGCCCGCGCGGAGAAGCTCGTGCGCGAGCGTTTCGTCCACGAGGGCGAGGATCCCGCGGTCGCGCTCGCGCCCGGCACGCCGCGGCGCAGGGCCCTGGACCTGGCGCTGGCGGAGCTCGAGGAGAACCCGAAGGCGAAGCACCCCTCGACCGCCTGGCGACGCGAATTCTCGCTGCTGCTGGGACTCGAGCGACTGCTCTCCGACGAGGAGCCGAAGCTGGTCGACGGGACGGTCCTCTCGGCCCACCAGGTCGATGCGCTGTCGGGAACCCTGACGGCGCTGCTGGCCGAGGCGCAGGTGCGCAACGGGCAGGGGCCGAACGGGGCGCTTGCCACGTCCGCCTCGCCCGAGCTACTCGCATCGGCTGACATCCTCGGCCCCGACGAGGAGCGCCCGGAGCCCGGTGGGTCATCTGCGCCCAATGGATCGCGAGCCGGAGCCGGACGAGGAGGAGGACGATGAGGAGTACCAGGAGGACGAGGACGAAACCGACGAGGAGGACGAGGACCTCGGCCCGGTCCAGCGTGCCGCTCCCGAGGAGGACGATGAGGAGGACGAGGAGGACGAGGACATCCTCGAGGCGGATCTCGAGGAGGAGGACGAGCCGGAGACCGAGACCGAATCGGATGAGGAGCCTCGGGACTGGGTCGACGAGGAGGACGATGACGCCTCCCTCTCCGAGCAGCCCGAAGACCCCAATGCGGCCAAGCGGTTCTGGTTCGAGCATGCGACCGGCGCCGGCAAGACCGTCGCGGCACTGGGCTTCGTCGAGGCCTCCCAGACGGGCGGCGTGCTGATCCTGACCCACCGGCGCAACCTGGTCGACCAGTTCAACGGCGAGCTCCGCGACAGGGGCTACACGAAGCGAATCAGCAAACCGCTGCTGCAGGGCGAGGACTCCGTCAAGGGGCCCGTGACGGTCGAGACCTACCAGTGGTTCGTGCGCAACGCCGGCAAGATCTCAAGCGCCTACACGATCGTCATCTGCGACGAGGCCCACACCGCCCTGGGCGAGAAGACCAGCGCCGCGATCCGCAGCTGGACCGGCCCGATCTTCATCGGCATGACGGCGACGGGCGCCCTCATCGCCCGCCATGTCACCGACCTGTTCCCGACCCAGACGTCGCGCTTCGACCTTGCGCTGGCGGCCCGCCGCGGGGTCATCTCGCCGCTTCGCTGCGTCCGGATCTCCCCCGGTGTGGGAGTCCGCACGATCGCCAAGGTGCCGCTGCGCCGAGGTGAGGTCGACACCGAGTTCGACCAGGACGAGCTCGCCAAACTGCTCGACCAGCAGCCCTTCAACCTTGCGGTGGCGAACCTCTACAAGACTCGCTTCAACGGCGTTCCGGGCGTCGTCTATGCAGCGGGCGTCCGCCACGCCTACAACCTCGCCGAAGCCTTCCGCGCCGAGAACATGAAGGCGCAGGCCGTCTCGGGTGAGACCCCCAAGCGCGAGCTGGTCGAGATCCTGGCCCGCTACGAGCGCGGCGACATCGATGTCCTGATCAACGCGCAGCTCCTGGCCGAGGGCTGGAACAGCCCGCGGGCGACCGTCTGCGTGCATCTGGCACCGACTGCTTCCAAGCGGATCTACCAGCAGCGGGTGGGCCGTGTCACCCGGCGCCACCCCGGCAAGGAGGCGGGCCTCGTCGTCGACTTCGTCCATCCCGCGACAAAGCACGATGACCCCGTCGTCACCCTGCATTCGCTCCTCGACCGCGACGTCTACCGCGGCGGCGCGATCGTCGTCGGCCCCGTCCGGCGCGGCCGCGGCCGCCGTATGCGCGTCGAGCGGCGCGTGCTTCCGGTCTGTGCGGAGGAGGAGCGGCGGTTCGCCGTCTTCGAGCGCGAGCTCTGGCGGATCGCCGTCGAGCACCTCGACTACGGCGAGCAGCATCTCTGGGCCGCTCTGGCGGGCGCCAGGGTCGCCCCGAACGGCTGGCGCCGCGCTCGGGCGATGCTCCACTTCGACCGCACCGGCGAGCTCAAGAGCAGATTCCTGATCACCGCCGTCAAGCGCAACACCAGCTCGCAGCTGCGGCTGCGCGCCCTGGCGGACATCGCCGCCCTGAAGGACCCCGACGCCTTCGACGAGGCGATCGACATCATCGGCGGGTGGCCTCGCGAGGAGCGCAAGGAGGCCTCGAAGATCATGCTTCGCGCCCTGGTGGAGCGGCGGATCGGCCGCCGCGACCAGGCGAACGCCTGGATCTGGAGACTGGCCGAGTACACCCGGGACGTCCACGAGGAGTACGCCGTCCAGCGCTGGCCCGAGACCAAGCGCCTGCTGGGCCTGCTCGTCAACTCGGCCGGAGGGGCACATGCCCGCAACGCCCGCCGGCTGATCCACGCGGCCCGCAAGCAGGACCGCCGCCTCGCGGCGGCGCTCCTGGCAGCCGCCCTCGCACACACTCCCGAGGCCGAGGAGGCCCTCAGGGGCGCCCGTACGAGGATGGCCCGCAAGCCGCCGGCGCTGGCGCGCGAGCTGCTGCGCAACTTCCCCAAGCGGCGCGCCAGGAACACCCGGCGCAGGCGCAGCAAGGGGTCGCGTCAGTCCTCCGGCGGCGCGGCGCCCCAGGCCTCCGGCACAGGCGGGGGCGGCTCGAAGGCGAGCCAGGCCCCCGATCAGGAGCTCGTCTAGAGAACGGGCGCGGCGAGGTGCACCTCGCCGGCCTCGAGCGATGTCTGCCCGCCGGCGTCGAGGGCGACGACGAGGCGACCCGTCCCATCGACGCCGCGGGCCACGCCTTCGCCGGGGAGGCCGTCGTCAGGAACACGCCCCCAACGCACCCGCCGCCCTCGCAGCGCGTCACGATCACCCCATGCGGCGAGCGTCATGGCTGTCGGCTCGGCCAGGCGACGGGACAGCGCGCTCAGCAGCTCTGAGAGCAGCGGCTCCACATCCTCCGGGCGGCCTCCCAGGGTGGCGGCCGTCCCTCTCAGCTCCTCGGGCAGGCTGTCGAGCTCGACAGCCACGTTGACGCCGATCCCGAGCACGGCCCACTGTTCCTGCGGGCGCCCCTCGAGGAGGATTCCTGCCAGCTTGGCCAGGCCTCCGTCGGCGCGCGGGATGACGATGTCGTTGGGCCACTTGATCATCGCCTCCGAGCCGAGCGTGTCGCAGACCGCAACGGCGGCGATCAGCGGCAGCAGCACGGGCGGAGCCGCTGGGCCCCAGCGCAGGACCAGTGACATCAGCAGCGAGCTGCCGGGCGGGGATGACCACCTCCGGCCCTGGCGCCCCCTGCCCGCGGTCTGCTCGGCGGCGGTCACGAGGGTGCCGTGGGGCGCACCGGCGAGGGCCAGCTCACGGGCCCGTTCGTTGGTCGAGTCGATCCGCCGGCGGTGCAGGCGCGGATGCCCGAGGGGCACCTCGGCGCGGACCTGCGCGCTCAACGCCTGCCCAGCAGGAACTCGTCGTCGCGGTCGGCGTTCAGCAGCTCCGCCGCGGAGCCGCGGTTCACCGCCAGGGCGAGCATTCCCAGGCCGTCCTGGTAGAGCAGCAGGCCGCCGGGGTGGACGTCCGCGAACGTCCGGGCGAACGTGACGCTGTGCTTGCCGCCCCCGTGGCTGACCCAGAGCTCGTCGCCCAGCTCGACTCCAAGCTCGGCCAGCTGGTGGGTCTCGCCGTCCAGGATCAGGTTGCCGAAGGTGTCCTGATGCAGGACGTGCAGCTCCAGACCCTCGGCGGTCATTACCGCCACGGGGATGTTCAGGCGGCGCAGGCCCTCGACGGCGAGCCGATCGCCGAGCGCATCGAGACCGACGCCGTCGGCCAGCGCGGCCGCGACCGGGGCGAAGATGTCCCGGCCGTGGAAGGTGTGGGAGACCGGCCGCAGGCACTCCTCGGACTGCCCCACGTCGACCGCCTCCGCCACGCCTCCCAGACGTTCGCAGACCGGCATCAGGATCCCGTTGTCAGGTCCCACGAGAAGGCGATCCTGCTCGACCGTCCTGACGGCGATCGCGCGGCGCCCCCGGGCGCCCGTCGTGCCCACGCCCGGGTCGACGACGGCCAGGATGATCGCCTCGGGGAGGTAGGGAAGCGTGGCCCGCAGGACGATCGCTCCCGTGTGGACGTCATGGCGGGGGATCGCGTGGGTCAGGTCGATCACCCGCGCCTGGGGGCAGCGCCGCGCCATGACGGCGTGGCAGACGCCCACGAACTCGTTGCCGAGCCCGTAGTCGGAGAGGAACGTCACGAGCGGGGCCGGCTCGCTCATGCTTCCCCGGGGTGGTCCTCCGCGTCGGCGAGCAGCGCCTCGATCAGCCCGTCGATGTCGTGGCGCTGCGCCTCGACGTGGGGCTCCAGGCCCGACTCCCGCAGGGTCTCACTCGTCACCGGTCCGATCGAGACGAGGCGTGTCCGCGCCGAGATCCTCTCGGGCCCTCCGGCGGCGGCCAGCAGGAAGCGGACCGTGGAGGAGGAGGTGAAGGTCAGGTAGTCCGCGGCCAGAGCCTGTTCGAGCGCCCGGGGCGAGGGGACCTCCGCGACCGTCTCATAGAGGGCCAGGACGTCCACCTCGGCGCCGCGCGCCCGCAGGGCATCGGGGATGACGTCGCGCGCCTCGGCGGCCCTTGCGACGAGCGCATGGCCGACGGGGATCTCCTCGAGGGCCTCGGCCAGCGACTCCGCCACGGAGCGCTCCGGGACGATGTCGGCCCGGATCCCGTGATCGGCCAGGGCTCCTACGGTCGCCGGGCCGATCGCGGCGATCCGCGCGCCCGCCAGCGAGCGGGCGTCCCTGGGCGCGTCGCCGGCGGCGAGGCGCTTGAACATCTCAGCGACTCCGTTGGGGCTCATCACGCAGATCAGGTCGTAGGGTGACGGATCCAGCGGCGGCCCCGGCAGCGGCGAGATGCGAATCGCCGGCGCCTCGAGGACCGACGCCCCGAGCGCCCGCAGCCTGCGGGCCAGTCCGCTCGCCTGCGGGCGTGCGCGGGTCACGGCGACGGTTCGCCCCGAGAGGGGTCTGGGCTTCAGCCAGGCGATCTGCTCGCCCAGTGCCGCGACGGGGCCCACGACCGTCACCGAGGGCGGGCGGATCCCCTCGCGGCGGACGACATCGGCGATCGTCTCGAGCGTGCCGTGGACCGAACGCTGGGCGGGGAGGGTGCCGTCCTGCACCACCGCGACGGGCTCGCTCCCGGCCCGCCCGGCGGCGATCAGCGAGCGGGCGATCGTGGGCAGCTGGCGGACCCCCATGTAGAAGACCAGCGTCCCGGGGAACGCGGCCAGGGCCTGCCAGTCGATCGCGGGGTCCGATCCCTCGCCGTCCTCGCGGGTGTGGCCGGTGACGAGAGCGACCGCCGTGGCGAGGCCGCGGTGGGTGACGGGGATGCCGGCGTAGGCGGGAGCCGCGATCCCCGCGGTGATGCCCGGGACGACCTCGAAGGGAATGCCTGCCGCGCTCAGCCGCAGCGCCTCCTCGCCTCCGCGGCCGAAGACGAACGGGTCCCCGCCCTTGAGCCGCAGGACCCTGCGCCCCGCGCGGGCCCGCTCGAGCATCAGCTCCTCGGTCTTCTCCTGCGGGACCGCCTCGCCGCCGCCCTCCTTGCCGACGAACAGGAGCTCCGCCTCGGGACGGGCTCCGTCCAGTGCGCCGGGGCCGACCAGGCGGTCATAGAGGATCACGTCGGCGGTGGAGATCAGCTCCAGCGCCCGGGCGGTCAACAGCCCGGGATCGCCCGGACCCGCGCCCACCAGGTAGACGCATCCGCCGCCCGTCTCAGAGCCCATTCGCGGCGGCCTCCCTGGCGCCCTCGAGCAGCTCCTGGGCGCCGACCGCCTGCAGGCGCCCCGCGACCGCCCGCCCCAGGCCGTCGGGGTCGGCCAGCTCGCCGCTCAGCTCATCTGCCACCCAGGCCGAGCCGTCGGGCAGACCAACCCAGGCGCGCAGCAGCAGACCGCCCCCATGCTCGGGTATCGCATGGGCGCCCAGGGGCGTGTCGCAGTCCGCGCCTAGCTCGCGCGCCAGCGCCCGCTCGGCGAGCAGCGATGCGAAGGCGGCGGTGTCGGTGATCGCGGCGACCGCCTCGCGGCAGCTCTCGTCGTCGGCCCGCCCCTCCAGGGCGAGGGTTCCCTGACCCGGGGCGGGAACGAAGCGGGCGGCATCGAGGACCGCCCCGATCTCGCCGGTGCGGCCCAGGCGCTGCAACCCCGCACGGGCAAGGACGATCGCCGCGAGAGAACCGGCACCTTCGGCGAGCCGGCCCAGCCGCGTGTCGACGTTGCCCCGCAGGGGCACCACCTGCAGATCTCCCCGCGCGGCCCGCAGCTGCGCCAAACGCCGGACGCTGCTCGTCCCGATGCGAGCCCCGCTCTGGAGCTCCGCGAGTCCGGAGCTCCCGCAGAGGACGTCCTCGGCTCCGGCCCGCGCCGGGGCGCCCAGCAGCTCAAGGCCCGGAGCGCGCTCCCCGGGGAGATCCTTTGCCGAGTGCACCGCCACGTCGATCCGGCCCTCCAGCAGGGCCTCCTCGAGCTCTGCCACCCAGCGCGACTTGTCGCCCACGCCCGCGCCTCGGTCTCCGCCCGTCACGATCGGGACCAGCTCGGCCCCACCCAGCATCCCGGCGACCGTCTCTGCCTGCGCCAGCGCCAGCGCGCTGCGCCGGGTTCCGATCCGCATCAGCCCTCGCGACGGCGGCGCGCCCTGCGGGGCGCACGGGCGTCGGGGGCGTGAGCGGACAGGTCGTGGACCTCCGCCAGCTCCTCCGACGGGGGCTGCTCGCCGGTGCCGGCCTCGCGCAGCCCGAACAGCTCGCGGAACAGCTCGAGGCTGGCGTGGCCATGGTCGCCGTTGAGGCTCCGCAGCCGGATCGTCGGCTCGTGAAGCAGGCGGCCCATGACGGCGCGCGCCACGGCCTCGATCCGGGCGATGTCCCTCGCCGAGGCGGTCTCCCAGCGCCCGGAGTTCTCGGCCAGGACCTGCTCGACGATCGCGTTGCCGTGTTCACGCAGGGCGCTGACCGTCGGCAGGGCGTCCAGCTGCCCCAGCCAGCGGGCGAATCGGTGGATCTCCTCCTCGACGATCTCGAGCGCGCGAGGGGCCTCCTCGGCCCGCGTGCTCAGGTTACGCGCCACGACGGCCTGCAGGTCGTCGATGTCATAGAGCGTCACGCCGTTCAGTTCGCCGCAGTCCGGGTCGATGTCGCGCGGGACGGCGATGTCGATCAACAGCAGGGGGCGCCCGTCGCGCTCGGCCATCACCAGCTCCAGCTCTTCGCGTCCCACGATCGGGTGGGGGGAAGCCGTCGAGGAGAGGACGATGTCGGCGAGCGTCAGCTGCTCGGGAAGTTTGTCCAGGCCGACGACCGAGCCGCCGAAGCGCTGGGCCATGCTCAGGGCGCGGTCGGCATGGCGGTTGGCGACGAAGATCGTCCCCGCACCCTGGTCGGCCAGTGCCCGCGCCGTCAGCTCGCTGGTCTCGCCCGCTCCGAGGATGACCACATGACGATGCTCGAGCTCGCCCAGGACGCTCAGAGCCAGGTCGACTGCGACCGAGGGAACGCTCACACGGGTGGAGCCGATCGCCGTCTCGGTGCGCACGCGCTTGCCCGTCGTGAGGGCCGCGGCGAACAGGCGGTTGGTGAGGGGGCCGCTGCAACCGGCGGCGATGGCCGCCTCGTGGGCCCGTCGGACCTGGCCCTGGATCTCGGCCTCGCCGACGATCATCGACTCGAGCCCCGAGGTGACCCTGTAGAGGTGGCGGGCCGCGTCGCAGTTGCGGGGCGAGTAGATCGCCTCGGCCAGCTCGGTCGGGCGGATGTCCGCTCGGCGTGCCAGCAGGTTCAGGACCTCGCCCTCGGCCTGGACGGGGTCGCCCACGACGAGGTAGACCTCCGTCCTGTTGCAGGTCGAGATGACGACCGCCTCGCGGACCTCCGCGGTCGCGGTCGCGGCGCGGGCGAACTCGACGCCCTCGGACTCCGTGAAGGCGAGACGCTCACGCAGCGCCACGGGGGCCGTCTTGTGGGAGATCCCCAGTGCCAGAAGCTCGCTCACGCCAGCGTCGACTCCCGGTCCTCGGTCGTCTCCGCAACCGCCGGCGGTGTCTCGTCCTCGCGGTCGGAGAGCTCGAGCAGGTCTCCCAGGTCGCGCTCGATCCGGCTCAGGCGGATGGCCATGATCGCCAGATAGACGAGCACCAGGGCGAACAGGACCACATATGCCCCGGCTACGTACTTGCCTGCCGTGTGCAGCGGCAGCGCCGGGACTTCGCCAAGCAGGCAGTCCCGTCACGATGCTCCCCCTGCAGCCGGTGCGCCCGTCACGGGCGCGGTCGGGGCGGCGCTGCGGCCGCGTGGGCCTCTGTGGTTCTCGCCCGAGAGCCGCCGGCGCAGCACTCGTAGCTGTGCGCGTGCGTGCTTCGCCGTCAGCTCGTACTTGCAGAGCGTCGCGAAGAGCAGGGCGATCGCGACGAGCGAGATCGTGAAGGTGAGGCGCATCGACCCCGGCAGGTTCGAGGCGCTGCCCAGCACCCTGGGATGGAGGTAGGCGGTGGAGAGGCGTACGGCGATGAAGTTCATCGGCACGAAGGCGCCGGCCGTGACGGCGAAGACCGAGGCGTAGCGCGACTGGCGCTCGGGGTCCTCGATCGCGAAGCGGAGCGGCTGATAGGTCGCGTAGAGCAGGAAGACGATCAGGAACGAGACCAGCGTCGGCTCGTTCCAGACCCACCAGTGCCCCCAGGAGCCCTTCGCCCAGATGGAGCCCGTGATCAGCGTCGCCAGACCGAAGATGAGGCTCATGTGGATCACGACATAGGAGCGCATGTCCCAGCGGGAGTCCCGGGTACGCAGGTGCTGGATCGCCAGGACCCCCCCGATCACGAAGCCGCAGAGTGAGACGATCGCCAACGGCACGTGGACGTAGAAGATCTTCTGCAGGAAGCCCTGTTCGGCGTCGAGGGGTGCGTAGAAGAACACGAGCCCGAGCGCGAGTGACATCAGGGCGACAGTGGAGATACTCAGAGCGCGCAGGCCCTTGCCATACATCGGGTTAGTCCTCCAGGAGGAAATCGAACAGGGCGTAGGCGATCAGCCCGAACAAGAGATCATAGAGCCCGAGCGTCGCCAGCCAGCGCCCCGCGGGCCAGGTTGCGTGCGAGAAGGCAAGCAGCGGGGCGGTCGCACGAGCGCCCCCGATCACGATCGGGACGAACAGCGGCAGCGCCAGCAGCGGACCCAGCAGGTCGCGCGCGCGGGTTCGCACGGCCATCGCGGCGACCATCGTGCCGATCACGGCGATCCCGATGTCGGCCAGCAGGAGCGTCAGGACGAGGCCCGGCAGGGCGGGGCCGAGCGGCGAGCCGAGCAGGAGCAGAGCGAAGGCCGGCACGGCGACGACCTCCAGCGCCAGGAGATAGGCCAGGAGCGTCAGGACCTTCGCGATGAACATGGCGCTCCGGTCGACGGGAGCCAGCAGGAAGCCGTCGAAGCCTCCCTCCTCGGCATCCGCCACGAACAGGCGGTTGACAGCGAGGATCGATGCGAACAGCAAGGTCACCCAGAGGATCCCCGCACCCAGGTCCCCTTCGACGCTGTTCCGGTTCAGGGCGAAGTGGAAGAGGACGAAGGTCGTCAGCGAGAAGAGCGTCATCGCGGGGACGGACTCCAGGGTCCGCAGCTCGACCAGCAGCTCCTTGCGCAGGACGGCTCGGACGGTCCGCCAGAGCCCGACCTGAGCCCGGGACGCCTGCAACGGAACCGAGGCGGCCTCCTTCGGAGCGGCCTGAAGGGCGCCGCTCACCGGTAGAGCTCCGCTATCTCGGCGGGGGTCACCTGGGCGGCGGGGCGCAGCAGGACGGGGCGGCCTTCGCGCAGTCCCAGCACCAGGTCGGCCTCCGCGAGGCCGCCGCCCGGGTCGTGGCTGCAGATCACCCGGGTTCGCCCGGAGCCTCGGCCGATCAGGGGCGCAACCAGCTCGACGGCGGACGGGTCGAGGTTGGTGTAGGGCTCGTCCAGCAGCAGCAGGTCGGG
Source organism: uncultured Solirubrobacteraceae bacterium (assembly GCA_963835865.1). Lineage (GTDB taxonomy): Bacteria > Actinomycetota > Thermoleophilia > Solirubrobacterales > Solirubrobacteraceae > Palsa-744. Next base: position 937,546 of record CAWIGW010000004.1, read on the forward strand.
TTCATGAAGCACGGCCCGTGCGACGGCCACCCGCTGGACCATCCCCCGCGAAAGCCCGCGCACTGCCTCGCCCGCCCGCGAGGAGATCGCGACGGCCTCCAGGACCTCCTCGACGCGGGCGCCCTCGACCCCGTGAAGGCGGGCGTGATAGCTCAGGTTCTGTGCCGGGCTGAGCTCGCGGTAGAGCAGCGGTTCGTGTCCCAGCAGCCCGACCCGTCCCCTGACGGCCCAGGCCTGCTCGGGGATGCTCGCGCCGAGCACCCGGACCGAGCCGGAGTGCGGGCGCAGCAGTGTCGCCAGGATCCGCAGGAGAGTCGTCTTGCCGGCACCGTTGGGGCCGAAGACGACGAGCGTACGGCCCTCCTCGAGCGTCAGCGAGACATCGCTCAGGGCCTCACGTTCGCCGTAGTGGCGGGCCAGGCCGTCCACCTCGAGCACGGGCATGGCTGACCCTCAGGAGAGCTGGAGCTCGCTGGCGCTCTGGGCACGGGCGATCAGCTCGCGCACCGACTGCTCGTCGCCCTCGCGCAGCAGCGCGACCGGGTCGGGGTCGCCGCCGACGATCCCCTCGAAGAAGACCTTGCGGTCCTGGTAGGTCGGCAACGTCCCCTTGGCCCATCCGCGGACCTCGTTGAGGAGGATCGCCAGACGCGCGTAGGGCTCGCCGAACTGGCCTTCGATCTCGCGCTTCATCCGCTTGGCCAGGGCCGGTGAGGCTCCCGCCGTCGAGATCGCGATCGCCAGCGGCCCGGTCCGTACGATGGCCGGCAGGATGAAGTTGCAGAGGGGCGGAACGTCGACGACGTTGACCAGCATCGCCCGGCGCTCGGCATCGTCGAAGACGGCGATGTTGACGTCCGTGTCGTTCGTCGCGGCGATCACCATGAAGATCCCCTCGAGGTCCGCCGCGCCGGCGTAGGCACGGCGCTCCCAGCGGATCGAGCCCTCGTTGGCGTACTCCTCCAGGATCGGCTCGACCGCGGGCGCGATCACCGTCACCTCGCCGTCGCAGGCGAGCAGGCCCTCGACCTTCTCGACCCCGATCTCGCCGCCGCCGACAACCAGGCAGCGCCGTCCGGTGAGCTTCAGGCAGGCGATGTAGAAGGGCGTGTCCAGCATCCCCTGGACGCAGCTCTGATCGCAGATCCCTCTGCGCAGCTGACAGACGCACTCCTTGCCTGCGTAGGCCTGGGCGGGCATTTCTCAAGCCTAGCCGCAAGCGGCTCGATTCCCACTTCCCGGCTGTCGCTCTAGCGGCGGGGGACGCCTCGGCCAAAGGCCCTGGCGCCGGCCCGGGCGAAGGTCAGGGCCCCCTGGCCCCAGGCACGCTCGCGGTCGGACTCGCGGTCGGAGCGCAGCTTGGCCATCGCTCGCGCGGCCCTCGCTGTGGTCGCGTCGTAGGGACCCCACCACAGGCCCCGCAACCCCGGCGGGTCCCAGGTGATCAGCTTCTCCTGAGCGCAGGCTCGCAGGCCCGCCTGGCCCAGGGTTCGCCCGAGGCCCCCGCCCGCCGCCGCGCCCCATGGGCCGCGCGAGACGGTGGGACCGGGGAGGTGGTCGTTCATCCAGACCATCCCCGCGCGGAGCTCCCGGGCGATCCGCGTCCCCCGATAGCGGTCGGCCGTCCAGACCGAGGCGCCCAGGCCGTAGTCGCTGTCGTTGGCCAGCGCGATCGCCTCCTCCTCGGAGTCGACCGCGAAGACGCAGAGGACCGGCCCGTCGACCGGCTCGCGGAAGATCCGCATCTCGGGAGTCACGCCTGTCAGGACGGTCGCGGCGTGGTAGGAGCCCTGGAGGCCCGCGGGCGAGACCGGCCCGCCGCAGTGCAACGCCGCTCCCATCCGGATTGCCTCTCCGAGCAGCTCTTCGACGTGGGCCAGGCGCCTCGATGAGGCGAGCGGCCCGATCTGCGTCCGCTCGTCCGCGGGGTCGCCGACGGTCAGCTCGCGTGCCCCGCGGACCAGGACGGCCAGGAAGGGCTCATAGACCTCCCGGGCGACGTAGATGCGCTCGACGGAGCCCCTCGCCTCGCCGGCTCCCGCGCAGCCCGCCCAGAGCGCCCCTGCGACCGCCCTGGGCAGGTTGGCGTCGCCCAGCACGAGCATCGCGTCCTTGCCTCCCAGCTCGACGGTCACCTCCTTCTCGCGCGAGACGCAGGCCCGCGCGACGGTTCGCCCGACGGCCGGGGAGCCTGTGAAGAGGACCTTGTCGACCGGCGCCTCAGCCACGGCCACGCCGACCTTGGCGCCGCCGTGAACGACCCTCACGAGTCCCTCGGGCAGCCCGGCCCGGGCCAGGACACGGGCGATCCGCTCACCGGCGAGGCAGGCTCGTGCAGCCGGCTTGAAGATCACCCCGTTTCCGGCCAGCAGGGCTCCCGCGATCTGTCCCAGCGGCTGGGCGAAGGGGGCGCTTCCGGCGCCGATCACGCCCACCACGCCGTAGGGCTCATACGCGATCCGCCCCCGCTTGGCGATGGCCATCGAGCGGCTCGCCACCACCCGCCGCCCCCCGAGGACACCGGCGCCGTCCTCGGCTATCCAGCGCAGCGCATCGATCGCCGCGAGCAGCTCAAGCGCGCAGATCTCGGCCCGCGGGCGTCCCTGCTCCGCGAGCAGGATGTCGGCGAGCTCGTCGAAGTCGTCGATCACGGCCTGAGCCATCCGGCGCATGTACCGGGCCCGGTCGGACACCCTCAACAGTGCCCACAGGGGCTGGACCTTGGCGATGTCCGAGACGACGCCGGCGATCTGCTCCGGTGCCGTCATCGGAACCGTTCCCAGATCGGTCCCGGTAGCCGGGTTGCGAGCCCGCAGCTGCTGGGCCGGTCCGCTCGCCGTTGCGCTCATGCTCCGATTATCCCGTCTCCCGGCCGCGGCCCCGGCGGATTGCACTCAGGCGCTCGGCCGGCTCGGCCTCGGCGGCGTCGGGCTCGTAGAAGCGGACGCCGGCGAGCGACTCGGGCGCCAGCTCCTGGGGCGCCAGGTGTCCCGGGCGCCGGTGAGGGTTCTCGTAGCTGTCCAGCTCCTGCCCGGCGGAGCGGAGGTCCGCGAGCGGGCCGGAGCGCAGCCACCCCGGGACGGGCTGGGCTCCGTGATCGCGGACATGGGCCTGGGCGGCCGCGAGGGCGCGCCCCGCGGCGTCGGACTTCGGTGCCAGGGACAGGTAGATGGCTGCCTGGGCGAGCGCGTAGCGGGCCTCGGGCAGACCGACGTGCTCGACGGCAGCGGCGGCCGCGGTGGCAACCGACAGGGCGGCGGGGTCCGCGTTGCCGATGTCCTCGGAGGCCAGGATGACCATTCGGCGGACGATGAATCTCGGGTCCTCGCCCCCCTCGAGCATCACAGCCAGGTAGTACAGCGAAGCGTCCGGGTCCGAGCCCCGGGTGGCCTTGATCCAGGCGGAGATGTAGTCGTAGTGGCGATCGCCCTGTTTGTCGAACAGGACGGCCCGGCGCTGCAGCGCATCCTCGACCCGGGCGAGCGTTATCGAGGGCTCCTTCAGCTCGGCCGCGGTGGCTGCGGCCAGCTCCAGCGCGTTGAGGGCCGTGCGGGCGTCGCCTTCGCTGCGCACGGCCAGGAAGCTGACAGCCTCGCCGTCGATCGCGGGCGCGTCTCCGGCGGCCCTCACCAGCACCGTTTCGAGCTCCTCCACGGTGAGCGCCTTCAACGCGTAGACCCGCATCCGTGAGAGCAGTGCGCCGTTGACCTCGAAGGCCGGGTTCTCGGTGGTCGCCCCGATCAGCGTCAGCAGGCCTTCCTCGACGGCCGGCAGCAGCGCATCCTGCTGGGCCTTGTTGAAACGGTGGATCTCGTCGAGGAAGAGGATCGTCTCCGAGCCGCCGGTGTCCCGCCGGTGGGCGGCCCGCTCGATCACAGCCCTCACCTCGGCTCGCCCCGCCGCCACCGCGCTCAGCTCCTCATAGGCCGCACCGGAGCCCCTCGCCACGATTCGCGCCAGCGTCGTCTTACCCGTGCCCGGGGGCCCGTAGAGCAGCATCGAGTGGGCGTGTCCCTGCTCGATCGCGGTGCGGAGAGCGGAGGACCCGCCGAGCAGGTGGCCCTGGCCGACGAACTCGTCAAGGCTCGTCGGGCGGACCCGCGCAGCCAGGGGCGTCGGGGCGTCTCCCCGCGCCTCGAGCGGACCGCTCGCGGCCCCCCGCTCAGCGCCCGGCTCCTCACCGAAAAGGGTGTCCATGATCGTGAGTATCGCGGGCGCGACGAATGATCCAAGCCAATGCGGGGAAACGACCGTCTAGAGGGTGCGCCGGTAGTTCCGTCGAACGTGTAGATTCGATGCTTGACATTCGCCGCGAAAAACGTGATCTCGGGGAGCTCATAGGGGAATGAGCAGCTTCGGCAGCGCTGAGGTTCTGCCCTCCTCTGAGGGCGAGCTGGACATCCTCGGACTCACCGGCGAGATCTCCGCCCGTTCGCCCGGGCAGCTGTTCTGGCGCAGGCTCAAGACCGACCGGGTGGCGATGGCCTCGTTCATCTTCATCGCCCTCCTGATCGTGCTGGCGATCTTCGCCCCCCTCGTGATCAAGATCCTGGGGCTTCCGGGGCCCAACGTGCAGAACCTCAACCTGACCGACGAATTCGGCTCACCGGACGGACCGTCGTCGGCGCATCCGATGGGGGTCGATCAGCTCGGCCGGGACGTGATGTCCCGCGTCATCTATGGCACGAGGGTCTCGCTCGTCGTGGGGATCGTCGGGACGGGCATCTCCACATTCATCGGGGTGATCGTCGGCCTCTACGCCGGCTTCTACCGCGGCTGGACGGACACGCTGCTGTCGCGCTTCATGGATGTGGTGCTGTCGATACCGCTGCTGCTGCTCGGAATCGGTATCGGCGCGGCCTGCGCGGTCAACGGATGTCTCGGCGGTGCGCTCCAGCCCGGCCTCGGCGTCGTGATCTTCCTGATCGCGCTGGGGACCTGGCCCTACATGGCCAGGATCGTCCGCGGACTGGTCCTCTCGCTGCGGGAGCGCGAGTTCGTCGACGCATCACGGGCCCTGGGCGCCTCGGACCTGCGGATCATGTTCCGCGAGGTCCTACCCAACCTGACCGCTCCGATCATCGTCTTCGCCAGCCTGCAGATCCCGACGAACATCCTGATCGAGGCGGCCCTCTCCTTCCTGGGCGTGGGTATCCGCCCCCCGACCGCCAGCTGGGGCCAGATGATCGCCTCGGCCACGCCGATCTTCCAGACGGCCTGGTGGTACATGGTCTTCCCAGGGCTGGCGCTGCTGTTCACGGTGCTGGCATTCAACCTGCTGGGTGACGGGCTTAGAGACGCCCTGAACCCGAGGAACGCCGCATGACGGCTCTCACCGCCATCGGCAATCGATACACAACACAGGAGGCGTCTTAATGAGGTCGATTAGATCGGTGGCGGCCGTCGCGCTCGTTGCCGTGCTGGGATTGGTGCTCGCCGCGTGCGGGTCGAGTTCGAGCTCGAGTTCGAGCTCGGGCGGCTCGAGCGGCTCGACGAGCGCCTCGGGGACCCTCGACACGGGCCCCTACCAGAACCCAACAACCCAGTCGCTCACCGGCGGCAAACAGGGTGGCACGCTGCAGGTATTGGACGAAACCGACTTCGAACACCTCGATCCAGGGATCGCCTACTACTCGCTCGACTACGAGGTCGTCTTCGCGACGCAGCGCCCGCTCTACTCGAACAAGCCCAACACATCCACGGAAGCGACCGCCGACATGGCCGAAGGCCAGCCGGAAGTCTCGGCTGACAACAAGATGGTCACGGTCCACCTGAAGAAGGGCATCAAGTTCAGCCCCCCGGTGAACCGCGAAGTCACCTCCGCCGACGTCGCCTACGCGATCCAGCGCGGTGACAATCCGAATGTCGCGAACCCCTACATCCACGCCTACTTCGACTCGATCGAAGGCGTCAAGACGGCCACCGGTGGCCCGATCAAGGGAATCACCACACCGGACAGCCACACGATCGTCTTCAAACTGAGTGAACCGAAGGGCTCGCTGATCGCCGCGTCGCTGGTCCTGCCGCTGACGGCGCCCGTGCCCAAGGAATACGCCGAAAAGTACGACAAACACAAGCCGTCGGACTACGGGAACTACCAGGTGGCGACAGGCCCCTACATGCTCAAGAACAACGCCGAAGGCAAAGTGCTGCAGGTCGGCTACTTCCCGGGCAAGTCCGCGACGCTGGTGCGCAACCCCAACTGGGACCGGAGCAAGGACTTCCGCCCGGCTTACCTGAACGAAATCCAGATCAAGATCGGCGGCACGAATGCCGTCATCGGCCGTCAGGTGCTCGAAGGCACGAACATCGTCGAGAACGAACCGCCGGCCCAGTCGATCGTGCGCCTGGCAGCCGAAAGCTACAAAGAACAGCTGGAGATCTCACCTGGTGCCGGAAGCCACTACATCGGCGTCAACAACCACTCCGGCGTCTTCACCAACGAAAACCTCCGCAAGGCCTTCTACGCGGCGCTTGACCGTGAAGCGATGGACAAGGCCCGTGGTGGAAAGCTCGTGACCGAAATCGGGACGCACTTCATCTTCCCGACGATCAGCGGCTTCGAACAGGCGGGTGGGGCGGCCGGCCCGAAGGTCGACTTCAACGAAAACGTGCAGGGCGACATGGCTGTTGCCGAAAAGTACATCAAGGCGGCCGGCTTCCCGAGCGGTAAATACACCGGTGGCAAGACGGTCACGGTCGTCGGCGCCAAGGGCAACCCGGCCGAACAGGACGCGGAAATCGTCAACCAGACGCTCAAGAACCTCGGTTTCACCACGAAGTTCACGCTCGTCGAAACCTCGACGATGTACGCGAAGTACTGCAACGTGCCGAAAGAAGAGATCGATGTCTGCCCGAGCGTCGGCTGGATCCAGGACTTCTCGGATCCGCAGACGGTCCTCGCGATCACGTTCAGCGGGAAGTACATCAATCCCACCGGCAACGTGAACTGGAGCCAGCTCAACAACCCGAAAATCAACGCCGCGATTGAAGCCGCGGAAGCGGTCTCCGGGAAAGCCGCTCGCGCCAGTGCCTGGGCCAAGATCGACGAAGAAATCGTCGGCGTGGCCGCCGCGATTCCGTTCGACTGGGACAAGCAGGCGAACATCACGGGAAGCAAGGTCGCCGGTGTCGGCGACCTCTGGAACACCGGAGCCTGGGACTACGGCTACACGTCCCTGAAGTAGCCGGCTCCGAGTAGACGCGAGAGGGGGCCCCGCCATGTGCGGGGCCCCCGATCGTGGGCAGTTACTGAACCCTTGAAACACGACGAGAAAGCTCAGACCCACGGCAAATGACCCAACCGGCCGGCAACGACCCTCACAGCGGTGGTAGATGACCGGCTACGTGATCCGCAGGATCATCTGGGGTATCGCGCTCCTGATCATCGTCTGCGCGCTCACCTTCATCCTCTTCCGGGTCCTGCCGACCGGCAACCCGGCGCTGCTGCGCGCCGGTCGCGACCCGCAGCCGAAACTCGTCAAAGAAATCGAACATGTTCTCCGGCTTGACAAGTCGTTGCCCCAGCAGTTCTGGGACTACCTGAAGAACGTCGTCGCGCACTTCAACTTCGGCTACAGCTATTACAGCCAGGAGTCCGTTGTCGACCTGATCAAGGAACGGCTCCCCGCCACCGCCTCGCTGACGATCGGCGCGGCCGTCGTCTGGATGATCGGCGGGCTGTCGGTGGGGATCATCTCCGCGATCAAGCAGCGGACCTACCTCGACCGTGCCTCGATGGGCTCGGCCCTGGTACTGATCTCGGCCCCCGAATTCTGGCTGGGCCTGCTGGCCCTGCTGCTGTTCTCACAGGACATCGGCAAGTTCAAGATCTTCCCTGGCTCGGGGAGCTATGTCGGCATCACCGAAGACCCCTGGAAATGGTTCACCTCGCTGATCATGCCCTGGTTCGTCCTGGCGGCCGGCAGTGCCGCCGTGTTCGCGCGGTTGATGCGGGGAAGCCTGATCGAGACGATGGGTGAGGACTACATCCGCACGGCCCGGGCCAAGGGGCTCACTGATCGGCGAGTGCTCAAACAGGGCGTTCGCGCCTCGATCAACCCGATCGTCACCCTGCTGGCTCTCGAAGTCGGCGTCCTGCTCGGCGGGGCGGTGCTGATCGAGACCGTCTTCAACATTCCCGGTGTCGGGCTGCTGGCCTACCAGTCGATCGTCCACTCGGACTTCGAAGTGATCCAGGGCACCGTCCTGTTGGCGGCGATGTTCATCATCATCGCCAACATCGTGGCCGACATCGCCTACGCCTACCTCGACCCGAGGGTGCGCTACTCGTGAGCTCATCCGAACCGCTGCTCAGGGTCGAAGACCTGAAGGTCGAATTCCCCAGCGAGGACGGGGTCGTCCACGCCGTCGACGGGATCACATACGACGTCCACGCCGGCAGAACGCTGGGCATCGTCGGCGAGTCGGGCTCGGGCAAGACGGTCTCCTCGATGACCACGCTGGGGCTGACCCGGCGCCAGGGGGCCACCATCTCGGGTCGGATCATGTTCGGGGGCCGCGACCTGGTGAGCCTGCCCGAAGACGAGCTCAGGGCCGTCCGGGGCAACGAAATAGCGATGATCTTCCAGGACCCCCTCTCGGCCCTGCACCCGCTCTACCGCGTCGGGGCGCAACTGGTCGAGGCGATCCTTGCCCACCGCGATGTCTCCAAGGCCAAGGCCCGGGAGCGGGCCGTCGAACTGCTCGGCCTCGTCGGGATCCCCGACCCGGGGAAGCGGGTGGACGCCTATCCGCATGAGTTCTCCGGCGGGATGCGCCAGCGGGCGATGATCGCCATGGCGCTGGCCAACGAGCCGAAGCTGCTGATCGCCGACGAGCCCACGACGGCGCTCGACGTGACGGTCCAGGCGCAGATCCTGGCGCTGATGGAACGCCTGCAGCGCGAGCTCGGGATGGCGATCCTGATCATCACCCACGATCTGGGTGTCGTGGCGGAGGTCGCCGACGACATCGCCGTCATGTACGCCGGGCGGATCGTCGAGACGGGCAGCGCCGAGGCGATCTTCTCCAAACCCCAGCACCCCTACACGTGGGGCCTGCTGCGCTCCATCCCGCGCCTGGACAGCCCCCGCGACGAGGAGCTGGTTCCGATCCTCGGCACGCCGCCGAGCCTGATCCGCCCGCCCAGCGGCTGCCATTTCCATCCGCGCTGTCCCTACGCCCAGCCCGACCATGCGCGCATCGATCCGCAGCTCGAGCCGGTCGGGGACGAACCGGGCCACCAGGTCGCCTGTCTGCTCGAGACAGACGTTCGCCGCAGGCTGTGGGCCGAGCTGAGCGCCGGAGGCACCCCCGAGGCGGCCCTCGCCGAGGTGGGCATCACCGAGGCTCCTCTGACGCCGGGGGAGCCGACGTGAGTGGTCCCGCAGACAGCCAGGCCCTCGCCGAGCAGGTGGCCGCGGAGGGCTCCTCCGAGCCGCTGCTGCGTGTGCGCGACCTCGTCAAGCACTTCCCGATCACCAGCGGGATCCTCTTCCAGCACCAGGTCGGTGCGGTCCAGGCCGTCGACGGGGTCAGCTTCGACGTCGCTCGCGGGGAAACCCTGGGCATCGTCGGTGAGACGGGCTGCGGCAAGAGCACGACCGCCCGGCTGGTGATGCGCCTGCTCAAGCCGACCTCGGGCGAGATCGCCTTCGAGGGGCAGGACATCAGCCGGATGAAGGGCTCACGGCTGAAGGCCGTCAGGCGGGACATGCAGATGATCTTCCAGGACCCCTACTCGTCGCTGAACCCACGCAAGACGATCGGCTCGATCATCAGTGAGCCGTTCGTCATCCACGGCCTGGACAAGCAGGGTGGCGAACGCAAGAAAGCCGTTCAGGAGCTGATGGAGACAGTCGGTCTGAACCCCGAGCACTACAACCGCTACCCGCACGAGTTCTCCGGCGGGCAGCGCCAGCGGATCGGTGTCGCCCGGGCCCTTGCGCTCAAACCGAAGTTGCTGATCGCCGACGAGCCCGTCTCGGCCCTGGACGTCTCGATCCAGGCGCAGGTCCTGAACCTTCTGCGCGAACTGCAGCGCGAGTTCGGCCTGGCCCTGATCTTCATCGCCCACGATCTCTCGGTCGTTCGCCACATGTGCGACCGGGTGGCGGTCATGTACCTCGGCAAGATCGTCGAGCTCGGGACGGGCGACGATCTCTACGGCGTGCCCCGTCATCCCTACACCGGGGCGCTCCTCTCGGCGGTTCCGGTGGCGGACCCGTCCCGCAAGAAGGATCAGCGCAGGCTTCTCACGGGAGACGTTCCCAGCCCCGCCAACCCGCCCGCCGGCTGCCGCTTCCACACGCGCTGCCCCAAGGCTCAGGAGCGCTGCTCGGTCGAGGACCCGCCGCTGCAGGACAAGGGGACGGGGACCCTGGCCGCCTGCCACTTTCCCCTCACCAGCGAGGAGATCGCGGAGATCGGCGTCCGGACGCCGCGATGAGCGCGCGGGCCGGCGAGCCGGAGATCGAGGCCCAGGAGCTGCTGGGCGGCCTGATCCGCTTCAACACCGTCAACCCGCCCGGCAACGAGCGCCCCGCCCAGGAGTATCTCGCCGAGCACCTCCGCGCAGCAGGCTTCGAGTGCGAGCTGCTCGGCGCGGAGCCCGGCCGCCCGAATCTGGTCGCTCGCCTGCGCGGCGCGGCGGAGGGCCCGACCCTCTGCTACCTGGGTCACACCGACACCGTCCTGGCCAACGCCCGCGAGTGGACCCACGACCCCTTCTCGGGCGCGATGGCCGACGGCTTCCTCTGGGGGAGGGGGGCGCTGGACATGAAGTCGCAGGTCGCCGCGGAGGTCGCGGCCGGAGCCTCCCTCGCCCGATCCGGCTGGCGGCCCGCCCGTGGCGAGCTCCTGATCGTGGCCGTCGTCGACGAGGAGACGGGCGGCGAGCTGGGAGCGCAGTGGATCACGGAGAACCACCCTGAGAAGGTCCGCTGCGACATGCTCATCAACGAGGGGGGCGGCGCCTTCTTCGAATACGGCGGTCAACGCTGCTACGGCGTCTGCTGCGCCGAGAAGGGGGTCTTCAGGTTCACCATCGCCACCGACGGCGTGGCAGGCCATGCGTCGATGCCCGGGATGGGGGAGAACGCCCTCCTCAAGATGGCCCCTGTGCTGGAGCGTCTGGCCGCCCGTCAGCCGGCCTACCGCCCCACCGCCGAGCCGCTGGCCTTCCTGGAGGGGATCGGCGAGGACCCCGCTGACCCGGCGGCTTCGCTGGCACGTCTGGCCGAGGCGGACGGTCGCCTGGCAACCATGTTCGAGCCGATGTTCGGGGTGACGTTCACCCCGACGCGGATCAGCGCCTCGGAGAAGATCAACGTGATCCCCTCGAGGGCCGAGCTGAAGGTCGACTGCCGCGTGCCGCCGGGCCTCGGTGAAAAGGAGGTCCTGGAGGATGTTCGCGAGGTGCTCGGGACGGAAGCGGAGGGCGGTTGGCGGCTCGAGTTCTCAGAGCGGGTCGTCGGCAACCGCTCGCCGATCGCCGGCGAGCTGATGGAGACGATCTCCGAGTGGGTCGCCCGGCGCGACCCCGGCGCGCGGACCGTCCCGGTCGTTCTGCCGGGCTTCACCGACTCCCGGCATTTCCGGCTGGCCTTCCCGGACTGCGTCGCCTACGGCTTCTTTCCCCACCGCCACCAGTCGATGCTCGAGACCGCCCCGCTGGTGCACGGGGCGGACGAGCGGATCGACCTCCGCGATCTGGCTTTCGCGACGGAGCTCTACCGAGACCTGGCGAGGGTTGTCCTGGGCTGAATCGGTCAGTCCTCGACAGCGGGCCTCTCAACCCGCATAATGGGATGACGATGCCACGGATGGTGCGTTACAGGGAGTCGAGGACGGGATGAGCAAGGAAGCCGGAACAACGACGCCGCTATCCGGCGAAGCTCACCACGCGGCCGCCCTCTCCCAGGGAGCCGCCCACACCGCGACCGGGCAGGCCGCCGCACCGCACACGGTCACCCACATCCACACGGTGGTCCTGCCGCCCGCCGTGCACACCTCATTCGCGCAGGAAGTCCAGAACTGGGCACTCAACTGGGAGCCCGTGATCGCGATCCTGTTCTTCACGATCATCATCGTCGTGATGTGGCGGATGTTGAAGGTCATGCCAAAGACCAAGCCACAGCAGATCAAGCCGGCATCCAAGCAGCGGGTCAGCTTCGCCGACGTGGCGGGTGTCGATGACGCCAAGGCCGAGCTGGCCGAGATAGTCGAGTTCCTGCGCGAACCGAAGGGCTTTCAGGCCCTCGGTGCGACGGTCCCGAAGGGGATCCTGCTGCATGGTCCTCCCGGCACGGGAAAGACGCTGCTGGCCAAGGCCGTGGCCCATGAATCGGGCGCCCAGTTCTTCGCCCAGTCCGCGGCCTCCTTCGTCGAGATGTTCGCCGGCCTCGGCGCCGCCCGCATCAGGCGCCTCTTCCAGATCGCCCGCAGCCACGAACCGGCCATCATCTTCATCGACGAGCTCGACGCCGTCGGCGGGCGCCGGGGGATGGACATCTCGGGCGAGAAGGACCAGACGCTCAATCAGCTGCTGGTCGAGATGGACGGCTTCTCCTCCAGCGGGCGCGTCGTCGTGATCGCAGCCTCGAACCTGCTCGAGAAGCTCGACCCGGCCCTCCTGCGCCCCGGCCGCTTCGATCGCCAGGTGTTCGTCTCGCCACCGGACGTCAAAGGCCGCCTGGGCGTCCTGCAGGTCCACACCCGCGAGAAGCCCATGGGCGACGTCGACCTCGGCCTGGTGGCCCAGCAGACGAGCGGGCTGACGGGTGCCGATCTGGCCAACATCTGCAACGAGGCCGCCATCTTCGCCGCGCGGAGGAAGGCGACAGCGATATCGGGTGCCGACTTCGACGGCGCGATCGAGCGGGTCATCGCCGGCGTGCAGTCCAAGCGCGTCCTGGGCTCGCACGAGAAGCGTGTCGTCGCCTTCCACGAGGCCGGCCATGCGCTCTGCGGCGAGCTCCTGCCGTCGGTCGACCGGGTCCACCGGATCTCGATCGTGCCACGGGGCAAGGCGCTGGGATACACGCTCAACCTGCCCGCCGAGGACCGCTATCTGAAGACTCGCGAGGAGCTCCTGGACTACATGACCGTCCTGCTCGGAGGGAGGGTCGCGGAGCAGATCGTCTTCGGAGCCATCACCACCGGCGCGTCGGATGACCTCAAGCGCGTCGCCGAGATCTCCCACTCGATGGTCCACGACTACGCCATGGGGACGGCCGGCGTCGGGCGCTCCCCGGACGGCGACGTGAGACTCTCCGAGACCACGCTGCGGCTGCGCGACGAAGAGCGCCAGGCGCTGATCGAGGAGGCCCGGCGGGCGGCCCAGAAGCTCGTCCTGACACACCGCCAGCAGCTCGATGAACTGGCTGCCGAGCTGCTCGAGAGCGAGGTCCTCGAGCGTGAGGCCATCGAACGGATCATGCAGGACGTCCCACGCCTGGAGCGCCAGCCCGGAGTCGGCCTGCGGGTGGTCGCCGCGGCCACTCCCGTCGACCCGCCGCTGCGGCCGCGGCCGATCGAGCTGCCTGGCGGCTCGGAGGAGGGCGGCAGCGGCCGGCTATAGACTGCTCCGGGTGTTCAGCCGGATCGACCACATCGGAGTAGCCGTCGAGGAGCTCGAGCCCGCCCTCGAGCTCTACCGCGACCGGTTCGAGATGTCACTGGCCCACCGGGAGGTCGTCGCCGAGCAGGGGGTCGAGGCCGTTCTGCTGGACCTTGGCGAGAACCACGTCGAGCTGCTGGCTCCCCTGGGGCCCGACACGCCCGTCGGCAAGTTCCTCGCCCGCCAGGGCCCGGGCCTGCACCACGTCGCCTACCAGGTGCGCGATATCGAGGCGGCCCTGGCCACGCTGAAGCAGGCCGGGACGCAGCTGATCGACGCCCAGCCCCGGACCGGTATCCGGGGTTCGCGGGTCGCCTTTCTTCACCCACGCTCGAGCCTGGGCGTGCTAACCGAGATAGTCCAGCCCGCGGAGGGTCATTGATGGCAACGAACATCCGTCTCAACATCGGCTTTCAGGGCGGCCAGTCGCTCGCTCTGAAGATCAGCGAGGAGCAGCACAAGGCCCTCATGAAGGCCCTCGGAACGCAGGGCTGGCACGAGATCGAGAGCGAGGACGGACCCGTCCGGCTGGACCTCGCCCAGGTCGCCTTCGTGAGCTCGGAGAGCCCCGAGCCAAGGGTCGGCTTCGGCTAGGCCCGATCGGTCGAGCCCCCAGAGCCGCCCGGCCCGCTGAAGTGTTCCGACAACGCGAAGATCTGGAGGAGCGACTGCTCCGCCTGGCCCGCACCCGCGGGCACTCCGCCGCCGCAGAGCGGGCCGTGGCGCGCTTCTCGAGCCTCGGCGAGCACGGTGGGATCTGGCTCGCCATCGGCCTCGCCGGCGGGCTGGCGCAGCCCTCCCGGAGAGGTCGATGGGGCCGCGCGAGCCGGGCCGTCGGGGGCGCCTACGTGATCAACACGGCCCTCAAGCTCGCCATCCGGCGCCGCCGCCCCGACCTGCCCGACCTGCCGCCCCTGACGGGTACCCCGACGGGCCTCAGCTTCCCCAGCGCCCACGCCGCGACGGCCTTCGCCGGGGCCTTCGCCTACAGCGATCTGGGTGTCCCGAGGATCGTGCTCTACACCCTGGCCTCGACGTTGGCCTACTCGCGCCTCTACCTGGGCGTGCACCATCCCTCCGACATCCTCGCCGGGGCGCTGCTCGGCACGGCCGTCGCCGCCGGCATGGGGGCTCGCTCCCGGCCCGCCTGCCCCGCCGCCGCCGGAGCGACGCCATGAGCACGAGGATCGGGATCGTCGGGATGCCCAACGCGGGCAAGTCATCGCTGTTCAACGCTCTCACCAAAGCCGGAGCGGAGGCGGCCAACTACCCGTTCACGACGATCGAGCCCAACGTCGCGGTCGTGCCCGTCCGCGACGTGCGGCTGGAAGAGGTCTCTGCGACCGTGCACTCCTCGGAGATCGTCTGGGACACGATCGACTTCCACGACATCGCCGGGCTGGTCGCGGGCGCCCACAAAGGTGAGGGTCTGGGCAACCGCTTCCTGGCCAACATCCGCGAGACGGACGCGCTCGTCCATGTCGTTCGAGCCCATGGGGACGAGAACGTCATCCATCCCGAGGGCCGGGTCGATCCGCTGGCGGACATCGAAACGATCGAGACCGAGCTGATCCTGGCCGACCTCGAGACGGCCGAGAGGCGTATCGACAAAGTCTCCAAACAGGCCCGGGGCGGCGACCGTGTGGCGATCGCCGAAGAGGCCTGGCTGACCGAGGTGATCGGCCAGCTGCAGGCGGGACGCCCCGCTCGTGTGGTGCCCGTCCCCGAGGAGGCGCCACACGCCGCCCGCGACCTCGGCTCGCTGACGGCCAAGCCCGTCCTGTTCGTGGCCAACGTCGACGAGGGATCCGATCAGGTCCCGGCGGCGATCGCCGAGCACGCCGCCGCTCAGGGCGCCCGGGTCGTCGCGGTCTCATCACGTATCGAGTCCGAGTTGTCCGAGCTCGAGGACGACGAGGCGGCGGCGATGCGCGCCGAGCTGATGTCGCTGCCGGGGGACGGGCCGGCCGTCGACACCCCCCTGCAGCGGGTCGTCAAAGAGGCCTTCGGCCTGCTCGAGCTCCTGGTCTTCTTCACCGCCGGGGAGGCGAAGCCGGCGCAGTCCTGGCACCTGCGCCGGGGGCTCTCGGTGTGGCATGCGGCGGGACAGATCCATACGGACATCCAGAAGGGCTTCGTCCGGGCCGAGGTGATCGGCTGGAAGGAGCTCGTCGACGCAGGCGGCTACGCCGGCGCGCGGGACCGCGGGACGCTGCGCCTCGAGGGCCGCGACTACGCGATGGCCGACGGCGACGTGATCACCGTCAAGTTCACGCCCTAGCCATCTTCGCCAGCCGCTCGGCGAGGCGGCGCATGCCCAGCTCGGCGGCGATCAGCGAGCCGCGTGCGTGGTCCGTCGGCTGCTCGCCCGGCAGCTCGACCTCGACCGTCTGAAGGGTCGCGATCTCCTTGAAGTCGCCCAGCAGCCCCGCGTTCTCCGCGATCGAGGCGGCGATCCTGGCGGTCAGCGGCTTCGCGGGCGGGCGGGCACCGGCGGTGATCTCGCGGGCCGCTGCGATGACGCCCTCGAGCGTCCCGTTGCCGGACAGCAGCTCGGCTGCCGTCTTGGCCCCGACCCCCGGTGCGCCCGGCAGGCCGTCGGAGGGGTCACCGCGCAGCGCGATGAAGTCGGGGACCTGCTCGGGGTCGACCCCGTAGCGCTCGCGGACGCCCGCCCGGTCGATCAGCCCCGAGATCAGGCCCTTGCTCAGCTCGAGGACGCTGACGCCGTCGCCCACGGCGCCGTAGAGGTCGCGGTCGCCCGTCAGCAGCAGCGCCTCGCCACCGGCCGCCTGCTCTGCGCGGGCGAAGGAGAACATCACGTCATCGGCCTCCAGGGAGGCGTGCGTCACGTATGTCCAGCCCATGCCCCGCAGCAGTTCGGGCGCGAGCTCCCACTGGCGTCTGAGCTCGTCCGGCATCGGGTCGCGGTGGGCGTGGTAGGCCGGATAGAGGCGAACGCGGTAGGCGGCCTCCTCGGCTCCCATGCAGGCGATCACAGCCCGCGGCGTCGGCTGCCCCGCGGACGGTTCAAGCAGCCCCAGGAGGGCGTTCGCCGTTCCCAGCAGCGCGTTCACGGGTCGTCCCTCGCCGTCGGTGATCGATTTGGGCAGTGCGAAGTAGGAGCGGTAGAGCAGCCAGGGGACGTCGGCGATCAGCAGTGCTCCGGCCATTCCCGGAGCCTACGTGCCCTGGCGCCCGGGCGCGATCAGCCGGTGGGCGAGGTGCCGCCGCTCGAGCTGACGGCGCTGCCCTGGGCGCTCTGATTGGGCGTCGGAGAGACCCCGCCCTGGCCGCCGACGGGAGGCGGGGCGCCGGCGTGACGGGACTGTCCGCTGTGGTCGGCCTCGGGCCTGATGACCTTGCCGTTGCGGATGCTGAAGTAGGCCCAGGTCGAGCTCAGCCCGAGCCGGCCGGCGAGTTCCGGACCGCCGATGACGGAGGCCGCGCGGGAGCCCATCACGCGGACCCTGAGGATGCGTGGCGAGACTCCCCGCTTGAGCACCTCGATCCCTCGGAAGGAGCCCCTGAAGAGGCCGTGGAGCATCCGCGCGACAACGGTGAAGCTGAGGTCGCGCTTCCATCTGGAGGCGGACCCTTCGTAGCTGTCCACGACCCCTCGCAGCCACGGCTGCGGTTCGGCTCCGGGAAAGCCGTTCTCGACGTTCTCGGTCATGCCGCCCGAGCTGGCGAAGAAATAGGTGATCGCGGGCCTGCCCGCGTAGAGGACGATCTGTCCCGCCGTCGCGGCGACGGCCGCGTTGGTGGCCGATGTTTCAGCGGCCGCCCCGCGGTAGACCTGCGAGCGGGTGTCCGAGTAGACGTTGAAGCGCGAGCCGCCGGCGTGTGAGGTGAGGGCATATGTGCGGCTCGCGACCGCCTGCGCCTCGAGGGCCGCCGCGGGGTAGCTCGACGGCATCTCGGCGGCGACCACGCCGCGGACATAGCGCTCGAGCGGGACGCGCTTGACCTTCGAGCCGACGAGCACCTTGACGATCGCTTTGGCGGGGGCCTGGCCCAGCGTGGTGGCGGTGTAGTAGTGGGCCAGGATGTCGCTGTAGGTGTAGCCGTGCAGGGCGTAGCCCCGCGCCCCTTCCTGGCTCATCCCGACGCCGTGGCCGTTTCCGGCCCCTTCGATCACGAGCGACGAGGCGCCGGCCGTTGCGGTCACGGAGACGAGGATCGCCAGTGCCGCAGCCAGCACCAGACAGAGGCGCCGTCCGGCCTCGGGGCCGCTCGCCGGGCGGGCCGGAGGGCGGTGATAGGTTGGGCCGATGAGGTCCATCTTCTGTTCGTTGAACACGCGAGCAGGCGGACGGTCGCGGTCGAGGGAGGGAGATCCCATGGATTCGAGGTCGGGTTCGAAGGCGGTCCGCGTGAGGGCTGCACGATGACTGGCGAGGAGCGCGAGCGCGCCGTCCTCGATGCCGTGCCGACGGATCTGCTGATCGACGGCGAGTGGCGCGCCGCCACCGGCGCGGGAAGACTGGGGGTCGAGGATCCGGCGACCGGGGAGATCCTGATCGAGGTCGCCGACGGGACCCCCGAGGACGCCATGGCGGCGCTGGGCGCCGCCGCGGACAAACAGGCCGAGTGGGCCGCCACGGCTCCCCGCGACCGCGGTGAGATCCTCCGCAGGGCATATGAGGCGATCGTCGAGCAGGCCGACGAGCTGGCTCTCCTGATGACCCTGGAGATGGGCAAGTCCGTAGCCGAGTCGCGCTCGGAGATCGCCTACGCGGCCGAGTTCTTCCGCTGGTTCTCCGAGGAGGCCGTCCGGATTCATGGCCGCTACATGGTGAACACGACCGGCAAAGGGCGGATCCTCACGATGCGCCAGCCGGTCGGGCCATGCGTCTTCGTCACCCCCTGGAACTTCCCGACGGCGATGGGAACCCGCAAGCTCGCCCCCGCCATCGCAGCCGGCTGCACGATGGTCGTGAAGCCCGCCCAGCAGACGCCCCTCTCGATGCTGGCCCTCGCCAGGATCCTGCAGGACGCAGGCCTCCCGGCCGGGGTCCTCAACGTGATCACCGCCAAGCGATCCGGTGCGGTCATCGAACCGCTGCTGAAGGACCCCAGGACCCGCAAGCTCTCGTTCACCGGCTCCACGGAGGTCGGCAGAACGCTGATCGAACAGTCCGCACACCAGGTCCTGAGGGTTTCCATGGAGCTCGGCGGCAACGCCCCCTTCGTGGTCTTCGAGGACGCCGACCTGGACGCCGCCGTCGAGGGAGCCATGCTGGCGAAGATGCGCAACGTCGGTGAGGCCTGCACGGCGGCCAACCGCTTTCACATCCACGAGTCCGTCGCGCAGGAGTTCGCCTCGCGCCTGGCCGAGCGGATGGGAAGGCTGAAGGTCGGCCGGGGAACCGAGGAGGGTGTCGATGTCGGACCGCTGATCGATGCGAACCAGCGCGACAAGGTCGCCGAACTGGTCGGCGACGCCGTCTCCAAGGGCGCCGAGGTCCTGCTCGGAGCCGGCCGTCCCGACGGGCCCGGCTACTTCTACGAGCCGACCGTCCTGTCCTCGGTCCCGGACGGTGCCCGGCTGCTTGAGGAGGAGATCTTCGGCCCCGTCGCCCCGATCGCCACCTTCTCGAGCGAGGAGGAGGCCATCGCCGCCGCCAACCGGACCGAGTACGGCCTGGTTGCCTACGTCTACACCCGCGACCTCGAACGGGCCTTCCGTGTCAGCGAGGCAATCGAGACGGGCATGGTCGGCGTCAACCAGGGCGTCGTCTCGAACCCCGCCGCCCCCTTCGGCGGCGTCAAGCAGTCGGGCTTCGGCCGCGAGGGCGGCTTCGAGGGGATCGGCGAGTACCTCGAGACGAAGTACGTGGCGATCGCACTCTGAGCGGGAGTAGGGGAGCGCCCCAAGGTCGGACGGTCGTGGGAGGCCGCATAAGGTCCGCCGGAACGGTGTTTTGGCGCTTGCGCTTCCGCCTTGTTCGTCTAGCTGGGGAGACCGCACTCGACAGACAGAAAGGCCGGGCTCCATGATGACGCCCGGCCTTTTATCCGCTGTTCCCTGCTCATCCGGCGGGCCTGCTGGACCTCGCCTGGATCACAGTTCTATTTGGCGTTTATCGCGCCTTTCCCGACGGCTTTCATGGTGTCGCTGCCCGAGATTTCCAGCGTGTTGGAGAAGGGGTCGGTCAACGCCCCGCTCCCAGGTCCGAAGACCAGTTTGTTTTTTACGACTTCCGGTGTGAGCGAGCCTTCGAATTCGTCCGGCGGCGTTCCCGCCAGGCACCTGATGATGATCCGCACCTTCTGGATTTCGTTGCGGATCGGTGGCCCCGAGAGCAGCTGTGACGGCCAGTTCAACCCGTTTGGCAGGACTTCGACAAAGCCTTTGGTCGGACAGGCCGATGAGCCGGTCGTGACTTTGCATTTGGAGAAGTTGAAAGCCGTCATCAGGTCTTCGCCCGCGCCGCCGCCGACGGGGTTCCAGATTTCCTCGGCATCATTGACTTTGCATTTGATCGTGGCGCCGGCCGCGATGAGCGTCAGGTTGCCGGCAGTCGTGACCGTGACGGGCGCGCTCGTGAGTTCTACTTTGCCTTTGAACCAGTGCGGCACTGCGCTGGCCGCTGCCGGCACGACCGCGAGCGCGGTGATCGCCAACAGCGGTGTGATAGCTCCAACAAGCTTCCTCATTGCACTCCCCCTCTTGTGACTGAGGACGTTGGGTGGTCTGCTCGCATCCGGGCGTCCCCTCGTCCGGCGCACCCCTGGCACTTCGCCGACCCTATTCTCGGCGTTCCCCAGAGTCAACCGTGAGCTCCGTCACCGAGAACATCGATGGCTCCCCCGTCAGCTTCGATGAGCATTCCCAAACCGACGGGGACATCCTCTGCTACCACGCCTGTTCGCCCCTCTATACAGGCTCCCCGATCGCGCGAGACGCGATCCTGGCAGGCAAATGCGGCCCTCGTCTCTACTGGGCGACCAGCCCGGGCTCGATCGGGCGGGCGGACCTCACGGGTTGTGTCGGCGGCCCACCTTGCGACATAAACCCGGGCTTCCTCACCACTTCGGTTGTCGGTCACGGCGTCGCGGTGGGCTGAACGATCACACCGCCGAGCTAGACCCTGCCCGGCTTCAGGCGGCCGCTGCCCGCATCGCGTCGCTGCCGTTGGTGTAGCCGGCGGACCGCGTCGCCCGGCCGTCACGGAACCAGGTCACCTCGGCCCAGCGGAACTCGAGCGGGTTCCCCGAGTGGATGGCATGGCCGGCGACCCGGAGCATGGCCACGACGAAGTCGTCCCCCGCGGCGATCAGCTGCTCGACTTCGCAGCGGGCGTCATCGGTGAACTCTTCGAGCAGGTCGTTCATCCAGTCACGCCACCCGGGCGCACCGCGGTAGGTGTAGTCCGTGGCGGCACTGGTGTGGTGCTCCATCGAGAAGTCCGGGGCCAGGAGATCGCTCGGCACCTCCCGAGCGTTGGCGGCCGCGATCACCCTGCCGTAAAGCTCGATGTTCTGCTCTGGAGACATGACTGCGATGGCGGCCCTTCAGCTTTGTTGAGCGTCCTGTGTGTAGAACGCGCGGGCTCGCAAAAGGTTGTTGGGCGACAGTCCGCCGGTTCGCTCCCGTAACGCGCGAAGGGGCAAAAGGTTGGACGGAGGCGGTCCCTTTCGCCTCGGGCTGGATCCTCCGGTGAGCACTTGAAGGCGTGGTTAGAGACGAGTAGGTTTGGTATGTACAGGTAGGTCCGCAGGATGCACCAGGAGAGGCTGGATGGGGAAGCGCGGTCGGGTTTTGAGGGAGGGCTCGGGGCGGTGACGACCGCGTCCCGTATCCGGCTGCGACTCGTCGGGGACGAGCGCCTCGTGGCGTCCGTGCGCCGCGGCGACTCGGCGGCCTTCGAGGCGATGTATGACCGCCACTCGACGGAACTGCTGTCGTTCTGCGTCTACATGCTCGGCTCGCGACACGATGCGGAGGATGCCGTCCAGGCGACCTTCGCCGCGGCCTACCGCTCGCTCCGCTCCGACCGCCGTACCGTCGCACTCCGGCCCTGGCTGTTCACGATCGCCCGCAACCAGTGCCTGAGCATCCTTCGGCGCCGCCGCCCCTGGGTGGAGCTCAACGGCGAGCCGGCATTGAACGGCGACCCACTGCGCGAAGTGGAACTCAAGGAGGAGATCCGGCTGATGATCGAGGGCCTGCGGACCCTGCCGGAGTCTCAGCGCGCGTCGCTCATCCTGGCCGAGCTCCACGGTTTCAGCCAGTCGGAAATCGGCTCCGTCCTGGGCGTGCAGACCGATCAGGTCAAGGCCTTCATCTGCCAGGCCCGGTCGAACCTGATCTCTGAGCGGACGGCACGCGAGGCGGACTGCCGGGAGATCCGTGAAGAGCTCGCCACCGCCCGTGGGGCGTCGCTGCTGCGCAGCCGCCTGCGACGCCACCTGCGCTCCTGCGACGACTGCAGGCTCTATGCCGACGGGGTCGCAAGCCAGCGGCGCCACCTGGGAGTCCTGCTGCCGCTGGTCCCCTCCCTGATGCTCAAGTACCGCGCCTTCGAGGATGCGATGGGGATCGGAGCCGGCACCGACCCGGGCGGGTATGCCAGCGGCGCGGCCGTGGGCGGATCGGTTGCGGCAGGCGCCGCCGAGGTCGCCGGAGGGGGCTTCAAAGCGCTCCTCCTGAAGCTCGCCGCCGGCGTCGCCTGCCTCGGCGCCGGAGCGGGAACGGGCGCTTCGGTCCTCATCGCCCCCGCCACTCCCGCGGGCGCCTCTCGCGCGGCGGTGGCCGCCACCGCCGCACACAGGGGCTGGGTTCCCGGAACGGTTGGCACCGAAGCGGCTGTTGCCAACGGAGCGGGACAGACAGGCTCGGCCGCGGCGCCCGGTTCGACTCGGGGAACCGGCGCGGCCGGCGAACGGTCTCTCGCCGCCGTCGAATCAGAAGCCGCCGGCCCGTCCGGCCGGCCGGGGACGCGGACCACCAAGAGCGAAGACGAACGCCGCCAGCGCACTGAAGAACGCGAACGGCGAAGCGACGAAAACAAACACCGCGTCGAAGAAGAACGCAGGCGCCAGGCCGAAGAACGAGGCCCCGGTGGGAAGGCGCAGCGCGAAGCCGAACGCCGGCGGATACGGGAGGAACAGAAGGCCGCCGTGGAGCGCCGGGTGCACAAGACCGAAGAAGAACGCCTCCTGGCTCATGAAGAACGTGCCGCCTCGGTCGGCTCCTCGCGGCCGCCCAGGACCAGGGAAGAACGCATCCTGGCCCGCAAGGAAAACAAACCCGAACAGGCCTCGCATCCTCCCAAGAGCGAAGCGGAACGCCAGAAGACCCGCGAAGAACACCAACGTCTCCGCGAAGAACGCCAGCGTCGCAAGGAAGAAGAAGCGGCCCAGACGCCCGGCGGCTGAGGGGCAGCCGCGCGGAGATCCCGCGCCGCGCTACTTGTACTTGTAGTGGTCTTTCTTGTTGATCGTGCTCGTTCCTGAGGCGGTCGTGACGGTCACGTCGAGCTTGCCCGCCGCGTTGGCGGGGGAAACGGCGGTGATGCTGGTGGCCGAGTTGACGACGACACCGGTGGCCGGCACTTCACCGAACTGCACGACGGCGGGTGCCGTGAACCCCGAGCCGGTGATGGTCACGGTGGTGCCGCCCGTGAGGGCCCCTTTCCTGGGGCTCAGCTTGGTCACAACGGGAAACTGGGCGAAGCGCTGCGAGCAGCCCGCGAGTTCGTTGCTCCACTCCTGCTGGAACCAGTAGAGGTCCCCGTTGATGACCTGGTTGTAGTCGGCGCCGTCCGGCGCTGTCCCCAGCGGTTCGCCGAATTCGGTCTTCGTCTTGCCCGTCCTGCACCTGTCGGCCACCTCCTGGCCCTTGCTGTCGTACCAGGCGTTCAGTTCTGGGTCGGTGAGCGACTCGCTGTGCTCGTGGGCCAGGCCGCCGGCGATCGTGGCGTCGGAGGGGTTTTCGTTGGGCAGCTGTTCGCCGGGGTTGCAGGCGAGGCCGGCGACGTAGGGGTCGTTGGCGTAGATGATGACCCCGCTGCTGACGGGGATGTAGCCGTGGTAGGCACAGAAGCCGGGATGGGTCGAGCCGTCCGAGCAGGACTTTTCGTTTTCCTGGAGGCAGCTTTCGACCCCCGCCGGCGTGAGCAGGAAGTACTCGTGCTGCAGGTCCGTCGGGAGTTTGTGCGCTTCGATGAAGCCAACCAGCTCTGCACGGATCTGCTGGTCGGTCATGCAGATCACCGCCGCTTCGCAGCCGTTGAGCGGATATGGGTCGGTGTCGGAGAGAGCGCCTGCGAAATGCGAGTCGTAGTTCGCGAATTCCCCGCCGCCGTTGCCGTACTGGACGAGGACCGAGTCCGTGTTCTTCAGGCCTCCGCTGTCATGGGCCAGGTCTTCCAGATACCTGTTGACGCCCGTCTCGTAGCCGGCCGGATAAGCCGAGGCTCCCGCGGGCGACCAGTAGATCGTGTAGTTCGAGTTCGAGCTCATCACCGGGCCGCCGTGGTAGGAGACCGGCGTTTTTGAGCTGTTGGCGCTCAAAGCCTTCGTGCGGTGAACCGGCAGGTAGCTCAGCCTGCCGGCGGGGAGATGGACGATGACGCCCGACGCACTGGCGGTGAAGAATGCGCAGAGGGCCAGGGCGACTATCAGCAGCACCTGTCCGCCTCGCGCAGCGCGCGGGCGCCGTGCGGCCGTTGCAGGCACGCGCTCTCGATCGCCCAATCCGGTCATCTCTCTCTGTCTCCCAGCTTCGGATGGCTGCCCTGCCGTGCCCGAGTGTAGCCCCGTGCCGGGCCCCGCGCCAGGGCAATCGCACAACCTCCCGGGGCGGCCTTGCATAGTCTCCATGCCATGGCACCCGCCGCGGCCGAGTCCCCCCTGCAGGCGGCCCTCAGGCTCGCGCCGCTGGCGGCCGGCCTCGCCGAGAAGACCGAGCGCGAGCGCGCCCTGGCACCCGAGCTGGTCGAGGAGCTCCGGGCGGCGGGGCTCCTGCATCTCTGCCTGCCCCGCTCCCTCGGCGGCCCCGAGGCCCAGCCGGGCGAGACCTTCCTTGCGCTCGAGGCGCTCGGCGCCGGCGACGGGGCGGCCGCGTGGTGTGCGATGGTCGCCTCGACCAGCAGCCTGCTGGGCGCCTACCTCCCCGTGGAGGATGGGCGGCAGATCTTCGCCGGCGGGAAGTCCGTCGTGGCGGGTGTCTTCGCGCCCCGCGGGAGGGCCAGGCGGACCGGCGAGGGCTTCCTCGTCGACGGCAGGTGGTCGTTCGCCAGCGGGATCGGCCACAGCGACTGGATGCTCGGGGGTTGCATCGTCCACGGTGAGGACGGTCCAGAGCTGCTCGAGGGCTCCCGGCCCGACGTGAGGCTGATGGCGATGGAGAAGGCCCGCCTCGAGGTGATCGACACCTGGAGCGTCTCGGGCCTCTGCGGCACGGGCAGCCAGGACGTGGCCGCGACGGAGGAGGTCGTCCCCGTCGGGCGGGGCGTGTCCCTGTTCACCGACCGCCCGCGCGAGGACGGCCCGCTCTACGCCTTCCCGCTGTTCGGTCTGCTCGCCCTGGGGATCGCCGCGGTGGCGACGGGGATCGCCAGGGGTGCGATCGAGGGTCTCCTTTCGCTGGCGGGGAGCAGGCGCCCCGCTCCTGGTGCCCGGTCGCCGGCGGAGCGATCGACGATCCAGGCCGAGCTGGCCCGCGCCGAGGCTTCCCTGCGTGCCGCGAGAGCGCTGGCGCTGGAGCAGATCGAGGCCGCCTGGAGTGCCGCTGAGGCGGGGGAGGCCCTCTCTGAGGAGCTGAGGCTGGGGCTGCGGCTGGCCGCCACCCACGCGACGGAGACGGCGGCCACTGTCGCCACGGCGATGTACCGCGCCGGAGGAGGGAGCTCGATCTACTCGAGCAGTCCCCTCCAGCGGCGTTTCCGTGACGCCAACGTGGCCACCCAGCACATGATGGTCGCCCCGGCGACCTGGGAGCTCACCGGCCGCCTCCTGTTGGGCCAGCCGACGGACACCTCTCAGCTCTAGCGTCCGGGCAGGCCCGACTGGAGCGCGGGCTAGAGTCTGCCGATGAGCTATCTGAGAAGGACCTCCCCCGCCGCGCTGCTGCTCGCCGTCCTCGCCCTGGCGCTCCTGGCCGGCTGCGGGTCCTCCTCCCCGTCCGGCAACGGCATCGAATCGAAGTCCGCCACGGAGATCCTCGAAGCGACCAAAACAGCGGCCTCGGAAGCCAAGTCGGTGCACATCTCAGGCTCGATCGTCAGCGAAGGCAAGCCCATCACCCTGGACATGGAACTGCTCGCCGGCAAGGGCGGCAAGGGCAAAATCGGCCAGGAAGGGTTCACCATCGACCTGATCCAGACGGAAGGCTCCGTCTACATCAACGGCAGCGCCGCCTTCTACAAACACGTCGGCGGGGCGGCTGCGGCGCAGCTGCTCCAGGGACGCTGGCTGAAGGCCCCCGCCGACAGCGGCGAACTGGCCTCGCTGGCCTCCCTGACGAACCTCAGCAAGCTGATCGACAGCGCCCTGGCGAGCCACGGGACCCTCTCCAAGGGCTCGACCACGACGATCAACGGCCAGAAGGCGATCGCGCTGAACGACACGTCCAAGGGCGGCACGCTCTACGTCGCCACGACGGGCAAGGCCTACCCGCTGCAGATCGCCAAGAACGGCAAGGAAAGCGGCAGGGTGACCCTCGATCGGTGGGATCAGCCGGTCACGCTGACGGCTCCCGCGAACGCAATTGACATCAGCAAGCTTCAGAACGGAGGCTGATTAGCCGATTCGGTCATATGTCCACTGGCACCGAGACCGAATCAAGTGCGCCCCCTGGGGCGTCGAACGGGGCAATGACGCGCCAAAACCTGGGACCGGACAAGGACGCGAGAGTTCTCAGTGAACAGTGCATTGCAAGCCAGCCTCTTTCAGGGGTCCGATTCTGGGTCCTCGCCGCACGGCCCCGGGCGCAAACGCCCCTCGAGGGACCGTCCCATGGCTGAGCCGCGCGGAACGGGCGCCCGGCACGGTGGCTCCGCCTCGGCGCAGGGTCCCTCGGGGCCGTCGCCCCTGGTCGGTCTCCTCGCGTGGGGAGCACTGGGGCTCGCGGGTGGCGCGGGCATCGCCCTGTCGGGCGTCTCGCTGCTCGGCGGGCTGTTCGCCGTGGTGCTTGCGATCGGTGCCGTGGGAGCAGGACGGAAGCTGGGAGAGAAAGGCCTGGACGCCCTCGAGGATGAGATCGAGAGCCGCACCAGCGAGCTGAAACGGGCTCTCTCCGAGCTGGAGATCGCCCAGGCGGAGACCGTTCAGCGTCTCTCCATGGCCGTCGAGTTCAGAGACGAGGACACGGGCGCGCACATCGAGCGGATCGGGCGCTTCTCGGTCCTGCTGGCCGAGCACATCGGCATGGATGCGGAGTTCTGCGAGCGCCTGCGCCACTCGGCTCCGCTGCACGACGTCGGCAAGGTGGCCATCCCCGACGCGATCCTCCTGAAGCCCGGCCCCCTGACCCCCGAGGAGCGGGCCATCGTCGAGACCCACGCCGAGGAGGGCCACCGCCTGGTGCGCGGCTCCTCCTCCTCGATCCTCGACATGGCAGCCACGATCGCCCTCAGCCACCAGGAGAAGTGGGACGGCAGCGGCTACCCCCGCGGACTGAAGGGCGAGTCGATCCCCATCGAGGGGCGCATCGTGGCGGTTGCGGATGTCTTTGACGCGCTGACCAGCGATCGTGTCTACCGCAAGGCCTTCTCCGTCGAGGAGGCCGTCCAGATGATGCGCGAACAGCGCGGCCGGCACTTCGACCCTGTCCTCCTGGACGCCTTCATGGAAGTCCTCGGGCGCTCCGGCCCGGACGCCCGCGAGCAGCTGCGCCTGGACCCCGAGGCTCTCGTCGAGAGCACCCTGGAGACCTTCGCCACGGCCCTCGAACGAGGCGACGCCGAGATGGCCGAGGGCGCCATCGCGACAGCCATCGAGGACGGGATCACCCCCACGGCCCTGCACGCCGAGGTGATCGGCCCGGCCCTGCGACGACTGGACGTCCTCTCCGAATCGGGCAGCATGGGACCCGAGCGCGAGCTGCGCGCTTCGACGATCGTCCGCCGGGTCCTGGCCACGCTCTACAGGTACATGACGGGCGGCACCGAGGCGACCCGCGAGCGGGTCCTGCTGGCGGGCGTCGAGGGGGACCACCACACCCTGGGGCTGCAGATGGTCCACGACCAGCTCGCCGCGGCAGGGTTCCAGACGATCTTCGACACGGACCTCTCGGCCGAGCGCCTGCTGGCGATGGTGGAGAGCCAGTCCCCCGATGTGGTGGTGCTCGGCTCCACCGGCCCCGGCGAGTCCGAGTCGGTCGAGCTGGCCCTGCGCGACCTGCGGAGCAGCCACCCGGGCATGCCGATCGTCCTCGGCGGCCCCGCCGTGGGTGGCGGTCTGCCGCGGGAACGGCGGGAGATGCGGGTCCTCGAGCGGATCGACGAGTCCGTCGAAGCGGTCGAAGGTCTGCTCAGCGGCACCGCCTCCGCGGCCTCCGTATAGATTCCCCGCGTGAGCAATCGCGCGATCGTCACCGGCGGGGCCGGGTTCATCGGTTCCCACGTCGTTGACGCCCTGTTGGCGGAGGGGCGCGAGGTCGTCGTGGTCGACGATCTCTCGGCCGGCCTGGCCGAGCGGGTGGCGCCCGCCGCCGAGCTCCGGCAGATCGACATCGTCGACTTCACATCCCTCCAGCAGGCCTTCGAGGAGATCCAGCCGCAGGCCGTCTTCCACCTGGCCGCCCAGGCGAGCGTGGTGGCATCCGTCCAGGATCCCGGCCGTGACTGCGAAGTCAACGTCCGTGGGACGCTCAACGTCCTCGAGGCGGCCGGCCGCTGCGGCGCCCCGGTCGCCTTCACCTCGACCGGAGGGGCCCTCTACGGGGACGCCGCCCCGCGGCCCACCCGCGAGAGCTGGATCCCCGCGCCGCTCTCGCCCTACGGGGCCTCGAAGTGGGCGGCCGAGGCCTACGTCAACACCTGGTCGCTCTCCTCGGGAATCCCCCATGCGGTCTGTCGCCTGGGCAACGTCTACGGCCCACGCCAGAGCCCTCACGGGGAGGCCGGGGTGGTGGCCATCTTCGCCGAGCACATCTACACCGGCCGGGCGCCCAAACTCTACGGCCACGGCAAACCCACCAGGGACTACGTCTACGTCTCCGATGTGGTCTCGGCCCTGATGGCCGCCTCGGGCAAGTCGGGGACCTACAACATCGCCACCGGCGTCGAAACGGATGTCATGGCGATCTGGACGGGCCTCGGGGAGGTGGCGGGGAGCACGATCGCCCCCGAGCTGGCGGACCTGCGACCGGGCGAGCTCCAGCACAGCTGCCTCGACACGTCGCACACCGCCGCCGAGCTGGGCTGGCGCGCAGAGGTGCCGATCGCCGATGGGCTGCAGCTGACATACCGATCCCTTGTGGAGGAATTCGAGCGGGCCCGGGCGTCGTAGGATCGTTGCAATTCGTCGCGCAGGCCTCGGGGGGACGGCGGAAGGGGCCGAGAGAACAGGATGAGACTCGTTCGCGGGGCCGCCCTCGGGGCCCTGACGACAGCAGCACTCCTGATCCCGGCGACCGGCGCAGCAGCGGCCGGTGAACCGGGTGGTGCTGTTGCGCCCTCGCCCTCCACGGCGGCCTCGGGCGGGAGCGAGTTCGGTGTCCGTGCGAGTGTCACGCGCCCCGTCGTGGCGGAACTGAACGTGCCGGCGAGCACTCTCACGGGCCGTCCGCCGAGGGTGACGGTCAAGGTCATCGAGCGGGGTGTCGGAACGGTCTCGATGCGCGTCCTGATCACGGACCTGCACACCCACCGGACCGTCGTCAGGGCAACGATGGGCTGGGTCCACACCTCGCGCAGGCTGACCGTCCGCTGGCCCTCGCGCGCACGTCTTGCGCCCGGCAGCTACCGCGTCACGGTCAGCGCCCACGACCACCAGAACGGCAACCTGATCCGCAGCGCCCACAGCTCGGGCGAGGCGACCCTCGTCGTCCGGGCCGCCCCCAAGCCGGCACCGACCCCCAAGCCGACGCCCACGCCGACGCCCGCACCCCCCGAAGCGGGAGTCCCGACCCCCGCGGAGACGCTCGCCTACGGAGCCGTCTTCCCGGTCAACGGACCGCACAACTTCGGTGGCCCGGAAAACCGCTTCGGAGCTCCCCGCTCGGGCCACGTCCATCAGGGCCAGGACGTCCTGACGGCCGAAGGGACGCCCGACCTGGCTCCCCTGGCCGGCTCGATCGACTCGACCTCCTTCCAGGCGGGTGGCGCCGGCTACTACGTCGTCGAGCACACGGGCTACGGCCTGGACTTCATGTTCGCCCACTGCATGGCCGGCTCCTTCGCCGTCAGCGAAGGCCAGGGCGTGACAGCGGGCCAGCAGATCTGCAGGGCCGGGCAGACGGGCGATGCGACGGCTCCGCATCTGCACTTCGAGATGTGGGTCGGGGGCTGGCAGGCCGCCGGCGGGCACCCCATCGATCCGCTGCCCTACCTCGAAGCCTGGGAACGTCCTTGAGAGGCCGATGACTCGGTAGCATCGGGCCTCGGCCCCCCGCGGGCCGGCAGGGCGAGATAGCTCAGTTGGTAGAGCACACGACTGAAAATCGTGGTGTCCCCGGTTCGAATCCGGGTCTCGCCATTCCTTCTTTTCCCTGCTCAGCAGCTGATTTTGAGTCGCGCTGGGCGGCCGCCACGGACCTGAAATTCGCCCGCTTTTCGCCCCGGTGCCTTTTCGGTGCCTCTTGAGTCGCCGATCCAGGTGTTGAGGGGGGCGTGGAGGGTGCCTCGTCCAACTGGCGGCGTGCGTCACGGATGAGCTGGTCGAAGTTCGTGCCGTGGCATCCATCGTCATCTTTGAGTCGGCATGGCCGACCTGGCTCATGACCCACTTGACGTCGAAGCTGTTGGCAAGCAGCCTCACTTCACAGAAGAAGTGAGAAAGGTGTCCCGACGGTGCCCGCGCCCCCGTTGCCGACCGGCAACGGCTTGTCGAGTCGATCGCGATAGAAGGGTTGCGCCGCTCCGGGCACCTCGGCTACGAGATCCGCCCCGTCCGCCCTGAGCGCGCCGGGATCGACCGCGCCGAGCAGCACACCGAGATCCGAGGGGTTGATCGGAGACGCTTCGACCGCGATCAGCACCTCGCTGCCGGCCGGCGCGGGGGCATCGCCCTCGGCCAGCCGCAGGCGAGCTCGCCGGTTGCGGAGATCGCGGAACGCAGACTGCGGTTACGGGCGGGACGGGCGCCGTCGGGGATCGTGGACCATTCCATCAGAACATCGCCACGAGCGGAGCGACGCCCGTCTCCCGTCGAGCTACGGCGCGGGGGTCAGGCCATGGCGCCGCATCACCGCGCCGAGCGCGGCGAAGTCGGGCGGACCGCCTTCGCTCGCGTCGAGGACGTCGCGGATCTCTTCGAAGTACGCCGGCCCGAACAGGCCGGGGCTCGCGATCGCGAGGAACTTCGCGTCGACCGCTCCGAGGTTCTCGAACCCATGTACCACGCCACGCCGGATGCAGACCCCGTCGCCTGGCCCCACCTCGACGACCTCCCCGTCGAGCGTCCAGGTGGTCGTCCCCTCCAGACCGTAGATCGTCTCCTCGAATCCGTCGTGGCTGTGGACGACCGGCATGTTCGCGTTCGCCGGGACCTCGCACTCGAACACGGCGACGCTTGCGTTCGAGTCGGCGGCCTCGACGAGGAACCGGACAGTGTGCGGTCCGACAGTGATCGCTTCTCTAAGTGCTTGCATCTTGATCTCCTTCGGATCGGTTTGGAAGTGGTGGTGCAGGCCGAGGGCCGCGACCCCCGCGCGACCCTCGGCCGTGTTGTGCTGCTACGCTCGGGACCATCAGTAGAAGTAAAAAGCTTTGACTAGCTTACATACGACCGGGTAGACTGTCAAGTGTTTTGACCAAAGTCTCAATCGACACCGAGTTCGTTCCGTCGCCTCTGATCGGGGCGCTGCTGCGCGGACCCTTTGAAGTCGTCCGCAAACGCATGCTCGACGGCCTGCACGAGCGGGGCTTTCGGGACTTCGTGCCGGCCTATCACGACGTCTTCCAACATCCCGGTCCCGAGGGTCGGCGGCCAGGCGATCTGGCGCGCAACACCGGCATGAGCAAGCAGGCGATGAACTACCTGATCGGGCAGTTGGAACGGCTCGGATATCTCACCCGCGAGCAGGACGAGGAGGATCAGCGCTCCAAGCGCGTACGCCTGACAGAGCGAGGATGGGCGGCTGTGGCAGCCATCCGAGAGATCGTCCGTGAAGTCGAGATCGAGTGGGAGGAGCTGGTGGGGCCCGAGCGGTTCGCGCAACTTCGCGAGGTGCTCGAGCTGCTCGACGCGGAAGGCGCGCGCGAGGGCTAGGGTCGTAAGCCGACGAGACTCCGGTGAAGCGCGATTCGACAACACTTGCGAATGGGACGGCCCGACAGCCGCGATGGTTCGCGCCAGGAGGTTGCAGATGCTCGGACGGGGGATCGGAGTATTCCGTCAGGCCCGCGGGGGCGAGGGTCCGGCCGTCGCAGACGCCGAGCCGGGAAGGCAGCTAGCTGTTTGGAGGACCGGGCCGGGAGGACTCGACTGGCTTTTGAGCCTCCGATCCATGCGTTGAGGGTGGTGCGAAGGCTGCCTCGCCCAGCCGACTTAGCGCGTCACGGATGAGCTGTCGAAGTTCGTGCCGTGGCTGCGCTTGGCCGGCTGCTCGAGCTGCCGCGACGCAACATCCTGCGTGCAACAGGACCGACCTGAGTTCGCGCACCGCCCCGCAATGCCCGGCTAGCTTCCTGAGCGGGGAGGTCTTGTGGGCCTGTTAGATCAGTGGACCTCACGCCATCGGATCGCGGACCCGCATCGCGTCGCATTTCGCGGCTTGCATCCGTAGTGGCGGAGCCGGCCTGCAAAGCGAACGTGGAGCTTTTCGCCGCTGCGTTCAAGGTGGAAGTCGCCGGAGTAGAGCAGCGTCGAGCTTCTGAGCCGCTGAGATGAAGCCCAGCTCGCTTCGCAGCTGACAGCCGTCGAGGTCTGGGTAACGCACCGGTCGGTAAGGCGATGCACTCGGTGCATCTGTTTCGCGATCAGCAGTGGGAGCGCCGTCTTCGCTTCGGATGCCGATAGCGATGGAACAGGGACCGATTCTTCGATCAACGATGGCGTTGCGCTCACCGTAAAGGTGTAGGTCGGGCTCCGGTAGGAGATAGTGGTTTCCGCATGGGGCGACGGAAATGCTTGGCCGTCGGCGTGCCACTGGTAGGTGCCGGCGGCCCCCCTGGGGTCGACGGCGAAGATTGACCCGCCAAAGCTGGTAGCCGATTCACGTTGCAGCGCGCCGCCACCATGAGCCGATTCTGAACCCACGATGACGGACAGGCCCGTTAGGTGCGCCATGCTCGTTTCCACTTTGATCGGGATGCTGATGCCGCTCTGTGCCAGAACCATGGCTTCGGGAATGACAGCCCCATTCGCCGGGGACACAGACGAAACCAGAAGTTCGGGTTCGGTCACTGCCTCAGCACTCATCGCATGAACGGCAAGGCTCAACAGAGCCAGCACCCCGACGCAGGCGATCCGGACTGGCTGTCGGTATACGCGAAGACTCATTTCGAGAGCCTAGCTCTCAGCCCCGGGAAAATGACCAACATGCGGAATAGGCGACAATCGTCCGGTGAGCCGACTCACCTGAGACCTCACCGGCCCGCGCGAACCCCTGCGATGCACTCCCCGAATCGTCGTCGATGGCGGCCCAACAAGTGCGAGCATGCTGAACCGCTCCGACGAGGTCACCCTCGCCCTCTGGGCACCCGGCGGCTGCAGGAGGAGTATGGGGATTCGAAGCGCCCGGGGGGTTCTGATTTGTTCGGCGTCCGGGGGATCTGTGCTGTGAAGCTGCCGACGAGGACTCCGACTTTTTCGTATTTGAAGGCGTAGACGACTTCGCTCTTGTTCTTGAAGGTTTCGTGGGGCTCGAAGAGGCTGACGGTTCCGTGGATCGTTCCGGCGGGGAGCGGGCAGGTGGTGGTGCTGAGGACCTGTCCGGCGGCGATGTCCGATTCGGTTCTGTCTCCGCCGTGGTTTTCGTGCTGGGCCCCGGGGACGGACCAGATGAAGTTGTAGCCGCTTTCGGCGTTGGTGAGCGCGACGCGGGAGCGAAAGGAGAGATGCAGCTCGTAGCGTCCGCTGCGCGTTCGGATGCGCCGGACGGAGACGGGCGTCGCGACTTCCGGGTGGGTGTAGGACAGGTTCTTTGGCGCTACGTAGCCGACGGGCACCTGCATGCTGGGTGTGCATGCGTAGGCGCCGCCGATCCAGCTCTTTGATGTCAGATGGCATGTGGCGCCGTCGCGGTAATGGATTTCGCGGATGGGACCGTCGACGGGGACGACGCCACCGGCGCCGACCCCTTTGAGGAGCTGCCCGGGGGTCGAGCGGGTGACGATCAGGTAGGCGCCCTCGGGGCCGCTCGTGGGGAGCGTGTGGCTGTGGCCTTCGAGTCGATAGGTGACGCTCTTGGCGTCCGGGCCGAGCAGCCCGAAATAGAGATTTCGCTCATCGGCCGCTGGGCATTCGGGTTCGCCCGGCTGATGGCCGCCGGCAGGGGTGCCGGGTGCGTAACACCGGCTGTTCCAGGCGCTGGCCGGCTGAGCTCCCCAGGTGTCGTTGAGAAAGAGCCTGTGGTTTCGGTCGAGAGCGCCGCACCAGTCGCCGTAGCCGGCGCCGCCGCTGGCGACTTTGAGTTCGTGGAAGCGGCCGTCGTTCCCGAATGTATAGTCCTGGCCGACCGCGACGAGTTTTCCGGCGGCGAGCCGTCCGACCTCGATGCACCCGAGGCCGCGGCTGGTGGCGAACTCGCGAATCCCCCAGGGTGCTCCGCCGGCCGGGTCGGGCGTGGAGACGGGCAGCATGCGGACGGTCCCAGGAGTGAGTGCTCCGGCGCCGGTCCGGGGCGCGGTGAAGAGCTGCAGTGGGGACTTGGGTGCGGGCGCGCCGAAGTTGATGACGCCGCTGGCGAATGCCGCTCCGGCGATGGTGAGTCCCACGGCGAAGGAGATCAGGGGCGCTCGACCCCACCGGCCACGACCGTTTGCACGCCCGTGCGCTCGCCGAGGGCCGACGGTCCGGTGCGCGCCGCGGGGCTCTTCCATGATCTCGGCGAGCAGCTTGTAGCCGGCCGCTTCGATGCCCGGTGTCGACAGCGTGCCGTCGGGGACCGGGTTGGCGGCGGCGAGGATGTCGTGGACTGCTCTCGTGCGCATCAGGGTTCCTCCGTTTGCGGTGCGGCTATCGGCTGTGTCGAGAGGTCGGCTCGCTGCTGGAGAGCCTTGCCGAGCCTTCGGCGGGCACGGTGCAGGCGGGCCCGCGCGGCGACGGCGGATATTTCGAGGACCTCGGCGGCCTCGGCTGGAGCGAGCCCCTCCCAGCCGATCAGCAGCAGCAGCTCGCGATCATCTGGGGCCAGTGCCGCGAGCGCCGCCAGCACCTTTTCGCGTTGGTCGTCTGCGGGTACCGAGGTGAGCACGGTGGAGGCCTCGATGCGCAGGCGCTCGGCCAGCCGTCCCCTCCGGTCTGCGCCCCGGCGTTGGTTGGCCAGCGACCGGCGGGCGACCCCATAGAGCCAGAGACGCGCCTCGGGCTCGGGCGGCACATCGCTCAGACGCCTCCAGGCGACCAGGAAGGTCTCGGCCACCGCTTCGGCTGCGTCCTCGGCGCTGGGTGCTCGCCGCAGCGCATAAGCCAGCACGTCGGGTCCATGCATCGTGTACAGCCGCGTCAGCTGGGTCTGTGCCGCGATCTCGGGGTCGTGGCTGGGTGGGTGCACGCGGGGCTCGGGTTGGGCCATCACCTTTACATGTCCGGCGCAGGTTCGATCGTTGCACCCGTCGATAGCTGAGTGCAAACTCCGGGGGTCCCCGGTCACGTTTCCTGGGTTCAAGCGTAGGTACTGACATGCACGCCGGCGAGCGCCCTGACAGCGATGCCGAGTTGCTCGCTCGGACACGCGTCGACGGCCAGGCGTTTGGCGCGTTCTACAGGCGCTATGAGCGGCCGATCCTCGGGTATCTGCTCGCGAGGACACGTGACCCGGAGGTTGCGGCGGACCTGACGAGCGAGGTGTTCGCGGCGGCGCTCGAGGCGGCGGAGTCGTTCGACCCCGTTCGCGGCGGCTCCGCCAGTGCGAGCGCCAGCGGCTGGCTGTTCACGATCGCCCACAACACTTTGGTGAGCAGTATCCGCCGCGGCCGCGTCGCGGAGGAGGCGCGCAGGCGGCTCGGCGCGCTGGAGCCGCTGGCGCTGGACGATCAGGACATCGACCGGGTGCTGGAGCTCGGAGCGAGTGAGTCCTGGCTGGAGTTGCTGGGCGAGCTGCCGGCGGGCGAGCGCGAGGCGATCCTGGGGCGTGTCGTTGACGAGCGTGGTTATGCGGAGCTCGCCGAGGAGCTGGGGTGCTCGCGGCTGGTCGTTCGCAAGCGTGTCAGCCGTGGTCTCGCGCGGCTCAGAACCGAAGGCGAAAAGACTGGGCTGGAGCCATGAGCGATTCATCGATCGGAGGGGACATGACCGTTCTGCCGCAGCTCGAACGGCTGCTCGTCGAGACCGCGCAGCGGAGAATCAGCGCGCCGGAGTTTGTCCCGGCGGTCGCTGCCGACGCGCAGGGGGCTGCCGGACGCCGCCGGTTCGGCAGGCGGTCGCGATCGCGTCTGCTGGTTGTCGTGATGATCTTCCTGGCTGTTCTCCTGGCGGCGGCGGGGGCGACGGCCGTGCTGCTGATCAGCGAAGGGAGCCCGTTGCCCTCCCCGCACGCGGAGGACGTCGCTCCGTGGGAACACCCCGTCCCGGGCAGCGTGACTCTTGCGGGGCTCGATGCGAGCGATCCGCAAGGCGGCCCGCCGTGGGAACTGCGGTTCTTCAGGAGCGCGACCGGCGAGACCTGCACGGCGGTGGGGCAGGTCTTCAACGGCAAGTTCGGCATCGTCGGCTTGGATCGTGTGTTCCGTGCCCTGCCGCTGGTCGGCGTCGACGCCTGCGGTGTTCCGGGGATTGCCGGCCCCGTGCTCGCCGGTGCACGACAGTTCGCCGGCCGAACACCCGGCGAAGCGCGGACCGTCGTCAATGGGATCGCCGGAGCGACCGCGAGGTCGGTGACGGCCTTCGGTCCCGGAGGAGCGCGCCGCCTCAGGCTGGGTCCCGAGGGGAGCTTCGTGACCGTCTACCAGGGGCTGCTGGGGGAAGTTCAGCCGCGGATCGTGGTCCTCGACGGTGCGGGCCGCTCGCATGCGATCTCGTTCGCGGCCTCTGCTGCGTTCGAAACGGCCGACCCCGATGGCGGGGCGCCCTGGCAGGTCAGCGGAGGGGCGGCGATCGGCACACCGCGGGCGACGGGCGATGAGAACTGCGCGAGCGCATCGCAGGAGGTCGGCCCCGGCAGCTCGGGCGGACCGTTGAACGAGTCCCAGGCAGCGGGCGTCTGTGGAAGGCTCGGCAGCGCACCGCTGTTTGTCCGCTTTCACCGTTTCGATCCGGGCGACGGCGAAGCGACGGGCAACCCGTGGGGCAACAACCCGGCCCGCACGCTGGTGTACGGCGGTGTGTCGCTGCGCGTGCGGCGCCTGACGCTCCGGGGCGCCGGCCGTCCACGTCGGGTCGCGATAGACCCTCATGGAGGTGTGTTCCTGGCGGTCCTTGATGGACATATAGACCCTCGTTCCCTGACCCTGATCGCGACCCTGAAGGACGGGCGCACCGTCCGCTACAGCCACTCGACGGCCCTGTTTGCCGAGCAGACCGGCGCGCCGATCCGCGAAACGCGCGTCGAGGGATACCGGCGGGTCAGGCCGGGCGGGTCGATCTTCGCCCCGCTGGAGGACCCGATCGCCAAGACGGTCGTCGAGCAGCTGCACGCCGTTGACCCTGCCGGGGGTCCCGCCTGGACTCTGCGCAGCTGGCGGGGACATGCCGACCCGCGGGCAAAATTCGGAGAAGCAAGCCACCCGACTCGCTTCTTCTGCTGGCAGGCCGGGATCACCGTTTCCGGTCGCCTCGTCGAACCACGCCCGGGAGCGGCTCCGGTCCCGTTGAACGTCTCCAAAGCGGGCCCCGGCGAACCGGGCACGCACTGCGCGGGATCGGGACCGCCGACGCCCGAAAACCTCACTCCGACCGTGAGCGCCTACCCCGCCGATCCGAGTGCCTATGAACCGCTGCCGATCCGCACGGTCGTCGCGGGAGTCGTGCCGCCGCCGGCCGCCGGCGCGATGCTCCTCGGTGCCGGGGCGCCGCGACCGATCAGGGCGGACGCCAACCACTCCTACCTGCTGGTGCTGCCGGGCAGCTACTGGGCGAGCTCGTTGCGAGTCAGTGCACGCCTGCCCGGCGGGGGCACCGTGATCTCACATACGGAATCGAGCGCACCGAACCTCCAACCGCAGGTTCGTGCGCCGTCTCCGGACGGGTCGGCACCGTGGGGGTTCACGATGACGTCGCTCTGCCCGGCTGCCTGGTCGATCTCGGAGGTCGGCCGCGTGATCGAGGACCGGTTCGCCTACGTGTCTGCAGACACGGGACAGGTGGCCGCTGGGGCGGGGGAGACATCGAGGGGGTCTAGGTGCGCCACGAAGAACGCACGCTCCCAGGAACGCGACGAGCCGCTGGGCGGCCAGGTGAGCGGACAGCCAAACGCTCCGCTGGGGATCACCGTCGTTCATTCGCTCTCAGAAAGCGCCCGGGCGCCTTCGCAGGCGCAGGTTGAGCGTCGCGCCCTGCCGGGCACGACGGTCATCGCCGGCGCTGCCGCGGCGAACGTCCGGTCGGTCACCTTCACCACCCCGGCCGACATCCGCACGGTGGAGCCGACCGGGCCGAGCCACGTCTTCATCGTCGTCTACGGCGGCCTCTTCTACCGCGGCACCTTCAGGGCGACCGCGCTGCTGGAGGACGGCAGGACCGTGACGCAGGTCCTCCGCGGCGGACCGGTCAACCCCTTCGCCGCACCCGAACCCGCCCGTCCCTCACTGGTCGCGCAGCTGCACTCCGACGAGATGACCCTCCGCAGCATGAGCGGGCAGGTGGCCGCTGTCCTGCACACCAAACCCGCAGGTCGAGCGAAGATCCTGCACGGCGTCCCGCTCCCGCAGCTGTTGAGGGGTCTCCGCGGAATCCGCGCCGACGTTGCCGCTGAGCGCGTGCGCATCGCCTACGTCCAGGGCCATCCCGGAATCCTGCCGCAGGAATAGCGCGAGAGATGATGTCGCAGCAATCCCAAGCGGAGGTCGGTCTAGCTATTCAGCGTCTCGCAGGCGCCGCAGAAAATCCTCGACGCGGCCAAGCTCGCGCCCGCTCCCATCGAGCGCGCGTTTTGCGGCGCCGTCGAGCGCCTGGCGCAGCTCGACGGGATCGGTCTCATCGAGCAGTGATGGGGAGGCCAAGGCCACCCAGCCATTCCAGACCTCGCGGCGCATCCCGGCGAGTGGGGGACTGGCCCACGCCGCGTCGGCGGCGAACGCGGCAATGGCGCCGTCATTGAGGTGCAGCGGTATACGCAGCTCGAGTCCCTCGGGTCGCCAGAGCATGCTTGCGCGCTTCCAGTCGAGCGCAGGCGGAGGCTTCGGGTAGTGAATGACATGAGCGGACGGGGGAGTGAGGCTTGCCGGTCCACTGTCCTGGCCGCCGGGTCCGGCGAGCATGTGTAGGACGCTACTGCGGATCTTCTCGGGGTCGGCTCCGAAGTCGAGCAGGATGTGCATGGCAACACCGTCGTTCTCCCGGACGAGGCCGAGCAGGAGGTGCTCGGTGCCGATGTAATCGTGGCCGAGGCCCATTGCCTCATGCAGCGCGAGCTCGAGGACCCGCTTGGCGCGCGGAGTGAACGGGATCTGGCCCGAGGTGACCTCTTCGCTCGAGCCGACGATCCGCACGACCAGTCCGCGGACGCGCTCCAGCGGGATGTCGAGGCCCACAAGGACCTGCGCCGCGATCCCGTTCTCCTCGGCCAGCAGTCCCAGCAGGATGTGCTCGGTGCCGATGTAGTTGTGCCCGAGCATCCGAGCTTCCTCCTGTGCCAGGACAACGACCTGTCGGGCACGTTCTGTGAACCGCTCGAACACGGGGCAAGCATCCCACACGCCAGAGTGGCGGCTGGGCTCAGGTCAGCGACGAGTCATCCGCCTCCGTGGCCTGCGGTTATGACCCAGACCATCGGGCCGAACAGGACGACCGCGTAGATACAGAAGGACAGGGCGAGGACGGTGTACTGCGCCGCGGGTGTGGAGCGGCGGAAGAGGATCAGCGCGAAGGCGATCATGACGAGGGCGGCCGGGGCTAAGAACCATGCGGGGTGGGTGTGCAGGAATTCGCAGTGCTGCCCGGCCGTGTTCTCGGTTTCGGTGACGCACTGGTTATCGGTGAAGAACTTCGAGATGAGGCCGAGAATCACGACGATGGCGCCGCAGGCTGCCGTCATCACGTAGTTCTGCCAGACGCGGGAGGGGCGCATGCCGCTGGGGGATACTACTGAGGCGATGGTGTCCAAATAGTCGCGTCGGCAGTCTCAGAGGACGGTAGCCCCGTCCATCTTGTCCCGTTCGCGCCGTTCCCGCTCTCTCGCCCAAGCGGTCTCGTCAGCCGGCGCAGCCCGCCAGAATGGGGAGCAGTGACACGGCCAACGGCATGACGCGATAGTTGGACAAGTTCCGAATAGTGCGCATGCGCGAAATCCTATCCAGAGGACTCTCGACGAGGCGGGGTTAGGGATCTGGTCACAAATGGCGACACCTCGCTAATACCTGACGATGCCCGCACGCGATCCGGAATCGGCCGACGGCCTGTTGTTGGCATCTCGCGCCGATCCCAGCGCGTTCGCGGCGGCGTACCGACTGCTGGAGCGGTCGCTACTCGGGTTCTTCATGAAGGCAACCGGCCGGCCCGAGCTCGCCGCAGATCTTATGGCCGAGACCTTCGCGTGTGCGCTCGAGTCGATCGACTCATTTGACCCGGGGAAGGGCAACGCCGAGCAATGGATGTTCGGGATCGCTCGCAACGTCCTCGGATCCAGCCGGCGCGACGGTCGCGTGCAATCGGCCGCCCGCGCGCGGCTGGGACTGACCCGACTGGTCGTCGACGACCATGCGGTTGAGACCATCGAACGCCTGACCCACGCCGAGCGGCACGCAACCCTCCAGCTCGCCGAACTGCCGGCGGATCAGAGCCGCGCGATTCAAGCCCGGGTGGTTCAGGACCGCGACTACGCGGAGATCGCGAGCGAGATGGCGTGCTCAGAGGCCGTCGTGCGCCAGCGCGTCAGTCGGGGCCTGCGAACCCTACGAGCGAGATTGGCCGGTGAGCAATGAGCGTCTTCCCTGAGTTTGAACGCGACCTCCACGAGGCGGCCCGTCGTCGGCTCACGGCGCAGGCACCGCTGGCGTCCGCGCAAGTTGGAGGTGGCCGCCGTTCACGACGGGCTAGGCGACTGAGACGACTCGCGATCGTGTGTGTCTGCCTGCTTACGATGACAACGGTCGCGCTGGCCGCCACGGGCGTGATCCTGACGGGCTCACCGGTACGGCCGGAAGAGGCCCTCAACCCGAACGTCGGCGTCGGGATTCCGGCACCGGGCAGCTCGCAGCTGCTGACCCTTCGCGTTCCAGATCCCGAAGGTGGTCTTCCCTGGGGAATGCGTGTGGTGCGCACGACACGGGGGGAGGTCTGTGTTCAGGTGGCCCGGGTGCTCGGGACACAGCTCGGGGCGCTAGGTATCGATGGCGAATTTCACAATGACGGGCGCTTTCACTCGATCAGCCCGAATGCGCTGCCGGCGGACGTGTTCCACGGCCACGCGTTCGACACGATGCTCGGAAACGCGAACACGAACTGCATACTCGCCAAAGAAGCTGCGGTCAGTAGCCACATCGGGATCGACCGCGGAGCAGGCCCGAACCCGCACCATATGCATCGTCCGATCGCAAAGCTGAGGAACCTCTACTTCGGTCTCCTCGGCCCGAAGGCCCTGAGCATCACCTACAAGACCGGAAGACAGCTCCGGTCGATCCCCGTGATCCCCGGGCTCGGCGCGTATCTGATCGTCGGCCGGACCCATCGCCATCAGCAGATCGAATCAGGCGGTAGCTCGCTCGGTACCGTAGGCGATCTCGGACCGGCCCCTCCGCTCACTGCGATCACCTACCGGGTCGCCGGTGAGGTCTGTGAACGCATCCAAGACGACCCGTTCGCAGCCCCGAAACATGTCGAACACCCCTGTCCCGCTCCACACTTCCCCCAGACGGGACCACCCAAATACCGCGACCTTCATCTGCCCGTCCACCTCCGCCTCAACACCCGCGGGCATTTCCTCACAACCGCGACGGTGACATTCGTCGCTCCCTTCGCCGTCACAAGCGCCCGCGAACACTACGTCGTCGAGATCCCGACGGCCAAATCGTGCCCCGGGACTCCCCGAGGCGCCACAGGTGGAAGCCTTGAAACAACCGCCCGGAACGTCAGGGCCGGAGCGCTCGTCACGTTCACGATGCCCTCGGGTGCCCTCTTCCTCGCCGACTGCAACCGGCACCTCGTCCTGCCGCGCTCCTCCGCCGCGATCGAGGTCTTCTACGAAGGCTCACCACACAAGCGGACCCTCCTCGGGACCGCGACGGCACTTCGACCGCGGGGCGCGCACATCCCACGATGAACGCGAAAGCCACGTGGATGGAACCTTCCGGTGCTCCCGAGGGGTTTAAGCAGACATGAGCGAAGCGAGGACCACCCGTGGCGGGAAATGGATCTGTTGAGGAGCTCCCGTGCCGACGCGGAGTTCGAGCGGTTCGCAGCAGTCTGGACCGACGGGCTGATACGCACGGCCTACCTGATGGTGGGTGACCGGGGAGACGCTGAA
The DNA here is from genome assembly GCA_963835865.1 of uncultured Solirubrobacteraceae bacterium. Taxonomy (GTDB): domain Bacteria; phylum Actinomycetota; class Thermoleophilia; order Solirubrobacterales; family Solirubrobacteraceae; genus Palsa-744. The sequence goes on from CAWIGW010000004.1 coordinate 980,067, forward strand.
GACATCGTGCAGGAGTGCATGCTTCGGCTCGCCCGCAAATGGCCACGGGTGCGGAGGATGGAGTACCCCGGCGCCTACGCACGCAGGGTGATGGTCAGCCTTGTGTTGGACGGGCGCCACCAACGGGCGAGACGAACCCTGGAGTTGGCCGCGACGGCGCCGGAAGCCGGACTGCACGATCAGCCGGCGGCATCGCTTGACGCGCGGACCGATCTGATCTGGGCGCTTCGCGGACTCTCACCACGCCACCGGGCCGTGCTCGTGCTGCGCTACTTCTCCGATCTGCCCGAGACCGAGGTCGCCGCGACCCTCGGCTGCTCGGTGGGAACGGTCAAGAGCAGCGCATCACGAGCTCTGACGCAGCTTCGCCTGACCCTCGAGGAAACAGAGAACGAACCCGCCGGCGCGCCCAACCCACAGGCCAGGAGGAGGACACCCCGATGAGCACCGATCTTGAGCAGGACCTCCGAGATGCGATGAGCCGGCAGGCCGCGGTGCTGCCGGACAACGTGAGCGACCGGGTGCTGGCGCGCGACTATCGACCGCGTGGGTCGTTCGGTCGCCTGGCCCTGGCGGGAACGGCGCTCACACTGGCCGTCGGGGCGGTATTCGCTGTCTCCGTGGTGGGCGTCGGAAGTGACCCGCCGCGTGCGTTCGCCGGTTGGTCGGCCACACCGACCCATGCGACACGTACCCAGGTCGCGATAGCTCGATCGCAGTGTCGATCACAGCTCGCGCGGATGGCCCGGAGTCTGCTGATCAGCCGCGTTGAACAGCCTCGAGGCAATCAACCACTCAGCGCGCCGCCGGTCGCCGCCGACCTCTGGCAGACGGTCCTGATCGACACGCGTGGCCCATACACGCTGATCCTGTTCGAGGCAGAACACGGGCGGGCTACGTCGGTCTGCTTCTCAGGCGGCCGGAAGCGGGGCGCCGTCGGCGCCGGAATCGGCCTGCGGCCTCCGCCGCCCGTCCCGCCCGGACAGGTGACCTACAACGGCTCCGGGAACAGCGTCACGGGCCGAGGCGAAGGCTCGCACCAGTTCTCCTGGGTCATCGGGCGAACAGGCGCCGGCGTCGAGGGCGTCACGATCCGTCTCAACAACGGCACCCGCGTGGCCGCCAGCCAAGCCAAAGGCTGGTTCCTCGCCTGGTGGCCAGGAAGCCACGGCATCCGCGCGACCGAATTCGCCACAGCGACGAAAGCAGCGTCTTCGGCCGAGGCTGGCGCATAGCACGCTGATCGGAACGGATGGACGGGCGGGGGTGGGTGAATGGCGACCAGCCAAGCGGCCGCACCCGCGTTGCCGATCTGAAGGCGGTGGTCGCGCCTGCATATCGGCTGGACGGGTGCTGGGGCTGACCGTGCGTGGTCGAGGGAGCCGTAGCGACGATCCAAGCTGTCTGTCCCGGCTCGAGCCGGCGCCCTTGGCCGGTCGCGTGAGTCCTCTGATGAAGGTCATCGTTCACTCCTACCACGGGAGGAGCGCCGCGTTGGAGGTCGCCAACGAGCCCTCCGGGGCCGTTGGGGCGACGGTCGCGAAGGACGCAAGCGCGCCCAGTGGAGGGATCCCGAGACGGGTCACCTACCGCACCCTCCGTGTCCTGTCTGCGATTGCAAAGAGTCCCGGGGCGACCGTTGCTAGGGACCTTCCGCAAGCGGAGATGCACCCGGATTCGTGCGTTCGGCTATGTAGCTGGAGGTGTCGGGCGGACCGCCGCCGCAGGGGCCGACCTGGGAGTCCCGACTCAGACCGTGGAGGACCCGCCCGCGCGATGACCACCACAGGGTCAACGTCGATTCGTCGCTGTTGGTCCGGATGTCTTCTCCGGGACGGTGTGGGCACGGCACGCTCGACGGCTGGAATCTCGCGACGTAGCGTTCAGGGCCGTCGGGCACGATTTCGGCTACGTCGGTCCCGTAGTAGCTGGCGGTGTAGAGATAGTTCTTGCACCCGTCGGCGTCACAGACCCGGCGAAAGTCCCATGGACGCACGAGTCGCTCCCCCGCGCATGCGTCTACGGCGCTCGTGGTGAGGATTGTCTCGCGAGCGGTCCATTCGCCGGTCGGGAAGTTGACTTCCGGTGGCGGGCTCTCACAGGTGCCAGGCCTCTGCGGCTGTTTGGTGGCGGCGGCAGCGAATGCGCGCGAGTCGCTGTTCGTCGCAGGGTTACCGATTGTCACGCTGGCGCTGCAGCCGCTCGCGCCCCCGAGAAGGAGGACAGCGAATATCGCACCGTACACGCGCGCGCGAAGAGCGAGCATTGCTCATCTCATCGGCATGGTGCCCGCGGTGCTGTAGCCCGACCGACCCAGCCGCAATGCTTACGCAAACGTCAAATTTCAAAAGGCACCGGCACGTGTCCCCGGTTCGAATCCGGGTCTCGCCATCGCGTTTCCCACCCCCGAGGGAACTCCCCTTCAGCGGCGCTTCGCCTGGTGCTCGATGACCTTGCCGAAGGCCTCCTCGAGCTGGCTGGTCATCCGCAGCTTGAACATCGCCAGCAGCGCCTCCGATGCGAGCGGGCGCAGCGAGTCGACCGCCTCGATCAGCTCGTCCCAGCGCTCCTCGGGCCGGCCGTCGCGCTCGAAGGGCTCCCAGAGCTCCTTGATGAAGAGCGTCGTGAAGGATCGTGCGACCGAGTCGCAGTTGCGGCTGACGCGCTCGATCAGCTGAAGGGTGGTCTGCAGCGAGATCCCCAGCGCCATCACCTGCTCGGCGGCCGTCAGCAGGGCGGGGCTGGTGACTTCATAGCGATCCTCGCCAAGCGGCAGCAGGACGCGCAGGCGGCGGACCCGCTCGAGGTCCTTGGGGCTCGCCTCGCCGAAACGCTCTGACAGTTCATCGCCCGTGACGATCTCGGGCGCCTCCGGATCGAACGGCGCGGTGACGGCGGCGCGCAGGCCGACGAGCTTCGCTGCGAGGCCGTCCGGGCCGCTGAGCAGGCGCTCGATCGCGGCGAGGTTGAACCCGTCCGCCTGGAGGTCCTGGATCAGGCGCAGGCGGGCGACATGCTCGGGGCCGTAGTAGCCGACCCGGGCGCGCACATCGGGTGGCTGGAGCAGTCCCCGCGAGTGGTGGTTGCGGATGTTGCGGACCGACATGCCGACCTCGCCGGCCAGCTGCTCGATCGTCATCCGGTGCAGCTGGGGTGATCCGGCGCCGTCGTCTGCAGGTGCTTCTGTGGTCGTCCTCACGCTCGGCATCCTCTGTTTGAGGTTACCATGTTTGATGTGACCTCATTTGAGGTAACATGGATTCAGGACATGGCCAGAAGAGCATCCAGATCCGCAGGAACGACCGGCCCGGGGCAGTCCGGTGGCTGAACGAGGGGCGCTACCCGCCGTCTCGGCGTCCCGAAGGCGCGCGCTGGGCCTGATCCGCTCCTTCACCTCGCCGCTGTTGCCGGACGACTACCTCGAGCTGATCAACCCGCTGTGGTCGACGCGCGAGTTGCGGGGGCGTGTCGAACGGGTCGAGCGGGAGTCCGCCGATGCGGTCACGGTCCTGATCAAGCCGGGCTCGGCCTGGCCGGGGCACCGGCGCGGGGCAGTATGTGCGACTCGGCATCGAGGTGGACGGCATCCATCACTGGCGGGCCTACTCGCTGACATCCGATCCGCGAGCGGGCCGACGGCTGCATTGCGATCACGCCGAAGCTGGTGGAGGGCGGCAGGGTCTCGCCATTTCTCGTCGGGCGGGTCAAGCCCGGCGCGATCGTCCGCCTGGGCGGCGTGGAAGGAACGTTCGTCCTGCCCGACCCGGTGCCCGAGCGGATCCTCTTCATCAGCGCCGGCAGCGGCATCACGCCGATCATCGGCATGCTCCGCAGGCTGGGCGCCACGGGTGAGCTGAGGGACGTCCTCCACATCCACTGCGCACGCCGTGCCGAGTCGGTGATCTTCGCCCGCGAGCTCGCCGAGCTGCGCCTGCGCCACCCGGGGTATCGCCTCGAGCGGTGGCTGACCGGCGAGCGGGGACGCCTGCGCCCCGGCCAGCTCGACGGGCTGTCTGCGAAGACTGGGCCGAGCGCGAGACGTTCCTCTGCGGTCCTCCTGGCCTGCTCGAGGCGATGAGTGCCCACTGGGCGGGCCACGGCGACCCGCAGCGGCTGCACGTCGAGCACTTCCAGCCGCCCGACGTTCTCGGTGAGGGCGAGCACGGGCGCGGCGGGCAGATCACATTTCGGACGAGCGGCCTCACCGCCGAGAGCGACGGCAGCAGCCGCATCCTCAAGGCCGGCGAGAGCGCCGGGGCGAGCCTGCCGTTCGGCTGCCGGATGGGCATCTGCCACAGCTGCGTCGGGCGCCTGCGCAGCGGCCGGGTGCGCGACCTGCGCACCGGCCGCGTCCACGGCCAGCCCGGAGAGCTCCTGCGCACCTGCGTCAACGCGCCCGAGGGCGCGATCGAGATCGACCTCTGAAAGCCCTCACAAAGGAACCCGATGACCACCATTCAAGCCGAGCTGCCCCCCGTCGAGGAGATCGACACGGAGTCGAGAACCCGCTGGCGCGCCTGAGCGCCGAGCAGCTCGAGGCGCTCGGGCCGCGAGTTCGATGCGATACACGACGAGGTCTACGCCGACCTCGGCGACGCGGGACGCCGCCTACATCCGCGCTCACGATCAGGCTTCACCGCCAGCTGGTCCTGGCCGCCCGCGCCCTGTTGATGGGCTCCCGCCACAAGCCGCTCTGGCTGGCCGGGACCGCCTCGCTGTCGCTGGCGAAGATCCTCGAGAACATGGAGATCGGCCACAACGTGATGCACGGGCAGTGGGATTGGATGAACGACCCGGACATCAACTCCAGAACTGGGACTGGGACACGGCCTCACCCGCCGATGCCTGGCGACACTCCCACAACTACGAGCACCACACCTTCACCAATATCCGCGGCAAGGACCGCGACCTGGGCTACGAGATCATGCGGATCGACCCGCATCAGAAGTGGCACCCCGTCTACCTGCTGCAGCCGCTCTACAACCTGATCCTGATGGGCTTCTTCGAGTGGGGGGTGGCCCTGCACGACCTCAACGGCGAGGCGATCCGCAGCGGCGAGAAGCCTCGAAGAGCAGGTGATCGAAGAGCTCAAGGCGATCGGTGTCAAGGCCCGCCGGCAGTTCGTCAAGGACTACCTGGCCTTCCCCGCGCTGTCGCGGCACGGCGCTGCCTTCACTTCGACCCTGGCGGCCAACTTCACCGCCAACATCGTGCGCAATGTCTGGGCGTACTCGATCATCTTCTGCGGGCACTTCCCCGATCAGACCTACACCTTCAGCCAGCAGGAGGTCGCCGATGAGACACGCGGCGGCTTGTACGTGCGCCAGCTCTCGGGGTCGGCGAACATCGACGGGGGCCCGCTGTTCCATCTGATGGCGGGCAACCTGAGCTTCCAGGTCGAGCACCACCTGTTCCCCGACATGCCCTCCAGCCGCTACGCCGAGATCGCCCCACGGGTCCGGGACATCTGCGACCGCTACGGGCTGCCCTACAACACCGGGCCGCTGCACCGCCAGCTGGGGACGGTCCACCGCACGATCCTGCGACTCGCCTTCCCGGGTGGGCGGGTCCGGCCCAAGCCGGGCCCCTATCGCTCCGGGTCGTGATCCCGCGCCTATACACCTTGCGCGCCATCTGTATAGCATTTAGACGCAGATCAACACAATGTCAACTTCCAGTCTCCAGACGATCCCCGGCCCATGAGCGATCCCGCACCTAACCGGCAGGCGGTGATCGTCGGCGCCAACAGGATCCCCTTCGCCCGCTCCAACAGCGTCTATGCCGATCAGAGCAATCAGGACCTGCTCACGGCAGCCCTCCAGGGCCTGGTCAACCGCTTCGAACTGCACGGGGTTCGCATCGGCGAGGTCGTCGCGGGAGCGGTGCTCAAGCACCCCCGCGACCACGGCCTTGCGCGAGAGTCGGTGCTCGGCAGCACCCTCGCGCCGGAGACTCCGGCGTATGACATCCAGCAGGCCTGTGGAACCGGCCTCGAGGCGGCGATCCTGCTTGCCAACAAGATCGCGCTGGGGCAGATCGAGGTGGGGATCGCGGCGGGCGTCGACACGACCTCCGACGCGCCGATAACACTGGGCGACGGGCTTCGCCGGGCGCTCGTGCGGGCCAACGCCGCCAGGGGCGCAAAGGCGAAGCTCCGCGAGCTGGGGCGGGTTCGCCCCCGGCACCTGATCCCCGAGCCTCCGCGCAACGTCGAGCCACGGACCGGCATGTCGATGGGCGAGCACTGCGCCGCGATGGCCGGCGAATGGGGCATACCGCGCAGCGAGCAGGATCAGCTCGCCGCGAGGAGCCACCGCAACCTGGCGGCCTCCTACGAGCGCGGCTTCCACGACGACCTGATGACGCCCCATGCGGGACTGAAGAGCGACCAGAACCTGCGCCCCGACAGCACCCCCGAGAAGCTCGCCCGCCTCGACCCCGTCTTCGGTGGTCCGGACGGGACGATGACGGCAGGCAACTCCACGCCGCTCTCCGACGGCGCTTCGGCGGTGCTGATGGCCGGCGAATGGGCCGGCGGCAGGCCTGCCGGTACTCGCGCTTCGCCCACGCGCGACCGCGGCCGTCGACCGTCCATCGGCGCGAGGGGCTGCTCATGGCACCCGCCTATGCGATGCCGATGATGCTCGACCGGGCGGGCATGAGCCTGCAGGACTTCGACTTCTACGAGATCCACGAGGCCTTCGCCGCCCAGGTCCTCTGCACCCTGAAGGCCTGGAAGGACGAGGCCTTCTGCCGCGAGCGGCTGGGCCGGCCCGAGCCGCTGGGGGAGATCGACGCCGAGAAGCTCAACGTTCACGGCGGCTCGCTGGCGACGGGTCACCCGTTCGCGGCGACGGGCGGACGGCTCGTGGCGTCGCTCGCGAAGGCGCTCGACGAGCGTGGCTCGGGCCGCGGTGTGATCAGCGTCTGCGCCGCCGGCGGACAGGGCGTCGTGGCGGTGCTGGAGCGATGAGCCCCGACCGCTACGCGCGGCTGATGCGCTCGCGGCCCTGGGGGAGGCTGGCGGAGCGCGCCGGCCTGCCACGGCCGCCGGATCTGCTGCGCGCCACGCCGCAGGACGGGGTCTGCCGGGGTGCGGCCCTGCTCGGCGCCGCACCCGGCGCGCTGCTCGCGGGGCCGCTCCAGACGACGCTGGGGGAGCTCGGCGTGGAGGTCCGGGAAGGGCCGGCGGAGGGCGGGACGTTCGGCGCACTCCTGTTCGACGCAAGCGGAATCGCCGACTCGCGGCAGCTCATCGAGCTGCACCGGTTCTTCCAGCCGGCCCTCACCTCGCTCGGGCCCAACGGCAGGGTGATCGTCGTCGGCCGCCCGCCCGAGCAGCAGCCCGCGCCGCGCGCCCACACCGCGCAGAGGGCACTGGAGGGCTTCACGCGAGCCCTAGCGAAGGAGCTCGGCCGCCAGGGTACGACGGTGCAGCTCGTCTATGTGGCCGAGGGAGCCGAGGGGTCGATGAGCTCGACCCTGCGCTTCCTGCTCTCTCCCGCCAGCGCATATCTCTCAGGCCAGGTGATCCGCCTCTCGCCTCCCTCCGGCGCCGGCGCCGAGCCCCGAGCTCGACGCTCCCGAGCCCCGCAGGGCGCTCGTCACGGGCGCGGCACGGGGGATCGGCGCCGCGATCTCGCAGGTGCTCGCCCGCGGAGGCGCCCACGTCGTCGGGCTGGACGTCGGGGCGGCGCAACCCGAGCTGGCCGGGTTGATGAGCGGTCTGGGCGGGGAGGCGATGGAGCTGGACATCACCGCGCCCGATGCACCGCAGGCGATCCTCGAGCAGTTCCCCGAGGGCCTCGACATCCTCGTCCACAACGCCGGCGTGACGGTCGACCGGACGCTGGCGCGGATGAAGCCCGAGCGCTGGCGCAACCTGCTGGAGATCAACCTCTCGAGCGAGGAGCGAATCAACGAGGCCCTGCTTGCCGAGGGCGCCCTCAGGCCGGGAGGGCGAATCGTCTGCATGTCCTCGATCGCGGGCATCGCGGGGAACGCCGGCCAGACGAACACTCGACCTCGAAGGCCGGTGTGATCGGCATGGTCGACTCACTCGCGCCGGTTCTCGCCGCGGAGCGCTCGGCGACGATCAACGCGGTCGCCCCCGGCTTCATCGAGACGAGGATGACCGCGGCGATGCCCCTGGCGATCCGGGAGGCGGGGCGGCGGATGAGCAGCCTGCTGCAGGGTGGCCTGCCGGTCGACGTCGCCGAGACGGTGGCCTGGCTCGCCGCCCCGGGCTCGGCGGCGGTGAACGGGAACGTGATCAGGGTGTGCGGGCAGAGCCTGCTGGGCGCATGATGGCGAGCACGGCCCTGGAGCGATCGCCGGGGCTGCTCGGCCTGTACGCCAGGGCGGCCGCCGGCTCGCTCCCCGGCGCCTCGCACCTGGGTCTCCTGGCGGGCGGCGGGGAGGGGATCCCCGAGCTGATCGTGACGCTCGCCGCCGTTCCCATCGAGGCGGGGCGGCTGGCCGCCTACCGCCAGGTCTGCGGCTTCGAGCGCGGCAGGAGCGTGCCGGCAACCTACCCGCACGTGCTGGCCTTCCCGCTGCAGATGGCCCTGATGACCGACCGGGCCTTCCCGTTCGCCGTGGTCGGACTGGTGCACCTCGAGAACGAGATCACCCAGCACCGGCCATTGGAGATCGGCGAGCGCCTCTCGATCGCCGTCACGGCGACCCAGCCGCGCAGGCACCCCCGCGGCAGGACCTTCGACCTCCTGACCACCGTCCACGAGGACGGGGAGGTCCTCTGGGAGGAGCGCTCGCGAATGCTGCGCCGCGAGCGCCGCAAGGGCCGCGACGGCCTCGGGAACGGCGGAGGCGGGGAGGCGGAGCCCTCGCTGCGGAGTGGGGATGCCCCGAGGAGCGAAGAGTGGTATGTGCCCGGTGACATCGGAAGGCGCTACGGCGCCGTCTCGGGGGATCGCAACCCGATCCATCTGCACCGTCTGACGGCGAGGGTGTTCGGGTTCCCCCGGGCGATCGCCCACGGGATGTGGACCAAGGCCCGATGCCTGGCGGCACTCGACGAGCAGCTGCCTGGGCGGTTGACGATCTCGGTGTCCTTCCGCCGGCCGCTGGTGATTCCCGCCGTGGCGAGGTTCGAGTCCGACTTCGACGCCGACGGTACGGCCGGCTTCCTGCTGCGGGGCGAGCGCGGCAGCCGTCTGTGACGGGCGGGCTGTAGGGCAGTCCCCTCACCGAGGTGGCGGGATGAGCATCGCCCAGCGCAGCAGGGCCGCGGGACTACGGG
>CAWIGW010000005.1:0-328680 GCA_963835865.1 uncultured Solirubrobacteraceae bacterium
TGTTGTGCCATCTTCCTTTGGTAAAGAATTCTATCTCTCTGATCCCGAGGATCTGCGCTATGTCCGCCGGGACCATCTCCTCGACCGTCGAGAGCGTCAGCGGATCGCGAGCTTCCCCGGCAGCGCCGCGATCATCACTGCCAGATAGCTGTTCATCTCCGCGCTCAGCAACATTTCGTCCGCTCCGGCCGCGAGAGAGCGCATCTGGGCCACGATCTGCTCCCCGTCATCCAGAGAAACTTCCGGGGCCTTCCGTCTCCGCTCGACCGCCACGCGCCAGGCGATCCGCGCCAGCCAGGTCCGCGGATCCCTTATCCCCGCCAGCTTTCTGCGATAGCGCAGCACGCGGACGAAAGTCTCTTGCGTAGCGTCTTCGGCGTCGTGATGGTTCCGCAACACGGAGTAGGCGACGCGATAGACCAGCCGCGCGTACTCACGGACGGCGAGTTCCAGTTGATCCTCGTCAGTGCGCGCCAGCGCCATGGCTTGATTCACGAGCACCTGTCCCGTCACTTCTCGTTGGCCCTCAAACATGAAGACCGCCATGACGCTTGATTTGTTTGGAAATTTTTTCAGAAGCCGACAAATACCGGCTCCGGCTCTAGCCGAATTTCCCAGATCTCTTCCACGCGCTGCTGGATGTGCTCTTTCAGCGCCACGATGTCGGCGGCGGTGGCCTCCCCGCGATTCACGATGGCCAGCGCGTGCTTGCGCGAGATGCCGACTCGCCCGCCGTCGTATCCCTTGCTGAAGCCGGAGTGTTCCACCAGCCAGGCGGCGGAGACTTTTTTCTGCGATTCTAGTGCGGGGTAGCTGGGAATCTGCAAGCCCTTGCGCCGCCGCGCGCTCTTCCAGTTCGTCGTGCTGCGCCGCGGAGACGATCGGATTCTTGAAGAACGACCCAGCACTGCGGCAGTCTTCATCGCCCGGAGTGATCAGCATGCCTTTGCCGGCGCGGATCCGCCGCACGGCTTCGCGCACCTCGGCCAGGTTGGCTGTTTGCTCCATCCGGCAAAATGTTTTTTCAGATCGGCATACTCGATGCGCGGCGTCCCGCCCGGCGTGAGCGCATAAGTCACTCGCAGAATAATGTAACGGCCGCGCTCGCTGGTGTTGAAGATGCTGCTGCGATAGCGGAATCCGCAGGCTTCGGCGCACAGCTCGCGAATCTGCCCGTCTTTTAGATCCAACGTGAGGACGGATTCGATGGTTTCGGCGACCTCCTGCCCATAGGCGCCCACATTCTGCACCGGCGTGCCGCCCACGCTGCCGGGAATTCCGCTCAGGCATTCGACTCCCGCGCAATTACGCGCCACGGCGTGTGCCACGAAGCGATCCCACTCTTCGCCCGCGCCTACTTCGAAGTGCGTCTGTGCCGTTGTGAGCTGCTTTCCTCTATGCCGGAGATCGCGATTTTCAGCACCAGCCCCGGCCAGCCCGAATCGGAGATCACCAGATTGCTGCCGCCGCCCAGCACAAACAGCGGCAGCTTCGCGCGCGCGCAAATTCGACCCCTGCCGCTCACCTCGTCCACGTTTCGCGCCTCCAGGAAATAGCGCGCGGGTCCGCCGACTTTGAAGGTGGTCAAGGGCGCGAGCGGAACATTTTCCTGGATCAGCATGGGTAGGATGGCATCAATATATACGACGTTAGGCTGGCGGGTCATTTTCCGGAATGCCCTCCCATAAACTTAGCGTGACCATTGCCTCCCATGATTTAAGATAGGCGGCACGTTTGGCAGTCAGATTCCTGACTCCGAGGAGAAGTAATGTATCCCGAAATTATGGTGGTTCCTATGCGTGAGGAGTTGGCCCGCATTGGCATCGAAGAGCTGCGTACTGCGGAAGAGGTGGACCGGGCGCTCGCCAATCAGACCGGTACGGCAATGGTGGTGGTGAATTCTATTTGTGGATGCGCCGCCGGACGCATGCGCCCCGCAGTGCGGGCTGCTCTGCAACACTCCAGCCGCCCGGAAAAAGTATTCAGCGTGTTTGCCGGTCAAGATCGCGAAGCCACAGAGCGGGCGCGCACCTATTTCACCGGATATCCGCCGTCTTCGCCTTCGATTGCGTTGTTGCGCGATGGCAAGCTGGTCCACATGTTGCAGCGCAGTGATATTGAACATCGCGAAGCTTTGGACATTGCCACCGAGCTTAAGCGCGTATTTGATCAGTATTTCGCGACTGCCGCGGCCCGGTAAATCTGGAATATAACCACAAAGGGCACGAAGGTACACGAAGAGTTCAGTCAGGTTTTTTACGCGAATTTTTAATCTTCAGTGGATTGCCGCACAGCGCGCAATGCCTGAAATGTCATTTCCTTCGCGGCGCTTTTGCTGCGCCGCTTCCAGGCAAAGAACAATCCAGCGTAGGTTTCGGTGATGTAATCTTCGCGGCGAATTTGCCAAGCGCTGGCGGTGGCGTCAATCCAGCGCGGTGGGCCTTCAATCTCGCCGAAGTTGCCGATGGGAGTTTCGTCCAGCACTACGTGTCCTTCGTCATCGCTCCACTCGGCGCGGAATTTTTCGTAGCGGAACGAAGGCCTGTAGCCGAGAGAGCGCAGGATGGCCTCCATCTGCGCGCCATCCGCAACGCTGGTTTCCATCTCCACTCGGGTTTTGTGCCGGCCGCCTTGCCCTTGGCCTTGTGGGTCAGCACCCACTGCTTTCCGTATTTGCGCAGCCGCAACAGTTCGCCTTTTCGCCGCAATTTTTGGCCAGGAAGATCGTAAAGAGCATTCATCTCATGCGTGCGAGGAGTGACCAGTCGAAATCCCGCCGCTCGCAGGCGCCGCGCCAGTGCGCGGAAATCCTCCACCCGAAACTTGATTTCGACTTCTTTATTTCCGCTCATATTCGAAGTAGGAAACCCCAGCAAAAATGACAGCAGCCAGCATTAACTGAACGTCGGCAGCTTGACCAAATCATCCTTGGGCACCGACTCCAGCGGCAAGCCGGCTTTCCTCCATGCGGTTAAGCCACCTTTGATCACGAACACATTGAAGCCTTGTTCTCTCAGCATGAGCGCCACCCGGGCGCTCGTGGCTTCGCGTGCTCAAGTGCAGTATAGATAGATGTCTTTGTCCTTGGGCAGAGTTTTCACCTCTTCCGACAAGTGATTGGGCTCAAGGCGCAACGATCCCCGAATGCGCATGGTGCCGGCATCGTAGTAGCCGTGGCTGCGGACATCCACCAGCTGAATTTTTTCTTTTTCTTCCGATGCCAGCTTGCGGGCGAGCTCCTCAATCTGCACCCGCGGAATCACCCGGTAGACTTTGTGTTTGCGTACCAGCCAGGTTTTGTATATGGCATAGGCAACGACAGCAGCCACCAGCAGGGCCGCCATGATATGGCTCGCGGCATATAAGCCGCGCGTGATCGAAGCCAGAAAATCGTGGAACAGAAAACCTGCGCCAATATAAGCGCTGGCGTATAGCAATGCGCCAGCCAGATCGAGCTGCAGGAACTGCAGAGGCCGCATTTTCATGCTGCCTGCCAGAGGCGGCGCCATGCTGTTGACTCCGGGAATGAACTTGGCAATGATCAGCGTGGCTTTGCCACGCTTGTAGAATGACTCCGCCGAGCGCAGGATGCAGCTCTCTGGATTTGCCGAGACTTGGCAGAGAATTCCCAGCAATCCCCAGCCCGCGTAGCTGCCAATTACGAAGAGCAGGGAGTCTCCCAGCAGCATGGCGGTGAGCGCCACCGCAAGAACTGCTAGGGGATGCAAACTGCCGGCGGCCGCCGCGGCTCCTGCGGCGATCAAGGCCATTGCGGCGGGTACGGGGAGACCCAAGGCCTCCGCCAATACCATCACGAAGACCAGCACATACCCGTGGTGCGCCAGCGATGCCAGCAGGGGTTCATAGCAAAGCGCAGACTAGCTGAATAGATTCAGCCGGTCTCCGGATTCACTAGGGAGAATATGAGGAGATGTCCTCAGGCCAAGCGCGCATATTCTGATCCGTAAAGAGTGCTCAGGAATTACAGGACAAGCACGTTATATAGCGATGGATTATTGAATACAGCAGCGAAGATTTTTACTTTTCCCGCGCCACCACAAAATCCGGCGCCCACAGCAAGGCTTGCTTGATCTCACTATCGGGAAACTGCAAATGGCGTTGCGCGCCAGCGTGGCATATTGCAGGGCGCGCTGGTTGGCGGCCTCGAGCGAACCATAGCGGTTGAGAATGTCGAGAATCTGCCGATGGGTCACGCCATCGAAGGCGCGCTCCCGCACCACCGTTTCAATCGTCTTGCGCTCCTGCGGCGTGCAGCGCTCCAGGGCATGGATCACGGCCATGGTCACTTTGCCTTCGCGCAGGTCGCTGGCCACCGGCTTGCCCAGAACATTCTCGGAGGCGGTCAGGTCCAGCACATCGTCCACGATCTGGAAAGCCATGCCCAGGTCGCAGCCCGTAGTGCGCCAGGTTTTCTTCCTGCTCCGGCGTGGCTCCGCCCAGAATCGCGCCCATCCGCATGCACACCGAAAACAGGCAGGCGGTTTTGCGGAAGATCAGATCGAAATGCTCTTCCAGCGAGATCAGCTTGCCCAGCTTTTCGATCTGCAGCAGTTCGCCCTCGACCATCTGCTGGGTCAGTTCGATGAGCGTGTCGAGAATGCGGAAGTTGCGCTCCTGCACCGCGATCTTGAACGCCTGCATGTAAAGCCAGTCGCCGGCCAGCACGCACTTGGGATTGCCCCACTGCGTATTGGCCGCCGGGCGCCCGCGCCGCGTCTGCGCTTCGTCAATGATGTCGTCGTGCACCAGCGTGGCGGTGTGAATGATCTCCACCACCGCGCCCAGCTTGACTGCGCCGCGTCCGCGATAATTGAAGAGCTTGGAAGACAGCAGCAGCAGAGCGGGCCGAATGCGCTTGCCGCCGCCTTCGCGCAGGTATTCGCCGATCTCGGTGATGGCTTCGACTTTCGAGACCGTGTCGCGGCCGAACTCGCGTTCAATGGCCGCCAGGTCCTCGCTCAGCATGGCGAAGATTTCTTTCCCGTTGATGGCGGCCGGCGTACTCATGGACTAAGATTTTTCACCACAGAGACGCCGAGTCGCAAAGGGCTCTTACCTGCTGGGAAGCTCCATAACTTTCAGTATCTGTGCTCTGCGGTGAAATCTAGTTGCTCCGGTAATTCGTAAACTGCATATCGATGCCAAAATCCTGTTGCCGCAGCAGCGCGATGACTTCCTGCAGCGTATCGCGGTCTTTGCCGCTGACACGCACCAGGTCGCCCTGGATCGAGGCCTGCACTTTTTTCTTCGACTCCTTGACCACTTTCACGATCTCTTGCGCTTTTTCAATCGGAATGCCCTGCTGCATGGTGATTCGCTGTTTCACTGTGCCGCCGGCGGCCGATTCGATCGGCGCCATAAGTCAGCCCCTTCAGCGGCACGCCGCGTTTTACCAGCTTTTGCTGCAGCACATCGTTGACCGCTTTGAGCTTGTATTCGTCAATCGAGTGCAGCACGATCGCGTCCTTGCCCTCCAGCTCAATATTCGATTTCGAGTCCTTCAGATCGAAGCGGGTGTGAATTTCTTTCAGCGCATGCTGAATGGCGTTGGAGACTTCCTGCAATTCAATCTTGCTGACGATATCAAATGTATTTTCTGGCATGGCTTTTCGTTCATCGCCGGAAACCCGGCACCTAACAAACTAAATGGAATCCTGCGTTTCGGGAAGCGAAAAGAACGGTAGAAATTTTGCGCGGTTTGTCGCCGATTTCTTCCGTTGAAAGCCCCCGCAATTCGCCCAGCTGCCGCGCTGTTTCCACCACGAATGCCGGTTCGTTGCGTTTGCCGCGATGCGGCACGGGAGCCAGAAACGGCGAATCGGTTTCGATCAGCATGCGATCGAGCGGCACTTGCTTGGCGGCATCGCGAATCTGCTGCGCTTTGGGAAAGGTCACATTCCCGGCAAACGAAATCATAAAGCCCATATCCAGGGCGCGTTTGGCATGCTCCCAGCTGCCGGTAAAGCAATGCAGAATGCCGCCCAACCCGCTGGCTGCCCAATGTTCCTGCAACAAGCGCAGACAGTCCTCCCAGGCGTTTTCGCTGTCCTGCGAAGGGCGGCAATGAATGACGATGGGCAGGTCTTTGCCGCTCGCGCCAGATCCAATCTGTCGCAGAGAAAACCTGCTTGCTGCATTTCGCGCGGCAGAGTGATCGTAAAAGTAGTCCAGCCCAATTTCTCCCCAGGCAATGACTTTCGGCCGCTTTGCCAGTTGCTCCAGTTCCACGAAGTCTGAGCATCGGTGGCCAGCTTGACTTCGTGAGGATGAATTCCGATGGTTGCGTAGATAGAATTCATATTTTTCCGCCAGCTTGACTGCGCAATCCAGCGTGCCCGGACCGTCTCCGGTGCCAATGGCCAGAATATTCGCAATGCCGGCCTCCCGCGCCCGCGCGAGAACCTCATCGCGGTCGGCGTCGAAGCGTTCTCCATCGAGATGGGCATGGGAATCTACGAACATGGTCGCCTCCGTAGGTGCCGGCATCGCCGGCCGTGACGAGGGCTAAGCCTCTATCGCAGCTTCAGTGCGATTCGAAAGTAGCCCGATTCGGTTCACTTCAATCTTGCGCCCAGCGGCACATCCTCCAGAAAGCTCGCCAGCACCGGCTTTCCGCCTTCGAGCGATGCGGCCACAATCATGCCGTTCGACTCCAGACCGCGCAGCTTGCGCGGAGCCAGATTGGCGACGATCACGACTTTCCGCCCAACCAGAGCCTCCGGCGCATAGGCCTCCGCGATTCCGGCGACGACCTGACGAACTTCGGTGCCCAGATCCACTTCCAGCCGCAGCAATTTGTCCGCGCCCTTCACTTTCTCCGCGACTTTCACCTGCGCCCACGCGCAGCTCGACTTTGGCGAAGTCATCAATCGTAATTTTGCGCATCGGGCTCCGGTCATGCGGCTTGCCGTGGCTGCCGGCGCAGCTGCTGGTCCCGAAGCTGGCTGGCTTCTCCTCGGCTACTGCCGAACCGCCTGCGTCCTTGCTCTTCCATCTGCTGCATCCTTTCAATGGCGGATTTATCCGCGCGCGGAAACACCGGCTCGATATTCCCCAGCTTCGTCCCCAGCGGAATCTGTCCCCACTTCAGCTCCGCAAGCGTGACCTTTCCGGATGTCTCCCAACCCGAGCTGCGCCCAAATTTTCGCCGTGGCCTCCGGCATGACGGGATGCGCCAGAGCAGTCACGATGCGCAGCGCCTCCGCGGAGGTGTAGAGCACCGTCGCCAGCCGCGCCCGGCTTGCTTCATCTTCTTTCTCGCCCAGCGCCCAGGGCTCGTTCTCGACAATGTACTTATCCACTGCGGCCACCAATCGGAGCCAGATGGATTCGAGCGCAGCGGAGAATTTGTATTCGGCGAAAAATTGACTGCATTCGGCGATCGTCTGTCTCGCGCCAGCTGCCGGATCGCATCGTCCGATGGCTGTGCGCCGCCGCCGAAGGATAGGGCACCTCGCCCCGGAAATAGCGCGTGATCATGGTCAGCGTGCGGCTGGCCAGATTGCCCAGCCCGTTGGCCAGATCGGCGTTGTACCGCTGCACCAGCGCGTCAAACGAAAACGATCCATCCTGCCCAAACACGATTTCGCGCAGCAGAAAATAGCGCAGCGCGTCCGCGCCCAGCACATCGAGAATCGTTTCCGCCCGCACGATGTTGCCGCGCGACTTCGACATCTTGTTTTCTTCAAACAGCAGCCAGCCATGCGCCACGATGCTTTGGGCAAAGGCAGCTCCGCCGCCATCAGAAACGCCGGCCAGTAGACGCAGTGAAAGCGCACAATCTCCTTGCCGATCATGTGCACATCGGCCGGCCAGAACTTCTCGATATTTGCTGGTGTCATCCGAGCCATAGCCCAGCGCGGTGATGTAATTGGCCAGCGCGTCCAGCCACACATAGACCACATGCTTGGGATCGTCCGGAACCGGAATGCCCCAGGAAAACGTGGAGCGGCTGATGGAGAGATCGCGCAGCCCGGAGCGCACGAACGAAATCACTTCATTGCGCCGCGTCTCCGGGCGAATCAAGTCCGGCTGCTCGGCGTACAGCTGCAGCAGCTTGTCCTGAAATGCCGAGAGCTTGAAGAAGTAATTCTCTTCCTGCACGGTTTCCGTTGGGCGCCCGCATTCCGGGCAGGGCGCGCCCGGTCCGACGGCATCCACATAGAGCTCGTCAAAGACGCAATATTGGCCGGTGTAGCTGCTTTTGTAGATGTAGCCGCTTTCGCGAAGCCGCTGCCACAGCGCCTGCACGCCGCGCCTTATGCCGCTCGGAGGTCGTGCGGATGTAATCGTCGTAGGTGATCCCCATCCGGTCCCACAGCCCGCGGAACTCGGCGGAGACTTCATCGGTGAACTGCTGCGGAGTCTTGCCCGCGGCCTGCGCGGCGCGCTCGATCTTCTGCCCGTGCTCGTCGGTGCCGGTCAGAAAATAGGTGTCCACGCCCAGCATGCGCTGCCGCCGCGCAATGGTGTCGCAGGCAATCGTGGTGTAGGCGTGGCCGATATGCGGCCGCGCATTGACGTAATAAATCGGGGTCGTGATGTAAAACTTCTTGCTCATTAATTCTGACACGATGGACTCGTGTTTCACTGAGGATTCCTGCTCTGGTTGGTTTTGCTTAGTGAACCTTAGTGCCCTTCGTGGTGAATGCCTTTCCAATACTCTGCACCGCTTCCTGCATCACGCTCTTCAGCGGCACATGCTGTTCCGCCGCGATCCGCCGGCAATCTTCGTACTCCGGCGCGTAATTCGTCACGGTCCCGTTCATGCTGGCAATCTTTCATCCGCACCTCACCCCACTGCGTTGGACACTTTCACCCACTTCCGCGCCAACACCTGCCGTTTTTCTTCGCGCCGCCGCACGCCCAGCGTGGTCGTCTCGGCGAAGATAATCTGCGTCAGTCTTGCCGCATCTTCCGGTTTGCACAACACGGTCAGCAGCGTTCCCGGACGGTTCTTCTTCATCTGCACCGGCACGCCGAAGACATCCAGCGCGCCCTCTTCCAGCAGCCGGTCCAGCACGTAGCCGAACACCTGCGGATTCAGATCGTCGAGATTGGCCTCGAGCACGATGACGGTTTCCTGCGAAGTTTTCGCCGCCAGCTCCGGCAGGCGCTTCGCCGACGTCAGCCGAAGCACATTCGCATGCCCGGGAAAGTCTCGCGATCCCGGCGCCATAGCCCGATTTTCTCGATCTTCATCGTCAGGAAACGGTGCAAACCGCGTCGCCAGCGTTTTCACAATCGCCGCGCCCGTAGGCGTGACCAACTCCGCCTGAATTCCCGAGGAAAAAACTGGAGCACCCTGCAACAGTTCGACCGTCGCCGGCGCCGGAACGGGAAACTTTCCATGCGCGCACTTCACCGTTCCGCCGCCGACGTTCAGCGGCGAGCAGACGATCTCATCCACGCCCAGCGCCTCGGCTCCCACCGCCGCGCAGACGATATCCACAATCGCATCCACCGCGCCCACTTCGTGGAAGTGAATCTTTTCGATATCCACGTTATGGATCTTGGCCTCGGCTGCGCCCAGCGCCTCAAAGATGGCAATCGCGGTTCTGCTTCGCGCTCTCGTTGATGCGCGGCCTTGCCGATGATCTTCCGGATTTCCTTCAGCCCGCGGCCATGTTGCGTGCTCATGTGGCGCGGGCGCCCCCGCCCGCGACTGTAGTCGACGGCGCGCTCGCCGGCTATGCGAGTAGTTGGCGTCCTGCCGGCACATGGCCGAGTGCGTATGATCGTGCTCATGACAATGCTCATGTTCGCCATGGTCATGGTGATGCTCGTGTTCTCTCGCGACGATCTCTTCCGGCGCGTACACATCCACTTTGGTCGCCGCTGATTCCGCTGCGATCCACACGCGAAATTTCCAGCCGCGCGCCAATATTCAGCGCCGCGACCGTTTCTTCCAGCAGACTTTGCCGGCACGCCCGCATCCACCAGCGCGCCCAGAAACATGTCGCCGCTGATGCCGGAAAAACAGTCGAGGTAGGCAATGCGCATAGGAACAATCAGTCGTTGGCCATTCGCCATTAGCCACTCGCTGCTGAAAGCCGCACTAGACTAGGACTACAGCGAAGCTGAACCAAGCTAGACGCTAGACTTTTTCATCATAGGGAAGCCAGCCACCGCCGTCAAACCTCGCCGCGCCCGTAGTTTGTTACAATCACTTTTTCTTCAATCACTTAGAGGAACTCTTGTATCGCCATCTGGAACGCCGTCTGGCCCAGCACGTCCGCGACTTTCTGCGCCGCAGCTACAACCTTGATCTGCCGAAAATCGTCATCGAGCAGCCGCCCAAGGTCGAGTTCGGCGAGTACGCTTTGCCGCTGGCCTTCGAGCTGGCCAAGAAACTGCGCAAGGCTCCGCGCAAGATTGCCGAAGAGATCGTCGCCGGAATCGGCCCGATCGAAGGCTTTGAGAAACTCGAGGTCGCCGGAGCGGGCTACATCAACGCCCGGCTCAACGCGCGAAGCGCTGGCCGCGCCTGGCGGCGGATGAAAAACCCGCTGCTGAAGTTCCCGCCGGCAAGATTCTGGTCGAGCACTCCAGCATCAATCCCAACAAAGCCGCGCACATCGGCCATCTGCGCAACGCCATTCTCGGCGACACCTTTGTCCGCCTGCTGCGCTTTGCCGGCAGGGAAGTGGATGTCCAGAACTACATCGACAACACCGGCGTCCAGGTCGCCGACGTGGTCGTCGGATTTCTGCATCTGGAGAAGAAATCGCGCGCCGAAATCGAGCAGCTCACCCGCCAGCCGCGCTTTGATTACTACTGCTGGGACCTCTACGCCCGCGTCTCGCAGTGGTACGCCGAAGACAAGCAGAATCTGCAGGTCCGCGTTGCAGACGCTGCATGCCATCGAGGAAGGCGGCAATGAAACCGCCGCTCATTGCGGAGTTGATTTCCGTCGCCGTCCTGCGCCGCCACCTCGAGACCATGGACCGCCTCGACATCGAGTACGACTTCCTGCCGCGCGAGAGCGAGATCCTGCATCTGCATTTCTGGGATGCGGCTTTCACCAAGCTGAAGGAAGGCGGCGTGCTTTTCTTCGAGACCGAGGGCAAGAACAAAGGCTGCTGGGTGATGCGGCGGGCGGGAACGAAACTCAAGCCACAGGCCAGAGAAGCACGAGGAGCAAGATCGACGGGTTCGAGGAAGACCAGAAAGTCATCGTCCGCTCCAACGGCACGGTCGGCTACGTCGGCAAAGACATCGCCTACCACATGTGGAAGTTCGGCCTGCTGGGCCGCGATTTCGGCTACGCAAGTTCTATCGCTATCCCAATGGCCACGACTGCTGGATCTCGACCGCGGAGGGCGAGAAAGACCATCCTCATTTCGGCGACGTGGCCGAAATCTACAACGTGATCGACGCCCGCCAGTCGGAGGCGCAGAACACCGTGATCGAAGCCCTGCGCGGCCTCGGACACAACGAAGCCGCCGACCACTACACCCATTTTTCCTACGAGATGGTCGCGCTCACGCCGCGCTGCGCCGCCGAACTCGGCTATCAGCTGACCGACGAAGACAAGGGCCGCGCCTACATCGAAGTCTCCGGCCGCAAGGGTTTTGGCGTAAAGGCCGACGACCTGCTCGACACGCTCATCGCCTCGGCGAAAAACGAAGTGGACTCCCGCCATCCGCAACTAAGCGAAGCCGAGCGCACCACCATCGCCACCCAGATCGCCGTCGGCGCGCTGCGCTATTTCATGCTGAAGTTCACCAAGAACTCGGTGATCGCGTTCGATTTCAAAGAAGCGCTGAGCTTCGAAGGCGAAACCGGACCCTATGCGCAGTATGCCGTGGTGCGCGCCGCCAATATTTTCCGCAAGGGCGGGTTCGATCCCGAAGAATTCTCTGCCCCAGAGCCATTCGACTTCGCCGAAATATCTGACCGGCGAGAACGCCGAACGAAATCTGGGAGCTCTGGCTGGCCGCCTCAAAGACTTCCTACATCATCGACCAATGCATCGCCACCACCGAGCCCGCTTATCTGGCCAAGCATGCGTTTCAGCTGGCGCAGCTCTTCAACACTTTCTATCACCGCCATCCCATTCTGACTGAAGCCGACGAGGGCCGAAAGAAATTCCTGCTGGCGACCGTGGCCGTGGTCCGCCGCGAGTTGACCCGCGTGCTGGCCGTCATGGGAATCACCGTGCCGCCGGTCATGTGACGAGCGCCCAGGCTCGGCTCAGCTGCTCATTTCTTACATCTCCGGCCTGAAACTGCTACTGTGGCCTTTTCTGGAACGATACCTCGCGCAGAAATCGTGCAAGGGAACAGGAGTAAGACTATGTTGCTGGCACCAGGCAGCAGCCCACAAAGCTGGCGCTGACCTGCATTTCGCTGCTACTACTTCTGCATACGACCAGCCAACCCAGGATCAAGCGGCCAGCCCCCGTCCGCGCATCGGTCTGGCTTTAAGCGGAGGCGGCGCCCGCGGACTGGCGCATATCGGCGTCCTGCAGTGGATGTACGAGCACCACATCCCGGTGGATGATATCGCCGGCACCAGCATGGGCGGGGTGATCGCGGCCATGTACGCCACTGGCATGTCCCCGGCCGACATGCGCAAGTTCGTCGACAGCGTTGACTGGGACAAAGCCCTGCTCACCCAAACCAGCTACGATCAGCTCTCCTTCCGCCGCAAGCAGGATCGCCGCGGTTACCAAGTGGGAATCCCTCTGGGCCTGAAGCACGGCCTTTCCACTCTCAACGGCTTCAGCCCCGGGCAGGAAATAGGTCTGATATTCGATCGCATTGCGTTTGCTTATTCCACCGTCGCTAATTTCGACGACCTGCCCACCCCGTTTCGCTGCGTTGCCACCAATATGCTCACCGGCCGTCCCGTGGTTCTGAAGGATGGTTCCCTGGGCCAGGCGCTGCGCGCCACCATGGCGATTCCCGGCGTGTTTACTCCCGTCGAACTGAATGGCGCGGTGTTGGCTGATGGCGGCCTGGTCAACAACATTCCCACCGGCGTGGTCCGGCAGATGAACGCCGACGTGGTCATCGCCGTGGACGTAGGCACGCCGCTCGGCGGGCGCGAGGAGCTGCAATCGCTGGGAGGCATTCTGGACCAATCCATCTCCGTGATGACCATCGAAAATGATCGCCGCGATCTGCGCCAGGCCGACGTCATCATCTCTCCCGACCTGGGCCCATACACGCGCAACGACTATCGCAACGCCGATGATCTCATCCACCTCGGGTACGAAAGTGCGGAGCGCAAAGCTGCGGTTCTGAAGCCATTCGCAGTCTCCAATGCGGAGTGGCAGCGATATCTGGCGGCGCGCGCGGTGCGCGAACACCAGCCCGAAACAAAGGCTGAGTTTATAAAGGTCACCGGAGTCAGCGGGGTTGACAAACAGCGATTGACGAAGGAGCTGCAGAAATCGGTGGGCAAGCCGCTTAAACAGCAGCAGCTGGCCGCCCGCCTGACACAGATCACCGGCGAGGGCCGCTTCGACCGCCTGGGTTATGAAGGGTTTACGCAAAACGGCGTACCCGGGCTGCGCATCATAGCCCACGAAACCGCCTACGGCCCGCCATTTGTGGACCTGGCGCTCAATGTGAATGGTTCGGGAGTCGGCGCCTTCGACTTCAGCGCCGGAGCGCGGGTCACGTTCATGGACGTCCGCCGGCATGGCGGCGAATGGCGCAACGATCTTCTGCTGGGTTCCCGCAACCTGGCCGCCAGCGAGTTCTACCAGCCGCTGGGCGCCAGCCGTTTTTTTGTTGTCCCCTATGCCTTCTATTCCAGGGTGGCGCGCAATGCGTTCTCCGGCGAGCAGCGCGTGGCCGTGCTTACCGATCAGCGCAGCGGAGGCGGCATGGATCTCGGCTTAAACCTCGGCCGCCGCAGCGAACTTCGTTGGGGCTACCGAATCTTCAGCGGGGATCTGACGCCCTTGATTGGAAGTTCCGAGATCGGAGGCTCTGGGCTGACGCGTTCGCAAGGCAGCAGCGGCGAATTTCGCATGCGCTATGTCTGGGACAGCCAGGATAGCCCTGCCGTGCCCAGCCGGGGGCTACGTCTGGTAGCCGATCTTTCCCATGTCCTGCAGAGTCCTGGCGCGACGCAGGCGTTCAATCAGCTGGAAGTTCGTTCTAGCACATTCGTGCCACCAGCGACAAAACATCGCTCTTCGTGAATGCGTCTTTCGGCACTACATTCAACCGCAACGCCGGGCCGTTCCAGCTCTTCTCTCTGGGAGGTCCTTTCCGTCTGGGCGCCTACGCTGCCCGATGAATTCCTGGGCAACCACTATGCTTATGCGGCTTTGGGATTTCGCCGCGAACTCTATCGCCTGCCCCAATTCGTTGGTAACAAAATCTATTGGGGCGGATGGTACGAAGCCGGCAGCGCCTTCAATGATCCCAGCTCGGTCGCCGTGCGCGGCAGCGCTAACCTTGGCATTATCATGGAAACCATTCTCGGCCCCGTGGCCCTGGACGGCAGCGTCAGCCCCACCGGCAAGACCAGGATCAACTTCTCGATCGGCCGGTTATTCTAGCACTTCGCTGAGAGATTCCGTGGTGCCGCCGCCTGACGGTTTTGAAAGGGGCGCCTTTGGTGCGTGAGGATTTTCTGGATAGAGCAAGTGGAGCAAAGCTCACGCATCCCCGCGAAGCGGCGCAACAATGCAGCCCAGGGCGCGAGCCCTGGGTAAAGGTGGGAAGTGAGCAAGCCCCGAAGGGGCGACAGAGGAGTTCTCACACTTTCAGCCGCGCCGGTCAGACGGCGTCGAAGCTGCGGCCCGCCAGCCGCATCTAAGTAGGTAAGGGTTTAAGCGTCGGTTTGGAGGGCGCTATGAAGACACTTCTTTGTAACGCGATCATTGTGGTTTTCTTACTGGCCGGCTTCGCCGCTGCCGCGCCGGAAAAGCAAGATGTGGCTCCATTTCCGGGCACGCTGATCAACGCCCGCTACGTCTACGTGACCAGCTACGATGGCGATCAGTTCAATCCCGCGGTTCTACCCGAAGATCGCCGGGCCATCGCCGCCGTACAGGATGCCCTCGAAAAGTGGGGCAAGTTCACCATCGTGTACAAACCGAAGGAGGCGGATATGATCATCATGGTCCTGAGCCGTCCTTCGGAAGATGTTCTCGCGGTCTATGACGCCCATGGCTGGCCCAAGGGCGACTACCTGTGGCGCGTGAGCGGACGCGAAGGCCTGCAGAGAGGCGAAACGCCGCTGGTCACGCAGATGAGAAAAGCCTTCGAGAAGACCGCCAAGCAAGTGCACGGCTAAGTTTTGACTGAGCAAGAACTCCGAGGGCGCCCCATCCTAACGTCGCGCTTTTCGACGTTAGGGTGGAGTCGTTAGTTAGCTGATCGAGCGTTGAGCGTGAAGCCACGCTATAACTCTCAGCTATTTCCGCCGTAATTCCTGAATAAAAAGCGAAACTCCGCCGCAGGCCGCTCACAACTCAGTCCTGGTCAATCGCTTAACTGTCAATACAGTTGCATCATGACGTTATGTTCCGTGCGGAACATTAGACACGACGATGATGGTTTTTTTTTGGTTCAGTTGCGTCTTATTCGGGGCCTCGCAGCGCACTAATCTCCCGCCGATGGCACAGCCTCCGTCAGGCGAGCAGTTCGAGTGCGGGCAGCCGGCGGGCGACGATCGTCGAGGTCGGCGGCGGGATCCGGGAGTACCTCGACGGCGCGCGCGCCGTGCTCGAGCCCTACGAGATCGGCGATCTCTGCGACGGCGCTCACGGGGCCGTGCTCGCGCCCTGGCCGAACCGGCTGGCCGACGGGCGCTACAGCTTCGACGGCAGAGCGCCAGCTCGCGCTGACCGAGCCGGCGACAGGGAAACGCGATCCACGGCCTGCTGCGCTGGCGGCTCATGGCGAGCCCTCGAGCACGAGCCCGAGCGGGGCTCCTGTGACGGCGCGGATCCATCCCCGAGCCGGGCTACCCGTTCGACCTGGAGGTCACCGTCGAGTACCGCGCTCGGCGCGGACGGCCTGACGGTCGACGACGGCCGCTCGCAACCTCGGCGGACGCCGTGCCCCTACGGCACCGGCCAGCACCCCTATCTCTCCCCGGGCGCGGGCCGATGGACGACTGCAAGCTCGAGCTTCCCGCCGAGACGCTGATCACGACCGACCCGAGCGAGCGCTCCCGCGGGCGCGGGGCCGTCGCCGGCGGTGCGCTGGACTTCCTCACCGCCCGCCGGCTCGGCGCGACGGCATCGACAGCCCCTTCACCGATCTGCGTCGCGACGCGGCGGCGGGCCCGAGCCGCCTGAGCGCGCCCGACGGCGACGACCGTCGAGCTCTGGGTCGACGAGGCCTACCCCTACCTGAGGTCTTCACCGGAGACACGCTCGCCCCTGCACCGTCGCCGCAGCGGCCTCGCCGTGGAGCCGATGAGCTGCCCGCCCAACGCCTTCCGCAGCGGGGAGTCGCTGGTACGCCTGGAGCCAGGCGAGTCCCATGGCGCCGGACGTGGGGCGTCGGCCTGCGCCGCTGAGCAGCCGACAGCCGCCAACTGGTAGAAGTCGGGCCGTGTCATCGACCTCCCCCGACACGGACCTGCGCGCCCGGCGCGAGGCCGTCGTCCGCGAGCACATGGAGTCCGAGAACCACCACGACTTCGACACGACCATCGGGACCTTCTCCCATCCGCGCTACGAGATCATCCCGACCGGCGACATCTACGACGGCGAGGAGGAGGTCCGCGGCTACTTCGCCGAGAGCCGCACGGCCTTCCCGGACCAGCGCAACGAGCTGATCTCACTGCGCCACGCCGATGACGCGGTGATCGTCGAGTTCGACCTGCTCGGGACCCACAGCGGGCCGCTGCGCGAAATTCCGCCGACCGGCCGCGAGTTCCGCACCCGGGTGGTCGCGTTCTTCATCTTCGAGGGCGACCGGATCGTCTGCGAGCGCGTCTACTTCGATCAGCTCAGCATCCTCAGCCAGCTCGGCCTGGCCTGAGCCCCGTCCCCGCCGTCCGCCAAGACGCCGAACAGCCGGTCCGTCAGCGCTACAGCCGCGGGCGCCGCGCTGCCGAAGGGCATCCGAGGTCTCACAAGCCCTGACAGACGGGACACATCGCCCTGCTCCGGAAATGCAGACCCCTCAACTCACCATCAAGCAGACCTCCACCGGCTGGTGGACCGTTCAGCGGGGCGGCGTCCAGCTCGCCGGCGCGATGACCGGGACGGCGCCGAACGCGAGCTCGAGATGCTCCGCCGCCTGGCCGACTGCAGCACGCGCAGGGCCGGCGTCGCGCGGCGACGCTAAGGCCTAGAGGTCAGCCGAGGGCGCCTCGGCGGCGTCCGAGGGCGCGATCTCGTCGGGCAGGTCGCCGGCCGGCACGCCTGCCAGGGGAAGCCGCCGCGCGCGTGGCGCAGCCGGTAGCTGAGCGCGCCGTGCGCGTTCATCGCGTGCCAGGCGAGGTGGGTGCGTCAGCGGTCATCTCGGGGATCCAGAAGCGATCCCGGATCGGGTCGAGCGGCCGCGGCGCGCCGAGCTCGACGTCGGCGCCGCGTGGCCCTCGCCGTCCTCGAGCGACAGGCGCGCGAGGATCGTGCCGTCGCGGTCGCAGATCTGCGACTCGCCGAGCATCTCGCGTCCCCCAGGGAGCCCGGGCCCGAGCGGAGTTTCGCCCGCGCACCGGCCCGACGTGGGAGGCATGGGCGACGGGCACGCCGGTGAGGCGCGCCACCTGTCCCGGCAGCTCGCGCGCCTGGCGGCGCCAGATCGCGTGTTCGCGCGCGATCCACGCCGCACGGCGGCCCGCCCCAGTTCAGTGGCATCGACGGCCAGCACATGCCGCCGAGCACGAGCTCGCGCCCCGCGCGCCCGCACGCGGGCGGCGGTGCGGTAGCGCGCCCACTCCCAGCCCGACATCAGCCCGACGGTCGCAGCCGAGCGCGCCGCAGCTGCGACGACCCCGGCGTCGTCGCCGCCGCGGTAGAAGTGCTGCTCCCACGCCGTGGGGATGTCCTTGTCGTGCAGATGCAGGGACCCGTCGGGCTCCGCGAGCACGAACGTCCCGTAGGTGTGCTCGCCGCGTACGGCGACGAAGCCGCCCGCGAGCACGCAGTCGAGCTCGCGGGCGAGCCGGGTCAGCAACTGCAGAGGCTGCCCGTCGACCGGCCGGGCCGTGCGCGGCATGACCTTGGCGTACACGTTGGCGATGGTGAAGCCCTCGGGCACGACGATCACGTCGGCGCCGTGCTCGCGGTGGGCATCGCGGATCAGATCCTCGACCCGCGCGAGGTTCGCGCTCGACCTCACCGAGCGCCAGCGCCGGCTGGACGACGGCGATCCGGGTCACGTCGGCGACCGCCTCGTGGACGCCGGGCTCGCTAGCACGGGTCGGCCTCGATCGGCCGGGCGGAGGGCGGCGGGCCAGCGCGCGCCCGGGATGCTCCGAGCCCGCACGATCGGGCGCCGGGTGCTGCGGAAGCGTCCCGGTCGGCGTCCGCTCGCGCTCGATCTGCGAGCGCGGTGCGCACGTCGCGCGCCGCCCGCGCCAGAGCGTCTCCGCCGCGCGGGCGCTCGCCGCGCAGCGAGCGCCATGGCGAGCGCGCGCGCCAGCCGCGCCGGCGGCGCGATCTGCTGCGGGCGTCCGGGCGCGGCCGAACAGGTCGCTGAGGTCCGGCTCGCTGGCTGCGTCCGGCGTCGCGGACGAGCTCGCAGAGCACCGGCGAAGGGCGCTCGACGCGGGTGTCGGCGTTGGCGAAGTGGTAGGCGGGCAGGCACTCGCGGTCGCGGGCCGCCTCCCAGCGGCGCGTCTGGCGCGGTCGACGGCGGCCGGGTCGTCGAGGACCGGCAGGACCCGCTCGGCGAGCGTCCGTCCGGCGAACATCGCGTCACGCATCCCCTGTCCCGTGACAGGGTCCTTGAAGTGTCCCGCGTCGCCCGCCAGCGCCCAGCCCGGGCCAGAGGAGGCGCGGAAGAACGCCGGCGTGTCCGCCGTCGAGCGCAGCTTCGAGCCCGGCGGTGCGCCCGTCGACCCGCGTCGCGAGGCCGGGGTGCTCGCCGAGCTTGCGCCGCCAGTAGGCCTCCGGGTTCGCGGCGCGCCTCGCTCGACCTCGTCGCGATGGCCCATCAGCAGGATCAGCAGCCGCCCGGCGGGCGTGGTCGGGAAGGCGAAGGCGAACGAGTCGCCCTCGCGCCACTGGTGGTAGGTCTCGGCCGTCGACGGTGCCCGGCGAGCGGGTCGTCCAGGTAGCGGAACACGAGCCCGCGGCCGTTGCGCGAGAGCCGGTAGGGCCTCCACGCGCCGACCAGCGCGGCGACCGTCGAGCGGCGGCCGTCCGCGCCGATCACGAGCGTCGCGCTCGACCTCGTGCTCCGTCTCCGTCGGCGTCGCGGTAGCGCACGCCCGGCGACGCGACCCGCCCGCCAGCGCAGCGCCTCACCGTGCAGCGCTCGCGCACCTCGGCGCCCTGCTCGCGGACCGCCTCGACGAGCTCGACGTCCTGCAGGTCGCGGGGCACGCAGACGCCGAAGTCGATCCCGTCGGCAGCTGGGCGCAGGCGCTCGCGGCAGACGGCTCCTTCGGCCTGCGACCTCCACCTAGCGGACCCGGGTCGGGTTCAAGCTCAGGATCCCCGGGAGCGCACCCGAGTCGCGCGAGCTCGCTCGTTCCGGCCGGCATCAGCACGTGCGTCGAGAGCTGGTCGGAGGGGAAGCTGCATCCTGTCGAGCACCAGGACCCGGCGCCCGGCGCGGGCCAGCGGCGCGGCGAACGCGCACCCCGCGAGGCGGGCGCCGACGACCACAGCATCGAAGCGCTCGTCCTTGGCGGGACCCCTCCCTGGACGGCCATCGGGCAGATTCTCCCACCCGGATCTCGAACGGGCGTCCAGATTTGCCGGGCCGCAGCTTCAGCAGGCGCCCAAATCAGCCGTGTCGTTCCAAAAGGACGACATGAACTGCCCGAAACAGGGCAGCTCCTCTGCCCGATGGAACCACAGGAAAGCCAATGCACCAGCTCCACACACATGACGCCAGATCTCACCGGGCCGCGACCCTGGAGCGGCCCGGCGTGGTGATCGAGATGAACAGCCTCGCCAGGGCCCGGAAGTGCCGCGAGGACAGGCCCCTGAAGTGCGTCGCTTCGCGCCACCTCGACGGGGGGTTCCTCCTGCGGGGCCGTCGTCCGGGCTGCGGTCGCCGAGGCGGCCTGGGCGCAGGACCAGGCGCTCGGGGGCCGCTGTCAGGACGGCTTCTTCAACTTCACCTGGCAGGGCGAGTCCTGGCTGGCCTTCGGGCTGGCCGGCGGCGAGGTCCGCGGCGTGTTCTGCCCGACCCACCGCGCCGAGCGGGAAGCGCTGAGCGCCAGAAGCGCCTAGACGCCCCCGCGTAACCCAGCAGGGCGAAGTTCTCCAGCGCCCTGTCGACCGACCGCTCGGCGCGGCGAACGCGCAGACGCGCGCCACGAAACCTGACGGCGCTTCGCGAGCGGGCTGCTCGGGAGAGCGCTCCATAGGCCGCCCCCGGCGGCGATCATCGCCCGTGCCAGGGCGACCTGAGCCGCCCTGCCACCGGCGGTGCTTCCAGACGCCCGAGGCTGCCCGCCCCGTGCACGAAACTCCCCGCCAGCGAGGCCGAGGAGTTCGCCAGCGCCTGAGCTCGCCGCCCCTGCTCATCCTGACCCGCGAGCCTGCCGGCGAGCTGCTTCCACGCCCGCCAGGAGCCCGCCAGGCGTCGTGCGTAGACGGGATCCGGCGTGACGTCAGAGGTCGACTGACCGGCGAGCGAGAGCGCTCGCGACGATCTGCTCGCACTGCTCCAGGGGCGTGACGTCGCCGACGCCGGCGCGTGGCATGCCAGCACGGCCTCGCCGCTGGCCGGAGCTCGGGATCGCGTAGATCTCCAGGCGCTCCGCGGTAGCCGGCCAGGCGCACGTCGGGATAGCGGAGCGCCTGAAGGGCGGCCAGGCTGACGACTTCAACCCGCGGCAGCTCCGGAGCCTCGCACGGATCGCCGGCGGCAGGGGGCTCGGGCGCAGTGCCCGGCAGCGAGCCCGCCTCGAGGCCCGCGCGCGGCTCGCCGCGCGCGCCGCACGCAGCCACAGCGGGTGGCTGAGGGTGAGCCCGGGGATCGCCGGGCCCCTGGCCGGTCTCGTTCCAGCCGAGCGGATATTCGACACCGACGTCTGCCCCCGAGGCGACCTGCAGCTGGCCGCCGGGGGCGTCGAGGAGCGCGTCGCCGTGACATGGCGCATGCCGGTCAGATAACCCAGGACCGCGACCGCCAGCAGGAGCGGGACGGCGAAGCTCGGAAGCCGGTTGGCGGGGCGTACATCCGTCAGCCGGAGGTGTCGAAGGACGTGCCCGGCCCGCCCGAGGCGGCCGGGCGTGCTTTTCGTTCGGGGTCGTTCGAGGCGTGGCGGGCCTGGCGGACGCCCGCCCGTCTTCGCCGGTGGGCGAGGAATCCGTCACGGGCGCCGGACCCGGGTCGCTTCGTTCACGGACTGGCCGAGCGGCGCCCGCGACGGGGGCGGTAGCCGACGACGACCGCGGCGGTCGAGCTCGCACCGCTGCGGCGAGTGCTTCGCGCGTGTGACTCGGCGCGATCGCCACCGCGATCGCCGGGGCGCTGCTCATCCGGACGGGAACTCGCGGCGACGGACGGCGCCGACGCTCCGCGGCGTCGGTTCGGTGGCTGGGCGCATGTGGGCTGGCTGCCCGGCCGATCAGGAAGAAGCAGGCGAAGACGGCGGCACAGAGGGACGCCAGGACGATGATCGTCGCAACGTCGGCCTGCCCGCGCGAGGAGCGCCGGCGACGCGAGGTCGCGCCGGCACTCATGAGCGCGGACAGGCGATCGGGCGTGGCCGACGACGGGATCGAGGCAGCTGTCCTGGCGCGTCGGCAGCTTGCCGTGGCGGATCACGAAGCGCACGAACTTGCCGATCTGCCCCGCACGGCTGACCCTGATCTCGAGCGTCACACCGGCGCGCAGCGGCCGCTGGAAGCGGCGGAAGGCGATCACCTGGGTGCCGGAGGCGTTCGCGTGACCGGCGCCGGCCAGAACTCCCTCCGAGCGGAGCGGACAGCCCTTGCCGCGACAGCTGACCGTGACGCGGGCGCCCACCGGAGCGGCGACGCTGAGCAGCGAGATCCGCGCTCCGGCGCTCGTCTCAGAGCCGGCGATCCGCACCACCGGGAACGGCTGGAGCCACTGCAGGGCGGCGCCGACACTGGCGCGGGGCCCGGCGTGAGTGTGCGGTCTGTTGCCGGCTGCTGGCGCGGGGGTTTCGGTCTTCGCCGGCGGCCGGGATTCGATCACGAACAGGAGCGGTTCGCTCAGCCCGGTGTTGCCCGCCTCGTCGGACTGGCGGACAACCGCCGTGTAGATGCCGTCGGGCAGCTGCTCTGCCTGCCGCCGCCGCTGCTCCAGCCGCCCTGTTTCGACGGCCAGCGGGCCGAGCGACTCGACGAGCGTTTCCGAGCGGCCCTGGACCGACGGCAGTAGATGTCGAGGCTGACGGAGGCTGATCGCCCGAGCGCGACGCCGCCGAGGCCCGAGAAGCCGGGTCGGGCGAGCGTCAGCACCGAGCCGTAGGACGGGAGGGAGATGCCGGGCGCGGGGCCGGTCGCGTCGACGTGAAGGTCACCGCTTCGCTGGTGCCCGAGGTTGCCCGCCTGATCGGCCTGGGTGGCCTGGGCCGTGTAGGTCCCGTCGGCCAGCGCGGCCAGCGTCTGCGACCAGGCTCCGCCCTGGGCTTCGGGCGTGTCGCTTCGGCGACGATCGGCCGGCGGTCGTGGGGCCCTGGTGAAGGATCAGCGAGATCGCCGGGAGGTCGCCCGGGGCGGTCCCGGCGCGCCCCTGGAGCGTCGGCGTCGAGTCGTTTGTCAGCGCCCCGGGCGAGATGAGCGAGGGTGAGGGCGCGACCGTGTCGATCGTGAACGTGACCGGCGCGCTCAGGCCCGTTTCGGCTTCGCCGTTCAGTCTGTTCGGCGACGGCGGTGTAGGTGCCCGGCGGGAGCGCCGCTTCCGCTTCCAGGCTCCAGCGTTCCAGAACCGAGCGGACCGAGCGAGGCGGAGTGTCTGGACGCGGCTCCCTTCGGCTGTTTCGCCTTCGTAGACCCTGACGGTCGAGCGGGTCGAGTTCGTCGTCCGAGCGTGCCGCTGAAGACGGGCGTCTGGAGCTTTGTCCAGGACCCCGCGGCAGGCTGAGTGATGACGGGCTGGGGCGCTTCGGCCAGCGCCGGAGCGGCGCGCCAGCGCCAGTCGCGAAGGAGAGGAGGAGCAGGGCGCAGAGCGCCCGTCCAGCATCGATTGCAGCCGTCATCCAGGCATGCTCCAGAGAGGGTCCGAGGGGTCATCCGTTATGCAGCGGCGCCCTCCATTGATGCCCGGGCCGCTCGCGAAGCCGTTCGCGGCGCCGATCATATGCATGGGCAGCCAGTTTTCGTGGGCTTTTCATTGCGTCAGAAGGAAAACCACCGCCTGGCGGCGACCTGCAGGCGTGCGCGCCGACGGGCTGGAAATCTGCGAGCATCGAAGAGTGGGTTCACATGCCGCGGCCCCTGGGGCACGCGAGCAAGCTGGTCGTAAACCGCCGTTCCGGCGCGAGGATCTGGCTCCGTATGCACGGCCCAAGTTCGCCCGGAGCCTGCTCGAGCTTGCCACCTCGGTGCTCCCCTATCTGGCGCTGTCCTACGCGATGTACCTGGCCCTGGACGTCTCCTATCTGCTGGTCCTGGCGATCTCGATCCCGGCGTCGGGATTCCTGGTCAGGACGTTCATCCTGTTCCACGACTGCTCGCACGGCTCGATGTTCGCCTCCAAGCGGGCCAACGCCTGGATGGGGACGGTGCTGGGGCTGTTCGTCTACTCGCCCTTCGTCCGCTGGCGCCACGACCACGCCGTCCACCATGCGACCTCGGGCGATCTCGAGCGACGCGGCGGCGGCGACGTGCGGACGCTGACGGTCACCGAGTACAACGCGCTGGCGCCGCGCTCGCAGCTGGCCTACCGGCTCTTCCGCCATCCGGCGATCATGTTCGGTGTCGGCCCGATCGTGGCGCTGCTGATCGGCCCGCGGATCGTCTCGCGTGACGCCAGGCCGCGGATGCGGCGCAGCGTGATCGGCACGAACATCGCCCTCGCGGTGCTGGTGGCGGCCCTCTGCTGGGTGATCGGCCCGCTCAACTTCTTCCTGATCCAGGCGCCGACGGTGATGCTGGCCGGCTCGGCCGGCATCTGGCTGTTCTACGTCCAGCACCAGTTCGAGGAGGCCTACTGGGAGAGCAGCGAGGAGTGGACCTACTCGGACGCCGCGCTGCGCGGAAGCTCCTATCTCAAGCTTCCATCGGTGCTGCAGTTCTTCTCCGGGAACATCGGCCTGCACCACGTCCACCACCTCAACGCGCGGATCCCCAACTACAACCTTCAGCGCGCACATGACGAGAACCCGATCTTTCAGGACGTGCCGATCCTCACCCTGCGCGACGGGATGCGCAGCACCCGGCTGAAGCTGTGGGATGAGGAGAGCGGGCGGATGGTCGGCTTCGCGGCGGCGAAGCGGGCCGAGAGCCATGCCTAGGCAAAGAGCCGGGGCGGGGCGCGTGTCGAAGGATGTCCTGGGCTACAGGCGCGAGACGCTGACGCTGACCTTCAAAGCGTAGGAGCACTTGAACGGCCCCAGGGCGGTCAGTTCGACACCGCTACGGGTCGTCCCGGGACAGATGCCGGTCAGCGTCCTCGTCTTGTGGAGCACCGCACCGGCGCCCAGTTTGCGCATGGCACTGGCCTTGAAGAGCTTCGTCACGCGGGGGAAGCCCGTCCCGAGGACGACACACCTCTTGTCCGAGGGGGAGGGCACTTCTGCGCTCAGGAATACGTCCAAGGCCAACGTGGAGGTGCCGCGGAAGATGAAGATCGAGACCGGTTTGGGCGCGGCGGCTCGGCACGATGTGGAGGACTCGACGCGTGGTGTCGCTGTCTGCGCGCAGTCGGCGACGCTCGCCGGCGGCCGTCGCTTTGCCGCCGCACCCGCAGTCGTCGCTCCGGGGCAAAGGGATGGGCAGCCAGGCTCAAGGCTGCTCGCAACTGTGCTGTCGATCGATCCGGTGATCGTGGCCGGACCGACCCCTTGACCGGCGATTCGGCCCGGAAGCAGGGTGATCAGCCCGGCGTTCCTCGTCGCGAACCTCTGGCGCACCACGCCTTCCTGGCTGTTCCAGTCCTGGCACTGAGTTCCCACGGGTCCGCGACGGCTGTCCCATTCGATCTTCGCCGTCCCTTCGACCTTCGCCTTGAACTGCTGCGGGATCGCTGGGAGTCCGGCCGCGCCGGCGGTCGCGGGTATGACCGCGAGCATTGAGGCAGCGGCTGCGAGAGCGAGTCCCGATCGGGCAGCGCGCATGCGACGAGCACCATACCCCATCGCCATATCGCCACATCGCCCCAACGTGTCCAGCCGGCGAGACGCTAGCGCCGGCGCTCCAGTTGGTCGAGCTCGTGGGCGGCGATCTGCGCGACGGCCGTACCGATAATCGAGCCGACCACCACGTCGCCGGGATAATGGACGCCCGTATGCACGCGCGAGTAGGCAACCACCGCCGCGAGCACCCGCAGTGGGATGGCAGCCCGCGGCATCACGTGCCCCACGCCGGTGGCGAAAGCGAAGGCCGCGGCCGAATGCCCCGAGGGGAAGGACGTGGAGATCGGCATCCGGATCTGGCGGCCCAGGGCGACCCGCTGGGCGACCCTGTCGGGACGCCGGCGCCGGCTGAGCGGCTTCACGGCGAGATTGACGAGCACCGAGGTGACGCCGACCGAGGTCAGCCCGAACGCGGCTGCCCGGCGCCCCGGGGGGCGGCCTGGAACCGCGAGCATCGCTGCTGCCGCCAGCGACAGCTTGGAGTGATCGGCCGCCTGGGAGAGGCGGCGCAGCGTCCGGTCGAGCGCCGGTGTCGGGGTTTCGGCAATCGCCCTGTAGATCGCCGAGTCGATGTCTTCCAGATCCTTCAGCCAGCGCAGCCGCGCGGCAGGGTTCGCAGAGGGGCCGACCTGGTCATCGAGCATCCAGGGAGGATGCCATGAGGCGCCGGGTCATGGCAATCACGGTGCCCGTTCCCGACGAGCTCACGCTCCAGGTCGAGCTGGAGATCGAGAGCGACGAGCGGGAGTTGGAGATCGAGCTGAAATGGTGATCCCATCGCGGTAGGGCGAAGCGGCGCACGGCTGCTCGGAGGAATCGTCATCTTCATCCTGCTCGGCTGGGCAGCGGGAGAACTGTGGACGTCCTCGATCGGCTCGAGCGAGATCGATCTGATGCGCGAAATCGCCCTGCATCGCGAACAGGGGCTGATCGATTCAGCCCGGACCGTGACCTGGGCCGGCAGTGGCTGGGCGCTCATCCCCATAGCTCTGATCGCCTCGGCGCTCCTGTTTCGATGGGGTTTTCGCAGGCAGGCTCTGACGGTGGCGCTGTCGATGGGCGGAGCTATCGTCATCTCGAATGCCGTCAAGGTTCTGGTTGGGAGGCCGAGGCCGCCGGTCGAGCACCTGCAGGCCGTGAGCAGCTTCAGCTTCCCCTCCGGTCACGCCACTCAGACGAGCGCCCTTTGGATGTCGCTCGTCTTCGCTGCGATCTCCTGCGGAACGTCGTCCGGTTGGAGGTGGGCGGTTGCGGTGGCGGCGCTGCTCATCACGACCGTGGTGGCTCTCTCCCGCGTCTATCTCGGCGTGCACTTCCCAAGCGACGTGCTCGCCGGAGTGCTCCTCGGCGGCGGATGGGCGACCTTCGTCGCCCTCTGTATGGGCCTCCGCCGGCCCGGCGGATGAGACCTGCTCCCAACTACGGATGTGCGGGGAGCGCATTGGGAGTAGACCCTTGGGTGACACTCCGATCAACCTGACAGTCAGCGCTGAGGAGGTCCCATGAGCACCGCGATTTTCCATCCGCCCATTGCAGGGACTGCTCCTCCGAACGAGGCGGCAACGCAGCATTTCGACGCCGTCCGGTGTCTCAGCAGCCGCGAGGTCCACAAGGCGGCCGCTCTTGCAGGCGAGCCTGTCCCGCACGGGAGCTACCTGCGCGCGACCGGTAGGAACCGTGCCCTCCTGATCCCGCTCGAGGAGCCGATGGCACACATCGGCCGGGGCCTGAACGTGGACCTCCATCTGGACGACGTATCGGTCTCGCGACGCCATGCGATCATCCTTCGCACCGAGGAGGGCCACAGGATCCTGGACGACCGAAGCCTGAATGGAACCTTCGTCAACGGCCGGGAGATCAGGCACGCCGAGCTTCACGACGGCGATGTGATCACGCTCGGCCGCGTCGAGTTCACCTACTGCGAGGTCTGAAGCAACAACACCCTCGCCGGCAGCACCGGATCGCTCCCCTAGTATCAGCGCTCCGTGGTGGAGGGCAACCAGCAACAGGCGTTCGTCTCGACCGGCCACCTCCCCCCGCCGGACCTGGTTCGGGAGCTGATGGCCAACGCCCACGAGCGCTACCGCTCGAACACAGAGGGACAGAACGCCCAGGTCTACCCGGCGCTGGCGCAGGCCTCGCCTGATCTGTTCGGCCTGTGCGTGGTCGCCACGAACGGCAACGTGCATCCGGCCGGCGATGCTGATGCCGAGTTCACGATCATGAGCGTCTCGAAGCCGTTTGTGTTCGCGCTGGTGTGCCAGGCCATCGGCCCTGGTTCAGCGCGCGCAAAGCTCGGGGTGAACGGCACCGGCCTGCCCTTCAACTCGGTCAAGGCCGTCGAGCAGAGCCCGGACGGGCGCACGAACCCGATGGTGAATTCCGGTGCGATCGCCACGACGAGCCTGATATCGGGCCCCTCTCTGCAGGCAAGGTGGCAGCTGATCCAAGACGGCCTCTCGCGGTTTGCGGGGCGCGGGCTGGCCGTGAACGCCGAGGTCCACCGATCCGCGTCGGAGACCAACGAGCGCAACCACAACATCGCGCGCCTGCTGGACAGCCAGGGGAGCATCTACTGCGACCCGGCCGAGGCCGTTGAGCTGTACACCAAACAGTGCTGCCTGGACGTCAGCGCCCGGGACCTGGCCGTCATGGGCGCGACCCTGGCCGACGGGGGAGTGAACCCGATCACCGGCGAACGGGTGATCGACCAGGAGACCTGCCGTCACACCCTGGCCGTCATGACGATCGCAGGGCTCTACGAGACCTCCGGCGACTGGCTGTACGACGTCGGCCTGCCCGGCAAGAGCGGGATCGGCGGCGGGATCATCGCCGTCTCGCCCGGCAAGGGAGCTCTGGGCACCTTTGCTCCCCCGCTCGACACAGCCGGGAACAGCGTCAAGGGGCAGCTGGCGGCGCGTTTCCTGTCGAGGCGGCTGGGCATGGACCTTTTCCTCTCCCAGCCGACTGCCCCCGACCACGGGTGAGGTCAAGCGCCCACCGCCGGCAACAGGGACCTCAACATCGAGCGACACCGGTGCTCTCGGGTCGCTCGATGGTGATGGCCGTCCCCCCACAGCGGACCCGGTTCAGTCGGTCGGCGCTGCCGGCGCACTCATGGATCACCCGGCCGGGGCGTGGACGACCGCGACGCCTCCGACGTGTCTGAGAGCACGGCGCGAAGGCGGCGGTACTCGTCCTCCCCGATTTCGCCCGAGACGAGCCTCCGATCAAGTGCATCACGCGGCGAACCTTCGCCTCCAGGGGTGCGTTTGGGCCTCTGTGTGCGGACAAACCAGATTCCCGCGAGGATGGCCAGGGCAATGAGGAGTACCAGCCCAACCGTCGGGAAGATCCAACCGGCCCCATCCATGTGATCCGCATGGTCGAAATGGCCGCCGTTTCTCACACTGTCCAGCGTACGATCGAGGCGCGACACGGGTATCCGCTGGTTGGCGCATGCGGTTAGCGGAGGACTACTGAGAGTGGCCCCCATCGGCGGTATCGAGCGGCTCGCGGGGCCTGCAAGAACCTCCGGCCGTGAGGCGCGGAAGTCCCTGCAGGACCGGCGATTCTGTTTGTTCCTGGCTCTACAGCGGAGGGGGAGAGATTCGAACTCCCGGTACGCCAATCAGACGCACAACGGTTTTCGCTCGCGGTCGAGTTCGCGGTACTCCTCCGGCGCCTGACACAGGTCCTCCCAGACGCTCAGCCAGTCGCGCATGACAGTCGCCGTCTTTCCAAGCAGCGTAGATCGATCGCACAAGGTCCAGGTTCGTCGGCGTCATCGCTCGCATTTTCACGCATGCGAGCCTGTCGAGGCCCCGCCGACCTCGGCCTCATGCCGAGAACCGGCGCTGGACCGTTACCGACCGCTCTCTGCTCTGCGGTGCTCACACGCCATATCAGGTGTTCTGCGTGTAGGTGTGGTAGACGCGCTGGTGGCCATTTGTGCAGGTCACCTTCGAGTCGAACTGGATAGCGATTCCGACCCGCTTCTCTGAACATCGAAAACCAAGCACACGGCTGCGGCAGTAGCCCTTCAGGCCACCGGTGTGCAGGCGGCAGCGATAGTAAGCGCGCACGACGCGCAGCCCTGTCGCGCAGCTCGCACCTCCGCTGACGCTCAGGGACGTGAGGTAGGTCGGCCCCTGGTTGAGCTGTTTGCCCGCGATGTTGCATGCGCCAGCGGCGAGGGCCCGTGGCCCTGCGGCCTCGGCTGCGGCATTCACGCCGCTCATCCCCGCGAGCAACGCAACGACCGCGATGATCGAAGCCCGCGTTGCAGGGAGCGTCTGGGTGCTTAGGCTCACCCGGCGAACCCTACAGGGCCATGTCCTCCCCGGGGCCAGGCGGGTATGCGCCCGCGTCGGCGTGGGTGCAATATGGTCGCTGCATCTGCCCGTCGCCGCCCAGACTCGCGCCGCTTGTGTTCGCGACCGTCACCCTCGCGTGTCTGCTCGCCCTTGGCCACCCCGGGGCCGCAGCGGCCGACTGCGGCGGGGTCCAGAGTGCCCCTCCGCAGAGCTGGCACCGGCCCTATAGGCCGCCGCTCGCGATCGGCGACTCGACGATGCTGCTCGCACTGCCGCAGCTCACGGCGTCCGGCTTCGAAGTGAACGCACACGGCTGCCGTCAGTTCGCCGAGGCGCTCACGCTCATGTCCGGACTTGCGCGTGCAGGCCGTCTGCCCCATCTCGTGGTCATCGCTCTCGGTGCCGACGGCAGCGTCACGCCGAGCAACATCGCCGAAACGCTGCGTATTCTCGGCCGCAGCCGCCAGCTTGTGCTCGTGACGCCCCGCGAGCTCGGCGGCGGATCC
This sequence comes from uncultured Solirubrobacteraceae bacterium, assembly GCA_963835865.1. Lineage (GTDB taxonomy): Bacteria > Actinomycetota > Thermoleophilia > Solirubrobacterales > Solirubrobacteraceae > Palsa-744. Next base: position 30,224 of record CAWIGW010000005.1, read on the forward strand.
GGAAGCGATGCCGAAACAGTCCGCTCGAGCGTCCGCACGCGGCCCCTACAGATCCACGTGGTGGATTGGGTACGCGAAAGCGCGGGACACCCCGAATGGTTCCAGCCCGACGGCCTGCACCTGACGTTCGCTGGCGCGGACGCGTTCGCACGCTCCCTCCGACGCGCCCTCGCATACGCCGCCCCGCCACCGGCGCGGCTTCACTGCCCGAGCCCCGCCGCCGCCCCCGGGGTGAGCATCGACCCGGCCGAACCGCGCGTCGGGCCGCCGCCGTTCGACGGTCACCTTCACGTCGACGAGGCCCACGGCACGACGGCGCTCGCGCTGGCAAACGCAAACCCGTTCACTGTCTACGGCCTCGCCCAGCTCTACCAGGGCTCCGCGGAGCGGAGGGGCGTCCCGGCGCAGCGGCTGATCGCGCAGGCCTGCGTCAAGCTCGCGGCGGGCGCCACAGGCCGCGTCAAGCTCACGCTCACCCCCTACGGATTCGAACAGGTGGCACTCCTCCAGCGTCTCACCGTCCGATTCATCCTCACACTCCACTCGCCGGCCGCGCAGCCCGTCAAGGCCGTCAGCTTGTACGTCCTCGAACGCCGGCGACGGCACTGATCCGGCGCCGCCTCTGGGTAGCGCTGCGCGACGCAGCTTCTTGATCTCCTCGCGCTCCTCACTGCTCAACAGGTCCTTGCGTCGGCCCTCATCCGCTTCGACCTGACGGACGTATTTCCGCAGCGTCTCAGGCGCAATCCCCAGGTCACACCCGACATGCGCGATGGGCCTGCCCGACTCGAACACGAGCCTCCGCTGACCCTTGACCCATCCGCGAGCCGGGTCGGTTCTCCTCCCGAACCGGCACGAGGTGATCGGCGGCCCCGAAGGCGGTTCCGTGGGGTAGAGATGGGGTAGAGAGCAGCCCCTTCAGGCCCTCTGTAGCGCTCCCAGGCGGAAACCCGTGCAGAAGCCATTCGCCCCCAAAACCAACTAAATCCCCCGCAAACGCGGGGGATTTAGCTCTACAGCGGAGGGGGGGAGATTCGAACTCCCGGTACGCCAATAAGACGCACAACGGTTTTCGAGACCGCCGCATTCAACCGCTCTGCCACCCCTCCGGGGGCGCGTCAGAAGGCTAGATTATCGGCGTGAGCCCGGCCAGGCCGGGTGTCACCGGCCGCGGAAGGCGATGCTCGCGTGGGCCGCGGCTTTCTTCGCGGCCGCCCGGCGGGCCCGGACCGCTGCGATGGCCGCACGCTGCGAGACGATCAGGTTCGAGAGCACCTCGTGTGAGGTTTCGCCGCCGGAGGGCATGAACACAGGGTTCCTCACGCCGGCTCGCTCGAGGCCGATCTCCAGGTGCGGGGCCGAGGAGATGCCGACGTGCCCACATCCGACATCGGCGATCGGCTGGCCGGCGCTGACCTTGGCGCCGACGGGGACCAGATCTGGTCCTGCGTGGCCGTAGTAGATCAGCCGTTTTTCGTAGGGGCCGCTTTCGACGCGCAACACCGGCGCCCAGCGGCCGAAGCCGTCCAGACCCTCCTTGACGATCGTCCCGGAGGCCACGGCCAGCTCGACCAGGTGAGGGCCGCACTGGTTGGCCGTTCCGCCGATATCCACTCCCTGGTCCTGTGACCACCAGCTTCTCGAGGCGACATGAGAGAGCGGATAGAGGGGAAAGACCCAGCCCACACTGCTCATCGGGTAGGGGCTGCCCGCGAAGAGAGGGGCGATCGTGGGCGTCGTCGGCGAGGCGCCGCCCGTTGTGGTGGTCCCCGGCGCTTCGGCCAGGGCTGGGGCCGCTGAGGATCTCGAGCCGCTTCCGGGCGCCGCGGTGCCGCCCACCGACGCGGCCGAAGCCGCCTGAGCGCCCACCAGGAGAGCCGTCAGCGGGATCAGCAGAAACATGACTGTACGCGCCAGGTGGCGCCTTCGCCGTTGCATGTGCCTCTTGTCCGTTGGCCTACGGGGTTAGCTGACGGGCTAGCGACCTGCGCCTTCCGTGGATTACCGCGGAACTCGCCCCAACAACTCGGTTCCCCCGCTCACTGGCACAGCCAGCGATTGGGCGCAGCCAGCCTAACGCAACTGGCGGCCGGCGGCAGCCACAAGCCTCTATCGAGGGCCGCGCCGGGAGGCGAAGAACGAGGTCAGCAGTTCGCCGCAGTCGGGCGCCAGCAGGCCGGCGCATACCTCAGGACGGTGATTCAGGCGACTCTCGCCGACCACGTCAAGAACGCTGCCGCAGGCCCCCGCCTTGGGATCGGTCGCTCCGAAGACGACTCTCGGGATGCGCGCCAACACGATCGCCCCGGCGCACATCGCGCAGGGCTCCAGCGTCACGTAGAGGACGGCGTCCAGCAGACGCCAGGAGCCAACCGCCCTCGACGCCTCACGCAGGGCCAGGATCTCCGCATGAGCCGTTGGATCCTGGCGGAGCTCACGCTCGTTGTGTGCAGCGCCGATGACCTCCTCGTCACGGACGACGACCGCGCCGATTGGGACGTCCTCGTGTTCCAACGCACGCTCGGCCTCCCGCAGAGCGAGCCGCATGAAGAGATCATCGCGTGGAAAGAAGCGTTCGCTCATCGAAATCACCCGAGCTGTCTGCGACAGTGCCTCCGCGTCGCCGCTCGCGCTTCATCATTACAACCATGCCCCGCTCGTTCCCCAGTCAACAAGCCTCACGCAGGCATTCGCGCGTGACCCTGGCAATCTCGCTGGTGGTGCTGGGACTGGCCATGCCCGCGGGGGCCGCCGCCGACGCGGCGGGCAATCCCGCTCGCATCGTCGTGGGCTACGCCACGGGAGCGACGCCGCGGGCCAGGGAGTCGCGCGCCGGAAGTGCCTCGAGCGCCGAAACGGGCACCCGGACTGTCGTCACATCGCCTGGCGCGGGGGAAAGCCTCGCCGGCGCCCTGAGCAGGCTGCGTGGCGCCCCGGGCGTCCGGTGGGCCGTCCCCGACTATGTTGCGCACGCATCCGGCACGGTGCTGCCGAACGACGTGGGAGTCACCCATGCCGCGGGCGGCTGGCAGCAGCTTCAATGGAACTTCTCCGGCGAATTCAGCGTCAACGCACCGCAGGCCTGGGCCAACCTGGCCGCCGACGGCAGGCCCGGGGGGAGTGGTGTGACCGTCGCCGTCCTCGACACGGGCGTCGCCTACGCCAACCGCGGGCCCTTCCGGCGCTCGCCGGACTTCGGGCGCTTTCAGTTCGTCAAGGGCTACGACTTCGTCGCCCACAACCCCTACCCCAACGATCGCAACGGCCACGGCACGTTCGTGGCGGCCACGATCGCCGAGCAGACCAACAACACCCTGGGCCTGACGGGCCTGGCCTACGGGGCCCGGATCATGCCCGTGCGAGTGCTCGACACCCAGGGCGAAGGCGAAGCCTCGACGATCGCCGAAGGTGTCCGTTTCGCCGTCGACCACGGCGCCCAGGTGATCAACCTCAGCCTCGAGTTCTCCCCCGGGGTGACGGCAACCGACATCCCCGAGCTGCTCGAAGCGCTGCGCTACGCCCACCGCCACCGCGTCCTGGTGGTCGCAGCGGCCGGTAACGAGGGCCACACCGCCGTCGCCTATCCGGCCCGGGCACCCGACGTGATCTCGGTCGGCGCGACGACCGAACATGGATGCCTGGCCGCCTACTCGAACGACGGCTCCAGCATGACGATGGTCGCACCGGGAGGGGGGCCCGACGCGGACCTCCCGGGCGACCCGAACTGCACGCCTGAACAGTCCGGCCGGGACATCTTCCAGGTGACCTTCACCGGCAACTCGCCCAAACGCTTCGGCATTCCCACCGGCTACGAAGGCACCTCGATGGCGACCCCTCACGTGTCCGCCACAGCGGCCCTTGTCATCGCCAGCGGCGTCCTCGGGCGCCGCCCCTCCCCCGCGCAGTTGACGGCCCGCCTGCGGGCGACCGCCAGGAAACTTGGTGACCCCGCCGACCAGGCCCTCTACGGCGCCGGACTGCTCGACGCGGCGGCCGCAACCGCACCGGGTGGCCCAGGAGCCCTAAAGGGCTAGCCCGGCGGCCCGCGAATCACCACAGATGAAGCAACCAGCACCACAGCGTGCCGACATCGCCATCGTCGGAGGCGGAATCGTGGGACTGGCCGTCGCCCGCGAGCTGATCGCCCGCAGGCCCCAGGCGAGTGTCTGCCTGCTCGAGCGCGAGCCGGAGATCGCCAGCCACCAGACGGGCCACAACTCGGGCGTCGTCCATGCCGGCGTCTACTACGTCCCCGGATCGCTGAAGGCAAGGCTCTGCGTCGAAGGGGCCAAAGAGATGTATGACTACTGCGAACGGCGGGGCGTCGCCAGCGAGCGCTGCGGGAAGCTGATCGTGGCCACCGAGGGGTCCGAGCTCGAGCGGCTCGCCGAGCTCGAGCGCCGCGGGACGGCCAACGGGGTGCCCGGTCTGCGGAGAATCGACGGCGAGGAGATTCGCGAGCTCGAGCCCCACGCGGCGGGGATCGCCGGGCTCTACTCGCCCGAGACGGGAATCGCCGACTTCCCGGGCGTCGCCCGGGCCTTCGCGGAGGACATCGAAGACGCCGGCGGGACGATCGCGACCGGCTGCGAGGTGCAGGGCGTCTCGATCGCCCCGCGACAGATCCGCCTGGCCCATTCCCAGGGGACGACCGAGGCCGGACACGCCATCTTCTGCGCCGGGGCCTGGGCCGACCGGCTCGCTGTCGCCGCCGGAGCCGACCCCGATCCACGGATCGTCCCCTTCCGGGGCGCCTACCTGCGCCTGCTTCCCGAGCGCCGCTATCTGGTCCGCTCGCTGATCTACCCCGTCCCCGATCCGTCGCTCCCCTTCCTTGGCGTCCATCTGACCAAGCACATCGACGGCGAGGTCCTGATCGGCCCGACGGCTCTGATGGCCGGGGCTCGGGACGCCTATCGCCTGCGGACGCTTCGCAGCCGGGATCTGATCGAGACGCTCGGCTGGCCCGGCACCTGGAGGATGCTTGCGAAGTGGTGGAGCACCGGGATCACCGAGCTTCGCCATGCGGCCCTGCGCTCCGCATTCGTCCGGGCCGCCGCCCGCTATGTCCCGGAGCTCCAGAGCACCGACGTCCTGGGAGCCTTCGCGGGGGTCCGCGCCCAGGCGCTGGGCCGGGACGGGAAGCTGGTCGACGACTTCGTCTTCTCCCACACCGACCGCGCCCTCCATGTACGAAACGCCCCCTCGCCCGCGGCCACCTCATCGCTGGCGATCGCCCGCCACATCGCCGATGAGGCCGAGCGGGCCTTCGGGCTCTCCTAGAGGCCGGCCCTAAGCGCCGGCGGGGCGAGGCCCAGGCGCGCGATCGCGTCGGGAACACCCTGGCGAGCCGAGGGGAAGCGAGGCATCCAGCCGAGCTCGTGCTTGATCTTCTCGTTGCTCGAGCGTGCCGAGCGCACAAGCGCGTCCACCGCGTTTCCTCCGGCGATCAGCCTGACCAGCGGAGCCGGTATCCGCCGCGGGGGGCCGACCCCCATTGCGTCGGCCGTGAGCTTCATGAAGTCGTAGAACGTGATCGGCTCGTCATCTGCCACATGGAACGTCCCGGCGAGGGCCCCATCGGCGTCGATGGCCAGGATCAGGGCCGTCACGACATCATCCACATGCACGACATCCCACAGGTTCGCCCCCTTCCCGATCACCGCGAAACGGCCCGGCTGCCTCAGACGAGCCACCAGCTCCTCGGCATACCAGCCCCCCGGGCCGTAGACATGCGAGGGACGGATGACCACAGCAGGCAGGCCAGAGCCGAGGACGATCTGCTCGCCCGCCTGCTTGGCCCTCCCGTAGGGCGTCTCAACAGGGAGCGGACGGCTCTCGGTGAGCAGTTCGCCGTGGGCATCACCGGTCACCACCGTCGAGGAGAAGACGATCCGCGGCCCCGCCGACGGATCGGCCCCGGCGTACTCGCGACAGGCCGTCACGAGTCGCTCGGTCCCCCGGACGTTGACCTCGTGGAGCTTCTCGGCGCTGCGCTGCGAGGCGATCTCGGCGGCCAGATGCACCACGCAATCCGGCCTCGCCTCGGCCAGTGCACCTGCCAGCCCCGCACTCTCACCGAGGTCTCCGGTGACCGAGACCGTGCCCTGTGGCGCCGAGCCTGGCCGCCGGACGAGGGCCGCGACCTCGTCTCCCCGATCGAGCAGGGCACGGCAGAGGGCTCCGCCGATGAAGCCGCTGGCTCCGGTCACGAGGACGCGCACGCCACGAGCCTACATCTCGAAGGCGGTGCGCCCTCCGCTGTCGATCAGGTCTTCCAGCAGTGCACGGCCGTCGCCGATCACCGGCCCACCGTGGGCCAGCAGCAGATGCTGGAAGTCGAGCTGCTCGAGCAGGCGCCTGTAGGCGTCCAGCAGCCCGCGCTTGGTGGCGGGAGGATCGTCCATCAGAGAATCTGGAACGAACCCGATCGGGCCATTACCCCCGGCAGGCCCGCCGCGCACGATGCCGTCGGCGATGAAGAGCGCCCGCTGCCCGGGCTCGAAGAGCGCGCTCTCGTCCGGGCAGATCGCCCCCACCGCCTCTGCCAGGAGACCCCCGGGGAGCTCCTGGCCCGGGTCGAACCCCTCCACATCGGGGCCGCCGGAGAACTCGTGCAGGCCGGCCCTGTTGCAGTGCACCGAACATCCGAAGCGCTCGATGAAGCGCCCCGACTCGCGCAGGTGATGGCGGTTCGAGAGGACGATCGCCGCCGGCGGGAGGGGACGGGCCGCGAACCACTCGAGGCCCCCCTGCTCCGGAACGAGCGGATCGACCAGAACCCCCGAGGCGTCGAGCCAGTAGGAGGACACAAGCACGTGGATTTTTGGGTGATGGGCCGTCCAGTGCCAAACACCCGGGAGAACCTCCTGCATGCCGACAGACTACCCCCGGGCAGCGCGCTCAATCACGCCCGCCATCTCCTGGCGGAAGCGCTCCCGCCCGAACCCCCGGGCGTTCTGGCGGATCGCTCCGGTGTCCAGCTCGAGAGCCTCGAAGCGCTCGATCGCGACTGCCAGCGACGTCGCGTCCTGCGGCTCGAACAGGACTCCCGTGCGACCGTCCAGCACCGTCTCGCGCGCCCCGCCCACGCCGTAGGCGATCACCGGGAGCCCGGCCGCCTGAGCCTCCACGGGAACGATCCCGAAGTCCTCCTCACCGGGGAACAGAAGCGCCCTGGCACCACCCAGCAGGCGATCGCGCTCGGACTCGGAGACCTTCCCCAGGAACTCCACCTCCGCCCCCGCGCCCGCCGAGACGGCCTCCATCGCCCGGCCGTCGCCGGCCACCTTCAGGGGCCGCCCCAGCGCGGTGCAGGCGCCGACGGCGATGTCGACGCGCTTGTAGGGGACGACCCGGCCGAAGGCCAGGTAGTAGCCGCCCGGGTCGCGCTCCACCGCGAGATAGTGCTCGACATCCACCGGCGGATGCACCACCTCGGCCGAGCGGCCATAGAAGCGCTCGATGCGGTCTGCCACGTGACGCGAGTTGGCGACGAACACGTCCGGGCCCGACGCTCCAGCCAGGTCCTGGCGACGCAGTCGCGAGAGCAGGGGCGGCAGCGCAAGCCGCGTCAGACGCCCGACTTCCTCGCCGTCCAGGAAGCCCTCCTCCCAGGCGTAGCGCATCGGCGTGTGGCAGTAGCAGACGTGCAGCACCCCTGGCGGCGTGCGGACGTTCTTGGCGCAGGCGTGGCTGCTCGAGAGGATCAGATCGAAGCCCGACAGGTCGAAGCGCCTGAATGCGGCGTTCATCAGCGGCAGCAGCTTCGGGTAGTGACTCCTCGCACCGGGGATCCGGTTGAGCGCCGACGGGTGGACCGGACGGTCTTTGATCTGTGCCGGCCACGGGGCGGGGTCGTAGACCGACGTGAACAGCTCCGCCGCCGGAAACATCTCGAGCAGCTCCATCACGACCTGCTCGGAGCCGCCGGGGATCGTCAGCCAGTCATGCACCACCGCCACGCGCGGGTAGCGCCGGCGCAGCGCCTCGAGCAGATCCGCTCCGCCCGTTTGGTGCGCTGGCTCCACCGCCCGAGGGTACACGCCCCGGCGCCTGGGATCATGGCGCCCGTGAGCTCCCCATCGACCCTCAAGGGACGCGACATCGTCTGCGTCGGCTTCGCCGACTGGGACACCGAGCTGTGGACCAACCAGCACCACCTGATGTCCCGCCTGGCGGTGGAGAACCGTGTGCTGTTCGTCGAGTCCCTGGGGCTGCGAAGGCCGCAGCTGGCGGGCCGTGATCTGCGGCGAATCGCCCGCCGCCTGCGCCGGGGCATCGCCCCGCCCCGCCGCGCCGACGGGCTGGATGTCCTCTCCCCCCTGGTTCTCCCCTTGCATTCCAACCGCCTCGTCAGGGCAATCAACAAGCGGCTGCTCCCCGCTCTCGTCGGACGCGCGGCAAGCCGTCTGGGCATGCGCCGCCCGATCCTCTGGGCCTATGTCCCCCAGGCGGAGGCTTTGATCGAGCGGCTCGCCCCCTCGCTGATCGTCTACCACTGCGTCGATGACATCTCGGCCCACGCTCTGATCGACACGGCAAGCTTCAGAGCAGCCGAGGATCGCTTCGCCTCCAGGGCCGACCTGGTCCTGGCCAGCGCCCCCGAGCTGGTCCGGCGGATGCGCAGCCTGTCCGGGAACGTCCTCGAAGCGCCAAACGTCGCCGATACGGCCCTGTTTGCCCAGGCTCTCGGTGACATCGAGCCCGACGCTGCCCTTGCCGCCCTCCCCACGCCGCGGATCGTGTTCACCGGCGCCATCTCGGAGGTCAAGCTGGACCTGGGTCTGCTGGTCGAGCTCGCCCGGCTTCGCCCCGGCTGGTCGTTCGCGCTGGTCGGGCCGGTCGGCGCGGGAGACCCCCATACGGACATCTCGGAATTGGCCCGCGAGCCGAACGTCCACCTGCTGGGAATGCGCCAATATAGCCAGCTGCCGGCGGTCCTGAGCGGGGCGGACGCCGGCCTCATCCCCTATGCCCGCAACGAGCTGACAAACAGCATCTTCCCAATGAAGGTCTACGAGTATCTGGCGGCCGGGCTGCCCGTCGTCGCCACGCCGCTGCCGGCCCTCGAGGGCCTCGGAGATGTGCTCCTGGCCCCCGACGCACAGGGCATCGCCCGCCTGCTCGATGAGGCCCTCGCCACAGACAGCCCCGCCCTGCGGGCCGAGCGTTCAAGGGCCGCCCAGAGTCACTCCTGGGACGCCCGAATAGCCGAGATCTCCGCGGCGATCGAGGCTCTGTGAGGGATCTCTTCGTCACCACCCACACGCCCGCCATGGGCTCGGGACACTCGATGCGCACCTACGGGATCGTCCGGGCCCTCGCCGAGCAGCGGGGAGTCGACCTGCTCTACACCCGCTTCGACGCTCCCGAACCGGATGCGGCCTATCGATCGATCCCCGGCCTGGAGCTGTTCGAGTCGGTGGCCTCCCGGGGACCCCGGCGGCTTGCCCGCTACCTGGCTGCTCGGGCGTCGGGGGTCCCCGGCTGGGTCGCCCGGGGAATCTCTCCGGATCTCGCCGCCGCGGCGGCGCGGATGGCCGGCGAACCCGGGCGGGGGCGGGTCATCGCAGACGGACCGGAGGCCGCCGCGACCCTGTCCCGGCTCGCCGGCAGGCGCCCCGTCATCTACAACGCTCACAACCTGGAGTCGGCCTTCCGCCACCAGATCAGCGACGCCGACGCCCGCGAAGCCGGCCGGCTGCGGCGTTTCGAGTGCAATCTGCTGCTCCGCTCGGCCGAGTCCTGGATGGTCAGCCAGGCCGACATGAGAGGGGCGCACGAGATCTGCCCGGCAGCACGGCTGCGCTACGTGCCGAACGTCGTGGACGCAGCCGCGATCGAGCCCGTGGCCGTGCTTCCGGAGCGAGCACCTCGCCCTGTTCGTCGCCACCTTCACCTACGAGCCCAACCGCGCCGGGCTTCGCTGGCTTCTCGAGGATGTCTTCCCGAAGGTCTGGCAGCAGCTTCCCGACGCCCGGCTGACACTGATCGGACGGGGCCTTGACGAGCCGCCCAGCGTGGACCCCCGCATCCAGACGCTCGGCTTCGTCGAGGACCTGCGTCCCTTCTACGCAGGCGCCCGCTGCGCCGTCGTGCCGCTCCTGCAGGGCGGGGGAACGCCGCTGAAGCTCGTCGAGGCCCTGGCCCATGGCCTACCGGTCGTGGCGACCCCTCTGGCAGCCAAAGGACTCGACGTCCGCGACGGTGAGGATTGCCTGCTCGCGGGTGACGCCGACGCCTTCGCCGCCGCACTCGTGCGGGTCCTGCGCGACGGCGCCGGCGATCTGGGCAGGCGCGGGCGCCGGCTGGCGCTGGAGCGCTACTCGATCGAGGCGCTTTCGGACCTGCTCGCCGAAGGAGCCCCGATGGACATGCGTCCAACGCACCCCTAGCCACTCAGGGGTAGCTCCTCAGAACCCGAAACTTCCCTTGCAGACCTAAAGAAGGCACCGGCACAGCAGTCGGAATGCCGTCCTGAAAAAGGCACACCTGCCGCGAGGCAGGCTCGCAAAGCCAGGGGTCTCTCCGAGACAGCCCGGCCACCGAAGGAGAATTCCATGACCAGCTCCCGCCCGGGTTGGACTCGTCTTGCGCTGATCGCTGCCTGCTCGGCGATCGGCATGGCCGCCATCGCCACCACCGCACCGGCCGCCACCTATCGAGCCGGCACCGCATCGATCGCAGCTCGAAGCGCAGCAGCCACCAACCGCGCACTCGCCATCCGCACCTCCGTCAGCCGGCTGCTCCAAGGCCGTCGCCGCCATCTGGCACGCTGCATGAAGCGCCACCCCGCCAGATGCGCAACCTGGCGGACCGCAGTGGAACGCGCCGGCACGGCGCCTCAACCTCGCTGAAACCCGTCTCACCGACATGCGCACAGCGCCTGTCGTGACGCTCTCGGGCGAAACGATCAGCTGGCCGGCCGTGACCGGCGCCGGCGCATATGTCGTCAAGCGCAGGGCATCCGGCATGCACCAGAGCCACTGGATCGTCTACGGGACCGCCGTGACGCCGCCGGCCGTCCCAGGCTCGACGATCGAATACACCGTCCGGACCGCAGCTCGCAACAGCGAATGGTCCGCGCCGGTGATGATCACCTACCAAGCCACCACGCCCCCGTCCGGTGAAACCGGCTCGGGCGCCGGGTCAGGCTCGGGCTCCGGGGGCGGCTCGGGGTCCGGGTCTGGACCCGGGACACAATCCGGCTCCGGCTCCGGCTCCGAAACAGGCTCGGGCTCGGAAACCGGTTCCAAATCCGGTTCGAGTGACTTCGAAACCGGCGTTGTCCCGACGACGCTCGCCGGCAGCGAGCCGGGCACGGTCAGGGCCCTGGGCGCCCAGAGCGTCCGGATGGAGTTCCCCATCGGCGCCCCCGCCTCCCAGCTCGCCTCGGCAGTCGAAGCCTACGCACGGGTCGGGCTCCGCGTCCTGCCGCTGGCGGGCTTCTACGGAAGCATCCCCAGCGCCTCCGACGCCCGCAACCTCGCCACCTGGGCCGCCGCCTATGGACCCGGTGGAACCTTCTGGGCCGGCAAGTCCTTCCCCGCCTCGGTCGCCGTGACGGACATCGAGTTCGGCAACGAGACCAGCTACGTCTACCAGTACTCCGACAACTCCAGCGGCGGCTACGCAGCCCGCGCCCAGGCATACGCCCTTCGCTTCAAGGAAGCCGAGATCGCCGTCAGGGCCATCGCCCCGGACGTCGGCCTCCTCGCTCAGGCGGACGACGGCGGCACCGGATCGGCGGCCTGGGTCAACAACATGTTCGCCGCCGTTCCCGACCTCGCCTCCCGGGTTGCCGGCTGGACGGTCCACCCCTACGGGCCGACCTGGCAGAAGAAGATGGACAACCTCGTCAACTTCACCGCAGCCAAGGGCGCGCCAAACTCGATCCCGATCTACGTCACCGAGCTGGGGATCTCCGTTGACAACGGCCACTGCGTATACGAAAACTACGGCTGGAACGCCTGCATGACGAACACCGAAGCCGCCGCGACGCTGGCCGGTGTTGTCGGGGGGATGCGCTCGCGCTACGGCAGCAGGCTGAAGGCCCTCTTCCTCTACCAGGCGCAGGACCAGCAGGCTGAAGGCGCCTCGAACAACCGAGAGAGCTACTTCGGTCTCCTCCAGTCCAATGGCGCCTCGAAGGGCGTCTACACCGCAGAGGTCAAGTCGGTTCTGTCATCGGGCGGGCAGAGCGCCGCCACCTCGGCCCACCGCGCGCTCCGCGCCCGGGCGGCCCGCCGGGCCTCGCGCCATCACGCGCTGCTCGCCAGGCTGGCAAGGCGCGGCCACCACCGCGTTCAAGCCTAGTCAGTCGACTCCACGGCGGTGCGCGAGAGCAGAGCCAGCAAGCCGATCTGGGTTGCGATCAGGATCGTGAAGCGGGTGTCCACCGCGGTGAAGCTGGCCGTCGTCTCAAGCGCCGCAAGCCCGGCAAAGCCGCAAAGTGAGGCCAACCCGAAGGCACGGATGATCGGCTCGCGCGCGTTGCGCCATACCCGCCACGCCAGGATCCCGCTGGCGATGATCATCCCGATATAGGCGAACAGGCCCAGGATCCCCAGCTTCAGCCAAAAGAAGAGTGCCGCGAAATGGACGTAGAAGCGCCCGCCTTCGTGGTCGATCGGCAGGGTCCGGTGGGTGGCCTGCCATTCGATTCCCACCCCCAGTCCCGTGATCGGGTGTTTGGAGATCTCAGCGAGCACATTGGCCCGCTCATCCAGCCGATAGCGATCTTCGATGTTGTTGGAGATCTTCGTCGGGGACAGGGACACGGCCCGCGCCACGATCGGGGACTGGTTGTCCAGGTGGACCGAGCTGAGCAGCCAGACAGCCGCCACCAGGGACAGGCCGATCGGGATCAGCATCCGCCGGCTGGCAGGCCGCAGGGCCAGCATGACGACCAGCGCCAGCCCCAGGACCGCAGCGATCCAGAATGAGCGCCGGTAGGAGAGCAGCAGCGAGGCGAACAGCAGCGGACTTCCAAGCAGCGCCCACAGCGGAGGGCGCAGGCGGGCCAGCACGGCGGTGAAGATCCCCAGGATCGCGATCATGACCAGCCAGTTGGCCGTCGGTTCGTAGTAGGTCAGGGCCCCGGTCCCCTCGATCGGCGCGCCGTACCCGGCGGCGATCTCGACCAGCCCGAGAACGGCCTTCAGGATCGCCAGCGCGAAGGCCATGCGAAGCAGCGAGACCACCTGTGGCACCGTGATATCCATGTTCGCGACGGCCAACGGCAGGAACAGCAGGTAGTCCAGGAGGTTCTCGCTGTGCAGGGCACCGGTGACACCGACTCCGCCGGTTCGGGCCGTGACGATCCCCGAGACCATCGCCAGGGCGAGGAGGGCCTGGGGCAGGATCAGCACCCGCGGCATACGCAGAGGGCGTTTGTGACGCAGCATGTCCAGCCCGACCGAGAGGACCACCAGCGCGACCAGGATGTTCATGACCGTCGCGTGGGAGTACAGCTGGGAGGTGAAGTGGAACAGCCCGAAGTCGGGCCCCTCGGCGAGGATCGTCACCCCCACGACGAACCCGAGCATCACGATCGGTCGGCGCAGCATGACCACCAGCACCGCCAGGCCGAGCGGCGCCAGCAGGCCCACGAGGCCGAGCTTCTGAACTGCGGCGAATGCGATCAGCGCCGTGAGGAGCGCCAGCGCACCTGCGATCAGGACCTCGCGGTTCCGCAGCCGCCAAGCGACCATCGCCTGCTCCTATTGATGCTGCCGCTGGCGGGAGGAGCCGCGGGCCGGTTCCCGCTTTTCGGCACGTGCGGAGGCGCGGGCCGGGGTATCGCCCATCGGCGGGATGTCGGCATCGAGGGTGGGCTGCTCGCCCCGGTAGGACTCGTAACCGTACTCGCCGGCCTCGCGAATTCCGGTGACGACGATGCCCACCGGCTCGACGATGTGGTGGTCGAGGATCCGCCTGGCACGGGTCACGTCGTCGCGGGTCGTGTGCCCGAGGCGGGCGATCAGGATCGCCGCATGGATCGCCGGGTTGTTGAGCAGGACGTGGGCGTCCGCCACAGGGTTCAGGGGCGGTGCGTCCACGATCACCATCGTGCCGTCACCGGCCAGGCTGGAGATGATCTCGGCGATGGCCGGCGAGCCGAGCAGCTCGGACGGGTTGAAGGGGATCCGCCCGGCGGGCAGCACCGAGAGGGTCGGCACCTCATCCAGCGGATTCACCAGCAGCTCGGACACGGGTCGGTCGCTGGTCAGGGCCGTCGTGAGCCCGTCGAGGCCCGCCAGGCCGAACTGCTCGGTGAAGGTCGGACGGCGAAGATCCAGCTCGATCAGGACAACACGGCGCCCGGCCAGGGCGATCGTGTGAGAGAGGTCCACGGCAACTGTCGTCTTGCCCTCGCCTGCCACGGCGCTGGTGAGCATCAGCGTGTCCATGTCCCGTGTCACGGCCGCGAAATCCAGGGCGCTTCGAAGGATGCGATACGGCTCGAGCGATTCGGTCCGGTCGGCTGCGCGGCGGGCTCGGAAGCCCGATTGCGGGATCGCGCTCAGCACCGGCAGACGGTACTGGCGCTCGAATTCCTCGAGGCTCTTGATGCGCCGGTCCAGCGACTCGAGCACGAAGACGATCGTGAAGGCCAGCGCCAGGCCGATGAGGAGGCTGAGGATGAACGTGGTCGAGAGGCTCTTGCCCACCGGCTTGCCCGGGCCGGCCAGGCTGATCACGTTGGCGCCGCCTCCTGCGACGGCCCGAAGGGCGTTCAGTTTCTGGACGTTTTCTTCGAGCGGAGCCTTCTGTGGAGAGCCCGCCGGAAGTGACGCGATCTGCTGCTGCAGGCGCGTCTGGGCAAGTTCGATCCCCGACAGCTGAGATTTGACGCGGAAGGCGATGTACTGGCCGGCGAAGGCGTTCGCCAGGCGTGCCGAGTACAGCGGATCGCCGGTCGTCGCCGTGATGTCGAGGACGTCCGCGTTGGCTGCCGCTTCGACTTCGACTTCGTCGAGCAGTTCGGTTGCGTCGGCAGTCAGGTGGAGTTGGTTTCGAACAGCTTCGGCCACCGCCCGGGAATGGGCCAGCAGCACTTCGGTGTTGGCTTCGCGCTGCGGTTCGCTGCCACCCGTCTGGATCTGCAGGGCCGCATCGGCGGGCGTGCCGCTCTGGAAGGCGACGCTTGCCGTGGAGGCATAGGACTTGGGGGCTTTGCGCTGATGCACCACGCCCACGGCGACGCATGCCACCACGACGGCAACCATCACCATCCAGCGTCGTCGCAGGATGTTCATCAGGTTCGCCTGGACCTCGCTTTCGCGGGCTCGCTCGAACTGCTCGCCGGCGCTCATCGGCGCCGGCTCGTGCATCGACGAGGAACGCTCATGCGCGCGCCTGTGCGTACGGGTGTGAATTCATCAATCTCCACGCGTGTGCAGCATCGTCCGCGATCGTCCTCGGCTTGAGGGTCGCACATCGCGGGACGACCGCGACCGCGAATCGATCGATCCTAGCCCCACCCGACCCACTGAGGGGCCGCTGCGAGGAGCCGTGCAGACTCAGGAGGGAGCAGTTGTGAGTGCCGCCGCGGCATCGGCCACGAACCGTTCCTGCTGCTCGAGGTAGGAGTCGAGCCGGAAGGCGCCCGCCCGGATGCGGGCCCGCTCGACACGCGCGGCAGTCTCGGCGGGCTCGGTCAACGTCCGCGCCAGCGCCGAGGCAGCCGCGCCGGCGTCCCGTGCCGGATAGAGCAACGCGTGCTCTCCGTCGTGCATCCCCTCGCCGATCCCGCCTACATCGGCGGCCACGAGCGGGACCCCGGCGAGCGCTCCCTCGATCGTCACCAGAGGGAAGGGCTCTTCCCACAGCGACGGAACGATCAGTGCCTCTGCGCGGGCCAGCTCGGCGGCCGCCTGCTCCGGGGTCCGCTGCCCCAGCCAGCGCACCGACCCCCCCACGCCGAGATCGCGCGAGAGCGCTCGCATCTCCGCGCCATGGTCGGGGTCCTCGGGTCCGATCACCACCAGCGTCGCCGCGATCCCGTGATCGCCGGCCAGCAGCGCAAGCGCCCTGATCGCCACCTCGAGGCCCTTGTAGGGAGTAACCCGTCCCAGGAAGACGATCTCCGGATCTCGCGCAGGGTCGCGGCGGACCGCCTCATAGACCGCGCCATGACGGGGCACCGAGTGACCCACCCGCTCCAGGACAGTTTCAAGAAAGGCCGGGGGGCTGACGGCCGAACGGATGAACTCGGAGTTCCAGGAGATGGCAGCCCTCATCGGGGCCTCCGGCTCGAGCCGCAGCGCCGGCAGGAGATTGAGGCCCCGGCAGCCCACGCTCCATGCGCGGCGGGCGGGGTTCCTGTGTCCGGGGAGCAGCTCACGCATGAACTGGTCCTCGACGAACAGGCCGCCCAGGGAGTGGTCGCAAACACGGAAGGCGATCGGCAGACCGGCGTCCGCCAACCTGCGCAGCGCCGCCTGAGGCACATTCGAGGGGTTCCAGCAGTACACGAGATCGGGGCGCCACTCGATGGCCCTGCGTGCCGCTGCAACCGCAGCCAGCGCGGCGCGGGGAGCTCTGATGGCCCCCCGCGAGTCCGGCGTGAGGAAGTTCAGCTCGCGCCTCACGCCAGGATCTGCCGATCCGGCGGCGGACAGTTCCAGATCGCTCGTCAGAACGAGGATCTCGTGGCGCCGGGAGAGCCGCTCGGCGACGCCCGAGCACTCGACCTCATAGCCCCCTCGAACGACCGGCGGATAGAGATTCGAGAGGATCAGGATGCGCAAGGAGTCACGAGCTTAGCCAATCGATTTGCAGCAAAAACGCTCCCGCTTGAGTTCACGATGCGCGCCGCAACAGGACTCGCAGGTCATCCGGGCGCACGGCACGAAGACCGAAGAGCAGCGCCGGATAGAGCAGGCAGGCAGCCACCACAAGCACCGCCAGCGATGCGCCGGCCCGATCCAGGCCCTCGAGCGCTCCGCACAGCAGCCCGGCCGCCAGGAAGCTTCGAAGTCCCTGGCTCAGGTCCAGCCGTTCGGGTTTCAGGTTCCCGAGTATCACCCGCAGGCTGAGCGCGAAGACGAGCAACTCCGTCGCCAGCGTCATCCAGGCCGCCGCCAGGAATCCGTAGGTGGGCACCAGGATCAGGTTCCCCGCCAGGTTCAGCACGAGTGCCGCCACGCTGATCCTGAGGAGCCTTCCCTGCAGCCCCAGCACGGTCATCAGGCTCCCGTTCAGGTAGCCGAAGCAGATGAACACGAATGCCGCCCCAAGTATCGGCAGGGCCGGAGCCGCTTCGACGAATTCCGCACCGAAGATCAGCCGGACCACCGGTTCGGCTGCGACGATCGCAAAGGCCAGGGCGCCCAGCGATCCGACGGCCATCATCTCAGCGGCCAGCCTGACCGTCCTGAACATCCGCCCTGGATCGACGGGCCAGGACGCGGCGATTACGGGGGTCAGTGTCGTGAGGATCGAGATCGGCACGAAATGCGCCTGGTCGAGGATTCCGTAGACGGCCCCGTAGAGCCCGGCGGCGTGGCTGCCGGCCGACTGGAAGACGATCAGCTGGTCGATACGGGCGTAGGCCATGATCAGAACGCCGGCCACCCCCAGGGGGATTCCCACCACCATCAGCCCCCGCAGCCGCCTGCGGGAGGGGCGAGGCCATCGTCCAAGGGCGCGAGCCGCCGCCAGCGTCTGAACGATCGAGGCCAGCGCGTTGGTCGCGGCCATTGCGATCGCCAGCTCCACCATCCCCCCGCCGCCCCAGTAGATGATCGCCACGGCCGCCGCCCAGAGGACGCTGCGCAGCGTCAGGACGAGCATCGGCACGCGGTTGTCCACCCGCAACTGGAAGACGAGCTGCAGAACGCCCACCCCGTCGAACGGCATGGTGGCCGTGAGGATCAGCCCGGCGACGAGCATCTGGTGGCTGCGATGCAGCAGGACGATCGCCAGGACCGAGGCGATGATCACCGGCACCAGCAGGCTGAAGCGCACGAACATCATCGCCCCGAACCACTCGTGCTCGAGCTCGGGGTTGGCCGCCACTTCGCGGATCACAACTTTTTCCATGCCGAAGCTGGCGAAGTAGCCGACCAGGCCGAGGATCACGAAGATCGTCGACCATTCCCCGTAGAGGGTCGTGCCCAGGGTTCGCGCGACGAGCCCCGTGACGACCACGCCAAGGGCCAGGTTGAGCACCCGCGCGACGATCTGCACGAGGATGTCCCGTGCGGCGCGCTGCCTGGTTGCGGTGCTTGCTGTGCTCGGCATGACGCGTAGATCCGTTCGGGTCCGGGGCACTCTATCCCTGCTGGCAGAACCCCCCAAAGGGGCCCACGAGCATTACATCGGCGCACATGGGGCCCAACCTCAAGGGCGCTCCGGCGCGTGCCGATAGCGCTACTACGATTGAGATGCTGTGCGGCGCAGCGGGTCTCCAGCTTCCTCGGAGATGCCCGGACCCGGGCATCTCGCAACCTCAGGCCGACATTCAGGACAGGAGAATCACGTGGCGAGAACGACTTTGGTGACGGGCGGCAGCGGATACATCGGAGCGCTGCTCGTACGCGAGCTGCTCGAGTCCGGACACAACGTCCGTGTGCTCGACTCGCTGCTCCACGGCCAGGAGGACATCGCGGCCGAGCAGGAGGCCGCGGGGGTGACCGTCGTTCGCGGTGACATCCGCGACGCCGACGCCAGGGCCCAGGCCCTCACCGGCGCCGACGGCGTCGTGCACCTGGCCGCGATCGTCGGCGACCCGGCCTGCGCGATCGACCCGGCCCTCTCGCACGAGGTCAACGTGGCAGCGACCGAGGGCCTGGTGGCCGACGCATCGAAGATGGGCGTCGAGCGCCTGGTCTTCGCCTCGACCTGCTCCAACTACGGGCGCATGGCCGACCCGACCGTGCCGATCACCGAGGACGGGGAGCTGCGACCGGTCTCGCTCTACGCCGAACAGAAGGTCGGCATGGAGAAGCTGATCCTTGGCGGGGCGGCCGAGAACGGGTTGAAGCCGACCTGCCTGCGTTTCGCGACCGTCTACGGCGTGGGACGCCGGATGCGCTTCGATCTGACGGTCAACGAGTTCACCCGCGAACTCTGGGCGGACCGCGACCTCGAAGTGTTCGGCGAGCAGTTCTGGCGTCCCTACATCCACGTCCGCGACGCCGGACGGGCCGTCCGCACGGTGCTCGAGGCTCCGGCCGAGCAGGTCGGGGGACAGGTCTTCAACGCCGGGCGCTCGGGCGAGAACTATCGCAAGCTCGACCTGGTCGAGGAGATCGGCAAGCAGATCGATCGCGGCAAGGTGTCCTACGTCCGCCGCGACGAGGATCCCCGCGACTACAAGGTCAGCTTCGACAAGATCCGCGCCGAGCTCGGCTTCGAGACCCTGATGACGGTGCCCGACGGGATCGGCGAGATCATCGCGGCCCTCGACGCCGAAGCCTTCGGGGACCCGTTCGACGGCCGCTACAAGAACATCCCCTGAGCGCCGACCCGGTGATGAAGACGACCGAGACCTTCCCCGCGCTGCCGCTGTTCGACCTGGAGCTTCAGCCCCAGGACCTCGAAGCGGTGGCCGAGACGCTCCGCTCGGGCTGGCTGACGATGGGCCCCAAGACGGCGGCGTTCGAGGAGGCCTTCGCCGCTCATCTGGGCGCGAAGCATGCGATCGCCGTCTCGAGCTGCACGGCGGCGCTCCACCTGGCATATCTCGCCGCTGGCGTGGGTCCGGGCGACGAGGTCATCGTCCCCTCCTACACGTTCGCCGCCACAGCAGCGGCGGTGATCTACTGCGGCGGCACCCCTGTCTTCGGCGAGATCGTCTCGCGCCAGCATCCGATGCTCGACCCGGACGATGTGATCAGGCGGATCACGCCGCGCACGAAGGCCGTCTGCGTCGTTCATTTCGCGGGCTACGCGGCTGCTGCCGACCGGCTCAAGGAGATCTGCGACGAGCGGGGGATCGCCCTGATCGAGGATGTCGCACACGCCCCCAGCGCGACGCTGGGCGGGCGCAAACTGGGCACCTGGGGACTGGCGGGCGCCTTCAGCTTCTTCTCCAACAAGGTCTTCTCCGTCGGCGAGGGCGGCCTGCTCTGCACCGACTCCGACGAGGTCGCCGCCACCGTCCGTGCCCACCGCTCGCACACGATGACCAGCGGCACCTGGGAGCGCCACAGCGGCAAGACCGACACCTACGACGTCACCGGGCTGGGCTTCAACTACCGCCTGGACGAGCCCCGCTCGGCACTGCTGCTCTCGCGCCTGGGCCGGCTGGAGAGCGAAATCGATCGCCGCCGCGAGCTGACCCTCCGCTACCGAGGGCTGCTCGGCGAGCTCGACGGCGTGATCGTGCCGTTCGAGGACGCCGACGTGGCCGGATCCTCCTGCTACGTGATGCCGATCATGCTCGAGGAGGACGGGCGCCAGGCGGAGGTCAGCTGCCGGATGCGCGAGCAGGGCATCCAGACGAGCATCTTCTACCCCTCGATCCACCGCTTCACGGCCTACCGCGAGCGATTCCCCGGGGTCTCGCTGCCGATCACCGAGCTGGCGTCGCGAACGGAGCTGACGCTGCCCTTCTACCCCAGCATGAGCTACGAGGACCAGGACCGGGTCGTGGCTTCCCTGGCGGAGGCGATCGCGGCATGAGCGAGCGGAATGGGCGGTGCCGCTGACGACCGTCGAGGTCTCCGAGCCTGACGTCCAGGCCGTCATGGAGTGCCTGGAGTCGGGCTGGCTGACGATGGGGCCGCGGACGGCTGCCTTCGAGAAGGGCCTCGCCGAGTTCGTGGGGACGCCGCATGCCGCGGCCGTCTCCAGCGGCACAGCCGCGCTTCACCTCGCCTGCCTGGCAGCGGGGATCGGCCCGGGTGACGAGGTCATCGTGCCGGCCTTCACGTTCGTGGCGAGCGCCTCGGGCCCCGCTACGCCGGCGCCGAGCCGGTGCTGTGCGACATCGTCAGCCCGCACGACTTCAACCTCGACCCGCAGGACGTCGGCCCGGCGCATCACACCGCGTAC
This sequence comes from uncultured Solirubrobacteraceae bacterium, assembly GCA_963835865.1. Classification (GTDB taxonomy): domain Bacteria; phylum Actinomycetota; class Thermoleophilia; order Solirubrobacterales; family Solirubrobacteraceae; genus Palsa-744. The sequence goes on from CAWIGW010000005.1 coordinate 51,233, forward strand.
GCGGGCCGTGATCGCGGTTCACTTCTGCGGCTATCCCGCGCGGATCGCCGAGCTCCGGGCGCTGTGCGACGAGCACGGGCTGACGCTGATCGAGGACTGCGCCCAGGCGATCGGCGCCGACGGTCGACGACTCCGGGCGCCAGGTCGGGACCGTCGGCGAGCTGGGGGCCTTCAGCTTCTTCTCCAAGAAGCAGCTCTGCGTCGGCGAGGGCGGCATGGTCACGACGGCCGACGAGGAGCACGATGCGCGCGTTCGGCTGCTGCGCTCGCACGCGATGACGAGCACCACCTGGGATCGTCACCGCGGCCATGACCCTGCCTATGACATCGTCGACATCGGCTTCAACTTCCGGCTCGATGAGCCACGGGCGGCGCTCGGCCTGAGCCGCCTGGGCCGGCTGCGGGCGTCCCTGGACTCACGCCGGGCGACGGTCAGGGCCTACCGGGAGCGGCTTGTGGCATCCCCGGGATCGAGCTGTGCTTCGACGATGAGGCGGTCGGCGCGCATCACACTTCGCCTTCCCGATCCTGCTGCCCGACCGCTACAGCCGCGACAGCTTCCGGGAAGACCTCAAAGCTGCCGGCATTCAGACGACCTGGTATCCGGCACTGCACACGTTCACCGAGTACAGCCGATTCGCCCCCGACACCGGACTGGCCAACGCGGCCGAGGTCGGCGACCGCCACTGTGCTCTTCCGCTGAGCCCACGATGAGCATCGAGGAAGTCGATCTCGTCGTGGAGGCGGCCAAGGCGGCGCTCAGCGTCGCTCTGTAGCCGCTAGCGGGTCGCCGGGAAGCGGCTAGAGGCCCGGGAGCAGGCGCTCGCGGACGGACTCGAACTCTTCCTGGGCCTGCTCGTAGTCGTCGTGGCGCCCGATGTCCAGCCAGTAGTCATCGCTGGCCCAGGAACGGACGACCTCTCCGTCGGAGATCAGCCTCAGGACGAGATCGGGGAAGTCGAGGCGCTCGCCCGGCTCGATCCGGGCGATCGCGCGGGGGGCGAAGCAGTAGACGCCCATGCTGGCGATGTAGTCGATCGTGGGCTTCTCGTCGTAGCCGGTCAGGCGGGTCGGGTCCTGCCGTCGCCGAAGCGCAGAACCCCAAGGGACACCTGGACCTCACGCTGCTTGGTGGCGATCGTCGCTGCCGCGTCGCTGGAGCGGTGGCGCTCCAGCAGGGCGCCGTAGTCGATGTCGGTGAGCACATCGCCGTTCATCACCAGAACGTCGTCCCCGGCCAGGTCCTCGATCAGCGCCAGCGCGCCGACGGTGCCGAGCGGCTCGCGCTCGCGGAAGTAGTCGATCGGGATTCCATAGGCCTCGCCGTCGCGGAAGAAGGCCTCGATCAGCTCGGCCAGGTATCCGGTGGCGATCGTGATCCGCTCGAAGCCGTGGCGCTTCAACTGGCGGACGACGATGTCGAGGACCGGCCGGTCGCCGATCGGCATCAGCGGCTTGGGCAGGACCGTGGTGTAGGGGCGCAGCCGGGTGCCTTCGCCCCCGGCCAGAATCACCGCGCGCTTCATGACACTCCTGGCCGTCGTGCGCAACAGGGCAGCATCGGGCCGGGAGGATAGGCGCTGAAGGGGACGGCCATCAGATTCTCAAGCGGTCGCCATCGCCTGGGCGAAGAGCTCCTCGATCCGCTGAGCCACGACCGGGGCGGCGTAGGTCGCCTCCGCGTGGGCTCGTGCCGCGGCTCCGGCCCGCTCGCCCTCGGTGGGGTCCGAGAGGAAGCGCTCCAGCAGCGGGCGAAGCGATGCCGGATCGTTCTCCGGTGAGGCGATCCCGCCGAACTCCGGCGTGATCATGTCGGCGACGCCCTCGGCGCCCGTCGAGAGGCAGGGCCGCGAGGCGAGCATCCCCAGGATCACGGCGCGTGGAGCACCCTCGGTGGGACTTGGGCAGAAGACGGAGACGTCGAAGGCCGAGAGGACATCGGGAACCTCGGAGCCTGGTGTCGAGATGAAATGGGCCCGCTCGCCCAGGGGTGCTGCCAGCGCGCGAAGCTCGGCCTCGGTCTCGCCGCTGCCGGCCATGATGAGGTGGACGTTGGGGTTCTGCAGCGCCTGGACCGCCTCGACGACGACGTCGTTTCGCTTCTTCGGGTGAAACCGCGAGATGCATCCCACCACGAAGGCATCGGTGGGGATCTGCAGCTCGGCGCGAACCCTGGCCCGCCCGGACTCGGTGAAGCGGATCTCATCGGTCCGCAGGACGTTGGGCACGACGATCACCTTGGAGGCCGGGATGCCAACCTCTGTGACCGACCGGCGGGTTCCCTCGGATACGGCCATCACGAGCGGGGTGCGGCGCCCGGCCGCCAGATAGGCGCGCCTGGGCAGGCCCTTTCGCAGTGGGAACGGGCACGGGACCCCACTCGGCCCAGACGATCGTGGAACGCAGATCGCGAGGCAGGAAGGGAACCAGCAGCTGCTCCTTCTTGTAGTGGACCATCAGCACGTCATACGGGGCCTGGGCCCGCAGGGCGCTGCGGAGGCGTGCCAGCAGCACCGGCCAGCGGGCCGCCAGAGCGATCCAGCTGCCGGTTGAGAGCTTCGGGCCGAGCGAGACCGGCACGACCGTCACTCCGGTGTCCCGGCCGATGCCCTGCATGTCGCTGAGCATCACCGTGTCGTGCCCGCGGTCGCGGAGCGCCTCGAGCATCTCGAGGGCGGCAAACTCCGCACCGCCGCTCGAGTCGGTCGTCATCACGCTGATGATCTTCATCTGGATTCCTGTCGGCTCATGGAGCCAGCGACCTTAGCGACGGCCCCCGGGGGCCCGAATCTGCCGCCGACCCCACGGACTAGGCTTCTTCGAGCCCGTGACGGACCACAGCCGCCAGAACAGAGAGCCGATCACGGCATGCCTGATCGTTGAGAACGAGCAGGAGCGCCTGCCGGCGGCATTGGCGAGCGTGGGGTTCTGCGATGAGGTCATCGTGGTGGACGGCGGCTCGAGCGATTCGACCGTCCGAATCGCGACCGAAGCGGGAGCGCGGGTGATCGAGAGCCCCTGGCCCGGGTTCGCCGCCCAGCGCAACATCGCCATCGATGCTGCATCGACCGACTGGATTCTCGAGGTGGATGCCGATGAGCGGATCTCCGAGCGCCTGCGGGAGAGCATCCTGGGGCTCCTGAGCGACCCGCCTGCCGGCGCGGGGATTGCCGTCTTCGCGCTGCGCAACCGCTTCCTGGGTGGCCCACTGGGGCCTTCGGCGAAGTACCCCTCCTACCGCTCTCGGCTCTTCAGGCGCAGCGTCTACCGCCACGACGAGGGGCGTGCGGTCCACGAGGGGATCGAGCTGCGCGAGCGACCGGTGATCCTCGAGGGAGATCTCGAGCATGAGCTGGCGGCGACCCTCGGGGAGGCGCTGGCCGACCTCTGGCGCTACGCCCGCCTGGAGAGCGCACACGTGCCTCGTCCCTCCTCGCCGGGTGCCTATCTGAAGGGGATCATCCTGCGCCCGGCGGCCAAGTTCGGCTACCGGACGCTGATCGACGGAGGCTGGAGGGACGGCTGGCGCGGACTGGCGAAGATCCTGCTCGACGTCAGCTCGGACGCACTCGTGTGGGTGCGCGTGCTGCTCGGCGCGGGGCGGGACGCGGGCTCCGAGGAGGCCGGCGGTGCCGCCGAGCATTTCGGCAGGCGACGCGTGGGGCCGCTGAAGATCGTTGCGCTGGCCTCCGGCGAGGGGGCTGCCCTGGAGGCCTCGCAATGGCTCGAGGGCCTGCGGGCCCGGGGGGCCGATGTGGCCCTGATCGCCGAGCGCCCGCCGGGCGATCTGAGGATCCCTCATCAGGTGGTCAGGCGCCTTGGGCCACTCTCTGCAATCCGGGCGATCGAGAACGAGCTGCATGTCCGGCCGATCGATGCGGTCGTGGCTGTCGGCGGACGAGCCCGGCGCATCCTGCGTCTGCTCCCGTCCAGCCTGAGGCCCCAGATCGAGGGCCTGACCTTGGGCGGAGAGCCCCGGGGCCTCGATCTCTCGGGCGCCCGGCCGGGGAGCTCGGCGGCCTGAGCGTCAGGCCCAGATCCGCCTGACCCTCGCCCTCCTGCGGGCGCCCGACCAGTCGAGCATCGAATCGCCCAGTTCGTAGTCCCCTCGCTGCGCGTCGGGGACCCGGCCGGTCTCGACCTGTTCGATGATGCGGGGCAGCTCGCGGTAGAACTCGGGCGAGCGGTAGGGCGGATGCAGCGACCACATCCCCGGCGGGCGACCGGGGAAGTCCACACGGCAGAGCCCGGCACGTCGCATCGCCTCGCCCATCACCAGCTCGGCGGCCCCGAAGGGCGGATTCCCATGCAGCTTCGCCTTCAGGCGGCTGATGAGCCTGATCGGGCCCAGCAGCTCCATGGGCAACATCCGCTGGCGCATCCGGGCTCGATCGATGAGATACAGACGGGTGTTCATCGTCTCTACTCGTATTGCCCCCTCCACTCCCCCGAACGGGTGCGGTGCAGCGGTCCGGGCGACGCCTTCGAGCCGCGGAGGCCCCGCCAGCGGGTTCACGGCCAGGACATCCCGGTGGGCGCCGAGCAGCTCGGAGCCCTCGGCCACCCAGGTCCGGCTGCCCCCTCCGAACATCATGTCCGAGTCCAGATGCAGGACGTGATCGTTGCGCGCCTCGAAGAGGCCGTCGTAGTAGGGATACACGGGAGCTCCCTTGGTGTCCTTCACGGGCATCTCCGAGCCGGGGCCGAACAGCTCACCGGCTAGCCGGCGCATCCTGTCGCGGTCATAGTCGACCTCCGCCACCCGGGCGTGGCGATGTTCGGCGCAGAGCCGCTCGAGCAATTCGCCCATGGGGCCTCTGCGCTCCTCCCAGCCCTCGGCGAAGCGCCCGCCCCGCTCGGTCCTGTGCAGGTCGTAGGTGAAGATGATCTCCTGAACCTGTCCGGCGAACTGACGCATCTGGTGAGGCAGCGTGTGGACCGCATGGGGCAGGTCCGTCGGCGCGACGTTGATCTGCAGCGTCACGGGCATCGCTGGCGCCATCGGAGACACCTTAGACCGGCCCTCTATCGGGTGCTCGGGGATCAGGTGGTGCGGATGATCAGAACGGAGCAGGGAGCGTGGTGGGACACCTTGTTGGGAACCGAGCCCAACAGGAAGCGCTTGGCCCCGGTCATTCCCTTGTTGCCCACGATGACGAGATCGGATCCCTGCTCCTCGGCGACATCCAGGATCGCATCAGCCGGGTCCCCCTGGCGGGCATAGACGTCGACGGGGACGTCCTCGGCGCTCGCGATCTCCGCCGCGGCGGCGAGCGTCGCGTCGATGTCCTCGCGGGGATTGATCGTCCATTGCAGGTCCTCGGGCGCCTGACGGCGTTCCTCGGCCAGGCGCTGGGAGGACACCGGCTCGTAGGCACTGACGATCTGCAGCTTGGCCCCGACGCTCTTGGCCAGCGAAACCGCCTGGCGAACGGCCTCGGTGGCCGTCTCGGAGCCGTCGGTGCCGACGAGGATGGACTTGAACATCGCGCTCGATCATATACGGGCTCAAATCAGGCCGCCGGCCTTTGCAATGAGCACGGTCGTCCGTACCATCAGCGGATGCGCCCCAGCTGAACCCGAGACCGGCGGCGAGAGGTCACACCCGCGACGGCCGATGGCCTTCAGGGGACTCGCCCTGATCGCCCTGGTCTGCGCCCTCGGCGCCGCGGGAGCTGTTCCGACGGCGCACGCGACCCCTTCCCCGGCCCTGCGCGCAACCACACCCTCACGCGCCACCGTGATCGAAGCTCAGCGCTTGTTCGGACAACTCGGCTACCCGCTGGGATCGAGGCCGCTGGGAGGGTTCGGACCTCGAACGAAGGGCGCTCTCCGCTATTTCCAGCGCAAGTACGGACTGCATGTGACCGGCTTTCCCGACCCGGGCACGCTGCTTCTCATGCGGACGGTCGCAGCCTCCCTGCGAGGGCCCGCCGCACCGCCGGCCACCCACGCCTCTCCTCCACACGATGCGGTCGAAGGGGTGTTGGGGGGCAACGTGCCGATCCTCGTGATCGCCGTCGTCCTCGCGGCGCTTCTGGGCGTGCTGGCGGTGACAGCCCGCGAACGCGCTGTCTAGCTCTCGGCGGCGACTCCCACGATCGGGCCGGCGTCGTGAGCCGCTCCTTCGGCGCTCCATCGGGGAGCGCTTGCCCCGTTCCACTCAACGATCTGGTGGTCGAGCGTCCTTGCAGCGAGGTGTGACGGGGTCACGCGCCCAACGGCCGGCCGCGGGCCGGGGGGATGATTCCAGTCGAGCTGTGGCGTTGTTGCATGAGCCTGCTTTTCGTCGTTCCCGCCGTGCCTCAGGTCCAGCCCATGCCAGCTGAGCCGGACGAAACCGAGCAGGAGCAAACCGTAGAGGACGGCCCAGTAGGCCGAGCCCACATCGAAGCTGCTGAGCAGGCCGTGGGTGCCGAGCGAATAGGCCATGGAGCCCACCAGGAGAGCCAGCAGAACCACATGGGGAACGATCTGCTGCCAATGCCAGGCGTAGACGTTTTCCTTTCGTGTCACGCGGTAGCGCGGCTTGCCGTCGCGCCCACCGGCTGACCGCCAGGAAACAGGCACGGGCGTAGACGAAGCAGAGTCCCGCCCAGACGAGTCGAGCGCGCCAGAGCTGCTCGAAGGACATCGGGCGGTGGACCAGGGCCAGATAAAGCTCCAGTGCCACGGCGAACGGCCAGAAGTGGACTATGAATGAGCTTGTGGTGGTAACGACCGGGTAGACGTGGAACATGAACCCGAAGACCGGTGCCAGCAGGAACACCAGGGTGGCCGGCCCCTGCATGTAGAACAGCCCGAGCTCGTAGAACTGCAGGCGCTGGCGCATCCGGAGCCCCCGCTTGTCGGCCCACAGCGTCAGGCGCACGGTGTCGAGTGCCCAGGTCCCCCGTTGCTTGATGAAGTTGGGGAGATCCTCGGGCGAATGCTGGGCGAATGCCCCCAGGATGGGCAGGTAGCAGCCCTCCCATCCTCGGCGCAGAGCCTCCAGTCCGGATTGGAGGTCCTCGACGAGATTCCAGGTCGGGAAGTCGCCGATCTCGTGCAACGCCCGCCGGCGCCATACGACGCCGGAGCCACAGGGGAAGACGGCGTTGGCCGCGTAACGGGAGGGCAGGGCGCACTGGAAGAAATGGGGCTGCTGGTTGTCGAACGGATCGTGCTGCGAGACCGCCCCGGCCTTGGCGGTCTGGACGAAGGCCAGTCGCTCATGCGCCTGAAGCTGCCCCACCGTCTCGCGCAGGAACCGGCGATCGCCGACGAGGTCGTCGGCATCACGGGTCTCCACGTACTCGATGCGCTTGGGCAGCCTGGTCAGGGCGGAGTTGAGGTTGCCCGCCTTCGCATCTCCCCGCCGCCGCTTGTCACCGACCCGCGGAGGCCGGTGGTAGCGGAGACTCGCCCTCGGGTAGGCCAGAGCGAGGCTCTGTACGAGCTCGCGGACGCGCGCGTCGTGAGCGTCGTCGCTGACGAGTATCCAGAGCTGCTCGTTCGGCCAGTCCTGCTCGAGGACCGAGCGGACCGTCCGCTCGAGGAGGTCCAGCGGCTCGCCGAGGGTCGGAACGATCACGGCGACCGCCGGCTCCTCCCCTCGAGGACGAGAGCTCGCTCAGGCGTGGCCCTCTCCCAGCGGTTGATGACCGAAACGAGCGAGGCCGCGCAGACGACAACCGTTGCCAGGAGGAAGGGCAGGCTGATCCAGGCCCTGGAAAGGTCCAGGTGCGCCACGAGCCACGGCAGGAACCAGACCATTCCGAGGACCAGAGCGATCGCCGCGAGGCGGGCCCGCCAGTCGGCGTCGATGATCTTCCGGCTCATCGCGAGGCTCTCCGTCGCGGTTGGCGGCGAAGGCTCGTTGCGCCAGATTTCCACGGGCGCGCGGTAGGTGACGAACGCGAGGCTGGAGCCGAGCCCGGTGATGGTCTGGCTGGACGAGTAGACCCTGTGGAAGGTTCCACATCGGGTCATCTCACGGCGAATCGACGCGGGCCAGGGCTGACCACCGGGCACTTCGACGAACCATTGAAAGCTGCAGACGTCAACGCGGTCGTGAAGCTGTTCGACCCGCGAGGCGTCGTAGATGTCGTAGGGAGAGCTGATGCGGCCTCGGTCGTAGAGATAGGCGGCGTCCACCCAGGAGGAGTTGGCCAGCAGCTTTTCGCCGGGATGAACGTTGCGGACGAGCACTGCGGCCGAGGCGCGGAGGTCGGGCCAGCCCTCGTCGATCCGCACCACCTGGATCAGGCCGAAGGCCATCAGCCCCAGGAGAGCAGGGATCGCGATCGAATGCCCGCCACCGCTGCAGCGCCAGGCAGATCGTCACCCCGATCAGGGGCAACATGAACAGGAGCCCGAAGACGATGTGCTTCTGATCGCCCGAGGGGTTGCCCGTGACCATGTGGTAGATCGGGCGCGCCGAACACCCCGCTGAGCAGGGCGAGGGCGACCCCGCGGCGCCTGATGACCATCGCGCCGGCGACGGCGAGAATCAGCGGAACAGCCGTCAGATAGACCTGCGAGTAGGCGATCTGGTTGTGCGAGACGTTGAAGCTCGGGTTGTTGTTGACCCTGAAGGACTCGAATGCCGTCAGCTGGCTGCGGTCGGCCAGGAAGAAGATCAGCAGGAGCGCACCGGAGATGAAGCCGAAGACGCCGAGGTCCATGCGTGCGCGCGGACCCCTCGGTCGCGACCATCAGGAACACGAGCGGAGGTCCGACGAACATCAGCGACGGGGTACTTCGCCAGCACGGCGAGCGCGTAGAGGATCGCCGAGGCGCACAGCCAGGCGCGATCGTCTCGGCGGATGAACTCGGTGAGCGCCCAGAACGAGCAGCCCGCGGCAGCGACCGCCAGCGTGTCGTAGACGGCCAGGTGGCCGAGTGCGATCACCGGGCCGCTGGTCACCGCCGCGAGAGCGGTGGCGGCCCGGACCTGCGGCCCGAACAGGTTGCCCGCCGCCTTGATCGTCCCGAGCAGGCCCGAGTCGTCACGCAGACCGCTGCGGCTGCCCGGGCTCCGGCGAGACCGAAGGCCTTCCAGCCGAGCGCTGCGATCACGGGCCACATCAGCGAGCCCGAGAACCAGGACATGTAGTTGTCGCTGATCCCGTGCCCCTGCAGCGTCCTCAGGCCGGCGGCGACGTAGATCCCCTCGTCCATGAAGGGCCCTCTGAGTTCCAGGGAGCTGACGATGAGCTCGGCGTCAGGAAGACCCCCAGGAGCAACCAGGGCGCGACGGCGACGGCTCTGCGAGATCGACCCGGGCTGCTCACGTGCGACGGCACGTCGCTCGCGTGTGAGGCGGCGCGGAGGGGCTCCGACAGCGACGCTCATGCCTGTCTCCGGCTCTCAGGCTGGTGTTTGTGGCCGACGTCGCTCATCCGTGATCAGGGTTCCGGCTTTCCCTGCGCGCCCACGTGAACCCATTTGGCGACCGAGGGAACGCCGTTGGAATCGACGAGGAACACCATGTAATAGCCGGGCGGCGTGAGGTTGGGATTGGACGGGAGGCCAACGTTGAGCTGCCCGTTTTGGTCGCTCGTGATCGGCAGGTTCACCTCGCGCTGGTTCGGGTCCGAGGAATGCGTCACGGCGGCCGGCCGGACGAGCACGGCCGAGGCGATCTTCGAGGCCGATTGCGTAGCTCAGGACGTGTTCGGTCCCGTAGTCCCACTGCGTGGTGTGGTTGACCGATCCTTCGAGTTGGTTCGTCTGCCCGTCGACGAGGTTCAGCGCCGGCCTCTGCCCCTGCGGTCAGGTAGGAGGGGGTGTAGATCGAGATGCGGGTCTCGAAGCTTTCTTCGCCGTTCGAGTTCGCCGGGTTGGAGCCGAGCGTCATGACCCGTCCGTCGGGAAGGAGGAGGGCCTCGGAGTGGTAGTCGCGCCCAACCGGGTCATGTGCGACCGAGGTGAACGAGTTCGTCCTCGGGTTGAAGATCGATGCCTCGAGGACGTTCTCGGTGCGGGGGATCAGCGAGCCGCCGGTCTCGAGGACCATCCCGTTCGGAAGCGCAACGGCCGAGACGTACATCTTGCCGGCCCCCATCGGCTCCATCGCGCCGCCTTCTTCCATCGTTCCACGCGGAAGATCCGGCCCGGGAACCCAGTGCGGACTGGGTTCGTCGAGTTTGATCTCGTCGGTGGTGTTCGTCGCGTACTGCGCCGGCGAGTAGGTTTCCCCGCCGCCCATGATCATCACCTTCTGTTCCTGGGCCGGGGGAAGCAGCAGCGAGGCGGACTGGTCGCGCTGGTCGGGGACGCGGAGGCCGGGAGTGTCGGTGACGCGGGTGACCGACTGCCCGTCTTCGAGTTTCACGACCGCGTTCGGGTTCGGTTTGAGCGAGTCTTCTCCGGGCGTGCAGTAGTAGGCGTAGAGCGAGGATCCGCTGGGCGCCTGTTCGCTGTCCCTCCAGCCCTTTGCCGAAGACGTGACCGCCGTCGTAGAACAGGCGCCCGTCGGCGGTCAGGATCATCGTCGGGTAGAGCCCCCAGAACCATGGATAGGTCTGCTGGAGCTTCGTGCTGCCGAAGCCGACCCATTCTTCAGGGTTGTCGCCGTCACTGCCCACGTTGCCAGGGCCGACGTAGTAGTTCGTCTTGGTCGTGCCTTCGCCGTGTTCGTTGAGGCCGCCGAAGGAGATCACATCGCCGTTGCCGAGGATCGTCGCGCTCGGATACCAAGTGCCCGAGAGCAGCGGGCCTGGTTCTTCAACGCGGAGCTTTTCGGGGTCGTGTTCCTTTTCGAAGGTCGATTTGACCTTTTCGTATTTGTCGGTCGTGATGTTGAAGATCCAGCTCGCGTTCTGGCCCTTGTATTTCGTGCTCGGCGGCTGGCCCGGTTCGGGCGGGGGCGGGTATGCGCTGGTGCCGCCGATGATCAGCACATTGCCGTTGGCGAGCTGGACGTGGCCTGAGCAGAAGACGTCCGCGGGAGTGACGAGCGATTTCCATTCGTTCGTGACGGGGTCGTAGAGGTAGGACCTGAATTCGCCGTTTTCGAATGCTTCTCTGCTGTTGCCCGAGCCGGCCATCACGAGCACCTTCCCGTTCTGCAGCAGGATCGCGTGGACCGATCTCGCTTTGACGGGCGTTTCGAGGACCTGCCAGCTCCCCGGGCCGGGCGTTTCGCTGCGCGGCCTGAGGCACGGGCTCACCGCGGGCGCGGCGGCGGCCGGCGTGGTCGCCTGGCCCGCGACCGGGCGCTTCAACGGCAGGAGCGCTCAGGCTCAGGCCTGAGGCCTTGACGCTCCCCTTGGCTGCTCAGGGTGAGGACGATCGACAGCCGATCGACGCCCGGCGGGATCGGGCGCAGCACGACCGAGTAGGGCTTCGTGGTGCCTGGCTCTGGGGAGCGACTTTCCCACGGCGTACCAGAGGTGCCAACCGGCCTTGGCATGCGTCAGGAACGCGACCTTCACCGCACCGGTCGAGCTCCGGTAGCGCAGCGAGGCACGGTAGCTGCGCCCAGGTGTGACAGCCGTCGAGCATGCCGGGGTCTGAGCGAGGCTCAGCGGATGGCGGTAGTGGCCCGCAGCCAGAGCGAGCGACATGGCAGGCCTGGCGGCGAAGCGGATCGAGTGAGCTCGAACGGAGACGCTCGCGAAGCAGCCTGTGTGCCGTGCCTGCGAGGAGGGCGGTAAGGCGAGCGGCGCAACCAGGGCGGCGACGAGCAGCCGTCGTCAGAGCGAGCCCCCGCCGACCTGCGAGAGCGATGGGTCTGAATCGATAAATGTTCACGAGAGCTGTCACGAGCCGTATTACTGTCAACGATCCGGGGTCGGGGTTTTTCGCGCGCCTGAAGTCGAGTCGATGAGTCCAGAGCCCGGCATCTGCCTTTACCAATGAGCTACCAGAGCCGATCCAAGACCCCGATGGGTCCTCGCGACTTCCAGCAAGGCCATCCGGCCGAGCCTTCCAGCCGCACTCGCAAACCCCTGGCACGGGGGGCCGGTGCTGATTGGGCTCATTGGCAGCGTGCTGCCTGTTCTTCTGCACAGTATGCATTTCCGCCGGATTCGGGGCTCAGACGCCCGCCGAGGGGCTCGGATCCTCCGCGCCGGCCGTCCCTCCGGGCAGCGCCACCGCCAATCGCGCGGTTCGGGGATACGCCTCGGCGCGCACGCGCCACGCCGCAGGCCGGCCCCGCCGCCGGAGGGCCGGGCGCCGCCAGAAAGCTGCGGCACACCAGCACTCAAAGACTCGCTGCCAGCGTAAACGGCGCTGCCGCAAAGCCAAACGCCCGGTCGGGAGCGGCGGCATCGGACCTGAAAGCGGAGGAGGACCGATAACGGCCCCGCCGGTTCCGCCGGTACCGCCCGCACCGCCCGCACCGCCCGGCGGCGAAGGGCGGCGGCGGGGAAGGGCTGCCGGGCCCGAGCGGGCCGGTCGAACCGCTGCGGCTGTTCTCAACCTCGAGCGTCTTCAACGAGCTGCTCCCTGCGAGCCCGCCGTTGGCCGGCTCCTCGTCGGCGATCGTGGCGGCTTTCCAGCATCAGATCGCGACCCACCAGGGCCACATGGTCATCAATACGACCGAATGGAGCACCCCCGTATACACCGTCGCCGCCGACACCCCGACAATCGCACTGGTTGGCCAGAGCTCCATCTGCCCCCGCCCGGGCGGCGTCTTTTCGGGTTTCCAAGCCCAGATCGAAGCGGTTCCGCTCCCTTCCTCGGCGTTGCCCGCCGCCGGCACCGACAAAGAGGTCGTCGTCTGGCAGCCATCCACAGGGCACCTGTGGGAGCTCTGGCGGGTGGTCAAGGAGGCGGGCCTTTGGACGGCCTGCTGGGGCGGCGAGATCGACAGCGCCATGACGAGTGACGGGGTGTTCCCGGCGCCGTTTGGGGCGGGCGCCTCGGGGCTCTCCCTGCTCGGCGGCCAAATCCACATCGAAGACCTCGAACACGGCGCGATCAACCACGCGCTCGAAGTCCTGCTTCCTCACACGAAGGCCGGCGAATTCGTCTGGCCGGCCGACCGTACCGACGGCGAGTCGAACGCCACTGATGCGATCCCCGAGGGCACACGCCTACGGCTCAATCCAGGCCTCGACCTGAGCAGCCTGCACCTGAGCGCCCCCGGGCTTGTGATCGCGACGGCGCTCCAGCGCTACGGGATGATCGTCGGGAACACCGCCGGGTCGGTGGCCCTCTCCGCTCAGGACCCGACCCCGCTGATGAGCGAAGGCAGGGCCAACCCCTACAAGAGCCTGCTGCCTGCTCCCTTCGACACGCTGGACTCAGTGCCCTGGAACGAGCTCGAAGTGATCAGCCCGGCATTTCGGGGCTGAGCCCGGGCTGAGCGCCGCGCTCGCGGGAGACCGCGGACCCCCCTCACCTATGGTTGTGGCTCGGTGATCGACCTCCACTGCCATGTCCTGCCGGGCATCGACGACGGCCCCAAGACGATCGAGGGGTCGCTGGCCATCGCGCGCGCCGCCGCCGCGGTGGGGATCGACACGCTCGTCGCGACCCCCCACGTGGGTGCCTCCTACGACAACGACGCCCGGACGATCGCCGGTCTCGTCGCCGAGGTGTCAGAGCGCCTCTCCGACGAGGGCATCCCGGTCAGCGTCCTCCCGGGCGCGGAGATCGCGATCACGCACATACCGGAGCTCGATCCGCAACAGCTCTCGCTCCTGGGCCTCGGCGGTGGGCCCTGGCTGCTGGTCGAGCCCCCCTTCAGCCCGGTCGCCCCGGGGCTCGAGGCGACCCTGCTCGACCTGCGCCGCCAGGGCCACCGCCTTGTGCTGGCCCACCCGGAGCGCTGCGCGGCGCTGCAGAAAGACCACCAGGTCCTGCGCTCGCTCGCCGCCGCGGGCGTGCTGATGTCGATCACCGCCGGCTCGCTGGTTGGCCGCTTCGGCGGAGAGGTGCGCCGCCATGCTCTGGCGATGGCACAGGAGGGGCTGATCCACAATGTCACCTCCGACGCCCACGACGACGTCAGGCGCGCGCCGGGCCTTGCCGAGGAGATCGAGCAGGCCGGCATGGGCCAGCTGACCGAGTGGCTCACAACCCTGGTGCCACAGGCTGTTCTGGCTGATCAACCGATCCCCCCTGCCCCGCAGAACGTTCGGCGGAGGCCACACAGGCAACGATTCTGGAAGCGACGGGGCAGCTCGGCAAGCTTGGTGATCGCGATGATCATCCCGATCACCACAAAGACGACAATCGCGGCCTGAGTCCACATCCAGGTTGGAGACATCGCCCGACAGCCTAGCTGGACACTTGCGGGCAACCGGCGAGGATTGCTTGAGTCGTCTCTATCGTTGTCCGATACGTATGACGATGCCCATCCGCCAGCACAGGACCGCGCTGATGGTGGCCCTGGCGCTAGCGCTGGCGGTCTGCCTTGCCACGGCCGCGGGCGCGGCGACGCGCCGGGGAGCCCGGACGAGCTCGACGGCGCCCCTGGGCGGCCTGAACGTAATCGGCCTGGGTTACAGCTCAACACCCTCCGAAGCTGACCACTCGATCGCTGTCGCCAAGAGCGTCCGCGCCAGGGTCGTCCGCGTGGTGATCCCCTGGGCCGCCCTGGAACCACGCGAAGGACGAGGAGTTGACGCGCATGCGCTGGCCTTCACCGATCGCCTGATGGCCGATGCCGGCGCGGCCGGCATCAAGGTGATCATGACCGTCGAACGGACGCCCTGCTGGGCATCCTCGGCGCCGGCGAGGCTACTGCGCAAATGCCGTCCCGAAACGTTCCGCGCGGCGAACGCATACCCGCCCAGGAACACCGCCGACTATGCGGCGATAGTCGCGTTCCTGGCCCGCCGCTATGGCAGCGGGCTGGCGGCGCTCGAGGTCTGGAGCGAGCCCGACCAGGTCAACGAAGACTATTTTGCGGGGCCCGACAAGATCGCCCGCTACACGGCCCTGCTGCGCGCCGCCTATCCCGCGATCAAGCAGGCCGACCCGTCGGTCACGGTCCTGGGCGGTTCTCTGACCGGCTCGAACGGGCTGTTCCTGAAGGCTCTCTACGGCGCCGGGATCAAGGGCTTCTATGACGGGCTGTCGGTTCACTACTACAACCTGACCCTCGCCTCGGTCCGCTCGATCCACCAGGTCCAGGTCGCAAACGGCGACAGCAAGCCGCTCTGGCTGGATGAGTTCGGCTGGACCAGCTGCTGGCCGCGCCACCACTCCCAGCAGGAACAGGGATGCGTGACCCGGGCAACCCAGGCGCTCAACCTGACCAACGCCTTCCGTTCGCTGGCACGGGTCCCCTACGTGGCGGCGGCTGTCGTCTACAAGCTCGAGGACTCCCGCAGCGAAGACTTCGGCCTGCTGTCAGAACGTGGACTGCGCAAGCCCGCCTTCGGCGGCCTTTCCCGTGCGCTGGCAACGCCGTTCGGCAACATCAGCGCCGTCAGCCTCAGCCTGCGCCGCAGAGGCTCACACGTCGTGGCCAGCGGGTCCGGCCCGGTCGGCGACTTCATGCAGCTCGAAGTGTTCCAGGGCTCGACGCTGCGCTTCCGGGCGCTGTTCACCCTGAACCGCTTCAACCGCTTCACCGTCAGCCTCCCTTCGGTTCTCGGGACCAGCGGTCTGCGGGTGCGGGTGTTCCAGTACTGGATGGGCCCCGGGCGGGCCACCCAGCGAAGCATCTGAGCGACTACTCGGCGTTGCGGAACAGCGCCAGGACGGTCAGCGCCAGGATCTTCAGGTCCAGGCCCAGCGACCAGTTGGCGATGTAGTAGTTGTCCCACTCGACCCGCTCGGCCAGCGAGGTCTGGCCGCGCAGGCCGTGAACCTGCGCCCAGCCGGTGATGCCGGACTTGACGCGGTGACGGTCGCCGTAGCGGACGATGTCCTGGCGGAAGAGCTCGACGAACTCGGGCCGCTCGGGGCGGGGGCCCACCAGGCTCATGTCGCCCCGAAGGACGTTGAGCAGCTGAGGCAGCTCGTCCAATGAGGACCTGCGCAGGAGCCGGCCCACCTTGGTCCGGCGGTCGGCGCCCTCGACGCCACCCGGTGCGATGTCGCCGGCGAGCAGGAAGTCCAGCGCGCTGGTCTCCCCCCGGCTCTCCTGCTCGTCTCCCGGAGCAGACCGCATCGAGCGGAACTTGTAGAAGTCGAAGATCCTGCCGTCACGGCCGACCCGGCGCTGGGTGAACATGATCGGGCCGGGGGAGCTGAGCCTCACGGCAAGTGCGATGAGGGCGATCAGCGGAGCCAGCAGGATCAGCAGGACGAAGGCCAGAATGCGGTCGAGTCCATGCTTGACGGCGAACTGCACACCCTTGGGGTCGACCGCCTTGAAGGACATCAGGGGCAGGCCGCCGACCGTGTCGTAGCCGACTCGATCGTTGATCGTGTCGAACATCCGGGGGACGACGGAGACCTCCACGCCGAGCTCGTGACAGTGCTGGATGAGGCGGCTGACCCGGGCATCTGCGACGGATGAGAACGCGACGATCAGGTGCCTGACACCAGTCCGTTGGACGGTCGTTTCGAGGTCCTCGACGGTGCCCAGGATCGGCACGTCGCGCCCTCCCACCTCAGCCACCGAACGGGGATCCTCATCGAGGAAGCCGATCGGCGTGAGGCCGTACTCGGGATGACTCTCGAGGCGGCGGGCGACCTGAGCGCCGACCATGCCTGCGCCCATGATCAGCACCGGCTTGCCCACCAGCCGGTTGGCGCGAGCCCAGCGCTGAAGGTAGGAGAGCGCTGCACGGCCAAGGCTGACGGCGATGAGCGAGAACAGCCATGCCCGCAGCCAGTCGCTCTGGTTGGGCACGTGTCCGTTGGCGAACACGCCAAGGACCGCGACGGCCATGGCCCCCACCGAGACCCCGCTGATGACTGGAACGATTCCGTCCAGGACGAGAGCTCGCAGCCGCGTTCGGTAGATCCCCCGCAGCTGGAAGAGGGCCGTGACGAGCAACGGCATCGCCAGCAGGGGCGCCTGGCCGGGGCTGGCATCGAATACGCTGCCGATCCCGCCGAGCGCGACCACCACCGCAAGGCAGAGCATCGCGAAGTCCACCGTCCGGCGGACCACACCCCAGCCGTAACCCTCGAGCGCCCACTGCAGGGGGCCGCGGAATACGGCATCGGCCGCCGCCCTGGGCCAGGGCGCGTCATGAGTCAGCTCCGTCCGAAGGGGGAGCGTGGTGGATGTCTGTCGGGTGATTCTCGGTTGGTCCATGAAAAAGTGGTGATTCCCTGCCCCTAGGGGGTTTCTCGGGTCCTGGCTGTGATCCCTTTAGCCGATTGCGCTACTGCGGCGTTCTACGCGTCAGCCGACGGGTCAGGACAGCCGTCAGCACCAGCGCCGTCAGACCAAAGACTATGAGAAGCACGTCTCCGCCGGAGAGTCCGAGGGTGCCCTGAGAGGAACTCGACGTGACTCGCGCAAGGCTGGTCGCGGCAACCGCTCCGGGGGCTGGTGGCGGAGCGCTCTTCGACGGTTCCCCGGCGCCCTTCTCCTTGGCGCGGTGGGACGGTTTGGAGGCCCCTTCGGGGCGCCGGTCTTCGACTGACGGGACGTCGGGACGGTCAGTTCGCTGCCCGATGCGCTCCCGGACGTGCCGGAGGAGGACCCGCCGCCGGGGGAGTTGACCAGCGAGGAGCCGATGAGCGTCTGGCTTCCCTGACCGGGGCCCCCATACCCGCTGAGCAACGGGTTGGCCTGGGCGGCCCCGGGCAGGGCGAGCACGACCGCGAACGCGAGTACCGCGATCACGCCTGGGGTCCTGCCGCTAGGGGTCCTATGTCTGACGCTCATGCATCCCTGCCCTGCGAGTGGCGCGAGGCACACCCGCGATTGGCTTTCCGTTGTCCAACTATTGCCCGTTTCCACGCCTTCAACACAACCGCGCGGGCGTGTCAGCGGATCATCCGTAAGCATCCTCAACGTAGCGCACGATGCAGCAGTGCTGAGCCGGGTTCATTGCACTTATCGGCACGATCCTCAGAATCGCTGACCCTCGAGCAGGATCGCCCGGTTGAAACCCTGGACGCTGAGCCGCTTGCCCTGCCGGGCCAGCTGGAGCGCCTGGACCGTCAGGGGGTCGCGCGGATTGAGAGCGACAGCCCGTTGCAGGCGGGCGAGGGCGCGCGCCTGTTCGCCTCTATTCGAGGCGATCACTCCCAGCTCGAGCGTCGCATAGGCGCCGTTCGGTGTCCGCGAGAGCGCCTCCTGGAACTCCTGCGGGCCCGTTCGAGCTGACCCAGGCGCAGGGCGATGCTGCCGGCCACGAGATGCGCCTGGTCGCTCAGGGGGTTCAGCTCGGATGCGCTCCTCAGCTGTGAATAGGCCGTCGAGGGCGAGCTGGTCCAGCTCTTTGCCGCGCGCTGGACCTCCAACTGGCTCAGCCAGGGCCCCGCGAATGAGAGCGCGATGAGCAGGCCGAGGAGCACGGCCAACCCGAGGGCGGCAGGCCTGAGAGGGCCTCGGCGGGAGCTGCCCTCGCCGGACGGCTCGCCCGTCGTCGGATCGGGGGTCGGCAGATCGGGGGGCGGCAGATCGGTCCCGCCGGGACTCCCGGCAAGCGAGCAGGCAAGCCCGAGCAGGGCGAACGCCGCCGCGCCAAGGCCGGCGAACTCCCAGAACCAGTCGAACGAGCCGTGGACGACCCAATAGGCGAAGGCGGCAAGCGCCCCGGCCGAAACGGCACGGCCGAGCGGATCGGGACCGCGTATCGCCCGCGCCGCGACCGTCAGCGCCGCCAGCAGCCCCGCGATCGCGAGCAGGGACCCGACGAGGCCCGTCTGAGTCAAGCGTCCGCAGCTCGACGCTGTGCGGGTAGCGGGGAGTCTCGCTGCTTCGGCCATGGACGAGGTACTGCTGCTGGAAGTTGTCGGCGCCGATCCCCACGACCGGGTGAGCGGCGAATTCGTTCAGGGCGACCCTGAAGAAGTCATAGCGGTTGCTACCCAGGCCGCTGACGAGCCGGTCGCCGGTCCTGCTGTTGGCTCCGTAGCCGCCCTTGAAGGTGTTCCAGCCGTGTTCTACCCGCGCCACGGGATTTCCGGCTGCCACCAGTCCGCCGGCGATCACGAGCACGAGGGCGGCGAGCGCCACGGCTCCCGTGGCCCGGTGCAGACGCCGTGCCGAAGCCTCGGGCAGGGTGCGGCGGGACTCGATCGCCGCACCGACCGAGACGAGGAGGGCAACGGCTGCCGAGGAGAGGAGCGTCGCGGCGACAGCGTGATGGAGCGTCCCGGCGACGACCTGTTCGCCGCTGAGCCGATCGCCGACATGCAGCACCGCCGGCGCGGCGAGCGCGATCCCCGCGCCCACCGGCACGAGCATCGCGAAGGTCCTGGTGCGTTCCGGGAGCAGCAGGAAGACCGCGAGGAGCATCACCGGCGTCGCGTAGAGCGAGCCGCGGCTCTGGCTCAGGAGGGCGACCTCGGCGAGCAGCACGGCAGAGCCGGCCAGCAGCCCGCGAAGCGCCCAGGGCAGGCGCGGGCTGCGTGCCAGCAGGACCGCCGGCCAGAAGGCCATCAGCCACTGGGCGGCGTTGGCGTTGGCGTAGCCGCTCGGGTAGACGAGCCGGCCTCCAGGCAGCAGCGTGTTCAACCGAGCCGAGGCGGCCGCGTCGATGTGAAGCAGGGCGAACAGGCGCGAGGCCGCTGATCGCGAGCGTCCATGCGCCCAGCAGGATGGCGGCGGTCAGGGGCTGCTGGCGCCAGCCGGCGAACAGCGCGAAGACGAGCAGGTAGAGCAGCGTCCGATTTGCCCCTTCCCAGGCGTCTCCCGGAGCCCCGGCCCACAGGATCGACAGGTAGCTGAGAGCCGTGAAGGCGGCCAGGCAGCCGAGGGCCACGCGGATGCCCAGAGGCATCTCGGCGAGCCGCTCACGGAGCAGGACCGCGGTGATCGCCAGCAGGCCCAAGGATGAGCAGGCCGCCGGGTGCCCAGTGCGTGACGGGGTAGCCCGACTGGTCGGTCGCCCAGAGGAAGAACAGGGCCAGCGCGACGAACGCAGGCACCGTCGCCGGCGCGCTGCGCAGCGACGCCGTGAGCTTGGCCGTCATCGGGCCCACAATAATCCTCGTGGTGGAGGACTCCGACAGCCTGATCGACTTCTACGAGGAGGCTTACTCGAGCCCCGGCTCGGAGTGGACCGTCTACGCCGACTGGCGAACGCTCAGCGCCGTGGCCAAGGCCGAGCACGTGATCGACGCTCTGCCGCGGGCGCGGGCTCGAGCCGCAAAGCACCCTCGACGTGGGCTGCGGGGACGGGGCGCTGATGGAGGAGATGCATCGCGCGGGGCTTCGGCGGACGTCTTGTGGGCATGGAGATCAGCGGGGCGGCCGTGAAGATCGCAGCCGCCCGAGCCGCGGTCGACGACGCGGGGACCTTCGACGGGGTCACGTTGCCGATCGCCGATGGGTCATTCGACCTGGGCGTCCTCTCGCACGTCCTCGAGCACGCCCCCGATCCGCCGGCGCTGCTGGCCGAGGTGGCGCGCGTCTGCAGGGCGGTCGTCTTCGAGGTTCCATTGGAGGCGAACCGCTCGGCGCGGCAGGCCGGCGAAGCGCGTCCATGCGGAGGAGATCGGCCACCTGCACCGGCTCGACCGTGCGGCTGCCCGCCGCGATCGCCCTGGATGCCGGACTGCGCCCGGCCGCGGAGCTGGCCGATCCGCTGGGCCTGGAGGTGCAGCGCTTCTTCGCCGACACAGCCCTGCTACGAGCGAAGGCGACGGCGAAGTGGGCGCGTGCGCAGCGCGGCTCACCGGATCGCGCCGGGCCTCGCCGAGCGCCTGTTCACGGTGCACTACGCGTGCCTGTGCCTGCCTGCGGACGCGTAGCGCCGGCCAGCAGCAGGCCCAGGATCCTGCCCATCAGCTCGTCCGGGTATCGCCTCCGGGTCGGCCAGCTTCTGCCGGGCGATGCCGTCGGCCAGCGCGTCGATCGCAATCGCGAGCTGCTCGGCGGGGACGGTCAGTTCGAGGTCGAAGTCCCTGACCCCGTCGACGATCAGCTCCGTCAGCGTCCTGCGCACCTGGGCGAAGCGCTCGGCGACCTTCGGGCGCACCTGCGGATCGCGCACGCCGTAGGCCCAGAACTCCATGAACAGGAGCAGCAGCTCCGGCTCGCGCTCGATCGTCGTCATCCACTGCCGCGCGCCACCGGCGCGCGCGCTCGGCGACCGAGGCCCGCGCCCGGACGGCCTCGCTGACCTGACGGGCGTGCTCGTGATCTCGACGCTCCATCAGAACCAGGAAGAGATCCTCCTTGCCCTCGAAGTTCGAGTAGAGGGCGCCCGTCGAGAAACCCGCCTCCGAGGCGATCTCCTCGACCGAGGCGCCATGGAATCCGCTGCGGGCGAACACGCTGCGCGCTGCCGCCAGGAGCCTCTCCCGCGTGTTTGCCCTGCTCTGCTCGCGGGTCATCCGGATCGCCGCAGGTGCAGGATCGGGGCTGCCAGGCGTCGGCCGGCGTGGAAGCTCTGCTCATCGAAGCACATCCTACTTGCCAGAACAGTCGCTATTCCGATAACGTCCATTATCCATTCCCGAGACGGAGGCGATGCGATGGCGGGCGCAACCAGCTCCACCCAGACCGGCGAGAACAACGTCGCGAGCCTTCCGGCCGACGCGATCTCCTACGAGGATCTCTACGCGCGCTGGGAGCGGGGGAACTGGTCCGCGATGGAGCTGGACTTCACCGAGGACGCCCGCCAATGGCGCGAGGACTTCACGGAGTTCGAGCGCCAGGCGGCGCTGTGGAACTACTGCCTGTTCTTCTGGGGTGAGGACGCGGTCGCGGACAACCTCTCGCCCTACATCGACGCGGCCCCCCGGGAGGAGCAGAAGTACTTCCTGACGACCCAGCAGGTCGACGAGGCCCGCCATGCGATCTTCTTCAAGCGCTTCATGCAGGAGGTCTGCGGTATCGGGGACGGCTCCGCCGCCAGCGGCCTGCAGGCGATCAAGCCGCAGCTGACCTCGGGCTTCCGCAAGATCTTCGACCGCCTCGACACGATGGCCGACGAGCTGCGGGCGGACCGCTCCCCGGCGAAGCTGGCGGCGGCCGTGACGCTCTACCACGTGGTCATCGAGGCCGCTCTGGCCCAGCCGGGCCAGCACTTCATCTGCAGCTACCTGGAGCGACCGCGACCAGCTTCCGGCGTTCCGCCAGGGCATGGAGAACATCGCTGCTGACGAGCAGCGCCACATCGGCTTCGGCGTCAAGCTGCTCTCGGACCTCAACCGCGAAGACCCCGTGGGCGTCCCCAAGGCGGTCGCCAAGCTGCTGCGCGAGGTGACCCGTTACACCTCTCAGGTCCTGATGCCTCCCGGCTGGGATGAGCGCTACGTGACGACCTTCGGCGCCACGTTCGACGACGTCGGCGTGGAAGGCCTCACCTCGATGAGCACCAAGCTGCGCTCGGCGGGCCTTGCCCTCGAGACGCTGCCCGGACCGCCCCTGATCCCGCCTGGCTTGACCCCGCTCGAGACCTCACAGCGCGGGCGAGCCCTGGCAAAGGCGGGGATCATCGGCGTCAAGGAAGGCCCGGCGGGTCGCGACCCGGAGACGGTCGCGCTGCTGTTCGACACGATCCGCCGGCAGGTCAATCCCGAGCACGGGCTCAGCAGCCCAATGACGCTCCAATGGGAGTTCACGCGATCCCGACATCCCCGCCTGGCACCTGCGGGTGAACAACGGCTCGAGCACCGTCGAGCAGGGCACCTCCCCCGAGGCAGACGTACGACTGCGCCTCTCATGGCAGGACTGGGTCGACATCGTGGGCGAGCGGCTCGATCCTCTCCGCGCAATGGCCACCGGGCGCCTGCGGCCGCGAGGGAACCCCCTGGCGCTGGCGCGGATCGGGAAGATCTTTCCCCGCGCCTGAGCGCTAACCGGGGCCGAACTCGCGCACGGCGGCCCGCGCCGCCGCAGAGGCCGGGACGGCGGCCGTCGCGGCGATGGCGGCACCCTGAACCCCGGGCGCGCCGTTTTGCGACCCGGAGGCAGCCGAGGCCGACGACCGGCTCTGGCTCCGCGTTGAGCGAGGAGGCTCGAGACCGAACTCGCGAGCCGCGGCCACCGCCCGGCCCCGCCCTTGGCCCGAGCGCCCGCGACGCTGTCTACCGGTTCAGCGCCGGGGACGGTCCCGCCCGCAGGCACAGCTGCGGCTGGCGCCGTTCGTGCCGCCGGCGTGCCGGGCGGGCGCGGTGGTCTCTGGGCGGGCGGATGGGTGACCTGAAGACCGACGCACCCGGCGCCCACCCCCACCGCGAGCAGGCAGCCGGCGGCGAGCTTCGCACCGAGGGGAGCCCCCGCGAAGGCCATGCCCCCGCCTCCGGCACCCGACACGGCAGCCGCACCGGAAGCGCCCGAACCCGCCCCGCCGGCGGAGATCCCGGCGAGCGCGGCTCGCACACCCGGGAGAAGCACCGGGGGCAGGGCCACCGCGATGCCTCGCAGCGACACCACGTAGGCCCGGCAGGAGGGGCATCGCCGGTGATGGCTGAGGGCGAGGCGGTAGCGCTCGCCGTCGCGGTCCAGGATCCCATAGGCCAGCGCCCGCATCAGGGAGCCCTGGCTTGCGCACCACTGGCCCTGGTCGATCACCCGAGCAAGCTCCCCCATCTTGCCTGAGACTCCTGGCTCCCCGGCGCCCCGGCCCTCCATCAGCTTGCGCATCCGGCCGGGGCTGATGCCCATCTGCGGCGGCCGCCTCGGCACGGGTGAGGCCCTGCAGATAACAGAGCGTGGCGGCCTGGCGCTCGCGATGATCCAGTCGGCCCGACAGGCCCTCGAGCAGGTGCCCCAGCCGAATGCGGCCATCCAACTCGCCCGCCAGGTCCTTCTCCTCGAGCGCGTCGGACTCGAGGACTGAGGTCCCATCCACCTCGCCGACGCCCCGCAGCCGAGACCGCGACCGGTGCTCCTCGACCGCCCGGCGATAGGTGACAAGGGTGAGCCAGGCGGCAGGGCTCTCGATCGACTGCTCCTCGAGGACCGCCGCGTACAAGCCCTGCCATGCCAGGGCGTATGCCGCATCGACCTCGCGCGCTGTCCAGGTCGATGCCGCTCGCCGCGAAGCCGGACCCCCACGGCCCCGACGACGCGTGCTCGCATTCCCTCGAACTCCCGCCGCAGCAATCTCTCGGCTCGGTAGCGACGAAGGAAGAAGGGGCTCACGGCGAGTGAGACTACAAGTGTGAAATTTTCGTCGCGGTTCGGTTTTTCGGAACTCGCGGGATTATTTGCCGTTCGGTTGGAATTCGAATCAGCGTGCGTATATGTGACTCCCCCACCGTGGCCCTATTGGAGCGTTCAATGAAGCTGGGTCCCAGGCCTCCGCCGGCTGCTTCGGTGAGGCTCCCGGTCCGGGCGCCGAGGGCCTCGATAGCCCGAAAATGGCTTGTTCAGGCGCTTCCCGCTACAGCGGCGGCTCTCCCCCAGACGGGTTTTCAACTGAACGGCGGGGATCCTACCACGGACGTTTTTACCGTTCACTCGCTGAACGCGGTTTGGGGACCGTCGGGCGATTGTGGCGAGGGCGACGCTTCCGGATCATGAGATTTCACTTATCTCGGGGGCTATTTCGGGATGGGGTTTTTCTAGCCACGGACATGGAGAACTCGGTGCTTCGCCTCAATTCCAAGGATGGACAGGCGTGCTTCCGAGGCAACAGCACGCTTGACGAATCACCCGCCGTCTCGCGTGAAGTTCGCCTCGCGATAGCTCGCGCAAAGGAGGGTGACCGCGACGCGGTGCGCTTCCTGTACGTGCGCTACTCGGACAACGTCTACGGCTACGTGCGCAGCATCGTGCGTGACGAAAAGGACGCCGAAGACATCACCCAGCACGTCTTCATGAAGTTGATGACGGTGATCACGCGCTACCAGGACTGCGGCGTCCCGTTCTCGGGCTGGCTGCTGCGGGTTGCGCGCAACGCTGCCCTGGACCACCTCCGCCGCCACCGGGCGATCCTCACCGAGGAGCCGATCGGCGTCGACGGGCACGTGGACGACGGCGACTTCGACCGCGCCCGCAACCTCAAGAGCGCGCTCGACTCGCTTCCTGAGGAGCAGCGCAACGTGGTCTTCATGCGCCACGTGATCGGCCTGACCCCGCCGGAGATCGCTGAGCGGATGGGACGTTCGGAGAGCTCGATCCACGGCCTGCACCACCGCGGCCGTCGCGCGCTGCAGCAGGAGCTCCTGCGCATGCAGGCCGGCCCGTCGACGACCGAGGCGATGGCGTGAGCCTGCAATGTCCGCGGTAGCCCCGAGAGACAGCGCGGCACCTGCGGGCGACTCCGTCCGAGAGGTCGCCTTCACTCAGCTCGACCGCCACGACCCGGCTCTGCTCGAGGAGCTGCTGGCGGTGGTGCGCGAAGTCGCCGAGCAGGGAGCCTTCACGCTGGGCCACCACGTCGAGGCCTTCGAGCAGGAGTTCGCCGACTACTCCGAGAGCGACTTCGCGATCGGTGTCTCGTCGGGGACCGAGGCCCTCACCCTGTCGCTCAGGGCGCTGGGAATCGGAGCGGGCGACGAGGTGATCCTGCCGGCGAACTCGTTCATCGCGACGGCCGAGGCGGTCAGCGCAGTGGGGGCGACTCCGAGGCTGGTGGACGTCGATCCCGGATTCGCATCTGATCACCGCCGAGGCGATCGAGGCAGCGATCGGGCCGAAGGTCCGATGCGTCATTCCGGTCCACCTCTACGGCGCGACCGTCGACATGGATCCGATCCTCACGCTCGCCTCGGAAGCCGGCATCAGCGTGCTCGAGGACGCCTGCCAGGCACACGGAGCTCGCTACAAGGGCCGCCGCGTGGGAACCCTGGGCGACGCCGGCTGTTTCAGCTTCTACCCCGCCAAGAACCTCGGCGCCTGGGGTGACGGCGGTGCCGTGGTCACCGGCACACCCGAGCTGGCCGCCCGGGTCCGGCTCCTGCGCGCACACGGTGAGGGACCCCGCTATCACCACCAGCTGGTCGGTGTGACGGGCCGCCTTGACGCGCTGCAGGCGGCCATTCTGCGTCGCAAGCTGACACGGCTGGAGGGCTGGAACGCAGATCGCCGGCGGATCGGCGAGGCGCTGCGCCACGGCCTGGACTCCGTGGTTGATCCGGTCGGGCTGCCGTTCGCCGAGGCCGATCACGTCTACCACCTGTTCGTCGTTCGCTGCGCCGACCGGGACGGCCTGCGCGAGCACCTTGCCGAGCGGGGCGTCGCGAGCGCCATCCACTACCCGGTGCCGATCCACCGCACCGGCGCCTATGAGGCCCTCGGCCTCGGCGCAGGCAGCCTTCCGGTGAGCGAGCGGCTGGCCGGTGAGATCTGCTCGCTGCCGATCTTCCCCGGCATGAACTCGGGAGAACTGGCCCACGTCCTCGACTCGGTTGCCGCCTGGGACGGAGGCTCCGCAGCTTCTGCGGAGCCCGCACAAGACCAGACCCACTCGCCGCGTTGATTCGGACATATGAGCGTCGCCCCGCCACAACCACGTAAGCGAGGACACTCTGGCCGTGGTGGAGCAGAGCGCCCCTCTCCCCGCCTCCTCCCGCCTGCGCGCACGGCCTGATCGCGGCCGCTCGTAGGACGCTCGATCTGCTCGTCGCGGGCACCGTTCTGCTCGTGCTGTCGCTGCCTCTCATCCTGATCGCGATCGCGATCAGGATCGACTCGCGAGGCCCGGCGCTGTTCCGTCAGCAGCGGGTGGGCCGCGACCGGCGGGCCTTCACCATGTTCAAGTTCCGCACGATGTACCGCGACGCCGACGTGACGCCGCACCGCGAGTACGTGCGGTCGCTGATCGACGGCGAGGACAACCGGCACGGCGGGGACCTCTACAAGCTGTCGGTCGATAGCCGGATCACTCGCGTCGGCAGCGTCCTGCGCCGCGTGGAGCCTCGACGAGCTCCCCCAGCTGATCAACGTCCTGTTCGGACAGATGGCCCTCGTCGGGCCGCGGCCGGTCATTCCCTACGAGGTCGAGATCTATCCGGACGCCTATCTGAGCCGGTTCAAGGTGAAGCCCGGCCTGACAGGCCTCTGGCAGGTCAGCGGGCGCAACGAGCGGACATATGACGAGATGGTCCGTTTCGACATCGAGTACGCCGAGTCGGCATCGCTGATGCTCGACCTGCGGATCCTCGCCAAGACGATGCCGGTGGTTCTGCGCCGGCAGGGAGCTGCATGACCATGCCCAGCGGATCCACCAGGACCACCGTCGATGCCGCCCGCGGCGAGACGCTCGCGAACCACTCCATCCTGCATCGCCAACCGCGAATCGGCACGGCCCTGGTCGGCTACGGATACTGGGGGCCCAACCTGGCCCGCAACATCGCCGAGTGCGACGGCCTGCGCCTCGAGGCGCTGGTCGAGCTCGACCGCAAGCAGGCAGCGACCTTCCGTGGACGCCACCCGGGTGCCAGGACGGTGAACACGCTGGACGCCGTCCTCGCGGACCCGGCGGTCGAGGCCGTGGTCATCGCCACGCCGCCCCACACCCATCACGCGCTCGCAAAGCGGGCGCTGGAAGCCGGCAAGCATGTGCTCGTCGAGAAGCCGCTGGCGACGACGCTCGACGATGCCCACGAGCTTGCCGAGATCTCCGAGACGGTCGGCCGCGTGCTGATGCCGGGCCACACGTTCATATACAGCCCGGCCGTCAACACGATCCGCGACCTGATCCGCAACGGCGTTGTCGGGGATGTCCACTTCGTGACGTCCTCGCGCATGAACCTCGGCAAGTACAACGACGGTGGCGTCGTGTGCGACCTGGCCCCGCACGACCTCTCGATCCTTCTCTACTGGCTCGAGCAGCCGATCGTCGAAGTCGCGGCCTCCGGCTCGAGCGTCCTCAAGCAGGGTGTCTCCGAGACGGCCTTCATGACGCTGACCTTCGCCAGCGGGCAGACCGCCAATGTGCAGATCTCCTGGCTTGCGCCGCGCAAGGTCCGCCAGATGATCGTGGTGGGCAGCCAGCGGATGGTCCAGTACGACGACACAGCCTCCGATGAACCGGTCCGCATCTACGACCGCGGCATGGACATGCTGCCTCCGACGCCGGCCAACTTCGGCGAGCACCAGTTGATCTACCGCACCGGTGACGTGGTCATCCCACGGGTCGAGCCGCAGGAGCCGCTGCGCCTGGAGCTCGAAGACTTCGCCCACTCGATCAGGACGGGCGAGGAACCGCGTTCGAACCTTGCGCTGGGGATCGAGATCGTCGCGGCCGTCCAGTCAGTGCAGGCCTCCATGCGCGGGGCGGGGATGCCACTTGCGATCCCAACGCTGGCCAACCGGGCCGCCGCCTAGGAGTCAGGATGGACAGCCAGGCCACAGACACCCCCGCCGGCGCGAAGCACCGCGTTCTCTCGGTGATCGGAGCGCGCCCGGAGATCATCCAGGCCGCGCCGGTCTGCGAGGCGCTCTCGGGTGTCGTCGAGGAGATCCTCGTCCACACCGGGCAGCACTACGACGATGCCATGTCCGAGAGCCAGATCCTGGCCACCCGGCTGCCGCGGCCCGACCACAACCTGGGCATCGGCTCTCGCTCGCGCGAGGAGCAGCTGGCCCTGGGCCAGTCACGACTGGAAGGCCTGATCGAACGTGAGCGTCCCTCCGCGGTGATCGTCCGGGGCGACACGAACGCGACCCTCTCGGGCGCACGGGCAGCCGCGACGATGGGGGTGCCGTTGGTGCACATCGAGGCGGGCCTTCGCTCACGCCGGATGGACATGCCCGAGGAGGGCAACCGGATCGAGACCGATCGTCTCTCCCAGGTTCTCTGCGCACCCGGCCCCGGCGCTCGCGAGAACCTCATCGCCGAGGGCGTCGCCGGCGAGATCCACGTCACGGGGGACCCGCTCTGCGACACGCTCGAAAGCTGGCGCTCACAGGTACAGCCTGCCGGCGACGGCGACTACGTGCTGGCGACGGTCCACCGCAACTACAACACCGACGACCCTGATCGCCTGGCACTGGTGCTCGAGTGCCTGGGCCGCTCGAATCTGCCGGTGATCATGCCGCTGCACCCCCGAACGCAGGCCCGGATCGACGCCTGGAACCTCGAGGTCCCCGAGGCAATCGAGCTGATTGCGCCCGTCCCCTACACCCGCATGCTGGAGCTCGAGCGCGGCGCCGGGGCGATCGCGACGGACTCCGGCGGGGTCCAGCGCGAGGCCTACCTGTGGGGGGTCCGCTGCCTGACGCTGCGCGAGGAGACCGAGTGGACCGACACGGTCGCGACGGGATGGAACACCCTCGTGGGCGTCGACCCGGACGCCTTCGAGGCGGCACTTGCAACTCCGCTGCCGCGGGAGCGACCGCAGATATTCGGTGATGGCCACGCCGCCCAGCGGATCGCCCAGATCGTCGCCGAGCTCGTGGGAGCGGCTCCGGCCGTCTCCCCTGACCAGCTGTCCCTGATAACCGACCCCGAGGTGGTGGCACGATGAAGCAGCTGAACGTCGCATTGATCGGGGTCGGACGGATGGGCTCCTACCACGTCGAGACATGGGAGCGTCTCGCCGACGCCCAGCTGGTCGCGATTGCCGACCCGGATGAGGCCACGGCCCGCCAGCGCATCGGACGCCGCCCGATCGACTGGGTCGCCGACTACCGCTGGCTGCTCGAGCGCGAGGACATCGAGGCCGTCTGTGTCTGCGTCCCCTCCGAGCACCACGCCCGCGTCGCCCTCGACGCGATCGCCGCAGGCAAGCACGTGTTCGTCGAGAAGCCCATCGCAACCGCACTGGAGGACGGGCTCCGGATGGCCGCGGCCGCGCGCGTCGCGCAGGTCAAGCTGATGGTCGGGCACATCGAGCGCTTCAACCCGGCGGTCGGCAAGCTCGCCGAGCTGGTCGCTGAAGGGCGCATCGGCCGGGTCTTCCGCGCTCACTCCACCCGCGTCGGGCCGCTCCCGACTCGCATCATGGACACCGGCGTGGCCGTCGACCTGGCCACCCACGATCTCGACCTGATGCAGTTCGTCCTGGGACGAAACATCACGAGCATCTTCGCCGAGGGGAGCCGTTTCGTTCACCCCAGCCAGGAGGACCTGATCTCCTGCCTGCTGCGCTTCGGCGATGCGGGCCCGATGGGCCTGCTGGACGTCAACTGGCTGACGCCCGAGAAGAAGCGGGAGATGACGGTGATCGGCGAGTCCGGGATGCTCAGCGCCTCCTACCTGACGCAGGACGTGTGGTTCACCGAGTCGACGGGGGCACCGACCGAATGGGGCGACCTCGCCCGCGTCCGGGGCGACGCCGAGGGCGCCTCGCTGCGATTCGCTCTCCCCAGGATCGAACCGTTGCAGGCCGAGCTCCAGGCGTTCACCTCGTGCGTGCTGGAGGACACGCCCGAGCCGGTGAACGCCGAAGAAGGCTGCCGCGCCCTGGCAGCCGCACTGGCGGTCCGCGACTCAGCCGCCAACGAACGAACCGTGAGATTGCTCGACACCGCCGGAAGCCGCCCGCTTCAGGCCGTAGCCTAGGGGGAGACAGATGATCCGTTTCGTCATCCCCGCCTACAACGAGCACGAGAACATCCCGCGCCTGCTGGCCGAGCTCGCCCCCGTGGCGCGCGAACTCGGGGCGCGGGTGATCTTCGTCGACGACGGCTCGACCGACGGGACCGCCGAGGCAATCGAAGCCCACTCGGACGGCCTGCCCGTCGCGATCGTTCGCCACGCCGTCAACCGGGGCCTGGGCACCGCCATCAACTCGGGACTGCGGGCGGCGCTGGGCGAGTCACTCGACGACGACGCGATCGTCACGCTCGAGGCCGACAACACCTCCGACCTGAGCGACCTGCCGGCGATGCTCGAGCACTTCTACGCCGGCGACGACATAGTGCTGGCCTCCGTCTACGCGCCGGGCGGTCGGATCCTGGGCGTCGCTCCCTGGCGGCTGGCCGCATCGAAGGGCGTCTCCAACGTCTTTCGCTACGCCGGCGGCCTGCGCGAGATCCACACGCTCTCCTCGCTCTACCGCGTATACCGCGCCGGCACACTGCGGCGCGCCGTCGAGACCTACGGCTACCTGCTCGTGCGTGAGCCCGGCTTCGCCGCCAACGTGGAGCTTTTGCTGAAGCTCTACAACGCGGGCGCGACGGTCTCCGAGGTCCCCACCGTGAATGACTGGTCGCGACGCCTCGGCGCCTCCAAGATGAGCCTGCGCCCGACCGTGCTGGCCTACGGGCGGCTGATGGCCGCCCACCTCGTCGGGCGGATCCAGCCGCCGCCGATCTCGCCGCTTGGCAGCGAGACGCCCTCGGCCAGCGAGCAGTCTCGGCTGACTCCGGCGCCAGCAGGTTGCGCGCCGTGTCAGACGGCTGATGTCAACCGCGCCGAGACCGCACATCGGCGTCGTTGGGGCCGGCATCCTGGGAACCGCGCTGACGCTGCGCCTGGCCCAGGCCGGAGCGCGGGTGACGCTGCTGGAGCGCGCCCCCACTCCCGGTGGCCTGGCGGGCGCGATGGACTTCTCCGGCCACAAGGTCGACCGCTTCTATCACGTGATCGTTCCCTCGGACGAGCGGATGCTGGGGCTCGTCGACGAGCTCGGCCTTACCGATCAGCTGAGCTTCAACCCGGTCGGCGTCGGCTTCTTCATCGATGGGGAGATGCACCCCTTCAATGGCATCGGCGACTTCCTGCGCTTTCCCCCCCTCTCGCCGATCGCCCGTGCCCGGCTGGCCTGGTTCGTCCTGCAGTGCCAGCTGCGCCGCGACTACAAGGGCCTGGAGAGCGTCGAGCTGCAAGAGCTGGCTTCGGCGCCATTGCGGCCGCGAGGTGCTCGAGCGGATCTGGGTGCCGCTGCTGAACTCGCGCTTCGATCACCGCCACGACGAACTCCCCGCCACCTATCTCTGGGCGCGGACCAACCGGATGCGCTCGGCCCGCGACTCCAAGAGCGCCGGCGAGACGATGGGCTCGCTGAAGGGCGGGCACGAAACACTTGTCCTCGCCGCGGCAGACCGCGCCCGGGAGCTCGGCGCCGACATCCGCCTCGGGGCCGGCGTCGAAGGCCTGCTCCAGGACGAGTCGGGCGCAGTGACGGGCGTCAAGGTCGACGGCCAGCCGATGAACTTCGACCAGACGATCGTGACGCTCCAGCCGCCGGCGCTTCGCCGCCTGCTTCCCGAGTCGCTGACGCCGCTCATGTCGGCCTACCCCGAGCGCTACCTGGGCGTCGTCTGCCTGATCCTGAAGCTCCGGCGCTCGCTGCTGCCCTACTACTCGGTGAACATCTGCGATCCGACTCCGATCACGACGGTCGTCGAGACCTCTCACGTCGTGGGCACCGAGCACACGGACGGGCTGCGGCTGGCCTACCTGCCGAAGTACTGCGGCGCCGACGCGCCGGAGTTCACCGAGGACGACGAGTCGATCTACCGTCGCTTCACCGAGATGCTGGCGCGGCTGGTGCCGGACTTCAGCCACGAGGACGTGGTGGACTGGACAGTTCAGCGGGCGCCTCTGGTGGAGCCCGTTCACGCACTCGGACAGGAGCCCCGTGTGGCTCCCGTCTGGCCCGGGGTCCCAGGTCTCGGCCTGGCCTCGGCCAGCCAGATCTATCCGCGGCTGCTCAACGGCGAGTCGGTCCTCGGAATGGCCGAGCAGGTGGCCCTGGAGGCTCTGGCGCGAGCGAACGCATCCGAGGCGCCCCCCGAGTCTCGGTCCACGCCGCGGCTGCCTGACGAGGCGGCGGCTCAGGCCGCGGCAGCCTGAGCGGGGCGTAGCACCTCGCCGACCGGTCACGACCGACCAGCTCGTCGACGAGCGCGAGATAGCGCTCGCGCTGACGCTCCCAGGTGATGTCGGCCAGGCGGCCCGTCGCGCTTGTCGCACGCCGCGCGGCCGCCCGCGGGTCCGCGAGGACAGCCTCGAGCGCCCGGGCCAGATCCAGAGGATCGCCCGGCGTGAAAGGCAGCAGGTCCTCCTCCGAGAAGCGATCGGAGATGCCCGGAAGTCGTGAGGCGACGACGGGGAGCCCCATGTGGACGTACTCGAGCAGCTTGACCGGCAGCAGCAGCTCGGTGAAGCGATCCTCGAGCGTGGGGACGACGCCGATGTGCGCCGCCTCGAGCTCCTGCGGGATCAGGGCGAAGGGAACGGGCTCGGCCGCCACATCGATCCGCTCCGGGTCGATCTCGGCGGCCAGGGCGGCCAGCCGGTCTCGATCTTCGCCCGAGCCGCAGACGCGCAGCTCGATCGCGGGGCACCGTGACGCGCAGCGTCCTGATCGCCTCGATCAGGGTCTGGACCCCGAACCGGGGGGCGAGGCCGCCGTGGTAGATGACCCTGACAGCGCCCTCCCGGGGAGGGGCTTCGGCGGGCGGGCAGGGCCGAAGACCCGCTCGTCCGGCGAGTTCATCACGACGGTCGTTCGTCCAACCCCGACGCCGCGGCCTTCAAGGCGTATCCGCGCCTGGTCGGTCACGGTGATCACCCGCGAGGCCAGCATCGCACTGAGGCGCTCCTCGCCTTCGAGCACCCGTTCGAGAATGTCGCCGGGCGGCCTTCCGTACTTGGTGGCAAACAGCTCCGGGAAGGTGTCATGGACGTTCAGGATCAACGGCACGCCCCGCAGCTTCGGGACGAGGGCAGACGCGGTCAGCAGGTCGGGCATGTTGTGGGCCTCGATGAGATCGAAGCGCAGCCGGGCATCAAGGCGACTCAATCGCCAGGCGGCCCTGGCCATGAATCCGCCGTACCCGCGTACGTAGGAGAGCGGGCCGCCGCCGGCCTTCTCGGCTCCGACCGAGTGGACCTCGATCGAGCCGGCGCCCACGTTCAACCGTTCGGGCTCGCCGATGCAGATCAGATGGACCTCGTCGCCGCGCTCTGCCAGCGCGCGAGCCTGCCGCTGGATCCGCGAGTCGAGCGAGAAGTCGGAGAGGTGGATCATCGCGATCCGCAGAGGCTGCCCGGCGCGGCTCAGCACAGCGCCACCTCCCCGCCGTCGCCGACATTCAGCCGCAGTGCCCGCGGCAGCGAGAAGTCTCTGAAGATCTTCGTCTCGCGCCCCACCACGCTCCCGACCAGGCGGCCCCCGATGTGCATGATGCTCGCTCCCGGCAGGATGATCGAGCGCTCGACCTCGGCTCCCTCGATGTGGACACCGGCGTCGATTGAGGTGTAGGGGCCGATATATGAGTCGGCCACCAGGGCGCCGGGACCGATGATCGCCGGGCCGACGATCGTGCTCGCGCGGACAGATGCACTCGGGTGGATCGAGACGGCTCCCTCGACGCGCGCCCCGGTCGGCGGCTCGCAGTCGGGCCACTGGGCGGCCGCGATGTCAAGCAGGAGATGGTTGATCGCCAGCAGGCGGTTCGCATCACCGTGGTGCTCCAGCCATGCGTCGACCCGCTGGACGCGAAGCGGCCGCTCGCTCGGCGGCCAACAGCTCCGCGGCGGCGAGGACATCGAGGCTCTCCAGCTCCAATCCCGCATCGATGACCAGCCGTCGCAATACGCCGGGGCCGAGGACGCAGGCGCCCGCGAGCTCCATCGCCGGCCCCTCGGCGCCCAGACCCGCCATTCGCGCGACGCGACGGGCCGAGAGCTCGATCGAGGTCGTCCCGGGCGCCGAGCGATATACGAGCGCAGTCAGGTCTCCGGCGCCCCCGAGGGTCCCGCGAGCTCCGGCATCCCGGCCGCCAGGATGCCGTTGGCATCCTGCATGACGCAGGCGCTCGCCCCGACGAATTCGGCGGCCTGCAGCGCGGCCGCCAGCGCCCTCCTCGCGCGCGATATAGCGGACGGCCGACGCGGTCGGGCAGTCCGCTTCGACGCTGCGCTGCGTCTCCTCGAGCTCCTCGCGATCGACCAGAAGCGCCACCTCCGATGCCCCCAGGCGATGGAGCCCGGCGATCACATGACAGACGAGCGGCGCGTTGGCCACGCGCTGCAGATGCGCGATGCCGCGAACGCGGCCGGCATCCGACCGGCCCACGACGACACCCTTGAAGCTCACCGCGGCCCTCCCGCGCCACTGCTGGGAAGGGGCGCGCTGCGACCGAACATGCGCCTGCGGAGCTCCTCCCGCGCGAAGCGCCTGTAGGCGGGGTCCCCCACCCTTTCCACGCGCTGGGCAGCGGCTCTGATGTAGCCGAACAGGAAGGCCGCTCCAGACAGTCCCACGGGCCTGCGACCGGCGACCTTGAGAGCGCGCAGGCCGACCCAGAGCGGGTCGTGGTGAGCGATGTAGGCGCACTCGCCGTGGCGCGCGTGCCCACGCAGAGCACCGTCTGCGCTGGCCAACGGCCTGTGGTGAATCGCTGTCAGTTCAGGGAAGCTCTCGGTCCTGTACCCGCGCATGCGCGCGTAGGTCTCGTCGATCGTGTCCCACCCCAGCCGCTCCTGGACCCCGCCGATCGAGCGGAAGCACTCGATCGTGTAGCACTTGAGTGCGCCATGGACGTGGTAGTCGGAGGGAATCGCAATCCGCTTGTAGCCATCTCCCCTCGGCTCGACCAGAGTCCCGCCCGCGAGCCCCAGGCGCGGGGTCGGCGGCGAAACGCTCGAGCAGGCCGCTGATGTAGTCCGGCGGAAGCTCGATGTCACCGTCCAGCTTCATGACATGTGTGTACTCGCTCAGGTCGAGTCCCTCGAGGACGAGGTTGAAGTTGCGCACCTCCACCGCCTGTGCGAGCCGGTCGCGCGAGCCGGCCGCCGGGTCCGCCCCGGGAGGCCGCATGACGGTCATGAAGTCGACCTCGTCCTCGAGCTCGCGGAGCAGCTCGTAGGTTCCGTCGGTCGAGGAGTCGTCGATCACCAGCCAGCGTGCAGGGCGTCGAGCACTGGCCGGCGAGCGCCCGGACGACCCGGGCGATATGCGCCGACTCGTTGCGCACCGGTGAGATGACGAGGACGCGTGCCTCTCCGGGATTCGTGCTCATGTTCTTGAAGAACGCCGCAAACCGGCGATTCCTCGCGCGAACCACTTCTCGCGCGTTAAGTCCGCCCGCGGTCGATCGGACGCTCATCCAGGGCGGGCGAAAGAACCTGCGCCGAAGACCCGTTGAGTGAACCGAAGCAGAACCACGGACGGCGAACGATCGCGAGGCGGCAGACAGCATGAGAACACTTGTCACAGGCGGAGCAGGCTTCATCGGCGGACACCTCGTCCGCGAGCTCGTCGCGCGCGGCGACGAGGTTGTCGTGCTCGACTCGCTCGAGGAGCAGGTTCACCTCGGCCAGCCCGTCGACCTTCCCGACTCGGTCAGGCTCATCGTCGGCGATGTCGGCAACGCCGAGCGCGCCGACGAAGCGCTCGAGGGCGTCGACAGGATCGTCCATCTGGCAGCCGCCGTCGGCGTGGGGCAGTCGATGTACGAGATCGCACGCTACACCGAGCGCAACACGATGCAGACGGCGCTGTTCCTGGAGCGGGTCGTCGCCCAGCGCCCGGTGCCCACCCGTCTCGTTGTCGCGTCATCGATGTCGATCTACGGCGAGGGCGAGTACGAGTGCCCGAACCACGGCGCCACCGCGCCGACGCCGCGTCCGGAGGATCAGCTGCTCTCCCGTCAGTGGGAGCTCCACTGCCCTGCGTGCGGCGAGGTATTGCAGCCGATCGGGACGCGTGAGAGCAAGGCGATCATCCCGACCTCGATCTACGCGATCACCAAGCGCGACCACGAGGAGCTGTGCCTGGTCACCGGTGCCGCCTACGGGATCCCCGCTGTCGCCCTTCGCTTCTTCAATGTCTACGGCCCCGGTCAGGCGCTGTCGAACCCCTACACGGGCGTTGCTGCGATCTTCGCCTCTCGCCTGCTCAACCGCAAGCCGCCGGTGATCTTCGAGGACGGCAAGCAGTCGCGGGACTTCATCCACGTCTCCGACGTGGTGCGCGGAATCCTGCTGGCACTCGAGTCCGACGCCGCCGCCGGCCACGCCGTGAACCTGGGCACCGGCAGGCCCAGCACCGTCCTGCAGATTGCCGAGGCTCTCTCGCAGGGTCTCGAGCTGGACATCGAGCCGATCCTCAACGACCAGTACCGGGCAGGCGACATCCGCCACTGCGTGGCGGACCCGCAGCGCGCCCGCGAGCTTCTGGGCTTCGAGGCGTTGACCTCGCTCGAGGACGGCATGCGCGGACTCCTCGAATGGCTGATCGACCAGGAGCCCGAGGATCGCGTCGATCAGGCGACCGCCGAGCTGGCAGCGCGCGGACTGGCGCGCTGAGAGTTTCGATGCGGGCGAAAGCAATCTGCACCCCTCCCCGTTGAGTGACTGAACGTCAATGGAATTCGCCCAGGCCCTGAAGATCCTCTGGTCCCGCAAGCTGATCACCGGCGCGGTCCTGGCGATCGCGGTGATAGCCGCCTTCGTCGTTCACGCGAGCGTCTCCTCGGTCCCGACCGGCGCGGCCACCGTGCAGCTGCTGGTCGACTCGCCTGACTCCGCTCTGGCGAACCTCTCCCAGGAAACGCAGCCGCTCACCGAGCGCGCCACGGTGCTGGCCCAGGTGATGACCAGCGCCGACGTGCTCAAAGAAGTCGCCGCCGCCGCCGGCGTTCCGGTCAGCCAGATCACCGCGCAGGGCCCCTACAGCGGCCCCGGCCAGGTGCTCGACGTCGTCACCCCCGCTGAAGCCCGCTCGAACCAGCTGCTGGCAGAGCACGCCAAATACCGCCTGACATTCATCGCCCAGACGGACGAGCCCGTCGTGACGGCCTCGGTCCAGGGTCCGACAGCACTCTCGGCGGCACGCGTCGCGGCGGCCATCTACCCGGGCGTCCAGAACTACGTGACCCGTCTGCAGCGTCAGTCGGGCACCCCGCCGGCGCACTACGTGACGATCCGCCAGCTCGGGCCGCCGTCGGCCGGCTCGGTCAACTCGAGCACACGCAAGACCCTTACCCTGGCTGCCTTCGTCGGCATCCTGCTGCTCGGCATCCTGGGCATCCTCGGACTCGAGGTGCTCTCCCGCCGGGCCAAGGAGAACGCGGCGCTCGAGAGTGAGCACGACGGCGACTACGACGAGCTGACGCTCGACACCAGCTCGCTCACAAAGGCTCACGCCGAGCCCCACGTGCACGCGGACGTGGGCGGCTCATCCGCCCGCCGCCGCTGAGCAGGACCATGTTCGAGCGCGCCGCGGGGCGCCCCGGCCCGCTGGCGAGCGCCATGGCAGTGGTGTTCGCGGTCGCGGTTCTGGCTGCGCTGCTGGTCGGCTTCAAGCCGACGCTCTCGCCGCCGGGCCTGCACACGCGCACGCTCTCGGCGGGCGCCGCGCAGGGCGAGGTCCTGGTCGACACCCGTTCCTCTCAGCTTGCCTCCGTCGATCCGCTCGCCGGCGACTCGCTGAAAAAGGCGGGGCAGCTGACCGTCTCCTACGCGCTCTATCTGCAGAGCGACCAGGCCACCCGGATTCTCGGGGAGGCGGTGGGACTGCGCGGCAAGAGCGTCGCGGCCTCCGGGCCCTTCACGCTTCTACTCGGACGCGAAGCGATCGCCGGGGAACGTCCCACCCCGCCAAACCCGATCCTCGTCGACCATCGCTACCGGCTCCTGCTGGACGTCGACGGCGAACGGCCGATGCTGACCATCTACGCACAGGCACCCACCGCCGCCGAGGCCATCACGCTGGTGGAGACCGCCCGCAGGGTCCTGGCCGAACACGTCGAGGAAGGCCAGCCGTCGGGCGGTGGAGGACCGGAGTCGGTGACGCTGCGGACGCTCGGCCCCGTCACGGGCGGCACCATCGGAGGCTCGGCGCGCCGCCAGCTGATGCTCTTCGTCTTCCTGATCGTCCTTCTCGTCGGCGGGAGCCTTGTCTACGCACGGAGGCTCCGCACGGTCCGCGTCGCAAGGGCCCGGGCCGCCGTGGAAGCGCTGGACGCCCTCGATGACCCCAAGGGGGAACTCGACGAATGGCCGCACACCAAACGCATCCTGCCGTGGGCGCTGGCGGGCTTCATGACGATGCTGTTCCTGGTCCCCTTCGACCAGATCAATCTTCCCTTCAGCCTGCCCCTCTCGAGCACTGCCGACCGGCCCGTCCTGCTCGCCCTGATCGCTCTGTGGCTCCTGAGCATCGCGATCCTCAGCGGCGAGGCGCGGCCGCGGCTGCGCATCACCAGAGTGCATGTCGCGCTGTTCGCCTTCCTCGGCATCTGCTGCCTTGGAGTGGTGCTGAACGGAGCGGCTCTGGCGAATATGGGCGAGGTCTCGCTGTCCGGGAAGAAGCTCGTCCTGCTTGGCACCTACATCGCCTTCTTCGTGGTGGTGGCCTCCGTCGTCCGTCCGCGCGAGGTGCCCCGCTTCGTGGCCCTGATGGTGGGGCTTGGCGTGATCGTGGCCGTTGCGACCGTCGTCGAGTACCGGCTGCACGTAAACGTCTTCTACGAAGTCTGGAAGAAGATCCTGCCCGTCACGATCCCCGAAGGGCTCGACGGCCGGGACTCGATCGGGCGACTCAACGTCTACGGCCCGACCAACCAGCCACTCGAGCTCGCGGCGATGCTCGCGATGGTGCTGCCCTTCGCGATCATCGGCTCGATCGATGCGGCGACCCGCCGGCGCCGGATCCTCTACACGATCGCCATCGGCCTCCTTCTGGCGGGCGGCGTTGCCACCTCGCGCAAGACGAGCCTGGTGGCCCCGATCGGCGCCGTTGCGCTCCTGATGGCCTACCGGCCACGGACGATCGCACGCTCGATGCTCGGACTGGCGCTCGTCCTGGGAGTCATCGTCCACATCACCTCTCCCGGCGCGCTCGGCTCAGTCGTGGCGCAGCTGGAGCCCGGGCATTTCAACAAGGTCCTGACGACGACCGACCGAACGGCCCGCTACAGCGCCGTGCAGCCGGACCTGCTCACCCATCCGCTGCTCGGACGCGGCTACGAAAGCTACGACCCGCACAAGTACCGGATCCTCGACAACCAGTACCTGGGCCTGCTGATCACAACGGGCCTGCTGGGAATCCTCGCCTACCTGGGGATATTCGCCTCGATCATGAGCTCGGCGCACCGCACGATCCGGGGGCCGGATCCACGGCGTGCCTCGCTCGCTCTCGGGGCGATGGCGTCGGTCGGGGTGATCGCGCTTGCCAGCGCCCTGTTCGACGTCCTCTCCTTCCCACACGTCCCCTATCTGCTGCTCTTCGTCGCGGGGATGATCGTGGCGCTGCGTGAGCCAACGCCTGCAACCCACCGGGTGAGGAGCGCCGGCTCCCGGCCGGCCCCGCTGCCGCTCGACGATGGCGCCCCCGGCGAGGGGCCGCCGGAGGATGACGAGGACGAGCACAGCTTCGCCAGGGGCGCCCAGACGACGCGTACCGGTCGCCGCGGGCTGAGAGAAATGTTCGAACGAGTTTTTGCCCACGGCGAAAGTTGCGCGAACTCTGGCGCGTTTGATGACCAGTTAGCAATGTTCGACACCGCGACCACATACCCCCGGCGACGGGCCACCATCACTCTGCTCGCGGCCTTGCTGGGCGCATTGACGCTGCTCGCATTCGCCGGCACACAGCGCGCTGCTGCGGCCGTCAGCTGCCCCAACGCCAACCCCGTCGTCAACGAGAACAACTGCATGGGCGAAGGGACCACGGCCAACCGGGAAGCGATGGAAAACTACACCGAAGACATTGGTGGCTTCACGCCCCAGACGAGCTACAACCGCGGCGAAAACGTGCCCCTGAAGATCGGCACGGATCTGCCTGTCGTTCCCTGGAACCAACGTCAACATCAGCGTCTACCGGATCGGTTACTACGGAGGAACGGGCGCTCGTCTGATCGCCGGGCGCGGGTGCGCTCAACGTGCCCGTCAACAACACCTTCCAGTGCAACGCCCGCAACACCACCACGGGCGAGTTGAGCTGCTCCAACTGGAACGTCTCCTACACGATCCCCGGCAGCCTCGCTGCCCGCGGGCGGCATCTACGAGGCGGTATTCACCGACCCGGCCGACGGGAGCATCGCCTCAGACGTCGTCTTCCCGGTGCGCGAAGACAGTCGCGCCTCAGAAGTCCTCTACGTGCTGCCGACGGCCGACTACCAGGCGTACAACACCTGGGGCTGCAAGTCGCTGTACTACGACGCCTGCGGAGGCGCCAACACCGCCTCCGGTGACGGCCGCGCCGTAGCGGTCTCCTTCGATCGCCCACAGGCAGAATCGAACAAGGAGCTCAACCACTTCTTCGGACCCGACTACAGCACCGTCTTCTGGCTCGAGCAGCAGGGCTACGACGTCTCCTACACGGACGACATCCAGACGGATTCCAATCTGCCGGCACTGCTGAACCACAAGATCGACCTCGTCTCGGGTCACAGCGAGTACTGGTCCTACAACTCCTTCAACAACTTCAAGAAAGCCCGTGACGCCGGCGTCAATGTCATCTCGCTGAGCGCCAACACGGCCTACTGGCAGACCCGCTACGAAGACAACCACCGCACCCTCGTCTGTTACAAGACCATTCAGGGCTCCTCGGACGGTAACCCGGGTGGCACGCCCAACGACCCCGCGGCAACCGGGCCGAAAGGCGAAATCCTGCCGCAGTTCGCCACCACCACGCGACGGGACCCCGGAGCCCCGGCCGGTGACCCCAACGCGCCTCCTGGCGGGCGCATCGGGCCGAACGAACCGGAGAATTCGCTGTGGGGCGTCATGTACGTCGGTGACAACGACGCGCTCTCCTACAACCTGACGATCCCCGCCGGGAACGCCAACGGGGAATACGCCAGCGGCCGCTTCTGGCGCAACACCCACATCTCGACCAGCCAGTCGACCACCCTGCCCGCGGCAGTCGTCGGCTGGGAGTGGGACCAGGTCCCAACCCAGCCCGGCTACCTCGCGCAGGAGCCCGCCGGCGTCAAGCAGCTCACGCTGACCAACGTCGCAAACGGCGA
The DNA here is from genome assembly GCA_963835865.1 of uncultured Solirubrobacteraceae bacterium. Classification (GTDB taxonomy): domain Bacteria; phylum Actinomycetota; class Thermoleophilia; order Solirubrobacterales; family Solirubrobacteraceae; genus Palsa-744. The sequence goes on from CAWIGW010000005.1 coordinate 93,033, forward strand.
AGACTCTTGGCTGCAGGACGCGGGCCGCGCACGCTCCAACACTCCGCCCCCGGGTGAGCCGAGCACCGTCAACGCGGTCGAGTACCGGGCTCCCAGCGGTGCGCTTGTCTTCTCCAGCGGCACGATGGAGTGGGCATTCGGGTTCGACTCCGAATCGACCTCGGTGATCGACCAGGCGACCTACAACGTGATCTCGGAAATGGGTGTCCAGCCTGCCACCCCGGCCTCCGACATCACCCTTGACTCGCCGACTGAAGCCAAGCCCCCCCGGCCCTCATTCACGGCCACCCCCAGCTCGACCACGATCAACACGCCCGTCGCATTCGACGCCTCGGCATCGACCGACCCGGACGCGGTGATCACCGACTACAAGTGGGACCTGGACAACAGCGGGACCTTCGCGACCGACACGGGTGCGACACCGAAACTGACCCACGCCTTCACCGCCCCCGGCACCTACAAGGTCATCCTGAAGACAACGGACAGCAAAGGGGCTGTCGAAACTACGTCGCGGACGGTCAACGTCGCCAACACCGTCAACGCTGCCCTGACGGCATCGATGAACCCCGTCGGCGTTTCTCAGCCCGACACGCTCAGCGCAGCCGGCTCGACGGACACGGGCGGCACGATCACCGACTACAAGTGGGACCTCAACGGCGACGGCACCTACGAGACCGACACCGGCACCACCCCGACGGTCAAAACAACCTTCACCACGTCCGGAACGAAGACGGTCGGCGTCCAGGTCTCCGACAACAACGGCGGGAAATCAACCGCAACTCTCGGTGTCCGCGTGATCACCCAGGGCGTCAGCCGCTACGCCGACGCGGTCACCTCCACGCCCGGCCTGCTGCATTACTACAAGCTCGACGAACTGACCGGCACGACGATCGCCGACAGCGCGGGCCACGCCAACGGCCTGCTCTCGGAAGCCGTCATGGGCCGGCCCGGCGCGATCAACGGCGACCCTGGGAAGTCGATCGGCTTCACCGGCTCGGGCGACCCGGTCGAGGGTCAGACGGGCTCCGACGGTGAAATCTCGATGGACCTCTCGGGCCGCACCGCGATCACCGTCGAGTTCTGGCTGAAGTGGGACGCCTACGGCAACAACGACGCCCTGGCGATGGAGTTCACCCCCAACTACAACGAACACGCCGGCGGGTTCATCGTCGACCCCAACGCAACCGAGTTCGGCGGCACATTCGGAATCGGCATCGGCGCCGGCGGCACCCGCAACAGCGTGTTCTTCCAGCGCCCCAGCGCCGGCGTCTGGCACCACTACGCGATCGTCATGAACTCTGCGGCCCCCGCCGCCACCCAGATCACGCCCTACGTCGACGGCGCTGCCGTCAGCTACCAGAAGGAGAGCAGCAACACCGGAGCCGGCGCCGTTCGCCAGCTCGACGCTGTACCTCTTCTCCCGCGACGACGCCTCGCTGTTCGGCTCGGGCTCGCTCGACGAACTCGCCGTCTACGAAGGCGAACTGAGCGCAGCGACGGTCGCCGAACACGTCAACGCCAACGGCCCCGAGGCCCGTCCTGTCCCCGCCGTGAGCGTCAGCCCGGGGCAGCCCAAAGCCGGCCAGAGCGTGACCCTCAACGGCTCTGGATCCACCTACGCGAGCGGGTCGATCACCAAGTACGAATGGGACCTCAACGGCGACGGCAGCTACGAGACCAGCACGGGCGCCACGCCGACCGTCAGCACGTCCTTCGCCAACCCAGGTACCTACACGGTCGGACTGCGGATCACCGACAGCGACGGTGGGACGGCGACCCTGACGAAGCAGATCGGCGTCGGACAGTTCCCGCCCAACGCGGTCATCAAGGCGACACCGAACCCCGCGCTGGTCTCGGGCAAAGTCAAACTGGACGCCTCCGAATCGACCGACCAGGGCACCATCACCGACTACAAGTGGGACCTCAACGGCGACGGCACCTACGAGACCGACACCGGCACAACTTCGAACGTGACGACGAGCTTCGCCGCCGTCGGCCCGCACACCGTCGGTGTTCAGGAGACCGACAGCAACGGCCTGAGCAGCACCGCACAGACGAGCGTGACAGTCCTCGAACAGGGCGTCAGCGACTATGAGGACGCCGTCCTTGGTACCCCCGGCCTGATCGACTACTACACGCTCGGCGAGGCCAAAGGCCCGGCGATCGTGGACGGCAAGGGCTCGAGCAACGGCTCGATCACCGGCGGGAGCTTCGGGCTGCCCGGCGCGGTAGCCGAAGACCCGACAACGGCCATCGGCTTCAACGGCGCCGGCGACGCGGGCGCGATCCCGCTGAACCTGTCAGGCACGAACAAGGTGACGATCGAGTTCTGGCTGAAATGGAACTCCTACGCCAACAACGACGCCCTGGCAATGGAGTTCACCCCCAACTTCAACGAAAACAACGGCGGCTTCCTGGTCGACCCCAACGCCGGACAGTTCGGTGGCACCTTCGGCATCGGGATCGGCGGCGGTAGCGCCCGCAACAGCATCTTCTTCCAGCGCCCCAGCGCCGGCGTGTGGCACCACTACGCGCTCGTGATCGACACGACGGCGGCAAGCGGGGGCGAGATCACGCCCTACGTCGACGGCGTGCCGGTCAGCTTCCAGCAGGAGAGCGCCTCGAGCGGCCAGGGCAACTTTGCCAACTCGACCCTCTACCTGATGTCCCGCGCGGGCAGCTCGCTGTTCGGCGGCGGCACACTCGATCAGCTGGCGATCTACAACCAGCCACTGAGCGCCGCGACCGTCTACCAGCACTACTACGACCATGGCACGACCAAGCCCCCCAAGGCCGCGTTCACAGTCGGCCCGAACCCGGCGAGGCCCAACCAGACGGTCACGCTTCAACGCGTCGAGCTCAACCGACGCGACCGGCTCGATCGTCGACTACCAGTGGGACCTCAACGGCGACGGCACCTACGACACCGACACGGGCTCGAACCCCGTGCTGAGCACGAGCTTCGCGAACTCGGGCACGACGAACATCGGGCTTCGGATCGTCGACAGCAACGGCGCCAGCGCCAGCGCCAGCAACCCGCTGACGGTCGGCAACCTGCCGCCTGTCGCGAAGCTGACGGCAACTCCCAACCCCGCCCTGGCAGAACAGCAGGTCAAACTCGACGCCTCGGCATCGACTGATCAGGGAACCATCACCGACTACAAGTGGGACCTCAACGGGGACGGCACCTACGAGACCGACACCGGCTCGACCCCGACCGTCACGACGAGCTTCGCGGCCACCGGCACGCATACGATCGGCCTCCAGGAGACCGACGACCAGGGCCTGACGACGACGATCTCCAAGGAAGTGACGGTTCTCGAACAGGCCTCGGCAAGCTACCCCGAAGCGATCCAGAACACGCCCGGCCTGATCGACTACTACCGGCTCGACGAATCCAGCGGCCCGTCGATACTCGACAGCAAGGGTCTCTCCCCCGGATCGATCATCGGCGGCACCTTCGGCCAGCCGGAGCGATCTCGCCGAACACGGCCGTCAGCTTCAACGGCTCGGGTGACTCCGGCGCGGTCCCGCTCAACCTGTCCGCCACGAACAAGGTGACGGTCGAGTTCTGGCTGAAATGGAACTCCTACGCCAACAACGACGCCCTGGCAATGGAGTTCACCCCCAACTTCAACGAAAACGCCGGCGGGTTCCTGGTCGACCCCAACTCGGGCGAGTTCGGCGGCACCTTCGGTATCGGGATCGGCACGGACAGCAACCGCAACAGCGTCTTCTTCCCCGTCCGAGCGCAGGCGCCTGGCATCACTACGCGATCGTGATCGACACCTCCGCGGCGGCCGGCAGCGAGATCACCCCCTACGTCGACGGCTCCCCCGTCAGCTACCAGCAGGAGAGCGCAGCGGGCGCCCAGGGCAACTTCGCCAACTCGACCCTCTACCTGATGTCACGAGCCGGTAGCTCCCTCTACGGCGCCGGGACGCTCGACGAGCTCGCGATCTACAACCAGACGCTGAGCCCGACGACGGTCTTCGCCCACTACCACTCCAAAGGCGTCAACGTGGCCCTCACGCCGTCGCTCTCGGTCACCCCGAGCCCGGCCGTCACCGGCCAGAACGTGACGCTCGACGCCTCCGGCTCGACCGACACAGCGGCCAGCATCACCGACTACCGCTGGGACGTCGACAACAGCGGCACCTACGCAACCGACACCGGCACGACCGCGAAATTGACCCATGCCTTCGCGACGGCCGGGACATACAAGCTTGGCCTGCAGGAGACCGATGCCAACGGGAACGTCGCCCGGACAACCCGCATTCTTTCCGTCACCCCCGCGCCGCCCTCGACGCCCGCCCTGAGCTTCTCCGCCACCACCGGCAGCACATTCGTGTCTGGCTCCACCGTCTACACGGACCCACAGGCGGGCAATTCGGGCGCCTTTACTGTGAGCGCTGCGACGACCGACCCGTCGGGGATCAAAAACGTCACCTTCCCAACCCTGACCGGCTTCAGCGCCGGGGGCGGAGTCGACACCACCTCGCCGTACCAGAGCACCTACACCTGGTCGGGTGCCGGGGCCACCGCGTCGGGCCTCCAGACGGTCACGGCGACGAACAACTCCAACATCAGCGCCAGTTCGAACTTCAGCGTCGTCCCCGACACGACGGCACCCGTCAGTGGCGCACTCACGATCAACGGCAAAGAAGCAAGCGCCGCGGGAACGATCAGCACGAACATCACGGGCCACTATGAAATCCCGATCCGCACCGAATACAGCGAGGCCCAGTCCTCCACCACGTCCGGGCTGCGCTCGAGCACGCTGACGATCGCCTCGGCGAAACTCGCCGGCAACGTCTGCGGGACGTTCGGCGCGACGACCACCATCGCCGGCGCCCCGGCCCAGAACGAGCCGACGGGCTGCTACCGCTACACGCTGACCGGCACAGACAACGTGGGCAACGTCGCGAGCGTGACCACCACCGTGATCGTCGACACGAGCGCACCGTCGACGCCCGCCCTGACCTTTACCGGGCTCTCAGCGAGCACCTTCTACAAGGCTTCGACCAACGCCCTGTACTTCCGCCCGTCCGCCGGGGGCGCGTACTCGGTGACGGCGGCGTCGACCGACCCAGACTCGGGCATTCGCGAATACATCTTCTCGTCGCTCTCGGCCAACGGCTTCACCGAAAAACTGACCGGCGGGACGATGGCCTATGTGTTCGGCGCCACCGCGACACAGCCCGCAAGCGCACCGACGCTCTACGCCGCCAGCAACGCAGGCGCGGTCTCGGCCAACGCGACGTACTCGCTGATTGCTGACGCGACCGGCCCCACAGGCGGCGCCCTCACGGTCAACGGCACGCCGGGGACAGCCGCGGGCGCGACGAGCTACAACAACTCGGGCAGCGTCACGATCGGCACGCGCACGGACTTCAACGCCGACGGCGGCTCGGGCTTCCTCAGCTCGGCGCTGACGCGGGCGACGGCGACGCTCTCCAACGGCGTCTGCGGGACCTTCGGCACGCCGACGACGATCACCGGCAACCCGACGCAGACCAACCAGGCGGCCGGTTGCTACCGCTACTCGCTGACCGGGACCGACCGGGTCGGCAACACCTCCGTCCTGACGACGACCGTCGAGGTCGACCGGACGGCGCCGTCGGCAACCGTGAGCGTGCCCGCGACCGCGACCGAAGCGCCGGTGGCAGTGACATTCAGCGCGACCGACACGGGCTCGGGCATCAACGCGGCCTCGGGCGTCCTGCGACGCGCCTCGGCCACGTACACAGCTTCGAACAACTCGTGCGGTGCCTTCTCGGGCTTTTCGAACGTCGGCACGACCGGGGTCGCCTCGCCGTTCTCCGACACGACCGTGGCCAGCGGCAAATGCTACGAGTACGAGTACACGGTCGCCGACCACGCCGGCAACTCGACGACGTCCGCGGTCTCGACGGTCAGGGTGCAGTCACCCAACCCGACGCTGACCGCGATCGCCGACACGACGCCGGGCAGTACAGCCGGCCGGCCTCAGGTCAACGACGCGCTGACGCTCACCTTCAGCGCACCGATCGCCGCGAGCAGCATCCCCTCGAGCGTGACGATCACCTACGCACGCGCCAACGACGTTTGCGTCCTCGACCATCTCGATCACGGGGATCAGCTCGGGCACGTGGGCGACCGGCGACAAAGCCTTCGCGCCCTACACCGACACCGGCACATCGCCGACACTGAACGCGACGGCCACCGTCAGCGGCAGCACCGTCAAGCTCACGGTCACCAAAGTCAACGACCCGAGCGCCCACCTGAACACGGCCGGGCCGGGGGCGATCAGCGGGGTTCTCGCCTCGACGATCAAAGACACTGCCGGGCACCCGGCCAGTAGCGCGACGTTCACCACCTCGAGCATCCGGCTCTTCTAGCTCGCCCCGCGAGAAATGCCCCTATCGAGGCGTTTCTAGGGCATGAGCACTCAAACGCTGACGATCGAGACCGACCGGGCGCCTCTCCAGGAGGAGAACAAGGCAACCAGCTCCGCCAAGGTCCGTGCGGGGATGGCGATGTCGGTCGCAACCTTCGCGATGGCCCTCGCCTCGGCTTGCCAGGCGGTCCTCTACCTGGGCCGCTTCGGGACCAACATCCGGACCGACGGGTTCTTCGTCGCCTTCGCGCTCTACTCGACCTTCGGCGTATTCAGCCAGAGCCTGCGCCTGACGTCGGTTCCCATGCTGGTGGGCCCCAACGCGCGCCTCAGCTCCCGCCAGTTCGCGCTGACGATCGGCCTCGTGGCGCTGCCCGTACTGATCGTCACCGGCCCGCTGGCCGACCCTCTCGCGCAGCTGATCGCGCCGGGGCTGGCCGCGAGCGGCCGCGACGTCACAGCCTCCGCCCTCCCGGTCCTCGGAGCGGCGATGGTCCTGCAGCTCTGGGCCGCCGGCGGCGCGACGCTGCTGGCCATCCGTGACCGCTTCCTGATCGTCGCGGGCGCCTACATCGCAGGCTCGGCCGCCGGCCTGCTCGCCTTCCTGGCTCTGATGGGCACGGCCGGCGAGCAGACTCTTGGCTGGTCGATGCTCAGCATGGCCATCGTGACCTGCGGCTGGATGACCGTCGGGGTCAAGCGCAGCGGCGGCCTGGAGTCCCTCGGAGAGCGCCTCTCCTTCGTCTCCGTCATCCGCGACGCGGGCCTGATCCTCGGGCGTACTGCCGTGTACCTCGCCTTCAACGTCCTGTTCGTCGTGACGCTGGCCTTCGCCAGCCACTCGGCAGCCGGAGGCACGACAGTTCTCTCCTACGCCTACCTCTTCGCCAGCTACCTGATCGCCGGCACCGGAATGGCCCTGGGAATGTCAAGCATCCCCGACATGACGCGTGACGCGCGTACCCGCGGACGGACCCTGGTCGCCGAAACGGTTCCGCGGGGATTCCGCTACGCGATGATGATCGTCGCCCCGGCGATGCTCGCCCTGATCACGGTCGGCGCCCCGCTCGTACATGCGGTCCTGCCCGGGAGCCTCTCGGCAGACCAGGTCCACACGCTGCGGACGTTCACGGCACTCCTCATCCCCTGGTCGGTGTGCGCCCTGCTGGCCGTCTTTCTGATGCCCGTCCTGTTCGCCGTCGGCCGGGCGGGACTGCTGAACGCTCTGGCCGTTCCCCTGCTCCTGCTGCACCTCGCCGCCACGGCGATCGCCAGCGCGCTGTTCGGCGTGGATGGAGCCGTCGGGGCGTTCTTCATCGCCCCGGGATGCTTCGCCGCCATCCTGCTGGTCGCCGGGGCCGGGCGCGAGCAGGCTGCGCGCCTGACGGGCGAGCTGGCGGGCGAGGCGGCCCGCTTCTACGCCCTGGCGGGCGTCTCGTTCGGCATCGGCTGGGCGCTCGGCAGCACACTTCCCGGTGAACTCGCACCGCCTGTCGTTGCCGGGATCATCGGCGGCGGGCTGTACCTTGCCGGCCTGCGGATCTTCGCCCGCCGTCAGCTCGAGGTCATGTTGAGCGCCGTCATGGCCCGTCCCAGCGCGGCGTGAGCACCACGCTGTTGGGCCGCCCGGCGAGGACGCCGGAGGGCGCCATCCCGACGAGCAGGACACCCCCGGCGGCGAACCCGGACGCCTGAACGACCGCTCCGTGCTGGGCGCCCTGGCGCTCTGCTTCGCAGCTATCGCAGCGCTCAGCTGGAAGAAGTGGGGCGTGCCGGAGATCGACGCGGGAGCCGAGCTGACCACGGCCGACATGATCAAGCACGGCGCCGCCGCCTATCAGGACGTCCGCTACTACTACGGCCCCATCGGCCTCTACTCCCTGGCCCTTGCCTTCAAGGTCTTCGGGACCAGCTTCACCGTGGCATTCGCCTTCGGGCTGGCTCAGACCGCCGCCGTCCTGGGCGTCTTCTACGCCCTCGCCAGGCACTGGCTCGCGCCCCTCGCGGCCGGGCTCGCAACCGCCGTCCTGATGGCCATCGGCTTCTCGGGCACGGCCTTCAACTTCATCCTTCCGCACACCAACTCGGCGACCTTCGGCCTGCTGGGGCTGCTCGTCGTGCTGCTCGCACTGACGCGGGACCGCATGTGGATCGCCGGAATCGCGCTCGGCGCCGTCGGCCTCACCCGCCCGGAATTCCTGGCCGTCGCTGCCGCGTCCTGCCTCGCCTACCTCGCGGCGACCTGGCGGATCGAAGGGCGCCGTGTTGCGCTCAGCGGGGCGTGGCGCATCGCCCTGCCGGCAATCGCGATACCGCTGATCGTGCTCGGCTGGTTCGCCGAGCAGGCCGGCCTCTCCCGTCTGGCAACCGAAAACCTCTGGCCCGTCAAGTTCATCAGCGGCGGCGCCAAGACCCAGTCGAACTGGATGCCCCTGTCGATCTCGGGCCTGCTGGGTCTCGCGGTCAGAGGCGCCCTTTACGGCGGCCTACTGGCGGGGTTGATCGCGAGCGTTCTGGGCTGGCGCCGAGCGCGCGGAGCTGCGCGCCTGCTCGCCCTGTGGCCGCTGGCCCTGGTGCTCCTGTGCGCGGCGGCCCTCGACGGGCTCTCCCGCGCAACCGGCCTGCTGGCCGGACAGCGCTCGGCGATCGAGCTGGAGAGCCGCCACCTCGTGCTGGGCATGAGTTGGCTCCCGGCGATGGGCGTCGCGATCGCGATCGCAGCCGGGGTGGCACTGGTTCGCCGGCGCCGCTCACCGCTCGGTGGGGAGTGGCCCGCCGATCTGGCGCTGATCGTCGCCGGCGCGATCCTGGGACTGCGCGCCTACAACGCCTTCACCACCGAGGGCTCCTACGCCCCCTACTTCGCCGCCCCCTGGTCCTGATGCTGGGGATCCTGCACTCGCAGATCGCCGAGCGCTGGCCGCAGGCGCGTGTGGCCTCCCTCGCCGCCCTGGGCGCCGTCGCGGTGGGACTTGCCGCCTACGCCACGGGCGGCCTCTACAGCCACGACAACACAACCGTTCACACCGCCCGTGGGACCTTTGTCACCAATGCCGCCTCCGCCCTTGCCATCCAGGCCGCGGTTCGCTCGATCGATGCCGACACGCACCCGGCAGCCCGATCCTCGCCGCGCCGACCGACGGAGGTCTCTACTTCATGGCCGATCGCCCGCCGGCGCTCTATGGTCTTACGATCCTGCCCCATCTGATCGACTCACCCGCCGAAGAAGATGCCGCCGTCGCGAGACTTGCCCGTGAGCACGTCACCCTGGCCGCCCTGGGCGCCCGTGACCTCTCGAACTGGGGCACGCCGACCTTCGGCGTCGATTACAACCGCCGCATCGGCGATTACCTGCGGGGGAAGCAGCTCTCCATCACGACCGTCGGGACGCTGGCCTCACCCGTCGGAGGGACCAACCCCTCCAAGGGCTTTCAGATCATCCGCCTGCGGGGATGAGCCATGCGCTCCCGCAACGAGCTGATCATCACCTTCCACGGGCTCGGTGAGCCGCCCCCGTCGATACCGGCGGATGAGCGACGGTCTGGGTCCCTGTCGAGTGGCTCGATGCGGTCGCCGCGGCGGCCCCTCCCGAGGGGCTGAGCTTCGCCTTCGATGACGGCAACTCCTCGGATGTCGAGCATGCGCTGCCGATCCTGCAGGAGCACGGGCTGAGCGCCCGGTTCTTCGTCCTCACCGGACGGCTCGGGCAGCCGGGATACCTGAGCGCAGAGGACGTGACGCAACTCCACCACGCGGGAATGCGAATCGGCAGCCATGGCCTGAACCATCGCGACTGGCGAAGGATCGACTCCGGGGAGCTCTGCAACGAGACGCACGACTCGCGGAGGATCCTGAACAGCTCATCGGCGCGCCCGTGGCCGAGGTGGCCTGTCCCTTCGGCTCCTACGACCGACGGGTTCTGCGCGCTCTGCGCGCAGCCGGCTATGAGCGGGTGTTCACCAGCGACGGCGGTCCCGGCGCAAGCGGGTCAACCGTGATGCCCCGGACGAGCATCGGCCCGGCGCGAGCCTCGATGACTGGCTCGCGCTGGCCCGCGGTGCCGGCAGCGAGGGCCCCAGCCTCACGCTGAGGGCCAAGCGGATGCTGAAGCGGCTGCGGTGAGCCCTTCGCAGCGATCAGTGCTGATCGGCTTCGCCGACGCGCTCGCGGCGCCCGAGGTGGCTGCGAGCCTGCTCGGTGCGGGATGGCGGGTGCTCGCCTTCTCCCGCAGGGGGCGCAGGGTCGCCCTGAGCCACATGGGTGCGGTCGAGATCTGCGAGGTGACCCCACCGGAGCTCGACCTCGAGGCCTGCGCCCGTGAGATTGCGGTCCTGGCGGCGGGCTGTGACGCGACGATGCCGCTGGACGACCCCGCGTTGCTCGCAGCCGACATGGGACTGCCGGCCGAGGCCCTGCTGGCCGGGCCTCGGGGAGAGCGTCTGGAGCTGGCGCTCGACAAGCGCATCCAGATGCGCTCCGCCGAAGCCGCCGGGCTTGCCGTTCCTCAATGGCGAGAGCTCAGCTCGGACCCTCCGGCCGAGACGGATCTGGAGTTCCCCGCGATGCTCAAGCCGGCGCTGGCGGCGGAAGTCCGGGGCGGGCGCCTCGTGCGTCCCTCGCCACGTCCCGTGGCCGACCTCGCCGAGCTTCGCGAGCGAGCCTCGTCACTCGGCCCCGAGACCCCGGCGATCCTTCAGCAGTGGCTCGAGGGGACGGGGCGGGGCCTGTTCGGGATCGCCGGTCCCGAGGGGATCCACCACCTCAGCGCCCACCGGCGTGTGCGGATGATGAACCCGGCAGGCTCGGGATCGAGCGCCTGCGTTTCGACACCCGTCCCCGAGGAGCTGATCGACCCCGTCGAGGACATGCTGGGCAGCATCCGATGGGAGGGCCTGTTCATGATCGAGCTGCTGGAGAGCGCAGGCAGGCTCTGGTTCATGGAGCTGAACGGCAGGCCCTGGGGCAGCATCGCGCTCTCGCGCCGGCTCGGATTCGAGTACCCCGCCTGGGCGCTCGCGCGCGCCCTGGACCCGGGCGCTGAGATCCCGCCCTCACCACCGGAGCGCGAGCTCGTCTGCCGCAACCTGGGCCGTGAGCTCGTCCACCTGCTGTTCGTGCTGCGCGGGCCAGGCTCGGATGTCGGCGGATGGCCGACGCGGGCGAGCACCGTTCGCGACCTCCTCAGGAGTCCGGGCTCGTCGGCCTGGTACAACCGCGATCCCGAGATGAAAAGCCTCTTCTGGCATGACGCCTGGCAGACACTCGCCGCTCAGACCTGGGCAAGCAAGCCTCATGAGCACGATCAGAGCCGCGATCCACGTCCACTCCGAGTGGTCCTACGACGCCAGCATGACGCTCGCGGAGATCGCCGCGCTGTTCCGGGGCCGCTGTGACGCGGTCTTCATGTGCGAGCACGACAGAGGCTTCACGCCCGAGCGGCTCGAGGAGTACCGCGAGGCCTGCGCGCGGGCCTCCGAGCGGGGCCCGCTCCTGGTCCCGGGAATCGAGTATGCCGGCCCTGAGGATCGCATTCATGTTCCCGTCTGGGGGCCGGTTCCCTTCCTGGGCGAGGAGGTCCCGACCGGCGAGCTGCTTCGGAGCGTCGCCAGGCACGGGGGCTTCAGTCTCCTCGCCCATCCCGTCAGACGTGACGCCTGGGAGCTGATGGAGGGCGAATGGCTCGAGCTTGCCAGAGGCGTTGAGATCTGGACGAGGAAGTGGGACGGCTGGGCCCCAACGGACGGGCTGTCGGTGGTGCGGGGCGGCGGGCCCCTGGGGGTCGTCTCGCTCGACCTTCATCGCGCCCATCAGCGGTTTCCGCTCAGCATGGAGCTCGAGCTCGAGGGGCCTCTCACCGCGCGACGCCTGCGTCGATGCGCTGAAGTGCGGCCGGGCCCGCGCGATGCTCGGGCGGCTGCCTGTCGCCAAGCTGGAGCACGGCGCCGCCGGGACGATGGCGCAGGCGACCGAGAGTTGCGCCGGCCGGCCTTCAGGCGCGTCCGGGAGCTGCGCGACGGGCTCTCCAAAGCGCGCTGAGCCGCGCAAGGATAACGCCCACACGAGCGTTTATTTCTGCGAATGGGACCACAGCCGACGCTACATGTGAACGGGACGATGCCCGCTAGAGCGCCAGCCCTGGACACGACCGCCGCGCGGTCGCCGACCTGGCAATCATCGTCGTCTCCACCAACGAGGCCAAGTGGCTGAATGACTGCCTCTCGACGGTCTTCGCCCACGCGGCGGGGCAATCCTCGACGTCGTCGTGGTCGACAACGAATCGACCGACGGGACCCGCCAGCTTGTCGAGTCCGGCTTCCCCGGGGCACGCGTGGTGGACTCCCCGAACCGCGGCTTCGGGCACGGCAACAACCGGGGCCTGGAGACCACCGACGCCCGCTACGTCCTGTTCCTGAACCCGGACACCGAAATCGTCGAGGGGACCTTTGGCGCGCTCGTCGCGATGCTCGACGAGAACCCCGACGTGGGGTTGATCGGCGTCCGCCAGCTGACCCCCGACCACGAGCTGTTCCCGACCGTCAGGCGCTTCCCGAACGCCGGCCGCGCGATGGGCGAGGCGCTGGCGTCAGAGCGCTGGCCCGTGACTCCCGGCTGGGCCGGTGAGCGGGTTCTCGACCTCGACCTCTACGAGTCGCGCTTCGAGTGCGACTGGACCTCGGGCTCCTACATGCTGGCGCGCCGGGAGGCCCTGCTGAGCGCCGGCTGCATGGACGAGCGCTTCTTCATCTACGCCGAGGAGCCCGACCTCTGCCTGCGGATCAAGCGGGCCGGCTGGAAGGTCCTGCACGTCCCTGACATGACGATCGTCCACCACGCCTGCAAGGGCGGCATCCGCCCGCGGATGATCGCCCAGGACGCCTTCGCCAGCCGCCAGTACGCGGAGAAGCACTTCGCTCGCGCGCACCGCACGCTCTACCTCTCAGCGATCGGTACCCGACACGTGATCGAGCCGCCGCTGCCAGCGTGCGCGGGCAGGAGGCGGCGGTGCACCGCGAGGCGGCCCGTCGCGCGATCACGAGCCTGCTCGGCGGGGCGAGCCCCCGTTCGGCGACCCGCCGGCGACGGCTCTGTCGCCGCTCACACCGCGCCGAGAGAGCTAGGAGCTAGGCCACGCCGGCGGGTGCCGGCTCGGCGGGGGCGGGCTCGGTCGGCGTCCCTCGGGTGTCTCGCCGCGACCCTTCCTCTGGCCGCGGCCGCGGCCCAGGCGCTCTCCCGAGCGGCCCCAGGACCTGGACCGCCAGGGTGCGCGCATCCGCCCATGCGGCGGGGAAGGCCGATTCGCAGTGTGATCCGTATGCCAGCACCCCGACAGGCGCGACCAGGGCGATGACCAGGAACCGCGGCAGGCCATCCAGTGCCGCGGTCAACGGTACCGAGACGGCCGCCAGGGCCAGACAGCCGCAGACGGCCGGTGCGAGCTCGGGAACCAGGCGACGCACGGAGATCCCGACGCTCGGACCCAGCAGGAGGGCGTAGGCGGCGATCAGGATCACCAGGTAGGCCCCCACGACCGCGATGGCGACTGTGATCAGGCCGTGGCGGGAGGCCAGGAAGACGACACCGCCGTAGAGGACCAGACGTCCGATGTTGAACCACATCAGCCGTCGCGGCTTTCCGATTGCGAGCATCACCTGCGAGTAACCCGTAAGGACCGCAGCGAGCATTCCCGCCAGGGCCAGGATCTGGGTCGGTTCCACGGCCGGGATCCACGCGTCGCCGAACAGCAGAGGCACGATGTAGGGGGCCAGCACGATCAGCAGCGCCAGCGCGGGGAAGAGGATCGCGGCGTGGACACGGGCGGCACGCTCGTGGATGGCTCGCAGCCGTGACACATCCTCGTTCGCGAGTAGAGCGGATAGGCGACCTGCACCATGATGCCGCTGACCTTGTCCTGGTAGACGACGCCAAGGTTGAAGGCGCGGTAGTAGATGCCGGTCGCGGTCGCCGTCAGCCGAGCCGCGAGGATCGCGTAGTCGATATTGCGAAACAGGATCTCGACGAGTCCGGCAAGCGCCGCGGGGATGCCGAAGCTCGCGACCTGTCCCCCGGCGCTGCGCGACCAGCGCGGCGCCGGCGGCCGGGCGGCGCCGAGCAGCAGCATCGTGCTGACCACGGCCTGTGCCAGAGCGCCGAGCACGATCGCGCGGGCACCCATCCCCATGGCGGCCAGTGTGACGGCCACGACGTAACCACTCACCAGGCTGGACGTTTCGATCACGCTGGTGCGCGGGAAGTCCAGTGCGCGCCAGAGTTTTGCCCGCGAGACGCCCCCGAGCGCCGCGATCAGCAGAATCGGGGAGATCAGCCTGATCAGGTCGGCCGTCTGGGTGCCGAACAGCGGCTGCCAGAGCGGCCAGGCCAGGCCGTAGACGATCGCGCTGAGCGCGGCGCCGCCGAAGATGCTCATGAACATCGCGGCTCGCATATCGGTCTCGTCGACCTCCTCCCGCTGAACGAGCGAGGAGGCGAAGCCCTCGAATGTGAGGATTCCGGCCAGCGGCAGGAAGATCAGGGCCACCGCGGCGTGGCCGAAGTCCGTCGGTGAGACGAGGCGCGCCAGAGCGATCGCGGCGAGGAAGGCGAGGGCCTCGCCGACGACGCGCGTGACCGCCAGCCAGCGCAGGCCGCGGATCGTCGAGTCTTTGAGCGTCTCCGATGACAAGTCTTCCTCAGTGAATCAACGCTGTTCATCGTTGGGGGCTTGCGCGCACGGCGGGGGCGCCTCATGGAAGTTCGAGCCCCCGGTTTCCGTTCCTCGAACTAGATGGAGATGGAGATGGAGCGCAACGTGGGGGCCTCAGAGCCACCGATGCCCGTCCAAGGGCCGGGCGAGGTGGTCTTCACCTTCTCCAACATGAGTTGGGACGCGGCCGCGCGCCGCGGCTGGTTCGGCACAGAGGACCGTCTCGCTCGCGGCCTCGTCACCCACCCGATGGTCCAGCGCCTCTTGATCTGCGACCGCTCCCGCAGCCTGCCCCTGAAAGCACTGCGCAGTCTCGTGACCTCCTCGGCCGAGCCATTCCCTCGGACGCCAGGCCGAGAACTGCTGTCACCCGTCCGGCTGCGACGGCGCGACCCGAGCTCGATACGCGGCGTCGCCCGCGCCTTTGCCACCTACGATCGCGCGATGGAGAGACGGCCCAGGAGATGGGCATGGAGGAACCGGTAGTTATCACGACCCAGCCCCTGCTCGCAGGCTTCGCCGATCTTTCCTGGGCACGGGCGGTGACCTACTACGCACTCGACGATTGGGCCGCCCACCCGGTCTATAGCCGCTGGTGGGATGCCTACGAAGCGAGCTACTCGCTCATCCGGGACCGGCGCAGACGGGTAGCGGCGGTCTCGGCTCCTCTACTCGAGCGCCTCGCGCCTCGCGGGTCGACGGCCGTCGTGGCCAACGGTCTTGAGCCCGCGGAGTGGACTGGCCCCGCCGAGACCGCAGCGTTTGTCAGCGGTCTCCCTCGGCCTCTGCTCGTGTATGCCGGGACGCTCGACACGCGCTTGGACGTTGGCTGGCTGGAACAGGTAGCCCGGGAGTACCCAAAGGCGACAGTACTCCTAGTCGGCCCTCTCGTCGACGCCGAGCACCTGCGCCCACTGCTCGCGTTCGCGAACGTCCGAATCCACGGCGAGCTGGGGCGAGTTCAACTGTCGGGCCTGATCCGTGCGGCGGACGTCGGCCTCATCCCCCATCGTCGCACCGCCCTCACCGAGGCGATGAGCCCGCTCAAGCTCTACGAGTATCTTGCCGGCGGCCTTCCCGTCGTCGCTACGGACATTGAGCCGATGCGCGGGATTGACCCCCGGGTCGTGCTTGTCGGAGACGGCGGCGACTTCGCTGCGTGCCTCCGCGTCGCACTCGCGGTCGGTCGCACCGACGAGCACTCAAGGCTCGGCTTTATCGAGCAGAACTCCTGGCGCAGGCGTCACGACGAAATTCTCTCCCTGGCCCTCGGACGCTGAGCGTCAAAGCGCCAACTACGGTCGTCCCTTCAATCTGCCGACACCTGGGACGATGACGCGGGGGGCCTCATTCTCAGCAGGCATCAAACACCCTGTCCCTGCGTCGGGCACCGGGCGGCCTGCAGCCGTGCGGTTGGCCCGCGCGACGCTCATCCTTGTGGAGAGTGGTCTTGCTCTCGCAGTTGGATATCTGCTCTTCCTCCTGTGCGCGGCCCGTGGGATTCGGGCAGCAACGCCGCCTGACGCGCCGGCCCACAACGAGTTGAGCTTCATCGTTCTGATCCCGGCACACGACGAGCAGCGGGACATATCCGAGACGCTCGCTTCGCTGGCCGAGTGCAAATATCCCAGTGAGCTCCTGCGGACGGTGGTGATCGCCGACAACTGCTCAGACCGGACCGCGGATTTCGCCCGTGAAGCGGGGGCAGAGGTGTGGGAGCGACACGACCCGGCGAGGCTCGGCAAGGGCGCCGCGCTGATTCGGGCTCTAGCTCGCTTGGAGTCCGATCGCACGTCCTTCGACGCCCTCGTGATCCTCGACGCCGACTGCCGGGTCGGATCCAACCTGCTTGGCGTGATCGAGACGCGGCTTCGCGGCGGGGCCGGCGCCGTGCAGGCCAGCTATGAGGTCGAAAACCCCGCTGCTTCAACCGCAGCCGCGCTGCGGTTTGCCGGGTTCGCGCTGATGAACACGGTGCGTCCGATGGGCAAGGAGCGACTCGGGCTGTCATGTGGCTTGTTTGGGACGGGCATGGCATTCACCCGAGAGCTGCTGGCCGAGGTGCCGTGGACGGTGACCGGCCTGCTCGAGGACGCGGAACACCACATGCGCCTGGTCGACGAGGGCTACCGCGTCGAGTTCGCACCCGAGGCGTGTGTCAGCTCGGCGATGCCGACCTCACTCGGTCGCAGCGCCGACCAACATGCGAGATGGGAGAAGGGCAAACGGGATCTCGTCCTGCGCTGGACTCCTCAGCTCCTGGGCTCCGGGCTGGCACAGCGGGACATCGTCAAGATCCACGCAGGACTCGAGCAGCTCGTGCCGCCCCAGTCCCTGATCGCAGCCGGTTGCGGGGGGGCTGCGATCGCAGGCCGGTGTCTTGGTTCCCGCCGCGCGATCGTGCTTTCACTCGCCACCTTGCTGGCGCAGCTGTCCTTCGTGGTCGCAGGACTGCGGCTTGTCCGTGCACCCCGTCAGGTCTATCTCGCGCTGGTTGGAACGCCGAAGCTCGTTCTCAGCAAAGGGATGATCTATCTCCGGCTGCTCCTCGGTCGCGGCCCGACGTCCTGGGTCAGGACCACGCGGTCTTAAGGCCGGCATGAGGACCTACAGCGCACGCAGTGGCGGGGGTGACTCCGTGACCGCTGCCGATCCCACCTGGCGGATGTTCGGAGAGACAAACGAGGTGGAGTCTTCCACCCCCCCGGGGACGACAGCCAACTGCCACTTATCCAGCACGAATGCCGCAAGGTAGATGGCCCCGAAGACAGTGCCGCTCGGCCAAAGCTGTGGTCGCCGGAGAACCGTCGTGATCACGCCGCGATAACGATCCAGGTCCTCGACCGTCAGATCGGGAAACATGGCGCTGAGCTCACGATTGCCGGCCAGGTAGCGTCTACGAGCTGAGACCAGTGCCCGGAGCCCGTAGGGCGGATCGACCGTGTATGTCGCCGACGAGACCACCAGCCGCTCCTCAGGTCGAAAGTGGAGCCGAACCAGCTTGTCATCAGAGTGAAGGGCAGGCAAGGTGCTCCAGCGTCGACGCCCCTCCGCCGAGACTGCGTAGATGCCACAGGTCACGGGCGAGTCGCGGACGTAGGGCAACGCCTGCCAGATCCGGAAGAAGGATCGCGTTGCGAGGCTACTCGAGCGGGCGAGAGCCAGGCGCGGAGCGGCGAAATGAATCCCCGTGCCCGGTGCGAGAGTGGTGGCCAGCTCGGACATCGCGTTCTCGCTGACCACCGCGTCGCTATCGAGGAACACACGGATCGACATTGGCAGCAGCCTCTCGCCGACGCGTATGGCACTCGCGCGGCCGCTCCGAGATGAAGCCACCTGGTATGGTGCCCGGCCGCGCGCATCGGCTCGGTATAGGCCGCCGCGACACGTGTGCTGGCATCGCGGGAGCCGTTGACAACCACCACGATGTGCATTTGCCCGTCGACTCGCTGACGCTCAAGGGCGTGGGTACCGGACCTAGCGTCTCCGCTGCTTCACGGGCCGGGATCACGACGCCGATATCAGGCATCGCACGGTGCCGCCATTACGTGCCGATGAATAGACATGAATCCACAACGAACGTCTAACCCCACCCGTTTCTTTCGCAGCGCATTAGGATTTGGTTCGATCCTCCGGGCCTTGTACGCTGTGCGCGGGACAGGCGAAGGGGAACCCGATGCGAATTACCGGCCGCCACAAATTCTCTTATTCGGGTCTTCGACCTGACACTGGTTCTCGCCCCGCCCTTCGGGGCGGGACGGCGGCCAACAGGGCATGAAAGCTGCGGGCATCCAACGGCTGGTGCGTGAAAACCACAACCGTGCCTTCTCTCTCGCGATGCGATCCTCATTCGCCAGATGGGACCTCGGGCTCGCCTCTCAATGCCCATCGAGCTGGTCGGCCCTGAGCACATCAAGATCGGTAGCCGTGTCTACGTCGGCCCCGGGTGCTGGCTGTTGACCCATGAGCCCGCAGGGCGGTTGGAGATCGGGAGCGACACGTCGATCAGCGGCTACTGCGTCTTCTCCGCCGCCGCCGAGGTACGAATCGGGCGTAGCGTCCTGTTCGCCAGGAATTCTTCGTCGCGGATCACCGCCACGGCTTCGATGACCCGGTCCGACCGATTGTCGATCAGCCGCTGACCGAGATCCGCCCGGTGAAGGTCGAAGACGGCGCCTGGCTTGGACAGAACGTGGTGCTGCTGCCGGGTGTGACCGTCGGTCGCGGGGCGGTCGTCGGTGCGAACTCGGTCATCCGCCAGGATGTGCCGCCCCGGTCAGTGGTGGCGGGAACGCCCGGGCGGGTAATCCGGCGACTCGCCAGCGAGTAGAGCCAACCTCGATGGACAGGCCCACGACATCGCCGGAGGAGTCCCTGCGTCGAGAGGGCGAGGCGGACCTGGCGGTCATCATCGTCTCCCACCAATGAGGCACATTGGCTCGATGCGGTGCCTGTCCACCGTGTTCGAGCACGCCGGCGAGGGCAAAATCGGAAGTGATAGTCGTCGACAACTCCTCAACCGACGGCACCCCCGAGCTCGTCAAATCTCAGTTCCCACAGGCCCGAGTCGTGACCTCGCTCAATGGCGACTGGGCACATGGCAACAATCGCGGACTCGAACGCTCGCGGGTGCGCGCTACGACGTTCTGCTTAATCCCAACACCGAGATCCTCAAGGAAACCTTGCCGAGCTCGTCCGGTCACTCGATCGACGGCCTGAGGTCGGTCTCGTAGGGGTCAGGCAACTCACGACAGAGGGAGCACTCTCGCCAACGATCTTCCGCTTTCCAAGTGTCACCCGCGCAGTCGGCGAGGCGTTCTTCTCCGAGCGCTGGCCGAGATTCCTCCGCCTGGGCCGGAGAGCGAGTCCTGGATCCCGACGCATACGACAGGGACGAACTCTGCGATTGGGTGCTCGGGTCGTTCATGCTCGTGCGCCACGAGGCGCTGCTGAGTGCCGGCTTGCTCGACGAGCGCCTGTTCCTCTACTGCGAGGAGCCCGATCTGTGCATGCGCATCGCGGCCGCCGGCTGGCAGGTCCGTCACATCCCTGCCCATGACGATCGTGCACCACTCGCACGAGTGGGGCCGGAGGCCGCGGATGCTCGCCCAGGACGCATTTGCGCGCAGGCAGTACGCCATGAAGCATTTCACTCCATTGCGCCGCAGGCTGTATCTCGCCGCGCTCGCGCTGCGTCATCTCGTTCGTCTGTTGATTCCGCCTGGCTTGGGCTCCGATGCGCCGTCGCGCCGCCGGGGTTCCCTGCGTGCTCTGCGAACGTTGCTGGTCGGTGCCCCGCCTCCGTTTGGCGATCCTCCGCCCACGGCGATGGCAACTCACGCCAAACGGCGGCCAGAACCACCCGGCTAGCGGAATTGGGAACTTCCTACCCGGGCTGCCGTCAGGGGCCCAACGCGCTGATGCGATCGCGTGCCTCGCTCGCGAGCCGCCTGAGCAGGGTCGACGGGCCGGTGCGCAGCGGTGGACCGGAAGGGTCGTTGAGCTGCGGGCCCAGGCGCAGCTCAACGAGCCCCGGGCCCGAAGTCGCAACCCGCGTGACACCCCCGACTGTGACCGAGCTGGGCGTGGAGCCCGCACCGTTGATCGTCAGCGCGCGTCCCTGGGCCCCCGCCCCCAGCGGCCGGTAATCCAGCGCCAACTCGCGAACGCCCGCCGGCACGCGCACGATGGCCCGCCGAGCGAGCAGCTCGACCTCCAGCAGATCGCCGGAGCGGCGGGTGCGGATCCCGGTCCGGGCAATGCTCGCCAGGTTTCCCCAGCGGACGTCCCCTAGGACGTTGATCGCGGCCGAAGCCCGAGCCAACGGCTCCAGACCGTGGGCCAGGACATCGTGGTGGCCATAGAGGATCAGCGGTTGGCCGAGATAGGCCCTCAGGACGAGATCGTCGAGTGGAGCGTTGAAGCCGGCGCGCAGCAGCACGGGCAGGCCCGCGTCGGTCAGCTCGCGTGCTCCCCAGCCGGATAGCGCTCCCCGACCAGCTGGCGCCGCGAATGGGGCGATCGGACGGACCCAGGGGTATGGCCGGGAAACACAGACTGCCTCGAAATCAGCCGCCAGCAGGCCGCGAGCCGCGAACTCGCTGAGCTCCTCGTGTGGCGGAACCATGACGTGGTCGACCGCCAGGCCTGTGCGCGATCCGAAGGCCGCTGAGCGCTTCAGTGCGCGGGCCGCGACGGCGACGGCGGCCTGTTCGTCGGCGATCCGGCCCAGCTCGGCGCCATGGTGGTCGTCGCCATGAACGCAGATCGACAGCTCGCCGCGGTGCTCCGCGAAAGTGCGTACTACGCCCGGGTGGGCAAGCCAGCCGTCGAGGGGCACCATCGCGATGACCGCGTGGTAGGAGTGCTCGCGCGCATGCGCTGCGAGGCGCCGGAAGTGCATGTGCCCGTAGGTAGGCCAGTGCAGGTTCGGGTCGTCGAACACGAACGCCGCCCTGAGCGGGCCCGCGTCGGCGTCACGATCCCCCAGCACGCGCCGGAGGAGGTGGACGATCGAAAGCAGCCCCAGGCAACGCCCCGGCACAAGTCGCATGCGCAGAGGCTCTTCAGGTTCAGGCTCGGCCGGAGCTGCCGCCACTCGCAGGCGCCCCGGGGTCTCCTCCACCCAGACCCGGCGGCCGTCGGCTTCGGCGAGCACGGCCAGAGGCGAGTCCGGAACGCCGCCGAGCGCCCCAGCGAATGAGTCGCTGAGCGATGCACCACGCAGCGGTGGCTCGAGCATCGTGCCGAGCTTCAGTGCCGTCGGCTTGGCGCGGCGCTCCTCAGCAGGCATCTGCAGTGTGGGAAATCCCGGAGGGAACTCCACAGGGAACTCGTCGCCGAAGACGATAAGACCCTAAGCTTGGCGGCGGAAACCGCCTGGTATTCCGCGAAGCGAACCGGGTACGAAGACTCGAGGGCTGCAAGAAGGCGTCGAGCCCGGTCAGCTCGACGGCCGGGTACACACCCACTTCGGCCCGACTTGTCGTTGCCTCAGGCATACCTCGGTGTCAGCCCTCGCGTGGATTCGCCCAGAGCGTGCCGTTCTCGGGCACAGGGCGGTGCTCACACAGGATCTCGAAGCCCGCCCCCTCGAGGGCTTCTCGAGCGGCGGCACCGGGGTCAGGGTGGGGACAGCTCTTGTCGTGCCACTCCATCACCAGGGCGGCCACTCCAAGATCAGCCAGGCGCTCGTCGGCCAGAAGATCCCACTCGCCTCCCTCGATGTCATCTTGACGAGGTCCGCCGACTCGGCCAGGCGGAAAGCGTCGACGCAGGGCAGTTCGAGCGTTTCGCCCTCGTGGCCGTCCTCGACGACCGGGGATTCCGCAAACAGGCGGGCCAGGAAGCGGACACTGCCGTCGCCGGCCCCCGCACAGGCTCCAATTTCCACCTCGATCCGCTCCTCCTCGGCGGCCATCCGTTCGAGCAGTTGAAGGTTCTCCGGGTCGGGCTCCACCGCGACGATCGTCGCGCCGGGCCAGCGCTCCAGGCAGGAGGCGGTGAACAACCCCACGTTCGCGCCGAGGTCGAGGATCCAGGCGGACGGCCGAGGGCCCCGAGGCGATCGGTCACCGCCGGCGGCGGGTCGTACTCGCCCGCCAGGAAGATCTCCGCGAAGATCCCGACATCGCGCGTCCCGTGGCGGATGAAAAGGGCGACTCGTCCACGTCGCGTGTGGTAGGCACCCAACCGCGGAGCGGCCCTGTGCTCGCGCCACTTGAAGCGCCACAGCTCGCGGACCGCACGTCGCCAGGCGCCGTAGTCGCGCACGAAACGCAGGCGGCGCTGAAGACCGGTCTCGGCCGCTCCAGGCGCGGTGGTCGGGGCGTGGGCGTTCGCTGCCATACGTACTCAACGACCCCAATCAGCCATCGCTCGCGCCGCCCATGCTTTTCTCAGCCAACCGGACCGTGATGCTGCGCCCCCGGGGCCCAGTCGATGCCGATGCGCCCCGGGCTCTTAATCAGCCGATAGTCGCCCCGCGCAGGGTTCCGGAAGCGGGCTCGGGCCGAAACCCGGTCGGTACCTGACGGACGCAGACCGCTGGGCGCAGCGCTGAAGATGTTGTGGCTCTCGAGCAGCGAGTAGGGGCTGCCGTTGGGCGGCTCGAGCGCGAAATGGGAGAACAGGTTGTGGTCGATCGACGCCGACGGCGTGAACGACGCGTTGTCGGCGACCAACGCGAACCCCTTGTCGTCCCAGATCGTGTTGTGCTGCACCACGAGGTTCTGGGTGTTCCAGACCTGCGAGAAGTTCGCGTACGGCCCTACGCTGTCGCGCACAAACAGGTTGTCCGAAACCGTCACGTTGCTCGCGTCGCCATCCTTGATAAAGAAGCCCTGACAGTTGTTGTCGTGCTCATAGTTGCGGGTGAACGTCAGGTTCGTCCCGCCGTAGATCGACTCCAGACAGTCCGTGTGATTACCCGTCTCGATGATCCGATCAAACTCGTTGCCCGTCACCGTCACGTTGCTCCAGTTATCAAGATGGATCGCATCTTCGGTTTCGCCCTGACCGATGTCGTGGAAGTGGTTCCCCGAGATCGTCACGTTGGAGACCTGCGCGTGAGGTTCACAACCCGGCCACGTCGGCGAGTTCGGCACCTTGCAGTTCGACGTATCAAACACAACCCCCTCACCCCCACCGGTGATGTCATTGTGATCAATCACCACTTCCGATACACCCGCTTCCAGCGCGATCTCCCCTTGAACCACAGATTCTTGAGCGTGACGCCCCCCGTGGCAATCGTGATCGGCCCAGTCCGGACTGTCCTTCCGGGCGCGGCCCGCAGCGTTACCTGCCGAGGATGCCCCCCGCTCAGCGTCAGCGTCCCGGAGTAACGGCCGGCGGCGAGGCACACCACGCCGCCGGCATGGGCCCTCCGGAGCGCTTCGGCCGCGGCATCCAGGCCTCGGACCTTGACGGTGCAGGGCACCGGAGCTCGCACGGACACTATCGCCGGATTGGCCCCGCCCCGAGACGTGGCCGAGACGATGCTTGCCACGGTTGCGAGGATAAGGAGCGCAACCAAGAGCACGGCCCGATTGCGACCCGGCGCTCGAGCCTGGCCCGAGAGGGCGGTCATAAGAAAAGAACGGAACGGGACGGCCATCGCTCGCGCGGGGGCGCCGAGGCTCAGGACGAGGGACCGTACTGCTGTTCGGCGGCGCCCAGTCGATGCCGATGCCTTCTGGGTTGCTCGCCAGCCGATAGTCGTCTGCAGCCGTGTTTTTGAAGGCCGGGTTCGCCGACACCGTGTCGCTCCCAGCGGGGCTCAGGCCCGAAGGGGAAAAGCTGAAGATGTTGTGGCTCTCGAGCAGCGAGTAGGGGCTGCCGTTGGGCGGCTCGAGCGCGAAATGGGAGAACAGGTTGTGGTCGATCGACGCTGACGGCGTGAACGACGCGTTGTCGGCGACCAACGCGAACCCCTTGTCGTCCCAGATCGTGTTGTGCTGCACCACGAGGTTCTGGGTGTTCCAGACCTGCGAGAAGTTCGCGTACGGCCCTACGCTGTCGCGCACAAACAGGTTGTCCGAAACCGTCACGTTGCTCGCGTCGCCATCCTTGATAAAGAAGCCCTGACAGTTGTTGTCGTGCTCATAGTTGCGGGTGAACGTCAGGTTCGTCCCGGCCGTAGATCGACTCCAGACAGTCCTGTGATTACCCGTCTCGTTGATCCGATCAAACTCGTTGCCCGTCACCGTCACGTTGCTCCAGTTATCAAGATGGATCGCATCTTCGGTTTCGCCCTGACCGATGTCGTGGAAGTGGTTCCCCGAGATCGTCACGTTGGAGACCTGCGCGTGAGGTTCACAACCCGGCCACGTCGGCGAGTTCGGCACCTTGCAGTTCGACGTATCAAACACAACCCCCTGACCCCCACCGGTGATGTCATTGTGATCAATCACCACTTCCGATACACCCGCTTCCAGCGCGACTTCGCCATCGACCCATAACCCACGGACGATCAGATGGTTGGCAGCGATATCGAGCTTTCCGACTTCGGCGTGGGCGCCCGGCCCGGACTTCAGGGTCACATCGCTCGAGTGGTTCGTTGTGAACGTCAGCGGCCCGTAGCTGCCCGAGCTGAGGCAGATCACGTTGCCCGCGGCGGCTGCGTTGACCGCGGCCGCGACGCCTTCGCCTGGCCCCAGCGTGCGGGTGCAGGCTGCCGACGGTTCTGTGACGAACCCCGTGGGCGCGGAGACCGCCTGGCCCGAGCCGGTCGAGTTGGTGGCCGTCACGGCGACGCGCAACGTCGTGCCCACGTCGGAGTGCCCAAGCACGTAGGTGGTGAATGTCTGGCCGGCCACGTTATTGCAGGCGGAACCCGCCGCGTTGCAACGCTCCCATTGGTAGGTGTACGAGGTTGGGCTTTCCGTCCAGCTTCCCTGACCTGCAGTCAGCGTCCGACCTTCGACGGTGGCACCGCTGATCGTCGGGGATGAGGAGTTGCCCGGAGCGTGCGGGCCCGGCGCCTCGACCACGGCTGTGACCGCCGAGCTTGCCTGAGTGGAGCCGATCGCGTTACTCGCCGTCACCGTCACGGTAATCCGCGCGCCAACATCGCTCGCCCGCAGGACATAGCTGGCCGAGTGCGCGCCGGAGTCTTTGCGCAGGACGCGCCCGCGCGGTTGCAGTCCTGCCACTGGTAGGAATAGGAGGTCGGCTTCCCGCTCCAGGTGCCGCTGGTCGCTTTCAGCGTCTGGCCTTCGATCGGCGAACCCGATATCGCCGGCAGGGAGGTGATGGCCGGCGCTCCAGGCCGCGCCTCAGACTGTGCCCCGGGCGCCGGCAGGGGCCCCTGCTGTGCCGAGCCGGACTCGAGCGCAAAGGCCGAGACGAGGCAGTTGAACCGCCCGGCCTTCCGCGCGTGGCCCCAGCCTCGCGCGATTGCCGTGGCAGAGGCGCAGGCGCGTCGGCGACTCCGATAGTGGAGGGGACCGCCCCGCGCAGAGATCGAGAGCCAATACGTTCGCCCCGCGACGAGGCGCCGCGCGGCGGACAGCGGAACCGTGTCCCAGCCTCCGACGCGGGGAGCCCGCAGCGAGCCGGAAACCAACCTTGAGCCGGGACTGTTTCGCCGGTCGGCATAGAGACCTACGCCGAGGACGCGTGCGGTCGTGCCGGCATCTACGTAGATCTGGACGCTGTCGGCCACCCCCGCTCTGCGAGCCGACACACGGAACGCCTCCACTCGACCGGCGGCGATGCGGGCTCGGCTCGGCTGAATCGCCGTCGAACCAAGCAGCGCGGTGCCGGGCGTGGCGGCGGACCGAGCTGTGACACGTGGCCCCGGCTCGACGCGAGCCGATGCGCAAGCAGGGACAAGCACGGGCAGGAGCGACACGGCCACG
This sequence comes from uncultured Solirubrobacteraceae bacterium, assembly GCA_963835865.1. GTDB lineage: Bacteria > Actinomycetota > Thermoleophilia > Solirubrobacterales > Solirubrobacteraceae > Palsa-744. The sequence goes on from CAWIGW010000005.1 coordinate 119,473, forward strand.
GCAAGCACAACCCGCTTCGTCCGCCCGCCGCCCCTCTTAGCGCCCTGCCCGCAGGGTTGCGGCAGCAAAAACAGCACGTCCCCATCTTAGACACCTGTCGCGACGAGGTACGCCGGTTCACTTTGGGCCAGTTGAAGATAGCCGGCGTTCGAGCTCACCGACCGAGCCGGCGCCCACGGCGCGGCCATGGCGGCGGAGCCTAATTCAGCGGCCCATACTGCTGTTCCGACGGGGCCCAGTCGATCCCGATGCCATGAGGGTTGCTCTTCAACCGGTAGTCGTCGTTTGCCCGACTGCGGCCTTCGCCGCAATGAGGTGAGCATTTGAATTCAGGCAGCGCCGTACCCATCGCATTTCCTTCTTTTCCACCGGCCCATTGGTAGCCGCCAAGGCTCGCGATGTAGTTGTATTCCGCTACGGTGTTCGCGCCTTCGCCGCCCGCTTCACGCTTCATCAGATCGAACACGTTGTGGTTGAAATAGACTTTCTGCCCGGCGTCGCTTTCGATCACGCCACCGGTCGTCTCCAGCTCAACGTTGTTTTCGGCCCGGATAGGACTGTATTTGTCGTGGACGTAGAAGGACGGTCCCGCGAAACTGTTGCATGTTTTCCCGGTGCCCAGGGTGCACGCGCTGTTGTTGTTGCGTAGGACGAGGTTGTCTTTGACCAGGACTTCCCCGTTCACTTCGCCGTTTTCTTGCTGAACGAACGGCGTGCCCTGGGTGTTGATGTCGTGAACGTAGTTCTTTTCGAATGCGAGCTTCCCGGCGAGTTGGCCTTTTTTGCCTTCGGTTTGAAGGGTGTCCATGTGGCCGGTCGAACCGCTGATGTCATACGCTTCGCTGAATTCGTTTTCCGCGACCACGTCTTCGACCATTTCTTCCTTGAAGTGCGTCAGATCGGCATCGCCGGCGGACGATTCGAATTTCTTGATCACGTTGTGCCGGAATTCGACCTGCTTGCAGTCCCAGCAATAGAACCCGTCTTCGCCCGGGCTCTTCTGAATGATTTCGTCGTATTCAAAGATGTCGTGGTTGGTCTTGTAGGGCTCAATACCACCGTGGAAATGGATCTGGCGGATCGTGAGATGGCTAGCTTCGTTTTCCTTGAGCTTGAGGCCTTCGATTACGACGTGTGCTCCCGGAGCCGCCGTCAAGGTCGCCGTGGACGCCGGGCCCGCCGTCAGTTCAAGGTGCCCATAGGTGCCTGCGGTGAGGCAGACGACCTCCCCGGGCGTTTTGAGGTCCGCGTTGACGTTTGTCAATGCTGAGAGTCTACCGTGCAAGTTGACGATTTCGCTCCAACCACGCCTGTCTGAGTGGAGGTGGCTTCGCCGGTTCCCGCGGCATTCTGCGCGACAACCGTCACGCGCACAGCGTGGCCCGTATCCGCGCCGCCGAGGGTGTAGCTCGAGCTCGTGGCGCCGGAGATCGCCGTACATGAGGCGCCCGAGCTATCGCAGTCCTGCCACTGGTAGGCGAAGGAGGTCGGGCTGCCCGACCAGGTCCCGTTGGACGCTTTCAGGGACTGGCCTTCGACAGCCGAACCGCTGATTGCCGGGAGCACCGAGTTGACCGGTGCCAGGCCGCCGACGACGCCCGTCTGGGTCGAGCTGGCAGCGGCGGACCCGCCGCTGTTCGTGGCCGTCACCTGTGCCCGGATCGTGTGACCCGCGTCGGAGCCCTCCAGCGTGTAACTCGAGCTCGTCGCACCCGAGATCGCGACGCAGGCGGCGCCCGAGGCGTTGCAGTCCTGCCACTGGTAGGCGAACGAGGAGGGACTGCCCGACCAGGTCCCGCTCGATGCTGTCAGCGACTGGCCTTCAACAGCCGAGCCGCTGACGGACGGAAGGCGCTGTTCGGCCGGCGCCGGGATCAGGACGACGGCCGTCTGTGAAGAGCTCGCCGCAGTCGATCCGCCCGCGTTCGTGGCCGTCACCTGCACCCGGATCGTGTGACCCGCGTCGGAGCCCCCCAGGGTATAGCTCGAGCTCGTCGCACCGGAGATCGCGAGGCAGGACGAGCCCGATGAGTTGCAGTCCTGCCACTGGTAGGCAAACGAAGTCGGGCTGGCCCGACCAGGTTCCGTTTGAGGCGTTCAGGGACTGGCCTTCAATGGCCGAGACCGCTTACTGCGGGCAGCGAGAGGTTCACCGGCGCGCAGGACCTGCACTACGGCCGTCTGAGGCGGAGCTCGCCGCACCGGGAGCCGCCGCTATTGGCTGCGCTCACCTGCACCCTGACCGTGTGACCCGGCGTTGGAGCCGGCCAGCGTGTAGCTGGAGTTGACGGCGCCGGAGATCGCAACGCAGGAGGCGCCCAGTGAGTTGCAGTCCTGCCACTGGTAGGAGAACGAGGTCGGGCTGCCCGACCAGGTCCCGTTGGACGCTTTCAGCGACTGGCCTTCAACGGCCGAGCCGCTGACCGCCGGAAAGACGCTGTTGACGGGCGCCAGCACCTGCACGACGCCCGTCTGTGGGGAGGTAGCGGAGTTCGAGCCGCCCGCGCGGTCGCCTTGACCCGGACCCTGATCGTGTGCCCGGCATCCACCCCGGTCAGGACGTAACTGGAGGCCGTCGCGCCGGAGATGGAGATGCAGGAGACCCAGCGAGTTGCAGTCCTGCCACTGGTATGCGTAGGAGGAGGGATTTTCAGTCCAGGTACCTGTCGATGGCTTCCAGCGTCTGGCCTTCGACGCGAGCCTTCGACGGCGGGCAGCGTCAGGTTGACGGGTGCCGGCGGCGGTGATGCTTCGACGAGGCCTGTGTGGGCCGACACGGCGGCGGTCGAACCGCCCGCGTTCGTGGCCGTGACCTGAACCCGGAGCGTCGCTCCGACGTCCGAGGAGGTGAGCTTGTAGCTCGACGCCGGAAGCGCCGGCAATCGGCGCGCAGGATGCTCCCGAGCTGCTGCAGTCCTGCCATTCGTAGGCGAACGACGTCGGCGAGCCGGTCCAGGTGCCCGCGGATGCTTTGACCGTTTCCCCTTCCACCATCGTGCCGGTTATCGAAGGGGCAACCGTGTTGACCGGTGCGAGGGAGGAAGACCCAGCACCACCAGGGTGGCCGCCGAAGCGGCGGCTGACACCCCCCGGCGTTTTCGGCCGTCACGAGAACCTGCAGAGTGTGACCGACGTCCGCCGCGGTCACGCCGAGGGTGGACGAGGTGGCCCCGCCGATCGACTGGCAAGAGAGTCCGAGCGGCGTCGCAGAGCCGCCACTGGTAGGAGAAGGAGCCCGGACTGTTGCGTCCAGGTGCCGGCCGAGGCGCTCAGCGTCTGACCTTCAACAGGCAGTCCTTCGATCGGTCGGAGGCGTCAGGTTCACGGGCGCCGGCGGCGGCGGCGGGGGCGGCGCTTCGACGAGCGCTGTCGCCGCCGAGGATGCCGAGGCGGAACCGCCCGCATTGGATGCCGTGACGAGCAGCCGGAGCGTGTGTCCGACGTCCCCCGCAGCGAGCGTGTGAGAGCTCGAGTGGCTGCCGGAATCGCCTGGCATGCGACATCCGCCGGCGTCGCAGTCCTGCCACTGGTAGGAGACGGCCGTGGGGCTTCCGGTCCAGGAACCCTGTGTGCCTTCAACCGTCTGGCCTTCGACGTGAGCGGTGGTGAGGACCGGCAGGGAGGTGTTGGTCGGTGCCGGATGGGAACCGGTTCTTCGACAGGCGGTTCTTCGAAACGCGTCACTTCGACGGGCGTCACTTCGGCAGGCGGTTCTTCCAGCGACACCGTCGGCGAGCCGGTGACGAACGCCGACACCGGACAGGTGCGCCCGTATGTCAAGGTGCGCCATGTCGACGCGAGGGCGAGGGAGCGCAGCGAGGTGGACGCAGCAGAGCAACTGCCCTGTTCGCGCTCGCGGATGCGAAGCGAGCCGCCCGAGCCGAGTACGGCGAGCCAGTAGCTGCTGCCGGCCCGAAGTTCAGTGGAGGAAACGGGGATCGTGTCCCAGCCCCCACCGCGGACTGTGTGAAGCGTCCCCGTCGTGAGCAGAGTTCCCGGCGAGACGCCAGTGCTCGAGTAGACACCGGCCACCAGTGTCGTGGCGCTGCTTCGGATGCCGACATAGACATGCACCAGCGAGGTGACGCCCGAGTTGCGGGCCCGGAACTGAAAGGCTTCTGATTCACCGGAGGCGAGCGAGGCGGAGCCGGCCTTGACCTGCTCTTCACCGAGCAGCAGATACCCCGGAGCGGGCGAGCCCTCTGTTTGACCGTTCCCGTGAGATGACGCGCTCGGCCCTTTGGCGCGTGGCGGCGGGGATGGTGCGCTGCGGTGTGCAAGACCTCTCCCACCGTGCAAGTGACCCGCGGCGACGGCCGATGAAGCGACGAACAGAGACAGGACTGCGACAGCGATGTTGACGCTGCGTATCGGACGCGGACGCATCGAGGGCCTCCCGACAGGCTTTGGTTATGCCGGGGACGCTCGGCGCTCGCAACCGGATCGGGGAGGTAATCGCGCGATCCGTAGACATCTTGCCCGTGCCACCAAAGGGGCGACACCCTGTCGTTCCATTGGGACGACGGCGCACCGCGTGCTCACTTGGATTCGACTAAGTTCGAGCAGATGAAAGGCCGTGAAGCGCTGCGAGTCGTCCTCGCGGACGACCATCACTTTTCCAGGGAGGGGCTGCGCGGCATGCTCGAGGCCGAGGGGATCGTCGTTGTCGGCGAGGCCGCCAACGGCGCCGAGGCGGTTCGCCTCACGGCCGAGCTGGCCCCGGACGTGGTGGTTCTCGATCTGCGCATGCCCGGCGGCAGCGTGGGTGAGACGATCGCCGCCATCGCGGCGACCGGGCACCGGGCGCGGGTGGCGGTCCTGACAGTCTCGGCCGAGGAAGCCGACGTGGTCGAGGCGCTGGCCGGCGGGGCCGACAGCTACCTACTCAAGGACACGCCGGCAGAGCAGCTGGTCGGCGGCATTCGCGTGACGGCCGCCGGCAGCGCCGTGCTGTCTCAGCAGGCCAAGCAGACGCTTGTGGCCGGGCTCGTCGCGGCCCGTGACGCGGCCGCCTCGGGAGACGGCTCGCTGAGGTCGTTGAGCGAGCGCGAGCGAGAGGTCCTGAAGCTGATCGTTGCCGGCGCCGGAAACGCGGAGATCGGGCGCGAGCTCTCGATCAGCCGGCATACCGTCAAGCAGCACGTCACGAACATCTTCGGCAAGCTCGCCGTAACGACGCGCGTCCAGGCGGCCGTCGTAGCGGTGCGCGAAGGACTCTAGGCGGCGGAGAGCGGCTCGATCGCCCGCAGCGCCGCATCACGGTCGGCCACCCCGAGCTTGGCGACGCCCGAGGAGATGTGGCGACGGACGGTGATCGGCGACAGCGAGAGCATTTCGCCGATCTCGATCGTCGTCTTGCCCGCCCGCAGCAGGCGCAGGATCTCCGACTCCCGTGGCGTCAGCTCGACGCCACCAACCCGCACCGGGTCTGCCGTCGGCGTCCTGAGCCCCCGGAACTCGCTGAGGACCCGGCCCACCAGCGTCCGAGGCAGGGCCGCCTCGCCCTTGAGAACTCCGCAGAGCGCGGCTGCCAGGCGATCCGGGCGCGTGTCCTTTGGCAGGTAGCCGACCGCCCCTGCGCGAAGTGCGGCAAGTATGTCCTCGGTCGAGTCGGAGACCGTCAGCATCACGATCGCGGTCGCCGGCACCTGCTCGGAGATCGCCTGAGCTGCCTCGAGACCGCCTCCCGGCATCCGGATGTCCAGCAGGCAGACGTCGGGCTCCTTGGCGAGCACCGTTTTGAGCGCACCGGCACCGTCGTCGGCTTCCCCGACCACGTCGAACCCGTCGCCCAGCAGTGCCATCCGGACTCCCAGCCTGGTTATCTGGTGATCGTCTGCGATCACCACCGTCGGCGCGGCGCCACTCATGGCAGCGCGACCTCGATCCGGGTTCCCTTGCCTGGGGCGCTCGAGACCGAGAAGGTGCCGCCGAGCGACTGGGCGCTGCGGCGCAGGCTGTCCAGCCCGAACCCTCCCACCACCGCATCCTGGGCGAAGCCGCAACCGTCGTCGATCACACTGAGGCGCCACTCATCCTCGTGAGTCAGCAGCACCTCGACGCGAGTGGCAGCCGCGTGCTTCACGGCGTTCGTCACAGCCTCGCGGCCGATGTGGACGAGCGCGTCGGAGGTCTGCAGGTCCGGCTCGGATTCAGCCTCGCCGGGAAGCTCGACGGAGAGCGGGATGTCCCGTGCCGCCGCTCTCACGCTCGTCTCGAAGAGCTCGAGCACGGAGGTCCGCTTGCGCCCCGCCAGGTTCTCCACGATGGCGCGGGCTCCGGCCATGGCCCGTTCGCCGGCGGCGACGGCCTCGTCGGCGTGGCGCGAGGCGAGCTTGGGTTCGGCCGCGATCGTCCGGGCGCGGGCGAGCGCAAACGCGACGTCCTGCATGACCAGGTCGTGCAGCTCGGCGGCGACGCGCTGGCGTTCCTGCAGCCAGGCGTGCCTCGCTGGCGAGCTGGCTGTCGATCGCGCGACGGCCGATGCTGTGCAGCCCGATTCTGCGCCGCTCACGGCTGCGTCGCCCCGACTCGGAGGGAAGATCCACCAACGCGTCCAGGCTCACCCCCATGGCGTCCTTCGACGTCGCCAGAGGCAGACTCCTGTCATGCGCGGTGCTCATTCCTTGTATCTCGCTTGTCGGTCGGGCCCCCGTCGACGTGGGGCGTCTCGACCCAACGTCGACCTCCTATGTCATCTGGTCCCCGTCCTAGGACCAGAATCCATCTATACGTCCATCCGCCGCTGGCGGCTCACTTCGGACGCTCAGAATCTGCGGATTCTCTCACAAATCCGCATTTACCGAGCAAAATGTCACGCGTCTTACGTGATTTTTCCTCACCGGGCGCGTCGGACGGTGTCGCAGGCGCGAGTCAGGACGAGAAACGCTCGATCTGATCGAGGCTGAGGCCCTCATGTCCAGCCCGCCGCATGGGCCTCGATGCCAGCTCACGAGCATCGCCAGGGCCTCCGCCAGGCCGACCACCGGGATGCCAGCCCAGCCTTGCTTCTGCCGCGGCCGAGTCCAGTTCCAGACGCTGCGCCTCGGGCGGGTTCTCACCCTCGTCGGTCTCCCATTGCGAGGCGCCCGTCCCAGAGCGCGGCCAGCCGTTCAACGATCCATCGGACGGGCCGGGCCGTCCTCGGCGGGAGGCCCGAAGTTCCACGGCACGCGCCGCGGCCGGTCGTCCTCGCAGAGCGCCTCGGCAAGCGCCAGGTAACCGCCGAGCGGGTTGAGGACATGCTGCCAGGGACGTACCGAGCCGGGATTGCGGACCCGCAGGGGGGTACCGTCGCGGACCGCCCGCACAGCATCCGGAAGCAGCCGGTCCTCGCCCCAGTCCCCTCCCCCGATGACGTTTCCCGCGCGGGCGCTGCCGATCCTTGACAGGCCCTTGACGGAGCCGAAGGATCTGCGATAGGCGGCGGCGGCAAGCTCGGCGCAGGCCTTCGAGCTCGAGTACGGGTCGGCGCCCCCCAACGGCTCATCCTCCGCGAAACGGTGGGGCCCGTCCCAGGAGTTCTCGTAGCACTTGTCGGAGGTCACCACGACCACCGCCGCGACACTCTCCCCCGCAACCCTGACGGCCTCGAGCAGGTTCACAGTGCCCATCAGGTTGATCGCGTAGGTGGAGGCCGGATCAATCAGGGAACGCCGGACCATCGGCTGGGCGGCCAGGTGCAGGACGATCTCCGGGCGCGCCTGGCGGAGGGCCTCGCGCATCGCCGGCGCGTCCCGGACATCCACGGCCTGCTCACTCATCCCCTTCCCCACACCGGCAAGCTCGTAGAGCGAGGGGCTCGTCGGCGGCCCCGGCGCGAGGCCGGTCAGACGGGCGCCGAGCGACTGGAGCCAGAGCGAGAGCCATGCACCCTTGAAGCCGGTGTGCCCCGTCACGAGGACGCGCCTGTCGCGCCAGAAGTCGAGGTCGATCGCCACGGGGGCGGGTATCTTCACGCAATCGCACCACCGGCCGCCTCCACCTCTCCTGGCCACTCGCCGGCGCCGCTGCCGGAGCGGGGCGAGATCCTGGGCATCCCCCTGGCAGTCAGCGACTACAACCACGTCATGGATTGGATGACGGCTGTGATCGGCGCCGGCGAGAAGGCCAGTCTGACCGCTGCGGCCGTCAACCTCGTGATGAGCGCCCAGGAGGAACCGGCAACGATGGCGGCCGTCCTGGCGACGACACTGGCCGTGCCTGACGGGCAACCGCTCGTCTGGGCCCTGCGGGCGCTGGGCCATCGGACGGCCACGCGCATCTACGGCCCCGACCTGATGGCGGGCTTCTGCGCTCGCGCGGCAAGTGAGGGGATCCCCATCTACCTCTACGGCGGGCGAACGCCACAGGCGCTGACGCTGCTCGAAGAGCGCCTGCTCGAACGGTTTCCCGGGCTGCCCATCGCAGGCGGCTATTCGCCCCCCTTCCGCCCGCTCAGTGCCGCCGAGGAGGAGTCGGTGATCGCGGCGATCGACTCGTCCGGTGCAGCGGTGGTCTGGGTCGGAACGGGTCAACCCAAGCAGGAGCTCTGGATGGCCGCCATGCGCCCTCGGCTGGCCGCCCCGATGCTGGTGGGCGTGGGCGCAGCCTTCGACTTCCACGCGGGGCTCGTCCCCCAGGCTCCCCCCTGGATGCAGCGCAACGGCCTGGAGTGGAGCTACCGGCTCGCACGCGAGCCCCGCCGTCTGTGGCGGCGCTACGCCCGTTACAACCCGCTCTTCGTGATCGGCTTTGCGCGGCAGTACGCCGCCCATCGAGCAGGTCGCATCCAGCGGTCCCAGCCGCGCTGAGGGGGCGCCCCCACCGCTAACCTCTTGGCTGGATGAGCGCTCCGCAGAGTAATGCCGACGTCGCCGTCGTCGGCCTCGGCCGCGTCGGGCTGCCCCTGGCACTCTCCTTCGCCGGACGGGGCCTGCGGGTGATCGGGGTCGACAACGACCCCGCGCGTCTGGGTGCGCTTCGCGAGGGCCGTATGCCCTTCGAGGAGACAGGTGCTCAGGAACTCCTCGACCGGGTGCACGCGACGGAGAACCTGCAGCTCAGCGAACGGGTCGCCGATGCCGCCGCGGCGCGGCAGATCGTCATCACCCTGGGGACACCGTCCTTCTCGCATATAGAGATCGACATGCGGGACATCCGCGCGGCACTGGACGACCTGCTTGGCGTCCTGCGACCAGGGCACTCCCTGATCCTCCGCTCGACGATCGCACCCGGCACGACCGAATTCGTCGCCGGCTACCTGCACAAGCATCGCGGCTTCGAGATCGGCGAGGAGGTCTACGTCTCGCACGCGCCCGAGCGGATCGCCGCCGGACGCTTCCTCGCCGAGATCGACACTCTGCCCTGCATCATCGGTGGCGTCGGCGAGCGCTCGGGCGAGGTCGCGGCGGAGCTGTTCGGCGTCTTCGAGGCACCGATCGTGCAGAGCACGCCGGTGCAGGCCGAGCTGGCGAAGATCTGGGCGAACATCATCCGGTACACCCATTTCGCCCTGCCCAACCTTCTGATGATGGACTGCGAGCGCTACGGGGCGAACGTCTTCGAGGTCATCGACCTGATCAACCGCGACTATCCCCGCGGGGGGATCGCCCAACCGGGGTTCACGGCCGGCACCTGCCTGCGCAAGGACTTCACGTTCTCGGAGGAGCGCTCGGCCGCACCGGGGATGCTGCTGGCGGTCTCCCGTGTGAACGAGTCGGTGCCGCTGTTCCTGCTCGAGGGAGCCAAGCGGAGGCTGGGCTCCCTCGCCAACCGGCGGATCGCCGTCCTGGGTCTTGCGTTCAAGGCCGATACCGATGACGAGCGGGACTCCCTGGCGCACAAGCTGATCAGGCTGCTCGAGCGGGAGCTGGCCGACGTCGTCGTCCACGATCCCCACGTCGCAACGCCGACGGCTCCCCTGGTTGAGGCGCTGGAGGGCGCCGAGGTCGTCATGGTGGCGGCCAATCACTCCGAGTTCTGCTCGCCCGAGACGCTCGCGGCGATCGCGCAGCATGCCGGGTCAGACTGCCTGGTCGTGGACCCCTGGAACTGCTGGGGAGCCGCCCAGGTGTTCGCCTACGCATCTGAGTTGAGCGCGCTTGGGGCGCTGGGATGAGCCGCGTCCTCGTCACGGGTGGCGCCGGAACGATCGGCGCGGCGGTGGTGCGCCGGCTGCTGTCCGATCCGGACCACGAGGTGCGGGTCTCCGACCAGCGAGAGGCGCCGGTCTGGATGCGCGAGGGCTGCGAGGTCCACACGGGAGATCTGCGCGTGCTCGAGCAGGCGAAGCTCGCCACGAAGGGCTGCGACAAGGTCATCCACCTGGCCGCGATCGTCGGCGGGATTGCCAACTTCCACAAACTGCCCTACACGCTGACCGAGGTCAACAACGCCCTTTACAACGGCGTCGTGCGCGCCGCCATCGACGCGGGTGTGGAGCGTTTCGTCTACGTGTCCTCCTCGATGGTCTTCGAGAACGCCGAGCTGTTCCCCACCCCCGAGGACTATCTCCCGCGATGCCCCGTTCCGACCTCCGCCTACGGGTTCTCGAAGCTGACCGGTGAGGTCTACGTCCGGGCGGCCCACGAAGAGCACGGCCTTCCCTTCACGATCTGCAGGCCGTTCAACGCCTACGGCCCAGGCGAGGTGCCCGACGCCGAACCCGGCATCGCCCACGCCGTGCCGGACCTGATCAACAAGGTCCTGTCGGGACAGAAGCCCCTGCAGATCTTCGGCTCGGGCGAGCAGACGCGGACGCTCACACACGTCGACGACATTGCGGACGGGATCGTCACCGCCATGGGCTCGCCGGCCGGCCTGAACGAGGACTTCAACATCTCGGCCTCACGAGAGATGACCGTTGCCGAGATTGCCAGACTCATCTGGGAGGCCTGCGGCGAGGACCCGGCTGAGTTCGAGCTCGAGCATCTCCCGACCTTCGCCGTCGACGTCCAGCGGCGGTGGCCCTCCGTCGAGAAGGCCCGAGCGATGCTCGGGTGGGAGTCACGGATCTCCGTCGAGGACGGGGTCGCCTCGACGGTCGCATGGCTGCGCTCGAGGGCGGTCGCCCAGCCGGCGAGGAAGGCCGCACCGAGGCGCAGCCCCCGACCCGCGAGCCGGGCCGTCTAAGCTTCCCGCCGGTGCCAGCCCGCAAAGCTCTCATAACCGGTGTCACAGGCCAGGACGGCTCCTACCTGGCCGAGCTCCTGCTGGAGAAGGGCTACGAGGTCCACGGAATGGTCCGCCGGGCCTCGACGGAGAAGTCCGAGCGGATCGAGCACCTGCGCGAGCAGATCACACTGCATCAGGGCGATCTGCTCGACCAGCGTTCACTGGTCGACACGATGCGCGCCGCAGAGCCCGACGAGATCTACAACCTGGCGGCCATGTCCTTCGTCGCGGTCTCCTGGGTGCAGCCGACCCTGACAGCCGAGTTCACAGGCGTCGGCGTCACGCGGATGCTCGAGGCGATGCGCGAAACCTGCCCCGGAGCCCGCTTCTACCAGGCCTCCTCGAGCGAGATGTTCGGCAAGGTCCTCGAGGTCCCCCAGACCGAGACGACCCCCTTCTACCCGCGCTCGCCCTACGGCGTGGCGAAGGCCTACGGGCACTTCATCACGGTCAACTACCGCGAGTCCTATGACCTTCACGCCACCTCCGGGATCCTCTTCAACCACGAGAGCCCCAGACGTGGGCTCGAATTCGTGACCCGAAAGATCACCTGGCACGCCGCCGCGATCAAGCACGGCTTGACCAAGGAGCTGCGACTCGGCAACCTGGACGCCGAACGGGACTGGGGCTTTGCCAAGGATTACGTCGAGGCGATGTGGCTGATGCTCCAGCGCGACGACCCGCAGGATTACGTGATCGCCACCGGCGAGGCCCACTCGGTCCGCGAGTGCTGCGAAGTCGCCTTCGAGGTGGCCGGACTGGGCGACTTCGAGCAGTATGTGACGATCGATCCCGCCTTCGTCAGACCTGCCGAGGTGGATCACCTGATCGGTGATCCGGGCAAGGCGGATCGGGATCTCGGCTGGAAGCCCAGCACGAGTTTCGAGGAGCTCATCTCGCTGATGACACGCGCCGATATCGACCTCCTCGCGGCCGGCTGACGGACCGTCCTGGAGCTCCGCCGGCGCGCCGGCGACCGGCCCGCTCCCTAACCTTCCCCCTGCGTGCCAATACCCCTGTTCGACACCTCGAGTGCCCTGGCTCCCCTGCGTGAGGAGATCCAGGCGGCCGTCGACGGCGTGCTCGAGTCCGGGCGCTACATCCTGGGTCCCCAGGTCGCGGCCTTCGAGGAGGAGTTCGCACGCTTCTGCGGCGCGCACCACGCCGTGGGCGTCGCCAACGGGACGGACGCGATCACCATCGCCCTTCGCGCCATGGGCGTCGGGCCGGGCGATGAGGTGATCGTTCCCTCCTTCACGTTCTATGCGTCGGCCGAGGCGATCCCCCCGACCGGCGCCATACCGGTCTTCTGCGACATCGACCCCGACACCTATTGCGCAACGGCCGAGACCGTGCGCGCCGTGATGACCCCACGAACCAAGGCCGTGATCGTCGTGCACCTGTTCGGGAACGTCGCGCAGGTCGCAGAGATCGAAGCACTCGGCGTTCCCGTGCTCGAGGACGCAGCCCAGGCCGCGGGCTCCACGAGCGCGCAGGGCCGTCCAGGTTCCCTGGGGGCTGCGGCGACGTTCTCCTTCTACCCCTCGAAGAACCTGGGGTGCTTCGGCGACGGCGGCATGGTCACCACCAACGACCCCGAGATCGCCGAACGGGCTCGCATCTTTGCCCTCCACGGCTCTCGCGACAAGGTCACATATGAGGAGCTGGGCTACAACTCTCGGCTCGACGAGATCCAGGCGGCGATCCTCCGCGTACAGCTGCCCCACCTCGATCGATGGGCCGACGGCCGCAGAGCAGGAGGCGAGCATTACCGCGATGCGGGTCTTGGAGCTCTGGTGAAGCTGCCGACGGCGGTCAGCGGCGCGTCGCCGGCCTGGCATGTCTATGCCATCGCGCATCCTGAGATCGACCGCATCCGCTCGGCCCTGACGGCAGCCGAGGTCGCCTGCCAGCCCTACTACCGGGTCCCGATCCACCGTCAGGCTCCGATGCTCGCCTGGGGAGAGGGAGCCGACCTGCCGGCTACCGAAGAGGCAGCCCGGAACCACCTTGCAGTCCCGATGAGCCCGGTGCTCTCGGCCGAGCAGGCCGAGAAGGTCACCGGCGCGGTGCGCGTCGCCCTCGCGGGCTCCTGAACGCTCGCGGCTAGCGCCAGCGCTCGAGCAGATCCTCCTCGGGGACCTCCCGGACAACCTTCGCGGGGACTCCCATCGCAACGGCCCGGGCAGGGACGTCTCGGGTCACGACGGCGCCGGCCGCGATGAAGGCCTCCTCGCCGACATCGACCCCGGGGGTGAGCACAACGCCTCCCCCGATGCGGCAGGCCCGCCGCAGCGTTGCCCCTCGCATGGGCGTCTCCGGCCCGTGACGGGCCATCGTGTCGTCGTTGGTGGTCATCGCGCAGGGCCCGAGGAACACGTCATCCTCGACGACGCTGAATGCCGTCAGGTAGACGTTCGTCTGGACCCGCACCCGAGCGCCGACCATCACGTCGTTGTCGACCACGCTGCCGCGACCGATGACGCTGCCTCGCCGATCACCGAGCGCTCGCGGACGAAGGTCTGATCGCCGATGATCGCCCCCGCGCCGATCCGAGCCCCGGCAAAGACCACGGCGCCGACCCCGACGGAGGCGCCGGCGCCCAGCTCGAGTCCCTCGATCGCACCGGCCGCTTCGGAGTGGGGTGCCAGGCGCGGGCGCTTGCCGAGTACGGCGTGGTCTTCGATCGTGCACCCGTCACCGATCACGGTCCCGTCGTGGACGACCACGTAGGCACCGAAGTGGACGCCCTCGCCGATCCTCACGCCGCTGCCGAGCAGCGGCCCCGAGTCCCGCGTCGGGGCTCACAGGCGCACCACGTTCTTGGCGGAGTCGCCGGAGCGGGTGACTCCGCGCAGGTCGACGACCAGCCGGGCTCGACGGGCGATCAGATCGTGGTCGACATCGGGGTGCGCGGTGACGATCAGGGCCAGGTCGGCGTCGGCGAGCGCGTCCTGCAGAGCGACGCTGCGCAGGCCGAACTCGGCCAGCTCGTCTACATGGGGGTCGTGATATTCGACCTGGGCTCCCAGATCGCGCAGCAACGAGATGATCTTCAGCGCCGGGGACTCGCGAATGTCGCCCACCCCCGGCTTGTAGCTGACGCCCACCACCAGGACCCGGGCGCCTTTGACGGGCAGACCTGCGTCGTTCAGGGTGCGCTGCGCCTTGGCGACGCAGTGGTAGGGCATCTGCTGGTTGATCTTGCCGGCGAGCTCGATGAACTCGGTGACCATGTCGAACTCGCGCGCCCTCCAGCTCAGGTAGAACGGATCAACCGGCATGCAATGCCCGCCCATGCCGGGGCCCGGCTCGAAACGCATGAAGCCGTAGGGCTTGGTCGCCGCGGCATCGACGACCTCCCAGATGTCGATGTCCATCCGGTCGGTCAACATGGCCAGCTCGTTGACGAGCGCGATGTTGACCGAGCGGAAGACGTTCTCGAGCAGCTTCGTCAGCTCGGCGGCCTCGGGGCTCGACACCCTGACGATCTCGTCGCAGACCAGCCCGTAGAGGGCCTCGGCCCGCTCGGCGCAGGCCTCCGTCAGCCCGCCGATGACCTTGGGCGTGGTGCGGAACGTGTGGTCGGTGCGGCCCGGGTCGACCCGCTCGGGCGAGAACGCGAGCTGGAAATCCCTGCCGGCCGAAAGACCCGACTCCTCCAGCAGCGGCAGCAGGCGCTCTCTGGTGGTCCCCGGGTAGGTCGTTGACTCGAGCACCACCAGCTGTTCGGCGACAAGCACCCCGGCGAGGGCGCGGCCCGTCTCGACCAGCGGGCCCAGGTCGGGCTCGCGGTTGCGACTCAGCGGCGTCGGTACGCAGATCAGGACGGCCTCGGCATCCCGGCAGGCGCTCGTAGCGTGTCCCCACGTCAAGGTTCGCCCGGACCTCCTCGAGGTCCGCGGCGGAGACGTCCTCCACGTAGGGCTGGCCCGCCTCGATCGCCTCGATCTTCCGCGCGTCGGTGTCGACTCCGATCACCATGCAGCCCTCACGGGCGAACGCGACGGCCAGCGGCAAGCCGACGTAACCCAGGCCGATGACGCCGATGGTGCGCACTTGCGGGCCAGTCTAGGGGCTTGCTTGGACGGGCCCGGCGCTCTGGAGCGAGTGCAGGTCGGCCCTGACCATCCGCTCGACGAGCTGCTCGAAGGTGAGCGTCGCGCGCCAGCCTGAGACGCTCGCGCGCCTTCGAGGGGTCGCCGACACTCGGAACAGGCTCGGCACGCCGCACCAGCGAGTCGTCGATGCGGATATACGGCTCGGGATCCAGATCGACGCAGGCGAAAGCCGTCCGAGCGAGTTCGGCCACCGTGTGCGGGATGCCGCTGGCCAGGACGTAGTCATCCGGCTCCTCCTGCTGGAGCATCAGCCAGGCCCCGTGGACCAGGTCCCCGGCAAACGACCAGTCCCGGACCGCGTCGAGCGAGCCAAGTGTCAGCTCCGACTGGCGTCCCAGGGCGATCGATGCCACGGCACGGCTGATCCGGCGGGTGACGAAAGCCTCCGGTCGGCGCTCGGACTCGTGGTTGAAGAAGATCCCCGAGCTGACGTGCAGGCCGTCGTGCTCGCGGATCGCACCGACCAGCTGGTGCAGGGCCAGCTTGGCGATCGCATAGGGGTTGGCCGGCCGGCAGGGGGTCTGCTCGTTCTGGGGGCTCTCAAGCGCATCTCCGAAGATCGCCCCGGAGGAGGCCACGAAGACGCGTATCGAGGGGTCGATCTGGCGCACGGCGCTCAGCACCTCGGCCCCCGCAGCCGCGATCGCGCCGAGCGTCTCACCCGGCTCCTGCCAGGAGCGGGGGACGAACGAGGGAGCCGCCAGGTGGTAGAGCTCGGAGGGGCCGACCGAGGAGATCACGCCCGCCAGCGCGTCGCGGTCGGCGAGGTCGGCGGTGACAATCGAGATGTCGTCGCGAAGGTGCTCGCTCGAGCCGAGCGGCGACTGGGCATCGCGCCGCGAGATGCCCGTGACGGTGTAGCCCTCCCGCAGCAGCAACTCGGCCAGGAACGAGCCGTCCTGGCCGGTGATGCCTGTGATCAACGCACTCCTACGGTCTGCCATCGAGCTAGCTTATGCGGGATCGCGCCCGTCATAGATGGCTGACAGGCGACTCGCCAGGAGATCCGGCGAGCAGAGCTCCGCGACACGCAGCCGCGCCCGCTCGCCTGCTCCCGCGTCACCCAGGAGCCGGGCCATGGCGCCTGCCAGCTCGCCGGCGTCACCGGGCTCTGCCAAGGCGTCCGGCTCGAGGAGCTCGGTCAGAGCGCCGATCCGGCTCCCCGCAACGGGGAGGCCCGCCGCCATCGCCTCGGCGGCTGCCATGCCGAATGTCTCGCCGGATCGCGACGGGGCGAGAGCGACAGCGGCGTCTGCCCGCAGTTCCTCCAGCTCGGGCTCGGCGACCCGGCCGGCGAAGCGCACGTCGAGCCCTACAGCCCGTGCCTCGAGGGCCGTGCGCTCGGGGCCGTCCCCGGCGATCAGGAGAGGGATCCCGGCGATCCTGCAGGCCTCGATCGCGACGTCGACTCCCTTCTCGGGCGCCAGTCGCGAGACGAGCAGCGCGTACCGGCCATCCCGCCGGCGCACACCGGGCTTCACCTGAAGGGGAACCGGAGGGGCCATGATGTGGACGCGCTCGGGGAGGAGCGGCGCTCCCAGCTCGCCCAGGCGTTCGAGGGCGAAGCGGCTGGGCACGATCACGGCGTCCGCCTGCTCCAGGAGCCGGCGTTGCCAGAGCGCCAGCGCAGCGCCGTAGACGAGCGCCTCGGGGCGGCTGCCGCGACAGTTCCGGCGCATGCCGGGGAGCGTGTTTCGCCCATGACAACGGGTGCACTCCTCCCCTTCTGTGAAACAGACCCCCACAGCACACACGAGGCGGTACTGATGCAGGTGCAGCACGACCCTCGCTCCGGCCCGGCGCGCCGCGGCGAGAGCGCGCCAGCCGAGCGCCGGGTGGAGGTTGTGCGCATGGACGACGCGGGCCCCGTTCAAATGCACGGCATCGCCGACCTCGCGCGGGGCCAGGCCACCCCTGAGCAGGCCGAATGCGGCCGTCGCGGATCCGAGCTGCCCGGACTCCCTGAAGAGCAGCTCGGCAGGCTCGTTCAAACGCTCGCGCACGAGGCGCAGCAGGTCCTCGACGACCCGCTCCTCGCCGCCGGTCGTCCGATAGCGGTTGTGCAGGAAGAGGACCATCCCGGGTTCAAACCTAGACTCTCTGGCAGTCATGGGACCCCCTGCCTCGATCCTGATACCGACGCGCCGGCGCCTGCCCTACCTCCAGGTGGCGCTGGCCTCCATCGCGGAGCAGGCCCGCCAAACGGGCTCCGAGGTGCTGGTCATCGACGATGACGGGCCGTCCGATGCAGCCCGCGCCATGGTCGAGGGCTCCGGAGCCCGCTATGAGCCACACGAGCACCCGATGGGGCTGAACGTCGCCCGCAACACCGGCGTGAGCCGTTCGACGGGGGATCTTGTCGTGTTCCTCGATGACGACATCCAGGCGGCCGACGGCTGGCTCGCGGCGCTCCTTGAGGCGGGCCGAGCCCACCCTGAGGAGGAGGTTTTCGCAGGGCGCATCCTGGCCTGTCTGGAAGGACGTCCACCGCGCTCATGCGGGCGCGAGAATCCGCCCATAACGACCCTCGACCTCGGCCTCGCCGACCGTCGAACACGCTTCGCCTGGGGGTCGAACATGGCGATTCGCCGCGCCGCCCTCGAACGGGTGGGCCCCTTCGACCCCACGCTCGAGGACGGCGGGGACGAGCAGGAGTGGCAGGAACGGCGCCAGGGCGAGGCCCTCTATGTGGCCGGAGCCTGCGTCAAGCATCGCCGGGCCCCCGAGGATGCTCGCCTCCGTGCGCTGTGCGCCGCCGCCTACCGGCGTGGCAGGGCCGCGCGGCGATTCGATTCGCGCCGCGGACAGGCGGGAGCGGTCGGCGGGGAGCTGAAGCTCGTGGCCGGCTGCATCGGCCACGTGGTGCTCCGCCGCTGCCCGGCCGGATTGACGATGGTGGCGCATGGCGCCGGGCGTCTGCGCGAGGCCATCGACACCGGCTCCCAGGGCTCAGCCGGCACGCCGCGAGGCCCGCAGAGGACTTCCTCTCCGGAGCGAGCGGAACGGTTGGCGGCCTCGACGCAACCAGGCGGCGTGCGGCCGACGGGCTCCTGGATCTGGCGGAGATCCTCTCGGGCCGGCGGCGGCGCCTCGCCCGAGCCGCAGCCGCCCAGCCGCCTCGTCGCAGGGTCCTTGTGCTCGGCGTGAACCGACCCGAGAACCTGACCCGGAGCGCCGCGATCCGAGCCGAGCTCGAGCGCTCGCGCCACGACGTCGAGCTGCACACCATCGCGCCCGGTGACAGCGGGAAGTTCGAGAACCTCAACGGACTGCTGAGCGAGCATCCTGCCGAGGGCCACGACTGGCTGCTTGTGATCGACGACGATGTCGAGCTGCCGCGCGGCTTCCTCGACCGGTTCCTGTTCCTCAGCGAGCGGTTCTCGCTGACGCTCGCCCAGCCGGCGCACCGGCTCGACTCCCATGGCGCCTGGAAGGTCACCAGACGCAGGCCATTGAGCGTCGTTCGTGAGACGGCCTTCGTGGAGATCGGTCCGGTGACGGCCTTTGCAGGCCGGGCGTTCGATGTTCTGCTGCCCTTCCCGGACCTGCGCATGGGCTGGGGCCTGGACCTCCACTGGGCCGCTCTGGCACGCGAACGGGGCTGGCGCTGCGGGGTCGTTGATGCAGTGGCCATCGGACACCGGGTGGCGCCGGCCGCAGCCGGATATCCGCGCGATGAGGCAATCGCCGAGGCTCGGAGCTTCCTTGACGCGAGGCCCTATCTGAAGGCCCGCGAAGCAGAACAGACCCTGACCACCCACGGTCGCTGGTGAGCACCGAGCGCTCAGGACCGCGGGTGGCCGTGGTCGCCGAGTTCTACCCTTCGCGCCGGGACCCCGTCCTGGGCATCTGGGCGCACCGCCAGGCACTCGCCGCGCGTGAGGCCGGCGCCGATATACGAGTCCTCGTCCTGAATCGCCTCGTGCCACCGCGGGCCGCTTTCGCACACGGCCCCGTGACCGCGGCGCGGGAGCTCGCAGCTCGCGCCTCGGAGCCGCGGGTCCAGGACGTCGACGGGCTCGCCGTCACCTACGTCCCCTACGCATCTCCACCCCGCGAGCGCTTCTACCCGGCCTGGGGCCGATGGGCGGCGGGTCCCCTCGGGCTCGCCCTGCGCCACCTGCGCCGCTCCTTTCCCTTTGATCTGGTCCACGCCCACAATGCGGTCCCCGCAGCCGATGCGGCAAGGATCGCGGCCGCCGGCGTTCCGCTTGTCGTCTCGGTTCACGGCGGCGATGTGCTGCACACCGCGCTCCGAGGCCCGGCGGGAGCCGCGGCGGTGAGGAGAGGCCTCGAGGCGGCCCAGCTGGTGCTGGCCAACAGCGAGGGAATCGCCGAGCTGGCCCGGGCCAGCGGCGCGCGCGACGCCCGGGTCGTCCATCTCGGCACCGACCTGCCGGCGATCCAGCGCGCCCGCATCGGCGAAGGCCCGGCCAGCCTCGTGACGGTTGGTCATCTCGTTGCCCGCAAGCGCCATGCGGACGTCCTGCGTGCACTGGCCGTGCTCGGTCCGCGCCACCCCCAACTCCGCTACACGATCATCGGCGACGGCCCGGAGCGCACAGCACTCGAAACGCTGGCGGCGCGGCTGGAGGTGTCCGACCGCGTCGAGTTCCTGGGCCAGCTCCCACCCGATGAGGCGCTGCAGAGGGCCCGCCTGGCAACGGCGTTCGTGATGCCCTCGACCGAGGAGGCCTTCGGCGTCGCCTACATCGAGGCGATGGCCGCCGGCATCCCGGCGATCGGCTGTCGAGGCGAGCCGGGACCCGAGGAGATCGCGGCAGCGGGTGACGGCTTCCTGCTCGTGCCACCGGGGGACATCGAGCGCCTCACCCAGCGGATCGACGAGCTGCTCTCCGACCCCCAGCGCCTGCGCGAGGCCGCTCAGCGTGCCCGGGCGACCGTCGCCGAGAACTTCACCTGGGAGCGCTGCGGCCGGGAGACCGTCGAGGCCTACCGCCAGATCGCCCGGTGAAGCCGGTCCTGTTCATCACGGGCAACGTGCCGGCCTACCGCGCCGGGGCGCTGGCCCGGCTTCACGAGCTGGAGGGCATCGAGGTCGCCACCTTCGGTGGCCCTTCGAAGCACGGCGGGCCGGCTCACGGCGAGGAGCTGCCCTTCCCCCATCGCCAGGTGTCACCGGCGGGGGTCTGGGGGCTCGCCACGAGCGGCGCCCACCGGGGGGTTGTCTGCTCAACCGGCGGACGGCTGGCTCTGCTGGGAGGGTGGGCGGGCGCCCGGCGGGCCGGCCTGCCGCTGATCCTCTGGGCCTCCCTGTGGGCCCACCCGCGAAGCCTCGCCCATGCGCTCAGCTATCCCGCCCTGCTGCGTCTCTACCGCTCCGCCGACGCCGTCGTCACCTATGGGCCCCACGTCAGCGACTACGTGAGCGCCAGGGGCGCGAAGAACGTGCACGTGGCTCCTCAGTCGGTCGACAACGACTTCTGGCGCGCACCGGCCGGGCCGGCGCCGGAGCTCAACGGGCCTGCCGCCGACGCCGGTACGCGATTTCTGTTCGTCGGGAGGCAGGCAGGCGAGAAGGGCCTCTCCGTGCTGAAGGAGGCCTGGTGGCGCGCGGGGCTACCCGAGGAGGAGGCGGCGCTTCTGCTCGCCGGCCCGGGCCCCGCCGGGTCGCTGGATGAGGGGATTCACCGGTTGGGGGCACTCTCTCCAGAGCGTCTACGCGACATCTACGCGGCCTGTGAGGTGCTGGTTGTCCCCTCGATCCGCACTGCCACCTTCCGCGAGCCCTGGGGGCTGGTCGTGAACGAGGCGATGAACCGCTCCCTGGCAGTCATCGCAAGCGACGCGGTCGGAGCAGCCGCCGGGGGACTGGTGCGGGACGGGGAGAATGGCCTGATAGTGCCTGCCAGCGACGGCATCGCCCTCGCCACAGCGATTCGTCGGCTGGCCGAGGACCCGGAGCTGTGCGCCCGTCTCGGCCTGGCCGGAGCGGAGACCGTTCGTGCCTACAGCCACCAGGCGTGGGCGGAGGGGTTCTCGAAGGCACTGGGAACCGTCGGACTCTCCCGCGGGCATTGGTAGCGTTGAACAATCGCCCTATGAGAGTCATTTGCCTCCTCAGACGATCGGCCCTTGCGGGGGGGCTGGCGGCGGCACTCGCTCTGGCGGGGTCGCCCAGCGCACTGGGCGATGTCGGTCAGCAGATCATCACCCGCTGCCTGCAGAACCAATCGCTGGAAGGTTTCTCGCAGGCCGCATACGGGAAAGCCCTCAAAGAGCTCAGTGCGACGACGGAAGAGTACAGCGACTGCGCATCCCTGATTCGACAGGCACAGAGAGCGGCAGCTTCGGGCAAACACGGCGGCAACGGCGCTCAGACGGGCGGCGCTGCTTCGCCGACCGCCGCGATCGCCGCGACGCCCACCGAGCAGCGGGCGATCGCGCACGCAGCGCAATCCGGCTCGGCGCCCGTAAGCCTGGGCAACGGCCAGGTGGTGCACCCGGGCGTCGTCCACGCGGATGTCGCCTCGGCCTTCAGCACCCTGCCGGGGCCGCTGCTGGTTGTGCTTGCGATCATGCTCGCCTCGCTGCTGGGGCTCGGCGGCGCCGTCCTGCGAAAGCGGGCACGTGACGGCCGCTCCGACTGAGAGCCCGCCCCCCGCGCTGGGGGTGGCTCCCCCGCTGACCCCGTCCCGCTCGGCCCACCGCCACCGGATGCCCGCGGGCTCAGCCACCACGCACAGAGGTGGGCTGTGGCTCGGGACGATTCTCCTCGCGGCGGCGCTCTGTGCGATCACCTTCTACGCCAAGGGTGGACTCAACCTCGAATCCATGACGAGGACCGAGATCACGGTGACGATCGTTGCCGGACTCGTCCTTGCACTCGGTGCAATCGCGCTGCGAGGCGGCTCGCCGGCCTACGGACTGTGGCCCGCGATGCTGCTGGCGGCCTTCGCCGCGCTCAGTGCGATCTCGATCGTCTGGTCGGTGCAGCCCGATGAAAGCTGGCGTGACGCCGGACGGCTTTTCGCCTACGCGGGGGTCTTCGCGGCGACGATCGTAGTCGTGCGGCTGATACCGGAGCGCTGGCCCGCGATCCTGGGCGGGATCGTCCTCAGCTCGGTGGTCATCTGCGGCTACGCGCTGATGACGAAGAGCCTCCCCGATCACTTCCAGGGCGCCAACGGCTATGCCCGCCTCTACGAACCGTTTGGCTACTGGAATGCGCTCGGGTTGACGGCGGCCATGGGCGCGATCGGCTGCATGTGGCTGGGCGCAAGGCGCTCCGGTCACGGGCTGCTGAGCGCTCTCGCCTACCCGGCGATGGGCATCCTCCTCCTGACCCTCCTGCTGGCCTACTCCCGGGGAGCCCTCGCGGCGCTCCTGCTGGGACTGCTGCTTTGGTTCCTCATCGTCCCACTGCGCCTGCGGGGCGCGGCGGTCCTGCTGTCAGGTGGCGTTGCAGCCGGGTCGATCGCGGCGTGGGACTTCAAGACGAGCGCCCTCAGCTCTGAAAAGGTCGCCATCGCCGAAGCCACCGGTGCCGGCCACGAGTTGGGCGCCCTGACGATTGCCATGGTCGTCCTGCTGACGCTCGTCGGTGTGGGCGTGTCGTTTGCGACCGGTCGCAGAGCGCCCACACCCGAGAGCCGCCGGCGCGCCGGAACGGTTCTGCTGTGTCTGCTTGGCGTCCTGGTGCTCGTTGGCGCCGGGGCGCTGGCCCACAGCCGGCGCGGGTTCACAGGCTCGATCTCCCATGCCGTCAGGAGACTCACCGACACGCACGCGAAGGTGCCCAACACCCCGGGACGCCTCACGGCGGTCGCGAGTGTTCGGGCCCAGTACTGGGACGAGGCGCTCAACATCTTCAAAGCCCACCCGGCGCTCGGAGCGGGGGCAGACGGATATGACGTCGCGAGACTCCGCTACCTGACCGGGCCGCTGCCGGCCAAACACGCCCACGGCTTCCTCGTGCAGACCCTGGCCGACCTGGGGTTGGTCGGTCTGGGGCTGGCGCTGGCGCTACTTGGAACCTGGATGGCAGCCGCCGGACGGGCCACCCACCCGTTCAACCGGCGCTGGAGAAGCTGGAGAGAGCTGCGGGCAGGCAAACCTCCCGCATGGCGTCGGCTGGATGACCCTGCCCTGACCCGCTACACGCCGGAGCGGATCGGGATGCTGAGCATGCTCTGCCTGATCGCCGTCTTCGGCACCCATTCGCTGGTCGACTGGACCTGGTATGTCCCCGGCAACGCCATCCCGGTGCTGATATGCGCGGGCTGGCTGGCGGGCCGGGGCCCGCTGGCACCGGCGCGCGCGACTCCTCCCCCCGGCCGGTCGGCGCTCGAACGGCTGCTGCCCGACGGGGCGCCAGGGTCGCTACGGCTGGGTATCGCGGCGGCCGGCATCGTCACAGCCCTGCTGATCGCCTACAGCCAATGGCAACCGCTGAGGTCTGAACAGAAAAGCGAATCGGCGCTGGCGATGCTCGTCGGGAACCCCAAGGGGGCACGCTCGGCGGTGGACGGGGCCGTGTCGGCCGATCCACTGTCGGTCGAAGCCCTCCTCGCCCTGTCCCATATTCAGGAAGCCTCAGGCGAACGTCAGGCCTCGCGCCAGACGCTTGCCCACGCCGTTCGGCTGCAACCGTCGAACCCGAAGCCCTGGCTCGAACTTGCCCGCTACGACCTCGCGACGAACCCTCAGGCGGCGCTCAAGGAGTTCCAGGCCGCCATCTACCTCGACCCCGGCTCGATCGCCGCAGAATCGCTGGCCAACGGGCGCCCCGAAGCGATCGCCATCTACAACGGATACATCCAGGCCCTCAGGGCCGCCGGCGGCGCTCAGTAGCGTGAGCGCACCGCGCGGCAGAGCAGCAGCCGGTGGCCCCCGGGCGGGCGGCAGCGCCTGATCTGAACCTGCTCGAATCCGAAGTCGTTCAGCAGGGCGCCGAGTGTGGCCGGAGCGAAGAAGCGGAGATGGTCCGAGAGAGGATCGAACTGCTCGGCGAACAGGCGCTGGGTGAGCGATGCACGGAGCAGCTCGGAGCGGCCGAGGTGGGGCGTGCTGAGCGCCAGGACACCACCGGAGCGAAGGACACGGCGCAGCTCTGAGAGCCACCCGGCCAGGTCGCTGACATGCTCGATCACCTCGCCGGCCCAGACGAGGTCGAATGACGAGTCGGGCAGGCCCCACGACGAGTCGCTCTCGAGCAGGCGGAGATCGAGCTGGGGGTGTCGCAGGCGAGCCCGTCGCAGGGGCTCCTGGGCGACGTCCACCCCCACCACCTCAGAACCCGCCTCGAGCAGCCTGGCGGAAAAGGCACCCTCACCGCAGCCGAGGTCGAGGACCCGCCGGCCCGGAGCAGCGGACTCCATCAGGAAACCGAGACGCAACTCGAACGCCGCCGGGGTCAGACCCTCCGGGATCTCGCGCCAGAGAGCTTCGTGGTATTCGCTGGGCGTCATCGCGGCAAGGCTAGAGGCGCGCAGGCCCCCGCGAGCGGGCCTGTCGCTCCCGGACCCCGCTATGAGCGTGCAGAGAAGCTGTCATCTCTGGTCAACCCTACGCACAGCCCTTATGTTGGCCCGATGCACGTTTTGGAGGGCGTGGAGATGGTGAGCCGGCTTTGAGAGTCGCTCTCGACAGCCGACCCGCCGCGGACTCGGGCGGCGTCGGACGCTACTCGCGCTGTCTGCTTGCGGCGCTCCGCCGGACCGCCGCCGAGGCGGACGAGGTGCTGGAGACGAACCGTCCTTCAAGCACCGTCAGAATCCAGGGGACCGACGTGTTCCATTCGCCCTGGATGGACGGAGCGATGCTTCACAGCCCCTGTCCGATGGTTGTCACGGTCCATGACGTCGCTGAGCTGAAGCGCCGCAGCGAGCACCTCAACCCGAGCCTTCGGCTGCGGCTTCGCCCACTTGCGGTACAGCGTGCCGCCGGGGTGATCGTGCCGACGCAGGCCGTCGCCGCCGATGCCGTCAGGCACCTGCGCCTCGATCCTGGCCGCATCTCCGTGATCGCAGAGGCGGCCGACGGCTCGATGTACCCACGCCCGCCGGCGGAGGTTGCATCGCTGCGAGCTCACCTCGGACTGCCTGAGCGATATCTCCTGTCCGTCGGGGGGCTGGAGCGCCCAGAACCGGGCACCCACATCGCCCGCCTGGCCGCGACGCCCCGCGGGCTGCCGCTCGTGATGGCCGGCCCCACCCGCCCGTGGGCGCGCGAGCTGAAGGACGTGATCCTGACCGGGGAGCTTCCCGACGAGCAGCTTGCCGCTCTGTACAGCGGCGCCCATGCTCTCCTCATATCGGCCGAGCGGGAGGGCTTCGGGCTGGCGGGAGTGGAGGCGCTCGCATGCGGCACGCCCGTCGTCGCATGCGACAGCCCGCCCCTGCGCGAGGCTCTGGGGCGCCGGGCGACGTTTGTGGCGCCCGGCAACATGACGGCGCTGATCGAGACCGCCGAACAACTCACCCGGCCGGCGCCCTCGCCTTTGCCCTGGACCTGGGAGGACGCCGCACGGGCGACCTGGTCCGTCTACGCGCAGGCCCTCGCCAGAAGGGATCAACCTCGTCTGGCACCCGCGGCGATTGCTCGCCGGACGCTTCGGGCTCAGTAGGCGCCTCGCCGCGAGATGACGGCGGGGATCGTCTTCAGGATGATCGTCAGGTCGAGCGCCAGCGACCAGCGCTCGAGGTAGAGGAAGTCCAGGTGGACCAGGTCGTCGAAGTCGAGCTCCGAGCGTCCCGACACCTGCCAGAGCCCCGTGATGCCCGGCAGCACCAGGTAGCGCTTGCGGTGCCAGTCCTCGAGCATCGCGTAGTCGCGCTCGGGCAGCGGTCGCGGACCGACCAGCGACATCTCGCCGCGCAGGACGTTGATCAGCTGTGGAAGCTCGTCCAGGGAGAACCGCCTGAGAAACCGTCCGACAGGGGTCAGACGCGGGTCCTCCTTGATCTTGAAGAGCGCCCCCGTTGCCTCGTTGAGCACTTCCAGATCGGCCTGCTGCTCCTCGGCGTCGGTGTTCATCGTGCGGAACTTCAGGCAGGGGAAGGGTCGCTGTCCGATGCCCCTGCGAACCGAACGGAACAGGACCGGGCCGCGCGAGGAGACCATGACGGCCAGCGTCAGCGCAAACAGGAGGGGGCTCAGGAGCACCAGCAGGATCGTCGCGCCCACGACATCGAAGGTGCGCTTCATCGCGAAGTCGATGCCCTCGAAGGCCGGAGGGCCAAGCTCGAACAGCGGTACCGACTGTCCGGGGATGAACTCGGCCCGGTGAATCAGGATCTCCATGGTCGAGGGGGCAAGACGGACACGGATACCCCGGCGGTGACATTGATCGACCAGCTCGACGGCGGCGTCCTGCGGGAAGTCTGCGTCGGCGATGATCACCTCGTCGACCCGAGCGCTCGCAAGCACCGCCTCGAGATCATCGAGTGATCCCAGCGACTGCAGCCCGTTCGCAGGCAGCGGGGTGGGCGAGAGGAAACCGACCACCTCGATCACTGAATGGGGGCCGTCGGCGAGCGCGTGAGCGACATCGGCGATCTGCTTGCCGCGTCCGACCAGCACCGCGCGCCGCTGATAGCCGGCGGCGCGCAGCAGCATGGCCGTGACGCTGTCGTAGAGGCCGCGCAGAGCGCCCACGTAGACGATCGCGAAGATGAGCGAGCCGTAGAACAGGTAGTAGCTCGAGAAGTGTTCCCCGTTGACGACCGCGAAGATCAGCGCCACGACGGCAACCTCGAACAGCGAGCCCACGATTCGGGTGAGACCGGGACGCTGCGAGCGCTCCGAATAGAGCCCAGAGTTGGCGAACAGCAGCGCCGTCAGGAGAAAGGCGAATGGCAGGAACTGCTTCGTGCCGTGAACGGCGCGGCTCACATCGACCCCACCGTGAACCGCTTCCTTCAGGACCAGGGCCGTGAAGATCGCCAGCGCAACGGCAGCGAAGTCCAGGGCAACCAGCGAGACGACACGCCCGACGCGCCGGGCTGTCGAGAGACGGAGAAGAAACGCGAGCATCGGTGCACGACGCGAGCGGATGTCGCGCTCGAGCTCCGCAACGGGGAGCGCCTCGGGCACGCCGGGAGGCTTCGTGATCCGGGGCACGCGGGTGCCGGCCGGCGGCGCGGCAGGCTTTCGCAGGCGCGGTGCGGGCGGGGTCGACGTTCCCGACAGACGTGGTCCCATCTCGCTGCTCAAAACACCTCCAATCCGCGGTCGGAGCGGTCCGGGCGGGGGCACAACGGAAACTTCTCGATCCCGTGGCCCGGGGTCAGCGAGAGCCTCCTCCGGTGAGGATCTCCACGCCCGACCCCTCGATGGTCAGCTTCAGGCCCTCGCGCAACGACACCGTCGGCTCCCACCCGAGCAGCTCACGCGCACGCGAGATATCGGGCCGGCGCTGTTTCGGGTCGTCCTCGGGCAGCGCCTCGTAGACGATCTCCGAGCTCGATCCCGTCAGCTCGAGGACGGCCTCAGCCAGTTCGAGCAGGGTGAACTCATCAGGGTTGCCGACGTTGACGGGGTCGTGGTAGCCCGACTCGGCGAGCGCGATGATCCCGCGAATCAGGTCGGTCACATAGGTGAACGAGCGCGTCTGGCTGCCGTCCCCGAAGACCGTCAGCGGGCGGTTGCCCAGCGCCTGGCGGAGAAATGTCGGTATCGCACGGCCGTCGTGTGGGCGCATGCGCGCCCCGTAGGTGTTGAAGATCCTGACGATCGCCGTGTCGACGCCCTGTTGGCGGTGATACGCCATGGTCAGCGCCTCGGCATAGCGCTTCGCCTCGTCGTAGACGCCCCTCGGGCCGATCGGGTTGACGTGACCCCAGTAGCTCTCCGACTGCGGGTGCTCCAGCGGGTCGCCGTACACCTCGCTGGTCGAGGCGATCAGAAACCGTGCACGCTTGGCCTTCGCCAGGCCCAGCGTGTGGTGGGTGCCGTAGGAGCCGACCTTGAGGGTGTGCAGCGGCAGGCGCAGATAGTCGATCGGTGAGGCCGGTGAGGCGAGGTGATAGACGAAATCGATCGGCTCATCGATGAAGTAGGGCTCGATGATGTCCGCCTGCACATACCGGAAGCGATCCGGATCACGGATGTGCTCGATGTTGGCCAGCGAGCCCGTCTCGAAGTTGTCGACGCATATGACCCTGTGCCCGCGGGCCAACAGCTCGTCGCAGAGGTGGGATCCGAGGAACCCGGCCCCCCCGGTGATCATGCAGGTCGACATCGCTTGCAGGATACCCGTGTCACGGGCGCCGGCACCACGCGAGAGCGACCATGCATCCCGCAGCAATCGGCCCGGGGTCCATATCATCTGAGTCGTGGCCACCACCGGCTTGCCAGATGAGGATCTCGAGCGCCTGACCGTCGCACCGGTCGTGGGGCCCGACGACCATCGTCGCTTCACGGATTCAGGAATCGAGATCGACGAGCTCTACGACGAGTCGAACCTGCCCGAGCAACTCGATCTGGGCGAGCCGGGCGACTACCCCTACACCCGCGGGGTTCACCGCGAGATGTACCGCAAGCAGACCTGGACGATGCGCCAGTACGCGGGATATGCCTCGGCCAAGGAGTCCAACGAGCGCTATCGCTACCTGCTCTCGAAGGGCTCGACCGGCCTCTCGATGGCCTTCGACCTGCCGACCCAGCTGGGCCTCGACTCCGACAACCCGCGCTGTCTCGGCGAGGTCGGCCGCACGGGGGTGGCCATCGACACGATCGACGACATGCGGACCGCCTTCGACGGCATTCCCCTGGATGCCGTGTCCACCTCGATGACGATCAACGCTCCGGCGGCGTGCCTGCTGCTGCTCTATGAGCTGGTCGGCGAGGAGCAGGGCGTCCCCTCCGAGAAGCTGCGGGGGACGACCCAGAACGATGTCCTGAAGGAGTACATCGCGCGAGGCAACTACATCTACCCGCCCGAGCCGACGATGCGCCTGACGACCGATCTCTTTCAGTACTGCCAGGAGCATGTGCCCCGCTGGAACACGATCTCGATCTCGGGCTACCACTTTCGAGAGAAGGGCTGCTCGGCCGTGCAGGAGGTCGCTTTCACGCTCTCCTCGGGTATCGCCTACGTCCAGGCGGCGATCGACAAGGGACTGGACGTCGACGATTTCGCGCCTCGTCTCGCCTTCTTCTTCAACGGCCACAACAACGTCTTCCAGGAGGTCGCGAAGTTCCGCGCGGCCCGCCGGATGTGGGCGCACATCATGCGGGAGCGGTTCGGCGCCAAGTCGGAGAAGTCGATGATGCTGCGCTTCCACACTCAGACCGGCGGCGTGACGCTGACGGCCCAGCAGCCGGAGAACAACATCGTCAGAGTTGCCCTCCAGGGCTTTGCCGCGGTCTGCGGGGGAACCCAGTCGCTCCACACAAACGGCTTCGACGAGGCCCTGGCGCTGCCGACCGAGCGGGCCGCAAAAATCGCTCTCCGCACGCAGCAGATCCTCGCTCACGAGTCCGGCGCGACCGACACCGTCGACCCGTTCGCGGGCTCCTATCTGGTCGAGTCGCTCACCGACGAGATCGAATCGCGGGCCAACGAACTGATCGCCAAGGTGGACGCGTTGGGCGGCTCGGTGAACGCGATCGAGTTCATCACCGCCGAGATCGACGAGTCGGCCTGGGGCTACCAGGAGCGCTACCGCCTCGGACAGGACATCGTGGTGGGGGTCAACAAGTACGAGGAAGAGGGCATCGAGGTGCCCGACCTGCTGCGAGTGGACCCCGAGTCCGAGCGCGAACAGCTTGACCGCCTGGCTTCTTTCAAGGCCGATCGAGACCAGGAGCTCGTTCAACGGCGCCTGGAGGAGCTGCGCCAGGCGGCCGGCGGAACGGAGAACCTGCTGCCGCCCATCCGCCAGGCGCTGAAGGACCGCTGCACCCTGGGAGAGACCTGCGGCGCGATGGGCGACGTCTTCGGCGCCTATCAGGCCCGATTCTGAGCGGCGCGGGCCGCGCGGCCAGCCGAGTCAATATGGTGGGCGCATGATCCAACCAGCACCCATCGCAGCCCTCTACGACTACATCCTCGGCCTCCACATCATGGCGGTGGTCGTCGGCTTCGGCGTCACATTCGCCTACCCGGTCATCTTCGCTGTCGGCTCGAAACGCGACCCCAGAAGCCTCCCGGTCCTGCATCGGATCGAGTACACGATCGAGCGCCTCCTGGTCAATCCCGGTCTGCTGGTGGTTCTCGCGGCGGGCGCCTACCTGGCCAGCAAGGGCCACCACTGGAGTGAGTTCTTCGTGCAGTGGGGCCTGGGTGCAGCGGTGGTGATCGGCGCGATCGTCGGCGCCGTGATGATCCCCACCGCGAAAAAGGCCGAGCAGCTCGCCGAACGCGATCTCGCGGAAGGCGGCGGCGAAATGAGCGCCGAGTACCAGGCAGCCGTCAAGCGGCTGACCACGTTCGGCTCGCTGCTGAGCGTGCTCGTGCTCGTGACGATCCTGTTCATGGCCGTGAAGCCCTAGCCTGCCCGCGGTACCCTTGCCCACATGAGCGAGGGTTATCGGGTGGCCGTGATCGGCGCTACCGGTCAGGTCGGAACGCTGATGCTGCAACTTCTGCGCGAGCGGGATTTCCCGGCCCGCGAGATCGTCCCGTTCGCCTCCGAGCGCTCGGCGGGCAAGACCCTCGAGGACGGCTCGGTCGTGCAACCGCTCGATGACGAGACGATCCGGGGCTTCGACATCGCCCTGTTCTCAGCCGGGGGCTCCACCTCGGGCGAGTGGGCACCTCGGTTCGCCGCGGCCGGCGCCACGGTGATCGACAACTCCTCCCGGTGGCGCATGCAGGACGACGTGCCCCTCGTCGTCAGCGAGGTCAACCCCGAGGCGCTCGACGCTCACCGGGGGATCATCGCCAACCCCAACTGCTCGACGATGCAGATGGTCGTCCCGCTCAAGGCGATCCAGCAGGAGGCCGGGATCGAGCGTCTGGTGGTGAGCACCTACCAGGCCGTCTCGGGGACGGGCAAGCGGGCTGTCGAGGAGCTGCTCGATCAATCCCATGCGGTGCTCCACGAACGCCAGATCCAGGCGCCCAGCCAGTACGCCCATCAGATCGCCTTCAACGCCCTGCCCCAGGCAGGGAGCTTTCCCCCGGTGACGATCACACCGACGAGGAGCGCAAGCTGATCAACGAGACCCGCAAGATCCTCAGCGACGCGACGATCAGGGTGAGCGCCACTTGCGTCAGGGTCCCCGTGGTCAACGGGCATTCGCTGGCGGTCAACGTTGAGACCAGGGAGCCGCTGAGCCCCGAGCGGGCCCGCGAGATCCTCTCCACCGCACCGGGGGTGAGGGTCCTGGACGACCCGAGCGCCGGCGTCTATCCGATGGCCATTCAGGCGACCGGGCACGACGAGGTGTTCGTCGGGCGGCTGCGCCGCGATCCCGGCAACGACCTCGCCCTGGACCTCTGGATCGTGGCCGACAACCTGCGCAAGGGTGCTGCCACCAATGCTGTCCAGATCGCCGAGCTGCTGGACCAGCGCGATCTTGTGAAGGCACCCGCCGGTGCGCTGAGCAGTCCGTAGCAGGATCGCCGGAGCCCGGCGGGCGCACATCTCCCAGCAGTGGGATTCACCGGAAGGAGTACATCGCCTGGGCGCGAACACGTCCCCAGATGATCTCCTCGGAGGTTCAGCGGACGCTTGTGAAGTCCCCGCCCGAGCTGTGGGCCGAGCTGAGCGACCCCAAATCGCTGGCGCGCCACCTGGGCGAGCTCGGCGAGATCCGGATCACCAAGGTTGAGCCCGAGAAGTTCGTCGAGTGGGAGGCAGAGGAGGCACGCGGCACCGTCGCCCTCAAGGCATCAGGCTGGGGCACCAAGGTGACCCTCAAGGCAAGCCGCGACTACACGCCCATGGAGCCCACGGAGCGCGAGCCTGAAGAGATGGAGCCTGAGGAGATCGAGGCTGAAACCACGGAGCTCACGACAGATGAGAAATCGGCGCCCGAGCCTCAGGACGATCTCTCCGAACCCACGGCCCAACCCGCCGCCGAGCCACCGGTTGCCGTCGAGGCGCAGCCTTCGGGACTCCACGCATGGAGCCGCCAGGAGGCCGAGCTGACCGTCACGGTGGCCGAGCGCTTCGGCCATGAGCACTCGGCCACCCTCCTTGGAAGCGACCTCCAGCTTGCAGCCGACAGGGAACTCGAGGCTCCCGCGCCGCAGGCGCACAGTGAGGTCGACCCCCCGGCATTCAGCGACCAGCCCCCCGAGATCGAGGCCGCCGCACCCCGCGTCGGCTTCTTCGCTCGGCTGTTCGGCCGCGGCCGCAAAAGGACGCAGGCAACCCCCCCGACTCCTGTCGCCGAGCCCGGCCAAACCCCCCAGTCGGCCGTCCAGAACGACCTCGTAGCTGAGCCTCCGTCGTCCCTTCCCGCAGAGGCCTCCCTCGCGACGGAGGGGCAACGGGCACTCGATCAGCCGCAGCCAGAGATCGAGACCGTCTCGATCGAGGAGCCCAAGATCACCGCCGAAGCTGACACGCAGCCCGGTTCGGATAACCAGGCCGAGGCCGAGCCTGATGCCGACATCCACGCCGACACCGACGCGGCTGTCAGCCCCGAGCCCTCGGCGTCCGCGGAGACGGCCGAGCAGCCGGCCGCGGTTGAGGACGACGCCCCGGCGGAGCGCGAGCCGACCGTAGATCTGGCCGCTGAGCTGAAGGCAGCCGAGGAAGCCGCCGAGGAGCAGGTCAGGACGATCCTGACGGGCGTCCTGGATCGTCTTGGCGCGGCGCACCACCGGCCGTTCTCCCGCGCCTGATCGGAGGCGGGGTTGTTGGCGGTTGCGCCTGGTCTAGTGAGAGCGGATCAGGGGCTGGGTGACAGCTGGGTGGGGGCGTCGGATCGGCGTCACGCAGAGGGCTTCGGGCTTAGGCGCCTGGCGAAGCGGAGTTCGTCTAAGTCGACGTGGTTCGGGGTGCTCTACACCGACACTGATAGCTCTGACAGCTTGGCTCTACAGGTGGGCGGGGCGGCCTGGGCCTGTCGCGACGAGCCAGGACCCTACTGCATCGAGCAGGACCCTCGTCGGCGGTACGGGTGAGTCAAGAAGTCCAGACCTACCTCGAAACTGGAAGCGCCGACGGGACGCTGGGCTGGCGATCGGTGGGGTGACCAGTACGACGCCAGTGATGAAGGAGAGAACATCGACTAGCGTCCGGATGGTCTACTGGATGCGTGCGAGATCGATCCCAGCACACTGCTCGAGTCCACGGCGAACGACATCACCGACACAGCTCCAGATCTCCGGAACGGTGACGGTCCTGAACAGACCACCGGACTCGACCCCCGCCGTCAACTGACAGCCGGCGGGGCCGTCTCGGGGAGTCAGCTGAGCGCAGGCGACACGCGGGACCCGTCAAATCGGTCAGTTCCTGCTGACGGCCAGCCGTCGGCGGCCCTCACTCGCCTACACGTACAATGGAGCGTCGGCCGCCGGGAGACTACTGGCGCCGGGCGACGGAGAAAACGGATTCGGACTCGCGGCGATGACGAGGTCGCCTCCGGAGCTCGAGATCGCGATCGACCAGACTGACGATGCGGCATCGGCACGTGACGACCCTCGTTCTCGACGAGCGAACCGAAGAGTCCTGCTGCTGTGAGCTCGACGGGACAGGCGAAGATCTGGCGGGGGCTGAGCTGGAGCCGACCCGCAGCGCACCGGGTGATGCTGAATTCGAGGCCGCCGGCGCCTTCGCAGGTGAGCGTCCGCGAAGCCGAGCCCGAAGAACGCTCCAGCAGTGACTCTCGCGCTGACGGGCGCCTCGGGCGTCGGGCGACGCCAGGGAGTGCGACGCGGAGGCGAACAGACGGTCACCTAGCCGACAAAGGGCGGCTCGATCGGCTTCGCCGTCGGCTACGCGGGCGAAGAAGACTTCCTCCGCAACCGGGTCTCGGACAGACCTCACCTCGCAGTTCCTGGTGAACTTCTTCGGCCACTGCTGCCATTCGATGTGGACGCAGTACACGAGCGCCGCGTCCGCGGCGGCTGCCGGGAGTCGGTGACCCTGGATGACACCGATGAATCACCTCAGTTCTTCGACCCCTGGAACCTCGCTTCGGTCGAGGTGCTGCCAAGCTCGCCGGCCGCTTCGGTGATCCACCCCGCCCAGGCACCCGCCGCCGACGGCGAACCGCCCTCCGTCACGATCAGCAACCCGGCCCCCGGCCAGACCCTCTCGGGTCGCAGCCCCGTCGCAGCCAACGTGCACGACGACTCAGGGATCACCTCGGTGCAGTTCCTGCTGGACGGCCGGCCGATCGGCGCACCGGAGCCCACGGCCCCTACGCGCTTGACCTGCGCACCACCAGGGTCTCGCCAGGCCATCACGTTCTCAGCGCTCGAGCGACGGACACCTCGGGCAACGCCACCACATCGAACCCTGTGGCGGTCATCATCGAGAACCCCGCCGATGGGGCTCCATGCCTGATCACCGATGTCCAGACGACGGCCGAGGGCCGCGGAACGGTTCGCTCCCGCCGCTTCACGGACGCCGAGCCGGGGGAGCTGCTGCTGGCCTTCGTGGCCGGCCAGGGACCGGCGGGTCGCCGTCAGTCGGCGACCGTGACCGGTGGCGGACTTCATTGGCGCCTGATCAGCCGCGCGAACTCCCAGCCGGGTGACGCAGAGGTCTGGGCCGCCCGCGCCCACCACGCGGTGATCGATGCCTCCCTCACGGCGCGAATGCGGATCGGCGGCTACCGGTCCTCGCTGACCGTCACCTCGATGCAGGAAAGCGACGGGCTCGGGGCCACCGTCGCTCGCAGCGCCGCCCGGGGGAGCCCCCGGCGTGTCGCTGCGACGGGTTCACAAGGCCTCCCTCCTATATGGGGTGGCCAGCGTCACCCGCCCGCATCCGACGCCCTCGGTGGGACGCAACCAGGTACTGATCTCCCCGCACCAGCTCGGCCGGGGCCCGGATCGCTTCTGGACCCAGGCGACGACGGTCAAAGCGCACAGCCCAGGGACCCCCATGAGCCTGAGTGATGAGGCAGGCGGCTCCGGGCAGTGGAACATGGCCGGCGTCGAGGTTCGCTTCGACGACGACCGGAGCGCCCGAGCCGGCAGGGCCCGGCCGCCCGGACGGACGCGCCACGGATAAGATCTCGGCCCGATGTCCAAGGCCCACGACCGAACAGCCGAGGCTGCCGTCCTCGCCGCCTCCCGCGGTGGCGGGCGCAAGGAGCCGCGCCAGAAGGCGCCTGAGAGCTACGAGGAAAAGCTGGCGCAGCTCGAGGAGCTCCGGGAAGCCGCCCAGCACTCCTCGCCCGAGGCCGAGGAGAAGCAGCATGCCCGCGGCAAGTACACGGCCCGCGAGCGAATCGAAAAGCTGCTCGACCCGGGCTCCTTCCAGGAGCTGGACACGTTCGTGCGCCACCGGACCACGGACTTCGACATGCAGAAGAACCGACCTTGGGGCGACGCGGTGGTGACCGGCCACGGGACGATCGACGGCCGGACCGTCTGCGTGTTCAGCCAGGACTTCACCGTCTTCGGCGGCTCGCTGGGCGAGGTGATGGGCGAAAAGATGGTCAAGATCATGGATCTGGCGGCCAAGATCGGCTGCCCGGTGATCGGCATCAACGACTCCGGTGGCGCCCGGATCCAAGAGGGTGTCGTCTCGCTGGGCGCCTACGGGGACGTGTTCGTGCGCAACGTCCGCTGCTCGGGCGTGATCCCCCAGATCAGCCTGATCATGGGTCCCTGTGCCGGCGGGGCCGTCTACTCGCCGGCGATCACGGACTTCATCTTCATGGTCAAGGAGACCTCCCACATGTTCATCACCGGCCCCGACGTGATCAAGACGGTCACCGGCGAGGAGGTGGGCTTCGAGGAGCTTGGCGGGGCGATGTCCCACAACACCAAGTCGGGCGTGGCCCATTTCGCCTCCGAGGACGAGGACGCCTGTCTCGAGGATTGCCGCTACCTGATCAGCTTCCTGCCCCAGAACAACCTGCAGACGGCACCCCGGGTGGCTCCGACCGACGACCCCGAGCGAATGGACCCGGAGCTCGACGAGGTCGTCCCGGACAACCCCAACAAGCCCTATGACATGCGCAACGTCGTCCGTCACATCGTCGATGACGGCGAGTTCTTCGAGGTCCACGAGCACCACGCCAAGAACATCATCTGCGGGTTCTCCCGCCTCGACGGGTTCGCGATCGGCGTGGTCGGCAACCAGCCGGCCCAGCTGGCGGGCGTGCTGGATATCGACGCCTCGGCCAAGGCGGCCCGCTTCGTGCGCACCTGCGACGCCTTCAACATCCCGATCCTTACCTTCGTCGACGTCCCCGGATTCCTGCCCGGGACGAGCCAGGAGTGGGGCGGGATAATCCGCCATGGAGCCAAGCTGCTGTACGCCTTCACCGAGGCCACCGTGCCGAAGATCACGGTCATCACCCGCAAGGCCTACGGCGGCGCCTACGACGTCATGGCCTCCAAGCACATGCTGGCCGACTTCAACTTCGCCTGGCCGACCTCCGAGGTGGCCGTGATGGGCCCCGAGGGCGCCGTCAACATCATCTACCGGCGCGACATCGCCGGCAGCCCCACACCTGACGAGCGCCGCCAGAAGCTGATGGCCGACTACAAGGCCCGTTTCGCCAACCCCTACACGGCGGCTGAGCGAGGCTACATCGACGACGTGATCATCCCCCACGAGACCCGCCCCAAGCTGGTCCGGGCGCTTCACACACTGCAGAGCAAGCGCGAACCCGGACCGAAGCGCAAGCACGGCAACATCCCGCTGTAGGGGGCTGG
Source organism: uncultured Solirubrobacteraceae bacterium (assembly GCA_963835865.1). Taxonomy (GTDB): domain Bacteria; phylum Actinomycetota; class Thermoleophilia; order Solirubrobacterales; family Solirubrobacteraceae; genus Palsa-744. The sequence goes on from CAWIGW010000005.1 coordinate 156,511, forward strand.
CGCAACGGGCGCCGATCCGCCACACTCCCAGTAGCAGTCGCTGACAGCGGCGAACCGGGGGGTTCGGATGCGGGGTAAGGCAGACCGCGACGGAAGGCGGGACAGATCAGGCCGAGGGCAGTTGCGCTCGTGGTGGCGCTCGCCACGACACTCTGCCTCCCAGGCACTCTCGCGCTCGCCTCGGTGCCCTCGCACGACGGGCAGGCAGCCGCACACAGGACGAAAAAGAAGAAGAAGCCGGTCGTCCGCTGCAAGAGCGGGGCAGGCACGGTTACGGATCGGCAAACGGACGAGCTGCGTCCGTAACTCCCTGCCGGTCACGAGCCTGACACCGCGCGAAGCGCTCGTAGGCGGCCGTCCTGGGGGTCCAGGTATCTGCGCGCGATCGCCACGGCCGCGCTCCCCGTCCCTCTCGCAGCTGCTTGCTCGACTGGGCCCCGGCGAGGAAAAGAGGCTCAAGCAGACGATCTCGACTGGCCTGATGCGCGGCGAACGGCTGCTGTCCTTCCCCGCCTCGCTCGGGCACACGGCCTCGGCCCCGGTTGCTTCGCGCCGTGGCGTGCGGCTCCAACTCGGACTACGACAAGCGCATCCGCGAATACGAAGAAGCGCGCCAAAAGTGAAAGAAGAACACCAAAAGGAATACGAAGATCTCGTCGCGAAACAGAGCTTCAAGAGCGGCGACATGGACGCGAACCTCGACCTTGCGAAGGGCGCCCTGAAACTGGGCGTCAACATCAAGGGGAAGGGCATCCACCTTTCGATCTCGATGCGGACGTGTGGCGAAGGTTCGTTCATCTCGACAGCTGTCCGACGGCCGAAGGCAAGGTCGAAGGGGGCGACTAGACAGAAATCGAATTCGCCGTCAGGGCGACTGAAGGCTCCAAGCTGGTGCTGGCGCAGGGCTTCAAGTCGGTCGCTGAGACGACGCTCAAAGGCCAGACCGGAGACGACGGAAAGCTCGACTACTACGACATCAAGCATGTCTTCGAGCTCAGTGGCACACCGGGGGAACACAGGTCAACTTCGGCCTGATCACCGTTGATACGACCTACATCGGCGAAGCTCGGATAGACATGCGCCGGCGGCAACTGAAAGCCGCCCCCGGCGGTCGTCGACGTGAGGGTCTCGGCGGCCGGCGTAGATCCGGCTGAAGCGATCGCTGTCGAGATCAAACTGGCCCACGACGCCCAGGCCGCCGCCGACAAGGAGTTCTCCGCCGAGGTCGACAAGGCGACGGACCGGATGCGAAAAGCTGAAACGAACTGGCTGGGGCCCAACAGTTGCGCGACGATCAAGTTCGAACCGGACTCCAAGACGCTGAAATTGAAGAAGGGCAAACCGGCACCTTCAAAGCCCGCGCCGAAGCCAACAAGGGCGGCGCACCGGAGAACCGCCTCGTGGACGCTCGGCGCCGAGCAGAACGCGACGTTCAGTCCCACCAGCGCCGATGGGAACCCGGTGTCGGTGAGCTACGAGGTGACCAAGGCCAAACACGAACTGTTTGCCTCGGTGATGATCAGGGCGACATCGAAGGCGGGCGTGGCTGAACAGGAATGGAAGCAGGAAACCGAAGCCGGGCTGACGATGGTCAGCGGCAGCTTCAGCGGCGAGTTCGACGACGAAGGCGAAGTGCTCAAATGGACCGGAACGGCCACCTTCAAAGTGATCGAAAACCCGGTCGGGGGCACCATCCTCAGCCTCGTCTCCGGTGAATCCACGATCACCGCGAACGGCCATACGCCGGAGGGCTGCACTGTGACGGGCACGGAAACGGTCCCCCTCTTCGTGGCGCGCCCTTCACCGTCCTCGGCGAAGGCGAACCCGTCGAATACGACATGGTTGTCCCCTACGGCTTTCCGGGGCGAATGAACACGACGCTGAGCGGCTGCCCCGAATCAGGCGAGGACGGCCCGTCGATCTTCATCCCTCGGCATCGCCGCGGTCCAATCGGGCGACCCCGTCCACAACGGCCCCTCAGATCTCGTCAAGACGTCGGCTGACGGCAGGACGTTCGAGGGCAGCGCCACGGCGACCGGGACGGCCCCCGGCGAAAGCTACAGCTGGAACTGGTCCTTCACCGGCACCGAATGACGCGGCCCGCCGCACTGCGTCAAATACCGGCGATGCCCAACCGCCGGCCGGAGCTCAAGCTGATCGCCCCCTCCGCCTCACCCGAGGAGGCCGCGGCCGTCGTGGCGGCCCTCGAGCAGTTCATGAGGGCAACCGCACCGGTCCTGGTGGCCGCCGAGGAGACCATCGCTCCCTGGCGGCGAGCGGCCCTGCTGGAGGGGGTCGCAACGGCGAATTCGGCCGAGATGCCGGACCCCTGGATAAATACCTAAAAGGCGCTAGGCTTTAGCCTCAATATCGGTTGGGCCGCCATGCAAGCACCGGCATGGAGGGTCCGTTGCCCCTTTGTGGAGGTCATTTGATGGAGCCTGTGTCTGTCCCCGCCGCACGCGGAACGCTCTCGGATCCCGAGGTGCTCCAGAACGTCCCGGGGCACGTCATCCCGATCCTCCAGCGGGAGTACGACGACTTCAAGACCGAGGCCACCAAATTCCTGGCGGGGGAAACCGAGGAAGACGAGTTCATCAAGTTCCGCCTGAAGCAGGGCGTCTACGGACAGCGCCAGCCCGATGTCCAGATGATCAGGGTCAAGCTCCCGTTCGGGGGGATCACCCCCTCGCAGATGGAGTCGTTCGCCGACGTGGTCGAAAAGTACGTGCCCCTCAACAAGGGCCACGTGACGACGCGCCAGAACATCCAGATGCACCACATCCCGCTGCCTGATATCGAGAAGGCGATCCGCGAGCTCGGCGAATCGGGTCTGTCCAGCCGAGAGGGCTGCGGCAACACGGTCCGCAACGTGACCGGCGATCCCTGGGCCGGCGTGGCGAAGGACGAGCTGTTCGACCTGACCCCCTACGCGGGCGCCTACGTCCGCTACTTCGTGCGTCACCCCACGACGCAGGCGATGCCCCGCAAGATCAAGACCGCCTTCGACGGCGGCCCTGCCGACCGGGCGATCAGCGGCATTCACGACATCGCCTTCCGTGCCCGGACCCGTCAGATCGAGGGGCGCGGCGAGGTCAGGGGAGTCGAGATGCTGGTCGGCGGAGGCACCTCCATCATGCCCCGCGTCGCACCGGCCCTCTACGACTTCGTCGAGCTGGACAACGGTGACTACCTGAAGATCTCCGAGGCGGTCTTCCGCATCTTCGACCGCCAGGAATGGCTGCGGGTCAACCGTGCCCGGGCCCGGATCAAGGTGTTCGTGGACAAGTACGGGATCGACGAGCTGCGCAATCAGGTGGAGGAGGAGTTGAAGGGCGACTGGGTCGCCGAACGCGACTTCTCGGTTGCCAGCCGGCTGTTCCTGGACGACGAGCGCGAGTCCGCCCCGGCGCCGCCGGAGAGCTACGGATCGCCCAATGGAGACCTCTCGCAGTACCAGCGCTTCCTCGCAAGCAACGTCGCAGCCCAGAAGCAGGACGGCTTCGTGACTGTTGAGGTCAAAATCACGCGGGGCGACCTCAGCCCGGAGCAGTTCCGCGGCCTGGCCGCCGTGATGCGCGACTTCTCGGGCGGCTACGCCAGGACGACGGTGCAGCAGAACCTGGTCCTGCGCTGGGTGCGCGAGGAGTCGGTCTATGACCTATGGCTGGCACTTTCGGCGCTGGGCCTGGGCGAACCTGGCTCACGCCAGATCAGCGATGTTGTCTCGTGCCCCGGCACGGACTCCTGCAAGCTCGGGATCACAAGCTCGATGGGCCTGAATGCGGCGGTCCAGGAGCGGATCGAATCGCTCGAGATCACAGATGAGCTGACGCGCAAGCTGAACATCAAGATCAGCGGTTGCCCCAACGGCTGTGGCCAGCACCACGTCGGGAGCATCGGCTTCACGGGCGCCTCGATCAAGGTCGGCGATCACACGATCCCCGCCTACATCCCCCACGTGGGCGGCGTCTTCGAAGGCGGCCAGGTCAAATTCGGGACGAGGCTGAAGCTGCGCCTGCCCTCGAAGCGGATACCTGACGCAATCGAGCGCTGGATCGGCCACTATGAGTCGAACCGCCAGGAGGGGGAGGAATGGAACGCCTTCGTCGAGCGAGTGGGGACAGGTGAGCTGGAGGCACTCGTGAAGGACCTTTCGATGCCGGTCGACTTCGGACTGGAGACGATGAACGAGTTCATCGACTGGAACCGCAATGTTCCCTTTGAAGTGATTCGCGGCGAGGGCGAGTGCGCGGTATAGACGAGCTGAGATGAGCGACGAAATGCACCCACTTGACAGCCACACAGCCGAGACGGCAACCCACATCGACCCGGCCCTGAGCCTGACGCACACGCTGCGCGAGGCGGCCAGGCACGGCGCCGGAGCCGTGCTGCTGTGCTCCTTTCAGAAGGAGGAGTCGGTGCTGGTGGACGAGCTGCTGCGACTGGACCAGGGCACCGGGCGGACGGTGAAGATCGCCACGATCGACACGGGTGTGCTGTTCGAGGAGACCATGCAGACCTGGCGCGAATTCGAGGAGCGCTATGGCGTGCAGATCGAGGTGTTCGACGCCGGCAGCACCGGAGCTCCCTGGAGCGGTCCGGAGCACTGCTGCTCGGTCGCAAAGGTTGACGCCCTGGAGAGGGCCCTGGACGGGGCCGAGGGATGGATAACGGGGATACGCCGCGAGCAGGGCCCGACCAGGGCGGCCACCGAGCTGATCGAACGTGACGAGAAACGGGGCCTGTGGAAGTACAACCCCCTGGCCCACTGGACGGACAAGGACCTCTGGCGGAGGATCCACGAGCGCGGCCTGCCCTACAACCAGCTTCACGACCAGGGCTACGAGTCGATCGGCTGCGCTCCCTGCACCCAGCCGGGCAGTGGCCGCGAGGGCCGCTGGGCAGGGACCGACAAGACCGAGTGCGGGATCCACGTCGAGATCGTCGAGCCCTGAAGGTGAGCATCGCCACCCGACCTCAGCTGAGTCACCTCCGGGCCCTGGAGTCCGAGGCGATCCACGTGATGCGCGAGGTCGCAGCTGAATTCGAGCGGCCGGTGCTCCTGTTCAGCGGCGGCAAGGACTCGATCGTCCTGCTGCGCCTGGCGGAGAAGGCCTTCCGGCCGGCTCCCTTCCCGTTTCCCCTGATGCATGTGGACACAGGCCACAACTTCCCCGAGGTGATCGAGTATCGCGACCGCCGGGTGCGCGAACTCGGCGAGAAGCTGATCGTGGCCAGCGTGCAGGAGTCGATCGACAAGGGCAGGGTCGTCGAGGAGACCGGCCCGAGGGCCTCCCGCAACAAACTCCAGACTGTCACATTGCTCGACGCGATCGCCGAGCACGGCTTCGATGCGGCCTTCGGCGGAGCCCGCCGCGACGAGGAGCGGGCCCGGGCGAAGGAGCGGATCATGTCCTTCCGCGACGACTTCGGTCAGTGGGACCCCAAGGACCAGCGCCCCGAGCTGTGGAACCTCTACAACGGGCGGATCCGCAAGGGGGAGCATGTGCGCGTCTTCCCGCTGTCCAACTGGACCGAGCTGGACGTGTGGGAGTACATCGACTCCGAGGGCCTCGAGGTCCCTTCGATCTACTTCGCACATCAACGCGAGGTCTTCCGCCGGGACGGGATGATCTACGCCTGGCGCGAGGGGACCGAGCTGATCGAGGGTGAGGAGATCTTCACGGACACCGTCCGCTACCGGACGGTCGGCGACATGAGCTGCACCGGAGGCGTCCTCTCCCAGGCAGCGACGCTCGAGGAGGTCGTACTTGAGATCGCAGCGACGACGATCACCGAGCGTGGCGAGACACGCGCCGACGATCGCGTCTCAGAGGCAGCCATGGAGGACCGCAAGAAGGCCGGGTACTTCTAGTGGCCTCAGATTCCGTCTCGAGCGGCGCGCTTCGCGCGCCGGGATGTGTGCGCTCGGTTTCAGGCGGTGAGCGGTGACGCTCGATCTGCTGCGTTTCACCACGGCCGGATCGGTCGATGACGGCAAGAGCACCCTGATCGGACGCCTCCTGTTCGACAGCAAGCAGGTGTTCGAGGATCAGCTGGCGCAGATCGCTCAGGCCAGCGCCCGGCGCGGCGGCGAGGGCACACTGGATCTGGCCCTCCTGACGGACGGCCTGCGAGCCGAGCGCGAGCAGGGCATCACGATCGATGTGGCCTACCGCTACTTCGCCACGGCCAAGCGCCGCTTCATCATCGCCGACTGCCCCGGCCACCAGCAGTACACCCGCAACATGGTCACAGGCGCCTCGACGGCCGATGTCTCGGTTGTCCTTCTGGACGCCCGCAAGGGGGTCCTCGAGCAGTCCAAGCGACACGCCTTCATCAGCGCTCTTCTGGGGATCCCCCACATGGTCGTGGCGGTCAACAAGATGGACCTGGTGGACTATTCCCGGGAGCGCTACGAGGAGCTGGTGGCCGAGTTCCGCGTATACGGCGAGCTTCTGGAGGGGGTCAGGGACATCGCCTACATCCCCATCTCGGCACTCAACGGGGACAACGTCGTCTCCCGCTCGGAAGCGATGCCGTGGTACGAGGGCCCCGTGATGCTCGAATACCTCGAGCAGGTCGACGTGGCCTACGACCACCCGGGCGAGAAGCCGGCCCGGTTCCCTGTGCAGTGGGTCATCCGCCCGCAGGGTGGCGACGGGTCGGACTACCGCGGCTACTCGGGACAGCTCGCCAGCGGCCTGCTCAAACGGGGCGACGAGATCGCCGTCCTGCCGGGCGGCGGGCGCACGCGGATCGCGGCGATCGACACCTTCGAAGGCGAGATCGAGGAGGCTCAGGCGCCGATGTCCTTCACCCTGCGCCTGGAGGACGAGCTGGACATCTCCCGTGGCGAGCTGATCTGCCACCCGGACGAGCTGCCCTCGGTGGCGAGGGAACTGCGCGCTGACATCTGCTGGATGGCGCAGGAGACCCTGAAGCCCGGCTCGCGCTACCTGCTCAAGCACACCTCCCGCACGATCACGGCCGTGATCGATCGGATCGAGGACCTGGTCGACCCCCACACCCTGGTGCGCGGCGAGCCTGGCGGCGAGATGCAGCTCAACGACATCGGCCGGGTGCATCTGCGGACCTCGGCCCCGCTGGTCTTCGACCCCTACTCGAGCAACCGCCGAACCGGCAGCTTCATCCTGATCGACGAGTCCACCAACGCAACGGTGGGCGCCGGGATGATCGCCCCGCTCGAGGCCTGAGGCATTTCGCGATCAAGTGAGCCCCGGTCTGACGGGCCGCTCTCGCTAAGCTTCCGCGGCCGATGTTCAGCAAGGTACTGATTGCCAACCGCGGCGAGATCGCCGTCCGCATAATCCGAGCCCTGGACGAGTTGGGGGTCGGGAGCGTTGCGGTCTACTCCGAGCTCGACCGCGACGCCCCCCATGTCGGGCGCGCCGCCGAGGCCTACAACCTGGGTGAGGGCCCTGCGGCCGACAACTACCTCAACGTCGAGAAGATCCTTGACGCGGCGCGCCGGGCAGGTGCCGAGGCGATTCACCCCGGCTACGGCTTCCTGGCTGAGAACGCTCCCTTCGCACAGGCCTGCGAGGACGCCGGGATCGTCTTCATCGGCCCGCCCGCCTCGGCGATCGAGGCGATGGGCTCGAAGACCAGGGCTCGCGAGCTGATGCAGTCCGCCGGCGTGCCGATCGTCCCCGGCACCACCCAGCCGGTCGAGACGGTGGCCGACGCGATGCGGATCGCCAAGGACGAGGTCGGCTTCCCGGTGGCGGTCAAGGCGGCCGGGGGCGGTGGCGGCAAGGGCTTCCGGGTCGCTCTCACCGAAGATGAGCTCGAGGGCGCCTTCGAGGGCTCCAGCCGCGAAGGCGAGAAGTTCTTCTCCGACGGGACCGTCTACCTGGAGCGTTACCTGCACAACCCCCGCCACGTCGAGGTCCAGGTGCTTGCCGACCGCCATGGCAACGTGATCCACCTGGGCGAGCGCGACTGCTCGATCCAGCGTCGCCATCAGAAGGTGATCGAGGAGTCGCCGGCCCCCGAATGGGTGGTCAACCCCGAGATCCGAGCCCGAATCGGAGAGATCGGCGTCAATGCGGCCAAGGCCGTCGACTATGTCGGCGCCGGAACCATCGAGGGCCTGTTCGCCGGCAGCCACGACGGAGAGCCCGAATACTTCTTCCTCGAGATGAACACCCGCGTCCAGGTCGAGCATTGTGTGACCGAGATGACCACGGGGATCGACATCGTCAAGGAGGGCATCAAAGCGGCCGCCGGCGAGGAGCTCTCCTATGCCCAGTCGGACATCGAGCTCCGCGGCCACGCGATCGAGTGCCGCATCAACGCCGAGGACGCATCCAAGAACTTCGCACCGGCGCCGGGCAAGATCGGCCGCTACCGGGAGCCCTCCGGTCCTGGGATCAGGGTCGACTCGGGCGTCCGCGAAAACGGCGAAGTCTCGCCGATGTACGACCCCATGGTGGCCAAGCTGATCGTCTGGGATGCCGACCGCGAGCAGGCCACCAGGCGGATGCTGCGAGCACTCGATGAATACGAAATCGAGGGTCTGAAGACCTTGATTCCCTTCCACAAGGCGCTGCTGGCGACCGAGGAGTGGGCACGGGGAGACACCTGCCATGAGCTTCTCGAGGACAAGAAGTGGCTGAAGACGCTGGCCTTCCCGGCGCCAGCGCCGCCCTCGCGGTGAGGACGAGGAGCCCGAGACGGTCGAGCAGAGCTACGCCGTCGAGGTATCGGGCAAGCGCTTCGACGTGCGCGTCGTCGGGCCGCCCTTCGCCGGCGGCGGCGCGGTGAACGGCACCGCCCCGGCGGCCGCCAAGTCGCCGAAGCGCAGCGACCGCAAGGCGACCAGCGGCGGCGGCCCCGACACGCTTCCCGCCCCGCTGCAGGGAAACATGTGGAAGGTCCTCGTCAAGCAGGGCGACGAGGTCAAGGAGGGCCAGTTGCTCTGCATCATCGAGGCGATGAAGATGGAGAACGAGATCACCGCCCACAAGGCGGGGACGATCGTCGAGCTTCCCATCGAGGAGGGCGCCCCGATCCAGGCGGGCGCCCCGATCGCCACGATCAAGAGCCCCGAGTAGGCCTCACGCGGCGATCGCCGCGACGTTGCGCTCGTGCAACCTGCGCTGCTCCCTGGTGCGCCGGCGCTCCGGGAGCTCCGCCTTGGCGCCCAGCTCGCCGAGCGCCTCGAGATAGGCAACGTCCTGCTCGAGGACCTCGAGGGCCGATGAGGAGTCAAGTACCGGGCCGTGGCCCGGGACGATGTGCTCGGCGCGCTCGACGAGCGGACGCAGGGCGCCGAGCGTGGCCAGGTAGGCGCCACGGCCTCCGCCGGGGCTGAGCATGGGTATCTCGATCGACGACAGGTAGTCCCCGACGGCCAGGACGCCCGTCCATGGGGCCCAGATGGCCATGCCGTCCGCTGTATGCCCGTCGGTCGGGTGCAGCTCGAGCTCACGATCTCCGATCTCCAGGTGCCCCGGCACCGGCAGGGCCTGCGGCGCGCCCAGGGCCAACGGACGGGGACGCTCCAGGTAGAGCTCTTCATCGAAGGCCCGCAGCTCGCGCTGCGCTGCCCCCGGCTCGGCCGCCAGCCGGCGAGCGCTGCTCTCCGCGCAGCCCAGCACTGCTCCCGGGAAGGCCAGCGGACCCAGCAGGTGATCCCAGTCGGCGTGGGTGGCCAGGAGCCCGCTGAGCGGCGGGAAGCGCGCCTGCTCCAGGACCGACGGGAGCATCTCCAGCTCCCCCGGCAGGACGGGCGAGTCGATCAGAAAGCTCTCGCCCGGAGGAGGCCCGCCCCCGGCGGGCACCTCGATCAGGCCCAGCGGGCCCTCAGGAATCCGAGCCTCGGCGGCGACGGTCCCCCGCAGCAGCACGCAGTTGAGATGAAGGAGCGCGCTGGTGATCAGCAGCGCGTCGGGGTGCAGGGCGCGAGCCCGCACCGGCTCAGGTGATTCCGAGCAGCTTGGCGGCCTCTTTGAGGTTCGTGACCTCGGCCGTCGGCTTCTTCTGGGAGGACTCCAGCGTCTCCTTGTTGCGGTTGACCCAGATGACCGGGACCCGCTGTTTCACGCAGGGTGCGACGTCGTGGTAGTGGCTGGCCGCCACATGGACCCAGCCGCGCTTGCCGCCCATTCGGCGGGCACACTCCGTGAAGTGGGGCGGTTCGGGCTTGTAGGAGCGGACCTGCTGGGCCGTCACGACCAGGTCGAAGTCGATGCCGATGTGACGGCGCGTCTGTCCCAGGAGCTTGTCGTCGATGTTCGAGAGCAGGCCCAGTTTGAATTTCTTGCCGAGCTTCTGCAGCTGAACTGCGGACTCCTTGAAGGGCATCCAGCGCTGGACCGAGTCCGGCAGGAAACCCGAACGGGAGGGCTCGAGGGCCCAGTCCAGGCGTTTGGCGATCTCGATCGCCGTCCGGCGCAGAACCTCTGCATAGAGCTCGTATGAGCCTCCCTCGATTTCCCGCTCGATCTCGTGGAACATCGGGATCAGGACGGAACGATCGATCTCGACACCGTCGCGGGCGGCCTCCTTGGCGAAGGCGTCGTATATCCCGGTCTCCCAATCGATCAGGGTTCCGTAGACATCAAATGTGACGAAGGTGACGTTCTTGGGGATCGGCATCGCGGGGGCATTATGCCGCGCTCGGGCCCTCGTCGCGGTTTCGAGACTTCCAGAGCGGGCCGAATGCACGCGATCGTTCATCTTGCGTTAGAGTCCCGCGCCGCAAATGGACCTGTTGGAGTACCAAGGCAAGCAGCTGTTCGCCCGACACGGTTTGAGGGTCTCCTCGGGGAAGGCGGTTGACTCCGTCGAGGATGCCGTCGCCGCCGCGGCCGAGATCGGCTATCCGGTCGTCGTAAAGGCGCAGGTGCTGATCGGCGGGCGCGGCAAGGCAGGGGGCGTGAAGCTCGCCGCGGACGAGGCCGAGGTTCGCGAGCACGCCCGGAACATCCTCGGCATGGACATCAAGGGCCACACGGTCCGGACCGTCTGGATCGAGCATGCCTCGGACATCGCCTCGGAGTACTACGCGTCGGTCCTGCTCGACCGCTCCGCCAAGAAGCCGCTGCTGATGTTCAGCATCGAGGGCGGCGTGGACATCGAAGAGGTCGCCGAGAAGACCCCCGAGAAGCTGATCCGCCACCACATCGACCCGCTGCTCGGCCTGAGTCGCGAGGAGGCCCTGCAGGTTGCCCGCGAAGGCAAGGCCGACGAGGACATCGTGGAGGGCGTCGCCGACGCGCTCGTGGCGCTCTATGAGGTCTGGCTCGAGGAGGACGCGACCCTGGCCGAGATCAATCCGCTGATCGTGACCCCCGAGCGCGAGGTCAAGGCGCTCGACTCGAAGGTCTCACTGGACGGCAACGCCCTGTACCGCCACCCCGAGAACCAGTCGCTCTCCGACAGCGAGAACGAAGATCCCCTCGAGCGCAGGGCCAAGGAGGAGGGCGTCCAGTACGTCAAGCTCGACGGGAACATCGGCATCCTCGGCAACGGCGCCGGCCTGGTCATGTCGACACTCGACGTCGTCGCCCAGGCGGGCGGCTCGCCGGCCAACTTCCTCGACGCCGGCGGCGGTTCCAACGCCGAGACGATCAAGCAGGCCGTCGACCTGATCCTGGCCAACACCGCCGTCACGGCCGTCCTGTTCAACATCTTCGGTGGCATCACCCGCTGCGACGAAGTCGCGGAAGGGCTGATCGCGGCCTTCGGCGAGATCAAACCGACCGTGCCCTTCGTCGTGCGCCTGGACGGCACAAACGACGAGGAGGGCCGCCGCCTGCTGGCCGAGGCCGACCTGCCCAACGTCCACCCCGCCAAGACCATGAACGAGGCGGCCGAGAAGGTCGTCGCCCTGGCGGCCGGCGAGGCCGTGGGAGCGAGCGCCTGATGTCCGTCCTGATCGATGAGAACACACGACTCTGCGTCGCCGGCATCACCGGCCGCGAGGGAACCTTCCACACGCTCAACAACCGGGCCTACGGCACTGACGTCGTCGGCGGTGTGACGCCCGGCAAGGGCGGCCAGAACGTCGAGGGGATCCCCGTCTTCGACAGCTGGGGCGAAGCCGTGACAGAGGTACGCCCCAACACCGCGATGATCTTCGTCCCGCCTCGCTTCGCGGCCGACGCGATCCTCGAGGCCGCCGCCGCGGGCGTCGAACTGGTCATCACCATCACCGAGGGAATCCCCGCCCACGACGAGCTCAGGGTCTACAACACGCTCAAGCGCGACCATCCCGGCACACGACTGGTCGGCCCCAACTGCCCGGGGATCCTCTCGCCGGGCAAGGCCAACGTCGGCATCATCCCGGCCTCCTTCTTCAAGGCTGGAAACGTCGGCGTCGTCTCGAGGTCGGGCACCCTGACCTACCAGATCGGCAACGAGATCGCCCAGGCCGGATTCGGCTGCAGCTCGATCGTCGGAATCGGCGGCGATCCGGTTCCCGGCTCCTCATTCGTCGACATCCTGGAGCTGTTCGAGGCCGACGATGAGACGGAGCTGGTTGTGCTCTCCGGCGAGATCGGCGGGTCGGCCGAGGAGGAGGCCGCGGACTACATCGCCGAGCACATGACGAAGCCCGTCGTCGCCTACATCGCGGGCTTCACGGCCCCGGCGGGCAAGCAGATGGGCCACGCCGGCGCGATCGTCTCCGGCTCCGCGGGAACCGCCGCGGCAAAGGCCGAGGCGCTTGAAGGGAAGGGCGTCCGCGTCGGGCGGACCCCGACCGAAGCTGCCCAGATCGCCGTCGAGGTGCTTGGCGGCGCCTCGCTCACCGCCTCCTGAGCCAAGCCGTTTCCGCAGCCCGCTGCGGATAGGCTAGGCGCCATGGACGAGCAGGCGGTCGCGCAGACGCTGCAGGATCTCGAGCGAAAGCTGCACGAGCTCGAAGAGACGCTGCGCTCGATCGCCGACGCGGGGGCACCGCAGCGGCCCGCGGCGAGCCCTCCGCCGGCCCAGGAGCATTCGGCCTTCGGGAGGATCGTCGACGAGACGATCGAGGTTCCACCGGCGCCCGCCCATCAACCCCCTGAAGCCCCTCGACCGCCGGCCCGGGCACAGCCTCCGATCGCTGCGCCCGAGCCCGTTCCGCCGCCCGCCAGGCGGCCTCCGCCCCCGCCCCGGCCGACGCCTCAGGCGGGGCGTCCTCCGGGCCCGGTTGAACTGCTCCGCTTCCGCGAGCGCCTCGAGCGGGCAGCCCGCGAGCTGACGGATGACTACGACGAGTTGCTCGGCCGCCTAAGCTACCCGGCTATGTCCACCAGCCCAGCAGGTCCCACGATCTCCTTTGCCCGGGGCGTCCCGTCGCTCGACATCATCGACGTCGAGGGCCTCCGCGATGCAGCCGTCCGCGCCTTTGAGAGCGACCCCGAGGGCACCACGGCCTACGGCACAGCCGTCGGCTACCCCCGTCTTCGCAGCTGGATCGCCGACAAGCACGGCGTCGAGCCGGAGCGTGTCCTGGTCACCAACGGCTCGCTCCAGGCGGACGCGTTCCTGTTCGACCACCTGGTTCATGCCGGCGACGAGGTGATCGTCGAGAGCCCCACCTACGACAGGACCCTCCTTGGCCTGCGCGACCGTGGCGCTCAACTGCACGCGATCGAGCTCCAGCACGACGGCATCGACACCGACGCGCTTGGCCACCTGCTCTCCCAAGGGGCCAAGCCGAAGCTCGCCCACGTGATCCCCAACTTCCAGAACCCGGCCGGGTACACCCTCTCGCTCCAGCGCCGCCAGGCTCTGCTGGCGCTGGCCGAGGCACACGACTTCGTGATCCTCGAGGACGACCCGTACGTGGAGCTCCGCTTCAGCGGAGAGCCCGTGCCGACGATGCTCTCGCTGGACGGCCAGCGGGTCGTCTATGCCTCCTCGTTCACCAAGACCGTCTGCCCGGGTGTCCGCGTCGGCTACCTGGTCGGTCCGGTCGAGCTGATCGCGGCGCTGACAAAGCAGGCCACCAACACCTACATCTCGCCCAACATGGTGTCCCAGTCGCTCGTCTACGAGTTCTGTGCCTCCGGCGCGATCGAGCGCTCGATCGAGACGGTCAAGACCGCCCTGGCGGAGCGTGCCAGGACGCTGGCCAATGCGCTGCGCAGCGAACTGGCCGAGGCCGAGTTCGTCGAGCCGCAGGGTGGCTACTTCATGTGGGTGACCCTTCCCGAGGGAACCGACGTCCACGCCCTCTTCCAGGCCGCCGCGGACCGCGGAGTGGCCTTGTGAAGGGCACCGACTTCCTGCTCGAGGGCGGCGAGAACACCCTGCGCCTGGCCTACTCGGGAGTCACGCCGGGCGAAATCGAGACTGGCATCGCCCGGCTCGCCGAGGCCTACCGCTCGCTCTAGATCCAGCGCCTGCGACGCTCCGTCAGCGCCCGTAGCGCTGGCCCAGCACCAGCTGCTCGGGCAGGGCGGTGCGCTGCGGCGGCGAGGGGTCGGCGATCACCGAGACGGTCTCGGCGACGCTCCGGGTGAGGGCGCAGCGGGCGTCCTCGGGGGTCCTGATCACGACCTTGGCGTCATCGCTCTCGGCGAGGGTCCCCTCGAGTCCCGGCTCGATGCCAGAGGCCTTCAGATAGTGCAGGAGGTCCTCGGCCTCGTTCTCGAAGCGCAGGACCTTCACGGTGGCGCCCACCTCGACGTCGGCCAAAGGCACGCCTGCCAACCTCGCCCCGGCGATGATCGGATGCCCATGGGGGCAAGTCTTGGCGTCGCCGATGGCGGCCAGCATCCGTTCCTCGAGAACCGGCGACATCGCGTGCTCCAGCCGCTCGGCCTCCTCGTGGACCTCATCCCAGGGCACCCCCAGAACGTCGGTCAGGAAGCGCTCGATCAGGCGGTGGCGGCGAACGATGCCCTCTGCGTGGGCGGCCCCCGTCTCGGTGAAGGCGATCGCGCGATCGGCGCCGCGGGTGACATAGCCGTCCCGTTCAAGGCGGCCGATCATCTCGTGGACGGTCGGCGCCGAGAGCTGCATCGCCCTGGCGACGTTCGCTCCGGTCATCGGCAGCCTGGCCTCCTGCAGCCAGAAGAGGCTCTGGAGGTACTCCTCCTCCGCGACCGTTGCACTGTCGGAGCTCACCGGGTTGATGCTAGAGGACCTCTCAGGACTGCAACTGCTCGTATGAGCATTCCTCAGCGCTGCGGTCATCGCGCCAGCGACGAAGCTTGGCGCCGTGGCGAATTCGCCCGGCAGAGACGTGATCGAAGTCGATCTCGACAACCAGCTCCGGCCGCAGGCCGATCCACTCGAGGTCCTTGCCGGCGCTCCAGCGGCTCGGGTCGGCCGATCCGCGCTCGCCCGACTCATAGGGCGCCAGGAAGCCCACCAGCCGCTTCTTCTCCGCCGCGCTCAGCCCTGAGCAGTGCCCCACCACCCGCAGCTCTCCCGCGTCGTAGAGGCCCAGGATCAGCGCCCCCACGGTGCCCTCCTCCTTGCCCGGTCGCCAACCCACGACGACCGCGTCGATGGTCCTGACCCGCTTGACCTTGGCCATTCCCTTGCGCTCCCCCGGGAGGTAGGGCGCACCGCGGTCCTTGGCGATCGCCCCCTCGGCCCGCTCGAGCCAGACCGATGCCTCCTCGACGCTCGACACGGTCGGCATCAGCTCGACTGGAGCACCCTTGAAGGCCGCCGAGCTCAGCAGCGCCTCGAGGGCCGATCGACGCTCGTCGCAGGAGCGCTCGAGCAGCACCCCTCCGCCGTCGGCCAGCAGGTCGAAGGCGACGTAGACGGCCGGGGTCTCCACTGCGAGCCTCTCGATCCGAGAGACGGCCGGGTGGATCCGCTGCCCAAGGGCATCGAAGTCCTCATGGCCGTCCTCGCCGCGAACGACGATCTCGCCATCCAGCACGTAGCTGCCGGCGGGCAGTTTCAACTCGGGGAAGTAGCGGCCCAGGGGCTTCCCGTTGCGCGACTGCAGGTAGATCTCCTCGCCATCGACGAAGGCCAGACAGCGAAACCCATCCAGCTTGATCTCGTAGCGGTACTCCTCCCCCTCGGGCAGCTCCTTGCGCGAGAGCGCCAGCTGGGGCTTGACGGGTGGCTCGATCGGAAGCGCCATCAGCCGGTCTCCTTGTCTCCTTTTGAACGGGCACGGCTGGGCTGGACTCGGGGCGGCTCCCCCTTCTGCTTGCGGAAGTGGGGCGGCCATGGCGCGTCCCCCAGGCCGTCGCGCTCGTCGCGGGCGGCCAGCTCGAGCAGACCGTCCAGCCTGCCTGGGTGCTCATCGATGGTGGACGATGGATCACCCCGCTCGCGGAGCCGGTCAGGGACCGTCCTGGCCGTCAGCTCGGCCGGCTCGACATCGGCGACCTCGTCCCACTCGAGGCCGCACGACACCCGTGCGTCGGCCACGGCTCTGACCGAGTAGGCGGAGGCAACCGTGCGGTCGCGGGCGTTCTGGTTGTAGTCGATGAAGACCCCCTCGCGTTCCTCCTTCCACCAGCGGCTGGTCGCCCGGCCCGGCATCCGGCGCTCGACCTCGCGGGCCAGTGCCAGAGCGGCCCGGCGGACTTCTTCGAAGCTCTGCTCGGGATGCAGTCGGACATAGATGTGGATCCCCCGCGATCCCGACGTCTTCGGGAAGCCGCGCAGGTCATGGTCCTCGAGCACCTCCCTGACGCTCAGCGCGACCTGGCGGACCTCGTCGAAGGGGACCTCCGGGCCGGGGTCCAGATCGACGCGAAGCTCATCGGGATGATCGAGATCGGATCGGCGCACCGGCCAGGGATTCCAGTCGATCACGCCCAGGTTGACCCCCCAGACGAGATGGGCTGCATCGTTTGGCACCAGCTCCCGGGCGTGGCGGCCACTGGGGAAGGTCACCGTGGCGGTCTGCAGCCACTCGGGCGCGCTGTCGGGTACGCGCTTCTGGAAGAAGGGCTTGCCCTCGACGCCGTCGACCCAGCGCTTCATGACAGTCGGGCGCTCCCGCAGCCCCCGGACGACCTCCTCCTGGCAGGCGAGGTAGTACTGGACGAGGTCCATCTTGGTGAGCCCGACCGCGGGGAAGTAGAGCTTGCCCGGATTGGAGACCCTGACCTCCTGGCCGCACACCTCGACGATCTCGTGCTCGCCCTTCTTGGGAGCCATTGCTGGAAGGATGCCCGATCGTGCAGCCGATCACCCCGATCCCCACCCGCGCCCTGATCCTCTGCGAGGACTTCGGAGAGCGTCTGGACGCCCGGCGGGTTGGCGAGGCGCTCTGCGCCGGGCTGCTGCAAGGGGGCGCCCCCGAGCCGGACGTCCTTGCTCTCCTGGGGGTCCCCGCCCGGGCGGATGGACAGCGGGCCCTGCTCGACGGGGGATCCTTCGACCCCCGGCTGCGGGCCGCCCGGGCACTGGTCATCGCGGTCGCCTCGCTGCAGGAGGGAACGCTCGCCGGCAGCGTGGCCTTCGAGGCGGCGACCCGCGCCCGGCAGGGCGGAGTTCCCGCCTACGCCGTGACAGCTCGCAACGCCCTCGACACCTTCGACGTGCGGATCCTCGATCTGCAGGCCGTGATCGAGGGCGCCAGCGCTCGCCTGCTCAGAGCGGCCGGGCGCCGTCTTGCGGCGGTCATCTGAGCCTCAGCGCTGGCAGCCCGGGCACCAGAAGGTCAGACGATTGTCGTCTCCCTGGCCCCGCTGACGGATCGGCCGGCCGCATCGCGGGCAGGGCATCCCCGCCCGGCGGTAGACGGCCCGGGGCCGCGCCATGAAGCCCTCGATCGCCGAGCGGGCCATGTGCTCGCGGGCGAAGGCGACCACCGCCAGGGCCTCCTCGTTTCGAACCTCGCCCGTCGCGCGCCAGGGGTCGAGCGCCGCGGCGAAGCAACTCTCGGCCTTCCAGAGGTTGCCGATCCCCGCGATGGTCCGCTGGTCCAGCAGCGCATCCCCGATCGGTCTGGTGGGGTCGTCTTCGCGCAGCCTGCGCAGGAACAGCTGCTCGTCGAAGGACTCGCCGATCACATCCGGTCCCAGCCTCGCAAGCCGCGGATCGACCCGAGCCCGCGCATCGCTGAGCAGCTCGAGGACGGGACCGTCGAACTCGACGACATCCCATCCTTCCGAGCGGATGATCAGCCAGGCCCGGCGCGGCGCACGGCGCCAGCGCGACCCGCTGCGGTGGACGCCCCACGAGCCGCTCATGCGCAGGTGCGAGTGGATCGTCAGCTCACCTGAGAAGCGCAGGAACAGGTGCTTGCCGCGGGCATCGACCGACTCGACGGTTCTACCGGCCAGCCGCTCGGGCCAGCGGTCGAAGCCGTGGCGCCTCTGCGGCGTGAGGATCTCCTCCGGGATGCAGCCCTCCAGCAGCGGGCGAATCCGGTTGGCCGCGTAGTGGATGGTGTCGCCCTCGGGCATCACCCTCTACGAAAGCAGCCCGCCGCTCCTTTATGCCGAGGGATCCTCGGCGGCCAGGCGGCCGATCACCTCGTGCACCAGCCGGGTCGCCTCGAGAACCGTCCGGTAATCCAGGTTGTCGGGGACATCGCTGGGCAGGTGGTAGTTCGCAGGACTGCGCCAGTCGGTGATCGACAGCAGCGTGGCCGTTGGATATCCGGCCCGGCTGGGGATGATGCTGTCGGTCGAGGCGCGCGCCCTGAAGCCCCGCTCCAGCGGGATCTCCATGTAGGCGGCGCTGTCGGCAAGCAGGTCGCGCAGCCAGGGCCCCTCGTACTCCTCCATCCAGATCGGCCCCTCCGCCTCGAGCATCACCAGGTGCGGAGAGCCGACCGTGTCCAGGTTCACGAAGATCGTCCGCTGCGGGTCGAGTTCGGAGCGATGGCGGGCCACGAACGCCCTGATGCCGTCCTGAAGGGTCTCCTCGGCGCCGCAGGAGACGAGCAGGACTCGGAGCCCCGGGGAGGGTTGCTCGCGCATCATCTCGGCCAATCCGACCAGCGCCGCCACGCCCGAGAGGTTGTCGTTTGCTCCCTGCACCGTGGCGCTGCGCCAGACGTCGGCCACCAGCGCCGCCCCGATCGTGCCGAGGGCGACACCTCCCAGTGCCAGCCGCCGCCTGCGGGTCGCCACGGCCGTGAGCGTGAAGGCCGGACCGGCCATGCCGATCCACCACTGGGGCAGGGGTTTCTTTGCTCGCCCGATCCGCTCAGGCGCGAGCTCGTAGAGGCGCTTCTGCAGGCTCTGGTCGAACAGCATCCCGGTCTGTGGGGCGTCGTGATGGGCCAGCACCACGAGGGTCCGCTCGGCGCGCGGATCACCGGCGTCGGCGACCACGTTGACGGTCCTGCGACGACGGCGCAACGCCCGCCGGTAAAGACGGGGGCCGTTCTGCGCCTCGTCCACGATCCCGGCGATCCCCAGCGCAACGGCGAGCGCCCCCGCCAGCGGGTGGCGGCGGAGGACCAGCAGGGCGCCCGCGACTCCAAGCAGGCCGAGGGCGGTGGCCGTCGGGGGGAAGGTTCCCCAGGAGTCCTCGTCCTCCATCGAGACCCGCACCCCCTCGACCGCTTCCAGGCGGGCCGCAAGCCACTCGGCGGACTCGCGCTCGCCCGGCGAGCAGGGGGTCCTGTCGATCGGCGCGAGGGTCTCGACGACCTCGCGAATGACCGCCTCGACCCTCTCCCCGGAGGACTGGCTGAGCGAGCTCACCTCTTCATTGTCGCGCTTTGTGCACGCCGGGGCGCTTCCCGGCCGCGGCCCCGGATCGTTAGGCTCGGTGACCTGATGGACGAGCCCGAGCCAACTCCGAGCCCGGCGGTTCGCGCTCCACGCCCCCGATCGCTGCCGACACCGGGGGTCAGACGGGCCACGGTGATCGGCGCCGGCTCCTTCGGCACGGCACTGGCTGTCCTGTTGACCCGGGCCGGCGTGCGCACCACGCTCCAGACGCGCACCGCCGAGCAGGCAGCGCTGATCGAGGAGCAACGCGAGAACCGCCTCTATCTCCCCGGCGTCGAGCTGCCCGGCGGCCTGCGTGTCGAGCCCGTCTCCGCCGGGGTGGCGCGGGCGGACTTCGTCTTCCTTGCCGTCCCGTCGCAGAACCCTGGGGACCGCAATCGACACGCTGGTGGCTGCAGGGCTGGGCCGCAGGACGGCCGTCGTCTCTGTCGCCAAGGGCCTGGTCCCCCCGGGCGGGGTCCCCCCCACGGTCGTCCTCAGCGAGCGTTTCGGCGCCCAGCGGGTCGCCTGCCTGGGTGGCCCGGCCCACGCCCAGGAGATGGTCCACTCCGGAGCCGCACTGGTCGCCGCCTCGTCGGAGGAGGAGCTGGCGCGGACGGTCGCGCAGCTGTTCATCCGCGCGGGCGTCGTCTGCGAGCAGTCCAACGACCCGATCGGCGTGGAGCTGGCGGGCGCCGCCAAGAACGCGGCCGCGCTTGCCGCCGGCGCAACCGAGGCTCAGGGACTGAACGCCGCCGGTGCAGCCGCGGGCCACATCTTCGCCGAGGTGTGGCGCTACGCCGAGGGCCTCGGCGCGCGGCCGGAGTCGATGATCGGGCTGGCCGGCGCGGGCGACCTCGTCGCGACCGCCCTGGCGGCGCAGAGCCGCAACCGCCGAGCCGGCGAGCTGCTCGCCGCCGGAGTTCCGGCGGCCGAGATCCCCGGCCAGGTCGGGCAGGCCGTCGAGTCGCTCGAGTCGGTCCCGCTGCTGGCGCGCGCCCTCGAGGATGCCGGGGTGAGCGCACCGGTGACCGGCGCGCTCGGCCGGCTGATCTCCGGCGAGCTTCCGCTGCAGGACTGGGTCGCCCTGGTGCGCGCCACCGTCCCGCCCCCGGCGCTCTGGCGCAGGCGCCCGAAACCGGGCTTCTGGCGGCGGTTCTGGCGCCGCCTCTCAGGCGGCGCCGGCGGCTGAGAGGCGCCCTCTCAACGGGGCTGCGGTGCCCCCATCAGCGTGCTGATGACAGCCTCATAGACGCCCGAGCCGTGGCCGGCCTCGGCGACCCGGACGTTCTGGAAGGCAGCCATCGCCTCGCGGATCGACGGGTCGCGCTCGACCGCATTGGAAACCAGCCAGAGGCGCTCCAACCTGCTCGGCGCAGGCAAGGTCCTCGCGCGAGTCGCCGACCGCGAAGGTCTCCTCGCAGGCCGTAGCCGCGGATCCGGCGGTGCAGCGCGACGGCGTTGGCCTTCGAGGCCCCGATCGGAACGAGGTGGTAGCAGCGGACGTGGGGCAGCCCGGCGAGGTCCGGCGAGCGGCGGTTGACGACGCCGTTGTCGACCAGTCGCAGGATGCCGAGGCCCCGCTCGGCGAGCAGCGCGTCGACCTCCTGCGGCGTCCACGAGGCCCCGGAAGAGGTGGGAGACCTCGCGCTCCACGTGCCAGGGCTCGTGGTACTCGAGGCGCCCGGCGTAGCGCTCGAGCAGCAGCGCCGGCGCCCCCGAGGCTTCGATCTGCTCGGAGATCGTCAGCTCTCCGGGGATCATCTCGCCGGTCAGCCAGTGCTCCTCACCCTCGAGCACCAGGCAGGCACCCGCCTCGTAGATGAAGGTGGACTGGCCGAGCAGCCGCGCGTCCTCCTCGACCTGGGCCCGCCGGCGACCCGACATCAGGACGACCTCCACGTCGGCTCGCAGGCAGGCCTGGATCGCACGCACGCCGTCGAGCGAGACCGCTCCCTCGCCGTCGTGAAGCAGCGAGGCTCCCCGCCCGAGCAGGGTTCCGTCGAGGTCCAGGTAGAGGCAGCGCGCCGGGCCGGCAGGGCTCACGGGACCCTCAGCGAGGCCAGCGCGGGGCGCTCCAGCGGGGCTCCGTCCCGCTCCGCGTCCGGGTGGGGCTCGCAGGCGTCCTTCCTGCTCCAGGCGCCGGGCGACCGTGGCGAGGACCGTCTGGGCCATCCCCGTCAGAGCCGACAGGGGCTGGTGGGGGTTGCGGTGCTCGTCGAGATCCACCTGGGCGATCCCGTCAGCCCGACGGCCCGCCAGACGTCGATCAGCATCGCGATCTCGACCCCATAGCCCGTCACGAACGGGAACGCTCTCGAGCAGCTCGCGGCGGGCCGCCACCTCGCCGGCGAGCGGCTGGCGCACGCCCGCCAGCTCCGGGATAGAACAGCGCCAGCGCCGGCCTGCGCCGTCAGGTGGTTGACGCGGCCGCCGCCCTCGCCGGCAGGATCCGCCGAGCCCTCCATGGGCCGGCGGTAGAAGGCCTTGACGAAGACGACCTGCGGCTCGCACACCAGCGGTCCGAGCAGGCCCGTGGCGAAATGGGCCGAGAAGTCCTCGGTGTCGGCGTCCAGGAAGCAGACGAGCTCGCTCTCGACACCGCCAGCGCCCGCCACATCGCGTCGCCCTTGCCGAGCACCGGGCCGAAGTCGGGCATCAGCTCGGCCTCCTGCAGGACGCGTCGCGCCGGCCGCCTCGGCGATCTCGGCGGTGCCGTCGCGCGAGCCGGCGTCGATCACGACGACCTCATCGAGGGCGCCCGCGTCCCGCAGCGCCATGCAGCTCGCCCACGATCGGCCCGACCGTCGCCGCGCACTCGCGCGCGGGCAGGCAGACGGAGACGCTCTGCTCGACGCTCGGCCGCGATCCGCTCGGCCGGATAGAGGGAATGATGGAAGGAGCGGGCTTTCGCCCAGGCCCCCGAAGCGGCGGCTGACATCGGCTCTACTATCTCAAGTCCTTGGCCCTCGACCGGCAGAACAGAGCCGTGGAGCACCCTGCTGGACGGCGGGCGCGAGGACGGCCGGCTCGTGCGCGAGGCGCGCGAGGGCCCGGGGCGCGCGCAGCCTCGCGCCGATCCCCGCCGCAGCTGCACCCCAGCCTGCTCGAGGCGCTCGAGCGGATCGGGATCGAGCAGCTCTACTCCCACCAGGCGCAGGCGCTCGAGGCGGCCTGGGAGGGGCCCACGATCGTCACGACCGGCACGGCCTCGGGCAAGTCGATGTGCTTCAACCTGCCGACGCTCGACGTGCTCTGCCGCGAACGCCGGGCCCGCGCGCATCTACCTCTATCCGACCAAGGCGCTGGCCCAGGACCAGGCCCGCGCGCTCGCCGCGCTTCGGCCTGACGAGGCGCGTGCGCCCGGCGATCTACGACGGCGACACGCCGCGCGAGGCGCGAGCGGAGATCCGCAAGGCGCGCCAACGTGGTGCTGACGAACCCCGACATGCTCCACGTCGGCATCCTCCCCAACCACGCCGCCTGGGCTGACCTGTTCGCCAACCTCGCCGTCGTCGTCATCGACGAGGCCCACGTCTACCGCGGCGTGTTCGGCTCGCACGTGGCCAACGTGCTGCGCCGGCTGCGGCGGATCGCCGGCCGCCTACGGGACGGAGCCGCGGTTCATGCTCGCCTCGGCGACGATCGCGAATCCGGTCGAGCTCGCCGAGCGCCTGACGGGCCTCGACGGACGTCGCGCTGATCGACGCAGGACGGCTCGCCCGGCGCCGCGAGCGGCAGATCGCGATGTGGAACCCGCCGCTCACCGACGAGGCGCGCGGGCCGCGGCGCTCGGCGCTGGGCGAGGCGGCCGAGCTGCTCGTCCGAGCTCGTCCGCGAGGGCGCGCGGACGATCTGCTTCATGAAGTCGCGCAAGGGCGTCGAGGTGCTCAGCCGGCTGGTCAGCGAGGAGCTCGCAGCGGACCGACCCCGACGCTGGCCGAGCGCGTCGCGCCCTACCGCGCCGGCTACACCGCCCAGCAGCGCCGCGAGCTCGAGCGGCGCCTGACGCGCAGGCGAGCTGCGCGTCGATGATCACGACCGACGCGCTCGAGCTCGGGATCGACATCGGCGAGCTCGACGCGGCCGTGGTCGTCACCTTCCCCGGGACCGTCGCCTCGCTGCGCCAGATGTGGGGGCGGGCCGGGCGCCGCGGCCGGGGGCTGGCGGTCTACGTCGCCGGCGAGGACGCCCTCGACCAGTTCTTCTGCCGCCATCCCGACGAGTTCCTCGAGCGGCCCGTCGAGGCGGCGATCCTCGACCACGAGAGCCCGCTGATCTACCGCCGCACCTGCTCTGCGCCGCCCACGAGGGGCCGCTCTCGCACGCGGACGCCGAGTTCCTCGGGCCGCGCTGGGAGGCCCACGCCGAGCGTAGCTCGGAGAGCTGCGCAGGCGACGCTGCGCAGGCGGTCCGAGGCGATAGCCCGCGAGACGCTATCGTCCCCGCGCCGCCGGGCGCGACTACCCCGCCGCGGAGGTGTCGCTGCGCTCGGCCTCGCCCGAGAGCTTCGCGATCGTCGACGTCTCCTCCGGCGAGCTGCTCGGCTCGACCGAGGCCGCGCGCGCACACTCGACCGTCCACGAGGGCGCGATCTACCTGCACCTCGGGCGCTCCTACGAGGTCGCCGAGCTCGACCTCGAGCGCCGCCGCGCGCTCGTGGCGCCGTTCGCGGCGACTGGTACACCCAGCCCAAGAGCAGACCGACACGGAGATCGTGCGCCTGCTCGACCGCCGCGAGACGCTCGGCGTCAAGCTGTCCTTCGGCGAGGTGAGCGTCACCGACACGGTGCTCGCCTACCAGCGCAGGCGGCTGGCCGACCACGCCCAGGTCGACCTGTTCGCGCTCGACCTGCCCCCGACGAGCTTCTCCACCCAGGCGCTCTGGTTCGAGCTCGCCGCCGGCGAGGCGGGCGCGCCTCGGACCTCGATGACGTCCTGCCGATGGACGCCCTGCTGGGCTCGCTGCACGCGACCGAGCACGCGCAGATCGCGGTGCTGCCGCTGATCGCGATGTGCGACCGCTGGGACATCGGCGGGCTGTCCACCAACTTCCACCCCCAGACGGGGCGCCCGACGATCTTCATCTACGACGGCCACCCCGGCGGGATCGGGATCGCCCGGACGGCGTTCGCCGCGCTTCGAGGAGCTCTGCGAGGACGCCCGCCGGCTGATCGCCGAGTGCCGCTGCTCGGACGGCTGCCCCTCCTGCGTGCAGTCGCCCAAGTGCGGCAACCTCAACGAGCCGCTGTCCAAGGCCGGTGCGCTGCGGCTGCTCGAGCATATGCTCGAGCGGCGCCGGCGAGCCGGCTCTCGCAGCGCCGCTCTGACGGGCGCGCCAGTTGTTGACGGCATCAGGGACCGCCCAGCCGGCGAAGATGGCTGAGCCACGTGAGGACCCCGCACCGCGACCATGCCTGCCAAGTCCTCAAGAAGACGCTCCTCGCGGCGCTCTGGCGTGCGCCGCGCTGGGCGGCACGGCCGCAGCGCCGCGCTCGCCCCGCCGAGCCAGCTGCTGATCTTCGAAGGGCCGGGCGGCCGCGTCGCCGCTGACGCGACTGGACGCTGCGCAAGGATCCCGCCAACCGCGGTCTCTCGCCTCGGCTGGCGCCGGCGGCGGTTTCACCGGCGCGCGGGTGCAGCGTGCCGAACGTCGTCAACCCCGCGCCCTACAGCGGCCACGCCGGCGGGCCGCAACTACGAAGGCTCCGTCGCCTGGTACCGGACGAGCTTCCAGGCGCCCGCCGCCGGCACCTACGCGCTGAGCTTCCAGTCGGCCAACTTCCGGGCCACGTCTGCGTCGACGGAAACGCCGTCGGCTCGCACAGGGGCTCGTACCTTCCGTTCGAAGCGCGCAGCACGCTCGGCGCGGGGGCGCACACGGTCGTCGTGCGGGTCGACTGGCGCTACCCCGGCAAGCAGTCCACCGAAGGCTTCCACCGCACCTGGTTCAACTGGGGCGGCCTGAACGGCGAGGTGACGTCCGCCCGGTCGGCGCAGAGCGAACTGGCAACGCCGACCGTCTCAGACGACGCTCCTGCCCGGCGCCGGCGCCGCAGAGCGGCAAACGTGACGCGTCAACGTCCTGGTGCGCAACAACGGGCCTCGGCGGACGCTCACACCGACAGGCTCGCTGACCCGCCCGGGCCAGACGATCCCGCTGAGCTTCCCGGCGCATGACACTCGCGCAGGGCCAGAGCGCCATCGCGACCGGCGACCGTGACCGTGGCGGAACCTGCGCTGTGGTCGCCGGCCAGCCCCGAACCTCTACCAGCTCGAACTCGCGGTGGCGCGGCGAGAGCACCTACTCGGCGCGGGTCGGCCTGCGCCAGCTGACCTGGCAGGGCGGCCTGCTGGAACTCAACGGCAAGCGGCTGCGGCTGCACGGCGCGAGCGTCCAGGAGGACGCGCCCGGCCACGGCGATGCGCTGACCCCCGGCGACGAGGACCGGATCGTCGCTGAGCTGAAGGCGATCGGCGCGAACGCCGTGCGCTCCCAGCACCCGCTCGACCCGGCCCTGCTCGAACGCTTCGACGCCGCGGGCATGCTGCGTCTGGCAGGGGCTGGGCCCGGTCGAAGGCGCGGGCAACTGGTACTCCTCGACACCCTCGCTGCTGGCCTCTGCCGAGCAGCAGGCACGGGTCGCCGCGACGGCGCGCCATGAGCCACCCCTCGATCTTCGCCTGGAACCTCGTCAACGAGGTGGCCGGCAACGGGCGCGACGCGCGCCGAGGTCAGTACGTCCGGGACGCTCGCCGGCTGGCTGCACAGGACCGATCCGGGGCGCATGGTCGGCGGTCGACGTCTGGGGGCGACCATCCGCCCGACGCAGGCCGGCTCGCTCTACGCCGATGTCGACGCGGTCGCCGAGACCGACTACTCGGGCTGGTATGAATCGCCGACGGACACCGAGCCCAGCTGATCGCGCGCATGCGCGCCCGGCTGGCGGCGATGCAGCGGACGTTCGCCGGCAAGGTCCTCGTGATCAGCGAGTTCGGCGCCGAATCGAACACCCTCAACCCGCCCGGCAGCCCCGGCAGCTACGCCTTCCAGTCGCGGCTGCTGCGCGCGCACATCAAGGTCTACGCGGCCGACCCGCATCTCGCGGCGATGTTGGTCTGGGTGCTTCGCGACTACCCGCTGACGCCGACCTTCAGCGGCGGCTCGATCAGCCATGTGCTGCCCCAGCTGAAGCTGATCGAAGGGATCAACCAGAAGGGCCTGTTCACCTACTGCGGGCAGGCCCAAGCCCGCGGCGGCGGCGTCGCGTCGCTGTTCAAGGCGCTGCCCCAAGGCTGAGCCTCAGGGCGCTGCGCCCTGAACTGTCAGGCCCACCTCAACGGCCGCCGCCGTCCGTTACCCGTTCCCGCGGGCGATCCTGCGCAGGTCGATCGTCTCGTCATAGAGCTTCGCGTCGACGCCCTCCTCGAGCGCGACCTCGCGCAGCGGGCGCCCGGAGGCGGTCGCCTTCTTGACGATCACGGTCGCCTTGTCGTAGCCGATCGCGCCGTTCAGGGCGGTCGCGACCGCCAGCGTCGCGCCGGCCGAGGCGTGCGGTCCCGGCCCTGTTGACCTGGATCCCGTCGACGCACTTCTCGGCGAAGACCGTCGCGGTCGAGGTGAGCAGCCGCAGCGACTGCAGCAGGTTGCGGGCGATCAGCGGGATGCGAACGTTCAGCTCGAACTGGCCCTGCAGCCCGCCGACGGTGATGGCCGTGTCGTTGCCGATCACCTGCGCGGAGACCTGCAGGACGACCTCGGGGATCACCGGGTTGACCTTGCCGGGCATGATCGAGGAGCCCTTCTGCAGCTCGGGCAGGAACAGCTCGCCGATGCCCGCGCGCGGGCCCGAGCCCATCAGGGCGAGGTCGCCGGCGATCTTCGTCAGCGACACCGCGATCACCTTCAGCGCGCCCGAGAGCTCGACGAGCGCATCGCGGTTGGCCTGCGCCTCGAACGGGTCGAGCGGCGCGGCGATCTGTTTCAGGCCGGACTCCTTCTTCAGCCGCGCGCGGACCTTCTCGGCGAAACGGGGGTGGGTGTTCAGGCCCGTCCCGGTGGCGGTGCCCGCCGAGCGGGATCTGCCCGACGTGGACGAGCGCCGACTGGATCCGCTCGATGCCCGAGGGCGATCTGGGCGGCGTAGCCGCCGAACTCCTGCCCGAGCGTCACCGGCACCGCGTCCATCAGGTGGGTGCGCCCCGACTTGACGACGTTCTGGAAGCTCTTCGCCTTCCGCGCGAAGGAGCGCTCGAGCAGCTTGAGCGCCGGCAGCAGCTCGTTCTGGGCGACGTCGAGCGCCGCGAGGTGGACGGCCGAGGGGAACACGTCGTTGGAGGACTGGCCCAAGTTGACGTGGTCGTTGGGGTGGACGCCCTCGCCCGCGAGGTTGCGCGATCACCTCGTTGGCGTTCATGTTGGTCGAGGTGCCCGAGCCGGTCTGGAAGACGTCGATCGGGAACTGCGCGTCGTGCTTGCCGGCGGCGATCTCCGCGGCCGCCCGCTCGATCCGCGTGGCGCTGCGTTTGGAGAGCAGTCCCAGCTCGCCGTTGACCGCGGCCGCGGTGCCCTTGATGCGCGCCAGCCAGCGCACGACCGTCGACGGGGACCGTCTCGCCGGAGATCGGGAAGTTCTCGACGGCCTTGGCGGTCTCCCCGCCCCACAACTGTTTATCGCTTGGCATCTGTCTCCTGATCGGGGGAATCTGCTGCGAAAGGCCCATCGGGCGGAGCGCTGAAGGCGCTGGCCGCCGGGGCACGAGGCTCAACCCTACCCGCAGAAGGCGGTCAGCTCTCTGCGCCAGGCCGACGGGGTCGTCGTAGGCCATCAGGAAGCCCGTGCTCTGCGAGCACCCGCAGCTGGCCGCCGGGGAAGCAGCGCCAGCGCCTCTTCGGCGGGGGCCAGCGGGTGCAGGCGGTCCTGGTCGGCCCACAGCAGCAGCACCGGCATGTCAAGCCGCGGGTAGAGATCGAGCAGCTCACGCTGCGCGCCCCCGCGGCCAGGCGCGGGCGCACTTCGCCCACGAGCGGGCGAGGCTCGAGTTGCCGGGGACGTCGGCGAACGCGTGGCGGACGAGGTCGGCCGCGGCGGGGTTCCCGCGGGCGCTCAGCTCGCAGGCCCCGCGCGGGCGTGAAGACCGCCGCGGCGGCGTAGGAGAGCAGGACGATCGAGCCCCGGGACGGCGCCCGCGCCCGCCGCTGTCTGCAGCGCAGCCCGGAGCTTGCCGCGTCGGGGCGCGCGTGCAGGCGGTTGCCCATCAGCACGAGCCGCGCGGGCGTCAGGCGCCCGACGCTCGATCGCGTGCAGCAGGATCTCCGCGCCCGCGTCGTGGCCCGCCAGGAGCGGCCTGGGACCGAGCACCTCCGCGGCGAAGCCGCCCATCACCTCCGCAGAACCAGTCCAGCGTGTAGGGGTGGCGCGGCCGATGCTCGGAGTCGCCGTGCAGCGGCAGGTCGGGGAGCACCACCCGAAAGCGGTCGGCCAGCTGCTCGACGGCCGGCTCCCACTCCTTGTGGGAGAGCAGCCCCGAATGCAGCAGCGCCAGCGGCGGGCCGGCCCCGACCTCCCTGTAGGCGACACGCGCGCCGTCGGCATGGTGGTAGAGGCGCAGCCTCATCGCCTCATCGTATGAGGACGGATGCCTGCGCTGAGCGGGCATGGCGCCTGCGCCTAGAATGGCCCTCCCCGTGAGCGCGCCCGCCGACCCACTGCTTCCCCGCCGCGACGTCGACCCGCGCCGGACCTGCCCGACCTCGAGCAGGAGATCCTTCGAGCGCTGGCGCGAGCGGGACGTCTTTCAGGCGCTCGCTGCGGGCCCGCGAGGGCGCGCCGTCGTGGGTCTTCTACGAGGGGCCCCCGACCGCCAACGGGCCGCCGGGCTCCCATCACGTCCTCTCGCGGGTCTTCAAGGACATCTATCCCCGCTTCCAGACGATGCGCGGCTACCGCGTCGAGCGCAAGGGCGGCTGGGACTGCCACGGCCTGCCGGTCGAGATCGCCGTCGAAAAGGAGCTCGGGATCCAGCACAAGGCCGAGATCGAGGAGTACGGGATCGCCGCCTTCAACGCGAAGTGCCGCGAGTCGGTCTTCACCTTCCTCGAGGAGTGGGACCGGCTGACCGAGCGGATCGGCTTCTGGCTCGACCTCGAGCACGCCTACCGCACGCTGGACGAGACCTACATCGAGTCGGTCTGGTGGGCGCTGTCGGAGATCGACCGGCGGGGCCTGCTCTACGAGGGCAACAAGGTCGTCCCCTACTGCCCGCGCTGCGAGACGACCCTCTCCTCGCACGAGGTCGCCCTGGGCTACCGGGACGTCGTCGATCCGAGCGTCTTCCTCAAGCTCCCCGTCTCGCAGGGCGAGGAGCAGCTGCTCGTCTGGACGACCACGCCGTGGACGCTGCCGGGGAACGTCGCGCGTGGCGATCTCGCCGTCGGCCACCTACGCGCGGGTGCGCTCCGCGGGCGAGCTGTTCCTGCTCGCCGAGGCGCGCGTCGAGGCGGTGCTGGGCGAGGACGCCGAGATCCTCGAGCGGCTCTCGGGCGCCGAGCTCCTCGAGCGCTTCGGCTCCTACCAGGGGCCGATCTTCGCCGCCGACGGACCGCGGAGCCCGGGCCGCTGCCGATCCTCCTGGACGACTTCGTGACCACCGAGGACGGGACGGGCATCGTCCATCTGGCCCCCGCCTTCGGCGAGGACGACTACCGCGTCGCGGGCGCCTCGCCGCTGGTCCCGTTCGACCCGACGGACGCGGCGACGCTCTACAACCCGGTGCTGCCCGACGGCACCTACGACGAGCGTGTCCTCGACCGCAACGGCTCCACCTATGAGGGGCGGGAGGTCAAGGACGAGACGCTGACGGGCGAGCTGATCGAGGACCTCGCGCGAGCGCGGCCTGCTGCTCCGGGTCCAGGACTACGAGCACTCCTACCCCCACTGCTGGCGCTCGGGCAACCCGCTGATCTACTACGCCAAACCCTCCTGGTACATCGCGACGGCGAAACTCCGCGACCGGCTGCTCGAGGCGAACGAGACGGTCGGCCTGGCACCCGCCTCACGTCAAGCACGGCCGCTTCGGCGACTGGCTCAAGAACAACGTCGACTGGGCCCTCTCGCGCGAGCGCTACTGGGGCACGCCGCTGCCGGTCTGGCGCTGCGCATCCGGCCACCTCCACGTGGTCGGCTCGTTCGCCGAGCTGGCCGAGCGCTCCGGCGAGGAGCTCTCCGATCACCACCGGCCCTTCGTCGACGACATCACCTTCCCCTGCACCCACGGCGCAGAGGCCGGGAGTCCCTGCGGCGAGCCGATGCAGCGGGTCCCCGAGGTGATCGACGTGTGGTTCGACTCGGGCGCGATGCCCTTCGCCCAGCATCACTTCCCCTTCGCCGGCGAGGAGGTCCTCGACGGAGCCTTCCCGGCGGACTTCATCTGCGAGGCGCAGGATCAGACACGCGGCTGGTTCTACTCGCTGCTGGCCGTCTCGACGCTGCTGGAGCGGCCGTCGCCCTACCGCAACGTCGTCTGCCTGGGACTGATCCTCGACGAGGAGGGTCAGAAGATGTCCAAGTCCAAGGGCAACACGGTCGAGCCCTGGGAGGTCCTGGACACCTACGGGGCGGATGCCTTCCGCTGGTACTTCTTCACCTCCAAGCAGCCCTGGGACGGCTACCGCTTCTCGGCCGAGACGATCGGCGAGGGCGTCCGGCTGTTCCTCAAGCAGCTCTGGTCGACCTATTACTTCTACGTCCTCTACGCCCAGGCCGCCTCGTCCGAGCTGGCCGGCTCGCCGGCCGAGCCGGCCGAGGCGCAGGGGAGCTGAGCGACCTGGACCGCTGGGCGCTGTCGCGCACGGCGAGCACCGCCGAGTTCGTCGCCGAGCGCCTGGACGCCTATGACGCCACCGCCGCCGGACGGGCGATCGCCGAGCTCGTGGACGAGCTCTCCAACTGGTACGTCCGCCGCTCGCGCAGGCGCTTCTGGGACGGCGAGGCGGCTGCCTTCGCGACACTGCGGACCTGTCTCCTGACGGTCGCCAAGCTGCTCGCCCCGTTCTGCCCCTTCATCGCCGATGAGATCTACGACAACCTCGACGGCGAGCTCCCGAGCGTCCACCTCTGCGACTTCCCCTCGCCCGAGTCGATCGCGCCGCGGGACGAGGGCCTTGAAGCGGCCATGGCCCTGGCGCGCGAGACCGTCCGCCTCGGCCTGGGTGCCCGCGGCAAGGCGAAGATCAAGGTCCGCCAGCCGCTCGGCCGAGGCCGTCGTCGTCGCCGACGACCGCGAGCGCCAGGCGATCGAGCGCCTGGTCGACGTGGTCCGCGAGGAGCTCAACGTCGGGCGCGTCCGCTTCGTCGCGGCCGCCGACGAGCTGGGCAGCTACGAGGTCAAGGCCAACTACCGCACGCTCGGGCCCGCTGTTCGGCAAGGAGATGCCCCTGGCGGCGGAGGCGATCGCCGCCCTGGACCCGGCCCATGTCGCCGAGGCGCTGCGCGACGGCGCCAGCATCGGCATCTCGGTTGCCGGGCGCGAGCACACGCTCTCAGCGGACGATCTGCTGCTCACGATGCGCCCTCCCGAGGGCTACAGCGTCGAGCGCGAGGGCGCGCACGCCGTCGCCCTGGATCTGGCGATCGACGAGGACCTGCTCGAGGAGGGCCGGGGGCGCGAGATCGTCCACGCCGTCCAGAACGCCCGCAAGAGCGCCGGCCTGCAGGTCGAGGACCGGATCGAGCTGGCCCTCGACGGGCGACCGGGCGCTGATCGCCGCCGCCGAGCGCTACGCCGACCATCTGAGCACCGAGACGCTGGCCGAGCAGCTCTACCTCGACGAGGCGGCCGAGGCCGCCATCGCCGAGATGGCCTACAGCGAGATCGAGACGGTCGACGGGCTCGAGTTGAGGATCAGCCTGTCCAAGGCCGATCCTCCCCCGCTAGCCCACTGAGAGGGCGGGCTCCAGCTCCTGCTCGAGCTTCTTCTTGGGGTAGGCCCCGATGACGGTGTGGACCGGCTGGCCGCCCTTGAAGAGGATCATCGTGGGGATCGAGAGGACCTGGTACTGAGCCGAGGTCTGCGGGTTCTCGTCGGTGTTCAACTTGACGATCTTCAGATCCTGGCGCTCGGAGGCGATCTCCTCGAGGACCGGGGCGACGACACGGCAGGGACCGCACCAGGGCGCCCAGAAGTCGACGAGAACGGGACCGTCGGCCTCGAGGACCTCGGCAGTGAAGTTGTTGTCTGTGACTTGGGCGAGGGTGCCTGCCATGGTGTCTCCTTAGTCGGTGTACCCCTCACTATACAAAATGAAGGAGGGGTCCCCCGAGGGCCCTCGGCGAGCTCTATTCCGCCGTCCACGCGAGGCGAGAAGGCCGCGCCGGCGGGGAGGCCCTCTAGTGGCCGACCGTCACGACCCAGCCGTCTGCGGTGCGCACGATCGGCGGGTGAATGCCCGTCAGGGTGCTGAAGAGATGGGGCGAGACGTAGACCTCGATCAGAGCCGCCATGACCAGGACGGGAATGGCCAGGGCGACCGTGACGAGCGTTGCTGCCAGCAGCTGCTCCCACTCGCCCCGCCGGCGAGGCGATGATCCAGGCCGCCAGCGGCAGGAACAGGGCGATCAGCTCAGGGATCGCATGAGGCAGGACCCCGAGCAGCAGATCGCCGGGGCGACGTGCAGGAAGTTCGAGACGCCGGCGAGGGTGTGACCGATCACGTAGGCCTGGGCGCTGAGGGAGAAGGTCGTGGCTCCCACGACGAAGGCGATCGCCAGACGCCCGCCGTGTTCGTGCACCCAGCGCGAGGCGCCGCTGTGGTGCTCGGCCTGCAGCGGAAGCGAGCTGCCTGCGATGAAGCCCGCGACGCAGGCCATCGCGTGGAGGGCCAGCACGAGCATGTTGGCGCGCAGAATGTGGAAAACATCGGCCCGGTCCCCCACGGCGAAGGGCGGTTGCAGCTGAAGAATCTGCGTGTAGCCCGGATCGAGCGTCGCGATGACCCATACCGCAGCCAGCAGGCCGGCGGCGGCCATCGCCGAGCCGGCGACCCATGCTCCGACGACCTTGCCCGGCGTCCGCTGCCAGGCTCGCAGGGTCGCGCGCGTATGCCGCACGCCATGGGCGAACGCGTAGGCCGAAGCGTCCATCCCCCATCCATCGGCCGCCGGGAGCTTCAGCTGAAGCGCAACAACGGCACGAGCCACATCGCCTCGGCGGCGATTCGCCAGGACATCTTGCTCTGGCCGTGCTCGCGATCGCGGAAGACGATCGGGACCTCGTGACGCGGAAGCCCGCCTGGACGGCTCGGTAGGTGAGCTCGACCTGGAAGGCATATCCGCGAGAGCGAACCTCGTCGAAGCGGATCGATTCGAGGACCTCCCTGCGGAAGCACTTGAAGCCGCCCGTCAGGTCGCGAACCTTCAGGCCGAGGACCAGGCGGGCGTAGGTCGAGCCGCCCTCGCTGATGAACTTGCGCAGAAGACCCCAGTCCTTGACTTCCCCGCCCGGGCACGTAGCGCGAGCCCAGCGCCAGGTCGGCGTCTCCCTCGGCCGCAGCCAGCAGCCGGGCGAGGTCGGCCGGGTCGTGGGAGAAGTCGGAGTCCATCTCCATGACGTAGCCCGCCCCATGCTCCAGGGCGTGGGCGAAGCCCGCCAGGTAGGCGGGGCCGATGCCTCCCTTCTCGGTGCGGTGGAGCACCCTGACCCACTCGTGCTGCTCGGCCATCGCGTCGGCAAGCCTGCCCGTCCCGTCGGGCGAGCCGTCGTCGACGACCAGTATCCGGAAGCCCTCCGGCGCCGCTGCGCCCAGCACGTCTCCGGCGGCTGTGAGGATCGCCTCGACGTTGGCCGCCTCGTTGTATGTGGGCAGTATCAGCCAGGGCTCGCCACGCATGGCTCGGCGTACCCTAGAGCGTGGCGAGGATCGTGCGGTCCGCTCGCCGGGTGCGCGGCGCCTCCGGGCCCTAGGCTGGTGCGCGTGGCAGCCTCCCCTCCGTCCAATGGCACGATCGCCGATGCGCTCGAGGAGCTCGGCGACCTGTACGAGCTCGACGGGGCGATCGTCCACCGCGTGCGTCGCCTACCGGACCGCCGCCAAGGCCGTCCGCGAGGCATCCGTCTCGGTCGCGGCGATGGCCGGCGAGGGCCGGGCGACCGAGCTCCCAGGGATCGGCAAGACGCTTCAGGAGAAGATCCAGGCCCTGCCGAGACCGGCGAGATCCCGGCGGCGGTCAAGCTGCGGGCGAAGTTCCCGGCCGGGCTGATCGAACTGACCACGGCTGCCCGGCCTCGGCCCCAAGCGGGCCCGCCTGATGTTCTCCGAGCTGGGGATCGACTCGCCCGAGGCGCTCGAGGACGCGGCCGCGCAACGAGCGCCTGCAGGGCGGTCAAGGGGCTCGGGCCGAAGTTCGAGGCGAGCATGCTGGCGGCGCTGCAGGAGCGCCGCGAACGCCCCGAGGGGCGCTCCAACCGCGTGCTCCTGACCCGGGCGCTCGAGCTGGGCGAGGAACTCGTCGCCGGCCTGCGTCGCGCTCGGGGGGCCCGGGCACGCACGTGCGAGCTGGCCGGGTCGGCCCGACGGCGGGCCGACAGCGTCAAGGACCTCGACATCATCGCGACGACCACGCAGGCCCACCGCGCTGGCCAGGAGCCTCGCCAAGCTCGAGCAGATCGAGAGCGTCAGCTCCGCCGGGAAGGCCGGCGCGCAAGGCTCGAACCCACGCCGGCATCGGTCGTCGACCTGCGGATCGCCAAGCCCGGCCAGCTCGGCAACCTGCTCCAGCACTTCACCGGCTCGGGCGGGCACAACGCCGCCCTGCAGCGAGGCGGCCGTCCGGCGCGGGCTGCACGTCTCCGAGTACGGGATCCTCGACGACGCGACCGGCAGGACGCTTACCTGCGCCACCGAGCAGGAGGTCTATGAGCGGCTTGGCCTGGCCTACATCGAGCCGGAGCTCCGGGAGAACCGCGGCGAGCTCGAGGCGGCCGCACGGCCCGGCGGGCTGCCCGAGCCTGATCGAGCTGAGCGACATCCGCGGCGACCTGCACAGCCACACCATCGCCTCGGACGGGCACAACACGATCGAGGAGATGGGCAGGGCGGCCCGCGACTGCGGCTATGAGTACCTGGCGATCACCGACCACTCGGCCAGCCACGGCTTCGGCGACGATGTCTCGCCGGAGCAGCTGCCGCCGCCAGATCGAGCTGGTGCGCGAGGCGAACGACCGCGCTCGAGGGGATCGAGCTGCTGGCGGGCAGCGAGGTCAACATCCTGCCCGACGGCTCGCTCGACTACGAGGACGACCTGCTCGGCCGAGCTCGACTGGGTCATCGCCAGCGTCCACACCTCCTTCGGCATGAGCGAACAGGCGATGACCGAGCGCATGATCGCCGCCATCGAGCATCCGCTGGTGCGCGCGATCGCTCACCCCACGGGGCGGCTGATCGAGCGGCGCGAGCCCTACGCGGTCGACCTCGAGGCGGTTTTCGCGGCGGCGGCGAGGACGCGGAACGATGCTCGAGATCAACGCGAACCCCGATCGCCGCGACCTCTCCGACGTCAACGCCCGTGCGGCCGCTCGAGCCGGGGTCTCGATCCTGATCGACTCCGACGCCCACCGCACCCGGACGCTGCAGAACATGCGCTGGGGCATCGCGACGGCTCGCCGCGCGTGGCTGACGAGCGAGCAGGTCGCCAACACGCGCCCCTGGAGCGAGCTCCGCCGCTAGGAGGAAGCAGGCGCGGCAGAAGCTCCTGCGGCGACCTGCCGGTCGATGGCCGCCCGGCTGAACGGCGCCAGCGCCTGCGCCGCCCGGTCGGCGTAGCCCTCCGGCGGGGCTCTCGAGGGCGGCGCGCAGGCCCGCCGCGAGATCCTCGCCCACCAGGCGAGCGTCCAGCTCCCTGGCGATCGGAGCGCGGCATAGGGGCCCGGCGCCGGGCGTCGTGACGAGCAGGCACCCGTCGGCCAGCGCCTCGAGCTGCGCGGCGCCGTAGTCCTCGCGCCGGGGGGCGCAGACGAACACGCGGGCGCGGCGCAGCAGGGCGCGGTACTCCGCCGCGCCGAGGCGCCCCACGCAGCGCACGCCCGCCTCGGAGCTCAGATCGATCCCGGCGCCTCGCAGCTCCTCGGCGCCACCCCCGCCACCACGCAGCTCGCCCGGCTGCGCCGAGTCACGCGCGCAGCTCCCGCCATGCGCGCGAGGACCCGGTCGAGGCCCTTCTTGGCGGGGTTGGCGGCGTAGGT
Source organism: uncultured Solirubrobacteraceae bacterium (assembly GCA_963835865.1). Lineage (GTDB taxonomy): Bacteria > Actinomycetota > Thermoleophilia > Solirubrobacterales > Solirubrobacteraceae > Palsa-744. Next base: position 193,370 of record CAWIGW010000005.1, read on the forward strand.
GATCGCCGCGATGTCCCGCTGCGGGGTGCCGCCGGGCCGGACGGCTCGGCGGCAGAGGCCACAGGACCAGCGCCCGATCACCGGCCCGTGCGGCGGGCGGGACCTCGGCCAGGCCGCCCTCGCTCAGGGGAAGCAGCAGCGGCGCCTCTGCCAGGCGCCGGCGCTCGAGCGGCCGCTGCCAGAGGCCGTGCCGGCCGGGCCGGTTCCCGGCGGCGGGCGCATCGAAGCGGATCGCTCCGGGGCGCGGCCAGAGGAGGGCGGCGGTCGTGCTCGAGTAGATGATCGCCCTCGGCCGCGTGTCTGCGGGCCGTTCAGCCGCTGCTCGGCGGCCAGCCGGGCCGCCCGGGCCCAGAGGAGGTCGGTCAGTGCCAGCGTGCGCACGCGCGCGGGGCGCGGCTCGCCGAGGCGATCGCGACGCTCGCGCCGGCGCGCTCGATCGAGGCGCGCAAGCGCCTCGTCGGCCGTCCGCAGGCCGGTGGTCGAGCCGAGCGAGACGATCAGCACATCGAGGGCGCCGGCGGCGCCCATCTCAGGTGACGGCCCCGTTCATCTGCTCGGCGCGGCTCGATTTGAAACCGGGCGTCCGCAGCAGGGCCATCGGCTTCAGCGGCGACGTGCGCCGGACGTAGAAGCTGGCCCCGTCGCGCTCCTCGATCGCCGCCACGGCCGCATCCTGGCGGCGCCAGGCGAGCGCCCAGATGATCGCGAAACCCGCCGCGATACCCGGGATCTGGGGCGCGAGGAAGGCAAGCCCACCAGAGAGGAGGGTGAACAGCGACCAGCGGCCAGAGGCGGTTGATGATGATCGCGCTGGGGCGGTGCTCGGGCAGCGAGGAGCTCGACTGTGCGCCCGCCAGCAGGCGCGCGATCGGAGGGCTTGCTTCGGCGCGCCGGCTGAGCCGCAGCCCGATGATGGTCGCCACGAGCCACCACCCCACGGCGACGATCACGACCAGGCGGTTGGAGTCGGCCGCCCCGGCCAGAACGCAGATCGCGCCGAGCGCCGTGGCCGCTCCTGCACTGAGCAGGACCGTCGTCCTGAGGAAGTCGACGAAACGCACGGCGCTAGAGCAGCGCCTCCAGCAGTCCGCGCACGCCCGCGGGACCGTCCACCGAGAGGTCCGCCTCGCGCGGCGAGCTCGGGGGGCGTCTCGTCCGAGCTCACGGCGACGCAGAGAGCGCACTGCAGATCGCCTGCGGCGCGCAGCGCCCGCAGCGCCCGGAAGGCATCGAGGTCTGTCGTGTCGTCGCCGACGTAGATCGCGGCGGAGACATCCTCGGAGCGCAGCAGCCCCTTGATGCCGAGGCCCTTGTCGAACTCGACCGGCGGGCGCACCTCGAGCACCTTGCGCCCCCAGTGGACGGCGAAGCCCTCCTCCTGGGCGCGCGCGGCGATCTCGCGCACCGCCGCCTCGGCGACAGCCTCGTCCGGGGCGCCTCGCCAGTGGAAGGCGGCGATCGCCTCCTTGTCCTCGGCCCGCACCCGGATCCGATGATGCTCGGGTGTCAGCGCACGATCGGCGAAGTCCCTGATCCTGGCTCGTCCATGCCGCGAGTTCGGGGTCGATCTCGGCTCGGGTCGAGCCTGGGCGCAGCAGCTCGCCGCCGTGATTGCCGAGGTAGGCGATCGTCCCGATCGCGACGATCGAGCGGGCCGTCGCGGCACGACGCCCGCTGACGCAGCCCACCACGCCGTAGCGGCGCGAGACCTCGATCAGGACGGCCCGCGTCGCCTCGGGCACATGGGCGTCGTCCGCGTGGCGGACGATCGGCGCCGAGAGTGCCGTCGATATCGAGCAGGATGGCGGACCTGGCGGGCTCGGAGCGGATCGGCCCGAGCGCCTCCACGAGCGTTGCGGAAGGCGACACCGCTCTAGTATGGCGCGCATGGCAGCCGGCCCGCCCGCTGACGCCCGTGGCCGCTGAGGGCTCGCCCAACCGCACCCTGAAGCTCGTCGCGATCGGCACGATGGCGGGCGTCTTCAGCGGGCTCTTCGGAGTCGGCGGCGGGACGGTGATCGTTCCGCTGGCGATTCTCTGGCTGGGCTATGAAGAGCGCCAGGCGACGGCCACCTCGCTCGCCGCCATCGTCTTCATCGCCGCGTTCGCGGCCGCGGCCCAGGGGCTCTACGGCAACGTCAACGTCGCCGACGCGCTGGAGATCGGGCTGCCGGCCGTCGTGGGTGTCCTGATCGGCACGTGGCTGCAGCAGCGCCTGCAGGCGAGCGTGATCGCACTGCTCTTCGCGGCCGTGCTCGTGGCCTCGGCCGTCGAGCTGGTGCTCCGGTGACCGGGGCGATCGCCGTCGGGCTGGCCGGCGGGATCATCGCCGGCCTCCTGGGTGTCGGCGGCGGCGTGCTGTTCGTTCCCGGACTGGTTCTCTTCCTCGGCCTGGACCAGCACCATGCGGAGGCGACCTCGCTGCTGGCGATCGTGCCGGTGGCGATCGTGGGGACGATCCGCCAGAACAAATACGGCAACGTCAGGCGCGATGACGCGCTGCTGCTGGGCCTGCTCTCCGTCGCCGGTGCGGCGGCAGGCGTCGCACTGGCCAACGCCATCAGCGGCCGGGTGCTGCGCGATGCGTTTGCGGCTCTGATGGTCCTTGTCGCCTTCCAGCTCGTCCACCGGACCCTGCGCCCCGCGACGCGATCGTCCGCAGGATCGTCCGCCGCCCTGAAAATGGCCTAGACTGGTCGCATGGGACTTGACAATCCTCTGCACATCGCCTTCCTGGTTGTGATCCTGTTGCTGGTGTTCGGCGCCAAGCGCCTTCCCGAGATGGGCCGTTCGCTCGGCTCGGGGATGCGGGAGTTCAAGGACTCCGTCAGCGGGGAGTCGAAGCAGCCCACGCTGACCGAGACGTCGCAGACTCAGCCCCAGCCGCAGCAGACGGCTCCTCCGGCGCAGGCGCCGGCAGAGCCCACACACCAGGCCTAGAGAGCGACCGCCCCGCAGCGGCGCCCCGGCGCTTCGCGTCCGCCTGTCCGCGTCAGTGGATGATCGGTCCGCTGTCGACGGCTTCGAAAGCCGACCCGGGGACCTGCTTGAGCTTTTCCAGGCTCGCTTCGTTCCAGCCCGGCGAGGGCGCCCCGGTGATGTACCAGGGCGAGCCGTTGTCGGCCACGATCAGGCCGTAGCGCTTGAGCGCTTCCATGATGATCAGGCGCCTGGCCGGTAGAAGCCGGCCAGCGGATAGTCGGCTTTGAGGCGCAGCCGCAGCCCCATCGGCGGCAGGCTCGGATTCGAGCTCGACGAGGCGAAGTGGGTGGCGGGATGTATGTAGCCGCGCTGGGAGGCGGGGACCGTCACACGCAGCGCATGGTCGATCGCTCCTGCCGCCACCTCCGGGTAGCGGGCCAGCAGCGGGAAGATCGGCAGTCCGGCAGCGTCGGCGGATGTCCAGCCTTCGGGTCGCAGGGCGTTGCTTCGCAGGTCGAAGGTCGCGCCCCGGCCAGCGCCTTCCAGCCCTTCTTGGTGTGATGCGGCTTTGTAGAGCTCGTAGAGCATGCAGCTCCCTTCCTGCAGCGACGAGAACATGCTTGTCGCCGTGCCCGTGCTTGCCCCCGCCCTCGATCGGGGCTTCCGCCGGCACGGGATAGGGCCCGGGGTCCGATTCGGAGCCGGTATGCGGTGAACTTGACCGGCACCTTGCGGCTGTTCGGGAGGAACGACGACGAAGGGGATCCCGTAGCTGGGGTTGTTCCCGAAGTCGGGGTGCAGGTGCGCCGGTGAGCCCGATGCTTTCGACGTAGCTCTGCGAGTTGGGGCTCTCGGGCAGACCGGCCACTTCCTGGTTCAGGGGATTGTCCGCGGGCAGGATCGGGCAGCCGTACTCGCTCGCTCCGGGACGATCAGGCGGTTGGCGCGGTGGCGATGAGTGCTTGCTCCCGCCGCCGCGACGCCGCGAAGAGCGCCGGCAGACCGGCGCAGGCCAGGCAGCAGTGGCAACGCCCAGACCGAAGCCGCCGTCCCGCTGAGCGCGCGATTCCTCTCACCCTGAAGAACATCCTAGGCGGCGCTGGAGGCCGGAGCTAGAGAAGACTGGTGGTCATGCGTTCGACCTCGGCGATCGAGGTCAGTCCTTCGCGGACCTTCTGCAGACCGTCATCGCGCAGCCGGACCATTCCTTCGTCCAGAGCGACCTCGACCATGTCATCGACCGAGGCGTGCTCGAGGATCATCGAGCGGATCTTCTCGCTGACGGTCATCACCTCGTAGATCCCCACCCGGCCGCGATAGCCGGAGCCGCCGCAGCGCGAGCAGCCGACGGCCTCGTACGGTTCGGCCCCGGACAGCCCGTGCTCGGCCAGCACGGCATCGGAAACCTTCTGGTGGCGCTTGCAGTGCTGACAGAGGGCCCGGACCAGGCGCTGGGCGACGATGCAGTCGACCGCGGAGGAGACGAGGAACGGCTCGATGCCCATGTCGATCAGCCGGCCCGAGAGCGCTGGGCGCATCCCGGGTGTGCAGGGTCGAGAGGACGAGGTGGCCGGTCAGGGCCGCCTCGACGGCGATATGAGCCGTCTCGCGGTCGCGGATCTCGCCCACCATGATCACGTCGGGGTCGGCACGCAGCATCGAGCGCAGACCGACATCGAAGGTCACGCCGGCCTTGGTCGCGATCTGCATCTGCTTGATGCCGGCGATCCGCTGCTCGACGGGATCCTCGATCGTCAGGATGCTGCGCTCGCCGTCGTTGACCACGTGGAGCGCCGCATAGAGGGTGGTCGACTTTCCCGAACCGGTCGGCCCGGTGACGAGCACCGCGCCGTTGGGGCGTTTGATGGCATCGCTGAAGCGCTCGAGCTCCTTCGGCTGCATCCCCAGTGACTCGAGTCCGTCGACGACGACGGACTTGTCGAGGACGCGCAGGACGGCGCCCTCGCCGTAGACGAGGGGGAGTGTGACGACGCGAATGTCGACGCGCCGGCCTTCCACGGTGAGCGCGAAGCGTCCGTCCTGGGGGACGCGACGCTCGGAGATGTCGAGGTCGGCGAGGATCTTGATCCGCGAGACGACCCCGGCGGCCATCCGCTTCTTGATCGTCGCGGCCGGCGCGAGGACCCCGTCGACACGGAACAGGACGTGCGTGTCGCCCTCCTCGGGGTTGATGTGTATATCCGAGGCTCCCTGCTGAATCGCCTGCGCGACGATCGAGTGGACCAGCTTGATGATCGGGGCATCGTTGTCGGCCTCGTCGACCATGACGCTCGCGTCGTCGGCGGACTCCTCGTCCTCGATCAGATCTTCGATCGAGTCGTCCATCCGGGTCAGGCGGGCAAGCAGCAGGTTGAGGTCCTCGACCGAGGCCGCCGCCGGGCGGATCCGCCGGCCGGTCATCATGCCGATGTCGTCGATCGTCAGAACGTTTGTGGGGTTCGCCATCGCAAGCACCAGGGCGCCGTCGTCGGAGTATCCGACGGGGACCGCCTGGTATCGCTTGGCCGTCTCGATGCTCACCAGGTTGACCGCACCCATGTCCAGGTCGTAGACCGACAGGTCGACAAAATCGAGGCCGAAACGCTCGGCGACGACACGTGCGAGCTGGTCGTGGCGGAGGATGCCCCGCTCGACCAGGACCAGATCCTGTCGGGCGACCCTGCGCCCGGGCGGCCGCCACGGCCTCCTCGACGGTCTTCAGGTCGGCGAAGCCAAGATCGACGGCCACCTCACCGATCATCCGGGTGGAACGCCCGGTGCTCTTGGGCGGGTAGAGGCCCGCCTCTCCACCACGGCTCGGCTCCCTGGGGCTCTGGCGGCGATCGGCCGGCTCGGCCTCCTCCTCCTCGCTCTTCGATCCCCGCCTCGGGAGCTTCAGCGAGAGGCCGCTGTGGGCCTTCTCCTCAGGCGGAGACTGCTCCTGGGCGTGCTCGGTCGCCTCGAGGGACTCGTCCCTCGGGTCGGTCACGGCTTTCGCCTGGTTTGTGACGCTTGGCATGGCGGTGTCGCCCATCAGGGTCCCTATCGGCACCGAAGCGGCCCGTCTTGAAGAAATGAGCGGGTTTAGGAAGGAACGTCAGCGCTGTGACCGGCCGAGCCCATGCTCGATCGCGCCCTTCACCTGGGCGTCCAGCGCATTTATCCGGTGGAGCGCAATCGCCTCGGGAGAGGCGAATCGCTGCGCAGAGCCGGATTCGACTCCGTGATGACAGATCACGCAATGCTCCAGCGCCAGTCGCCGCTCGCCGGGGAGCGACGCGGGTGCATACTCGGCGATCAGGCGCAGGCCCAGCTCGACGTGACCCAGCATCGACCCCTCGGCGGTTCGCCCGATGTCGGCTCCGTAGGTGAACTCCCGCGTCTTGCCGAGGTCGTGCACGATTGCCGCGGTCAACAGCAGGTCGCGATCGAGCCGAGGATGGACCGTGCACAGCTCGAGCGCCATGCCCGCGACGGCGACCGTGTGCTCGAGCAGGCCGCCGAGGTAGGCGTGGTGGCCACCGGGGGTCCCGCGGGCCGGCGCACCGGCCGGGGTTGGCGCCGTGCAGGGGGCCAACCTGATCTGCTCGCGGAGCGCCCGATCGCCGAGGATCGCGTCCAGCAGCCCTCTCAACCCTGGGTCATAGACCTCACGGACGAGGTGTTCCAGGAAGCCCTCGAGCTCATCCAGATCGCGATATGCGCTGGGCAGGAAGCTGCGAGGGTCGGCCCCCTCGGCACGCGCGATCTGACGGACGTCGATCTGAAGCTGCTCCCGAAACCGCTCGACCCGGCCGGCGACCCGGACCAGATCCCCGCGCTCGAAGCGCCCGGCGAGGAGGTCGGCGTCGCGGAAGGCCCTTCCGACGACCGAGCCGGTGCTGTCGCGCAGCTCAACGGTGAGGAACGGCGCCCCGGCCTTGGTGATCTGGCGCTCCTTGCGGGTGCAGGCGAACACCCCGTCGACCTCGCTGCCGGCGCGGAGAGTGGCGACCGTCTGCGCATCTGCGCCGGTGGTGGAGGTGGCGAGAGCCATCAACCCATGATGTACGGTGATTCGGATGCAACCCCTGATCTGGGACCGGCGCCCGAATGGCCTCAGGGCCCCCGCGATGGTGTGCGCCTTCCAGGGCTGGAACGACGCCGGTGACGCCGCCTCGAGTGCCGTGTCCTTCCTCGGCAGCTCGCTCGAAGCGAAGCGTTTCGCCAGGCTCGACTCCGAGGAGTACTACGACTTCCAGTCGAACCGCCCCTCGATCGCGCTGGGCGAGGAGCAGAAGCGCGAGATCGTCTGGCCCACCGTGGAGATCTTCGAGGCGACCGCTCCCCGCGCGCCGCGCGACATCGTCCTGGTGCAGGGCACCGAGCCGTCGATGCGCTGGCGATCCTTCAGCGCGCACCTGGTCGACCTGGCCGAGGCGCTGGGGGTCCAGGTCGTCGTCACCCTGGGGGCGCTGCTGGGCGACGTGCCACACACCCGTCCGGTGCCGATGTCGGCCCACGCCTCGGACCCGTCGATGCTCGAGCGCCTGAGCATCCAGCCGATCTCCTACGAGGGCCCCACCGGCATCGTCGGCGTGCTCCACGCCGCCTGTGCCGATGCGGGACTGCCGGCGGCCAGCCTGTGGGCCGCCGTTCCCCACTATGTGGCCGCCGCGACCAACCCGAAGGCCGCGCTGGCCCTCCTGCGTCGGGTGGAAGTTCTGATCGGCGTCTCGATCGATGTCTCCGAGCTCGAGTCCGCCGCGGCCGACTATGAACGCCAGGTCGGCCTGGCCGTGCAGAGCGACCCCGACATCCAGGCTTTCGTGGAGCGCCTCGAGCAGACCGCCATGGATGAGGACAGCTCTCCCGCGAATGTGCCCTCCGGTGACGCGATCGCCCGCGAATTCCAGCGGTTCCTGCGCCAGCGGGGCCCCGAGGGACGCTAGCTCCGAATCAACCCTCGGCCGCCGGGCAGACGATCCGGTAGTCGCAGATCGCGCAGGCGCTGGGAGATGGAGTGGGCTCGAAGTCCTGCGCCAGGATTCCCTCGCCCACCGTCAGAACCAGCTCCTTGACGGCGTCGGCGTCGCGCTCGGTGCGAGGAACCGGAACCCGGACGTCGTCCAGCACGTAGTAGTAGGCCTGGCGAGAGGACTCCAGTTTCCAATCCTCCCTTGCCGCAAGGGCGTACAGGGAGAGCTGGATGTCGTCCTCGAGCTGCTCGGCGGTCTTGGGACGAGAGGTCTTGTAGTCGATCAGCTCATACTCGGCCTCGGCGCCCTCGCCGAGCCGGTCGACCCGGTCGACCCTGCCGCGGAGATGATGGGGACCCAGCCTGAAGGAGAAGCTCCGCTCGAACCAGACCGGCTCGGAATCCTGCCCGTGAAGGCGGGCGTGGTAGCGGGTGAGGGCGACCCGGGCCTTCTCGAGCAGCTCGCCGTCGCTCCCCTCGAACGAGAACCCCCCTCGGCGCCAGCCCGTGTCGAGCAGGTCGAGCATCTGATCGAGCGTCGTCCCCCCGTCGGAGTGATAGCGCTCGAGCACCTGGTGGACGGCGATCCCGAAGCGCTGGTGGATCGTCTGCTCGGTCGGGATCCGCAGGACCCGGGCGAACTTGTAGCGCAGAGGACAGCTGCGGTAGGTCTGGATGTCCGATGCCGAAAGCGCCAGGCCCTCTCCCCGCCTCGGGAGAAAGGGACCCAGGGAGTGCTCCTCCCGGAAGCCGACCGGGGGCGGCGCGTCCTCGTTCTCGACGGCGAGCAGGGACTCGTCGAGCGTCGATGTCTGGAGGATCTCGCGCTGCATCGGCGTCGCGGCGGCAAGCAGGCGGACGTTGATGTCGGCCAGCGCCTCCTCGATCCCCTGGCCCTCGGGGCGCTGCATCAGCGCCGAGACCTTCACGAGCTCGAGGTAGCGGACGACGCCGTGGGAGATGTCCAGGTCGGTGTCCAGGCGCAGCTCGCCCAGGCGCCCCCCGATCCGGGCAACGCCGCCGAGCAGCTCCTCCCGCAGTTGCCCCAGCATCGCCTCGAGCCGGTCGGCGGCGGGTGGCGGGACGGGCTTCTCGCCGGGCTCGGGCAGGACGGCCGCAAGATGGCGGGCCAGCTCACGTGTTCCCGCCGAGGGGTCGCGGGCAACCAGATCCCGGCCCACGTCGAGCAGCCGGTCGAGGCTCTGGCGGCGCTCCTGGGCCTGCTCGGGGTGAAGCATCGACCGCCCGGGCACATCGAGCCGATCGATCAGGCGGGCAAGGAACACGTCCGGGGCGTAGATGTCCAGGTCCGCCGATGCGCCGCGGTGCAACTCGACGAAGCGCCCGATCCGTTCACGGGCCTCGGGGGGAACCTGCGGTGACTCGGTCGCCGCAGCCAGGCCCACGACCAGATCCAGTTTGCGCCTGCGGGCGACCTGTATGACCCGTGCGAGATCGACCTGGCGCAGTCCGATCGGCGGACGGGTCAGAGCTCGGACAACCGCAGCGGCGTCCTGCGGATCGACCAGCAGGCGCACCCAGGCGAGGACATCCCGGACCTCGGCCCGCTTGAGGAACCTGCCCGCCTGGGGGTCACGGACGACCGGGGGCTCCTCGCCCGGCCGGACCGCCCCCGGCGCTGTGGCGATCCTCGAGATTGGCACGATCCAAGGATACGCGGGGACGGTGCGGGCGCACGGCTAGGCTCTCCATGTGGACGTCATCGATTGGGGCGCCGCCCAGCGAATCGGAGAGCTGATCGCCGGCGTCGGCGGGACGGACACCTCCTATGCGGGCATGCGCACCGAGACGGTCGAGCCGCTGGCCCGCGACTTCGCCGCCCGGGTCAGCGCCTACAGCCTGCTCGAGACCGATGGAGAGCTGCCGGCGCTCGAGTTCGTCGACCGGCCGGCCTGGATCGCGGCGAACCTGAAGACGATGAAGCCCATGCTCGCTCCGCTCACGGACCGGCTGGGCGAACAGAACGGGGTCCTGGCTGGGTCGATGCGCTCAGCCTCGGGGCTGATGCTCGGAGCGCAGGTGGGTGCCCTGACCGGAATGCTCTCCCAGCGGGTCCTCGGCCAGTACGACCTGGCTCTGCTCGACTCGACGGTCGCTCCCCGGCTCCTGCTGCTCGCCCCGAACCTCTCCCAGGCGGCCCGCAACCTCTCGCTCGACCGCGACGAGCTCGTTCTGTGGGTGACGATCCACGAGATCACTCACGCCGTCCAGTTCGCGGGAGCGCCCTGGCTGAGGGGTCACATCGGTGGAATGCTGCGGGAGCTGATCGACGGGCTGCAGATGTCCGTCATGGGCGGGGTGAGCGACTCGAAGGACGGCGCCGGTGCCAGCCGCTTCCCGAAGCTGCCCGACCCGGGTGAGCTGCGGGCCATGATCGACCGCGCCCGAAGCGGCGAGCTGCTGCGGCTGACGCTGGGCGAGGACCGCTGGCGGCTGGTCGAGCAGATGCAGGCGGCGATGTCCCTGATCGAGGGGCATGCGGAGCACACCATGGACGCCGTGGGCGCCGAGGTGCTGCCATCGCTGCCCCGGCTCCGAGCGGCCATGAACAGGCGGCGGGCCAACAAAGGGCTCCCCTGGAGGGTCCTCGAGCGACTGCTGGGTCTCGAGCTGAAGATGCGCCAGTACGAGGTCGGGCGACGTTTCTGCGACGCCGTGGTGGACGCCGGCGGCCCCGAGACGCTTGCCCTCGCCTGGCGTGGCCCCGATTCCCTTCCACGGATGTCCGAGCTCGAACAGCCGGGGCAGTGGATCGAGCGCGTCAGCCTCCTGGCCGCCTGAACGCCCGTATCTGCGAACCGAACGCACGTTCCAGCTGTCACAAGGTGGCGTGGTCGAACCGCCCGTGGTTACTGGCCGTTCACATAGTGGTAGGATCCGCCTGTAACGATCTTCCCCGTACGGGTTACAAACAGGTGTTCGCCTCTTGAAGCCCGAGGCGGGTATACGAACAGAACCCAAGACCGCACCTCGCAACCGGCGAGGAACTACATAGGAGATCGCCCCCAAGATGCCTACCGCCACCACTTCCGCAAAACCCCGCACCAAAGCCGCCCGTAAACCGGCCAAAGCAACTGCTGCACGCCGCAGCCCGAGCAAAGCCAAAGCGACGACCAAAGCCAAAGCGTCACGGACCCGCACGGTCCACCAGGCCGAGTCGACCGCCCGTCAGGCACAGTCGACCGTCCGCCAGGCAGAAAACGCCGCCCGCGACACGGCGGACGTGTTCGGCGACTACGCCGAGCGCGCAGTGCTGATCCCCGTCGGCGCCGCTCTGATCGCTCGCGAAAAAGTCGTCTCGACCGTCTCGGACACCGTCTCGACCTACTCGACCAGCACCAAGGCCCAGGCCCAGCTGCGTCGCTTCGAGCGCCGCGGCCTCACGGCTCGCAAAAGGCTCGAGCGCGAGGTTCGCAAAGCCCGCGTCCGCGTCGAGCGCGAACTGCGTCAGCGTCGCAAGAACATCGAGACGACGCTCAACGACACGGTCAGCGAGATCGACGGCCGCCGCGAGAAAATCGTGAAGAACAGCAGCGAGATCGCAACCCGCGTTCCCGAGCTGGCAACCCAGGTGCAGGAGCGGATCCTCAACCTGGTCTAGAGACCCCCTTACCCCGCCCGGCCTGGAGAGGGCCGGACACGGGAAAGTCTGCCGACCTCATATCCCGTCGGCAGTAGTAGCACCCTCTCCTCCCTCGACCCGCGGGCGGCCCCCACTGCCCGCGGGTCATTTTTTTGCCCTGTTCACGGCTCGGAGACCGGCCCGGCGCCCGCGGTTTGCCACAATGGGCGCTGTGATCGACAAGGACGAGATCCGCCGCGCGCTCGAGGTCGTCATCGACCCCGAGCTTCACCGCTCGATCGTTGAGCTGGACATGGTCCGCTCGATCGAGACGAGCCCCAACGGGGTCGTGGACGTGACCGTCTCCCTGACGACCCCCGGCTGTCCGATCAAGGGCCACTTCCAGACATCGGTCGTGACGGCCGTCGAGGCGATCGAGGGGGTGACCCATGTGAACGTCTTCTTCGACGTTCTCACCGACACCCAGAAGCAGGCCCTGCAGCAGAAGCTCGGCCGGGGAAGCCTTCCGGCCGGCGCCCTTGCCCAGGTCGCCAACGTCATCTGCATCGGCTCCGGCAAGGGGGGCGTCGGCAAGTCGACCCTGACGGCGAACCTGGCTGCGGCGCTGAGCGCCGAGGGCAAGCGCGTCGGGGTGCTCGACGCCGACGTGTGGGGCTATTCCATCCCGCGCATGTTCGGCCTCGGCTCGACGAGGCCCGACGTCTCCGCCCAGCGCAAGATCATCCCGCTCGAGGCCCACGGCGTGAAGGTGATGTCGATCGGCTTCTTCGTCGAGGAGGACGCGGCCGTCGTCTGGCGCGGGCCGATGCTCCACAAGGCGCTGACGCAGTTCCTGCAGGACGTCGAATGGGGCGCCCTGGATTACCTGCTGGTGGACCTGCCTCCGGGCACCGGCGACGTCTCGATGACCCTCGCCCAACTTCTCCCGCAGGCCAAGTTCCTGATCGTCACAACGCCCCAGCAGACGGCTCAGAAGGTTGCCCGCCGCTCGGCTCAGATGGCCGAGAAGGTCGACCTCGAGATTGCGGGGATCGTCGAGAACATGTCGGCCTTCACGACCCCCTCGGGCGAGCGCTTCACGATCTTCGGCGAGGGCGGCGGACAGGAACTGGCAGACGAGCTCGACGTGCCGCTGCTGGGCAAGGTCCCCCTGACGATGCCGTTGCGCGAGCAGGCCGACGCAGGCTCACCGCTCGTGGCCGAGAACCCCGACGACCCGGCCGCCCAGGCGATCCGCCAGACCGCTCGCGGTCTGCTTGCGATCGCTCCTCCAGCGCTTCCCACCCTGCCACTCGTCGAGGTCGCGGTTGCCCCCGCGCCCGAGGAGAGCAGGAAACCCGTGGGCATGTCGCTGCCGATGGCCTGAGCAAAGGCCCGCGCCGCAGGCGACATGCCCTCTCTCCACCGCGGGTCCGAGCACCCGCGGCCCGCGTCCCGGCAGGCTCCAACAGCGCTCCGGGACGCTTGACAAGCACCCGCCAACTGGAGGATCGTCTTCACAATGTCCGCACCCGAGCAGCAGGAAACCGAGTCAGAGAACGAGCAGGAGGAGCCCGCCGGAGGGGCGACCGACGGGATCGTCGAATTCGACGAACGCCGCGCAAAGATGGAACGCCTGAGGGCGGAGGGCATCGAGCCCTACCCCGCCGTGACGCTGTGGGACACCCGCACGCGGATCGCCGACGTCCTCGCGGCGCACGACCCCGCAGAGCTGGGCGCGGGCGAACACGACGAGTTGAGCTACATCGTGGCCGGACGCCTGATCTCCCGTCGCGGCCACGGGAAGACGGCCTTCCTGGACCTGCGCGACCTGTCGGGCACGATCCAGGTCGTCCTGCGCGTCGATGCGATCGGCCAGGAGGCCTACGACAGGATCCTGAACTTCGACATCGGCGACATCGTCAGCGTCGACGGCCGCGTCTATGTGACCCAGCGCGGCCAGCTCGCCCTTGCGGCAGTTGAGTGCACGCTGCTCACGAAGACGCTCCGCCCGCCCCCGGACAAGCACCACGGCCTCGGCGACACCGGCACCCGCTACCGCTACAGAGAGCTCGACCTGCTCGCCAACGAGAGCACCCGTGAGCTGTTCGTGACGCGCAACAAGATCATCCTGGCGATCCGCGAATGGCTCGCCGAGAGGCACTTCGTCGAGATCGAAACACCGGCGCTGCAGTCACTCGCCGGCGGTGCGGGATCACGGCCCTTCACGACGCACCACAACGCCCTCGACCGGGACCTCTACCTGCGCATCTCGGTCGAGCTGTTCCTCAACCGCTGCATCGTCGGCGGAATGGAGAACGTCTACGACATGGGCAAGGTCTTCCGCAACGAGGGCATCTCCCACAAGCACAGCCCCGAGTTCACGATCATCGAGTTCATGTGCGCCTACTCGGATTACAACGATGTCGCCACGGTGACCGAAGAAATGTTCCGGGACGTCGCACAGAAGGCCCTCGGCCGCACGACGATCAACCGAAACGGGGAGGAGATCGACCTCGCCAAGCCGTGGCGGCGGGTGACCATGCGCGAGCTGATCCTCGAGCGTTTCGGACTGGACTTCATGGAGTCGACACGCGAGCAGCTGGCCGAGGTGCTGGACGAGCCGATGGATCCGGCGGCCACCTGGGCCGAGGTTGTCGCGGACATCTACTCGGAGAAAATCGAGTCGACCATCAATCAGCCGACCCATGTCTTCGACTTCCCGCTGGAGCCATTCCCGATCACCAAGCGCCATGCCGTGCACCCGGAGCTTGGCGAGCACTTCGACGCCGTGATCGGCGGCATCGAGCTGGTCAGCGGCGACACCGAGCTCAACGACCCCGTCGATCAGTGGCAGCGGTTCGTCGATCAGCGCAAGCGCCGCCTGATCGACGATGCCGACGTGCCGCACCCGAACGACGAGGAATATGCGCGGGCGATCGAGTACGGCTACTCCCCAACCGCCGGCGGCGGGATGGGCGTGGACCGCCTGGTGATGATCCTCACCGAACGTGACACCCTGCGCGAGGTGATTCCGTTTCCCATCGTGAAGGACCTGCGATGAGCGCCCCGCAGCAGCAGAGCAAGCTGAACCTCGACCCCGGCGTGATCGCGGCCTGCCGCCAGGCGGCCGCGAAGATCTCCGAGCAGGTCTCCGAGCAGATCGCCGGCCGGACGACCGTCTCGGTCGAGCGGAGCGTGACACGGCTTCTGGGAGTCGACGGGGCGGACCAGCTCGAGGCGCCGCTGCCAAACGTCCTGGTCGACCACGTCCACGACCGCGGCCGGCTCGGCCTGGGCATCGCTCACTGGCTTGGCAACGCGATGCTCCAGACCGAGCGGAGCCCCCAGCAGATCGCCGAGGCCGTGAGCGCAGGGGAGCTCGACCTGCTCCAGCTCGACATGGCGGAGGACGCGGCGATCCACGCGCGGGTGATCGACGAGTGTCAGGCACGCCTGACCGAGATCGCCGGGCGCTTCGACGAGCGCGCGGCGATGCGCGAGCGCCTGGGCGACCGCGACGGAACGCTGCGCTACGTCCTGACGGCCACGGGAGACGTCTATGAGGACGTCGTGCACGCCAAGGCCGTCGCTGAAGCGGGTGGGGACATCATCGCGGTGATCCGCTCGACCGCCCAGAGCCTGCTCGACTACGTCCCCTATGGCCCGACCACCGAGGGCTACGGCGGCACCTTTGCGACCCAGGCCAACTTCCGGATCATGCGCGAGGCGATGGACGAGTGGTCAGAGCTTCACGGCCGCTACGTGCGGCTGTCCAGCTTCTGCTCGGGGCTGTGCATGTCCGAGATCGCGGCCATGGGTGCATGGGAGGGCTTCGACAACATGGTCAACGACGCGCTCTACGGGATCCTCTACCGGGACATCAACATCGTTCGTGGCCTGATCGACCAGCGGGTCTCGCGAATGATCAACGGCCACTTCGGGGTGACCATCAACACCGGCGAGGACAACTACCTGCGCACCGCAGACGCGATCGAGGCCGCTCCGTCGGTGACGGCCTCGCAGTTCATCAACCATCAGCTTGCCCGCGACGTGGGTGTGCCGGATGCGCAGATCGGGCTGGGCGACGCCTTCGAGATCGACGTGCCCGTGACGAACGGGCTGCTCTTCGAGTGGGCCCAGGCGCAGCTGACCAGGGAGCTCTTCCCGGACTGCCCGGTCAAGTACATGCCACCCACCAGGCACATGGACGGAAACCTGTTCCGTACCCACGCGGCGGACACGCTGTTCAATCTGGTGACGATCGCCACGGGACAGGGAATCCAGACGATCGGCGTGCCGACCGAGGGGATCTTCACGCCCCACATCCACGACCGCGTGCTGGGTCTGCAGAACGTGGACTATGTCTTCAACAGCGCACGCGATCTGGGCGAGGAGATCGAGTTCAAGTCAGGGGGCATCATCCAGACGCGTGCCCAGGAGGTCCTTTCCGGGGCTCGCGAGCTGCTCGAGCGGATCGCCGAGACGGGGCTGTTCGCGGCGATCGACGGAGCGACATTCGGCGACGTCAGCCGCAAGATCGATGAGGGCCGCGGGCTCGAGGGCATCGTCCAGACCGACGAGGGCTACCTGAACCCGGTGACCGAGCTGATGGGGCAGGCCAGCTATGCATAGGGAGGTCGACCTCACGGCGGTGCGCCCCTACGCCGACCACCTCGATGACGGGCTGGTCCAGATGAGCTTCACGCTGCCGGTCCCCTACTCGCTGGCGGCACGCAAGGCCGCCCTGGAAATGGCCGCGGCGATGGGCTTCGAGGAGCCCGAGGTGATCCACTACGAGCAGCTGACCGAGGGCTACACCTACTTCGTGATGTACGGCCGCTGCTCCAAGACGGTCGACTTCGCGGCCCTCCAGGGCGAGGGCTTCGACATCGAATACATGAGCGAGGACGAGATCGAGCATTTCGCCGCGACCCATATCGGCCGCCGAGTCGTCGTCGTGGGAGCCAGCACCGGCTCGGACACGCACAGTGTGGGGATCGACGCGATGCTCAACCTGAAGGGCTACCACGGCCATCACGGGCTCGAGGGATACCGGGCCTTCGAGACCTACAACCTCGGCAGCCAGGTACCCAACAGCGTCCTGCTCTCAAAGGCGATCGAAGTCGACGCGGACGTGGTGCTCGTCTCCCAGACGGTGACCCAGCAGAACCTTCACGTCCACAACCTGACCGAGCTGGTGGAGATGGTCGAGGCGGAGGGCAAGCGGGGGCAGATGATCCTGGCCTGCGGCGGGCCGCGCGTCTCAAACGAGCTGGCCAAGGAGCTCGGATATGACGCCGGCTTCTCCAAAGGCACCGAACCGCATCACCTTGCGACCTTCGTCGTCCGCGAGCTGGCGGCCCGCCAGAAGTCCGGCGGTCGCGTGCCCGCGGCCGGCTGAGAGCCTTTGCTGCTCAGTGAGCTGACCGCCTCGGCCCGCCGTCTGGCGCTGGTCGGACTCGCCAAGAACACCGGCAAGACGGTCGCCCTGGCATCTCTCCTGCGAGAGCTCCAGAGCACGCAGCGGACCGTCGGCGTGACCTCTGTCGGTCGCGACGGCGAGGAGCACGACGTGATCGACTTCCGGATCGAGAAGCCCAGGGTCGAACTCGCCGCGGGAAGCCTCGTCGCAACCACCGACAGCCTGCTTCGAGCCAGCGGCATCCCCAGCGAGCTGCTCGAGGAGACCGGAGTCCGGACACCTCTGGGAGAGGTTCTGATCGCCCGTCTCAGGGGATCCGGGGCGATCGAGGTGGCGGGCCCCAGCGGTGCGTCGGAGGTGCGTCGAGTGAGCGACATCATGCTGTCCAGTGGCGCCGAGCAGGTTCTGATCGACGGCGCCATCGATCGCCGGGCCGCCTCCTCTCCCGATGTGGCAGACGCCCTGCTGATGTCAACGGGAGCGATCCTCAGCGATGAGATCGACGAGGTCGTCCAGCGCACGGCAGAGGCGGTCGAACTCGTGCGGCTGCCTTCACTCGACCGACAGGACCCGGAGCGCCTCCGGCTGCTCGAGCTATCCCTCGACGGAGCCGGAGAGCGGCGCTCGCTGCTGCTCGCCCCGAACACCCAGCCGTTCGAGCTGGCGTCCCGTTTTGTCCTGGCGGCGGACGCCGGTGAGATCCTCAACCTCCTGCGCGAGCATCCCGACGCGGACAGGTTGCTCGTAGCCGGCGCACTGCCCGAGGCCTTTGTGAGGGATCTGGCCGTGGCCGCTCGTCGCGTCGGGAGGGAGATGACCATCACGGTCTCCGACCCCACCAGGGTGTTCCTCCACGAGCGCGGCTACAGCCACTACCGCCAGATGGGAATCCAGATCGAGACGCTCAGGCCGATCGACCTCCGCGCCCTGACGGTCAACCCCCAGGCGCCGCAATCACACAGCTTCGACTCGGCGACTCTCCGTTCGAAGCTCGCCGCCGCCATCCCCGCCCTGGAGATATTCGACGTGATGCACCCCTCCTACGCGGCGGCCGCCCCCGGCCCGTCATAGGCGGGCTAGGAGCGGACGCGCTCACGTGTGCGCCCGTCGCCCCCCAGGCGAGGCGCCGGGGCGGCTGAGGGCATCCGGCGAGTTGCCCGGATGCGGACCGGTGCGCGGCTCCGGCCGGCGCCGGGCGGGATCCTCGGCGCCCCCCGGCGCTGCTGGCGGCGAAACCGCCGGCGGGGCGGTGCTCTCAGCGTTGGCTACGGCATCGACTGCGACATTGCGGCGGCCGAACAGCTCAGCCAGCCGCCAGCGACCGCTTTTCGCGCGCAACTCGCGCTGGCGCTCAGCGGCCAGGAGCATTGCTATGTGGTGATTGGTGTTCATGAGGACACTGTCGAGCATCTCCACGAGTCTGCTAACACATTTAGACCGAGCTAAATGAGTGGGGTGCCGTGACTCGACCACCGAAGATCCGGATGAGAGCCAGATGATTCACGCCCGTTTCCACACCGAGGCCCTGACACGGGTCCGCTTCGCAATCTCGCCGATGTTCGAGACGACCCGGAGCATCCACGCCCTGGATGATCCGGCCGGCGCCGCGATTCATCTCCCCTGGACCGAGCGAGCGCGGCTGCACACCGCCGATCTCGACCTTTCTGTCCTGATCGCGCTGAAGAGCTCGAAGACCTACAACCCGGACTTCATAAACCCACCGCCCAACCACCCTCTGGTCGACTTCGAGGAGGAGCTGAAGGTGATGGTCTCGACTCCTCCCGCACAGATCCGCGCCGAGGTGCAGGGGGCCTTCCTGGGAGAGCCGGTGCCGGCCGTGCTGGAGCCGTTCATCAAGAAGCCGCGCCAGGCGATCGAGCAGCTGGCTGAGCTGATGCGCGTCTACTGGGAGCGGTGCATGGCGCACGACTGGCCGCGGATCCGCTCGCTGCTCGAGCAGGACGTCCTCTATCGCGCCCGCCAGATCGCCGATGGAGGCACGGCCCGCCTGTTCTGCGACCTCGACCCCGCGGTCAGCTGGAAGGACAACGTCCTGACGATCCAGTGCGGCGACACCTGCGAGTCCGACCTGAACCTCGATGGACGCGGCCTGCTGCTGGTGCCGAGCGTCTTCGTCTGGCCAAAGGTGACGATCGTCAATCTCGAACCATGGCAGCCGGCTCTGGCCTATCCGGCGCGGGGCATCGGGATGCTCTGGAGCCCCGAGCAGACGTCACCGCCCGACGCCCTCGAGCGGCTCCTGGGCCGGACTCGGGCGACACTGCTGGTGGCGCTTGACTCGCCCCGCTCGACGACCGAGCTGGCCGGTGCGCTCGGCCTCACGCCCGGCGGGGTCTCACAGCACCTGGCGGTCCTGCGCGACGCGGGGCTCGTCTCCGGGCGCCGCGTGGCGCGCTCGGTGCTCTACCTGCGCTCCTGCGAGGGCGACGACCTTCTGGCCGCCGCCGGCGCCGACCCGTCGACGACCGGGACGGGCCTGCAGCTGAGTGCAGGCGCGACGGTCTCCTGACGCGCCTGCGGCCTAGCCGGCCGCTGCGGCGCCGCCTCCGCTGGCGAAGTACTCGGCGTTGATCTGCGCGTACTTCTGGAACTCGTCCGGGAGCTGATCCTCGGCGAAACAGGCGTCTACCGGGCAGGCCTCGACGCATGCGTCACAGTCGATGCACTCCTCGGGATCGATGTAGAGCATTTCGGCCGCGTCGTATCCGGGCTCATCAGGCGTTGGGTGGATGCAGTCCACAGGGCACACCTCGACACACGAGTTGTCCTTGGTGCCAATGCAAGGCTCGGCGATTACGTAGGCCATCTGCTTCTTTCTTGGGTCGGTTTGCGAGAACTTCTCAGCGAGAGGGGCATATTGTACGAATCATGCTCCTGCTTACCGGTGCGACCGGCCTGGTGGGGTCCACGCTGCTGAGCAGACTGCTGGCCGAAGGTACCCAGGTCAGGTGTCTGGTGCGTGATCCCCGGAGGCTTGGAAGCCAGCGCGTGCGCGTTCAGATCGCCCTGGGCGACCTGACCGACCCACCCTCCTTCCGCAACGCCCTGCGCGGCGTGGACACGGTGATCCACCTTGCCGCCTCGATCCGCGACCAACCCCGCGGATCGATCGAGGAGCTCAACGGGATCGCGACCTGGCGGATGGTCGAGGCGGCCGAACGCCAGGGCGTCGAGCGTTTCGTCTACTTCTCGGCGCTTGGCGCCTCGACTCACCACCGGACCCGGTGCCTGCGGGCCAAGGCGCTGGCCGAGCAGGCCGTCCGCGAGGCCGACCTGCACACGATCGTTTTCGCACCCTCCATCGTCTACGCCCCGGGGGACCCCTGGCTGAGCCTCCTCGAGCGGATGGCATGGGCTCCGTTGATGCCAGTCTCCGGTCGCGGCCGGGCCAGCTTCCAGCCCATCTGGGCGGAGGATGTGGCCGACAGTGTCGCCGCTTCGCTTCGCTCCCCCAACGGTGAGCGCCACCGGCGCTACGAGCTGGCCGGGCCCGAGACGCTCAGCCACCAGGAGATGGTCCGCACCGTCCTGCGCGCCTGCGGGCGCAACCGGCCGCTCATCAACATCCCCACGCCGATCGTCTCGCGCTCGCTGAGGCTGATCGAGCGGATCATGGGCACCCAGGCTCCCGTCACCTGGGACGAGGCCGAGCTGATGGAGGTGTCGATGCTCTCCAGCCGCGGGACCGCCGACGCACTGGCGCTGGGCGTTGAGCCGCATCCGATGGCTGACGTGCTCGAGACCGTCTGAGTCCCCCCGGCGGGCGCTCCTTCAGGGAGAGACGGCCTGGCCGACCGGCGCGCGGCGCTCAGCCCACGGCTGAGCCGCCTCGAGCTGGCTCGCCAGGGCCAGCAGCCGGCCCTCACCGGCGGGCGCTCCGACGATCTGCACGCCCAGTGGAAGTCCATCCTGGCCCTCGTAGAGCGGCAGCGAGATCCCCGGCTGGCCGCTTGCGTTGAAGACCGGCGTGAAGGGGGTGAACAGCCCTGAGCGGGTGAAGGTGGACATCGGGTCCTCAGCGGCCGTGTCCAGCGTGCCCAACGGCAGCGGGCGCTCGGCGAGGGCGGGGGTCAGCAGGGCGTCGTAGTCGAGCCAGCCAGGCGACCAGGCGCCGGGCATAGGCCTGAAGGCGCACGACAGCCGACTGGGCCTCGATCGTCCCCAGTTTGGAGATCATCGAGAAGATCGCCCAGCTCATCGGCTCCATGTCCTCGGCTGTCGGCACGCGCCCGGCGACGTGGCCCGAGTAGGCGATCGAAAGGGCGATCTGGCTCGAGAAGACGACACCGAACAGCTCGGAGAGCCCCGGCTCCTGCCAGGGGGGATCCACCTCGATCACATCATGGCCGAGCGAGCGCAGCAGCTCCGCGGCATCGTCGGCCGCCTCCGCGCAGACGGGGTCCACCGTGGCGGTGGGCACCGGTGGGAGCTTGGTCACGGCGATCCTCATCCGGCCGGGGTCCCCCGCGGCGCTGTTCGCGAACGGCTCGGCGGGCGCCGGCGCCCAGGTGGCGTCGCCCGGCTCATAGCCGGCCAGCACATCCAGCAGGGCAGCCGTGTCGGCGACGGTCCTGGTCAGCATCCCGTCGATGCCCAGCGAGGAGTCGCCGAGTTCGGGGGCGACCGAGATCCGGCCGCGAGCGGGCTTCAGGCCGACAAGGCCGCAGCAGGCCGCAGGGATCCGGACGGAGCCACCGCCGTCGTTGCCGTGTGCCACGGGAACCATGCCGCTGGCCACAGCAGCGGCCGCTCCACCCGAGGAGCCGCCCGGTGTCCGGTCCAGATCCCAGGGGTTGCGCGTCGGGCCAAAGATCCGGGCCTCGCTGGTCGGCAGGATGCCGTACTCGGGCAGTGTGGTGGTGCCGACGATCACGAAGCCCGCGTCGCGCAGGCGCCTGGTCACGTTGTGGTCGTAGTCGCACCGAAATGACTCCATCAGGGCGCAGCCGTAGGTGAGGCGCATGCCGGCGACGGGCCGGTTGTTCTTGATCGCCACCGGGACTCCCGCGAAGGGCCGCTCATCGCCCGAGCCAATCCCGTCGGCGGTGGCCAGCGCCCGCTCGCCGTCGATCTCGACGAACGCATTCAGCTCCGGATTGAGCTGCTCGATCCGGTCGAGGGAGACCTGGACAAGCTCTCGAGAGGAGACCTCCCCCGAGCGGACCATCCCGGCCAGCTCGCCGGCGGAACGGAACATCAGATCGCTGTCGGACATCGTCTCTCCTCACCGATTGCAGTTGAAAGGCCGCGCAGGGCTCCTCGCCGGCGGCCGCGCCCCAGCCTACTCCTGCGCTGATTCCTGCGACGATATGAGTCTGCCCACAAGGCAGCTCCCCCCGTCAAGCATCAAGCTCAGAAAGCGAGTGCCATGAGCGCGGTTCAGTCAGCACCGGAGGTCCAGTCGGGCCTTGAAGGAGTCGTTGCCTTCGCGACAGAGATCGCGGAGCCCGACAAAGAGGGTGGCGCGCTCCGCTATCGCGGCGTCGACATCGAGAACCTGGTGGGCGCCGTCCCCTACGAGCAGGTCTGGGGCCTGTTGGTGGACGGACATTTCAAACCCGGCCTGCCTCCGGCCGAACCACACGCTCTGACCGTCCGCTCGGGCGACCACCGTGTCGATGTCCAGTCGGCCCTGGCGATGCTGGCGCCCGAGTGGGGCTTCGGCCAGCTGATCGACATCACAGACGAGGAGGCCCGGGACAACCTCGCCAGAGCCTCCGTGATGGCGCTCTCTTTCGTCGCCCAGTCGGCCCGCGAAGCAGGTCAGCCGCCCGTCCCGCAGACGGAGATCGATCAGGGGAGCACGATTCCCGAGCGGTTCCTGATCCGCTGGCGCGGGGAGGCCAACCCGGACCACGTCAAGGCGATCGACGCCTACTGGGTCTCGGCGGCCGAGCACGGCATGAATGCCTCGACCTTCACCGCCCGGGTCGTCGCCTCGACGGGCGCCGATGTCGCCGCGGCGCTGTCGGCTGCGGTGGGCGCGCTGTCCGGCCCACTCCACGGAGGCGCCCCCTCGCGCGTGCTGAAGATGCTCGAGGAAGTCGAAGAGACCGGCGACGCCGAGCGCTGGGTGTCCGAAGCGCTTGATCGCGGGGATCGGCTGATGGGCTTCGGCCACCGCATCTACCGCGCCGAAGACCCCCGCGCCCGCGTTCTGCGCCGGACCGCCTCCGAGTTGGGCTCGCCCCGCTTCCAGGTTGCCGAGGCGCTGGAGAAAGCGGCCCTGGCGGAGCTTCAGGCCCGTCGCCCCGACCGCGTCCTGGCAACGAACGTGGAGTTCTGGTCGGCTGTGATCCTGGACCTGGCCGAAGTGCCGGCCGACCTGTTCACGCCGATGTTCACCTGTGCCCGTGTGGCGGGCTGGTCGGCGCACATCATGGAGCAGAAGCGCGAGGCCAAGCTGATCCGCCCGACGGCCAAGTACGTCGGCGAGGGCCCGCGGGAGGTCTCGGCCGTCGAATAGCCGCGAGCAGAGCGGCTCATCCCTCTCGCTCCTTGAACGACGAGGGCCCGGCATCCTGCCGGGCCCTCGTGCTCAATATCGGCAGCCTTTTCGGGCGGCTCGATTGCAGCGTGAGCTGCTTGCTACATCATCCCGCTCATGTCGGGCATTCCGCCACCGCCGCCGCCTGCCCCATCCTTCTCGGGAACCTCGGCGACGATCGCCTCGGTCGTGAGGATGTTCTTGGCGATCGACGCTGCGTTCTGCAGGGCAGAGCGCGTCACCATGGCCGGGTCGATGATGCCCGCGGCGACGAGATCGACGATCTCGTTGGTGCCGGCGTTCAGGCCGTGGCCTTTCTTCGCCTTGCGTACGTCGTTGACCACGACGGAGCCCTCGAGGCCCGCGTTCTCGGCCAGCTGACGCAGCGGCTCCTCGAGCGCACGGAGCACGATGCGGGCGCCTGTGCGCTCGTCATCCGAGCCGTCCGCCGAAGCGCCGTTCTCACCGATGGTGATTGACGAGGAGGCCTGGAGCAGCGCAACGCCACCACCGGGGACGATCCCCTCCTCAAGCGCCGCACGGGTCGCCTGGAGAGCGTCCTCGACACGGTGCTTCTTCTCCTTCATCTCCGTCTCGGTTGCCGCGCCGACCTTCACGACAGCGACACCCCCGGAGAGCTTTGCGAGGCGCTCCTGGAGCTTCTCGCGGTCGAAGTCCGAGTCGGTGTTGTCGATCTCGGCTTTGATCTGGGCGATACGGCCCTTGATCGCGGCGGCGTCACCTGCGCCGTCGACGATCGTCGTGTTGTCCTTGGCCACCACGACGCGACGTGCCCGACCGAGCTGAGAGATCTCTGTGTTCTCCAGCTTCAGACCCATCTCCTCGGTGATCACCTCGCCGTTGGTCAGGATCGCGATGTCCTCGAGCATCCGCTTGCGGCGGTCACCGAAGCCGGGGGCCTTGACGGCCACACCGGTGAAGGTGCCACGGAGCTTGTTGACGACCAGCGTCGCCAGCGACTCGCCCTCGACGTCCTCGGCGATGATCAGAATCGGCTTGCCGCTCTGGATCACTGCCTCGAGCACCGGAAGGACATCCCTCACCGAACCGATCTTCTGGTTGGCGATCAGGATGTAGGGGTCCTCCAGGGTCGCCTCCATGCGGTCCTGGTCGGTGACCATGTAGGGCGAGATGTAGCCCTTGTCGAACTGCATTCCCTCGGTGAACTCGAGGTCCATGCCGAACGTCTGGCCCTCCTCGACGTTGACCACGCCGTCCTTGCCGACCTTCTCGATCGCATCGGCGATGACGTCGCCGATCTCCTCGTCGCCGGCCGAGATCGTCGCCACGCGGGCGATCTGGTCCTTGCCGGAAACCTCCTTGGACTGCGAGGCGATGTTCTTGACGACCTCATCGACGGCTTTCTCGATGCCGCGCTTGAGGGCCAGCGGGTTGGCGCCGGCGGCAACGTTCTTCAGGCCCTGGCGAACAATCGCCTGGGCGAGAACGGTGGCCGTCGTGGTGCCGTCACCGGCAACATCGTTGGTCGCTGTGGCGACCTCGCGGACCAGCTGTGCGCCCTGGTTCTCGAAGACGTCCTCAACCTCGATCTCACGAGCAATCGTGACACCGTCGTTGGTGATCGTCGGAGCGCCGAACTTCTTGTCGAGGACGACGTAGCGACCCTTGGGGCCGAGTGTGACCTTGACCGCATTCGCGACCGCGTCGACACCCGCCTCGAGGGCCGAACGGGCCTCGGCGTTGTACTTGATCTCCTTGTGAGCCATGTTCTTCTCAGTTCTCCTTACGCCTTAGGCGACCTTGGCGAGGACGTCTGACTCGCGCAGCACGAGCAGATCCTCACCGGTGTCGGGGTCCTTGATCTCGGTCCCGCCGTACTTGCTGTAGAGGACCTCGTCGCCCTCCTTGACATCCATCGGGATGCGCTTACCGCCCTCGTCGAGCCGGCCGTCGCCTGCGGCGAGGACCTTGCCCTTCTGCGGCTTCTCCTTGGCAGTGTCGGGGAGCACCAGGCCACTAGCAGTGGTCTGCTCCTCCTCGATCGCCCGCACGATCAAACGATCGCCCAGGGGCTTGAGCTTCATATTCGAAAAACCTCCATCTAGAGAATGCGACTGCCGGTCCTCGGCCACGTTCCGTGACAGAACCGCCCTCTTGGCACTCTCGGGGGGAGAGTGCCAACTTGTAGCCCAATATATAGAAGATCTGAGCCGTGCAGCCAACCGCTGGCACTCTTTGTGCGAGATTGCCGATTTTTCGGGCCAGACCGGGGAACGACGGCCCAAAGGCCGCAAACAGCTAGTTCTGGGCGCCGCCGAAGCCCTTCATGGCCTCTGTCATGCCGGTCGGCGTGTCGAGGATCTGCGAGAACCGGACGACCGTGACGATGTCCTCGGGCGAGACGGCACGACCGTAGATCTGCTCGAGGAATTTGATCAGCTCCTCGTGGCGGCGGAACTCGGGGTTGTCGTGCTTGATGTCCCGCGGGGAGAGATCGGCCAGCTTCATCACCTCGACCTGGTCGATCACGGCTTCGAAGATCCGTTCCCTGGGGGAGTACTGGAAGCCGATCGTGACCAGGACAGCCTGGTTCTTGCGGTACTTGCCCGACTTGTCGCCCAGGCGGATGGTTGCCGTCTTGCGCCCCCGCTTGAGCTCGTCGGCGAAGATCGTCGAGTAGAAGTTCAGAACCTGCATGCGGGGCAGGCTACCGCTCTTTCTCCAGGTAGGCGATCGCCAGCGCCACCATTTCGCGCTCGGCGTCGTGGCTGAGCTCCTCGACAGCCTGCTCCAGGCCGATCCAGCGGACCTCCTCGACCTCATCGTCATGGTCGGCCGTATCGCCCCCGACGTGGCTGAAAAGGAAGAACGAGACCGACTTGCCGATCGTCCGGCCATCGCGGCGATACCAGTAGCGCGTCTCGCCGAGCTCGCTGACGGGCTCGGCAACGATTCCCGTCTCCTCGCGAACCTCCCGCTCGGCGGCCTCGATGGGCGTCTCGCCCGGGTCGACGTGCCCCTTGGGCAGCGCCAGGACCTTCGAGCCGTCGGCGGCCCGCCTGGTCGGCACGATCACGACGACCTCATCGCCGCGCACGACGACCCCGCCGGCGGAGAACTCGCGAGCCTGCCCCTTCTTGGGCCGTCCCGAAGTGTCGGCGGCGGAGCGGCCGTCTTCTTCCGCGCCCGCGCCGCTTGCCCTCAGAAGACATATTGGCTCAGCGCCTGCGGGTCGTGGACCACCAGACGACCCCTTCCCTGGGAGATGACCCCGGCCCGCTCGAGGACCGCAAGGAAGCGGCTGGCCGACTCGCGCGAGGACCCCGCCAGCTGGGCGAGGTCCGCCTGGGTGGCGGTCACCAGCACGTCCGAGGGCGAAGCCCCTGAGGCGATCTGCTCGGCCACGAGGTTGCCCAGCACCACCGCCACGCGGCTCTGGACGGTCTGGAAGGACTGGCGCGAGAGGCGCTCGTTGCTCTCCCGCAGGCGCCTGCCCAGAGCGATCACCAGCCGGGTGGAGATTTCGGGGTGCTCGATCATCAGGCGGCGCATGTCGGGGCCGAGGACTCCGATCACGCTGGTCGTCTCGATCGCCTCGACCGTGGCGGAGCGCCGCTCGTCCTCGAACATCGCCAGCTCGCCGAAGATGTCACCGGGGCCAAAGGTGGCAAGCGTGATCGTGCGCCCGTCCGGGTGGCTGCGTATCGCTCGGGCATGGCCGTCGGAGACCACGTAACAGGTGTCGCTGGAGTCGCCCTCGCGAAAGACCGCCTGGCCCGGGCTCGAAGGTTCTCGGCACTGAGACCTCCGCGATCCGCTCCAGATCGGTGCGCTCCAGGGTCGAGAAGACGGGCACCCGCCCGAGCAGTTCAACGACATCGTCCGAGCGCGCGCTCATCGCTAGGACATACCACAACCGGGGTGCCCGAACGGGTCCCGGCGCTATCGTCCCGGACATGTCCATCCGCAGGCTGATCGCCTCGCTTGCAGCCATTTCGCTGCTGCTCTGCGCCTCGGCCATGGCGGCGCCGGCGACGAGCCGCTCGAGCACCGAAAGCACCATGCTCAAGGCGCTCCTGCGCTCGCGGGACCTGTGGGCGACGATCAACATCTGCACCCCCACGGATCAGCCCGACACACTGGGCATCCGTGGCTCGATGCCAGGCGACAAGCACTCCCGCGATCAGATGTACATGCGCTTCCACCTGCAGTATCAGGACGCGAAGACCAAGAAATGGTTCGATCTGCCGGCCAAGGACAAAAAGGCGCCGAAGTTCCTGCACGTCGGCGCCGGAACGTCTGTCCGCCAGGGCGGCGGCAGCTTCCAGCTCGAACCGCAGGCGGGCAAGCCGGCCTTCAGCCTGCGTGGCGTCGTCGAATTCCAGTGGCGCCGGGGCAGCCGGGTGCTTCAGAGCGGCGACCAGGCCGACCACCGCCGGGCACAGAAGCGTCGCCGGCGCCGATCCGGCCGGCTTCTCCAGCGCCAGCTGCCTCATTGGCTGAACAGCCGGGGATCGTTGGTGATGATCCCGTCGACCCCCATGTCGGTCAGCTTCTGGATCATCCGGGCGTCGTCCACGGTCCAGACGTAGATCTGCCCGTCTCCTTCGCGGACCGCCCTCACCAGCGCCTTGGTGACGACCCGCCAGTGGGCCATGATCGCGTCGAAGCGCCCTTCCTGCAGAGCCGTGCGGGCTCGCCGGGGGAGCATCGCCCGGTAACCCGTGAGGATCGCCAGCGCCGGGATCGCGGTGAGCATGTCGGTCGTGTAGTCGCGGCGAACCCGCGGAACCGACCAGCCCAGCCGCAGCGACGGCTCGGCCTCGCGGATCAGGGCCAGCCCTGACGGGAACATGCCGCTGATCAGGGTCCGCTCGACCAGGCCCCGCTCGCGCAGGGCCGAGAGGACGCGCAGCTCATAGCCCGGGAGCTTGACGTCGACATCGAGCTCGATCGCGGCGAACTCGGGCCTGCAGAGGTGGTCCAGCGCCTCCTCGAACGTCGGCGGGACCCGCGAGGAGGCGTCCGCGTGGTCGTGGGCCACCAGCAGCCGTCCCGTACCGTCCTGGCGCTCGGGCAGGACGTCCAGCTCGATCATGTCGACGTCGTGGCGAAGGGCCGCATCGAAGCTGGCCAGCGTGTTGCCGTGCTCGATGTGGGCGGCCCCCTTGTGGCCCACCCGGCGGGGCCTGCGCGGCGCCTCGGCGGCGCCCGGGCTCTGAGGATGTGGGGTCGCTCATCGCTCTCAACATTCGCAGAGCGGGCGGGCGGCCGGGTCGGCGGCGCGTTCAGGCGCTGAGCGTGAAGCGCCTGGGCCCCGAGTGGAAGCCGAGCTCGATCAGCGAGGCGGCGAACGGCGAGGAGATCGCCGGCTGGCCATCGATTCGCTCGAGCGCCAGCTTCCCGACGCGTCCCCCGCGAACGGCTTCGGCCAGAGCCGACAGGGCAAGGCGAACCGGGTCGTCCTGGCCGGCCGATGCTCCCGCGGACTCAACGGGCGGTACCTCACCCTGACGGGCGCCGTCGAGCAGCGTCGTCAGGCCTCTCCCGCCGCGCTCGACGTAGAGAACAGGGCGATCCTCGACCAGCACGACATAGGCGCCGGCGACCCGTGCCGGCCGGCGATCCTGGGCCTCCCGTTTGGGCCAGGGCAGGGCGCCGCCGTAGGGCTGAGCCGGGTCGGCGGCCGCGAGAACCATCGTGCGAGGCCCCTCGCCGGTTCGCCGGGGCGCGGCGCGCAGGCGCTCGACCGCGCCCGGGAGCGCGAACTGGGCGCCGCCCATCCCCTCGATGAAGTAGCCGCGCCGGCAGATGCCGAGCGTCTCGAGCTGGGAGAAGGTGTCGTAGAGGATCGAGAAGCCGCCCTTGATCCCCTCCGCCAGGACCTGCTCGCGGGTCACGATCCCGTAGCGCTCGAGCAGCAGCTCGGCCAGGACCCGCCGGCGCTCGACGGCACCGGCCGCATCGACCTCGCCGCCGAAGACGCTCGCGCTGAGCGACCAGCGGCCCTGGACCTGGGACTGGGCGCCGGTGCTGCGCCGCGAGGCGAAGCGCGAGCGGGGCGGACCGGCGCACGCGGCGCCGGCCTTCGGCGAGCGAGGCCGTGGAGCCACCCGAGCGCGCCAGCGAGAGACGCGGGGCGCGCAGCGGAGCCCAGGCGTCGTTTGTCGCCTCGCCCGCCCAGACGAGGTCCCAGAGCGCCTCGCGCAGCGCCTCGGGAGGAGCGTCGATCTCGGCCAGCAGGTCGGTGAAGAAGCAGGGGCCCTGGGCCAGGCGCTCGCGCAGCAGCAGGTGCTCGGGCTCCTCGGGAGGGCTCGCCGGGGAGCGGCCCGCGGGGCCGCCGGGCGGCGGGCCTATCGCCGGGGCGTCGTCGCGGAAGTAGAGGGCCACCCTGCCCGAGCGTCCGAGCGGGCCGGCGCCGACCCAGACCAGCTCGCCGCTGGCGCAGAGATGGTCGAGCCAGGTCTGCGAGTAGGCGCCCGTGCGCCGGGGGAGGATGTCTCGCTCCCAGCTCTCGACGGGCAGTGCCAGGCCCTGCAGCGGCACGAGGACCTCGCGCAGGCGGTCGATTCCCGCGCCGGCCGAGGTGTGGCGGTCGATCCCCTGCCAGGAGGGCAGGAAGGCGGCCAGCCGGCTCTCCTCGGCGGGCTCGATCTCCTTGCGCAGAGCCGCCAGCGAGGCGCGGCGCAGCCTGCGCAGGACCTCGACATCGCACCAGTCACGCCCGCTCCCTCCCGGGCGCAGCTCGCCGCGAACGATCACGCCGTCGCGCTCGAGCTCTCGCAGCACGGCGCCGGTGTCGAGGTTGTAGCGGGCGTGAAGATCCTCGGTGGAGAACGGCCCGTGCGTCCTCGCGTAGCGCGCGACGAGCTCACGGAGCGCATCGGGGACCTAGGCGATGAACGCCTCGGGGAGGCCCCCCGGGGGGGATGCGCCGAGGGCGTCGCGGTAGAGGCCCGCCTCGTCGGCTGCGATCAGCCGGGGCTCGCCTGCCGATCCGCAGCTCGACGGCGCGCCGTTCGCGGCGCAGCTCGGTGAGCATCGCCTCGGCGTCGATGCCTGCGAAGACCCGATCGCCGAGCTCCGAGCGGTTCAGGTCGCCGACCCTCCGGAGGACGTCGTGCAGGCCGTCGCGGCCCGTTGCCCGGGTCATCTCCGAGCGGCACTGCAGGTCCTCCTCGACCCGTTCGAGCGCCTCCGGGTCGATCAGCTCGCGCAGCTCCTCCTGTCCGAGCAGCTCGCGCAGCAGGTCGCGATCGAGCGAGAGCGCCGCCGCCCGGCGCTCGGCCGTGGGCGTGTCGCCCTCGTACATGTATGTCGCGACGTAGTCGAACAGCAGCGAGGAGGCGAACGGCGAGGCGTGCTGCGTCTCGACCTCGACGAGGGCGATCTCGCGGGTGTGCAGGCCGCGCAGCAGCGACTGCAGCCCCGGCAGGTCGAGGACGTCCTTGAGGCACTCGCGGTAGGTCTCGAGGATGATCGGGAAGTCCTCGTAGCGACGGGCCACCTCGAGCAGGTTCTGCGCCTTCAGGCGCTGCTGCCAGAGCGGCGTGCGCCGGCCGGGGTAGGCGCGGGGGATCAGCAGCGCCCTGGCCGCGTTCTCGCGGAAGCGCGCCCCGAACAGCGCCGATCCGCCGAGCTCGGAGACGATCGCCTGCTCGACCTCGTCGGGATCGAGCAGCAGCAGATCGGCCGCCGAGGGCAGCGCCTCGGCCTCCTCGGCGTCGAGGTCGGGGAGGTGCATGATGATCCCGTCGTCGGTCCAGATCGGATCGGAGTCGAGGCCGAAGCGCTCGTGCATCCGGGCCGACAGGGCAAGGCCCCAGGCGGCATGGACGCGGCCGCCGTAGGGCGAGAGGACGCAGAGCCGCCAGTCGCCGATCTCATCGCGGAAGCGCTCGAGGACGATCGTCCGCTCGCTGGGCAGGACGCGGGTCGCCTCCTGCTGCTCGAGCAGGTAGGCCAACAGGTTCTGGGCGGCCCGGCGGTCGAGGTCGTAGTCGCGCTCGAGCGTCTCGGCGTCCTGCTCGACGGCCCAGCGGGAGAAGGCTCCGATCGCCTCGCCGAGCTCCTTCGGGCGCCCGACCGAGTCGCCCTTCCAGAAGGGCACCGCGCCGGGCGCGCCGGGCGCGGGGGTGACGATCACCCGGTCGCGGGTGATCTCCTCGATCCGCCAGGTCGAGGCGCCCAGCAGGAAGGCCTGGCCGGCACGGGCCTCATAGACCATCTCCTCGTCGAGCTCCCCGACCCTGCGCCCGTCGGGCAGCGTCACGGCATAGAGGCCGCGGTCGGGAATCGTCCCGGCGTTCGCGATGGCCAGCTGGCGCGAGCCCTTGCGGGCCCGGACGATGCCCGCCACGCGATCCCAGACGATCCTGGCCCGCAGCTCGCCGAACTCTTTCGAGGGGTAGCGGCCGTCGAGCATGTCCAGGACGTTCTCGAGCAGCTCCATCGACAGTTCGCTGTAGGAATGGGTGCCCGTGACGAGCCGGTGGAGCTCCTCGACCGGGACGCCGTCGGGATCGTCGGAGACGGCGATCGCGACGATCTGCTGAGCGAGCACGTCGAGGGCGTTCCTGGGCACGACGGTCGGCTCGATCTGGCCCTCGTGCATCCGCCGGGCGACAACGGCGCACTCGAGCAGGTCGCCGCGGAACTTCGGGAAGATCCTTCCCCGGCTGACCTCGCCGACGCCGTGGCCGGCGCGCCCGATCCGCTGCAGCCCCCGGGCAACCGACTTGGGCGACTCGATCTGCAGCACCAGGTCCACGGCGCCCATGTCGATCCCCAGCTCGAGCGAGGAGGTCGCGACCAGGCATGGCAGCCCGCCGGCCTTCAGCAGCTCCTCCACCTTCGTCCGCTCCTCACGGGCGAGCGAGCCATGGTGGGCCCTGGCGATTTCAACGGGGGCGGCGCTCTGCCGGGCTCCCCAGGGCCCTCCTCCTCCTCCTTCGCGGCAAGCTCGTTGAGGCGCAGGGCCACCCGCTCGGCCGAGCGGCGGTTGTTGACGAAGACGATCGTCGAGGTGTGTTCGCGAACCAGGCGCAGGATCTCCGGGTAGATCGCCGGCCAGATCGAGGCGCGTGTCGCCTCGCCGCCCTGAACGGGGTCGAGCGGGTCGGCGGAGGGGTCCACGGGGCCATCCGGCTCGGTCATCGACTCGACCGGCACCTCGATCCGCAGGTCGAGCGGCTTGCGGGCCCCGGCATCGACGATCGTCACCTCGCGACGGGGCCCGACCAGGAACCGGCCGATCTCCTCCAGCGGGTTCTGCGTGGCGCTCAGGCCGATCCGCTGGAAGGCCGACTCCTCCGGGCCGATCGCCGGGTTCGCGCTGCGCACCAGCGCCTCGAGGCGCTCGAGCGTCAGGGCCAGGTGCGAGCCGCGCTTGGAGTGGGCGACGGCATGGATCTCATCGACGATCACCGTGTCGACGCCCGTCAGCATCGAGCGCGCCTGGGAGGTGAGGATCAGGTAGAGCGACTCCGGCGTCGTGACGAGGATGTCGGCCGGGTTGCGGACCATCGCGGCACGCTCGCGCTGCGGTGTGTCCCCCGTGCGGATGGCGACCGTGATGTGCTCGGCGCCGATGCCGCGGATCGGAGCCCGCAGGTTGCGCTCGATGTCATAGGCCAGCGCCTTGAGGGGGCTGACATAGAGGACCCGCGTGCCCTGTCGATGCGCGCTCGCCCTCCGGCGGCGCGTCGGCACCCAGGCGGTCCAGGGCCCAGAGGAACGCGGCCAGCGTCTTGCCCGAGCCCGTCGGCGCCGAGAGCAGCACATGCTCGCCGCGGGCGATCGCCGGCCAGGCCTCGTTCTGAGCCGGCGTGGGGTGCTCGAAGGCCGAGTCGATCCAGGCCTGGACCGGCTCGGTGAAGACCTTCGCTGACATCCTTCGAGCCTAGCGTCCCAGGCCGTCCCGGCTATCAGCCTCCCAGCGACCGCCCGTACTGGCGGGCGTAGTACTCGCGGTACTCCCCCGAGCGGATCGGTTCCCACCACTCGGGGTTGTTCCGGTACCAGGCAACGGTGTCCGCGAGGCCCTCGTCGAAGCGCACCCGGGGCGCCCAGCCGAGCGCCCGGACCTTCTCCGAGGAGAGCGAGTAGCGGCGGTCGTGCCCGGGGCGGTCGTTGACATGCTCGATCTGGGACTCCGAGGCCCCCGTCAGCTCGATGATCCGCTTGACGACCGTGATGTTGGCCTCCTCATCGGGGCCGCCGGCGTTGTAGACCTCGCCGGGGGTTCCGTGCTCGAGGACGTGGCCGATGGCGCGCGCGAAGTCGGTCGCGTGGATCCAGTTGCGGACCTGCTTGCCGTCGCCGTAGACGGGCAGCCGGTCGCCCAGCAGGGCGTTGAGGACCATCAGCGGGATCAGCTTCTCGGGGTACTGGTAGGGGCCGTAGTTGTTCGAGCCCCGGCAGATCCGCACGGGCATCCCGTAGGTGTGGAAGTAGCTGAGCACCAGCAGGTCGGCGCCGGTCTTCGTGGCCGAGTAGGGCGAGGAGGGCCGCAGGGGGCTCTCCTCGGTGAAGGTCCCCTCCTCGATCGAGCCGTAGACCTCGTCGGTCGAGACCTGCAGGTAGGCCAGCGCGGCCGCGCGGGCGGCCTCGAGCAGCACATAGGTGCCGAGGGCGTGCGTCCTCACGAAGGCGTCGGGCTCGGCGATCGAGCGGTCCACATGCGTCTCGGCGGCGAAGTTGACGATCGCGTCCGGCGACGCAGCCTCGATCGCGCCGGCGACCGCCTCCGGATCCTCGATCGCGCCGCGGATGAACCGGAAGGCGGGCTCGGGCAGAGGTCGGCGAGGTTCTCCTCGCGACCCGCATAGGTCAGCTTGTCCAGGACGGTCACATCGTCGCCGTGCTCACGCAGGCGCTGGCGGGCAAAGGTCGAGCCGATGAAGCCGGCTCCACCGCATACGAGTAGTTTCATGCCCGCATCATCCCAGCGCGGGCGGCAAGGTAGCCCGCAAGCCCGTCCTGCCATGGCGGCAGGGGCAGGACGTCCTCACGTTCGGACTCGAGAGCCGACCAGGCGGGCCGGGGAGCCGGGCGGGCCATCTCGGCGCTCGTCGCCTCCTGCACCTCGCAGCCGAGCTCGGCCTGGCGGAAGATCTCGGCGGCGAAGCCGTTCCAGGAGACCGCCCCCGTGCCGGCCAGGTGGACGAGGCCGCCGACCTCGCGCTCGAGCAGCCCCAGGAGCGCCGGGGCCAGGTGCCCGCACCAGGTCGGGCAGCCGATCTGGTCGGCGACGACCCGGACGGAGTCGCGATCGGCGGCGAGCGTCAGCATCGTCTCGGCGAAGTTGCGCCCGCCGAGGCCGAACAGCCATGCCGTCCGTGCCACGACGTGCCGCCGCGAGGCGCCCATGACGAGCACCTCGCCTTCGAGCTTCGTCAGCCCGTAGACCGTCGCGGGGCCCGTCGGGTCGCTCTCGAGGTAGGCCCGCGGCGCACCGTCGGCGCGCAGCGGGGCCTGCCCGTCGAAGACGTAGTCGGTCGAGACGTGGACCATCCGCGCGCCGATGGCGGCCGAGCGGGCCAGGTTGCCGGCGCCGTCGCGGTTGACCGCCCGGCGCCCACAGGGTCGCTCTCGGCCCCGTCGACGTCGGTCCAGGCGGCGCAGTTGAGGACCCCGTCGGGTTCAAGCCGCCCGAGGAGCTCAAGCGTCCCCGGCCTCGTCGCAGATGTCGAGCTCGGAATGGGAGAGGCCGATCATCTCATGCCCGGCCCGCTCGCCGGCTCGCATCACCTCGAGGCCGAGCATCCCGTTCGACCCTGTGACGAGCAGCCTCAAAGGATCGAGATGTCGGAGTTGTCCCCGACCATGAAGCGGTAGGCGCGCGGCTGGCGGTCGCCGCGGCGGATGGTCACGTTGCGGCCCAGCAGCGATGACTCCATCCTCCCGTCGAGCTCGGTGACGGTGCAGCCGGCCAGCAGGATCGAGTGCTCGACCTCGGAGCCGGTGATCCGGCAGTCCTCGCCGATCGAGGTGTAGGGGCCGACGTAGCAGTCGCGCAGCACCGCTCCGGCGCCGATCACGGCCGGACCGCGGACGGTCGTCCGTTCGAGGACGGCCCCGGGCTCGACGACGACGCGTCCGTCGAGCTGCGAGTCGATCAGCTCGCCCTCGATGCAGCTCGGTCAGGTTGTCGAGGATCAGGCGGTTGGCCTCGAGCATGTCCTCGAGGCGTCCCGTGTCCTTCCACCAGCCCCTGACGATGTGCGGCTCCACGCGCCGGCCGGCGTCGACGAGGTACTGGATCGCGTCGGTGATCTCCAGCTCGCCGCGGGGCGAGGGCTCGATCGCGCGGGCCGCGTCGTGGACGCCGGCGGTGAACATGTAGACGCCCACCAGCGCCAGGTCCGTCGCCGGCTCGGAGGGCTTCTCGACCAGGCGACGGACGGGTCCGGCCATCCCGCCCGTGCCCGGGGCGAGCTCGGCGACGCCGTAGTTCTCCGGGTCCGGCACCGGGGTCAGCAGGATCAGCGCGTCGGGCTCGTTGGCCCTGAACGCCTCGACCAGCTCGGTGATGCCGCCCTGCAGGAGGTTGTCCCCCAGGTACATGACAAACGGGCTCTCCCCCAGGAAGGGCTCGGCGGTCAGCACCGCGTGCGCGAGCCCCAGCGGCTCGTCCTGGAGGATGTAGGTGATCCTCAGACCGAAGCGCGAGCCGTCGCCGGCGGCCTCTTCGATCTCGGGCCCGGTCTCCGGGGCGATGATGATCCCGACCTCCTCGATCCCGGCGGAGGCCATCGCCTCGATGCCGTAGAAGAGGACGGGCTTGTTGGCGACCGGCACGAGCTGCTTGGCGCTCGTGTGCGTGATCGGGCGCAGGCGCGTGCCCTTGCCCCCCGAGAGAATTAGACCCTTCAGTGGCTCCACGTGCGGAGAACCCTAGCGGCGATCGAGGTCCGCTGAGGCACGTGCCCGCGGGATTGGCGGCGCTCCCGACAGAACTCTCAGGTAGGTTTAACCCGATCAGCCGATATTTCGATCTATGATCAGATTCCGACGACTGTCATGCGCCGACGCTAGATGTCTCCGAGTCTAGTCCAAGCCCCCCAAAGCCGAACAGGAAGCAGAGACCGACAAAATGCCCAGGACCAAAGCCGCAGCACCCAAATCCGCCGAAGTCGACAACGACCCCGCCTGGTCGATCCCGAGCCTGCGCGAACCGCGCTATTCGCAGTCGCTCGAGCGCGGCCTGGCGATCCTGGGCTGCTTCACGCCGGCCCGTCCGGTTCTGGGCATCGCCGACATCGCCGACGATCTCGGCATGAGCCGCTCGACGACGCACCGCTACGTGATCACGCTGGTCGCTCTGGGCTATCTCGAGCAGGGCGCCTCGCGCAAGTACCGCCTCGGGCTGCGGGTCACCGACCTGGGGATGTCGGCGCTCAACTCGACGGGCCTTCGCGAGCACGCGCGCCCCTACCTCGAGGAGCTTCGCCAGCGGACCTCCTACACCACCTGCATCTCGGTCCTCGACGGCACCGAGATCCTCTGCGTCGACCGGGCCCGCAGCTTCCGCCGCGGTCTGACCGAGGCCGAGCGGGACCTCGAGCCCGGCTCGCGCCTGCCCGCCTACGCGACCTCGATCGGCAAGCTCCTGATGGCCTACCTGCCCGAGGACGAGCAGCGCGAGGTCCTGGCCGC
This sequence comes from uncultured Solirubrobacteraceae bacterium, assembly GCA_963835865.1. GTDB lineage: Bacteria > Actinomycetota > Thermoleophilia > Solirubrobacterales > Solirubrobacteraceae > Palsa-744. Next base: position 230,406 of record CAWIGW010000005.1, read on the forward strand.
GCTGAAGCCGACGAAGGTCGGCCCGAACACGATCACCGCCAAGCGCACCCTGCGCGACGAGCTCGATCAGGTCCGGGAAGCGGGCTTCGCCGTCAACGACGAAGAGCTGGCCTCCGAACTGATCTGCGTCGCGGCGCCCGTCCGCAACGCCAGCCGCGAGGTCGTCGCGGGCGTCAACATCGCCGCCCGCAGCTCGATGATCTCGCTCGAGGAGCTGGTCGACGCGCTCAGCCCGCATCTCGTCTCGACGGCGGACCGGATCTCGGCCCGCCTGGGCTACCGGCGCGACGACGAGCGCGGCTAGCAAATAGCCTTGCGTGCGATGCGTCGCGCGCTAGCCCTGAGCTGTCTGCCCCTCTGCGCCCTGGCGATCGCGGGCTGCGCGACGAAAACATCGACGGGCAGCTTCAGCGGGACCGAGAAGACGGTCGCTCAGCCGATCGCCGATCTCCAGTCGGCGGTGACGGCGGGCGAACAGAAGAAGATCTGCGCCGAAGACCTCTCGGCCTCGGTCGTCACGAGCCTCGGCGGGAAGAAGGGCTGCGAAGCGGCGATCAAAGAGCAGGTGGCCGAGATCGACGGGACCGAAGCCGAAGTCGAACCCGTTCAGGTCAACGGGAAGACGGCGACGGCGAAGTGAAGAGCACCTACTCGGGCAAGAAGAAGCTGAGCGAGGTCACCCTCGTCGAAGAAGGCGGCAAGTGGAAGGTCTCGGCCGTCAAGCAGGTCACAGCGCCGTCGAAGTGAGGCGTCCTAGTAGGTCCCGCCCAGCTTGCGGTGATCCCAGGTCGCACGGCGCAGCTCGACGAACTCGAGGGCGACGCGCTTGACGGCCTGCTTTTCGACCATCTCCCCCACCTCGGGGGGCAGCTCCGTGACCGGCTCGGCGCCGCGCGGCGTCGCGTAGCGCTGGAAGATCTCCTGTCCGAGGGGCGCGACGGTCTCGAGCTCGCGGTGGACCCGGACCTCGCACTCGAGCATCACCCCGCGCAGCTCCTGGTAGAGCTCGCCGGCCTCGATCTGCAGCGTCGCCCGGGGGTCGCGTTCGAGGTTCTTGACCTTCTGGGAGACGCCGTAGGTCCATGACCACAGGCGCGGCCCCGGCTCGCCCGGGGGCGCGTCGCGCAGGACGTACCAGAGGGGCATCAGATGAGGCCAGCCGCGTGGTCCCTGGGTGGCGCAGGTCAGGGTCCGCTCCTCGGCGAGGAACGCGCCGACCTCGTCGTCGCTCATCTTGATCTGATCGCGGCGGCTCATGGCGCTCGGGGTCAGACGCCGGCCGGTGAGGCGAGCGCCTGGCGCAGCCGCCCGACGGCCTGCACGACCGCCTCGCGGGCATCCTCGGGCTCGAGCACGGCCGCGTCGCCGGCTTCGCGGAGGATCTCGCGGACCAGCCAGTCGACCCCGGCGAAGCTCAGCTCGACGATCACCGAGCCGTCGGCTCTCTCCTCGACCACCCTGCGGGCCTCGCGGGCCCAGCGCGCCCGCTCGGGGGCGACCCAGACACGAGCGGTGCGCGAAGCCTCGACCTCGCCCGTCCGCAGCCAGCCGTCGACCTCACCGGCCGGGTCGACCTCGGGGCGGGGCTGGAACTTCTCATCGCTGACGACGGCGCCCTTGATCCGGTCGAGCCGGAAGTGGCGAACGCCCTCGCGCTCGGGGTCATAGGAGGCGACATACCAGCCCTCGCGACCGTTGGTCAGGGCGTAGGGCTCGACCTTGCGATGGGAGATCTCGTCCTCGTTCTCCTTGAAGTACTCGATCTCGATCAGCCGCCGGCCGGTGATCGCCCTGGAGATCAGCCGGGCCACGTCGGAGTCGTCGCTGGCCGGAGGGGCGACCTGCAGGCCCTGCTCCATCGGGTCCTCGCCCAGGGCGGCAACGATCTTCTCGCGGGCCGAGGCGAGCGAGCCCTCGGGGATGTGCTCGCCGATCAGGTCGATCGCGGCGATCAGCGCCTTGGCCTCGACGGGCAGCAGGCGAGCCGGCCGGTCGAAGTTGTCGCTGTAGGGCTCGGGGTCGATCTCGATCTCCCCCTCCTCCTCCTTGATCTCGGCATAGAGGACGTAGGAGCCGCCGCCGAAGTTGACGACGTTGAGCACGTTGAGGTCCTCGCGGAGCTCCTCGTCGGAGATCTGCAGCCGCTCGCAGATCTCGGCCATGACAACGCGCTCTTCGCGGCGCCCCGCGGCGATCAGGATGCTCGCCAGCGTCACCAGGCGCGCGAAGCGCTCGGGGCGGATGGCCGTGTCGGGGCGGCCAGACTCGCCGTCGCCCGTCGCCGGCGCTCTTGCGCGTCGAGCGACGGGCGCCGCTCGTCTCGGCGGCCTTGGTGCCGCGCTTGCGCCGCGATGCGGGGGGCTCCTCCTCGTGGCGCTCGCGCAGCTGCTCGAGGCGCCGGCAGAGCTCCGCCGCGAGATCGGGCGGGACCGACGAGGCGCGCGTTGGCGCCGAGGCCGAGGACCCAGGAGACGAGGCTGCGCGGATTGGAGTAGCCGGTCTCAAAGACCCGGTCGCCGTCTTCGGCCAGCGCGGCGACGTCGACCGTCTCGTCCTCCTCCGGCTCGATCTCGGCGGGATCGCGGATCTCGCCGTAGCGGCCGAAGTGCCGTTCGATCTGCCAGGCGATCCGCTCGGAGATGAGGATCCGCGCCACTCCCTGCTCCTCGCCGAGCTGCCAGTCGGCCCGGTTCGCGTAGGAGCGCGGGTCGAAGTCCTCGGGACGGTGGAAGTCGTGCTCGGCCTTGGTCGCGTAGGAGACCTTGCCGCGGATCCGCGAGAGGCGGAAGACCCGGACGGCCTTGCGCTCGTGGGAGTAGCCGAGCAGGTAGAACTGCCCGCCCTGGAAGAGCAGGTGGTAGGGGTCGACCTTGCGCGAGGAGACCTCGTCCCTGCCCATCGTGTAGTACTCGAAGACGATCGTCTTGTTCCGGAAGATCGCCGTCTCGACCTTCGCCAGACGGGCCGAGAGCTCGTGGCCGCCGGCGGAGGCGGTGATGCCCAGAGCCACCGATCGCTGCTCGGGTGCCCGCAGCGGGCTGGGGCGTCCCCAGGTGATCTGCTGCAGAGCCAGGCGCAGCGGCTCGGCGTAGGCGAATTCGCCGTCGAGCAGGCTGAGTGCCGTCTGCAGGGCCGCCAGCTCCTTGTCGGTGAAGGCGATTGCCGGGAGGTGGAAGTTCTCCGGGCGAAGCGAGTAGTTCTCCTGCTCGGCCGCTCCGTCGGCGGGGCGCTCCACGGTGAGCTGGATGCGCAGCGACTCGAGCTCCGAGCGGTCGGCGTAGAACCGGCGCGCGAAGGCATCCTCGTTCATGCCGCTGTAGCCCTCCACGTCTCGCCGGATCTCCAGTGCCGTGACGGGCCGGCGCTCGGCCATCAGGTAGGAGATCAAGCGAGAGCTGGCGGATCAGCTTCTCGGTGTCCTTTGCCATCTGGCTCCGAAAGATAGAAGCCGGGGGAGAGACGAGAGCAGCGCCGCGAGCCGGGCCGCTCCGCTATTTGCGGCTTTTCAAGCCGCTTCGCGCTCGGGCTGCGCCGGCCGGGCCGCCTCTGAGGGCTCGCCGCCCCGCTCGAGGAAGAAGGCCCCTGAGCCGATCGCGCGGTCGAATTGCGACCAGCGACGCCCCGGCGCGAGCTCCTTCTCGAGCCGGTCGAAGCTGCCCAGGCGCCCACCCAGGTTGTCGATCATGTGCACCAGCGTCGCCTCGCGCGTACAGGGGACGACCGGGCTGCCGTGCTCGAGGCTGCCGTGGTGGGAGAGGATGATGTGGCCCAGCGACTGGGCCAGCTCGGCCGGGAATCCCTCGATGTCCTCGATCATGCGGCGGATCAGGTAGTAGCCGAGAGCGATCTCGCCATGCAGTCGCCCGGCATCCGTCAGGTCGATGTTCTGCGGGTCATCCGTGTAGGCCTCGAGCTTGCCGATGTCGTGCAGCAGCGCGCCGCTGACTGCGACGTCCCGGTCGATGCCCGGGAAGGTGGCGCTGATCGCGCTGACGGCCTGGGCAACTCCGAGACAGTGCTCGAGCAGGCCGTGCGCGTAGGCCTGGTGGTAGTACTTGGCCGCCGGGGCCACCCTGTAGCGAGCCCAGAGCTCGGACTGCTCGCCGAAGACGCGGTCGAGCAGCAGCCTCAGGTGCGGCTCCTGGATCGTCGCGATCAGCTCGGCGATCTCTGCCTCCATCAGCGCCGCGTCGCGCACCGGGCCGTCGTGCAGATCCTCGGCGCAGTAGGTGCCCGGGACAGCCTCCGCGAGCCCTCGCAGATTGATCTGGGGCCCGAAGCGGGGGTGGACGGTGTAGCGCCCCCGAACCGTCACGGCAGTGCCGGGGCGGACCAGCTCCTCGATCTCGCCGAGCTCCTCCCAGACCATGCACGGAACGGCACCGGTGCGATCGCCCAGCAGCAGCCGCAGGTAGTCCCCGCCGTCGCGGCGCTGGCGTCGGTCCGCCTCGCGGACCAGCAGGACCTGGTCGATCTCGATGCCGTCTGTCAGCTCGTTGAGGAGCACAATTTGAAGGTAGAGACGCTCGCGGACGGCACGACCGGGCGTCGGCGTGCGACGGCGTAAGATCAACCCGGTGGGAGCACGGCGGCTACTCGTCAGGACATGCTTCTTCACGGTCGTTGGCACTCGTGACGATGTCGTGCGCCGCGTCCCTCGCCGGCGCCTGGTGGCAGCCGCCCGGGAAGCCCACCTTCTACTGGCAGCTCCAGGGCACGTTGAAGACGACGTTCGGCGCCGGGATATATGACGTCGACGGGTTCGAAACGAGCGCCCTCGAAGTCGCGGCCCTGCATGCTCAGGGGAAGCATGTCGTCTGCTACATCGATGTCGGGACCGCCGAGAACTTCAGGCCCGACTACAGCGCCTTTCCACGCTCGGTCCTCGGCCGCTCCAACGGCTGGCCCGGCGAGAAATGGATCGACATCCGCCAGCTGTCGGTGATCGAGCCGATCATGGCGTCCCGCTTTCAGATGTGCCACGAGAAGGGCTTCGACGCAGTCGAGCCGGACAACATCGAAGCCGCCACCAACAAGAGCGGCTTTCCGATCACCGAGGCGCAGCAGCTCACCTACAACGAGTGGGTCGCCGAAGAGGCCCACTCCCTGGGGATGGCGATCCTGCAGAAGAACGACGGGGAACAGGCCGCCCAACTCGAGCCCTACTTCGACGGGGTCCTGACCGAGCAGTGCAACCAGTACTCCGAATGCGCCGATTTCGAGCCCTATCTGCAGGCTGGAAAGCCCGTGATCGACGCAGAGTACAAACTCAAGACGAGCCGTTTCTGCGCGGCCGATGCAGCCGCCGGAATCGTCGGCATGCGGTTCAATCTGGCGCTGAACGGCAAGCGCTACGAACCCTGCCCCTGAGGGCAGCGCCGCGGCCGCTCACCCGAAGCAGGCGGAGAGCCGCTCGGCCGCCAGGCGAAGCATGGCCCTCCGGGTGGCCATCGTGGCACTGCCGACGTGCGGCTGCAGAACCGTTCGCGGGGCCGCCAGCAGGCGTGGCGAGACGGCAGGCTCATGTGCGTAGACGTCCAGACCGGCCGCGCCAAGCCGACCCGACTCGAGCGCGTCGGCCAGCGCCTCTTCGTCGACGACGGCGCCCCGGGCCGTGTTCACCAGGACAGCCCCCTCGCGCATCATGGCCAGACGCGTCGAGTCGATCAGCCCGCGGGTATCGCGCGGTCAGGGGGACGTGGATGCTGAGGATGTCGCTCGCGGCGAGCAGATCGTCGAGCGCCTCCACCCAGCCGGATTCGCCCGTCGGGTGGCGGGTGTGATGGATCACGTCCATGCCGAAGCCCCCGGCGCGCCTACCCACGGCGCGTCCGATCGCGCCGAAGCCGAGTAGGCCCAGCGTCGCGCCGTGCACGTCGCGGCCCCAGGTCTGATCGAAGCGCCATCCCTGCCAGCGTCCCTCGCGCAGCGCCCGCTCCGTGTCGCTCATCAGCCTCGAGGCCCAGATGATCAAGCCAAAGGCCGCATCTGCCGTCGTCTCAACCAGGGCCCCTCCGGCCGTCAGGACGGTTATCCCTCGTGCCGCCGCCGCCTCGCCGTCGATGGCGTCGGTTCCAGCGCCCGCGACCGAGATAGCTCTCAGCATGGGCATCCGCGCCAGGGCATCTGCGTCGACGGGCATGATCGGCGTGCAGAGGAGCCCCTCCGCCTCGGTATCCGAGCCGGGCTCTCCGACTCGCAGTTCGTGCGAAGCCAGCGCGTCGAGGCAGCCCTCGAGCATCGGCGTGGAGATGAGGATCCGAGCCATCGCGCCGGGCGGCCCGGACCTCTGCCGCCCGTGCCCCTAGGGCGTGAGGCGGTGCGGGCCGCGGTAGAGGAAGGTAACCTCGCGCACGTTTTCCTGCCCGAGCATCTGCATCAGCAGACGTGTCAGCCCGAAGCCGAAGCCCCCATGGGGTGGGCAGCCGTAGCGGAAGAAGTCGAGGTAGTACTCGATCGGCCCGACATCGATCCCGCGGTCCTCGGCCTGCAGGAGCAGCCGGTCGCGACGGTGCTCACGTTGGGCTCCGGTCGTCACCTCAATGCCCCGCCAGAGCAGGTCGAAGCTCTTCGTCAGAGTCGGGTCGTGGTCGTGGCGCATGTGGTAGAAGGCGCGCACCGCTGCCGGGTAGTCGGTGACGAACACGAACTCGTGGCCATGGCGCTCCTTGATCATGGCCGACAGCGCCCGCTCCGTGGGAGGATCGAGATCATGCCCCGCGCCCGGCACGTCGTGCCCGGCGGCGCGCACCATCTCCTTGGCCTCCTCCAGCGTGACCCTTGGGAAGGGCAGCGTCGGAACTATCACCTCGGTGCCGAAGGTCTCGTGGATCTGCCGGCCGTGGCTCTCCTTGACCGAGCCGAGCACGTGAGCCAGCCAGCGCTCCTCGACCTCCATCACGTCCTCGTGCGACTCGATCCAGGAGACCTCCATGTCCACACTGGTGAACTCCGTGTCGTGGCGCGAGGTGAAGGAGGGGTTGGCCCGGAAGACGGGCCCGACCTCGAAGACCTTCCCGAACCCGGCGGCCATCGCCATCTGCTTGTAGAACTGGGGCGACTGCGCAAGGTAGGCGTCGCCCTCGAAATAGTCCACATGGAACAGCTCGGCTCCGGACTCGCTGGCCGAGCCCATCAGCTTGGGCGAGTGCAGCTCGATGAAGCCCTCCTCGCGCCAGAACTCACGCATCGCGCGCTCGACGGCTGTCTGCACTTCGAAGATCAGGCGCCGGTCGGGGCGGCGGAGGTCCAGGTAGCGCCAGTCGATCCGCTTGTCCAGCGCCGAATCGGGGGCGATCGGCAACTCCGGTTCAGCGGCCGAGTCGACGCTCAGCGACTCGAGCTTCAGCTCGAGACCGCCCAGCTTGACGCGCTCGTCGGCGACAACGGTTCCCGTCAGCGTCACCGCCGACTCGGGCGTCAGGGCCGAGACCGCCTCGTTGAGCTCCGATGGCTCGTCGCTCTTGGGAAGAACCGCCTGGGCCATTCCGGTTTCGTCACGCAGGATCACGAACTGCACCTTCTTCTGGTCACGCAGTGCGTTGACCCAGCCGCGGACGGTCACTACCTCGTCGATCTTCTGCGGCAGTTCGGAGATCAGGTTGCGCGTCATCGGCTGGACCCTATCGAGACGCGGCACCGGTAACGCCCGAGCGCAGTCCTTCAGGCCGGGAGATCTTCGGCAGCTTCGCCGGGCGGGCCGCCGGCGAGCCCACTCGCCAGAGTCTCCGCTGCGATCTTGTGGGCGTCGCAGATCCGTCCGAGGTGCAGCAACGAATCGGTCTCCGCAGCAACCTCGCCGTCGCCGAGGCGCAGGACAAGTCCGGCCTTGGGCGCCAGATCGCTGGCCGCCAGCCCAACCGCGACATTGACGAGATCTGTTGATGTCACGGCGGCAACGGCGGCGCAGCTCGAGATCCCAACCCGTTCGAGCACCTCTCGATCATCGCCCCGCCCGAGCACCACCGGTATCCCGGCGGCGTGCGCCAGCCGGACGCAGGGCGCGTCCGGATCGCGCTCGATTCCGATCACTGCGATTCGTCGACGCCTGAGCTCCTGGGCCAGGCGGAAACCGACCTGGCCGAAGCCGACCAGGATCACATGCCCCCGGGCCGGCGCCGCGCGAGGACCGAAGATGGCCGTCAGCCGAGGTGCACTGAGACGTCGAACGAGCGCCGCCGTGAAGACCGCCACAAGGAGCAGCGCAGCCAGCGTATCGAGCGCCGAGATCGCCTTGAACCAGCTTGGCGCGGAGGCAGCACCGGGGGCGCTGGCGACCGTGGCGACGGACCTGGTGCTGAAGTAGAGCGCGTCGATCTCCCCCTCGTGCAGGGCGATCATCGCCACCGCCGCCTCGATGACCAACGCGAGCAGCAGCCCTGCACCGGCTCGGACCAGCAGGCGCAGCGAGTCGTCGACCAGGCGGATACCGGTGCGGGAGGCGGGCGCCTCCATCGAGGCAACGCAGTGCTCCGCAAGATCCGCGGCGACGAGCTCTGCCGGGGAGACAACATGCACAGAGGGCGCAACATGAGCCAGCTCGCGGGTGATCGTCCGATCGAACATGGTCACCCACAGCGGGAGGTCGGGCCGCAGATGGGCACTGAGCAGGGTCAGCCGAAGGGCCAGGACATCGTCCCGGGTGACCACAGCAACGGCCGTCAAGCCGTCCCGCGCCAGAGCCGCGGCGATCTGGCTGTCGCTGCTCGCCGTCGCGCTCCGCGCCTCGACGCCGGCCTGGCCGAGCTTGAGAGCCAACGCTGCCGCGAGCCCCCCGGACTCCCCCAGGATGAGCGCAGCTCCGGTTCCTCCGGGGGGCGGCTCGATCACTCTGCGCCTGTCGGCTCCTCTGCGAGCTCGATCTCGACGGACAGCTCCTCCGCCTCGATGCTCTCGAGCAACTCGACCGATCCGGCCTGACGCAGGTCCTCCGCGCCGAGCTCGAGTGCCGCCAGGCGCTCGGAGGTGTCGTGCACGATCACTCGCGTGACAGGCGCGCGCATTGGGCGCTTGGCCTGGGACTTGGCCTTGCGAACCTCGCGCAGCACGTCGGCCGTCACCTCCAGCGCCTCGAGTTCGCGCCGAGGCTCGCCGCCGGCCGCCTCGGCCTGCAGCTCCGAGGAGTCCGGCCAGGCCGCCCGGTGGACAGAGCCGGGCTGCCACCAGGACCAGACCTCCTCGCAGACGAACGGGAGGAATGGTGCGAAGAGTCGTTGGAAGACCGACATCGAGAGGTTCAATGCCCGGCTGACGGACGCGCTGACGGCCGGGTCGGGGTCATAGCGCCGGCCCTTGACGAGCTCGAGGTAGAAGTCGCAGTACCACCAGAAGAACTCCTCGGTTCGCTGCAGCGCGCGCGCGTAGTCATAGTCCTCGAAGCTCTGTGATGCCTCGGCCACCACCACCGCCAGGCGGGCCAGCAGGGCACGGTCCAGGGGATGGGTGAGGCTCTCCCCCGCCTCGGGAAGATCGCTGAGCGCGAACTTCGAGGCGTTGAGGATCTTCACGGCCAGGCGCCGCCCGACCTTCATCTGCTGCGGATCGAACGCCGTGTCGGTCCCCGGACGGCCGCTGGCGGCCCAGTAGCGGACGGCATCGGCCCCGTGTTCCTCGAGCAGGTGGATCGGGGTCACGACGTTGCCCTTGGACTTGGACATCTTCTTGCGGTCGGGGTCGAGCACCCAGCCGGAGATCGCGGCGTTCTTCCAGGGAAGCTCGTTCTCGTCGAGCTCCGAGCGCAGGACCGTCGAGAAGAGCCAGGTTCGGATGATGTCGTGAGCCTGCGGGCGAACGTCCATCGGGAACACCTTGGCGAAGAGCTCCGCGTCCTCTCCGGACTGTCCCGCGATCTGGGGTGTCAGCGATGAGGTCGCCCATGTGTCCATCACGTCCGGGTCGCCGGCGAATCCCCCGGGCACGCCGCGCTGATCCGGCTGATAGCCGTCCGGGACATCGGTGGAGGGGTCGACGGGAAGCTGCTCCTCCGTTGCCGCGATCGGCTGGGAGTAGAGGATGTTGCCATCCCCGTCGACCGGATACCAGACCGGGAAGGGCACGCCGAAGAACCGCTGGCGGCTTATGCACCAGTCGCCATTGAGGCCGTTGACCCAGTCCTCGAAGCGAGCCCTCATGTAGGGCGGGTGCCACGAGAGCTGACGGCCCCGGGCCAGCAGCCGCTCCTGTTGGGAGATCGTGCGGATGAACCACTGCCGGCTCGTCACGATCTCCACGGGGCGGTCGCCCTTCTCGTAGAACTTCACGGCCCGTGTGACCGGGACCGGCTCGCCGATCAGGTCGCCCGACTCCTCGAGCAGCTCGACGATCCTGCGTCGCGCCTGGTTGATCGTGCGCCCCGCGAGCTCGCCGTAGGCGGAGCGGGCGGCGTCCAGGTCCTCCGACTCCCATCCCTCGCTTCCCCAGGGGACCTCGGCCAGGCGCCCGTCAGGTGCGAGAACCGAGCGAACCGGAAGGCTCAGCTCGCGCCACCAGGTGACGTCCGTTACGTCACCGAACGTGCAGACCATCACGAGGCCCGTTCCCTTGTCGCGCTCGACCAGCGGATGTGTCAGGACGGGCACGCGCATTCCGAACAGGGGTGTCACCGCCTCGCCACCGAGGAGAGCGCGGTGGCGCTCGTCCTCGGGGTGGGCCAGCAGCGCAACGCAGGCCGGGATCAGCTCAGGGCGAGTCGTCTCGATGACCGCCTCCCCGCTTTCCGCCGACGCTGCCGAATCGCACCTTGTGCATCGCACCGGGGCGCTCGCGGTCCTCGAGCTCGGCCTGCGCGACTGCCGTCTGGAAGTCGACGTCCCAGAGGGTCGGCGCCTCGAGCTGGTAGGCCTCCTCGCGCTTCAGCAGCCCGAGGAATGATCGCTGGGAGATCCTCTGGGCGAGCGGTCCGATGGTCGTGTAGGTCATTGCCCAGTCGACCGACAGGCCCAGCCCCCGCCAGAGGTCTTCAAAAGCCTGCTCGTCGCTCTCGGTCAGCTGGAGGCACAGCTCGACGAAGTTGGGCCGCGAGACGGAGATGGGCTCCTTCTCGGAGGGCTCCGCCGGCGGAGTGAAATCGGGGTCATAGGGCACTGACGGGTCGCAGCGGACGCCGAAGTGATTCTGCACGCGACGCTCGGTGGGAAGGCCGTTGTCGTCCCACCCCATCGGGTAGAAGACCTCCCGGCCTCGCATCCGCCGATAGCGCGCAACGGCGTCGGTATGCGTGTAGGAGAAGACGTGCCCGACGTGCAGCGAACCGCTGACCGTCGGCGGCGGGGTGTCGATCGAGAAGACCTGCTCCCGCGGGGCGGTGCGGTCGAACGCGTAGGTCCCGTCACGCTCCCAGGCGGCGCTCCACTTCTCCTCGAGGCCCTCCAGCGTCGGGCGCTCGGGCACGCTGGCGCTCATTGCGGGCTGAACGGGGTGCAAGCGTTGATCGTACCCGCCGCCGCGCTCGGCGGGGAACCGACGGCCGCGAAGGTCAGAAATCCGACTCAAGCAGGGGATCGACTCCAAATCTCTAAGAAACTTCCCAGGAGACCTGTATTTTCTTCTCAGGTATGTATAGGGTCGCGTTGTACGAGGTGCCACCAGGGGAGGCAGCGGCAGAATGAAGTACCGGGGATGGGCGATATGAGCATGACGGCCCGCAAGCTGACGGGGGTCATCCTCGCAGTCCTGCTGCTCAGCGCGCTGATCGCGCTCTACATCGCCAACTGGGCGACCAGCGCGCCGGCCACGATCGCCGCCACGCCGGTGGCGGGCGCCACGGTCCCGGCGACACAGCTGACACTGCAGACCGACGCGGCGGTCGGACCCCAGGAGAGCCCCGCCCATCCCGACTGGGTGTCCTACCTGGTCAAGCAAAACGGCAAATGGGTGAGGAGCACCATCTACACGGTGCCTGCCCACTCGCTGGTCCATGTCACCGTCTACCAGTTCGACGGGGACTCGGGCCTGCGCAACGCATTTCTCTCTCACGTCCAGGGTACGGTCGGCGGCAGCGATGAGGCTCGACGGCAAGACGCTCGACCACATCGACCCCGAAGAAGCCTCGCACACGTTCGTGATTCCTCAGCTGGGCGTGTTCGTCCCACTCGGCAGGCGTCGAAGACGAAGCCAAGAACCAGTGCGAATACGGCCCCTGCGACCCGGCGACAATGGCCCACCGCACGATCGAATTCACATTCCGCACCGGCGGCAAGGGCAGGTTCCGCTGGCAGTGCTTCGTGCCCTGCGCAGCCGGAACGTACTTCGGCTTCGGCGGCCCGATGCAGACCCTCGGCTACATGGACGGCTTCATCAATGTCGTCTAACGCGCCGACCGCGGGCGGCGACGGCCCGAACCACCTTCGTCGCTTCGGGCTGATCTGGATCGTCGCGACGCTGATCGCCCTGCCTTTGGTGATCTTCGTGCTCGGCCCGGACCTGCCCCCCGGCCACGGGAGTGACGCCGCGTCGGGTCAGGTGACGGACAACACCGTCCTGCTGGCGATGGCAACGCCGGTGCTGCTGATGGTGGTCATTTACCTGATCTACGCCTCGATCAGCTTCCGCCAGGCCAAAGGAGCGGCATGCTTGAAGGCCCCGCGACGCGCGGGCACGCACGCCTGCAGACATCCTGGATCGTCGTCACGGCTGTCCTCGTGCTCAGCCTGGCCGCCTACGGGACGATCCGGCTCGAGCAGGGATACGGCGCCGGGTCGGGGAGCGGGCCCAAACCGCTGACCGTGCCGTCTGGCAAACGACTGCCCGTGCAGGTGATCGCGCAGCAGTGGGCCTTCACCTACCGCTACCCCACATACGGTGGAGTGGAGACCGCCCACCTCGAGCTTCCGGTCAACACGACGATCGAATTCCATGTCACCTCGCTTGATGTGATCCACTCCTTCTGGGCCTACCAGCTCGGCGTCAAGGCGGACGCGAACCCGAATGTGGACAACATCGCCTTTGCCAGGCCGAGCAAGATCCAGACCTTTGAAGTTCACTGCGCCGAGCTCTGCGGCCTCTGGCACGGCGCGATGTTCGACCACGGACACGTGGTCAGCCAGGCGGCATTCCAGAGGTGGATCACCCAGGAGCGGCTCACCTTCGCCCCGACGACGAGGGTGCTGCCCAAGTACTCGACCACCTACCTCCCCGAACCCACGAGGCGCGGCGAATGAGCACGACGACAGTCGACACCCCTGCCAGGCCCGTCCGCCCCCTGTGGCGGCGGCTGATCGGCTTCAACCTGCTGAGTGCGGTGCTGCTCGGAATCGCCGGCTACTACTTCGGCTGGTTCATCGGCCATCAGGTCAACGGCGGGAAAAGCTTCGAATACCAGTCGGCGACCGACGAAAACGATGTCGCACTGCTGCTGGCCTACCTGTTCGGGGTGATCGGCTTCCTGATCGGCCTGGGCTTCGCCAACTACCCCGTCTCCCGGCTGCTGGGCCGCCCCGCGTCGCTTCGCGAGAAGGAGGACGAGGGCATCGGCCGCTACTTCGGCCTCTGCACCGACCACAAGGTCGTCGGGATCCAGTACCTCTGCGGCATCGGCCTGTTCTTCTTCATCGGCGGGCTGAACGCAATGCTCATCCGCACCGAGCTGCTGCACTCCGTGCCGACGTTCGTGGGACCCGGTCAGTACCTCTCACTGGTCGGCATGCACGGCACGATGATGATGGGGATGATGACCTCGGGGATCCTGGGGCCGTTCGCCAACTACTTCGTGCCGATCATGATCGGCGCCCGGCGGATGGCCTTCCCGCGGATCGAGGCGCTGACCTTCTGGCTGCTGATGGCAGCAGGGTTCATCCTGACCTCGACGATCTTCTTCGGCGGATTCCCGACCGGCTGGACGGGATACGAGCCGCTCAACAACCAGGCCGTCATGGGGATGGATTCCTACATCATGTTCTTCGCCCTGGTGGGCATATCGATGTGCCTGCTGGGACTGAACATGATGGCCACGATCATCACCATGCGCGCGCCGGGACTCACCTGGTCGCGCCTGCCGATCTTCGTGTGGGCCGTCTTCGGCACCTCGGTGCTGATGGTCCTGGCCGCACCGACGCTCGTCGCCACGCTGTCGATGTCGGCGCTCGACCGGACTATCAACACGTCGTTCTTCACCCCCGGCGGCGGCGGCAGCTCCTACCTTTACCAGAACCTGTTCTGGTTCTTCGGGCACCCCGAGGTCTACATCCTCGCGCTGCCCGGGTTCGGCATCGTGCTCGAGCTGATGCCTGTGTTCGCCCGCAAGCCGCTGTGGGGATACCGGCTGGCGATCTCCGGCATGCTCGGGGTCAGCCTCCTGAGCTTCTTCGTCTGGCAGCACCACCTGTTCGTCAGTGGCATCAACGCCGACCTGCGGCCCGTTCTACATGCTCTCCACGGAGATCATCTCGCTGCCGACCGGGTTCATCTTCCTGTGCGTGATGGGAACCCTCTGGAGATCGCGGATCTCATTCACGGCACCGATGCTCTTCTGCCTGGGCTGGGCGTTCAACTTCCTGCTGGGAGGGTTGTCGGGCGTGTTCCTCTCAGACACGCCAAGCGACACGACGACGCACGGCAGCTTCTTCGTGATGGCCCACTTCCACTACACGATCATGGGCGGGCTGATCTTCACCTTCTTCGCCGCGATCTACTACTGGGTGCCGAAGATGCTCGGGATGAACTTCAACGAGAAACTCGCCAAGCTCCACTTCTGGCTGATGTTCATCGCGTTCAACTCGACCTTCCTGCCGCTGTTCGTGCTCGGCTTCGAGGGCATGCCCCGGCGGGTCAGCTTCTACGAACCGAAGTTCCACACGCTCAACGTGTGGGTCTCCGTCTCGGCCTTCGTGCTGGGCTTCTCGATGCTGATCTTCCTGTTCAACGTCGTCTACTCGCTGATCTTCGTCCGCCAGCGGGCGGAGTCGAACCCCTGGCATTCGAAGTCACTCGAGTGGCAGGTCCCGACGCCCGTCCCGGTCAACAACTTCGAGCAGATCCCGGTGTTCGACTCGGACCCCTACGACTACGGCACGCCGGTGCCGCTCGCGTCGGGAGCGGGCGGACCACAGACGGCGGGGGCGAGCTAGAGCGATGGCACTCCCCCACGAAGAAAAACCACTGGGTCTCCAGGTCCCGCCGGTGCCGGCCGGCGCCGACATTCCCCCGGAGCCACCGGACGTCGGCGGTCGTGCGCTGTCGGTCGCGGCGCGACTGCTGGCCGGAGCGACGACGTTCTTCTTCCTGGCCTTCGTGTTCGCCTACTTCTACCTGCGCTCGCTGAACGTCGACCACATGTGGCGCCCGGCGCATGTAAAACCGGACCAGACTCTGGGCGCCGTGTTCATCGTCTGTCTGCTGCTCAGCGCGGCAACGGCGATCATCGCGGGACGCGGAATGAAGGCCCGCTCCAAGGGGTGGGTCGGACCGGCAGCGGCGAGTGTCGCGCTGGGCCTGATCGCGATCGTCGCTCAGTGCGTCGGCTTCACCAAACAGAACTTCGGCCCCACCGATGGGGCCTTCGCGAGCGTCTTCTGCACCTGGACCGCCTTCTACATGATCGCCATGCTCGGGACGATGTACTGGCTCGAGACCCAGGTGGCCACCGAGCTGCGTGCACGTCGCGAACCCGCAACCGCGGACGGCGACATCAAGGACCCTGACCGTCTGATCGCGCCGGGTCTCGACGCGGCGGTCTTCTACTGGTCCTACCTCGCGGCGATCGGCGTGATCACCTACGTGGTGCTCTACCTGCTGTAGTGCTCGCCGCAGCCGGAGCCACACCGGGGTTCTGGGACTGGTCGATCGACCCGCCCCTGGTGCTGGTGGGGATCACGACTGTCCTCTACTGGATCGGCAGCAGGCGAACCGTCACTCCGCCGAGGACCCGCTCGCTGCAGCGCTGGCGGAACGCCTCCTTCTATGGGTCCATGGCCACGCTGGCGATCGCGACCTCCTCACCGATCGACCCGCTGAGCGAGCGGCTGTTCTGGGTGCACATGATCCAGCACGTCCTGCTGATGCTCGTGGCGGCCCCGCTGCTCGTCGCCTCGAGGCCCTGGATCAGGCTGTGGCGGGCGTTGCCGCTGTCCTGGCGGCGCTGGCTGGCCCACGGTCTTGCAGAGGGTGAGCGGACCGCTCCGCTGCGATCGCTGACGCGCATGCTCGGCACACCCGCCTTTGGGCTGCTGGCTTTCTCCGTCGTGCTGTTGGGCTGGCACGTGCCCGCGATGTTCGACGCGACGCTTAGATCCGAAGCGCTACACGCCCTCGAGCACACGCTGTTCTTCGCGGTGGCCGTGCTGATGTTCAAGCAGGTGATCCCCTCACCGCCGCTGCGAGCCACCCTGGGCGACGCACAGCGGGTCCTCTACGTGATCGCCGCGATGACCGTCAGCTGGGTACTGGCCGTCGTGCTGGCGCTGGCACCGAAGCCCCTCTACCCGCACTACGCCCAGCTGGGCATCCGGCCGGGGGGCATCTCGGCGCTCGCCGACCAGCAGCTCGCTGCGGGCATCATGTGGGTGCCGGGATCGATCACCTTCGTCATCATCATCTTTGTGTACGTTCACCGCTGGCTCGCTCCGCCGGCACCCGGGGTCAACCCGGGAGCCGAGCTTGGCGGGCGGGCACTAGGAGGTCAAATTGCCAAGCATCGCCGCCATCATCGCTTCGAGCTTCCAGACCGGCGCGGTCCTGACACTGGTCCTGCCGCTGGGCGTCCTGATCGGGGTCGCCATCTGGTACGTCGTCCTGTTCAACCGCGGTATGGGCGAACGCTGACGGCGCCTCAGCCCATGTTCACGTAGCCCGTCGCTTCGCCGGCGCTGCGGACGTTCGCGGTGACCTTGTTTTCATAGTTGCCCTCGATCGTCGAGATCTGCCCGTTCGGCAGAACGCCCCGCACGATGCCGACGTGCTCGCCGCCGAAGACGATCAGGTCACCGGGTTGCGGCAGCACTCCCGGACCGTTGGGGATGGCTCTGCCGGTGCTCTGGGCCCATGACCAGATCTCCGAGACGGAGCCCAGCCCGGCGCCGCCGGCGCCGATCGGCTCTCCGGCCTGCCGGGCCGCCCAGGAGGCGAAGTAGGCGCACCAGGGCGCACCTGCGACCGCTCCTGCGGTGGCGCCCCGGTATTCGGCGATCGCCGGGGATTCATTCGATCCGGGGGGCTGCTCGCTCTGGCCGATCTGCGTTTCGGCCGCCGCGACGATCCGCGACCCGGGGGTCGCCCCGTAGGTAGCCGTAGGAGAGTCCCGATGAGCCCGCCACGCCGCCGGCGAGTAGGCGATCCCGCTGGCCGTCCCCGGCGCGCTGAGGGTTCCGGCCGGGCCTTCCATCGCGGCGGACAGCCCCGGCCGAGGAGTAGCCCGCGCTGGCCTGCGCGAGCGCGTTTGCGAACGGCGAGCCGCGCAGCGCGCTGCGGGCGCTTCGGTGCCTCCCGTCGAGCCGCTGGAGGACCCGATCAGCTGCGACGGATCGGCGATCGCCTGCCTGATCGATTCGACCCGGGCGAGCGTCGTTTCGATGGTCATCGCCCGGGTAATCGGCAGCGCGGCCGGGGAGTTGAGCCGTGGGCGACGGCCGACGCGGGTCGAGGTCGTTAAAGGCGGATGGGCGGCCGTCGCCGCCCATCCAAAACCACCGTTCCCTCGATGAAGCGGCGGTATGTGGCTTCCGCCGGCCGGTTGGGGCCGAGTGAAGCGTTGTATGACCCGCCCGGCAAGGCGTCCGGTCCTAAGACCGGTCAATTCCGGACAGGCTTCGCTGCAGCGGTGGCGCTGTGGGCGCCACCGCTGAGGAAGTTCGTTACTACTGGAGGAGCTTCAGGACGGCTTCCGGAAGGTGGTTGGCCTGGGCGAGAATCGCCACGCCAGCCTGCTGCAGGACCTGCTCCTTGGTGAAGTTGGTCATTTCCGTAGCCATGTTGACGTCCTTCAGACCGCTGACGGCCGAGGAGAGGTTCTGGGAGTAAACTTCCAGGTTCGCCTCGGTGTACTGGATGCGGTTCTGAGCGGCACCGAACTGGCCGGCAGCCTTCGTCACTTCGTTGATCGCTTCGTCGACCGATTTGATTTCGGTGACGTTTGGCTTCTGCGGCGCCTTCGATTTCGATCGTTTCGATTTCGACCGTTTCTTCTTCGTTGGCGCCGACCTGGAAGATGAATGCTTCTCCGCCGTTCAGGAGTTCCACGCCGTTGAACGTCGTCGTTTCGGTGACTCGTTCGATCTCCTGCGTCAGCTGTTCAGCCTCGGTTTCGATCGCTTCTTTGTCTTCTTCGGAGGTCGTGCCGTTGGCGTACTCGACGGCCAGCGAGCGGATGCGCTGAAGCATCCCCACGATGTCGTTGAGGGCGCCCTGGCCGGTCTGTGCGAGGGAGACGGCGTCGGCGATGTTCTGCGTTGCCTGGTTCAGGCCGTTGACCTGGCCCTGCATGCGTTCACTGATCGCGTAGCCGGCGACGTCGTCGGCGGACGAGTTGATGCGCAGACCCGAGGACAGACGCTGCATCGACGTCGCCAGCAGTTCTCGGTGCTGGTTGAGGTTCCTCGCGGCATTCATCGCCTCGAGGTTCGTGTTCACGGTAAGGCCCATTCGTTCATCTCCTTGATGACGGGGTGTATTGGTCCCGGATCGACTCCATGTCGACCCACGCTGGTCTTATCGGCCGCGTGAGGGGAAACTTGAGGGGGGACCCTCTCTGCTGGCCTTGTTCTCCTTCGTCAATCAGGTCTCCTGCACCGGGCGCATTCCTGCAGCGGGCCCCTGCGGCTCAGACCCTGATGTCGATGTGCCCCTCGCCCGGCCCCCGTCGTCCTCGTCGCGCGGTTCTGATTCGCGGGCCCGGCGGCGGCGCTCCTCCTCGCCGTCGCGCGGCGGCCGGTCACGGTCGCGGCTGATCTTCACCAGCCGATCGACCGGGGGGACGCTGCGGGTCGGGATCGCCGGCGGGCCGGGGGTGATCGGGTGCAGGGGATCCATGGTCGGCTAGCTCATCGACTCGCGCGCCTGCTCCTGGCGCCCGGCCGGCTGCGCCGCGGCCCTGGCGAGCGGGCGACGGACGCCTCGGCCGCTGCGAGCAGTGCTGCCTCTCGCGCCTTGATCTCGACGATCACGAGGCGACGCCACACGAACACCGCCCCGGCCCAGGCGGCGACGTAGAGGATCGCGCCGGCGACCAGCGCCCGCAGCCCGGCGTCGGCGACGGTGTGCGTGGGCAGCGACAGGTAGCCGCCGAGCACGAAGCCGACCAGCGCGCCCCAGGCCTTGGCCCGTTCGACCGAGCGTGTCGCCCGGGGGTGCCCGGCGATGCTCGGGCCGTCGCCCAGCTCGACGGGCGCCTTCTCCTTGCCCTTCTTCTCCTTGCCCTTCTTCCTTGCTCCTTGGCGGCCTTGTCCTTGCCCTTCGGGGGCCGGCTCGGCCGGCGGAGCATCGGCGATCGCCTCGAGCGTCCGGCGCTCCGCCGGGATCGGCGGCGACGGGCTCGGCCACCGCCGTCTCGGCGTCAGGCACCGTCGGTCCCCTTGTCCAGGCCGCGGCGCCGTTCGGCGCGCTGGCACTCGAAGATGAAACGCACCAGGCGGCGGCGATCGAGGTCGGAGATCTCGTCGAAGACGACGCCCAGCCTGCCCTGGCCGTCGGTGCGCACGACATGCCCGGTCCCGCTGACCGGCAGGACGCCCGGGGGTGAGCGTCAGGCGGAACTTGACCTCCTCGCCGACCCGCAGCGTCTCGGGCCCCGCCAGCAGCAGGCCGCCGCCGCTGACGTCGACCGTGTAGCTCTGCATCTGCTGCTGCTCGCGGGCGGAGTAGACGAGCACCGGCCGTGCCGAGCGGATCCGCACGTACTCGCGTTCCTGGAGCACCTCGACCGAGCGGGGCTGAGGTGACCCGCACCAGGTCGGTGTCGTTGGGGTCCTCCATGACGCAGGTCCCGCCGCAGCCGGACGCGGCCTCGCTCGCCGGTGTATTCGATGATCATCTCGGCCATCTGCGCCGGCGTCAGCGGCCGCGTGGGGACGGTGATGGCCAGCAGCATCGTGCCCTCGCCGCGCTCGAGCACCCGCGCGGGGACCCGTGCCCGCCGCCGACCGAGGTTGAGCGAGACCACCTCGTGGACCTCCGGCAGCACGACCGGCTGCTGGCGCCTGGCTCTTGGAGCGCCCCAGCTTCACGGCAGCACCATCCCGGCCAGCTCGGCCGGGTCGAGGCGGCTCAGCCGCCAGCCGCCGGGGCGGCCGCGGTCGAGCATGTACTCGGGCGCCAGCCCGAAGCGGCAGGCGGCCTCGACGGCGACGCCGATCTGGTCGGTCTCCTCGGCGTGGGTCACGATCAGCGCGTTCGGCTTCAGCGGGGCCAGCGCCTCGAGCAGCTGCGCCGCGGCGGCGCCGCCGAGCGTGGCCGGCAGCGCGACGACGACCCGCTCGGGCTCGAGCTCGGCGAGCAGCCGCCCGAGGCGGCGGATGCCGGTCCGGTCGGCGGGCGAGACGCGGGGCGTGTCGAGCACCAGCGAGCCCGCCCGCGCGCGCGCGGCGCAGCGCGCGCTGGGCCCGGGTGTTCTCGACGGGGGTGGGCTTGACCAGCTGCGGGGCGAGGAGCAGCTGCAGCTCGCCGTGCGTCGGCTCCGCCGTGACGGTCGCGAAGGCCGCCGCGAGCGTGCTGCTCTGGCGGTAGGCGCCCAGCAGCGCCGCGCAGCAGGTCGTCTTGCCCGCTCCGCCGGCGCCGACGATCACGATCGAGGCGCCGTCGAGCGGAAGCGGCGGCGCGACGGGGATCCGCTGGGCGAGGGCGCTGCGCACCGCCGCCGCCAGGCCCGAGCGCGGCGCGAAGGGCAGCACGTGGGCGGTGCGCCGCGTCGATCAGCTCGGCGATCATCCGCTCGCTGATGCCGTAGCGGCGCAGGCCCTTCTCGACCCCTGCGCGCGCGCGTCCCTGCGAGCCGGGCGCCGACGGTGCGCCGCTCGGCGCGCCGTCGGGGGGCCCGCCACGTCGTCGAGGCGCTGCGGCTCGGTTCCGGCCGGCGAGCTGCATCCGGCGGGCGGCGCGGCTCGGGCATCAGCTCGTGGAAGTCGACCGCCGGCGCGGGCGGCGGTGCGGCCGGGGGCGGTTCGCGATGCGGTTCGGGCGACCAGCGGGCGATCGTGCAGGCGCGCTCGGTTCTCCCGCGCCAGCGACGCGAGGTGAGCGGTCACGTAGGCGCTGCCGCCGCCCTGGCTCGGCCGCGCGCTTCGCGGGCGAACAGCGGCCGGTTCGGGCCGGGGGCGCGGCGGCGGTGCGCGGCGGGGCGCCACGGGCGGGCGCCCCGAGCGGCGGCGCGGCGGGCGGCGGCGCCGAAGCCGGCAGCCGCTGCGGGCTGCGGCGGCGGGCGGCGCATAGGCGCGGCAGCCGAGTAGGCAGCGGGGAGCGCGGCGCGCGGCCGGACGGGTGCGCGCCTGGAGAGCCGGCGGGCGCGGCGGCGACGGTTCGCCGAGCGGCGGCGGGATCGGCGGCGTGGCGTCTCTCGTGCTCGTCGTAGACGTCCACGCCGCGGCGGCGCCGGCGATCGCCTCGATCTCGACCCACTGATGCTGGAAGAAGCCCAGCACGCCGCCGGTCAGTCCCTCGCGCCGGCGCAGGATGATCGCGTCGGAGCCCAGCTCGCGCTGGATGCGGGGGATCAGCTCCTCGACCGAGCGCCCGCGGAAGACGCGCGCCTCGCCCGGTCGATTTGCCGTTGCCGAGGCGCGCGGCTGATCGCTTCGAGCATCTCCCCGGGCGTGCTCATGCGTGGATCACACCGATCGTTTCAACGTTCACACCCGGGGCGATCTCGTTGTAGGAGCAGACCGCCAGATGCGGCTGGGCCTGTGCGATCAGGCGGCGCAGGTGACGGCGGATCCGCGCCGAGCAGAGCAGCGACGGGACGGGCGCCGGTGGCGCTGGCGTGGTCGACCTGGGCGCGCAGCGCGCCGACGATCGCCTGGGCGCGCGGTGGCTCCATCGCGAGGTACTCGCCGTCTGTTGTCTGGGTGATCGACGTCGAGACCTCCTGCTCGATCGCCGGGTCCAGGGTTATGGCTTGCAGGCGCAACTGCTCATCCAGGTGGGGAGCCGTGATCGCCCGGCCGAGCGCCTGGCGAGCGTACTCCGATAGAAGGCTAGTGTCACGTGTTGTTCGCGCCTTGTCGCCGATCGCCTCCACGATCGTGCCGAGGTCGCGGATCGCCACACCCTCGGCGAGCAGCGACTGCAGCACCCGCTGAATCTCGCCGAGCGAGAGCGTCTCGGGCACGACCTCCTCGACGACGGCGGCGTTCGTCTCCTTGAGCCGGTCGAGCAGCGTGCGCACGTCCTGGCGGGTGAGCAGTTCGGCCGAGTGCGAGCGGATCGTCTCGGTCAGGTGCGTGACGATCACCGACTCGGGCTCGACGACCGTGTAGCCGAGCGATTCGGCCTCCGGGCGCGCCGACTCGTGGACCCAGACCGCCTCGAGGCCGAAGGCCGGCTCGCGCGTCGGGATGCCGTTGCAGCTTGCCCGCCGCGTCGCCCGGGTCCATCGCCAGCAGATGGCCCGGCATGATCCGCCCGCGCGTCACCTCCGAGCCGCGGATCTTGATCACGTACTCGTGCGATTCCATGCCGAGCTCGTCGTGGATCCGGACCGGCGGGATCACGACGCCGAGCTCGGTCGCGATCTGGCGGCGGACCATGCTGACCCGGCGCAGCAGCGAGCTGCCGGCGCCGCCGTCGACGAGCGGCACGAGGCCGAAGCCGATCGCCAGCTCGAGCGCGTCGACGCCGACCTCCGGGCACCCGCTCGCCTCCGGGCGCGGGCAGCGCCGGCGAGCCCTCGGCGGGCTCCTCCGCGCCGGCCGTCCGCCGGGCAGGCCGTTGCGGACGCCCCAGCCGATCGCCGCGAAGATCGCCGCGATGATCAGGAACGGGAAGCTTCGGCAGGCCCGGGATCAGCGCGAAGCCGCCGATCGCGGCGGCCGCGACGAGCGGCGCCTTGCGCTGGCTGAGGATCTGCCCGGCGATGTCCGAGCCGAGGTCGCGGTCGGATGCGGCCCGGGTGACGATGATGCCCGTCGCGACCGAGATCAGGAGCGCCGGGATCTGCGCCGCGAGGCCGTCTCCGACGGTCAGCAGCGAGTAGTGCTGGATCGCTTCTTCGAAGCCCAGGCCGTGCTGGAGCATGCCGACGATGATCCCGCCGATCAGGTTGATCGCGACGATGATCACGGCCGCCATCGCGTCGCCTTTGACGAACTTCGAGGCACCGTCCATGGCGCCGTAGAAGTCGGCCTCGCGGGCGATCTCGCCGCGGCGGACGCGCGCCTGGTCGTCGGTGATCAGCCCGGCGTTCAGGTCGGCGTCGATCGCCATCTGCTTGCCGGGCATCGCGTCGAGGGTGAAGCGCGCGCCGACCTCGGCGACCCGGCCGGCGCCGTTGGTGACGACGACGAACTGGATCACGATCAGGATCAGGAAGATCACCAGGCCGACGACGACGTTGCCGCCGACGACGAACTCGCCGAAGGACTTCACGACGCTGCCGGCGTCGCCGGTCGTGAGGATCAGCCGCGTCACCGAGACGTTGATCGCCAGGCGGAACATCGTGCGTCAGCAGCAGGAGGCTCGGGAACGACGCGAAGTCCAGCGCCTTGCTCAGGTACATCGTCGTCGCGACGATCGTCAGGGCCGCCGAGATGTTGACCGTGATCAGCAGGTCGAGCAGCGGCGCCGGCAGCGGCACGACGAGCATCGTCACGACCAGCACGACGCCGACCGCGGCGAGCAGGTCGCTGTGGCGCAGGATCCGGCGAATCCGGCTGTCGCTCACGAGGCCAGCCTCCTACGCCCGGCCATCCGGTAGACGAACGCGAGCACCTTCGCGACGGCCGCGTAGAGCTCCTCGGGGATCACCTGGCCGATCTCGGTCGAGCTGTGCAGGGCGCGCGCCAGCGGCGGGTCGGCGACGAGCGGGACGTCGTTCTCCGCGGCGATCCGCCGGATCTGCGCGGCGATCAGGTCCTTGCCCTTGGCGACGACCTCGGGGGCCGTCTTCGTGCCGTCGTAGCGCAGCGCGACGGCGTAGTGGGTCGGGTTCGTCACGACCACGTCGGCTTCGGCACGGCGGCCATCATGCGGGCGCGGGCGAGCTGCATCTGGCGGCGGCGCAGCGCCATTTTGACCTCGGCGGAGACGCCGTACTGCTTGGCCTCGTCGCGCACCTCCTGCTTGGTCATCTTCAGCTGTTTCTCGTGGCGCCAGCGCTTCCAGCCGTAGTCGACGAGCCCGATCAGCGACGTAGGCGATGGCGGCGCGCTGGGCGACGCCCAGCGCCTCGTGCCCGGCCAGCCCGGCGAGGGCCGCCGGGGGGATCCCGACGATCGCCGCGAGGCCCGTCATCCCCGGCAGCAGCGCCAGCGTCGCAACAGCCCCGACGATGGAGACCTTGACGATCGCCTTGATCGCTTCGAAGGGCAGGTTGGGCCCGAGCAGGTTCTTCGTGCCGCTGACCGGGTTGATCCGCCGGAAGTCCGGTTTGAGCGTCTGGATGCGCGGGTCGGCCGCCGACCTGGGCCGCGCCGCCGAGCAGCGCCGCCCCGAAGCAGGCGGCGGCGATCGGGCCGACCGTCACGAGCATCGTGTTCGTCGCCGAGTGCATCAGTTCGGTGAGTCCCGCCGGCGGTCAGTCGCCCGGCCCGGGTGGGAGATCTCGCCGAGCATCTCCGCGCAGGCTGGCGGCGCGCGGCTTCGGCGATCGCCGGGCCGGTGATGCTGATCACGACCAGCCCGGCGACGACCACCAGCGAGCCGCTCAGATCGCTCGAGCGCGCGACCTGGCCCTTGTCGCGCGCGCGCTTTCGGTGTTTGGGTGTTGCCTTCTCTGTCTTGTCCTGGGTCGGCCATCGCTCAGCTCACCTTCAGTGCGCCGAGCGCGGCGCTGACGCTGACCGTCAGCTGCCCGTCGATCCAGTTGGCCACGAACGGCAGCGAGGCCGCCACGACGAGCAGCGCCACGGTGACCTTCGTCGGGAAGCCGACGGCGAAGATGTTGAGCTGAGGGACGACCCGGGCGACGACGCCGAAGGCGACGTCGGTGATCAGCAGCGCCGCGAGGACCGGCGCCGCGATCTCGACGGCCGAGGTGAAGATCGTCGAGAACGCCTGCTCGGCGCCGGCGACGAGCGAGCCGAGGCGAGGGGCGTCCGTCAGCGGGCACCAGTTCGAACGTGCGCCCGAGGCCCCGGATCGTCCAGGCGTCGCCGCCGATGACCAGGAAGATCATCGTCCCGAACGAGCGAGTAGAAGCGCGCGATGACGGCGCTGTTCTCGCCGTTCATCGGGTTGATCAGGCTGCCGTAGGAGAAGCCCGAGACGACGTCGATCAGCGAGCCCGCCGATTCGACCGCGGCGAGCAGCACCGCCAGCGCGAAGGCGAAGGAGAGCCCGACGAGCATCCCCTCGATCACCAGGCCGGCAACGGCCAGCGTGTCGCTGGGGACGTGCTGGCCGTGCATCGCGATCGGCGTCAGGCCGATCGAGATGCCGACGGCGATGATGCCCTTCACCCGCGGCGGGATCATCGCCGAGGAGAACAGCGGCGCGATGAAGAACAGCGGCGTCACCCGCGCCAGCACGAGGATGAAGCCGGCCAGCTGGTTGCCGGCGAGTTCTGCGAGGACCGCGTTCACGTGCCCACCATCGAGGGGATCGAGGTGAACAGCGCGGCCGTGTAGGAGACGAGCTGGCCGAGCATCCAGGGGCCGAGGACGATCATCACGCCGGCCACGCCGATGATCTTCGGGATCAGGCTCAGCGACTGCTCCTGGATCTGGGTGACGGCCTGGAAGATGCTGACGACCAGGCCGACCACGAGGGCCGCCAGCAGCAGCGGCCCGGCGACCTTCAGCGAGACGCTCATGGCCTGCGAGGCGAGGTTGACGACGGTGTCCTGGTTCATCTCGCCTGCCGGCCTCAGTGGAAGCTCAGGACGAGCGATCGGATTACGAGGTCCCAGCCGTCGACCAGGACGAACAGCAGCACCTTGAAGGGCAGCGAGATGAACGTCGGCGGGAGCATGATCATCCCCATGCTCATCAGCGTCGAGGAGACGATCAGATCGATGATCAGGAACGGCAGGAAGATCAGGAAGCCGATCTGGAAGGCCGTCTTCAGCTCGGAGACGATGAACGCCGGGATCAGGACCTCGGTGGGGACTTCCGAGCGCTTCTTGGGCGTCGGGTCGTGGGCGAGGTTGATGAACAGCTCGATGTCCTCCGCCCGGGTCTGGCGGAACATGAACTGGCGCAGCGGTATCTCCGCGCGTTTGAGCGCCTCGGTGGTGCTGATGTGATGGGCCTCCAGCGGCTGGATCGCGGTCGTCTTGATCGCGCTGATCGTCGGCGACATCACGAAGATCGTCAGGAACAGGGCGATCCCGACGAGCACCTGGTTCGGCGGGGCGTTGGTCGTGCCGATGGCCGTCCTGATGAAGCCCAGGACGATCAGGATCCGGCTGAAGCCGGTGACCGTGAAGAGGACCGCTGGGACGAGCGTCAGCCCCCCGATCAGCAGCAGGATCTGGACGGCGTTGCTCGAGTTGAGGTTCAACGGCGCACCGTCAGTTCACGGAGCCGGTCGATGACGGTCGTCGCCCGGCCCGGGCGTGGGCATCTTCATCGGGTCGTGATCCTCGGAGCCCGCCGGCTGCGGGGCCCTCATCAGCTGGCGCCTCGGGCGCTGCCCGAGTCGATCACGTCGATCAGGCCGGCCTCACGCGCCTCTTCCTCGGTGTAGCGGTGGATCGGCACGACCCCCTGCTCGGCGGAGCCGAGCAGGATGTAGTCGCTTCCCGCCTTGACCAGGTGCACGGAGCGCCCGGTGCTCAGCGTGAGGGCTCCGAGGCTCGTCAGCCCCACTCCCTCGAGCTGCGGCGTGCGCCCGCTCTTGACCTGCTTGAGGATCCACGAGAGACCCCAGATGACGGCGATCACGATCGCCAGGCCGACGATCGTGCGCACGATGCTTCCCCCGGAGCCGGCTGTGTGCGTCGCGCCCGAGCTTGGAGCGAGGTTCAGCGCGGTGTCTTCACCCGCGCCGGTCGTGGCCGCGTTGGGCGTCGTCGTCGTGCTCGTCGTCGTGGTGCCGGCAGCCATCGAGGCGCCAGGAAGCATCAGCGCGAGCAGGCAGGCGCCAGGGATCGCGGACGCCGTCGCGACCGCACGGGAAAGCGGGTTCAGCTTCGTCATCGAGGGTCGACTCCGAGGAAGAGTCGCCCGGGTTATCGGCCCTCAGGCCCGGTTCTTGAGGCGAACGCACGGGCCCCGGGGGCCGCAGGCTGCGGCTAGACGAGTGCTTTCGACCTTGACGCCCCAGGAGCCCTCGCCCGTGACGACCAGAGAGCCGCTGGCGAAGCAGACGCCGTTGGCGAACAGCTCCACAGGCTCGGCCGCGCCCTGGTCCAGCTCGACGACCGCCCCCGGCGTCAGCTCGAGGGCGCCACCCAGCGACATGTGGGTGCGGCCCAGCTCGGCCCAGACGCGGACGAAGATGCTTCCGCAGGATTCCCTGTGCATCCTCGCCGGCGTTCGTCTCGGCGTGAGCCCGCGCCCGTTCGAGCTCGGCCCGGCCGAGCTTGGCGTAGGTGTCGGCCCGTTTCGGGGGCTCGTCGGACACCTCGAGCTTGATCGCCTTGCGGGTCCCGCTGCGGCCGGGCTTGCCGCGCCCGACCGATACCTCCTCGGCGTAGACGACGACTCCCTCGGCCGCAGCCTCCTCGAGCTCGACCAGCCCGCCCGGCACGATCTTCAGCATCCGCTCGATCGGCATCTGGACGGTGCCGACCTCGGCTCGGAGCAGCACCTGGGCGACCGCCAGCCCGCTCCGCAGCCCCTCGTTTGCGCCCGCGTCGGCCGGCGGAGCATGATGGTGGCCATGCCCGCGGGCCGTCTCGGCGATCGGCTCGACGGCCGTCCAGGGCATCAGCAGGGTCATCGATGAGGAGATTCCGTCGATCGTGCTCTGGAGCACGATGGCCGAGCGTCGGTTCGCCGGCGGGCGCCGTGACGCCGGCGTCGCCTTCGAGATCGAGCTCGCCGCGGGTCAGCTCGGGGCCGTCGAGCTCCACCCACGCCCTGGAGAGACCCTCGACGACGGTGTCGAGCAGGCCCTTGGCGAGGGTCCAGTCGATGTCGGTCAGGTGGCGCTCGGCCGGAGCCTGCGCGGCCTTGCCTCCAAGCAGGCATTCGAGCGCCTGCAGCAGGAAGGGCAGCTCGACGCTCAGCAGCAGGGCCCGCTCGGGGCCGCCCTCCTGCACGGCCACGGCGAGCGCGTCGGTCGCGAGGCGGACCCGGGCCGCCGCCCACATGTCCTGCGTGACATCCCCGATCGAGATCTCGACCTCGGCCTTGAGCTGGTTCGAGAGCTCCTGGGAGAGAGCATCGGCGAACGTGGCCAGCGAGGCGCGTCAGATGCCTGCGGATGTCGGTCGTGAACTTCGTCGGCTGGGAGAAGTCGAGCCGGCGGACGTTCACCTGCTCGGCGGCTGGCGTGCCCGCCTCAGTGCCCGCCTCGCCGCTCACCGCCATCCCGCTGTCAGTCTCCCGCGTCGGTTGCGCCGCCATCCTCATCCGCGGGCGCCGGCGAGTCGCCTTCGGCCTGCGTGGCGGGCGCGTCCTGGGACGCTCCGTCGAGGATCTCGATGATGCGAAGACCGTACTGCTCGTCGGTGACGACAACCTCGCCGCGGGCGATCGGCGAGCCGTTGACCAGCAGGTCAACCGGTTCGCCGGCCTGGCGCTCGAGCTCGACGACCGAGCCGACGCGCAGCTCCAGCGTCTCGCCGACCGTCATGTGGGTGCGGCCGATCTCGACGCTCAACTCCATCGGGATCTCGCTCAGGCGGCTCAGGTCGGCGGCACCGTTCGTGGCGGCGCCGTTGGCCGGCGCGCCCTCGAACTGCTCGTACTCGATCGTCTCGGTCACCGGGATCTCCTATTGAACGGTCAGGTCGGGGAACAGCACCGATTCGATTTTCACGTCGGTCTGCTGTTTGATCGCGTCGGCGATCTTCTTCTCGATGGCCTTGCGACCGGAGTCGCTGACCAGCGCTTCGCCGCTCTGGTTGGTGATCGTGTTCGTGATGATTTCCCGGACGATCGGTTCCTCCGGCAGCGTCCCGGCTGCCGCTTCGCCCGTGCCCGATGCACCCGAGCCCGCCGCGGCGCCGTCGCTCTGGCCGGGCGCGAGGTCGAGCGCGACGGCGACCTTCGCGTAGCGGCCGTCCTTCAGGTTCAGCAGGAATTCCTTCGGCATCACGTAGATCGTGCCCTGGATCTTGGTCTTGGGCACCTTCGGCTTGGGCTTGGTCATCGTGTATCCGACGAGCAGCAATATCGGGATTACGGCAAGGATCTTCTTGTTCTTCAGCATGGTGGATGGACCGGTCGTCTTTCGCTCAGGGTTCGCTTTCGCCTGTATCGACGCGTTTGACCACAATCTCGACCCTGCGGTTGCGGGCCCGGCCCGCGGCGGTCGCGTCGCTTGCAATCGGCTGCTGGTCGGCATAGCCCACCGCGACCAGGCGAGAGGGCGCCAGGCCCTGTTCGACGAGGAAGCGCACGACCGTGCTGGCCCGTGCCGTGGACAGCTCCCAGTTGCTCGGATACTGCCCGTGGATCGGCACGTTGTCGGTGTTGCCCTCGACGTCGATCGGGTGGCCGCCGGCGAGCTGCAGAAGCTGGGCGATCTTTCCGAGCAGGGCGTCCGAGCGAGGGCTCAGCGTGGCCTGGCCCGAGGCGAACAGCAGATCGTCCGTCAGGACCCTGATGACCAGCCCGCGAGCTTCGATCGAGGTCTGGACTTTCTTGCCGAAGCCATGGCTCTTCGCGTAGGCGTCGAGCTCGTGCTTGATCTGGCTGAAGAGCGCCGCCTGGCGTTCGGCCGCGCCGGCTGCTGGCGGCCGCCGCCACTGAGGGGGCCGCGGCCGAGCTTGCGGCGCCGTGCGTCGAGCTGCTCTGGAAGGTGCTGGCCGTGGAGGCGGTCACGGGAACTATCGCCTGCACGTCGATGCTGCTCGGGAAATGGCTCGAGTTGGCGCTGGCGCCGGGTTTGGCGATCCCTTTGCCGCCCGGGAGGATGTCGCCCGAGAATGCCGCCCGAAGGGACTTCTGCAGCACCTGGACCTTGGAGATGTTGACCGAGGAGATCGAGAAGAGCACCATGAACAGCGCCATCAGCAGCGTGATCATGTCGGCGTAGGTCAGGAGCCAGCGCTCGGCGCTCTCCTCCTCCTGGTGGCCTCCGCCGCGGCGACGGCCGCCGTGCGAGCGGGCCATCCTCAGGCTGCCTTGGAGTCGGCCACGCTCGCCAGCGCCGGACCTTCTTCGGTCTCGCGCTCGGCGGGCGGCACGTAGGACATCAGCTTTTCGGAGACCAGGCGGGGGTTGTCGCCGGCCTGGATCGAGAGGATCCCCTCGACGGTCATCATGCGCAGCTCGACCTCTTCGCCGGAGATCGCCTTGAGGCGGTTGGCGATCGGCAGGAAGACGACGTTGGCCGCGCCGACTCCCATCAGGGTCGCGATGAAGGCGGCCGAGATCGAGGGGCCCAGCGTGGAGGGCGCGGCGAGGTTCTCGAGCACGTGGACCAGCCCGAGGACGGTGCCGATGATGCCCATCGTCGGGGCGAAGCCGCCGGCCTTCTCGAACGGCCCCCGGCCGGACTCGTGGCGGGCGGCCATGCCGTCGACCTCGGCCTCGAGGATCGCGTGGACCATCTCCGGGTCGGTTCCGTCGACGACCAGCTGCAGGGCGTTGCGGGTGAAGGTGTCCTCGATCTCGCCGAGCTGGGCGTCGAGGGCCAGCAGGCCCTCGCGGCGGGCCTTGTCGGCGAGCGTGACGAGCTGGTCGAGCTGGCCCCGCAGATCGGGCGGCTCGGCCGAGATCACGAGCTTGTAGAGGCTCGGCACCTTCTTCATCGAGGTCATCCCGACGCTCGCCAGCGTGACCCCTCCGGTGCCGCCCATGATGATGATCAGGGCAGGGATGTTCATGAACGAGGCGGGGCTCGTCCCATCCATCATTGAGCTGAGGAGCAGGGACCCGAAGGCCACGCCGATCCCAATGGCTGTTGCAGCCTTCATTTGCAACCCACATCGGCGGGCCGCGGCGAATCTTCAGTCTTGCCGAGTTCGCCTGCACGAACCGCCGAGCTGAGGCGATTCCGGTCGGGCGGAGCCCCGTCGGGCCCGGCTCTAGCTGGGCTGGTCCTCGACGGCCGTCAGGCGGGGCGCGTCACGGCCGGGCCCGGGCCCGGGCCGGGCTGGCGCTCGGGGCGGCGCCTGCGAAACGCCTCGCTCAGCACATCGGCCCGGTAGGCGTGAACGGCGGCCGTGACCTCCTGCGGCGTCTCGGCGACGACGACCTTGGCACCGGTCGCCAGCGTGATGACCGTGTCCGGAGTCGATTCGATCGTCACGATCATGTCCGGATTCAGTTGGAAGGGCTCGTCGCTGTGACCGAGCCGGCTCAGCGTGATCATCCTCTCACTCCCCTTTTGTTCAGTCTAGCCAGAGGTCGGGACGGCGACCGTCGCCACCGTCCCGACTTCGGCTCCTCGGAGTCGCGTCTGGTGCGTACCCCCTTCCGGGCCCTCGAGCCCTTCAGTCTCAGCCTCTCGACTAGTGCATCGAGATGAGCGTTTCCAGCATCGTGTCGGCGGTCGTGATCACCCGCGAGTTGGCCTGGTAGCCGCGCTCGGCGGTGATCATCTTCGTCATCTCGCTGGCGAGATCGACGTTGGACATCTCGAGCTCGCCGCCGACCGTGGCACCGAAGCCCGGCGTGGAGGGAGTGCCGATCACGGGCGTCCCGGAGTTCGCCGTGGCCTTCCACAGCGAACCGCCGGCCCGTTCGAGGCCGCCTTCGTTGGCGAAGGTGGCGAGCGAGAGGTAGCCCGCCACGACACGCTGCTGGTACGTTTTGTTTTCGGGGTTGTTGTCGGTGTAGGCGACCGAGCCGTCGAGCCCGATCGACACGTTCGTGGACCCCGGCGGGATCATGATGAACGTGTCTTCTTTGCCCGCCGAGTAGGTGGTTTCGGTTTCGCCTTCTTTCGGCACCGCGTTGCGCCCGACGACGTATTCGCCGGACTGCGTCGTCAGGAACCCCTGCGCGCTGGTCGACAGGTCACCGGCGCGGGTGTAGCTGACGTTCGCCGGCAGCCCGCTCGTGTAAGGGGCTTTCGCCGGCGGTTCGCCCGGCCCGACCCGCAGGAAGCCGCCGCCCTCGATCGCGAGATCGAGCGGGTTGCCGGTCGTCTGAAAGGCGCCCTCGGTCATTTCGTTGCGGGTCGCGTTGACCTGCACGCCGAGCCCGATCTGCACCGGGTTCGAGCCCCCGTTGCTGCTGGTCGGCCCGGAGGCGCCGCGGATCACCTGCGTGAGCGAGTCCGCGAAGGTGATGCTGGAGGCCTTGTAGCCCACCGTGTTCACATTCGCGAGGTTTCCGGCGGTGTCGTTGAGCATCGCCTGGTTAGCATCGAGGCCGCTGATCGCGGCATACATGCCCTCCATCATCGTGATCGACCTTCCTTTCGCGGCTTCCTCGGAGAGGTCCAGCCGTTGTTGTTTGGCGCCGTGCCCGTCATGCGATCACGGCGCTGTCGATGTTCGTGAACACGTTGTCCTTCATGTGTTCGGATCCCACGGCCGTGATCACGGTGTGGTTGCTGACGGACACCACGAATGCGGTTCCGTCGACAAGTACGAGGGAGTCGCGCGAACCCTTGCTGGCCGCGCGGGCAACACCCTCGTTGAGTCTTTTCATCGTCGAGCCATCCAGCTCGATGCCGCGCCGTTCCACCCGGGCGAGCGCGTGCTTTGAGAATTGCAGCGGCTGCGAGCCGCCTGCCCTTGGCGAGCTCGTCCGCGAACGTCGGCCCGCCGGTCTGCGGGCGCCTGGCCGGAGCTCCCGTGGCAGGGGCAGCCGGGGCGCCTACGGCGCCGGGTGGGAGCAGGGCGGGGTTGGTGATCTCGTTCATTTGACTTCGGTGATGCTCGCCAGGGTGATGCCGGTCACGCCTTCGACCGTCACGGTGGTCCCGCTGGCCGTGGACTGGACGCTTTCGACCTTGCCCGTGCCGGCGCCGCCGGCAGCCGCAGTAGTTGACGGTCCGCCCGATCAGCTGAACGCCGCTGGCGAGCTCGGTCGCGTTGGCCAGGTTGGTCGTCTGCTCGACCTGGGTGAACTGGGCGAGCTCGGTCACGTATTCGTTGGTGTTCGCCGGCTGGAGCGGGTCCTGGGCCTGAAGCTGGGCGATCATCAGTTTCAGGAAGTCGTTCTGCCCCAGTTCGCCCGCGCGGGTTGGTGGTCGTGTGAGGTGCCGGCGGAGGCCGTGGTCGCGACGGCGGCCGCCTGTGCTGTTGGTGTTGTCATGGTCTCGGTGTCCTCTCTTGTCGTTCAGGCGAGCACGTCGACGAGTTCGCCCAGTGCCTGCGGGGGGGCCGGACGCCGATTCGCCTGCCGCGCCCGCCGCGTCAATGCTCTCCTCGCCATCGGTCGTACCGGCCGCTCGCGAGGCGCCCGCGGCATCGCCGGCCTGGCGCTCTTCGCGCCCCTCCGACGAGCTGAACGAGCCGATGTCCAGTCCAAGCAGCGAGGTTCCCAGCGAGCTGAGCGCCTGGTGCAGCTCGCCGCGCCCGGCCGCCAGCGCCTGGGCGGCCGCCGGCGTGTCGGCGGTGACCCGCGCCAGCAGCCCGTCGCCGGTCTGGCTCAGGTGGATCCTTATCTCCCCGAGCTCGGCCGGCTCGAGCGAGATTCGCGCCGAGCTGACGCCCTGCCGGGCGGCCAGTTCGATCGAGGCGTGGATCGCCTCGATCATGTCCTGCATCTGGACCCCGCCGGCAGGGAGGGGCACGGCGCCGCGGCCGCGGCGGCCTGGCCGGGGACGACCGGCGCCGCGCCGGGGCGACGCTCCGGCTGAGCTGCCTCGGAGGTCGGGTGCGGCCGCCGCCGATGGCGCTGGACGCGCCGCTCGAGACCGGGGCGGCAGTCGGAGGCCCGCGAGAGGGGCCGAGGCTCGTCGTCGGCGGGGCGCGTGGCGGCGGCCGCGACCTGGGCAGCGGAGCGCGCTGGAGGTCTCGATGCCCGCGCGCGTGGTGGGCGGCTGCGTCGCGTCGGCGTTCCCGGACGGCGCCCTCGGCCTTCGGCTGCGCCGGCCGGCGCGCGAGCCGGGGCCCCGGTCCCGTCGGCGCGTGCCGGTTCCGCGCGCGAGTGCTGTCCGCTTCGGCCGCTGCTTCTGCGCGAGGACCAGCGGGCCCTGTGGCGGGCGCCGTGCCGGCAGGGCCCGGCGCCGGCGCCTGGGCGCTGCTGGAGGGGCTCGTCCGCGATGGCGCCTCCGCAGCCGATTCGGCGGCTCTGCCCGGTGCGGCGTCGGGGCTCTGCGGCGTCGCCCGGGGCGCCGCCGCGCCGGGCGTGGTGTCCGCCTGAGACGTCGAGCCGGCTGCTGGCGGAGCTCGTTCCCGCGGCTTCGCCCGCTGCAGGCGCCGAGGCGAGGCTCCTCGCGCCCTGAGCCGGGCCTGCGGAGTTGGCGCTTCAGCGGACTGGCGTGCCGCCTCCGTGCCCTGCGTCGTGGGCGTGGAGGCTCGCTCGCGCCGCGCGCGTCGAGGCGCCGCTCGAGACCGGCAGGGAAGCCTCGCTCTGGCAGCGGTTGCGGACGCGGCGGCTGGCGCGGCCGTCGGAGGAGCGCCTCGCGAGCGTGGCGCGGGTGTCCGGCGCTCCGGCGTTCGAGATCGCCTGTCCGGCTTCCCTCTTTCTGGCCTTCCGCGTTTGCGGTCCGGGCCCATTCTTCGTTGAGCGCATCCTTGAACGGATGCGCTGGTGGTGGCGCCCCCGGTGGAGCGCCGCTCATCGGGGGCGGGCGCCGTCAGGGCCAGGGCCTCCATCATCGGCGAGACGCTCATGTGATCGATCCCGTCAGCGCCGTGGGGTGTTCGCGACGGTAGCTTTCGGCGTAGCCCAGGACTTTGGTCACGTAGCTCTGGGTTTCGGCGTAGGGAGGCACGCCGCCGTACTGGCGTGACGGCCCCGGGGCCGGCGTTGTAGGCGGCCAGCGCCTCGCTGGTGTTGCCGCCGAATTTGGCCATCATCTGGCTGAGGTAGCGGGCGCCGCCTTCGATCGATTCGGCCGGGTTCAGCGGGTTGGCGACGCCGAGCGAGGAGGCGGTGCCGGGCATCAGCTGGGTCAGGCCGGATGCGCCCGCGCTGCTCTGGGCGTTGGGGTCGAAGCCCGACTCCTGCTGGATCAGGCCGTGCAGGATCGCCGGGTCGACCCCGTTGCGCTGCGCCGCCTGTTCGATCAGTGCGTCGTAGGGACTCGAGCCGGAGGAGAGGGATCGAGGCGCCCTGGGGTGCTCTGCGCACTGGCTGCCTGAAGGGCCGCGGCGAAGGCCGTCGGCGAGCCGGTGCGCTCGCGGAGCCGGCGCCGCTCGCCGCGCGTCGTGCCCGTCGGAGACGCCGCGCGTCTTTTCGATCATCTGCTGAAGTTCGCGGACCCGCGCGGCAGCAGCCAGCTCGCCCGCCGGCGTGCCGGTCTGCGCGCGAGGCGCTGATCGCCTGGGTGCTCATGCGCGTGCGCCTGTGGGTGCGGCTGGAGGCCATCTCGTCGAGGATCTTGCCTTCGCGGAGAGCCGCATCGCGCTCGTGCTCGACCTTGCGGCGCTCGCGCAGCCGGTTCAGCATCTCGTGCTCCCCGGCGGCCCGTAGCAGCTCGGCGTTGCGCGCGGCGACCTCAGCCTCGCTGCGCTGCGTCTCGAGCACCCGCTGCGAGCGGCGCGCCTCGATGCGCTCGATGAAGGCCTGGCGGCTCTGAAGCTCGACGGCGCCCAGCGTGTCCCGGGGCGCCGAGCGCTGTTCGTCCTGGGCGCTCTGAAGCTGGGCCTCGGCGCTCTGAAGCTCGGCCTGCGAACTGCACAGGCGCGAGATCGAGCGCGCGAGCTCCTGCTGGGCGAGCATCTCCTTGCGCTCGCGCACAGCACGCACGCGCTCAAGGCGAAACCGAAACGAGGGACCGGTCACGGCTTGTTTATCGGCGTCCGGCGAACGTTCTTTAGAAGTGAAGGGTCGCTGGGCGCGATCTCCCAAGAGTGCTCGTCACGGCGCCGGCTCAGATGTTCAGCCCGAGAGCCGGGATCGCGGGCCCGCCGCCGGCCGCGGCCAGGCGGCTGCGCCGGCGGGTCGGGCACCTCTTCGGCGTCCTCGATCTCATCGGCACGGGCCTGCGAGCGAGGCGATCAGCGAGCCTGCCAGCGCCAGCAGGCGGACGTCCGCCTCGACGGCGTCGCTGTGTTCCTTGACGGGCTGGCGCAGGAAGGCCTCGATCGCGCCCTTGTGGGCGATCGCCGAGTCGAGCACGTCGTCGGTCCCCGGCTGGTAGGCGCCGATCGCGATCAGGTCTTCCTTCTCGCGCAGGATCGCCAGCGCCGCGCGCAGGCTCTGCCCGGCCTCGGCCACCTCGGGCGAGACGATCTCCCCGATCAGCCGGGAGACGCTCTGCAGCATGTCGATCGCCGGGTAGTGCCCGGCGTGCGCCAGCGAGCGCGTCAGCACGATGTGGCCGTCGAGGATCGAGCGCGCCGCGTCGGCGATCGGCTCGTTCATGTCGTCGCCGTCGACCAGCACCGTGTAGAGGCCGGTGATCGAGCCCGCTGGCGCTGGTGCCGGCGCGCTCGAGCAGCCGCGGCAGCATCGCGAAGACGCTGGGCGTGTAGCCGCGCGTGGCGGGCGGCTCGCCGATCGCCAGGCCGACCTCGCGCTGGGCCATCGCGAAGCGGGTGACGGAGTCCATCATCAGCATCACGTCGTGGCCCTGGTCGCGGAAGTGCTCGGCGATCGTCGTCGCCGTGAAGGCCGCCTTGATCCGGACGAGCGCCGGCTGATCGGATGTCGCGACCACGACGACCGAGCGCTCGAGCGCGTCGCCGAGATCGCGCTCGATGAACTCGCGAACCTCGCGGCCACGCTCGCCGACGAGGGCGATCACGTTGATCGAGGCGGTCGTCGAGCGGGCGACCATCCCGAGCAGCGAGGACTTGCCCACGCCCGAGCCGGCGAAGATCCCCAGCCGCTGCCCCAGCCCGCAGGGCACCAGCGTGTCGAGCGCGCGAACGCCCAGGCCGACGCGCTCGGTGATCCGCGGCCGCGACAGCGCGCCGGGGGGCGCGGCGATCGTCGAGCGCGCCACGCCCTGCGGCGCGGGCAGCTCGTCGTTGGGCTGGCCGAGGCCGTCGACGATCCTGCCCAGCAGCCCGCTCCCGACGGACACGCGGAAGGGCGCTCCCGTCGCGAGCACCCGGGTGCCCGGGCCGATGCCGTGCAGCTCGCCGAGCGGCATCAGCAGCGTCCGTCCCTCGCGGAAGCCGACGACCTCGGCGCGCGACCGGCTCGCGGTTGCGGTCGGTCCCCGACCAGGCAGACCTCGCCGACCTCGGCCTGCAGCCCGGTCGCCTCGATGATCAGGCCGATCAGGTTGCTGACGAAGCCG
The DNA here is from genome assembly GCA_963835865.1 of uncultured Solirubrobacteraceae bacterium. Lineage (GTDB taxonomy): Bacteria > Actinomycetota > Thermoleophilia > Solirubrobacterales > Solirubrobacteraceae > Palsa-744. The sequence continues at coordinate 267,909 of CAWIGW010000005.1, forward strand.
TGGCGACGGGCCAGGTCGGCCTCGCGGATCGCCTCGCCGGCCCGCTCCAGCAGCGCGCCGGGCTCGCTCACTGGCCCTGCTCGCGGCGCGGGCCGAGCTCCGAGAGGACCACCTCGCCGGCCCGCTCGAGCTGCGTCTGGACGCTGGCGTCGACCTCTCCCTCGGCGGTCCGCACCAGCGGCCCCGCCCGCGGGCACGCGAGCGTCGGGCTGGAGGTCCCACTGCTCGACGGCGGCACTCTGGGACTGCAGGTCGCCCAGCGCGCCGCGGACCGTCTCCAGGTCGGCGGGGTTGACGACGATCGAGATACGGCGCTGGCCGGCGACTCTGCGCAGTGCGCCCTGGACGACTTCGACGACCAGCTCCGGGCGGACCTGGAGGGTCGCGACGATCACCTTGCCGGCGAGGCTCAGGGCGAGCTCGATCGCGTCCCGCTCGACGGCCTCGGCCGTCTGGTCGCGGACCTCGCCGACGCCGCGCGATCGCCTCCTGCAGCGCGGCGGCGGCACTGTGCGCCTCGCGCGCGTCCCTGCTCGAGACCCTCGGCTCGGCCCGCCGCGAAACCCTCCGCGTGCGCCTCCGCGCGGATCTGCTGGGCCTCGAGGCGCGCCGGCGGCCAGCTCGCGCGCCGCGGCATCGCGGGGCGGCGGCTCGGAGGGCTCGAGCTGCTCGAAGTCGTAGCTGACGACGGCCTCAGACAACGGGCTCGCCATCCTCGCCCTCGCCGCCGGCGATCACGATCGTCCCGGCTTCCTCGAGCCGGCGCACGACGGCCACGACGCGCGACTGGGCGTCATCGACGTCCTTTTTGCGCTGCGGCGGCTGGATCTCCATCTCCTCCTTGAGCATCGCCGCGCCGCGTTCGGACATGTTCGACAGGACCAGCTCCGTGACGTCCTCGGGTGCGCCCCGCAGCGCCAGGACGAGGTCCTTCTGGTCGACCTCGCGCAGGACCTGCTGGACGGCCCGCTCTTCGAGCTTGACCAGGTCCTCGAAGACGAACAGCATCCCCCTGACCTCCTCGGCGAGGTCCTTGTCGGAGGTGGCCAGGTTGTCGAGGACGTTGCGCTCGAGCGTGCGGTCGGCGTGGTTGAGGATTCCCGGCCAGCGCCTTGCGTCCCGCCGGCGACGGCGAACTCGCGCTCGGTGCTCGAGCCGAGTTTGAGCCTGATCGCCTGCTCGAGCTTCTCGATCACCGCCGCCTTGGTCTCGCCCATGCGGGCGATGCGCAGCGCGATGTCGGGCTGGTCTGGCTCGCCGAGCTTCGCCAGCACGCCCGCGGCCAGCGTCGATGGGAGGTTCGCGAGGACCAGGGCGATCGTCTGGTGCGACTCGCCGCGGAGGATCGCGGCGATCCGCTCCGGGGCGACCCTGCGCAGGAACTCGAACGGGCGCGACTCGGCCGGCCCGGCGATGCGCCCGAGCAGCTCGACGGCCCGCTCGGGTCCGAGCGCCTTCTCGATCACGTCCCGGGCGAAGTCGATGCCGCCGTTGGCCGAGCCGCCGGCGAGGCTGGCGGCGGCCATCTCGTGGAAGACGGAGTCGGTCGTCTCGGCGCCGACCCCGCCGAGGCGTGCCATCTCGGTCGAGAGGCTCTCGATCTCGTCCTCGCGCATCCGGCCGATCACTTTCGCGGCACGCTCGGAGCCGAGCGCGGCCATCAGGACGGCCGCCTTGCGCGTCCCGTGGACGGGCTCTTCGACCTCGCCCGGCTCTGCGCCTGCTCCCAGCGCCGGACGGATCCCTGCGGCAACTGCGTTGCCATCGCCGGCTAGTCCTCCTGCATCCAGGTGCGCAGCTGGGCGGCGACCCGGTCGGGGTCGTTGTCCGCGAGCTGTTCGACCTGGCGGCGGATCTCATCCCCGCCGCCGGCGCCGTTCATGCCCTGCCCGACGGAAACCGGCTGCCCGTTGCCCGCGCTGACTTCGATCGGGCGCGTCGATGCTTCGCGTTCGAGCTCGGCCAGGCGCATCGGCGCGTCGAGCTCGCGCAGCCAGACGGGCTCCTCGATCGGTTCACGCTCGCGCCTGCGCAGCGAGCGGGTCGTCAGGAAGAGGAAGACGACCGCCGCGATGCCGAGGACGGCGTACTTCGCGTAGCCCAGCGGGCTGGCGGCCGCCGGGGTGCTGGAGGTCGTCTTGGCGAAGGCGATCTGGCCGATCGAGATCGTGTCGCCCCGCTTTGTCCTGGATCCCCGCGGCGTTCGTGACGGCTTCCTTGATCGCGGGGAGCGAGGATGCGGGAACCGAATGATCGAGCAGCACCGAGACATGCTGGCTTTCGACCGTTCCGGGAGCGATCGTCGAGTGGGTCACCGTTTTGTCGACGCCCAGCGAGGAGGTCGTCGTTTCCTTCTTGTAGTTCGACTTGCCCGCCGGCCGTCGTGCCGGTCACGTTGGCGGTGCCGGTCGTGCCGCGCCGAGGCGCCGTTGCCGGCCAGCGTCTCGAGTGACTTGCTCTGCGCAAGCGGCGTGCCGGTTTTGCCGTATTCGAGCGATTCCTTGGTCGTCTGATCGACGTTCATGTTGGCGTAGACGAGCACCTGCGCCTTGCCCACGCCGAGCGTCTGGGCGAGCATCGCGTCGAGGCTGGCGGCGGTCGCCTGGTTGTAGCGCTGCTCAGCGTCCTGCACGCTGGTGCGCGCTGCCGCCGCTGGATCCGGAGGACTGCGGCCAGAGCAGCGCCCCGCTGCCGTCCGTGACGGTCACCTTGCTCAGCGAGAGCCCGGGGACGCTCGAGGCGACGAGCTGGGCGATCCCGCGCACCGAGGCGGGGTCGATCGCAGTCGTGCCTGACAGCAGGACCGCAGCCGAGGCGCCCTGGCCTTCGCCGAAGACCTGGTTCGTCGAGCTGGGCAGCACCAGCTCGACCTGGGCTCCCGAGACGCCCTGGATGCTGTTGATCGTTTCGTCGAGCTGGCCCTGCAGGGCGCGCTGATAGGTGACCTGCTGCTGGAAGTTGCTTTCGCCCAGTTTCTGTTTTTCGAAGAGTTCGAAGCCGGGCTGGCTGTTGCCCAGCAGGCCCGCGCTCGGCGAGCGCCACCCGCGCTTCGGCCGTCTGGTTGGACTGGACGGCCAGCGCCGTGCCGTTGTTCTGCAGCTGGTAGGAGACGCCGTGGGCGCTGAGGGTGCTGGTCATCTTGCCCGTCTGGGACGGGTTCAGGCCGCTCGCGAGCGTCGAGTAGCCGGGCGCCGAGACCATGTGCAGGAACAGGTAGATGAACACGATCGCCGCGGCCGCGCCGCCGCCGACGATCAGCCATGCACGCGGTGTGAGCCTCGACGCGAGCTGTCCGACGGAGGGCATGGATCAGACCTGTGTCTGGAAGATGGTCTGCGTGGCTTCGACGGCCTTGGTCCTGATCTGAGCCGCAAGCTGCATGGTCAGTGCGGCGTCCTCGACCGTCGCGATCGCGGCCTCGGGGTCCTTGACGTTGCCCGTCGCCAGCGCCTGCGAGGCTGCGTCGGAGCTTCGCTGGCTGCTCTCGAGCGAGGAGATCGCCTGGTCCAGGGCGCCGCCGAAGCTGCCGGTGCCGCCGCTCGTCCCTTCGGTGCCCGCGGAGGCGCTCCCCTGCCCGACGCCGCTCGCGCCCGATGAGCCGCCGAGGCCTTCCGTGGCCGCCAGCTGCCGCTGAGTCCGCCAATCGGGGGAATGATCATTTGAGCAGCCCGAGCGTCGAGGTGAACATCGACTTCGCCGTCTGCATCGCGGTGACATCGGACTGGTAGGACTGCTGCTCGGAGATCAGGTCCGTCATTTCGGTGACCGTGCTGACGTTCGGCATCTTCACGTAGCCCTGGGCGTTGGCTTCAGGGTTGGAGGGGTCATAGACGAGCTGGTCGGGCGTCGAGTCGCTGACGATCCCGGCGACCTTCACGCCGCTCAGAGCGCCCGCGTTCGGCACCTCCGGGAACCTGCAGGGCCCCCGTGAGGGCGTTGCCGAAGTTGCCGGCCGGGGTCTGCGCCAGGACGACCTCCTGGCGCTGGTAGGGCTGGCCGTTGGCGCCTTTGGTCGTGTTGGCGTTGGCCAGGTTCTCGGCCGTGACATCCATCCGGATGCGGTTTGCCGTGAGGCCCGTGCCGGCGATCCCGATCGCGTCGAAGAGACCCATCAGAGGATCCCGATCGCGGAGCGGATGATGCTGTTGCGTGTGCCCGCGACATCCGTCAGCGCCTGATAGTCGAGGCCGTTTTCGGCGAGCTTGGCGGATTCCTCGTCGATGCTCACCGACGTGCCGTTGGGCCCGGCCTGTTCAGGCATCTGTTCGGTCTGAAATTCGAGTTCGGCAGGGGACTGGCCCTCGTTGACGGCGTTCTGGAGGGTCGCCTCGAAGTTGACCTCCTGGCGCGTGTAGCCGGGCGTGTCGGCGTTGGCGACGTTGTTGGTCAGCGCCGTCTGGCGCTGCCATGAGCCGCGCATTGCAGCCTCGAGCAGCTGCTGGGTGGAATCTACGAGTGCCATCGTGAAGCTGATGCCTTTCCGCCCTCCCTGGGCTGAAAAACCGACACTCTCCCTGAGGGTCGCTCGCATCTCGGCCGTGAACCGGCCGTCCCCGTGATCGGCAGGAGCGCCGGGACCTTTAGCGCCGTCGCTTTCGCTGCGCCGCGGCGTGCTAGGCGTTGCGGGAGAGCTGCGGCTCCGGGCGCAACTCGCGGCCGTAGCCGTCGGCAGCCCGTTTTGCGTGGATCGAGGCGGCGCTGTCGAGCAGAATGCCCTCGCGGATCCGGATCAGGTCGATCCGGGCACGCTCGCTCGAGCAGTCGCGCACGCTCGAGCAGAGGACGGGCACCGGGAGGGGGAGCGGTTGGGGGCAGATCGGCGACGAGCTCCTCCCAGCTCCGGCCGAGCGCCTCGAGCCCATCGATGTCCCCGCGGCCGGCCAGCTCGAGTTCGAGCTCGGCGTGGGCCAGGATCGCCTCGTAGCGGGCGAGATCGGAGGCCCCGGCGGGCGAGCTGGTCAACCGCCCGCCTCGTGGGCGATCTGGCCCCAGGCGTCGCGCAGGTCGCCGAGCAGCTCGTTGACCTCGTCGAGCATGTCGGCGTCCTGGGTGAACCGGGATCTCGAAAGCTGCTCCAGGCAGAACATGTAGATCGCGTGAAGGCGCTCGGCGACGAGGCCCTGATCGAAATCGAGCGTCGCGTCGAGATGGCCGATGATCAGCTCGGCTCGGCGCAGCGTGTTGTGGCCCCGCTCGACTTCTCCGTCGCGCATCGCCTGCGCCGCCTGGCGCAGGAAGCGCCGGGCTCCGTCGTAGAGCATCACGACGAGCTCCTCGCGGGTTGCCGAGAGCACCGCCCCCTGGCGGTATGCCTGCTGTGATGCGGCCGCGCCTGTCATCGCCTGCCCCTTAGATCGGCGCCGCGGCCGAAAAGGTTGAGCGGTGAAACTAACCTTTGCTGTTCGCGGCCAGCCTGTTGGACTGTTCGGTCAGCCAGGCGCCCGTGGCGCTGTTCTTCGAGATGACGCCTTCGAGTCGTGCGTAGGTCAGTTCGAGCGATTTCTGGCGCAGCGCCAGCATTTCGTTCATCGTCGTGATCCGCACCCTCATTTCGCGGACCTGCGTGTTGTCCCCGTTGATCCGGCTTTCCAGGATCGCGCCCGGTTCGGCGAGCGTGTTGATCACTTTGTTGATGTTCGTCGACCACTGGCGAAGCATCAGCTTTGCCCCTTCGGGGTTCGCCTGCACGCCGGCAGCAAGCTTTTCGGGGTTCGAGCACAAGCAGTCCGGAAACGGCGCCGGGGGAGCCACTTCCCGCCGCTCCGGTGCTGACACCGACATCGGTCGGGCTGGCCATTTCGCCCGCCAGGCCGGCGATCGGTTCGTACATGGTCTGGCGCATCTGGTTGAGCAGATTCGTGAGGTCGCGGTCGCCGAACAGCGTCCCCGTCGCCAGTTCTTCGGCGTTCGCGGGGTTCTTCGGCGGCCTGGTCGTCAGCTCTGTCTGGATTTCTTCAACGGTCGCGTTGTAGAGCTTGACGAACGACTGCAGCTGCGCTTCGATCGGTTTGGGGTTGGTCGCGGGGGCCTGCACGGCGATCGTCACCGGCCCGGCGCTGGTGAGCGAGGAGAGCGTCAGCGAGATGCCGGGGATGGCCGCCGTGAGCACGTTGGTCGTCGATGTGCCCGCCACGCCGTCGATCTTGTATTCGGCGTCCTTTCCTTCCTTGGCGGTGCCTTCCTGTTCGGTCAGCGCTTCTTCGGTGTCGCTGACCGTGATCGCTTCGAGGCCTCCGGCGCCGGTGGTGCGGCTCGAGAGGACGATCGTTTCGCCGTTGACGACGGCCGCGTAGACGGTGCCTTTGCCGTCGGCGTTGAGTTTGGTCGCGAGTTCCTTGGCGGTCCCGCCCGCCTTGAGCGTGTATTCGCGCCCGCCGACCGTGATCGTGTCTTCGGCTTCGGGGCTGGCGAAGGTGAAGGTGCGCTGGGCCGAGTTGGCCAGCTGGGTGACTTCGACCTCGTATCCGCCGACGCCCGCCCCCGAGGTGACGGCGGCAGCCACGCGCCCGGGTTCGCTGGAGGTGACCGTCTGGGTGCCTTCGAAGAGCGAGGGGAGTTTGAATTCGGAGGCCGCGAAGGTCAGCTGCAGCAGGCTCGATTTGATCCGCTGCATCACCGTCACCTGATCGGCGATTTTTTCCTGCTGGTGGGTCAGCCGGGTGATCGGGATGCGTTCGGCTTCGAGCAGGGCGCTGACGATCGACTTCGTGTCCAGGCCGGAGGCCAGGCCCGTCACCGAGATGGGCGAGCCGGAGGCGGAGCTGACGGAGCCGGTGGACATGTCGGCTATTGCAGCGGCCGGCCGGCGGCGAGCTCGACGGCCTCCTCGGCCGAGAGCATCCGCAGGAAGGCACCGGCGGCGTCACGCAGTTCGATCTGCAGACAGGTGGCGTCGGGGCTCAGAGCGAAGCTGATCTGGAAGCCCTGGTCGCGCAGGCGCTCGTTGATCGCGTCGGCGTGGGCCATCTGCTCGAGCACCTCCTCGGGCGGGCTGGAGCGCGTGATGTCGATGCGGCGGCCTTCGCTGCGCGACAGCTCGGCGGCGAGGTCGTCGATCGCGGAGCCGGCCGGCGGGGGCGCCGGGCGGGCAGGGTCTGTGTACGGGGGGGTCGGCGAGCTCACTTGGCGTTTTCTCCCTGAAAACGGTTTACGCGGTCCAGTCCATGGGCCGCCTCGCGCTTCTGTCCTAGCTGTGTGATCGACGTCCGCCACGAAAACTTTAAGCCGGGCCTCTCGTGATAGCTGCATTGCGCCGGCGGGAAGCACGCTCGGACCGGCGTTCAGCGACGCATTACCCGCGATCTGCTCGCTCCAGTCGGGAGCACGTGATCCGCCAGGCAGATGACCGTCGCGCCCGCACGCGAAGGGTCCCGCGCGCGGGGATGGAGGTTTCGCGGCCCGCCCAGGCAGGGGATGTCCCCCCGGGGGCGAAATAACTGCCGGTTCGTTAGCAACGCTCGGCCGCGAGCGTGGTTAGGGGCGAGCGAACCCACATCTGTGCGTTCCCTCGATAACAGGCAGGAGAATGGAAATCACCGGCAGTCGCGTAGCCAGGACCCCTGCTCCGCAGGTCCTGGCTCTATGGCAGGAGTACCAGCGCAGCGGGGATCGCAAGCTGCGCGACCGGCTGATCTTCATGTTCATGCCGATGGTCCGCTACATCGTCTACCGCAAGGTTCGCGAGGTTCCGGCCCAGTGCGACGTGGAGGACTTCCTCTCCTGCGGCCTGGAGGCGCTGATCCACTCGATCGACCGCTACGACCCCGACAAGGGCGCGACGCTCGAGCAGTACGCATGGACCCGGATCCACGGGGCCGTGCTCGACGAGCTGCGCCGCCACGACTGGGCGCCCCGATCGCTGCGCCGCGACGAGCGGATCATCAACAGCGCCCGCGAGACCTTCATGGCCACCAACGAACGCCCGCCCGAACGCGAGGAGCTCGCCGAGCGGGTCGGCATGAGCCCGGCCGAGCTGACCAAGCCGGCTCGATCAGGTCGCGCTCGCCGAGGTCGGCTCGCTCAACCGGGTCGTGCGCTCGGACGAGAGCGCGACGATCGAGCGCATCGACACGATCGAGAGCGCCGACAGCGAGTCCGACCCGATCCTCAGCGCAGAGCGCCGCGAAGCCAAGGAGCGCTTCCGCAAGGCCTTCGCCCGCCTCTCGAGGCAGGAGCGCGAGGTGGCGGTCCTGCTCTACGTCGAGGAATGGACGCTGCGGGACATCGGCGTGCGCCTGGGTGTCTCGGAGAGCCGCGTCTCGCAGATCCACACCCAGCTTCGCCGCCGCCTCTACGAGCAGCTCTCCCGGGAGCTGCCGCTGTTCACCGCGGTCGGCTGACGCCCAACCCCCGCGGCTAAAGAAACCGCCCGCTGCGGCCGAAGACCCTGACGATGGACCTCGGTCTCTTCATCTCCGCGTCGGGCATGGTCGCCGAGCAGACCCGCCAGGACCAGCTCTCCAACGATCTGGCCAACGCCTCGACACCGGGCTACAAGCCCGACGAGTCCCCTCAGCACAACTTCGGCGAAGTGCTGCTGGCCAACACCCACGGCGGCGCCGGCGATCGGCTCGGTCGAACCAGGGGGTGAAGCTGGGCAAGACCTACACCGATCTCACACCGACCTCGATCCAGGAAACAGGCGAACCGCTCGACTTCGCGATCCAGGGCAACGGCTTCTTCGCCGTGAAGACTGCCCAGGGAGTGCGCTACACCCGCGACGGGCAGTTCACGGCATCGGCCGGCGGGATCCTGACCGACCAGAACGGCAACCCCGTGCTGAGCCAGTCCGGCGCCCAGGTCAAAGTTCCTGCGACGGGCACCCTCTCCTCCAGGGCGGTCGGCGCGTTCGAACTCACCGGGGCCGAAAAGCAGGGCGAAAACCTCTTCACCGGCACCCCGCGGGCAAAGCGGCGGGGGATGTGCGCCAGGGCGCGCTCGAGGCCTCGGGCATCGACGCGGCCAAGGTGATGATCGAGATGATCACCTCGCTGCGCAGCTTCCAGTCCGGGCCAGCAGGCGATCCAGGCGATCGGCCAGACCCTGCAGGCCGCCTCGACGCAGGTCGGCTCGATGAACGGCGGCGCCTAGCCCCGGCTGGGCCCGCCCCGCAATCTTCCGCCCGCCTTTTCCCGCCGCTCAAGTCCCCCCGGCGTATGCCGATCACCTGGATGCAAGGCATGGATCGCCGGGCTCGATACCGGCTCGGCCTTGAAGTGCCACCCTCGAAACGAACGGACGGAACGAGCTGATGCTCGAAGGTCTCTATTCCGCAGCGGCAGGCATGGCGGCCCAGCAGACGCAGCTGGACGCGATCAGCAACGACCTCGCGAACCTGTCGACCAACGGCTACAAGTCCGAGCGCGTCGCCTTCAGCGACCTGCTCTACAACAAGGTCGACATCGCCGGCACCGAAACGACCGCCGGCGCGGGCGCGAAAGCCCAGATCCTCGGCAGGGCTCAGTCGCAGGGCGCGCTGAAGGAAACGGGCAACCCGCTCGACCTGGCGATCGAAGGCCCCGGCTATTTCCAGGTGACCCGCTCCAACGGCAACGCGGGCGCTGACCCGCAACGGCGCCTTCCAGGTCGACGCGGACGGCTCGATCTCCGATGCCGCCGGCAACCGGCTGTTTCCGCCGATCAAGGTGCCCAAGGGCGTCTCGGGCGAACAGGTGCGGATCGCCTCCGACGGCACCGTCACGGCCGCAGGGCAAGAAGCTCGGCCAGATCAAGCTCGTGACGGTCGCCGCCCCCGACCACCTGCGCGGCGAAGGCGACAGCCTGCTCGTCGGCCGACCAAGGAAAGCGGCGAAGCGAAAGCCCTCCGGGGCGGCAAGATCCACCAGGGCGCGCTGGAGGACTCCAACGTGGACATCGGCCGTGACATGGCGACGATGATGAGCACCCAGCGCAACTACCAGATGGCCAGCACGGCGATCCAGACCGAGAGCCAGATGATGCAGATCGCGAACCAGCTGCGCGCATGACGCCTCCGCTGCAGCCACAGGGCGGCGGGCTTCCGGTGCGGACCCCGCGCAATCGAGCCCGCCTGGGTGCGCAACGGCTCGGCGGCCGTGCAGAAGCAGTACGCCGTCGGCGCTCGAGTTCGAACAGATGCTCGTCACCCAGCTCGCCGGCTCGCTGACCGCAGGCCGGCGAACTGGGCGGCGCGTCCTCCGGCGGCGAAGAAGGCTCCGAAGCGGAGCCCGGAGCGAGCATCTCGACTCGATGCTGCCCCAGGCCCTCGCCAGAGCGTCGTCAGCGGCGGCGGGCTCGGCCTGGCGGAGCAGCTGACGCGCCAGCTCGCCGGGAGTCTCGCAACCAGCGTCGCGGCTGACAGCAGCCGGCCGCCGCCGGAGCGCCCGGGACCGCCCCCTCGAGCACGCCCGCGCCCGTCGGCCTCGACTGGCGGAACGAGCGCGGCATGACGGCCTCGGCCATGCTGGTCCCGACGCCGCCCGCGACGAGCAACTCGCGGGCCAGGTCCTGCGCCACCTCGACGCGCAGATCGCCTCGGCCCGGGGCCTGCTGGCCGTGGTGCTCGAGCAGGGCGCGGCGATCCGCGAGCGCGACGTCCAGGGGGTCGTGCGCCAGGCGGGGATCCTGCGCGGCGAAATGGGCCGCCGCCAGCTGCTCGAGGAGGAGCGCGCGCGGCTGCTGGGCGTCTGCGGAGAGCGCCTGGGCGTCGACCCCGAGACCGTCACGCTGGAAGAGCTGACAAGCCTGATGAGCACCCCCGAGGCCGCTCAGGCGCTGACCCGCAGCGCCGAGCTGAAGGGCCTGCTGGGAGAGCTTCAGAACGAGCACTCGTGCAACCGCGCGCTGATGCAGGTCGAGCTGGGCTTCCTCGATCACCTGATGGGCCTGCTGGCACTCGACGGCGTCAACGGCTACGACACGCGCGGCTCCTCGACCGCGATCACCAAGGACCGCCCCAACGGCGGCCTCCACGTCCTCGACCTGCGGGCCTAGCGATGTCGATCCCCACCCTCCAAGGACTCCAGACGGCGCTGAGCGGCCTGCTCGCCGAGCAGCAGGCGCTCGACGTCACCGGCCACAACATCGCCAACGCCAACACCGAAGGCTATTCGCGCCAGCGCGCCGTCCTGGAGACCAACCAGGACGATCACAGATCCCCGCCGCTCTCGGCGATCACCGGGCAGGGCGCGCAGCTCGGGCACGGGCGTGACGGTCGAGACCTACACGCGCGTGCGCAACAGCTACCTCGACGCCCAGTACCGCACCCAGAACAGCGGGCTGAGCGGAGCCTCGACGCAGGCCGAAGAGCTCGAACAGGCCCAGAGCACCTTCAACGAGCCATCGAGCACGGGGATCGCCAGCCAGCTCTCAGAATTCTGGAGCGCCTGGAACAGCCTCGCCGACAACGCCCAACAGCGAAGCCGTGAAGCAGGGGGTCGTGGCGGCCGGCCAGCGCCTGGCGGGCGCGCTCAACGCACTCTCGACGCCAGCTGTCGGCGATCTCGAGCCCAGGCCGAAGCGCAGTACGCCAGCCGCACCGGCGCCGGGCGGCGAAGTCGCTGAAATCGCCAAGCAGATCGCGCAGCTCAACGAACAGATCAAGCTCGCCGAACAGGCCAACCAGCCGCCGAACGACATGCTGGACCGCCGCGACCTGCTGATCGACAAGCTCTCCTCGCTGGCGCAGGTGACCGTCACGGCCAACGCCGACGGGACCGACACGATCGCCTTCGGCGACGCGGCCAAACCGCTCGTCGAAGGCTCGACCGTCAACTGGCCGCAGACGCTCACCGCCGCAGCCGGCGGCGAGCTCGGCGGGCTGCTGGCGCTGACCGGCGAAGGCGGCTCGCTGACCGGCTTCCGGACGCGAACTCGACGCTGTCGCCGCCACGATCGCCTCGAGCGTCAACGCCCTGCACACCGCGACGCCCTTCTTCAGCCGGCAACACCGCCGCGACGATCGCTGTCGCCGTCGAAAGCCTCGCGAAGTCCAGAGCTCCTCGACCGAAGCGGCTGGGCGGCAACGACATCGCGCTGGCGATCGCCGGGCTGCGCGGCGGCGCCGCCGATCAGGGCTACTCCTCGCTGGTCGAGACGATCGGCAACAAGGTCAAGTCGGCCCAGAGCGAACAGGCCAACATGCAGGCCACGCTGACCGCGATCGGCAATCAGCGCCAGAGCGTCTCGGGCGTCTCACTCGATGAAGAAATGACCAACCTGATCAGCTTCCAGCGCGGCTACCAGGCCTCGGCGCGAACGCTGACGGCGATGGACGAGATGCTCGAACAGCTGATCGAGCACACCGGACGGGCGGGGCTGTAGTCATGTACAACCGGATCACCGGCACGATGCTCACCGGCTCGACGCTGAACGACATCAACTCGGCGCTGGCCAAGCTCCAGCGCAGCTCCAACGAACTCTCCTCGGGCCGCAAGATCCTCGAGCCGTCGGACAACCCCTACGGGGCCAGCCGCGCGATCGACCTGCAGAGCCAGCTGGACGGGCTCAGCTCCTACACCTCGAGCGTCAATGACGGCGTCTCGTGGACCCAGACCGCCGGCGGCGCCCTGGCCGGGATCGGCCAGGCGCTCCAGCGGGTCCGACAGCTGCTGATATCCGCCGGACAACGGCACGACCAGCCAGGCCGACCTCAGCAACATCGCGACCGAAGTCACTCAGCTGACCGAAGCGATCAAGCAGGGGGCCAACACCCAGTACGCCGGCCAGTACGTCTTCGCCGGAACGCTGACCTCCACGCCTCCCTACGCACAGGGCGAAAACGACGAATACCAGGGCAACACCGGAACCGATCTCGCGCTCGATCGGCCCCGGAGCGACGGTCCAGATCAACGCCGATCTCTCATCGATCCTGGGCAACGGCGAAGGAAGCCGGCGACGGCAAGACGCTGGACGTCCTGCGGACGATCGTGGGTCACCTGACCGAAGGGACGCCCGAAGGCCGGGCGGCACTGACGACGACCGATCTCAAAGCCCTCGACGACGAACATCGAAGGCCTGCTCCAGCTCGAGTCGAACAACGGCAGCGCCACCAATCAGCTGCAGAGCGGCGGCGGACCGGATCGAATCGCTGCAGGTCACGATCACGGGGGCCCTTTCGGACACCCTCAACGTCGACGTCGCCCAGGCCACGATCGCCTACTCGACGCAGCAGGCCGCCTACCAGGCGGCTCTGCGGGCCTCCGCGACGATCGTCCAGGAATCGCTGCTCAACTTCCTCCAGTAGCCATGCAAGGAGAACCGCGACATGCCAGTCACCTTCGAGAGCGTCCGCTTCGGCACCGTCGAGGTGGCCGCCGCGGAGGTCATCGAGTTCCCCGATGGCCTGATCGGGCTGGGCGGGCTCCGCTACACGCTGCTCGACCGCAACCCCGGCACGGGGTTCCTCTGGCTGCACTGCGTCGATGACCCGGCGCTGGCGCTGCCGGTGGTGGGGCCGCAGCAGTTCTTCGCGGACTTCAGCCTGACGGTCACCGACGAGGACCATGAGCGGATCGGCCTGCGGGATCTCTCCGCGGCGCGGGTGCTGGTGACGGTCCGGGCAACGCCCGACCCACTTGACATCACGGCCAACCTGCGGGCACCGCTGGTGATCCACGAGGGCCGCGGGTTCCAGGTCATCAACACGGTCGAGGGCGCGCCGCTGCAGGCGCCGCTGTTCGTGCTCGCCGAGCAGGCCACGGCCGAGCAGGCGACCTCGGCTGACGCGGCTTAGAGCGCGCGCGAAGCCCTCCGGGCCGCCTCCGGGGGAGACCACGGCCGATGCCCCCGCCGATTGCTTCATAATCGGCTGCGATGCTGATCTTGACGCGACGGCCCGGAGAACGCGTCGTCATCGGCGATGACATCCTGATCACGGTGATGGGCGTCAGCGGTCACACCGTCCGCCTGGGCATCGCGGCCCCCGAGGGAGTCTCGATCTACCGCGAGGAGATCTGGCTGGCCGTCAAGGAGGAGAACCGCGCTGCCGCCGCGGCAGACGCCGACTCGCTCCCGACGAGCCCTCCCGTGCCGCCTCCGGGAGAGCCTCCCCCGAGCGCCTGAGCATCACCCGATTCGGCCTGGGAGAACTCCCATGCCGTGCCGGTCCTTACTTGCTTTTTAGTTCCCTCGACCAGTAGACTGGCGCTGCGCCGGGTCACCAGCCGGCGTCTGCGGCAGTGCGCCTCGTCGGCGGGGCGGAGTGGGCTTGTGCATGGAAATGCACTCTGATGAGCACCTCCACCTCCCATGGATGGCCTACCGCGGTCCATCGAAGGAGGAGGGATGAGGCGAATGTCAGAGAGATGGAGTCCATTCGGGCTGACCCGGGGTTCGCGACTGGCGCTGCTGGCGCTGCTCGCGACGGCGGCGCTTCTGCGCCATGGCCGGGACGGCCATGGCGCAAAAGCCGCCGCAGGTCGAACATCGTCAGCCAGGAACGCACGCACCCGGCGGTGCCGCCGAACACGACCTATTACGCAACGATCCAGGCTGCAGTCAACGCCTCTCACAAGGGCGACTGGGTACTGATCGAACCGGGCGACCTACACCGAAGAGGTCATGGTCACGAAGGCCAACCAGCGGGATCCACATCCGTGGCATGGACCGAAACACGGTGATCCTCGACGGAGAACACAAAACCGGAACGGGATCTTGTCGAAAAGGCGAACGACGTCTGGGTCGAAAACATGACGGCCCACGATTCAACGGCACCGCCGCGATCTGGTGGACCGGCGGCGACGGATTCCAAAAAACAGAAAGTCCACGGCTGGTTCGGCAAGTACCTGACCGCCTACGAGACGGACCAGAACGGCGGCTACGGCATCTTCACCCAGAACGAGCAGGAAGGCTGGTGGGAACACGTCTACGCCTCGGGCTTCAACGACTCGGGGCTCTACATCGGCGCCTGCTGGGAATGCCAGGCGCGGGTGAGCGACGCCACGATCGAAAAAAACTCGGTCGGCTACTCGGGCTCGAACTCCGGCGGCCAGCTGGTGATCGAAAAATCGATCTTCCGGGACAACGGCGCCGGCATCGTGCCGAACGGGGAAAACCCCGGTGACGGTCCGCCGCCGCAGGACGGCGAGTGCCACGGCAAAGGCCGGGCAGCCCCTACAGAGTCATCACGAGCACGAACATCGAACGGTGCACGGTGTTCAAGGAAAACCTGGTCACTGAAAACAACAACCTCGAAACCCCGGTCAACGGGTCGACCGAAATCGCTCCCTGGGGCGTCGGCGTGCAGCTTCCGGGCGACATGGCGGACCTGGTTGAAAACAACACGATCACGAAAAACGTGAACAACGGCGTGCTCGGCTTCGAGTACCCCAACCCGTACCCGCCGGAAGCGGACACGATCTACTTCCAGTTCACTGGGAACAAGGTCGCGAACAACACGTTCAGCGAAAACGGCACCAGCGGAAAATATGGTGCCGACGACATCACCTGGGAGGGAGGCCTCTTCCCGTCAAGAAGTACACGCTCTGACAACAACTGCTCCAGCGGCAACACGACGCCGGACGGCGTTGAGCCCGCGGACCTCGAAACGACGTGCAACTGTTCGAACGCGACGACCCCGCAGCCTCTGAACGCTCTGCTCCTGCAGTATGTGATTGAACTGTCCGAAGAGAATGCCGCACTGCACAAAGGAACGGCTGCAGCCTGCTCCGGGCCCGCAGCCGACGATGCCGGAACCCTGCGAAAGCGTTCCGGCCAACCCGCTCTGCCCCTAGAGGGCTGAGCTGAAGCACACGGTGCACGGCGCCGTCGCCCCTCGCGGGCGGCGGCGCCGCTCCCGTTCTAGGGTTGATCTGGACGAGCTCGCGGAAGCGCATTCCCCGCTCGATGAAGTCCCTGTAGTTGTCATAGCTGGGGGCCGCCGGCGAGAGCAGCACGACCGCTCGCCGCCCGCGCGAGCCGGCGAGCCAGGCGGACACCGTCGGCGAGATCGGGCCTGCAGCGACACTCGACGCGGGCGCGCCGGCCGAGCGAACCGACTCCAGCAGGCGCGGCCCGGTGCTGGGCAGCCCGATCACCTTCGCCTCCAGCTGGGCCAATCTCCGTCCCAGCTCGCCGTAGTCCTGGCCGCGGTCCTGGCCCCCGGCGAGCAGGACGATCGGGCGCCGGCGAAGCTCTCGAGCGCCGCCAGAGTCGACTCGGGGGTCGTCGAGATGCTGTCGTCGACCCAGGTCACGCCCGGCCTCCTGGGCGACGGTCTGCAGGCGGTGCTCGAGTCCTCGAAACCCCGCCAAGCGACCCCGGCAGCGGGGGCCTGAGGCCGGCCGCCTCGAGCGCAGCCAGCGCACGCGCAGAGGTTCAGCGCGTTGTGCTCGCCCGGCAGCGGCAGGTCGCTGCGCTCGCAAGCGCAGCTCGCCCGCGCAGCGAGATGCCGTCGGCTGAGACATCCCAGCCCTCGGGGGTGCCGTAGAGGAGTCGCCGCGCGCGCGTGGGAGTCGCCGCGAGCTCGGGCTGACGGGCCGGGCAGGACGGCGCAACGGACCTCCGCCAGCGCGAGGATCCGCAGCTTGTCGGATCGGTAGGCCTCGACGGAGCCGTGCCAGTCGACATGCTCGGGGTAGAGGTTGGTGAAGAGGACGAGCTCGGGGCCCTGTGCGAGGTCGGAGATCTGGTAGCTGGAGAGCTCCAGGATCGTCAGGCCGCCACCGGGCTCCTCATCGAGCAGATCGAGGGCCGGGACGCCGATGTTTCCGGCCAGCCGGGCCGGCTCCCCGGCCGCGCAGGGCGAGGTGATGGGCGAGCGCAGCGGTCGTCGACTTGCCCTTCGTCCCGGTCACGACGATCACCCGCTCGGGCCCATGCTCGGCGAGCCAGAGGCTCGTGGCGGTAGTGACGGGTACGCCATGCTCACGCAGCGCCTGCATCTCTGGCCGGTGGATCGAGACGCCCGGGGAGCGGACCACGACGTCGCAGCCGGCCAGGCCGGCGAGGAGGCTGCCGCCCGGAACGACGTCGACCTTGGGGCTGCAGTAGCTGCGCGCTGACATCGAAGCGGGGCTCCTGATCGAATGCGGCGACAGCGATCCGTGCGGAGGGCAGGCGCCGAGCGAGCTGTCCGGCAAACGAGGCTATCTCCCGGCCGGCGCCCCAGACGCCGACACGGGCACCTTCAAGCTCCGAGAATCGCACGGACGTCCTCGAGCAGCCGGGCGGGCACGTCGTGATCCTCGCCCAGCGCGAGGACGACCTCGGGGGCACCGAAGGCAGCCGGATGCCCGCCGAGGACCTCCTCCGCGAGGCGCCTGACGACGGCGTGATCGCGCCAGCGCTCATCGGCGGCCAGCAGCCGCATCGCGGCAACGCTCTCCTGCTCCTCGCCGACGCACTCGAAGGGCTTGTGGCCGCCGCTGGCGGCGAGCAGGGCGAAGCCCTCGAACTGGGCCTCGTCGTCGAGCAGGTCGACGCCGAATATCTCGGTCAGGTGGGCCGGGCGAGCTGAAGGGCGCCAGGGCCAGGAAGACGAAGCGGCACTTGGGGCAGTCACAGCACCAGGAGGCTGCCCGCAGGGCGGGGTCGATCCGAAAGATGGCATTGCAGCTGGTGAAGGCGCCGTGGTAGCGCTCCATCCCGGCGAAGGCCCTGGCGATGGCGAGCTCCGAGGCGGGGCGGAGGATCGAGAACTGCCGCACGGGCAGGCCGGCCTCGGCAACGGCTGCGCTCAGGAGCCGCTCGACCGCGCAGGCCCTTGCTGAACTGGTGGTTGACGTCGACCCCGTCCCACTGCAGGTTGGGCGGCCGAGGCCGAGCGCTCGTTGGCCATGGCGACCGCGTCGAATCCGTGCAGGGCGGCGGTGAGCAGAGCCACGCATGTGACGATGGCCGTGATGGGGATGTGCCCGTTGATCGCACCCGCCGCGTTCAGCTCGAACAGCAGCGGGTCAAGGACCCGGCTCGCGATCAGGTGGGGCAGCCCGGAGACGGCGGCGGTGCGGGCGATCGGCGGGGCGGAGCCGATCGAGAACAGGGAGACCTCCGCGCCGGAGCGTCTGGCGATCTCGATCGCGACGGCGGAGTCCTTGCCCCCGCCGACGGGAACGAGGAGGCGCTCCAGGCGCTCGGGAGCCGAGGGCGCGGCCGGAGACCGTCTCGTCGCGGGGAAATGCGGGCCGCGGCAGGTTCTCCAGGCGGTTGGTGTAGGCGAGCTCTCCCAAGCCCTCGGAATAGAGCGCCTCCAGCAGCGTCGCGGCGGCGGGCCCGGGGAGCCCCGACTCACAGCTGATGCGAGGCGGGAGAGCAGCCTTGAAGTAGCTGACCCCGGCGACCCAGTGCAGCAGCGCGAGCAGCCCCTCGACGCGCAGGCGCTCCGAGGGCGGACAGGGGCGCGGACAACGGGCAGCTCGATGCGCTCGCTGAAGAAGAGCTCCCCATCGAGTGCATAGTCGAGCCTGATGAGCCCGTCGCTGATCGAGCTCGCCTGCCGAGGAAGCGAAAGCTCTCGAAGGCCGCACGGTCGAAACGGGCCGGCGGCTGCTCGGCATCCACTGCCATCGCCCCAGCCTAGAGGCGGGCGGCCTCCGGGCCCGTCCTAGTCGTTCGCCGTGACGGCCTCGAGCAGCGCTCCGAAGCGCTGGCGAGCCTCATCCCTGCGGGTCGGCAGGTGTTCGCTGGGGATGCCCTCCTCGGGCGGCTGGTAGCCGGCCAGGATGTGGCGTGCGACGGACTGGCGATGGACCTCGTCGGGGCCGTCATAGATGCGTGCGGCGCGAGCGAATCGGTACATCTGCTCCAGGGGCAGGTCGGTCGAGTAGCCCAGGGAGCCATGCAGCTGCAGGGCCCGATCGACCACGTCGTGGAGCACCTTGGCGCCGAAGAACTTGATCAGGGCAACCTGGTCGCGGGCGGCGCTGGCGCCCTGGGTGTCCATCGTCCAGGCGGCGTGGAGCGTCATCAGGCGGGCCGCCTGCATCTCGGCGGCGCTGTCGGCGATCCAGTTCTGAACGGTCTGCTTTTCGGACAGGAGCGAGCCGTGAGCCTGACGGTAGGTGGCCCGCTCGCACATCATGTCGAAGGCCCGTCGGGCCACTCCCAGCCAGCGCATGCAGTGGTGGATCCGTCCCGGGACGAGCCGGTGCTGGGCCATGATGAAGCCCTCCCCCGCTTTGCCCAGCAGGGCCTCCGCGGGAAGCCGGGCGCCGTCGTAGAGGATTTCAGCGTGCCCGCCGTAGTTGCCGAACTCGGCCGAGGGATGCTCCATCGTCGGTACGTCCCGCAGGATGTCCACGCCGGGCGTGTCGGTGGGGACGATGAACATCGAGGCGCGCTGCGATGGCCTGGCATCGGGGTTGGTGACGGCCATGACGATCAGAAAGTCGGCGATCGAGGCGTTTGAGGAGAACCACTTCCGGCCGGTGATGACCCAGTCGTCGCCGTCGCGCACCGCCCTGGTGGCGAGCTGGGTGGGGTCCGAACCGGGGGTGTGGGGCTCGGTCATGCTGAAGGCGCTGTGCAGATCGCCGGCGAGAAGCGGGTGAAGCCAGCGGTCCTTCTGCTCTTCGGTCCCGTTCATCGCCAGAATCTCGGAGTTGCCCGAGTCGGGGGCGGCATTGCCGAAGGCCAGCGGTGCGATCGGCGAGGTGCCGAGGATCTCGTGCATCAGGCCGAGGCGGACCTGCCCCATGCCCTGCCCGCCGAGCTCCTCGGGCAGGTGGGCGGCCCAGAGGCCCCGCTCCTTGACCTGCTCCTGCAGGGGCGCCATGGCGCGCATCAGCCCGTCCAGGCCGAGCTCTCCCCAGATCGTCTCGAGCGGCCAGATCTCGTGGCGAACCAAGTCGCGCATCCAGTCGAGCTGCTCCTGGAACTCGGGCTCGGTTGAGAAATCCCAGCTCATCTCGTTGGTCCTTTCGGTCGGGCTCCCGATGAAGTCGAGCAGAGCCTACGTGCTATCAACCAGTGGCGCTCGAAAGCGATCAGAGGAGGAGCAGATGAACAATCAGGGAACGATCGTCGGAGGGGTCGACTTCGTCGGTCTCTCGACCCACGACC
The DNA here is from genome assembly GCA_963835865.1 of uncultured Solirubrobacteraceae bacterium. Classification (GTDB taxonomy): domain Bacteria; phylum Actinomycetota; class Thermoleophilia; order Solirubrobacterales; family Solirubrobacteraceae; genus Palsa-744. Next base: position 287,886 of record CAWIGW010000005.1, read on the forward strand.
TGGAGTCCGCCGTGGCCTTCTACGGGGAGACGCTGGGACTGCCCCGGTCGGTCTACATGCCCGAGCGGAACTTCGCCGAGTTCGAGACGGGGAACCTGACCCTCAGCATCCTGGACGGCGAGAAGATGGGAATCGGGCATCACCTGAGCCAGAACCCCTTGGCTCTGCATGTAGATGATGTGGCCGAGGCACGAGCCTCGCTGGAAGCGAAGGGTGTGGCCTTCCTCCGGGACACGTTCGACACGGGCGTCTGCCACATGGCCTTCTTCGCCGACCCCGACGGCAATGCTCTGATGCTCCACCACCGCTACGCCCCTCGCACGACCGAGGCCTGAGATGAGTGACGGGGCGGCGCTGGGCGCGACGCTGCTTCCGGGCGCCCGCGCCCTGTTGGCGGCCCACGCGGAGGAAATCCCTCAGCGTGACGACCTCTGCGGTGCGTTCTGCGGGGCGCTGGCGATGCGGGCCGCCGGCATCGCCCGGGTGGGAGGCGAGGTGCTCGACCAGGACACCGTCGCGGTGGCCGCCGGGAGCATCGTCTCGGATTCACGGGACCCCGACACCCTGCCGGAGGGCGAAACGGGACGCAGGGACTACCGCCTCGAGATACCGGGGATAGATGACCCGGAGATCTCCGGCACGACCGCAGCGGGGGTCGTCGATGCGATCGCCGAGCTCGGCGGCGGGGAGATCGTCCCGATCCCCATCAGCGGCCCGTGGACGCCCGAGACGCTGACGGGGATGTTCGATCTGGCGCTCTCCTTCCAGGAGCCGGTGACGCTGATCGCGAACCTGGCCACCCATCACCTCTGGGGCGGGCACCCAAACGGCGTGCAGATCCTCGATCAGCTCTATGAGGGCGGCGAGCAGGGCCCGCCGGCGGACTGGGATGTCGGGCATTTCACCTGTGTGGCGGGGAGAATCGAGGGACCGGGCGGCAGCCTCTATCTGGTGGTCGACACCTACCCGGCTCTGGGCAACCGCGGAATCCACCTGCAGCCCACCGGGCGACTGGCGGACGCGATCGACAGGCGCGACAAGCCTGCCGGGGGCATCATCGCCGTCGTCTCCGAGCGCGAGGCGGGTCCTCTGCGCGAGGGAGCCGGGGCGCTGGGACTCCGCGAGGAGATCTGGGACAACGGAACGGTGACCGGCGGGGCCGTGGCGTGAGCGCACCGGAGCTCTCGGCACTCGTCACCTGCGACCTCGGGGCGATCGTCCGAGGACGCTCGGTATTCACCTCGGAGCTGTCCGAGCATCTGGTGAAAGGGATCGGCTGGGTGCCGGCCAACCAGTCGTTGACGCCCCTGGGGGGACTGGCGGAACCGAATCCCTTCGGCGCGACGGGCGACCTTCGCCTGATGCCCGACGAGAGCACCCATGCGACAGTGGGGGCCGGGCCGGGCGAGACCCCGTTGGACGTGCTGCTCTGCGACATCCTCGAGACGGACGGGACACCCTGGGAGTGCTGCCCGCGGAGGTTCCTGGCTAGCGCTCTTGCCGCGCTCCGGGTGGAGGCCGGGGCGCAGCTGACGAGCAGCTTCGAGCACGAGTTCCAGCTGCTTGGCAAGGAGGAGCCGGCACTCCCGTTCTCGCTGGAGGCGCAGCGGCGCGCCGAGCCGTTCGCCGGCACGCTGATGGGAGCGCTGCTCGAGGCTGGGGTCGAACCGGAGCGCTTCTTCGCCGAGTTCGCCCCACACCAGTTCGAGATCCCCGTCTCGCCGGCCCCGGGAATGGAGGCGGCCGACCGGGCGGTGATCATGCGCGAGGTGGTTCGCGAGGTCGCCCGCCGCCAGGGCCTGCGCGCCAGCTTCGTCCCGCTGCTCGATCCCGCGGCAGCCGGCAACGGCGTGCACATCCACATGAGCCTCTCCGACGAGGAGGGCCGGCCGCTGCTCCACGATGCGACGCGAGCAGGACAGCTGAGCGAGCTGGGGGGGAGTTTCGCTGCCGGAGTGCTGGCGCATGCGAGGGCCCTGACGGCGCTCTGCGCGCCGAGCCCCGTCTCAGCCGAGCGCCTCCGGCCGCATCACTGGAGCGCGGGCGCTCTCTGCCTGGCGGAGCGCAACCGCGAAGCCCTGCTGCGGATACCGCCGATCATCTCGCTCGCCGGGGAGGAGGCCTCGGGGCAGATGCGCCTGGAGTACCGGGGTGCGGACGGGGCCGCAAACCCCTACCTGGCACTTGGAGCGATCATCCGAGCGGGGCTGGAGGGGATCCGCGAGGGTCTACCCTGCCCGCCGATCCTCCAGGAGGACCCTGCGACCCTTTCCGAGGAGGACGCCGAGCGGTTCGGGGTCGGGGCCCTCCCCTCCTCGCTGGATGACGCACTGAGCGCGCTCGAACAGGACGGCACGGCTCGCGGCTGGCTGGGGCCGCTGCTGAGCGAGGCCTACCTGAGCCTGAAGCGGGCTGAGCTCGCCGAGACCGCCGAGCTGTCCCTCGAGGAGGCCTGCGGCCGGTATGCCTCGGTCTACTGAGCTTCAGGACGAGCTCCTCGAGGCGCTCGAGGGGGAGCTTCCCCGAGCGATCGGGCTGCGCCGGCGTCTGCACGCCGATCCCGAGCTGGCCCACACGGAGCTGCGCACGGCCGAGGCCGTCTCGGCCGAGCTGCCGGTCGAGGCGCAGGCCTTCGCCGGGACGGGCAGGCTCGCACTGATCGGCCCGCCCGAGGACCCCGGCCCGCCGGTGGCGGTGCGTGCCGAGCTGGACGGCCTGCCGATGGTCGAGCGAACGGGCGCGGACTACAGCGCGAGGGGAAACACCATGCACGCCTGCGGCCACGACGTCCACATGGCTGCCCTCAGCGCACTCTGCCGCGCCGCCCACGGCATGGCAGAGCGGCTCCCGGCGCCCCTGCTGGCGATCTTCCAGCCGAGCGAGGAGGCCGCTCCGTCGGGTGCCGAGATGCTCGCCGCTGAGGGCCTGAGACCGGCCCCCGGCGCGATCGTGGCGGCCCACATCCATCCGGAGCTGCCCTGGGGGACGGTGGCGCTCGACGCGGGGGCCGTCAACGCCTCGTTCGACGGCATCGAGATAGAGATCCGGGGCGAACCGTCGCACGGCGCCTACCCCCACCTTGGAAGCGACCCGATCCTGGCTCTGTCGGCGGTCGTGGTGGCGCTCCATGCGCAGCTCGGGCGAAGCGTCGATCCGACCCATCCGTCGACCCTGACGATCGGCGTGATCGCCGGTGGAAGCGCCGACAATGTGATCCCGGCCGAAGCCCGCGCGCAGGGGGCGCTCCGGGCTCACCGCGAGGAGGACCGCCTGCGGATGCGGGCCATGACGGAGCGGGTCGTCGCTGGCGTGGCGGCCGCGCACGGCTGCGAGGGAAGCGTGCGTCTGACCGCAGGGGAGCCGGCGCTCGAGAACGACGAGCTGATCGTCGCGGCGGCACGGCCGATGCTCGCCGCGGCGGGCCTGAACCCGGCACCCGAGTGGCGCTCCTGCGGATCGGATGACTTCGCCTTCTTCGGCGAGCTGGCGCCGATCGCGATGGCGTTCGTGGGGCTCGACGGCGCTCCGGGGTTCCGCTCGCGACCGCTCCATCATCCCGAACTGCTGCCCCCTGACGCGGCCGTGGGGGCTGTCGCGAGGACCCTCGCTCTGCTCTATCTGGCCGCCGCCGAGCGCTAGGACCTGAGCGCGGCGATACGATCCGCAGATGCCCGAGCGTCTGTATTTCACGAACTCCGACGAGGCCAACGAGCTGATCGCAAAGGACCCGATGGCCCTGTTGATCGGGTTCGCCCTTGACCAGCAGGTCTCGGTTCCCAAGGCATTCTCCGGGCCGCTGGCGATCAAGGAGCGTCTTGGAACGCTGGACCCCAAGAAGCTGGCCGCCGCCGATCTCGACCCGGTGTTCCGCGAGAAACCGGCGATCCACCGCTTCCCCTCGAAAATGGCCGAACGTGTCCACGACCTGTCGGTTCACGTCACCGCCGAGTACGGGGGCGACGCCGAGCGGGTCTGGAAGGACGCCAAGAACGGCCGGCAGCTGCGCGAGAACCTCGAGGGCCTGCCCGGCTTCGGCGAGATGAAGGTCAAGGCACTCGGCTCGGTGCTTGCCAAGCGCTACAGGATGGCGAAGGCCAGGAGCCTGGTCCCACCGCACCCGACGCTCGGCGACGTCGACTCCCCCCAGGCACTGCTGGATTACCAGGCGGCCAAGCGGGAGCACAAGGCGGAGTGGAAGAAGATGAAGGGATCCGGCCTTTGACCACCTAACCAGCCGGGCGCACAGCGGGGGTGGCCGTCGGGACGTCTGCGAATCCGTTGAGCTTCAACCACCGTGGCAGCGCACGGCGCAGATCGCTTTGCCCGGTCAGCTTGAGTCTCCCCCCGCGCAACGCAGAGGCCCAGGTGATGTTGCCCATCCAGACATTGGTAAGGGTCCGCACGTCAGTAGTGAGATGCAGGTCGACGTCGCCTCCGGGATGCCTGAGACAGACGTCCGCGTCGTCTGGGGTGAGGATGAGCCAGTACGCACGGCGATCGTTTGGGGCGTCGGGGAAGCGCAACTCGATCACGGTGCGCCTGGCGATCTGCTCGAGGCGGACGTTGCGGTGGATATCCCATACGAGCAGCCGCGGGTCGAGGTCCTGATCGCGGTATTCGGTGGGCAGCCAGCGGCGACCCCAGAGTCCCAGCTGCTCGACCGCGGGACGTAGCTCCTCACCCGCTGTGGTGAGGAGGTAGCGGGCCTCGCCCTCGTTCTCGTCACGCTCGACGATCCCGGCGATCGCCAGTTCGTCCAGGCGACGTGAAAGGACGCTGGCCGAGATAGTCGGGATCCCACGGCGAATCTCGTTGAAGCGTGTGCTCCCCGCGAGCAGCTCCCGGACGATCAGCGGCGTCCAGCGCCTCGCGAAAATCTCAGCCGCCAGCGAAACCGGACAGAACTGCCCATACCCGTCCATCGGACAGATCTTATTACCCACGGTCGGTGGTCGCATTTTGCTACTTGAGCGTAACGGCCGAGGACGTGAGCATCTGTGCTGTGCACCTCACGCGAGAAGGAGAATCGAGCCGATGAATGCGAACAAAGCGCTCTGGGAGAAGGGTGATTTCACGCGACTTGCGAAGACCATGCGCGACAGTGGCGAAGCCCTGGTCGCTCGGCTTGGCATCACCAGCGGCATGAAGGTCCTCGACCTGGGGTGTGGCGACGGGACGACGGCGGTCCCCGCGGCAAAGATGGGCGCCGAGGTCCTGGGTGTCGACATTGCCGGCAACCTCGTGGCTGCGGGTAATGCACGGGCGCGGAGCATCGGCCTCGTCAACTGCAGGTTCCAAGAGGGCGATGCTTCGAATCTCGACGCGCTGGAGGATGACCAGTTCGATCTCAGCCTGAGCATCTTCGGGGCCATGTTCGCTCCCAACCCCGATGCGGTCGCCAAGGAGCTCGTGCGGGTGACGCGGCCCGGCGGGCGGATCGTGATGGGGAACTGGATACCCCATGATCCGACGTTGGTGGCACAGGTGCTGAAGATCAGCTCCGCCTACTCGCCGCCACCGCCGCCGGGGTTCGTCAGCCCCATGACCTGGGGCGTTGAGGAGCACGTGATCGACAGGTTCGTCGGCGCGGGAGTTCCGGAGGAGAGGATCTTGCTTGAGAGGGACACGTACACCTTCAACTTTCCTGGTCCTCCATCGGAATTTCTCGCCTTGTTCAGGGACTACTACGGGCCGACCATGAATGCCTTTGAGGCGGCGGCGGCCAGCGGCCGCGAGGCTGACCTGCAGGCAGAGCTTGAGGTTCTCTTCAACGAGCAGAACACGAGCCCTGTCGAGGAGGTCACCTCTGTTCAGGCGACCTTCCTCGGTGTGAGCGTCGCGGCCTGAGCCCTGATCGCAACGCCAGGCGGACGTCCTGCGGGGTGCCATGACCGACTGGGATAGGGTTTCTTCTGTGCCGAGTGGAAGAGGATGAAGGTCGGAGCCGACCGTGTCCGCTGAGGAGATCGACGCCTACCTGGCCCAGCTCGACGAACCGAAGCGAGCGACGCTCTCGAAGCTGAGGGCGACGATCCTCGATGTGCTCCCCGACGCCGAGCAGTGCATCTCCTACAGGATGCCCGCATTCAAGCTCCAGGGCAAGACGGTGGCCGGCTTCGCGGCCTTCAAGAACCATCTGAGCTACCTGCCGCACAGCGGCCATGTGCTTCCTCAGCTCGCAGAGGAGACGAGGGGATACACGCAGACGAAGAGCTCGTTGCACTTCCCCCTCGGCGAGCCGCTGCCGGAGGACCTGGTGCGGAAGCTTCTGGCGATCCGGATCGCGGAGGCGCACCTCTGAACCTCCCGTCCGGCGCCCCACCTTCGCTGCCTGGGGCGCGGATCGTGGGGAGAGCCCGGCCGATCGTGTCGAGTATCCCCGGTCGGGGCGGCGGGGCGGGCATAAACTGCGCAGCCCGTGAGGACGCTAGCCGCCCGGCATCCAGGGATCATGGCGTCCCTGGGTGTCTTCTTCGCCTCGTTGCTGGCGTTCATCGCCATCGGCGCCGCCTTGCCCGTGCTTCCCACCTACGTGCGCGGGCCGCTGCACGCCGGGGACGTCTCGGTGGGGATCGTCGTCGGAGCGTTTGCGATCACCTCTGTGATCTGCCGACCCCTGGCCGGGCGCCAGGCTGACCAGCGGGGGCGAAAGATCGTCCTGATCGGCGGGGCCCTGGCGATGAGCGCCGGTGGTCTGCTCTACCTCGTCTCTGACAGCGTCCAGACGCTGGTCCTGGCGCGCCTGGTCGTGGGCGTCGGCGAGGGCTCGCTCTACACGGCCGGTGCTACCTGGGCGGTTGATCTGGCACCGGAGGACCAGCGCGGCTTCGCGCTGGGGCTGTTCGGGCTGGCCGTCTGGGGTGGCCTTTCGATCGGGCCCGTCGTGGGCGAGCTGCTCCGCTCCAACGTCGGCTACAGCGCGGTCTGGGTCCTCACCGCCGCGCTTCCCGCGATGGGCGCGCTGATCGCCCTTCGCCTTCCCGAGCCTGCGAAGCTCGTCTCCGGGGCGCCCCCAGGGCCGCTGGCGCTGTTTCCCAAGGCGGCCCACCGCCCCGGGTTCGCCCTGGCACTGGCGAACATCGGCTACGCCGCGCTGGCGGGCTTTGTGGTGCTCGCCCTCAGCGCGCGCGGAATCGGCGGCGGGGCGACAGTCTTCACGGCCTTCGCCATCGCTGTCTTCGCAAGCCGGCTGGTGCTCAGCCGCGTTCCCGACAAAGCCGGCGCCAGACGGACGGCCACCGCCGCGGGGCTGCTGCGAGGCGGTGGGCCTGACGATCATCGCCTCGGCCCAGTCGCTCGAGCTGGCGCTGATCGGTGCACTTGTGGTGGGGATCGGCTTCTCGATGCTCTTCCCCTCGCTCGCCCTGATGGTCGTCGGGGAGGTCGGCGAGGACCGCCGCGGCTCGGCGCTGGGTGCCTTCACGGCCTTCTTCGACATCGGCGTCGGGCTGGGAGGGCCGATCGCCGGTCTGACGGCATCGCTGTTCGGCTACCCGGCCGTCTTCTACCTCTCAGCGGCCGCGGCCGTGGGCACGGCACTGCTGGCGGCGATCCCCGAAAGGACGCCGGCTCTGGTCGGCGACTAGCTCGCTTCGGAACGCCAGTTCGAGTAGAGCGCCGAGAACTCCTGGCGCATCGCGGGGGTCAGATCGCTCGTCCGCAGACGGCCGCTGAGCAGGATCGTCATGCGCATCTGCTCGAGATACTCGGTGCAGTGCTCGCAGGCGGCGATGTGCGCCTCGAAGCCCCGGCGCTGGGGTCCCGGGAGAGCACCCTCCAGATAGTTGGTGACCAGCTCGACAATCTGCCGGCAGACCAGCTCCTCGCGGCGGCGGAACATCATGCTCCCCCCAGTTGCGATTCGAGCACCTGGCGCAGGCGGCTGCGCCCCCGGTGCAGCAGGACCCGCTGATTGCCCTCGCTTATGTCCAGGACGTCGCAGACCTCCTCGCTGGTCAGGCCGTCGACGTCGCGGAGCAGAACGACCTCGCGCTGGCGGCCCGGCAACTCCTCCAGGGCATCCCTGATCTCGTCGGCCATCGACTCGGCCAGGAGACGATCGTGGCTGTCCTCGATCCAGTGCTGAGGCGGGGCCATCCACGCTCCTGAGGCGTCGAAGCGGGCGCTGTCGACGGCCGGACCGGCGTCCCCGATCGCAATGCTGCGGTCCTCCCGCAGCCCGGTGGTCTTCGCCCGGTTGACAAGGATCCGCAGCAGCCATGTCTTGAAGGAAGAGCGCCCGGCGAAGCCGTCGATTCCCCGCAGCACGCCGATCCAGGTGTCCTGGACCACCTCCTCCGCGACGGCGGCGCTTGGAACGAACGAGCGGGCCAGGCGCAGCATGCTCGCCTGATAGCGGCCCACCAGCGCAAGAAACGCCTCCTCGTCTCCTTCGCGCAGGCGCTTTACGAGTGCCGCATCCTCGTCGGCGGCGCGGTTGCGCGCGAGCTGCCATGTGACAGCAGCCAGTGTGGCGATCAGGTTGAGATGCATCGAGGGCACGGGGATGTGCGACAGCAGGGTCATCCAATTGGGTCCAAGGGGCGCCCTGCAGCGTTACACGACGGGCGGCGGGGTGCCGTCCGCGCTGGCTGGGAGCGTCGGGTCCCAGTCACAGACGGCACAGGCGTGGCGGAACGCCGAGCGGGCGAAATCGAGGGCCATCGCCTGAGGGTCGTCGGCTGCGCAGAGGTCGTCCCAGTCGAGGACATACTCTCCCAGCCCGTCCTCCCAGCGAGCCTCGGCCGGCGAGAGGACCGCCGCCGGAAACGAGTCGGGCGCCGGGTGTGCGTAGGCGTAGAAGGCGGCCTTCTCGTAGCGGGGGTCTCCCGGCCACCAGCCGACGGCGACCTCCTGGGCGTCCATGGCGTTTCGCATGATGAAGTCATCCGAGGGCGGCTCGGCCGGCTCTCCGGAGAACAGGCTGACGGCAAGATCGAACGAGCCCCACCATGCGTTGACGGGAGTCGAGCGGCCACGGAAGGGCGCCCGGAAGGCGCCCAACACGAGGGCCGCCCGGGTTGCCGCCGCAAAGTAACGGCCGACGTCCTCGACCTCGTAGCGGGCATGCTGCTCGTCCTGATCCAGCGCCACGGTCCAGGCGACCTCCTGGGGGCGAAGGTCGAGCGGGAACTGACCCACCAGCGCGTGGGCGGCCGCGATCACATCCCTGCTGACCTCCCCCACCGAGCGATGCGGCGTCAGAGGCACGCGGGCTCCGCGGCCGTCGCTGTGCTCGAGAACCGCCTCGTGATGGCGAAGGTCCAGCGCCGCGAGGAGGGAGCCGGAGCCGTCGGGCGCCGGCATCGCGAGGGTCTCCCAGCCGCGAGCGCTCAGCCGGAGCGCGGCATGTTGCAGCTGGGGCTCAGGAGGCGCCAGCGCGACCGCGAACTTTCCCAGCAGCTGCGTGTGCGCGTGGAGCGTGTCACAGCTCTCCTGCCACTGCGCGAAGGGCAACCGGGGCCATTGCGAGGACATGCCAGCACCCTAGCGCCTCTCCTCGAAGGGCCCCCGGGGCGGGCGCCGCCCCGAGCACTCTGTAACTTTCCTGCGCCAGAACCGACGGTAAGGGGAGGAGAGATGTCGCAATCGAGTTCACTACCGCTGGCCTGGCACCGTGTCCTGGTCCCTGAGGAGCTCCCGGAGGGCCGGGTCAAGACCGTCTCGGTCGAGCGCCACAGCTTCGCCATGACCCACTTCGAAGGGCAGTTCGCGGCTCTGGCGAACCGCTGCCCTCATCAGGGCGGGCCGCTGGGCGAGGGCTCGATCGAGAAGGGGATGCTCCGCTGCCCCTGGCACGGCTATGACTACTGTCCGCTGACGGGCGAGTCCCCCTTCGGGGACTCTGTGGCGACATTCCCGGTCGAGGTCCGCGAGGACGGTGTCTACGTTGGCCTCGAGGCCGACCTCCCCCACGTGAGCACCGTCAGCGACGTGATGGCTCAGACGCTCGTCAATTGGGGCGTCACCCATGTCTTCGGGATGGTCGGCCATTCCAACCTGGGCCTGGCCGATGCGCTGCGGCGCCAGGAAGCGGCGGGGACGCTCTCCTATATCGGCATCCGCCATGAGGGCGCGGCGGCATTTGCCGCCTCGGCCTACGGAAAGCTCACGGGGCGCCCGGCTGCCTGCCTGACCATCGCGGGGCCGGGGGCGACAAATCTGCTGACGGGCCTCTGGGACGCAAAGGTGGACCGCTCACCGGTGATCGCGCTCACCGGGCAGGTGGACACCCAGGTACTCGGTCCGGGCGCGTTTCAGGAGGTCGACCTCGCGGCCGCCTTTGGCTCGGTGGCTGCCTGGAGCCAGACGGTTCTCGAGACGAGCCGCCATTCCGAGCTGATGACGCTCGCCTGCAAGAACGCGATCCTCCGCCGGGACGTGGCGCATCTGATCTTCCCGGACGAGGTGCAGACTCTGCCTGCCACCGACGAGGCGGCCTCCGCGCCCGAGGGGCGACTGACCCCGCTCGAGATCGCGCCGCCGGCCGAGTCCCTGCAGCGCGCTGTCGAGCTGCTCGATGGGGCGAGGCGCCCGGTGATCATCGTGGGGCACGGCGCACGCTTCGACATGGACGAGATCACTGCGCTGGCCGAGTCCATCGGCGCACCTGTCATCACGACGTTCAAGGCGAAGGGGCAGATCCCCGACGACCATCCGCTGGCATGCGGCGTACTCGGTCGCAGCGGCACCCCGGTTGCCAGTTGGTTCATGAACGAGAGCGACGCCCTGCTCGTGCTGGGCGCCTCGTTCTCGAACCACACCGGTATCTATCCGGGCAAGCCGATCGTCCAGGTCGACTTCGATCCGCTGGCCCTGGGCAAGTTTCACCCTGTGGCGGTTCCCGTCTGGGGCGAGATCGGAGTCACCGTCGAGGAGCTGCGCGGGCGTCTGGCGACCGACCTCCCGGAGCGGGCAGAGCAGCGCGGCGAGCTGGCGGAGCGCTGGCGCATCTGGCGGGCCGAGAAGAGGAGCCGCGAGCTCGACGACCGCGGATCGGGAGTCAGCTCGGCCGCGGTCTTCGCCGCCCTCAACCGAGCGGTCCCGGAGCAGGCGGTGATCGCCATCGACGTCGGCAATCACGCGTACTCCTTTGGGCGCTACTTCGAGTGCAAGCCCGGCCAGAGCGTCCTGATGTCGGGCTACCTGGGATCGATCGGCTTCGGCTACCCCGCGGCGATGGGCGCGTGGGCCGCGGCGCCCGAGCGGCCGATCTTCGCGGTGACCGGCGACGGCGGCTTCGCGCAGTACATGGCCGAGCTGCTCACGGCGGTGAAGCACGACATGAACATCACTCACGTCCTGCTGAACAACGGACAGCTCGGGAAGATCTCCAAGGAGCAACTCGCAGGCGACTGGGATGTCTGGCAGACCAGGCTGCACAACCCGGACTTCTCGCGTTATGCCGAGATCTGCGGCGCCCTGGGTATACGGGTCACCGATCCCGCCGAGCTCGACGCCGCGCTTGAGCGAGCCGTCGGGCATCCGGGCCCGGCGCTCGTCGAGGTCATGACCGATGCCGAGTTGATCTAGTGACCTGAGTCGTTGATTCGTTGGCAGTAGTTGGCGAGGCTGTCGAGGATCTCGTCGGCGGTCTTGTGCCAGACGTAGGGTTTGGGGTCTTCGTTCCAGGTGTTGATCCAGGTGCGGATCGAGGCGGTGAGGTCGCGGACTGACCGGTGTGTGCCGCGCTTGATCCATTTCGTGGTGAGCTCGGCGAACCAGCGCTCGACGAGGTTCAGCCACGAGCTGTAGGTCGGGGTGAAATGCACGTGGAAGCGCGGATGGCGCAGCAGCCAGCGCTGGATCGAGGGCGTCTTGTGGGTCGAGGAGTTATCGAGCACGACATGTACCTGCAGGTGCTCTGGGACGGCGTGGTCGATGACGTTCAAGAACCGGCGGAACTCCTCAGCGCGGTGGCGCGGAGTCATGTCCGCGATCACCTGGCCTGAGGAGACATCCAGAGCGGCGTAGAGGTTCGTGGTTCCGTTGCGGACATAGTCGTGGGTCGCCCTTTCGGGAACACCTGGCATCAGCGGTAGCACCGGAGCGGTGCGATCCAGCGCCTGGATCTGGGACTTCTCATCAACGCAAAGGACGACCGCCGCTTCGGGCGGGTTCAGGTAGAGCCCGACGATGTCGCGGACCTTCTCGATGAACAAAGGGTCCGGGGAGAGCTTGAAGGTCTCGCTCTGATGGGGCTTCAGGCCGAACGCCCGCCAGATCCGGCTGACCGCGGTCTGGCTCATCCCGGTCGCGTGAGCCATCGAACGCGTCGACCAGTGCGTCGCGTCCCTCGGTTTCTCCTCGAGCGTCTTTACGATCACCCGCTCGACATCCTCGTCGTGAATCGAGCGGGGTTTCCCCGGACGAGGCTCGTCATGCAGGCCGTCCAGGCCCCGCCTGGCGAACCGTCCTCGCCACTTGCCGACCGTCGAGTCGTTGCAGCCCAAGCGAGCCGCGATGTCCTTGCTCTGCTCGCCGGCGGCTGCCGCAAGCACGATCCTGCAGCGCAACGCCAAAGCCTGCGAGCTCTTCGGGCGCCGCGCCCACCGCTCCAGCACCTGACGATCCTCGTCGCTGAGCACGACCTCTGCACGAACTGCCATGACCGCCTCCCATCGTCGTTGATAACGACGACATTCGCGACTCAGGTCACTAGCGACTCTCGGCGGCGGCTCTGGCCGGTGGCAGGGACGGCTCGACCCGAAGGATCCGTGCGGGAAGCTGCGGCAGCCACCAGTTCCAGCGGCCGAACAGCGAGACGACTGCCGGCACGAACAGCGCTCGGATGATGGTCGCGTCGAGCAGGATCCCCGCGGCCAGGCCGGTCGCCAGGACTTTGATTTCCGTTTCCGGCCCGGAGGCCAGTGACACAAACGCCAGGAACAGGATCAGGGCCGCACTTGTGACGAGGCGCCCGGTCCGCCCGATTCCGCGGATGACGGCTCCGTCGGTCGAGCCGGTGGCGTCGTACTCTTCCCTCATCCGAGCCAGGATGAAGACCTCGTAGTCCATCGAGAGCCCGAACAGGAAGGCGAACACCATCAGCGGGATCCAGGCGGTGATCGACCCCGTTGCGGAGATGCCCCAGATGAACTCGGAGCCGTGCCCGTTCTGCCAGACGATGGTCAGCACTCCCCAGGCCGCACCGACGCTGATGACGTTGAGGATCACCGCCTTCAGCGGCAGCAGCAGCGAGCGGAAGGCGCGTGCCAGCAGCACGAAGGTCACCACCCCGATCAGAACGATCATCAGGGGGAAGTTCCCGTAGACCGCTTCGATGAAGTCCTTGTTCTGCGCGGGCAGTCCGCCCAGGTGCACATCGGGACCGCTCGCCAGCGTCGCGGCGCGGACGCGATCGAGGGTTTCTCTTCCCGCCGAGGAGGATCCATCGTCGATCCCGAACGCATCGACCACAGCCGCCGTGGGCGTCCGCCACGCCCCGGCGGGGGCGACCGCACCATGAACGCCGGACACGTCCGCCAGCGCCGTGGCGACTGATTCAGGCGTCGTGGCGCCTTCGACCAGGGCCTCGTGCGGCACCAGCGCGCCGGGGCCGATTCCCGAGCTCTCGAACGCCAGCAGCCCCTGCTTGGCGTCGCCCTCCTTGGCCAGCGTGTTGAGGTTCGAAAGGCCCAGCTGGAGGTTGGTGGCGGCGAACACCAGCGCGGCCAGGATGAGGGCTGCCCCGAAGGCGGCGATCCAGCGGCGGTGGACGACCATCTCCGCCCACCGCGTCCACGAGGCGCTGGCTCTGTCGTCGTCGCGAACGTGAGGCCAGTCCAGACGGGCGCCGAACTTCGCAAGGACCACGGGAAGCAGCGTTATCGCGACGATCACGCTGATCAGAGGGATCAGCAGGCCGCCGTAGCCGACCGAGCGCAGGAACGGCAGTGGCAGCGCCACCAGGGCCAGGAGGCCGATCGCGACGGTCGTGCCGCTGAACACGACGGCTCTCCCTGCAGTCCCCATGGCCCGTTCGATGGCTGCATCACCGCTGAGGCCGTGGGCCAGCTCCTCGCGCCAGCGCACGACGACGAGCAGCGAGTAGTCGATCGAGACCCCCAGCCCGATCAACGCAACGAGGAACTGGACGATCGGTGAGATTTCCGTGAGGGTCGTCAGGCCCCAGACGACCAGGAATGTTGTGAGGATCGAGACGACGGCCATCATCAAGGGGACGATGGCCAGGAACGATCCGAAGACGAAGGCGAGAACGAGCAGCGCTCCGAAGCCGCCGAGGAGAGCCTCCACGAGGACACCCGGGCCGGTGCCGCCCCCGCTCTGAACGGACAGGGCGTCATAGCCCGTGACGTGCACCGGCGCTCCCGCGATCGTCACCCCTTTGAGCGCGGCAGTCGCCTTTTTGGCCGCTTCGGGGTTGTTGCCGAAGGGCTGCTTGAGGTCAGGCCTGGGGTAGGCGACGATGAAGGTCGTGCGGCCGTCCTTGGAGACGAAGGCGGCGTTGTGCGTGGCGGCATAGCCCGCGACGCGCCCGCCGGGAAGGATCTTTCCGACCTTGGCTTCGAGCGCCGCCAGTTCGCCGGCCACCCCGGGCGAGTGGACCGTCTTGTCGGCTGGCAGCGTGACCACGGGGAGCAGCGGCGAGGTGTTGCCCCCGGTTCCGTGGAACTGGCGGGCGATCTCCTGGTTGGTGACCCAGCCTTCCTTGCCGGGAACGGAGAATTTCTGTTTGAGGGCTTTCGTGGCCGATCCGGCGGAGGCCATTCCGACGAGTGTCAGGACCACCCAGAAGATCGTCACGAGGCCCTTGTGCGCCAGCACCCAGCGGGTCAGCGCTTGCATTCCGGCCTCCTTCTCGCAGCGGGTAGTTCCTACTAATAGCGAACACCGGGGCCGCAGGCGTATTCAGGATGTCAACCTGCCCTCTGGGCCAGCAGCAGCTCCATCAGCAGCAGGTCGAGGCGACATCCGTTCTTCATGCCGACCTCCGGCAGCAGGCCGACCTCCACGAAGCCGAAGGCCCGGTGCAGCGCGATCGACGGCTCGTTGCCGCCGTCGATCCCGGCCACCACCGCGTGCATCCCGGCTCCGCGGGCGTGTTCCAGG
The DNA here is from genome assembly GCA_963835865.1 of uncultured Solirubrobacteraceae bacterium. GTDB lineage: Bacteria > Actinomycetota > Thermoleophilia > Solirubrobacterales > Solirubrobacteraceae > Palsa-744. The sequence goes on from CAWIGW010000005.1 coordinate 302,958, forward strand.
AGGGCTCCAAGCAGTGCTCGCCCGACCCCCATCCGGCGGCTGTCGCCACGGACGTGGACCGTCAACTCGACCGTCTCCCTGTAACCGGCCCAGGAGCGAAAGGGACCGTAGGAGGCGAATCCCACGATCTCCCCGTTGACTGAGGCGACGATCACCGGCATCCCGGCGGCCGTTCGCTGCTCGTACCAGGCCGCCCGCGCCGGGGGCGTCTCGGGTGTCTCGCTGAAGATCGCGTTGGATGACGCAACGACCTCGTTGTGAATCCGGGTGATCCCGGGAAGGTCCGCTACGGTACCCGCCCTCAGGCTCAGAGCCGCTGAACCGCCCGCTTCGCTCATCCCCCCATGATCGCTCAACCGGGCGCGGTCCGGAGCTTCGCCTCAGAGGAGGCCTTCGATCCCCGAGACGGCCGCTTTGCCCAGGACGATCTCGAGCGTCACGCCGGCAACTCCGACGGCCAGGGCGACAAGGACCAGCAGCATGTCCTCGAGCAGAACGCCCAGTGAGAGCAGCACCACGCCCAGCGACGGGAGGGTGTCGAGGCCCGTGAAGGGCGGCGCGAAGAAGGCGCCCACGGTGCCACCGAGAACCAGCAGGCCGAAGACGGTGTTCGCGAGGGGGAGGTTGAAGACGAATCTCAGGCGCGGGCGGGAGAACCGTTCCAGGCGCCTGATCATCCTCATCAGGCCCGCGAGGAAACGCTGCTGGCGATCGCCGGCGAGCTCCAGTCGCCGCCAGCGCTCCGGCAGCCAGACGGTCTTTCGCCCCACGATCAGCTGCAGAGCCAAAAGGGCTGCGATGATCTCGAAGACGTGCGTGGCGCCGCCGGTCGGCAGCGGCAGGGCGGGCACTCCCAGCAGCAGGACGAAGGGCAGCGCGAAGCTCTTCTCCTCGAACAGCTCGATCAGGCTGCCCAGCGTCTTCTCGCCGTCCCCGTCGAGCCAGCCCTCCAGCTCATCGCCGACGCTGGGGGGTGCGGGGCTGTGATCGGGCTCCGAGGCGCCTTGCATCACCGGCACACTAGCCGCCGAGATGCGCTGGAATGTCGGAATGCGACGCGGCACCTACTCGATCGTCGCCCGCGACCCCGAGACGGGCGAGCTGGGTGTGGCCGTCCAGTCGCACTGGTTCTCGGTCGGCTCGGTGGTGGCATGGGCGCGCCCCGGGGTGGGCGCCGTCGCGACGCAGTCGGTTGCCGAGGTGGCACATGGGCCAAACACCTTGGAGCGGATGGGGGAGGGCCTCGACGCACAGGCGGCCATCGACGCGGTCCTGGCCGCCGACGAGCAGGCCCGCTACCGCCAGCTCGGGGCCGTCGATGCACGCGGACTGGCCGCCAGCCACACCGGCGCGAGCTGCATCCCCTGCGCGGGGGACGCGGGCGGCGAGTCCTTCGCCTGCCAGGCGAACATGATGACCAACGAGACTGTCCCGGCAGCGATGGCGGACGCCTACCGAAGCCACCACGGAGATCTGGCCGATCGCCTGCTGGCGGCCCTGGACGCGGCACAGGCGGCCGGTGGAGACCTCCGCGGCCAGCAGTCCGCCGCCTTGCTGGTGGTGCCCCCCGAGGGCGAGCCCTGGAGGACGCGTTTTGACATCCGCGTCGAGGATCACGCCGACCCGCTCCGGGAGCTGCGCCGCCTGGCCCGTTTCGCGCGTGCCTACGAGATGGCCGGCCGTGCCGACGAGCTCGCCGCGGAGGGTGAGCATGGGGCCGCAACGGAGCTCTATCTCGCCTCGGCCGAGCTGGCACCCGAGGCCGACGAGCTGACATTCTGGGCGGGCCTGGGCCTCGCCGGGGAGGACATCGACCGCGGCGTCGAGCTGGTCCGCCGGGCAGCGGCCGTCAAGCGGAGCTGGCTGACCCTTCTTGAGCGCCTCGATGCCGAGCTGGCACCGAGCGCGGCCGCAGTGGCAGCCGCGCTCCGGCACTCTCGCTGAGGGGGCCGCCGTCAGGCTGTCAGCTCGGCGGCCATCTCATCGAAGACAGCGATGTAGGCGTCGACCGCCTCGTCGGTGTGGGTCACCGACAGCGTCCACTCCTCCTCACGACCGGGCGTCATGAAGATGCCCCGGTTCATGTTGAACAGCCACGCAAGTTCGGTGACCTCGACATCCTGGTTGGCCTTGAAGGTTTCATAGTCGACGACCTTCGTGGGTGAGAAGGTGACGCAGCCCTTGGCGCCGACGCCTACGGTGTATCCCGGGAGACCGTAGCGCTCGATGACGCCTTCGCAGCCCGCCACGATGCGGTCGTTGAGATGGTCCATGTGAGCGTAGGCGTCGGGCGTCAGGATCTCCTCGAGGCTGGCACGCGCGGCGGCCATGCAGAGCGGGTTGCCGTTGTAGGTGCCCACCTGGTAGACCGTCCCGTCCTCGACCACTTTCATGACCTCCTCGGTCCCGCCGACGGCCGCCGAGGGCAGTCCGCCACCGAGGGTCTTGGCCAGCGTCACCATGTCCGGCTTGACCCCGAAGCGCTCCGTCGCTCCGCCGGCGGCGACCGCAAGACCGGTCTTGACCTCGTCGAAGATCAGCACGATCCCGTGGCGGCTGGTGATGTCGCGGACTTCCTGCAGGTAGCCGTCCTCGGGCAGGACGACGCCGAGGTTCATCATTGCCGCCTCCATGATCACGCAGGCGGGCTTGCGACCTTCGGCCTCCATCTTTTCGATGCGCCGCTCCATCGCACCGGCGTCATTGAAGGGAACGGGGACCGTGAGCTCTGCAACGGCTGCCGGAATTCCCGCGCCGTAGGGCAGCGAGGCGTAGTTCTCGCGATCGCCGATCTGGTCGTATTCCACGCCGATCGAGACCATCACTCCATCGTGATGGCCGTGGTAGGAGCCGAAGATCTTGACGATCGGCTCGCGACCGGTGAATCCACGGGCGATCCTGATCGCGTCCATCGTGGCCTCCGAGCCGGAGTTCAGGAAGCGCCACTGTTCGAGGCCCCACCGGCGGCTCAGCTCTTCGGCGACGAGCACCCCGTCCTCGGTGGTCGCAGCGAAGTGCGTCCCCTCGGCGACCCGGTCGCTGACGGCCCTGACGATCGCCGGGTGGGCATGCCCCTGGACCATCGAGCCGAAGCCGTTGTGGAAGTCCCACATGCGGTTGCCGTCGACGTCGTGCACGACGGGGCCCTCACCGGTGGTCAGGTAGATCGGCCAGGGGTCGCGACCCTGATAGCTGGAGGCAACGCCGCCGCTCAGGGACTTGCGGGCCCGCCGGTACATCGAGGCGCTTCCCTGGGTGCGCTCGTCGAGCCGCGCCGCTTCGCGCTCGATCAGGCTGCGCACGCGATCACGGTTGAGCTGCACGGTTGCCTCGGCTGACATCTGGTCCTCCAGTCGGTCTTGCCGGCCTGCATGACCGGCCCGTTATATGACTAGGTTACGCCCACAGGCGCCCCGAAGCCGGGGCGAGGAGCGCGTGCCGGGGGGCGATCTCGGGGCGCTGTCGATCCGGGGGCGGCCCGTTCGTCCTATGGAGGACAACACCAAGAAGGAGGCACGATGAAGTACATGCTGCTGATCCATCAGGGCTCCTCGCCGACTCCCCGCTCGCCCGACGACTGGGAGAAGCTCTCCGCCGAGGAGCAGCAGGCGATCTACACGGAGTATCGGGCGGTCAACGAAACCCCCGGCGTCACACCGGGCCTGGCCCTCGACGAGCCAAGCGCAGGAACCACGGTGAGCGTCTCCGGCGGGAAGCTGCTCAGGACGGACGGCCCGTTCGCCGAGACCAAGGAGGCCATCGCCGGCTACCTGGTCTTCGAAGGGGACAGCCTCGAGGCGGCGGTCGAGCTTGCCGCAAGAATCCCCGCCGCCCGGCTGGGTGGCTGGATCGAAGTGCGCCCGGTCGTGGAGTGGTGAAGCGGGCGCAGGGTCCCGAGGTCTCTCCCAGGCAACCCTGAGCTTCCCGGGGCAGCGCTCCCAGCCTGGCTGGCGAGCATGCTCCCATGACCACCACAGAGCTGCTCCCCCCGCCCAAGGACCATCGAGCGAGACTCGGCTCAGGACCCCCGCCGGCGGACCGGGAGGCGGCGGGAGCAGCTCGTCGATCGCCAGTTGGGTGAAGGCCCACTTCACCGCCAGGACGATCGGCGGGCAGACGGTCTACGACCTCACCAGCCCACTCGCCTGAGATCGTCACGGTCCTCCTCGGAGCATTAGGCTCCACGCGCAGTGGGGCCAAGCCGAGACCTGAAGGGGTGACATGAAGAGCAGCCTGGAGATCGCCCAGGAGGCGGAGCCGCTGGCGATCGAGACCATCGCCGAGCGGTGCGGGCTCGAGGAGGAGGACTTCGAACCCTACGGTCGCCACAAGGCAAAGATCTCCCTGTCGGTGATCGAGCGGCTCGCCGAGGTTCCGGACGGGAAGCTCATCTGCGTCGCTGGAATGACGCCCACCAAGGGGGGCGAGGGCAAGACGACAAGCGCGATCGGCCTGACGCAGGGACTCGGAGCGATCGGCCGCTCGCCCGTGCTGTGCCTGCGCGAGCCCTCGCTCGGCCCCGTGTTCGGGATCAAGGGTGGGGGCGCCGGCGGCGGGCTGACACAGGTCCTGCCGATGGAGGATCTGAACCTCCACTTCACGGGCGACATCCACGCTGTCGGCTCGGCCAACAACCTCTTGGCGGCGATGCTGGACGCGTCGATCCTCCATGGAAACCCGCACGACATCGACCCCTTGCGGATCGGCTGGCGGAGGGCTCTGGACATGAACGACCGGGCCCTGCGACAGATCGCGATCGGACTGGGCGGTCGGGCGAACGGCTACCCCCGGGAGAGCGGCTTCGACATCACGGCGGCCTCCGAGGTGATGGCGATCCTGGCGGTCGCCCGCGACCTGCAGGATCTGCGCCGCCGCCTGGGCGCGATCACCGCCGCTCACTCCTATGACGGCAAAGCCGTCACGGCCGAGGACCTCGGAGCGGCGGGGCCCATGACGGTCCTGCTCAAGCAGGCGCTGAAGCCCAACCTGATCCAGACGCTCGAGGGCCAGCCCTGTCTGATCCATGCCGGGCCGTTCGCCAACATCGCCCACGGGAACTCCTCCCTGGTCGCCGACCTGATCGGCCTCAAGCTGGGGGACTACGTTGTGACCGAGTCGGGCTTCGGCTCGGACATGGGGATGGAGAAGCTGTTCGACATCGTCTGCCGTGTCGGCGGCCTGCGCCCAGCGCGGTCGTCCTGGTCGTCACGGTGCGGGCCCTGAAGCACCACGGGGGGCTGGAGTACGACCCCAAGAGCGACCACGGCGAGAACGCCACGGCGATCGAGGCGGGTCTGGCGAACCTCGCCAGGCATCTGGGGATCGTCCGCGAGTTTGGCCTCCCCTGCGTCGTCGCGGTCAACCGCCGCCCGGGGGACAGTGACGAGGAGCTCGAGCTGGTGCGCCGGCGAGCCCTCGAGCTGGGCGCCTTCGGGGCCGAGATCAACGAGGGCTTCGAACGCGGTGGCGCCGGCGCGACGTCACTCGCCGAAGCGGTCGTCGCCGCCTGCGAGCAGCCCGGCAATTTCGGTTTCATGTACGAGAGCGAGGACTCGATCGAAACGAAGATCCGGGCCGTTGCAACCCGCGTCTACGGAGCCAGGGACATCGATCTCGCGCCCGCGGCCCTGCAGCGGATCAACGAGTTCGAAGCAGCCGGGCTGGGTGAGCTGCCGATCTGCATGGCCAAGACCCCCCTGTCGCTGTCGGGCGACGCCACCCTGCTGGGGGCGCCCAAGGACTTCGTCCTGCAGATCCGCGACATCCGTGCCTACACGGGTGCCGGCTGGCTGGTCCCGCTCTGCGGCGACATTCAGCAGATGCCGGGCCTGGGAGCGAGCCCCGCTGCGCTCAGCGTCGACATCGACGCCGATGGGCGGACCGTCGGGCTGTTCTGAGGCTCAGCCCTGCGCCTCGACCCAGGCGAGGATCGCCTTGGATGGAGTGATGACGGTGCCGTCGGCGAGCTTGAGGGCGGGCACTTTGTCCCCCCCGGTGGCCGCGCGCAGCACCTCGCGCGCGTCTTTGCGCAGGAAGGGGATCGGATTGCCGTGGGCGGCGATGACCTTCTCGTAGGGAATCCCTGCGTCCTGGAGAGCTCCCTGGACGCGGCGGCATGGATGAAACTTCGGGCCGCCTTCGTCGCCGTGGCAGACGTAGAGGGTGGGCTTCTCGGGTGTGCTCATGGCGCTCGCACCTCCTGATCTTTGGTCGCCGGGTAACGGCCTGACGGTGGCCGGCGCCTGGCCGCCGGAGCTGGGCCGACAAGCGCAGCCGCGTCCGAATGGCGAGACCCGGATTCGAACCGGGGACACCACGATTTTCAGTCGTGTGCTCTACCAGCTGAGCTATCTCGCCGTGCCGGCCTGCGACGGCCGAGGCCCGATGCTACCGAGTCACGGCATCTCAAGCGAAGTTCCCAGGCTTCGAGATAGGGCAGCGGATCGATCGGGTGCCCGCGCGCTGGCCTGCCAGCCTCCGACCCAGATCTCGAAGTGCAGGTGGGGCGCCGTCGCGTCGCCCGTCTGCCCGGCCCGGCAGATCTGCTGCCCGGCCGAGACGCCCTGGCCTTCGCTGACGGCGAACGAGCCGGCCATGCAGTGGGCGAACATGAAGTCCAGGCCGTAGCTGGTGTGCTCGACGACGTAGTAGCCGGCTCCGCCGGCCTGGAAGGAGGTCTGCTCGATCGACCCGGACAGCGGAGCCAGGTCGGGCGTCCCTTCGGCCGTCAGGACGTCCTGGCCCTGGTGGATGTGGCCGGAGCGGGGTGCGCCGAAGCGGTTTTCGGAGCCTGCCGAAGTTGTGGGGCCCGTCGACCGGGAACACCGCTCCGTCGGCGACCGTCTGGGCAGGGGTGGGGACGCCCGCTTCGGTCGGCGCGGGGGTCGGCGTGGGTTTGGGCGCCGGCGGGACGGGCTTCGGCGCGGCCTTCACGACGAGAGTCGCCTCCCCCGAGCTGTGGGCGCTGCGGATCAGATTGCCGTTCTGGTGGTCGTGGGCGCTGACGGTGACGCGGTAGGTGCCGGGGGCAAGACGTGCCCTCGACGGCCACGGGACGGTCAGCCTGCGAGAGGTGTGGACCCAGCCCATGGTTGCCGTCACGACGGTCCGGTGCGTGTGCAGGTCGGTGATCAGGACGCGCATCGAGACCGTTCCGACGCCGCGCTCGAGCACCTCGACCGTCACCCTGGGCGGCCGGCCGGTGACTGCGCTGGAGGGAACCTTCAGTTCTGAGACCACCGGGCGGGTGACGCTCGTGGAGACGCCGAACTCGCTCCCGCCCGAGGATGCGGACGAGGGCGAGGGCGCAGCAGCACCACCCGGTTCACCGGCCGCTGCTGCGCCGGTCGCCGGGAGTAGGAGTGCTGCTGTCGTCAGGGCCCCGAGGGCGGCCCCGCAGACGAGTCTCATGGGGTTTCCTCGACCCCTGGCCCGGCGGCCCCGAGACCTGCGGGGCGAATTGCAACGGTCGTCCGGTGCTCAGTCCCGCTGCGAATTCCTCCACCAGCGACCTGTAGGTCAGCGCCAGGCCCTCGGCGATCGGCACCTGGGCGCGCCATCCGAGCTCCTCTGCGGCGTGGGAGGTGTCGAGGCAGCTGTGCTGGAGCTCGACCGGGTCGCAGGTCGGCCAGCTCGGGGGTGATCTCGGTCCGGCGACCTGGCTAAGGCCCGTCCAGATCGCCATGACGTCCGTTTCGACGCCGGTGGCGACGTTGTAGGTCCCCGCCTTGCCCGAGGCGGCCATCAGGGCCGAGACGACATCGGAGACATAGACGTAGTCACGGGTGGGTTTGCCGTGGCCGTAGAGTTTGGGCGCCCTGCCGGTGTAGATGTGCTCGGCGAAGATCGCCACCACGCCGGCCTCGCCATGTGGGCTCTGGCGGGGGCCGTAGACGTTGCCCAGCCGACAGACGGCGTGAGGGATCCCCGAGGAGAGCGACCAGGTGTTGACGTAGGCCTCGGCGGCCCACTTGGAGGCGCCGTAGGGCGAGAGGGGCGCGGGGATCCAGGTCTCGCGGTGTCGGCCTGGGGGCGGCGTCCCCGTAGAGGGCCCCTCCGGTCGAGGTGAACGCGACAGGGGCACCGCGGCGGCCGGCGGCCTCGACGACGTTGAGGGTCCCGCGGACGTTGACTTCGCAGTCGCGGCCGGGGTCCTGGACGGAGGCCACGACACTGGCCTGGGCGGCGAGGTGGAAGACGGCCTGGGGCTGGACCTCCTCGAAGGCCTCTTGCGAGGGCCGTCGAAGTCGACGATGTCCATCTGGCGCAGCTCTGCGGCCGGCGCGACGCGCTCGGCCAGGCCGGCGGAGAGATCGTCGATCACGACGACCTCGCGGCCCTCGGCCAGCAGGGCATCGACCACATGGGAGCCGATGAATCCGGCTCCGCCGGTGACGATCGCGCGATTGCTCACGCGGGGAATCTATACGGAGGCAGTCGAGGCGGTGCCGCTGAGCAGCCCTTCGACGGCTTCGACGGACTCGTCGATCCGCTCGAGGACCCGCATCTCCCGCCGTTCGCGGGGCAGGCTTCCGCCGACGGCCGGGCCGCCGAGGACGATCGGCAGGCCGGGGTGGCTGGTGCGCAGGTCGCGCAGCGCCAGCTCGACCGACTCGGACTCGCCGGTGGCGGTGGCGCCCAGCACGACGACGTCGGGGTTCTGGCTCTCGACCATCGCCAGCAGGCGCTCGGCTGAGAGGTCGGTGTCGAAGATCGTCTGGAAGCCGGCGGCGGCCAGCTGGTCGTGAACCATCTGCAGGCCCAGCGTGTGGTGGTCGCCCTCGACGCCGGCCAGCAGACCCGCTCGCGGGTCGCCTCGGTGCCGCCGGTCATGTAGCGGTAGAGCGTCGCCAGGACCCGGCGGACGATCGTCGAGGCGTGGAGCTCGCGGTCGGCGCCCGAGACTGCCCGATTCGGAGAGGACGTCGAGCCGGCGCAGCGCCGGGCCGATCACCTCGGCGTGAAGGGTCGTCGGGCTGATGCCGTCCTCGATGGCCGTGGCGATGGCGCCCTCGGCCATCTCGGCGTCGCCCCGTTCGAGGGCTGTGGCGAAGGTCTCGAGGGTGCTCTCGACGAGCGCCTCGGGGTCCAGGCGGAGCTGCTCGCGAGCGTCCGGGCCGGAGCGTCCGAGGACTTCCATGAAGGCATCCAGCAGGACCGGGTCGAAGTGGCGGCCGCGCTGTTCGCGCATCATCTGGACGGCCTCCTCGACCGAGAAGGCCTTGCGGTAGACGCGGTCGCTGGTCAGGGCGTCGAATACGTCGGCGACAGCCACGATGCGGCCCTCGATCGGGATCGACTCGCCCTTCAGCCCGCGGGGGTAGCCGCTGCCGTCCCACTTCTCCTGGTGGCTCAGGGCGATCGTCGCGGCCATGTCGAGGATCGATGAGGAGGAGCCGCGCACCAGGCGGTGGCCCTCCTCGGCGTGGGTCTCGACGATCGCCCGCTCCTCGGGGGTCAGCGGGCCGGGCTTCAGGAGGATCGCGTCGGGGATGGCGACCTTGCCGACGTCATGCAGGGGCGCCGAGTGGCGCAGGCGCTCGCAGAACTCGGCGTCCATTCCGATGTGCTCGGCCAGCAGAACCGAGAAGCGCCCGATCCGCTCGATGTGGGCGCCGGTGTCCTCGTCGCGGAACTCGACGGCCATGGAGAGTCGCTGAACGGTCTCGGCCTGTGCGATCTCGAGCTCGGAGAGGGCTCGTTTCAACTCGCTGGTGCGGCTGTCGATCTCGTCCTCGAGGGCTCCCAGGCCTTTCTCGCCGAGCTTTCGCCCGGCGCCGAGTGCCCCGACGGCCAGGACGGCACGCGAAGACCCCGCTGAGCAGCGAGATGCCCGAGAGGGCGATTCCGAGGGCCCCGACGAGCGCCAGGGCGCCCCAGGCCAGCAGGCCGATCAGCGGCGAGGAGCCACCGGGTCGGCCGGCGTTCCGGGGCGCATCCGCCGGGGGGCCGGTGGGGTGGCGCTCAGACATGGGCCGGCCCACCCTCTGGCGTGAGGGTCGTTTGCGCCCAGGACCGTGCGGCGAGGACCCAGAATCGGGCCCTTGAAAAAGGCTGGCTTGCAATGCTCCGTTCACTGAGAACTCTCGCGTCCTTGTCCGGTCCCAGGTTTTCGCGCGTCACAGCGCCGGTTCGACGCCCCCGAAAGCGCACTTGATTCGGTCTGCCTGCCACTGGACATATGACCGAATCGGCTAATCAGCCTCCGTTCTGAAGCTTGCTGATGTCGATTGCGTTCGCGGGGGCCGTCAGGGTGACCGGCTGATCCCACCGATCGAGGGTCACTTTGCCGCTTTCCTTGCCGCTCTTGGCGATCTCCAGGGGGTAGGGCTTGCCGGTCGTGGCGACGTAGAGCGTGCCGCCCTTGGTCGTGTCGTTCAGGGCGATCGCCTTCTGGCCGTTGATCGTCGTGGTCGAGCCCTTGGAGAGGGTTCCGTGGCTGGCCAGGGCGCTGTCGATCAGCTTGCTGAGGTTCGTCAGGGAGGCCAGCGAGGCCAGTTCGCCGCTGTTGGCGGGGGCCTTCAGCCAGCGTCCCTGCAGCAGCTGGGCCGCCGCGGCGCCGCCGACGTGTTTGTAGAAGGCGGCGCTGCCGTTGATGTAGACGGAGCCTTCCGGTCTGGATCAGGTAGATCGTGAAGCCTTCCTGGCCGATTTTGCCCTTGCCGCCCTTGCCGGCCAGAAGTTCCATGTCCAGCGTGATCGGCTTGCCTTCGCTGACGATCGAGCCGGAGATGTGGACCGATTTGGCTTCCGAGGCCGCCGTTTTGGTCGCTTCGAGGATCTCGCGTGGCGGACTTCGATTCGATGCCGTTGCCGGACGAGGAGGAGGACCCGCAGCCCGCCAGCACCAGGGCGAGGGCGAGGACGGCGATCAGCAGCGCGACGGGGAGGTCCTTCTCAGATAGCTCATCGCGCCAGACTCTAGCGAGAGCCCCAGTCGCCAGGGCCCGCGGGCTAGAGCTGGGAGGTGTCCGTCGGCTGGCCGAACAGGAGACGCCCGGTGAGCTCCCAGGTGGCGGGGGCGACCATCATGTGCTGCGTTGCCACGTTGGCGTCGCGGAAGCGCCGCTGCAGGGGACTGCCCGAATAGATCGAGCTCCCTCCTCCCGGCGCGATACATCGCCGTGGCGACGTGGGCCGCCGTCTCCGTCGCGTGGGTCGCGGCAAGTCGCAGCCCCAGCCTCAGCTCGTCCGAGAGGGCCTCCCCCTCTCGGCGGCACTCCAGGCGAGCTGGATCTGCTCGAGCGCCAGAGCCCTGGCGGCGCGCAGGGAGGCCTCGGCCCTGGCCAGCTCGGCCTGGACGGTCGAGCGCTCCGCCAGCGACCGGGCGCCGGGGGCGGGGCGTTCCCCCCGGCCAGCGCGATGAGGTCATCGATCGCCCCCCGGGCGATGCCCAGAGCGACCGCGGCGATCCCGAGGGCCAGCAGCCCGAACAGGGGGAAGGCATAGAGCGGGCCCGTCTCGCGGGGGCGGTCGGTGAACAGGGAGACACCCCGTGCGGCCGGAACCGGCTGTCCGGCGGCGGCCACGTCGTGGCTGCCCGTGCCGCAGAGCCCCGAGACGCTCCAGGTGTCGATCACCTCGAGGTCGCGCCTTCGCCATTGCCATCAGCCTCACGTCGGGACGCCCCCCTGCGAGGAGCTCCGGACCGTCGGGGCCGTGGACCATGCAGCCGCCCAGCATCCAGTCGCTGTGGGCGATGCCGCTGGCAAACGACCATCTCCCGTCGACGAGGAACCCGTCCTCGGTTCGCCTGGCCCGTCCGCGCGGCGCGAACACGCCCGCCACGACGCTTGCCCCGCCCTGGAAGATCGCCCGGGCGTCCTCCGCGCGCGAGGTAGGCGCCCAGCAGGCTGCTGGTCGAGGCGACCATGGCGCACCAGGCTGCGGCGCCGTCTCCTCTGCCCAGGGCCTCGAGCGCCAGGAAGGTCTCGGCCGGTTGAGCCTCGGGGCCGCCCAGTGAACGCGGCAGGCAGAGATGGAACAGGCCAGCTCCCCGCAGCTCGGCGATCAGCTCGGGTGGGAGAGCACGATCGCGCTCGGTCCGCTCGGCCGCCTCCGCCGCGAGCGGCGCGATCCTGACGGCCGCCTGCAGGTGGGACGCTACTTTCTCGTGCTCCATGGGCGGAGCCTAATAGGCCGCTTCCGGTGAGCCATCCAACCGGTCAGCCGCCGGACGCTTCGGCCTTCTTTTCTTCCCTGCGACGCTGGCGTTCTTCGCGGGCCTTCTGGAGTTCCGCTTCGCTCTTGGGGGGGCGCCAGGCCCGTTCGGGTTTCCGTTCCTTACGAGCCATGACGCGTTCTTCTTTCGTCTTTGGTGGCCGCGAGGACCCGACCGAGGCGGCCCGTTCTTCGTGAGCCCGGAGGCGTTCTTCTTCGGTCTTGCTCACCCTGGGCTGCTGAGTCGCCCTTCGTTCCTCGCGAATCCGTTGACGTTCGGCGAGGGTCTGCGCCTTCGCGCCGAGGCCGCGTTCTTCGAGCTGGCGCCTGTGTTCTTCTTCGGCCCGGCTGTGTTTTTCATCGCCACGCCGTTCGCGCTCTTCACTGCGCTGAAGACGTTCGGCATCGCTCTCGACCGTCTGGGTCACCGACTGGGAGCCGGCTCCCGCGCCAGACTCGGCTTCACCCCCCGCCTGTGTCGTGCCACCCTGCGCAGTCCCGCCTGCGCCGGTGGCGGCGAGCCGGGTGCTCGAGCCCGAGCGCCCGGGAGTCCCGGCAAGGGACGCTTCCACTCCCGCCGACCCGGGCGCCCATCCCCTGTGGGCGGCCGTCGCGGCGACCGATACGCGCGAGGGGTCCGCCGGAGCAGCAGGTGAGATCAGGACCGATGCACCGGCACCCGCTCCGGCCCCCAGACAGGCGACGCCTGCTGCCACCTTCAGGACGAGCGCGTTGAGACCGCCTCCGGCGACCTGGACGGCGCCGGCCGCGACCGAGCCGCCCACCGCCGCCCCGCCCGCGTAGCCGCCGGTGTCGCCGGCCGCGGCGATTCCCATCGCATCCTCGAGGGCGCGGTACTTCAGCATCAGGGACGGGACCAGGGGCAGCATCACACCAAGGTGACGGCGCTGGCTGGAAACGCCGTCGGCGTAGAGCCTGCAGTCATCGCAGGAGCGCAGGTGGCGGCGTAGGCGGCTTCGCAGCAGGGCTGCTCCGCGGGCGGTTGCCAGCTCTTCGCGGATCTCCCGGCAGTCCGTCTCGCGGGCCGTCCGCTCGGAGATCAGGTTCGAGCGGGCCTGGCAGATGAACGCCTTGACCTGATCGGCCTGCACACCGAGAACGCAGCCGATTTCCGACTGGCTGAAGCCATGCAGCTCAGCCAGGACGAGCGATGCGCGCTGGGACTCGGGCAGCGCCCGCAGCCCCTCGATCATCAGCCGGACCTCCTCGCGGAGTTCCAGTTCGCGGAGTGGATCGCCGTTCAATGCCGGCTCGCCGTTGAGCTCTACCCAGGGGCGACGGCGGCGAAGGATGCTCAGGCACTGGTTGCGGGCAATGGTGAAGAGCCAGGGCCGAAGTGCGACCGTGCGTCGATCGGCGCGGAGGGCCCGGTAGGCCGAGGCGAAGGTCGCCTGAAGCGCGTCCTCGGCGTCATGGCGCGAGCCGAGCATGTAGACGCAGAACGAGAGCAGTTCCGCCGAATGACGGTCATACATCGCCTCGAACGCGGCTGAGTCGCCGCGGCGCACGGACGCAACGAGGCGATCGTCCCCCACGAGTCGCAGCCGGACACGCGAGGCGGTGGTCACCGCCCCGAGCCCTCCCTCAAAACCCGACCGCGCTTCCCCATGCTGCCTCTCCCTGATGCGTCCTGGCGAACTGCCTGTACGCACCAAACCTACTCGCCTCTAACCATCCCTTCAAGGGCCTTCAAGGGATTGCTCCCCACCGGAAAAATGCTGCACCCATCCAACCTTTTGTGCCTCTGGGCGTTGCGGGCCCCGGGGAACCGGCGAGCTGCCTCCGCACAACCTTTTGACGGTGCCTGCGTTCTACTGACAGAACACCAAGAAAGCCGGAGGACCACGATCGCCGCCATGTCCCCAGAACAGAACATCGAGCTTCACGGAAGGGTCATCGCGGCCGCCAACGCCCGGGAGGTTCCCAGTGATCTCCTTGCCCCGGACTTCCTGATGCGCCAACACACCAGTGCTGCAACCGACTACACCTACCGCGGAGCCCCGGGTTGGCGTGACTGGATGAACGACCTGCTCGAAGAGTTCACCGATGACGCTCGCTGCGAAGTCGAGGAGCTGATCACGGCGGGGGATGACTTCGTGGTGGCCATGCTCCGCGTCGCCGGACACGCCGTCCACTCGGGGCACCCGCTCGAGTTTCGCTGGGCCGAGGTGACCTGGTTCCAGGACGGACGGGCCACGAGGTCCGCCGGCTACACCAACGGCACCGAGGCGCTGCGCGCCGCGGCCGCCTGATCTAGATCGTCCGGACCGTCTCGGCCGCCAGCAGTTCGCGCAGGATGGCCGAGTGCTCGGGTTTGCTCAGCGGCGCGTACCCGCCACCGCCTTCCAGGCGGCCCAGGGCCGCCCTGGGTGCGACGTCGGCGGTCTGTGGGGCCTCTTTGATCAGCGGGACCCACACCTCGACGCGGAACGGGTAGATCCAGGGCCAGCGCTCGGCGCCCGGACGCGCCGGCTGCCAGCTGGGAGGCCCGGTGATCTCTCCCTCTGCGACCACCCGCGACTGCAGGGGCGCATGGAGCAGCACCCGGTCGCCGGTGGACATCTGCGGCTGCTTCTCCCGCATGGCGGGGCCGCTGGCAAGCTCAAATTCATCGAGGCTCCTGCTCCGGAGCCAGTCATCCTCGCTCCCCCCCGACTGATCGGGGGCAAGCGATTTGAGCCAGTACCGCGCCATCTGAATCCCTTCGGTCGGCCCAGGAACCTACATGGGCGTTGCATGAGGAGCCGGTGAGGGGGGCGCCCCGCTCAGAGGGCTATCGCCACGTACTTCGTCTCGAGGTACTCCCCGATCCCCTCGAAGCCGCCCTCGCGGCCGAAGCCGGACTGCTTGACGCCGCCGAAGGGCGCCGCGGGGTTGGAGACGACGCCCTGGTTGAGGCCGACCATGCCCGTCTCGAGGCCCTCGCACACGCGGAAGGCCCGCTCGAGGTCGCGGGTGTAGACGTAGGCGACGAGGCCGTACTCGGTGCGGTTGGCGGCGGCGATGCGCCTCCTCCTCGGTGGAGAAGGTGGCGACCGGGGCGACCGGGCCGAAGATCTCCTCGCTCCAGCAGCCGCGCGCCGCGGGGCACGTCGGCCAGCACGGTCGGCTCGTAGAAGTAGCCGGGCCCGTCCGTCGCCGCGCCGCCGAGCAGCACCTCGGCGCCCTTGCGCGACGGCGTCGTCGACCAGTTCGGCGACCTTGTCGCGCTGGTTCGCGTCGATCAGCGGGCCGACGTCCACGCCGGGCTCGGTGCCGCGGCCGACCTTCAGCGCGCCCATCCGCTCGGCCAGCCGCGCGGCGAACTCCTCGGCGAGCGACTCGTGCACGTGGAAGCGGTTGGCGGCGGTGCACGCCTCGCCGACGTTGCGCATCTTCGCGAGCATCGCGCCCTCGACGGCGGCGTCGAGGTCGGCGTCCTCGAATACGAGGAAGGGGGCGTTGCCGCCGAGCTCCATCGAGACCCGCAGCACCTGGTCGGCGGACTGTTCGATCAGCGTGCGGCCGACCTCGGTCGAGCCGGTGAAGGAGAGCTTGCGCGTGCGCGGGTCCTTCAGCAGCGGTTCGATCACGGCGCCCGAGCGCCTGGCGGTGATCACGTTCAGCACGCCTCCGGGCAGTCCCGCCTCCTGCAGGATCTTGCGCGAGCGCGAGCATCGACAGCGGCGTCTGCTGGGCCGGCTTGACGACCATCGTGCAGCCGGCCGCGACCGCCGGGGCGATCTTGCGGGTGCCCATCGCCGTGGGGAAGTTCCAGGGCGTGACGAACACGCACGGCCCGACCGGCTGGCGCATGGTCAGGATCCGGCCTTTGCCGGTCGTGTTGACCATGTAGCGGCCGTGGATGCGGACGGCCTCCTCGGAGAACCAGCGGAAGAACTCCGCCGCGTAGGCGATCTCGGCGCGCGACTCGGCGACGCGACTTGCCCATCTCGAGCGTCATCAGCAGCGCCAGCTCGTCGGTCTGCTCGACGATCGCCTCGTAGGCCCGGCGCAGGATCTCGCCGCGCTCGCGGGGCGGATGGGCGGCCCACTCGGCCTGCTTGCTCGGCGGCGGCGCCAAGCGCCGCCATGGCGTCCTCGGGGCTGCGCCGTCGGCGACCTCGACGAGCGATCTCGCCGGTCGCCGGGTCCTCGACCGCCAGCGTCCCGCCGCCGGTGGCGGCGCGCCACTCCCCGCCGATCAGCAGGTCTGTGGGCACGGCGTCGAGCACGGCGCGCTCGCGGTCGCCGCCAGTCATCGTGCAGCCCTCACGCGGAGCACCCTGCAAACCCGACCTCGAGAATCATGGGATCTCCCTCCCTCGACCGCGACCGCCGCCGCTGCGCGTGTTCAGCGAAGAGCAGATGGACCTCATCGGCCCAACCTATCACCGCCCTCCGACGCGCCCGGCGAGCCGCCGTGGCGCCGCGCCGCGCGGGATCGCTGGCGCTGGCGGCGGCGCTTGTGATCGCTTGCCTCGCTCAGCGGCACGGCCGGCGCCTCGTCGCTCGTGATCGAAGGCGCCGGCGACGGCCACGGCGTCGGGATGAGCCAGGACGGCGCCCTCGGCTACGCGCAAGCACGGCTGCACCTACAGCGCCGATCCTCGCCCACTACTACACGGGCACCACCCTCGGGCCAGGCCCCGGCGAAGGCGATCGTCAGGGTGCTGGTGGGCTCGAAGGTCAAGCCGTCCCCCTCGAGCGCTACGTGCGCGGCGTCGTCGCCGCCGAGATGCCCTCGAGCTGGCCGGCGGCGGCGCTCGAGGCCCAGGCGATCGCGAGCCGCACCTACGCCCTCACCTCCCACGCCGGCGGCTCGCGCTTCGACGTCTACTCCGACACGCGCTCTCAGGTCTACCGCGGGGCGGCCGCGGAAACCTCGCCACCAACGCCGCCGTCGCGGCCACCGCCGGGCAGATCGTCCTCTACGCGCGGCAGGCCCGCCATCACCTACTTCTTCGCCAGCTCGGGAGGCATGACCGAGAACGTCCAGAACGGCTTTCCAGGAGCCGCACCGGAGCCCTGGCTGAAGGGCGTCGCCGACAGCTACGAAGGCACTGCCTCCAAGTGGAAGCTGGACCTCAGTTTCACGGTTGTCGGCACGGATGCTCCACGGTCTCTTCAAGGGCTCCTTCAGGGGCATCGAGGTGCTCAAGCGAGGTGTCTCACCGCGCATCCTCAGCGTCCGCGTGATGGGCTCCCGGGCGGCCTCCGTGATTGGTGGCCCCGAACTCGCCGGGCGGCTCGGACTGAGCTCGACCTGGGCCTACTTCAGCATCCGCAACGGCACCGTCATCCGACCCGAGGCGGACCACAGCGGACAGTCCCGCCACCCCGCCGCGGCGCCCCCCGCGATCGCCCCCGTCGGGGGCCAGGGGGGGGTCTCGCCGACGCCCGGGAAGAGCCCCGAGGGCACCTCGGTCAGCTCCAGCGGCGGCACCTCACCGATCGCCTGACCGAGTCTTCCGGCACCAATCGGTTCCTGTAATTCGGCACAGTCCGTGGCGAAAAGGCCGCTATTTGCGGATATTTCGAAGAACTCGAATGGTCTAGAACATTCGTCCAGGGAAGAAGGACTATGGAAGCTAGATGCACGGATCAGCAAACAAGCTCTCGTCACGCGTCGCCCTCTCGGCGTCTCTGCTGAGCCTTGGCGCCGCCCTCGGCCTCGCATCTCCCGCCCTCGCGGATGGTCCCGCCGAAGGAGCCGTCAAGTCGCTGGCCCCGATCGTCAAGGGTCCCGCGGCGCCCACCCGGGCCGCCGTCACCACCGTCGCAACCGAGGCGGTGACACCTGCTCCCGCGGCGCCTGCCGCGGCCACCCGGCAGCCGCTTGCGAAGGTCGTCTCGGCACCGGCCGAGAGCGTCCTGCCGAGAGAGATTTCGAAGACCGTCACAGGGACACTCAACAAGGTCACGACGGCTGCTCCCACGACTGTCGCGAAGACCGTCACAGGGACGGTCACCTCGACGGTGGACCGGGTCACCTCGACGATCCCCACCGCTGTCGCCAAGACCGTCACGGGAACCGTCACGAAGCTCACCACGGAAACCTTGAGCAGCGGTGCCGCGACGGTGGCGCAGACGGCGCTCCGGAGCACCGTCACCCAGGCCTCCTCGACGGTCTCGGGCGCGCTGGCCGGCACGACGACTTCCTCCCTGGCGATCGTCGGACGCACCAGCTCGGGCGCACCCGAGCTGCCTGAGATTCGCCTCCCGGGAGACGCCACGCACGGGGCCTCCCCCCGCGTGAAGGGGACGGCGCAGCAGACGATCAACCACCCGGTCGGCGCGACGCAGGAGGCTCCCGCGCCCGCCGCTGCCGGCGGCGCACCGGGGGGCCCGCTCGCCGCCGGCCAGCTTTCCTCAGCACCCTCGGCCGAAGCCCTGGACAGCCGCTCGTCGCACATGCCGGCACCGCTCCCCACGCCCGTCACGGTCGCTCCTCAGAACCGCGCCGAAGCCTTCCTTGGGCTTCCGGGCACCGCCTCCGAATCCGTCGGGGGGCACCCGTCGGGCTCCGCCTCCGACAGCCCGGCCGGCCGGCCCTTCTCCCCCCAGCCCGGTCCCGGCGGCGCGCCCTCCGGCGCCGGCGGCGCTCCCGCGGGGCCCTCGGGCGGACTTGACTCTTCACCCTCGCAGGCCTCCTGATCGCAGGAGCCCTCTCTGCGATGCGCCGTCTGCGGATCGCGAGTGATCCGCTGCGACCGGCGCCCTTCGTCCTGATTCCAGACCGCCCCGGCTAGAGCAGCCCGCGAGTCACACCTGGCGCTCGATCGCGAGTGATCGGGCGCCCCACTGGCAATCAGAACGAAGCTCTGAAAGGAGCAACATCTAATGAAACGCCATCTATTGGTGTCGGCGCTCAGCGCCCTCGCCCTGGCGGCGGTCCCGAGCAGCGCACTTGCGCTCGGTGGCCCCAGCCAAGGTGGGGACCCGCTGGGAGGGCTGCTCAAGCAGACCCAGTCGGCAACCAACAGCAACGAAACGAACCAGACGGCCGAAAGCTCGGCCAAGAGCAAGCAGACCAACGTGAACGTCCCTGTCTCGATCCTGAGCGTGGGCGCGAACAGCGGTGATGTGCAGCAGTCGAACACCGGCGAGACCAGCTCCTCGGCGTCGAACGAGAACGGCACCGGGCAGAGCAACTCGCAGAGCCAGAACGGAAGCGTCACCTCGGGGGTGGTGGGGCCGACAAGGGTTACGGGAAGGATGGCGCTGCTCCGAAGGGCGAGCAGAGCCAGAGCGCCTCGAACCAGAACACGACCAACCAGACGGCCGAAAGCTCGGCCGACAGCAAGCAGACCAACATCAACGCTCCCATCTCGATCCTCAGTGTGGACTCGAACAATGGGAACGTCGACCAGACCAACCACTCATCCACCAGCTCCAAGGCGTCGAACGAGAACGGCACCGGGCAGAGCAACTCGCAGAGCCAGAACGGCTCGGTGAAGGGTGGAGGCGGCTCGGGCGCCCCGTCAGGGCCTCCCGCTCCGTCAGGGCCTCCCAAGAGGCACTGTCCGCCGAAGGGCGGACAGGGTGGCCGCTCCGGTCCTCCGCCCCCGCCGCCGTCAGACGGCCAGGGTGGATGGGGCTCGCCCCCGCCGCCCCCGGTCGATACGGGCAAGGGCGGCAAGGGTGGCTACGGCGACCCGGGCAAGAACGGAAAGGGCCGTCCGCCGAAGCTCGAGCAGAGCCAGTCGGCTGACAACCAGAACACCACCAACCAGACGGCCGACAGCAAGGCCAAGAACGAGCAGAAGAACATCAACTCGCCGTTCTCCTTCGGGAGCGTCGGCGGCTCGAACGGATCATGCGGCCCCTGCGGCGAGAGCTCCGGTGGTGGCGTGACCCAGTCGAACGAGGCCGAGACACACTCCTCGGCGTCGAACGAGAACGGCACCGGGCAGAGCAACTCGCAGAGCCAGAACGGCTCGGTGAGCCTCCTGACGGTGAGCTAGTTGCATAGAGGCGGCAGGGTGCCCCGGACTCGCACGGGGCACCCCCCGCCGCCGGCTGCGATGGATGCTCGCAGGCTGACGCGTAGGCTCCGGCGATGCCCGGACCACTGCTGATCGCCGACGTCCCCTGGCTGCTCTACCGCTCCTACTTCGCGCTGCCCAAATCGATCACCGACGGGGAGGGCCGGCCGGTCAACGCCCTGCTGGGAACGGCCAACGCCCTCCTGGGCCTCCTCGAACCCTCCTCCAGATGGCCGGTGCCACGTGCGGTGATCGCCTGCATGGGAGCCGAGGAGGCCGCATACCGCGTTCGCCTCTACCCGGCCTACCATGCTCACCGCGAGCCGATGCCGGATGAGCTTCGCAGGCAGTGGGGGCTGGTTCAGCAGCTGCTGGAGGCCCTGGGCTGGACCTTCGTGACGCACGACTCCCTGGAGGCGGACGACGTGATGTTCTCCTTCGCCAGGGCGGAGCAGGCCGCGGGCGGTGAGGGATGGCTGCTGACAGGCGACCGCGACCTCTACGGAGCGGTGGGCGACGGCGTCAGCGTGATCGAGCTGAGCAAGGGAGCGATCTCCGGCCTGATCGACCCTGCAGGCGTTCGGGAACGCTACGGCGTCGATCCCGAGCAGGTGCCCGATTTCATTGCTCTCCGTGGCGACCCCTCGGACGGGCTCCCCGGCGCGCCCGGTGTTGGTGCCAAGACCGCCGCGGAACTGCTCGGCGAGCACCGGAGCCTCGAGTTGGTCATCGCGGCGGCCGAGCAGATCGGCCGCGGCTCCCGCCCTGCAGCTAAACCATTGACCGTCCGCGTTGCCGCCTCGATCGCCCAGAACGCCGCCCTGTTGCGGGACTTCAAGGAGATCGCCACGCTGCAGACGGTCGATGTGGAGCTGCCGGGCGAGCAGCCGACGGACCACGCCCGGCGGCTCGGAGATGGCCGCAGAGCTGGGCATGCGCCGCCTGGCCGAGCGGCTGGCGAAGATGGCTAGGGAGTGAACTTGACGGTGATCACGTCACCGTCGGCCATCACGTAGTCGCGGCCCTCAAGGCGCAGCGTGCCCCGGTCCCGCGCACCGGCGTAGCCGCCGGCGTCGACGAGCTCCTTCCAGCCGATGACCTCGGCCCGGACGAAGCCCTTCTGGATGTCGGAGTGGATCTCGCCCGCGGCGTGCCAGGCCGTCAGGCCCCGGCGCAGATGCCAGGACTGCGCCGGCTTGGCCTCGCCGGCGGTGAAGAAGCGATCAGCTCGAGCAGGCCGAAGGCCTCGTCGCACGACGCGCTGCAGAGGCCCGACTCGCTCGACCGCCCAGCTCGGCCCGCATCGCCGCGGCCTCCTCGTCCTCGAGCTCGGAGAGCTCGGACTCGATGCGCGAGGAGACCGCCACCGCACGGGCGCCCTGCGCGGCGGCGTGCTGCGGCGATCGCCGTCGGGCACCTCGTCGGAGCCCTCGTCGACGTTGGCCACGAACAGGACCGGCTTGGCCGTCAGCGAGCCGAGGTCGCGGGCGGCGTTCGGGGCCTCGTCGGGCGACGGCACCTCGCGCGCCGGGCGGCCCGCCTGCAGCTCGCCGATCACCTCCGCAGCCAGGCCTCCTCGGCGATCGCCGCGCGGTCGCCGCCGCGGGCCTGCTTGGCGACGCGGTCGATGCGCCGCTCGGCGGTCTCGAGGTCGGCCAGGATCAGCTCGGTCTCGATCGTCTCGATGTCCGCCAGCGGGTCGACGCGGCCCTCCGGGTGGATGACGTTCTCGTCGCCGTGGGCGCGCACGACGTGCACGATCGCGTCGGTCTCGCGGATGTTGGCAAGGAAGCGGTTGCCCAGCCCCTCCCCTTGTGGGCGCCCGGCGACGAGCCCGGCGATGTCGTGGAAGTCGATCGTGTCCTAGACGATCTCCGAGGCGTGCACCGTCCGGCGACCTGCCTCCAGGCGCCGTCGACGACGGGGACGACCGCGACGTTCGGCTCGATCGTCGTGAAGGGGTAGTTGGCCGCCTCGGCTCCCGCTTTCGTGAGCGCGTTGAACAGCGAGGACTTGCCCGCGTTGGGCATCCCGACGATGCCGATCCTCGTGCTCATGGCGTCCCCTCCGGCACGACGTCGGATCGCGGCGCCGAAGCCCCTGCCAGGGCTGCGGCGAGCGCCGTGCCGAGCAGCGGCGCCCGCGAGGATGTCGGAGGGATGGTGGACGCCGAGGTAGAGCCGCGAGAGGCGAGCGTCGAGCGCGAGCAGCGTAGAGCGGCAGCGCGGGGAGCGCCGAGCCGCGTGTAGGCGAGGGCGCCGGCGAACGAGGTGGCGGCGTGGGCGCTCGGGAAGCTGAGCCGCGTCGGGGTGCCCGTCAGCGGCGGCAGGTCGGCCAGCTCGGGGCGGCGCGCGGCGAACGGCGAGCTTGAGGGCCGTGTTCGTCACGTAGGCGCCGCCCACGGCGCGCGGCCGCCCGGCGCCAGCGACCCCGCCGCGCGGGCTGGGCCAGCGGCGCCTGCCGCTCCGATCGCCAGCCAGATGCCGCCGTGCTCGCCCAGACGCGAGAAGCGCGCGACTGCGCGCTCGGCGGCGGGCGAGTGCCCGCGCGTGCGGGCAAGGCGGAGCAGCGCTCCTCGAGGTCTTCCCGTTGGCGGAACACTCAGCGCGGCCGGCCGGCGGTCGACCGTCTGGCCTAACCGAAGCCAACCCGTGGCTCGTCGCTCTCGGAGCGCACGTAGACGACCTGGGCGAGGTCCAGCCGCACGGGTCCGTCCTCGCTCTCGATCTCGTGCCAGCCGCTGGGTTCCGAGCGGCCTGCTGAGGGTCTTGAGCTGCTCCTGGCTGACGCGCAGGGCAAGCGCCTGGCCTCCCTGGAAGCCGATGCTTGAGACGGATGCTGGTTGCCATCAGTGACCCTCCGCGGGCTGGACGATCTCGGTTAGCACGCCCCGGTCGAGCGTGGATGAAGGAAGGCGACCCGCGAGCCGCGGATCCCTGTTCGCGGCTGCTCGTCGATCAGCTCGCGTCCCGCCTGCTCGAGCTCGGCCAGGGTCGCGTCGATGTCGGCGACCTGGTAGGCGACATGGTGCAGCCCGGGGCCCTGGCGGGCCAGGAACTTGCCGACGGGCGTGTCGGGCCCCAGCGGCGCCAGCAGCTCGACGTGGTTCTCGCCGAGGTCGAGCAGAACCGCCTCGACGCCCTGTTCGGCGACGACCTCGCGGTGGGCCAGGCGACATCCCGAAGCGGTCGCCGATAGAGGGCGAGCGCGGGCTCGAGCTCCTCGACGGCGACGCCGATATGGTCGATGCGGCTGAACACCCGGAGCAGTCTATAGCCGGTTGGGCCGCCCTCCCTCCGAAGCCTCTCCCAGCTGGATCGGCGCCGGCGATGCAGCGGGCGGGCTCGCGGGGACTGCTCGCGGCGACGACGCGCAGGCCGAAGTCCGGGCGCGCGCTCGAGGCGCGGCACTCCCTCCATGATCCGCTCGATCGCCTCGCGCTCGAGGACCTCGCTCTCGAGCAGCTCGGCGGCAAGCGCGTCGAGCTGGGCGCGATGGGCAGGACAAGCTTCTGGGCGGCTCGGCGGGCCTCCTCGACCAGCGTCCTGGCGCTCCTCGTCGCGCATGCGCAGGGTCGTCTCGGAGAGCCTCACGTCGCCATCGGGCGACCGGCCGACGCCGGCCGTGCCCATCGCGTAGTCGTGGACCATCGCGTGGGAGATCTCGGCGACGCGCTTGAGGTCGTCCGAGGCGCCGGTCGTGATCGCGCCGAACACGATCTGCTCGGCGACCCTCCCGCCGAGCAGGACGGTCATGTAGTCGATCAGCTCCTCGCGGGTCTTCAGGTAGCGGTCCTCGGCCGGCAGGTTGAGCGTGTACCCCAGCGCCCTCCCGCGCGGCACGATCGAGATCCGGTGGACGCGGTCGACCGACGGCAGCAGCTCGCCGCAGAGCGCGTGGCCGGCCTCGTGAAAGGCGACGACCCGCTTCTCGTGCAGGTTGAGCACGCGCTTTGACTGCACGCCGGCGATCACCCGCTCGATCGCGCCAGTCGAAGTCGCGCTCTCGAGATCCTGGTTGCCTGCCGCGCGGGCCGCGAAGATCGCCGCCTCGTTGCAGATGTTGGCGAGGTCCGCACCGGTCAGGCCGCTTGTCTGCTGGGCCACCAGGCCGAGGTCGACGTCTGCCGAGGGGCTTGTCGCGGGTGTGGACCTGCAGCACGCCCAGGCGGCCTTTGACGTCGGGCGGGCGAGACGAACACCTGGCGGTCGAAGCGGCCCGGGCGAAGCAGCGCCGGGTCGAGCTTCTCGAGCAGGTTCGAGGCCGCGATCACGACGACGCGCCCGCTGGAGGAGAAGCCGTCCATCTCGACCAGCAGCTGGTTGAGCGTCTGGTCCTTCTCGCCGGAGATGTCCATGCCGCGGCGCCCGCCGACGGCGTCGAGCTCGTCGATGAAGATGATCGCCGGTTCGTGCTTGCGGGCGATCGCGAACAGGCGCCTGATGCGGGCGGCGCCGAGGCCGGCGAACATCTCCACGAAGGAGGCCGCCGACTGGGCGAAGAACTGGGCGCCGGACTCGTTCGCCACGGCCTTGGCCAGCAGCGTCTTGCCGGTGCCTGGCGGGCCGTGCAGCAGGATCCCCTTCGGCACCGATGCCCCGAGCGCCTGGAAGCCCTTCGGGTCGCGCAGGAACTCGACGATCTCTGCAGCTCGGCCTTGGCGTCGTCGACGCCCGCGACGTCGTCGAAGCTGACCCGCTGCTTGGAGGCCGGCTTGATCTGCTGGGGCTTGCTTGCGGCATCACCTTCAGCATCCGCCACATCACGACGATGATGATCGGGAAGAACAGGATCACGATCACGGGCTGCCAGTTGAGGGCCCAGTTCTGACTTCCTGCGCGAACGAGGTGTGCACGGCCGGCGGCAGGACCACCTTGTAGATGTGGGTGATCGTGTGCGGGGCCCATCTGGGCGGCAGCGTGTTCGGCAGCGGCCTTCGCCGCGTGGTCGCCCGCCGCGGTCGTCTGCCCGGCCGCCGTCGCCTGGTGGACCGTCGCCGCGTGAGATTCGCCGGCGGCGGTGGATGCCGGCGTGTTGTTCCGGCTTCCTTGCTCATACCTTCCTCGACTCCCTGTAACGCACACATCATTGGCATCGTCATCTCATTATGCGGGTTGAGAGGGCCGCTGTCGAGGCGTGGTCGGCTGAGCCCAGGATCACCTCGCCAAGTCTCTGTAAAGCTCCGTGGCGAAGGTCAGATCCGGACTCGATGCGCTCGTCGGCTCCGTGCACCAGCGGAGCGGACTCGAGCATCGACTGGTGGCGGGGGGAAAGAAGCCGTAGGCAACGCAGTCGGGAAGGCCAGGCGGAAGTGCCGGGAGTCGGTGAAGCCCGGCAGGACCACCGGAACGGTCCGGGCTCCGGGATCGCGCTGGCCGACCCACTGAGAGATCGTGTCCATCAGCTCGCTGGCGATCGGCGAGCGGTTGCCGACGACCCGCTTTGAGAACTCGAGACGCCAGCCTCCCTCCTCGGGTGTGCCGAGCACCTCGTGAATGTCCTCGAGGACCTCCGCTTCGCCCAGGCCGGGGGGGACACGGCAGTCCACTTTCAGCTCGGCCCTGCTGGGGATCACA
>CAWIGW010000006.1:0-92375 GCA_963835865.1 uncultured Solirubrobacteraceae bacterium
CGTGCTTGCGGCCGTGATCGAGGCGGCGGGGAAGGGGACCAGCTTCGGCGCGCCCACCGCGGCCGAGGTGCGCTGGCCGAAGAGGTCTGCGCCAGGATGGAGAGCGTGGAGATGCTGCGCATGACCTCCTCCGGGACCGAGGCGACGATGACGGCATGCGCCTGGCGCGCGCGGCGACCGGCCGCGAGCGGGTGCTGAAGTTCGCCGGCGCCTACCACGGCCACGTCGACGGGCTGCTCGCGCAGGCCGGATCGGGCCTGGCGACCCAGGCGCTTCCCGGCGAGCCCGGGCGTGCCGGCCGCGCGCCGCGGCCGACACGGTCGTCGTGCCGTGGAACGACCCCGAGGCGCTGCGCGCGGCGACCGAGAGCACGCGCTGGCCGCGATCATCGCCGAGCCGCTGCCGGCCAACATGGGCCTCGTGCCGCCGCGCGAGGGGTTCCTCGAGCTGCTGCGCGAGCGCGCCGACGCCAGCGGCGCGCTGCTGGTCCTCGACGAGGTCATCAGCGGCTTCCGCGTCGGCCGCGGCGGCGCCCAGGAGCTGACCGGCGTGAGCGGCGACCTGACGGTCATGGGCAAGGTGATCGGCGGCGGCCTGCCGGCGGCGGCGGTCGGCGGCCGGCCGAGCTGATGCGGATGCTCGCGCCCGCCGGGCGAGGTCTACCAGGCCGGGACGCTGTCGGGCAACCCGCTCGCGGTGGCGGCCGGCCTGGCGACGCTCGAGCTGCTCGACGAGACAGCCTACGCGCGCCTGGCGGCGCACCACCGAGCGCGCTCGCAGAGGGCCTGCGCGAGGCCGCCGGGGGCTGCCCGTCGCAGGTCGCGAGCGCCACCGGGCCTGCTGACGGTGTTCTTCAGCGAGCGCCCGGTGGCGCTCGCTTCGAGGACGCCAGCGCCTGCGACCTGGAGGCCTACGCGCGCCTGGTGCCGGGAGCTGCTCGCGCGCGGCGTCTACCCGCCGCCGTCGCAGTTCGAGGCCTGGTTCCCCTCGCTGGCCCACGGCGAGGAGCAGATCGAGCGCACGCTCGCGGCCGCCGCGGCGGCGTTCGCCGCGCCTGCCGGACCCGGGCGCGCAGCGAGCGTGAGCGGCGCCTGCGAGTCGAGCTGCGGCGCGCTGCTGCGCGACGGGGGCGGGCTGATGGCCGACGCTGCTGGACGCCGACGGGCCGCACCGGCGCGCGCTCGAGCGGCGCGAGCCCGCCGGCGCTCGTCGCGGCCGCGCGGTCCCCGCGCCGAGGGCCGCCGCGAGCGAGTACGAGCTGCTGGTCGAGGCGATCTACGAGGGCTACCTGCTGCACTACGGCGACGCCGCGCGTCGCTGCGCGTGCCCGATGCCGACCTGCGGCTGCTGGCCGGCGACCGGCTCTACGCGATCGGCCTGGCGCGGCTGGTGGCGCTCGGCGACACCGATGCCGTCGCGGAGCTCGCCGACACGATCACGCTCAGCGCGCTGGCCCAGGGCGCCGGCGAGCGACGAGCTGGCCGAGGCGGTCTGGGACGCCGGGGCCCGGGCCGTCGGCTGGGGCTCGAGCGAGGCCCACCGGCACGCCAAGGACTGCTCGTCGCGGGCGGTCACCGGAGGCGCTCGAGGCGATGCGCACAAGTGCCGGAGCCGCTCCCGGCGTCGCCCTGAATCCCGCCTCGATATTGTTCGCCGCCGGTGGCCGACAAGCAGCGCAAGCACAAGTCCAAGTACACGCTCGACCGCGGCATCCCGGGCGCCTTCGAGGGCGAGACGGTCACCCGGCGGCGCTTCATGACCGTCGGCGCGCCAACGGCGCCGGGGTCGTCGCCGCGCGGCGCCTTCGCGCTGCCCGCGCTCGGCTTCGCGATCGGCCCGATCTTCAAGAGCACCCCGCACGCGCTGGGAAACGGTCGGACCGTCGAGGCATGTTCCCCGAAGACAACTACGTCCCGGTCGTTCATCACGCTCGCCCCGGGCATCGGCGAGGCCGGCAAGACGACGGTCTACGTCGCGCAAGCGCAACCCGGCATCGACACCGACCCCTACGACCAGCGACAAGCCCTACATCGCGATCTCCAGCCGCTGCGCGCACCTCGGCTGCCCGGTGCGCTGGGTGGACGCCGCCGAGCGCTTCATCTGCCCCTGCCACGGCGGCGTCTACGACCTCCTGGGCCGCCGCGTCGGCGGCCCGCCGGTGCGCCCGCTCGACCGCTTCTACACGCGCGTCGACGGCGGGTACGTCGAGGTCGGCCCGCGCTTCAGCGTCAACAGCGAGCTGCGGCGCTTCTCGCCGCGCGACCCGGGCGAGCCGCTCGACGGCATCGGCCAGTACCTCTACCCGTCGCGCCCCGGCGCGCAGAAACTCTAGGGGTGCTGAACGACCGATGCCGAAGCTGCCCAAGCTCCCCGCCCCGCCCGTACCGCCGGCCGCTGCAAGGCACCGCCGCCGCGGCCGGGCGAGCACGACGGCAGCGGGCCCGGTCGACGCAGGCCAAGGAGGCCGGCATCACCGTCGTCGACTGGGTCGACGAGCGCACCTCGCTGAGCGGCGCGCGCCCGCTGGCTGATGTTCCGCAAGGTGCCCGAAGGGCACCAACTGGTTCTACACGCTCGGCTCGGCGACGATGTTCGCCTTCCTCTCCCAGGCGGTCACCGGCGTCTTCCTGGCGATGTACTACCGCCCGGACCCCTCCGGCGGCGCCTACGAGTCGATCCGCTACATCACCAACGACGTCTTCCTCGGCCAGTTCGTGCGCGGCATGCACAAGTGGGGCTCGAGCGTGATGGTGGTGCTCGATCTTCCTGCACATGGGCCGCACGTTCTTCTTCGGGCGCCTACAAGTACCCGCGCGAGCTCAACTGGGTGATCGGCGTCGTGCTGCTGATCCTGACGATGATGATGTCGTTCACCGGCTATCTGCTGCCGTTCGACCAGCGCTCCTACTGGGCGACGATCGTCGGCGTCAACATCAACGGCACCGGCCCGCTGCTCGGCCCCTACCTGAGCGACTTCCTGCGCGGGGGCTCCGAATTCGGCGCGACGACGCTGTCGCGCTTCTACGCGATCCACATGCTGCTGGTCCCGGGGCTGATCGTCGCGCTGATCGGCGCCCACCTGTACCTGGTGGCGAAGCTCGGCACGACCGCGCCGCCGTGGCAGAAGGCCGAGACGAGTCCGAAGAGCCTGCGCGAAGGCGCGAGGTCTGAGAGCGCTGATGAACCAGCGCGAGAAGGAGGAGTACCTCCGCGAGTACTCGATCCTGAAGGCCCAGGGCAAGCCGTTCTTCCCCTACGCGGTCGCCAAGGACGCGCGTCATGGCGTGCGTCGTGATGGCCGTGATCATCACGCTGTCGCTCGTGCTCGGCGCCGAGCTCGGCTCGAAGGCGAACCCGACGACGACGACCTACGTGCCGCGGCCCGAGTGGTACTTCTTCTTCCTGTTCGAGCTGCTGCGCGTGATCAAGCCGCCGAGCCTGGTCGGCCTGGCGACGATCGGCGTGCCGACGCTCTGCATGATCCTGCTGTTCCTGCTGCCGTTCTACGACCGCGGGCCCGAGCGCCGTCCCGAGCGCCGCCCGATCGCCACGGTCACCGGGATCTTCGTGATCCTGGCGATGGCGCTACCTGACCTACTCGGGCGCCAACGCCGGCTCGCCGACGGCGATCGAAATGGCGACCCCCGCAGCGGTCGTCGCGGCCGGGCGGCAAGACGCTCGCCGAATACGAAGCCGGCAAGAGGTGGTCGCCCAGTCGGGCTGCCTGGCCTGCCACAAGATCGGCGAGAACGGCAACGCCGGGCCGGGCCCGAACCTGACGCACATCGCCTCCCGCCTGCCGCGGCAGGCGATCGCGCGCACGCTCGTGAACCCGACGGCGCCGATGCCGTCGTTCACGAACCTGCCGCCGCAGAAGTTCGACGCGATCGTCAACTTCCTCTCCCAGCTGAAGTAGTCGCGCCAATGGCCGCCCGTCAGGGAGCCGGCGCACCACGGCGGGGCACGCCGGTCCCGCTGGAGGGCAGGCTGAGGCGCAGGTGCGCGCGATGTTCGACCGCATCGCGGGCGTCTACGACCTGATGAACACGGTGATGACGGCGGGCCTGCACCACCGCTGGCGCGCGCGGGCCGCCGAGCTGGCCGAGATCGGCCCGGGCGAGCCGCGTGCTCGACGTCGCGACCGGCACCGGCGACCTGGCGATCGAGCTGGCTCGGCGGGTCGGCGCCCGGCGGCGAGGTGGTCGGCAGCGACTTCTCCGAGGGGATGCTCGAGCGGGCCCGCGCGAAGGCCGCGCGCGCCGGAGCCGACGCTGCCCCGCGCTTCGAATGGGCCGACGCGCTCGCGCTGCCCTACGAGGACGACTCGCTTCGACGCCGCGACGGTCGGGCTTCGGCGCGCGCAACTTCGCCGACCTCGGCCGCGGCCTGCGGAGATGGTCGCGCGTGGTGCGGCCCGGCGGCCGGGTCGTGGTGCTCGAGATCACGACCCCCACGCGGCCGCCGCTGTCGCTGCTTCTACCGGCTCTGGTTCGACCGCGTCGTGCCGGCGCTCGGGCCTGGCGGCCGGCGACGCTCGCGGCGCGCCGCTCACGGGCGCGGCTCGGGCGCCGAGGGTCGATCGCCGACGCCTACACCTACCTGCCGAACTCGGTCAGGCGCTTCCCGGGCCCGCCGAGCTGGCGGCGGAGCTCGAGCGCGCCGGGCTCGACGCGAGATCGGCTACGTGCTCACCGCCGGCGGCATCATCGCGATCCACGCCGGCACCGTGCCGGGCGAGGCGGCGGATGAGCGCCGTGGACGCGACCGAGCGCCCAGGGCGCCGCAGCCCGCGGTCTGGACGGGCTCGACGCGATCATGCGGCGCGGCGGGCGAGGCGCTGCGCGAGCGATGGCGCGCACCGAGGCGCACCTGACGCGAGTCACCGCCGAGGCCGGCGCGCCGCTGGCCTCGCACGCCAACGCGACGGTCGCCGCCGGCGGCAAGCGGCTGCGGCCGCTGCTCGTGGTGCTCGCGGCCGAGTCCGCCGGCGGCCCGCCCGGTCGCCCGGCGGGCGAGGAGCGCCTGCGTGCGGGCGGCCGTGGCGGTCGAGCTGGTCCACTCCGCGACGCTCGTCCACGACGACCTGATCGACGGCGCGCCGCTGCGGCGCGGGCGCCCGACGGTCGCCGCCGCGGCCGGCCGCGGCGCGCGCGATCGCGACCGGCGACCTGCTGTTCTCGCGCGCGTTCGCCGAGCTGGCGCGCAACGGGGACGTCGCGCAGCTGCGGGCGCTCTCGGAGGCCAGCTCGGCGCTCGCCGGCGGCGAGCTGCTGCAGCGCGAGGACGCCTACGCGCCGACGTCGCGGTCGAGCGCTACCTGCGGCGCTGCGAGCTGAAGACGGCGGCGCTGTTCGAGGCGGCCTGCCGGCTGGGGGCGCTCGGCCGCGCGACGGTCGGCGGCGCTGGCCGACGCGCTCGGCGCGTTCGCCCGCCGCATCGGGCTCGCCTTCCAGCTGCTCGACGACGTGCTCGACGTCTCCGGGCCGGTCGAGCGCACCGGCAAGCGCGCGGCACCGACCTGCTCGACGGCACCGTCACGCTGCCGCTGATCCTCGCCCGCGAGCGCGAGCCGGAGCTGGCCGAGCTCGACCTGCGCGTCGCTCGAGGGGCCCGGAGCAGGCCGAGGCGCTGTGCGAGCGGATCGCGGCCACCGGCGCCCTCGAGCGAGGCCCGCGAGCGGGCGCTGGCGGTCGTCGCGGGGGCCAAGGCGGCGCTGCCGGCGGTCCTCCCGGAGGGCCGCGCGGCGCTGCTCGAGCTGGTCGCCGACGCGGTCGTCGAGCGCTATCGCTGAGGCCGCTGCGATCGCGGCGTGCAGCTAGAAGTCGAACGGGAGTGATCAGGTCAGCGTCGAGCGCCCGCACGAAGAACTCGATTTCCTCGGCCATGTTCGCGTGCGTCATCCGCCGCAGGTCGCCGAGCAGGGCGCTGAGCCGCGGTCGAGCTCGTCGTCGAGGCGTTCGACGGCGCGCCTGGTCGAAGACGCCCTCGCGGCGCGACTCGCACTCGGGGCAGCGAAGCACGATCCGCCAGTGCGGGGGCCTTCCTCGGACCAGTCGAGCGGGTAGACGAGCTCGCCGGCGCAGTGGAAGCAGACGTGCAGCTGGCTCGGGCGCGGCGGTGCCCTCGGAGGCCCGGCGCTGGTCGCCGTAGACGACGTCGATCTGCTTCGCGAGGCCTGGGCAGCGGTCTCGGGGCGGCTGCGGCTCTGCGCATGTCGGCGCTAGTCTTTGCTTGGGCTGCTCCATGCGGCTTCCCGTTCGTACCGACTCTGAGCTGCGCGCAGAGGCGACGGCCTTTAGCTCGCGCGCGGAGGCTCGGCCGCGGTGGTAGGTTCAGACCGCTCAATGGCCAGCGCGATCCGACCGATCGGCCACGAGGATCGGCTGAGCCTCGTCGACCACCTCGACGAGCTGCGCACGCGCCTGATCATCAGCGGCGCCGTGCTCGTGGTCGCGTTCGCCTTCTGCTTCTGGCAGAACCACGAGCTGCTGCGGATCATCAACAAACCGCTGACGACCCAGACCCAGAAGCAGGTCGCCAAGGGCCAGGGCACGACCGGGCAGGCGGTCCTCGACCCAGCAGGCGGTGCGTCGAAAGTCGCCCGGGACACGCAGCGCGCGCTGCGGGTGCTAGCCGCCCCGGGCAGCGGCCTGACAGCCCGCGCACGCGCGCGCAGCTCGCGCCGCTGATCGCCGCGCTGAAGCGCGACGTCGCTCAAGATCCCGCGCCGCCCGACCGGCGACAATCCCGGCACGCTCGGCGTCGGCGAGCCGTTCACGACGACGCTGACGGTCTCGCTCTACTTCGCCCTGATCCTGGCGCTGCCGTTCATCCTGTACGAGCTCTACGGCTTCGTCCTGCCGGCGCTTAAGCCCAACGAGCGCCGCGTCGCCGTGCCGCTGCTGATCGCGGTCCCGTTCCTGTTCGTCATCGGGGTGCTGTTCGGCTACTTCGTCGTGCTGCCGGCGGCCGTGCGCTTCTTCGTCAACTTCAACTCGGCCCAGTTCAACAGCCTCGTCCAGGCGAGCCAGTACTACAGGTTCGCCGCGACGATCCTGCTCGCGATGGGCATCATCTTCCAGGTTCCCGTCGTGATCTTCGGGCGCCACGCGCCTGGAGATCGTCACGCCGGCGCAGCTGCGCAAGAACCGCCGCTACGCGATCGTCGCCTGCGCCAGCGTCGCGGCGTTCCTGCCCGGCGACGCGATCACGCTGCTGCTGGAGACGGTTCCGCTGTATCTCCTCTTCGAGGCGAGTATTCTCATGGCAGCCATTCTCGTGCGTTCGACGCGACGGAAAGCCGA
This sequence comes from uncultured Solirubrobacteraceae bacterium, assembly GCA_963835865.1. Lineage (GTDB taxonomy): Bacteria > Actinomycetota > Thermoleophilia > Solirubrobacterales > Solirubrobacteraceae > Palsa-744. The sequence continues at coordinate 7,305 of CAWIGW010000006.1, forward strand.
AAAGGCCGAGAGCGGCGGAAAGAGCTGGTGAAGGCAAGGGTGAGCGGGACTCCCGCAGATGATCCCGAGCCACGAGCGGATCACACCGAGGACCCAACCGTGCAGCAGATAATCGACCACGTAGACGACGAGCTCTCGACTGATGCTCTTCGATCTGAGAGGCCGCCACCGGCGGCGGCTGGTCCGCGTCATCTACATCGGCCTGGCGCGTGCTGATCGGCGTCGGCCTGGTCGGCTTCGGCATCGGCGGCGGCCTGGGCGGCGGCGGCATCTTCAATGCCGCCAGCTCCAACGAAGGCTCCAGCGCGCGCGACCTACGCGGCTCAGGTCAAGAAGTACCGCAAGGTCACCCAGACCCAGCCCTCAAACCCCGCCGGCTGGGAAGGCCTGGTGAAAGCGCTGCTCCACGAAGCCAGCGTCTTCCAGACCGCAACGGGCACGCCCACCAAGAAGGGCAAGGAACTCTTCCAGGAAGCCTCCAAGGCCTGGACGAGCTATCTGGCGCTGAACCCGCCCAAGCCGAACACCGAACTGGCGACCCTGATCGTCCGCATCTACGGCGAAGAAGGACTCAACGATCCGGCCAAGGCGGTCGAAGCTCTGCAGATCGTGGTCGGCTCACCGCCAGAAGAGCGCGGCCCTATACGCGCAGCTGGCCGAGTTCGCCTTCAAGGCGAAAAACGAACGGGTCGGCGACCTGGCCGCGGCGAAGGCCGTGGCGCTGGCGCCCGCCGACCAACGGGCCCGGGTCAAGAAGGAACTCGCAGAAGTCAAGAAGTTCCCCAACGGCGGCCAAAGCTACGTGACGACGACGAACGGGAAAACCTACCGCGTCAAAAAGGCGCCCAACGGCGAATTCACAGGGACCCAGATCACGAGCACCCCGGCGCCGGCCACCAGCGGCACCAGTTCGACGAGCACCAGCCGCAAATAGGCCCCGGGCGCCCGGCGGCCTGCCGGCGGGGCATCCGCGCCGCCGGCCCGCCTCGGGTAAAATCCTGCGCTGAAGCCGGCGGACCTGCCGGTGCCCTCACGGGCCGTTAGCTCAACCGGCAGAGCAGGGGCCTCTTAAGCCCAAGGTTCCGGGTTCGATTCCCGGACGGCCCATATTTCAGCGCCCGCGTCGCCTGCGGGCTATTTGCAGGCGGTCATCGACGAGATGCGAACCGTCGCAGCCTCTTTGACGTGGTTGAACTGCATCCGGACACATCCGAGCCGCTTGCCGGTCATGTCCTTGACCAGGTAGTAGAACGGGACGTTTTCGTTCCCACCGAGGATGGAGTTTCTTCCACCGGCCGGGAGCGTGCGGCGCTCGTGGAGTTCGGCGCAGGTCGTCTCGCACTGGATGAATTCGACGGTCGAGGAAGTGTCGTTCAGGACGGGAACCAGGACGTATGGCTGTTTGCTGGTGCCCGCCGGAGCACTGGCAGTGGTCGAGCTTCCCGATCCGCCGCAGCCGGCAGCGAGCACCGACAGCGCCAAGGCCAGGGCAATGATGCCGGCCACTTTGAAAGTACCCCCGGCAGGTGCTCGACCGCTCGCTCGCGCCCTCACGTCATCCCCTCGGATCGCTCGTCCCTCCCGGGCGCGGAGTCTAGCGGCGGGCAGAGGGCTGCAGTGTCCCCCTACACGGCGACCGGAGTGCTTGGCCGCTCGGTGCCCGTTCGGGGCCGGGAGAACTCGATGCCCTCGTCCTCCAGGGGGCCTCGTCGCAGCAGGCGGACATCCAGCGGGTAGTTCTGATTCAGGCGCCAGGGCGAGCGCGAGCCCTGCTTGGGGAGCTGATCGATCGAGCGCAGGACGTAGCCGGCCTTGAGATCGAGGAAGGGCTGGGTGGGCTCGCGCGGGTCGGGGGCTTGCGGGGTGCATTGCGAGTAGCCGTTGGCGTCCATGTGGTTGAGCAGCCGGCAGACGTACTCGGCCACGAGGTCGGCCTTCAGTGTCCAGGAGGCATTCGTGTAGCCCAGCGTCAGGACCAGGTTTGGGATGCCGCTGAGCATCATGCCCTTGTAGCCGACCGTCTGGCCCAGGTCGACCCTGCGCCCGTCGACACCAACCTCGATGCCACCCAGGGCAAGCAGGTTCAGGCCGGTGGCCGTCACGATGATGTCGGCCTCGAGCTCGGTGCCCGACTCGAGCAGAACGCCCTTCTCGGTGAAGCGCTCGATCCGGTCTGTCACGACCGAGGCGCTTCCCCTGGAGATCGCTTCGAACATGTCCCCGTCGGGGACGAAGCAGACCCGTTGATCCCAGGGCTGGTAGGTGGGTTTGAAGTGGGTGTCCACGTCGTAGCCGGCAGGCAGGCGTGCCTGCACTCCCCGGCGCAGCAGCCTCCTGACAAGGCCCGGGGCGCTGCGGCTGAGCTTGAAGAAGCCCAAGCCCATCAGGACGTTCTTCCAGCGGACGATCGAGTAGGCGGCCTTCCTGGGCAGCCGCCGGCGCAGCAGGTCGGCCAGAGCGTCGCGGGCGGGCAGGGAGAGGACGTAGCTGGGCGAGCGCTGGAGCATCGTCACGTGGGCCGCCCGCTCGGCCATCGAGGGCACCAGCGTCACGGCCGTCGCGCCGCTGCCGATGACCAGGACCCGCTTGCCGGCGTAGTCGAGGTCCTCGGGCCAGTGCTGAGGGTGGATCAGCCGGCCCCGAAATGCGTCGATGTCGGCGAACTCGGGCGTGTAGCCCTCGTCGTAGCGGTAGTAGCCGGTGCAGCCGTAGAAGAAGGAGCAGGTCAGCGAATAGCGTTCGCCGTCATGGGCTCCGTCGGTCCGTTCGACCTCCACGGTCCAGCGGCCCTCCGGCGATGACCACTCGGCGGCGATGACCCGGCTGGAGAAGCGGATCTGCCCCTCCAGGCCGTTCTCGGCGGCCGCCTCGCGGATGTAGGAGCGGATCGAATCTCCGTCGGCGATCGCCTTGGCTGCATCCCAGGGCTTGAACGAGTAGCCCAGCGTGAACATGTCCGAGTCGGAGCGGATACCGGGGTAGCGGAAGATGTCCCAGGTCCCCCCGATGCCCTCACGGGCCTCGAGGATGGCGAACGTCTTGGCGGGGCACTCGCGGCGGAGGTGGCAGGCGGCGCCGATCCCCGAGAGGCCGGCACCCACGATCAGTACGTCAACGTGCTCCATGGGGGTGAGGCTCATCGCTTCGCAGGGTACCTCAGCCGGGCGGGCCGCCCCTGAAGCCCGGGAGGGTGGGGCCCGGCGGGGCGCTCACTCAGGCGCTGGCGACGGCGCTCGCGGCGCCACCGATCAGCGTGCTGCGCCCGGCGTCCGTCCAGATGACCTGGTCGCGTCCCGGCCCGACGCCGATCAGGGTCACCGGCGCGCCGATCTGCTCGGCGATGAAGTCGAGGTACTCGCGGGCCGCCTGGGGAAGGTCTGAGAGTGTCCGGCACTCACCCAGGTCCTCCTTCCAGCCGGGCAGCTCGGTGACCTTCCCGACGCTGTGGTGAAGGACCGTCTGGTGGTAGGGAAAGTCCTCGAACTCGGCGCCGTCCTCGCCCAGGTAGCTGGTGCAGACGCCGATCCGGTCCAGCCCCGAGAGGACATCCAGCTTGGTCAGGACGAGGGCGGTCATCGTGTTCAACCGGGAGGCGTAGCGGAGGGCAACCAGGTCGAGCCAGCCGGTGCGGCGCGGGCGGCCGGTGGTCGTCCCGAACTCGCCTCCACGCTGACGGATCGTCTCGCCCATCTCTTCGTGGAGCTCGGAGGGGAACGGCCCGGCGCCCACCCGTGTCGTGTAGGCCTTCGAGATCCCCCACACTTCGTCGATCGCCTTGGGCCCGATGCCCGCTGCCGACGCAGGCCGCACCGGAGAGGGGGTTGGAGGAGGTGACGAAGGGATAGGTACCGTGGTCGATGTCCAGCATGGCCCCCTGGGCGCCCTCGAGGATCACCAGTTCACCGGCGTCGAGCATCTCCCACATCAGCTTGGAGGTGTCGGCGATGTGTTTCTCCAACCGGTGCCCGTAGGTCAGGTATTCCTCGGTCATCGTGTGCAGGTCGAGGGCCGGATCCTTCTCAAAGGGCCGCAGCGAGAGCCGCTTGGGCTCCATCGCGGCGACGATCTTCTTCTTCAGGATCTTCTCGTCAAGGAGATCCTGGACACGGATGCCCAGCCGGGCCGCCTTGTCCGCGTAGCAGGGGCCGATGCCCCGGCGGGTGGTGCCGATCTGCAGCTTGCCCAGTTTTGACTCGCCGGCCGAGTCGAGCAGCAGGTGGTAGGGCATGATCAGGTGAGCATTGGCCGAGATGCGCAGGCCCGAGTCGTCGATCCTCCGCGAGCGCAGTCCGTCCAGCTCGTCGATCAGCACCTTCGGGTCGATCACCACGCCGTTGCCGATCACGCAGCGCTTGCCCGGATAGAGGATCCCCGAGGGGATCAGGTGGAACTTCCACTCGGTCTCGCCGCGGACGATCGTGTGCCCCGCGTTGTTACCTCCCTGAAAGCGCACGACCGCATCGCCGTGTTCGGCCAGCAGATCGGTGATCTTGCCCTTTCCCTCATCGCCCCACTGGGCGCCCACTATGACTATCCCCGGCATGAGCTGTGCAGTTTAGGGACGCCTGGGGGCGAGCCGTCTGCGCCCTGGTGCCTCTCAGCCGATCCGTCCGGCCAGATCGCCCGTCTGCGGGCGTATCTCGAAGCGCTTGTCCTCGCCGTACAGGGGGATCAGATCCCCGCAGATCTCCACCAGGCGCGAGACGGTTCGTGCGCCAAGACGCTCGGAGAGCTCGTCCGGCATCAGGTTGGTCGTCGCGATGATCGCCTTCTCCGCCTCATAGCGGGCGTTGACGATCGAGTAGAGCTGCTCGAGGACCCACTCCGTCTGGTTCTCGGCTCCAAGGTCATCCAGGTGAAGCAGGTCGACGGCCGTCAGGCGATCCATGAAGTCGACCATGCCGGCGTCAGAGTCCATCGATTCGCGCAGCAGGTTCAGCAGTCTCGGCAGCGAGTAGATCGCAACCGAGCGGCCCGCATCGAGTGCCGACTTGGAGACCAGCATGGCCAGTGTCGTCTTGCCCGTCCCCACGTCGCCCTGGATCCAGAGCCCCTTGCCGGCGTCCAGGTTCGCCGCCACCGAGCCGACGTAGCGGCGCACCGTCCTGATCTGCTCGGGCGCGGTCCGCCCGATGTCGCTCACAGGCGGACGGTCGAAGGAGACCCCCCGGTAGCGCCGCGGGATCCTCCCGGCCAGGCTCCGCGTGCGGGCGCTCGAGATCCGCGCGGCACGGCAGGCGCAGTCCCGTGCAGTGTTGGTCTGCTCGTCGATCAGGAAGCCGCCCCCGTCGCACATTCCCAGCGGGCATGAGGTGGAGCCGGCGCCCTCGTCGTTGAACGCTGCCGTCGGCTCGCTCATTCGTCGGAGTAGCGCTGTTCGCCGGCGTAGTTCATGAACTTCGGGTACTCCTTCTGGAAGGTCAGGGTGACTTTGCCGACAGCCCCGTTTCGATGCTTGGCGATCAGCAGGTCGGCCTCGCCGGGACGCTCGGAGTCCTCGTTGTAGTACTCGTCCCGGTAGATGAACATCACCAGGTCGGAGTCCTGCTCCAGGTTCCCCGACTCCCTCAGGTCCGAGAGCTGGGGCTTCTTGTCCGGACGGGTCTCGACCGCCCGGCTCAGCTGCGAAAGGGCGATCACCGGAACGCCCAGCTCCCGGGCCAGGATCTTCAGCCCACGGCTCAGCTCGCCGACGGCCGTGACGCGGCTGTCATAGCGGCTGTCCGTGCGCATCAGCTGCAGGTAGTCGATGATGATCAGGCCAAGGCCGCCCTCGCATTGGCTGTGCAGCCGTCGCGCCTTCGCCCGGATCTCGAGCATCCCCACGTCGCTGGAGTCATCGACCCACAGCGGCGCCGCCGCCAGGCGCTCGCTGGCACTCAGGATCTTCGGCCAGCGCGCCTCGGCCACCCGGCCCTTGCGCAGCTCCTCGCCCTTGATCGACGCCTGCGAGGCCACGAATCTCTGCGCCAGCTCGGCCTCGGCCATCTCCAGCGAGAACAGCGCCACCGGCCGGCCGTGGCGGACCGATGCGTTTTCGGCGATGTTGCAGACGAGCGCGCTCTTCCCCATCGCCGGCCGGGCGGCGATGATGATCAGGTTCCCCTTCTGGAAGCCCCCCGTGATCTCGTCCAGGTCCTTGAAGCCCGAGGGGGTCCCCGTCAGCGAGGTCTTTTCGATGGACAGGCGGTGGAGCTTGTCCAGCTCCTCGTGCAGCACGTCCTCGATCGACTTGAAGTCCTGCTGGCGGTCGTCCCGGGCGACCTCGAGCATCGCCTTCTCGGCCTGCTCGACCAGCTCCCGCGGGGGTACCCCATGACCCAGGACGCTCTCCTGGATCTCGTAGGACGTCTTGAGCAGACGGCGCAACAGGGCGTTCTCGCGAACGATCTGGGCGTAGCGCCGGGCGTGCCCCGCCGCCGGCACGACACCTGTGAGTTCATCCACGGCCGCCTGGCCGCCCACGTCTGCGAGCTTGCCCATCTGGCGCAGGCGGTCGGTGACCGTCAGGACGTCCACCGGTTCGCTCTCGTTGTAGAGCGCCAGCATCGCCTCGTAGATCAAGCCGTGGCGCTCACGGTAGAAGTCCTCCCCACGCAGCCCCTCTTCGATCACCAGCGCGTAAAGGGAGCGATCGGACAGCAGGATCGCGCCCAGGACCGACTGCTCGGCATCGAGGTTGTGCGGCGGGGTGATGACCCCGGTGGGCGCTCCGTTGGCGCCGTTGGTTGTGGAGACAGCGCTCACGGCCATGGCTGCGCCGAGTCTAGATCGCCACTCGCCGGGGCCCGGGAGCACTCCCCGCTATAAGGGAACATTTCGGCTCTCACGAACGCATGTTCGCAGGTGCCGGTGACGGATAAGCCGAACCTGCCGGCGGGAGGGCCGAGCCTATTTCTTGGCTACGACCATGGTCTTGATGGTGGCGGTCACGTTGTCGACCACATCCACCACGACCATGTAGGTGCCGACGCTCTTGATCGGCTCCGGGAGATGCACGTTCTTTTTATCGATCCGCAGGCCACGCGCTTCGCGGATGGCCGTGGCGATGTCCTGGGCCGTGACCGACCCGAACAGCCGTCCGTCCGCTCCGGCCTGCTGGGGGATCGTCAAGCACGGTCCGGTTCAGCAGGTTGCTGTTCTCCTGAGCTTTCTCGACAGCTTCGCGGGCCATCCGCTCATCGGCGGCCTGGCGCTGGCGGATCGTCTCGATTGCGCCCTTGGTGGCCGGCTGGGCCAGCTTGCGAGGCATCAGGTAGTTGCGCAGGTAGCCCTTCGAGACATCGACCACCTTGCCCTGCTCGCCGAGGTCCTCGACGTCCTTGAGGAGAATCGCTTCAGGCATGTCTAGTCCCTGCCGCGGTCGCCGCGCTCGCGGCGAGGCCCGTCCTCGCGCCCGCCCTCGTTGACGTAGGGCAGCAGGGCCAGCTCACGGGCGCGCTTGACGGCCGTGGCGATCTGGACCTGGTGGCGCCGGCAGGACCCGGTGATGCGGCGCGAACGGATCTTCCCCTTCTCGGAGATGAACTTGCGCAGGGAGACGATGTCCTTGTAGTCGACCTGCTCGACCTTGTCCCGGCAGTGCTGGCAGGGCTTGCGCCTGCCGCTGCCGGGACCGCCGCGCTTGTCGCGCCGGCGGACAGGCTTGCCACGACCGCGTGCCTTGGCCATCAGATAGCCCCGCCGCGGAGCGGGAATTCGGGGCCGGCTGAAATTGAAAACACTGAAGACCTCACTGACTCACTAGAACGGAATGTCCTCGTCGGCTGTGCCGCCGGAGACCGGTGCGGCCTGGAAATCCCCTTCCTCTACGGGGATGTCGCTGCCTCTTGAGCCCCCGTTTCCAGCAAAGCCGCCCCCACTGGAGCCATCTTCGCGCGAGCCAAGGAACTGCACCGAGTCGGCAATGATATCGATTGCCTGGCGCTTTGCGCCGTCCTGTGCCTCCCACTCGCGCCACTCGAGGCGTCCGTCGACGGCGATCGGGCGGCCCTTGGAGAGGTAGCGGGCGGCATTCTCGCCCTGTGCGCCCCATACGGTGACGTCGAAGTAGTTGGGCTTGTCCTCCCATTCGCCGCTGCTTCCGTTCTTGCGGCGGGTGTTGCAGGCGACTCGAAGCTTGCAGACCGACGTGCCGCTTGGCAGCGAGCGCAGCTCCGGGTCGGCGGTCAGGTTTCCAGTCAGCACGACCCTGTTGATGTTGGTGGCGGCCACGACTCCTCTTCCTTTCGGCTTGTTCCTCGTCCGGGTACCGGACCTCGGGCTTTGGAGCCCAGGGCGCCGAGTCTAGACCGGGCTGGTGATGCGGTTGTCCTGCGACGTCCCTGCGATCCCGCTTATTGCGAGGATCGCTTGTTCCGCGGCGATGTGCGGAAGACGTCGTCCCAGTATGGCGCGCTGATCCCGAATCCCCGGGTGTCGTCCTGGAAGTGGTGCCGCATGTGGCGCTCGCGGAGCATCCTGCCGAGCCTTCCGTGCGGCCGGAAGTGGTGCAGGTAGTAATGCATCATGTCGTAGACGAGATATCCCGTGAAGAAGCCCGCACCGAGACCCGGAGCGTAGGTGGAGCCCACGACGAGGTACATCACGCCGAAGACGATCGCCCCGAGAGGGATGCTCACCGCGGGCGGCATCACCAGGCGCATCGGGTCGTTTGGGTGATCGTGGTGGACGCCGTGGATGATCCAGTGCATCCGGGCTCCCAGGCCCTCCTCGGGCTCGAAGTGGAAGACGATCCGGTGCAGCCAGTACTCGAACAGGGTCCAGATGGCGTAGCCCGCCAGGAAGAGGATGATCGTCGAGGGCACGCTGACCTGTTCCAGGCTCCAGACGCCCATCAGCAGGATCGCCGGCACGAAGATCAGGATCGGCACCACAGGGTGGACGCGCGAGAGTGCATCGAGGATCCGCGACTCGAACATCGGCGGCGAGGCGCGGAGGACGTCCGTCCGCTTCACGGTCCCGTCGTTCATGTCTTCGGACCAGTCCATCAACGCGATCTTATTACGCTCCCGGGGGTTCGCCGACGTGGCGAACTACGGTCTTCAGGAGCTCTCAGGCAGGCTCGGCGACCGGGGCTTCAGGAGCCACGTCGGCCTGGCGGCCTCAGGGGCGGGCGCCTCGGCGGCGACCGGCGCCTCGAGGGGCTCGCTCGGCGGGTGCCTCGGCCTCAGGGGCGGGCGCCGCGACGGGAGCCTCGCCCGTCTGGGGGCGCTGGCCGGCGCCGCAGCGAGCGCCGGAGCCCATGTTCGGTGCCTCGGGAACGCCGGGCGCGAGCTTCACGATCCGGAAGCGCAGCACGCCGTCGGTGATCCGCAGCGTCCGGTCGAGGCCGCTCAGCAGAGCGACGTCGCCGACGTGGAACTGGAAGAGGTGGTACTCGGCGCTGGTCTTTTTCTCGATCGGGTAGGTCAGCGCTCGCTCGCCCCACTCGTCGTAGCGGGTGAGCTCGCCCTGGCCCTCGATCGTGGCGCGGGTGTCCGCGACGATCTTGGCGCGCAGGTCGGCCTCGGCCTGCATGTCGAGCAGGAGGACCAGGTCGTATGTGGGTGCGGGCAGGGTCATAGGACGCGCTTGCGAAAGACTAGCGGGTCGGCGCTCTGGGCTCCCTGACGACCCTCAGGACTCCGCCGAGCGTCCCTTCGCGCGGATGTCGGCCAGCTGCTCGTCGATCCAGTCGCCCGGGTCCCGGGACGTCACGATCTCGACCAGTCCCTCCGCACGACGGCGGCGCTCGGCCTCATCCATGGTCAGTGCCGCGTAGATCGAGTTGGCCAGCTCCTGGATGTCGAAGGGGTTGACCGACAGGGCGAACTCGCCCAACTCCTCGTGCGCTCCTGTGTTCTCGGAGAGAATCGAGACGCCGTTGTGCTCGTTGACCAGCGGGCCCTCCTTGGCGACCAGGTTCATCCCGTCGAACATCGCATTGACCAGCAGGACGTCGTAGTGCTTGTAGGACGCCACGGCCTCCTCGAGGTCGTCCCGGAGCTTCAGTTGGATGGGCATCCAGTCCGGCGTCCCGTGGCGATGGTTGACGACCGCCACCAGAGCCTCGATCCGCTCCAGGTACTCGGCGTACTCGGGCACATCGGTCCTCGAGGGCATCAGCTGGGCGATGAAGGTCACCCGCTCGGTGAACTCGGGGTGCTCCTCGAGGAACAGGTCAAACGAGGAGAATCCCCTCAGCACGTTCTTGCTCAGATCGGCCCTGTCCACCCGGAGGATCAGGAAGTCCCTCCTGCGGCGCAGCAGCTCCTCCTCGAATTCGCTGACCCGAGTGCGCTGGGCGATCTGGCGGGTCGCGGCGTGGTCGATCGGCAGCGGATAGGCCCGAACCCAGATCTCGCGCTCGCCGAAGCGGACCAGGCCCCGGTCGAAGTCGACCTCCAGGTCCATCAGGTCGCGGCAGCACTGCAGGAAGTTGTGCCGATAGGAGCGGGTGTGGAAGCCGATGATGTCGTTGGCCAGCAGGCCCGTGAAGATCTCCTCGCGGATCCGTGAGGGCAGAACCCGCCAGGCGTCGGGCTGAGTCCAGGGGATGTGGATGAAGTGATGGAGGAAGACGTCCGGGCGTGCCCGGCGAACGAGGTCTGGCAGCGTGTAGAGGTGGTAGTCGTGGACCATCACGACCGGTTCCTCGACTCCCTCGATTTCCTCGACGACAGCGCGGGCGAGGTCTTCGTTGACGACGTTGTAGCCGAACTCGAACGCCTCGATCTCCTCGCGGCGGATGTCCGGCGCGTTGGAGAGGTCCCAGAGGTAGTGCTGGATGAACCACAGCATCGGGTTCGCGACGACGTTGTAGAAGCGGTCGTAGGCATCCGGGTCGGAGACGACCAGGCGCACCTCATACTCACCGCCCCCCGGAGAGTGCACGGGGAATGCCCTGCCATCATGCCGGCGCGAGAACTCGGCGTCGAACTCGTTCATCGCCGAGGCGATCCAGACGGTCTCGCGATAGGAGGCCAGGCCGGTCAGGGCCGTAACCAGACCACCCGAGCCCCGCTGCACCTCACCATCGGCCTGGAACGTGACCGGGCCCCGGTTGCTGACCAGCACCAGCGGAGTCCGCTGGGCCGGCACCTCGTCAGGCCTCCTTCAGCCCGTTGAAGATCCTCAGGTAGTCACGCAGGTAGCGTGGCGTCAAGAAGTGCTGTCGCACGTGCTCCTTGCCGCGGCGTCCCAGCGCACGACCGAGCTCCGGGTCGCGCAGGATCTCGAGCGAGCGGTCGGCGCACTGGTCGGCACTCGAAACCAGGAACCCCGTGACGCCGTCTTCGATCTGAAGCGGGATGCCGCCCACGTTGCCGCCAACGAAGGGCCGCCCCTTCCAGATCGCCTCAGACACCGTCAGGCCGAAGCCCTCGCGTGTGGACTTCTGGATCAGCACGTCGGCATGCGACTGGAAGGCGTTGACCTCGATCGCTCCGACGTTGTTGAAGTTGTTGAGGATGTGGACGTCCGGATCGCCGTCGGCGTGCGCGATGGTGGCGTTGAAGAAATCCCAGCCCTCGGGGTCGTCGCTGGCCATCGAGCCGACCAGCGCCAGCTGCATCTCCGGGATCTGCTCCTTGACGATCCGGTAGGCGTCGATCACGCCCAGCGGGTCCTTCCAGGGGTCGAACCGGGAGACCTGGCACATCAGCGGGCGGTCGACGTCGATCCCGAACTGACCGCAGACGAACGCGCCGTCCTCGGGGGACAGCGCCATGTTCTTGGGCGTCAGGGGATCGATCGCCGGCGGGACGATGTTGACGTTGCCCTTCATCCCCGTCGGCGCGTACTCGGCCATGTGAAACAGCGACTCGGGGTAGTTCTCGATATAGGGCATCAGCTGCGAGATCGTGTCCGGGTTGGGAGTCGAGACGTCGATGTGGCATCGCCAGATCCAGCCCTTGGCCTTCTCGGGGACCAGCGTGTGCAGGGCCGCCGGCTGGGGGTCGTGGACAAGGCAGACGTCCCACCCGTCGCTCAGCTCGCGTGCGTTCATCTCGTTGAAGCGACGCCAGGTGTCCCACTGCTCGGAGTCCAGGTCCTGCGGCGCCCCCTGGAGGGCGTTGTGCATCAGCTTGGTCGCGTTGAAGAACTCTTCACGGCCGTAGATCACGTGCCACTCGCAGTCCAGCCCGACGTCGCGCATCAGGGGGACCAGCGTGTAGAGGATCTCCGAGACGCCGCCGCCGAAGGCAGTGGCCGACACGTGGACCACCCGGTGACCCTGGAGCGGCTCGGCCAGCTCGCGAATTTCCGCGATCAGCTCGCGTCCGCAGATGTGGGTGTAGTCAGTGAGGGACTTGGTTGCGACTGCCACTGGCTGGAGCACGCGGCGGCACGATATCTGAAGCGCCGCCGGATCGACCCGTCGACAGCCGGGGTGCACGGCGGGCCGCCTCGCTGACTAAGGTCTAAGGCGAATGCTCAACGGGCGTCTCTATCGCGCGGCCTTCCTGCCTTTCCTGCTCGCCCTGGCAACAGCCGCCTTTTCGCTGGGCGGCCGGCCGCCGGCGCTCACCTCGACGCTGGCGCCCGACGCCTTTCAGGGTCCCAGGGCATTCACGGAACTGCGCAGCCTGCTGGCCCACTATCCCCGAGCCGCCGGCCGGGCAGCGGCGCTGACGAACGGCTGGCCCGGTCGATCGCGGCGTCGTTCCGTGGCCTGGGAGGCACCGCCGGGGGGGGTTTCACAGTCCATGTCCGTCATTTCGAAGCTCAGACGATCGACGGCGAAAAGGGACTGACGACGGTCATTGCCGAGCGGCCGGGGTCGACCAGCGAGGCGCCCATCCTGATCGTGGCCCACCGCGACGCCGCCTCGCCGGGCTCGGCCGCCGAGCTGTCGGGCACAGCCGCGCTACTGGAGCTGGCGAGGGTTTTTGCCGCCCGTGAGACCAAGCGAACGATCGTGCTGGCCTCCACCAGCGGCGGCAGCGGCGGGAACGCCGGCGCCCAGGAGCTCTCCTCGAGTCTGGCCTCGGCGGGAATCCACGGCCCATTCGATGCCGCCATCGTCGCTGGGGGACCTCGCCTCATCCCGCGCCCGGCGTCCGTTTGTCGTTCCCTACTCGGACAGCTTCGGCTCGGCCCCCCTTGCGCTGCAGCGGACCGTCGCCCAAGCGATAAAAGGCGAGTCCGGCTGGGACCCGGGGGAGCCCAGCGCACTGGGCCAGCTGGCGCATCTCATGTTTCCCATGGCCGTCGGTGAGCAGGGCGTGCTGAATGCCCAGGGGCTGCCGGCGGTGCTCGTGCAGGCCACCAGCGAACGAGGACCCACCCCTGCGGGGAGGGTCAGTTTGGAAAGGCTGGAAGGGCTCGGCCGAGCGGTCCTCAACTCGGTCGACGCACTCGACACCGCCCCCGACGTCTCCCGCACCGCTCAGACCGGTCTGCTGCTGCAGCGCAAGACGATGCCCGAGTGGGCCCTGAGGCTCCTCCTGGGCACGCTCCTGCTCCCCCCGCTTGTGGCCGGCGCCGACGGCCTGGCTCGACTGCGCCGCCGGCGCGAGCCGGTCGGCCGCTGGACCCTCTGGACACTGACCCTGGCGCTGCCCTTCCTGTCATGTGCCGTGCTCTGCTGGCTGCTGGGTCAGCTCGGGATCATCGGCGCGGCCCCCTCGGTGCCCGCCCCTCCCCGTTCGATGCCCTTCGACGCGGCCGCCGGCACCACCGTCGCAGTCGTCGGGCTCACCTTCGTTCTCGCCTGGCTCCTCTGGGGGGTCCTGCTCCGGCGGGCAGGGCTTCCCGGGCGCCCCGACCCGGAGGTCACCGGTCTCCCGATCGTCCTCATCCTCACCGGCCTGGGCGCCCTCGTCTGGCTGCTGAACCCCTACACGGCGCTGCTGCTGCTGCCGGCGATGCACCTCTGGCTGCTCCTCGCCGCGCCCGAGCTGCGACCCAGGCGCCCCCTGGCCCTCGCTCTGGTGCTCGTCGCGCTGCTACCCCTGATCATGCTCATCGCCTTCTACTCGCGCCAGCTCGGGATGGGCGTCGGCGGGGTCGCCTGGGGCGCCGTCCTGCTGGTTGCCGGTGGTCACATCGGACTGGGATCGGCCGTCCTGTGGAGCCTGGGGCTGGGCTGTGCAGCGGGGGCGACACTGCTGGCCGTCCTCGCTCCGCCCGCCTCGATGCCGCAGAGCTCCGACGGCGTCGAGGTGACCATCCGCGGGCCGATGTCCTATGCGGGACCCGGATCGCTCGGGGGTACCGAGTCGGCTCTGCGACGATAGGAAGCTGTGGCCGACTATCCCGCCACGATCACCACGCGCCCGCCGGGACCGGCGCAGCCGCGTGAGCCCGACCCGACGGCACCCCGGCGGCGTTCCTCGGCCGCCGTCCGGCTTTTGGCGGTGATGATGATCACCCTGGGCGGGCTGGCACTTGCAGACGGGGCGATCACGCTGCTCTGGCAGGAGCCGATCTCGGCCTTGATCGCAAAAATTCACCAGGGAGAACTGAGCAGCGATCTCGCCCGCGAGGAACATGCCGCTCCCCCGGCCGCCGAGCGCCGGGTGCTGGCCGGCCTTGCAACAGAGCGGCGGAGGATCTCATTCCTCGCCGAGAATCTGGAACGCCGGGCAGGCAACGGCAGCGCCGTGGGCAGGATCGTCATCCCCAAGATCGGCGCCTCCTTCGTCGTCGTCAAGGGGACAGACACGGCGGACCTCGAGAGCGGCCCCGGGATCTACTCGGAAACACGGTTCCCCGGTGGCGGGCGGACGACCGTCATCGCAGGGCACCGAACCACCTTCCTTGCGCCCTTCCGCCACATCGACGCGCTCGTCCCCGGCTCGACGATCCAGCTGCGGATGCCCTATGCCCACTTCATCTACACGGTCATCGGCCACCGGGTGGTCCAGCCGCAGAATGTCCGCGCCGCTGTCGCCGGCTTTGGCTACCAGCGGCTGGTCCTATCCGCATGCACACCGCTGTTCAGCGCCGCCAAACGCCTGCTCGTCTACGCCCGCCTGACCCGGACGGTCCCCGTCGGAGCGGCGCGGCTGCTGAGGGGCGGGCTGGTGGCCAGGCCGATCGAGTCGCCCATCCACAAAGCCCCGCCACGGGCTCTACCACCGGTGCTCGAATCCCTCAATCCGCAACGCGTCGCCCCGGTCGCTCAATAGCGTCACGCCCGGCTCGCCCCGGGCGACCTCGCCGATCCAGCTGAGCCCCACCAGGCCCTCCAGGGCCGACTCGATCGCGGCGCGTGCGGCCGGCGGCGCGCAGAAACAGAGCTCGTAGTCTTCGCCGCCGCCGGCGGCCAGCTCCCAGGCCGCAAGGGACAGGCCGGCTGACACCTTCTCGACCCCCGGCGCCAGCGGCAGAGAAGCAAGCTCGATCCGCAGGTCGCAGCCGCTGGCCCGGCCGATGTGGCCCGCGTCGGTCGCCAGCCCGTCGGAGATGTCGATCATCGCCGTGGCCCCCGCCCGAGCGACTGCCATCCCGGCCTCCAGTCGGGGGAGTGGATTCCTGGCGCGCTGGAACATGGCTCCCGCCTCCTGGCCGGCCTCGGCTCTGCCCTCCATCACCGCCAGGGCCGCGGCCCCTGCTCCCAGCTCACCCGTCAGGCCGATCAGCTCACCCGCAGCGGCACCATCGCGGCCGAGCAGTTCGCCGGGCGTCTCGCACCAGCCGTTGACCGCGATCGAGACCATCAGTACCGGGGCCCCCACCACATCTCCGCCGGCGATCTCGGCACCGACGCCGCCGGCCAGTGCCCGGGCGGCGGCGACGAGCGCCAGGGCTTCGGCCTCCGAGAAATCGGGAGGAATGCCCAGCGACAGATATGCCTCGCCCGGCTGGGCGCCCATGGCCGCGAGGTCCGAGAGGGCGCCCGCAAGCGCCCGGTGGCCCACCTCGGCCGGCGTGGCCCAGCCCTCATCGAGACGGAAGTGCACGCCCTCGACCATCGTGTCCAGAGAGGTGACGCAGAACGGACGGGCCCTGACAACCGCCGCGTCGTCACCGATCCCCCGCACGAGCCTGCTGGCCGGGCCGGGGCTCCCCAGCGCTGCGGCGATCGACTCGATCAGGGAGCGCTCAGCGATGCCTGTAGACGATCCGCGCGCGGTCGAGGTCGTACGGAGATAGCTCGCAGCGGACGCGGTCGCCCGGCAGGATCCGGATGCGGAAACGACGCATCTTGCCCGCCACGTGCCCGAGAACGACATGGTCGTTGTCCAGCTTCACGCGGAACATCGCGTTCGGCAGGGCCTCGATCACCTCGCCCTCGAATTCAACCTTGTCCTCCTTGGCCACGCCCCCAAACTACCAGCGTCGGGCACCCAGGTGTGGAAACGGGTGTGCTCCGCCGCGCCTCAGCCGGGTCCGGCGCCGCCGGTTTTGTTGACTGTCGGAGGAGCTTCTTCTTTCGGCGCCGGTTCTTCGGTGACCGCCGGCGGGGCCGTCCCGGGGGTCTTCTTCTTCTTGGACTTCTTGGAGCCTTCTTCGGACTGTTCCTTCTGCGCCGCGGCTAGGCCGGTCGCCGCGTATTTTCCGTAGAAGGGGGCGTAGGTGATGCCTTCGCTGGATTCTTTGAGCGTCGCGCAGGGGTGTGTTTCGGTGACGGGCGCCATGAAGGCATGCCAGATGTCGGCCGGCAGATAGCCACCCTGCTGGGGTGCGCCGTGGACATCTGTCATTTCGACCCGCTTGGTCGGATAGCCCATCCAGACGGCCGTGGCGTATTCGGAGTTGTAGCCGTCCAGCCAGGCATCGATCAGGTTGTTGGTCGTTCCGGTCTTGGCCGCCGTCGGGCAGTTGATGGCCGATTTCGTGGCGGTGCCGCCGAGGACGTTCTGGTGCAGGATCGCCGTGAGCTCGCCCGCCACAGGTTCGCTGAGGACGCGTTCGCGGTGGGGTTTGCCCCAGTTGGTGTCGGCATGGCCGTCGGGAAAGACCACCTTGGTGATGGCGATCGGGCTGTTGCGCACGCCTCCGTCGGCCAAGGTGGCGTAGACATCCGCCATTTCGAGCGGCGTCACGCCGAGGCTGAGGCCTCCCAGCGCCTGGGCCGGGTTGCCCAGGAGATGGGTTTTCACCCCGAGCTTGTAGGCCATCTGGGTGATCGATTCCTCACCGAGGTCGGCAGCCAGCTGCGCATATACGGTGTTGTCTGAAGCCAGCGTCGCGGTTACCAGGTTGATCGGGCCTTTGGCCTCGCCTCCGAAGCCTTCGACTTCGTAGTTGGGTTCTTCCGCCAGCCAGCCCTTGTTGAGCTTGTGCGAGTTGTAGATCGTCGAGTTGGGGTCCACGCCTTTGGAGAGGGCGGTCGCCAGGACGATTGCCTTGAAGGTGGAACCGGGCTGGCGGTGCCCGTCGGCGGCGAGGTTGTATTGCGACTTCTCGTAGCTCTCGGACTCGGCCATCGTCTCGATGTCGCCATTGGCCGGATTGATCGTGACGATCGCCGAGGCGGGGTCTTCCGGCTCGTTGAGGACTTCGGCGATCGCCTTGCGCGCCAGCCGCTGCATGTTGAGGTTGATCGTCGTGTAGACCTTCAGCCCGCCCTGAGCCACGGCGGCCCTGCCATAGCGCTTGTCCAGCAGCTCGTGGACGTATTCGAAGAAGAAGTCCTCGCGGCGCTGGGTGTAGAAGTTCCCGTGTTCGGTTTCCAGCTTCGCGTGTTCGGCGGCCGTCGCTTCGGCGCCCGATATGTAGTGGAGCTGGGCCATCTTGTGAAGCACCTCGTTGCGGCGGACCCGTGCTTCGCGGGGGTTCGAGAAGGGGTTGTACTGAGACGGAGCCTGCGGCAGACCTGCGAGCAGGGCCGACTGCTGCAGGTTCAGCTCCGAGACCGGTTTGTTGAAGAAGATCCTCGCCGCCGCCTGGACCCCCACGGCCGTCTGCCCGCCGACGGTTCCGTAGGGAACGCTGTTGAGGTATTCGGTGAGGATGAACTGCTTGCTGTGTTCTTTCTCGTAGTCCAGGGCCATCTTGGCCTCGACGATCTTCTGTTCGAAGGTGTGCCGGTAGCCCCCCAGGTAGAGGTTGCGCATCAGCTGCATAGTGATCGTCGAACCACCCTGGAGCGTCGAGCCGTGGACGACGTCCTTGACGGCCGCCCGGAAGATGCCCGTCAGGTCGACCCCGTCGTGTTTGTAGAAGCGCTGGTCCTCGATGGCCACCGTCGCGTCCCTGAGGTGGGTGGGGATGGAGTTCCAGCCGACCGGTGTCCGCAGCGAGTCCGAGGCGATGAAGCCCAGCCGGGTGCCGTCGGCGGCGAAGACCTGCGAGGAGCCGCCCGTGATCAGGGGATGGCGCTTGCTGGGCGGGGTCGCCGATGCGGCCACGTTGAGCACGTAGGCAACCCCGGCGATCGTGGCGATGACCAGGGCTGTCGCGAGGACTCCGCCGAGCATCAGCACGACGCGGGTGCCACCGGCTGTCGTGTGCCGCTGCCGGCGCTTGCGGGCTTGTCGAGACATCTGCGGAGCTTCGAGATTACCGTGCCCAGGTGTGTTCTCCTGCCAGTTCCCTCGCACCGATCTCTAGGCTCGGTGGGAGCCCGATGAACTCTGAGACAGCCGATACGGCGGGCCCGCCGGGTGCGAGCCTGCGCTCGGCTCAGGGACGCCTGGCCGCACTGAGGGCCGACCCGGCCAGGATGACGGCCCTGCGCGACAGCTGGCGGGCGCTCTGGACATCGCGCCTGCTCGTCTGGACCGCCGGGGTCGGCACAGTCCTGGTGCTGGGCTTCGGGCCCACTCGGGGGGCCTTCAACCCGCCGGGAGTGACTCGGGGCTTCGGCGGCCTGGGGGACGTCCTGGCGGCGCCGGCCGCCCGGTGGGACTCGGCCTGGTACCTGGTGATCGCCCGCTACGGCTACCGGCCCGACCTGGGCCACTACACCGCTCCTCGCACGGCCTTCTTCCCGCTCTACCCATTGGGCCTGAAAGCTCTCTCCTGGCTGGGAACGCCGCCGGTCCTGGCAGGTGTGGCGATCTCGGTCGGGGCCCTGGGGCTGGGTCTCTACGGCATCCATCGTCTGACGACGCTCGAGCTGGAGGCCCGCGGGGTGGCGCGGCCGGCCGAGGCCGCCCGGCTGGCGGTGCTGCTGACCGCCTTCGGGCCGATGGCCTTCTTCTTCTCGGCCGTCTACTCCGAGTCTCTCTTCCTGGCCCTGTCGGTGGGCCTCTTCTGGAGCGCCCGGAACGGGCGTTGGGCACTGGTCGGCGTCCTCGGTGCGCTCGCCGCGGCGACCCGCAGCGCCGGAATCGTGCTGCTGCTTCCTGCCCTGATGCTCTACCTGTACGGCCCCCGCCTGGACCGACCTCCCGACCGCATGCGCGCCACCTCCAGGCGGTGGTTGCCCAGCTATCGCCTCCGGGCGGAGGTGCTCTGGATCGCCCTGCTCCCGGCGGGGGTGGCTCTCTACGGGCTCGGTCTGGCGCTCGACGGGGGAGACGCCTTCGCGCCCCTCCACGCGCAGGACGTCTGGGGACGGCATTTCGCAGGTCCCTACCTTGGGATCTGGGACGGTACGAAGGCGGCCTTCGAGGGAGCCAGGCAGCTCCTCTCGTTTCAGCGGCAGACGATCTATTTCAAGCAGGGCCTGGGCAGCCCGACCGTGGCGGCCTCCCACAACCTGACCCTGTTCGCGTTCCTGCTCCTGGCCCTACCCCTGTTCGTGGCGGCCCTGCGCAGGCTCCCGCTCGCCTATTTCGCCTATGCCGTCGCCGCACTTGCCCTTCCCCTGTCCTATCCCGTCAGCTCCCAGCCGCTGATGTCCCTGCCTCGTTTTCTGATCGTCCTGTTCCCCCTCGGCATGGCCGGCGGAGCCTGGCTGGCCGAGCATCCACGTGCGACACGCCCGCTGCTGGCAGGATCAGGGGTGCTGATGGCCTTTTTCCTCGCCCAGTTCGCGACCTGGCACTGGGTCGCCTAGAGATGACCGAGACACCCGCCATCGATCCCATGCCGCCGGTCGACCTCGAGCCGTTCCCCGACGAGCCCGTCGAGGGCGATACCCGCCACTCGCCCGACACGGACTGGTCGCCCTGGAGCGCGCCGGTGGCGTTGCTGGGAGGGCTGGTGCTCGCTGCCGTGGCCGGCCTGGTGGTCGATCTGCCGGCGCTCGCCCTGGGCGTGAAGCTGACGAGCTCGCACACGCCCGCAGGCCTGGTGATCGCCGACACCTTCGTGCAGGACGTCGCCTTCGTCGTGGCGGCCTACTACTGCGCCCGCATGGGGCACCGGGTTGTACGCGCCTGGCAGTTCGGACTGCGCCCCCCCGGTGCGGGATGGCGCTCGGCGGCGCTGATGATCGGGCTGTTGCTGCTGGCCTTCATCATGCTCGACGCGGCCTGGTCGGAAATCGTGCATCCCACGAAAGAGAAACTGCTCGAAACCCTCGGCACCAAAGAAAGCACGGCCCTGCTCATCTTCAGTGCGGCCCTGACATGCATCGTGGCGCCGATCTCCGAGGAGGTGCTCTTCCGCGGTTACATCTTCACCGCTCTGCGCAACTGGCACGGGACGCTTCTCGCGGCGATCCTCACGGGGCTCGTCTTCGGCGGCGTCCACGCCACCTCGGCCCCCGCAGCGGACCTGCTGCCCCTTGCCCTCCTGGGCTTCGGTCTGTGCCTGCTCTACCGCTACACCGGCTCGCTCTACCCCGGGATGCTGGCCCACGCGCTGAACAACTCGATCGCCTTTGCCAGCCTCGCCGGGTGGAGCTGGGCGGGCGCCATACCGCTGATCATCGGCGCGCCGGCCTCCATCCTCCTGCTCGTGGCCGCGTGCAACCGGGCGGGGCTCTTCACCTCCCCGACAGGACTTTCCCGCTCGGCCGCGTAGGATCGTTGTCATGAAAACGATTCTTCGCCCGGCTGCCCTCAGCGCGGCAATCACCTGCCTGTTCGCTCTTCCGGCCATGGCCGCCGCTGAAACGCCGCCGGTGGCGAGCACTCCGGCGCCCGCCCCGGCCCCGGTGCCGCCGCCTGTAGCCGGCAAGATCAAACTGGTTCTGCAGAAGGTCGGCGGCAAACCGCTCTTCGCGCGGGTCGGGCGCCGAGTCGTCGTGCGCGGCATCGTCACCCCCTACGTGGCGGGCCAGTCGATCAAGGTGAGCTTCTACCGTGACGGCCGAAAGGTCGGGGTCGAGACGGTCGCGGTGCTTCCGGTGGGCAACGGCGCCGGGCAGTTCCATGTCGGTTTCACCAGCCACGATGCCGGCCTCTTCGAAGCACGGGCCGCTCACTATGCCAGTGCCGCCCAGCTCGCCTTCGCGGGCCGCTCGCAGGGCGTGAGGTTCGTCAACGAGAATCTCGGGCTGGGCGCCTCGGGCGCATCGGTCCGCCTGCTGCAGTCCGAGCTCAGCCAGCTCCACTATTCGGTTCCCCTGAGCGGCGTCCTCGACGAAGCCACCGGTCGCGCCCTGGTGGCCTACCGCAAGATGACCGGCCTCTCGCGAATCGCCTACTCGGGCAGCGATGTCTTCGGGCGCCTCGCCCAGGGAGCGGGCGAATTCCATGTCCGCTACCGGCGCGACGGCCGCCACATCGAGGCTGACCTGACCAAGCAGGTCCTGGCCGAGATCGAACCTGGCGGGAAGGTCCGCAGGATCTACACGATGAGCTCCGGAAAGCCATCGACGCCGACTGTGATCGGGCGCTTCACCGTCTACAACAAAGAACCCGGCACCAACTCACACGGGATGGTCGACTCGAGCTACTTCATCCGCGGCTACGCGATCCACGGCTACGCCGAAGTGCCGACCTACGCCGCCAGCCACGGCTGCCTGCGTGTGCCGATCCCCGATGCCCCGGCCATCTACGGCTGGGTCACCTACGGAATGCCGGTGGACGTCTACAACGAGAACGGCAGCGGCAGCTCGGTAGTCCGGTCGAACGCCGGCCCCTAGCCGGAGCCCCTCCCGGCCGGAGGGGCGGGCTCTAGGATCTCACGCGTAGAACGCGGGCGACGTAGCCGAGGCCGAAGCCGTAGACGAGCAGTGCCAGAACGAGTTCGACGCTTCGTTTGGCCCATTCGCTGGAGCTGGTGACGATCCCCGAGAAGGGCGAGGTCAGCTTGGACGAGGCTTCGTCGAGCGCCTTGTGCGCCGAGCTCTTCTTTTCGGTGGAGCCTTTGCCTTCGTTGACGGTTTCGGAGGATTCGCCCAGGACTTCCCGCTGATGGCCCGAGGCGGATTTCGTCTGGTTGACGGCGAACACAATGAATGAGGCGACAACGATCAGGCAGATCACGACCGATGCGACCCTGATCAGTTTGGCGAGGATGCGGAGCACAGCGGCTAGATTA
Source organism: uncultured Solirubrobacteraceae bacterium (assembly GCA_963835865.1). Taxonomy (GTDB): domain Bacteria; phylum Actinomycetota; class Thermoleophilia; order Solirubrobacterales; family Solirubrobacteraceae; genus Palsa-744. The sequence goes on from CAWIGW010000006.1 coordinate 29,559, forward strand.
GGTCGCGCCGTGGACGCCGCCGAGCAAAGCCCCATCCGAGTGACGCCCGCGAGCGGCTGATCGCCGAGCTGCGCGAGCACGCCCTGGTGATCGGGGAGGTCACGCTGACCAGCGGCGCGGTGGCCCAGTACTACGTGGATGCCAAGCGGGCGATCCTCTGGCCGGAGGGCTTCGCGGCCCTGGGGGAGCTCCTGGCGGCCCAGGTGGCAGCCTGGAACGGGACGGCCGTGGGCGGCCTGACGATGGGGGCCGACCCCGTCGCATGTGCCGCTCTTGCGGGGGGCGCCGATGCCAAGGCCTTTTTCATCCGCAAGGACGCCAAGGCACACGGCCTGCAGCGACGGATCGAGGGCCCCACGCTCGATCCGGGCGAGCGATGCGTCGTCGTGGAGGACGTGGTGACCACCGGCGGCTCGACCCTGACGGCCATCGCTGCCCTGCAGGAGGCCGGCCACGAGATCTGCGGCGTCGTCAGCGTCCTGGACCGTCTGGCCGGCGGGGGAGCAGGCGATCGAAGCCGCCGCCGGAGCGCCCTACCTGGCCCTGACGACGATCGACGACCTCTACCCGAACCGTCCCGACCGCTCCTGATGGGCGAGGGGGTCACGATCCGCGAGGCGACGCCGGCTGACATCCCGGCGATGCTCGAAATGATCCAGGAGCTCGCCGACTACGAGAAGCTCACGGACCTGATGCGAGCCACCGAGGAGCTCTACCAGCAGGCGCTGTTCGGGGAGCATCCCGGCGGCAGAGGCGCTGATCGCCGAGCACGACGGCCAGACGGCCGGCTATGCCGTGTTCTTCCCGACCTTCTCGACCTTCCTGGCGATCCAGGGGATCTGGCTGGAGGACATCTTCGTCCGTCCCGCCCACCGCAAGGCCGGCACGGGCAGAGCCCTGCTCTCAGCCGTCGCGTCGCGGCTCATCGAGCGAGGCGGCGATCGTCTGGAATGGTCGGCTCTGAAGTGGAACGAGCTGGCCCTGGGCTTCTATCGCGGACTGGGCGCTCAGAGGATGGACGAGTGGGTGACGCACCGTCTGATCGGCGATGATCTCCACCGCCTCGCCGCCAACCCTTCGCGCCCTCCGGCCTGAGCCTCCGGCGGTAGCCTTCCTTGCGCCAGGCCTCCAGCCGGCCGGCCACGCCCTCGTAGTCCAATGGATAAGACGACCGCCTCCTAAGCGGTAGATCCAGGTTCGACTCCTGGCGGGGGCATGGAGGGGACCGACTACTCACGCGCCCGAGGACCAGGGCTCTCGGAGGATCTTCGGATGGATTAGGCGCCGGGGCCGCCGATGATCTTGACGAGAGTCCGCTCGAGGGCCCGGAGGCCTGCGCCGGGCGAGGTGTGTGCCGATCTTCTAGTGTGAGTACGGCGTCGTGGGTGACCCTGGCCTTCGCGAGCTTCTATTCCGCCGTCGAACGTGAGCGTTGCGCGGAGCGCCCGGGCATCGTCGGGGTCCGGGTCGCGGCGCACCAGTCCTCGGTCTTCGAGTCGGCCGACAAGTCGGGTCATCCCACCCGAGGACAGCATGGTTGCGCGGGCGAGGTCGGTCATGCGCAATTGGCGGTCAGGCGCGTTGTCCAGGGTTATGAGGACATCGAATTCGGTGATCGATGATCCGGTCGTGGGTGTCGAGTGCGTCGTCGAGCATCGCGCAGCACGCTGGACGACACCTGAAGCAGGCTGATGCCACGCACTCTACGCGGGTTCGGGCTTGAGATTGCTTCTCGGAATTGGGCTAGGGTTGACATGGGAGGAGGATTAAAATAGCATATTTGTTTTGCAAGACAAATATCCTAACCAATGACGCAAGGAGCTATACGGATGCGCCTAGACGCCGACGCCCTACGAAAGAGGAGGCTGAATGGTGATGAAACAAGAACAGGATCTCGGCGGTACTGTGCAGCACCGATTTGGACCGGAGCCAGGAGTTCTACGAGCAGACGGTCGGCCTGAAGCTCTCGCCCGAGAGCATCCCGAACCATCTGTTGTTCGAGGGAGCCGATGGAACAACGCTCCTCTCTATGGACGCCCCGGTGCCAATCAGGCCGATCACACCCAGGTACGTCTGTGGTCGACACGACGTCGTGCACGAGGTCCAGAGAGCTGGTCGCGCGAGGCGTGGTGTTCGAGGACTACGACTTTCCGAAGCTCAAAACGGTTGGCCACGTCGCGACAACTCCCGGCATCGGCACGTCCGCGTGGTTCAAGGACCCGGACGGCAACACACTCGCCCTCTTCCAGCCCGAGTAGCCGACCACCAGACGACGAGGGCCCTCGCAGATCACGCGAGGCCCGCATCGTGGCGCATCTGACGCCGACGGTTGTGCCACACGATCACACCAACAATCAAAGGAGACAAATGCCACTCGGAGTGCATTTCAAACACCGCGGCTTCACGCCCGCAAAGTACGACGAGACAATTAGCCGGCTGGACGCAGCCGGCAAGGGCAACCCCGCTGGGAGGCTCTATCACGTCACCCTGGAGAGGGACGGGGAGATTGAGGTGTTCGACATCTGGGAGTCCCAGGAGGCCCTCGACGCCTTCGGACCGGAGGGGTTCGTCCCGATTCTCACCGAGCTCGGGGTCGAGCTTCAGCCGCCAACAATCTGGCCCGTACGAAACGTCATCCCGGGCTGAGTTCGAAGGCAGCGGCACGGCTCTGCTCACGAGCCGGGTGCGGGCCCCCGAAGTACGGTCCGCAGGTCCCAGGGGTTTGGGCAGCAAACGCGTTCTGCTGCCCAAACCCAGCCGGATCGGCACACATCTGGCGGCATAGGCCAGCTGCTGGGGTCCGAAAGCTCAACGAATTCGAGCCTAACGAGCCTGGTACGGGACATGGCGGCGTCCTCCTAAGCGGTAGATCCAGGTTCGACTCCTGGCGGGGGCATCCGGGAAAGGCCTGCAAATTGTGCTCGTCAGCCTCCCTGATGAACGGGCGCGCGGGCTCGCCGGACAACGCTTGCTGCCCAAACCCGCCGGCTTCACGCCACGTAGACCGTCGTCCACGGGCACTGCTGCGGCAGGAAGACCGCTCACGAATCGGTCTTGCAAGTCGGAGCGCCAGCTACAGCTCCGCGGGACTGCTGCTTTTCGTCCGTCTCGACAGCCGCGGAGCGGACGGCTGACGCGCGCTCTTGTGCAAATTCGGTAGTCAGCGGTGCGAGCCACTTCAGGAACACCGCGCTAGGAACGCCCGGCCGCTGCGTGGAGGGGGCGGGCGCGATCGGCGTCAGATGGGGCCTTGCGGCGCCTGGCGGTTACGAGTGCCCCCGCTCCGGGCACGGCGAAGATCCCCCTGCGGCGGATCCTCTCGCCGTGTTGTCGTGTCGGTCTGAGGTCGAGTTCCTGGACGAGGGTGCGCATGATGATTCGGCTCTCGAGTTGTGCCATGGATGCGCCGATGCAGCGACGCATCCCGCCACCGAAGGGGATCCAGGAGTAGGTTCCGGGACGCACTCCGAGGAACCGCTCGGGCCGAAACGCTTCTGGGTCGGGATAGATGTCGGGGCGGCGATGCACGAGCGCGATGTAGGGGACGACGAGCGTCCCGGTCGGCACGGTAAGGCCCTCGAGTTCCAGCGGTTGCTTTGTGAGGCGCACCGTGAACGTGAACAGCGGACGCAGTCGCAGGGTCTCCTGGATCACTGCGTCGAGATAGCTGTCGTCGCCGTCGCGCACGGTTTCCTCCAGGCGCGCGAGGACCTCCGGGTTGTGCACCACGCGCTCGATCACCCAGGCGATCGTCGAGGCGGTCGTGTCGTGACCTCCAATCAGCAGCAGGCGCATCTGGTCGAAGATGTCCGAGTCGCTTAGCCCTGCGCCGTGCTCGTCGCGGACGGAGAGCAGGCTGGCGAGCACGTCACTGTCGCCCATGTCGCCGCGGCTTCTGCGCCGGTCGATCTCCTCGAGGACGATGTCGTCGATATTGCGCTTGAGCCTCTCGATCCGCGGAAATGGCCGGCTGAAACCGTCGTTACGTACGTTGGAAATCGCTATCTGGACTCCGAAGCGCACCGATCCCAGCTCGTGCGTGAGGGCGAGTACCGCCGAGCGCAGGCGCAGCGAGGCGCTGCGGGTCGGTGACCCCGAAGATCGCCGCCATGATGATCTCGAGCGTCACGCTCTGCATGTGGTGGCTCGCCCGCGTCGGTTCATCGACCGGCCACTGGTCGACGATTTCGCGCGCCTTGGCCTCGATCGTGGGTTCATAGCGCTCCATCGCATCGGCGTTGAACGCCGGGAGCAGCATCCGGCGCTTCGCTAGGTGCACGTCGCCGTCCAGGGCTGTGAGTTGTTGGTCGCCGAGGACGAGCTCGTGCGGCGAGAGCATTCGCAGCCCCTCCGCGAAGTACGCCGCCTCGGCCGGCGCGCGGAACACGGCCTGGACGTCGTCTGGATGCGTGACGCACAGCCAGGCCCCCATGCCCGGCATAGGGAGGACGAAGCGATCTCCGAGCGCTCCGAGTCGCTCGGTGAGCTTGGGAAGGCGCAGCCAGAACTCAGCGAAGTTCATCACGGCTGGTCGGCGCAGACGGGGCAGGGCGGATAGCTCAGAAGGAATCGACGTCCAGGCCATGAGCCAACATCCTCTCTCTTTAGATACTCGGTGCGGAATCGAGTAACATAGTATCTGATGCCGCCAATTGCCGAGGTTCTCGAAGTTGCTCCAGTCCCGGGCGAGGACGTGCTTGTCGACCGGGTAGCCGCGGCGGCGCTCGAAGAGTTCGCCGAATACGGCATCCGCCGCACAACGATGGACGATGTCGCGCGTCGCGCCGGCGTCTCGCGGATGACCGTTTTCCGCCGTTTCGCGAGCAAGCAGGGACTCGTCGAGGTCGTCATCGCATGCGAGGTCCGCCGCGGGATGGAAGAGCTCGGCCGCGTGTGGGAAGGCGGGGAAACGCTAGAGGAACGACTCGTCGAAGGATTCGCGTTCGCCGGACGTTTCGCACGCGGCCACCCGCTGTTCGACCGGCTCTTGCGCAGCGAACCTGAGGTCCTGCTGCCGCTGCTCACAGTCGACGGGGGACCCGTGCTCGAACTCTACCGATCACTTATCGCGCAACGACTCCAGGCGGAAGTCGACGCTGGTCGCGCGACGACATCGGACATCGACGGCGTCGCCGAGGTGATCGCTCGCCTCGCGATCTCTCTCCTCCTCACGCGCGACGGGGCCATCACGCCCGACGACCCAGACACCCTCGCCCGCTTGGTCCGCCTCGTGCTGCTGCCAATCCTGCAGCCCCCGCCGGAGTAGAGCGAGCGGCCAGGGCGCATCTCAGCCCGTCTCGGCGCGCCGACAGTTCCCCTCGGCCCCGTCTGCACGCACGAGATGCCGGTCGGCGTGTGCGCGCGTCCTGCTCGCTCGGGTTCTGCTCCTGCCCGAGAGCGAGCGCGTCGACCGATGCCGCGCAGGCCGCTGGTCAGAGACGAAAAGCAGAAGTGTCAGGCGAGCTCGCGTAAGCGCCTGCTCTTCGCAATGGTTGGGAGTTGACGGCCTGCTTCACAGTTCCGGTGAGATGGCGTCCCGGGTGATCAGCCTTGGGTGGTCCAGTCAGGTGCTGACGGAGCCATGTCGCCATCTCCTGGTGTGTCCACTTTCCCGACGCGACGGCGAGCACGGCAGTCTCGGCGTCGTCAACGCTCGGGTAGGGCTTCCAGCTGTAGTCGTTGATCTGGACGAACAGCCGTAGCGCCACCCATGCGCAGCGCTTGTTGCCGTCGGGAAGTGGGTGGTTCTTGGCGAGCCGAGTTACGAGGACCGCTGCCTTTTCGGCGAACTCGGGGTAGAGGTCGGTGTCGGCGAATCCCGCTGCCGGCGCATGAAGAGCCGAGTCCGCGAGGTTGAGCTTTGCGACCCTGGACAACACGGTGATGTCGAGGCCCGTGACCTCCGCGGCGATGGCCAGATAGTCGACCAGGTCGAGGTACTCGACCCTCACCTGGCGAGCCGCTCGAGCAGCTCCCTGTCCTCCTCGATGATCCGGCGGATGCGCTCCTTGAACTTCGGGTCTTGACGCCGACGCTCGACTGCCTCAGTGAGGGCCTGCTTGACGGTCTCGTTCAGGCTGGTCCCCTCGGCGCGTGCCAGTGCCTCTGTGTCGGCCGCGAGCTCGTCATCGAGCCGAACAGTCAGATTCTTTGTCATGGCTTCATGGTATCACGCCACCATTTGTCCGGCGTCCCTCGCGAGCGCAGCCGGTTTCCCAGAGGGCCTCGGCCCGAACGAGCCCCGGGTGGTCCGGACCAGCAGCCTGAACGCCATTCGCCGAGACGCTCGCTCTTGGCGCGGTAGTAGCACTCACGGGTCGAACAGGCTCCGTCAAGCCCGGCCTGGCTCAGGCGGCCGAATTCACGCCGCCGCCCCGCGAAAGACAGCCCCACAAAGGCGCTCTGGGAGCCCAGGGGTTGCCGGCGGCCGATCGCCTACCGAAACTCGTTCCTGAATGAACCGCCAGCCCCTTGACTGGCGGTTGTCCCAAACCACAGTCCGGGTCAGGCTCCCGAGAAACGCCGATCGAAGTGGCGACGCCCGACCGATCGTGTTGCCTGCCTCGACGGCACGGGCCTCCTTCCCGACTCGTCCGCGTGCACCGCCAAGAGTTGAACGCTTCGAAAGCGCTCCGCGTCGTTGCTGTCGTTGAGCCAATGTTGAGCCAGGAGCAGCGTCGCGGACTCCGGCGGAGCGCGGGTGCGCGACGCCGTTCACGACCTCTTGAGCATCGGCTACGCCGCCGGGCTTCCGTGCTTCGCGATCAGCCCTCGAGCTGGCCGACCTGGGGGGCGTGTGGTTCGGACACTATGACCTCAACGACTTCCGCTTCCGCGGCGTGAGGAAACGCAAGCTGGTCGGGGAGCGACGCAAGGCGGCGGTACCTGGACGTTGACTTTCGAGCCGTGGTAGACGTGATCCTGGTCCTTGCAGGCGGCAGGGAAGAAGAACTGGACGCTGTCACTGCGCACGCCGTTGTAGCTCCCGTAGATGGTCGCGCGACCTACCATGCCGACGGTGCACTTCGGGTCGCTGCTGCTCGTAATCCGGAACTTGATCTTCATGATGTTGCCCGGGTAGCCCCACCTCATCGCTTCGTGCGAGTGGTAGACGAGGTGGCGCAGGACCGACATCAGGATCGTGCCGTGCCCATCCTGCTCGCACATGACCCCCGAGACGGTGTTGGCTTCGAAGTTGATGTTCCCGTGCCCCTTCGCAAACCATGATTCGCCGCTGTAAGCGCCCGTGTGAAAGCCCCACGGCGGAATCCCGTAGACGGTCCTGATCTGTGCGCAGGAGGTGTGCGCGCTGGCCGAGCCGGTAAACCCGAGCATCGCGAGCACGAGCGTTACGGCCGCTAGCGACAGCCCCACGCTCATCCTTGTTCGCGACCCCCCCATGAGACACGCAATATACGCGTTCCCGAAACCGTCCCAATGCACATCGCCACCATGAGCCTGAACTGATGGGCGAGGCGTCTCCGGCAGCGTGAAGCTCCCTCAAGCATCACACCGCCGCGGAAACGACCGGAACATGACGATCCTGGAGGATGAGATCCGTCTCTCCGTCACGGCTCTATATACATAACCCCGCGGCCAGCCAAGGGGGGGTGGGATGCTGCTCCAGCGCCTGCCGCAGGTGGACTCCGCCTCGCAACGGGTCGACGTCCTTCGCCCGAGGCCTGCGAGCTCGTCAGCCCTGAGGCCCGTGTAGGCCGCCATGTAGACGAGCAGTCGGTGTGCGCCCGTCGGCATCGCCTCGGCCAGGCCGCGGATTTGCTCGATGCTGAGAAACACCCGCCGTGGCGCCAGACCAACTAAACGCGCTCGACGGGCCGTCCCAGCTGATGGTCGACAAGCTGACAACGGTTCCGCGGAGCAACATCGGCGAGCGAATCGGCCGGCTCGGCGTGGAGGACATCAAGCGACTCGACCGCGCGATTATCGTATTCCTCGGCGTGACGTAGGACTCCTCCGGATCGACATGGGCAAGGCGATCGTCACCGCCGGCCACGTCAGCTCTTCAGCAGCCCCACGGATGTGAGGCGCCCGAGCGCTTTGTCGAGCACCTCCGCAGAGACCGACAGTCGCTCGCCAAGGGCGCTCCGGTCATGGCTGCCGTCGAGCAGTTGCACGAGCGCCGGCTCGAGTTCGCCCTCCAGACGAACGTTGGCATGTAACAGTGAGCTGACCGTGGGCGCGCCCGCGATGCATTGCGCGCGCGCCAGTGCGCTCGCCAACGGGCGCTCGCCGGGTTGTGTGGTCAGCCGCGGTGGGCAGCCCTGCAGAACGACGATTTGTGCCAGGTAGGCCTGCAGCAGCACCTCTCGCAGTCGCCGCGCCACCAGCTCCCTGGTCGCCTCGGGACCGGCTGCCTCGAGCGCAGATGCCACTAGCCCCGAGAAGTCCACCGCCGCAGGCCAGACCTCGGCGAGGGTGTGCAGCGCGGCTCTGACGAGCGGCTCGGACGTCGTCACCGTAAAGCCCTCCGGGGTAGCGAACGTCTCGGCCGGCGGCTCGTCCGGGCCCCGCTCGCCCGAGGACTGCTCGACGGGCTGGACCTGGGAACACACCACGAGGCGTTCGACCTGTCGCTCGTCGAGCTCGCGCTCGATCGGCGCCTCGATGTGGCAGAGGAGTGTCTGACGGAACATGCGGTTCTTGAAGAAGTCGAGGTACTGCTCGCGCACCAGCACGTCATCGGGGAGGTTATGCATCAGACGCTCGGCGCTTTCCGGCACACCGCGCATCTGGCTCTCGAACAGGTCGGCCTCGGAGAGGAACGCGAGGCCGTGATGGTCCGCGTGCTCCATGAATTCGTGGAAGTAGAAGGGCGTCGAGATGTCGGCGAGGTCGTCGTGCAGGAGTAGAGCATCCGAGTAGCGGAGCATCCGCCCCATGTGCTGGCGCAGCATCTGCGCGTAGGGGGAGGGGTCCTCGATCGCAACGATCGTCTGCATCAGATCCTGGGCCCCAAGGAGCTTCTGCTGGGGATCCTCCAGTTCGCGCACGTGGTATCCGAGGATGTCCCTCGCCATGTCGCGCATGTAGCTGCCTGGGTAGGCGTTGTAGCTGACATAGGCGATCCCCGTGCGCGACAGGGTTCGGCGTATACATGCGAGCAGCCCGGCTCGGGCACGTGGTGGGATCCACGAGTAGACACCGTGCGAGAGGATGTAGTCGAAGCTGCCCAGATCGTCGGGAAGCTCCTCGAGGTCAAGGCAGAGAAGATCGGCGTTCTCGAGCCCCGCCGCTTGTGCCATCTCGGTCCCGCGTGCGATGGCTCCCGCTGCGGCGTCTATCCCGAGAAGGCTGGCCCTCGGCAGTGCTTCGGCCAGCGAGAGCAGATTGCCCCCGTCGCCGCAACCGAGCTCCAGGATCCGGCACTCCGCTGGCGGCGGCCGGCTGGAGACCGAACAGCCGACCTATCGCCTCGAGCCGTGCCGGGTGCGTCGCCGGATAGGCATACCCCGGATAGGCGAATCGCTCGTAGGCGTCGGCGCCGCTCAGAGCTTGACGCTTGTGCCGACGTTGAAGTTGATGCTCTGCCCTACCTTGCCCTTGCTGTTGATGAACGTCTCCTTGCACTTTTGGAAATTGAACGTCACCTGCTCGGTCGGTGTCTGTTTGCTGGAGGAGGTGCCGTCGGAGACAGTCGTGACCAACACGTTTTTGAAGTCGAACTTCAGGTAGTCCATCTGCTTGCTCCCGGCCTTGTGGCTGAACGCCAGCACCGCGTCCTTGATCACCTTGCCGGTGCCCGCGGCCTTAAAGAGCAAAGGGGAGGACTTGTCGATCGTCTTGGTGATCGTGAAGGACTGAATGGTGGTCTTCCGCGCGCTGCCACCGCCGCCCGCTTGGGCACTGAGCGAGAAGGAGTTGATCACGATCTCGCCGCCGTGTTCCTTGTCGGTGGACTCCCCCTTGATCCCGTCGAGCTTGAGGAACGTCCTGCCGCTGCCGCTGATCCCAAAGACCGTATCGCCGATCAGTGGTGCGCCCGGTGCGCCCGTTCCGCCCGCTGCGCCCTGAGGCCCCACGGGGCCCTGCGGGCCACTCTGGTTCCAGCTGATCTTCGCCTCGTCCGACAGGCAGGCCCCCGCCGGGTTCGCGCCGCCTGTGGGAAGCGGCGGAAGGCTTGGGTCGATCACCCTCAGCTGTCCGATGCGGGGGCTCGTAGAGGCTTCGATGCCGGCCCCGGTGTCGGTGAGATAGCAGCCCGTGATCGTCCCGTCGCCGCCAGGAATCGTCGCAACCGCGACCGCCGCTCCCGCACCCAGCGCGGCCGTGGTGGGGAGCACCACTCTCAACATGCGGCGCGACCGCCACCGCCGCTGAGCGTTCTTCGCGATCCGGTTCGCCTCGTCTTGGCTCATGACCCCTCCGCGTTCGAAGATCTCGGACAGTGACTGTCCCGCTGTTGCCTAGGTGTCGCTCTCCGGATCAGAGCATGCGCCCACGAGGCTGTCAAGGGCCGGCATCGCAGAGGCCACGAGGGCCGACCTCGTGGAGCGTCAGCGGCAGGCGGTCGTCGTGGTCGAAATGAGGCCGGCGTCCTCCTAAGCGGTAGATCCAGGTTCGACTCCTGGCGGGGGCATTGGCGGCGAAGGCGTGCCATCACGCGCTGGAGCTTGGCTCGTGTAGCGTTGCTGGTATGGCGCGGCCTGAGTCCGAGTGTGTGCTTGATTCTGATCTGATGGCCTTCGTGCATAGCGGTGTCGCGATCGGCGTGGGCACCAGAAACGACGATCTGCGACCTGCATTCACGCGTGGCTTTGGGCCGGGGGTGTCCGTTGATCGCCCCGCGATGGCCCTCTGCGTGATCGCTCCACCGGGGTCACCAGCGAGAATGAACATTGAGGGAAACGGGGCGATCGCGGTGGTGTTCAACCCGCCGACGGCTGGTCGTGCGCTTCAGCTCAAGGGGGTGGTGATCGAAGGCGCGGGAGCCGAAGCCGCGAGAGCTCGGGCGCGCCGAGCGGCATCTCGAGGCGTTCGTGGCAGAGGCTGAGCAGGTCGGGGTCCCGCCCGAGCTTACGCGGAGGGGTTTCAGGCGTCCAGACCTTTTTGCCGTCACGTTCTCGATCGACGAGGTGTTCGATCAAACGCCGGGGCAGAGGGCCGGTGCTCGCCTGTGAGCGAGCGCACTGTGCCGCTGGAGTCGATCCGTGCATGCCTGCAGGGGGTGATCCCTTCGATGATCGTTACGTGCTCGGCGGACGGGGTGCCGAATGTAACGCTCCTCTCGATCGTCCATTACGTCGATGAGGAGCGCGTTGCGCTCACCCGTCAGTTCTTCAACAAGACGGGCTCGAACCTTGAAGTCAATCCGTGGGCGCAGGTGGCGGTGATCGATCCCGAGACATGCGACCAGTTCTTGCTCGACCTGCGGTTTCTTCATACCGAGACGGAGGGACCCACATTTGAAGCGGTGAAGACGAACCTCGACGCGATCGCCTCTCAGACGGGCATGTCCGGCGTGTTCCGCCTGCGCGGCGTCGACATTCATCGCGTGCATCGCTGCGTGCCGTTTGGAGAGACCGTCCGGGCGGCGCCGGTGGAGCATGGCGATGAGTTGAGAACGATCGCTCTGCTCGATGAGTTCGTGCGGCGCGTTGCGCTGTCCGTTGACTATGCCGATGCCACGCGCACCGGGCTCGAGGCCCTCGATGACCTGTTCGGCTTCGCCCAGTCGATCCTGCTCGTCGCCGACGAGCGTGGTGACCGGTTATTTGCCGTCGCGAGCAACGGGTATCCGGAGTCCGCCGCCGGTGCGGAGGTGGCGATCGGGGTGGGGGTGATCGGGACCGCTGCCGAGCGGCGCAGGATCGTGTGCGTCCCCAACGTGGCTCGCGGCCGCTCGATGCAGGCGGCGATCCAGCAGACCGTGGAGCGCAGCGGCACCGAGTCTCGGGGAACGGAGATTCCGTTGCCCGGTCTGGATCGTGCACAGAGCGCGGCGGCTGTTCCCCTGGTTGTGCACGGTGAGCTCGGCGGTGTGCTGTATCTGGAGAGCGGGCGCCCCGGTGACTTCGGGCCCGGTAACGAGCGGCTCCTGCGGATCGTCGGCGGGCATCTCGCGACGGTGCTGGCGGTGCTGCAGGGAGACCGCCACGAGGGCGACTCCCGCGATCCCGAGATTCAGGCGCTCTCGTCCCGAGAGAAGCCCCGCACTGTCGTCTACTACCAGGCGGATGACAGCGTTTTCGTCGACGATGCCTATGTGGTCAAGGGCGTCCCCGGCCGGATCCTGTGGAAGCTGTTGCGCGAGCACGAGGCCGATGGCCGGACGGCCTTCACAAACCGGCGGTTGCGGTTGGATGAGAGTCTTGGCCTTCCGCCGGGCAATGACAACCTCGAGGCACGGCTACTCGTGCTGCGCAAGCGCCTCGCAGCGATGGACTGTGGGATTGAGCTCGAGCGGGTCGGTCGTGGGCAACTCGCGCTGCGGCTGCACGCGCCCCTGGCGCTCTCGGAGGTAACGACGATGGGGCCTATGCGTGCCGCCCATTCGCCCTCCAACGCCGAGTAAGGAACTCGTCGGGTTGGCCTAGGGAATACGTAGGAGACACTTCGGCGAAGTGCCCTTACGGTGGTCCGACAGCCAATCACGACCCAGCAAGGGAGACAGCATGAGCACCGACACACTCGCAAAGACGTACAAGATCCCGGCCGGCGAGGGACTCGCCGACATCTGGTGGAAGACCGGTCGGATACGGTCAAGGCAAGCGCCGCGAAGACCGGCGGCAGCCTCGCGCAGGTCGAGATGAATGACCCGCGCGGCGCCGCGACCCCACTGCACGTCCACCACAACGAGGACGAGACCTTCTACGTGGTCGAGGGCGAAGTCACCATGCTCGTGGACGGGGTCCGAATCGACCTCTCGGCGGGCGATTATGCGTTCGCCGCACGTGGAGAGGCCCATGCCTACGTCGTCAGTTCGGAGCGGGCACGGATGCTCGTCACGTTCACCCCAGGCGGACTGGAGGAACTGTTCGTCGAACTCGGCGTCCCGGTGGTTGGCGGCGAGCCACCGACTGAGGAAGTGTTGCCGCCGATCGACGAGCTGGCTCGACGCTTCGGCGCCTATGGCTGCGACATAGTCGGGCCACCCCCCAAGCTCGCTGATTTCTCCTAGAGCTGTGTCCGGGGTCGGACGACGGGCCGCGCGGATGCGGAAACGGTTACTCGGGGCTGTTCGCCCGTGCATCAGGGTCATGCGCTCTTCGCGGTGTTCAACCGAACCGCCAATCCTGTTGTAAGGGGCGCGCTCAGCACGCCCCTGCATCCCCTGCTGGCCGCAGCCTCGCACCGCTCACTGTCACCGGCCGTCGCAGCGGCCGCCGCCATACGTTCCCGGTCGGCTACCGCCAAACTGGCGACCGGGTGATCGTCAACGTCGGCTGGCCCGAGCCCAAGCGGTGGTGGCGCAACCTCCGCGATGGAGGCCGGGTGGAAATGAGGAGTCAGCTCCGCTCGCGAGGCGCCCGCCGGCTTTCCCGGGTAGGTCTACGCGGGCCTTTACCAAGCAGCGTGATAAAGTAAAGGCTATGCCTCGCGTATCCACGAAGAACCAGGTGACACTGCCCGTCGATGTCATGCGCGCGGCGGGCCTTCGTCCTGGAGACGAGGTCTCCGTTAGGCCAGTCGGAGAGGGCGAGGTGATCGTTGCGGTCCGGGGTTCGCGCGTCCGTCGGCACGCCGGAATCGCCGAGGGGATCTACCGTGAGGGAGAACTCGAGAGGCTGCGCAGCGAGTGGGAGCGCTGATTCTGGATGCGAGCGTTCTGATCGGGCTGCTTGATTCCGCGGACGCCCACCACGCTCGTGCAGTCCAAGACACTGAGGCAGGCGACATCGCGCAACGGCGCCTCGTCGCGCCGGCGACGGCCTACAGCGAGGCGCTCGTTGCTTTCGCTCGCGCGGGACGCACCGCGGAGGCGCGTCGCGCTATAGCCGGGATGGGCATCAGCGTTGCCCCGCTGACCGAGCCCATGGCGGAGCGTGCCGCCGAGCTTCGATCGCAGCACCGGCGTTTACGCCTGCCGGACGCGATGGTCCTCGCGTGCGCCGCCGAGCTGGATGGAGAGCTGCTGACATATGACGATCGTCTGGCGGCACTCGGACGCGCCGCTTCATAGGCGTAGGTGAGCGCCGTTACGTTTGGGCAGCAAGCACCGCTCGCTGCCCAACCCCAGCCTGAAGTGCCCCAACCCATCCCCATCGTGGGCTTCGAGGCGAAGAAATCGCTCGAAACCCGGGCGATTGTGCGTTTGAGCTCGGAACGGCGGCGTCCTCCTAAGCGGTAAATCCAGGTTCGACTCCTGGCGGGGGCATCCGGGAAGGCCTGCAAACAGGCTGTTTAGCGAGCGATCGGCGGGCCGTGTAGGCCTACCTCTATTCGTAGGTGTATTGGTCGGAGGTCGTGCTTGCGTTTGTGCCGGCGGATGTTGTGAGCGTGACTTTCACAATGCCCGTGCTCGCGGACGCGGGCGAAACCGCCGTTATCGAGGTCGGCGAGTTGACCGTGAATTCTTTCGCGGGCACGCTCCCGAACGACACGCTCGTGACGGTCGGGTTCACGAAGTTCAGGCCGGTGATCTTGACCTTCTTGCCGCCCGCGACCTTGCCCTTGGCGGGCGCCAGCTTCGTCACCGTCGGCGGCAGTCCCCTGCGCTGCCGGCAGCCCTGCGCTTCGTTGCTGTACAGCTGCTGCAGGTAGTAGTAGCGGCCGTCGATTACCTGGTTGTAGAGCGCCCCGTTGGGCGCAGTCCCAAGAGGTGTACCCCACGCCATTTTTTCATGGAACGCTTCGCTTGGGCTCGACCAGGTCGTCTGGACGCAGATGTCCGCGACCTCTTCTCCTCCGCCGGGAAGAGTGTTCTCCCATCCGGCGTTGAACGGGTTGGTGATCGTCTCGGCGAACTCGTGCTCTATGACCTCGAGCTCGCCGTCGCTTATCCCGTTCGGATGCTGTTTGCTGTCACATCCGTTGACGCCAGGCAGATAGGGCATCACCGCATACGGCAGGTCTTCGAGTTCGTTTTCTGGATTGAAGTTGAAGTCGTGGAGCCCGCAGTACTGCACGGACGAGCAGCCGACCCCCACGTGGGTTGTTTTGTTCGGTTCCACTCTCGTGACGTCGCATGCCGAGACCCCCGGCGGCAGCAGAACGAAGTATGCGCGTGTAGCTTCTCGTACTGACGGGCCGGGAACCCATGTCTGCCCGGGTAGCTTGCCTTCTTTCACCAGCGCCCTCATCTCTTCCTTGATCTGCACGAGTGACACGCAGGGCGAAGAGGGCCGTGCGGCGCATTCGGAGGATTCGGCCGGGTAGGGGTGCTTGTCGTTGATCGCCTTGCCGAGATGCGTTTCGTACTTCACGTTGTATTGCGCGAGGACCGAGTAGAAGTTCTGGTCGGTCCCGTTGTCGTGTTCGAGCCCCTTGAAGAAAGTCTTGATTCCGGACGCGTAACCCGCCGGGAATTTAGGAGCGCCTTTCGGAGCCCAGTAGACGAAATACGTCGTCGTCGTCGGCATGTAGATGCCCGAGGTGGGATCGAGTTTCTGTGTGGAGCAGTTTTCGCTCGGTTCGAAGCATTCGTACGCCGAGGCGCTTGCCGCGCCGAGGGTCGCCATTAGCGCAGCCAGCGTGACGAACAGTCCGAGGCCCGCAGCAAAGCGTCGAGGGCTCCTCCCGCCGCGGCCAGCGGCCGCTGGCCGGTCGCCGATCGTGCGACCGATGCTCTTCCGTGATCCGGTCATCTCTCGCCCCCCGCTGTCTGTTCCCGACGGGCACTCTCGTGCCTCACGGGAAAGAGTACAGAGAGTGAGCGGCAGCCTCGTCCCGACCCTGTTTCTCAGCGGGAGTTCATGCTCGGTCCCGCCTGGGCCGATGGATGCCTACACAACTCTTGGAGGAATCCTGCCCTATGAAGCTTCCGCGCCCGCGGCTTACCTATGCCAACGTAGTCGCCAGCCTTGCCCTCTTCGTGGCGCTTGGCGGCGTCAGCTATGCGGCTACGACCCTGCCGAAAGGGAGTGTCGGGTCCAAGCAGATCCGGGCCGGAGCGGTCCGCACCGGCAAGCTCGCCGACGGTGCGGTGACCGCCGCGAAGCTGGCTAAGGGGGTCCGCGAACGGCTCGCGCCCGTGGGGGGCGCGCCGGCTGTGACAACAACGAGCGCAACCCCCGAAAGCGTCAAGCACGCCGAAACTGCTGACAGAGCAGCCACGGCCGCAAGCGCTGCCACGGCGGCCTACGCCAACTCGGCCGGGGGCGCCGCCACGGCCGACCTGGCCACCACTTCCAAAAACGCCGAAGCCCTCGGCGGTCAGCCCGCCGACCATTACCTGACCGCCGACTCCGTCCTTCGGTCCGGGCAGACCGAGGCGGGCGATTTCATCGCCGCGGCGGCCAATGGTCAGGCCGGCACGGTGCTGGTCCAGTTCTGGCCGCACCTGCCCGAATCGCTGCCCGAAGGACACATCATCGTGATCGGGGAAGGCGGCCCGGGGACCGTCGAATGCCCTGGTGCCGGCCAGGCGGCGGCAGGCTACATGTGCGTCTATCAGTCATTCAACGAAGGCATGACCTTTGAATCCTTCATCTCGACGATGCCCGGCTCGATCTACGCCGGACCGGTGAGCGGAGTCATGACCTGGCGGAGCAACCAATCCAATGGCCTGCTTCGGGGCACCTGGGCCTACACCGCGCCGTAGCCGGGAGATCGAAACGGTGGTGTGACCCTTCGGGACATGGAAACACCCCTGTGATCCGGATCGGGACGGGAGATTCGTCCTCGCGGTTGTTGGCGATGATCGTCGACCCGGCGGAGACTACAAGTGCGCGCGGGCCCTCACGCGTCCATACCTGCTCTCCATCGGGATGCCGGGATCCCGCCAACCGGGGCGATGCTAGTCGAGCGTGTGGCTGAATCGCCGCCTCCGGGACATGCGTCCGTCCAGGCAGCTCCGACCTATTCGTGGGCGCAGACGAGCGTCGCTACGGTTTGGGGAGCAAACCCGTCTCACTTGGAGGATGCCTATGCCTGACACCACCTGTCACATGTCGATCTCGCTCGACGGCTTCGTCGCCGGGCCTGACCAGAGCCGGGAGAATCCGCTGGGGAAGCGGGGGAGGGAGCTCCATGGCTGGCACCTCGGCGACGAGCGCGCAAACGATGCCGACGCGACGGCAGTCAGTTGGCTCATGCGACCGCGCGGGGCCTACATCATGGGTCGCAACATGTTCGGGCCGGTCCGCGGCGAGTGGGATGAGGACTGGGATGGATGGTGGGGCTCCGAACCGCCTTACCACGCGCCGGTCTTCGTGCTCACCCACCATGCCCGCGAGCCGATCGAGATGGAAGGCGGCACGAGTTTCCACTTTGTCACGGAGGGCTTCGGGGCCGCCTACGCGCAGGCGCGCGAAACGGCCGGTGAGTCAGGCATCGATATCGCGGGCGGCGCCTCGACCGTCCGCCAGGCGCTCGCCGCCGGCGTGATCGACGAGCTGGCCCTTGACGTGGCCCCCGTGCTGTTGGGGTCCGGCGAGCGGCTGTTCGACGGAGCCGAGTCCTTCGAGTTTGAGCCGGTGGAGGTGCTCCACTCTCCGCTCGCAACGCACATCCGCTATCGGCGGGCTGAGTGAGGTCGACTCCGGCGCGGCACCTGCCGCTAGGAGACTCCGACCGGTGGCGCTCGCAACGGGCTCGCCGGAAGGCGTCGCGTTACGCCGGCGAGGCCGAGCAGGGCGAACAGTGCGACGCCGCCGACGGCGATCTTCAGCGCATCGACCTGGGACTGGGCGTAGTTCGATTCGAGCTGGGAGACGACCCGCGGAGGGACGCCTTTCTGCGCAGCTCGTCGCCGGCGAGGCCGGCAGGGATGAAGGCCAGGCCCTCGCTGGTCTTCGCGCGGACTCGTGGCGCGGGCCATAGGGGAGGGACTCTGTCGCCTTCGACCCGGTGGTCGAAGGTCGTGGTGAGGAAGCTGAGCAGGATCGACCCGATCACCGCCGTGCCGAGCGCGGCGCCGAGGTTCTGCGCGGTCCCTGCAGCGCGCCCGTCTCGCTGGTCTTGTCGGGTCCGGCGGTGGAGAGGTTGACGTTGCTCACCTGGGAGCCGATCAGGCCGAGGCCGATCCCGACGACGAGCACCGAGCCGGCGAAGGGGAGGGAGTCGAAGTGCTGGTCGATCGTGAAGATCAACAGGCCCGCGCCGGCGGCGATGAAGAGGAAGCCGAGCCGGATCAGCCGTCGCGGCGGGACCCGGGTGGAGAGGCGGGAGGCGCCCATCGCGACGAAGAGGACCGCGAGCGACATCGGCAGCAGGTCAGCCGGTTTCGCAGCGGGTCCTTGCCGAGCACGATCTGCAGGTAGAGCGGCATCAGGAAGAAGATCCCGCCGAGGCAGAGGAACATCACCGCGATCGTTCCGAGGCCCGCGCGCAGCTGGGCGAGGCGGAGCATCGCGAGTTCGACCAGGGTGTCGCTCGCCGGCGGCGGCAAGGCGGCGCTCCCAGACCGCGAAGCCGCCGAGCAGGACGAGGCCGGCGAGGATCAGGAACGGGACCACCGAGAGCCCGAAGGGTTCGAGCGCGGTGCCGCCGATCGTCGGCGACTTCCTTGGTGTCGATCCAGCCCCAGGTCGAGCTCTGGACGACACCGAGCACGGCGAGGGCCAGGCCCGCCGTCGAGAGCAGCGCGCCGACCACGTCGAGCTTCGGCCGGGCCCGGCCGAGCGGCGCGTCGGCGACGATCCTCGAGGCGCCGAGCAGGCAGACCATGATCACCGCCTCGCCCGCGAAGACGTCGCGCCAGGACCCGACCGTGGCCACCCAGCCGCCGATCATCGGCCCGGCCGCCGCGGCGGCGCCGGCGATCCCGCCGATCGCGCCGAAGGCGATCGACCCGGTCGGCACCCTGGTAGTTGGAGGCGAGCAGCGAGAGGATCGCCGGGACCATCAGCGCCGCTCCGACCGCCTCGAGGATCGACCAGCCGAGGATCAGGATGCCGATGTTCTGCGCAAGCGCGGTGATCAGGGCGCCGGCGCCGAAGGTGACGAGCCCGATCCGGAAGGCGAGGCGGCGGCCGATGATGTCGCCGAGCTTGCCGCCGACCAGCATCAGCGCAGCTGTGGTCAGCGTGTAGGTCGCGATCGCCAGCTGCATCGTCGCGACCTTGGTGTCGAGGTCCTCGATCACCTTCTCGATCGAGACGTTCATCACCGTCGAGTCGAGGACCATGACGAACTGTCCCGAGCACAGGGCGATCAGGACCGCCCACTTGAACCGGGCCGTGTTCATCCCTCGGACTCGCCTGCCATCGGCGGGAATCTAAGGCAAACTTTGAGGCAATGGATGGATCGAAGCTTGAGCTCGGCCCCTGCGTGAGGCGCTCTCGGGTGAATTGATTCTCCAGGGCGAGGCGGGGTGGGACACGGCGCGGCTGGCCTGGAATCTCAGCGCCGACCAGCGCCCGCCGCTGGTGGTGCTGGCCGAGTCGCCGCGGGACATCGCCGCGACCGTGCGCTTCGCGGCGGCCAACGGCCTGCGGGTCGCCCCGCAGTCGACCGGCCACGGGGCGCGCCAGCATGGGCGACCTCGCCGGGACGATCCTTCTGAAGACATCAAGGCTGAACGCTGTCGTCGGTCGACCCGCGACGCGCAGAACCGCCACGGTGGAGGCGGGCGCGCTGGGAGCGACGTCGTCGCCCCGGCAGCCGAGCACGGCCTGGTCGGCCTGCATGGGATGTCGGCGTCGGTCGGCGTGGCCGGCTACCTGCTCGGAGGCGGGATCGGCTGGCTCACCCGCCGCGAGGGCTTCGCCTCGACTCACGTGCGCGCTTTCGAGGTCGTGGCGCCGATGGCGAGGCCCGTCGCGTCGATGGCGCAAGCGACCCCGAGCTCTTCTGGGCGCTTCGCGGGGGCGGCGGCGGACCGGTGATCGTCACCTCCTTCGAGCTCGGTTGTTCGAGCTGCGCCGCGCGTTCGCCGGTGGGCTGATGTGGCCGATCGAGCAAGCGGAGGCGGTAGTCGACGGATGGCGCGAGTGGATCGCGACGGTCCCGAACGAGTTGACATCGACAATCAAGCTGCTGCGCTTCCCGCCAGTTGCCGGCCGTCACCGCTGAGCTGCGAGGCCGCGAGATGGTCGCGGTCACACTCGCCTTCACCGGTACCGCCGAGCGGGGGGCAGAGCTGGTCGCGCCGCTCCGCGCGCTCGCCACCCCTTATATGGACACGCTGACGACAGTGCCCGGCGCGGCGCTCGCGGACATCGCCGGCGACCCGACCGACCCGACGCCGGCGCTCGGCCACGCGGCGCTCGTCGAGCGGGTCTGGTCCCAGGAGACCGATGCGTTCCTGGCACTCGCCGGACCGGGCGTCGAAACTCCACTCCTGTCCGTGGAAATCCGCCACCTCGGCGGCGCCCTGCGCGACTCGCCTCGCCGGATCCCGGCGCCGCCGGCACGCTCGACGCCGAGGGCCTCGTCTACTCGACCGCGCCCGTCAGCTCGCCGCAGGCCGAGAGGAGATCCTTGCTGCACAGCGCGAGGTGGCCGCGCGCATCGCACCGTTCTCCGGGGCCCGTGACACGATCCTCACCTTCGACGAGCAGGGTCCGATGCGCAGCGCCTTCTCGCCCGGGGTCGCCGGGCGCCTGGAGGTGATCACCGAGAGCGCGCGATCCCGACAGCCTCCTGGTGGCGAATCACGTCGCTGACTGATCTCTGACCTTCGGGTGGCCCGCTTCGCGGGTTTCCACAAGAGTGAATAGGAAGATTGTTCACGAATACCACCGGCTTCAGCGCGATACGGTGAGTTCCACCGTTGCACGTCCAGCTAGCCTCGGTACGTGAGCCCTGGCCCCGACGATCCGCCTGAGGCGGGCAAGCTCCCACCGGCCGGCTCGCGCGGACGGCCCGCGTCGGCGGCCTCGTGACGGGTCAGGGACTGCGCTGGGCGGGGATGCGGACCGCCAACCGGGTGCGCACGCCCGAGCGGGCCGCCTCGGCCGAAAGCGAGCGGACGGCCGCGCTCGTCGGGCAGCTGGTCGACCAGCTCGGCCAGATGCGGGGAGCCGCCATGAAGGTCGGGCAGATGATCTCGATGGTCGACTTCGACGGTCTCCCGGAGGACCAGCGCGACGAGCTGCAGCGCCGCCTCGCTGCGCTTCGCGACGACGTTCCGCCGGTCCGGTTCGCGGATCTGGAGAAGCTGATGCGCCAGGAGTTCGGAGGGCCGCTCGAGCGGGTCTTCAGCGACTTCGACGAGCAGGCGTTCGCCGCGGCATCGATCGGTCAGGTGCATCGCGCCACGACCGTGGACGGCGAGGATGTCGCCGTGAAGATCCAATATCCCGGGGTGGCCGAGGCGGTCGAGACGGACCTTCGCAACGCGACCCTGCTGCTGCCCGCTCGTCAAACGGCTCGCCCCCGGGCTGGACGCCAAGGCGATGGCGTCGCGAGATGCGCGAGCGCATCGCCGAGGAGCTCGACTACGAGCTCGAGGCGCAGAATCAGCGCCGCATCGGGCGCCTCATGCGCGGGCACCCATTCGTCCTGGTGCCGCAGGTCCGCACGGACCTCTCGACGCGCCGCGTGCTCGTCTCCGAATACGTCGAGGGGGAGGGCTTCGAGGCGGTCCGCAGGGCCGACGAGGCGCAGCGCGACCGCTATGGCAGAGATCGTCTTCCGGCTTCACTTCGGCCTGCTCTACCGCGACCGGATCGCCCTGGGCGATCCTCACCCCGGCAACTACCTCCTGACCCCCGACGGCCGGGTCTGCTTCCTTGACTTCGGGCTCGTCCGCTACGTCGCCGCCGAGCGCATAGCCGCCGAGCGGGCGATCGCGCTGGCCGTCCGCGAAGGGGACGCTGCGGCTCTCAAGAAGGCCGCTGCTCAGCGGCGGCTATCTGCCCGCCGGGCGAGCCGACGGCCGTCGATGCCGAATTCGCGCTGCGGCTGATGCAGGTGGCGATCAGCTGGTATGCCGATTCCGGGACAGCGGCGCTTCTCGCCCGAGGACAGCCGTCGAGACGGCAAGGCGAGAGTCTCGTGACAGCGACGAGCGGGCGGCGGCGAGCGAACAGGTCAACCAGTTCACCCTGCCGCCCGAGGCGATGCTGATCCGGCGGATGCACGGCATCGTCGCGATCGTTCTGCGCCAGCTCCGGGCGGCAGCCGACTGGGGCGCCATCGCCGCCGAGTACCTGCACGGGGAGCCGCCCGGCGACGCCTCTCGGGCAGGCCGAGGCCGAGTTTCTTCGCGCGCTCCGGCGCTTAGGCGTCGCTCTGGTCCTCGTCCGTGAGGGCGCCCGCGCTCCGCGCGAGCGCCTCAGGAGCCGTTGTTCACGTACGCCTGGTAGGGCGCGGCAGGGCTCGTTCCGCAGGCTCGGGCAGGCCGGCAGCCCGGTCGGCACGGTGACGCCCGGAACGATCGGCAGGGTCAGGCTGGCCGGCATGCCCGGCCCGAAGGCGATCGACACGTTGGCGGTCGGCTTTTTCCGGCTGGGTCTGGCTGAACGACCAGACGGGCTGGTTGCCGTTCGGCGCCGAGATCGTGACCCTGATGCGCGAGCCCGCACGGTAGGCGTGGCCCTCGAAGTAGAGCGGAATCGTGACCGGGACGAATTCGCCCGCCGGCATCGGCTGTATGTCGGAGGCCAGGTAGGTCGGGATCGGTTCGACCGCCGTGGGGGCCTGCTCGAACATGTTCGTCGAGGTGGTCGCGAGCTTGCGCTCGCTGGCGCGGATCCAGCCGTTCTGGACGAAGGTCTCGTTGCCGTCCGGGCGAACCTCGCTGATCGTCGCCTGGAGGTCGACGTCGGGCGTGGATGACTTCACCCACAGGTTGACGGACCCTCCGCCGATGGCGGTCGTGTCGGCAGCGAGCGGCGCTGACGACGTAGGAGACGGCCGATCCCGCTGGGGGCTGAGCCCAGTTCCATTTCCACTGGGATGCGTTGCCCCACAGGCCGCCCGGGCCGGTGCCGCCCGTGTAGTCGGTCAGCGGCGTGGCGCCGGCGTCCGAGGTGTAGGAGTCGACTCCTTCGGCGCCGGCTGGCTGTTCATTGAGCGTACCTTCGGCCCCGAGGTACCAGGAGCGAGCGACCGTGCCGGGTATCGGGAAAGCCGAGAAGGACTTTTCGAACCCGGGGTAGGGATCGCCGGCGGTCGTTTTGCCGGTCGGCGAGGTTCCCGCGCCGTTGTCGAACAGCACGCGGATCTCCGGTAGCGCCGTGAAGGCCGCCAGTGCTTCCGTGTACTTCTTCATTTGCCTGGATCGGGTCCAGGCGGCAGCGTGATCTGGTCTCCCGACGGGAGCCCCAACGCGGCCTGATAGACGAGCGGCGCGACCGTATGCAGGGTCGCGCCGTTGGCGATCGGCGCCTGACGGGCGACGTACAGCTCCAGGAAGTCATCCAACTGGTTGACCGTGTAGGGATCGAGCGAGTCGCCATGGACGCCGTTGGTGAACGTGAACCACTTGTGTTCGGTGCCCGTGAAGTGCTCCGCCAGGTCGGCGCAGTGCCCGCCCGTCTGCTCGTCCTCCCACTGGCATGCCATGAAGGTCGGAACGTTGATGTTGTGCACGAACGTGATCGGGTCCAGCGCGTCGGCCACCGACGGGTTGTAGGTGGCGTTTTCTTTGACTTCGGCGAGCAGGTTCGTCGCCTCTTCGTGCAGATCCTGGTTGGCCGCGCAGGTGGTGTCGCCTTTCTGGATCTGTTCGTAGGCCCAGTGCTCGCCGCTGGAGGGACCGGCCGGCAGGGCGTCGAACTGGCGCTCTTCGGCCCAGGGCACGGCGAAGCCGGTGTTGAGGATCCCGCCGGGGTAGAGCGTCGAGGCGGACGCGTCGAGCACCGACAGCGGCGCGATCGCCGCCAGCGCCGGCGGACGGAGCTGGGCGGCGAACAGCTGGCTGATCCCGCCGTAGGAGATGCCGAACAGCCCGACCTTGTGGTGGAGGACCCAGGGCTGGTGGCCGATCGTCTGGATCACGTCGTAGGCGTCCAGGTTCTGCAGCGCTTCGAAGTAGTTGAAGGCGCCGCCCGAGCAGCCGCGTGCCGCGCATGTTCACGTCGACCACCGCAAAGCCCATGCTCGTTGGCGATTGCGGCCAGGCCGCTTTCCGGGCCGGCGGGGTTGGCGTAGCCGTAGCCGGAGTATTCGATCAGCGTCGGGCACGGCTGCCGTTGTGCTTCGGGGAGGGGAACGTCGGCGGGTGGACGTCGATCGCCAGCTGGGTGCCGTCGCGGGTCGTCAGGTAGCCGTATCCGCTGCTCGGGATCGACTGTTTGTAGATGCTGCGGTTCCACGGCTTCGCAGCTTTCGTGTGGACGGTGAGCGGTTCCGATTCTTCGCCTGTTCGAGATCAGCCGGACCCGGTAGCGCTTGCCAGGCGTGACGTTTCGGAACAGCAGACCTCCGAGCGCGTCAGCCGACTTGGTGGCGACCGTTTCGCCGTTCGAGTTCAGCAGGGACATCTGAGCGCCCGGCGCCAGGCCGGTCACGTAGACCTGTTCCGCGCTTCCGTGTGCGCTGAAGGCCGAGGCCTCGCGGCCGTCACGAGACAGAGGGCAAGGATGAAGAGCATCGGACAACGCGCTTGAGGGCACCAGCCGATCGGCTACGTCCCGCGACCGAGCGGTCGCCCACCAGTGCGTTGCCTACAGCCAGACGGCTCTCGCCGGCGTCGCCCATCCCCATTTTGTCCCCTCCCGTTGATGTCGACACGCACGATCCCTCGGCCCGCCGCTCGACGTCGTCAGGATTCCACAGCGGCCATGGCGTGTCAACCGGCGCTACCGTTGCCGCCGTGAACAGGGAGAGCACATCGCGTGACGCGCAGTACGCGCGTCTCGGGGTCAACCCGACCGAGGACGATGGAACCCGCCTGCTCGAGCAGCTTCCCTGGGACGAGAGCTCGAGGCCCCACCGCGAGCCGTCGGCCCGGAGATCACCTACACCGACGCGGGCCGCGCCACCGGGCAGCACCTGATCGACGTCCACGACATGCTGCGTCGCGAGCTCGAGGAGCTCCGTTCGATCCTCACCCGGGTTCGCGAGGGCGCGATCACCGCGGGAGATGCGCGCTCGGCGCTCAACACGATGGCCCTGCGGCAGAACGACTGGACGTTGGGTGCATTCTGTGCCCGCTACTGCTTCGCCGTAGCCAGCCACCACGGGCTCGAGGACGAAGCGGTTTTCCCTCACCTCATCAGCTCCGACCCCGGACTCGAGCCCGTGATCCAGCGACTGGGCGACGAGCATCTGATCATCCACGATGCCATCGAGGGGGTCGATGGGGCGCTTGTGCACCACATCGGCAACCCCGAAGACTTCACGGGCCTGCAGCGCGCAGTGGACCTGTTGACCGACACTCTGCTGTCGCACCTCGCATACGAGGAGCAGGAGCTGGTCGAGCCCCTGGCCAGGCTTGGCTTCTACGCCAACCAGGTCTGACCGGCCTCCCCGAAGGAACCCCGGCGAGGAGAAGTGTCAGACCCAGGCCCGCGACCATCAGCCCCCACCAGCCCCACGGGCTCCGCCAGTCCGATTGCGCCCCGAAGGACACGCCAACCGCCACTGCCGAGGTCGTCAGGAGCGCCCGCCAGCTCCAGGTCGAAGCGATCAGTGCCACCGCCAGGCCCGGCCAGAGGTAGAAGGCGACCATCACCGGCTCGAACACGGAGCGGAGGGCCAGCGCCGCAGCGGTCCACCACAGCAGGTCGCGGAGTGATCTCCGGACTCCACCGCTCGCCGGTGCGAGTCGTGGCGAGCGTGCGGCGGACGACGAGCGCGCACGCGCAGGCCGACAGGACGGCCAGGACCCTGTCCGGGTCCACCGGCGACCGCTCCGCCCGCAAGGTGCGGGGCCAGCGGGGTCCAGGGAGTCGGGTGATCGACGGTGGGCCAGTTCGGCTGGCTCGTCACCGCGTGATAGGTGGCGTCCCAGTTGGCCGCGGCCGCGACGGCGAGCAGGACGGCCGGCGGGAGCCCCGGCCCTCCCCAGAAAGCCGGCGAGCCGCCGCGGTTGGAGCGCCGCCAGCATGATCGGCACCGCCAGCAGCACCAGCGGCTGCACCGCGACCGCCAATCCGGTCAGCCAGGCCGCCCGGACCAGCCCCCGTCGGAAAGCGCAAGGATCGCGAACAGCACCAGCCCCAGCGCCACGGCGTCCTCGGGGTGGCCCCATTCCACGGCGACGCTCCAGAGCACAGCGGCGCCCGCGAGTGCCAGGAGGGCGCGCTTGACCCGGTCCACCCCCATCCGCTCCGCCAGCGCGTCGGCCGCGAAGAGAGCCGTCGCTGAGACGAGCGATCGTGTAGGGCCCCGCCGCCAGCCAGAGGGCGGGCTGGGCGTTGCCCGGCGACTGGTGGGCCAGCGACAGGCCCGACTGCGTCCGTCACGAGCACGAGCGGAGCGAGGAGCACGGCCGCGCCGGGGAATGTGATCAGCGCTGTCGGCTGCATGTAGAGCCCGCCCGGTTCCAGCTGCACCAGTCGGTGGGCGGCGACCATCGTTCCCCACAGATCGTCGGGCAGCGACCAGGCCGCAGTGCCGAGCATCGCCGGCTCGAGGAGCGTCGTTGTTGCCATCCCGACGAGGATCAGTCCCAGCGTCGCGAACAGCGGAAACAGCCTTCTGATGCACCAGGGCCCACACGCATTTTGACCTCGCTGATCATGCCCGGCCCAGTATGAACCGGCCGCACCGTGCTGCCCTGGGCTGGACAGCAGCACCGCCGGTTCAGGCCACTGCTAGCTTGAGCTTCCAGTGCGGATTCTGCTGAGCACCGAGAACTTCGATGCCTTCGGCGGGATGGAGACCTATACGCGGACGGTTGCCCACGAGCTCGACCGGCTGGGGCATCAGACGGCCGTCTACTCGCCGCGCCCCGGTGCGATGGCCGCGCTGGCACGGCGCGAGGGGATGGCGGTGTTCGGTCGCGAGGAGCTTCCCGAGCACTGCGACGCGATCGTCGCCCAGGACGCCGCGACCTGCTTCGAGCTCGCGGGCCTCCTATCCGGATGCTGTACGCTGTTCGTCGCCCATTCGCGTGACCACGTCCTGCACGAGCCGCCGCAGCTAGCCGACGTCTGCGACGGGGTGGTGGCGCTGAACGACCGCGTCGGGGAATGGGTCCGCGCTCGGGCCTGGCACCCGCCGGTGACGCGCCTGCGCCAGCCCGTCGAGCTGTCCCGCTATCGCGAGCCTGGCGCAGCCGGGCCGGCCGCAAGGCGCGTCCTCGTGACGACGCAACTACGTCGGCGGAGCACGTGGGCGACATGCTCGAGGAGGCCTGTTCGCGAGCCGGATACGACGTGACCTGGATCGGCACGACGACCGAGCCGCATGCGTCCCCCGAGCATGCGATCGGCGCCTCGGACATCGTCATCGGCCTCGGGCGCAGCGCCATCGAGGCGATGGCGGCCGGCCGTGCCGTCTATGTCTTCGGTGTTCTGGGCGCGGGGGGCTGGGTCACCGCCGGAGTCCTACCCGCGTCTGGAGGCCGACGGCTTCGCCGGGCTCAGCGAGTCCCCCGCCGCGACCGTGGAGGGGCTGGCCGAGGAGCTCGCGGGTTGGCTGGCCGGCATGGGCGAGGCGAACCGCGACCTGGCAAGCGCTCACAGCGCTCGGACACATGCGGTGCGAGCTGGTTCAGCTGATACGGCGGTTGGGGGAATCGCAGACACGCGGGCGCTGAGTCGGCCGCTGGCACCCGCGGCGGGACCCCTCCGGCCCAGCTCGATGAGCTGGCCCGTCTGATGCGCCTGGAGTGGAGGATGTACGACCAGGCGATGCGCAAGGCGCTGGAGGCCGATCGTGCCCGGGCGGAACGCGATCGCTACGTGGCCGAGGCGAAGGATGCCGTGGCCCGCGTGCAGGTTCTGGACGGCGAACTCGACCGCGCCTTCGCACGGGTCGACGGAGCTCGAGGGCGAGGTCGAGACAGCTCGAGGCGGGTCTCGCCACGCGCCGTTACCGGTGGGCGCAGGCGCTGGCGATGCCCCTGGATCGTCTTCGCGCGACGACGCCGGGCACTTCCCCCCCGGCGCTAGGGCGTCGCTGCATCAGCTCGCGCACGACCTCGCGGTCGTCGAAGCGCTCCACGTCTCCCTGCGTGCTCAGCGCCAGCGTCTTGATCGGGCCACGCCCGATGATCGCCACGACGTCGCCCGGGCGCGGCCAGCGAGAGTGCCCGCGCGATCGCGGCGCGGCGCTGGATCACGATCTCCAGTCGGGCCCCCTGTGCCGCTCGGGCGCCGGCCAGGACCCACGCGAGTGAAAGCAGCTGCGGCTCGCCCCGGATCGACCAGGCGCTCAGCACCAGGTGATCGGCACGGGTGCGGGCGATGCGGCCGCAGGCCTCGCGGGTCATCCGCTCCCCGGTCGGCGCCATCCCGAGGACGGCGATCAGGCGGCCGGCGTTCTCCTTGGCGATCGTGCCCAGGTGCTCCAGGACACGGTCGATGCTGTCGGGCGAGTGCGCGAAGTCGATGATCACTTCGAAGGGCTGGCCCGCCTCCACCCGTTCGAGGCGGCCCTCGAGCAGGGGCGTGCCCGAGAGCGCCTGGAGCGTCGGGGCGCGGCTGAGGCCCAGCCCGTCGGCCAGCGCCAGCACGGCGGCCACGTTGGCCGCGTTGTGGATGCCCGGGCAGCCGCGTCGCGAGGGCGACCGACCGTGGGGGTCCTGAGCTCGATCCGGCTTGCCTGGCCCGCGACCGGCAGCTGATGATCCGGTAGTCGGCTCCCGGAGAGGCGCCGTAGGTCAGCGTGCGCCCTCCGCGGTCCCTGACATCCTCGTCAAGACTCCTCCCCACCGGGTCGTCGACGTTCACCACCGCCAGCTCGACCGAACGTCGCCGTTGATGAACAGGCGCCGCTTGGCCTGGGCGTAGGCCTCCATCGTCCCGTGCCGCTGGAGGTGGTCGGGGGTCAGGTTCGTGAAGATGGCCGCCTGAGGCAGCAGCTCGACGAAGGACTCGGCCTGGAAGCTCGAGACCTCCGCGACGATCCAGCCCGAGCGGGCGCCAGAGCTGAAAGCGGGCCGCCCTGGAGCGATTCGACGTTGCCGGCCACGGCGGCGTCGAGCCTGTGTGCCCGTAGAACGTCCGCGAGCAGGGCGACAGTGGTCGACTTGCCGTTGGTGCCCGTCACCGCCAGCATCGGCGCGCTCGTCAGCCGCCAGCCGAGCTCCATCTCGTCGAGGACCGGGAGGCCCAGACGGCGCGCCTCGATGAGCAGCGGATGCTCAGGGGCGATGCCGGGACTCTTGACGACCGCCCCGATTCCATCGAGGTCCTGATCGTTGTCCAGCGACCCGGAAGCCCTCGCCCAGCGCGCGCGCTCACCTTCGAGCGAACCCCGGGGGAGTCATCCCACAGCGCGACGTCGCTGCCCTCCCGAACGGCCGCGAGCGCTTCGGCCGCCGCCACGCCTGCTCTGCGCAGGCCAAGAACCAGCCACGGACCGTCGGGAAGCGCCGGCCGCGTCAGCTGCTCAGCGTCCGTCCCTGTGCTCGCAAATACACTCAGCAGGCGAAACGGATGCAGGGCGCTCAGACCACCCGCTCGACGTCGCGTTTGACGGCGCTCTCGAGTCGGTGCAGACGCCGCAGGCGGGTGGACTTGAGCGTCCGCCCCGTCCAGAGCGTTGCCAGCGCGCAGGCCAGGAAGCAGGCCGCGCCCAGGGCCGTATTCCCGTTGGCGGCGGCCAGATCGACTATCGAGCCGGTGGAGGGAACGACATAGCCGGCGATGGCCGAGATCCCGAAGAAGATGCACCCCAGAAGGTTCACCGAGGGCTCCCACCAACCGCCGGCGCCTTTGACCGGCAGCCATCCCCGCCGCTCCGAGGCCCTGTAGGCGATCACTCCCGAGACGAGAAAGCAGACCGAGCCAAGTGCGTCGGGGCGCCAGACGAGCCGGTCGTATCCGGGACTGGTCAGCGCGTGATGCATGGCCTGATAGGTCGTCACGTTGAAGAACAGCGTCCCGGCGGACTGGATGGTCGCTGCGAGCCACGGCGCCACGCCCCTCCTCTGGAGAGCCGCTCCCCGGCGGCCAGCGAGGTCTGCAGCGCACCCCCGATGGTGAACAGGATCGAGCCGGCGAAGAAGGTGATCGCGTCTGCCCGTTCTCCGACCAGGGAGATGTAGCCGGGGAACGGGCCGACGAGGAAGCAGGTCGATCCGGCGGCGAAGAACGCGGCCATCCATCGCTCGCGGCTCATTCCGTGATCTTCCCGCAGTGGCCGGGGGCGGCGTCGTGAGATGATCCGGCGGCAAGGCCATTCCGGCCATCAACCACAGGGGAGGAGCAGGTATGGCGCTGCACAAGCAGTCATCCAGTGACGAGGCGGTCCCGGTCAGCATCCAGCCGCAGTTCTGCCGTTCCGGCGAGATGGGCCACGTCCCGCGACTTCGACATCCCCGAGATGGAGATGGACGCCGACACGGCCTTCCAGGTCGTCCATGACGAGTTGATGCTCGACGGCAACGCCCGTCTGAACCTCGCAACGTTCGTCAGCACCTGGATGGAGCCCCAGGCCGCCAGGCTGATGGCCGAGGCCGTCGACAAGAACATGATCGACAAGGACGAGTACCCCCGCACCGCCGAGCTCGAGATGCGCTGCGTCAACATGCTCTCCAGGCTGTGGAACTCGCCCTCGCACGAGCAGGCGACGGGCTGCTCCACGACCGGGTCCAGCGAGGCATGCATGCTTGCCGGCCTGGCGCTGAAGTGGCTCTGGCGCGACCGCCAGAAAGCCGCCGGCAAGCCCAGCGACAAACCCAACATCGTGATGGGCTCGAACGTCCAGATCTGCTGGGAGAAGTTCGCCCGCTACTGGGATGTCGAGATGCGCCTGGTGCCGGTCAGCGCCGATGCCACCTACATGACCCCCGAGGGCGCCGTCGCCGCATGCGATGAGAACACCATCGGAGTCGTGGCGATCCTCGGCTCGACCTATGACGGGGTCTACGAGCCGGTCGCGGAGATCGCCGCCGCCCTCGACAAGCTCCAGGCCGAGAAGGGCCTCGATATCCCGATGCACGTCGACGGCGCCTCCGGTGGCTTCGTCGCGCCCTTCATCGACACGGGCCTGGAGTGGGACTTCCGCGTGCCGCGGGTGCAGTCGATCAACACCTCGGGGCACAAGTACGGCCTGGTCTATCCCGGAGTGGGCTGGATCGTCTGGCGCAATCCCGAGGCGCTGCCCGAGGACCTCGTCTTCCACGTGGACTACCTCGGCGGGGACATGCCGACGTTCGCGCTGAACTTCTCGCGCCCGGGAGCCCAGGTCGTTGCCCAGTACTACAACTTCCTGCGCCTCGGCCGCGACGGCTACCGGCGCGTTCAGCAGGCCGGGCGAGACATCGCCATGGGCCTGGCTGAGCGGGTCGAGCAGCTCGGGCCCGTTCGAGCTCGTCTCGCGCGGCGAGGGGCTTCCGCTGTTCGCCTTCAAACTGAAGCCCGAGGTCGACCGGTACACCGTCTATGACGTCTCGGAGGTGCTGCGCGGCAGCGGCTGGCTGGTTCCCGCCTACCGAATGCCCGAGAACATCCACGACATGGCCGTCCTGCGGGTCGTTGTTCGAAACGGCTTCAGTTACGACCTCGGACAGCTGCTCCTCGGCGACCTCGCTCGCGCCACCGAGCGCCTCGAGAAGCATGGCGGCACCCCGGTCGAGGAGGAGACGCGGTCGGGCTTCCACCACTAGGCGCCGCCGGGCCGTGAGCCTGGCGGAGAAGCAGACCGGACCCTGGATCCGCGGCGCGCGATGATTACGCGCATGCGGGTCCTTGCCGTCGACTGGTCGGGTAAGCACAGTGATGGGGTGCCCTTCCGGGGTCGCCCCGCAACGCGAAACCCGCTTGCCCCGGAGCACCCCTGATGGTCGGGGAGCCTGCTGTTCCGGAGCGCATCCCAAACCTCGAGGTTGTGCGCCGAGTGAACGCGGCATTCAACGCCGGTGACATCGAGGGGACGCTCCGCTTCATTCACCCGGAGTTCGAAACGACCGTCCCCGCCGACTTCTCGGCCGAGCCCGACACCTATCGGGGTCACGAGGGGATGCGCCGATATTTCGACTCGTTCCACGACGCGATGAACGAGATCCGCTTCACCCAGACCGAGATGAGGGAGGTTGGTCCGCTCGTCGTCGCCGCCGTCACACTCACCGCCGTTGGGAGGACCACCGGAATTCCTGTTGAGCAGCGCCTGGCTCAGATCTGGGTGGTCGGCGACGGCAGGGTGCTTGAGGTCCGCAGCTACCCCTCTTTCGATGAAGCCCTCGCGGCGGCCGGGAGGAACTCCTAGGCCCGCTTGCCTCCCTGCTCCCGGCTAGTTGCGCCCGCCGAAGATCCTCAGGAAGAACAGGAAGATGTTGATCACGTCGAGGAAGATCCCGGCGGCCAGCGGAACCGCTTCTTCCATGCCGGCACGGCGCATCCGGTTGAAGTCGAGGACCGTGTAGCCGCCGAAGATCGCCAGGCCGGCCACCGAGTAGATGAGGTTGCTCGCCGGGATCGAGACGAACACCGCGATCAGCCCGAAGACGATCAGGGCCAGCAACGCGAAGAACAGGAAGCGGTAAGCCGCGAGAGATCTTTGCGGATCGCGTAGCCGACGGTGCCGAGTCCCCCGACGAACAGCGCCGTCGCGGAGGCGGCCTGCCAGACGACATCGGGTTGCGCTTCGGCGTAGCTGTTGAGCACGCCGCCCATGCCCATGCCGAGGAGCAGCCCGGCGGCGAACAGAAGGGTGATCGAGAGCGCCTCGGAACGCCTCGCGAAGTTGAGCCCGATGATGCAGACGAAGCCGCCGATGAAGCAGACGATCGATGCGACCTCCGAGATTTCGCGGCCCAGGTAGGCGCCCAGCGTGAAGAAGACGAGGGTGACAGCGACGAGGCCCATGACCTGGCCGAAGACGCCCGCGGCGCCGACCGTCGCGACGGAGCCGAACATCTTTTCGTCTCTGTATCCGGCGGTCTGGTTCAACGTCTGTCTCCTCTTGGGGATCTCTGCGGGCCAACAGGGTACCCCGCGCGAGAAGCCCGATCGGGCGCGCCTACCACGCCGCGGTTGACCCTCCGGCGTTGCACTGGACAAATGCACTACTCAAGTAACGGCGGCGAAGGACTCGATGAGGCGGGAGAAATGGCTGACAGAGACACCCTCCCGAGAACCCCGGCGCCCCTCCGGCGACCGCAGGAGGAGGCCGGCACAACCTGGCAGCCCGGCGAGGGCAACGACCCCGCCGGAGCACCGTTCCCGCGTCAGCCCACCAGCCGTGCCCCTCGAGGTCTGCCCTCGGGCCGCACGCTCTGGGCCCTGATCGCACTCGCCTGCGTCGATCGCCGGACTGGTCGTCTCGATCGTCGTCGCCCAGTCGAAGGCCCACTCGGATGCGACGGCCCACGACACTCCTTCGCCCACTCCACCGCGACGGCCGCCGGCCACACTGAAGCCGGCCCTGCAGCACGGTGAAGACCTGCTGACCAGCGCGGGCACCTACTTCGCCCACAACGCGATCGGCTCGCCCGCGGAATTCCAGGCCTGGGCGAAATGGGCCAAGGCCGTCCGCTCGCACCCCGAGCTCCAGTCGCTCGCACTGATCGCACTGGTCCGGGCGCCCGAACTGACGGAATTCAAGGCACGTGTCCTGGAAGTCCCGAAGCGCGCTCGCCTGCACATCTCGGCAGCGACGCTCAGCTCCTTCAAGATCACTCCTCCCGGTGGCACCTTCCACTGCCTGGCGCTCGCCGCGGTCGCCCGCCGGCCCGCGCTGAAGCCGCATGCCGGCAACGACTACTGCGCGCTACAACAGCGCCCTGCTGCCGACTCGTGACAACACCTCGACGATCTACGGGACCGTCCACCTGGCCCATCGGCAGCGGCCTGGAAGTCCTCACTCCCGTCTACCGCGGAAACGTCCCGCCGAAAACCGGCTTCGGCCGGCGGGCCGCCTTCGTCGGCTGGCTGCGCGAGATCCTCGGCCCGTCGCCGCTTCTCGCCGGTGCCCGCCAGGCCGAACCGGCTCTGGCGATCCGCCTGCGCCACCACACGCCCGACTCGACGGCGGGCTTCGCCAGCGGCACTCAGCCCCACACGGCGCTGACCGCGAGCACCAACCTGCACAACGGCTGGACGCTGCGGACCTTCGCTCCCGTGCCCTCGGCTTCGATCTCGAGCAACGGCGACGCGAAGGCGATCCTGATCGGCGGCGCGATCCTCAGCCTCCTCTTCGGCGGCATCGTCTTCCTGCTCGGCGCCGGGAGCCTCGGCCCGCGGATACCGAAGCCCTCCGGACCCCAGAAGCGCGAAGAGCTCTATGACCAGCTGACCGGGCTGCCCAACCGCGGCCTGACACTCGACCGCGCCGAGCGGATGCTCGCCCGCGCCGGGCGCCAGTCGGGGCTGATGGTCGGGGCCCTGTTCGTGGACATCGACTGGTTCAAGGACGTCAACGACAAGCTCGGCCAGGAGGCCGGCGACCAGCTGCTGAAGACCGTCGGGGAGCGGCTCAACACCGTCATCCGCACGCACGACACGGTCGGGACGCTACGGCGGCGACGAGTTCGTCGTGCTCGTCGAATCGAAGGCCCGGGGCATGCGCCTGGACTCGCTTGCCCGGCGGATCATCGAGTCGCTCCACAAGCCCATCGAACTGGAGGGATTCGGTCCGAGCTTCTGTGTGACGGCCAGCATCGGGGTCGCCTTCGGCCGCTACGCGACACCCGAAGACCTGCTCCGCGACGCGCACATGGCGCTGTTCGCCGCCAAGGCCGCCGGCAAGGACCGCTACACGCTCTTCAACGCCAACATGCGCTCGGTCATCGAGGGTCGCGGCGTGCTCGAGAACGACCTCAACCGAGGGCACTCGAAGAAGAGCAGTTCTCGCTCCTCTACCAGCCGATCTTCGACCTCAACTCCCAGGGAGTCGTCGCGGTCGAGTCGCTGCTGCGCTGGCAGCACCCGGCGAAGGGCGAGATCTCCCCCGACGACTTCATCCCGCTCGCCGAGGAGAGCGGCCTGATCGTGCCGATCGGCCGCTGGGTGCTCGAGCAGGCCTGCGCCGACGCCGCCGCCTGGAACGTCGACGGCCACCGGGTCGCCGTCGCGGTCAAGGTCTCGGCCAACCAGCTCAACCGCGACGGCTTCGCGACCGACGTGCGCCGCGCTCTGCAGCAGTCGGGCCTCGATGCGTCGCTGCTGATCCTCGAGATCGCCGAGACGACGGTCATGCTCGACGCGACGGGCGCCGCCCGGCGGCTGAACGATCTGCGCCAGCTCGGCGTGCGGATCGCGATCGACGACTTCGGCAGCGGTTACGCCTACCGCTCGGATCTGCAGCGGATGCCGATCGACTTCCTGAAGGTGGACCGCAGCTCGCTGGCCGCCTCCGAAGACGAGGACTACCGCAGCTGGCTGCTCGAGGCGATCCTGGTGTTCGGCCGCGATCTCTCCCTGACCGTCATCGCCAAGGGCGTCGAATCCCAGGAGCAGGTCTGGGAACTGAAGGAGATGGGCTGCTCGATGGCCCAGGGCTACTTCATGGGTCAGCCGGCCCCCGCCGGCGCCGTCGAGGAGCTGCTGGGCATCTCGATTCCCGCGGCGCCCTCCACCGAGCCGGCCGCCCCGGCCGCCATCCTCGAGCACCCGTCGCCATCCGCCCCCGCCACCTACGACGCCCAGGTCAAACTGGTCGAGCCACGCCCCCGTTGCGCCCCCGGCCGTGCGAGCGCACAGCCGGCGCCCCTGCATCCTACCCGTCGCTCCCGCTCCGCCGGTCAACGTCACGCCGGCCCCGCAGCCGGCCCCGCCGGCGCAGCGCCCCGAGCAGCACTAGCCCGCTTCGCGCTCAGCGCAGCCGGGCGACCCAGATCAGGTGGGCGATCTGATGCGAGAACTCACCGATCGCGTGGCGGTCGAGGATCTCGGCCGCCCGGCGCAGCAGATTTTCTCGCTCAGGCGCCGCCAGGGCGCCGATCCAGCTGAACGAGGCGAGGTAGGCGAGCACGCGTGCCGGGTCTGGTCACGCGGTCGTCGTGCACCGTGATTTCCTCGAGGGGCCCGAAGCCGTTCTCCTCGCTGAGGGCGCCCGCCGCAAGGCCCTCGAAGCCCGGATAGGCGGGGTGCGCCGGGCCGGGCCTCCTCGAGCAGCGAGCCGATCTCCTGGATCCAGGGGCCCTCCCAGAGCGGCAGCAGTGCAGGATCGCCACGCCTCCTCCGGGTCGCAGCACCCTGCGGATCTCGGGCATCGCCCTGCTCTGGTCGAACCAGTGGAAGGAGTCGGCAGCGAAGACCGCATCGACCGACTGCTCGGGCAGCGGTATTTCCTCGGCGACCCCCGCGCGCACCCGCTCCGGCCCGATCGCCTGGGCCAGCAGCGCCCGCGTCTCCTCCAGCGGCTCGACCGCTGTCAGGTCCAGGCCGCCCGCCACGAGCGCCTCGGAGAGCTGGCCCGGTCCCGGCGCCGAGCTCGAGGACCGGTGAGCCGGGGCGCAGGTCCAGCGCGTCCATGACCGCCGTCACGACCTCCGCCCCGTAGCGGGGACGGGCATAGTCGTAGTTCGCGGCATCCGCGAAGCCGCCGACCAGCGGGTGAAGGGTCTGCTCGGAGGGGTCGCTCACCTTCTGAAATATGCCATGTGAGGCCGTCCTCGTCACGACCTGACGCGAGCCGTGATCCGCGGAGGGGCTCCTCGGCGAGGTGGCCGGTCGTCCCCGGCCGCTAGGGTTGCGCGATCCTGGATGTCCCCGGCGATGGATTGGCGCACGGACATCCTCACAACCAACCAGGGGGACCTATGACCCGAAGGCGATACCCGATGCTTCTCGCCGCCCTGTCGTGCGCGGCGCTGCTCGCCGGATGCGGGAGCAGCAGCTCCTCCTCGTCGAGCAGCAACACCAGCTCGACGCCGGCTGCGACCACTTCGAGCACCTCGACGGGCTCCACCAGCTCCTCGAACCCGCAGATCCAGGCGGCCGTCGAAGAGTGCAAATCGATCGTCGCCTCAGAGTCCAAGCTGCCTCAGGGCGCCAAAGAAAAACTCGAGGCCGCCTGCTCAAAGGCAGCCAAAGGCGACACCAACGCGGTCAAGGCCGCCGCGCGCGAAGTCTGCGAAGAAGTGATCGACCAGTCACCGCTGCCCTCCTCG
This sequence comes from uncultured Solirubrobacteraceae bacterium, assembly GCA_963835865.1. Taxonomy (GTDB): domain Bacteria; phylum Actinomycetota; class Thermoleophilia; order Solirubrobacterales; family Solirubrobacteraceae; genus Palsa-744. Next base: position 66,736 of record CAWIGW010000006.1, read on the forward strand.
GCGAAGGAAGCAGCGAAGGCCAACTGCAAGAAATAGGCCCCCGGGCCGAGAACCCGCCCTCCGGCGTCGCCTGACCCGCGCGACGCCGGAGGGATGGGTCGTCTCAGATGGAGCGGCTCAGCCGGGTCGCCGGCTCAGCTGACACCTTCCAGGAACGGAATGAGTTCCTTGTAGAAGATGTTCCCTTCGATTTCGCCGTTCGGCTCGGCCGCAGCCGGGTCGTTGTGCGCGTATTCGTTTTCCCGGTCGATCAGCGTCAGGTTGCCCGAGGGGATCCCCGACTGTTCGGCGAGGACTTCGGCGGCCGTGAGCGTGCTCGAGCCGAACAGTTTGTCCAGTTCGGAGCTGATCGCCAGGATCTTCAGCGAGGTCGGCAGTTCGTGCCCATGGATCGCGTGCTCGCCCAGGACTTCCTGGGCCGGGTTGTTGTTGCCGTCCGCGACCGCGCCCGTGTCGATCGTGAGCCTTTCGGGGAAGTACCACTCCGAGCCGTCTGCGCGGTTGACTCCCGCGCCGGCCAGCATTTCGGCGTAGCGGTGAATCGGCGAGATGGCGCCGCTGCCGTCCCAGCCGACGAGTCCGTCTTCTTTGGCCGTTTCTTCGAGGCCTTTGCCGGCGTGCACCTGCGCCGCGGCCAGCGACGGCGGTGAGGTGCCGACGTTGACGCCGAAGCCGAACTCGGCTTCGTTGGTGACCGGGATCAGTTCACCTTTGCCGTTGTGAGGCTTCAGGTAGCCGGGCAGCAGCGCGAAGTTCTCGGCCAGCGAAGCGCCTTCGGGTGCCTGCAGCGTGGACATGGCGCCGAGCGAGGAGAACAGGCCGAGGTAGGGCGCGCTGATCCCGCCGAACGCCAGCCAGGGCGTGCCTTTGTTGAGTTTGGCGAGCCGTTCTTCGGCGGCTTCTTTGCTGATCGCCGTCGGGCCGCTTCCGCCGTCGTCATAGACGAGGCCGGAGAGACCTTCGGCGCCGACTTTGCCGGCGAAGTCCCAGGTCGCATATGCGGTGACCACCGAGCCGCCGAGCGAGTGCCCTGCGAGGACGACCTTGCCGCCGAGCCCTTTGGCCGATTCGATCACCGTGTGAAGGTCTTCGACGGCGACGTTCATACCCCATTGGCGCGCGAACGGGGCGCTCGATTCGGGCAGGAACATCGTGTGGGGCTTGTTGCTCGGCGATTCGGTCAGGAAGCCCAGGTAGTAGTGGAAGACCTGTTCGGCGGTTGCGTTCCCGCGCTTTGCCTTGTTGAGGTAGGTCTGGTCCTCGAGCAGGTTCTCACGGCGTTCCACCGCCCAGATCTGCCAGCCGGGAAGCTTTTCGACGAGGTTCTTCGCCAGCGGGACGAAGTAGGCGCCGCCGCCCGAGGTCCCCGGCTCGATGACCATCACGTTCTTGGCGTTGGGCTTGCCGACCTTGATCACCCCGACCTGGTTGAGGTTGAGGTTCTTCTTCAGGCGCATGCCCGGAACGTTGAACGACGAGGGCGTCCCCGGCGCGGCCGGAGCCGGCATCCACTTCTCTTTGACCGTCACCGTCGCGGCCGACGCGGCTGAAGCCGCGAGGCCGCAGCTCAGAACAACGCCGATCACGCTCAGCGCAAGCCGACACAACCAACCCTCTGTGAGTGCCCATCTCCTGTCCCCTCCTGCTCGGTTACCCGACGCGGCCCGCCAACGGGCCAGCGTCCTTCTCCACCTGAAACGGTAGCCGGTTCCAGGCGTCTCCGTGTGAGCGTGGGGGTCGGGAGCTACTCGCCCGGCTCGGGCGGGTCCTGGTCCTCGACTCCGCGTCCTCGTCCTCTCCGGCGTAGAGGGACTCCCGCGCGAGCTCGCGTCCGCGGTCGTCGAACAGCTTGATCTCGAGCAGGTCCTGTCGGTAGGCGTCCGGGGCAAGCAGGGTGAAGCGCTCCTCGATCACCTCGCACTGGTCGACCGCCAGGTCGGCCAGCTCGGCCGTCGCGATGGCGCCCGAGGAGACCAGCGGATGCCCCCAGACGAGCGTCATCTCGGCCACCGCCCCCGCCTCGCCGCGCCAGCTCCCGACGACCTCGTCGCAGAGGTCCAGCTTCCAGTCGGGGTTCCGCTCGGCGGTCTCCTCGGTGAAGTCGACCTGGGCGAAGAAGTCGCTCGGCTCGCCGGCCTCGCCGCCGGGGAGGAAGCGGACATAGCCGAACAGTTCATAGCCGCCCGAGGTGAGCGAGGTCGCCGGCACGTAGGTGCGTCCGTGCCAGGTCCGGTCGGGATACCAGGTGATCGCATCGGGATCACCCAGGTCCTCGGGCTTGCCCTCGAGCGCCAGCGCGGCGGTCAGGAACTCGTCTCGCAGCCGCTGCTCCCAACGGCCGTAGGGCAGCGGGTCCTGCGGCGGCTCGGCGGCGAAGCGGGGTAGGAAGCGTTCCTCGGGTGCCATCTGCTGGGCGCCAGACTAACCGGCCTGACTGGCGGGGGCGCTCAGGCCTCGCGCAGCGCCGCCGCGGCGTCCTCGGGCGCGACGATGTTCAGGTTCAGGTCGGTGGACAGCTCGAGACCCGCCAGGTGGGTCAGCCGGGGCATGATGTCGATCCTCCAGCAGAAGTCCTCGGCTCCGCGCGGGGCGGTCCGGACCCAGAGGTTCAGCGGAGGGCTCGAGCCGAGCCGCCTTGCCAGACGGCTGAGACCGTCGTGGAGCAGGGCCGCGCCGGTGGCACCCTCGTCCTCGAAGCGGGCACGGGGCCGCCGCGGGGCGAGCATCAGCTGGAACGGCAGGCGCGAGGCGAACGGTGCGATCAGAACAGCCTCGTCGTCGATCGCCACGATCCTCTCGCCGCGGCGGACCTCCTCTGCGATCAGGTCGCCGAGCAGGCTCTGGCCCATCGTCCTCGCCGTGTAGGCGCTCGCGCGCTCACGCTCGCGCGCGACGGCCGCCGGCACGAAGTCCAGCGCGTAGAGCTGGGCGTGGGTGTGGGGCAGGGAAGCCCCCGCCTCGCGCCGCTCGTTGACGATCAGCTGCAGGTAGGCGCTGGCCCGGTGGGCCCGCATGCGCTCGCGCCATACATCAACCGCCGCGACCACCTGGGCGGAGGGGAGTTCCGCCAGGGAGAGGACCGACTGAGGTCCGTTGACGATCACCTCATGGGCGCCGGTGGCGGGGCGTTTGATGAACAGCTCGGGGGCCCCCGGCCGGCTGCCGGGGGCTCTTCGACGGATCCGATGCTCTCCGCGGCTCCCGGCTGGGGCGGGTCGAGTGCGGGGTAGAGGTTGGGAACGACCCGCACCGTCCAGCCGGGTGTGTCGGCTGCCCCGCCGCCGGGCCGTAGCGGCGTAGAGCTCGGGCGGCGTGCGGTCCTCGTGACCCTCGGCAAAGGGGTCTGACTCAACGTCGATCGGCTGCGGAGGCTCGCAGCGAGGCTCGCCGCCGGGCCGTCGCGAACGCTCCCCCGCGACGATCGTGCGGTGGCCGCTCAACGGGTCGGTCCTCAATTCCGGCATCTGCTCACCCGTCCAGTGCGTAGCGGTTGACGTCGGCTTCGAGCTTGGCGACGCTCGGGTAGGGACCCTGGCGCACGTACTCGCCTCCCCGGCTGTTGATGAAGACCGTCACCGGGGTGAAGCTCGATTCGGTGACCGCCTGGCCGGCTCGCTCGCTCGGGTCGAAGTAGCTCGGGTAGCTGACGGGGAACGAGCGGAGGAATTCTTCGGGCTTGCCTCTCGAGGTGTCGCCGGAGTCGATCCCAAGGAAGGCCACCTGCTTGCCGCGTGCCACCGACACGGATTGAAAGACGCCGAACTCGGCCCTGCACGGGGCGCACCAGGAGGCCCACCTGTTGATCACCGTCGGGTGGCCCTTGAGCGTGGCGAGTCGCGCGCGGACGGCCGGCAGGCCTCCGTCCAGCAGCTGGTTGGCCTGGGCGTGCAGTGCGGCCAGCAGGGGGGGCGAGCCGGCCAGGCGGGCCTGCATCTGCGCCGGGGTCAGACGGGAGGGTTCGGAGGGGGTGCTTTTGTGGCCCAGCTCGAGCAGGCCGACGACGAGCAGGATCACGATCGCGAGGGCGGACCCCGCCAGCAACAGGCGCCTTGGCGACATGCCGGTAAGGGTCGCAGATGACGCTCACTTCAATCGCGCCTCTGCGTGCTATATCCTGAGGCTACGTCGAGCCGGGGCGAACAGAGCCTCCGGCGAGAGGCGCCAACGGGGCGCCGACGCTTTTCGAGCCGTGTCGGAGTTGCATGCGACCACGGCTCTGTCTCGAAGTCCAGAGCCTCTATGGCCGAGTCCACCTCAGTGGCCCTCGCGGCCGCGACCATTCCAACTGCCGCCGACATTGCCCGCGCGGAGAAGCTCGTGCGCGAGCGTTTCGTCCACGAGGGCGAGGATCCAGCGGTCGCCCTCGCGCCTGGAACCCCTCGGCGCAGGGCTCTGGATCTCGCTCTGGCCGAGCTCGAGGAGGACCCGAAGGCGAAGCACCCCTCGACGGCATGGAGGCGCGAGTTCTCGCTGCTGCTCGGACTTGAGCGCCTGCTCTCCGACGAGGAGCCGAAGCTGGTCGACGGCACGGTTCTCTCGGCACACCAGGTCGATGCGCTGTCGGGAACGCTGACCGCGCTGCTGGCCGAGGCGCAGCTGCGCAACGGGCAGGGAGGAAGCGGAGCGCCTGCCACCTCGGCTTCGCCCGAGCTGCTGGCATCGGCTGACATCCTCGGCCCGGACGAGGAGCCCGGCGAGCCCTCGGCAAAGGATGGCGGCGAGCCGGAGCCGGAGGACGACGAGGACGAGGACGACTACCAGGAGGACGATGACGAACCGGACGAGGATGACGATGACCTCGGCCCGGTCCAGCGTGCCGCGCCGGAGGAGGACGAGGAGGAGGACGAGGACGAGGACATCATCGAAGCCGACCCGGAGGAGGATGACGAGCCCGAGACGGAGACCGAATCAGATGAGGAGCCCCGGGACTGGGTCGACGAGGAGGACGACGACGCGTCGCTCTCCGAGCAGCCCGAAGACCCCAACGCGGCCAAGCGGTTCTGGTTCGAGCATGCAACGGGTGCCGGCAAGACGGTCGCGGCACTGGGCTTCGTCGAGGCTTCCCAGACGGGTGGTGTGCTGATCCTCACCCACCGGCGCAACCTGGTCGACCAGTTCAACGGGGAGCTCCGCGACCGGGGCTACACCAACCGCATCAGCAAACCCCTGCTGCAGGGCGAGGACTCCGTCAAGGGCCCTGTGACGGTTGAGACCTACCAGTGGTTCGTGCGCAACGCCGGCAAGATCTCAAGCGCCTACACGATCGTCATCTGCGACGAGGCCCACACCGCCCTGGGCGAGAAGACGAGCGCCGCGATCCGCAGCTGGACGGGCCCGATCTTCATCGGCATGACCGCTACCGGCGCGCTCATCGCCCGCCACGTCACCGACCTCTTCCCGACCCAGACCTCGCGCTTCGACCTTGCTCTGGCGGCCCGTCGCGGCGTCATCTCGCCGCTGCGCTGCGTGCGGATCTCCCCGGGCGTGGGGGTGCGGACGATCGCCAAGGTGCCGCTGCGCCGAGGCGAGGTCGACACCGAGTTCGACCAGGACGAGCTCGCCAAACTGCTCGACCAGCAGCCCTTCAACCTGGCGGTCGCAAACCTCTACAAGACTCGATTCAACGGGGTTCCGGGCGTCGTCTATGCGGCCGGCGTGCGCCACGCCTACAACCTCGCCGAAGCCTTCCGGGCCGAGAACATGAAGGCCCAGGCCGTCTCGGGCGAGACACCCAAGCGCGAGCTGGTGGAGATCCTGGCCCGCTACGAGCGCGGTGACATCGATGTCCTGATCAACGCCCAGCTTCTGGCCGAGGGTTGGAACAGCCCTCGCGCGACCGTCTGTGTCCATCTGGCTCCCACCGCCTCCAAGCGGATCTATCAGCAACGGGTCGGCCGTGTGACCCGTCGCCACCCCGGCAAGGAGGCGGGTCTGGTGGTCGACTTCGTCCACCCGGCGACGAAGCACGACGATCCGGTGGTCACACTGCATTCGCTTCTCGACCGCGACGTCTACCGGGGTGGTGCGATCGTCGTCGGCCCCGTCAGGCGAGGCCGGGGCCGCCGGATGCGGGTCGAGCGGCGGGTGCTTCCGGTCTGCGCGGAGGAGGAGCGGCGGTTCGCCGTCTTCGAGCGTGAGCTCTGGCGGATCGCCGTCGAGCACCTCGACTACGGCGAGCAACACCTCTGGGCCGCTCTGGCGGGAGCCCGGGTGGCGCCGAATGGCTGGCGCCGTGCACGAGCCATGCTGCACTTCGACCGTACCGGCGAGCTGAAGAGCAGATTCCTGATCACGGCCGTCAAGCGCAACACCAGCGCCCAGCTCCGGCTGCGCGCCCTGGCTGACATCGCCGCGCTGAAGGATCCCGATGCTTTCGACGAGGCGATCGACATCATCGGCGGGTGGCCTCGCGAGGAGCGCAAGGAGGCCTCCAAGATAATGCTTCGCGCACTGGTGGAGCGCCGGATCGGCCGCCGCGATCAGGCCAACGCCTGGATCTGGAGGCTGGCCGAGTACACCAGGGATGTCCATGAGGAGTACGCCGTTCAGCGCTGGCCGGAGACCAAGCGGCTGCTGGGCCTGCTGGTCAACTCGGCGGGTGGAGCCCACGCCCGCAATGCCCGGCGGCTGATCCACGCCGCCCGCAAGCAGGACCGACGCCTTGCGGCGGCGCTCCTCGCTGCCGCCCTGGCTCACACTCCCGAGGCCGAGGAGGCTCTCAGGGGTGCCCGCACGAGGATGGCCCGCAAGCCGCCTGCGCTCGCGCGGGAGCTGCTGCGCAACTTCCCCAAGCGCCGTGCAAGGAACACCAGGCGCAGGCGAAGCAAGGGCTCTCGCCAGTCGGGGAACGGCTCGGCACCCCAGGCCGCCAACACCGGTGGGGGCGGCGCGAAGGCCGGCCCGGCCCCCGATCAGGAGCTCGTTCAGCCGTAGCTCGGAGGCAGGTTCGTCCCGGCGAGGTGCACCTCGCCTGCCTCGAGCGACGTCTGCCCGCCCGCATCGAGCGCCACGACAAGGCGACCTGTCCCATCGACGCCGCGCGCCACGCCTTCGCTGTGGCGTCCGTCCTCGCCGACCCGGCCCCAGCTCACCCTCCGCCCCGCCAGGGCGTCACGCTCGCCCCACGCGCTGAGCATCCCTGCGGTCGGTTGGGCAAGGCGGGCCGACAGCGCCCCGAGCAGCGCCCCGAGCAGTGGCTCCACGTCCTGATGGCTGCGCCCCAGTGTGGCGGCCGTACCCCTCAGCTCATCGGGCAGGCTCTCCAGATCGACCGCCACGTTGACACCGATCCCCAGGACGGCCCACTGTTCCTGGGGACGCCCCTCGACAAGAATGCCTGCGAGCTTGGCCAGCCCGCCGTCGGAGCGCCTGATCACGATGTCGTTCGGCCACTTGATCCGTGGCTCGGCGCCCAGCGCGTCGCAGGCCGCCACGGCGGCGATCAGCGGCAGCAGCCCTGGTGGTGGAGCCGTGGCGGGCCAGCGCAGGAGCAGCGACATCAGCAGCGAGCTGCCCGGAGGGGATGACCAGGTGCGACCCTGACGTCCTCTGCCTGCGGTCTGCTCGTCGGCGGTCACCAGGGTTCCGTGCGGCGCTCCGGCCAGGGCCAGCTGGCGGGCCCGTTCGTTGGTCGAGTCGATCTTGCGGTGGTGCAGGCGCGGATGCCCGAGGGACGTCCCGGACGGGGCTTCGGCGCTCAATTTCTGCCCAGCAGGAACTCGTCGTCGCGGTCGGCGCCCAGCAGCTGCGCGGCCGAGCCCCGGTTGACCGCCAGCGCGAGCATGCCCAGCCCGTCCTGGTAGAGCAACAGGCCGCCGGGGTGCACGTCGGCGAACGTCCGGGCGAAGGTGACGCTGTGCTTGCCGCCCCCGTGGCTGACCCAAAGCTCGTCGCCCAGCTCGACTCCAAGCTCGGCCAGCTGATGGGTCTCGCCGTCGAGGATCAGGTTTCCGAAGGTGTCCTGGTGCAGCACATGCAGCTCGAGTCCGTCGGGGGTCATGACTGCCACCGGGATGTTCAGGCGCCGCAGGCCCTCCGGTGCGAGTTCCTCTCCCAGTGCATCCAGCGGGACGCCGTCCGCCAGGGCAGCCGCGACCGGAGCGAAGATGTCCCGGCCGTGGAATGTGTGGGAGACGGGTCGCAGGCACTCCTCTGATCGCCCCACGTCGACCGCCTGTGCCACGCCTCCGAGACGTTCGCAGACGGGCATCAGGATGCCGTTGTCAGGTCCCACCAGAAGGCGGTCCTGCTCGACGGTCCTGACGGCGATGGCGCGCCGCCCCCGTGCGCCGGTCGTGCCCACGCCGGGGTCGACCACCGCGAGGATGATCGCCTCGGGCAGGTAGGGGAGGGTGGCCCGCAGGACGATGGCTCCCGTGTGGACGTCATGGCGGGGGATGGCATGGGTCAGATCGATCACCCGCGCCTGTGGGCAGCGCCGCGCCATCACGGCATGGCAGACCCCGACGAACTCGTTGCCGAGCCCGTAGTCGGAGAGGAAGGTCACGAGCGGAGCGAGCTCGCCCATGCCTACTCGGTGAAGTCCTCCGCATCGGCCAGCAGCGCCTCGATCAGCCCGTCGATGTCATGGCGCTCCGCCTCGACATGGGGCTCGAGGCCGGACTCGCGCAGGGTCCGGCTGGTCACCGGTCCGATCGACACGAGGCGGGTGTTCGGGGAGATCCGCTCGGGACCCCCGGCCGCGGCCAGCAGGAAGCGGACCGTTGAGGATGAGGTGAAGGTCAGGTAGTCGGCGGCCAGTGCCTGTTCGAGCGCCTCCGGCGAGGGCACCTCGGCGACCGTCTCATAGAGCGCCAGCACATCCACCTCCGCGCCGCGGGCCCGCAGGGCATCGGGCACGACATCTCGCGCCTCGGCGGCGCGGGCGATCAGGGCGTGGCCGACCGGGATCTCCTCGAGGGCCTCGGCCAGGGACTCGGCCACGGAGCGCTCCGGGACGATGTCGGCTTCGATCCCGTGCGCCGCCAGGGCTCGTACGGTGCCCGGGCCGATGGCGGCGATCCTTGCGCCGGCCAGCGAGCGGGCGTCCCGAGGGGGATCGCCGGCGGCGAGGCGCTTGAACATCTCAGCGACACCGTTGGGACTCATCACGCAGATCAGGTCGTAGGGTGACGGATCGAGCGGCGGCCCCGGCAGCGGTGAGATCCGAATGGCCGGAGCCTCGAGGACGGACGCGCCCAGGCTCCGCAGTCTGCGGGCCAGTCCGCTCGCCTCGGGACGGGCACGGGTCACCGCGACGGTTCTGCCGGCGAGGGGCTTTGGCGTGAGCCAGGCGATCTTCTCGCCCAGCGCCGCGACCGGTCCGACCACGGTCACCGAGGGCGGGCGGATTCCCTCTCGGCGGACGACCTGGGCGATCGTCTGGAGCGTGCCGTGTACCGAGCGCTGCCCCGGCAGTGTGCCGTCCTGCACCACCGCGACCGGCTCGTTCGCATCACGCCCGGCGGCGATCAGCGACTCGGCGATGCTCGGCAGCTGGCGAACCCCCATGTAGAACACCAGCGTTCCGGGGAAGGCGGCGAGGGCCGGCCAGTCGATCGGGCTCTCCGCCCCCTGGCCCTCCTCGCGGGTGTGCCCGGTGACCAGTGCCACCGCCGTCGACAGGCCGCGGTGGGTGACAGGGATGCCCGCGTAGGCTGGAGCGGCGATCCCCGAGGTGATGCCCGGAACCACCTCGAAGGGGATCCCCGCATCGGTGAGCCTCAACGCCTCCTCGCCGCCCCGGCCGAAGACGAAGGGGTCCCCCCCCTTGAGCCGCAGCACCCTCAGCCCGGCCAGGGCGCGTTCGAGCATCAGCTCCTCGGTCTTCTCCTGGGGGACGGCCTGACCGCCGCCCTCCTTGCCGACGAACAGCAGCTCGGCGTCGGCACGGGCACCGTCCAGGGCGCCGGGTCCGACCAGCCGGTCGTAGAGGATCACGTCGGCCGTGGAGATCAGCTCGAGCGCCCGAGCTGTCAGCAGGCCCGGGTCGCCAGGTCCCGCGCCCACCAGATAGACACAGCCGCCCCGGGTCATCTCAGCGGCCATCGCATGCGGCCTCTCGCGAGCCCTGCGAGCAGCTCCTGCGCGCCGACCGCCAGAAGGCGCCCCGCGACGGCGCGGCCCAGCCCCTCGGGGTCGGCGAGGTCCCCGCTCAGCTCATCGGCAGCCCAGGCCGAGCCGTCGGGAAGCCCCACCCAGGCGCGCAACAGCAGCCCCTCTCCCTGCCGGGAGAAGGCGTGGGCGCCGAGGGGCGTGTCGCAGTCGGCGCCGAGCTCACGCGCCAGTGCTCGCTCGGCCAGCAGACAGGCGAAGGCCGCGGAGTCGGTGATCGCCGCGACAGCCTGGCGAGCGCTCTCGTCGTCGGCCCGGCCCTCCAGGGCCAGCGTTCCCTGGCCGGGGGCCGGCACGAAGCGGGCCGCGTCGAGGACGGCTCCGATCTCGGCCGTCCGGCCCAGGCGCTGCAACCCGGCACGTGCCAGGACTATCGCGGCGAGACCGTCGGCCTGTTCGGCCAGCCTGCCCAGTCTGGTATCGACGTTGCCCCGCAGCGGCACGACCTCAAGATCTCCTCGGGCCGCGCGCAGCTGCGCCAGGCGCCGGACGCTGCTCGTCCCGATCCGGGCTCCGCTCTGGAGCGCGTCGAGATCGGAGCTCCCGCAGAGGACATCCTCCGCGCCGGCGCGCGCCGGCGCGCCCAGCAGCTCCAGTCCGTCGGCCCGCTCGCCGGGTAGATCCTTGGCCGAGTGCACGGCGATGTCGATCCGACCCTCCAGCAGAGCCTCCTCGAGCTCGGCCACCCAGCGTGACTTGTCGCCCACTCCCGCGCCGCGGTCTCCGCCCGTCACGATCGGGACCAGCTCGGCGCCACCAAGCATCTCGGCGACCGCCTGCGCCTGCGCCAGCGCCAGTGCGCTGCGCCGGGTTCCGATCCGCATCAACCCTCGCGACGGCGGCGCGCCCTGCGGGGCGCACGGGCGTCGGGCGCGTGAGCGGACAGGTCGTGGACCTCCGCCAGCTCCTCGGACGCGGGCTGCTCGCCGGGGCCGTCCTCGCGCAGTCCGAACAGCTCGCGGAACAGCTCCAGGCTGGCGTGGCCGCGGTCGCCGTTGAGGCTCCGCAGCCGGATCGTCGGCTCGTGAAGCAGGCGGCCCATGACGGCACGCGCCACGGCCTCGATCCGGGCGACGTCCCTCGCCGAGGCGGTCTCCCAGCGGCCTGAGTTCTCAGCCAGGACCTGCTCGACGATGGCGTTGCCATGTTCGCGCAGGGCCGAGACGGTCGGCAGGGCGTCCAGCTGCCCCAGCCAGCGGGCGAAGCGGTGGATCTCCTCCTCGACGATCTCGAGCGCCCGCGGAGCCTCCTCGGCGCGTGTGTTCAGGTTTCGCGCGACGACAGCCTGGAGGTCGTCGATGTCATAGAGGGTCACGCCCTCCAGATCGCCGCACTCGGGGTCGATGTCGCGGGGCACGGCGATGTCGATCAGCAGCAGCGGGCGCCCGTCGCGCTCGGCCATCACCAGCTCGAGCTCTTCGCGCTCGACGATCGGGTGGGGGGAGGCGGTCGAGGAGAGGACGATGTCGGCGAGCAGCAGCTGGTCGGGAAGTTTGTCCAGGCCCACGACCGAGCCGCCGAAGCGCTGAGCCATGCTCAGCGCGCGGTCGGCATGGCGGTTTGCGACGAAGATCGTCCCGGCGCCCTGGTCGGCCAACGCCCGGGCGGTCAGCTCGCTGGTCTCGCCGGCGCCCAGGATGACCACGTGACGGCGCTCAAGTCCACCCAGGAGGCTCAGAGCAAGGTCGACGGCGACGGATGGCACGCTGACCCGGCTGGAGCCGATGGCGGTCTCGGTGCGCACCCGCTTGCCGGTCGTGAGGGCCGCCGCGAAGAGGCGGTTGGTCAGGGGTCCGCTGGTGCCGGCTGCGACGGCGGCTTCATGGGCGCGGCGGACCTGGCCCTGGATCTCCGCCTCGCCGACGATCATCGACTCGAGCCCCGAGGTGACCCTGTAGAGGTGGCGGGCCGCATCGCAGTTGCGCGGCGAGTAGATCGCCTCGGCCAGCTCGGTGGGGCGGATGTCGGCCCTGCGGGCCAGCAGGTTCAGGACCTCGCCCTCGGCCTGGACGGGATCCCCGACGACGAGGTAGACCTCCGTCCGGTTGCAGGTCGAGATGACGACCGCCTCGCGGACCTCGTCGGTCGCCGTGGCCGTCCGGGCGAACTCGATGCCCTCCGCCTCGGTGAAGGCGAGGCGCTCCCGCAGGGCGACCGGTGCGGTCTTGTGGGAGATTCCAAGTGCCAGGAGCTCGCTCATTTGTGCTCCTTTATGGGGTATGCCAGAGTCGACTCGCGGTCCTCGGAGGAGGAGCCGGTGAGGGCCGGGGGCCTCTCCTCCTCTCGTTCGGAGAGCTCCAGGAGGTCCCCCAGCTCGCGCTCGATCCGGCTCAGACGGATGGCCATGATCGCCAGGTAGACGAGCACCAGTGCGAACAGGACGATGTAGGCCGCTGCGACGTACTTGCCCGCCGTGTGCAGAGGCAGCGCGGGGACTTCGGCAGGGAGGAGGCCGATCACGATGCGGTCCCGGTGGCCGGCGCGCCAGTCACGGGCGCGCTCGGCGCGGCGCTGCGGCCGCGTGGGGAGGTGGGAGCCTCGCTCGAGAGGCGCCGGCGCAGCGCGCGCACCTGCGCGCGCGTGTGCTTGGCCGTCAGCTCGTACTTGCAGAGCGTGGCGAACAGCAGGGCAATCGCGATCAGCGAGATCGTGAAGGTGAAGCGCATCGACCCCGGCAGGTTGGCGGAGCTGCCGAGGACCCTCGGGTGGAGGTAGGCCGTGGAGAGGCGGACGGCGATGAAGTTCATCGGCACGAAGGCCCCGGCGGTCACCGCGAAGACCGAGGCGTAGCGCGACTGGCGCTCGGGGTCCTCGATCGCGAAGCGAAGCGGCTGATAGGTCGCGTAGAGCAGGAAGACGATCAGGAAGGAGACCAGGGTCGGCTCGTTCCAGACCCACCAGTGGCCCCAGGAGCCCTTGGCCCAGATGGAGCCGGTGATCAGGGTCGCCAGCCCGAAGATCAGGCTCATGTGGATCACCACATAGGAGCGCATGTCCCAGCGGGAATCCCGGGTCCGAAGATGCTGGATCGCCAGCAGCCCGCCGATCACGAAGCCACAGAGGGAGACGATCGCCAGGGGGACGTGGACGTAGAAGATCTTCTGCAGAAAGCCCTGTTCGGCTTCGAGGGGCGCATAGAAGAACACGAGACCGAGCGCGAGTGACATCGCAGCGACGGTGGAGATGCTCAGAGCGCGCAGGCCCTTGCCATACATCGGGTTAGTCCTCCAGGAGGAAATCGAACAGGGCGTAGGCGATCAGCCCGAACAAGAGATCATAGAGCCCGAGCGTCGTCAGCCAGCGCCCGGCGGGCCAGGTGGCATGCGAGAAGGCGAGCAGCGGCGCGGTCGCCCTGGCCCCGCCGATCACGATCGGGACGAACAGTGGCAGCGCCAGAAGCGGTCCCAGCAGGTCCCGCGAGCGGGTGCGCACCGCCATCGCGGCGACCATCGTGCCGATCACGGCCACCCCGACATCGGCCAGCAGGAGCGTCAGGATGAGACCCGGCAGAGCCGGGCCGAGGGGGGAGCCCAGCAGGAGCAGGGCGAACGCGGGGACGGCGACGATCTCCAGTGCCACCAGATATGCCAGGAGGGTCAGGACCTTCGCGATGAACAGTGCGCTCCGGTCGACCGGAGCCAGCAGGAAGCCGTCGAAGCCCCCCTCCTCGGCATCGGCCACAAACAGGCGGTTGACCCCCAGGATCGAAGCGAACAGCAGGGTCACCCACAGGATCCCGGCGGCGAGGTCCCCTTCGACGCTGCTGCGGTTGAGTGCGAAGTGGAAGACGACGAAGGTCGTCAACGAGAAGAGCGTCATCGCGGGGACGGACTCCAGGGTCCGCAGCTCGACCCGCAGCTCCTTGCGCAGGACAGCCCCGACGGTTCGCCGGATCCCGACCTGCGGGCGCGAGGGCTCCAGCCGGACGGAGGTGCCCTGATCCGAAGGGGTCTGAAGGGCGCCGCTCATCGATAGAGCTCGGTTATCTCGGCGGAGCTCACCTCGGATGCGGGGCGCAGCAGGACGGGGCGGCCTTCTCGCAGGCCGAGGACCAGGTCGGCCTCGGCCAGGCCCCCGCCGGGGTCGTGGCTGCAGATCACCCGGGTCCGGCCGGATCCTCCTCCGATCAGGGGCTGAACCAGCTCGACGGCCGCCGGGTCGAGGTTGGAGTAGGGCTCGTCCAGCAGCAGCAGGTCGGGTTCGTGCAGAACCGCTCGGGCCACGGCCACCCGCTGGACCATCCCTCGCGAGAGGTTCCGAACGGCCTCGCCGGCCCTCGCTGAGATCGCGACGGCCTCGAGGACCTCCTCGACGCGCGAGCTCTCGACCCCGTGCAGGCGTGCGTGGTAGCTCAGATTCTGGGCGGGGGTGAGCTCGCGGTAGAGCAGGGGCTCGTGCCCCAGCAGCCCCACTCGGCCCCTGACGGCCCAGGACTCGTCGGGAATGCTCGCGCCGAGCACCCGGACCGACCCGGAGTGGGGGCGAAGCAGCGTCGCCAGGATTCGCAGGAGCGTCGTCTTTCCGGCGCCGTTGGGGCCGAAGACGCCCAGCGTGCGGCCCTCCTCGAGCGTCAGCGAGACCTCGGCCAGCGCCTCGCGTTCGCCGTAGTGGCGGGCCAGTCGGTCCACCTCGATCACGGCCATGGCTCAGGCTCAGGAGAGCTGGAGCTCGCTGGCGCTCTGTGCGCGGGCGATCAGCTCACGGACGGACTGCTCGTCGCCCTCACGCAGCAGCGCGACGGGGTCGGGGTCACCGCCCACGATTCCCTCGAAGAACACCTTCCGGTCCTGGTAGGTGGGCAAGGTCCCCTTGGCCCAGCCGCGGACCTCGTTGAGGAGAACCGCCAGTCGTGCGTAGGGCTCGCCGAACTGGGCTTCGATCTCGCGCTTCATCCGCTTGGCAAGCGCCGGAGAGGCGCCGGCCGTGGAGATCGCGATCGCCAGCGGGCCGGTTCTCACGATCGCCGGCAGGATGAAGTTGCACAGCGGTGGGACGTCGACGACGTTGACCAGCATGGCCCGGCGCTCGGCGTCGTCGAATACGGCGATGTTGACGTCCGTGTCGTTGGTCGCGGCGATCACCATGAAGATCCCCTCGAGGTCGCCCGGGCCGCCGTATGGACGGCGCTCCCAGCGGATCGAGCCCTCGCCGGCGTAGCGCTCCAGGACAGGCTCGACCTCGGGAGCGATGACGGTCACCTCGCCGTCGCAGGCCAGCAGCCCCTCGACCTTCTCGACGCCGATCTCGCCGCCGCCGACCACCAGGCAGCGTCGTCCGGTGAGCTTCAGGCAGGCGATGTAGAAGGGCGTGTCCAGCATCCCCTGGACGCAGCTCTGATCGCAGATCCCTCTGCGCAGCTGACAGACGCACTCCTTGCCTGCATAGGCCTGGGCGGGCATTTCTCAAGCCTAGCCGTAAGCGGCTCGCTTCCCCTTCCTGCGCAGCCCTCTAACGGCGGGGCACTCCCCGGCCGAAGGCCCTGGCGCCGGCTCGGGCGAAGGTCAGGGCACCCTGGCGCCAGGCCCGCTCACGGTCGGACTCGCGGTCGGAGCGCAGCTTGGCCATCGCCCGTGCGGCCCTGGCGGTGGTCGCGTCGTAGGGACCCCACCAGAGCCCCCTCATCCCGGGCGGGTCCCAGGTGATCAGCTTCTCCTGCGCGCAGGCCCGCAGGCCCGCCTGCCCGAGGGTCCTGCCGAGCCCGCCGCCGGCGGCGGCGCCCCAGGGGCCGCGGGAGACCGTCGGCCCCGGGAGATGGTCGTTCATCCAAACCATCCCGGCCTTCAGCTCGCGGGCGATCCGCGTGCCGCGGTAGCGGTCGGCAGTCCAGACCGAGGCGCCCAGGCCGTAGTCGCTGTCGTTGGCCAGTGCGATCGCCTCCTCCTCGGAGTCGACGGCGAAGACCGCGAGCACCGGGCCGTCGACCGGCTCGCGGAACATCCGCATCTCGGGGGTGACGCCGGTGAGGACGCTGGCGGCGTGGTAGGAGCCCTGGGGGCCGGCGGGCGACACGGGTCCCCCGCAGTGCAGCGATGCACCCATTCCCACGGCCTCCGTGATGAGCTCCTCCACGTGGGTCAGCCGCCGCGAGGAGGCCAGCGGCCCGATCTGAGTCCGCTCGTCGGCGGGGTCGCCCACGGTCAGCTCCCGGGCACCGCGGATCAGCCCGGCCAGGAAGGGCTCATAGACCTCCCTTGCGACGTAGACGCGCTCGACCGAGCCCCTCGCCTCGCCGGCCCCGGCGCAGCCGGCCCAGAGTGCGCCCGCGACGGCCCTGGGCAGGTTGGCGTCGGCCAGCACCAACATCGCGTCCTTGCCGCCGAGCTCGACCGTCACCTCCTTCTCACGCGAGACGCAGGCCCGCGCGACCGTGCGCCCGACGGCCGGGGAGCCCGTGAAGAGGACCTTGTCGACGGGAGCTTCGGCGACTGCCACACCGACCTTGGCGCCGCCGTGCACAACCCTCACGAGGCCCTCGGGCAGCCCGGCCCGGGCAAGGACGCGGGCGATCCGCTCGCCCGCAAGGCAGGCTCGAGCGGCCGGCTTGAAGATCACGCCGTTTCCTGCCAGCAGGGCTCCGGCGATCTGCCCCAGAGGCTGAGCGAAGGGGGCGCTGCCCGCGCCGATCACCCCCACCACGCCGTAGGGCTCGTAGGCGATCCGGCCTCGCTTGGCGATCGCCATCGAGCGGCTGGCCAGGACCCGGCGTCCGCCGAGGACGCCGGCTCCGTCCTCGGCGATCCAGCTGAGTGCATCGATCGCCGCGAGCAGCTCCAGTGCGCAGATCTCGGCTCGCGGGCGCCCCTGCTCCGCCAGCAGGATGTCGGCGAGCTCATCGAAGTCGTCGATCACCGCTTGGGCCATCCGGCGCATGTAGCGAGCCCGGTCGGAGACGCGTAGCAGGGCCCACAAAGGCTGGACCTTGGCGATGTCCGAGACGACGCCGGCGATCTGCTCCGGCGCGGTCATGCCCACCGTGCCCAGGTCGGCCCCCGTGGCCGGGTTGCGTGCCCTCAGCTGCTGGGCCGGTTCGCCGGCCGTGGCGCTCATCCTCGGATTATCCCGTCTCTCGGCCCCGGCCCCGGCGGATCTCTCTCAGGCGCTCGGCCGGCCGGGACTCGGCCTCGTCAGGCTCGTAGAAGCGGACACCGGCGACGGACTCGGGGGCGAGCTCCTGAGGCGCCAGGTGCCCCGGGCGCCGATGGGGGTTCTCGTAGCTGTCCATCTCCTGCCCGGCGGAGCGGAGATCCGACAGGGGACCTGAGCGGAGCCATCCGGGCACCGGCTGCGGCGCCGTGATCGCGGACATGGGCCTGCGCGGCGGCCAGGGCACGCCCGGCAGCGTCGGACTTCGGCGCGAGGGACAGGTAGATCGCAGCCTGGGCCAGCGCGTAGCGGGCCTCGGGCAGGCCGACATGCTCGACCGCGGCGGCGGCGGCGGTGGCGAGCGACAGGGCGCCTGGATCTGCGTTGCCGATGTCCTCCGAGGCGAGGATGATCATGCGGCGGACGATGAACCGCGGGTCCTCGCCGCCCTCGAGCATCACGGCCAGGTAGTAGAGCGAGGCGTCCGGATCCGAACCACGGGTCGCCTTGATCCAGGCGGAGATGTAGTCGTAGTGGCGATCCCCCTGTTTGTCGAACAGGACGGCTCGGCGCTGCAGCGCGTCCTCGACCCGGGCGAGCGTGATCGAGGGCTCATCCAGCTCGGCTGCCGTGCTGGCGGCCAGATCCAGCGCGTTGAGGGCCGTGCGGGCATCTCCTTCGCTGCGCACGGCCAGGAAGCTGACGGCCTCTCCATCGATCCCGGGGGATTCTCCGGCGGCCCTGACCAGCACGGTTTCCAGCTCCTCGACGCTGAGCGCCTTCAGGGCGTAGACCCTCATCCGCGACAGGAGTGCGCCGTTGACCTCGAAGGCGGGGTTCTCGGTGGTCGCACCGATCAGCGTCAGCAGCCCTTCCTCCACGGCCGGCAGAAGGGCGTCCTGCTGGGCCTTGTTGAAACGGTGGATCTCGTCGAGGAAGAGGATCGTCTGTGTGCCGCCGGTGTCGCGCCGGTGGGCGGCGCGCTCGATCACGGCCCTGACCTCTGCGCGTCCGGCGGCCACAGCGCTCAGCTCCTCGTAGGCCGCGCCGGAACCGCCCGCCACGATTCGCGCCAGCGTTGTCTTTCCCGTGCCGGGGGGCCCGTAGAGCAGCATCGAGTGGGGGTGGCCCTGCTCGATGGCGGTGCGCAGCGCTGAGGACTCGCCCAGCAGGTGTCCCTGCCCGACGAACTCGTCAAGGCTCCGCGGCCGGACCCGCGCGGCCAGCGGCGTGCCGTCCCCACCTGACCCCGGGGGGTCTGTTGGAGACCCGCTCTCCAACGCCGGATCCTCGCCAAAAAGGGTGTCCATGACCATGAGTATTGCTCCCCGGAGGAGTGATACTTGGCTGTCCGGGGAAACTCCCTAGGAGTAGGTACGCAGAGGTTCCCGTCGAAGGTGTAGATTCGATGCTTGACATTCGCAGCCCAAAACGTGATTTAGAGGAGCTCACAGAGGAATGAGCAGCCTCGGCAGCGCGGAGATCCTCCCCTCCTCGGAGGGCGAGCTGGACATCCTCGGGCTCACAGGCGAGATCGCCGCCCGTTCGCCCGGGCAGCTGTTCTGGCGCCGGCTCAAGAGCGACAGGGTCGCGATGGCCTCCTTCATGTTCATCGTCCTCCTGATCTTCGTGGCGATCTTTGCGCCGCTGGTGATCAAGGTCCTCGGGCTTCCCGGCCCGAACGTGCAGAACCTCAACCTGACGGATGAATTCGGCTCTCCGGACGGCCCGTCGGCGGCGCACCCGATGGGGGTCGACCAGCTCGGGCGCGACGTGATGTCCCGCGTCATCTACGGCACAAGGGTCTCTCTTGTCGTCGGGATCGTCGGCACGGGCATCTCGACGTTCATCGGCGTGATCGTCGGCCTGCTCGCCGGGTTCTACCGCGGCTGGGCGGACACGCTGCTTTCGCGCTTCATGGACGTCGTGCTCTCGATACCGCTGCTGCTGCTGGGAATCGGCATCGGCGCGGCCTGCGCCGTCAACGGGTGTCTCGGCGGTGCGATCCAGCCCGGACTCGGGGTCGTGATCTTCCTGATCGCCCTGGGGACATGGCCCTACATGGCCAGGATCGTCCGGGGACTGGTCCTCTCTCTGCGAGAGCGGGAGTTCGTCGACGCGTCACGGGCGCTGGGGGCCTCGGACCTGCGGATCATGTTCCGCGAGATCCTGCCCAACCTGGGGGCCCCGATCATCGTCTTCGCCAGCCTCCAGATCCCGACCAACATCCTGATCGAGGCGGCTCTCTCCTTCCTGGGCGTGGGCATCCGCCCCCCGACCGCCAGCTGGGGCCAGATGATCGCCTCGGCCACGCCGATCTTCCAGACGGCCTGGTGGTACATGGTCTACCCCGGCCTGGCACTGCTGTTCACGGTGCTGGCCTTCAATCTGCTTGGCGATGGGCTTAGAGACGCCCTGAACCCGAGGAACGCCGCATGACGGCCATCACCGCCATGGGCAATTGATACACAACACAGGAGGCGTCTTAATGAGGTCGATTAGATCGGTGGCGGCCATTGCGCTCGTTGCCGTGCTGGGATTGGTTCTCGCCGCGTGCGGCTCGAGTTCGAGCTCGAGTTCGAGCTCGAGTGGTTCGAGCAACTCGGCGAACGCTTCTGGACAGCTCGACACGGGCGAATACCAGAACCCCACCA
The DNA here is from genome assembly GCA_963835865.1 of uncultured Solirubrobacteraceae bacterium. GTDB lineage: Bacteria > Actinomycetota > Thermoleophilia > Solirubrobacterales > Solirubrobacteraceae > Palsa-744. The sequence continues at coordinate 86,586 of CAWIGW010000006.1, forward strand.
CGCAGTCGCTGACAGGCGGCAAAAAGGGCGGCACGCTGCAGGTATTGAACGAAACCGACTTCGAACATCTCGATCCGGGGATCGCCTACTACTCGCTTGACTACGAGGTCGTGTTTGCAACCCAGCGGCCGCTGTACTCCAACAAGCCCAACACCGCCTCCGAAGCGAGCGCCGACCTGGCCGAAGGCCAGCCGGAAGTCTCCTCCGACAACAAGACGGTCACGGTCCACCTGAAGAAGGGCATCAAGTTCAGCCCTCCGGTCAACCGTGAAGTCACCTCGGCGGACGTCGCCTACGCAATCCAGCGTGGCGCCAACCCGAACGTCGCGAACCCCTACATCCACGCCTACTTCGACTCGGTCGAAGGCGTCAAGACCGCCACTGGTGGACCGATCAAGGGGATCACGACGCCGGACAGCCACACGATCGTCTTCAAACTGTCTGAACCGAAGGGTTCGTTCGTCGCGGCGTCACTGGTTCTGCCGCTGACGGCGCCCGTGCCGAAGGAATACGCCGAAAAGTACGACAAGCACAAGCCGTCGGACTACGGCAACTACCAGGTGGCAACCGGGCCGTACATGCTCAAGAACAACGCCGCAGGGAAAGTGCTGCAGGTCGGTTACTTCCCGGGCAAGTCAGCGACCCTCGTGCGCAACCCCAACTGGAATCCGAGCACGGACTTCCGGCCCGCCTACCTGAATGAAATCCAGATCAAGATCGGTGGGACGAACGCCGTCATCGGCCGTCAGGTTCTCGAAGGCACGAACATCGTCGAGAACGAACCGCCGGCTCAGTCGATTATCCGGCTGGCTGCCGAAAAATACAAAGACCAGCTGGAGATCTCCCCTGGTGCCGGAACCCACTACATCAGCCTGAACAACCACGCCGGTGTCTTCACCAACGAAAATCTCCGCAAGGCCGTCTATGCGGCGATGCCTCGTGAAGCGATGGACAAGGCCCGCGGCGGAAAGCTGGTGACCGAAGTCGGGACGCACTTCATCTACCCGACGATCAGCGGCTTCGAACAGGCGGGTGGAGCAGCCGGCCCGAAGTTCGATTTCAACGAAAACATTCAGGGCAGCATGGCGGTCGCCGAAAAGTACATCAAGGCAGCCGGCTACCCGAGCGGGAAATACACCGGTGGCAAGACGGTCACGATCGTCGGCGCCAAGGGCAACCCGGCCGAACAGGACGCGGAAATCGTCAACCAGACGCTCAAGAACCTCGGTTTCACCACCAAGTTCACGCTCGTCGAAACGTCGACGATGTACGCGAAGTACTGCAACGTGCCGAAAGAAGAGATCGACGTGTGCCCGAGCATCGGCTGGATCGCGGACTTCGCGGACCCGCAGACGGTGCTCAACATCACGTTCAACGGCAAATTCATCAACGCCACGGGCAACGTGAACTGGCCGCAGCTCAACAACCCGAAAATCAACGCCGCGATGGAAGCTGCGGAAAAGGTCTCCGGGAAATCAGCTCGTGCCAGTGCCTGGGCCAAGATCGACGAAGAAATCGTCGGCACCGCCGCTGCGGTTCCGTTCGATTGGGACAAGCAGGGGAACATCGCCGGCAGCCAGGTCAAGGGCGTCGGCGACCTCTGGGACGTCGGCGAGTGGGACTACAACTACACGTCCCTGAAGTAGGCATCGCCTGAAGTGACGCGAGAGGGGGCCCCGCCGCGTGCGGGGCCCCCGATCGTGGGTGATCACGCGAACTCGAGAAAACCACGACGAGAGAGCTCACCGAAACGCAAATGACCGATCCGGCCGGCAACGACCCTCACCGCGGCGGTAGATGACCGGCTACGTGATCCGCAGGCTCATCTGGGGCGTCCTGCTCCTGCTCATCGTCTGCATGCTCACCTTCATCCTGTTCCGGGTCCTGCCGACAGGGAACCCGGCGATCCTTCGGGCGGGCCGCGACCCGCAGCCGAAACTGATCAAGGAAATCGAACATGTTCTCCGGCTCGACAAGTCGCTGCCGACGCAGTTCTGGGACTACCTGAAGAACATCGTCGCGCACTTCAACTTCGGCTACAGCTATTACAGCCAGGAGTCCGTCGTCGACCTGATCAAGGAACGGCTTCCCGCCACCGCTTCGCTGGCGATCGGGGCGGCCGTCGTGTGGATGGTGGGCGGGCTTTCGGTCGGCATCATCTCCGCGATCAAGCAGCGGACCTACCTCGACCGCGCCTCGATGGGCTCGGCGCTGGTGCTGATCTCGGCCCCCGAATTCTGGCTGGGCCTGCTGGCCCTGCTGCTGTTCTCGCAGGACATCGGCAAGTTCAAGATCTTCCCCGGTTCGGGCAGCTACGTCGGTATCACCGAAGACCCCTGGAAATGGTTCACCTCGCTGATCATGCCCTGGTGCGTCCTGGCCGCCGGCAGCGCTGCCGTCTTCGCACGGCTGATGCGAGGCAGCCTGATCGAGACGATGGGCGAGGACTACATCCGCACGGCCCGGGCGAAGGGTCTGACAGATCGCAGAGTGCTCAGACAGGGCGTACGCGCCTCGATCAACCCGATCGTCACGCTGCTGGCTCTCGAAATCGGCGTCCTGCTCGGCGGGGCGGTGCTGATCGAGACCGTCTTCAACATTCCCGGCGTCGGGCTGCTGGCCTACCAGTCGATCGTCCATGCGGACTTCGAAGTGATCCAGGGCACCGTCCTTCTGGCCTCGATGTTCATCATCATCGCCAACATCGTCGCCGACATCGGCTACGCCTATCTCGATCCAAGGGTGCGTTACTCGTGAGCGCCTCCGAGCCGCTGCTGCGGGTCGAAGACCTCAAGGTGGAATTTCCGACCGAGGACGGCCTGGTGCACGCCGTGGACGGCATCAGCTACGAGGTTAAGGCCGGCAAGACGCTGGGGATCGTCGGCGAGTCCGGCTCCGGCAAGACGGTCTCCTCGATGACGACACTCGGCCTGACCCGCCGCCAGGGGGCCAACATTTCCGGGCGGATCATGTTCGACGGCCGTGACCTCGTCGCGCTGCCCGAAGACGAGCTGCGGGCGGTCCGCGGCAACGAAATCGCGATGATCTTCCAGGACCCCCTCTCGGCCCTGCACCCGCTCTACCGCGTCGGGGATCAGCTGGTCGAGGCGATCCTGGCCCACCGCGACGTCTCCAAGTCCAAGGCCCGTGAGCGGGCGGTCGAACTGCTCGGGCTGGTCGGCATTCCCGACCCGGCAAAACGGGTCGACGCCTATCCGCACGAGTTCTCCGGCGGTATGCGCCAGCGGGCGATGATCGCAATGGCCCTCGCCAACGAGCCCAAGCTGCTGATCGCCGACGAGCCCACGACGGCCCTCGACGTGACGGTCCAGGCCCAGATCCTGGCGCTGATGGAACGCCTCCAGCAGGAGCTGGGGATGGCGATCCTGATCATCACCCACGATCTCGGCGTGGTCGCCGAGATGGCCGACGACATCGCGGTGATGTACGCAGGGCGGATCGTCGAGACGGGCTCGGCCGAGGAGATCTTCTCCAAACCCCAGCACCCCTACACCTGGGGCCTGCTGCGCTCGATACCGCGCCTGGACAGCCCCCGGGACGAGGAGCTGGTTCCGATCCTCGGGCACGCCGCCGAGCCTGATCAACCCCCCCAGCGGCTGTCACTTCCATCCGCGCTGCCCCTATGCGCAGCCCGACCATGCCCGGATCGATCCGCAGCTCGAGCAGGTCGGGGACGAGCCGGGCCACCAGGTCGCATGTCTCCTGGAGACCGATGTTCGTCGCAGGCTCTGGGCCGAGCTGGCCGCCGGAGGCACCCCTGAGGCTGCGATCGCCGAGGTGGGCATCACGAAAGCCGGCATGGCACGCGGACGAGCCGCGGTGAGCGGCCCGTCGGACAGCGAGCAGGCCCTGGCAGACCGCGGACGTTCGCCGACGGGCCGCTGCTCCAGGTGCGCAACCTCGTCAAGCACTTCCCGATCACCAAGGGGATCTTCATCCAGCACCAGGTCGGCGCCGTTCAGGCCGTCGACGGGGTCAGCTTCGATGTCTCCCGCGGGGAAACCCTCGGCATCGTCGGCGAGACCGGCTGCGGCAAGAGCACGACAGCCCGGCTGGTCATGCGCCTGCTCGAGCCGACCTCCGGCGAAATCTCCTTCGAGGGCCAGGACATCAGCCGGCTCAAGGGCTCCCGCCTGAAGGCCGTCAGGCGCGACATGCAGATGATCTTCCAGGATCCCTACTCGTCGCTGAACCCCCGCAAGACGATCGGCTCGATCATCGGCGAGCCGTTTGTGATCCACGGCCTTCACGACAACAAGGCCGATGCGAAAAAGGCCGTCCAGGAACTGATGGAGACGGTCGGCCTGAACCCGGAGCACTACAACCGCTACCCGCACGAGTTCTCCGGTGGGCAGCGTCAGCGGATCGGCGTCGCTCGGGCCCTGGCCCTGAAACCCAAGCTGCTGATCGCCGACGAGCCGGTCTCGGCGCTGGACGTCTCGATCCAGGCTCAGGTCCTGAACCTCCTGCGCGAGCTGCAGCGCGAGTTCGGGCTGGCCCTGATCTTCATCGCGCACGATCTTTCGGTCGTCCGTCACATGTGCGACCGCGTGGCGGTGATGTACCTCGGCAAGGTCGTGGAGATCGGCTCGGGCGACGATCTCTACGGCGCGCCGCGCCACCCCTACACGGGAGCGCTACTCTCGGCGGTCCCCGTCGCGGACCCCTCGGGCAAGAACGACAAGCGCAGGCTTCTCACCGGTGACGTGCCAAGTCCGGCGAACCCGCCCAGCGGCTGTCGTTTCCACACGCGCTGCCCCAAGGCCCAGGAGCGCTGCTCGACCGATGACCCGACGCTCGAGGACAAGGGCACAGGAACGTTGGCCGCCTGCCACTTCCCCCTGAGCAGCGAGGAGATCGCGGAGATCGGAGTCCGGACTCCCCGATGAGCCCGGAGGCCGGCGAACCGGCGATCGAGGCCCAGGAGCTGCTCACCGGCCTGATTCGCTTCAACACCGTCAACCCGCCCGGTAACGAGCGACCCGCCCAGGAGTACCTGGCCGGGCACCTCCGGGCGGCCGGGTTCGAGTGCGAGCTGCTCGGCGCGGAGCCCGGACGTCCCAACCTGGTGGCTCGCCTGAAGGGCACCACGGAGGGACCGACGCTCTGTTACCTGGGTCACACCGACACGGTCCTTGCGAATCCCGGTGAGTGGACCCGCGATCCCTGGTCCGGCGAGATCGCAGACGGCTTCCTCTGGGGCCGGGGTGCGCTCGACATGAAGTCGCAGGTCGCCGCCGAGATCGCCGCCGGAGCATCGCTTGCCCGCTCGGGCTGGCGGCCGGCCCGGGGCGAGCTGCTGATCGTGGCGGTTGTCGACGAGGAGACCGGGGGCGAGCTGGGAGCACAGTGGATCACCGAGAACCATCCCGAGAAGGTCCGCTGCGACATGCTGATCAACGAGGGAGGGGGAGCCTTCTTCGAATATGGCGGCCACCGCTGCTATGGCGTCTGCTGCGCCGAGAAGGGCGTGTTCAGGTTCACCATCGCCACCGACGGCGTGGCCGGCCATGCATCGATGCCCGGTATGGGGGACAACGCACTCCTCAAGATGGCTCCCGTGCTTGAGCGCCTGGCCGCCCGTCAGCCGGCCCACCGGCCAACCGCAGAGCCGCTGGCCTTCCTCGAGGGGATCGGTGAGGACCCCGATGACCCGGCGGCCTCGCTGGCCCGCCTCGCCGAAGCCGACCGGCGCCTGGGGATCATGTTCGAGCCGATGTTCGGCGTTACGTTCACCCCCACGCGCATCAGCGCCTCGGAGAAGGTCAA